>NZ_QVAI01000022.1 GCF_003427025.1 Jiangella endophytica
ACCGTGCGGCCGTGGGTCAAGCGGTCGTCGTCGGCGCGAAGCGCCCAATCAGGTCCGCTTGAGGCGCGGTTGCGCGGCTGAGAAAATGGGCAGCAGGGGGACGGCGAACGGCACGACCCCGGCACACGAGGCGACAGCCAACCGAACCGCCCAGCTAACGGGGTAGGCCCGGCGAACCGAGCCGCCCGGCGAACCGAGAGGCCCGGCGAACCGAGCCGCCCGGCGAACCGTCAGGTCGCCCGCAGCCGGCGGCGGGCCAGCCAGGCGTAGGCCGTCCCCAGCACGGCCAGCGCCAGCAGCGCACCCAGCCAGGCGGCCGGGTTGTGGCTCCACAGGGCGTCGTCCGGGGCGTTGCCGACCAGTTCGGTGATGTCGACGGTCGAGGCGGTCGCGGCGTAGCCCCACCGCGACGGCACCAGCCAGGAGAGCTGCGACACCACCGCCTGGCCGGTCACCTCGATCAGCCCGCCGCACAGCACCAGCTGCGCCATGATCGCCACGACCAGCGGGGGCATCGTCTGCTCCGGCGTCGCCACGAGCGACGAGATCAGCAGTCCGAGCAGCGCGGAGACGATGGCGGTAGCGGCCAGCGCCATGCCGACCTCGACCTTGCCGGTGCCGAACAGCACGCCGTCCTCGGGCCCGGCCCGGAACCAGAAGACCAGACGCAGGAGGATCAGCGTCTGGACCACGACGACACCGCAGAACACCACGATCTTCGCCGCCAGGTAGGCGTCGGGCATCAGGCCGGCGGCCCGTTCGTGCCGGAAGATGCGCCGCTCGGCGACGAGGTCGCGGACGGTCGCGGCCATGCCCATGAATGCGGCGCCGACGACGAGGACGACCAGCAGCCGCATGGCCTCGGTGCTGCCGGGGCCGACCGGCCGGCCCAGCCCGGTCTCGTCCGGGATCGCGAACGTCAGCAGCGCGAGCACCATCGGCAGCACCAGCAGGAATCCGGCGTAGCCGCGGTCGGCCAGGATGAGCCGGAGCTGGCGCCGGATCAGCACCCAGGCCTGCTGTCGCCGGCGGCGCTGGTCGATGGCCTGCGGGCCGACGATCTCCGGCGCCTGCCCGGGGGCGTGCGTCCCGCCGGCCGCGCCCAGCCGGGGCAGGCGGCGCGCGTCGGCGGACGGGTCGGCGGCGTCCGGGCGGCCGAAGCCGCTGAGGCGGTCCAGCCAGGTCAGCGGGTTCAGCCGGGTCAGCCGCGCGCCCAGGTCGGGTCCCGCGGGCGGCGGCGGGGAGGGCGGCGGTGTCGCGGCGTTGAGCCGCTCGAAGATGTCGGCCCAGTCGTCGGTGCCGAAGTGCTCCTCGATGCCGCCGGGCGGGCCGAAGTACTCGACCCGGCCTCCGGGCAGCATGATGAGGACGTCGTCGCACAGGTCGAGGTGGGCGAGGTCGTGCGTGGTGACGAGGATCTGCCGGCCGCCGTCGGCGAGTTCGCGCAGCCCGGTCATGATCTGCCGCACCAGCGCGGGGTCCAGTCCGGCCGTGGGCTCGTCGAGGACCAGCAGCGACGGACGGGTGAGCAGCTCGAACGCGATGGCCAGCCGGCGTTGCTGGCCGCCGGACATCCGGCGCACCGGGATGTCGGCGTGGTCGGACAGCGACAGCTCGCCCAGCACGTCGTCGACCCGCTGGCGCCGCTCGGCCGGCGTGGCGTCCTGCGACAGCCGCAGTTCGGCGGCGTACCGCAGCGCCTTGCGGGAGGTCAGCTGCGCGTGCGCGATGGTGTGCTGCGGCACGACGCCGATGCGGCCGTGCACCTCTTCCTGCTGGACGTGCGGGTCGATGCCCTGGTAGCGCACCGACCCCTGCGACGGCTCCAGCTCACCGCTGATCAGCCGCAGCAGCGTCGACTTCCCCGACCCCGACGGCCCGATCAGCGCGACGAGCCGCGGCCCGGCGACGTCCAGCGAGACGCCCGACGTCAGCACCTTGCCGTCGGGCAGCGCGAAGTGGACGTCGCTGACGTCCAGCCCGCCGCTCGACGGTGAGTCCGGCACCGGCAGCACTCCGGCGGCGGTGACGACGAAGCGCACCTTGCCGAACGTGACGATGTCGCCCTCGCGCAGGTGCGCGGTCTCGACGTCGGCGCCGCGGACGAACGTCTGGTGGTGCTTGTCGAGGTCCTCGAGGTACCAGCCGCTGTCGTTCGGGGTGAGCCGCGCGTGGTACTTGGCGGTGAGCAGGTCGTCGATGACGATGTCGTTGTCGGGCGCGCGGCCGACCCGGATCGTCCCCGGCGGCCGGGGTGGCGCGGACTGCGGCGCCGACAGCGACACCACCGGGCCGGACGGCCCGCCCAGCGCGAGGTCGACGCCGCCGTCGACCGGCACCTCGCCGACCCGGACACCGCCCTGCCAGGTGCCGCCGGAGCTCTGCTGGTCGCGGACGACCCAGCCGCTTTCGTACGACACGACCAGGTGGCGTCGTGACACCCTGGACTCGGACACGACGACGTTCGAGGCGGCCGACCGGCCGATCAGTACTTCACCGGCGGTCGGCGGGAAGTGCTGAGCCACCCCGCCGACGGTGACCCGCAGCACACTCACGCGCGGAATGATACGGGCTGGCGCAGGACTTCCGGTGGACCTGCGTATGGTGAGACGGATGTCTCGCATCATGGATGCACGGCACGAGATCGTCCGGACCTCCCGGAGACTGGTGTTCGTGCGTACTGCCGGGGCGAAGGAGGGGGAGTGATGGCCAGCCTGCGCGTGGCACTGCTCGGATGCGGTGTGGTGGGCACGGAGGTCGCCCGTCTCCTGCACGAGCACGCCGACGATCTCGCCGCCCGGGCCGGCGCCCGGCTGGAGCTCGCCGGCATCGCCGTCCGCCGCGTCGGCCGCGACCGCTCCATCACCGGTGTCGACCCCGGCCTGTTCACCACCGACGCCCGCGCCCTCGCCGAGCGCGACGACGTCGACCTCGTCGTCGAGGTCATCGGCGGCATCGAGCCGGCCCGCGGCCTGCTGCTGGCCGCCATGGAACGCGGCGCCTCCGTCGTCACGGCCAACAAGGCGCTGCTCGCCGAGGACGGCGTCACGCTGCACACCGCTGCCGAGAAGCACGGCGTCGACCTCTACTACGAGGCCGCCGTCGCCGGGGCCATCCCGCTGCTGCGGCCGCTGCGCGAGTCGCTGGCCGGCGACCGCATCAAGCGCGTGCTAGGCATCGTCAACGGCACCACCAACTATGTCCTCGACCGCATGGACAGCGAGGGCAGCAGCTTCGCCGAGGCGCTGGAGGAGGCGCAGTCGCTCGGCTACGCCGAGGCCGACCCCACCGCCGACATCGAGGGCTTCGACGCCGCCGCGAAGGCCGCGATCCTCGCCGGCATCGCGTTCCACTCACCGGTGGTCGCCGCCGACGTGCACCGCGAGGGCATCGCCGACGTCACCTCCGCCGACGTCGCGTCGGCCAAGGCGATGAACGCCGTCGTCAAGCTGCTGGCCATCTGCGAGCTGTCGCCCGACGGCCAGGGCGTCGGCGTGCGCGTCCACCCGGCGATGCTGCCGCGCACCCACCCGCTGGCCAGCGTCCGCGGCGCCTACAACGCGGTGTTCGTCGAGGCCGAGGCGGCCGGCCGGCTGATGTTCTACGGCCCCGGCGCCGGTGGCGTGCCCACCGCGAGCGCCGTCCTCGGCGACCTCGTCACCGCCGCCCGCAACCGCATCGGCGACGCCGTCGGACCGCGCGGCTCCTGGTACGCCGACCGCCAGGTCCGCCCGATGGGCGAGACCGTCACCCGCTACCACATCAGCCTCGACGTCGACGACCGCCCGGGCGTGCTCGCGGCCGTCGCCGCGGTGTTCGCCGAGCACGATGTGTCCATCGAGACCGTCCGGCAGCGTTCCGAGGGCCCCGACGACGCCGAACTGGTCGTCGTCACCCACCAGGCCACCGACGACGCCCTGGCCGCGACTGTCGAAGGGCTGACGCGACTCGATACCGTTCGTGCTGTCCTTTCGGTGATGCGGGTAGAAGGCGAGTGACCACCATGGCTGTCGTGACTCAGTCTCGGCTGTGGCGTGGAGTGATCGAGGAGTACCGCGACCGGCTGCCGGTCACCGCGGCCACGCCGGTGGTGACGCTGCGCGAGGGCGGCACGCCGCTGGTTCCGGCGCCGTGGCTGTCCGAGCAGACCTCCTGCGAGGTGTACCTCAAGGTCGAGGGCGTGAACCCGACCGGCTCGTTCAAGGACCGCGGCATGACGGTAGCCATCTCCAAGGCCGCCGAGGAGGGGGCCGAGGCCGTCGTCTGCGCGTCCACCGGCAACACCAGCGCGTCGGCGGCCGCCTACGCCGTCCGCGCCGGCATGCGCCCGGTCGTGCTGCTGCCCGACGGCAAGATCTCCGGTCCGAAGCTGGCCCAGGCGGTCGTGCACGGTGGCGTCATCGCGTCGGTGCAGGGCAATTTCGACGACTGCCTGCGGCTGGCCCGCGAACTGGCCGAGACGTACCCCGTCGCGCTCGTCAACTCGGTGAACCCGTACCGCCTCGCCGGCCAGAAGACTGCCGCGTTCGAGGTGGTCGACGACCTCGGCGACGCCCCTGACCTGCATGTCCTTCCGGTCGGCAATGCCGGCAACATCTCCGCCTACTGGCTCGGCTACTCGGAATACACGGCGTACGCCGCCGATAATCCAGGACCGGCGAAGCGGCGCCCGCGCATGTGGGGCTTCCAGGCCGCCGGCGCCGCGCCGTTCGTGCACGGCGGCCCGGTGTCCGCGCCCGAGACGGTGGCCAGCGCCATCCGCATCGGCAACCCCGCGTCGTGGGATCTCGCCATCGCCGCGCGCGACGACTCCGGGGGCCTCATCGACGCCGTCACCGACGAGCAGATCCTGGCCGCGCAGCAGGAGCTGTCCGGCCGCGAGGGGCTGTTCGTCGAGCCCGCGTCGGCGGCCGGCGTGGCCGGGCTGCTGCACTACAGCCGCACCGGGCGCCTCGACGCCGGCCAGCGCATCGTCGTCACCGTCACCGGACACGGCCTCAAGGACGTCGACACCGCCAGCGCCTACTACGGCGAGATCCGGCCCTACGTGGTCCCGGCGCAGGCCGACGCGGCCGCCAAGGCCCTGGGCCTGGCGTGAGCACGGCCTCCGTCCGCGTCCGTACCCCGGCCACCAGCGCCAACCTCGGTCCAGGGTTCGACGCGCTCGGCCTCGCGCTGTCGCTGTACGACGAGGTCGACGTGACGGCGGAGTTCGGCGGGGCGGCGGCTCCGGTCGAGGTGAGCGTCGACGGCGAGGGCGCGGGGTCGGTGCCGCTGGACGAGCGGCACCTGGTGGTCAGGTCGCTGCGCGCCGCGTTCGCCGAGCTCGGCGAACAGCCGTCGGCGCTGCGGCTGCACTGCCGCAACGCGCTGCCGCACGGCCGCGGGTTGGGTTCGTCGGCGGCCGCCATCGTCGCGGGTGTCGTCGCCGCCCGCGCGCTGACCGGCCTGACGACGCACGACGACGCGCTCGCGGCAGCCGACCGCATCGAGGGCCACCCGGACAACGTCGCCGCCTGTCTCTTCGGCGGTCTGACGGTGGCGTGGCGCGACGACGCCGGCGCCGCCCGTGCCACGCGCGTCGACGTTCACCCCGACGTCGCGCCGGTCGTCTGCGTCCCGTCCTTCGAGGTGTCGACGGAGAAGGCGCGCGGCCTGCTGCCCGACACCGTCCCGCACGCCGACGCGGCCGCCAACGCCGGCCGTGCCGCGCTGCTCGTGCACGCCCTGGGCCGGCGGCCGGACCTGCTGCTCGACGCCACCGCGGACCGCCTGCACCAGCACTACCGTGAACCCGCCATGCCGGCGTCGTTCGAGCTGGTCACGTCGTTGCGGGCGCAGGGGCTGGCGGCCGTCGTGTCCGGTGCCGGCCCGACGGTGCTGGTGCTCGCGACCGGCGACGTCGCCGGCCCTGTCCGGGAGCTCGCCGAAGGGTGGGACGTGCGTCCGTTGCAAGTGGACACGCGGGGTGTCGTTGTGGAGTACGCCACGGCGTGAGCGGTGCGGACGTGGGTGGGTCAAACGGCCTATGGCGTGCTACTCTCGCTGTGCACCGACGTTCTGCTGGTCGGTTTCCCCATGGTGGTGACGTTCGTCGCCGATGGCCATGGTCTTCGCCCAACTCCCCGGGGTCGTTCACGCGAGTCTCGCGGAAGGGTGGCCCATCAGTTCGCGTCGTGCCTTTCCTCGGGAGCCACCCGAGGTGTTCGATGCATCGGCTTGTCTGAACCGATGCCGGTCCAGGGAAGGACCCTGAGTGACTAATACCGAGATCCCCGGCGTCACTGGGACGCCGGACGTTCAGGCGTCGTCTGCCGACGCCACCGCGGCGAAGCGCCCCGCGCGCCGCCGCGCTGCCGGCCTCGAGGGCATGGTTCTGGCTGAGCTCCAGCAGCTCGCCGCCGGCCTCGGGCTGAAGGGCACCGGCCGCATGCGCAAGGGCGAGCTGGTCGAGGCCATCAAGGCGGCTCAGTCCGGCGGCTCGGCGCCGGCCGCTGCCGACACCCTTCCGGTCGAGTCCGCGGCGTCCGCCGCCCCGGCCGTCACCGACACCCCCGCCGCCGACGCGGCGCCCGCCCGCGGCCGTACCCGCCGCCGCGCCGAGCGGCCGCAGGCCGCCGCGGAGAACCGTCCCGACGAGGTCGTGGTCGTCGCGGACACCCCCGCCGCGGAAGCACCGGCCGCCGAGGCCCCGGCCGCGAAGGCCCCGGCCGACGAGGCTCCGGCCGCGAAGGCCCCGGCCGACGAGGCTCCGGCCGCGGAGGCCCCGCCCGCGGAGGCTCCGGCCACCGACGACGAGGCGGCCGAGCGCCGCTCCGAGCGGCAGGACAACCGCCGCAACCGCCAGGGCGGCCGCGACGGCGACCGTCAGAACGACCGCCAGGGCGATCGCGACGGCGGCCGTCAGCGCGACCGCGACAACCGCCAGGACACCAACCGTCAGGACGCCAACCGTCAGGACGCCAACCGTCAGGACGCCAACCGTCAGGACGCCAACCGTCAGGACGCCGACGGCGCCCGTCAGGGTGGCGGCCGCGACGACGCCCAGGACGATGACGACGACCGCGGTCGCCGCCGCCGCAGGCGCGACCGCCGCGGCAGCAACCGCGACCGCAACGACCGCAACGACCGCGACCGCAACGACCGCGACCGCGATCGCCGGGGTGGCGGCGGCCGCGAGCGCATCGAGGAGCCGACCGTCTCCGAGGACGACGTCCTCATCCCGGTCGCCGGCATCCTCGACATCCTCGACAACTACGCGTTCGTCCGCACGTCGGGCTACCTGCCCGGCCCCAATGACGTGTACGTGTCGCTGGCCATGGTCCGCCGCTACGGCCTGCGCAAGGGCGACGCCGTCACCGGCGCCGTCCGGCAGCCGCGCGAGGGCGAGAAGCAGCAGAAGTTCAACGCGCTGGTCCGGGTCGACACCATCAACGGCGCCGACCCCGAGGCGGCCAAGCAGCGTCCGGAGTTCTCGCGGCTGACCCCGCTGTACCCGCAGGACCGCCTGCGCCTCGAGACCGACGCGACGAACATGGCGACGCGCATCATCGACCTCATCGCGCCCATCGGCAAGGGCCAGCGTGGTCTCATCGTGTCGCCGCCGAAGGCCGGCAAGACGCTGATCATGCAGGCGCTGGCACACGCCATCACGCAGAACAACCCCGAGACGCACCTCATGGTCGTGCTGGTCGACGAACGGCCCGAGGAGGTCACCGACTTCCAGCGCACCGTCAAGGGCGAGGTCATCGCGTCGACGTTCGACCGCCCGCCGGTCGACCACACGATGGTCGCCGAGCTCGCCATCGAGCGGGCCAAGCGGCTGGTCGAGCTGGGCCACGACGTCGTCATCCTGCTCGACGGCATCACCCGCCTGGGCCGGGCCTACAACCTGGCCGCGCCGGCCAGCGGCCGCATCCTGTCCGGTGGTGTCGACTCCAGCGCGCTGTACCCGCCGAAGCGGTTCTTCGGCGCCGCGCGCAACATCGAGAACGGCGGCTCGCTGACCATCCTCGCCACCGCGCTGGTGGAGACCGGGTCCAAGATGGACGAGGTCATCTTCGAGGAGTTCAAGGGCACCGGCAACATGGAGCTGCGGCTGCGCCGCGACCTCGCCGACAAGCGGCTGTTCCCGGCCATCGACGTCGACGCGTCCAGCACCCGGCGCGAGGAGATCCTGGTCTCCCGCGAGGAGCTGGCCATCATGTGGCAGCTGCGCCGCGTGCTGTCGGCGCTCGACCCGCAGCAGGCCATCGAGCTGCTGCTCGACCGTCTCAAGAAGACCAAGAGCAACGCCGAGTTCATGCTCACGGTCCAGAAGACGACGCCGGCCGCCGGCGGCAACGGCTCCAAGGACGCCGACTGACGCTGGTCCCACGGTGCCCTGATCGCTCACCGAGCGGTCGGGGCGCCGTCGCGTCCGGCCCCGGGTCGCCGGTCGGACACGACGGTGACGTCACCCGCCACCGGTACACCTCACGCGCCGCAAGACCACACCCGGCGCCGATCCGGCCGTCATCTGGTTCCTCACGCGAGTGCGGTGCTCCCATTTGGCTGCGGCGTCGCGGCCTGGAATACTGATCTGCTGGCTCCGGTTCACGATGCGACGCCCCGTCGTGCCGACCCGGCGGCCCTCGACACGCCAGGAGTACACAGCATGAAGTCCGACATCCACCCGGCTTACGTGGAGACCACGGTCACCTGCACCTGTGGCAACACGTTCACCACCCGGAGCACGGCCGCCAACGGCGTCATCCACGCCGACGTCTGCTCCGCCTGCCACCCGTTCTACACGGGCAAGCAGAAGATCCTCGACACCGGTGGCCGGGTCGCGCGCTTCGAGTCGCGGTACGGCAAGAAGAAGGCCGACGCCAAGTAGTTCTCCGTGGGCGGGGCGTGCGAGGTTCTCCTCGCACGCCCCGCCCCCTTTGTGCCCACGTCGCGTCCTCGGAAGGAGCCCACCCGTGTTCGAAGGTGTCGAGGCGCTGGTGTCCGAGCACGCCGAGCTCGAGCAGCGTCTGGCCGACCCGTCGGTGCATTCCGACCCCGCGCTGGCCAAGCGGCTGAACCGGCGCTACGCCGAGCTGTCGGCCATCGTCGAGGCGTACGCCGGCTGGCGGCAGGCCGGCGACGACCGCGCCGCCGCACTGGAGCTGGCCGCCGACGATTCCGCCTTCGCCGCCGAGGCGGCCGAGCTGGCGACCCGGCAGGACGGCCTCGCCGAACGGCTGCGCATGCTGCTGCTGCCGCGCGACCCCAACGACGACCGCGACGCGATCATGGAGATCAAGGCGGGCGAGGGTGGCGCCGAGTCGGCGCTGTTCGCCGGCGATCTGCTGCGCATGTACCTGCGCTTCGCCGAGCGGGCCGGCTGGAGCACCCAGGTGCTCGACGCCGAGGAGTCCGACCTCGGCGGCTACAAGGACGTCTCCGTGGCGGTGAAGGCCCGCGGCTCCGCCGAGCCCGGCACGGCGCCGTTCGCTCGGCTCAAGTACGAGGGTGGCGTGCACCGCGTCCAGCGGGTCCCGGTCACCGAGAGCCAGGGTCGCATCCACACGTCGGCGGCCGGCGTCCTGGTGCTGCCCGAGGCCATCGAAGACGATGCTGAGGGTGTCATCGATCCCAACGACCTGCGCATCGACGTGTTCCGGTCCTCCGGCCCCGGCGGGCAGAGCGTCAACACCACCGACTCCGCGGTGCGCATCACGCACCTGCCCACCGGCATCGTGGTCTCCTGCCAGAACGAGAAGAGCCAGCTGCAGAACAAGGAGCAGGCGATGCGCATCCTGCGCGCCCGGCTGCTGGCGGCGGCGCAGGAGGAGGCCGAGCGCGAGGCGTCCGACGCGCGGCGCAGCCAGGTGCGCACCGTCGACCGCTCCGAGCGGGTGCGCACCTACAACTACCCCGAGAACCGCATCTCCGACCACCGCACCGGCTACAAGGCGTACAACCTCGACGCCGTGCTCGACGGCGACCTCGGCCCGGTCGTGCAGTCGCTGGTCGACGCCGACGCCGAGGCGGCGCTGGCGGCCACCGCCGAGGGCGGTGACGGCGCATGAGCGCGGCGCCGCTGCTCGAGCAGCTCCGCGTCGCCACCGGAGTGCTGACCGCGGCCGAGGTGCCGTCGCCGCGGCACGACGCCGAGGCGCTGGCCGCGCACGTCCTCGGCGTCGAGCGCGCGACGCTGCTGTCGCAGCCCGACCCCGACGACTCCTTCGCGCCCCGGTTCGAGGAGCTGGTCCGCCGCCGCGCCGGCCGTGAGCCGCTGCAGCACCTCACCGGCCTCGCGCCCTTCCGGCACCTGACACTGCAGGTCGGGCCCGGGGTGTTCATCCCGCGGCCGGAGACCGAGCTGACCGCCGGCACGGCCATCGACGAGGCCCGGGCGGTGGTCGAAGCGGGCCGGGTGCCGGTCGTCGTCGACCTGTTCTCCGGTTCCGGCGCCATCGCCGTCTCCGTCGCCACCGAGGTGCGCCCGGTCATGGTGCACGCCGTCGAGCGCGAGGACGACGCCGTCGCCTGGTTGCGCCGCAACGCCGCCGGCAACTCCGTCATCGTGCACCGCGACGACGTCGCGCTGGTCGCCGAGCGCAGCCTGTCGATGCTGCTGGGGCAGGTCGACGTCGTGGCCGCGAACCCGCCGTACATCCCGGCCGACGCCACCATCCGCGACCCCGAGGTGGCCGAGTACGACCCGCCGGCCGCGCTGTGGTCCGGCGCCGACGGCCTCGACGCCATGCGGGTGCTGGCCGAGGTCGGCGCCCGGCTGCTGCGCCCCGGCGGCCTGCTGGTGGCCGAGCACGCCGACGTGCAGGGCGGGGCGGCTCCCGAGGTGTTCCGTCGGCACGGCTCCTGGGCCGAGGTCGCGGACCATCTGGATCTCGCGGGCCGCCCGCGGTACGTCACCGCGCGTCGTGCGGGATGATGTCTGCGTGAGACCGCTGTACGACTGCTCCGACGAGACCAAGCGGCAGCGCGGCATCGCCGCCGCGGCCCGCGCCATCCGCAACGGCAAGCTCATCGTGTTGCCCACCGACACCGTCTACGGCGTCGGCGCCGACGCGTTCACGCCCGAGGCCGTCGCGGCGTTGCTGCAGGCCAAGGGCCGTGGCCGCGACATGCCGGTGCCGGTGCTGGTCGGCTCACCGGCCACGCTGGGCGGCGTCGCGGTCACCGACAAGACCATCGACGCGCTGGTCGAAGCGTTCTGGCCCGGCGGGCTGACGCTCATCTGCCGCCAGCAGCCGTCGGTGCGCTGGGACCTCGGCGACACCGGCGGCACCGTCGCGGTGCGCATGCCCGACCACGAGGTGGCCGTCGAGGTGCTGAAGACGACCGGCCCGCTGGCCGTCAGCAGTGCCAACGCCACCGGGCAGCCGCCGGCGCGGTCCGCGCGCGACGCCCGCGACCAGCTCGGCGACTCCGTCGCGGTCTACCTCGAGGCCGGCGACACCGAGAGCGACACGCCGTCGACCATCGTCGACGTCTCCGGCGATCTTCCGCGGGTGCTGCGGCAGGGCGCGCTCGGCCTGACCGAGCTGCAGTCCGTCGTTCCCGAGCTGCAGGGCCCGGAAAGCTAGGAGACGGTCGCCCGGTGCGCGAGTATCTACTGACCTTCTTCATCGCGGCTTCGGTCACGTACCTGGTGGTGGGGCTCGCCGGACGGTTCGCGTACTGGGTCGGCGCGGTGCCGCCGACCCGCGACCGCGACGTCCACCGCGAGCCGGTGCCGCGGCTGGGCGGCATCGCGATGCTGGTCGGCATGCTGGTCGCGATGCTCGTGGCCAGCTACCTGCCGCGCATGCGCAACGTGTTCACGGAGTCCAGCGACGCGTGGGCACTGATCCTCGCCGCGGTCGTCATCTGCCTCATCGGCGTCGCCGACGACATCTGGGACCTGTCCGCGCTGGCCAAGTTCGCCGGTCAGGTGGTCGCGGCCGGCCTGCTGGTCGCGCTGGGCGTGCAGCTGCTCTACCTGCCGCTACCCGGCGGCACGTTCGTGCTCGACCAAACCCAGGGCGCCATCATGACCGTCGTGCTGGTGGTCGGCGCCACCAACGCGGTGAACTTCGTCGACGGCCTCGACGGCCTGGCCGCGGGTGTGGTCGGCATCGGCGCCGCGGCCTTCTTCTCCTACGCCTACCTGCTGTCTGTCGAGAACAACAACACCTCGTACATGACGACGTCGGCGCTGGTGTCCGTGGTCGTCGTGGGCATCTGCGCCGGGCTGCTGCCGCACAACGCGCACCCGGCGAAGATCTTCATGGGCGACTCCGGCGCCATGTTGATCGGGCTGCTGCTCGCGGCCGGCTCGATCAGCCTGACCGGCCGGCTGCCCAGCCAGGACGTCGACACCTCCAGCTTCCTGCTCACGCTGCTGCCGCTGGTGCTGCCCCTGGCGGTCATCCTGCTGCCGTTCCTCGACATGATGCTGGCCGTCGTGCGCCGCACCCGGGCCGGCAAGTCGCCGTTCGCGCCGGACAAGATGCACCTGCACCACCGGTTGCTGGAGATCGGCCACTCGCAGTGGCGCGCGGTCGCGATCATGTGGGTGTGGGCGGCGCTGGTCTCCGGCGGCCTGGTGGTCATCGCGCTGGTGGGCGGCTGGACCACCTACGTGCTGCTGGCGCTCGCCGTGGTTGTGATGATCGCCTTCACCACGGGCCATCCGCGCCGCTTGTTCCGCCGTGGACAGCCGTCGACCGTGTGAGAAATGGCACCTCGGGACGGCCAGGTAGGCTGATGCCGCCATGAGCGAATCCCCTTCCCCGCCGCCGCGCCGCCGTAGCCCGGCCGCAGCCGCCCGGCCGGCGTTGCTGCTCACCGCGGCTGCCGGCGCCGCCTGTGCCGTCACGGCCGCGCTGGTCTCCGGCGGCGCCGCCCTGTGGTCCGCCGTCATCGCCGCGGTGCTGGTCATCGCGTTCTTCGCCAGCGGTGCGCTGCCCGTGCTGCTGGCTCGGCACCTGCCGCCCAGCGGGCTGGCCGGCGCCGGCGTGCTGATCGTCACCTACAGCCTGCGGCTGGCGTTGGTCTTCATCGGTCTCGGCGTCCTGACCAGCATCGACAGCATCGACGAGCGCGCGCTCGGGCTGTCGCTGATGGTCTGCGCGCTGGTCTACACCCTCACCTACGCGGTGACGATGTTCCGCGAGAACGCCCGCGGTGCACAGCCCGCGGTACGGACCGGCACACCGAAATGACCTTCGTCTCGACATGCCTCCGCGCCCTTAGTGGGACCCGATTTCGTTACCGGCAAGGGCACCCAGTAGTATTCGAGGCGCCATGAGTCCGGACGATCCTGATGACGTGCGTCAGACGGATCAGAACGGTGCGTGGGATGCCTTCGCACTGGTCGTGTCCGGAGTAGCAGTATGGGGTGGCGTCGGCTGGCTCGTCTCCGAGTGGCTCAACAGCCGCGCGTTCCTCGTACTGGGGCTCTTGGTAGGGATGGGTGCCGCTCTGTACCTCGTATGGGTCAGATACGGTAAGCCCTGACCTGGCCCTTCCCAGACGGGCGCGTCCGCGAGCGCGCTGAAGAAAGGACCACGTGAGCACTCGGATCGTGGCCGAGTCGGGATTCCACAGTCCCGGGCCGGCCGACTTCGATTTCCCGCCGCTCTTCGGCGAGGGCACGTTCTTCACGAAGCCGATGTTGATCGTCGTGCTCGGCACGATCGCCGTCGGCGCTTTCTTCTACTTCGCCGCACGACGCAGCACGCTTGTTCCGGGGAAGTTGCAGTTCGCTGGTGAGGCCGTTTACGGGTTCATCCGCGACGGCGTCGCCCGCGACACGATCGGTCGCGAGGGCATCAAGTACGTGCCCTATCTCGTGACCGTCTTCTCGTTCCTCGCGGTGCTGAACCTCTCCGGCATCATCCCGGTGCTCCAGCTGCCGGCGACCTCGAAGATCGCTATCCCGCTGTTCCTCGCGGTGATCTCGTGGATCATCTACAACTACGTGGGCATCAAGCGCCAGGGCTTCGGCGGCTACTTCAAGAACATGATGTTCCCGCCCGGAGTTCCGAAGGCGATCTACCCGCTGCTGGCACCGCTGGAATTCTTCTCGACCTTCCTCGTGCGGCCGGTGACGCTCACTCTTCGTCTCACGTTCAACATGTTCGCCGGCCACCTGGTCCTGTTGCTGACCATCCTCGGCGGTGAGTACCTGCTCTTCGAATACCAGGGCGTGGCAGGCATCGCCGCGGGCAGCGTCTCCATTCTGTTCAGCATCGTCCTCACGTTCTTCGAGGGTTTCGTCCAGATTCTGCAGGCGTACGTTTTCGTTCTGCTCTCCGCCATTTACATCGGCGGCGCTCTCTCCCACGAGCACTGAGCTTCACCTAAAGGAAAGGAAGAAAGATGGACGGCTCGCTCAACATGGTCGGTCTCGGCCTCGCGGCCATCGGCCCGGGCGTCGGTATCGGCCTGATCTTTGCCGCCTACATCAACGGCGTGGCCCGTCAGCCGGAGGCTCGCAGCGTGCTGCAGGGCATCGCGATCCTCGGCTTCGCTCTCGCTGAGGCGCTGTTCATCATCGCCATCGGCCTCGCCTTCGCCCTCTAGTCATGACGATCTCGATCGCATCGAGCGCCTCGGTCCTCGCCGCGGAGGACGGGCCGAGCCCGCTGCTGCCGCATACGTCCGAGCTGATCGTCGGTCTGGTCGCCTTCGCTCTGCTGTTCTTCTTCCTCCGCGCGAAGGTCTACCCGATCTTCGAGAAGACCTACGCGGAGCGCGCCGCCGCCATCCAGGGCGGCGCCAAGAAGGCCGAGGAGGCGCAGGCCGAGGCTCAGCACCTGCTCGAGGAGTACCGCGCTCAGCTGGCCGACGCCCGTAGCGAGGCGGCTCGCATCCGCGAGGACGCCAAGCAGCAGGGCGCGGCCATCATCGCGCAGGCTCGCGAGGACGCCGAGACCGAGGCCAAGCGGGTTGCCGCGCGGGCCGAGGCACAGCTGCAGGCCGAGCGCGAGCAGGTGCTGCGTGAACTGCGCGGCGAGGTCGGCACGCTGGCGACCACGCTGGCCGGCAAGGTGGTCGGCGAGTCGCTGCAGGACGACGACCGGTCCCGCCGCGTCGTCGAGCGGTTCCTGACCGACCTCGAGACCGCCCAGGCCTCCGACGCCGCGACGCCGGCCAGTGGGGATGCGTGAGCATGCCTGAACACACCCAGGGCGGCGAGCTGCGGCTGCGGTTCGAGAGCATCGTCGACCAGGCCGCCGACCGCGCGTCGGCGGTCGGCGACGCCCTGTTCGCGTTCGCGAACCTGCTCGACTCCCGTCCGTCGGTGCGCCGTGCGCTCACCGACACCGGCCGGACGCCCGACGACCGCGAGGCGCTCGTGCGCCGCCTGGTCGGCGACCGCATCGAGCCGGCCGCGACGGACGTCCTCGCCGCGGCCGCGCGGGAGCGCTGGGCGAACCCGGGCGACCTCACCTCCGCGGTCGAGGAGTTCGGCCTCCAGGCGGTCCTGCTGGCCGCCCGGTCGGGCGGCCGCCTCGACGCCGTCGAGGAGGAGATCTTCCGCTTCGGGCTGGTCGTGCGCGACAACCGCGACCTGCGCTCGGCGCTGATCGATCGCGCCGCTCCCGCCGACGCGCGGGTGGACCTCGTGCGGACGCTGCTGCGCGACAAGGCGGCACCCGAGACCGTCGCGCTCATCGAGCACGCGGTCCTGGACCGCCGGGCGCGTAGCCTGGAAGCGGAGCTGGCTCGCGTCGCCGACTTCGCCGCCCGGCTGCGCCAGCGCCGGGTGGCCGTGGTCCACGTCGCCGCACCGCTTGCCGTCGAACACCGCGAACGGCTGGAACGAGCGCTGGCGGTCCGCGTCGGCGGCCCGGTCCTGCTGAACGTCGTCGTCGAGCCTGACGTCGTCGGCGGCATCCGGGTCGAGCTCGGCGACGAGGTCGTCGACGGCACCGTCACCAGCCGCCTCGACGCCGCCCGCCGCCAGCTCGTGGTGAGCTGACCGGCACCCCCCAGACTTGAGACCACCGTTCGAAGCGAGAGAGCAGGAGCAACGATGGCGGAGCTGACTATCCGTCCCGAGGAGATTCGCGAGGCGCTCGACGCCTTCGTCGAGTCCTACCAGCCGGCGGCCGCCGTCCGCGAAGAGGTCGGCCACGTCGTCATCGCCGGTGACGGCATCGCCCGGGTCGAGGGCCTGCCGTCGGCCATGGCCAACGAGCTGCTGGAGTTCGAGGACGGGACCCTCGGGCTGGCGCTGAACCTGGACGTGCGCGAGATCGGTGTCGTCGTGCTCGGCGACTACGCCGGCATCGAGGAGGGCCAGACGGTCCGCCGCACCGGCGAGGTGCTGTCGGTCCCGGTCGGCGACGCCTTCCTCGGCCGTGTGGTCGACCCCCTGGGTGCCCCGCTCGACGGGCTCGGCGAGATCAAGGCCGAGACCCGCCGCGCGCTGGAGCTGCAGGCGCCGACCGTCGTCCAGCGGCAGAAGGTCGCCGAGCCGCTGCAGACCGGCATCAAGGCCATCGACTCCATGACCCCGATCGGCCGGGGCCAGCGGCAGCTGATCATCGGTGACCGGCAGACCGGCAAGACCACGGTCGCCGTCGACACCATCCTGAACCAGCTCGACAACTGGAAGAGCGGCGACAAGAAGAAGCAGGTCCGCTGCATCTACGTCGCGACCGGTCAGAAGGGCTCGACCATCGCGGGCATCCGGCAGCAGCTGGAAGAGGCCGGTGCGCTCGAGTACACCACCATCGTGGCCTCGCCGGCGTCCGACGCCGCGGGCTTCAAGTACCTGTCGCCGTACACCGGCTCGGCCATCGGCCAGCACTGGATGTACCAGGGCTACCACGTCCTCATCGTCTTCGACGACCTGTCGAAGCAGGCCGAGGCCTACCGCGCGGTGTCGCTGCTGCTGCGCCGCCCGCCGGGCCGCGAGGCGTACCCCGGCGACGTCTTCTACCTGCACTCGCGGCTGCTCGAGCGCTGCGCGAAGCTGTCCGACGACCTCGGCGGCGGCTCGATGACCGGCCTGCCGATCATCGAGACCAAGGCCAACGACGTGTCGGCGTTCATCCCGACCAACGTCATCTCGATCACCGACGGCCAGTGCTTCCTCGAGTCGGACCTGTTCCACTCGGGTGTCCGCCCGGCCATCAACGTCGGTATCTCGGTCTCCCGCGTCGGTGGCGACGCGCAGATCAAGGCGATGAAGTCGGTCGCCGGCACGCTGCGCCTCGACCTCGCGCAGTACAACGAGCTCAAGGCGTTCGCGGCGTTCGCGTCCGACCTGGACCCCACCAGCAAGGCGCAGCTGAACCGCGGCGAGCGGCTCACGGAGCTGCTCAAGCAGCCGCAGTCGGCGCCGCTGTCGGTCGGCCGTGAGGTCGTCTCGATCTGGTCGGGCACCACCGGCAAGCTCGACGACGTCCCGGTCGAGGACATCCGCCGGTTCGAGGGCGAGTTCCTCGACACCGTCGTGCGCGAGCAGAGCGCGGTGCTCGAGAACATCGAGTCCAGCGGCAAGCTGTCCGACGACGACATCGCGACGCTCGAGCAGGCGGTCGACGCCTTCAAGCAGACGTACGTCACCGTCTCGGGCCAGCCGCTGATCAAGGACGAGCCGGTCGAGTCCCTGGGCGAGGGCGAGGAGGACCTGACGGTGCTGCGGCGGCGCACACGCGACGCGCAGGACATCCAGGAGGCCGCTCGTCCCGACGCGGGCGAGTGAGCGTGACCGTCATGTCGTACCGAGGCCCTGAAGGGAGGTCGCACGCGTAATGGGAGCTCAAATTCGTGAGCTGCGGCAGCGCATCCGCTCCGTCGAGTCGATCAAGAAGATCACCCGCGCCCAGGAGCTCATCGCGACCTCGCGGATCGCGCGGGCCCAGCAGTACGCCGAGGCCGCGCGGCCGTACAGCCAGGCGCTGGTGCGGGCCATGGAGGCCGCGGCCGAACGGGCCCGGCTGGACAACCCGCTGCTCGAGGGCGTCGAACAGCCGCGCCGGTCGGCGATCCTCGTCGTCAGCAGCGACGGCGGCTTCGCCGGCGCCTACTCCGCCAACGTCATCCGGCAGAGCGAGGCGCTGGCCGGCCTGCTGCGCGAGCAGGGCCAGGAGGTCGTGCCGTACGTCGTCGGCCGCAAGGGCGTCAGCTGGTTCACGTTCCGCGGGCGCGAGCTCGGCGGGCAGTACGTGGGCTTCACCGGCCGGCCGTCCTACGCCGACGCGCGGCGCATCGCCGACGACCTCCTCGAGGCCATCAACACCCCGACCGAAGAGGGCGGCGTCGACGAGATCCACATCGTCTCGACGCACTTCCGCAACATGGTCACGCAGCAGGTCCGGGCCCGCCGGCTCTTCCCGATCATGGTCGAGGACGTGCCGGAGGAGCTGCACCACGCCGAGGCCGGCGCGGTGCGGACCGACGACGGCGGCCCGAGCGGCTCCGCCGGCTCCTCCAACGGACGGCCCGCACGCACCGACGTGCTGCCGCTCTACGAGTTCGAGCCGTCGGCCGACGAGGTGCTCGACGCGCTGCTCCCGCAGTACGCCGGCAACCTCGTCTACACCGCGCTGCTCGACGCCGCCGCGTCGGAGTGGGCGGCCCGGCGCCGGGCCATGAAGAACGCCACGGACAACGCCGGTGAGCTGCAGGAGACGCTCACCCGCCAGTCCAACTCGGCTCGCCAGGCCGAGATCACCCAGGAAATCAGCGAGATCGTCGGCGGCGCGGACGCGCTGGCGTCCGCAGGGAGCGAGTAGGACCTCATGACTGCCACCATCGAAACCCCAGCAGAGACCACTGCTGCTACAGGCCGGGTGGTCCGGGTCATCGGACCTGTCGTCGACGTCGAGTTCGGCGGCGGCCACATGCCCGGCATCTACAACGCGCTCGAGGTCGACGTGAAGCTGGCCGACGAGGCCGGCGGCGACCGCACGCTGACGCTCGAGGTCGAGCAGCACATCGGCGACGGCCTGGTGAAGGCCATCTCGATGCAGCCGACCGACGGCCTCATCCGCGGTGCGGTCGTCCGCGACACCGGCCAGGGCATCGCGGTGCCGGTCGGCGACGGCGTCAAGGGTCACGTGTTCAACGCTCTCGGCAAGCCGCTCGACGTCGACGAGTCGAAGATCGAGGTCAGCGAGCGCTGGGAGATCCACCGCGACCCGCCGCCGTTCGCCGACCTCGAGGGCAGCACGACGATGCTGGAGACCGGCATCAAGGTGCTCGACCTCCTGAGCCCGTACATCCAGGGCGGGAAGATCGGCCTGTTCGGTGGCGCCGGTGTCGGCAAGACGGTGCTCATCCAGGAGATGATCACCCGTGTCGCGCGGAACTTCGGTGGCACCTCGGTGTTCGCCGGTGTCGGCGAGCGCACCCGCGAGGGCAACGACCTCTGGGTCGAGATGGGCGAGGCCAACGTCCTCAAGGACACCGCGCTGGTGTTCGGCCAGATGGACGAGCCGCCGGGCACCCGCATGCGGGTCGCGCTGTCGGCGCTGACCATGGCCGAGTACTTCCGCGACGTCCAGAAGCAGGACGTGCTGCTGTTCATCGACAACATCTTCCGGTTCACGCAGGCCGGCTCCGAGGTCTCCACGCTGCTGGGCCGCATGCCCTCGGCCGTCGGGTACCAGCCGACGCTGGCCGACGAGATGGGCGAGCTGCAGGAGCGCATCACCTCGACGCGTGGTCACTCCATCACGTCGATGCAGGCCATCTACGTCCCGGCCGACGACATCACCGACCCGGCGCCGCACACCGCGTTCGCGCACCTCGACGCCCGGACGGTGCTCTCGCGGCCCATCTCGCAGCTGGGCATCTACCCGGCCGTCGACCCGCTGGACTCCTCCAGCCGGATCCTCGACGCCGCGTACCTCGGCGAGGACCACTACCGCATCGCCACCCGGGTGAAGGAGATCCTGCAGAAGTACAAGGAGCTGCAGGACATCATCGCCATCCTCGGTGTGGACGAGCTGACCGAGGAAGACCGCGTCACGGTCAACCGGGCCCGCCGGCTGCAGCGGTTCCTGTCGCAGAACATGTTCGTGGCCGAGTCGTTCACCGGCCAGCCGGGTGTGTTCGTCCCGCTGTCGGAGTCGCTGGAGTCGTTCGACGCCATCACCAAGGGCGAGTACGACCACCTGCCCGAGCAGGCGTTCAGCTACGTCGGCAACATCGAGGACGCCGAGAAGAAGGCGCGCGAGCTCGCCTCCTGAGGCTGACATTCCACGGTGACCGGCAGGGAGTCGTCCTCCTCGGGAGGCGGCTCCCTGCCGGTCACGGGGAGAAAGGGAAAGATCGTGGCCGAAGATCTGAACGTCGAGGTGGTGGCCGCCGACCGCAAGGTGTGGTCCGGCGCGGCCTCCATCGTCATCGCACGTACGCCCGAGGGCGAGATCGGCATCATGCCCGGTCACGAGCCGGTGCTCGGACTGCTGGTGGCCGGCCCGGTGACGGTGCGCTCGACCGGCGGTGAGGCGGTCGTGGTGGCGGTGTCCGGCGGGTTCCTGTCGGTGTCCGAGAACCAGATCGCGATTCTGGCCGAGCAGGCCGAGCTGGCCGACGAGATCGACGTCGCCGCTGCTCAGGCCGAGTTGGCAGAGCTGGGCGAGGACGGCGACGGCGTGGGCCGGTGGGCGCAGGCGAGGCTCGACGTCGCGGCGAGCCGGTAGATCTGAGAGCATCGGTATCACGCTCGGGGGAGGTGATCGGTGGCGCTGGTGTCGTGGACCCTGCTGGTGCTGGGTGCGCTCGCGCTCGCCGCTGTGCTGGTCCTCCTCGCGCTGTACGTCCGCCGGGGCATCCTGCAGCGTGACGGCGGCTTCGACCTGTGCGTGCGCGGCGACAGCCACGACGGCTGGTCCGGCGGGTGGGCGTTCGGCATCGGGCGCTACCGCGAGGACACCCTGGAGTGGTTTCGCACCTTCAGCTTCACCTCGTGGCCCAAGCGGACGTTCCGGCGCAACGAGCTGGTCGTCGACAGCCGCCGCGAGCCCGACGCGGAGGAGAGCTACGAGCTGCCCGCCGGTCACGTCGTCATGGTCTGCAGGTCCAACGGCGCGACCGTCGAGGTGTCGATGACCGAGGCCGCGGCCACGGCGTTCGTCACCTGGTTGGAGGCGGCGCCGCCCGGGGGCCAGTTCGTCGGTTGACCCCTTCGGGGCGTACCGTTCATCGGAACGGCGAAAGGTTCAGCGGGAGTGGAGAGATTTCGGGTCACCGGGGGGAGCTCCCTGCGGGGTGAGGTCCGGGTCAGCGGCGCCAAGAACAGCGCCCTGAAGCTGATGGCAGCGGCGCTGCTGGCCGAGGGGCGCACGGTGCTGCGCGACGTCCCCGCCATCACCGATGTCGACTACATGGGTGAGCTGCTGCGTCAGCTCGGCGCCGACGTCCACCGCGAGGGCGGCACCGTCGCCATCGACATGCCCGCGAAGATCGACCACGAGGCGCCGTACCACCTGGTGCGCCGGCTGCGCGCGTCCATCTGCGTGCTGGGCCCGCTGGTGGCGCGGTGCGGCGCGGCGAACGTGGCGCTGCCCGGCGGCGACGCCATCGGCTCGCGCGGCCTCGACATGCATATGGCCGGGCTGGAGAAGCTGGGCGCGCAGGTCGAGATCGAGCACGGCTTCGTGGTGGCCCGGGCGCCGAAGGGGCTGCACGGCACCAACATCTGGCTCGACTTCCCCAGCGTCGGCGCCACCGAGAACGTCCTCATGGCCGCCGTCCTGGCCAAGGGCACCACGGTCATCGACAACGTCGCCCGCGAGCCCGAGATCGTCGACATCTGCCGCATGCTCGGCGACATGGGCGCGAAGATCGACGGCGCCGGCACATCGACGCTGCGGGTCGAGGGCGTCGACTCCATGAACCCGACCGAGCACACCACCATCCCCGACCGCATCGTCACCGGTACGTGGGGCGTCGCGGCGGTGATGACCCGCGGCGACATCACCATCCGCAACGGCCGCGGAGAGCACCTCGAGATCGTCCTCGACAAGCTGGCCGCCGCCGGCGCCACCGTCGAGTCCGGTCCGGCCGGGCTGCGGGTGGCGATGTCCGGGCGGCCGCGTGCCATCGACGTCGTCACACTCCCGTACCCGGGCTTCCCCACCGACCTGCAGCCGATGATCGTCGCGCTCGACGCGGTGGCCGAGGGCACCGCGATGATCACCGAGAACGTGTACGAGGCTCGGTTCATGTTCGTCAACGAGCTGGTCCGTCTCGGCGCCGAGGTCCGCATCGACGGCCACCACGCCGTCGTCCGCGGCCGGCCCGGGCTGTCCGGCGCCCCGGTGGTGGCCACCGACATCCGGGCCGGCGCCGGCCTCGTGCTGGCCGGCCTGCTGGCCGAGGGCGAGACACTGGTGTCCGCGGTCCACCACATCGACCGCGGCTACCCCGACCTCGTCGGGCAGCTGCAGTCACTGGGCGCCGACGTGGTCCGCGAACCCGATCCGGACCACTTCGATGACTGACGAGACGGAGGTCTCGGCCGGTCCGATCGACCGGTTGCGCGACCGGCTGACTCCAGGCCGCATCTGCCTGGCCGTCTACCTGGTCGCGCTGCTCGTCTACTGCGCCCTCGAGGGCATCCCGATGGACCGCGTCGGGCAGACCGGCTGGATCATCGCCGGGATGATCGCCGTCAAGATCGGGCGGCCGTGGCGCGAGCACGTGCGCACGCTGCTCGACTGGCTGCCGCTGCTGGCCGCGTTGATCATCTACGACCACACCCGCGGCATCGCCGACACCCTGGGCATGCCGCTGCGGGTCGGCCAGGTCGTCGACGTCGAGACCTGGCTGTTCGGCGGCACCATCCCGACGGTGTGGCTGCAGGAGCACCTGTTCGAGTCGACGGTGCGCTGGTGGGACGTCGGCGCCGCGGTCATCTACTTCAGCCACTTCGTCGTGCCGTGGGTGCTGGCCGCCGCCTTCTACATGTGGTCGCGGCCGCTGTGGGTGTCCTACATCCGGCGGGTGCTGCTGCTCACCTACGCGGGCCTGCTGACGTACGTGCTGGTCCCGGCCGCGCCGCCGTGGTACGCGTCGGCCCGCACCGGCGACATCGCCGAGCCCGTCTACCGGCTGGTCGGCCGCGGCTGGAACGAGCTGGGGCTGCGCAGCGCCCAGGCCTGGCTCTCCGACGCCCAGGGCGGCGCGAACGAGGTGGCCGCGCTGCCGTCGCTGCACGCCGGGTTCGCCATGCTGGTCGCCGTCACGCTGTGGCCGCTGGCCAAGCGCTGGTGGCTGAAGGTGCCCGTCGTGGCCTACCCGCTGGCCATGGCGTTCACCCTGGTCTACGGCGGCGAGCACTACGTGGTCGACGTCGTGCTCGGCTGGCTCTACGTCGCCGCCGTCATGCTCGTCGCGCACCTCTGGGAGCGCTGGCGGGGGCGGCGACGCCCGCCCGAGGTCACCCCGCTGTCGGCCGGCACGCCCGCGCCGGTCGAGCCGGCCTTGCGGACCGATCCGAGCGTCGCCAAGGAACCGAACGAGCGAGCGGGAAGGCAGTGACCATGGGGCGCAGCGTGGCCGTCGTCGGAGCCGGCCTCATGGGCTCGGGCATCGCCCAGGTGGCGGCCACCGGCGGCTGGGACGTCGTGCTGCGCGACCTCGACGCCGCCGCCGTCGCCCGGGGCCGCGCCGCCATCGAGGCCAGCACCGCGAAGTTCGTCGAGAAGGACCGGCTGTCCGAGGCCGACCGCGACGCCGCGCTGGCCCGCATCACCACGACGACCGACCTCGACGCCGTCGCCGAGGCCGACATCGTCGTCGAGGCGGTGTTCGAGAACGTCGACGCGAAGCGCGAGCTGTTCGCCGAGCTGGACCGCAGCTGCCGCGACGGCGCGGTCCTGGCCACCAACACCAGCGCCATCCCGATCACCAAGATCGCCGCCGCCACGCAACGGCCGGAGTCGGTCGTGGGCACCCACTTCTTCTCGCCGGTGCCGATGATGGCGCTGTGCGAGCTCGTGCGCGGCCTGCACACGTCCGACGCCACGCTGGCGACGGCGCGCGAGTTCGCGGAGTCCGCGGGCAAGACCTGCATCGTCGTCAACCGCGACGTCGCCGGGTTCGTCACCACGCGGCTCATCAGCGTGCTCGTCGTCGAGGCGGTGAAGCTCTACGAGTCCGGCGTCGCGTCGGCCGAGGACATCGACCTCGCCTGCAGGCTCGGTTTCGGGCACGCCATGGGGCCGCTGGCCACCACCGACCTCACCGGCGTCGACGTCCTGCACCATGCCACGTCGAACATCTGGGACGAGACCGCCGACGCCAAGTTCTTCCCGCCCGAGCTGCTGCGCCGCATGGTCGACGCCGGTGAGCACGGCCGCAAGACCGGCCACGGCTTCTACTCGTACTGACGCACCGATCAGGGGGTGCTGCGGCGCCAGGCGCCGGTGGAGCGGCGGACTCCCATCGGGTCGATGGCGGTACCGGTGCCGCCGGCGCGGCGCGAGCTGCGCCGGATGGAGGTGCCGTTGCCGTCGGCCTCGCGGCGCCGCGGCAGCAGCAGCCGCGTGGTGACCAGCTTGGCGCGGTCGCGCCGCCGCGAGCCGCCGCGGCGGGCGAGGTCGGCGGCGCCGATCAGCCCGGCGTCGTTGCCCAGCGCCGCGCGGACGACCTGCGCCTCGGGCCGGAAACCGCGCCCTGTCAGCGTGCGCCGGAACGTCGTCCGGGCCGGGTCCAGCAGCAGGTCGCCGACGTCGGAGACGCCGCCGCCGATGACGAACAGGCCGGGGTCGAACGCGGCGGCCAGATTGGCGAGGCCGACGCCCAGCCAGTGCCCGATGTCCTCCAGCAGCTCCAGCGCGGCCGGGTCGCCCTGGGCGGCCAGGTCGCTGATCATCGGGCCGGTGATGCGCGACGGGTCGCCTTCGCAGGTCTCGGCGATGCGGTAGGCGACGGGGGAGCCGTTGAGCACCAGCTCGCGCGCCTCACGGATCAGCACGTTGCCGCTGGCGTACTGCTCCCAGCAGCCGCGGTTGCCGCACTCGCAGCGATGTCCGCCCGGCACGACGACCATGTGGCCGAACTCGCCGGCGACGCCGAAGCGGCCGCGGTGCAGGACGCCGTCGAGGACGACACCGCCGCCGATGCCGGTGCCGAGGTTGACGCACACGACGTGCGACTCGCCCTGGGCGGCGCCGAAGCGGCACTCGGCCCACAGCGCGGCGTTGGCGTCGTTGTCGACGACGACCGGCAGCCCGATGCGCCGCTGGACGGCGTCGCGCAGTGGTTCGTTACGCCAGGCGAGGTGGGGTGCGAACAGCACCGAGGACTGGGTGCCGTCGACGAAGCCGGCGGCGCCGATGCCGACGGCCAGCACGTGGTGGCGCGCGCCGAGCTCGGCGACGACGTCGGCGATGGTGTCCTCGACGACGCGGGGGCTCTTGCTCTTGCTCGGCGTCTCGCGGCGGGTGCGCTCGATGATGGTGCCGTCGGCGTCGACGACGCCGGCGGCGACCTTCGTGCCGCCGATGTCGATGCCGATGGTGGGCCGCAGCGCCAGCCGGGACACCCGTGTCCGGGTTGGAGACATGCCCACAGTATGGCCGGGCATGGTCAGGGCCCCGGGGACGACCCCGGCGGGGCCAGGATGCCCAGCGCGTAGGCCGTCGTCACGGCGGCGGTGCGATCGTCGACGCCGAGCTTGGCGAAGACCCGCAGCAGGTGGGTCTTCACCGTCGCCTCGCCGATGTGCAGCGCCCGGCCGACGTCGGCGTTGGACAGCCCGGTGGCGACCGCGGCCAGCACCTCGCGCTCGCGGGGCGTCAGCGGCGGCACCGACGGCCCCCGCAGGCGGTTCACCAGCCGTGCGGCCACCGGCGGCGCCAGGATGGTCTCGCCGCGGTGTGCCGCGCGGACGGCCGCGGCGAGGTCCACCCGTGGGGTGTCCTTGAGCAGGTACCCGGTGGCGCCGGCCTCGACCGCGCGGACGATGTCGGAGTCGGTGTCGTACGTGGTGAGCACCAGGATCCGGATGCCCGGCAGCTCGGCCAGGATGCGCGCCGTGGCCTCGGCGCCGTCGAGCCGCGGCATGCGCAGGTCCATCAGGATGACGTCGGGCCGCAGCCGGCGGGCCATGACCAGCGCCTCCTCGCCGTCACCGGCCTCACCGACCACCTCGAGGTCGTCCTCGGCGCCGAGCATGCCGGCCAATCCCGTCCGCACGACCGGGTGGTCGTCGACCAGCAGCAGCCGCAACGTCGTCACGGCCGCCCACGCTACCCCGGTACCAGTCCGACGGTGGCACGGACGGTGGTCCCGGCGGCCGGCGCGCTGACGATGTCGAGCCGGCCGCCCACCTGCTCGACCCGCGCGCGCATGCCGCGCAGCCCGTAGCCGTCCTGTGCGGCACCGGGCCGGAAGCCGCGCCCGTCGTCGACGACGGCGACCGTGGCGGCGCCCGACGGCCCGGGCCGGAACCGCAGCGCGACGATGACCCGGCGGGCGCCGGCGTGCTTGCGCACGTTCGTCAGCGCCTCCTGGGCCGTGCGCAGCAGGACGACCTCGACGTTCGCCGGGAGCGGTGGACCCGAGCCGTCGACCTGCAGGTCGACCTCGAGCCCGGTCTCGTCGGCGAACCGGCCGGCGATGCGCTCGATCGCCTCGGGCAGCGAGGCGTCCTGCAGGCTGACCGGAGCCAGCGAGCTGACCAGCGCCCGCGCCTCGGCGAGGTTGTCGCGGGCGGTCTGCTCCAGCAGCGCCAGCCGGTGGCGGACGGCGCCGGCGTCACGGTCCAGGGCCACCTCGATGGCCTGCGCCAGCGTGAGGATGCTGGTGAAGCCCTGGGCCAGGGTGTCGTGGATCTCGTGCGAGAGCCGCTCGCGCTCGGCCAGCACGCCGCGGGAGTGCTCCAGCTGGGCCAGCTCGGTGCGGGTGCGCTCCAGTTCGTCGATGAGCGTGGCGCGCTTCTCCGCCTGGATGAACACGTGCGTGATGAACAGGCCCATCAGCAGTGACAGCCCGATCTGCAGCGCGATCTGCGGCGCGACGTCGCGGATCGCGTCGGTCGTCCAGCCGTCGCGGCCGACCTCGACGACGGCCAGGCCGGACAGCAACACGAACGTCGCGCCGACGGCCCAGCGCGTCGACAGCAGCACCCAGATGTGCGGGATCAGCCCGAACAACAGGAAGTACGCGTCGAAGATGCCCAGGCCGATCAGCAGGTACAGGCAGCTCCAGCTGATCACCAGCTGGAGCGCCGCCTGCCAGCTGCGCTCCTCGGCGCCCAGCAGGCGCCGGCCGATCAGCAGGTAGACGACCACCATCGTCGTCACCGTGAGCAGGCCGGTCAGCCGGTCGCTGCTGGACAGGTCGGCGGAGCTGCCGATGATCAGCGCGAGCAGCCCCAGCAGACCGAGGTAGACGGTGTGCCAGGCGACCGTGGTGCGCTGCCAGAACGCGTCCAGCTCGGCGACGCTCCCGCGCACCGGGTCGGCGTCGCCGGGCGTCAGCCGTCGTCCCTGCGCTGCCACCGGAACGTCCGGACGCAGATCACCAGACCCACGATCAGCCAGAGCGACAGGATCAGCGCCGTCGGGCCGTGCTGCCATGATCCGGATGCCTCCAGTTCCTCGAAGTGCTCGGGCAAGAACACCGAACGCATGCCCTGGGCCAGCCACTTGAGCGGGAACACCGAGGCGACGTTCTGCAGCCAGCTTGGCAGGTCGCTGAAGACGAAGAACACACCCGAGATGAATTGCAGCACGAGCAGCGGCCCCACGACGACGGCGGACGCGCTCTTCGCCGAGCGCGGCACCGACGAGTACGCGATGCCCAGGACGGCGCCGCCGGCCGTGCCGAGCACGTAGCACCAGGCGAACGTCAGCCACTTCGCCGGCTCCGTCGGCAGGTCGACGCCGAACGCCAGCGCGGCCACCGCGAGCAGGAGCACGATCTGGCTCAGCCCGACGACGAGGATCATGCCGACCTTGCCGAGGAAGTACGACACCGGGGGCATCGGCGTGCCGCGCAGCCGCTTGAGCGTGCCGTCCTCGCGCTCGATGGCCAGGCTGATCGCCAGCGTCTGGAAGCTGACCAGCATGATGCCGGAGGCGACCATGCCGGGCAGGAAGTACTGGGCGAAGTCGATCGGGGGGCCGCTGCTCTCTCCGACGTCCTCGCCGCCGAACGCGACGGCGAAGATGCCCAGCATGATGACCGGGAACAGGAAGGAGAAGATCAGCGAGTCGCGCTCGCGGAAGTAGCTCCTGGTCTCGAGCGACGCGCGCGACATGGCGATCCGGGCGGGGCTCACGGCGGTGCTCATGACACGACCTCCAGGGTCTGGGCCGGCTCGCCGATGAGCCGCAGGTAGACGTCCTCCAGGGTGGGCCGGCTGACGGCGAGGCCGGGCACCTCGCCACCCAGGCGGTGCGCCAGGGCCGTGACGAGCGCCGTCGGCTCCGCGGTCCGCTCGGTCCGCTGCCGGCCGTCCTCGGTCCATTGCACGACCGCCTGGTCGTGGTGGCGCCCGCCGAGGCGGTCCGGTGTGTCCAGCGCGACGATGCGCCCGCCGGTGATGACGCCGACGCGGCCGGCCAGGTGCTCGGCCTCGTCGAGGTAGTGGGTGGTGAGGATGATCGTGGTGCCGCCGTCGGCGAGCGCGGTGATGAGCGACCAGAACTCCCGCCGCGCCTCCGGGTCGAACCCGGTGGTGGGCTCGTCGAGGAAGAGCAGCGCCGGACTGCCCAGGATGCCCAGCGCGACGTCGAGCCGGCGGCGCTGGCCGCCGGAGAGGTGCCGCGCGCGGGTGGCGCGCTTCTCGTCGAGCCCGACGGCGGCGATGACCTCGTCGGGGTCGCGCGCGTCGGGGTAGTAGCCGGCGAAGTGGTGCACCAGCTCCTGCACGGACAGCTCGTCGTGGCCGCCGGAGCTCTGCAGCACGATGCCGATGCGGGCCCGCCAGCCGGGGTCCGGCCGGGCCGGGTCGGCGCCGAGCACGCTGACCTCGCCGGCGTCGCGCCGGCGGTAGCCCTCGAGGATCTCGACGGTGGTGGTCTTGCCGGCGCCGTTGGGCCCCAGCAGGGCGAAGACCTCGCCGTGCGCCACGTCGAGGTCCAGGCCGTCGACGGCGGCGACTCCGGCGTAGGTCTTGCGCAGGCCGCGGACGCGGATGGCGGTGGATGTGCTCATGACTCCACGATGCGGCCCGGCCGCGCTCGCCACGAGCACCGCGCGGTGGGATCCGGTGTCCACCGTCCGGTGGACCCACCCCCGGGTCGGGGGTGAGGGATGCCGCCGCGCCCCTGGTGGCGTACGCGGCCGGTGCCGGGCGGACCGAGGTCCGTCCGGGCCACCTTAGACGGGGCCTCAGGGTGCCTTAGACGATTCCGGGCGGCCACAATGCGGCAGTCTCCCGATGCGTCACACGGCGCCTCAGAACCATGCTCGTTGACAGAGCGCACGAGGATGGCGAGGAGCCGAGCATCATGAGCATTCACGGGGACTACGCGGCACGGATCGTCCACGACCAGCGGGCCCGCGACCTGCAGGCCGAGGCACGCAGCGACGGGCTGGCCCGCCAGGCGCTGGCCGTCCTCCGGCGCGGCGCGGGTCGCAAGGCCGGCGGGGCCACGGCACGCGGCCGGGCCCGGACCGCCTGAGCCGGGGCGGCGGATCTGCTGGAGGGAAATTCGGATGGGGCTGTCGGTAGCGGGTGGCAGGATGAATGACGTGGTCATTCACGTCACCCGCACCATGGGCCTCGTCGGCAGGGAACGGCAGCTCGCCGATCTCCGCGCGGCCCATGCCGGCGCATGCGCGGGCGAGCCGGTCACCGTCCTCGTCGGGGGCGAGGCCGGCATCGGCAAGACGCGGCTGGCCGAGGAGTTCGTGGCCGAGGTGGTCGCGGGCGGCGCGCGGGCCGTCGCGGGGCAGTCAGTCCCGCTCGACGGCGAAGGGCCGGCGTTCGCCCCGCTGGTCGGCGCGTTGCGCGGGTTGCACGCCGAGTTCGGCGCGCAGCGGCTGCTCGAGCTGGCCGGTCCGGGCGGCGACGCGCTGGCCGGGCTGGTGCCCGAGCTGGGGGTGGCGCCCGCTGAGGGGCCCGAGGGCCGCGGCCGGTTGTACGAGGTGGTCACGTCGCTGTTCGAGCGGGTGGCGGCCGACCGCCCGCTGGTGGTGGTGCTCGAGGACCTGCAGTGGGCCGACAGCCCCACGCGCGACCTCCTGCGCTTCCTGGTCCGCGGGGTGCGCGACACCCGGCTGACGATCCTCGCCACCTACCGCTCCGACGAACTGCACCGCGGCCATCCGCTGCGCCCGCTGCTGGCCGAGCTCGACCGCCTGCGCCAGGTGCACCGCGTCGACCTGCCCCGGCTCGACGCCGACGAGGTCGTGCTGCAGCTGCGCGAGCTGCTCGGCCGCCCGCCCGAGCGGACCCACGTCGACCGCGTCGTGCGGCGCAGCGAGGGCATCCCGTTCTTCGTCGAGGAGCTGGCCCACGCCGAAGACTGCGGCGCCCTGCCCGGGTCGCTGCGCGACCTCCTGCTGGTGCGGGTCGAGCCGTTGTCCGAGGAGACCCAGCGGCTGCTGCGGCTGATGTCGGCGGCCGGCAACCGGGTCGACCACTCCGTTCTCGAGCTGGTCGCCGACGAGCAGTCCGGGCCGCTCGACACCGCGCTGCGCGAGGCGGTCTCCGCCGGCGTCATCGTGGTCGACGGCGACGGCTATGCGTTCCGGCACGCGCTGCTGCGCGAGGCCCTGCACGACGACATGCTCCCGGGCGAGCACGCGCGCATGCACGCCCGCTACGCGCAGGCGCTCGAAGCGCACCCCGAACTGATGCCCAACGCGCCCACGGCGGCCGAGGTCGCGCACCACTGGTACTCCGCCCACGACGTCGAGCGCGCGTTCACCTGGTCGCTCACCGCCGCCGACGAGCTGGTGCGCAGCTATGCACACGCCACTGCGCAGCAGCTGCTCGAGCGGGCGTTGGAGCTGTGGGACCAGGTGGCCGAGCCCGAGCGGGTGGCCGGCAGCGACCGCCTCGACGTCCTCATCCGGGCGGCCACCGAGGCCTACGCGGCGGGCGAGACCGAACGGACGCTGTCGCTGGTCAAAGAGGGGCTGCGGCTCGTCGACCGGTCCGCCGATCCGGTCCGGGCCGGGTGGCTGCTGGCCCACCTGGGCAGCGTGAAGAACCGGCTCGGCCGGCCGGGGGCCATCGAGGCGCTCATGGAGGCGCGCGAGCTCATTCCGGCCGAGCCGTCGGTGCAGCGGGCCGAGGCGCTCGACTGGCTGGCCACCATGCTCATGCTCGACTGGCGATTCGCCGAGTCCCTCGAGGTCGTCGACGAGGTCGAACGCGTCGCCGGCGTCGTCGGCCTCGACCGCATCGTCGCGTCCGCGCAGATCACCAGGGGCACCGCGTGGGTGCACATGGGCGACGCCGAGAAGGCGCTCGGCGAACTGCGCCGGGCCGGGCCCACGGCCGCCGCGGAGCCCGACCACCTGCACCGCTACTTCGTCAACCTGTCCGACGCCTACACCCTGCTCGGCCGCTACCGCGACGCCGTCGACGTCGCTACCGAGGGCTACGAGCATGCCCGCCAGCGCGGCCGCAAGCGCACGTCGGGCGCGGTGCTGGCCGGCAACGCGGCCGAGCCGATGCTGGCGCTGGGCGACTGGGAACGGGCCGAGCGGATGATCGCGCGCGGCCTCGAGCTGGTGCCGCCGCCCAACCACGAGCGGCACATGATCGGCCTGCAGGCCTGGCTCGGCCTCTGGCGCGGCGACGTCGACGCCGCTGCCGCGGCGGTCGAGCGGCTGCGCGCCGGCATGACCCGCCGGGTCGTGCTGCCGCAGGACAGCCGGCTGGTGGCCCGGCTCGAAGCAGACGTCGCGCTCGCGCAGGGCGACGCCGAGCGGGCCTGGGCCGCCGTCACCGGCGAGGTCGGGGCGCGGGTCGACGCCGCGGTGCCGGGCTACGACCTGCCGCTGGCGTTCGCCGGGGCACAAGCGCTGGGGGCACGCATCCGCGCCGCGGGCCGGGCCGCCGGCTTCGAGCCCGACGCCCGGTGGCTGCGGGCGCTCGTCGCGCAGGTGGCCCACGGCTGGCCGGCCGGCGTCTGGACCGTGCTGGTCGACGCCGAGCTGGCCGGTGCCGGCGGCACCGACGCCGACGCCTGGGACACCGCGCTGGCGGCACTGCGCACGGCCGAGGGACCGGTGCACCTCGTTCCGTACGCCGGCTTCCGGCTCGGCCAGGCCCTCGTCGCGACCGGCCGGCGCGATCGCGCGCTCGACGAACTACGCCAGGCCGCCGCGGTCGCCGACTCGCTGGGGGCGTCGCTGTTCCGCGGCTGGATCGACACGTTCTCCCGGCAGGCCCACCTGCCGCTGGTCTCCGGCGTGCCCCTCCCGGCGGTGCCGTCCGGCCTGACGGTGCGCGAGCACGAGGTGCTCCGGCTGGTGGCGGCGGGCCGGAGCAACCGCGAGATCGGCGAAGAGCTGTTCATCAGCGCCAAGACGGCCAGCGTGCACGTGTCGAACATCCTGGCCAAGCTGGGCGCCTCCGGCCGCGGCGAGGCCGCCGCCATCGCCCACCGCGACGGCCTCCTCGGCACCGCCGCCTCCTGACGGCCCGTCGCTCACCCGACGGCGACGCGCTCGTCGCGCCAGCGGCACAGGCCTCCGTCGCCAGGGGTGACGTCGGCGGCGTAGGCCTCGGAGTCCGATTCCGGCCGGTACCCCAGCTCGGTCACCGCGTTCGCGTAGTCGAACACGCCCCGGGTGTTCGCCGACACCCCGAAGTAGCACCCGTACCGGACGTCCGCCGCCAGCGCCGCCCGCACCAGCAGCCGCAGGTCGCCGGGGGAGAGCCAGCCGAGCAGGTTGCCGGTGTCGGTCGGCCGCGGCACCACGCCGCCGAGGCGCAGGCACACCACGGACGGACCACCGCCGTCGGCGACGCTGCGGGCGTACGCCTCGGCGAACACCTTGGACGAGCCGTACGTGCAGCACGGGCGCGCCGGCCAGGCCGGATCGAGCAGCGTGCCGGCCGGCAGTCCGTCGGCGACGTAGCCGCCCACCGCGTGCACCGAGCTGGCCAGCACGACCTTCGCGACCCCCGCCCGCCACGCCGCGTCCAGCAGGGTCACGACGGCGTCGGCGTTCGGTCCGCGCAGCTCCGGCCAGGTCGCGCCGGGGTGCGGGTTGGCGGCCAGGTGCACGATCGCGTCCATCCCCTCGACCGCCGTGGCGGTGAAGCCGGGGTCGGCGAGGTCGCCGGTGCGGGCGTCGGCGCCGTCCCAGCCGGTCACGTCGCGGGTGTCGACGACGCGCAGGACCTGGCCGGCCAGGGCGGGCCGGAGCATCCCGGCGACCTTTCCGGCCGCACCGGTCACGAGCACCGCGGTCATGGGCACCTCACCAGTTCGTCAGCGATCCGTCGGGACGACGGTAGCGGGGCGGCGGCCCCAGCTCGCCGCCCGCCGCGCGGCGCGCCGCGGGCAGGTCGATCTCCACGCCGAAACCCGGTCCGTCGCCCGGCCGGACGGCACCCGCCTCGATCAGCGGGCCGGCCGGCACCAACGGGTCGTCGGCCCAGCCGTGCGGGTGGCCCTGCTCCTGGACGCTGACGTTCGGCAGTGTGACGTTCAGATGCGCGGACGCCGCCGTGCAGACCGGGCCGAGCGGGTTGTGCGTGGCGATCTGGATGTGGTGCGCCTCGGCCATCGCCGCGATCTTGCGGCCCTGGGAGAGGCCGGTGTTGGCGAGGTCGATGCGGGCGTGGTCGACGAGGTCGCCCTCGAGCAGCGGGCGGAACTCCCACAGCGTGGTCAGCTGCTCGCCGGCCGCCAGCGGCACCGCGGTCCGGGTCCGCAGCGTCCGGTACGCGTCGAGGTTCTCCGCGCGCAGCGGGTCCTCGACGAAGAACGGCCGGGCCGGCTCGATCTCGCGGCAGAACACCGCCGCTTCGGCCGGGTCGAGCCGGGTGTGCACGTCGACGAGCAGCTCGACGTCGTCGCCGAGGGCGTCGCGCAGGCCGTGGAAGACGGTGATGTTCTCGCGCAGCGTCGCCCGCGGCTCCAGCACCGGCTCGGCCGGCGGCTGCAGGCCGATCCGCAGGTGCCGCCAGCCCTGCTCGACCAGCTGCTGGGCGTGGTCGAGGTACTCCGCCAGCCCGCGCCCCTGTACGTGCACGTAGGCGGGGACGTGCTCGCGGACGGCGCCGCCGAGCAGTTCGTGGACGGGGACGCCGAGCGCCTTGCCGCGCAGGTCCCACAACGCGAGGTCGATGCCGGCCGCGGCCGCCGCGACGTCGCCGACGGCGGGGAAGAAACCGCCGCGCAGGAACAGCTGCGACAGCTCCTCGATGCGGTGCGCCTCGGTGCCGACGGCGAGGTCGGCGAAGTCGGCCAGCGCGCCCAGCACGGCGCGCGGCCGCGACCTCATGCCGACCTCGCCGAGGCCGTGCAGTCCCTCGTCCGTGTGCACGACGACCAGCAGATACGTACCGGTCACCGTGGCGATGACCAGCGGTTCGACCTCGGTGATCCTCATCGGCAGCCCCAGCTCGTTATCCATATGGTGATAATGTCATGCTGATAATGCACTAGTTGTGCAGGTCTGAGGAGGTCTGGTGTCCGGTCGCGGTGTCCTGTTGATCGGTGCGTCGTCGGAGATCGGCCGCGCCATCGCCGACCGGTTCGCCGCCGGTGGCGACACGGTGGTCGGCGTCAGTGTCCAGCCGCTCGAGCACCCGTCGCTGGCCGTGCACCTCGAGGCCGACTGCACCACCGCGGCAGGTGCGCGGCAGGTGGTCGACACCGTGCTCGATCGCGCCGGCCGGCTCGACGTCATCGTGCCGGCGGCCGCGGCCCAGCCGACCGCGCCCCTCGTCGAGACCACCGACGAGCAGTGGCAGGCGGCCCTCGGCGCCGTCCTGACCACGGCGTTCCAGGTCTGCAAGCAGGGGCTCCCGCACCTCGCCCCGGGTTCCTCGATCGTCGCGGTGTCCTCGGTGAACGGACGGGTCGCGGCGCCGTGGCTGCCCGCCTACGCCGCCGCGAAGGCCGGGCTTGAAGGGCTGGTCCGCCAGCTCGCGCTGGAGTACGGGCCGCGAGGCATCCGCGTCAACGCCGTGGTGCCCGGGCTCATCACGACCGAGGCGGACGACCGGCCCGCCCTGGCCGAGGGTTATCCGCTGTACCGCACCGGCCGCCCGGCCGAGGTCGCCGAGGTCGTCCACTTCCTCGCCGGCGACGGCGCCTCGTTCGTGACCGGTGTCGCCCTGCCGGTCGACGGCGGCCTCACCATTGCCAGCCCGTCGGCGTTCGCCCGCCCCGAGATGCGCGCCAGGTTCCTGCCTCCGGTATGATAATACCGGAGGTGTCGAATGATCGAGCTCAAGACCGAGGCCGAGATCGCGAAGATGCGGGCGGCCGGACGGCTGGTCGCATCCATCCTCGATGAGTTGCGCCCGATGGTGCGAGCCGGGGTGAACCTGCTCGACATCGAGCACCGTACCCGCGAGCTGATCGCGGCCGGCGGCGGCGTCTCCTGCTACTGGGACTACGCGCCGTCGTTCGGGAACGGGCCGTTCCGCAACGTGATCTGCCTGTCCCTCAACGACGCGGTGCTGCACGGCCTGCCGCACGACGCCGTGGTGCGCGACGGCGACCTGCTCAGCCTCGACCTCGCCGTCTCGCTGGACGGCTGGGTTGGCGACAGCGCGATCAGCGTGATCGCCGGGACGCCGCGCGCGGAGGACCAGCGGCTGATCCGGGCCACCGAGGAGGCGCTGGCCGCCGGTATCGCGGCGGCCCGTCCCGGTGCCCGGCTGGGCGACGTCTCGGCCGCGATCGCCGAGGTCGCCGGCGCCTACGGCTACACGCCCAACGACGAGTTCGGCGGCCACGGCGTGGGCCGCACGATGCACGAGGACGGCCTGGCCGTCCCCAACATCGGCCGCCGCGGCCGCGGCTACCCGCTGCGACCGGGGCTGACGTTCGCCGTCGAGCCGTGGTTCGCCGCCGGCACCAGCCGCATCGTCTACGACCCGGACGGCTGGACGATCCGCTCCGCCGACGGGTCGCGGACGGCTCACAGCGAGCACACCATCGCCATCACGCCGGACGGTGCCCAGGTGCTGACGGCGCTCTGACGCCGGCCGGCGCCGACGCCTGCCCCGCCCGGTCGTTCGCCGTCGCGGCCACGGCGAACGCCCAGGGCGGGCGGTCGAACCGGTCAGCGTTCGACGACGGCGGCACGGACCTTGTCCTCGTCGACCACGACGCCGAGGCCGGGACCGTCGGGCAGCAGGTACGCGTCGGCCTCGGCGACGATCGGCTCGGCCAGCAGCGCGTTGGCGAGCGCGACCGTCCCCGGTGAGTACTCGAAGTACGGCGCGTTGTCGGCCGCCGCCGCGACGTGCAGTCCCGCGGCCAGCGCCAGCCCGAGCGCTGCCGAGTGGTGCGGCAGGATCGGCCGGTACGCGGTGTTGGCCAGCGTCGCGATCGCGTTGCCCTCGGTGATGCCGGTCCGGCCGATGTCGGGCTGATAGAGGTCCAGCGCATCGATCGCCAGCCAGTCGGCGACCTCGTAGCGGTGCCGGTGCGCCTCGCCGGCCGCGATGGGCAGGTCGGCGGCGGCGGCGAGCGCGGCGTACCCGCGGGCGTGCTCGGCGGGCAGCGCCGACTCGAGGAACCACGCGCCGCGCGCGGACAGCTCGCGCGCCAGCCGCAGCCCGGACGCGCCGTCGAGCCGGCAGTGCACGTCGACGGCGAACGCGGCCTCCGGCAGCACCGCCTGCGCGGCGTCGAACACCGCCAGCGCGGCGTCGACGTCCGGGCCGAGGTGCAGCTTGAACCGGCGCACGCCGCCGTCCCAGTGCCGCCTGAACTCCTCCGGCGTGGTCGTGGTGCCGACGGAGGTGAGGTAGCTGGGGATCCGCCGCTGGAACGCGCCGCCGAGCAGGGCCGCCACCGGCAGTCCCGTCGCCCGGCCGAGCAGGTCCCACAGCGCGATGTCGACGGCGGCCAGCGCGTCGGCCTGATGCCCGCCGAGGTGGCCACGTTCGCGCATCAGCTCGCCCAGCCGGAACCGCAGCGGCCGCACGTCGGCCGCGTCGGCGCCGAGCAGGACCGGGGTGAGCAGGTCCTCGACGATCGCGGCGACCACCCGCGGGCCGACCGGCACCAGCGCCTCACCCCAGCCGACCAGCCCTTCCGTCGTCTCGATGCGGACGAACACCGTCTCGCGGCTGGGCGAATAGATGGTCGGCCGCTCGTGCGGCGCCTGATAGTCAGGGCCACCGCGATCGGGTGTGCCGTCCAGCGCCAGCCGGAGCGGGAACGCCTCGACCGCCGCGATCACCATGCTCTTCACTCGATCTCCGATCTCACTGCGCGGGCACGACGGGCTCGAACCGGGCCGCGTCGGCACGATGGTGGCCGCTGTTCTGCGCGGCCAGCCGGACCGCCGCGGTCGCGGGGTCCAGGTCAACGATGGCCAGTGGCCGCCACTCGGCGCCACCTTCTTGCTGGTCGACGACGACGTTCTGGTCGCCGTCGGCGGTCACGACGGTGTAGACGGCCGCCCGGGTGGTCGTCGAGTTGGTCGGGTACCAGACGCTGACTCGGTAGCGGCCGGCCGCCGCGAGCTGCGGGGTCCACGTGGCGACCGCTCCGCTGCCGCCGCCGCTGACCCGGGTCCGCCCGCCGTCGTGGCCGGGCAGGCTGCTCGGCGTCCACACGCCTTCCTCGGCGTAGCCGGGGTCGTCGGGTCCGACGATCGCGGCGGCGGCCGGGTCGGGGGTCCCGATGGCGACGGCGAGCGCCGCCCGCGTCGCGGCGGCGACGAGCACGAGTTCGTGCAGTGTCCCGGCGGCGGCGTCAGGGGGCGCCGTCAGCGTGAACTCCAGCGTCGTCGTGGCGCCGCCGGCGAGGTCGACCGGCAGCTCGGCCGGCGCCATGGTCCACCCGGCCGGAGCGGCCACGCGCGCCGTCCCCTGCACCGGCGTGCCGTCGGGGGCGCGCAGCGTCGCCGTCAGCGTCGTCGTCCCGCCCGGCCCGGCGACGTCGGCCGCGGCCAGCGCGGACACCACCGGCACGGCCGCGGCCTGGTCGACGGGCTGGAACCGGGCGGCGTCGATGCGGTGGAAGCCGGGGTGGCGCACGATCGCCCGCACGTAGCCGTCCGACCCGGCGGTGAACCGGTACCGGCCGAGCGTGCGCCAGCCGTTGGCGTCCTGCTGCTGGTCGACGACGATCTCCTCCTCGCCGTCGGCGTGGTGGACGACGTAGACGGCTTCCCGCGTGGTGGCGGGATTCGTCGGGTACCAGACGGCGACGTCGTAGCGGCCGTCGGCGGGCAGCTCCGGCCGCCACGTCGCGGTGCCGCCGTAGCGCTCCTCCTCGTTGTACCGCGTGGCCGTGCCGTTCCAGCCGGCCAGCGTGCTGGCCAGCCACCAGCCGGTCTCGACGTACCGCGGCCACGGGTCGGCGTCGTCGACGATGATGTCGGTCCCGGCCAGGCGCACGGTGACGCCGCGCTCGCCCACGCCGTCGGCGGCGACGGTGACCCGGTGGGTACTGCCGGGCGCGGCGCTCGCGGCCGACGTGACCGTCACGGTGTACTCGCGCTCCTCGCGTCCCGGCAGGTCGAACCCGATCTCCGCGGGCGACGCCTGCCAACCCGCCGGCGCCGTCACCCGCAGGGTGCCCGTTCGCGGCAGCGGTCCGCGGTTCAGCACCGCGACGGTCAGCTCCGACGCGTCGCCGGGTTCGACGAGCTCGGCCGGCGCGGCTGCCAGCGCCGTCAGCTTGAGCGGCGTCAGCACCTCGACGTCGGACGATCTCAGCTCGGCGCTCCCACCGGTCCACGTCGCCGTGCCCGCCAGGGTGACCGTCCCGCTCGCTGTCGCCGGGGCGGTGACGTCGAAGGTCCAGTCCGCGAAGCCGCCGGCCGGCACCGACGCCGGTGCCTCGCCCAACCGCGCCGCGGTCCATCCGGACGGCACGGTCAGCGCCACCGCCGCGCCGGCCAGCTCGGCCGACCCGGCTCGCACCCGCGCCCGGACCCGGACGACGTCGCCCGGCGTGGTGTCCGGCGCCGTGCTCAGCTCACCGGCGGCAGCCGTCCCGTTCGGTACCACGCCGGTCACGGCGACCGGGAGCCGCAGCGTGTGCTCGGCCGTCGTCCGCGGCCCGGAGCTGACCTGGTACGTGAACGGCGTGGTCAGGCCGTCGACCGGGATCGTCCACTCGAACGGGAACACCTTGGCCGGCGCCTGCTGCCATGCGTCGTCGCCGATCGCATAGGACAGCCTCGCTGCCGGCTCCTCGACGTCGGCCTGCACGTACGCGTCGTAGCCGGAGCGGTCCGGGCGCACCAGCAGCATCGCCCGCACGAGGCCGTCGTTCGCCGCCGGGTCGAGGTACTCGTCGTGGTGGCTGTCCGTCCCGCGATCGGGGCCGTCACTCGTCCAGTGCCACGGCACGTCGATGTCGACGTCGCGCACCACCAGCGCCGCGTGCCCCTTCGCCGGCACCGTCGTCGTGAGCCGGCCGCCGCGCAGCGTCGCAGCGCCGTGGAGGACCTCGCCGCTGAGCACCTCGACCCGGTTGCGGGCCCGCCGGGGCAGCCCGGTGCCCGCCGTGGCGACGTCGATCGTCACCCGCTCGTCGGCGTCGCTCTCGTTCGTCAGGCTGATGTACAGGCTGCCGTTGCCGACCGCCGTCAGCCAGTTGACCTGCGGGTTGTCGAGCACCACCAGCCCCTTGGGGAAGTACGGCCAGACGCCGTCCTCACCGTGGAAGGTGCCGGGCGCGTGCCCGAACGTCGAGTACTTGAAGAACACGTAGTTCGTCTCGAACTGGCGAGGGAAGTCGATCGCGCCGCCCGAGCGGGTCAGATGCTCGGTGATCAGGTAGTCCAGCGCCAGCCCGAGCTGGCCCGGGATGTGGTGGAAGAAGATCGTGCTCACCCCGGGCGGCCCCTGGTAGGGGAAGTCCGGCTTGAGCTGTGTGACGGTGAACTGGCGGTTGTAGTAGCCGGGGTAGTTGGTGAACCGGCCGACCACCAGGTTGTGCGCCACGTCGCGGAACAGGTCGTCGCCGGTGTGCCGGGCCAGCCGCAGGAAGAACGGCGCCCACGCCGGGATCCAGGTGAAACCGCCGCCCGGGTTCACCCGCCCGGCCGCCACCTTGTACGTCGACAGCTGCTCGAACGTCGCACCGCTGGTCGAGACCATCCAGGCCGGGACCTCCTCGGACTCGACCGTCGTCACCGGGTAGTCCGGCATGATCTCGGTCGTCCAGCGGTCGCCCTGGTCGTCGATGAAGGGCTGGTTCGGCACGGTGACGGTGGTGTCCGGCACCGGCCGCACCTGGATGACGCTCAGGTGGCGCTGCGCCTCACGGTAGGCGCCGTCGAGGAACTCCCGCTCGCCGGTCAGCTCGAACAGCTCCAGCAGCTCGGTCCAGCCCTTGACGTAGTTGTAGCCGAAGCCGTTCTCGGCCTGGTTGGTCGTGTACGGGCGGGCGATCTGGTCGCGGATGTAGCGGCGTGCCTCGGCCCGGGCCTCGGCCAGGTGCGCCTCGTTGCCGGTGAGCACGTAGGCCTGCAGCGGCGTGCTGACCGGGGTGCGGCCGTCGCGCGGCGGGTTCTGCGCGATGAGCTCGCGGGCCAGCCGGTGGATGCCGGCGTTCTGCCCGCGGGTCAGCTCGTACAGCGGCACCAGGGTCGAGGCGTCGCCGGGGATCCGGCCGATGCGGTACAGGTTCGGGTTGCCGTAGACGGTCTTGCCGGGCACCGGCGTGCTGCCGTGGTTCGCCCGCGACACGTGGTACTCCACCAGTGGCCGGGCCCGCCGCTCGTACAGCGCGTCGTCGCCGGTCAGGTAGTACGCCGACAGCAGCACGCCCGCGATCGCCGTGCGCACGGCCTGGTCGTTCTCGATGTCGACGAACCCCTTCGCCCGGTTCCACCAGCCGCTGTACGACGGCACGAACGACTCGCTGTCGTCGCCTTCGCCCTCGTCCAGCACCAGGTCGACGAGGTGGTGGACGGTGTCGGTCAGCGACGTGTCGTAGACGTTGCGCCGGTAGGCGCTGTAACCGTACTCGTGGCGGGTGAGGTCGGCGTAGGCCTCGTAGAGGCTCCCGGCCCCGGCGTAGAGCCCGAACGCGTAGCCGCGCCGCTCGCCCGCCGCCAGCGCCGTCGTCCGGCCGGCCTGCGGCGCGAACACCACGGGCTGCACGTCGCGGTCGTCGTTGCGCAGGCTCATCCCGAACGGCTGGCCATCCGGCATGAGCTCCCGCTCGTGCTCGAACAGCAGCACCTCGCCGGGTGTGTACACGCCCAGCGTGACGTCGTGGTCGCCGATGCGCCGCTGCGTCAGCGACATCGGCGCGAACAGCTCCCACGCGCCCAGTGCCTGCGCGCCCTCGATCACCCGGGCGTGTTGCCGCGACCCGCAGAGCACCTCGTCGACGTCGTCCGGGGTGACGGCGTCGACCGACTGGTAGCCGACGACGTAGTGGCCGGCGGCGGCCGCGGTGAGCGTCCATTGCAGCTCCGGGTTGGCGCCGGCCAAGGACCAGCGGACGGTGAGGTCGTAGCCGCCCGGCGGGGTGCTGCGCAGCTCGACGGTCTGCGCGTCGAGCTGCACAAGGGAGTCGAAGGCCACCCAGTTCGGCGTCATCGACGTGTAGTAGTCGGTCGGGTTGCCGTCGTCGCCGCTCAGCACGATCCACTGCTCGTCGAACCGGGACCCGGGGTCGGTGACGCGCAGCCAGCCACCGGACGTGCGCACCTCCAGGTCACGGACGAACGTGTGGCCGCCGTCCCAGGCGGCGCGGTGGAACGTCACCCGGTGCCGGTCGCCGGTGATGGTGGCGACCGGCTCGGTGACCAGGTTCGGCATCGGCAGCCGGCGCAGCGCGTCCGGCAGCGGCGCCTGAGCGTCCGCGGCGGGGGTCGTGGCGGACGCGGTCGAGATCCCGAACGCGTTCACCACCGGCGGCAGCACGGCCGCGCCGACCAGCAGGCGGATCGCCGTGCGGCGGGACAGGGACGGGGTGGCGTTCATCACGGCCTCCGATCTCACTGCGCGGGCACGACGGGCTCGAACCGGGCCGCGTCGGCACGATGGTGGCCGCTGTTCTGCGCGGCCAGCCGGACCGCCGCGGTCGTGGGGTCCAGATCGACGATGGCCAGTGGCCGCCAGCTCGCGCCTCCCTCTTGCTGGTCGACGACGACGTTCTGGTCGCCGTCGGAGGTCACGACGGTGTAGACGGCCGCCCTGGTGGTCGTCGAGTTGGTCGGGTACCAGACGCTGACGCGGTAGCGGCCGGCCGCCGCGAGCTGCGGGGACCACGTGGCGACCGCGCCCGTGGCGCCACCGGCGAACCGCGACCGGCTGCCGTCGTGGCCGAGCAGACTGCTGGCGCTCCAGCCACCGGTCTCGATGTACCCGGCGTCCTCGTCGTCGACGACGACGGCGGCAGTGGGGTCGGGCGTCCCGACGGCCACGGCGATCGCCGCCCCGGCGCCGGCCGCGGACAGGGCGATCTCGTGCAGGGACCCCGCCGTCGCGTTCGCCGGCGCCGTCAGCTCGAACTCCAGGGTCGTCGTGGCGCCGCCGGCCAGGTCGACCGGGATCTCGGCGGGCGCGACCGCCCAGCCGGCCGGGGTGGCCAGCGTGGCCGTGCCCCGTGCCGGGGTGCCGTTCTGGGCGCGCAGCGACGCCGTCAGCGTGGTCGTCCCGCCGGGACCGGTGACGTCCGCGGCGGCCAGCCCGGACACCACCGGCAGCAGCGCCGCAGCGTCGACCGGGAGGAACCGGGCCGCGTCGACCCGGTGGAAGCCGGGGTTGCGCACCTCGATGCGCACGAACCCGCCGGTGCCGGCCGCGAACCGGAACCGGCCGAGGGTCCGCCAGCCGTTGGCGTCCTGCTGCTGGTCGACGACCACTTCGTCCTCGCCGTCGGCGTGGTGGACGACGTAGACCGCCGCCCGCGTGGTCTCCACGTTCGACGGATACCAGACGGCGACGTCGTAGGCGCCGTCGGCGGGCAACTCCGGGGTCCAGGTCGCCGTGCCGCCGAGCCGGCCCTCCTCGCTGAACCGGGACGCGGTGCGGTTCCAGCCGGCCAGGGTGCTGGGCAGCCACCAGCCGGTCTCGACGTACCGCGGCCACGGGTCGGCGTTGTCGACGATGATGTCGGTCCCGGCGAGCCGGACGGTGACCGCCTGCTGCGCCGATCCGTCCGCGGCGACGGTGATGCGGTGAGCGGTGCCGGGCTGGGCGCTCGCGGCCGACGTGACCGTGACGGTGTACTCGCGCTCCTCGCGCCCGGGCACGTCGAACCCGATCTCCGCGGGCGACGCCTGCCAGCCCGCCGGTACGCTCACCCGCAGCGTGCCCGAACGCCGCAGCGGGCCGACGTTCAGGACGGCGGCGGTCAGCTCGAACGCGTCGCCGGGCTCGGCGAGCTCGGCCGGGGCGGCGATCAGCGCGGGGATCTTGAGCGGCGGCAGTACCTCGACAGGGGCCGGGGCGAGAGCGGTGCTTCCGCCCGTCCACCGTGCGGTGGCGGTCAGCTCGACGCTGCCGGTGGCGTCCTCCGGCGCGGTGACGTCGAAGGTCCAGTCCGCGAAGCCGCCGGCCGGCACCGACGCCGGCACCTCGCCCACCGGCGCGGCCGTCCATCCGGACGGCACGGTCAGCGCCACCGACGCGCCGGCCAGCGCGGCCGACCCGGCGCGCACCCGTGCCCGGACCCGGACGACATCGCCCGGCGTGGTGTCGGGCGACGTGGTCAGCTCACCCACGGCCGGCGTCCCCGGCGGCACCGCGCCGGTGACGGACGCCGGCAGCCGCAGCGTGTGGTCCGCGGTCGCCTGTGCGCCCGCGACGACCCGGAACGTGAAGGGCGTGGTGAGATCGTCGACCGGGATCGTCCATTCGAACGGGAAGACCTTCGCCGGCGCCTGCTGGGCCGCGCCGTCGCCGAAGGCGTAGTGCAACTGGGCCGTCGTCTCGGTGTCGGCCTGCACGTAGGCGTCGTACCCGGACCGGTCCGGGCGCACCAGCAGGACCGCGCGGACCAGGCCGGTCCCGGTCCCGGGGTCGAGGAAGGCGTGGTGGTGGCTGTCCGGGCCCTGGTCGGCGGCGTCGGAGGTCCACTGCCACGGTGCGCTGAGGTCGACGTCGCGGACGACGAGCGCGGTGATGCCCTTGGCCGGCACCGTCGCGGTGAGCCGTCCTCCACGCAGGGTCTGAGCCGGCCGGACCCCGGCGCCGCCACCCAGCACCTCGACCCGTTTGGCGTCGCGGCGCGCGAGCCCGGTGACCGGCGTGGCGACGTCGACGGTGACCCGCTCGGCGGTCTCGCTCTCGTTCGTCAGGCTGATGTACAGGCTGCCGTTGCCGACCGCCGTCAGCCAGTTGACCTGCGGGTTGTCCACGCTGACGATGCCCTTGGGGAAGTACGGCCAGACACCGTCCTCACCGTAGAACGTGCCGGGCGCGTGCCCGTAGGTCGAGTACTTGAAGAACACGTAGTTGGTCTCGAACTGGCGCGGGAAGTCGATCGCGCCGCCCGAGCGGGTGTGGTGCTCGGTGATCAAGTAGTCCAGCGCGAGTCCGAGCTGGCCGGGGATGTGGTGGAAGTAGATGCCGCCGGCCCCGGGCGGACCCTGGTAGGGGAAGTCCGGCTTCATGTGGGCGACGCTGAACTGGCGGTTGTAGTAGCCGGGGTAGTTGGTGAACCGGCCGACCACCAGGTTGTGCGCCACGTCGCGGAACAGGTCGTCGCCGGTGTGGTGGGCGAGGCGGAGGAGGAACGGCGCCCAGGCCGGGATCCAGGTAAAACCGCCGCCCGGGTTCACCCGGCCCGCGGAGGTCTTGTAGGTCGACAGCTGCTCGAACGTGACCCCGGACGACGACACCATCCAGGCCGGCACCTCCTCGCTCGGCACCGTCGTCTGCGGGTAGTCCGGCAGCAGCGGGGTGTTCCACCAGTCGATCTGGTTGTCGATGAAGGGCTGGTTCGGCACGGTGACGGTGGTGTCCGGGACCGGCCGCACGTTCATGACGCCGAGATAGCGCTGTGCCTCGCGGTACGAGCCGTCCAGGAACTCCTGCTCGCCGGTCAGCTCGAACAGCACGAGCAGCTCGGTCCAGGCCTTCACGTAGTGGTAGCCGAACTCGTTCTCGGCGGCGTTCGTCGTGTACGGCCGCATGATCTGGTCCCGGATCAGCCGGCGCGCCTCCGCCCGGGCCTCGGCCAGGTAGGCCTCGTTGCCGGTGAGTACGTAGGCCTGCAGCGGGGTGCTCATCGGGGTGCGGGCGTCGCGCGCGGGCCGTTGCCGGATGAGGTCCATCGCCAGCGCGTGGATGCCGGCGTTCTGCCCACGCGTCTGCTCGTACAGCGGGACCAGGGTCGAGGCGTCGCCGGGGATCCGGCCGATGCGGTAGAGATCGGGGTTGCCGTACACCGGTGCGCCCTTCACCGGTGTGCTGCCGTGGTTGGCGCGCGACAGGTGGTACTCGACGAGCGGCCGGGCGCGACGCTCGTACAGCGCGTCGTTGCCGGTCAGGTGGTACGCCGACAGCAGGACGCCGGCGATGGGCGTCCGTACGGCCTGGTCGTTCTCGATGTCGACGAACCCCTTGGCCCGGTTCCACCAGCCGCTGAACGACGGCACGAACGACTCGCTGTCGTCGCCGTCGGGCTCCACCATCAGCAGGTCGATGAGGTGGTGGACGGTGTCGGTGAGCGACGTGTCGTAGACGTTGCGCCGGTAGTCCGTGTAGCCGTACTCGTGGCGGACGAGGTCGGTATAGGACTCGTAGACGGTGCCGGCGGCGGCGTAGAGCCCGAACGCGTACCCGCGGCTCTCGCCGGCTGCCAGCGGCGTCCGGCGCCCGGCCTGCGGCGCGAAGAGCACCGGCTGGACGTCGCGGTCGTCGTTGCGCAGGCTCATGCCGAACGGCTGGCCGTCCGGGCCCGGCTCGCGCTCGTGCTCGAACAGCAGCACCTCGCCGGGTGTGTAGACGCCGAGGGTGACGTCGTGGTCGCCGATGCGCCGCTGGGTGAGCGACATCGGCGCGAACAGCTCCCAGGCGCCGAGCGACTGGGCTCCGCCGATGACCCGGGCGTGCTGCCAGGAGCCGCACAGCACTTCGTCGACGTCGTCCGGCGTCACCGCGTCGACCGACTGGTAGCCGACGACGTAGTGGCCGGCGGAGCCCGCGGTGAGCGTCCACTGCAGCTCCGGGTTCGCCCCGGACAGCGACCAGCGGACGGTGAGGTCGTAGCCGCCGGGCGGTGTGCTGCGCAGCTCGACGGTCTGCGCGTCGAGCTGCGCGAGCGAGTCGAAGGCCACCCAGTTCGGCGTCATCGACGTGTAGTAGTCGGTCGGGTTGCCGTCGTCGCCGGTCAGGACGATCCACTGCTCGTCGAACCGGGACTCGGTGACGGGCAGCCAGTCGCCGCCGGGCGTGCGCACCTCCAGGTCACGGACGAACGTGTGGCCGCCGTCCCAGGCGGCGCGGTGGAACGTCACCCGGTGCCGGTCGCCGGTGATGGTGGCGACCGGCTCGGTGACCAGGCTCGGGAGCGCCAACCGGCGCAGCGCGTCCGGCAGCGGCGGCTGTCCGTCCGCGGCGGGCGTGGTGGCGGACGCGGTCGAGATGCCGAACGCGTTCACCAGCGGCGGCAGCACGGCCGCGCCGACGAGCAGGCGGATCGCGGTGCGGCGGGACATGGCCGCACGAATCTGATCCTGGACGACGACTGCTTCGTTCATGTCTCGCAGCTCCATCTCTCGGAGGGCAAGGAGTCTCGTTCTGCGGGCTTGTGCGCGCCAGGCTTACGAGTGTCTGGGGTGTCGGCGTCTCGTGGGACGGGCCCACTCTCGAGATGATCCCGTCATGCGGCATCGGCGATATGCTGACGGAATGCACATAACAGATGTTTCATCCTAATTGCGGTGGCGTCAAGACCTTGATCGAGGTATCAGTTCTGGTGGGGCACGTGGCGATGGCCACGGTGCCGTCGAAGCCGTCGGGGAGCCTGGCGTCGACGCGAATGTGGTCCGGTGCCGTGACGCGCAGGTCGAGGGTGGCGCCGCTACGGGTCCACGAGACGTCGACGTGGTCGCCCCCGGCGAGTGGGACGCGGCCGCGCGCCCAGGCGAGGTCCACCGGCTCCGGTGCTACGAGCAGCCGGGACCAGCCGGCGGCCGTCGGCCGCACACCAAGGACCGAGGCCGGAAGGAAGCGGGCCGGGGTCGCCGACCAGGCGTGGCAGTGACTGCGTGTCAGCCGGCCGTCGGGTCTTGCGCGGGGGAACGTCTCCCAGCACGTCGTGGCGCCGTGCTCCAGCATCAGCCCGAAGTGGCGGCGGATCAGGTCGACCATCTCCTGGACGCGACCAGCGCCGGCCAGAACGTCGTACAGGAACGTCGACATCCAGGCGCTGCCGATGGGCACCCAGTCAGGCGGCGGATCGGCGACGAGGTCGATGAGCCGGCTGCGTCGTCGTCCGGTCGCGACGCCGGAGAAGACGGCCAGCACCTGCGTGTGCACGCTGACGACATCGGAGCGGCGGCCGCCGGCGTGGACGCAGTCGATGTACGCATCCGCATCGGGCGACCACAGTGTGGCGTTGATCGCCGCCGACAGCTCCGCGGCGGTCGCCCGCGCGATCGCGGCCTCAGGCCGCCCGAGGGCCGCCGCCAGCTCCGTGGCCGCGTCGAGGGCCATCACCAGCAGGCAGTTCTGGTGCGTCACGACACCCTCGTTAGGCTGGTCGAGGGGCGCCCAGTCGATGAAGTTCCACGCCTCGATGTCGAGCAGGCCGTCCTCGCAGTGCTCCCGGAACGACTCCAAGGCCGTCCAGACAGCCGGCCACACGGACTCCAGGAATCCGGTGTCGCCCGTGCGGCGCCACAGATCGCGACAGGCCACGACCCACAGAAACGTCCAGTTGGGGATGACGTTGTCCCAGCCTGACACCGAGTGGGAGTTGATGAGCGGCGTCTGGATCGCCGAGTCGGCGGCGAGCCTCAGGCAGCGTTCGGTCAGCTGCTCGGACCCACCCACCGCGTACTGAGCACTCAGTGCGCTGGTGTAGAGGTCCCCGACCCAGGCCGCCTGCTCGTAGACGGGACTGTCCACGTAGACGTCGAGCATGCACGCCCGCACCGTGCGCTGGGACATCCTCCAGACATCGTTCAGCACCGGATCCGAGCACTCGAAGCTGCCCGGCGACGCGGGATAGACACTCTCGATGACCGAGACGTCATGCACGACGACCTGCGCCTCGGGCGCGCCGGCCGGTCGTCGAACGATCAGCTGGCAGTACCTCATCCCACGCCGAACGGGCGACACGTAACGCTGGCGCCCGGCACGCGCCACATAGCGGAAGGAGTTGTCCGTGTTGTCGGCGTGGATGGTGTACTCACGAGCGCCGCCGGCCATCCACTCGAATCCGCAGATGTCGATGACCGTCCCGGCCGGTGCGTCGACCTCGATGCTCACGAAGCCGGTCGTCGCGTGACCCAGATCGAAGACCAGCTCGCAGTCGGCATCGCCGGTCACGGGCACCGAGACCGGCCTCTCACCGTCCACACGGCTCCAGGCCCGCGGCACCCGCATCGCCTGCCGTGCCGGTGGCGATGCCGAGTTGACCATGACGTCGACCGGGCAGACGAGTGCGCTCGGCACTGCTCGAACGCTCGGGTGGGCAGCCAGGAGCTCGTCCCCGGTGCGGATGGCGCCGACCGCCGCGCGCAGCTCGGCCGGGATCGCGGGGACGCGGGGGAACAGCGGCCGGTCCGGGATCAACGGATGCGGCACGCCGGGGTCGCCGAGAGGGCCGATCACGACGAACTCCGCCGAGCCGCCGCTGGGTGGGACGAACGACACGGTTCCCGTGGCATCGCCGTGCGCGGCGACCCGGAACGCGGTTCCGTGGTCCCGGCGGGACACGTCGACGACGACGAGGTGGTCGCCGGCCGCCAGGGTACGGCGCAGGCACCTGAGTCTGGGTGCGCCGTCGTAGAACTCATCGGGCGACACCCAGGAGCCACCGATGGCCAGCGGGTTGGTCGTCGTCCCGACATCCCCGCCGGCGAATGCCAGTGTCACCTCCGCGCGGCGGGTCAGCCGCAGCCCGAAGACGAGGAAGCCGGCGTAGGCCACCCGATTGGCATGGTCCGGTGACGACGGATCCATGACGGTGCGCAGATCCACCACGCGGGACTCGTGGAAGGCGGTGAGCGTGCCGAGTGCGCAGACGCTCGTCGCCGTGACCCGCCGCCGGGTGAGCGGCGGGATGTCGCGGGACTCGATCGTGCGCCAGGGCGCCATGCCGGCCGGCCCGATGACGCGTGCGGGGGACCAGCCGTCCTCGTCCGGGATGGCACCCGTGGTCCAGTCGGCGGTCAACCGGCGAGCGTCGAACAGCTCGGTGAAACCGAGCTGCATCGACATGCGGTTGGCCCGGCTGTCGTACCCCGTATGGGGCGCCGTGAGCCAGGAGCCGTCGGTGCCGATGGTGCCGGCGGAGTCCCCCTCGAAGCGGAGTTCCGCCAGCAACCCGCCACGGGCCCGCCGGTAGGAGAACGTACTCACGCCCGGATGGTGCACCAGGACGGCAACGGTGTTCGGGCCGGTCGGCCGCAACAGCCGGCTGATGTCCCAGGTATCCATCCGCCACCGCTCGGTATAGCCGCGCACCGGACCGTCACCGACGACGACACCGTTGACGTAGGCCACGTAGCGGGCGTCGGCCGTGATCCGCAACTCCGCCGCGGTCACGCCGGACGGCATGGCGAAGCTGCGCACGAAGCAACGCCAGGCATTGCGCGGGCTGTCCTCGTGGCCGTCCCAGATCCAGGCTGCCTCAGTGGTCAAGGCCGGCATGGTCAGGTCTTCACCGCGCCGGCGATGCCCTCGACGAACGTGCGCTGCAGGAACAGGAAGACGATCACGATCGGGACGGTGCTGATGCAGGCGCCCGCCGCGAGCCCCGTCCAGTCGGTGCCCTCCTGGCCGAAGAAGCTGAACATGCCGACACCCAGCGTGCGCAGCTCCGGCGCGCCGAGCGTGAACACCAGCGGGATGAAGAACGAGTTCCAGGCGGTGATGAAGTTCAGCAGCGTCACGGTGCCGATGACCGGCCGGGACAACGGCAGCATGACCCGCAGGAACGTGCGCACGTACCCGGCACCGTCCACTCGGGCGGCGTCCTCCAGATCGCGGGGGATGCCGGCGAAGAACCCCATGAACAGCAGGATCGGCACGACCAGCACCGGCCCGGCCTGCGCCAGCGCGGCGCCGAGCAGGCCGTTGTTCAGCCCCAGGTCGTTGATCAGCAGGAACACCGGGATGATGGTGTACCCGTGGGGGATGAACATCGTGGCGATCAGGATGCCGACGATCACCTTCTTGCCCGGTAGGTCCGGTCGCGAGAGCGCGTAGCCGGCCGTCGCCGACGTCAGCAGGACCAGCAGCACCACCGTGATCGAGAACGTGATGGTGTTGATCGTGTAGTCGCCGAACTTCGCCGTCGTCCAGGCCCGGTCGAAGTTGTCGAACGTCCAGTCGTCCGGGATCAGCGACAATCCGCCCAGCAGCATCTCGCTCGGCGACTTGAACGCCGCCGAGATCATCCAGATGAACGGATAGACCCAGAGCAGGCAGAACGGGATGAGGAACAGGTGCCAGAGGTTGGGCCTGATCCGGTACCAGCGGTTGCGCCGGTCGGGGCCGGCCGGCGCGGGTGGCGCCGGGGTGTCGCGGACGAGTTCGGTGGTGCTCATGTCGTCGCTCCCGCCTTGTACTGGCGCCGGAGGACCGGGGCCTGCAGCAACGTGATCAGCAGGGTCATGACGCCGAAGACGACGCCGGCCGCGCAGGCGAAGCCGTACCGCGGCGCCTGCAGGAACGGGTCGAACGCGAACCGGTAGATGTAGGTCGGCACCACGTCCGTCGCGTAGTTCGGCCCGCCCTGCGTGGTGGCCTGCACCAGGTCGAACGTGTTGAGGCTGCGCTGGAAGACCAGCAGCAGGATGACGATCGCCAGCGGCACCAGCATGGGCAGCACGACGAAGCGCAGCGACTGCCGCGGGTTGGCGCCGTCGATCAACGCCGCCTCGTGGATGTCCTTCGGGATCGTCTGCAGCGCCGCCAGCCAGTAGATCAGCGTGATGCCGAAGCCCTTCCAGATATCGATCCCGATCAGCGTCGGCAGCGCGGTCGTCGTCGAGCCGAGGAAGTTGATGGGTGAGTCGACCAGCCCGATGTCGGTGAGCGCGGTGTTCACCACGCCGCGGATCGGGTCGAAGAGGATCGCGAACACGATGCCGACGACCGCGGTGGTCGTGACGACCGGCAGGAACAGCGCCAGCCGGTACACGTTGCGCCCGCGCAGCCAGGCATTGTTCAGCAGGATCGCCAGTATCAGCGCCAGCGGCAGCTCGATGAACAGCGCCGCGAGCGAGAACAGGAACGAGTGCCAGAACGCGTCCCAGAACCCGCCGGCGCCGAGCACGTCGCGGAAGTTGTCGAGCCCGATCCAGTCGGTCGGGGCGCCGACGCCGTCCCATTCGAAGAACGAGTACCACCAGCTGGCCAGCATCGGCCAGATCGAGAAGCCGCAGAACAGGAGCGCGGCCGGCACCAGGAACGCGTAGCTCCAGGCGTGCCGGCGCCAGCGCGCCGCCCGGGGCCGCCCGGCGGCGCGCGGCCGCCGGGCGGGGGCTTGCAAGGAGGCCATGGACTACTGCTCCGGGGTGTAGTTCTCGAGCGGATCCCAGCTGGGGAACGTGATGTCGTCGATGGTGGCGGTGCCGCTCAACTCCGTCAGCGTCTCGTCCAGGAAGGTCTGGATCTGGGCGTCGAGGGCCTCGGCGATCGGCAGGAACGGCTTGTTGTTGATGATCGCGTCGACCGCCGCGTCGGTGTGCTTGAGCTCCGGCCGCTGCGCCCGCGCCTGCAGGATGGCCGCGCCGCCCGGGGTGGCCAGCTTCGGGTTCGGCACCAGCCGCATGCCCTCCTCGGCGACCGCGAGGATCGCCGCCTGGTCCGGGTTCTCCGCCGCCTGGTCCTCCCAGGCGCTCTCGACCGCGGTGAGCGTGCCGAACTCCTCGTAGTAGGCGCGGTGGAAGTCCTCCGAGGCGAGGAAGTCCATGACCGCCCATGCCTGCTCCGGGTGCTCCGTCTCCGAAGACATCGACCAGATCGGCTGGAACGGCTGCTTCATCGGCGTGTAGCCGCCGCGACCGTCGTCCGGCACCGGCAGCGCCGCCACGCCCATCTCGATCTCCGGGTCGAGCTTGCGGATCTCCGCGACGTGCCACGGCGCGCTCGGGTACATGGCGATCGTGCCGGCGGCGAACTCGGTGAACGCGCGGCTGCCGTCCCAGCTCTCCCAGCCCGGCACCATGACGCCGTTGGCCTGCATCCGGCGGTGCAGCTCGACCGCCTCGACCATGCCCGGCGACGCCGTCGCGGGCTGGCCGGTGCGGAAGTCGATGCCTTCGCTGACCACGGAGTACGGCACCGCGGTCTGCGCGAGCATCTCGACGGCGGCGGCCTTGTTGGAGGCCGGCGCGTAGCCGAACACCGAGCCGCCGCCGTTCTGCGTGATGGTGGTGGCCATCTCCTCGAGCTCGCTCCACGTCTCCGGCGGCGCGTCGTAGCCGTTGTCGCGCAGGACCGCCTCGTTGTAGATGAGCACACGGACGTCCCACTTACCGGTCACCAGCGGCAGCGTGTACAGCTCGCCGTCGCGGTGCAGGCCGGACGTCGCCGGGTTCATCGTGCCCTCGGGGAAGCGGTCGATGAACTCGTCGGTGACGAACTCCTCCAGCGAGTGCGTCCAGCCGCGCTCGTACATCCGGTCGAAGCCCTCGGCCTGGGCCCGGAACACGTCCGGCGGGTCGCCCTGCTGGAACATCAGCTCGACGGCGTTCAACTGCTGGTCCGTCGGGTTCTCGATGACGTCGACGGTGATGCCCGGGTTGTCCTCCTCGAACTGGTCGAACTGGGCCCGGTAGAACTCGCTGGCGCCGGGCGGGTCGGGGACCAGCGCGACGGTGATGGTGACGTTCTCGCCGGAGGCGTCGTCGTTGCTGTCGTCCTCGCCGCTGCCGACGAGGTTGCAGCCGGTGGCCGTCAGGGCGACGGCCGATGCGGCGGCTGCCCAGCGCAGCGTGCGTCGTGTGCGGGACATGGTTCTCGGGGACTCCTTTGTCGGTGAACGTGGGTCAGTGTCGCTCCGCCGGCGCGTGCCGGGGACCGAGATAGCCGAGGCCGACGCTGATCGCGTCGGCCACTTCGATGACGGTGCTGGCCAGCTCGGGATCACCGTCGGCGAGTCCCAGCGCGGAGAGCGGGCCGGAGATGGACAGCGCGGCGACGATGCTGCCTGACTGGTCGAGGATCGGGGCCGCGACGCAGGAACGTCCCAGCGCCAGTTCCTCGACCTCGGTGGCGTAGCCGCGGTGCGCGACCAGGTCGAGCGCGGTGTCGAGCTCGTCGTGGTCGCAGATGGTGCGCGGTGTGTAGCGGTGCAGGTCGGGGACCAGTTCCCGGCGCTCGGCCGGGGAGAGCGCGAGCAGCAGGCACTTGCCGATGCCCGTGGCGTGCAGGGGATTGCGCTGGCCCATCAGCGTGAACGACTTCGGCGCCAGCCGGCCCTCGAAGTTGCACAGATAGAACAGCGACGAGCCCTGCCGGACCGCGACGTTGACGCCCAGGCCGAGCGTTCCGGCCAGCAGCTGGGCCGCCTGCCGGGCCTCGCGGTGCACCGGGTGCTGGTTGATCGCGACACCGGCCAGCGTCAGCAGCGCGGGTCCCAGCCTGTAAAGGGTGCTGACGGCGTCGCGCTCGACGAACTGCAACGACTCCAGGGTCGCCAGCAGCCTGGACGCCGTCGACTGGCCGAGTCCGGCGTGCTTGGCAACGTCGGAGACACGCAGGGCGCGGCCGTCGAGAAAGGCGCCGAGGACGGTCACTGCCTTCTCGACGCTCTGGTTCGTGGCCTGGTCCGTTGCCACTGCGCTCCTGAGATTGAAGGAACCGTGCATCATGTGGGAGAGTTACGCATATGGTGCATGAAGTCAAGCCCTCTTCGGATGACGCATGTTGATTCGTGATATCGAGACGTTCGTCCTCAAGCTGGGCTCCGACGAGGCGTACCTGGGCGCGCTGCGCGACGGTAGCGAGATCGGCGCCGGGTACGCCGTGCGCGAGCCGTGGCGCAGCCTCTACTCGGAGCGCTTCGAGGCACTCCTGGTCAAGGTGACGGCCGAGGACGGGACATCCGGCTGGGGCGAGGCGCTGGCACCGGTCGCGCCCGAGGTGCCGGCGACGGTGGTCGACCTGCTCCTGGCGCCGGTGCTGCGCGGGATGGACGCCACCCGGCCGCGACCGGCGTGGTCCCGGCTGCGCGACCTCATGCGCGAGCGCGGTCACCTGGTGGGGCACCAGGCCGACGCCCTGGCCGCCGTCGACATCGCGCTCTGGGACCTGGCCGGGCGCCTCGCCGGCCGCCCGGTCGCGGAACTGCTCGGCGGCGCCTTCCGCGAGCACGTGCCGGTGTACGTCTCGGGGCTGCCGAAGACCACCGACGACGAGCGGGCCGCGCTGGCCGCCGAGTGGGTGGCCCGCGGCGCCACCGCGGTCAAGCTGCACCTGGGCAACGGCGTCGGTGCCGACCTGGCGACCGTCGACGCCATCCGCGCCGCCGCACCGTCGCTGCGGATCGCGGTCGACGCGCACTGGGTGTACTCGGTCACCGACGCCGGGCGACTGGCCGCCGGCCTGGCCGAGCGTGGTGCCTGGTTCCTGGAGGCGCCGCTGGCGCCCGAGGATCTCGCCGGGCACGCCGAGCTCGCCCGGACGTCGCCGGTCCCGATCGCCGTCGGCGAGGCGCTTCGCAACCGCTACGAGTTCGGTGAGTGGCTGGACGCCCGGGCGCTGCGGATCGCGCAGCCCGACGTCGGCCGCACCGGCATCACCGAGGCGATGGTCATCGCCGAGCTCGCGGCCGCCCGGCACCTGCCGGTCGCGCCGCACCACTCCACCGGACTCGCGGTCGCCCTGGCCGCCGGCCTGCACGTCAGCGCCGCGGTGGAGAACCTCGAGGTGTTCGAGTACCAGCCCAAGTCCACCGACGTCGGCAGGCGCATCCTGCGGCACCCGATCGCGTTCGGCCCCGGCGGCTTCCCGCTGCCGGCCGGACCCGGGCTCGGGATCGACGTCGACGAGGAAACCGTCCGCAAGCTCGCCGAGGAGTCCCGAAACGTATGAGCCACACCGTTCACGGCCTGGTGCCGATCCTGGCCACGCCCTTCCTCCCCGACGGCACGCTCGACCGGCCCGGGCTGCGCCGGCTGGTCGAGTTCCAGCTGACCAGCGGCGTTGACGGCGTCGCGGTGTTCGGCATGGCCAGCGAGGGATTCGCGCTCACCTCGACGGAGCGCCAGCTCATCCTGCGCGACGTCCGCGAGGTGGTCGCCGATGCCGTCCCGGTCGTCGCGGGCGTGAACGGCACGTCCTCGATCACCGCCCTCGAGCAGGCCCGCGAGGCCGCCGGCGGCGGCGCCGACGCGCTCATGGTGCTCCCGCCGTTCATGGTCAAGCCCGGCCCGGATCAGCTCGTGGAGTTCTACGGGCTCATCGGCGAGTTCGCCGCGTCGGCGGGCACCGAGGTGATGGTCCAGGACGCGCCGGGCGTGACCGGCGTCGCGATGTCGGCGGCGTTGATCGTCGAGCTGAGCAAGCTCGACGGCGTCACGTCGGTCAAGGTCGAGTCGCCGCCGACGGTGCCCAAGGTCGGCGCCGTCGCCGACGCGATCGGCGACGACGACGGGTTCGCCGTCCTCGGCGGCCAGAACGCCCAGTTCGTGCTCGACGAGTACGCGCGCGGCTCCATCGGCACCATGCCGGCCTGCGAGTTCCCGGACCTGCTCGGGCCCGTTCTGGCCGCGTGGAACGCCGGCGACCGCGTGCGCGCGCGGGCGGCGTTCGCGACACTGCTGCCGCTGATCGTGCACGGCCTGCAGCAGGGCATCGCGTGGGCGGTGCACAAGGAGGTGCTGGTGCGCCGCGGCATCATCGAGCACGCGACCGTCCGGCTGCCGGCCAAGACGCTGGACGCGGGCGGGCGGGCGCTGCTGGATGACATCCTGACCGCGTTGGACCTGTGACGCTCGGGAGGACCATGGCGGACATCGAGGTCGGCGGCCGGTTCGGCCGGCTGTACGGCTACCTCGACTGGCCGGTGCGGCTGGCCGCGCTCAACGTGCTGTGGCTCCTCGGCGTGCTGGCCGGGCTGGTGCTGTTCGGGCTGGCCCCGGCCACGGCCGCGCTGTACACGGTGCTGCGGGCGTACGTGCTGGACCGCTCGCCGCGGCTCTGGCGCGACTTCTGGGCCGCCTGGCGTGCGTCGTTGCGTTCGGCGCAGCTGGTGCTCGGGCTGCCGATCCTCACCGTGTGGGTGATCGTGTTCTACCTGCTGCTGGCGCGGTCGACGCCGTTCGCCGTCGCGATGGCCGTGCTGGCCGCGGGATACCTCGCGACGCTGCTGCAGCTGCCCGCCGTCGTGGCCCACCTCGACCTGCCGGTGGTGCGCTCGTGGCAGGTCACGGCCGAGGTGGCGTGGCGGCGGCCGCTGGCGACGGTGGCCGTGGCGGTGCTGGTCGTGGGGCTGGCGGTGGGTGGCTGGCTCACGACACCGGCGGCCGTCCCGCTGTTCTTCCCCGCGCTGCCCGCGCTGCTGGCCACTCTGACCGTGCAGCGCGGGCTGGCTGGGTGACGTTCTCGCTCAGGCGCCCCGGCGGGCGCGGACGGCCGCCGCGAGGTCGCCGAGCAGGCCCTGCGTCGTCTCCCAGCTCATGCAGGCGTCGGTGACGCTCTGGCCGTAGACCAGCGGGGTGGCGCCGATGTCCTGCCGGCCGGCCACCAGGAAGCTCTCCAGCATGACGCCGGCGATGCCGCGCCGGCCGGCCGCGACCTGCGCGGCGATCTCGGCGGTGACGACGGCCTGCCGCTCGTGGTCCTTGCCGCTGTTGCCGTGGCTGGCATCGATGACCAGCCGCTGCGGCAGCTGCGCCTTGTGCAGCAGCGCGAGCGCGTCGCGGACGTGGTCCGGGCCGTAGTTCGGGCCGGCGCTGCCGCCGCGCAGGATGACGTGGCAGTCGGGGTTGCCGGCGGTGCTGACGGCGGCCGCGCGGCCGTCGTGGTCGACACCGAAGAACACGTGACCGTGCGCCGCCGCCGTGCAGCCGTCGATGGCCGCCTGGACGTCGCCGCTGGTGGCGTTCTTGAAGCCGACCGGCATCGACAGGCCGGACGCGAGCTGGCGGTGCACCTGGCTCTCCGGCGTGCGGGCCCCGATGGCGCCCCACGAGACGGTGTCGGCGATGTACTGCGGGCTGATCGGCTCGAGGAACTCGCAGCCCACCGGCAGTCCGGCGCCGAGCACCTCGAACAGCAGCTCGCGGGCCATGCGCAACCCGCGCCGCACGTCGTAGGTGCCGTCGAGCCCGGGATCGTTGATCAGGCCCTTCCAGCCGACCGTCGTGCGCGGCTTCTCGAAGTACACCCGCATGACGACGGCGAGGTCGTCGCGCAGCTCGTCGGCCACCGGCTTCAGCCGCCGGGCGTAGTCGAGCGCGGCCACCGGGTCGTGCACCGAGCACGGGCCGACGACGACCATGAGGCGGTCGTCCTCGCCGGTCATGATGCGGCGGACCTCGGCCCGGCTGGAGCGGACCAGCGCGGCGTGCTCCTCGTCCATCGGCAGCTCGGCCAGCATCCGCGCCGGCGGGATGAGCGGCTGGAACCCGGTGACGCGCAGGTCGCCGGTGGGGGACTGGGGCTCGGACATGGGTGCTACGTCTCCTCTGCAACGAGCGGGACGCCCCGTCGGATCGCCTGCGAGCCGGCCCGTCTCATGACGAAGGGCAGAGACGAGACGTCTCTGCCCAGCTGGCTCCGGGTGGGTCGTCGGTCAGCGCATGACACGCCCGGCTCCACCCAGAGCCTGCGCAAAATACGGATACCGACGAACCAAGGTCACGCAGCGACTATAGCCGACCGGTCGGCGCGGCCGGCGCCGCGTGGTAGCCCAGACCGGACGAGATGCGGTCGGCGTTCTCGATCACCGTCATCGCCAGTTCGTCCTGACGTTCCGGCAGGTTCATGGCGGTGAGCGGCCCGGACACCGACAACGCGGCGACGATGCGGCCGGTGCGGTCGCGGATCGGGGCCGCGAGGCAGGTGCGCCCGAAGGCCAGCTCCTCCAGCTCGGTGGCGAAGCCGCGCTGGCGGACCTCGGCCAGCGCCACGGCCAGCTCGGCCGGCGACGTGACCGTGCGCGGGGTGTACCGCGCGTACTCGGTGCCGATCAGCTCGGCGACGGCATCGGCCGGCAGCTCGCAGAGGAGTGCCTTGCCCAGGGCGGTGGCGTGCAGCGGGCCGCCGCGCCCGATCAGGGTCGACGGCCGCGGCGCCAGGTGTCCCTCGAAGTGGCACAGGTAGAACAGCTCCGCGCCGTGCCGCTCGGCGACGTTGACCCCCAGGCCGACCGTGGCCGCGAGCTCCTGGACGAGCTGGCGCGACTGCTGGTGCACCGGCGACTCGTTGAGTCCGATGGCGGCCAGCGTCACCATCCGCGGGCCGATCCCGTAGAGGTTGCTGCGTCCGTCGTGGGCGAGGAAGCCCAGGCCGACCAGTGCACCGGTCAACCTCGACACCGTCGACTGGCCGAGGCCCGTGGCGGCGACGAGCTCGGAGATCCGCAGCTGGGGGCGTTCCTCGGAGAAGACCGAGAGCAGCGACAGGGCGCGCTCGACGCTCTGCGTGCCGCCCGTGGACTCGCGCCCGCGCGCCGGCGGAGTCATCGCTGGCCTCGCGCTGAGGTCACCGTTCTGACCAGCGCATGAAACACACGCTTGACACATAACAACATGTGCGTAGTGTATGCACATGTTGCATACCATCTCCACCCGATGCATGGGGGCACTGTGGCACAAGGTCGTGCAGGCGTAGCGAACGTCGACGCGCCTTCGACGACGGCACCGCGACGCATCGGTGACGGTGCGTTCGCGGTCGTCCTGACCCTGCCCGGGTTCGCTCTGCTGATCGCGGTCGTGCTCTATCCCCTCGTCTCGGCGCTGGTGACGGCCTTCTTCGAGCAGAGCCTGGTGGTGCCGGGCCGCGAGTTCGTCGGGCTCGAGAATCTCCGGGCCGTGCTCGAGGACGACTTCTGGCAGATCTTCCGGCAGACGTTCGTCTTCACCCTCGGCAGCACGCTCATCCCCTTCGTCGTCGGGTTCGGGCTGGCCCTGGCGCTCAACACCGGGCTGCGCGGGCAGCGGTTCTTCCGCGGGATCTTCCTCGTGCCGTGGCTGGTGCCCGGCGTCGTCGTGTCGTTCCTGTGGATGTGGATCTTCAACGCCAACTACGGCGTGGCCAACGGACTGCTGGAAGGGCTCGGCATCATCGACGAGCCGCACGCGTGGCTCGCGGAGCCGGGGACGGCCATGGCGGCGGTCATCATCGCGAAGACCTGGGCCAGCTTCCCGTGGATGATGGTGATGCTGCTGGCCGGTCTGCAGACCGTGCCGCCCGAACTGCACGAGGCGGCCGAGATGGACGGCGCCGGCACCATCCGGCGGTTCTTCTCGGTGACGCTGCCCCACCTCAAGGGCATTGTCGGGCTCGTGCTGCTGCTGGAGTTCATCTGGAACTTCCAGCACTTCGACATCATCTACGTGCTGACCGGCGGCGGCCCGGCCGGAACCACCCAGACCTTCGCCACCTCGGTCTACGAGACCGCCTTCCGTGGCTTCGACCTCGGCCGGGCCGGGGCGCTCGGCCTGTTGTGGATGGTGATCCTTCTGCTCCTCGTCGTCGTCTACGTCCGCTTCTCCGAGCGAGGTGAGGAGAGGTGAGCACCGTGACCTCGACCCGGCCGGCCGACTCGGTGACGACGGACCCGGCGCCCGCGAACCGCCGGCGACGGCGCTCGCCCCGCGCCCGGCGGGGCCCGCGCGTCTCGGCCTGGGTGGCCGTCGTCGTCTTCGGCGCGTTCGCGCTGCTGCCGGTGTACTGGCTCCTGGCCACGTCGCTGAGCCCGCAGGACCAGGTGTTCAGCTACCCGCCGTCGATCTTCCCCTCCGACATCACGTTCGAGCACTACGCCGACCTCGCCGACAACCCCGACCTGTTCCGCTACCTCGTCAACAGCGTCGTCGTCTCCGTCGTCACCGCCGTGCTCAGCGTCCTGGTCTCGGCCTACATGGGCTACTCGTTCTCGAAGTTCCGCTACCGCGGCCGGCGCTCGCTGATGTACCTCGTGCTGTCGTCGCAGATGTTCCCGCAGGCGCTGCTGCTGGTCACGCTCTACGCGGTCTTCAGCGCCTACGGGCTGCTGAACAGCTACGCCGCGCTGATCCTGTCGTTCACGACGTTCACGCTGCCGCTGTGCGTCTGGATGCTCAAGGGGTTCTTCGACACCATCCCCGACGAGCTGATCGAGTCCGCCCGGGTCGACGGCGCGTCGCGGCTGCGGATCATCCACTCCATCGTCATGCCGCTCTCGGCGCCCGGCCTCGTCGCCGCGGGGTTGTTCGCCTTCGTCCGTGGCTGGAACGACTTCATCTTCGCCCTCACGCTCGCCGGCCCGGACAAGCAGACGCTGCCCCCCGGCCTCGTGAACACCTACGTCGGTGAGGCGCAGACGGCGTGGCCGCAACTCATGGCGGCGTCGCTCGTGGTGTCGCTGCCCGTCGTCATCGGCTTCATCGTCCTGCAGCGCTATCTCGTCGGCGGCCTCACCGCCGGCGCCGTCAAGGGCTGACCCGTCCTTCACGCTTTCGGAGGTTCCACGTGAGCACCACCTACTCCCGCCGCCGTCTCCTCCAGCTGATGGGCCTGGGAGCGGGCGCCGTCGGCTTCGGCGGTCTGGCCGCCTGCGCTCCCTCGGCCGACGGCAACGACACCAGCGGCGGTTCGAGCAGCACACCCACCAGCGGCGGCGCCGCGCAGGACTTCGGCTTCGCCTCGTGGTCGCTGAGCGAGGAGGCGCCGAAGCCCGTCATCGAGGGCCTGATCAGCTCGTTCGAGGGCGACGCCGGCATCTCGATCTCGCCGGTCACCTACCCGTACAACGAGTACCTCAACCAGCTGACGCTCCAGGTGCGCGGCGGGCAGTTCAGCGGCGCGGCGCAGGTCGACGTCGCCTGGCTCGGCGCGCTGGCCGCGCTCGGCAAGCTGACCGATCTCGGTTCGTTCGCCGACGGCCGCGGCTACACCGACGCCGCCCTGCAGGCCGGCCAGTACGACGGCACGCAGTTCGGCCTGCCGTGGACCATCGGCGCCATCGGCCTGGTCACCAACACCGAGCTCATGCAGCAGGCCGGCATCACCGCCGCGCCCACGACCATCGAGGACTTCGAGGCGACGCTGCGGGCGTTGAAGGGCCTCGGCGACAACATCATCCCGTACGCGGCCTCGACCAAGGTCGCTCAGCTCAAGGACATCCTCATCTGGATGCAGACCTTCGGCAGCCCGCTGGTCGAGGACGGCACGGTGACGATCGGCGACGAGGCCAGCATCGAGGCCGTGGCCTGGTACAAGAAGCTCTACGACGAGGGCCTGATCGCCCCCGACGTCGACCGCTTCGACGCCCGCGCGCTGTTCAGCCAGGGCCGCGCCGCCATCTACGACGACGCCATCGTCGGCAAGAGCGCGGTCGTGGGGGAGTCGCCCGACCCCGACTTCGCCAGCAAGCTCGACCCGATCTCGCGGCCGGTCGTGCAGTCCGGCGACGACCCGCGGGCGCTGTTCTGGGGGCACGCGATCGTCGTCGTCGACGGCGACGGCTCCGGCACCGCGGCGGAGTTCGCGCAGTGGCTGACCTCCGACGAGGCGACGACGGTCGGCTTCTTCGAGGACCTGGGCCTGCCGCCCACCACCCAGGCGGCGCTCGACTCCGGCGCCGTCACCGGCGACGCCTTCACCGCCGCCTTCAGCGAGCGGGTCACGGCCACCGCGACGGTCAACCCGTTCTGGCAGTACCCGCAGTACGCGCAGATGGAGTCGGCCGTCGCGGAGCAGGTGCAGGCCGTCCTGGTGGGCAGCTCGTCGCCGGCCGACGCGATGGCCGCGGCGGGAGAGGCGGTGCAGGCGCTGATCTGATCCACCCCCTCCTCACTGCGTCACGGGGGGCGTAGCGGGGTGCCGGTCCTCAATTCATCGACGCATCGAGGAGACCCACCATGCCCCTGCACCATGCACGCCTGCCCCGACGCCGTTTCCTCAGCCTCGCCGCGGGAGCCGCGGCCGGAGCCGCCGTGGGGGCGGGCGGACCCGCGGCCGCGGCAGCCGCGGCGGACGGCCGGCGGGTCGCCCTCGCCGGCGACCGCGTCGCGATCGAGTGGGTGCGTGACGCCGGAGGCTGGGTGACCGGATCGGTCCGGGTCCGTGACGGCGCCGGCTGGCGGCCGGTGTTCACCCCGGCCGGCGGCTACGGGGTGCTGACGTACTCCGAGCCGGCGGCGCCGGACCGCGAGGCCGTGCGGCGCGCGCAGGCCGGTCGGTACCTCGACCTGCGGGCCCGCGAGGCGACGGCCGGCGACGGCAGCGTCGAGTTCGCCTGCACGCACCCGAGCGGCGACCTGGTGGCGAGCTGGCGGCTGGACCCTGACTTCGGTGCGGACGTGCTGGTCGACCTGACGTGGACCCCGCGGCGCGCCGGCTGGTACAGCCTGCCCAGCCCGACCCTGGCCACCGTCGCCGACGAGGACCTGGGCTGGGCGGTCGTGCCGGGGTACTGGACGTCGTCGGTGCCGGCCGCCGACGCCGAGCAGAGCCGCTGGTTCAACCTCGGCGTCCCCGCGGTGCCGCTGCTGGCCGAGGAGCGCAGCGTCACGAGTCTGGTGGCGGCCGTCGAGAGCGCGGGCGACGCCGCGACCATCGCCGTCGCGGCCGACCCGTCGCTGGCCCGCGACCCGTGGCCGGCCGATCGCTCCGAGCAGACGGTGTGGCAGGTGGGGTTGTCGCCGCGCGATCTCGGCGGCTTGCTGACGCCCACGCTGTTCTCGCCCGTGCTGGGGCAGCGCGGCTCCTGGCTGGAGGCCGGGCAGCCGGTCACGGTCACGTTCCGCTACGTCGTCACGGCCGGCGGCTGGCCGGAGGTCACCGAACACGTCACCACCGACGTCTACCGGCTGCCCGGCCGCGTGCCGCTGGCGCGCGCCACCGACTCGCTCTCGCACCGCATCAACCGGATGCACGACTTCCTGGTGACACCCGACTCGCGCTGGCACACCTGGGAGTTCGACGGCATGACCCTGGGTGCCGAGAGCGGCAAGCTCTCCGACGTCGGCGCCATGTGGATGATGACGCGACTGACCGGCGACCCGGTGTTCGTGCACGACCGGCTGCCGTACGCGCGCAACTTCAAGCTGGGCCAGCAGCAGACCGCCGCGGGACCGTTCCAGGGCGCCGCGCTGGGGGAGTACTTCCGCGACGGGCGCTGGATCAGCGAGATCGTGTGGGCCGGCCGCGAGGCCACCTACGGCCCCGACTACGTCTCGCCGATGATGACCACCTTCTACACGTTGGCCGACGACGGCAACATCGCGCTGTTCGACCCCGGGGACGCCGAGATCCGCGAGCGGCTGCGGCTGGGCGCCGAGCGGCTGCTGGAGTGGCAGCACGACGACGGCAGCTTCGACATCGGGTACCTGCGGGACCAGCCGGACCAGCGCAAGTACCCGGACCTGCCGGACCTGCGGGCCACCTGGTACGGGTTCGTGCCGGCGTTCTCCGTGCTGGGCGACGATCGCTACCTCGAGGCGGCCCGCCGCGGCGCGGACTGGTTCATCGAGAACGCCGTGGACACCGGCAACTTCATCGGGGTCTGCGACGACGTCGGCCTGCTCCGCGACTTCCAGGTCGTGTTCGCCGCTCAGGCGCTGCTCGACCTGCACGACCTCACCGGCGAGCAGTCGTACCTGGACGCCGCGTTGCGGTGCGCCACGTTCTACACGCTGCACCTCTACGACCACCCGGTGGCCGGCCGCGACCCGAAGACGTTCAACGGCGGCCCGGTCGAGGACTGGCAGCTCAGCCAGACCGGCCTGCCGTTCGAGCACGCCGGGTACGGCGGCAGCGTCAACGGCGCCGGCCCGATCCTGCTGACCAGCCACGCCGGCGCGTTCGTCCGCTTCCATCAGCTGACCGGGCGGCGGCTGTTCCTCGACCTCGCCCGCGCCGCCGCCCGGGGCCGCGACGAGTGGGTGGGCGAGCTCTCCGGCATCCCGTCGTACTACTGGGCCGCCGGCAACGGCGGCTCGGCCGTCTTCCCATGGCACGGCTGGTGGCACATGGGCTGGCTGATGGACTACCTGCTGGCGGAGGCGCACCTGCGCACGGGCGGCGGCGTCGTGTTCCCGCACGGCTTCTGCACGGCCAAGGTCGGCTCGCACCGGCCCTACGGCTTCGCGCCGGGCACGATCCTGGGGCACGCCGCCGAGCTCTGGATGCCGCGGACACTGGTCACCGTCGACGACCCGGAGGTCGACTGGCTGACCGCGCGGTCCACCGACGGCGCTCGCCTGTTCCTCGTCGCGCTCAACGAGTCGCCCGAGCCGGTGACGACGACGGTGCGGCTGGACCCGCGCGGGCTGCTCGCGGGGCAGCGGGCCAGCTGGGGCGGCACCGACGTGCTGGCCGGCGACGCCGCGGCCGGGGCGGACCCGGACACCTGGACGGTCCGGCTCGACGGCCACGGCGTCGCGGTGATCGCGGTCGGGACCACGCTGGAGCCCGACCCCGAGGGCCCGCGGCTGCGCCGGTTCGAGCTCAGCGGCTCCGACACCACACTGGCGCTGGCGTGGTCGTACTGGACCAGCACCACCACCTGGGCCGAGTGGCGGGTGAACGGCGGTGACTGGGCCGCGACAGCGCGGCAGGAGGGCCACGCGCTCACCGCGAGCATCGACCTGCGCGGCCTGCCCGCTCCGGCCACCGTCGAGGTGCGGGTGGCGGCCGAGACCGGCGGGGTCACCGGCTACTCCGACCCGCGGCGGTGGGAGATCCCGCGGCTGGGCCCCAACATCGCGCTCGGCCGTCCGGTCGAGGTGAGCTCCGTGTTCGGGCCGCAGTACCCGGGCACGAACCTGGTCGACGGCAACCGCACCGCGACCGCGAGCCGGTGGCTGTCCGCCGTCGGCGACACCCTGCCGACGGCCACGATCACGCTGGCCGCGCCGACCACGCCGGCGTTGCTGCGGCTCTACACCGGGACCCTCGACGCGCAGATCGTCGTCGCCTGGACCGTGCAGGCGCGGACCGCCGACGGCGGCTGGGCCGACATCGGCTCGGTCGAGGACAACCGGTCGTTGCGCCGCGACGTGCGCCTCGACCCGGTCAGCACCGATCAGCTCCGCCTGGTGATCACCGACCGCTCCCGCGACCAGGTCGACGTCGCCCGCATCTTCGAGGTCGAGATCTACGACGACGTGCAGTGGGAGGACCGGTGAGCGTCGTTCGTCCGAGTGGTTCGTGTCACGACCGGGCGACCTGGCAGGCCGCCGGGCCGCTCAGCCCCACCGAGGGCCAGGCGATGCTCGCCGTGGCGGCCCGATCCGACGAGGAAAGAGGAGGACAGTGATGCGGAGAGGACTGCTGGCGGGTGTGGCCGGCTTCGTCGCCGGCGCGACGGCGGTGACCGGAGCGGCACTCCCGGCCGACGCGTCGGCGTCCGCGGCGCCGGGCCGCCCGGGGACCGTCACCGAGACCGCGGACAGCATCGTCCTGCGTGGTGACACCTACACCATGACGATCGTCAAGGACGGCTTCCGGTACGGGTTCACCGACGCCGCGGGCCGGTCCACGCTGCCGGCGCACCCCGAGTCAGGCCTGCGCGTGGACGATGTCGACGCCGTCGGGACCGACCTCGTCAGCAACCCGAACGCGGCCACCGCCGTGCTCGACGTCGAGCTGGCCGGGGGCGAGACCGTGCGGGTGCACGTCCACCCGTCCGCCAGGACCGTACGTATGACCGTCGACGGCGTCGAGGACGCCACCGTCGACCTGCGCACCGGTCCGGCGGGCCCGGCGTACGGCCTGGGCGACTACGGCGCGCACGCCGACGGCCAGCCCGCCCAGGGCACGCCGTGCAGCGGCAACGTCGAGGCCCGCCCGACGCTCGAGCTGACCGGGATCGTGCTGGACAACGTCACGAACCAGGGGTCGTGCAAGCGCTACATCAGCACGTTCACCGTGTTCCCCGCACAGGGGGTCGGACAGGTGCTGTTCGACGAGGGGCAGAAGCGGGTCGCCCTGACCGACACCGAGAACCGGCTGGGCGTCGCCGGTGTGGATCGCGTCGACGCCGTGCACTACTTCCTGGCCGGCGATCTGAAGCAGGTCTACGCCGACTACCGCGACGCGCGGATCGAGCACGGCTACACCGACGTCGAGCCCCGGCCGGACCTGTTCGAGCTGGGCTGGGAGGCCTACGGCGCGCTGGCCTGGAACACCTACCAGTCCTCGGTCGAGGAGACCGTCCAGGGCTTCCTCGACCACGGCTACCCGCTGGGCTGGGGCGTCGTCGGATCCGGGTTCTGGCCCGGCCCGCGCGGACGCCCCACCGAGGGCACCACGAACAGCTTCGGCATGTGGGACGACACCGAGGAACCCGGCCGCGAGGACTCCCAGCCCGGGCTGCCGAACCCGCGCTACCCCGACCCGGACCGCCTCAAGGCGCTGTTCGCGGACAACGACCTCGACCTGCTGCTGGGCGCCCGGAACAACTTCAAGGCGCTGCCGGCCGACGGCGGCAACCACAACCCGGTGAACGACGGCACGTTCGTGGAGGAAGCCGCCGCAGCGGGTTTCCTCCTGGAGGACGCCGACGGCACGCCGACGGTCGTCACGCGTGCGCAGTTCCCCAGCGGCCCCAGCTACGTGCTCGACGGATCCGACGCCGACGCCGTCGACTGGTACGTCGAGCGGACCCGCGCCTGGGGCGTCGACGGGTGGAAGGAGGACACGATGCTCTACGCGCCGGACCTCCACCTGGACGGCAACTGGAACGCCGTGCAGTCCGCCCTCGCCGACGCCGGTGACCTGCTCATGGTGCGCAACGCCGCCTACTCCGTGCCGGGCGACATCATCCGCATCAACGACACCATCTACGGCACCGGTGAGGTGTTCCACGAGGACCCCGACCGGATGCCGGTGAACCTGCTGAACATGGCGGCCAGCGGCGCCGGGAACCTGTACCCCGACTACGTCGGCGGCACCCCCGGTCCCTCGCTGAGCGACCCGGCGTACATGGACTACTTCGTCCGCAACGCGCAGTTCAACGCGCTCACCCCCGTGCTGGCGTTCGGCAAAGGGCCGTGGGAGCTGGGCCGGGCCGACTACGCCGAGCAGGTACGCGACCTCGCGCTGTGGCACGACGCACTGCACCCGTACGTCTACGACGCCGTGCTCGACGGGTACGAGACCGGCTACCCGTCGGCCATGACGCCGCTGCCCGTCGCCTACCCCGACGATCCCGCCACCTACGGCCTGGTGAACGACGAGACGCGGCAGTACGAGTGGATGTTCGGCGAGTCGCTGCTGGCCGCGCCGGTGTTCGGCGCCGACTTCGACACCGCCGTGGCCAGGGACGTGTACCTGCCCGAGGGCAGGTGGATCGACTACGAGACCGGTGCCGTGTTCGACGGCCCGCGCACGCTCGAGGACTACGCCATGGGCACCGACCGGGTGCCGGCGTTCGTCGGCGGCAAGGGCGTGCTCGTGACGCGCGACCGCGACGATGCCGGCGAGATCGCCGGCTTCGCCGCCGAGGTCTACCCGGTGGCGCGGGCCTCGCGGTTCGAGTGGACGGACGGGACGTCGGACAGCACGATCCTCAACGCGAACACCGGCTGGGACCCGCAGCGGCTGCGGGTCACCGACCGCACCACGGGCCAGGTCGTGTCGTTCGTCGTCGACGACGTCACCGGCGCGTTCCGGTTCCCGTTCGAGCCCGGACACGACTACGTGCTCAGCGGCGGCGGCCGGGCGGCGCACTCGCTGCCGGTGGAGTCGGCGGCGCCTGACGCGGCTCCGGCCGCGGTGACGGCGGCCACCGGCACCGACGGCCAGGTCACCCTGAGCTGGGACCCGGTGCCCGGCGCCCGGGCGTACGTGGTGGAGGTGTCCGGCTCCGCGACCTGCGGCGACGGCCTGGCCGGCAGCACGACCGGCACGTCCCTGGGCCTCGGCGGCGTGGAACAGGCGGCCGGCACGTACACCGTCGCCGCGGTGAACGCCGTCGGCGCCGGGCCACACTCCGCTCCGGTGGTGGTCGCCGCGCCCGGCGGCGGCCCGGCGGTCGTCACGGTCACCGACGAGGGCACGCCGCCGACCTGCGATCCGCAGACACCGGCGTACGCCGAGACGGGCACCTGGGCCGGCAGCGCCCTGGCCGGGTTCGACGGTTCCAGGTCCCGCTTCAGCACGACGGACGGTTCCACGGCCACCTGGTCCGCGCGACTGCCGGACGGCGGCTACGACGTCGCGGTCTGGTTCCCGCTGCACACCAACAGCGCGAAGGCGGCCACCTTCACGGTGTCGCATGCGGGCGGGCAGTCCGAGGTCGTGCTGGACCAGACGACGACCGGCGGCAGCTGGGTCTCACTCGGTGAGTACGAGTTCACCGCGGACCAGCTCGGCTCTGTCACGCTGACCGTCGGCGACGCCCCCGGAAACGCCCGGGGCGACGCCGTACGCTTCTCTCCGGTCGTGGCGGACCCGCCGCATCCCGGCACCGGCACCTGGACGGCGTCGTCGTCGCTGCTGGAGGACGTGCGGATCGAGAACCAGACGGTCCGGATGGTCGTGCGCACCAGTGTCGGCGGCGACGACCTGCGGATCCGGCTCACCAACGCCTTCGGCCTCGGGCCGGTCACGTTCGGCGAGGTGAGCGTCGCGGAGCAGCAGGAGGGCGCCGCACTCGTCGACGGCAGCGCCCGGCCGGTGACGTTCGGCGGCCTGACGACGGTCACGGTGCCGGCGGGCGGCTCGGTCGTCAGCGACCCCGTACCCGGCAGCTGGCCCGCGGCCTCGGACGTCGTCGTCAGCGCGTACGTGCCCGGCTCGGTGGAGACGGTGACCGGGCATCTGCGGCCGTCGGCGACGACGTACCTGGCCGATGGCCGGCACACCGCCGAGACCGGGGGCGCGGCCTTCACCGATGAGCTGGTGCACTGGTTCTGGCTGGACCGGGTCTCGTTCGACCGCACCGAGGCGGCCGGCGCCGTCGTGTTCGTCGGCGACTCGCTGACCGACGGCGGCGGCGACGTGCCGGACACCAACCTGCGCTGGACCGATCACCTGGCCCGGCGGATCCTCCAGCTGCCGGTGGCCGAGCAGTCCGGCGTGCTCAACGCCGGCATGTCGGGCAACAGGATCCTGTTCGACGGCTACGGGCCGCGCACGCTGGACCGCCTGGACCGCGACGCCCTGGACCAGCCGGGCGTGCACACCGTGGTGCTGTTCCAGGGCATCAACGACGTCTCCCGCAGCGTGACCACGTCGGCGCCGCTGATCGAGGGGTACCGCGAGATCGCCGAGCGGGCGCACGCGCGCGGGCTGCGGCTGGTGGTCGGCACGCTCACCCCGTTCGGCGGAGCGGCGACTTACACACCGGCGAAGGAGACGGTGCGTCAGGAGGTCAACGAGTTCCTGCGCACCGACGGCGGCTTCGACGGCGTCATCGACTTCGACGCCGCGCTGCGCGACCCGGCCGCACCGGAGCGACTGCTGCCGGCCTACGACAAGGGCGACCACCTGCACCCCAGCGACGCCGGGCGGGAACGGCTGGCCGAGGTGGTGGACCTCGCGCTTCTGGCACCGGTGACCCGCTGACGTTTCTCGATCGTCTCGGTCGCACCAGCATCTCCCCGGATCCTTCCGGGCCGGGCGACGAGCGATTCGTCGTCCCGCCCGCACCCCGGGGGCGTCGACGAGAGCAGAGCGACGTACGAGTCGACCCGCGGCGAGATCGAGGCGGAGTGGGACCACACCGGCGACACCTTCGAGCTCGAGGTCACCGTTCCCGTCAACGCGACGGCGACCGTGCACGTCCCCACCTCGGATCCCGGCAGCATCACCGAAGGCAGGCGTCCGGCCGACCGCGCTGACGGTGTCCGGATCCTCGACGTCCGAGACGGATACGCCGTCTACGAGCTCGGATCAGGCCGGTACCGCTTCCGTTCTGAGCTCTGGGCGGGCCGGGGCGCCGGACCTGCCCGAGGTCCGGCGCGTCAGGCCCGCAGGTTGATCAGCGTCGGGCCGGTGCGGGTGCCGTCGGAGCGGGACAGCGCGACGACGCAGTGGCCGGCCGGGATGCGGGTGACGATGTCGGAGACCGTCCACCGCGGCCGCTCGACCCGGCGCAGGTTGGTGCCCTTGGTGACGCCCCAGTTGCGGGTCTCGCCGTCGGAGCGGTTCCAGCCGCCGCGGCTGTCGCGGGAACTGCCGCTGGTGCGGGCCAGCCCGGTCGCCTCGCCCTGGCTGTAGCTGACCTCGGACACCCAGTGGTCGCCGAACCAGTCGGAGAAGACCTTGGCGTCGACGGGGTCGATGCCGCCGAACACCGCCTTGCACCCGACCGACCCGAACACCGTGGCCCGGACCTGCACGGGGAAGTCGCTGATGGTCTGCGCCAGCAGGATCAGCCCCGCGTTGTTCGAGCGCAGCTTCTGCACGCCCCGCGCGACGTAGTCGTCGACGAAGCGGCCGGCCTCGTCGATGGCGAGCGCCTTGAAGATGCCACGGTTGGTGTCGGGTGCGGACGTGACCTGCACGAACTGCGACACCACCAGCCGGGCCAGGATGCGGGTGGCGTCGGGGAACTCGGCCTCGGGCAGCGACACCCGCACCCGGAGCGGCTTGTTGATGTCGTGCATGCGGAAGGTGTTGTCGCGGTCGAACAGCTCCATCAGCCGCGGCCGGGCCAGCAGCTGGAACCGCTCGACCAGCGACGCGGCGGGGTCGGCGTTGCGGGCCAGCTGGTCGCGGCGGCTGTCGAGCAGCGCCTTGGCCTCCTTGCCGTCCGGCCCGCGCAGGTTCGCCTTCACCTGGTCGGTCATGCCCTGCTCGGACCGCAGCAGCGCCAGCATCTCGCGGATCTTCGGCCACCGCCCGAACGCCAGGTGGAACGGCGCCAGGCACGCGTACAGCGCGTTGCGCGAGCCGTCCATGAAGTAGGCCATGTCGTCGGTGACGTACGGCGGCAGCATGGCGCTGGCCAGCCGGTCGGCTGCGGTGTCGGGGTGGTTGGTGCCGCCGTAGAGGTCGAACCCGGTGGTGGGGTTGAGGGGGTCGATGGTGACGTCGAACCAGCCCTGGTGGGCGAAGTCGTCGCCCTTGGGGTCGACGACGACCACGCTGGACTGCCCGGCCAGCGCCGACAGCGACAGGTGCTCGACGATCGGCAGCGCGAACCCGCGCGTCTTGCCCGACCCCGGCGGCCCGATGACCAGCAGCGACGTGCGCAGGACGTCTTGGTCGATGCCGAAGTCCTGGGTCATGACGGTGTCGGCGTGGGGGTCCTGGACGGTGCGGCCGAGCCGGACCTGTCCCAGCGTGAGGTTGTGCTTGGCCAGCCGCGGCACCGGGAGGTCGTGCAGCGCCGACGGGTGCGCCAGCGCCGCCGGGCCGTACCGCACGATCTCGTCGGCCAGCTGGGCCAGCGCCGTGGTGTCGTCGGCGCGGGCGTCGAGCGCGCCGACGATGCGGGCGGTGTCGACGTCGGACAGCCGGCCGTCCTGGACCAGCCGGTCCATGGCCACGGCGGCGTCGGGATGGGCGGCGCGCAGCACGTCCCACGGGGTCTCGCCGCGGCGTCGTCGGATCGGCATGGAGTCTCCTACGCGTTCTTCCGCAGGTAGGCGTCGAGTCGTTTGATGCGTGCCGCCAGCGCCGGGTGGGTGCTGAACAGCCGGGCCCGCAGCACGAAGTTGCGGCGGTCGTCGTCCATGCCCTGGCGCAGCCAGTCCTCGAACACCTCGATGAGCGCGTGCCCGTAACCGAGGTTGGCGGCGATGCGGTCGGCGCGGTACTCGCTGCGCCGGGCCAGCCAGGGCAGGATCAGCGGCGTCAGCACGATCAGCGCGACCGTCGGCGGCGCCCACGTCTGGCCGGACTGCACCGCCGTCACCATGAGCACCGTCACGAAGAACACCACGAACAACAGCAGCGACCAGGTGATGACCTTCGCGATGAACGACGCCAGCGCCGGCATGCGCGCGACCACCGCGAACAGCATGGAGAACACCGCGACGACCAGCCGCAGCACCATGCGCAGCACCCGGGTGAGCAGCCGCGCCGGCACGGAGTACCAGTAGGCCAGCAGGTTGCTCCACGCGTGGCCGCCCAGGTGGTGGCCCAGCTCGTGCGCCAGCACCGCGGCCAGGTGGTGGTGCGGCATGGCCTCGAGCGTCTTGCGGGTGACGGTGACGATGTGCCCGGACGCGGCGTAGGCGTTCAGCGCGTCGCTGTCCTCGATGAACAGCTGGTACTTGCCGCCGTCGCGGCCGGCGGCGTGGTTGACCTCGTGCCAGGCGTGCTCGAGCCGGTCGCGCTCGCTGGGCGTGGGGCGGCGGGCGCGCAGGAAGAACCGGGCGACCCCCACCTCGACCGGCCGGTAGAAGATCAGCACACCGCTGGCCAGCCACAGCACCATGCAGAGGATGGGCACGACGGTGGTGTTGCCGACGAGCGCGCCGATGCCCAGCCCCACCATGCCGACGACCGTGAGGCTGAACAGGAACCACGGCAGCGCCAGGACCAGCGAGGCCAGCGTGGAGAGGTCGGCGGTGCGGCGGGTGCGCAGCGGCCGCGGGGTGGTGGTGTCGGACGACGTGGTGAAGCGCTGCCGCAGTCCGGTCAGGCCGGTGGCCGCGGGCGGTTCGGGGTCGTCGAAGCCGCCCGGTGGCCCGCTGGGCCGCACGCCGGATGTCCGGCCGTCGTCGCTCATCGCCGCCTCCGATGAACTCGTGATCTTCGATTACAGCGGCCGGCTGCCGGCCGCGCAACTGTGTAGGTCACCATATGGCCGTCCGGTGACAGGGTCGGGCCGGCCGGCCGAAATTAGCCGGCCGCGACGCGCCGAAGCGACATGATGCTTGACATGCGGTTCGTCAGGGTAGAAAACGATCATATCGTCCCTATGCATCGTATTGACGGGAGGAGAGCGGTCATGACAACCGCACAACGCGACTTCGACGTCGACGTCGACCCGTTCACCGCCGAGGACGGACGCGGCGAGATCGAGCCGCCATTGCCCGACGCGCCGGATCCGGGGCGGGAACCGTGACCACCTACCTGCCCCGCTCGGCCTGGACGTCCACGGCGCGAGGCGGCGCCCAGCTGACCGGCAACCAGCTCGTCGGCCTCGCCTGCCACTGGCCGGGCTCGACCACCGACGCCTACGGGGTCGAGACCGCCGATCGCGTCGCCGGACGGCTGCGCGGCTGGCGTGCCTACCACGTCGAGGACCGCGGCTGGTCCGACATCGGCTACAACTTCGCCATCGACCAGGCCGGACGCGTCTGGGACCTGCGTGGCTCCGCCCGCGTCGGCGCACACAGCGCCAGTCCGAGCAATCCCGACGCCAACCACGAGTTCGTCGGCGTGCTGTGCATCGTCGGCGACCGGGAGCGGCCGACATCGGCGATGTCCGCCGCGTTCTGGGACTTCCGCCGCGACGTGTTCCTCCGGCGCTGGCCCGGCCGCACCGACGTCCGCGGACATCGTGAGGTATCGGGTGCTCAGACCGCCTGCCCGGGCGACCCGGTGATCGAGTTGACCAACACTCCCGAGGAGACGGACATGACCCCGGAACAGGCCGCCATGCTCAACCAGGTCGCCCGCGACACCGCCTACATCCGCGAGCAGAACATCTCCATCGCTCGCGCGGTCGTGAAGCTCGCGACCGGCAGCGACGACATCACCGCGTCCGAGCTCAAGGCCGTGCAGGACGCCGCGGCAGGCAAGGACCGCTGAGCCGGCGCCACGAGATCCGGCCGGCGAATCCGCGCCGGCCGGACCTGCCGGGCGGCGAGTCGCCTTAGGGTCGAAGACGTGACCGAGATCCATGACCTGACGGCGCTGGAACTGGCCACGGCGGTTCGCCAGCGTGAGGTGTCACCGTCGCAGGTGGCCGACCACGCGCTCGAGCGGGCCGAACGGCTGGACCCGTCCATCGGCGCCTTCGTCACCCTGACCCCCGACCTCGCCCGCGAGCAGGCCGCCGAGGCCGAGATCCTGCTCAGGGAGGCCCGCTCCGGCGACGAGCTGCCGCCGCTCCTGGGCGTGCCGTGCCCCGTCAAGGACCTCGCGATGGTGGCCGGTGTGTCGTTCCGGTCCGGCAGCGCGGCCCTCGGCGATTTCGTCGCGCCCGCCGACGACGGCGTCGTCACGCTGCTGCGCCAGGCCGGCACGCTGATGATCGGCAAGACGAACACGCCGGAGTTCGGCCTGCCGCCGTACACCGAGCCCGACATCGCCCCGCCCGCCCGCACGCCGTGGGACACCACGCGGTCCGCCGGTGGGTCCAGCGGCGGCTCGGCGGCGGCGGTGGCGGCCGGCATCGCGCCCATCGCGCACGGCAGCGACGGCGGCGGCTCGATCCGCATCCCGGCCAGCGCCTGCGGGCTGGTCGGCCTCAAGCCCACGCGCGGGCGCGTCAGCCCCGGCCCTTATCGCCCCGAGGGCGCCGGCCTGGCGTCCAACGGCGTGCTCACCCGCGACGTGCGCGACACCGCGGCGCTGCTGGACGTGCTGTCGCAGAACTGGGCGGGCGACCTCCACGTGCTCGCGCCGCCGGAGACCAGCTTCCTCGACGCCTGCGAACGTGAGCCCGGGCGGCTGCGCGTCGGCCTGCTGACCTCCCCGGTCATCGTCGACGACGCGCCCGTCGACGACGCCTGCCTGACCGCCGTCGTCCGCACCGCGCGGCTGCTGGAGGACCTCGGGCACCAGGTCGAGCCGGCGGCGGTGCCGTTCACGGCCGAACGCTGGGACTCCTTCGCGGCGATCTGGTCGGTGCTGGCGCTGAGCGCGCCGGTCCCGCCGGAGCGCGAGCACCTCCTGCTGCCGCTGACCCGCTGGCTGCGCGAGAGGGGCCGCTCGGTCAGCGGCATCGAGTACGCGTCGGCGCTCGGGCTGATCCAGACGACGACGCGCGAGACGGCGGCCACCTGGGCGGCCTACGACGTCATCCTGAGCCCGACGCTGGCGCAGCTGCCGGCGCCGGTCGGCTCGCAGCGCGACGACGCCGACCCGGCCGGCGACTTCGCCGCGCAGATGGCGTTCACGCCGTGGACCAGCGTCTGGAACCTCACCGGCTGGCCGGCCGTCAGCCTGCCGCTCGAGACGGCCGACGCCGACGGCGTGACGTTGCCGGTCGGCGTCATGCTGGGCGGGCGGCACGGCGCCGAGGAGACCCTGCTCTCGCTGGCCGCGCAGCTGGAGGCGGCCCGGCCGTGGCGCGACCGGAGACCGGCCACGTGGTGAGCTTCGGCTACTTCCTGGTCCCCAATGCCGCCGACCCGCTGGTGCAGACCGCTGTCCTGGCCGAGTCGCTCGGGTTGCAGTACGTCGGCGTCCAGGACCACCCGTACCAGCGCCGGTTCGTCGACACCATCGCGCTGTCCGGGGCGATCCTCGCCGCGACGTCGACCCTGCGGGTCTTCCCCGACGTCGCCTGCCTGCCGCTGCGCCCGCCCGGCGTCCTCGCCAAGACCGCCGCGTCGCTGGACGTGCTGTCCGGCGGGCGGTTCGAGCTGGGCCTGGGCGCGGGCGCGTTCTGGGACGCGATCGAGGGCTACGGAGGCACTCGGCGGACGCCGGGGGAGGCGCTGGCGGCGCTCGGCGAGGCGATCGAGGTGACCCGCCTGCTGTGGAGCGGCGAGCGCGGGCTGCGCTTCGAGGGCGAGCACTACCACCTGCGCGGCGTGCACTCCGGCCCGCTGCCGGCGCACGACATCGGCATCTGGGTCGGCGCGTACGGGCCGCGGGCGCTGGCCCTGACCGGCCGCCTCGCCGACGGCTGGGTCCCGTCGGTCAACGCCGACGTCCTTCGGCGGCTGCCCGAGCTCAACGAACGGGTCGACGACGCCGCGATCGCCGCCGGCCGCGACCCGTCGGCCGTCCGCCGCGTCTTCAACGTCGGCGGCGCCATCACCGACGGCGTGTCCGAGGGCTACCTCGCCGGCCCGGTGGCGCAGTGGATCGACGAGCTGAGCGTGCTGGCGACCGAGCACCGCGCCGACGTCCTGGTCTTCGGCGGACCGCCGTCGCAGCTGCGCACGTTCGCCGAGCAGGTCGTCCCCGCCGTCTCCGCCCCGTGATCGTCAACCTGCGGCGGAGTACCCCCGGATCGCAGGCTCTGAATGATCACGTTAAGCAGGGATACTCCCGCTTCACCAGGAATGCATGCCTGGCAGAGCGTGCAGAGCCCTCCTTAACGTGATCATTCAGAGGGAGGTCAGCCGGGGAGCGCGGTCACCGTGGCGTGGTAGCCGAGGTTGGACGAGATCTGGTCGGCGTGCTCGATGGCGATCATGGCCAGCTCGTCCTGCCGGGCCGGCAGGTTCATGGCCGACAGCGGCCCCGACACCGACAGCGCGGCGATGACCTGGCCGGACCGGTCGCGGATCGGGGCGGCCACGCAGGCCCGGCCGAACGCCAGCTCCTCCAGCTCGGTGGCGTAGCCGCGCGAGCGCACGTCCTGAAGCGCGCCGGACAGGTCGTCGAACGACGTGAGGGTGTGCGGGGTGTAGCGGGCGTACTGCTCGCCGAGCAGTGACCGGAGGTCGTCCGGTGGCAGCTCGCTGATCAGCGCCTTGCCCATGGCGGTGGCGTGCAGCGGGCCGCCGCGGCCGATCAGCGTGGACGGCCGCGGCGCGTTGACGCCCTCGAAGTGGCACAGATAGAACAGGCTGGCGTCGTGGCGCTCGGCGACGTTGACGCCGAGGCCGAGCGACGCGGCGAGGTTCTGCGCGAGCTGGCGGGACTGCTGGTGCACCGGCGACTGGTTCAGTCCGATGCCGGCCAGCGTGATGACCCGCGGGCCGACGCCGTACAGCCCGCTGCGCCCGTGGTGGGTCAGGTAGCCGAGGTTGACCAGCGCGCCGACCAGCCGCGACACCGTCGACTGGCCCAGCCCGGTGGCCGTCACCAGTTCGGAGATGCGCCGTTCCGGGTGTTCCTCGGTGAACGCGGACAGCAGCGAGAGCGCGCGCTCGACGCTCTGGGTGCCGCCGGCGGACTCGCGGGCTGCTACACGTGGCACGTCCTGATCCCCACCATCTTGCTCGGAACGGTCATCTACATGGTAGATGAAAGCCTGCACAAAACCCGTCAACCCGCCTGGCGATCGCGGTCCTGCGCACGCAGCGCGCGGTCGAGGTCGGCCAGGCCCTCGACGACGAGCCGGCGGGCGGCGTCGGGCAGCTCGGCGGTCTCGAGCCAGGTGCGCACCGTGGTGGCCGTGGCGGCGTCGGCGAGCAGCCGCGGGAACAGCCCGACGATGATCGCCTGCGCGCTCTCGTTGGTCCGCTCGTCCCACACCCGGGCGACGGCGTCGAGGTACGGCTGGACGTACGGCCGCAGCAGCTCGCGCTGCTCCGGGTGGGCGAAACCGCGCACCGTCGCCGACAGCAGGGCGTTGGGCAGCTCGTCGGACTCGACGGCGGCCTGCCAGGCCGCGGCCTTGGCCGCGTAGGACGGGACCGCGGCCCGCGCGTAGGCGGCCTGCCGCCGGCCGGTGGCGGTGTTGTCGCGCTCGAGCTCGGCGTCGATGTCGGCCGCACTGCCGACACCGAGAACGACCAGCCGCTGCAGCAGCGTCCACCGCAGATCGGTGTCGACCACCAGACCCGGCAGCAGCGACTCGTCGCCGTCGAGCAGCGCCCGGATCTCCGCGACGTGCTCGTCGCTGGCCGCACCCGCCACCCAGGCCCGGGTGAAGGCCAGCTGGCGGTCGCTGCCGGCCTCGGCCGACCCGGCCAGCTGCCGCAGCGCCGCCGCCCAGCGCGACGACAGCACGATCCGGTTGGCCGGCCAGGCGTACAGCTCGATGGCCGCCCGGGCGGAGCTGAGCACGTGCTGCACCACGCCCATGGACGTCTCGCGGTCGATGCCGCCGAGCACCAGCTCGACGAACGAGCTGGCCGACATCTCGGCGTCGCGCAGCATGTCGGTGGCCGCGGTCCAGCACAGGGCCCGCGGCAGCGGGTCGAGCGACCCGATGGAGCGCACCACCGTCGCCAGCGAGCGGTCGTCGAGGCGCACCTTCGCGAACGTGAGGTCGTCGTCGTTGACCAGCAGCAGGTCGGGCTGCGTCTCGCCACGCAGCTCGGCGATCTCGGTGCGCGGGCCGTCGACGTCGAGCTCGACCCGGCGCCGCCGCACCAACCGGCCGTCGTCGTCGTAGTCGTACAGCCCGACGGCGGCGCGGTGCGACCGGACGACCGGGTGCTCGGCCGCGGCGGTCTGCTCGACCACCACCGAGGTGAAGGTGCCGGAGCTGTCGACGGTGACCACCGGGCGCAGCGTGTTGACGCCGGCCGTGCGCAGCCACTGCTCGTTCCACGCCGACAGGTCGCGGCCGCTGGTGCGCTCGAGATGCGCGAACAGATCGGTGAGCGAGGTGTTGCCCCACGCGTGCTCGGCGAAGTAGGCGCGGACGCCCTCGAGGAACGCGTCGCGGCCGACCCACGCGACCAGCTGCTTGAGCACGCTGGCGCCCTTGGCGTAGGTGATGCCGTCGAAGTTGACCTCGACGTCCTCGAGGTCGCGGATGTCGGCGGAGATCGGGTGCGTCGACGGCAGCTGGTCCTGGCGCAGCGCCCACAGCTTCTCGGTGACGGCGAACGTCGTCCAGCCGTCGGTCCAGCGGGTCGCCTCGGACAGCGACAGCACCGACGCCCAGGTGGCGAACGACTCGTTCAGCCACAGGTCGTCCCACCAGCGCATGGTGACGAGGTCGCCGAACCACATGTGCGCCATCTCGTGCAGGATCGTCTCGGCCCGGCGCTCGTACGCGGCGTCGGTGACGCGGCTGCGGAAGACGTAGTCCTCGTGGTGGGTGACGGCGCCGGCGTTCTCCATGGCGCCGGCGTTGAACTCGGGCACGAACAGCTGGTCGTACTTCGCGAACGGGTAGGCCAGCCCGAAGACGTCCTCGAAGAACGCGAAGCCGCGGCTGGTGACGTCGAACAGCTCGTCGGCGTCGAGGTGCTCGGCCAGCGACTTGCGGCAGTACAGCGCCAATGGAATGGGGCCAGCATCGTCGTCCTGCTTACGGACGTACTCGGAGCGCTCGACGTGGTACGGACCGGCGATGATCGCCGTCACGTAGGTCGACAGCCGCGGCGTCGGCTCGAACGTCCAGCGCCGCTTGCCGTTGCTGGACCGGCCGCGCTTGCCGGGCGAGTTCGACACGACCTCCCAGTGGGCCGGCGCGTCGACCAGGAACGTCACTTCCGCCTTGAGATCGGGCTGCTCGAAGCACGCGTAGACGCGGCGGGCGTCGGCCACCTCGAACTGCGAGTAGAGGTAGACCTCGTCGTCGACCGGGTCGACGAACCGGTGTAGCCCTTCGCCGGTGTGCATGTAGGCGGCGTCGGCGACGACCTTGACCTCGTTCTCGCTGGTCAGGCCGGTGAGCCGGATGCGGTTGCCGTCGAACACGTCGGCGGGGTCGAGCGCCGTGCCGTTGAGCACGACCTCGTGCACCGTGGGCGCGATGAAGTCGAGCCAGGTTTGCGCGCCCTCGGTGGCGGCGAACGTCGCCGTCGTGGTCGACCCGAACGTGGTCTCGTCGCGGGTGAGATCCAGTTCGACGGTGTACCGCACCGACGCGGGGTCGACGACAGACGCGCGTTCGCGTGCCTCGTCGCGGGTCAGGTTCGTGCCAGACATGACCTTGATCCTGGCAGAACATCCGCCTCCGTGCTGGCTGTGAGCCCGGGGAATCGACCGCGCCTTCCCGGGGTTGCCCAGATCGAGACCTCATCGACACAGAATCGCTGCCGACTGGCGTCAGACCCTCGCGGTCGGCGCCGCCCCTATTGCTGCCGACTGGCGTCGGCCGACCACCCCCATGATGAAGGGCACCCCCCATGAGCGAGACCACCCCCGTCGATTTCTGGTTCGACCCGATCTGCCCGTGGGCGTGGATGACGTCGCGCTGGATGATGCAGGTCGAGCAGGTCCGGCCCGTCGACGTGACGTGGCACGTGATGTCGCTGTCGTACCTCAACGCCGAGCGTGACCTCGGCGAGAAGTACAACAAGCTGATGGCCGACAGCTGGGCGCCCGTGCGCGTCATCACCGCGGCGAAGGAACTGCACGGCCAGCAGTGGGTGAAGCCGCTCTACGACGCCATGGGCACGCGCTTCCACCCGGGTCACGAGCGCGACCGCGGCAAGGTCATCGCCGCCGCCCTCGACGAGGTGGGGCTGCCGGCGTCGCTGGCCGCCCACGGCGACACCGGCGACTTCGACGCCGCGGTGAAGGAGAGCCACCACGCCGGGATGGACCAGGTCGGCACCGAGGTCGGCACGCCGGTCATCGCGGTCGAGGGCTACGCGTTCTTCGGCCCGGTCCTGTCGCCCGCGCCCAAGGGCGACGAAGCCGGCCGGGTCTGGGACGGCGTGCGGGCGCTGGCCTCGTACGACGGCTTCTTCGAGCTCAAGCGGACGCGTACCCGCGAGCCCGTCTTCGACTGACCCTCGCCATACGGCAGACTGACGGCCATGCGCGTCCACGTCGGCTCCGACCATGCCGGGTACGAAGTCAAGAACCGCCTCGTCGAGTTGCTGCGCGACGGCGGCCACGAGGTCGTCGACCACGGCCCGTTCGTCTACGACGAGCTGGACGACTACCCGACGTTCTGCTTGCGGGCCGGCGAGGGCGTGGCGGCCGACGACGGCAGCCTCGGCGTCGTCATCGGCGGCTCCGGCAACGGCGAGCAGATCGCCGCCAACAAGGTGAAGGGCATCCGGTCCGCGCTCGCGTGGTCCGACGAGACCGCACGGCTGGCCCGCGAGCACAACGACGCCCGGGTGCTGGCCGTCGGCGCCCGCATGCACCCGTTCGACGACATCGCGACGTTCGTGCGGACGTTCCTGGACACGCCGTTCTCCGGCAGCGAGCGCCACGCCCGCCGCATCGCGATGCTCAGCCGCTACGAGGCTGACGGCGAGCTTCCTCCGCTGCCGGCGCCGGCCGACTAGCCCGGGGCGGCAGCGGGGTCTTCCCGATGCGCTCGAGGGCGGCCTCGATGTCGGCGGCGACCGGCCGGGACACGTCCCGGGCACGTAGCGCCCGCGACACGCCGACCTGGGAGCGCCGGTCGACCTGGTCGAGCTTGCGGACGCCCTTCTCACGATCGTTCACAGGAAGGACGGTACGTGCCCGAGGGCCATACGATCCACCGCTTGGCCGGCCTGCTGTCCGACGTGTTCGGCGGTCGCGACGTCGGTGTGTCCAGCCCGCAGGGTCGTTTCGCCGCCGGTGCCGCGGTCGTCACCGGGTCCCGGCTGGAGGGCGCGCGGGCGCACGGGAAGCACCTGTTCATCGGGTTCGCCGGCCGGCGGTGGGTGCACGTGCACCTCGGGCTGTACGGGAAGTTCGACGTGGTCGCGGCGCCGGCCCCGGACGGCCCCGTCCGGGGTGAGGTGCGGATGCGGCTGGCGACGGCGGGCGCGCACGCCGATCTGCGCGGGCCGACCCGGTGCGAGGTGGTCGGCGACGCCGAGAAGGCCGCCGTCGAGGCCCGGCTCGGCCCGGACCCGCTGCGCGGCGACGACCCCGCGGCCGCGCTGGCCCGCATCGGGCGCAGCCGGTCGCCGATCGGCGTGCTGCTGATGGATCAGGCGGTCGTGGCCGGCGTGGGCAACGTGTACCGCGCGGAGTCGCTGTTCCGGGCCGGCGTCGATCCGTCGCGGGCCGGGTCGTCGGTACCGCCGTCGACGCTGCGGGAGATCTGGGACGACCTCGCCGGGCTGATGCGGCTGGGCGTGAAGTCGGGCCGCATCGACACCGTCCGGCCCGAGCACGAGCCCGAGGCGATGGGCCGTCCGCCCCGGGTCGACGACCATGGCGGCGAGGTGTACGTCTACCGGCGATCGGGGCAGCCGTGCCTGGTCTGCGACACGCCCGTCGCGGCCGGAAGAGCGGCGGCCAGAAACCTGTTCTGGTGCCCGAACTGCCAGCATTGACGCGCCCTCGCAGGCAATTCTGTGTGATCTTCCTCCCACGCTCTCTTTGCCGCTAGGGTCCTCGTGTGACGACCCGATCGGCTGGCGTGCTCGGGCTTGCCGGGGCGTTCTTCGGCGGGCGTCCGGCCAGTGCGCTGACGCGGCGGCTCCTCCGCGAGCCGGTCGTCATGGCCGTCCTGCTCGCCTCCACCCTGCTGCTCGGGCTGTCGATGGTGCAGTGGGAGTCGATCGTCCCGGCCATCGCACTGGTGCTCCCGCTGCTGTTCGGCGGGCTGTTCGTGCCGCCGCGGGCACTCACCTGGCTGGTCGGCACCGTCGCGTTCTGCCTCATCGCCGGCGGCATCGTCATCGGCGGCGGCCAGACCTTCGCCGCCGTCACCGTCGTCGTCGGCATCACCGCGGTCGTCTCGCTGGGCCTGGCCCGGTCGCGGGCCCGGCTCGGGCTGCAGGGCACCATGGGCGAGTCGATGCTCGTCGACCTGCGCGACCGCCTGGCCGCCCAGGGCCGCATGCCGCCGCTCGGGCGGGGCTGGCAGATCGACCTCAAGCACCACGCCGCCGAGCGGTCCAGCTTCTCCGGCGACTTCGCCGTCGCCTCGCGGTCCACCGACGGGCGGGTACTCGAGCTGGCGCTGGTCGACGTGTCCGGCAAGGGACACAACGCCGGGACCCGCGCGCTGCTGCTGTCCGGCGCGTTCGGCGGGCTGCTGGGGTCGCTGCCGCCCGGCCAGTTCCTGCCCGCCGCCAACGCGTACCTGCTGCGGCAGCGCTGGCCCGAGGGGTTCGCGACCGCCGTCCACCTCGTCGTCGACCTCACCACCGGTGAGTACGAGGTCCGCTCGGCCGGCCATCCACCCGCCATCCATTTCCACGCCGGCTCCGGCCGCTGGGCCACCCTCGACACCGAGGGTGGCCTGCTCGGCGTCTACGAGCAGAAGCACTACGAGCCCGTCACCGGGCGCATGCGGCCCGGTGACGCGCTCATGCTCTACACCGACGGGCTGGTCGAGGCGCCGCGGCGCGACCTGTCCGACGGCATCGACAAGCTGCAGGGCGAGGCCGAACGGCTGGTGGCACACGGCTTCGACGGCGGCGCACAGAAGCTCATCAACGCCGTCGCCTCCTCCGACGCCGACGACCGCGCCCTGCTGCTGTTGCTGCGCACGATCTGAGTCATGCCTCAGCGCTTCTTCGAGTAGGCCGCCACCACCTCGATCTCGACCAGCCAGCCGCCGACCGGCAGCGTGTCGACCTCGAGGTTCGTCCGCGACGGCCGGGTGGCGTTGGCGAACTCGACCGGCGCGTAGGCGGGGATCACCTCGCCGGTCTGCCGGTTCACGTTGGCCACCCACTTGCGGTAGGCGCGGTTCCAGCCGTTGTAGTCGGCGCGCGCGGCGCCGGGCGGGGCCTCCAGGTAGATGCGCATGCTGATGATGTCGGCCAGGGTGAGTCCCTGCGACTCCAGGTTCTCCCTGATGCGGGCCATCGCGTTCATGCCCTGGGCCTCGGTCACGGTGACGCCGGTGGGCAGCACCCCGCCGGGGAACTGGGCCGGGTCGATGTAGCGCTCGGGTGTCCCGCCCGGCGCGGCGGTGTTGAGCGCGCTCGGGCCGATGCCGCTGGAGAAGTAGAGCGGCACCTGGTTGCCGACGGCGACGCCGTTGGCGATGAACGGGTCGGGCGCCTGCTCGGGCGCGGCGATGTTGAACCGCACCTCCTGCGGGCGGGGCGCGCCGAGGCCGGTGACGGCGACGACGCTGCCGGTGATCGCGAGCGTGCTCAGGCTGGATACGACGGCGACGACGGTCAGCCGGCGGGTGGGTCTGCGCATGGGGGTGCTCCTGGGGGTCAGGCCGCGGTGGCGGCGACGCGCTCGTGCAGGGCGGTGACGACCTGGCGGGCGGACTCGAAGGCGCCGGCCTGCCAGGCGATGAGGTAGCTGAGGTGGTCGCCGGCGAAGTAGGTGCGCCCGTCCGGACGCAGCAGCTGGTCGTACGCGGCGCCGCGGCCGCCCGGCCAGTTCACCCAGCCGCCGAGGCTGTACTGCTCCTTCGGCCAGGCGATGGAGATCGACGTCTCCAGCTCGTCGCGGTACCTCGTGCCGTGGATCTTGACACCCTGCGCGACCGCACGCTCCTCGCGGGCGGCGACCGGGAGGTCGGTGTACGAGCCCGAGTAGTAGCCGACGACGACGCCCTTGCGGCCGAGGAACCCGGACGATGGGTACCAGATGCCGGAGACGTCCATGTTCGTCGCGGTGATGCCGCCGAAGATCTTGTCGTCCTCCTCCCACCAGCGCCGGCCGTACTGCAGGCCGATCTTCCCGGTGTTCGCGCCGGTCGGCACCGCGAGCGCGTCCTTCGTCGCCTGGCTGAAGTTGGTGGGGATGCTCTTGAGCACCATCGGCGGGATGGTCGCGACGCAGTAGTCGGCGTCGATCGTCCGGGTCCGGCCGTTGAGCCGGTAGCTGACGCGCACGCCGTCGGGCCCGTTCGCGATCTGCGTGACCGGCGCGTTGTAGGTGATGCGCCGTTTGCCGCCGACGGCCGCGGCGAGCGCGGCGCTGATGCGGTCCATGCCGCCGACCGGCTGCCACATCATCATCGCCTGGTCGAAGCCGAACTCGAACGCGAACCGGGTGCCGAACCGGCTCTGCAGGATCGCCGACATCGACGGCGGCGTCCCCACCACGCCCGCGTCGTGCCCCGCCCCCGGGGCGTCGACGTAGCCCCGGCGGCTGTTGCCGGCGTAGCGGCCGCCGGACAGCCCGCCGAGGCTGTTCGCCAGCTCCACGACCCGCTCGGCGTCGTCGGCGGTGAGCAGCTGGTCGAGGGCGCCCTGGTTGGCCGCCTGGGCCAGCAGTTCGGACACGTAGCCGTAGACGTCGGCCTTGGCCTGCCGGTGCGTGACGGCCGTGCCGGCCAGCTCGCCGTAGTCGGTGCCGCCGGTGTTCTCGTGGAAGTACAGGCTCTCGGCGTTGGCGTTCACCAGCGCCTCGATCGGGACGCCCAGCTCGCGGCAGTAGTCCAGTGTCACGTGGTGGTTCGGGATGCGGGCCGGGCCGGCGTTGAAGTACTGGCCCTCGTCGAACCGGCACACCTGGGTCACGCCGTCGGTGTCCGTCAGCCGGTCGCCGCGCCTGACGGTCTTCGCCCGGCCGCCGGGCCGGTCGCGCGCCTCCAGGACGGTGCAGTCGTAGCCGGCCTTGCCCAGCTCGTACGCCGCGGTGAGTCCGGCGGTGCCGGCCCCGAGGATGACCACCTTCGTGCCGCGGCCTCGGGCGGAGTCGGGCAGATCGGCGGCGCTCGGCGGGGCGAAGCCGGGCGTCGCGGCCTCGGCGGGTGTGGCGAACAGTCCGAGCGCCTCCATGCTGCCGTAGAGCGCCGAAGCGCCTCCGACGACGCCGACGCGGGTGAGGAAGCTGCGCCTGGTCTGTGGGTGCGGTGTACCGGCGGTGGTGGTCAAGACTGGCCTCCTTGTCGGTCCGCCCGGACGGGGGTGCCGGGCGCGCAGAGGCAGTCTCGGGAGTGGTGGTTATGTCCTGATTTCGGGCGAGTTAGCGCGTGATCACCGCGTGCTCAGCGCGTCCCAGCCCGCCATCGTCAGGTCGACCGTTCGCAGCAGGGCCGGGCGGCCGGCGCCCTCGAGCGCCCGGACCGCAAGCCCCTGCACCTGGGCGTCGTAGTACTGCGCCAGGGTGTCGATGTCGTCCGACGGCAGCGGCTCGCCGGCCGCCTCGGCGGTGCGTAGTCGCGTGCGCAGCGCGGCCAGCCGGTCGCGCCGGCTGCGCTCGAGGTAGGTCGCGACCGTGGTGTCGGACGGCGGGCAGCTCAGTGTGGCGCGGGTGAGCAGGCAGCCGCGCGGCCCGCCCCGTTTCGTGAACAGCGCGACGTTCTGGCGCAGCAGCGCCTCGACGCCGCCCCGCGCCGTGGGCGCCTCGGCCAGCGCCGTGCCGGGCCGGCCGCCGTCGCGCTCCTGGTAGCGGTCGGCCGCCGCGCAGAACAGCGACGCCTTGGAGCCGAACGCCGCGTACAGGCTGGGGGAGGCGATGCCCAGGGCGTCGGTGAGGTCGGCGATCGAGGTGTCCTGGTAGCCGCGGGTCCAGAACAGCCGCATGGCGCGGTCGAGTGCTGCGTCGCGGTCGAACCCGCGTGGCCGGCCCCGTCCCATCGGGTGGCGCCTCCTTTCTGTGTCGATCACTACATTAACCCCTTGACGCCGCCTGCCGACGTCGGCTTATTCTGTAGCGACCACTACAAAAAGGAGTGCGACATGTCCGGCGTGACCAAGGTGAGCAGCCACGACGACCTCGAGTGGTACCGCCGCTTCGACCAGGACCTGCGGCTGGCCGACGCGATCGACCAGCGCCACGATGCCGCCATGACGGTCGGCTTCGCCCGCTACGGCGCGGGCGAGTCGAATCCGTGGACGGTCTCGTACGACGAGGCGCTGATCGTCACGCGGGGCCGGTTCAGCGTCGAGAGCGGCGGCGCCGTCACCACGGCGACCGCCGGTCAGGTCATCTACCTGCGCGCCGGTACCGACCTGGTCTACCGCGCCGACGAGGAGAGCGAGGTGGTCTACGTGTCGCACCCGCACTGGATGGCGGCCACCGAGAGCTCGCCGCACGCCGGCCGGCTGGCCGAGTTCCAGCCCGTGCCGAGTTGACGGCGGTTGTCGTGAACGTGCGTTCACGCTGCCGGGGCTGAGCCACCTCATCGTCCAGCCCGACGCGGCAGTTCTCCCGCCCCACGAGGCATGCACGCCTCGTGATGCACCAGAACGCCACATGATGGCCCGTCTCCCTGACGGCTGCTCAGAGCATTGGCGGCAGCGGACCGCAACCTGCGGCCTCCGGTGACCACCGCCGGCTCCGGCGAGCCCGGGCGCAACCCACCAGTCGACCGGGGTGCGGAACCTCGCTCGGACGCACTCATCCCGCAGCTTCTTGGGTGTTGTATGTGAGAGCAGTCGCCGTTCGTCGTCATGGTGAGGGCGGCACCAGGCCGCCCGCGACGACCCGCGGAGGGGGATCGACATGCAGTATCTGCTGCTGATCTACAGCGAGCCGGCCACGGAGCTGCCGGCTCAGGACCAGATGGACGCCGAGATGGCCGAGTGGTTCGCCTACGACGAGGCCATCCGCAAGTCCGGCGTCTACGTCGACGGCAACGCGCTCGAGCCGACGCGCACCGCCACCACGCTGCGCCTGAAGGACGGCGAGCGGGTGGTCACCGACGGGCCGTTCGCGGAGACCCGGGAGGTGCTCGGCGGCTACTACCTGGTCGACGTGCCCGACCTCGACACCGCGCTCGACTGGGCGGCGCGGTGCCCCGGCGCGAGGTACGGGTCCATGGAGATCCGGCCGATCACGGTGTTCGACCGGGGCTGACGGGTGAGCGGGTGGGCGGCCGGCCCCGCCGAGGCGGTCTTCCGTGAGGAATGGGGCCGGCTGCTCGCCACACTCGTCCGCTGGCTCGGCGACTTCGACCTGGCGGAGGAGGTCGCGGCCGACGCCATCGCCGCCGCCGTCGAACGCTGGCCGGTCGACGGCGTGCCGGACCGGCCGGGCGCGTGGCTGCTGACGACGGCGCGCCGGCGGGCGGTCGACCTCCTGCGGCGGCGGCAGAACTACGCGGCCAAGCTGGCGGTGCTCAAGATCGAGGCCGAGCGCGACGAGCTGGCCCGGTTGTCGCAACCGGCGGCCGACGCCGGGCCCGATGTCATCGGCGACGACCGGCTGCGGCTGTTCTTCACCTGCTGCCACCCCGCGCTGAGCGCCGAGGCGCGGGTCGCCTTGACGCTGCGGTACCTGGCCGGGTTGTCGACGGCGCAGGTGGCGCGGGCGTTCCTGGTGCCCGAGGGGACGATGTCGCAGCGGCTGGTGCGGGCGAAGCAGAAGATCGGCGCGGCCGGCATCCCGTACCGTGTCCCGTCGGCGACCGAGCTGCCGGGCCGGCTGCCGGCCGTGCTGAGCGTCGTCTACGTCGTGTTCACCGAGGCCTACGCGGCCAGCAACGGCGCCGCGCTGATCCGCCCCGAGCTGGCCGACGAGGCGATCCGGCTGGCCCGCATCCTGCACCGGCTGCTCCCGGCCGAACCCGAGGTGACGGGCCTGCTCGCGCTGCTCCTCCTCGTCGACGCCCGCCGCGAGGCCCGCGTGGACGCCGCCGGTGATCTCGTGCTGCTGGAGGACCAGGACCGGACGCTCTGGGACGACGCCAGGATCGCCGAGGGCGCCGCCCTGGTCCTCGACGCGCTGCGGCGCCGGCCGCCCGGCCCCTACGCACTGCAGGCCGCCATCGCCGCCGTCCACGACGAAGCCCCCTCGGCCGGCGCGACCGACTGGAAGCAGATCGTCGGCCTGTACGACGTGCTGCGCGCGACCGCGCCGTCCCCGGTCGTCGACCTCAACCGCGCCGTCGCCATCGCGATGGCCCATGGCCCGGCGGCCGGCCTCGCCCTGCTGGACGACCTGGCGGCGGCGGGCACGCTCGACCGCTTCCATCCGCTGCACGCCGCCCGCGGCCGGCTGCTGGACCGGCTGGACCGTCCGGCGGAGGCGGTCGGGGCGTACCGGCGCGCGATCGGCCTCTGTGGCAACGACGCGGAACGGGCCTTCCTGCTGCGCTGCCTCACCGCCGCCGAGCAGCGCGCCGCCCCGCCCCGCGCCCGCTGAGCCGGCGTGTCACGCCGAGGGGCCGGGAGCGTCGACGAGCTGCCAGCGGCCACCGTCGCGGCCTTCGCGGCGCCGGCGCAGCCAGCGGTCGCCGAGCACACCGGCGACGACGCCGCCGGCCACCGCCGGCAGCACCCAGGTCGCCGCGTCGAGCGCGCCGCCGTCGGCCGGTGGCGTCGCCGCGGCGGCGACCTGGCCGGCCGCCTCGTCCGGCTCCTCCGCGACCGGCCGGGCCCCGGTCCGCCCCATCAGCCCCAGTTCGGCCAGGAGGTCCGCGAGCGCCTCCGGGTCGCCGGGCCGGTGCCAGACGCCCTCGTCGTCGAACGCGATCGGCCCGGCGCCCATCGACTGCGTCGTGTGCACCCACTCCGGCAGACCCTCGCCGTCCAGCGTGATGCGGTCGACTCGCCACGGCTGCACGTCGTGGACCAGCCAGGTGACGACGATCTGGTCGCCGCCGATGCCGGGCGGCGCGCCCGCGCGGCCCGTTTCGGCCCGCGGCTCGAGGCCGACCTGCGACATGAGCGTCGTGTACGCCTCGTTCGTCGCGTACAGGGACGCGGTCCGGCCGGTGGCCGGCGACACCACCAGCACGCTGGTGGGTCCGCCGGCCGACGCGGGCGCGGAGGCGAACAGGACGGCGCCGAGGGTGAGGACGACGGCGGCCAGACGAGCGATGCGCATGACGGCTCCAGCTGGTGGGTGGTCGTTGCCTCGTCTACACCGGCCGGGCTCAGCCGGTTCCCAGCGCCGACGCGGCGATCTCGACGGCGCGGTCGCGGCCGGCGGCGCCCTCCAGCCGGAAGGTCACGCCGTCGTCGACCCACACCAGCGTCGGCCCGGCGACGCGCGCCGACTCCGTCCGCTCGGTGCCGTCGGGCGCCAGCAGGACGAGGTCGTGCGGCGTGCCGAACCACCAGGCGTCGCGGCCTTCGACGGTGAGCATGGTCGCCGTCGAGCCGAGCACCGCCGTCTTGACGTACAGCGGCGACAGCGGGTCCGCCACCTGGTCCAGCCGGACCGTCCCGGCGCCGGAGCCCCAGGTCAGCGACAGCACGCGGTGGTCGGCCGACGCCTCGACGCCGTCGGGCGGGCCGAGCACGGGCGGCACGACGGGCGTCAGCCCGGTCAGCTCGGCGGCCGCGTCGAGCGAGAGTCCCGCGGGCGCCTCCGGCGGCGCCGACGCCGACGGCTGCGAGGGTCCGGGCCGGACGGCGACCGCGCCGATCCCGAGCCACTCGCCGACGGCGGCCCGCACCGGCGGCGTCAGCCCGAGCGCCACCAGCACCGCGACCACGACGACCGCCAGCCGGCGACCTCGCGGCCGCCACGGAGCGCGGGCGGGTTCCGGAGTGGTCCGCAGCCGATCCAGCACCGCGGTCGCGACGTCGGCCGGCGCGGGCGCGGAGTCGTCCAGCGCCGAGCCGAGCGAACGGCCGAGGGTGCGCAGCTCGCGGTCGAGGGCGTCATCCATGGTCCACCTCCTGGGCCTGCGTGGGCGCCAGCTGGGTCCGCAGCCGGCGCAGCGCCCGGTGCAGCCGCGACTTCACCGTGCCGCGCGGCCAGCCGAGCACCGTCGCCGTCTCCTCCTCGTCGAGGTCGAGCAGGTACCGGCAGACGACGACCCGCCGCTGCGGCTCGGGCAGCACCCGCAGCGCGGCCAGCAACTCCGCGCGCCGCTCCGTCGTCAGTGCCGTCGCCGCGGGGTCGTCGGCGGCGACGGCCGCCGCTGCCCCGTCGAGGACGAACGAGCGGTCCGCCGCCGCCCGGTACCGGCGGGCCGCCCGGGTGGCGTTGCGGGCCTCGTTGAGCACGATCCGCAGCAGCCACGGCCGGAACGGCGCGCCGTCGCGGAACGTGGCGATGGTCCGGTACGCCTTGACGAACGCCAGTTGGACGACGTCGTCCGCGTCGGGCCCGGCACCGGCCAGGACGGCGAGCCGGCGGGCGTCGGCGGCGTGCCGGCGCACGAGGACGGCGTACGCGTCGGCGTCCCCGGCGCGCACGCGGGCGATGGCGTCCTGCTCGGTCTGGTCGGCGATGGGTCGGTCCCCGTCCGTCGTCGTTCTGCCGTTCATACACCGCGCGGGCCGCCGGGGTTCCCGGCTGTGCTAGAACGGCGCCGTGCAGCTACTTCACAAGGGCAAGGTCCGCGACGTCTACTCCGACCGGCCGGGCGAGGTGATCCTCGTGGCGTCGGACCGCGTCTCGGTCTACGACGTCGTGCTGCCGACGCCGATCCCCGACAAGGGGAAGGTGCTGACGTCGCTCTCGCTCTGGTGGTTCGACCAGCTCGCCGACATCGTCCCCAACCACGTCATCTCCGCCGACGACGTGCCGGACGAGTGGCGCGGCCGGGCCATCCGCTGCCGTCAGGTCGAGATCGTCCCGGTCGAGTGCGTCGCCCGCGGCTACCTGGCCGGGTCCGGCTGGACGTCGTACCAGGAGTCCGGAGCCGTGTCCGGGGTCGAGCTGCCGCCGGGGCTGGTCGAGGGCGACCGGCTGCCGGAGCCGATCTTCACCCCCACCACGAAGACGCCGCCGGAGCTCGGCCACGACGAGCCCATGACCTACGCCGAGGTCGGCGCGCAGGTCGGCGAGTCGCTGGCGGCGCGGCTGCGCGACACCACGCTGACGCTGTACCGGCGGGCGGCCGAGCTCATGGAGCAGCGCGGCGTCCTGCTCGTCGACACCAAGGTCGAGTTCGGTCTGGCGCCCGACGGCACCCTGCTGCTGGCCGACGAGGTCATCACGCCCGACTCGTCCCGCTTCTGGCAGGCGTCGCAGTGGGCCCCCGGCCGACGCCAGGTCTCCTACGACAAGCAGGTCGTGCGCGACTGGGCGCAGGACCTCGGCACCTGGGACAAGACCCCGCCCGGCCCGGCCGTCCCCGCCGACGTCGTCGAGAAGACCCGCGGCGTCTACATCGAGATGTACGAGCGCATCACCGGCCGCGCCTGGGCGTAGCCCCTAGCGCAGCGACCGGTAGTGCTCGCGCCGGTCCGGCTCGAGGTGCTCGACGGCGTAGCGGAGCATGACGCGCGGCATGGCGGCGGCGTGGCGGTCGAGGAAGGCGAGCAGCCGGTCGCGGTCCTTGTCGCCGGCCGCCCGCAACCAGCCGCCGGCCGCCTTGTGGACGAGGTCCTCGGGGTCGTCCAGCAGCAGCTCGGCAATGGCGAACGTGTCGTCGACGTCGCCGTTCCTGATGAAGTGGGCGGTTGCCGCGATGGCCGTCCGCCGCTCCCAGCGGTTCTCCGACCGGGCCAGCTCGTACAGCACGTCGCGCGGCCGGTCGGCCAGGTAGCCGCCGACGACGTACGGCGCCGCGAGGTCGACCAGGTCCCAGTTGTCGATGCGGTCGTGGCGGCGCAGGTACAGCTCGTACAGCTCGCGGCGCCGGTCGTCCGGGGTGCGCTTGCGGCGGGCCTGCTTGTCCATGACGCTCAGCGCGCCGGCGCGCAGCTCGTGGACGTCGGACTCCAGCAGCCGTTCCAGCTCTGCCGGCGGGAGCTCGATGAACTCCTTGGCCAGCGCGAACACCGTCCCCATACGCACGCCCAGGAACACGCCGCTGGTGCCGTCCTTGAAGTAGCGCTGGATCTTGAGCAGTTCGTCGTCGGACTGGTGCTCGCGCAGCCGCCGTTCGAACTCACCGGCGTCGATGTCGGCCATGGCGCATCGTAACCGTGCGCGCCGGTCAGCCCAGCGCGGCGGGGTTGACCAGGCCCGGCGGCCGGTCGCCGGACAGGAAGGCCGACACGGCGGCGGCGCCCAGCTCGGCGGCGCGGTGCGCGGTCTGCCGTGTCGCTCCGGCGAGATGCGGCGTCATGACCACGCGGTCCGAGCGCAGCAACGGCCAGTCCGCGGGCGGCGGCTCGGCCGGGAAGACGTCGAAGCCGGCGCCGGCCAGGTGGCCGCTGTCCAGCGCCGCCGCCAGGGCGTCGTAGTCGACGAGGCCGCCACGGGCGGAGTTGACGAGGTAGCCGCCGGGCCGCATCGCCGCCAGCGCGGCCGCGTCGATCATCCGGGTGGTCTCGGGCGTGAGCCGCGCGTGCAGGCTGACGACGTCGCTGCGCGACAGCAGCTCGTCGAGGCCGACCAGCGCGACCCCGTCAGGCAACGAACCGGGCTCCGCGAACGGGTCGCTGACCAGCACGTTCGCGTCGAACGCTTGCAGCATGCGGGCCACTCGCCGGCCGATCGCGCCGTACCCGACCAGCCCGACCGTCGACCCGCCCAGCTCCAGCCCGCACTCGTCGTACGCGTAGAGGTCGCTGCGCCACTCGCCGGCCGCGACCGTGCCGTGGATGCGCGGGATGGCCCGCACAGTGCTCAGGATCAGCGTCAGCGCGTGTTCGGCGGCGGCGACGGCGTTGCGGCCCGGGGTGTTGCAGACCAGCACCCCGCGCTCGGTGCACGCGTCGACGTTGACGTTCACCGGCCCGCCGCGGGTGCACACGACCAGCCGCAACGACGGCGCCGCGGCCAGCACGCGCGCCGTCACCGGCGCCATCTGCGTGACGATCACCTCGGCGTCGCCGGCCAGCGCGACCAGCTCGTCCTCGACGTCGGAGGCCTCGTCGACCTCGGCGACCGGGCCGAACGGGACGAGCGGCCAGGGCAGCTCGAGCGTCCGGACGTCCAGGTCCGCTCCGCCGGCGGCCGTGCGCAGCCGATCGGCCAGCAGGTCGTTGCGGACGAAGTGATCCCCGGCCAGCAGGATCCGGCTCATGCGTTCCCTTCCGATGCGTGTGCCCAGGTGTCGCGCGCGGCGGCGACCCGGTCGAGGTAGGCGGCGAAACCGTCGTCGTAGTGCGCCCGGTGCGGGGCCGACGGCTCGACGGTGTGCGCGGGGATCGGCCAGCCGGGCGACTCGCCCCGCGCTTCCAGCGCCGACAGCACCGCGCCGTAGGCGCCGGCCTGTGGCACGTCGACGACGTCGAGCGGGCGGCCGAGCACGTCGGCGAAGAGCTGCGTCCATGCCGCGCTCTGGGCGCCGCCGCCGCAGACGGCCAGCCGCCCGGTCAGCCCGGCCGCGTCGAAACAGTGCCGGGCCGCGTACGCCAGCCCTTCGCACAGGGCCCGGACCAGGTCGGCCGGCGACGTCGCGAGGTGCAGCCCGTCGAACCGGCCGCGGGCGGACGCCTCGACGAACGGCGCCCGCTCGCCCGACGCCGACCAGTACGGCAGCACGGTCACGCCGCGGGCGCCAGGCGGCGACTGCGCCAGCAGGTCCGCGAGCGCCGACACCGGCGCGCCGATCAGCTGCAGCAGCCAGTCCAGCGACGCCGTGCCGACCATGGCCGGCATCGCCCGGATCCAGCGCTGCGGCTGCCACGTCGCCAGCAGCAGGCCGGCGCGGTGCGGGATCGGTCCCGGGCCCGACGTGACGACCTGGCAGGCCAGGGTGGTCCCGATGATCAGCAGGCCGTCGCCCGGCGTGACCGTGCCGCTGCCGCGGGCGGACGCGAGCAGGTCGTACGGCCCGGCGCTCACCGTCGTCCCGGCCGGCAGCCCGAGCGCGCTCGCCGCGGCGTCCGTCAGCCCGGCCGCCGGACCGCCCGGCCCGACGACCGGCGGCAGCAGCTCGCGCCGGTGCTCCAGCCCGGTGAGCCGCAGGACCTCGCCGGACCACTCGCGCGTCCGCGGGTCGAGGAACGGGTACGACGCGTCCGACACGTCGACGGCGCGGACGCCGGTGATCCGCTGGAACACCGTCCCGACGCAGTGCGTGGCGGTCGCCGCGCGGTCGAGCACGTCCGGCTCGTCGCGGTCGAGCGCGGCCAGGATCGCGGCCGACGCGCCGGGGAAGATCATGCCGCCGTTGCGGGCGAGGACGGCGTCGGCGGTGCCGTCGCGGTCCCACCGGCGGACGACGTCGGCGGCGCGGCCGTCCAGCCAGGACGCCGCCGGCCGCACCGGGACCCCGTCGGCGTCGGCCAGCCAGCAGCCGTCGCCCTGGCCGGTCATCGCGACCAGCTCCGGCGGGCCGGGCAGCTGGGTGGCGACGGCGCGGACCACGGTGGTCACGGACGCGACGACGGCCTCGGCGTCCTGCTCGACCCGGCCGCCGGCACCGTGCGCCAGCTCCGTCGGCACGCTGTGCACGCACAGCTCGGCGCCGTCGTCGCCGTACCCGACGGCCTTGGTCAGCGTGGTGCCGATGTCGACGCCGATGTACATGCCGCCTCCTCGCGGTCAGGGGGTGTCGAGCGGTGCGACGTGGACGTTCACGCGGCGTTCGCGCAGCGCCCGGACGACCTCGGGCGGCGTGCCGCCGTCGACCACCAGGTCGTCGAAGTCGGTGAGCGGCGCCAGCTGGTGCAGCGCGGTGCCGCCGAGCTTGGTGTGGTCCATGAGCAGCACCCTGCGCGTCGCCGAGCGCATCATCGCCCGCTTGACCAGCACGATCTCCTGCTCCTGGTGGTAGGTCAGCCCGCCCGACGCCGCCGACGTCGACGTCAGCAGCACGTCGGCGCGCAGCGACTCGATCGCCTCGATGCACGGCACGCCCAGGAAGGAGTCGTGCGTCGGGTAGTACTCGCCGCCCAGGGAGATCAGCCGGACCCGGTCGGAGCGGCTCATGGTGTTGATGACCTGCAGGAAGTTGGTGATGACGGTGAGCGGCGCCGCGTCGGCGAGCAGCTCCGCCACGCCGAGCGTCGTCGTCGAGTCGTCCAGCATGACCGCCATGCCCGGCTCGACCAGCGTGCGCGCATAGCGGGCGATGGCGGCCTTCTCGGCCCGCGCGGTGCGCAGCCGGTAGGCGACGTTGCTCTCGAACACACTGGACGGCTGCGCGCTGACGCCGCCGTGGAACTTGCGGACGACGCCCTGGCGCTCGAGCTCGTCGAGGTCGCGGTGGACGGTCATGAGGCTGACGCCGAACGTCTCGGCCAGCTGGCTCGCGGTGACCGAGCCCTCGCGCAGCACGTGATCGGCGATGCGGTCCTGGCGGGCGCTGCGCGTCGTCCGGGCGGTCATCGGGGCGCCTGGTTGTAGTGGTCGAGCATGACGGCGGACGGGCCGAAGCTCAGCTGCGTGGTGGCGGTCGGGTCCGGGCCGCGCAACACGGTGCGGTAGGCGCGCAGCGGGATGCCGGTGAGCCGGCAGACGACCAGGCGCATCAGGGTGTTGTGACAGACGACGAGCACGCGCTGGCCGGGGTGCCGGGCCGCGATCTCGCGCAGCGCCCGCTCCGCCCGGCCGGCGGCCGCCTCGGGGTGCTCGCCGCCGGGCAGGTGGTGGGCGACGGGGTCGCGCACGAACGCCTCGGCGGCGTCGGGGTCGGTGGTGCGCAGCTCGGCGAGCGTGCGGCCCTCGGCGTGACCGAAGTCGAGCTCGCGCAGACGTGCGTCGACGCGGACCTCCAGCCCGGTCGCGTCGGCGACGGCGCCGGCGGTCTGGCGGGCACGGAGCAGGTCGGACGCGTAGAGGGCGTCCGGCGGATGCTCCTTCGCGTGGGCGGCGAGGACCTCGGCCTGCGCCTGGCCGACCTCGTCGATGCCGATGTCGCTGGAGCCGGTGTAGCGGTTGCCCTCGTGCCAGGGCGTGCGGCCGTGCCGGGCCAGCGTGATGGTCGTCGTCATGGGGTGTACCTGCTGCTCAGCCGCTGCGCGGCGGTCGTCGGTGTGCTGCCTGTGGACGGTGCCGCCTCGTCCGCGTCGTCGAGGTAGCCGCGCCGGGTGAGCTCGGCGACCAGCCGGTCGTAGCCTTCGGCCAGCCGTTCGTGCGCGTCGGCCCGCGGCTCGACGACCGCGCGCCGGCCGACCATGGCCGCCGCGCGCTGCGTGACCGTGACCCCGGGCGCGTCGACGCGATGCCCGGCGGCCGACGCGAGGACGGCCATGCCGAACGCGGGCTCCGGGGTCCGCGGGATGACCAGCGGCCGGCCGAGCACGTCGGCGCGCAGCTGGTTCCAGTAGTCGCTTCGCGTACCACCACCGGTGATACGGATATCACCGTCGACGGGAGCTCCGAGCGCGGCGAGCCGCTCGAAGCACAGGCGCTCGACGTAGGCGACGCCCTGGACGACGGCGGCGTATCGCTCCGCCCGCGACGACGTGGCGCCGAGCTCGAACCGGGTCGCGTCGGGCCGGACGAACGGGAACCGCTCGCCGCGCGCCGTCAGCGGGTAGATGACGGCGCCCGCGGGCTCGTAGCGCCGGCCGGCCGCGGCGGCGAGCGCGTCGAGGTCGTCGTCGGCGAACTCGCCGGCGACGGCGCCCGCCCCGACGTTGGAGGCGCCGCCGGGCAGCCAGCCGCCGTCGGGGTGCCGGTGGCTGTAGACCGCCCCGGCGGGATCGTCGATGAGCGTGGGCGAGACGCCCTTGAGCACCAGTGTCGTGCCGAGGACGGAGTTCCACGAGCCGGGGGTCAGCGCGCCGGCGGCGATCTGCGCCGCGCACCCGTCCGTCATGCCCGCGACGATGGGGGTGCCGGCCGCGATGCCGGTGTGCGCGGCGGCCGCGTGCGTGACGGTGCCCAGCGTGCTGCCCGGCGCGACGACCTCGGGGAGCGTCGCGGGGTCGACGCCCGCCGCGCCGAGGAGGCGCTCGTCCCAGCGGCGGCCGGCGACGTCGTAGCCGGACTTCAGCGCGTGGCTGCTGTCGGTGTCGACGCGATGCCCGACCAGTGCCGCGGCGATGACGTCGGCGCTGTGGGCGACGTAGCGGCCGGACAGCCCGGTGGTCGTGTGGTGCCGGAACAGCCAGTCGATCTTCGGCAGCGCCCACGACAGCTGCACGGCGGTGCCCGAGCCCGCGGATCCGTCCGCCTCGGCCAACCGGCGCTTCAGGCGGGCCAGTTCGTCGACCGCGCGCGCGTCGTCGTACATGAGCGCGGGGGTGAGCGGAGCGCCCCGGTCGTCGCCGAGCAGGACGGTGCCGGATGTGCTGCACACGGCGACCGCGCCGACGGGGGCCGATCGGCACGCCGGCGGCAGCTCGCCGAACGCCTGCCGCGACGCCTCGCCGACGGCCTCCCACCACTGGTGCGGATCCTGCTCGTGCCGGCGGCCGGCGTCGCTGCGCCGATGGCTGGTCAGCCTGGCGGAACCGAGCGCCAGCACCTGGCCGGTGTCGTCGGCGAGGAGGACGCGCACGCTCTGGGTCCCGAGGTCGATGCCCACCCAGATGACGTCCGCCGACCTCGGATCCATATGCACCCCGTCGCCTCGATGTCTGTGCGTCCTGACGCACGTTATCGCATAGATAACACAACTGACTGTTAAAGATAACCTATCGTGCGATGCAGTGGGGCGGTTCGTCCGGCGGAGTCGTGAGGCGTGACGCCCCAACGTCCGGCCGCTGCGCCAGACTGTTCGCATGACGCCGCCCACCCGTCCAGCCGACCCGCCGTCGCGGCGCTCGCTCGCCCGCGACGCGCGCCAGCAGGCCATCGTGTCGCACGTGGTCGCCCATGGGGTCGCCACGGTCAGCGAGCTGACCGAGCTGACCGGGGCGAGCGTCATGACGGTCCACCGTGACCTCGACGAACTGGCCCGGCGTGGCGTCGTGCGCAAGTTCCACGGCGGTGTGTCGGCGCAGCCGTCGACGGTGTTCGAGAGCAGTTCCGAGTACCGGGTCCGGGTGCAGGTCAAGGAGAAGGAGTCGCTGGCGACGGCCGCGCTGGGCATGATCGAGCCGGGGATGTCGATCATGCTCGACACCTCGACGACGAACCTGTTCGTCGCCCGCCGGCTGGGCGAGCTGCGGCTCGGGCCGCTGACGGTGGTGACGAACTACCTACCCATCATGCAGGCGCTCAAGACGATGCCCGACATCCACCTGATCGGCGTCGGCGGCGACTACAACGCCACGCACGACGCCTTCCTCGGCCTGAGCGCGATCGAGGCGATCGGCGCCCTGACCACCGACATCGTCTTCCTGAGTACGTCGGCCATGACCATCTCGACCACCTATCACCAGGAACCCGAGATCGTCACCGTGAAGCGCGCCATGATGGCCGCCGGCCGGCGGCGCGTGCTGTTGATGGACCCCACGAAGCTGAACCGCACCGCGCTGCACCGCCTCGCGCCGACGTCGGACTTCGACCAGCTGGTGGTCAACGCCGACGCGGGCGACCGCCTGCTGTCCGAGCTGGGCGAGCACGCCACCGTGGTGCCCGCGAGCTGAGCCCGCCGCGCCGCCCGAACCGCCCGGAATCACCGCGGAACCGGCCCCGATCCGCCACGAATCCGGCCGGTCACGGAGTGGTCGCCGAGCGGCCGCTTGCAGTTCATCTCTTCGTGGAAGTTAAGTCTATCGTTCTTCGTGTTAAGTCTGTTACGGTCACTCGCACAGTCGAAGATGACCGTCACGTCGGGAGGGCGTTCGTGACCACCACCACCGCCGCCCGGCGGGGCCAGGACGACGCGGGCGCCGACGGCGCCGCGGCCGCCACCAGCGGCAGCGGCGGCCCCGGGTCCACGGCCCGCCGGCGCCGCCGCGGCCCGCACCACTGGCGCCGTCGCCGCAAGGAATACTCGCTGTTCCTGCTGATGATCTCGCCGAATCTGCTGATCATCGGCACCTTCGACTACTGGCCGGTCATCTACAACGCCTGGCTGAGCCTGACCCGCTGGAACATGATCTCCGGCGCACCGCGCTACGTGGGGCTGCAGAACTACGAGAACCTGTTCACCAGCTCGAGCTTCCACGGGATCCTGCTGAACACGCTGACGTTCAGCGCGGCGATCGTGGTCGGCAGCGTGGTGCTGGGGCTCGCGCTGGCGCTGCTGTTCGACCAGAAGCTGCGCGGCCGAGGGCTCGTCCGGACCGTGGCGTTCGCCCCGCACATCGTCAGCGGCGCCGCCGTCGCGACGTTGTGGCTGTTCATCTTCGACCCGGCGTACGGGCTGTCGCGGGTGGTGCTGGATCCGTTCGGGATCGAGTCGCCGAGATGGGTGAACGACGCCGACTGGGCCTTGATCGCGCTGGTCATCGCGTACCTGTGGAAGGGCATCGGGTTCGTCGCGATCGTCTACCTCGCCGGGCTGCAGAACCTCCCGGAGGAGCTCTACGAGGCGGCCAAGCTCGACGGCGCCGGCACGTGGACGACGTTCCGGCGGATCACGCTGCCGCTGCTGTCGCCGGTGACGTTCTTCGTGCTGGTCACGTCGATCATCGGCACCTTCCAGGCCTACGACATGATCGCCGTCCTCACCGGGGGAGGGCCGGGCGACGCCACGACGACCCTGTCGTGGTTCGTGTACCAGCAGGGCTTCCGCGCCTCCGACGCCGGCACCGCCGCCGCGGCCGCCATGCTGCTGTTCGTCATCCTGCTCGTCGTCACGGGCCTGCAGACCAGGTTCGTCCAGCGCAAGGTGCATTACACATGACCGCCGCACGGCTGCGACGGGTGCTGCTGTACGCCGGCCTGGTGGCCGTCGGGCTGCTGTTCATCGGCCCGTTGTACTGGCTGTTCTCGTCTGCTCTCAAAGAACCGGGTGACATCTACCAGTTCCCCCCGCGCTGGCTGCCCAGCTGGCACGTCGAGAACTTCGCCGAGGCCTGGCGGGCCGCGCCGTTCGGCGACTTCTTCGTCAACTCGCTGATCGTCACCGCGGGCGGCGCCACGATCAAGCTGGTCAACGCGACGCTCACGGCGTACGCGTTCGTGTTCCTGCGCTTCCCGTACAAGAACGTGATCTTCCTGGTGATGCTCGGCGCCCTGATGGTGCCGAACAACGTGACGCTGATCGTCAACTACATCACCGTGTCGAACCTCGGCTGGGTGAACACCTACCTGGGCCTCATCGTGCCCAGTGCCGGTTCGGTGTTCGGCATGTTCCTGCTGCGGCAGTACATGCTCACGCTGCCCGGCGACATCGTCGAGGCGGCGCGCGTCGACGGCGCGGGGCACCTGCGCATCATGTGGCAGGTCGTGCTGCCGATGTGCAAGCCGATGCTGGTCACCGTCGGGATCATCGCGATCGTCGACATGTGGAACGACTTCATCTGGCCGCTCATCGTCACCAACACCGTCGAGATGCGGACGCTGCCCATCGGACTGCTCTACCTGCGCTCCACCGAGGGCTACTCGAACTGGGGCGCGATCATGGCCGGCACGGTGATGGTCGCACTCCCGATGCTCATCCTCTTCCTGGTCGCCCAGCGGCAGATCACCCGCGGGCTGACCGGCGGGGCCGTCAAGGGCTGACCCCCGCCCGCGAGTCACGAAAGGACGCTCCGACCATGCGACACCGCACCGTTCTGCGCCCCTCCCGACCGAGCCGGCGCGACTTCCTCTCCATGGCGGCGGCCGCCGGCGTCGCCGTACCCCTGCTCGGCTGCGCGGGCGGCGTCACCGACGACGGCGGCAGCGGCGACGACACCTCCGACCCGGGCGGCAACCTCGACCAGGTCGACGTCAGCCCGCCGTCGCAGTACGCCGGGCGCGTCAACGTCGCCATGTGGAGCGCGATGGGCGGCGTCAACGGCGAGGCGCTCGCCGCGCTGGTGGACAAGTTCAACCAGTCGCAGGAGGACATCTACGCCGAGGTGCAGTTCCAGGGCGCGTACGCCGAGTCCGCGCCGAAGCTCACCGCGGCGCTGCGGGCCGGCGCCGTCCCGGACGTGATGATGCTCGCCGACACGTTCTGGGGCCGGTTCCTCATCAACGACGCCCTCGAGCCGCTGAACGATTACTTCGACGACGAGTTCGGCCGCGACGACTACGTCGAGGCGCTCTTCGACGAAGGGCTGGTCGGCGACGAGCTGTACTGGCTCTCGTTCGGCCGCAGCACGCCGCTGTTCTACTACAACAAGAACGTGTTCCAGCAGATCGGCCTGCCCGACCGCGGCCCCGAGACCTGGACGGAGCTGCGCGAGTGGTCGTCGGCCATCTCCGAGCTCAGCGTCAACGGCCAGCCGCTCAAGGCGCACGCCTTCACCGGCGACGACGACTGGCAGTTCATGGCCTCGGTCTGGCAGTTCGGCGGCCGGCTGTCTGAGGGCCTGGACGTCACCATCGACTCCGGTGGCGCCGTCGACGCGGCCCGCTGGCACCAGCAGTACATCTTCGAGGACGGCTACGGGTACCTCGCGCAGGCGTCCGGCACCGACTTCGGCACCGGCGTGGTCGCGACCACGATCACGTCGACCGGCGGGCTGCGCGGCATCTACGAGGCCTCCGCGACCGCCGGGTTCGAGGTCGGCACCGCTTTCCTGCCGCAGGAGGTGGCCAGTGGCGTCCCGACCGGCGGCATGGGCTTCTCGCTGCTCAAAGGGGCTGCACAGGAGCGCAAGGATGCCGCGTTCCAGCTGCTGAAGTTCCTCGGGCAGCCGGAGAACGCCGCCGAGTGGACGCTCGCGACCGGCTACCTGCCGATCGTCAAGGCGTCGATGGACGTCCCCGAACTGGCGCAGACGCTGGCCAGCGACCCGAACTTCAACGTCGCCGTCGAGCAGCTCCCGGAGGCGCAGGGCAGCGACGCGATCCGTTCCTACCTGCCCAACGGCACCGACATCATCATCAGCGGCCTGCAGCGCATCTACAGCGACGGCAGCGAGGATCCGCAGGACGTGTTCGACGAGGTCGCGGAGCAGCTGCGGCAGGGCGTCGAGGACATCCGGCCCGGCTACGAGAAGTACTTCGGCTGATGGACCTGAGCGTGTGCGCGCACCGCGGCTCGCCGTCGGTGGTGCCGGAGAACACCATCGGGTCGTTCCTGCAAGCGGTCGACGAGGGCGCCGACGAGGTCGAGCTGGACCTGCGGCTGTCGGCCGACGGACGGCTGGTCGTCATGCACGACGCCACCGTCGACCGGACGACGGACGGCACCGGCGCCGTCGCGGAGCTGACGTTGCGTGAGCTCCAGGCGCTCGACGCCGGCGGCGGCGCGCGGATCCCGTCCTTCGAGGAGGTGCTGGACGGCGTCGGCCCGCGGCTACGCCTGCAGGTGGAGATCAAGGCGCCGGAAGCGGTCGGCCCGCTCGCCGAACTGCTGCGCGACCGCCCCGGCGACCTCGCCCGCATCTCGCCGTGCTGCTTCGACCCGGACGTCGTCGCCGAGCTGGTCCGGCTGTTCCCGGACGCGCCGGTCGGGCTGATCGCGTCCGGCGGGTCGGCCGAGTCGCTCGACCGGGCCGTCGAGCTGGGTGCGTCGCGCGTGCTGTTCGGCTGGTCCGGCACCGACCGCGCGCTGGTCGAGAGGGCGCAGTCGCATGGCCTGGAGTTCAGCGTCTGGCTGGTCAACACGCCGGAGCAGCTTCGCGACGCTCAGGCGCTCGGCGTCGACGGGTTCACGACGGACGAGACGGCGGCGATCGTGGAAGAGCTCGTGCGGGCGGAGGAGGCGGCATCATGACGGAACTCTCGCGGCGGACGTTCGTCCGGCTCGGCGGTGCGGCGGCGGGCGCCGGAGTGCTGGCGGCGACGGGGTCGACGACAGCGACGGCGGCAGCGGCGGCCGGCCGGGGCGGGGCGCCGGCGCGGACGCCGTCGTTCGGGCTGACCGAGCCGGCCGAGCCGTTCTTCGTCAACGTCGGCCTGCACGACCAGCGGACCATCATGCAGTCGTTCGCCGTCGACAGCACCGGCCGGCATGTGTACGTCGTGCAGATCACCCAGGGCGGCACCATCCTCCCCGGCGACGCGCCCGGTGACGAGGAGTACGCCCGCCGCGCCGCCCGTGGCGACCTCACGTTGTCGAAGCTGGACCTCGCCGGGAACCTGCTCGGGCACATGTACCTCAAGCGGTTCGGGCACGGCGTCGCGATCGGCGTCGAGCGGACCGGCCGCGACGTGCACCTGTGGACCGAGGTCGACGCCGTCACCGAAGGCGCCAGCGGGTGGGGGACCCGGCTGCTGCGGTTCCCGTTCGCCGACGGTGCGGTCATCGACGCCGACGCGACGCCGGGCCTGCAGCGGCGCGAGTTGCTGCCCGGCGTCGACCGCACCACCTGCAACGTCGACCCCGTCCACCGGACGCTGGTCATGCGGTACCGCCGCGACGGCGCGTTCCGGTTCGCGCTCTTCGACCTCGACGACGTGCGCCGCGAGCGGCCCGCGTACGAGCCGATCGCCGACGTCGCCCAGCCGGACGTGCTCAGCGGCGGGCCGGTGTTCCAGGGTTACGCGACGTACGGGCGTGACCTCTACCTCTTCGACGGGCAGATCTACAGCGCGACGAACCCGCCGGAGGGGAAGGGCAACGCGCACCTGACGCGGGTCGACTGGCGGACCGGCGGCGTCGAGGAGCGCGTGCGCACGATCGACGGGCACGAGCTGCACCGCCGCGAGCCCGAGGGCCTCGGCGTCTGGCTCGAGACGCCTGGGCGACGGCCGACGGCGCGGCTGGGGTTCGCCTTCGGGACCAGCGTCACCGCCGACCCCGACGACGACCGGCTCTGCACGATCCTGACGAAGTCGCTCGGCGGGTAGCCGGCTGCTGCACCGTCGATCAGGGCAGTACGGCGGTCGCCTCGATCTCGATCAGCTGACCCGGGAACGCCAGCGCGGCCACGCCGACCAGCGTGGCCGCGGGCGGGCCGTCGGGCCGGACGACGACGTCGCCGGCGGCGACCAGGCCCACGCGCACCTGCTCGAGGCTGTGCTCGTTGTAGCCGGCCACGAAGATGCCGAGCCGGACGACGTCGGCGAACGTGGCGCCGGCCGCCGCGAGCGCCGTCGCCACGTTGCGCAGCGTCTGCTCGGTCTGGGCGGCGAGGTCGCCCGCGCCGACCAGGGTGCCGTCGGCGTCGCACGGCACCTGACCGGCGACGACGACCTGGCGCGAGCCGGTGGCGACGACGACCTGGGAGTAGGCCGGGGCCTGGGGGAGACCGGGCGGGTTGATCAGCTCCATGGGCATGGCGGGAGCCTACGGCCGGCCACCGACAACGTCGGCGATCGCCGGCGGGGACCGCCTCTAGGGTGGCGGCCATGACCGTCGCCCGTTCGATCGCGCTGTTCCTGCTCGCCGCCGTCGCCGAGATCGGCGGCGCCTGGCTGGTCTGGCAGGGCGTGCGCGAGCACCGCGGCCTGCTGTGGACCGGCCTGGGCGTGATCGCGCTCGGCCTGTACGGGTTCGTCGCTACGCTGCAGCCCGACGCGCACTTCGGCCGGGTCCTGGCGGCGTACGGTGGCGTGTTCGTCGCCGGCTCGCTGGCCTGGGCGATGATCGCCGACGGCTTCCGGCCGGACCGCTACGACGTGATCGGCGCGGCGATCTGCATCGTCGGCGTCGCGATCATCATGTACGCGCCTCGTCCCGCGTGAGCTCGTAGATGGTCTCGAGGCCGTCCTCGTCGTCCCACTGCTCGCCCACCTCGACGAACCCGAACTGCGCCACGAGGTTGCGCGAGGCCAGGTTCGTCGGACTGACACTGGCGCGGACGACGCGCACCTGCGGGTCGTGGGCGGCGCGGTCGAGCATCACCTCCAGCGCGGCCCGGGCGTACCCTCGGCGGCGGTGCGCCGGGTCGATCGCGTAGCCGACCTCGACCCGGCCGTCGTGGTCGGGCGGGCCGTGAAACCCGGCGTGTCCCACGGCGACCTGGCGGTCGTCGTCCCAGACGATGCCGGTGATCCAGGCGGCGCTGGCGGGGTCGGTGGCGATCTGCTCGCTGCGCATGCGCCACACACTGCTCCAGTGCGAGCCGGCGCAGTACGGCGTCAGCTCGACCGGCGACTCCTGGTTGGCCGTGACGATGTCGCCGTCGGCGAGGGCCGTCAGCGCCGCCTTGTTCAGCTGCACGATGCTGATGTGCTTCGGGTCGGTCATCACTTCGGTCATCGGGGCACATCGTGCTCGCCGCGACGCCGGAACACAAGGCGGCGCGTTGCGGAGTCGCCGGATCAGGCGCCGGCGGGCAGCGGCTCGCCGGTCTCGAGCAGCGTCTTGAGGCTCGCGATCAGCTCCGGCCAGCCGCCGCTGACATCCTGGAGGACCTGGCTGCCCGGTTCGAAGCCGTCGTGGACGACGGTGAGCCGGACCAGCTCGCCGCGCTGCTCCAGCTCGAACGTCACCCTGGACCGCTGCTCCTTCGCCGTCGCCGCCACCTTCTCGGGGTCGAGCCCGTGCGCGGCGGCGAACTCGGGCGTGAACGTGTGCCAGGTGTAGGCGAGACGCCGGTAGGGCTCGGCCTCGAGCACCCGCTGCTCGTCGTCGGCGATCGTCGCGCCGGCCTCGTGCCAGACCATCGCCGAGCCTGCCCGCCAGTCGGTGTCGAACGTGGCGCCCCAGTAGCGGCTGGTGAACGCGTTGTCCGTCAGCGCCTGCCAGAGCTTCTCCGGCGTGGTCCTGATGAACGTGGTGTACGTGAACTCGGTGCTGCTCATGGGGGCCTCCAATGCGGTCTTGAGGTCGGCGAGCGCCTGCACGCGCCCGCGGTGGTACCGGCTGATCCAGCGGTCGGCGATCGCGTTGATCGGCTCGGCGTTGAGGAAGTGGTGCTTCTCGCGGCCGCGCTTCTCGGTGGTGACGAGGCCGGCCGCCTCGAGGACGGCGAGGTGCTTGCTGACCGACTGACGGGCCATGTCCAGGCCGGCGCACAACTGGCGCAACGTCTGGCCGTTGCCACGGTTCAGGCTGTCCAGCAGCGCCCGGCGGCTCGGATCCGCCAGCGCCCGGAACACGTCGTCGTCCATGGGTCCTCATCGCTGGATAGGCAGCTGATCGGCTGCCTTTTATGGTTCGACCATAGGCAGCCGTTCGGCTGCATGTCAACCGTCGGGCGTCAGATGGTCATCGAGGCGGATCGGCCCTGAGGTGCGCGGCGATGACCGTGTTGGTGCTCAGGACGTGCTGGACGAGCTCGCGGAAGTCGTCGAGGCGGGGATGGCGCGCGGCCTCGTCGCTGCTCAGCTTCCGGCCGAACAGCGCCGCCGCGTCGAAGGAGGCGGCCGCGGGCATGAGCTGGACCGCCGGTCCGGGCTGGCCGGGCACCGGGCCGATGCGGCAGCCGAACGTCACGTGGTCGCTGTGGTCGTCGCCCTCCCAGGTGCCGAACACGGCGTCGAGCAGCACGTCGTTGCCGTCGTGGTGGTGGCAGCTGGCGTAGAAGACGGCGTACGGGGAGCCGTCGCGGTGGACGAAGCCGGTGACGCGGCGGAACGGCTGGGCGCAGTCGGGGCAACGGTGCTCGGCGATCTGCAGGTTCGGCGCGGTCGTCAGGCTCACCGGCGCATCCTCCCATCGCGACGTGAACGCCCGATGCCGCCGCCTTGGCCTGGGTGCGCCGGCAACGGCCGGTCGTCGTGAGCCTTGGGCCATCGCGGCATGAGAGGGACGGGACCGGAGCCGCCCAGCTCGACGGGCGCCGGTTCGACCCCAGTGCCGGCGGTCGATCCGGGGCGTCTCGTGGTCGACGGCGGCGAGCTGGTGTCGTGGGCTCGTGTGCGCCGTCGGCTGATGCGCGGCAGTCGTCGGCTAGTACTCGAGTCGTAGATCGTGATCTTCATCGTGCTGTTCCCCGTTGCCGGCTTGGCCGCAGGTAGCCGACGTGAGAGATGCCGGGTCATGGCAGGCTCTATGCCATGACCGCGCCGAAGCCGCCGAGACCGCTGACCAGGCGCGGCAGGGTGTTGATCTGGTTCATGATCGTGTTCGTTGCCATGGTCGGCGTCGGCGGTGGCGGCGCCCTGATCGCCGAGGGGCTGAATGGTCGTGACGCTCAGGCCGACGGCCCGGTCGGCTCACTCACCCCCACGGACCGTGACTGTGGCAGGGACAGCTGCGCGTGGATCGGCGAGTTCGTCAGCGAGGACGGCACGATCACTCGGACCGGCGTCCTGTTGAGCGACGCCGAACGGACCCGCCACGGCGACCCGATGCCGGCGAGGATCGACAACGTGCGCCTGCACGACGACGCTGGCCGGCCGACCGCCTACACCGTCGACTACAACCCGGGCCCGAGGATGGCCGCCGGTGTGTTCGTGCTGATGTTCGGCCTGGTGATGGCTGCGTTGATGGTACGGAGCGTCAGGCGCTACAAGCGCCCGGCAGCACCTCCTGAACCGGCTGCGAGTGACACCACCCCGCCGGCACAGGCTTAGCTCCGGCGTGGATCGTGATCTTCACGGTCCGCTGGTGGTTCGTCGCCGGCACGGGTCAGCGCCGTAGACCTCGTCGCCGGGCACCCCGGCCCTGGTCAGACGTTCGCTGGAGTGGTCCACGACCTCGGCAGAGACAAGGCGCGGTCGATGAACGCGTGCCCGGCATCGGTGGCGTAGGTCAGACTTGACGGGTCACAAGACCCCCGCTGAGCTGCGGGATGTGGAGCGGGTGACGGGAATCGAACCCGCATGACCAGCTTGGAAGGCTGGGGCTCTGCCATTGAGCTACACCCGCGCAGGGCCAAGAAGCCCGTGGCACAGAGTACCCTGTGATCTGGCCTAGACTTGTCCGGGCACCCGGGGCGTAGCGTAGTGGCTAGCGCGCCTGCTTTGGGAGCAGGAGATCGCAGGTTCGAGTCCTGTCGCCCCGACCAGCCCGCGTTCGCAACAGGCAGCATCGTTGCGTTCGTGCCGCAGACCACCCACACAGGAGACACGAGAGCGTGAAGAGCGTCGTCGAGACCCTCAACCCGACCAAGATCCGGCTCGCGGTCGAGGTTCCCTTCGCCGAGCTTGAGTCGAACATCCAGTCCGCCTACAAGCGGATCGCCGCCCAGGTCACGGTGCCGGGCTTCCGCAAGGGCAAGGTCCCGCCGATGGTCATCGACCAGCGCATCGGCCGGCCGGCGGTGCTGGAAGAGGCCGTCAACGAGGCGATTCCGCAGCTGTACCAGGACGCGATGCGCGAGAACGAGCTGACGCCGCTGGCGCAGCCCGAGATCGACCAGCCGCAGTTCGGCGAGGGCGAGGACCTCAAGTTCACCGCCGAGGTGACGGTGAAGCCGAAGATCGAGCTGCCCGAGTGGGAGGGCCTGGAGGTCCAGGTCGACGACCTCGAGGTGGCCGACGACGACATCAGCGGGCGCATCGACGAGCTGCGGGCGCGATTCGGCACCCTGGTGACGGTCGAGCGGGCCGCCGCCGACGGCGACTTCGTGCAGATCGACCTCAACGCTACGGACGGCGGCGAGCCGGTCGAGGGCGGCCAGGCCAGCGGCGTCTCTTACCAGATCGGCCGCGGCGGCATGGTCGACGGCCTGGACGAGGCCCTGGCGGACCTCACCGCGGGCGAGTCGAAGACGTTCAAGACGACGCTCGTCGGCACCCACGAGGGTGAAGAGGTCGACGTCGAGGTCACGGTCAACGCCGTCAAGGAGCAGCAGCTGCCCGAGCTGGACGACGAGTTCGCCCAGCTGGCCAGCGAGTTCGACACCCTCGACGAGCTGCGCGACGACATCCGCCAGCAGGCGCTGAACAGCAAGCGCATCGAGCAGGCCATGTCCGCCCGCGACAAGGTGCTCGAGCAGCTCCTCGCGAACGCCGGCGACATCCCGCTGCCCGAGGAGCTCATCGCCCAGCAGGTCGAGGAGCACCTGGCCGACGGTCACGGCGACGACGACCACCGGGCCGACTTCGAGAAGCAGATGCGCGGCAACCTCACCCAGCAGTTCGTCCTCGACGAGCTGGTGAAGTCCGAGAACATCGAGGTCTCGCAGGACGAGCTCAGCTCGTACATCATCCAGCAGGCCATGCGTTCGCGCATCGACCCGAACCAGCTCGCCCAGCAGCTGGTCGACCAGGGCAACCTGCCGGCCGTCGTCGCCGACGTCGCGCGCGGCAAGGCGCTGGCCCTCGCCGTCGAGAAGGCGAAGGTCACCGACGCCTCCGGCAACGAGGTCGAGCTGAACCGCCTGCGCGAGGACGGCACCCTGGCCGACCCGAGCGAGCTCGAGGGCGTCCCCGCCCCGGCGGTCGACGGCTCGTTCGAGTTCGCCGAGCTCGACGAGGAGCAGCAGGCCGACGCGGCGGAGGCCGGCACCGAGCAGGCCGATGCCGAGGCCGCCGATGCCGAGGTGGCCGATGCCGAGGCGGAAGATGCCAAGGCGGACGAGAAGAAGGCCTGACGGCCGGACCACAGCACGAGCACGCAGATCAGGTGACCATGCCCACGGCTGGTCACCTGATCGCGTTTACGCACCATATGGACTCGCCGCGCACGCCGTCAGCGAACACGGGCCATGCGGCGGATGGTCGCCGCGGCCTTTGTGGTTAGTGTCGTTGGCACCACGAAGAAGCAAGAAGTCTCATACGGTCTCGACGACCTGTAGTAGCCCCAAGGAGATCACGGTGAGCACACGCCCCGAGACGTCGGGCCCGTCCCTCATTCAGGCCCATTCCCCGACGCCGACCATCGGTGGTGGTCTGGACGACCACATCTACAACCGGCTGCTGCGGGAGCGCATCATCTTCCTCGGCTCCGAGGTCCGCGACGAGAACGCCAACGCCATCTGCGCGCAGCTGCTGCTGCTGGCGGCCGAGGACCCCGACCGCGACATCAACCTCTACATCAACTCGCCCGGTGGCTCGGTGTCGGCCGGTATGGCCATCTACGACACCATGCAGTACGTGAAGCCCGACGTCGTCACGCTGGCGATGGGCTTTGCCGCCTCGATGGGCCAGTTCCTGCTGACGGCGGGCGCGCCCGGCAAGCGGTACGCGCTGCCGCACGCCCGCATCCTCATGCACCAGCCGTCCGGCGGCATGGGCGGCTCGGCCAGCGACATTCGCATCCAGGCCGAGGCGATGCTGCGCACCAAGCGCGAGATGGCCGAGCTGATCGCGCACCACACCGGCCAGACGGTCGAGCGCATCGAGGCCGACTCCGACCGCGACCGCTACTTCACGCCGCAGGAGGCGCTCGAGTACGGCTTCGTCGACCACGTGGTCGAGAGCGCCTCGCAGGTCTCCCAGGGCGGCGGCACGGCCTGACGCCGCCAACGACACCGAGCGACCACCCCGACAGAGGAGACCCCAGTGAACTACTACATCCCGCAGTGGGAGGAGCGCACGTCCTACGGCTTCCGGCGGATCGACCCGTTCGGCAAGCTGTTCGAGGAGCGCATCATCTTCCTCGGCACGCCCATCACCGACGACGTCGCCAACGCCGTCATGGCGCAGCTGATCTGCCTGGAGTCGATGGAGCCCGACCGCGACATCGAGATCTACATCAACTCGCCCGGTGGCTCGTTCACGGCGATGACGACGATCTACGACACCATGCAGTTCATCAAGCCGGACGTCCGGACGGTCTGCATGGGCCAGGCGGCGTCCGCGGCGGCCGTCCTGCTGGCGGCCGGCGCCCCCGGCAAGCGGCTGGCGGTGCCGAACGCGCGCATCCTCATCCACCAGCCCTACACCGAGGGCACCTACGGCCAGGCCAGCGACATCGAGATCCAGGCGAACGAGATCCTGCGCATGCGCTCGCTGCTGGAGAAGATGCTCTCCGACCACTCCGGCCGCAGCCTCGAGCAGGTGCGCAACGACATCGAGCGCGACAAGATCCTGACCACGCAGGAGGCCATCGACTACGGCCTGGTCGACAACTTCACCGCCTCGCGCAAGGCCAGCCTGGTCGGCTGACCTCGCACCGATCGGGTCCGGCGGCGACGCGCCGGACCCGATCCGCTCTCCGGGTGCCCGTTTGTCCACCAGACGTTGTAACGTCGAAGGCAACGCAGGGCTCGCGAGAGCCGGCGATACGCACGACGTCGATCCGCGACGTGGGTCTGCACGGCCGAGATCGCAACCGTAGACGGAAGGACGTACCGCGTGGCACGCATCGGCGACGCTGACCACCTGCTCAAGTGCTCGTTCTGCGGTAAGAGCCAGAAGCAGGTGAAGAAGCTCATCGCAGGGCCCGGGGTCTACATCTGCGACGAGTGCATCGATCTCTGCAACGAGATCATCGAAGAGGAGCTCAGCGAGACCGCCGAGGCCGGCGGGCTGTCCGAGCTGCCGAAGCCGCGCGAGATCTACGAGTTCCTCGAGCAGTACGTCATCGGTCAGGACGTCGCCAAGAAGGCGCTCTCCGTCGCCGTCTACAACCACTACAAGCGGGTCCAGGCGCGCCAGTCCGCCGCCGCCCGCGGCCACGGCAAGGACGACGCCGTCGAGCTGTCCAAGTCGAACATCCTGCTCATCGGCCCGACCGGGTGCGGGAAGACGTACCTGGCGCAGACGCTGGCGAAGATGCTGAACGTGCCGTTCGCCATCGCCGACGCCACCGCGCTGACCGAGGCCGGCTATGTCGGCGAGGACGTCGAGAACATCCTGCTGAAGCTGATCCAGGCCGCCGACTACGACGTCAAGAAGGCCGAGACCGGCATCATCTACATCGACGAGGTCGACAAGATCGCCCGCAAGAGCGAGAACCCGTCGATCACTCGCGACGTGTCCGGCGAGGGCGTGCAGCAGGCGCTGCTGAAGATCCTCGAGGGCACCACGGCGTCCGTGCCGCCGCAGGGCGGGCGCAAGCACCCGCACCAGGAATTCATCCAGATCGACACCACGAACGTGCTGTTCATCGTGGGCGGCGCGTTCGCCGGGCTGGACGACATCATCCAGGGCCGCATCGGCAAGCGCGGCCTGGGCTTCGGCGCCGAGATCCGGTCCAAGTCCGAGCGCGAGGCGGTGAACACCTTCGGCGAGGTCATGCCCGAGGACCTGCTCAAGTTCGGGCTGATCCCGGAGTTCATCGGCCGTCTCCCGGTCATCACCACGGTGTCGCCGCTGGACCGCGCCGCGCTCATCCGCATCCTGTCCGAGCCGCGCAACGCGCTGGTGAAGCAGTACATGCGGCTGTTCGAGATCGACCACGTCGAGCTGGAGTTCACCGACGACGCGGTCGAGGCGGTCGCCGATCTGGCGTTGCTGCGCGGCACCGGCGCGCGCGGGTTGCGGGCCATCCTCGAAGAGGTGCTGCTGCACGTCATGTACGAGGTGCCGTCGCGCGACGACGTCGCCCGGGTGGTCATCACCCGCGACGTCGTCGAGACCAACGTGCTGCCCACCCTGGTGCCGCGCGAGGGCCCGCGCAAGCGCGAGCGCCGCGAGAAGTCCGCCTGACGTTTGGCCGATCCGACGAACACGGCGGGCCGGGCCTGCGGTTGAATCCGCCCATGAGCGAGACACTCGTCCTGCGTGGCGGCACTGTGTTCGACGGCCTCGGCTCGCCCGGCGCACCAGCCGACGTCGTCGTGGCCGACGGCGTCATCCGGGCCGTCGCGCCCGGTGCGGCCGTCGACGAGACCGGCGCCCGGGTCGTCGACTGCACCGGCCGGTACGTCGCGCCCGGCTTCGTCGACGCCCACTCGCACAGCGACATGGTGCCGCTGATGGACGACCCGCAGCCGTTCAAGCTGTTGCAGGGCGTCACGACGGAGGTGGCCGGTAACTGCGGGTTCAGCTTCGCCCCGCTGGACGACGACTCCGCGGCCATCGTCCAGGCGATGTACGGCGAGCTGGGCTGCGACATCCCGCCGCCGTCCGGCTCCTTCGGCGCGTTCCTGGAGCGCGTCGAGCGGCACGGCCCCACCAACCACCTGGCCTACCTCGTCGGCCACCACACGCTGCGGCTCACGGCCAACGGCGCCGGCGACGAGCTGCGTCCCGGTGCGGTCGAGCACATGCAGCGCCTGGCCGCCGAGGCGTTCGAGGCCGGCGCCGTCGGCTTCTCCACCGGCCTGATCTATCCGCCGGGCTGCTTCGCCGAGCGGCCCGAGCTGGAGGCGATCGCGCGCGTCGCCGGCGCCTACGGCCGCACCTACGCCACCCACATGCGCGACGAGGGCCGCTACGTCGAGGACGCCATCGACGAGGCGGTGGCCGTCGCCAGGGCCGGCGGTGTGCGGCTGCAGATCTCGCACTGCAAGGCCGCCGGGCGGGCCGCGCACGGCAAGAGCGCCGCGCTGCTGGAACGGATCGAGGCGGCCCGGCTGGCCGGCGTCGACGTCATGGGCGACCAGTACCCGTACCTCGCCGGCGGGACGGTGCTGCTCGCGCTGCTGCCGAACCGCGCGGCCGAGGGCGGCGCCGCGGCCATGACCACGCGGCTGGCCGACCCCGCGTACCGGGTCGGGCTGCGGGCCGACGCCGAGCGCGGCGACCCGGGCGACGGCATGTGGGCCAACACGACGCCCGCGCAGGTCATCGTCACCGGGCACCGCGACCACGACGCCGTCGGCCGCACCGTCGCCGACCTGGCGGCCCAACGGGCCGCCGACCCGTTCGACACGCTCTGTGACCTCGTCGTCGACGATCCGGCCGCCATGATCGTCGTCGAGATGATGGCCGAGCCGGACGTGCGGGCGATCATGGCCAGCCCGCTGGTCGGCATCGGCTCGGACAACGGCCCGCCCATGGGGTTGCAGCACCCACGCACCTACGGCTGCTTCCCGCGGTTGCTGGGCACCTACGTCCGCGACGAGAACGTGCTGACCTGGGAAGAGGCCATCCGCAAGGCGACCTCGCTGATCGCCCGCCAGTTCGGGCTGGCCGGCCGCGGCGTGCTGCTGCCCGGCGCGCACGCCGACGTCACCGTCTTCGACCCGGAGCGCATCGGCCACGCCGGCAGCTACACCGACCCGGCCGTGACGCCGGACGGCGTCGACACGGTCGTGCTGGGCGGCCGGGTGGTCGTCGACGGCGGCGGCTTCACCGGCGAGCGGGCCGGGCGGGTGCTGCGCGCCTGAGCGTCGGTACGGACCGACGAGTTCCGCGGCCCGGGGTCGTCGGATCGGACAAAGACGCGAGCCGGGCCACGGGGCCAGGCTGTGCGGACCACCTGCTCTCCTGAAGGAGTTGGTCATGCGCATCGCCCCAGCGCTCGCCGCGGCCCTCGCTCTGCTCCTCGCGGCCTGCGGCGGCTCCGACGGCGGAGACGGTCCCAGCGAGGCGGGCGGCAACGCCGAACCCGCCGTCGACGGGACGTTCACCACCGCGGTCGCCGCCGACCCGGGCAACCTGCACCCGCATCTGACGGTGCTCGCGGCGACCCGCGCCATCGACAACTACCTGTACGACAAGCTGGTCTACTTCACCACCGACGGCGAGGAACTGCCGTGGCTGGCGGAGTCGTGGGAGGTCACGCCGGAGTCCGTGACGTACACGCTGCGCGACGGCGTCACCTGCTCCGACGGCACGCCGCTGACGGCCACCGACGTGGCGGCGAACTTCCAGTTCGTGGTCGACGAGGCGAACGTGTCGCCGGTGCGGGGTGTGCTGATCCCGCCGGTGCTGACCGCGACCGCCGACGACGCCGCCCGCACCGTCACGCTCACCGCGCCGTCGCCGGACCCGTTCCTGCTGCAGAGCACCGGCGAGCTGTTCATCGTCTGCAAGGCCGGCCTGGACGACCCGTCGTTGCTGGAGGAGGCCGGCATCGGCACCGGGATGTTCGAGCTGACCGACGTGGTCCGCGACGACCACTACACGTTCCAGCGCCGCGACGACTACACGTGGGGCCCGGACGGCGCCACCGCCGACGAGCCCGGCACGCCGGCCACGGTGAACATCCGTGTCATCGCGAACGAGTCGACGGCGGCGAACCTGCTGCTCTCCGGCGAGCTGGACGCCGCCTCCGTCGTCGGCCCGGACCGGCAGCGGCTCGAGCAGAGCTACGAGCAGCTGACCATGCGGGCGGTCGTCGGTGAGCTGTTCCTCAACCAGGCGGCGGGCAACCCCGGCGCCGACGACGCCGTCCGTGCGGCGCTGGCCCAGGCCCTCGACTACGACGAGCTGATGTCGGTGATCACCGGCGGCTACGGACAGCGCTCGGAGTCGCTGGCCATCATCGATCCGCTGGTCTGCCGCTACGACGCCGTCGACGGGCAGCTGCCGGCACCGGACGCCGAGGCGGCCGCGACCGCCCTCGACGACGCCGGCTGGACGGCCGGGTCGGACGGCGTGCGCGGCAAGGACGGCACCCGCCTGGAACTGGAGCTGATCTACAACAGCACCCGCGGCGACACCACGGCCGCGGCGGCCGAGCTGATCGCGTCGACGTGGACCGAGCTGGGCGTCGCGGCGACCACCCGCGGCCTGCCGCCGACGGAGTACAACGAGGTGGTCTTCGGCACCGGGTCGTGGGGCGCCGCGCTGCTGCCGGTGAACCTGCGGCTGCCCAGCCAGATGGTGCCGTTCCTGTCCGGCGCGACGCCGGCCGACGGCGGGGTGAACCTCGCCTCGATCGACAACCCGGACTACGCCGCCGCCGTCGCCGAGGCGATGACGCTGCCCGGCCAGGAGGGCTGCGACAAGTGGATGGAGGCGGAGCAGGCGCTGTTCGCCGCGAACGACGTGCTGCTCTTCGCCGACGAGACCATCCCGCTGTTCCTGGACGGTGTCACGGTCGAACGTGGTGGTGACGGCCCGATTCCGGCGACGATCCGGTTGTCGGCCTCGTGACGGCTCCCGTCGCCGCACCGCCCGCGCCCACGCGGACCCGGGTGTCCGCGTGGGCCGGCAACCCCTGGGCCGGTTTCCTGTTCCGCCGCCTGGGCCGGTTGCTGGTGTCGCTCGCGGTTCTGGTGACGCTCGCGTTCGGGATGATCCACCTGATCCCCGGCGACCCCGTGCGGGCGGCGCTCGGCGTCACCGCGCCGCCGGACCTCGTGGACGCGCGACGGGAGGCGCTCGGGCTGAACGACCCGCTCGGCACGCAGTTCGTGAACTACGTCCGGGCGCTGTTCTCCGGCGACCTGGGCGTCTCGATGACGTCCGGGGTGCCGGTGTCGGACACGATCGGCCAGCGGCTGCCGGCCACCGCGAGCCTCGCCATCGTGGCGTTCGTCGTGGTGATGCTGGCCGCGATCCCGCTCGGCCTGGCCATGGCGGTGCTCACCCGGGGCGGGCGGCGGCGCGGCGCGGAGCTCGGGTTCACCTCCACCAGCGCGGTGGTCGCGGCGATCCCGGAGTTCCTGCTGGCCGTGGGGCTGGTGTTCGTGTTCGGCGTATCGCTCGGCTGGCTCCCGGTGGCCGGGCGGGGCGGCGGGTCGTCGTACGTGCTGCCGGTGCTGGCACTGTCGCTCGGGCCGGCGCTGCTGATGGCCCGCATCGTCCGCGTCGAGGCGCTCGCGGTGATGGACGAGGACTTCGTCCGCACCGCCCGGGCCAAGCGGCTGCCGCCGCTGCGGGTGTACGTGCGCCACGTCTTCCCGAACGCGCTCACCTCGACGCTGACCATCGGCGGCCTGCTGCTCAGCGGCATGATCGTCGGCACCGTTCTGGTCGAGAACGTGTTCGCCTGGCCCGGCATGGGGATGACGATCGTCTCCTCGATCCTGGCCAAGGACTATCCGGTCGTCCAGGGCATCGTGCTGGTCTACGGCGCCGCGGTGCTGCTGGTGAACCTCGTCGTCGACGTGCTGCTGGCGGTCGCCGACCCGCGCTCGACCATCCGGGAGGGCTGATGGGACGCGAACAGTGGCGGGCCGCGCTGCGCAACCCGGTCGGCGCGGTCGCGGCGGGCCTGCTGGTGCTGCTGGCGATCCTCGCGATCGTCGCGCCGATCCTCTGGGGCGACGCGGCCGAGGAGACCGACCCGGCGGCGCTGTCGCAGGGCTCGACGTCGGAGCATCCGCTGGGCACCGACGCGCTCGGCCGCGACATCCTGCTGCGGGTCCTGGTCGCGACACGCTACTCGCTCGGGCTCGCGCTGCTGGCCACCGCGATCTGTGTCACCGCCGGGGTCGTCCTGGGCGTGCTGCCGGCGGTGCTCGGACGGCGGGCCGGCCGGCTGGTGACGGCGGCGGTGAACCTGGCGGTCGCGTTCCCCGGTCTGCTGCTGGCGCTGTTCTTCGCGGTGATCTTCGGGGTCGGCGCCCGCGGCGCCGTACTCGCGATCGCGCTGGCCGGCGCGCCGTCGTTCGCCCGGCTGGTGCAGACGAACGTGGCCGCGGTGGCCGGACGGGACTACGTGGCGGCCGCACGGGTGGCGGGGGTGGGCCGGTTCCGGCTGATCGCCCGGCACCTGCTCCCGAACATCGGCGAGCCCCTGGTCGTCAACGCCACCGTCATGGCGGGCACCGCGCTGCTGTCGTTCGCCGGGCTGTCGTTCCTGGGTCTGGGCGTGCAGCCGCCGGCCTACGACTGGGGCCGGCTGCTCGGCGAGGGGCTGGACCGCATCTACATCAATCCGGCCGCGGCACTCGCGCCCGGCGTCGCCGTCGTCGTCGCCGGACTCGCGTTCACCCTGCTCGGCGAGTCGATCGCTCAGGTGGTCGGCGTGCGGGCGGTGCGCCGCCGGCGCGCACCCGAGACCGAGCCGGCGATGACGGCGGCGGCCGCCGAGCCCGACGGGGACGCCGTCCTCGCCGCCGACGACCTGCGGGTCGCGTTCCCCGCGCGCGACGGCGGCTGGACGCATCCCGTCGACGGCGTCAGCCTCACCGTCCGCCGCGGCGAGACCGTGGGCATCGTCGGCGAGTCCGGCTCGGGCAAGAGCCTCACCGCGCTCGCCGTGGCCCAGCTCGCGCCGGACGCCGCGCACGTCACCGCCGGGCGGCTGGAGGTGGCCGGCGTCGCGCCGCTCGGCCGCACCGGCGCCGAGGTGCGCGACCTGCTCGGCACCCGGGTCGCGATGGTGTTCCAGGACCCGATGACCTCGTTCAACCCGTCGATGCGCGTCGGCCGGCAGTTGGCCGAGGTGACCCGGGTGCACGAGCGGCAGGGCAAGCGAGCCGCCCTGGCCCGCGCCGTCGACCGGCTGCGCACCGTCCGCGTCCCGGCGCCGGAGCGGCGGGCGCACCAGTACCCGCACGAGTTCTCCGGCGGCATGCGCCAGCGGGCGATGATCGCGATGGGCCTGATGAGCACGCCGGAGCTGATCATCGCCGACGAGCCGACCACAGCGCTCGACGTCACCGTACAGCGGCAGGTGCTCCGGCTGCTCAAGGACGTGCAGGCCGAGACCGGCGCGGCCGTCGTGCTGATCTCACACGACATCGCCGTCGTCGCCCAGCTGTGCGAGCGGGTCGTCGTCATGTACGCGGGGCGGGTGGTCGAGGAGCTGCCGGTCGGGCGGCTCGGCGCGGCCGCGCACCCGTACACGCGCGCACTGCTGGCCTCCGTCCCCGACCTCGCGACCGACCGCGACCGGCCGCTGGCCACCATCGCGGGCCGCCCGCCGGACCCCGCGGACCGGCCCGAGGGCTGCGCCTTCGCGCCGCGCTGCGACTTCGCCGACGACGCATGCCGGGTGCGGCCCGGGCTGTCCGCCGTCGCGCCGGACCAGCGGGCCGCCTGCTGGCACCCGCGCAGCCGGCCGCTGGACCTGACGCTGGACGCCGTCACGGGAGGCCAGGCATGAGGGAGCTGTCGTTCGAGGGCACGACGGTCCGGTTCGGGACCGGCCGCTCGGCGCTGACCGCGGTCGACGGCGTCGACCTGGTCGTCCCGCAGGGCCAGGTCGTCGGGCTGGTCGGCGAGTCCGGCTCGGGCAAGTCGACGCTGGCCAAGGCCGCCGTCGGGCTGGTCCCGACGACCGGCGGCGAGATCCGGCTGGACGGCGCCCCGCTGCGGACCGGACGCGACCGGCGCAGGCTGCAACTGGTGTTCCAGGACCCGCACGCCTCGCTGGACCCGCGGATGACCATCGGGGAGTCGATCTCCGAGGCGCTGCCCGGCCGGCGTCGCCGCTCCGCCAGGGCCGCGGAGGTGGCCCGGCTGCTGGAGCTGGTCGGGCTGGACCCGGCCCGGGCGAAGTCGCTGCCGTCGGGGATGTCCGGCGGGCAGCGCCAGCGGGTCGCGCTGGCCCGGGCGCTGGCCGCCGAGCCCGAGGTGGTGCTGGCCGACGAGATCACCTCGGCGTTGGACGTCTCGGTGCAGGGCTCGGTCCTCAACCTGGTCCGTGACCTGCAGCGCGAGCTCGGCCTGACGATGTTGTTCATCTCGCACAACCTGTCGGTGGTGCGCTACGTCAGCGACGTCATCGCGGTCATGTACCTCGGCCGCATCGTCGAGGCCGGCCCGGCCGACGCGGTGCTGTCCGCGCCGCGGCACCCGTACACCCGCACGCTGCTGGACGCGGCGCCGGCGTTCGGCGTCGCGCTGGACGACCCCGTCCCCGCCGACGACCAGCGCCTGGACACCGAGGCGCCGTCGCCGCACGACCCGCCGCCGGGCTGCCGGTTCCACCGTCGCTGCCCGATCGGCCCGCTGACCCGGCCGGAGCGCACGATCTGCGCCGAGACCGACCCGCAGTCCGGCGCGGCAGACCGTCCGCACCGGGCCGCCTGCCACTTCGCCGCCGAGATCCTGGAGGTGCCGGCCCCGTGACATCCGAGCAGACCCGACCACCGACCCCGGACGACGTTCTCGCCCTGGCCGTTCCCGCCGAGCCCGCGCTGTCGCCCGACGGCACGCGCGTGGCCTACGTGCTGAAGGGCAGCGACGCCGAGGCCGACGAGAACGTGTCGTCGCTGTGGCTGGTCGAGACGGGCGGCGGGGAACCGCGGCGGCTCACCCACGGGCGGGCGGACGCGTCGCCCGCGTGGTCGCCGGACGGTTCGTCGCTGGCCTTTCTCCGAGCGGCCGACGGGCCGCCGCAGCTGTGGCTGCTGCCGCTGGCCGGCGGCGAACCGGCCGCGCTGACCGACCTGCCGAAGGGCGCCGGCGCGCCGGTGTGGAGCCCGGACGGCACCCGTATCGCGTTCGCGGCCGTCGTCGACACCACGGGGCAGCAGGACACCGACCCGATCGTGCTGGACCGGCTCGGCTACAAGGCCGACGGCGCCGGGCTGCTGCGCGGCCTGCGTCAGCACGTGCACGTGGTCGACGTCGCGACCGGCACGACGACGCGGCTCACCGAGGGCGACTGGAGCGCCGGGGCGCCGGCGTGGTCGCCGGACGGCGCGCGGCTGGCGTTCTCGGCCGCGACGTCCGCTGACGCCGACCTGACGATGGAGTCCTCTGTCTACGTGATGCCGGCCGACGGCGGGCCGCTGGGCGACCCCGTCGGAGAGCTGCGCGCCGCCGGCCCGGTGACGTGGACCCGGGACGGCGGCGCGCTGGTGGTCGTGGGCATGGCGCGGGCGGCCGTCGGGCACCAACGGCTGTACCGCGTCCCGCTGGACGGCGGCCCGGCGGTTGATCTCACCGCGGACCTGGACCGCAACGTCATGCCCGGCGGGCCCGGCTACCCAGGCGGGCTGCCGCAGCTCGCCGGCGACGGGAGCACCGTCGTGTTCTGCGCCCGGGACCGCGGCTGCACGCACGTCTACGCCGCCGCCGTGGACGGGGGACCGGTGCGGCCGCTGCTCGGCGGCGCCGGCCGAGTCGTATCCGGGCTGTCCGTCGCGGGGGAGCGCGCCGCTCTCGTCGTCGCCGGGCCGGGGTCCTACGGCGAGGTCGCGCTGGCCGACGTCGGGACCGGCGCCGAGACGACGCTGACCGCGCACTCGCCGGCCGACTTGGCGCTGCCGGTCGCGGAGGAGCGGGTCTTCACCGTCTCCGACGGCACCGAGGTGCACGGCTGGCTGCTCCGCCCGGCCGGCGCCGGCACGGGCCGGCCGGGGCCGCTGCTGCTGGACATCCACGGCGGCCCGCACAACGCGTGGAGCCCGGCGCCCGACGTCGGGCACTCGTACCACCAGCAGCTGGTCCGGCAGGGCTGGGCGGTGCTGCTGCTCAACCCGCGGGCCAGCGACGGCTACGGCGAGGCGTTCTTCACCGCCGCCGTCGGCCGGTGGGGACTGGCCGACGAGCGCGACTTCCTGGAGCCGCTGGACCAGCTGGTCGCCGAGGGCGTCGCCGACCCGGACCGGCTGGCCGTCACCGGGTACAGCTACGGCGGCTTCATGACCTGCTGGCTGACCGGCCGGACGGACCGCTTCGCCGCCGCGATCCCGGGCGGCTCGCTGACCGACCTCACCAGCTTCGCCGGCACGTCCGACGCCGGGCACTACCTGGCGGCGTTCGAGACCGCCGTCCCGTTCGCCGACCCCGAGCGCGCCGCCGCGCAGTCGCCGTACACGAACGTCGCCGCGGTGACGACGCCGACGCTGCTGCTGCACGGCCTGAACGACGACCGCTGCCCGCCGGAGCAGGCCGAACAGTGGTTCGCCGCGCTGCGCGCCCGCGGCGTGCCGGCCCGGCTCGTGCTCTACCCGGGTGCGTCGCACCTGTTCATCCTGGCCGGGCGCCCGTCGCACCGGCTCGACTACGCCCGCCGGATCGTCGACTGGGTCACGCAGTACACGTCGAAGAAGGAGAGCCCGATGACGAGCATCACCGCACCGACCCTCGACCGCGACCACTGGCAGCGGCGGCTGGCCGAGCTGGCCGATCGCTACCGCGTCCCCGGCGCCGCCCTGGGCATCGCCCGCGGCGACGAGACCCTGGAGCTGGCGCACGGCGTCACGAACGTCGACACCGGCGTCGAGGCGACTCCCGACACGCTGTTCCAGATCGGCTCCATCACCAAGGTGTGGACGGCGACGGTCGTCATGGCGCTCGCCGACGCGGGCAAGCTGGACCTCGACGAGCCGGTCGTCACGTACCTGCCGGAGCTGCGGCTGGCCGACGAGGACGCCACGGCGCGGGTCACCATGCGGCACCTGCTGACGCACACCAGCGGCATCGACGGCGACTTCTTCCTCGACACCGGCCGCGGCGACGACTGCCTGGAGAAGTACGTCGCGGCGCTGGCCGGGCTGCCGCTCAACCACCCGCTCGGCGCGACGTGGTCGTACTGCAACTCCGGGTTCACCACCGCCGGCCGGGTGATCGAGAAGCTCACCGGCCAGACCTGGGACACCGCGATGCGTGAGCTCCTCTACACGCCGCTCGGGCTGACCCACACGGTCACCCTGCCCGACGACGCGCTGCTCTACCGGACCGCCGTCGGGCACGTGCACGAGGAGGACGAGCCGTACCGGCGCGCGCCGATCTGGGTGCTGCCGCGGTCGGCCGGACCGGCAGGGCTGATCACCGCCACCGTCGCCGACGTGCTGACGTTCGCCCGGATGCACCTGGCCGGGGGTGTGGCCGCCGACGGCACCCGCGTGCTGGCCGAGAGCACGGCCGCCGCCATGCGGGACGAGCAGGTCAGGCTGCCCGACCCCTACACGCTGGCCGACTCGTGGGGACTGGGCTGGTTCCGGCTGGACTGGAACGGCACCCGGCTGTTCGGGCACGACGGCAACACCATCGGACAGTCCGCGTTCCTGCGGGTGCTGCCGGACCAGGATGTCGCCGTCACGCTGCTCACCAACGGCGGGCACACCCGCGACCTGTACGAGACGCTGATCCGGGAGATCTGCCGCGACGTCGCCGGCGTCGAGATGGCCACGCCGCTGTCCCCGCCGGCCGAGCCGGTCGAGGCCGACATCGCCCCGCACGTGGGCACCTACGAGCGCACCAGCGTCCGGCTCGACGTCTGGCAGGCCGAGACCGGGCCGAAGCTGCGGATGACGATGACCCGCGACGTGGCCGGGCTGGACGAGGAGCCGAAGGAGCTGGACCTCGTGCCCGTGCGGGACGGGCTGTACGTGACCCGCTTGCCCGGCAACGAGACGTGGACGCCGGTGACGTTCTACCAGCTGGCCGACGGGTCGCCGTACGTGCATCTCGGGGTCCGCGCGACGCCGAAGGTCGCCTGACGCTGTGGGGGAGGTCGAGGGGGAGCTGCGCGACGCGTTCGCGGCGGCCGGCGTGACCGGGTTCCTGCACGCGACCGACCTCGCCTCGGGTGCCGAGGCGGGCGTCGATCCGGACGCCCCGGTCGTCACCGCGAGCGTGTTCAAGATCCCGGTGCTGGTCGAGCTGTGCCGGCAGTTCGCCGCCGGCGAGCGGGCGCACACCGACCGAATGCGCGTGCCGGCCGGCGGGCGGACGCTCGGCCCGACCGGTCTGTCGGTGATGCTCGACGACGCGGACCTGTCGTTGCGCGACGTCGCGTACCTGATGATGAGCGTCAGCGACAACCACGCGACGGACGCGCTCATGGCGCTGCTCGGCCGCGAGCGCATCAACGCCGGCATGGCGGCGCTCGGACTGCCCGGGACGGTGCTCGAGGAGGACTGCGCCGGACTGTTCCGCATCATCGAGGCGGACGGCCTCGGCGGGGTGCTGGACCCCGAGACGACCAACCGCAGCACACCGCGTGAGACGACGACGCTGCTGCGCCGGATCTGGACCGCCGACGGATTGCCGGAACAGGCCTGCGCCGAGGCCCGCAGAATCATGGGACTTCAGGTCTGGCCGCACCGGCTCACCTCCGGCTTTCCGGACGATGATGTGAAGGTGAGCGGCAAGACCGGCACGTTGTCGCACGTGCGCAACGAGGTGGGCGTCGTCGAGTACCCCGACGGCGCGGCGTACGCGGTCGCGGTGTTCCTGCGGCTGCCCGGGCCTGCGTTCCGCAACCCGGCGGCCGACGCCGTCATCGGCACGGCCGCGCGGATCGCCGTCGACCACCTGCGGGCGGCCCGATGAGCGGCGTCGCGGCGATGACGGCCGACCTGCGGACGCTGGTCGAGTGCGAGTCGCCGTCGGCCGACCGCGCGGCGGTGGCGACGTCCGCGGACGTCGTCGCCGACCTCGGCGAGCGGCTGACCGGCGCGGCGCCCGAGCGCATCGTCGTCGACGGGAGGACGCACCTGCGCTGGCGGTTCGGACCGCCCGGTGTGCTCCTGCTGGGCCACCACGACACCGTCTGGCCGGTCGGCTCGCTGGCCGAGCACCCGTGGCGGGTCGAGGACGGGCGCGCCTACGGGCCGGGTTGCTTCGACATGAAGGCCGGGCTGGTGCAGTTGTTCCACTCGCTCTCGGGGTTGTCGTCGCTCGACGGGATCACCGTGCTGGTCACCGGCGACGAGGAGCTGGGCGCGCTGACGTCGCGGCCGCTGCTGCACGAGGAGGCGGCCCGGGCCGACGCGGCGTTCGTGCTGGAGGCCTCCGCCGACGGCGGCGCCCTGAAGACCGCGCGCAAGGGCGTCGCCTGGTACGAGGTGCGGGTCACCGGCCGGGCGGCGCACGCCGGGCTGGAACCGTGGAACGGTGTCAACGCAGTGGTCGAGCTGGCGCACCAGGTGCTGGCGATCGCCGCGCTGGACCGCGGGCCCGACGGCGCCACCGTCACACCCACCCTGACCGCCGCCGGCACCACCGCGAACACCGTGCCCGCGACGGCGTCCGTGCACGTCGACGCACGGGTTCCGACCGCGGAGGAGCTGCGGCGGGTCGACGACGGCCTGTTCGCGCTCGCGCCGCGGCTGACCGGCGCCGAGGTCGACGTGGTCCGCGGGCCGCGGCACCCGCCGTTCGAGCCGTCGTCGTCGGCCGCGCTGTACGCGCTGGCGTGCTCGGTGGCGGAGCGGCTCGGGCTGGGTCCGCTGGCGTCGGCGCACGTGGGCGGCGCCTCGGACGGCAACATCGTCGCCGGCGACGGCACCCCGACGCTGGACGGGCTGGGCGCCGTCGGTGCCGGGGCGCACGCGCCGGGTGAGTACGTCCTCGTCGACGAGCTGCCACGGCGGGCCGCACTGCTCGCCGGGCTGGTCGACGCCGTCCGCGACGGCTCGTCGTCCAGCACGAACCCGGACGCCGCGGATCGGACCGGACGACCATGACCAGCGTCCCGGAGCGGAGGATCATCGACGACATGGCTGCTCAGCCCGCCACCGTCGCCCGCCTGACCATCCGTGAGCTGTCCGCGCTCAGCGAGCTCGAGGACGTCTACGCGCTGTTCGACCGCATCTGGCAGCCGGACCGGTCCAACCCGCCCGTCACCGTCGAGCACCTGCGCGCGCTCACCCACGCCGGCAACTACCTCGCCGGCGCCTTCGACGGCGACGAGCTGATCGGGGCCTGCGTCGGGTTCTTCGCCGCGCCGCCGGGCCGGTCGCTGCATTCGCACGTCGCCGGCGTCTCGTCCGCCGCCCGCGGCCGGCACGTCGGGTTCGCGCTCAAGGCGCACCAGCGCGAGTGGGCGCTGGAGCGCGGGCTCAGTGAGATCACCTGGACATTCGACCCGCTGGTGCGCCGCAACGCTTACTTCAACCTGGCCAAGCTGCAGGCCCGGCCGGGCGACTACCTGGTCGACTTCTACGGCGACATGGACGACGCCATCAACGGCGGGCAGGGCAGCGACCGGCTGCTGATGCGCTGGCGGCTGGACGCGCCGGAGGTGGTGGCGGCCTGCGCGGCCGGTGGCGGCACCGGGGCGGCCGTGCCTGCCGACGCGGTCGAGGCGCTGTCGGAGTCGCCGTCCGGACGGCCCGTGGTGGCGCCCCGGTCGGCATGGGCGCGGGCGCCGCGGCTCTCGGTCGCGACGCCGCCGGACATCGAGGCGCTACGCGGCGCCGACCCGGAGACCGCCCGGCTATGGCGGGCGGCCATGCGCGACGTGCTCGGCGAGCTGATCGGCGGCGGCGCACGGGTGGCCGGGTTCACCCGCTCGGGGACGTACGTGGTGGAGAGGACGGACACGTGAAGATCACCGGGTTCGAGCTGCGCCGGATCGCGATGCCGCTGGTGGCGCCGTTCCGCACGTCGTTCGGCGTCGAGACCGCGCGGGACGTGCTGCTGGTCCGCGCCGCGACCCCCGACGGCGACGGCTGGGGCGAGTGTGTCGCGATGAGCGAGCCGCTGTACTCGCCGGAGTACGCCGACGGCGCGGCCGACGTCATCACCCGGTTCCTCGCGCCGCGGCTGCTCGCCGCCGGCGAGGTCGGGCCACTGGACGTCGCGCGCCTGCTGGAGCCGGTGCGCGGGCACCGCATGGCGAAGGCCGCGCTGGAGACGGCGGTACTGGACGCCTGGCTGCGAGCCCGCGGCGAGTCGTTCGGGGCGTACCTCGGCGCCGTGCGCGACCGTGTGCCCGCCGGCGTCTCCGTCGGGATCATGGACTCCGTGCCGGCGCTGCTGGACGCCGTCGGCGGCTACCTCGAGCAGGGCTATCTGCGGATCAAGCTGAAGATCGAGCCCGGCTGGGACGTCGCGCCGGTGCGCGCCGTCCGCGAGCGGTTCGGCGACGACGTGCTGCTGCAGGTGGACGCCAACGCCGCCTACACGCTGGCCGACGCCCGCGTCCTGGCGGCGCTCGACGACTTCGACCTGCTGCTGATCGAGCAGCCGCTGGCCGAGGACGACCTGCGCCAGCACGCCGAGCTGGCCCGGCTGCTGCGGACGCCGATCTGCCTGGACGAGTCGATCGAGTCGGCCAAGGACGCCGCCGACGCGCTGCTGCTCGGCGCCTGCCGCATCATCAACGTCAAGCCTGGCCGGGTCGGCGGCTACCTGGAGGCGCGGCGCATCCACGACCTCGCCCAGGCGCACGGCGCCGCGGTGTGGTGCGGCGGCATGCTCGAGACCGGTCTCGGCCGGGCGGCGAACGTCGCGCTGGCGGCGCTGCCGGGCTTCACCCTGCCCGGCGACACCTCGGCGTCGGACCGCTACTTCGCCCAGGACGTCACGGAGCCGTTCGTACTGGCCAACGGGCACGTCGCGGTGCCGGCCGGCCCCGGCCTCGGGGTCGAGCCGCTGCCCGACGTGCTCGCATCGCTGACCACATCGACCACCTGGCTCCCGTCCGCCTGACGCGGCCTCACGGACCCCGCCGGCCGACGGACTCGGGCGGTTTCGTGTAGCGGTGTCCC
>NZ_QVAI01000023.1 GCF_003427025.1 Jiangella endophytica
GCCGGCCGACTGCCGACACGCGTCAGGCCGATCGCGCGCCGCTGGGTGAGCCAGGCCTGCATCCAATTTCCTACTAGTCCACTAGGAAAGCAATCCGCGATCCACATGGTGATATCGCCGCGCCGCGGCGGGGGTTCGGCGTGCGGTTTCGGGACGCCCGTCTCACGGATCGGACATTTCATTGTATCCCTATCAAGTAACTAGGAATATCGTCGCATGACTGCTGGCGACCTTCTGGTGCGGCGACTCGCCGTCGACCTGATGCGCAGTGCCAGCGCCCTGTGTCCGCTCTGCTCGCACTGCTGATCCTGCTGCGTCGGCGATGGGTGCGCCGACCCCGATCCGCACGGTACCCGGGTGTTTCCCCTGTTCTGGCCGGTGGCCGCGCCATGCCGTGGCGCCTGCGACGAAGGAGCTGTACGTGAACCCAACGACCCCCACGATCCGCCGGAGGCACAGACTCGCCGCCGCCGCGAGCACGATCCTGCTGCTGGCGGCCGCCGCCTGCTCGGCCGGCGCCGCGAGCGACGACACCGAGGACGCCGCGGCCAGCGACGAACCGGTGCGCGGCGGCGAGCTGGTCTACCTCGACGCGGAGATCCCGATCTCCGCGCTCATCCAGGAACAGGGCACCTGGCAGGACCGGGCGCTGTTCTGGAACCTCACCGATCGGCTGGTCTACCGCAACGCCGAAACCGGGGAGTTCGAGCCGTGGATCGCCGAGAGCTGGGAGGTCTCCGACGACGGCCTGCGCTACGACTTCGTGATCCGCGACGGCGTGACCTACAGCGACGGCACGCCGGTCGACGCGCAGAGCGTCGCGCGGAACCTGACCCGTCAGGTGTACGGCGACGAGGCGAAGGGGCTGGCGAAGAACTACGCCTTCCCCGACGCGGCGGAGATCACCGCCGACCCTGCGACGCGGACCGTCACCGTCGTGCTCACCCAGCCGTGGGCGCCGCTGCTCGGCGCGCTCACCGGCTGGGCGGCCGGGCTGCTCGCCGACTCCGTGCTCGAGCTGACCCGCGAGGAGCAGTCCGACTACACGAACCTGGTCGGCAGCGGCCCGTTCACGGTGGAGTCGGTGGAGTACGGCAAGGCGTACGTGCTGACTCGCCGCGACGGCTACGCCTGGGCGCCGCAGAGCTCGCCCAACCAGGGCGAGGCGCACCTCGACACCGTCACCATCACGCCGGTGCAGGAGGACTCCGTCCGCCTCGGCACGCTGCGGTCCGGGCAGGCGCACCTGCTGCGCTACGTGCAGCCGAGTGAGGAGCGGGCGCTGGCGGACGACGGCTACACCGTCGTCGCGCGCAGCGGGGTGGGCCTGGCCAACCAGTGGCCGCTGCGGCAGAACGCCTGGCCCGGCGACGACCCCGACGTCCGCAAGGCGCTCCAGCTGGCCGTCGACCGCGAACAGATCATCGAGGACCTCTACACCGAGAACTGGTCGGCCGCGACCAGCGTCGTCTCGCCCGGCACGCTGGGCTACACCGACCTGTCCGCGGAGATCGGTTACGACCCGCAGCGCGCCGCCACCCTGCTCGACGAGGCCGGCTTCAGCGAGCGCGACGCCGACGGGTACCGCGTCCGCGACGGGCGGCGGCTGAGCCTCAAGACCTACGTCGACGTCTTCGACAACACCGCCAAGGCGTTGTTCCAGCACATCCAGGCGCAGTTCAAGGACCTCGGCGTCGAACTGGTCATCGACGAGACCGACTACAGCTCGTACGGCCAGACGGTCAACGCCGACCCCGAGGTGAACTTCACCCGCACGGGCTGGCCGCACCCGGACCCCGCGCACGGCCTGTGGAACGTCTTCTCGTCGGCGCGCGCCGACAGCCTGAAGCTGGAGGGCGCCGACCCGCAGCTCGACGCGCTGCTGGACGCCGGCCTGCACGCGCCCAGCACCGATGCCGAGGCGGCCGCCCTCGCCGAGACCCAGCGGTACCTGCTGGAGAACGCGCTGACGATCCCGATCCTCAACGACACGCAGGTCTACGTCGGCGCTCCCGACGTGCACGGGTTCACGCTGTCCGACGGCGGCCTGCCGGAGTACCAGCGCGCGTGGCTGGACGCCGGATGAGCCGGCGCGCGTTCGTCGCGCGCCGGATCGCGCAGGCGGTGCTGGTGATCTGGCTGTCGTACACGCTGGTCTTCGCGGTGCTGTTCGTGCTGCCGGGCAACCCGATCCGCGACAAGATCACCAACCCGCTGAACCCGCTGCCCGAGTCGGTGGTCCGGCCGCTGATCGAGTACTACGACCTCGACCTCACGCTGGTCGAGCAGTACCTGGTCACGCTCGGCCGGACCTTCACCGGCGACCTCGGCTACTCCCTGGTCAGCGGCATCCCGGTGACCGAGCTGCTGGCACAGGGGCTGTCCGAGACGCTGGCCCTCGCGGCGCTCGCACTGCTGTTCTCGGTGCTGCTGGCGCTCGGCATCGCGCTGACGGCGGTGTTCTTCCCCGTGGCCGCCGTGCGCAGCGTCGTGCGGGCGCTGCCGGCGGTGTTCCTGTCGACGCCGAGCTTCCTGGTGGGCTTCGTCCTGCTGGTGGTCTTCTCGTTCCAGCTCGGCTGGGTCTCGTCGATCCGCGACCAGGGCCTGGTGTCGTACGTGCTGCCGGCCCTGACGCTGGCGATCGCGGTCAACGCGCCGATCGCCCAGGTGCTGATCCAGGGGCTCAGCCGGGCCAGGGGCGAGCCGTTCGTCACCGTGCTCAAGGCCAAGGGGGTGCCGCCGGCCACCATCGCCGGACGGCACATCCTCAAGAACGGCTCGATCCCGGCGCTGACGCTCACCGCGCTGACCGTCGGCGACCTGCTGGCCGGTGCGACGATCGTCGAGACGATCTTCAACCGGACCGGGATCGGGCTGATCACCGAGCAGGCGGTCCGCGAGCAGGACACCCCGGTCGTCATGGCCATCGTGGTGCTCGTGTCCACGCTGTTCGTGGTCATCAACCTGTTCACCGACCTCGTCTATCCGGTCATCGACCCGCGCATCTCCCTCCGCGCGGCCGCGGCGCCGCGACGGGTCCGCCGGCGGGTGGCGATCGGATGACGACCGCCGACCTCGCCGTGCCCACCACCACCCGGTTCCGGCTGCGCCAGATCTCCGTCGTGGAGTGGCTGGCCCTCGTCGTCGTGGCGCTGCTGGTCGTCGCCGTCATCGCGCCGGGGCTGCTGACCTCGTACGACCCGCTGGCGCCGGACCCGGCGGCGATCCTGCAGTCGCCGTCGGCGGCACACCCGTTCGGCACCGACTACCTGGGTCGCGACCTGCTGTCCCGGGTGGTGCACGGAACCGTCCGGACGATGGTCGGCTCGGCCGTCGCCGTGGTCATCGGCCTCGGCCTGGGCACGGTGCTCGGACTGGTGGCGGCGTACTTCGGCGGACTCGTCGACGCCGTCATCTCACGGATCGTCGACGTGCTGCTGTCGATCCCCGGGCTGCTGCTGTCGATGGTCGTCGTGGTGGCGCTCGGGTTCGGCGCGCTCAACGCCGCGATCGCCGTCGGGGTGTCGTCCGTCGCCGTGTTCACCCGGCTGATGCGCTCGGAGACGCTCACCGTCACCGGGCTGCCGTTCGTCGAGGCCAGCCACCACCTCGGCGGCACCCGCCGCCAGGTGCTGATCAGGCACGTGTTCCCCAACTCCTACTCGGCGGTGTTGTCGCTCACCGCGCTGCAGTTCGGCTTGGCGATCCTCTGGATCTCCTCGCTGAGCTTCCTCGGCTACGGTGCGCCGCCGCCGGAGCCGGAGTGGGGGCTGCTGGTCGCCGAGGGCCGCGAGTACGTCGTCTCCTCGCCGTGGCTGGTCGTGATCCCCGGGCTGGCCATCACCGTGTCCGTCCTGTCGATCAGCCGGGTGAGCCAGTTCGTGAAGGAGAGGGTGCTGTGATGACCGAGTCCCCGATCGTGGTCGAGGACCTGCGGATCGGCTACTTCCACGGCCGCGGCGGCGTCGCCGACGTCGTGCACGGCGTCTCGTTCGAGGTCCGCCGCGGCGAGACGACGTCGCTGGTCGGCCAGTCCGGGTCCGGCAAGAGCACCATCGCGCACGCCATCGGCGGGCTGCTGCCGGCCAACGGCGCCGTCACCGGCGGCCGGATCCAGGTGCTCGGCCGCGACGTCACCGGGTTCACGTCGCGGCAGTGGCGCGGCCTCTACGGGTCGTCCGTCGGATTCGTCCCGCAGGACCCGCTCAGCTCGCTGGACCCGCTCGTCCGGGTCGGCGACCAGATCGCGCAGAGCCTGCGGGTGCACCGGACGGTGCCGCGCGCGGCCGTCCGGGACCGCGTCGTCGAGCTGCTGGACCACGTCGGCATCCAGAAGCCGGCGGAGCGGGCCCGCTCCTACCCGCACCAGCTGTCCGGCGGCCAGCTGCAGCGCGTGCTGATCGCGATCGCGGTGGCCGCCCGCCCGGCGATCCTCGTCGCCGACGAACCCACGTCGGCGCTGGACGTGACCGTCCAGAAGACGATCCTCGACCTGCTCGCCGAGCTCCAGCACGACCTCGGGCTGGCCGTCCTGTTCATCACCCACGACCTGGCGCTGGCGCGGGAGCGGGCCGACCGGCTGGTCGTGCTCAACCACGGGCTGGTGAAGGACCACGGCCCGACCCGGCAGGTGCTGGAGAACCCACGGGACCCGTACACGGTGACGCTGCTGTCGCACGCACCGGCGGAGGACCCGGACCGCTACGCCGGCCGCGTCGCGGACCACGGCGCGCCGGTCGTACTCGAGATCGACGCCGTCAGCAAGGAGTTCGGGCGCGGATCGGGCGCCGTCCGGGCCGTCGACGACGTGTCGCTTCGGCTCACCCGCGGCTCGATCCACGCCGTCGTGGGGGAGTCGGGGTCGGGCAAGACGACGCTCGCGCGCGTCGCCGCCGGGCTGATCGGGTTCGACGCCGGCCGCGTGACGGTGGCCGGCCGCGAGCTCGACCCGCAGCCGGACGTCGTCAACCACCACGGCGGCGACCTGCAGCTGGTCTACCAGAATCCGCTCGCCGCGATGGACCCGCGCTACGACGTCGCGCGGATCGTCGAGGAGCCGCTGCGGCTGGCCGGCCTGCGCGACCGCGCCGAGCGGCGCCGCCGGGTCCGCGAGATCCTCGACCGCGTCGCACTGCCCGCGACGGTGCTGGACCGCAGGCCGCGCGAGGTCTCCGGCGGGCAGCGCCAGCGGGTCGCGATCGCCCGGGCGCTCGTGCTCGCCCCGAAGATCCTCGTCCTCGACGAGCCCACCTCCGCCCTGGACGTGACCGTCCAGGCCCAGATCATCGACCTGCTGGTCGAGCTGCAACGCGAACAGGAGCTGAGCTACGTGTTCATCTCGCACGACCTGAGCCTGGTCCGCCAGGTCTCCGACACGATCACGGTGCTGGAGGACGGTGTCGCGGTCGAGCACGGCGCCACCCGGACGGTGTTCGCCGCGCCCGCGCACCCCTACACCCGGCGGCTGCTCGACGCGATCCCCGGCCGCGTCGCGGAGCGGGCGGTGGTGGCATGACCACCGAGCCGAAGCGGCTGATCCTCAACCTGTTCGAGATGAACTGCGTCAGCCACATCACGCACGGTCTGTGGCGGCTGCCCGGCAACAACCGCGAGCGGTTCAACGACATCGAGTACTGGCTGGAGCTGGCCCGGCTGCTGGAGGACGGCGGCTTCGACGCGGTCTTCCTCGCCGACGTCGTCGGCGCCTACGACACGTTCCGCGGCAACGCCGGCACCGCCGTCCGCGAGGGGCTGCAGATCCCGTCGAACGACCCGCTGCTGATCGTCCCGGCCATGGCGGCGGTCACCCGGCATCTCGGCTTCGGCATCACGTTCTCGACGACGTACGAGCCGCCGTTCTCGTTCGCCCGCCGCATGAGCACGCTGGACCACCTGACCAAGGGCCGGGTCGGCTGGAACATCGTCACGTCCTACCTGCCCAACGCCGCCCGCAACTTCGGCCTCGACGGCGAGATCGACCACGACCAGCGCTTCGAGATCGCCGAGGAGTACCTGGAGGTGCTCTACAAGCTGTGGGAGGGGTCGTGGGAGGAGGACGCGATCGTCGCCGACAAGGCGAACGGCGTCTACGCCGACCCGGCGAAGGTGCACGCCATCGACCACGAGGGCGAGCACTACAAGGTGGCCGGTCCGCACCTCGCGTCGCCGTCGCGGCAGCGCTCGCCGCTGCTCATCACGGCGACGGCGTCGCCGCGCGGCATCCGGTTCGCCGGCAAGCACGCCGAGGCGCTGTTCACCGGCGGCGGCACGCCCGAGGCCGTCCAGGACACCATCGCGCGGGTGCGTGCGGCCGCGGCCGACGCCGGACGTGAGCCCGGGGACGTGAAGTTCGTGGTCGGCGCCGGAGTCGTGGTCGCCGCGACGGAGGAGCAGGCGCGGGCGAAGCTGGCCCGCTACCAGCAGTACTCCAGCGTCGAGGGACGGCTGGCCCACGGCGGGTTCGGCTTCGACCCGACCGCCCACCCGCGCGACACCCTGGTGCGCGACGTCGCGGGCGAGAACGCGTTCGGGCGCCGGTCGCGCGGCCCGTTCAGCGGCGACCAGACCGTCGGCGAGCTGCTCGACGCGCTGGCCGACCTGTCGCGCGGCCCGTTCTTCGCCGTCGGCGGCCCCGGCCAGGTGGCCGACGCGATCGAGTCGTGGCTCGACGACGTCGGCATCGACGGGATCAACCTCACCCAGCACCACAGCTTCGACACCGCACGCGACTTCGTCGAGCACGTCGTGCCGGAACTGCGCCGGCGCGGGCGGCTGCGCCCGGCCTACCGCGACGGCGAGACGCTGCGCGACCGCGTGCACGGGGCCGGCGACCGGCTGCCTGAGCGTCACCCCGCCGCGCGGTACCGCCGCGCGCCCGCACTCGCCGTGCCCACCGCCTGAGGAGGCCGTCATGACGACCGCAGACCCGCTCGAGCGGTTCACCCCGATCCTCGAGCGCATCCGTGAGGGCGCGGCCGGGCGCGAGCGGGACCGCGTGCTGCCGCGTGACGAGGTCGGCGAGCTGGCCGCGGCCGGGTTCGGCGCGCTGCGCCTGCCGCCGGACGGGACCGGCCGGGGCATCGCCCTGACCACGTTCTTCGAGCTGCTCATCCGGCTGGGCGCGGCCGACTCGAACCTGCCGCAGATCTGGCGCAACCACATCGCGTTCGTCGAGGACCGCCTTCAACCCGGCGACGGCCGCAACGAGCACTGGCGCAAGGTGATCGCCGGGGGAGCGGTGATCGGCGGCGCCTGGTCCGAGCGCGGCACGGCGGCCGGTCAGTCGACCACGACGCTGACCGATAACGACGGCCGCTGGCGGCTCACCGGCACGAAGTACTACAGCACCGGCAGCCTGTTCGCCGACTGGATCAGCGTCACCGCGCCCAGCGGCGACGACCACGTGGTCGCCCTCGTCGACGCCACCGCCCCCGGCGTCGAGGTGGTGGACGACTGGAGCGGCATCGGCCAGCGCACCACGGCCAGCGGCACCGCTCGGTTTACCGAGGTCACCGTCGACGAGGTCGGCATCTACCCGTTCCGCGACCGCGCGCCGTACCAGGAGGCCGTCTACCAGCTCGTGCACCTGGCGACGCTGGCCGGCACCGCTCGCGGCGCGCACCTCGACCTCGTCGACGCCGTCCGCCACCGCGGCCGCTCCTACAAGCACGGCCTCGCCGAGTCCGCCCGCGAGGACGCCCAGGTGCTCGCCGTCGTCGGACGGGTCGCGGCGGCCGCGTTCGCCGCGGAGGCCGCCGTGCTGCGGGCCGCGGCGCCGCTGGACGAGGTGGCCGATCTGGCGATCGCCGGCACCCACGACGCGGACGCGCTGGCGCCGCTGCTGCACGCCGCGACGGTCACCGTCTACGAGGCGCAGGTCGCCGTCACCGAGCTGGTGCTGCAGGCGACGACGCTGCTGTACGACGCGCTCAGCGCCTCGGCGCTGGACGCCGGGACGCTGCTGGACCGGCACTGGCGCAACGCCCGCACCGTCACGTCGCACAACCCGCGCATCTACAAGGAGCGCCTGGTCGGGAACTGGCACGTCAACGCGGTGCCGCCGGGCCTCGGCTTCGACCGGGCCGAGAAGGAGGGCACCGCATCGTGACGGCGCGACCGCCCGTCCTGGACGCCGGTCGCGCCGTCCGGGTCGCCCGCGAGCAGGCCGTCCTGCTGGCGAAGGACGCCGCCGCCCGTGACAGCGAACGCCGCCTGCCCGGGCCCGAGGTGGCGGCGCTGGCCACCTGCGGTCTGCTGGGCATCACCGTCCCCGCGGCGCACGGCGGGCCCGCCCTGCCCGCCTCCGTCGTCGCCGAGGTGTTCCGGCTGCTCGCCACGGGCGACCCCAACGCCGCGCAGATCCCGCAGAGCCACTTCGTGTACGTCCGCGCCCTGCGCGACCGGGCGACGCCGGAGCAGCAGCGGTTCTTCTTCGCGGAGGTGCTGGCCGGGCGGTGGTTCGGCAACGCCCAGGCCGAGCCCGGCACCCGGCACGCCCGCGACCTGCGTACGACGTTGCGGCCCGACGGTGACGGCTGGCGACTCGACGGCGTGAAGGGGTACAGCACCGGAGCCCTGTTCGCCGACTGGATCCCCGTGCTGGCGCACCGGGGCGAAGGCGGGCCGCTCGCCGTCGCCTGGGTCCGCCGCGACGCCGCCGGCGTCGAGGTGGTGGACGACTGGGACGGCCTCGGGCAGCGGACCACGGCCAGTGGCACCGTCCGGCTGACCGGCGTGCGGGTCGCCGCCGAGCACGTCACCGGTTACGCGGAGACGTTCGACGGCCCGCAGGTGCACGGCGCGTTCGCGCAGTTGCTGCACGCGGCCCTCGACACCGGCATCGCCCGGGCGGCGGTGACCGAGGCCGCCGAGTTCGTCCGCGGCACCAGCCGGCCCTACCCGGACGCCGGGGTCGACCGGCACGCCGAGGACCCGCTGGTGGCGCAGGCGTTCGGTGAGCTGGAGCTGGCCGTCCGGTCCGCCGAGGCGCTGCTGCAGGCCGCCGGTCGGGCCGTCGACGTCGCCGACCGCGACCTCGACGCCGACACGGCACGCGAGGCTGGCCTCGCCGTGGCCGCCGCACGGGTCGCGTCCACCCGGGCGTCGCTCGAGGCGGGGAGCCGGCTGTTCGAACTGGGCGGCACCCGGTCGGCACTGGCCGCGCTCAACCTCGACCGGCACTGGCGCAACGCCCGCACCCACACGCTGCACGACCCGGCGGCCTGGAAGCTTCAGCACCTCGGCCGCTGGGTCGCCGACGGCGTCGAACCGCCGAACCACCCGCAGTTCTAGCCACGGAGAGTTGACGATGACCCTGACGTTCCACTGGTTCCTGCCCACCAACGGCGACAGCCGCGACGTCGTCGGCGGTGGCCACGGCACCGCGACCGGCGTCGCGGGCGGCGACCGGCCGGCCAGCGTCGCCTACCTCGGGCAGATCGCGCGCGCCGCCGAGCAGCTCGGGTTCACCGGCGCGCTGACGCCGGCCGGCGCGTGGTGCGAGGACGCCTGGATCACCACGGCGCTGCTGGGCGGCGTCACCGAGAAGCTGCGGTTCCTCGTCGCGTTCCGGCCCGGCCTGATCTCGCCGACCCTCGCCGCCCAGATGGCGGCGACGTTCCAGAACCTGTCCGGCGGCCGGCTGCTGCTCAACGTCGTCACCGGCGGGGAGAGTCACGAGCAGCGCGCCTACGGGGACTTCCTCGACAAGGACGCCCGCTACGCGCGCACCGGTGAGTTCCTCGACATCGTCCGGCGGCTGTGGCGCGGCGAGACGGTCGACGCCGACGGCGAGCACCTCCAGGTCGAGGGCGCGGCGCTGACCCGCCTCCCCGACCCCGTCCCGCCCATCTACTTCGGCGGCTCGTCGCCCGCCGCCGGGCTCGTGGCCGCCCGCCACGCCGACGTCTACCTGACCTGGGGCGAGCCGCCGGACGCCGTCGCGGAGAAGATCGCGTGGATCCGCTCGCTCGCGAAGGCCGAGGGCCGCGAGCTGCGCTTCGGCATCCGGCTGCACGTCATCCCGCGCGACACCGCCGCCGAGGCGTGGGCCGAGGCCGACCGGCTGCTCGCCCGCATCGGCGACGACACGATCGCCGGCGTCCAGCAGGGGTTGCGCCGCAGCGAGTCCGAGGGCCAGCGGCGCATGCTCGAACTCAACCGGGGCACCCGCGACGACCTCGAGGTGGCGCCCAACCTGTGGGCCGGCGTCGGCCTGGTCCGCGGCGGCGCGGGGACGGCGCTGGTCGGCAGTCACACGGAGGTGGCGGACCGCATCGAGGAGTACCACCGCCTCGGCATCGACGAGTTCGTGCTGTCCGGCTACCCGCACCTGGAGACGGCGTACTGGTTCGCCGAGGGCGTCGGTCCGGTGCTCTCGCGCCGCGGCCTCTGGGACCTCGGCGCCACGCCGGCCGGCAGCGCCCGGGTCCCGTTCGCGGGGCCGGCGCCCGCTCAGCCCACGTCGACGACCGCCTTGACGAAGCCGGCGGGCTTGGAACGCAGCGCCTCGAACGCCTCGTCGGCCTGATCGAGGCGGAACCGGTGGGTGACCAGCCGGCCCGGGTCGAGGCGGCCGGCGGCCACCAGTTCCAGCGCCGCCGCCGTGCTGGCGCGCAGCAGGGCGCGGTCGCGGACGTGCGCGTTGACGACGTCCAGGGCCTTCCAGTTCCAGGTGCGCAGGTCGACCGTGCGGGTGGCCTGGTGGTAGCCGAGGATGGACAGCGCGCCGTGCGGGCGGACCAGCCGTCCGGCGAGGTCGAGCCCGGCCTGGGTGCCTGACGCCTCGACCACGACGTCGAACCCGTGGCGCGCCGGCGAGCCCTCGCCGGAGAAGGCGGCGGCGGGCAGGTCCGCGGGGTCGTGCGCGGCGGAGGCGCCGTTGGCGAGCGCCGCCTGCCGGGCGTCGTCGCGCGGGTCGACGGCGACGAGGCGCGCGACGCCGGAGGTGTGCAGGAGCTGCGTCATGACCAGGCCCATGAAGCCGAGCCCGACGACGGCGACGTGCGCGCCCAGCGGGACCGGGGTGCGGCGCAGCCCTTCGGCGACGCAGCCGAGAGGCTCGGGCAGCGCGATCGCCGGGTCGACGCCCGCCGGGACGACCACGACGTCGTCGACGTCGGCCAGGGCGTGCTCGGCGAACGACGCAGCGATGCGGCCGCCGATCAGCGTGCCGGGCACGATCGTCACGCCCGGACCGGCGGCGAGGACCTCGCCCACGGGCTCGTGCCCGAGGCGGCGTGGGCCGTCCGGTGCCGCGGCGGCCCAGGTCGGCAGGTCGCTCGCGCACACGCCATTGGCGATGACACGCAGCAGCAGCTGGCCGGGACCGGGCTCGGGCAGGTCGACGGTGGCGAGCTCGCCGCGGCCGGGCGCGGTGAGCTGGTAGGCGCGGGTTCTCATTTGGTGGCTCCAGCGGTGAGTCCGTTGACGAACTGCCGGTTGAACAGCAGGTAGATGATCACGACGGGCAGCGAGGCGATGGTCGTGCCGGCGGCCAGGACGGCGGTGTCGGTCGTGAAGCGGCCCTGGAAGAACGTGAGCCCGATCGGCAGCGTCCGGACGTCGTCGGTCTGCAGGAAGAACAGCGGGACGACCAGCTCGTTCCACGAGGTCATGAACTGGAGGACGACGATAGCGCCGAGTGCGGGGACGGCCAGCGGGCGCACCACCGACCACATCAGCCGCAGGTCGCCCGCGCCGTCGATGCGGCCGGCCTCGATCAGCTCGCGGGGCAGCGCCCGCAGGTTGGCCCGGAGCAGGAAGATCGCGAACGGCAGTCCGAGCGCCGCCTCGATCAGGATCGCGCCGGCCAGGGTGTTCACCAGCCCGAGCGACCGCAGCTGGTAGAAGAGCGGGATGACGATCGACCAGATCGGGATCATCAGGCCGAGCAGGAAGAGCAGGAACGTCGCGTCGGCCCAGCGCGGGTTCAGCACGGCCAGGGCGTAGGCGGCGGGGAACGCCAGCACGACCACCAGCGCCACCGTCCCGGCCGCGACGATGGTGCTGTTCAGCAGGTAGTCGGAGAACCGGCCCGCGTTCCAGGCGGTGACGTAGTTCCCGAACCGCAGCGGCCACTCCAGCCCGAACGGGTCGGCGGCGGTCGCGGCCGACGTGCGCAGCGACTGCAGCCAGATCCAGACCAGCGGGACGACGGACACCAGGGTCATGACGACGAGCGCGGTGTGGGCGCTCATCCGTTGCAGGCTGTGGTTCACGGGCGCTCCCGCTCGCGGAGGCGGAGGAAGATCACGGTGATGATCAGGATGATGACGGTGAGCACGACGGCGGCGGCCGCGGCGTAGCCCACCCGGTGGGTGACGAACGCCAGCGAGTAGATGTAGTACGCGACGACCTCGGTGGAGTGGCCCGGCCCGCCGTTGGTCATCACGTAGACCAGATCGAAGGTCTTCAGCGTGTTGATGAACGAGACGACGAGCAGCAGCGTGATGTGGTTGCGCAGGCCCGGGACGGTGACGTGCCGGAACCGCTGCCGGGCGTTCGCGCCGTCCAGCGCCGCCGCCTCGTAGAGATGCGGGTCGATGTTCTGCAGCCCGCCGAGCAGGATGACCATCGCGAACCCGTAGTAGGTCCAGTTCGCGGTGGCGATGACGGCACCCATCGCGGTGCCCGACTCCGACAGCCAGCCGCGGGTCAGCGACTCCAGTCCGGCGTTCTCGAGCGTGACGTTCAGCAGCCCGGTGTCCGGCCGGTAGATCTGGTCCCACGCGATGCCGACGATGACCAGCGCCATCGTCGCCGGCACGAACAGCAGGGTGCGGTACAGCGTCCGCCCGCGGATCCAGCTCGCCGACAGCACCGCCGCGAGCAGCAGCCCGAGGCCCTGTGCGAGCCAGCTGCCGGCCACCCAGACCAGGTTGTTGCCGAGCGAGCCGAAGAAGCGGTCGTCGCCGACGAGACGGCGGTAGTTGTCCAGGCCGGTCCACGTGGGCGAGGCGGTGAGGCCGTTCCAGTCGGTCAGGCTGAGCCAGACGGTCTGCCCGATCGGCCACAGCAGGAACGCCGTGTACAGGGCGAGCGCGGGGAGCACCAGCCAGTACGCGCGCAGCGACCCCCGGCGGCGGCCCGTGGGTGGCCGTGACGGCGCCTGGGTGCGGACCGCGACCGGAGCGGCGGTGCTGGTCACGGCGTGCTGCTCCGGGACTCTGCGAGCGCGTCGTCGAGCGAGGCGGTGAACGCGGCCACGTCGAGGTCGCCGGCGAGGTAGGCCTGGCCGCCGCCGTTCCAGGCGTCGGTCACGAGCGGGCTGGAGCTGAACGCCGTCCAGCGCCCGATCCCACCGCCGTCGTTCGCCGCCCCCACGACCTCGAGGTTCTGCCGCAGCAGCGCCGGGACGTCCGCTCCCGCGCCGTCGTAGCCGGTGGTCGGCAGCACACCGGCCTCCAGCCAGAGCCGCTCGGCCTCGTCGGAGAAGTGCACGAAGTCGATCCAGTCCGCCGCGATGTCGGCGACCGGAGAGGACGCCGAGATCGCCCAGGACCCGCCCGCGCCGCCCGCAGCCTGCTGCCGCAGCGAGGTGTCGATCATCGGGAACGGCACGAAGCGCACGTCCGAGTCGTCGCCGAGGGTGGCGACGATGTCCGGAGTGACGCCGGTGCCCTCGACCAGCATGCCGGCTGTGCCGTTCATGAAGGCCTTCACCGAGTCGTCGAAGCTGACACCGTTGAAGTCGGGCGTGACGAAGCCGCGGGCCACCCAGTCGCGGGCGACCTCGAAGGCGCCCTGGAGCCGCGGCGCCGAGTACACGCCGTCGCCGCCGAGCGACTCGACCGCGACGACCTCGTCGACCGGCACGGATGCGTGCACGGCGGCCGCGACGAGGTGCGAGGACGGCCACTGGTCCTTGTTGCCGAACGCGATCGGGACCACGCCGGCCTGCCGCAGCGCCTCCGCCGCGACCAGGAAGGACTCGTAGTCGACCGGGGGCGGTGCGCCGTGCCGCGCGAACAGGGCCTCGTTGTAGAACAGGCCGATCGCCTCGCTGGAGCGCGGCACCGCGTAGAAGATGTCGTCGAAGGTGGCCCGGCCGACGACCGACTCCGGCAGCGCGTCGAGCCAGCCGTACTGCTCGGCGTACTCGGTCAGCGGGTGGACCAGGCCGTTCGTCGCCAGCACGCCGAGGGTGCTCTCGGACGCGTCGTAGTCGAACACGTCCGGCGCCGACCCCGACGCCAGCGTCGTCGGGAGGGTCTTCTGCAGGTCGTCGTAGCTGAGGTACTGGATGTCGACGGTCACCTCCGGGTGCTCGCGCTCCCAGGCGTCGCTGATCGTCTCCAGGACCGGCTGCAGCGCCGGGGTGTCGCCGAACTGGCTGACGATCGTCAGGGTGGCCTCCTCTCCGAGGGCGAGGCTCTCGCCGTCGCCGTCGCTCTGGGCGCCGCCGACGCAGGCGGTCGCGGCCAGTGCGAGGAACGGCACCGTCCGGCGGAGCCGGCGTGCGGTGTCGGTGGGCATCGTTGCCTCCTAGGAAGTGAGCAGCGGCCGGGCGGCTTCGTCCACGAGTGCGACGTGCCGGGCGGCGTCGGCGAAGGTGGGGAGCGGGGCGACGGCCTCGCCGCCGGCGCCGCCGAGCAGCGGTCGATAGAACGCGTCGAAGAGGGCGACGACCCGGGCCTCGGCGTCGACGGGCGTGCGCCAGAACCGGCTCACGCGATGCGGGTCGGCGTGCCCGTCGAGGCGCAGCCGCCGCGCGTCGGCCGTACGGACCAGCTCGAGCGTCTCGCGGTCGCCGAGCTCCCAGGCGGCGGTGCCCTCGTCGCCGTCGATCTCGATCGTGATGGTGTTGAGGTGGCCCGGCGACACCTGCGACGCCGTCAACGCGATGACGCCGCCGCCGCCGAGCCGGGCCAGCGCGACGGCGACGTCGTCGGTGCCAGGCCGGAGGACGTCGTGGCGCGGCGTGTGGAAGTCGGCGCCGATGGACGTGATCGGCTGCCCGGTGAGCACCTCGACCAGGTCCAGCGCGTGGCTGCCGATGTCGGCCAGGACCCGCGACGAGCCGGACCGGGCGGGGTCGTTCCGCCAGGAGGCGGCGGCGCCGAGCTGCCAGTTCTGCAGGTAGCTCGCGCGGACGGAGTGGATCGTCCCGAGCAGGCCGGAGCGCACCAGCCCAGCCAGCCGGACGGCCAGCGGCGAGTACCGGTAGTGGTAGCAGACCGTCGACGAGGTGGGTGCCGCCGCGGCCAGCACGGCCAGTTCCGCGGCGTCGGCGGCCGTGGTGGCGAGCGGCTTCTCGCACACGACGTGCAGGCCGGCGGCGAACGCCGCCCGGACCGCCGGGGCGTGCCGGTCGTTGGGCGTGCACACGTGCAGGGCGTCGACGATCCCGGCGTCGATGAGGGCGCGCTCCGACCCGAAGGCGGCGGGGACGCCGAGCCGGCCGGCGACCCGCTCGGCGGACTCGCGCGTGGAGCCGCTCACCGCGACCACCTCGACGCCGTCGAGCCGGCGCAGCGCGGCGACGTGAGCGGCCCCGACGCCCGCGGCGCCGGCGACGCCGACGCGGATCACTCGGCGCCCGTCCGGGTCGCGGCCGACGTGCCGAGCCGGGCGAGGGTGTCGCCCAGACCGGCCGCCGACGTGAGCTCGTCGACCGCCATGGCGGCGGCACCCAGGATCGCGGCGTCGGCGCCCAGCGACGACGGCACGATGCGTAGGTCGCGCGTGGCCAGGGCCAGCGACCTGCCGTAGATCGTCTCGCGGATGCGGGCCAGGAACGCGCCGCCGCCGCTCGCGACACCGCCGGTCACGACGACGACCGCGGGGTTGAAGAAGTCGACGAGCACCGACAGGACGGTGCCGATGTCCTCGGCGGCCTCGTCGAGGATGCGCCGGCAGTCGTCGTCGCCGAGCTGCGCCAGCTCGGCCACCAGCTGCGCCGTCACCGGGCGCCCCGCGTTCGCCGCGGCGGCGAGCGCCGTGCTCTGGCCGCTGAGCGCGAGCAGCTCCGCCCGGGCGGCGATGTCGTCGCCGCCGGCCGTGGTGACCAGGCTGCCGGCGCAGCCCTGCGCGCCGCGGTGCAGCCGGCCGTTGGAGATCAGGCCGGCGCCGACCCAGGAGCCGATCTTCACGACCAGGGAGTCGGCGACGCCGGCGCCGGCCCCCCGGTGCTGCTCGGCCAGCGCCATCAGGTTGACCTCGTTGTCCGTCCACACCGGCACCCCGAAGCGGACCGACAGGCGGTCGCGGACCGGCTGGTCGTGCCAGTCGGGGTGCACCGGGGGATGGACGGTGCGCCCCGTGGCGAACTCGACCGGCCCGGCGATGCCGACCCCCACCCCGCAGAGCACGAGCGGGCCGGCCGCGGACTCCCGCGCGCCGGCCAGCTGCCGCTCGATCAGCGACTCCAGCGCGGTGAGCACCCGCTCGGGGCCCTCCTGCATCGACAGCGGCAGCTTCTCGTCGGCCAGGATGCGGCCGGGGAGCGTGACGACCGCGGCGCGCACGTGCGTCATCGCGATCTCCGCGGCGACCACCACGAGATCGGACCGGAACCGCACCCGTGTCGCGCGCCGGCCGCCCGTGCTGCCGAACTCGCCGGCCTCCTCCAGCAGTCCGGCGTCGACGAGGGCGCGGACGCGCTCGGAGACGACCGCCTTGCTCAGCCCCGTGACGGCGCCGATCTCGGTCCGGGACGCGCCGTCGGCCGCGGCCCGGATCACACCGGCCACGGCGGCGGCGCTGGCGACGGCGCCGCCGTCACCGCGCCACCCTCGTGCTGTCGAAGCCTCGTTCATCGCGCACCTTCGTCTGGCCGGAAGTGGAGTTCGATCGTAAAGCGATCGAAGTAGTTCCGCAACCTACCAATGTCGGCGTGCCTGGGCCGGCCGGTGCGCTCGGTCTCCTCGGCGGGGGCACGGCGGTAGGCTCTGGCCATATGTCCAGGTCGTCGCGTGCGCCGTCCATCACGGACGTCGCGCGTCTCGCGGGTGTGTCGGTGCCGACCGTGTCGCGGGTCATCACGGGGTCGGTGCCGGTCAGTGCCGAGCGCACCGACCGCGTCCTGGCGGCCGTCCGCGAGCTCGGCTACCGGCCGAACGGCGCGGCCCGGGCGCTGGTGACCGGCCGGCAGTCGGTCATCGCGGTGCTGGCGAGCAACACCACGCGCTACGGCTACGCCACGACGCTGCAGGGCATCGAGGAGGCGGCCCGGCTGGCCGGCTTCATCGTCATGATCACCGTCATCGAGACCGACGAGGCGGGAGCGGTGCGGGCGGCCGTCGACCTCGCGCTCAGTCATCCGGTCGCCGGTGTGGTGGTGCTGAAGTTCGACCCCGCCGGCGCGGCGGTGCTGCACCAGCTGCCCGACGGACTGCCGGTGGTCGCGGCCTCCGGAGGGCGCGGCGACGGCGTGCCGCACGCCGTCCTCGACGACACCGCCGGCGCGATGGCGGCCACCGAGTACCTGCTCGGGCTCGGCCACCGCACGGTGCACTACGTCGCGGTGCCGACCTCGGGTCGCCGGGCCGGCCGGGCGACGGGCTGGAAGCGGGCGCTGACCCGCGCCGGGGTCGACGTGCCGCCGGTGCTCGACGCCGGCTGGGATCCGGAACGCGCCTACGAGATCGGCCGCGACCTGGCCCGGCGCGACGACGTCACGGCCGTCCTGTGCGGCAACGACGAGCTCGCCATGGGCCTGATGCGCGGCCTGCACGAGGCCGGCCGCACGGTGCCCGGTGACATCAGCGTGGTCGGCTTCGACGGCCACCCGATGGGCCGGTTCTGGACGCCGGCGCTGACGACGGTCGAGCAGGACTTCGCCGATCTCGGCCGGCGTTCGTTCGCCCTGCTCGGAGGGCTTCTCGGCACCGGCCACACGGCCAAGACGTCGTCGTCGGCGGCGCGGCTGGTGGTCCGCGAGAGCAGCGGCCCGCCACCCTCCGCCGGCTGACCGGCCGCTCCTGCGGGTCCGTCCGGGGCCTCTTGACTCCCATTCTGAAAACGTTATCATCGGCGGAACGCTTCGACCTGTGAGCGTTAACAGCACCGAGGAAGGCCGATGCCCATGACGTCGCAGCCCGCCCGCATCGAGTGGGGTCACGACGCCCTGACCGTGGTCCTGGCCGCCGACCCGGGCGGGCCGGTCCGGCTCACCCGGATCGAGGCGGCGCCGGCCGCCGCATCGGCCGCCGGACCGGCCGCGGACCCGGCCCAGCCGCTCGTCGAGCTGCTGATCGCGGGCGAGGGCGGCACGTGGTCGGGTCCTCGGCAGATCGAGAGCACGGTCGGCGCGCGGCTGCGCTACGCCGGGCATCGGGCGACGCGGGCGGACGGCTGGACGCGGCTCGAGATCGACCAGGCCGACGACGCGGCCGGCCTGCTGGTGACCGCGGTGCTGCGGGCGCCGCTCGGCGTGCCCGCGTTCCAGGCGTGGACGACGGTGCGGGTCACCGGGTCCGAGCCGGTGACGTTGCACGCGGTCAGCTCGCTCGCCACCGGCGCGTTCCGGCCCGGCCCGGGCGGCGCCGACGGCATCGACGTCCTCTGGGCGGAGACCGACTGGCTGGCCGAGGGACGATGGCAGCGGCGGCCGCTGCGGGAGCGGCGACTGCCCGACGTCGACCTCGCCGCCCACGGCCAGCCCCCGCGCGGCGCGCTGGTGCTGGCCAGCCACGGATCGTGGTCGTCGGGGGAGTACCTGCCGGCCGGCGTGCTGGCCGACACCGCGAGCGGGCGGGCGTGGGCGTTCCAGCTCGAGCACAACGGCGCCTGGCGGTGGGAGGCCGGCGAGCGGCTCGACGGCGTCTACCTCGCCCTGCACGGGCCCGGCGACGCCGACCACCAGTGGCGGCACACGCTGGAGCCCGGCCAGGAGTTCCGCAGCGTCCCGGCGGCGCTGGCCGTCGGCGACGGCGGGCTCGAGCCGGCCGTCGCGGCGCTCACGGAGTACCGGCGGGCGATCGTCCGGCCGCACCCGGACCGCGCGGCCCTGCCGGTCGTCTTCAACGACTACATGAACACGCTCGACGGCGACCCGACCACCGAGCGGCTGCTCCCGCTCGTCGACGCGGCGGCCCGAGCCGGCGCGGAGTACTTCTGCATCGACGCCGGCTGGTACGACGAGGACGGAACCTGGTGGGACAGCGTGGGCGCGTGGGAGCCGTCGGCGACCCGGTTCCCGAACGGCCTGGGCGAGGTGACCGCCCGCATCCGCGCCGCCGGGATGCGGCCGGGGCTGTGGCTGGAGCCCGAGGTCGTGGGCGTGCGAAGCCCGCTGGCGCAGAGCCTGCCGGCGGACGCGTTCTTCCAGCGCGACGGCCGCCGTCAGGCCGAGCACGGCCGGTACCACCTCGACCTGCGGCACCCGGCGGCGATCGCCCACCTCGACGCCACCGTCGACCGGCTGGTCGACGAGTTCGGCATCGGCTACTTCAAGCTCGACTACAACATCAACCCCGGTGCCGGCACCGACGCCAAGGCCGACGCCCCCGGCGCCGGGCTGCTGGCGCACAACCGTGCCCACCTGCGCTGGCTGGAGGGCGTGCTGGACCGGCACCCGGACCTCGTGCTGGAGAACTGCGGGTCCGGTGGCATGCGGACGGACTACGCGCTGCTCGCCCGGCTCCAGTTGCAGTCGACCAGCGACCAGCAGAACCCGCTGCGCTACCCGCCGATCGCCGCGGCGGCGCCGATGGCGGTACTGCCCGAGCAGTCGGCCAGCTGGGCCTACCCACAGCCCGAGATGACCGACGAGGAGATCGCCTTCACCGTCACCACCGGGCTGCTCGGCCGGCTCTATCTCTCCGGGCACCTGAACCGGATGACCGCAGACCAGTTCGCGCTGGTCCGCGACGGCGTCGTCGCGCACCGCTCGATCCGGGCCGATCTCGCCCGGGCGGTCCCGTTCTGGCCGCTGGGTCTGCCGGGCTGGACCGACGGCTGGGTGGCCCTCGGGCTGCGGGCCGGCGGCGACAACCTCCTGGCCGTGTGGCGGCGGCCCGGCGCGGACGACGTCGCCGAGCTGCGGCTGCCGCACCTGCGTGGCGCCACCCCCGAGATCGACGTGCTCTACCCGCGGCGGCTGCCCGCCTGGGGGCAGGCGTGGGACGCCGCGGCCGGCCTGCTGCGCCTGGAGGGCGGGCCGGCCCCGTCCGCCCGCGTGTTCCGACTCCGCGACACCTGACCGATCCGTACCGAGGACGAGGAGAGGCTCGATGAGGAGATCCCTGACGTTCGTGGCGGCATTGGCCGCCGTCACCCTGACCGCCACCGCCTGCAGCGACCCGGCGTCCGGCCCGTCCGGCGGCGAGAGCGGCGGCGACGGCGAGACCGCGGGCGGCGACGCCGCGTGGCCGGACCCGGCCACCGCCCTCGACGGCGTCGAGCTGACCATCTGGGCGGCGCAGAACAGCACCACCGTCCCGGAGCGGGTGGTGGCCGCGTTCGAGGAGGAGACCGGCGCGTCGGTCGAGGTCGTGACGATCCCGGACCCGTACGAGCAGGGCATCCAGACCCGCGTCGCCACCGGCGACCTGCCCGACCTGGCCTTCTGGCAGCCGACGGCGTCGATGCTCACCGCCATCAACGCGCGGACGAACCTGCAGCCGCTCGACGGCGCGCCCTGGATCGAGGAGCTCCAGCCGGAGCTGCGGGACATGACCGGCATCCTCGACGACACCCGCTACGCGGCACTGATCACCAGCCCGGCCGTCGAGGGTGTCTACTACAACAAGCAGGTCTTCGCGGCGAACGCCGTCACCGCGCCGCCGGCCGACTTCGCCGGCATGGTCGACGTCGCCCGGCAGCTCGACGCCGCGGGCGTCACGCCGTTCTTCGAGATGGGCGCCGACCGCTGGGCGACCCAGTGGTGGGTGCAGGTGCAGCTCGCCGACGCCGCGGCCGACGGGTTCTGGGACCGCGTCAACGCCGGCGAGGAGACGTTCGAGAGCCCGGTCGTCCTCGACGCCATCACCACCTACCAGGGACTGGTCGACGAGGGCCTGTTCAACGACGACCTCGTCACGGCCACCTTCGAGGACCAGGGCGACGCGCTGCTGGCCGGCGAGGCCGCGATGGTCGTGCAGGTCAACTCGTTCTTCGGCCAGCTCCAGGCCAAGGCCGACACCGCGACGCTGGACGAGACCATCGGGTTCTTCCCGATCTCGCCGTCGGGCAACGTCGGCACGTTCATCCCGGACCAGAGCAACGCGCTGGTCGCGTTCCGCACCGGCGACGCCGAGCGGGAGGCCGCGGCCCGGCAGCTGCTCGCGTACTGGATGGGTCCCGGTTACGAGGGCTTCGTCGAGGGCCAGCAGACCGTCTCGCTGAAGACCGACGTACCCAGCCCGGACGGCGTCCCGCAGGCGCTGCTGGACGTGCACGCGTCGCTGGCCGACGCCGTCGGCTCCATGCAGGCGCTCGCCGTCGCCAACCCGGACCTGTACCTCAACCTCGCCGACATGCTGGCCGGGACGATGACGCCGGAACAGGTCGCGGCGGCCACCCAGGACCAGTTCGAGCAGCTGGCCCAGGCGGCCGGGCTCGGAGGATGACGGTCGATGGCGCCCGCCCCCGCTCCCGCGGCTGACCGGCGGCGGGAGCGGACCACCCATCCGGGCTGGTTCCTGCTCCCCGCACTGGTCGTGCTGGCCGTCTTCTTCGTCGTCCCGACGGTCTTCAACTTCGTCTACGCGTTCACGGACTGGTCGAGCTTCAAGAGCGAGATCAACGCCGTCGGCTTCGACAACTTCACCCAGCTGGCCGGCAACGGCACGCTGTTCTCGTCGCTGCGGATCACGCTCGTCTACGCGGTGCTGGTGGCGATCTTCCAGAACGTGTTCGGGCTGGCGTTGTCGGTGCTGCTGGAGCGGGACACGGCGCTGAACCGGTTCGCGCGGGCGGCGTTCTTCGTTCCCGTGCTGATGTCGGCGCTGGCGGTCGGCTACATCTTCCAGGCGTTGCTGAAGCCGGACGGCGCGCTCAACGACGTGCTCGGGTTCTTCGCCGGCGGCGAGGTGTCGACGCCGTGGCTGGGCGACACCACCTGGACGGTCGTCGTCGTCGCGCTGATCCACGCCTGGAAGTGGATGGGGCTGTCGATGCTCATCTACCTGGCCGGGCTGAAGACCATGCCGGAGGACATCCTCGAGGCCGCCCGCATGGACGGCGCGCCGGCGTGGAAGGCGTTCTGGACCATCCGCTTCCCGCTGCTCGCGCCGGCGGTGACGTTCAGCGTCGCCACCGCGCTGCTCGGCTCGATGAACGGCTTCGACATCGTCCAGGCGACGACGGAGGGCGGCCCGGCACGGACCACCGAGATCCTCAACATCTTCATCTACCGCACGTTCGGCCAGGGCCTGTTCGCCCAGGCGACGACCATGAGCCTCGTGCTGTTCCTGATGGTCGCGCTGCTCGCGTTCCCGGTCATCAGGATGCTGCGCCGGCGGGAGGAGATCCTGTGAACGGGGTGACTCTGCGCCGGCGGCCCCCGCGGGAGCGCTCGGCCTGGTCGCGGCTGCAGCCGGTGGTCACGGTGGTGCTGGTGGCGGTGCTCGTCGGCATCCCGATGTGGCTGGTGGTCATGACGGCCGGGAAGTCGCAGGGCGAGGCGCTCAGCCCGAATCTCACGCCGCCGGCGGACTGGCAGCTCTGGGAGAACCTGAATGAGGTATGGGACCGCGGCCGGATCCCGTCGGCGTTCGCGGGGAGCCTGCTGGTCATGGTGCCGGCGGTGGCCGGCGTGCTGGTGCTCGGCTCGATGGCGGCCTGGGTGCTGGCCCGGCGCACCGGCCGCGGGTACGCCGTCCTGTACGCGGCGGCGATCAGCGGCATCGTGCTGCCGCCCGCGGTCGTGACGATCGTCCTGCTGCTGCGTCAGCTCGGCCTGGCCGGGACCGCCGCGGGCATGATCGGCGTCTACGCCGGCATCTACCTGTCGACGGTGATCTTCTTCGTCACCGGGTTCGTCCGCACCATCCCGCTGGAGCTGGAGGAGGCCGCCCGGGTGGACGGCGCCAAGCCGTTCGCCGTGTTCGTGCGGATCATCCTGCCGCTGCTGCGGCCGGTGCTGGCGACGGCGACGATCCTCATCTGCCTCTACGTGTGGAACGACGTGTTCTACGCCTTCTTCGTGCTCGGCGGCCGGCTGGACACGTTGCCGCTCAACCTGTTCCAGGTGGCCAGCGCCGGGCTCTACCTCAACAACTGGCACCTGATCTTCATGTACGTGGTCCTGATGAGCCTGCCGCTGCTCATCGTGTTCGTCGTGGCCCAGCGCAAGATCATCTCCGGCATCACCAGCGGCGCAGTCAAGTAGCTCCTCCACCCCATCGACGACGACGGAAAGAGGACACCATGCGAACGTGGATCGCACCGATCGCCGCGCTGAGCGTCGTGGCCGGCGCGCTGGCCGCGAGCACGCTGCCGGCGCCACCGGCCCGTGCCGACGACGCCCAGCGGCTGGTCGTGGACCTGGACGAACGCACCGGCCCGTTCCTGGGCGCCGGCGGCGGCACCCTCTACGGGCTCAGCGACGACGGCGTGCCCAGCGACAACACCCTCGAGCCGCTGCGGCTGCACAGCATCGCGCAGAAGCCGCCGGCCGGCGCGCAGCACCCGAACGGCGACGCGCTCGTCGTCGCCGACCCGTTCTTCCGCAACGGCGGCGAGTACATCCAGATCTACGTGCAGGACATGTACGCGCAGTGGACCTACGAGAACCCCGGCGGCGTCGTCCCCTGCAACGACGTGTGCTTCGCGAGCTTCATGGAGAAGCTGGCCTGGGTGGTCGACCAGGTGACCGCCCGTCCCGACGCCGACCGGTTCGTCTACGTGCCGTTCAACGAGCCCGACCACATCTGGTACAACCTCAGCACCGGCAACGCCGCGGCCTACCGCACCCGCATGGACGCGTTCCTGCGGCACTGGAAGCAGGCGGTGGAATACATCCGCGAGAACCATCCCGGCGCTCGGGTCGCCGGCATGAACGACGCCACCTTCCGGCTGCGCAACTACACCGACTTCCTCACCTTCGCCCGCGACAACGACGTCCTGCCCGACCTCACCACGTGGCACCAGCTGCCGTCGGACAGCCTGGACCCGAACAGCGGCAACCACTTCCGCCGGACGTACGCGGCCTACCGGCAGCTCGAGCGTCAGCTGGGCATCGACCCCATCCCGATCGACATCAACGAGTACGGCGGCAACCGCGACCTCACCGTCCCCGGCCAGCTGATCAAGTGGACCGCGATGTTCGAGGAGGCCAAGGTCGCCGCCGGTGGCAAGGCCTACTGGACCGCGGCCGGCGGCCAGGCCGGCGACGTCGTGCAGACGAACAAGCCGGGCGGCGGCTGGTGGTTCTACAAGATGTACGCCGACCTGCACGGCGGTGACACCGTCGCCGTCACGCGGCCCGACACCACCACCGTCGACGCGCTGGACGCCATCGCCGTCGTCGACGACGACCGCCGGCAGGCCCGCATCGTCACCGGCGGGACGGCCGAGCCGGTCGACGTGGTCGTCGAGGGTGCCGACGAGGAGCTGTTCGGCGACACCGTCCACGTCGAGGTGCGGGCCACCACCTGGAGCGGCCAGAACTCCGACGCGCCGCCGCCGCAGGTGCTGCACCGCGCCGACGTGACACCGGCGGACGGGACGGTGACCGTGCCGCTGCGCGGGCTCGGCGTCCACGGCGACGGCGGCCCGAACGTCGACCGGATGACGGCCTACGAGATCGTGCTGTCGCCCGGCGGCAGCGGCAGCCGGGAGCCGGTCGAGCGGCCGTGGCGGGCGACCTACGAGGCCGAGAACGCCGCGATCACCGCGGGCACCGTCTACACCCAGGGCACGCTGCAGAACTGGAACGCGGCCGCGGCGTCGGGCAACCGCGACGTAGGCTCGCTCAACCAGGCCCAGAGCGCCGTCGCGTTCACCGTCGACGTGCCGGCCGCGGGCGACTACCGCCTCGGCATCATGTACGGCAACCAGACCGGGCAGCCGTCGCAGCAGGTGCTCACCGTCAACGGCGGCGCGCCGCGGTTCGTCGACTACGAGGCGACGATGAACTGGACCTGGCGGACCCGCGCCGACGTCGTCGTGTCGCTGGCGGCCGGGCAGAACGAGATCCGGCTGGCCGCGTCCGACCCGACGCTGGGCCGGGCCGTCGGCGAGGCGACGCTGGACCGCATCGACCTCGAGCAGCTCGGCGGCGACGCCGGGGCGGAACCGGCCCGCACCTACGAGGCCGAGCTGGCACAGACCAGCGGCCCCGCCGGCTACGAGTACAGCCGCGGCGACCAGTCCGGCGCCGGCCACGTCGTGCTGAGGCGCGGCGCCGAGGCGCTGGTCACCGTCTACGCCCAGCGGGACGGCTACTACGACCTGGACGTCAGGCACAGCAGCCCGGGCCGCCCGGGCTCGGCGGTCGCGCGGATCGGGCTGGACCGGCGCCCGGTCGACGGCGGGGTCCTGACGGCGGCGCCCGGCGGCGGGTTCTGGGACACCGACCGGCACCGGCTGTTCCTCTCCGCCGGCGTCAACCGCGTGACCGTGACACCGACCGGCCAGACCCCGGTGCGGCTCGACGCGGTCACCGTCACCCCCGCCGTCGACGGTGCGCGGCCGGTGACGGCGATCGAGGCGGAGGAGGCGACGCTCGCCGGGTCGGCCGAGATCCGGTCGCATCGCGCCGCGTCGGGCGGCTCCTTCGTGGGCGGCGTGGGCAACGGCCCGGCCAACTCGGTGACGCTGACCGTCGACGCCGCGCGGGCGGGGGAGCACCTGCTGGTCGTCCACTACGCCAACGACGAGCGCGACACCGGCCACCCGTACAACGCCGACATCATCTCCCGCCCGATCGACGTGTCCGTCAACGGCGGCGAGCCGGCGCGGCACTGGCTCAAGAACACGTGGTCGTGGGGCAACTGGTGGGCCCGCGGCGTCCCGGTGACGCTGGCCGCCGGGCGCAACGAGATCACGCTCTCCAACGACCCGGCCCGCGGCGCGGCCGCGGCCGAGTGCCCGCAGCCGTGCCGGCCGGCGCTGGACAGCCCGTGGGCGCCCGACCTGGACCGGTTCGAGATCGCCCCGATCCGGGTCCCCTGAGGGCCGCCGTCCGTCCGGGCCGGATCGCGCCGGCCCGGACGGACGGCCGCACCCGCTGTGGCCGGCGTCCGGCCAGATGGTTACCGCGCCCGGCCGGGCGCCGCGACCACCTGGTCGGCGTCCGCGAGCAGCCACTCCCAGCCCGCGTCGACGGCGTTGCCGACCGCGCCGCGCAGCACGGTGTCCTCGTGGAACGGTGAGAGCAGGCAGTCGACGTCGACGGCGCCGTGGGCGTCGAGCCGGTCCTGGAACGCCCTGATCAGGGCCGGTCCGGACCGGGCGATCGCGCCGGAGATCGTCACGGTCCGCAGGTCCAGGCTCAGGCAGATCGGGGCGACCGCGGCGGCGAGCGGGTCGACCCCGCGGCGCAGGGCGCCGGCGGAGGGTTCGTCGCCGGCCTCCGCCCGGGCGACGAGCTCCTCGGTCGAGACCCGCGGCACGCCGCCGACCAGCGGGAGCCGGCTGGCGCGCACGACCTCCTCCAGCAGGCCGAGCTCGCCGGTGGCGGGATCGGGGACGACGAGCGCCCCGAGCTCGCCGGCCGCGCCGGACGGTCCGCGGTAGACCTGCCCGTCCACGACGACGCCGGCGCCGAGCCGCTGTCCCCACTGCAGCGAGAGGAACGTCCGCGGCATGCCGGACACGGCGCACATCGCCCGGGCCGCCAGGTTCGCGTCGTTCTCGACGGTGACCGCGCCACCGATGTGCGGCCCGAGCGCGGACCCGATGCGCGTGCCGTCCCAGTCGCCCAGGCCGGGCCGCAGCGTGATCCGTCCCGACGGCTGCTCCACGATGCCCGGGCTGGCCATGGTGCCGGCGACGACGGCGCCCGGTGCGAGTCCGGCCTCGGCCAGGCACTCGCGGAGCATCTCGCCGAGCAGTGCCAACAGGGTGTCGCCCAGCGGGTGCGAGTGCCGTCGCTCCTGCCGCGCGCGGATCGTGGCGTCGAGACTCGCGATCTCGACGACCGCCCGGTGCCGTCCGGCGTCGGCGCCGAAGACCGCGGCGGCGTCCTGCGCGAGGCCGTAGCGGACCGCGGGCCGGCCCGCGGCCGCGGTGGGCTCGTAGCGCTGCAGCCGGCCGCGTTCCTCCAGCCCAGCGACGATCTGCGCCACCGTCGGGCGGGTCAGCGACGTCATCCTCGCCAGCTCGGTGAGCTGGACCGGTCCACCGACGCCGCGCAGGGTCGTCAGTACCAGCCGGGTGTTGATCAGCCGGAGCCGGGCGGTGCCGCGGGCTTGATTCTGCGAGGTTGTACGGACCACGGGTCGAGCATAGACGGGCTTAAGAAAGGACCTTGCATAATTCGCCCGAACCCTGATAGATCTCTCCGCACCCGCCCGGCGAGGTGGCCCCTGAATCGGAGGCGTTCGTATGTTGCGGCTCGGTCAGCACGATGCGAGACAACCCCGGCGGACGCCACGCGGCGGCCCGGCCCTCCTCCGCCTGACGGGCGCGGCGGTGGGGCTGGCGCTGGTCCTCGGGCACGTGGGCACCGCCCCGGCGGCGCAGGCCGACGGCCCGGGCGAGACGACGTCGTCCTGGGCGCTGGACGGCGACGCCCGCGACTCCGTCGGCGACCGCCACGGCGAGGCGCTCGCGGGTGTCACGTTCGCCGGCGGCAGCGCGCGGTTCGCCGGCCGCGACGACTCCGAGATCCGGCTGCCGTACGACCGCCGCCTGGAACCGGGCGAGGACCGCTGGCGGCTGGAGCTGACCGACGTCGTGCCCGGCCCGTTGACGGGCACGCACCAGGCCATCGCGACCAGCCGGTCGACCACCAACCAGGGCTGGGCGTTCTACATCATGCCGGGCGGCGAGTTCCGGTTCTGGTCCCGCGTCGTCGGCCAGAGCGCCTGGGCCCAGTTCGCCACCGGCGTGGTCGCGCAGCCCGGGACGAGCTACGACGTCACGGTCACGTGGGAGCCCGGGACGGTGACCGTCGAGATCGACGGCGGGGCCGGCCGCGACGTGACGTCGGCGATGGCGATGCCGGTCATCAACACCGGGAACAACCCCATCCGGCTGGGCAACGGCGGCGACCGCGGCAGCGAGTTCTTCTACCGGGGCTCCCTCGGCGGCGTCGCGCTCTCCGCCACGCCGCGAGCCGAACAGTGGGCCCGGTGCGAGGCGGCGGCGACGACCGACCTGGCGGTCACGCCGCCCGACCCGGCGATCCTGGACCGCCCGATCCCGCAGGACGAGATCACCCGGCTCACGCTGGCCGCGGCGCGCAACGCCAGCCGCTACGTCACCACGACCTACTGGAACGAGCGCTTCGCCGGCGAGCAGGGGGAGCGGATCAACCTCGCGCAGCGCATCGGCAACACCGAGGACGCGCTGCGCGGTCCCGCGATGGCGTCGGTGAGCACCGCGATCCTGCTCGCGACCGGCGCCTACGACCCCGCCGACACCGGCGTCAGCGAGGCCGAGGCGCGCGAGCGGGTGGTGCGGCTGGCCAGTTCCGCCGCCGCGGAGCACCGCGCGAACGACCCGGGCGGCTGGGGGACGGAGTCGCGGCTGTGGCAGGCGTCGCTGTGGGCGTACTACAACGGCCTCGCCGCCTGGCTGCTCTGGGACGACTTCAGCCCCGCGCAGCGGGCGTGCGTGACGACCATGGTGGCCGCCGAGGCCGACGCGATGCCCGACCCCGAGTACTACCGCGATGCCGCCGGCACGATCGTCCGGCCCGGCAACACCCAGGCCGAGGAGAACGCGTGGCGCAGCTCGCTGTCGGGGCTGGCGGCCATCATGATGCCCGGCGCGGCCGGCAGCACCCGGTGGCGCGACGACGCGCTCGCGCTGTCCCTGGCCGCCTGGGCGACACCCCAGGACGTCACGGCGACCGAGGTCGTGAACGGGCGCCGGCTGGACCAGCTGCTGGACGGCTCGAACGTCGAGGCCGACGGCACGGTCGAGAACCACAACCTGATGCACCCGATCTACATGCTCGCGTTCGACCAGAACGTCAACAACGCGCTCGCGCAGCAGCTCACCGGCCAGCTGCCGGCGGCCGCGTTCCTCCGCAACGTCGACCTCACCTACGAGGCGCTGGTCGACCTGGACTTCCCGGCCCCGCCGTGGCTCCCGCCGGGCGGCACCATCTACGTGCCGGGCGAGCCGGCGATCTACTACCCCGACGGCAACGACTGGGGCACGACGTTCCCGCTCTACTTCGCCCAGGCCGACGTCATCGCCGACAGCTACGGCATCGGCGGCGACCGCGGCGCGCCGCCGAGCGAGTGGGCGGCACTGCACCTGCAGGCCGCCGTCGACCTGCAGAACCGCTTCCCCGACGGCCACACCTATCTCGACACCACGGAGAGCAACTACCGGCTGCGGGAGGAGCGCACGGCGCAGATCGCGGCGCACACCTTCCTCACCCGCTTCCTGAACGCGGGGGAGCCGGTCTGCCTCACCGACCGGCCGTACACGACGACCACGACCAGCGCGCTGCAGGGCGAGATGGAGCTCGCCTGGCAGGCCATCGAGAGCGACGCGGCGCGGGAGCTGCCGCCGGCGGTCCGCGACGGCCTCCGCGCCGATCTGGAGCGGGTCGCCGCGGCGTCGAACCGCGGCCAGGAACGGGCCGCGATCCGGCTCCTGCAGCGGCGTCTGGACCGGACGACGGTCGAGTCCCCGGTCGTCGACCGGTTCCGCGCGGCCGTGCACTCGGCGGCGACCTGCGTCCTGGAGCTGCCGGGCCCGGGCTGACGACGCGAGGGGGCGGGGTCAGGCCGGCTCGAGACGCACCACCAGCGGCTCGGACGACGACGTCAGGTCCGACGCGGCCGCGGCCGACGCGACGACGGCGCCGCCGGGCGAGGTGAGCTCGCAGCGCCTGACGGCCGCGGCACCGTGGAGGACGTCGAGCACGACGAGTCCGCCGGACCGCGACACCCGCCCCCACGCGGCGCCCAGCGTGATCGGCCAGCTCGCGCCGTCGTCGGGGAGGCGCAGCCGGAGGGTGCCGTCGACGGCGTTCCAGCGGGCGCCGGTGAGCGCCGTCAGGACGGACCAGCCGGCCATCGCCCGGACGTAGTGGTCGCCGCACTCGATCTCGTTGTACGGGTTGCGGCGCCGCCCGTCGTACCGGCCCCAGACGCCGCGGAGGACGGCCCAGCCCTCGTCCTCCAGGCCCTCGGCCAGGCAGGCCGCCGCGACCTGGTACTCCGAGCCGGTCCACACCTCGTCGCAGTAGCGGGTCGGCACCTCGGGACGCCCGCCGCTCGGCCAGGTGCACATGAGCAGGCCGGTGTCGTCGCCGTCGGCGAACACGCGGTACGGGTGCTCGAACCCGTCGAACCCGCGCCGCAGGTTGTGCCGGACGACCGACCGGAGCGCGGCGACGACGTTCTCGCGCGGCAGGACGTGGCCGAGGTCGAGCTGGTGCGCCCACCACTGCCCGATCAGCTGGTCGGCGAGGCAGCCCGTCTCCCACTGGAACGTCGGGTCGTCACCGGGCTCGAGCACCTGCTGGTAGTACTCGCCGTTCCACATCAGCTCGTCGTAGGCGGCCGAGCCGCGGTCGAACAGCTCGCGGTGCTCGCGTGCGTACTCCGGCTCGTCCATCAACAGCGCGAGCTCCTCCAGTGCCCGCAGCGCGGCCAGCCACAGCGAGCCGATGAACGGGTTGACGCCGCACAGGTCGATGTCGTGGGTGCTGGGCTGGATGCCGCGCAGCACGCCCGACGACGACGGATCCCAGCGGCCGCGGACGTGCTCGACGAGCCGGCGCACGCGCGGCCAGTACCGCCGCAACCAGTCGAGGTCGCCCGACGCGCGCACCTCGCGGTAGGTCTTGAGGACGGCCCCGAGCATGCCGTCCAGCGCCGGCTCGTCCGGCCCGCCGATCCGGACGTCCCACAGCTGCGGCAGGTACGTGGGGACGATGACGCGATGCGGGACGGAGCCGTCCGGCGCCTGCATGACGTCGAACTCGGTCTCGCGCATGGACCGCTCCAGCCCGGGGAACAGCGCCGCGACGGCCTGCGCGTACGTCCATACGTGGGTGCAGTTCAGCGGGCACGACCCGCCGACGTCGCCGGCGTGCCCGAGCGTCGAAGCGCCGTTCACGCCCTCGAAGCCGAAGAACCGGCCGTCGGCCCCGCGGAAGCAGGACGGGCTGCGCAGGAACGCCGCCTGCGCCGCGAGGTGCTCGACGGCGTCCGCGGGCAGGGAACTGCCGGCCAGCACGGACGTCCAGGCCGAGGTGCGCTCGACCAGCTCGTCCCACCGCGACTCCACCGTGCGCGCCACGTCGACGGCGTCGGCGTGGGCGAGCGCGTAGTGGTTGCCGAGCCAGAACCGGGTCGGACCCCACTCGGGCCGCGCCGGGCCGAACTGGGTGAAGTCGACGTACCTGTGGGGGAAGTGCCACGCGAGCTGGACGCGGATCCGCGTGCTCGCGCCCGGCTCCAGGTGGAAGGGCGCGGCGACGCCGCCGTTCCAGGTCGCGCCGGGCGGGCTGGCGCCGAGACCGCCGTCCGGGGCGCCGGGGTGGTGGTCCGGCCGCGACGGCGTCATGCCTGGCCGCGCGGGGCGGCTCAGGTCGCGCCGCGCAGGAACGCGAGGAACTCCTCCGGCCGCCGCCACTGCGGCAGGACCGCCGCGCCAGGGTCGTCGACGGCGAGCACCAGCTGCCCGGCGCCGGCGTGCTCGGGGGCGAGCGTGTGGTTCTCCATGACGACCCGGGTCCAGCCGGTGCCGCGGGCGACGCGGTTCGTGTTGCCGCCGTATCCGGCGCCCTGGACGCCGTCGATCGGCGACACCCCGTCGTGCCCGACGGCGTTCTGCAGGGCGGCGCCGAGCTGCCCGTGCACCGGGTACCGGCCGGTGTTGCGCAGCGTGATCGTCAGCATGACCACCGGCAGCGACGACGCGTCCTCGTCCATCGGCACCAACGGGTTGAGCGCCTCGAGGGTCACGTCCAGCGGCACCGCGTCGTCGGCCAGGGTGACCCGTGCCGACGGGTAGGTCGCGCTGAACCGCGCCGACCCGAACCCGTACCGCGACGCCAGCCGCGCCTGCCAGCCGGGGATCGCGTCGTCGGTGACCAGCGGCGTCGGCGCATGCGGGCCCGGGACCGGCCGCGCCTGCAGGACGCGCAGCTCGTCCAGCGGCGGCTCCCACTGGGTGGCCCGGATCGCCAGGAACGAGCCGGGCAGGTCGCCGCGGTGGTTGCCGACATTGTGCAGCTGCCACTGCCGCAGCCCGCCGTCGGCGCCGAGTGCCACCGTGCCGGTGCCGATGCCACCCAGCGGCATCGCGACGTGCCGTCCGTCGGAGTGGGCGATCGTGCGGGGTTCCGGCATCGCGGTCCTTCCGTTCTCAGGTCAGGGAGTGGTGCGGTGCCGCGACGGCGTGACGCCGAGCCCGCCGAGCGCCGTCCACGCGGCGCTGACCAGCACGACCGCGACGACGCCCGGCACGACGAGGAGCAGCACCTGCAGCCGCAGCGCCAGCCAGCCCAGCAGCGCCGCGGCCACCCACCCGCCCAGCACCGGCACCGGCCGGCGGGCGGCGGCGAGCAGCGCCACGACCCAGACGTTGCGCCACGGCGCGCGGGGCCGGTCGAGGACCAATGCGACGGCGGCGGGCGCCAGCGCGACGGCGTGCGCGGCGACGACGGAGCCCGCGAGCGCCGGCGCCAGCGCCGCCGCCGACCCCGTCCGCCCGTACACCTCGAACGCCGCCAGCGTCAGCGCGACGGCGGCCGTGGCCGTCCAGACCACCGCGACGGCCCGCGCCCACCCCGGCGTCCGCAGGTCGCGGGCCCGCAGGTCGCCGTCGAGCACCAGCCGCTGCGCGACGATCGCCAGCGCGACGAGGGCCGGGGCTCCGGCGAACCCGGCGACCGGCACCGTGACCAGGAGGTGCCCGCCGCTCAGCCAGCCGGCCGCCACGACGACGGCGAGCACGGGCACCGACCCGGCCAGCACCCACGGCGCCCGTGGCCACAGTGCCCGGGCGCCGCGACGCAGCCAGTCCTCCTCGGCGGCGGGCGGCACGGACGGGAGAGCGAAGGTCCGCATCGTCACCCCCGCAGCCCTGCGGTCGCCACCGACGCGACGAAGTTGCGCTGGAAGGCGAGGAACAGGACGAGGACCGGCGCCACCACCATGGCGATCGCGGCGAACACGACCGCGGCCGGAGCGCCGCCCTGCCCGCTCTGCAGCGTGACCAGCCCGAGCGGCAGCGTCATCTTCTCCGGGCTGGAGATGAAGATCAGCGGGCCGAAGTAGTTGTTCCACGACGCCTGGAAGCCGAGGATCGCCAGCGCCGACAGCGCCGGCCCGGACAGCGGGACGAGCATCCGGAACAGGATCCACAGGTGGCCGGCGCCGTCGATGCGGGCCGCCTCGTCCAGCTCGCGCGGGATCGAGTTGAAGTACTGCCGCAGGAAGAAGATCGCGAACACGTTGATCAGCGCCGGCAGCCACAGCGACGTCAGGGTGTCCACCAGGTTGAGGTTCCGCATCAGCACGAACACCGGGATGATCGTGAGCTGAGCGGGCACCATCAGCGCGCTCAGCATGACCACCAGGATCTGGTTCCGCCCGGTGAACGACAGCCGCGAGAACGCGTACGCGGCCAGCACCGCCACCAGCAGCGACCCGCTGACACTGATGACGGCCACGATCACGCTGTTCAACGCCATCCGCCCGAACGGCATCAGCTCGAGCACCCGCGAGTAGTTCTCCGTCGAGAACGGTGTCGGCAGCCACTTCGGCGGCAGCGTGAACGCCTCGCCCGGCTCGGTGGCGCTGGCGGCGAACAGCCAGGCCAGTGGCGCCGCCATGAGCAGGCCGACGACCAGCACCAGGACGTCGAAGGCGATCGCACCGGGCTTTCGCCGCCGTCGTCGGCGGTCGCGGGGCCGGAGCAGGTCGTTCGCGTCCACGTCGACGCGCAGGCTCATCGCTCGTACACCCACTTCCGTGCGAGCAGGAACTGCAGGCCGGTGACCGCCATGATCACGATGAAGACGAGGATCGCGATGGCCGACGCGTAGCCGATCTGGAAGGCCTGGAACCCGGTCTGGTACAGGTACATGACGATCGTCATCGTGGCGTCGTCCGGCCCGCCCTTGGTGATGATCTGGATCGGGTCGAAGATCTGGAACGCCCCGATGAACGTGATGATCACCGCGAAGAACAGCACCGGCGACATCATCGGGATGGTCACGTGGAAGAAGACCTGCCGCCGGTTGGCGCCGTCGGTGCGGGCCGCCTCGACCAGCTCCGACGGCACCGTCTGCAGCCCCGCGAGCATGATCACGAAGGTGAACCCGATCGTGTACCAGAAGTCGATCCCGATGATCGCCGGGAGCGACCACGACGGGTCGACGAACCAGTTCGGCGCGTCGATGCCGATCTTGTCGAGGTAGTACGCCACCAGCCCGAACGTGGGGTCGAGAACGTACTTCCAGAGCAGCGCGACCGCCGCCCACGACAGCAGGTACGGGAAGAACACCGCGCTGCGGGTGAAGTACGAGACGAACCGGTTCATCGGCCGGTTCACCGCGAGCGCCAGCAGCAGCGCGCCGAACACGTGCGTCACCACCGAGGCCAGCGCGAACAGGAACGTGTTCAGCATGGCCTTCGGCAGCAGCGGGTCGGAGAACAGCCGCCGGAAGTTCTCCAGCCCGACGTACTCGCGCGGCGTCAGCAGGTCCCACGAGTGCACGCTCAGGAAGATCGCGAACGCGAACGGCCCGGCGATGAAGACGAGGAACAGCACCAGCGCCGGGCTGAGGAAGGCCAGCCCCGCCAGGGTCTGCCGGCGCCGGGCCCGCCGGCGCGGGGGAGCGCCGGCGTCGACCAGGACGGGCGGCGCGAGACCGGCCGTCATAGCAGTCCGGCCAGTTCCTCGTTCGCCTGCGCCAGTGCCGTCTCGGGCGACTCGTTGCCGCTGAGCGCCTTGTCCCAGGCGTTGATCATCGCCGTCTGCACCTCGGCGCCGCGGTCCGGCGACGGCACCGGCGTGGCGTAGGAGATGGCCTCCGAGAGCGCGGTCGTCCCCTCGGGCGCGTCGTCGGTGAACGCGGGGCTGTTCGCGACGGACAGCCGGGCCGGGACGATGGTGCCGCCGATCGAGGCGTAGAACTCGCTCGCCTCCTTGGACATCATGAACTTGATGAAGGTCCAGGCGGCGTCCTTCTTCTCCGACGCCTTGGTGATCGGCCAGGCGTCCCAGCCGACCGGCGAGCCGGGCCCGGTCTTCTGCGGCATCGGGACGATGGCCATCTTGTCGACCAACTCCAGCCGGCGCATGTCGATGACCGGCCAGCGCCCACCCGCGATCGCTGCCAGCGTGCCCTTCGTCAGGGCCTCGCCGGCGTCGAAGGCGCCGCCGGGCTCGGGCGCGTAGCCGTTGGCGATGAGATCGCGGCAGAACTGCAGCGACTCGATCGACTGGGCGGTGTCGAAGGTCGGGGTGGCCCAGTCCTCGTCGAGCGGCGAGCCGCCGTTGGTCAGCATCCACGGCATGATCGCCGTGAACGGGTCGGAGCCGATCGGCAGGATGTAGACGCCGGCGGCCTTCAGCTTGTCGGCCGCCGTGAGGAAGTCGTCCCACGTCCAGCCCGGTGCGGGCGGCGTGGCACCGGCCGCCGCCCAGGTCTCGGTGTTGTACCAGAAGCAGACGGTGTTGTAGCCGCCCGGGATGTAGTACGTCTGCCCGTCGTGCGAGGCGTACTTCGTGTTCCACTCGACGAGGTTCGGGTCGATGTCGGCGAAGTAGTCGTCGACGACGTCCTGGTCGCGTTCCATGTAGGGCTCGAGCGGTTCGAGCAGGTCCTTCGACGCGAAGATCCGCTGCCCCTCGGTGGCGATCTGGATGATGTCGGGCACCTGGCCGCCGGCGATCCGGGTCGCCACGGTGTTGGAGAAGTCGCCCCAGGTGTCCGCGGCGATGCCCTGGGCCTTCAGCTTGATGTCCGGCTCGACCTTGTTGAACTCGGCGAACAGCTTGTTGAACGCCTCCTGCTGGTTGGCGTCGCCGCGGTACACGAACGTCAGCGTGTCGCCGCCACCACCGCCTCCGCCACCCCCGCCGGTGGTCGAGCCGGGGCTCTCGCAGCCGGCCGCCGCGCCGAGCACCGGGACGGTCGCCGCCGCGCCCATGAGCTGTAGCAGCCGCCGGCGCGACAGGGACGTGCCGCTGGTGGGGTGGTCTGGGGTGAAGCGCATCGGATCCTCCTTGATCGACGATGGCGAGGGTGTGGGACCGGGCGGGCCTCCGGTGTTCGGGTCACCGGTCCGGCGCGGCGCGCCGACGTGCCGGCGATCGCCGGCGACGCAGGCTGCGGCGACTCGGCCTGGTGCCCGGCACCGCCATCGAAACCTCCGGATCGACACGTCGGAAATCGATTTCCGCGGAACGATATAGTCGAACACGACCGCCGTCAATAGCCGACACGCGGTCGCCGGGCTCATCGGGAGGCGCCATTCCGGTGGTGACGAGGGGCGATGCCCTCCCGGCGCGTCGTCGGCGCGCCCGGCGTGGCGGCCTGGCTCCGGCATCGCGGCGGGCGCGTCGAGGCAATCGATTTCTACTCCGGACGCCCGCACGCGCTGGCGATGTCGGGAGCGGCGTCGGATCATGGTCGAGTGGACCCCGACAGCGATGCCGATTCCGCCGGGCTGGAGAAGCTCGGCCGGTCCGACTGCTACGCGCTGCTCGCGAGCGTGCCGATCGGGCGCATCGTGTTCACCGAGGGTGCACTGCCGGCCGTCCAGCCGGTGAACTTCGTTCTCGACGGCGACGATGTGATCATCCGTACGAGCATGGGGTCGAAGCTCGCGGCCGCCACCCGGTCCGCCGTCGTCGCGTTCGAGGCGGACCAGTACGACGAGGACGCCCTGACCGGCTGGTCGGTGGTGCTGGTCGGGCGCGCCGACGCGGTCGTCGACGAGGCGGAACGGCAGCGGCTCGCGACCCTCGGGCTGACGCCGTGGGCGCCGGGCATCCGGCCGCACTACATCCGCATCCGGCCCGAGATCGTCCGCGGCCGGCGGATCCCGCCCCGGCGCGTGGCGGGCTGATCGGGCCGACCGGCTCATCGACGGGTGCGGGATCTGTGCTGCTCTGGCTACCCGGATCCCTCACCCATGCGCGGCCGTGCCGTCGGCGCGCAGCTCCACGCAGCACTCGTCGGGGCGCGGTGCCAGGACCGCCCGGAGGCGGCTCGCCTCCAGCCCGCTCAGCAGGCCGCTGAGGAAGGCGTGGTTGATGCCGCAGACCAGCTCGGTGGAGCGGGCGGCGAGCGGGTGGAACGGGCAGTTGCGCAGTCGCACGCAGGTCGGCGACTCGCGCGCCGGCTCGAAGCCGTAGTCGGCCAGCAGGCCCTCGGTCAGCGTCAGTGCCCGCTCGGCCCCGAGCCGGCCCGGTGTCGTGCGGGCCCGCTCCGCCGCGCCGGCGTCGGTGCCGTGCTGGCGTGCCACACGGACCGAGGCCTCGCGCGCGTTCTCGCCGTCGTGCTCGGTGAGCGCCGCGTCGATGAGGACCTCGGCGAGCATGGCGTGCTGCCGTTGCGGGATGGCGACCTGGATGTCGTCCTGTGCGGGCTCGTACACCTTGGGTGTGCGCCCGACCTTGCGGATGCCGCCGACGGGCTCGAAGCGCGCCCGCAGCAGGCCTGCGTCGACCAGCTTGTCGAGGTGGAACGCGGCGAGCTTGCGCGAGATGCCGGCCGAGGCGGCCGCCTCGTCGCGGGTGACCGGCCGCCGGGCCTGCCGGATGAAGGCGTACATCCGGCGGCGCAGCGGCTCGTCCAGCGCGGCGACGGCGCTGATCGCGGCCTCTCGCGTCACACGGACACGATAACGCGTACCGCGATGAGTTCAATCCGCATCGCTTGACCACGATGGGTAATAAGACCAATACTTGTTGGTGAAATAGTTCCTGCCGCGGAGGCCGACGATGATCATGAGCATCGAACACGCGAAGCGGCCCGACGGCGTCCGGCGGTGACGATGGACGCCTCGAGTCACCTGCGGGTGGTCCACGAGCCCGAGGACGGTGTCGACCTCGACGCCGCCGAGCGGGCCGCCGCCGACTTCATGCGCGCCCTCGGCGTCCACTCCGACGCCGAGGGGACGCGGCGCACGCCGGCGCGGATGGCCCGCGCCTACGCCGAGCTGTTCAGCCCGCGCCCGTTCGACCTCACCACGTTCCCCAACGACGAGGGCTACGACGAGCTCGTGCTGGCGCGTGACATCCCGGTCCGCTCCGTCTGCGAGCACCACCTGCTGCCGTTCGTCGGCGTCGCGCACGTGGGCTACCTGCCTGGCGAACGCATCCTGGGACTGTCGAAGCTGGCCCGCATCGTCGAGCACTTCGCCCGCCGGCCCCAGGTGCAGGAACGCCTGACCAAACAGGTCGCCGACTGGCTCGCCGGGCGGCTGGACCCCAAGGGCGTCGGCGTCGTCATCGAGGCCGAGCACAGCTGCATGGTGCTGCGCGGCGTCCAGGCCATCGGCTCGACCACCGTCACGTCGACCCTGCTCGGCACCCTGCGCGACGACGGCCGCTCCCGGCAGGAGTTCTTCGCGCTCTCCGGAGTCCAGGGCTGAGGCACACTGACGACGGGCGGGCCGCGGGAGAGCGGCGTCAGCTCGCGAGGTAGACCAGCAGCGGACCGGCGATGATCAGGGCGATCATCGTGCCGTGGAGGAGCTTGTGGTCGGCCAGCAGCGCCACGAACTCCCGCAGGAACGCGTTGGGGACGTAGTACCGGGCGGTCCTGGCGCCGGTGACCTGTGCCGGCAGCCGGAGCTGACGGGACTGGATGGCGGCGCGCAGCGCGTGGTAGCTGCTGGTGACCACGAGCAGCCGGCCGCCGGCGCCGCGCTCGGCGAGCAGCCGCTGGCTGAGGACGAGGTTCTCGCGGGTCGACCGCGACCGGTCCTCCTCGACCACCAGCTCGCCGGGGATGCCCTGCTCGCGCAGGTAGCCGCCCATCGCCTCCGCCTCGGCGAGCGGCTCGTCGGGCCCCTGGCCGCCGGACGCGACGATGAGCGGGGTGTGTCCGGCGGCCACCTCGCGGTGGTAGAGCTGGACGGCCTTGTCGAGGCGGCTGGCCAGCAGGGGCGGGACGGTGCCGCGGTGGACGCTCGAGCCGAGGACGACGATCGCGGCGTGCCCGGGCCGCGGCGTGAACCGGGAGTACACCAGTGCGTAGAGCGTCACCAGGGTGAAGACGAACCCGATGTAGCCGGCCACGCCGAGCAGCGACAGCAGCAGCGCCGGCAGCACGCCGGGCTCCTGCGAGCGGGCGACGATCAGAAAGCCTGCCGGCACCACCACGACGACGGCGACGATGGCGAGGCCGGCCAGCAGCGACATCGCGTTGCCGAGCCGGAACCGCTCGCGGCGCAGCACGCCGACGCCGTTGACGATCAGCAGCACCGCCAGCCCGACCACGAGCAGTGGCGACGCCACGATGACGACGACCAGTGCCTCCGGCGCGAGCTCGCCGAGCAGTCCGAGCAGCACCAGCCCCGCGCCGAGCAGCAGCAGGAGTCCGTTGCTCAGCCGTCGTGGCTCGCGGTGGAAGCGCCAGGCGAAGACGGCGAGCAGGGCGCCGCCGAGAACGAGCTGCGACGTCATGCGCGCACAGTAACCGGGCCGCCGAGGTCGCCGCGGGAGCTTCGGCCAGACCGGGAAACTCGCTTGCGCGCCCGGCGGACGCCCAGCATCGTGAGCGGGATGAGCGATGCGCCCGAACGGTGGACCCAGGCGACCGTCTATGCGGACATGTGGGTCGACCCTGCCGACGACCCCCGCAACTCCGAGGGCACCAGTCCCGACGGCGAACTGGCCACGCTGCAGGAGTACATCAAGGACTACCGGCTGACGCTGCGGATGAAGTGCGAGGGCCTCGACCCCGAGCAGCTGGCCCGCCGGTCGGTGCCGCCGTCGACGATGTCGCTGCTGGGCCTGGTGCGGCACCTGGCCGAGGTCGAGCGCGACTGGCGCAACTGGGTCCGTCCCGACGACCCCGCGCCGAAGCTCTACGGGCCGCGCGACTCCGACTTCGACGGCGCCGTCGGCGAGCAGTCCGTCGTCGACGGCGCGTTCGCCGATCTCGCCCGCGAGCAGGCGGCCACCGACGCGGTGGTGGCCGCGTATCCCGACCTCGGCACCCGGGTGGGCCACGACGGCCTCGCCATCCGCGAACTGCTGGTCCACCGGGTCGAGGAGTACGCCCGCCACTGCGGCCACGCCGACCTGCTGCGCGAGTGCATCGACGGCCGGGTGGGTCAGTAGCCGCCGTCACCGGGTGAGCTCCGGTCGTCGGCGGGCCGCCGGCGACGTGAGGGCGTCAGCGGCTCGCGCAGCCGACGCACACCCGCGTCCACGGCCGCAGTTCGAGGCGCTCGACCGGGATCGCCGCGCCGCAGCGTGCGCACGCGCCGAAGGCACCGCGGGCGAGCCGGTTCTGTGCGGCCTCGACGTCGCTGAGGATGCGGGCGACGCTCGCGCGGTGCGCGGCGGCGGGGGAGTCGCCGACGGCCTCGGCGAGGTCGTCGAGCTGGCGGCGGCGGCCGGTCGCGGCCTCGTCGAGCGCGGCCTCGATGCGGGCCCGGGCGTCGTCGTCGATGGCGGGGTAGGTGGGTGTGGTCATGCTGCTGCTCCTGGGGCGTGCCGATGAGCGCGCGGGCGCGCTGGGATCACGCGCGGACGGCGCGTGGTGATGGCGGGGTCAGGAGCAGCGGGGCGGCGCGCGGTCGACGCTGCGACGCAGGACGTCGAGGCCGCGGATGCCGCGGGCGTTCTGGGCCAGCTGGAGTGCCAGCAGCGCCGGCCCGGCGAGGACGTGGGCGGGCTCGGACGTCGCCGTCTGTGCCGCAGCCCACCCCGAGATCATGGCCGCACCATAGCAACGAAACCCGCGGGGACCAACGCGCCTGTCAGGGGACGCTGACCAGCCCGGTCTCGTAGGCGGTGACGACGAGCTGGGCGCGGTCGCGCGCGCCGAGCTTGAAGAACAGCCGGGAGACGTGCGTCTTGGCGGTGAGCGGCGAGAGCACGAGCCGCTCGGCGATCTCGTGGTTGGACAGGCCGCGCCCGACCAGCGCCAGGATCTCGCGCTCGCGCGGGGTGAGGTCGGCCAGCCGGTCGTCGGGTGGCGGCGGCGCCGGCGCCTCGGCCACGCCCGGCGCGGCGGACGCGACGTAGGCCTCGATCAGCCGCTTGGTGACCCGGGGCGCCAGCAGCGCCTGGCCGTCGTGCACCAGCCGGACCGCCTCGACCAGCGCCTCCGGTTCGACGTCCTTGAGCAGGAACCCCGCGGCGCCGGCGCGCAGGGCGCCGAACACGTACTCGTCCAGCTCGAACGTCGTCAGCACGATCACCTTGACCACCGGCAGCCTGGCGTCGGCGGTGATGCGCCTGGTGGCCTCGAGCCCGTCGACGTGGGGCATGCGGACGTCCATCAGCACGACGTCGGGGACCGTCTCGACGGCCAGCCGGACCGCCTCGCCGCCGTCGACGGCCTCGCCGACGACCTCGATGCCGGGCTCGGAGTTCAGCAGGGCCCGGAACCCGGCGCGCACCAGCGTCTGGTCGTCGACCAGCAGCACGCGGATGGGGGCGGTCACGGCACGCCCACCGGCAGCGACGCCGCCACCCGCCAGCCGCCGCCGTCGCGCGGGCCGGCCTCGAACGACCCGCCGACCGCGGCGGCCCGCTCGCGCATGCCGCGCAGGCCGTTGCCGGAGCCCGCGCGGCCGTCCGGCGCCGGTCCGCTGCCGCGGTCGTTCTCGACCTCGATGACGATCCTGTCGTCGCGGTGGGCGACCCGCACACGTGCGGTGGTGGGCCCGGCGTGGCGCAGCACGTTGGTCAGTGCCTCCTGGACGATCCGGTAGCCGGTGGCGTCGATGGCGGCCGGCAGCGCGCCGACCGCGGGGTCGACGTCGACGTCGAGCTCCACGCCGGCCGAGCCGAGGCCCTCGCGCAGTTCCTCGATGCCGGCCATGCCCTGCGTGGGCCGGACCGGCGCCGCCGTGACGGCCTCGACGCCCTCCTCGCGGAGCAGGCCGAGGACGGAGCGCAGGTCGTCCAGCGACGCGCCGCTGACCCGTTTGATCTCGCGCAGCGTGGACCGGGCCTGGTCGGGGTCGCGGTCCAGCAGGTGCGCGCCGACGCCGGCCTGCACGTTGATGGCCACCATCGCGTGCGCGACGACGTCGTGGACGTCGCGGGCGATGCGCAGCCGCTCCTCGCCCACCCGGCGCAGCGCCTCCTCCTCGCGGGTCCGCTCGGCCGACTCGGCGCGGTCGACCAGCGCGGCGGTGTAGGCGCGGCGGTCGTGGGCGGCGACGCCGAGCGCGAGCGGGATCGCGACGAACGCGAGGTTCTTCGCGGTGTCCCAGGTGAGGTACCCGTGCGGGCTGTACACCTGCAGGATCAGCACGACCAGCGGCAGCGCGAGCGCGCCGGCCACGAGGGCGGCCCGTCGCCCGCGGTCCTCGGCGAGCGCGTAGGCGCAGATCATCGCCGGGCCGGCGATGGTGACGTAGATGCCGGCGCCTGACATGACGGCGAGCAACAGCAGCATCGCCAGGGTGAGCGCCGCCACCGGAGCCTTGCGGCGCAGCAGCACCGGCGCCGCGGCCAGCACGACGGCGCCGACGGAGACGACGGTGACGTCGGCATCCGGCGTCCGGGCGACGTCGATGATCATGAGCGCCACGCACAGCGCGAACCCGGCCGCGTCGAGGACGCGGTCGCGGACGGAGCCGGCGGGCAGCAGGGTCACGACGTTCACGGTAGTGACGAGACGCCCGGCTCGTCGTCCTCCCAGGGGAGTACGTCGAGCCGGGCGTTCGTACGCCGTCACGGGCGGGCGGGCTCACCCTCGGAGACACCGACCCGGTCGTGCACCCGGCGCAGCCACATCGGCGCCCACCAGTTCCACTTGCCCATCAGGCCCATCAACGCCGGGACCAGCAGCGAGCGAACGACGAACGCGTCGACCAGGACGCCGATGGCGGTCGCGATGCCGATCTGCTGGATGAAGGAGATCTCGCTGGTGCTGAAGGCCCCGATGGCGACGGCCAGCAGCAGCGCCGCGGCGGTGACGACGGCACCGGTGCGTCCGAGTCCGACGGCGACCGCTTCGCGCTCGGAGAGGCCCTCCTCGCGGGCCTCCTTGATCCGGCCGAGCAGGAACACGCCGTAGTCGGTGGAGAGGGCGAACACGAGCGCGGCGGCGATGAGGAAGTTCGTCGGCTCGATACCGCCGTTGGGCGTGTAGCCGAGCAGGTCGGCGAAGCGTCCGTCCTGGTAGATCCAGGTGATCGCGCCGAGCGCCACGCCCACGGTGAGTGCGTTCATCACGATCGCCTTCACCGGCAGCACGACCGACCCCGTCATCAGCCAGAGCACCAGCATCGTGAGCAGCACCAGCAGCGTGACGGCCAGCGGGAGGCTGCCGGCGATCGCGGCCTGCTGGTCGATGAAGTCGGCGGCCGGCCCGGTGACCAGCGCGTCGACACCGCTCCGCTCGGCCAGATCGCGGACCTCGGTGACGACGGCGCGGGCGTCCTCGCCGGCCGGGTCGCCGGTGACCTCGAGGTCGACCTGCCAGGTGCCGCCGCCGAGGTCGACGGGCTCGGCGGGCGTGACGACGCCGGGCAGCGACGACGCCTGGCGGGCCAGCTCGGCGGGGCTGTCGCCGTCGACGGCGATGGTCACCGGCGTGGTGCCGGTGCCGCCGTACTCGCTCGCGATGGTGTCCGACACGACCCGGGCGCTCTGGCCGGGCGGGACGATCGTCTCGTCGACCGGCGTCCAAGCGGTGCGCAGCGCGGGGGCGGCGAGCACGACCATCACGGCGGCGGTCACGACGGCGATCAGGCCGGGCCGGCGCATGACGGCGTGCGAGACGCGGTACCAGCGGCCCTCGGCCGCGTCGCCCTTCCGGCGGCGGGCCAGCTTGGCGCCCCACAACCCGAAGACCATCGGGCTGATCACCAGCGTCGCGACCGCCGCCACGACCGCGACGACGGCGCCGGACAGGCCCATCGAGCGCAGGAAGCCCATTGGGAACACCAGCAGCGTCGCCAGCGCGACGGCGACCGTCGCCGCGGAGAACACCACCGTGCGTCCCGCCGTCCGCATCGTCGTGACCAGGGCGCCGAGCGTCGGTCCCTGCCGGTCCAGCTCCTCGCGGTAGCGGGTGAGCAGGAACAGCGTGTAGTCGATCGCCAGGCCCAGCCCCAGCCCGATGATCAGGTTCAGCGCGAAGACGCTGACGCCGTAGACCTGGTTGATCCCGGTCAGCGCCAGGAAGGTGCCGAGCACCGTGGTCACGCCGACCACGAGCGGCAGGACGGCGGCCCGGCCGCCGAACACCAGCAGCGACAGCAGCACCAGCACCGGGAACGCGAAGATCTCCGCGCGGGCGAGGTCCTGTCCGATCTGCTCGCCGAGCTGAAGGCCGACGACCGCGCCGCCACCGACCGTCACACCGTCCTCGCCGGCGAACGCGTCGACGGCCTCCCGGGCCGTGGCCTCGTCGTCGGCCGACGCCGCCAGCGTCGCGACCACCAGCGCCGACGACCCGTCCGGCGCCGCGCCCGCGACATCGGCCGAGGCGACGCCGTCGATGCCGGCCAGCGTCGAGACCGCCGCCTGCACATCGGCGTCGCCGGTGCCGGGCGGCGTGTCGACCAGCAGCACGACGCCCGGCGACGGCTGCAGCCCGGTGGCGGCCTCGATCCGCTCGACCGCGCGCACCGAGTCGGCGTCGGACGGCGTGAACCCGCCCTCGGAGTCCAGCGCCCCGGCGACCGGACCGCCGACCGCGCCCGCGACGACGACGAACAGGAACAGGGCCACCAGCGCGCGGCGCGGGTGGTCATGCAGCGCCCGGAGGAGCCGCCGCAGCGGCCCGGCGTCCGGGACGCCGGGCGGGGGAAGGGAGGTGCCGGTCGGCTGGGTGAGATTCATGCCCCCGACCCTCGCCGGGACGGGTGCCCGCCCGCGTCCGGCCGGGGAAGTAACCGCGCTGCCCGCGCGACCCGGACTACTCCCGTGGGTGTACACCGCCCGGGTCACCGCCGGCTGCCTTCATCAATAGCGAGGGACGCGTTCCCGACGCCGATTCGGGCGCGGACCGCGATTCCGGCTATCGAGGTCAGATGCCGTCGCCCACCCCCACCGTCAACGACCCGAGCGAGCCATGCCCGCTCCACAAGCAGGCTGCCGCCCCACCACCGACAATCGGACTCACTCGGCTACGGGCGGACCCAGCCGTCGTCGCCGGTGTGGCCGCCGTAGGTGGCGATCTTGTACTCGGTGGCGGCGAGGGAGAGGGTCAGCTCGCGGAGCTGGCGGCGGATGATGTCACGGTGCTCGAGCAGCATGTCGAGCCGCTCGGGCACCGTGTCGTCGCCGGCCTCGACCAGCTCCACGTAGTGCTGGAGGTCGCGGATGGCCATGCCGGACAGCCGCATTCGGGTGAGGAAGACCAGCCGGCGCACCGCGGCGGGGCTGTAGCGGCGGTAGCCGCTGGCGTCGCGGCCGACGTCGACCAGGCCGGCCCGCTCGTAGTACCGCAGCGTGTGCGGCGAGACGTCGAGCAGGTCGGCGACCTCGGCGATCGTCATCGGCGCCTCGACGTCGCCGCCGGTGCCGGCCAGCCGGTGGATGACCTCGACCGGCTCCGGTCCGTCGAGGTCGGACAGCGCCGCCAGCGCCCGGCCCATGAGGTCCTGGACGGCCATCAGGCCGACCCCGCCGAGGTGGGGATCGGCCGCGACGACGGCGGCGCCTCGGGGAAGTCGGCGGCGCGGGCGGCGGCGGCCCAGCGCCGCACGGCGTCGAGGCCGGCCGTGTAGGAGCCGCTGATGCGCTCGACCGCCTCGGCGCCCAGCGGCAGTCGCAGCGGCGGCGTCTCGTCGCCGTGCACCAGGCCGACGATCAGGTCGGCGGCCCGCACAGGGTCGCCCTCCTGGATGCCGTCGGCGCTGGTCAGGTCGGCGCGCACCGCCGCGAGCACGTCGCGGTAGACCGGGTCGGCGTCGGCCAACGCCAGCACGTCGGCGCCGTTGAACCCGGTGCGGAACCGGCTCGGCTCGACGAGCATGACGCGGACGCCGAACGGCGCGACCTCGCCGGCCAGCGCCTCGGACCAGCCTTCGAGGGCGAACTTGCCGGCCGAGTAGGCGCCGACGCCGGGGTAGGACATGCGCCCGCCCTGGCTGCTCATCTGCACGATGGTTCCGGCGCCCTGCTCGCGCATGACGGGCAGGACGGCGCGCACGAGTGCCGCCGGGACGAAGAAGTGCAGGTCCATCGCCTCGCGCAGGTCCGTCTCGGAGACCTCCTCGGCCGCGCCCACGATCCCCCGCCCGGCGTTGTTGACCAGCGCGTCGACCCGTCCGAAGCGTTCGGCCGCCGCTCGCACGAGCGGCCGCGCCAGGTCGGTGTCGCGGGCGTCGAACTGCCAGGTCGCGAGGGTGCCGGGGTACCGCTCGGTCAGGTCGGCCAGGGCTTCGGGGCGACGCACCGCCGCCATGACGGCGTCGCCGTTCTGCAGCGCCCGCTCCGCGATCGCGCGGCCGAAACCGCGCGACGCACCGGTGATGATCCACGTGAAGGTGTCGTTCATGCACACGACGCTAGGGCTGTGAGCGCGCTCGAAGGCAACCGTCACCCGGACGGCGGCACGGTGAACCAGTGGTGATCGGGGATCTTCGGGTCGTACGCGCCACGCGGGAGAGTGTCCTGCAGCCGCAGCGTCCACTGCAGCAGCAGCCAGGTCAGCTCCTCCCGGACGCGGGCGTGCTCGGGGTCGGCGAACAGGTCGACGACCTCCAGCGGGTCGGCGCGCAGGTCGTACAGCTCGCCCTGGCCGGTGCTGTGCGCGACGAGCTTGTGGTCGCCGCGGCGGACCATGCGCGACGCGCCGCTCTGGGTGACGGTGTTGAGCTCGTCGAACGTGGGCCCGTCGTAGGAGTAGTGCAGCGGCGGCCGCTCGTCCGGCCCGTAGGTCGTCCCGCCGTAGCCGCGCTCGGCGTAGATCGACGAGAAGACGTCCGCCGGCGCCGGCTCGCCGCGCAGCAGCGGCTCCAGGCTGCGCCCCTGCACGCCGTCGGGGATCGCGGCACCCACGAGCTCGCAGACGGTCGGCAGGACGTCGACCAGCGAGACCAGCTCGTCGCGGACCTGGCCGGGCCGCACGCCGTCGCCGTGGAAGACCATCGGGATGCGGACGAGGACCTCCGGCAGGCCGGCGCCCTTGCGCTGCAGGCCGTACTCGCCGACGTAGTCGCCGTGGTCGCTGAGCAGCACCACCAGCAGCGGTCCGTCGAGCACCGACCGGGCGTGCTCGACCAGCCGCCGGATCTGGTCGTCGATCATCCTCAGCATGCCGCAGTAGTTCGCCCGGTAGCGCCGCCAGTGCTCGTCGTAGTCCGGACGCTTCTCCTGGATCAGCCGCTGCAGCCAGAGCCAGTGACCGCCCTTCGCGCGAGCCGCCTCAGGACCGTGCTCGCGGGCCGGCACGTCGTCCTCGGCGAACAGGCTGAAGTACGGCTCCGGCACCTGGTAGGGGTTGTGCGGCTCGGGCAGCGACACCCACAGGAACTGCGGCTGGTGGCCCGCGGCGTCCAGCGCCTCGACGGCGCGGTCGACGATGCGGTGCGGCAGCTGGCACTCCAGCGGGAACGGCGTCGGCTCCATCGCGACGCCGTGGTCGAGCTCCTCCAGCCAGGCGTCGAACGCGCGCTCCTGGTCGGTCTCGGCCGGACCGGCCGTGTGATAGTACGGCCCGGCCCAGAAGTCGAAGTCGCCGGGGCCGCGGTGCATGTGCGGCTTGCCGGAGAAACTCAGCCGGTACCCTGCCGAGCGCAGCACGTCGAGCAGGTCCTCGGCGTAGTAGGCGTGCTCGGCGTTGCTGTTCTGCGTCACCTTGTGGCTGGACGGGAACCGGCCGGTGAGCAGGCTGGTCCGGGCCGGGACGCAGGCCGGGGACGTGGTGTAGGCGTCCGGGAAGCGCAGGCCGCCGGCGGCCAGTCCGTCGGCGAACGGCATGGTGTCCAGGCCGAACCCGGACCCGGCGGTGAACCCCGCGCGGTGCTGGTCGGTCATCACCAGCAGGACGTGCGGACGGGTCACGGCCGGTCTCCCCGGACGATCGCGGCGATGTCCTCGGCCGGGAGCTTCGGCTTGCGGTTCTCGTCGCAGAGGCCGTTGATCTCCTGGCGGGTGTCGGTCAGCTGGGTGTAGCAGAACCCCGACAGGTGCGGCGAGTCGCGGACGGCACTGACGACCGCCTCGAACCGGCGGCGGAAGTCGTCCTCGTCCTCGGCGCCCGAGTAGCCCCAGGCGTCGTCGACGGTCGGGCCGGTGGCGTAGGAGATGCCGCCGAACTCGGTGACCATCACGGGGCGGGGTTCGCCATCGGACGGGCCGAGCAGCATGCGGTGCCCGGTCGGGCCGATGCCGGCGAGCAGGTCGCGCAGCCGCTCCGGGTCGCCGTACCGCTCGCGCAGCACCTCTCCGGACGCCTCGTAGTCGTGGAACGTCCACAGGTCGGAGTCGGTGTGCTCCCAGCCGTCGTTGGACAGCACCGGCCGGGTCGGGTCCAGCGCGCGGGTCAGGCGGGCCAGGCCGCTGGCGTAGGCCTGCTGGGCGGGGTCGTGCGCGATCTGGTGCACGCCCCACGACTCGTTCAACGGCACCCAGGTGACGACGCACGGGTGCGACCGGTCGCGGCGCACGACGTCGACCCACTCCTGCGCGAGCCGGCGCACCGCCGTCGCGTTGAACTCGTAGGCGGCGCCGGTCTCGCCCCAGATCATCAGGCCGAGGCGGTCGCACCAGTACAGGAAGCGCGGGTCCTCGACCTTCTGGTGGATGCGGGCGGCGTTGAAGCCCAGCGAGCGGATCAGCTCCACCTCGGCCCGCAGCGCCTCGTCGTCCGGCGCCGTGTAGTGCGACGACGGCCAGTACCCCTGCTCGAGCACCGACCGCAGCACCACCGGCCGGTCGTTGAGCAGGAACCGGCCGTGTGCCAGCCCGACGGAGCGCAACCCCAGGTAGGACGCGACGGTGTCGTCGCCCACGCGCACCGCGGCGTCGACCAGGTTCGGCCGCTCCGGCGACCAGAGCAGCTCCCGCAGACCCTGTCCGCTGCGCAGCGCCGGGACGGTGATGACGGCGTCGACGCGACCGGCGTCGGTGGTCACCCGGTGCCGGGCGAGCTCCCGGCCGCCGAGGGTCAGCTCGACCTCCACCTCGACCGGACCCTCGGGCCGGCGGCTCAGCTCCAGCTCCAGCCGCACGGTGCCGGCGGCGAGGTCCGTGCTCCACGCCAGCTCGCCGACGTGCAGCCGCGGGACCGCCTCCAGCCAGACGGTGCGCCAGATGCCGGTGCTGCGGTGGTACCAGATCGCGTGCGGTTCCGGCAGCCAGTCCTGCTTGCCGCGCGGGACGGTGAGGTCGTGCGGGTCGTCCTGTGCCCGCACCACGACGACGTGGGTGTCGCCGTCGTCGAGCGCGTGCGTCACCGGGACGGTGAACGGCGTCTGGCCGCCCTCGTGCCGGCCGACGTGGACGCCGTCGAACCACACGTCCGCGGTGTGGTCGACGGCGCCGAAGTGCAGCAGCAGCACGTCACCCTGCCGCCCGAGACCGGCGGCGGCCAGGTCGCCGGCCGTCACCTCGATGCGGTACCAGACCACCGGGTGGTAGGCGGTCTCACCGATGCCCGACGCGGGCGACTCCGGCGCGAACGGGAGCCGGATCCGCCGCGTGAACGCCTCCGGCCGCTCGTACCAGCGCTCGTCGAGCCCCTGGTCGTGGTCGTCGTAGGCGAACCCGCACTCGCGGTCCAGTGTCTGGACGGCTGCGCGGACGAGCTGGGGACGGGGGTGGGTGCCGTCCTGCGTGCTGGCGTGGATCATGAGTCCTTCCTGGGACATCGTCACTTGATGCCGGTCGTGGCGATGCCACGGACGAGGTAGCGCTGGCCGAGCAGGAACACCACGAAGACGGGGAGCAGCGACACCACCGACATCGCGAACATCGAGCCCCACGAGGAGCTCGACGCGGAGTCGACGAACGATCGCAGCGCCACCGGCACGGTGTAGACGCTCGGGTCGGTCAGGTAGATCAGCTGGCTGAAGAAGTCGTTCCAGGTCCAGATGAAGGTGAAGATCGCGGTCGTGGCGAGGGCCGGCGTCATCAGCGGCAGGATGATGCGCAGGAAGATCCGCGCGTGCCCGGCGCCGTCGATGCGCGCCGCCTCGTCCAGGTCGCGCGGCAGCCCGCGGATGAACTGCACCATCAGGAAGACGAAGAACGCATCGGTGGCCAGCAGCTTCGGCAGCACCAGCGGCACGAACGTGTTCGTCAGCTCGAGCTGGCTGAACACGATGTACTGCGGCACGATGATCACGTGGATCGGCAGCATGATCGTCAGCAGCATGATGGCGAAGAACAGCCGCCGGCGCCGGAACTCCAGCCGCGCGAACGCGTACGCGGCCATCGAGCACGACACCAGGTTGCCGACGATGCAGCCCACCGCCACCAGCAGCGAGTTGAGCACGTAGCGGCTGAACGGCTGGCCCAAGGCGTCCCAGCCGTCCTGGTAGTTGCTGAGGTCGACGTCGGTGAGCAACAGGCCGGCTCGGCTGAAGATCTGCTCGTCCGGTCGCAGTGAGCTCACGACCATCCACAGCAGCGGATAGAGCATGACCACGGCGATCGCGATCAGCAGGACGTGTTTGCCGGCGCGGACGGCGACCCGGCGGGTGGAGCGCTCAGTCATCGTAGAAGACCCAGTACTTGGAGACGGCGAAGTTGATCGCGGTGAACACGGCGACGAGGGCGAGCAGCAGCCAGGCCATCGCGGCGGCGTAGCCCATGTCGAAGTTCTTGAAGCCCTGCTGGTACAGGTACAGCGAGTAGAACATGGTCGAGTCCGACGGCCCGCCGTCGCCGCCGGAGATGACGAACGCGTCGGTGAACGCCTGGAACGCGCCGATGACCTGCAGCACGAGGTTGAAGAAGATGATCGGGGTCAGCAGCGGCAGCGTGATGGAGCGGAACCGCCGCAGCCGCGAGGCGCCGTCGACGGAGGCGGCCTCGTAGTACATGTCCGGGATCTGCCGCAGCCCGGCCAGGAAGATGATCATCGGCGCGCCGAACGTCCAGACGTTCAGCGTCATGATCGTGCCGAGGGCCGTCGACGGGTCGGAGATCCATCCCCGGCCCTCGATGCCGGCGAAGCCGAGCACCTGGTTGACCAGCCCGTCGTGGCCGAACATCTGCCGCCACAGCACCGCGATCGCCACCGAGCCGCCGAGCAGCGACGGCAGGTAGAACGCCGACCGGTACAGCGCGAGGCCGCGCATGCCCTGGTTGAGCAGCACGGCGAGGCCCAGCGACAGCGCCAGCTGCAACGGGACCGAGACGATGACGTAGCGGAACGTCACCCAGAGCGCGTTCTGCAGCCGCGGGTCGTCGAACAAGCGCTGGTAGTTGTCCAGACCGATCCAGCCGGGCGCCTGCAGCAGGTTGTAGTCGGTGAACGACAGCCACAGCGACGCCACCATCGGCACGATGGTGACGGCCAGCAGGCCGGCGATCCACGGCGCGAGGAACACCCAGGACGCCCGCTCGTCCGCCTTCCCGCGGGCCGTCACCGGCCCGCGGGAGGTGGACTCGCGGCGCAGCCGGGACAGCTCGCCGAGTGCGGACATCAGAACCCTTCGAGCACGCGGTCGGCCTCGGCGAAGAACTGCTCCGACGCGGCGCCGATGTCGGTGGCGCCGAACGCGATGTCCTCGGACAGCTTCGTGAACAGCGCCAGCAGCTCGCCGTAGCCGCGCGGCCACGGGCCCGGCGGCGGGCCGACGCGGTCGTCGCCGAGCGACTCGACGTAGGCGATGGCCTTGCCCTCGGGCGTCGCGGGGTCGGCGGCGAGCACGTCGCGGGCCTCCTGCGACGGCGGCACGCCGAGGGTCAGCCCGATGGCCTCGACCGCCTGCGGGTCGTTGACCAGGTAGTCGATCAGCTCGGCCGCCTCGTCGGGGTGCTCCGATGTCGACGAGACCGACCAGAAGTCCAGCGCCTTGAGGAACTGGCCCGGGTCGCCGCCATCGGTCACCGGCATGGGCTGCAGCTCGAGCGTGTGCTCGTTGAGCGCCTGGAAGAAGGAGATCTGCTGGACGAAGACGTAGGTCGCCGGCGCGAGACCCTGGGTGAGCACCGACGTCTCGAAGGTGTCGGACTCCGCGGTGATGTCCGGCGGCGGCGCGCCGGACTCGTCGCGCATCGACTGCCAGTACGTCCACCAGTCCTCGAGCACCGACTGGTCGAAGGCGAGCCCCGTGCCGTCGTCGGAGAACAGTTCCGAGCCGTGCTGGCGGACCCACACCTCGAACGCCTGCAGCTGCCCGCCCATGTCCGAGGAGCCGTAGAAGCCGGGGTTGGCCTGGCCGATGCCCTTGGCCCAGTCGGCGTACTGCTCCCATGTCCAGTCCGGCGCCGGCGCCTCGGCGCCGAGAGTCGCGAGCAGTTCGGGGTCGGTCAGCAGCGCGTGCGAGATGACGCTCTGCGGCACGCCGAAGTACTCGTCGTTCAGGACGCCGCTGTCCTGGACGTCCGTGTCGAGGCCGTCGGTCACGATGGTCTCGCCCACGTACTCGTCCAGGGCCTGCAGCGCGCCGCGTCCGGCGTAGTCGGCGAAGTAGCTCATCGACATGCGGGTGACGTCGGGGCCGGAGCGGCCCGCGGTCTCGGTGGCCAGCCGGTCGAAGTAGTCGGCGAAGGCCGCGCGGCTCACCTCGATGGTGACGCCGGGGTTGTCCTGCTCGTACCGGTCGAGCGTCTCCTCGAGCGCCGCGTGCAGCGGGTCGCCGCCGTACCAGCCGACCCGCAGCGTGATCGAGCCGTCGTCACCTTCCGCGCTGTCGCCGCCGCCGCAGGCGGCGAGCACCAGGGTCGTCGCCGCGGCCGCGGCCGCGAGGGCCGTCCATCGCCTGGGCCGGAGCTGAGGTGTGGACACGTGCATCACTCCTGAATCTCGTCATTGACATCGGGGGATGAACCGGGGTTGCTGCGGCCTTCGAACCGGGTGACCTCCTGGGTCCCCGCGTTCGCGCGCAGGCCGGTGGCGTAGCGCCAGCCGTCCAGCGCGCCCGGCCGGGTGAAGTCGACGCGGCCCTGGGTGGTGGCGGTCGTGACCTGCGCCCAGCCCAGTCCGCGGTCGACCCAGACGCCGATCGCGTTGCCGTCGAGGACGAACGCCCAGCGGTCGCCCGGATCGAGCGGCGCGGAGCCGCAGCAGGCGTTGGTGAGCTGCCCGTCGATCCGGAGGTCGACGCCGTGCTGGCCCCGGATCCCGGTCCAGGCCACGACGTAGTTGCGTTCGTCCTTCACCAGGCCGACGAACTGGGAGTCCGGGACCTGGCCGTTGTCCGCGAACCGGCCGTGCTCGACGATGACGACCGCGCGAGAGCTCGCCGGCCCGGACTCGTGCGCGACCAGCCCGTGGTACGCGCCCGGCCCGGTGGCCCGCAGCCGCCCGCCGCCGAAGCTCAGCTGCGGCGCCGCCTCGGTCGCCGACGGCCGGTAGACCGTGTAGGCGGCGCCGGAGTCGGTGTCGAAGGTGTCGTCGACGCCGACCTCGGGGTAGGCCTCGGGATCGAACCCGACCGTCGAGTTGGCGACGGCCTGGATGGCGTGGCCGTCCCAGCTCGCGGTGGCGGTGAAGGCGGCGGTCTGCCCGGTCGTGACCGGCGTCGCCGAGCGCACGGCGAAGGCGACGTGCCGGGCCTCGCCGGGTGCGAGCGCGGCGACGCGGACCGGCTCGTCGCGGGTCGCGGTCCAGCCGTCCGGCGCCGCCAGCCCGACCACGACGTTGCGCGCCGTCGTGGCGGTGTCGTTGACGACCGAGACGACGACCGTCCCGGTGCCGCTGGCGAGCGAGATCGCGGCCGGCGCCTGGTAGACCGAGAGCCGGTCGTCGACGGCCCGCGGCTGCGGCCGCTCGTCCTCGACGGTGACCCGGCCGGCCAGCAGCGCCGGCGGGATGCCGTGCCGGCCCGAGCGCGCGCCGAACAGCGACAGGCCGCCGCCGTCGGAGGCGAACCGCAGCGTGACGGTCTCGGCGCCGCGCCACTGCCGGGCGTCGACCGGCACGGCGACGCGGTAGCCCGAGCGGTTGCCGAAGTCGCCGGGGATCGAGCCGCGGGACCGGCCGGCCAGAGCGGTCGGCCCGTTGGGGTCGTCGGGCAGCCGGACCGGGGGCAGCGCCTCGCCGTTCACCGACACGGTGAGCGTGGCCGGGTAGCGGCGGGCGCTGGTGACGTGGTTCGGGTCGTATCTCCCGGGCGCCTGGGCGGCCGCGACCTCCGCGACCAGCGTCGCCTCACGGACCGCCCCGGTGCGGACCTCGTCCGGCACCGCGACCTCGTACTCGAAATACCCGCGGCCGTAGCCGGTGACCCAGTCGGCGCCGCCGGTGGTCTGCGCGAGCGCACCGCCGGTCCAGTCCTGCGCGGCGACGTCGCCGGGGGAGAAGCCGGGCTCGCCGCCGGGCCCGGGCGTGTCGAACGTCAGGTAGTTCTCGGCGACGGTCTCGCCGCCGGCCTCCAGCCAGACCCACAGGTAGCCGTTGCGCAGCTCGTCGGGCGCGGTGACGGACACGGTGCCGGCCTCGACCGAGGTGTAGCGCGTCGGGGCGATCGCCCGCGACCCGCCGCCCGCGTCGGCGACCCAGCGACCCGCGTCGTCGTAGCCGCCGACCCGCCAGTGCAGCTGCGCGCCGGACAGGTCGGCGTCGCTGAAGTGGCTGATCTTGACGGGGACGCTGATCGTCTCGCCCCGCTCGACGGTACGGGCGCCGAGCCCCATCAGCGAGATCGCGTCGTCGCCCTGGAGCAGCTCGATGGTCCGGGGCCGGCCGAGGTGGTCGACGAACTCCGGCGCGTTCGGCTGCCGGTCGAAGCGGAACGGGCTGTGGATCTCCTGCTCCGTCTCGGCCAGCTGCACGCCGACGTAGCCGTTCAGCTTGGGGTAGGCGCGGAACAGGCTGACGACGTGCGGGAACTGGCCCCACCGGATGGAGAACTCGGAGTTCAGCCAGGGCTGGCCGTCCTGGGCTCCGGCGTTGAAGTTCCACGTCGAGCCGGGTTGCACCTGCGGCGCGAACCGGTCGAGCAGGCTCTTCCAGTCCGCGTAGGTGTCGAGGTAGTAGTGGAAGTCGTTGAGGTCGGTGTCGCCGAGGTGGCCGTTGTTGCAGCAGGCGGAGTTGTCGACCACCAGCCGCGACGCGTCGAGGTCGCGGGTGAGCTGGACCATCCGGCGCACGTACGGGAACGCCTGCTCGGGGATCGGGTCCTGGAACGGCCGCTCGTTGATGCCCCACGACTCGTTGAAGACGTTCCAGATGACGATCGACGGGTGGTTGTGGTCGCGCTCCAGCGCGTTGCGCAGCAACTCCTCGAACAGCGGCTCCGCCTCGGGGTCGCCGAGGGAGTGCCAACCGGCGTTGGGCAGGTCGTACCAGACCATCAGGCCGAGCTTGTCGGCCCAGTGGTAGTAGGCCGGCTCGTTCACCTTGAGGTGATGGCGGACCACGTTGAAACCGAGGTCCTTCGCGTTCTGCAGGTCGAGCAGGATGGAGCCGCGGCCGGGGTCGTCCTCGGTGCCGGTGGCGAGGTCCGGGCCGGCCGTCACGCCCGTGTAGGTGTAGATGCCCCACGGGTTGTAGCCCTGGTCGAGCACGCCGCGCACGTAGATCGGCCGGTTGTTGAGGTGGATGTACTGGTACTGGCCGTCGCGGCCGGGCGCCCACTGGCGGTCGACGGTGCGCAGGCCGAAGCTGGTCCGGACGCCGTCGGCGTCGCCCAGCCTGAAGTCCGCGGTGTAGAGCGCGGGGTCGTCGGGCTCCCACAGGTGCGGGTTCTCGACCGGGAGGCGGGCGCTGCCGCGGCCGTCGGTCAGCGGGACCTCGACGGTGCCGACGCTGCTGCCGTCCGGCCCGGTGACGGTGACGGTTGCGGACGTGCCGCCGGTGGCCTCGACGTCGATGCGCGCGGCGGCGGCCGACGGGGTGCGGGCGTCGCCCTCCCAGGTCAGCTCCGGGGTGACCTGCGTCCGGGTCAGCCGGGCGCCGGCGTACGGCTCGATCCACACCGACTGCCAGATGCCGCCGATGTCGCTGAACCAGCCGGTGTTCTCGCCGTCGGGCTCGCCGGTCTGCTTGCCCTGCGGGTACGGGGAGTCCGGTGTCGTCGGGGGCGCGACCACCCGGATCGTCAGGGTGTGCGTCGAGCCCGGTGCCAGCGCGCCGAGGTCGGCGCCGATCTCGGTGTAGCCGTCGCCGGAGTAGGGCAGGACCGGCGCGCCGTCGAGCCAGACCGCGGCGCCCCAGTCGGCGGCGCCGATGCGCAGCCGCACGCTCCGCCCGGCGAAGTCCTCGGGGACGGTGAACGAGCGCTGGTACCAGACGGTGCCGCGGTAGCGGGAGAACGCGCTGCGGAACACTTCGGAGGTGGCCAGGTCCTCCTCGCCCCACGCGGCCAGCGACTGGTAGCCGAACGGCACCCGGATCGCCTGGTCGAACTCGTGGCCGGGGTCGAACCAGCGCTCGGTCTCGCCGACGTCGCCGGGGTCGAAGCCGAACGACCAGGTGCCGTTCAGTGACTGCCAGACGTCGCCGGTGAACGGCCGGCGGTCGGCGTCGGGCCGCGGGTACTCGGCCCGCGCCGGCTCGGTGTCGCGGGCCAGCTCGAGGGTGACCGAGCGGCCCGTCGTGGCCGACGCGAACGCGTACCCCTCGCGGGCGGCGATGACCAGCGCGCTGCTCTCGGGCACGCCGGTCAGGACGAACGTGCCGTTCGCCGCGGTCGTGGCGAACACGTCGCTGCCCGAGGCGTGCACGCCGGCGCCCTCGATCGGGGCTCGGGTCTCGGCGTCGACCACGCGGCCGCGGACGTCGAGGGCGGCGGCTGAGGCGGAGGCGCCGGCCGCGGTCTGGGTCGCGGGCCGGCTCGCGGCCCGGGACGGCCCGGCGCCGGCCGGGACGGTCGTGGCGAGCAGGGCGCAGACGGCGAGGAGCGCGAGGGCGAACGTCGGGCGCTTCGTTGCGACGCGAGTCGGCATGAGCGGCACAGTAGCCATGCCGGCGCTCGGGACGCAACCCATCGATTTGACGTTGTACATTGTGACCGACAGTGGATCACTGCAGTACAGAGCGGTTTTGATGCAGGGTTCCGTTAACTGGAGTGCAACGTTAAACTGAGTCGCTCCAGGAGGCGGCGCACTCTGAGAGGATGTCTTCGTGCTTGATCCATCGACACAGCGACCGGCCGTCGGCATCCGCGACGTCGCGGCGTTGGCGCGGGTGTCGCCGACCACGGTGTCGAACGTGCTGTCCGGCAACCGGCGGGTCAGCGCGGCCACCCGCGAGCGGGTGCACTGGGCCATCGACCAGCTCGGCTACCGGCCCAACCTGTCCGCGCGCAACCTGCGGGTGCGCCGCGCCGGACTGATCGCCGTCGCCGTCCCCGAGATCGGCGTGCCCTACTTCGCCGAGCTGATCGGCCACGTCGTGCAGGCGGCCCGCGAGCGCGACTACACCGTCCTGATCGACCAGACCGAGGGCCGGCTTGAGGCCGAGCAGTTCGTGCTCAGCGGCATGAACCCGGGCATGGTCGACGGCATCCTGTTCAGCCCGCTGGGCATCGAACGGCCCGAGTACGAGAACCGCCGCGACACCACGCCGCTGGTGCTGCTCGGCGAGCGCATCTCCGGCAGCGGCGTCGACCACGTCGCCATCGACAACGTGGCCGCCGCGGCCGACGCCACCGGCTACCTCATCGAGCGCGGCGGCCGGCGCATCGCCGCCATCGGCCACCAGGAGCGGCGCGGCGGCGGTACCGCGCCGCAGCGCACCGAGGGCTACCGGCAGGCGCTGGAGGCCGCCGGCCTGCCCTACGATCCGTCGCTCGTCCTGGCCACGTCCAAGTACCACCGCCGCGACGGCGCGCTCGCGATGACCGAGCTGCTCGACCGCGGCGCCCAGCCCGACGCCGTGTTCTGCTACTCCGACCTCGTCGCGCTCGGCGCCATCCACGCGCTGCGCGAGCGCGGCCTGCGGGTGCCCGAGGACGTCGCGATCATCGGCATCGACGACATCGACGAGGGCCGCTACAGCACCCCCACCCTGACCACCATCGAACCCGACAAGGTCGCCATCGCCCGCACGTCGCTCGAGCTGCTCTTCGACCGCATCGCCGACGGCTCCCGCGAGCCGCGCCAGGTGGTCGTCCCGCACACCCTCACCGTCCGGCGCAGCGCCTGACCGCATACTGAGGCGATGTCCGCGGTCGCCGACCCGCCGGGCGACACGGGCGCGGCCCGGGTCGCCGCGCTGGTGCGCGAGCTGGGTGTCACCACGCGGACCGAGCTGGTCGAGCGGTCCGGCCTGACCCGCAGGGTGGTCGACCAGCGGGTGGGGCGGCTGGCCGAGCTGGGGCTGGTGATCGAGGACGGGCTGGCCGAGTCGCGGGGCGGGCGAGCGCCGCGCGCGCTGCGGTTCGACGCCTCGGCGGGCCTGGTCGGCGTGGTCGAGGTCGGTGGCTCGGCCGTGCGCGCCGGCCTGGCCGATCTGGCCGGGACGCTGCTGGCGCACCGGACCCTGCCGATCGACCTGCCCGCGGGACCCGAGGCCGCGCTCGACGTGGCCGCCGCCGCGGTCGCGGCGCTGGCGGCCGGGCACGGCGGGGCGGGCCTGTGGGCGATCGGCGTCGGCATGGGCGGGCCGGTCGACGCGGCGCGGGGGAGGACGTCGGCGATCCCGCTGCTGCCGCGGTGGGCCGGCATCGACGTGCGCGGGCCGCTCACCGGCCGGTTCGACGTGCCGGTGTACGTCGACAACGAGGTCAACGCGATCGCGCTGGGTGAGATCGCGGCCGGCGCCGCCGTGGGCGACACCGACCTGCTGTACGTCAACCTCGACCACGGCATCGGCGCGGGCGTGGTGATCGACGGTCGGCTGTGCCGGGGCGCCGCGGGAGCGGCCGGCGAGCTGGCCCACGTCCGGGTCGTCGACGCCGACCCGCCGCCGTGCTGGTGCGGCGGCGCCGGCTGCCTCGTCCAGGTCGCCGGGGGAGCGGTCCTGGACGGCGCCGATGTCGACGCCGTCCTGCGGGCGGCCGAGCTGACCGGCCGGGCGCTGGCCAACGTCGTCGCGATCACCAACCCTGCGCACGTCGTGGTCGGCGGGCCGACCGCCCGGCGCGACCACGTCGTCGAGACGATCGAGGCGACGCTGCGGCGCTACGCCATGCCGGCCGCCGTGCGCGACCTGCGGTTCTCGCCGGCCGCGCTGCCCGGCACCGGCGGCCTGGTCGGCGCCGGCGTGCTGGCGCTGGCGAACCTGTTCTCGGTGCCGGTCCTGGGTCAGTGGGTCGACGACGGCTCGCCACGCGGCGCGGCCGGCCGGATCCACCGTCAGCCGCTCGCCTGACCACCGCGGCCCAGCCGTCGATGTCCCGTGATCATCGACCGGTGGCGACGCCAGGACGTCGCCACCGGTCGATGATCACGGCGGTGGCCCGGCGGCCCGGTCTGATCACCTTCTGGGCCACTTATTGACCGGAGGGACAAAAGTCCCGTACTTTCCACGCACATCGGCGAAACATGTCCGCAACGTAGCGAAAGACATGATGGGAGAGCCCATGCACCGATCGATGCGAGCCGCGGTGATCGCCCTGGTCGCCGTTCTGATCAGCACGACGGCGGGTCCGGCGCTGGCGCACCATCCCGACGATCCGGTCCCGGAGCCGGAGGACCGGTTCCAGAAGGTCCTGCTCGAGGAGAACGGGCTCACTCAGCCGATGCGGCTGGCCGTAGCCGGCGACGGGCGCGTGGTGTACATCGAGCGCGATGGCCGGGTCAAGGTGTGGGACCCGGACGAGTCCGCCACCGTCGTCGCCGGCACGGTCCCGGTGCGGGTCACCGGCGAGGCCGGGCTGATCGGCCTGGCGCTGGCGCCGGACTTCGACCGGACCGGTCACCTGTACCTGCACTTCTCGCGCCCGGACTGGCAGCAGAGCTTCGTCACCCGGGTCTCCCGGTTCACCCTCTCCGGCGACAACGTCCTCGACCTCGCCAGCGAGGCGGTGGTCATCGACATCCAGCACCCGGCTGGCGTCGGGGGCGGGCACAGCGCCGGCGATCTGCTCGCGACCGAGGACGGTTACCTGTTCATCTCCACCGGCGACAACACCAACTGCTGCGCCTCGCGCGGCTTCCCCGGCACCGACGAGCGGCCCGGCCAGGCCGACGGCGACGCCCAGCGCACGTCGGCCAACACGAACGACCTCAACGGCAAGGTGCTGCGGATCATCCCGCTGCCGGACGGGGGCTACGCGAACCCCCAGGACAACCTGTTCCCCGAGTCGCGGGACCCCGGCGGGAAGACCCGGCCGGAGATCTACGCGATGGGCTTCCGCAACCCGTTCACGCTGGGTGACTGGGATCCGGAGACCCAGCGGCTCTGGGTCGCCGACTACGGCCCGGACGCCGTCCTCGCCGACCCCGAGCGGGGACCCGCCGGCCACGTCAACCTGTTCCTCTTCACCGCGCCCGGCAACGCCGGCTGGCCGTACTGCACGATGGACGAGGTCGCGTACAACGACTGGGACTACGTGGCCGACCGGCCCGGCCCGTGGTTCGACTGCGACGCGCCGGTCAACGACTCGCCGAACAACACCGGCCTGACGAACCTGCCGCCGGTCACCGGGTCGACGATCCACTACACCTACGAGCCGCAGGAGTACTTCCCGGCGCTCTACGGCGGCGGCGCGATGGCCGGCCCGCGCTACGACTACGACCCGGACAACCCGTCGCGGACCAAGTTCCCGGAGTGGTTCGACGGCCGCCACTTCCTCTACGACTGGACCACCGACTGGATCCAGACGACGCACTTCTCGCACGACGAGGTCCCGGTGCCGGAAGGGCTGACCGAGTTCCTGCCCGACGGTGACTTCCGCAAGCCGATGGACATGGAGTTCGGCCCGGACGGCTCCCTGTACCTGCTGGAGTACGGCAACGGCTGGGGCGCCAGCAACGACGACGCCGGCATCTACCGGATCGACTACGTCGAGGGCAACCGCACACCGACCGCCCAGGCCGCCACCGACACCGACGCCGGGCCGCTGCCGCTGACGGTCGAGTTCGACGCCTCCGGGTCCAGCGACGTCGACGGCGACGAACTGACCTACGCGTGGGACGTCGACGGCGACGGCACGACCGACGCGACCGGCGTCACGGCGGCGCACACCTACACCGAGGCCGGCGCGTACGCCGCCCGGCTCACCGTCACCGACACCGGCGGCGCCGCGTCGGTGAGCACGGTCGAGATCGTCGCGGGCAACAGCCGGCCCACGGTCGTGATCGAGGCGCCGGCCGACGGCGGCTTCGCCGAGTTCGGCGAGGACCTGCCGTTCCGGGTCACCGTGACCGATCCGGAGGACGGCGAGATCGACTGCACGCAGGTGCGGGTGCGCTACCAGCTCGGCCACAACCAGCACGGTCACCCGATGGGCGAGGCGACGCCGGACGAGAACTGCGAAGGCGTGCTGGTGCCCGGCCGCGACGCCGCGCACGGGCCCGGAGCGTACGTCTTCCACATCCTGGAGGCGACCTACACCGATGGCGGCGCGGACGCGGCGCCGGCGCTCACGGCGTCCGACGACATCGTCCTGCACCCGCGCCGGTACGAGGCCCGCACCTATCCGTCCGGCGAGGGCGTCGGGCTGTACTACGGGCAGCTGTTCATGCCCGGCCGCGGCAACTGGTTCTCCTTCCCGGACGTCGACGTCGCCGGCATCGATCACCTGACCATGGAGTTCGCGACACGTGAGGCGGGCGCGAGCGTGACGGTGCGCTCCGGCGCGCCGGACGGCCCGGTGATCGCCGAGTTCGCCGACATCCCGGACACCGGGTCGGTGTCGCTGCACGAGCGGGTGTACCGGACGTTCTCCGCGCCGGTCGCCGATCCGGGACTCGGCCCGCAGGACGTGTACGTGGTCGGCGACTGGCCGGCCGGCAGCCAGCCGGAGCTGTTCGTCCGGGCCTTCCAGTTCCAGACGGTGCCCGAGGTGTCGGGCGTGCTCGCCCCGGCCGCGCCGGACGGCGAGAACGGCTGGTACGTGACGCCCCCGACGCTGACGACCGCGGCCTCGGGCGGGGCCGGTGGCGCGCCGCCGCTCTGGGACCGGCAGTACTCGCTGGACGGTGAGACGTGGACGGTCGCGAACGAGCCGGTGCCGGTGACGGCGGACGGCGACCACGCCGTGCGCGTGCGGGCGATCGACGTCGCCGGGGTGACCTCGCCGGTCGCCACGGTCCCGGTGCGCCTGGACGCGACCGCGCCGGTGGCCGCGGTCGAAGGGGTCGGTGCCGGCGCCACGCTGACCCGGCGCGATGCCGCCGAGGCCACCGTCACCGCGACCGACGCGACGTCCGGCGTGGCCGCGGTGAGCGTGACGCTCGACGGTGCGCCCGCCGCGGCGCCGGTCGCCACCTGGCGGCTCCCGGCCGGCCCGCACACCGTGGGCGCCGACGCCGTCGACGTCGCCGGGAACGGCGGGTCCGCGGCGGTGCCGTTCACCGTGACCACGTCCACAGCCGACCTCGCCTGGCTGGTCGACCGGCTGCACGACGACGGTGAGCTGGACCGGCGGGCGTGGGCCCGGCTGGCTCAGCGGATCGACGTCGTGCGCCGGCACGAGCAGGCCGGCCGCACGAAGGAGGCGGCGCGCGCGCTCCAGGCGGTCGCCGAGCTGGCCGCCGATCCGGGGCTGGTGCCGGACGAGTCCCTCCGCGGACTCATCGCCGGGGATGTCGAGGTGATCCGGGCGGGCCTGTCCTGAGCCGCCGAACGCATGCGGGGCGCCGGCCGTCCGGCGCCCCGCATCGGTGGCTCACCCGTGGACGATGGCGACCGGCCGGGCGGCCTGGTGCAGGACGGCCCGGCTGGTCGAGCCGAGCAGCATGCTGCGCACGTCGCCGCGGCCGCGCGAGCCGACGACGACCAGTGCGGCGTCGGCGGCGGCCTCGACGATGACGTCGGCGGCGTCGCCGGGCTCGACGACGGTCGTGACCTCGACGGTCGCGCCGGTGGTGGCGCGGGCCCGGCCGAGCGCCGCCTCGACCAGCTCCTCGGTCTCGCCGCGCTCCGGCGCGGCGGTGGGGCCGCGCATCCGGAACGCGCCGGCCACGACGACGCGAGCGGACCGCACGCCGGCCTCCGTCAGGGCGAACCGCAGCGCCGCGTCGCCGTGCGCCGAGCCGTCGACGCCGACCACGATCGAACCGTCGCCGGTGCCCTCGTGCGGCGGGACCACGACCGCCGGGCAGCCGGCGTGCGCCGCGACGCGGCTGCTCACCGAACCCAGCACCAGCGAGCCGATCGCGCCGAGCCCGCGGGTGCCGGCGACGACCAGACCGGCGTCCTTGGCGACGTCCAGCAGCGCCTGCGCCGGTGGCCGCAGGACGAGGAAGGTGTCGACGTCGAGGTCCGGCGCGGTCTCCTTCGCCCGCTGCCGCGCGGCGTCGAGCACTTGCGTCGCGTAGGCGCGCAGCTCGTCCGACGGCGGCAGGACGGCGGCGCCACCGAAGGGGACCGCAGCCATCGGCATCCACAGCCCGTAGACGGCGTACAACGGCGCGCCGCGCAGCCGCGCCTCGGCCGTCGCCCAGTCCAGGGCGAAACCGCTGTCGGGGGAGCCGTCGACGCCGACGACGATGGGCAGACTCTGCTCGTTTGTCATGACGTCAGCGTCGCTCCGGGGCCGCCGGCCCGGGTAGAGGCCGACGGCCGGGAGGCCCCGGGACCTTCGTCCCGGCCGGCGGTCACAGGCCGCCGAACAGCGCCACCTTCAGTGCGCCGGTGTCCGCGGGCCGGGCGAACACGTCGTAGGCGTCCTGCATCTCCTCGAGGCCGAACCGGTGCGTGATGAGGCCGGTCACGCCGAGCTGGCCGGCCGCGAGCATGCGCAGCAGGATCGGTGTGGTGGCGGTGTCGACCAGCCCCGTGGTGATCGTGAGGTCGCGGATCCAGGCGGTCTCCAGGTGCAGCGTCGCGGGCGACCCGTGCACGCCGATGTTGGCGACGTGGCCGCCGGGCCGCACCAGCTCGACGCAGCTCTCGAACGTCGCCGGGATACCGACCGCCTCGATCGCGACGTCCGCGCCGAGGCCGGCGGTGAGGTCGCGGACCCTCGCCGCGACGTCGTCGGCCGGGTCGAGCAGCACGTCGGCGCCGAGCGCTCCGGCCGCCTGGCGCCGACCGTGTGCCGGGTCGACGGCGATGATGTGCGCCGGGCTCAGCAACCGGGCCGTCATGATCGCGGCGAGGCCGATCGGGCCCGCACCGACGACGACCACCGTGTCGCCCGGCCGGATCCCGCCCGCCAGCACACCGACCTCGTACGACGTCGGCAGGATGTCGGCCAGCAGCACCGCGTCCTCGTCGCCGACGTCGGCGGGCAGCCGGTAGGTGGAGGTGTCGGCGAACGGGACGCGCACCCGCTCGGCCTGCGTGCCGTCGATGCGATGGCCGAGGATCCAGCCGCCGCCGCCCAGGCACTGGCCGTACCTCGCCTCGCGGCAGTAGCGGCAGTGGCCGCAGGCGGAGATGCAGGACACCAGCACGCGGTCGCCGGGCGCGACGGTGTGCACGTTGCTGCCGACCTCTTCGACGGTGCCGACGGCCTCGTGGCCGAGCACGCGGCCCGGTTCGACGGTGGCGACATCGCCCTTGAGGATGTGCAGGTCGGTCCCGCAGATCGTGACGCAGTCGACCCGCACGACGGCGTCGTCGGGGCTCTTGACGGCCGGGTCCGGGACGTCCTCCCAGGACCGGCGGCCGGGGCCGTGGTAGACGAGTGCTTTCATACCTCCAGTCCAGCGCCCGGTGGCGACTCGGGGGAGAGGCGATGGACCCGCCGGATCCGGACCATCGGCCCACCGCCGCAGCCCGGCGTGGGACGGTGAGGACCGGTGTACCGGCGGACGACGAGGAGATCACGCCCATGCGCGGAGCAGTTCTGTACGCACCCGGTGACGTGCGCGTCGAGGAGCGCGCCGACCCAGCCATCGAGGAGCCGTCGGACGCGCTCATCAGGGTCGTCGCCGCGTGCGTGTGCGGCTCGGACCTGTGGCCGTACCGCGGTGTCAGCGCGCCGTCCCGGCCGGTGCCGATGGGGCACGAGTACGTCGGCGTCGTCGAGGAGACCGGCGCCGGCGTCAGCACGGTCGGCGTGGGCGACACCGTCGTCGGGTCGTTCTTCGCGTCGGACAACACCTGCGAGATCTGCCGCGCCGGCTTCCAGGCGCGCTGCGTCAACGCCGTCCCGATGGGCTCGCTCGGCGCGCAGGCGCAGTACCTGCGCGTCCCGCTGGCCGACGGCACGCTGGTGGCGACGCCCGGGCACCCGGATGACGACCTGGTGCCGAGCCTGCTGGCCGCGTCGGACGTGCTGGGCACCGGCTGGTTCGCGGCCGTCGCCGCGCAGGCCGGCCCGGGCCGCACGATCGCCGTCGTCGGTGACGGCGCGGTCGGCCTGCTCGGCGTGCTGGCGGCGAAGCAGCTCGGCGCCGAGCGGATCGTCGCGATGAGCCGGCACGCGCCCCGTCAGGCCCTGGCCCTCGAGTTCGGCGCGACCGACATCGTCACCGAGCGCGGAGACGACGGCGTCGCCCGGGTGAAGGAGCTCACCGGCGGGCTGGGCGCGCACGGCGTCATCGAGGCGGTCGGCACGCAGGAGTCGATGATGCAGGCGATCCGCTCCACCCGGCCCGGCGGGCACGTCGGCTTCGTCGGCGTCTCACACGGTGTCGAGCTGCCCGGCCGCGAGCTGTTCTTCGCGCAGGTGCACCTGCTGGGCGGGCCGGCGCCGGTGCGCCGGTTCCTGCCGGAGCTGATCGACCTGATCTGGTCGCGGCGCATCGACCCGGGCCGGGTCTTCGACCGGACCCTCCCGCTGGACGACGCCGCCGAGGCGTACGCGGCGATGGACGAGCGCCGTGCTGTCAAGGTGCTGTTGCGTCCGTGACGTCATCGGGTGTGCAATATATTGCATGCCCGTTCCCAGTGGAGAGCCCGCCATCGGCCGCCGGCTGCTGCGCGACGACGTCTACGGCCGGCTGCGCGAGGCGATCGTCGGCGGCGTGCTCGTGCCCGGCGAGCAGCTGCGCGACGCCGAGCTGGCCGCCTGGCTGGGCGTCAGTCGCACGCCGGTCCGCGAGGCGCTGCTGCGGCTGGCCGAGGCCGGGCTGGTCGTCGCCCGGCCGGGCCGCTCGACGACGGTGAGCCCGCTGGACGTCCGCGACCTGCGCGATGCCCGCGACGTCGTGGCGGCGCTGCACGAGGTCGCCGTCCGCGAGGCGGTCGCCGGCCTCACCGCGGCCGACCTCGACACGATGCGCGACGCGAACGACCGGTTCCGCGCGGCGGTCCGCGGCGGCGACGTCGACGCGGCGATCCGCGCCGACGACGAGCTGCACGCCGTGCCCGTCACCGTCGCCGCGAACCGCGCGCTGGCCGCCGTGCTCGAGCGGTACACGCCGGTGCTGCGCCGGGCCGAGCGGCTGCGGTTCTCCACACTGGGCGGGCGCGCGTCCGTCGCCCGGCACGACGAACTGATCCGGCTGTGCACCGCCGGCGACGCGGACCGGGCGGCGGCCGTCGCCTTCGACACCTGGCACAGCCTGCCGACCACCGAGGAGTGACCATGGCGCTGACCGACTTCCCCCGGCACCCGCTGACCTTCGGGCCCAGCCCGGTGCACCCGCTGCCGCGGCTGACGGCGCACCTCGGCGGCGCCTCGCTCTGGGCGAAGCGCGAGGACTGCAACGCCGGTCTCGCCTACGGCGGGAACAAGACCCGCAAGCTGGAGTACATCGTCCCCGATGCGCTGGCACAGGGCGCCGACACGCTGGTGTCCATCGGCGGCTACCAGTCCAACCACACCCGCCAGGTGGCCGCCGTCGCCGCGTCGCTCGGCCTGAAGGCGGTGCTGGTGCAGGAGCGCTGGGTCGACTGGCCCGACGCCCTCAACGACCGCGTGGGCAACATCATGCTGAGCCGCATCATGGGCGCCGAGGTCCGGCTCGACCCGGCGGGCTTCGGCATCGGGTTCAAGGAGTCCTGGACCCGGGCGATCGAGGACGTCACGGAGCGTGGCGGGCACCCGTACCCGATCCCGGCCGGGGCCTCCGACCACCGCCTCGGCGGGCTCGGCTTCGCGAACTGGGCCTACGAGGTCGAGCGGCAGGAGCGCGAGCTTGGCGTCTTCTTCGACACCATCGTGGTCTGCGCGGTCACCGGCTCCACCCAGGCGGGCATGATCGCCGGGTTCGCGGCGCTCGAGGAGGCCGGCGGCCGGCCGCGCCGGGTCATCGGCATCGACGCCAGCGCGACGCTGGACGCGACCCGCGACCAGGTCGCCCGCATCGCCCGGGCCACCGCCGAGCTGATCGGCGTCACCCGGCCCCTGCGCGACGACGAGATCACCGTCCTGCCCGGCTGGGCCGGCGACCGCTACGGCGTCCCGGTGGAGTCGACGGTCGACGCCATCCGCCTCACCGGGCGGCTCGAGGGCGTGATCCTCGACCCCGTCTACGAGGGCAAGTCGATGGCCGGGCTGGTCGACCTCGTCACCGGCGGCCAGATTCCGCGCGACGCGACCGTCCTCTACGCGCACCTCGGCGGCCAGCCGGCGCTGAACGCGTACAGCGGGCTGTTCACGCACTGACCTCGGCGGCCGGGAGGCCGAGCAGCACCTTGCCCCCGCGAGCGCGACGGCCGGCTCGTCGTGGAAGGCCCGTCGGCGATGACCTACGAGCTGACCGACGGCGGCACCTGGGCCGACCTCGCGGCCGGGACCGCGCGGGCGTTCCCGGCGGTGGTCGATCGACCACCGCGACGGCTTCCTCCTGCTGCCCGGCGAGACGCTGGCGGGCGTCGTCGAGCGGTACGCGCGGGTCGTCGCCGAGACGGCCCGGCATGCCGGGCACGCGGACATCATCCGCGACTCGCTGGACGGCCGGACGTCGAGCTGGCGCGGCCGCTGTCGGTGCGGGGCGGCAGGATGAGGGGGTGCAGCCTGTCGTGGTCCCGCAGCCCGACGGCTCGGTGCGTGTCGAGGGCCGGCGGGTCGCGCTGGGCGAGCTGCCCTCCGTCGTCGCGGCCGCCGGCGCCGCGGCGCGCTGGACCTGGGACGACACCAACCGGTGGTATCCGGGGCTGCTGACCGCCGGGGTACGTGTCGAGCGGGCCCACGACCTGCGGCTGGGGCATCGCATCCTGCGGCGCTCGGCGCTGGTCTCGTGGCCCGGACCCGCCGACGCGCCGCCCGGGCCCTGGGACACCCTGGCGCCCGCGCCGCTGACGTCGTCCGACGAGCCCGCCATGCTGTTCGCCGCCCCGGGGCCGTCCGGCGACGTCCCCGGACCCGACCCGGTCGCCGAACTGGCGGTGCAGGACGCCGTCGTGGCCGGGTCGGCGGCGGCCGGTCGGCTGCGGCTGCTGCTGGCGGCGGAGTCGGCGGGCGCGCTGGCGGCCGTCGAGATGTACCACGCCGGGCTGCCGTGGCTGGCCGACGTCCACGACGCCGTGCTGACCGAGACGCTGGGGCCGCGGCCGCGCCTCGGTGAGCGGCCGGCCCGGCTGGAGGAGCTGGCGCACCGCATCCGGGCCGCGCTGGGCGCGCCGGCCGGCCTCAACCCGGACTCCCCGCGCGACCTGCTCCGGGCCATCGAGCGGGCCGGCGTCGGTGCGCGCACCCTGCGCAAGTGGGAGCTCGAGCGGCTGGACCACCCGGTCGTCGAGCCGCTGCTGGAGTACAAGTCGCTCTACCGGCTGCTGACGGCGAACGGCTGGGCCTGGCTCGAGGCCTGGGTGCGCGACGGCCGGTTCCGCAGCGAGTACGTCGTCGGCGGCGTCGTCACCGGGCGGTGGGCGTCCAGCGGCGGGGGAGCGTTGCAGTTGCCGAAGAGCGTCCGGCGCGCCGTCGTCGCCGACCCCGGCTGGACCTTCGTCGTCGCCGACGCCGCGCAGCTCGAGCCGCGCGTCCTGGCCGCCATGGCCGGCGACGAGGTCATGGCGGCGGCCGGTCGCGGGCCCGACGGCCGGGGCGCCGACATGTACGCCGGCATCGTCGCGTCCGGCGCGGTGCCGACGCGCGAGCTGGCCAAGGTCGGCATGCTCGGCGCCATGTACGGCGGCACCACCGGGTCCAGCGGGCAGGTGCTGCCGCGGCTGGCGAAGACCTTCCCGCGCTCGCTGGCGTTCGTCGACGACGCCGCCCGGGCCGGCGAGCGGGGCGAGATCGTCACGACCCACCTGGGCCGGTCGTCGCCGCTGCCCGGCGCCACCTGGCACGAGGCGCAGTCCGGCGCCTACCAGGACGACGCCGGCGACGACGACGTCGCGAAGGCCCGGTCGTACGCACGGTCGTGGGGCCGGTTCACCCGCAACTTCGTCGTGCAGGGCACGGCCGCCGAGTGGGCGCTGTGCTGGCTGGCCTCCATCCGGCGGCGGCTGTGGGCGCTCGGCGCGGCCGACCTGCCCGACGGCCTGGTGCCGGCCCCGTTCGCCGGCCGCCCCCACCTCGTCTTCTTCGTGCACGACGAGATCGTCGTGCACACCCCCGCGGAGTTCGCCGACGCCGTGGCCGCCGAGGTCCAGGCCGCCGCGGCCGAGGCCGGCCGTCTCCTCTTCGGCGACTTCCCCGTCCGGTTCCCCCTCAGCGTCGCCGTCGCCACCAGCTACGCCGACGCGAAGTGACCCTCCGCGACCCCGGCCTGTGTTTGCACTCAGTGCACGCTTGCACTTAGTGTAAATCCGTGCCCGCCACTCAGCCCGACCGTCGCACGGCGTCGAAGGCGGCCCGGCGGCAGGCGATCATCGACGCCGCGTTGGGGCTGGCGCGCGAGCACGGCCGGCACGGGTTCAGCGTCGACTTGCTGGCCCAGCGGGCCGATGTCTCGCGGCGCACGGTGTTCAACCACTTCAGCTCCCTCGACGACGTCCTGCTGGCCGCGCACACGCAGGTGATGGACGTCCTGATCGACGACTTCGACCGGCGCTCGGCGGCGACGCCCGTGGGCGACGGGAGCCTGGCGTCGGTGTTCGACGAGCTCGGGGCGGCGCTGCGGGTCATCGACCTCGTCGGGCCCATGGCGACGCTGACCCACCTGCTCGACGGCCTCGACGACGACGACGAAGCCGGCCAGCGGCTGGTCCGCGAGGTCATGCACCGCACGACCGCGCGGCTGGCCGCCGACATCGCCCGCCGCAGCCCCGGCGCCGACGAGCTCGACATCGACCTGCTGGTCCATTCGCTCGTCGGCGGGCTGGTCGTCCTGCATGCGCACTGGAGCGCGCGCACCGGCGCCGCCGACGACGCCGCGTCGCGCCTGGTGTGGGCCGATCTGCTGGACCGACTGATCACAACCGTCCGGAACGGGTACCGCTGACCCGTCATCGCCACGACCGGCGCGCCCCCGCGCCACGTCGCGAGGAGGCCTCACACCATGGCAGAACTGCTCTACCGGATCGGCCGGTTCGCCGCCCGGCGCGCCTGGCTGGTCGTCGCCGGCTGGCTGGCGGCCCTGGTCGCCGCCGGCGTGGCGTTCGCCGTCGCCGGTGGGACGCTGAGCACGGCGATCACCATCCCCGGCACGCCGACGCAGCAGGTGACCGACCGGCTGGCCGCGGAGCTGCCCGAGGCGAGCGGCGGCACCGCCAACGTCGTCTTCCACACCGACGACGGCGCCGCGTTCACCGACGACCAGCGTGCGGCGGTCAGCTCGGCGCTGGCCGGCGCCGATGACGTCGACGGCGTGCAGGCGGTCATCGACCCGTTCGCCGGCGACGAGCAGCGGGCCGCCCAGCAGGAGCAGGTCACGGCCGGTCGGGCCCAGCTCGAGCAGGCCCAGGCCCAGCTCGACGCCGCGACGGAGCAGGCCCGCCAGGCGGGCACGCTGGCAGAACTGCAAACCCAGCTCGACGCGCAGCAGGCGCAACTGGACGCGCAGAGCCGCGAGCTCGAGCTGGCGGCCGCCCAGCTGGACCTCGCCGCCGGCGTCCGCACGGTCTCCGAGGACGGGTCGGTCGCCGTCGGCGCCGTGGTCTTCGACGATCCCACCTTCAGCGTCACCACGGACACCAAGGACGCCGTGCTGGACCGCATCGGCGCCGACCCGATCGACGGCGTCCAGGTGGACTACGCGGCGGAGCTGGTGCAGAACACCGACGACCTCGCCGGGGCGGCCGAGCTCGTCGGCCTGGCCGTCGCCGCGGTCGTCCTCGTCGTGATGCTGGGCACGCTGGTCGCGGCCGGGCTGCCGATCCTCACCGCCCTGATCGGCGTCGGCATCGCCGCGCTGGGCGCGCTGGCCTTCTCCGGCGTCGTCGAGATGATCTCCGTGACGCCGATCCTCGGCGTGATGCTCGGCCTCGCGGTCGGCATCGACTACTCGCTGTTCATCCTCAACCGGCACCGCCGCCAGCTGCGCGAGGGCATGGAGGTCGACGAGTCCATCGGACTGGCGAACGGCACGTCGGGCAACGCCGTCGTCTTCGCCGGCAGCACCGTGGTCATCGCGCTGGTCGCGCTGAACGTCACCGGCATCGGCTTCCTCGGCCTCATGGGCACGATCGCCGCGGTCGCCGTCGTCGTCGCCGTCCTGATCGCGGTGACGCTGACGCCCGCGCTGCTCGGCCTGCTCGGATGGCGGGTGCTGCCGCGCCGGGCCCGGCAGGTGACCGCCGACGCGGCGGCCCGTCGCGACGCCGTACGACCCATGGGGACGAGGCGCGCGGTGGCCGGTCTGGTCCTCGGCGTGCTCGCGCTGGCCGTCGTCGCGATTCCGTCGGCGTCCATGCGACTGGGTCTGCCCGACGGCTCGTCCGAGCCGGAGGACTCCACGCAGTACCGCGCCTACACGGTGGTCGCCGACGCGTTCGGCGCCGGCGTCAACGGCCCGCTCGTGGTGGTCGCCGACCTGCCCGGCGGTCTCGACGAGGCCGCGAGGTCCGCGCTCACGGTGGACGTCGGCCAGGAGCTGATGGCCCAGGACGACGTCGTCGCGGTGGCCCCGATCGGCGTCTCCGAGTCGGGCGCCGTCGCCGCCTTCCAGGTGCTCCCCGCCGACGGCCCGAGCAGCGAGTCGACGGAGAACCTCGTCCACCGGCTGCGTGACCTGCGGCTCGACGGCGCCCCGGACGTCACGCTGGCGGTGGCCGGCCAGGCCAGCGCGAACATCGACATCTCCGACAAGCTCGCCGACGCGCTGCCGGTCTACCTCGCCGTCGTCATCGGCCTGTCGCTGCTCATCCTGCTGGTGGTGTTCCGCTCGCTGCTGGTGCCGGTCATCGCGACCGGCGGGTTCGTGCTCTCCGTCCTCGCCGCGTTCGGCGGCGTCGTCGCGATCTACCAGTGGGGCTGGCTGGGCTCGCTGTTCGGCGTGCACGACGCCGGCCCGGTGCTGAGCTTCCTGCCGATCCTGCTGGTCGGCGTGCTCTTCGGGCTGGCGATGGACTACCAGCTGTTCCTCGTGTCGGGCATGCGCGAGGCCTACGTGCACGGCGAGCCGGCCCGCCTGGCGGTGGCTCGCGGCCTGCTGGCCGGCCGCGCGGTGGTGACGGCGGCCGCGATCATCATGATCTCGGTCTTCGGCGGGTTCGTCTTCTCCCACCTGGCGATGGTCCGGCCGATCGGGTTCGGCCTCGCCTTCGGCGTGCTGGTCGACGCGTTCATCGTGCGGATGACGCTGGTCCCGGCGCTCATGCACCTGGCCGGCAGCGCGGCCTGGTGGCTGCCGCGCTGGCTGGACCGGCTGCTCCCCAACGCCGACGTCGAGGGCGCGGCCCTGGAGCGCCGCCACGCCCACGTCGTCGACGACCGGCCCACCGAGGAGGCGCAGCCGGTGGGTCAGTCCGGCCAGGCGGGGGACCGGCCGAGGTAGGCGACCAGCTGGTCCAGCCGCGACCCGCCCTCCCAGGGGACCTCCGGGCCGAATGCCGCGCCGGGGGCGAGGCGCACGGGGCCGGTCGGGACGACGGCGGCCACGGCGTGCGCGGCGTCGAGAACGTCGTCGTCGAACTCGAGGGCGGCGCCGAGCGTTCTCGCGACGTCCCAGGCGTGCACCACGTAGTCGACCAGGTGGAAGCTGATCGCCTGGGCCGCCGGGAACGGCTCGGGACGGAACTCCGGCAGCGGGAACGGGCGCTCCTGCACGCCGTCGGCGGCGAACGCCGCGATGACGTGGTCGGCGGAGTCGAGGTAGGCGCGCACCGGGTCGTCGCCGAGGGACAGCAGCTTCCAGATCTGCGGGTCGCCGTCGCCGCGGGAGGCGGCCGCGAACCCGTAGTGCTGCGTCGTCATGTGCGCCAGCAGGCCGTACAGCGTCCAGCCGGCGCACGGCGTGGGCCTGGTGAGGTCGGCCGCGGCGGCCTTGGCGACCAGCTCGGCGCTGGCCCGGACCGCGCGGGCGTCGAGGTCAATAATATGCATGCGCTTATCGTAAGTCACGGCCTATGATTGCGCCATTGGTAGTTTCGGGGTGTGCAGCCCGACGACCGCCGCGACCTCGCCGCGATGATGTACCCGCTGATGCGGGCGCTCGTCGCCGTCGAGCTGCCGGTGCTCGCCGAGCGCGGCGTCTCCATGTGGGGTTACTCGGTGCTCACCGCGCTCGACCGCACGCCGATCCGCACACAGGCCGCGCTGGCCGAGGCCATCGGCGCCGACAAGACCCGGATCATCGGCACGCTCGACGAGCTGCAGGGTGCCGGGCTGATCTCCCGCACCCCCGACCCCGGCGACCGCCGGGTCAGGCTGCTGGCCATCACCGACGACGGACGGCGGGTGCGGCGGGCGGTCGCGGCGGGCATCCGGGCCCGGGAGGAGCGGCTGCTGGCGACGCTGCCGGCCGGCGACCGCCGCGGGTTCGTCCGGGCTCTGCAGGCGCTGTCGGCGTTGCCGCCCGCGGAGCTGGAGTCGCTGGCCGGCGGGGAGTAGCGCCCGGCTCAGCGGCGCGCCGCCGTCGCCGGCCGGATCGCCACGGCGGCCAGCAACGCGTTGCGGGTGATGAGGGCCTGGTCCGGGCCCGGCATCATGATCAGCACGAGGGTGGCGAGCGCGAAAAGTCGTCATGCTCCGAGTGCTCCGCCAGCACGGCCGCAGCCGGGGACGGTGGACGTGGAACGCAATGCCATGTCATGGTGCTGCGCGCACGATCTGCCCGCGGAGCGACGGGAGCGACCCGATGACCGAGCCGACCCTCCACTGCGACGACGACGGCGTCCGGGTGACGGGCGCGTCGTACACCTGGTCCTGGGATCGGGGCGCCGACATCCTGACCTTGGCCGACACACGCGGCCGGGTCATGGTCTCCGGGCCGCTGCAGCCAGCGGTGGTGACCTCGATCGGCGACGGCGGCAGCCCGGGCTGGTCGCCGGGTGAGGTCGACAGCGTCGAGCCGGACGCCGGCGGCATCACCGTCAGGTACGCGAAGGTCAACGGGGCCGACACCCTGACCGTCCGCTGGCGGTTCGAGAGCGACCACTGCCGGCTGGACCCGATCGGGCTGACGCTGGCCGGGCCGGCCGACGTCGTGTCGCTGCACTACTTCGCCCGGCCGCCGGCGAACCCGGCCGACCGCGCCGAGCCCGCCCCCGGCCTGCACTGCCGCTACCTCGTCCATCCCGGCGTCTCCGGATCGGGGGTGGTCAGCCCCCTGATCCACACCCACTCCACGCTCGACACGACGACCTGGCTGGGGCGCGGTGGCGGCGGGGTCGTCGGCCCGCGCCAGCAGTGGGGCCTGCCGGTGCACTACGTCTGCGGACTCGGGTCGACTCCGCACCCGGTCGAGCCCGGCGCGCTGACGACCGGGTTGAGCGACGCGTTCTGCCTCGGCCTCGCCGCGCTGCCGGCCGGCGACCTGCTGCTGCGCCTTCGCGACGAGCGGTTCGCCCCGGTCCTTCAACTGCGCGGCGATCTGTGGGGCCATCTGCGCGGCCCGGGGGCAGTCGAGCTCGGTGCGCCGTTCGTGTGGGCCGTCGGCGCCGACTACACCGAGGCGATCCGGGCCTACCAGCGCGTGCTCGTCGAGACCGGCGCGGTCGCGGTCCCGCCGCCGTCGCCGCGCAAGGCTGCCGCCGCGACCGCGTCGCAGTTCAACACCTGGGGCGCCCAGCTCGCCGCGGGCACGGCGGCGCAGCAGTTCGACCAGGAGGCGCTGGACACCATCGACGCACAGCTGGCGGCGTCCGGGCTGGACGTCGCGATGTTCGTGGTCGACGACAAATGGGAGGGGGAGTACGGACGGCTCGAGCACGCCGCCGACCGGTTCCCCCGGTTCGAGGCGACGCTCGAGCGCCTGCGCGGTCGCGGCCTGCTGATCGGGCTGTGGGCGGCGTTCCTGCGTTGCGACGATCCGGCGACGCACGGCCTGACGATGGCGGACCTGCTGCGCGGGCGGGACGGCGCGCCCATCGTCCTGGGTCCCGCGGAGGCGCCGCACTACCTGTTCGACGTCACCCGGGCCGGCGTGCGCGATGTGCTGCGCGAGCGGATCGCGGCGTTCGTCGACCGCTATCGGCCCGCCCTGGTGAAGTTCGACTTCGGCTACGAGATCCCGGACCTGTCCCGATGCGCGCCGGCCGACCCTGCGTACGGCGGCGAGCGGCTGCTGGGCCTGGCCCTCGAGGTGGTCGTCGGCGCGCTGCGTGCCGCGGACCCGGACGTCGTCGTCATGTACTACTCGCTGTCGCCCCTGTTCGCGCCGTACGTCGACGTCCACAGTGTCGACGACCTGTGGCTCAACGCGCACGAGTACCACGCCGAGGCCGGCCGGCGGCTGTTCTTCAGCCGCCTGCTCGCGGACCTCGGGACGGTCAGCTACGGGTCCGGCGGCTACGACTGGGTGCATCAGGCCGACATCTGGCTCGACTCCGTCGCGGCCGGGCCGCTGGGCATGCTCGGCGCCTTCACCCGCGACCTCTCCGACAGCACCTGCCCGCCGTCGCTGGTGGCGCTGCACAACGGGCTCGCCCGGCTGGGCCGGCGGACCACCCGGTTCCGAGTCGACGCGATCGGCGGCGGCGGGCTCGGTGCGGTGACCGGCGCGCGCTCGTCGTCGTGGGTACGGCTCGAGGACCGCGTGCCCGTCCTGGTGGTGCTCCGGCCGCACGACCACCTCGGCGCGCCCGGCGTGCGCGAGTACGGCGGGCTGGTCGCCACGGACGTCGCCGTCGCGGTCGGTGTGCTGGACGACGGCGGCGAGGGGAGCGGCGGACTTGCTGAGGCGCGGCGGATCGGCGTCGTCGGCAGGGCCGCTGGGCGCGTCGTCCTCCGCTTCGTCGGTGACGGCGAGTCGGCCACCGTCGTCGTGCACACCCTCGGCGGCCGGCGCCTGGAGTCGGCTCAGCGGGCTGCGGCGAGCGGCCTTGCCATCGACCTGCCCGCCGACATCGACGGCGATCCGGTCACCTGGGTGGAGCTCACGCGGGCGTCCGTCGTCCGGCCGGGTCCAGCGCTCGGCCGCGACCCGGATCGCGGCCGAGACGGCGGCATGGGCTTCTGACGTCAGGCCGGGTAGCCGCGGCTCCGCGGCCAGCGTGCGCGGCGGACGTCGCCGATGCGGGGAAGAGGGGAATCGCGACCTGCATGGTGGTCACCTCCGGTAGAGCCGTGCGGTGAGCGGGGCGAAGACGGCGGTGACGGCGGCCGCCTCGGCCAGCGCGAGCGCGACCTCGGGCCCGGCCGGCTCGCCGTGGAGCAGCGCCCGCACCGCGTCGACCAGGTGGGAGATCGGGTTGACGTCGACGAACGCGGCGACCGCGCCGGGCAGCGTCGCGGGGTCGACGAACACGTTGCTGACGAACACCAGCAGGAACACCGCCATCATGCCGATGCCCTGCACCGCGCCGGCGCTGCGCACCGCCAGGCCGAGCGTCGTGAACAGCCACGACAGCGCGAACGCGAACACGACGACGAGCAGAGCGGCGGCCAGCACGCCGAGCACTCCGCCGCCGGCGTCGAATCCGAGGAGCAGCCCCGTGACGATGATGATCGCGGCGGTGGCGACGTAGCGGACCGAGTCGGCCAGCACGGCCCCGACCAGCGGAGCCGCACGCCAGCCGGGCAGCGAGCGGAACCGGTCGACGACGCCGGCGGAGCGGTCGGCCTGCAGCGTGACGCCGGACTGGACGGCGGTGAACAGCACTCCCATCACCAGGATGCCGGGCAGCAGGAACTGCAGGTAGTCGCCGGTGGTGCCGGCGATCGCGCCGCCGAACACGTAGGTGAACATCACCAGCATCAGGATCGGCCCGATGGTGACGTCCACCAGTTGCTCCGGCACTCGCCGCAGCTTGAGCAGACCCCGCCGGGCGTAGGCGGCGGTGGTGGCGACGGCGCCGGCCCGGTGCGGGCGCGGGCCGCCGGTGAGCAGCTCGATGGTCATGACGGCACCTCCTGGCGGGCGGTGAGGGAGAGGAACACCTCGTCGAGGCTGGGACGGTCGAGGGAGAAGCCGGTCATCGGCGGGTGCCGCCGGGTCAGTTCGGTGAGCATCGCGGTCGCCCGCTCCGGGTCGTCGACCGGCGCGGTGAGCGTGCCGCTGCCCGGTTCGTGGACGACCTCGAGGCCGAACGCGGTCCGCAGCGTGCCGGCCGCGGCGGCCGCGGTGCCGCCGTCGTCGAACCGCACGTGCAACCGGGCCGCGCCGACCGACGCCTTCAGCTCGCCCGGCGTGCCCTCGGCGACCACCCGGCCGTGGTCGACGACGGCGACCCGGCCGGCCAGTGCGTCGGCCTCCTCGAGGTACTGCGTCGTCAGCAGGATCGTCGTGCCCTGCGCGGCCAGCGCGCGGACGATGCGCCAGACGTCGGCGCGGCTGCGCGGGTCCAGGCCGGTGGTCGGTTCGTCCAGGACGAGCAGGTCGGGGGTGACGACGATGCTGGCGGCGATGTCCAGCCGACGGCGCATGCCGCCGGAGTAGTGCTTCACCGGCCGGCCGGCGGCGTCGGCGAGATCGAACGCGGCCAGCAGCTCGGCGGCCCGGTCGCGTGCGCCTCGCCCGGAGCGGCCGAGCAGCCGGCCGATCAGCGCGAGGTTCTCCGCGCCCGTGAGGTCCTGGTCGACCGACGCGTACTGCCCGGTCAGCGAGAGCCGGGACCGGACGGCCTCGGCCTCGCGCCGCACGTCGTGGCCCAGCACCCGAGCCTCGCCGTCGTCGGCGACGAGCAGTGTGGCCAGCACTCGGACCGCGGTGGTCTTGCCGGCCCCGTTCGGCCCCAGCAGGCCGTAGACCACCCCTCGCTCGACCGTCAGGTCCAGCCCGTCCAGCGCGCTGACCTGACCGAACCGCTTGCGCAGCCCGGCGGTCTCGATGGCGAGCGTCATGGGCACCTCCTTGGTTGATAACCACCATCATAATGAAGTGACTTCACTATATTGTCAGAGGATCGCCCGAAACGCCTGCCGGGTGGGGCTGGGCTGACTAGTGTGACCGGTGTCACCGACGTGACGACAGGGAGGCGATCGCGTGAGCAGGCCCGACGACGACCGCCCGGCCGGCACGGCGCCGCCGGCCGAGACCGGCCAGGCGCAGGACGGCCCGGCGCGCCACGTCGAGGAGCACGGCGGCGAGGGCGGGCACGGCCGGCGATCCGGCGAGCTGCCGCACTCGCGCACCGGCACGCTCTGGGTGGGCATCTGCGTCACGGTGCTGGTGCTCGGGCTGCTGATCGTGTTCATCGCGCAGAACACCGAGACCGTCGACGTCACGTTCCTCTGGATGAACGGCACCGTCCCACTCGCCGTGGCGCTGCTGATCGCGGCCGCCGGCGCCGGGCTGCTGGCGACGATCGTGGGCACCATCCGCATCGCCCAGCTGCGCCGCTTCCACCGCAAGAGCTGATCGGCGGCGAGGCACGGGAGCCGCTCGCCGTCAGGTGCGCAGGGTCCGGCTCGGTGACTGGCCGTACTGCCGGCGGTACTCCGCGGCGAACCGGCTCGGCTTACCGAACCCCCACGACGCGGCGATGGCGGCGACGGTCGCACCGGTCGCCGGGTCGGCGGCCTGCAGTTCCCGGTGCGCGCGCTCGAGCCGTACCCGGCGCAGATGAGCCAGCGGCGACGTGCCCAGATGCCGGGCGAACGCGTACTGCAGGGCCCGGGCGCCGACGCCCGAGGCGGCGGCGATGTCGGTCAGCGTGATCGGCGTGCCTGCGTGCGTCTCGATGTACGCCGCCGCGCGGCGCACCGCCCGCGGCGCGACGTAGCCGGGTCCGGGGGAGTGGGCGATGCTCATCGTCGTGTTGGGGAACGTCGCGAGCGCCGCCGCGGCCGCCGTCCGCACCATCTCCTCGGCGATCAGCGGGTGCGCCGCCGCGGAGTCCTCGGCCATCAGCTCGCGGCCGACCGTCGCGCACACGTTGCGGAAGTACTGGCCCAGTCGCGGGGTGACCGGCGACATCGACTCGAACCGCAGGTCGGCGGGGTCGATGCCGAACCGCTCCGCGGCGAGGTCGGCCGCGCAGGACACCGGCAGCCGGAGGATCCCCGCGTCGAGGTCGATCCACTGGGCGACGATCGGCGCGCCGGGCGGGAACACGAGGACGTCGCCGGTGCCGGCCCGGAGCTCCTCGCCGCCGGCCGACACCGCGAACACGCCATGCACGATGGACATGGCGAACAGGTAGCCGAACGGCTCCGTGGCGGTCCGGAAGTTGACGGTGACGTGAACACGGTCGGCGCCGAGCGGGCCGGCCCGGACCCCGGCGCGCGCGGACACCACGCGGAACTCGGTCCCGGCGTGGTCGCGGCCGAGCCGTGGTTCGTGGCCGATGTAGACCTGCCGGATCACCTCGGCCGACTCGTTCATGGTGCGTGCGACGACGACGGAGCGTTCGATCGGCACTGCTGCGGAAGCCCTCGCCATGGGCCACCCCCCGGGGTCAACCGGCCCTGTCGGCCCAGCGTACGCACCATCTGCCCCGATAGCGCAAGGGTGCGGGCCATTGTTGTTCCCGGCGCCGCGCGGACGGAGTTACGGTGCCGTTGCGGTCGGTGCAAGAGTCGGGGGATCGGCGCCGGTCGCCACGTGACCCGGGGGCACATCGAGAGGCACCCCGGGTCTCCGGCCCCCGGTCGCGCCGTGCCAGAGAGCCGGGCCAGGGTCGCGACCGGGGGCTACGGATGCCGCCGCCGGGACTGTGTCATCCCGCCCACCAGGGCCCGGCGGCGGCCCGGCACGGAATTAGTTGACATGTCATCGATGTTGACGGCGGCATGAGTGACATCGGTTTCGGACTGGACACCTTCGGCGACGTTCCGGAGGGCGACGACGGCGTCCCCGTCAGTCACGCGGCGGCGATCCGCCAGGTCGTCGAGGAGGCGGTGCTGGCCGACGACGTGGGCGTCGACGCGATCTCGCTGGGCGAGCACCACCGTCCCGAGTACTCGATCTCGACGCCGGAGACCGTGCTGGCCGCCATCGCCGCGCGCACGTCACGGATCCGGCTCGGGTCCGGCGTGACGGTGCTGAGCTCGGACGACCCGGTCCGGGTGTTCCAGCGCTTCGCCACCGTCGACGCGGTCTCGAACGGCCGGGCCGAGGTGATCCTGGGGCGCGGCTCGTTCACCGAGTCGTTCCCGCTGTTCGGCTACGACCTGGCCGACTACGAGGTGCTGTTCGAGGAGAAGCTGCAGCTGTTCGTGCGGCTGCTCGACGAGAAGCCGGTGACCTGGAGCGGCACCAAGCGGGCCGCGCTGGAGGACGCCGACGTGTTCCCGAAGACCGAGTCGGGCCGGCTGACCACCTGGGTCGGCGTGGGCGGGACGCCGCAGTCGGTCGTCCGCACCGCCTACTACGGCCTGCCGCTCATGCTGGCGATCATCGGCGGGTCGCCGGACCGGTTCGCTCGCCACCTCGACCTCTACCGGCGTGCGGCCGGCCAGTTCGGCACCGTCGCGCAGCCCGTCGGCATGCATTCGCCGGGCTTCGTCGCCGACACCGACGAAGAGGCTCGGGAGATCTACTACGCGCGGTACAAGGTGAACCACGACCGCATCGGCCGCGAGCGCGGCTGGCCGCCGATCACGCCGCGCGACTTCGAGCACGAGATCGAGCACGGCTCGCTCTACGTCGGCTCGCCGCAGACGGTCGCCCGCAAGATCGCTCGCGCCGTCCAGACCCTGGGCGTCGACCGGTTCGACCTCATCTACACCGCCGGTTCGCAGCCCGTCAGCGCCCGGCTCCGCGCCGTCGAGCTGTACGGCTCGAAGGTCGTCCCGATGGTCCGCGACCTGGTGGCCGGCTCGTGACGGGCGACGTGCGCACCATCGGGATCCTCGGCGCCGGCAAGGTCGGCACCGTGCTGGCGCGACTCGCGGTCGCCGCCGGGTACCGGGTGCTGCTCGCCGGCTCCGGCGCGGCGGAGCGGATCGCGCTGATCGCCGAGATCGTCACGCCCGGCGCGGTCGCCGTCACGGCCCGCACCGCGGCCGCCGAGGCCGATGCCGTCGTCCTGGCCCTGCCGCTGGGGAAGTACCGGACGATCCCGGCCGACGCGCTGGGCGGGAAGCTGGTGCTCGACGCGATGAACTACTGGTGGGAGGTCGACGGCGGCCGCGACGACCTCACGGACCCGCGCACGACGTCGAGTGAGCTGGTGCAGGCGTTCCTGCCGGAGTCGCGGGTCGTGAAGGCCTTCAACCACATGGGCTACCACGACCTCGAGGACGGCGCGCTGCCCGCCGCGGCGCCCGGCCGCAAGGCCATCGCCGTCGCGGGGGACGGCGCCGCCTCCGTCGCCGAGGCCGTGGCGGTCGTCGACGCACTCGGCTTCGACCCCGTCGTCGCCGGGCCGCTGGCCGAGGGCGTGCGGATGGAGCCGTTCACCCCCGTGTTCGGCGCGAACGTCGACGCGGCCGAGCTGCGGGCGCTGCTGGACGGGTTCGCGTCCTCGCCGCGCGGCCGCGAGGTGGCGGCCGCGCGCGCCGGTACGCTGGCGCGATGAGCCACGAGCCGGGCCGCGACGAGGAGTTGCCGCCCGGCCAGCGCGCCGACATCCTCAAGGAGCGCATCTACATCACGTTCACCGCGCTCGCGGTGGTCCTGGCGCTGCGTGCCCACGCGGTGTCCGCAGGCGAGGCGGCCGTCTCGCTCGCCGTCGTCGTCCTCGGCACCGTCCTCGCCGTCTTCGTCGCCGACGTCGTCTCCCACATCGCCGTTCACGAGGCCCTGCCGCCGGGCGCCGAACTGCGCCACATGGCCCGCGTCAGCCTCGGTGCGCTCGGCGCCCTGGTGCTGCCGGGCGTGTTCATCGGCCTCGCGGTCGCCGACGTGTGGGAGATCGAGACCGCGTTGAGGGCGGCCAGCATCGCGCTGGTGGCCGCCCTCGCCGCCATCGGCTACCTCGCCGTCCGCCGGGTACGGCTGCCGACCTGGCAGCGGGTCATCGTGCTCTTCGCGGAGGTCGCGCTCGGCCTCCTGGTCATCGGCCTGGAACTGCTCGCCCACAACCTCTGATTTCCTGCGTGGCGTTCAGTTGATACTGCAGAACTAGTGTTCTGAGCTATTATTGGAGTATCAGAACGGAGATTTGGTGACTCAATGGCTCGATGTCGCGGACCTCGCGGCGGAGCAGTGGGGTCTGATCACCACCGCCCAGGCCGCGTCCATCGGCGTGTCCGCACAGACCATGGCTCGGCTGGCCAACCAGGGCGCGCTCCAGCGGCTCGGCCATGGCATCTACAGGGTCGCCGGCGCCCCGTTCGATCCGGGCGACGGCCTACGTGCTGCCTGGCTGGGGCTTGATCCGGGGCGTCGTGTGGCCGAGCGTCGCGCCGACCCGTCCGCGGCCGTCGTGTCGCACCGATCGGCTGCGCGTCTCCACGGCCTCGGCGATCTGGACGCCGATTCCTACGAGTTCACTGTGTCGGGCAGGAAACAGTCGCGACGGCCGGACGTACGACTTCATCGTGGATCGGTGACCGCCGACGATCGGACGGTGGTCGACGGCCTGCCCGTCACAACCGTGGCCCGGACGGTCGCGGATCTAGCCGCGGCGCGGACCGACGGCGACCATCTCGCCGCCGTGGTCGTGGATGCGGTGATGGCGCAGCGGAGCAGGTCCGAAGATCTGGCGCTCGTTCTGCGCCCATACGCGAACCGTTACGGTGCCCCGCTCGGCGACGGGGAAGCACTCGTGACCGGCCTGCTCGAGCGCGTCGATCGCACTGGCGCGGGCCCGGAGGCGCGGTTCGCCCTCGTCGAGGACCAACTGCGTGAGGCTGTACTGCGCGCGGTCGCCGAGAACATCGATCTGAAGGCCGTGGCGAGCCGGATCGGCGGCCCACGGCTCCGCGAACTGTTGAAGGCTCTGGAGTCCGGTCACGATGAACGGCTCGACTGAGCACCGGACGGCGACGGCTTTCCGTCGAGCCGTCGAGGATCGCCTGAAGAAGGAGTCCAAGGCGCGCGGGCGTCCGCTCGAGCAGCTTCGTCGCGAGTTCCTGTACCAGCGGTTCCTCGCTCTGGTCTTCGCCGATCCGGTAGCAGCTGGGTACTCAAGGGCGGTGTCGGTCTCCTGATGAACGACGGCCGTCGTCGAGTTGCGCCGACTCACCACACCACACGACGGTGACCATCTCACCTTCGTCATCCAGGACGGCGTCCGGACAAGGGGCACCGGACTCATTGCGCAGCTCTCGGTCACCGCCTACGCCGGCGCCGAATACGACACCTTCGCGATCGACCTGTCGACCGACCTGCGTCCGGTGACGGCTCTCGATCGAATCAGCCCGTCTCCCGTCGTCGACGTGCCCGGACTGCCCGCACCGCCTGAGATCACGGTCTATCCGTTGCCCGACCAGATCGCCGACAAGATGTGCGCCATGTACGAAACGCACGGGGCGTCCGGCCTCCCGTCCACCCGCTACCGGGATCTGGTCGACCTCGTCCTCATCGTGACCACGACCGAGATCGATGCCGGGCGCACGGCTGCGGCGATCGCCTCCGAGCGACGTCGCCGCGGCCTCGACCTGCCTGTGGCGATGGTCGTGCCCAGTACGTCCTGGCCCGCGGGCTACGCGAGCGAGGCCGGGCGTACCAGGCTCCGCGGCGAACTGCACAGGATCGACGTGGCACTGGCGGTCGTTGCCGAGTGCCTCGACCCGATCCTGGCGGGCACCCGCATATCCGGCATCTGGACACCGCCAACGGGATGGTCGATCCCGTCCTGACGACCGCGGATGCGGCGGATGCCCGGCGATCCGGCGGACGCGGGCCGGGGCGGCGCCGCGTCCACCGGCGTGCCGGGCAGCCACCGGATCGCCGGGTGTCAGCTCTGCGGCCGCGGGGTGACGACCGCGGCGATCAGTGCGGACACCGCCGCCGCGGCGGCGGCCACGACGAAGGCGTTGGTGAAGCCGTCCAGGGTGGTGCCGACGATGCTGGCAGCGGCGACGCTGGAGACGACGGCCGCGCCGCTGGCGGCGCCGAACTCGTGGAACGTGCTGACGATGCCCGACGCGATGCCGGCCTCGTGCGGCGCGACCTGGCCGAGGGCCGTCGCCGACGCGACGACGAAGATGGCGCCGGTGCCCGCGGCGCCGACGGACACCCCGGCGACGACGGCGGCCGGGTGCAGCCAGAGCGCCGGCACCGTCATCCCCGCGGCCGCCACCAGCAGGCCGAGCACCGCGAGCCGCCGGGCGCCCAGCCGGGCGATGGACCGGCCGGTGAGACTCGCGCCCGCCATCGTCGCCAGCGCCACCGGCAGGAACAGCAGCCCGGTGCGCAGCGGGCCGTACGAGTGCGCGTGCTGGAAGTAGAACGTCCCGAGGAAGAACACCGCGATCATGAGCGCCGTCGCCAGCAGGATGAGGAACGTCCCGGTCGCGACAGGCCGCCGGGCCAGCAGCCGGACGTCCATCAGCGGGGCCCCGGCCCGTCGCTGCCACGCCACGAAGGCCAGGTAGCCTGCCGCGGCGACCAGCACCAGCAGGCCGGTCGTCATCGTCAGCCAGCCGCCGTCACCGGCCTGGATGAGCGCGTAGATGAGGGTGCCGGACGACGCGGTGACCAGGAGGGCGCCGAACAGGTCCAGTCGGCCCCGCGGCGCCGTGACCGTCTGACGGGGCAGCATGCGGGCCAGCGCGACCGCGATGACCACGCCGATCGGCACGTTCACGAAGAACACCCACGGCCAGCCGGGACCGGCGGTGAGCAGGCCGCCGAGCAGTACGCCGAGAGCCGCGCCGCCACCGCCGAGGGCCGACCAGACGCCGAGCGCGCGGTTGCGCTCGTCGCCGTCGAACAGGGTGACGACCAGTGACAGCGCCGACGGCGAGAGCAGTGCGGCGCCGACGCCCTGGGCGACGCGTCCGCCGATGAGCAGCTCGGAGGAGTCCGCCAGCCCGGTGAACAGCGAGGCCGCCGTGAACACCAGCAGCCCGGCGAGCACCACCCGCTTGGCCCCGACGAGGTCGGCGAGCCGGCCGCCGAGCAGCATCAGCCCGCCGAACGCGAGCGCGTAGGCACTGACGGTCCAGGTGAGAGCCTCGCGGCCGGCACCGAGGTCGCTCTCGATCTGCGGCAGCGCGATGGCCACCACGGTGACGTCCAGGATCAGCATCAGCTGGGCGATCCCGAGGAAGCCCAGGATCCGCCAGCGCCAGGGGTGCGGCGCGACCGCCGCCGTCGTCTCGTCGTACGTCATGATCCGGCCTCCTTAACTCGTATGTGGAAGTACGAACTAGGGAACCGGGGCAGCTAACTCGTATATTCCCGTACGAGCTAAACTTCTTGCATGACCACCCGGACCCGCCGCCGCGCCGATGCCGAGCGCAGCATCGCGCGCATCGTCGCGGCCGCCCGTGAGCTGCTCGGGCGCGATCCCGCGGCGACGATCGACGAGATCGCGGCGGCCGCCGGCGTCGGCCGGATGACGCTCTACGGCCACTTCCCGAACCGGGCCGAGCTGGTCGAGGCGGCGCTGGCCGACGCGCTGGCCGACGGCGAGCGGACGCTGTCCGCCGTCGACCTCACCGGCGATCCGGGCGCCGCCCTGGACCGGCTGCTGGCGTCGAGCTGGTCGCTGGTCGCGGAGTCGTCGTCGCTGCTCGCCGCCGCGCAGGAGGTGCTTCCGCCCGGCCGGGTCCGCCAGCTGCACGGCGCGCCGGCCGCGCGCCTGGAGGAGCTGATCCGACGCGGCCAGGACCGCGACGCGTTCCGCACCGACCTCCCCATCGGCTGGCTGGTCGGCGCCGTGCACTACCTGCTCAAGGGTGCGGCCGAGGAACAGCGGGCCGGCCGGCTCGACGCCGCCGAGGTGCCGCGCATCGTGACGGCGTCGGTGCGCTCGCTGCTGACGCCGCCCGGCTGAGTCAGGCCTCGGCCAGCATGCCGCCGACGACCCGGCGAGCCTCGGCCCGGACCCGCGGCACGTGGCTGTCGTAGGTGATCAGCGCCTTCCACAGTGCCCAGCCGCGGGCCCGCGCCCACATGGCGTCGTCGGCGGCGGGGCCCATCGTGGAGCGGAACGCCGAGCGCGCGGCGCCGTCCAGGAACGTCCAGGCGAGGACGAGGTCGCAGGCGGGGTCGCCGACGCCGCAGGTGCCGAAGTCGATGACGGCGCTCAGCCGGCCGTCGCGCACCAGCAGGTTGCCGGGCGCGAAGTCGCCGTGGAACCAGGCCGGTTCGCCGGTCCAGGTCGCGGCCAGCGCCGCGTCCCAGACCTTCCCGGCGGCGGCGCCGTCGATGCGCCCGGCCAGTGCGGCCAGCGCCTCCTCCGTCTCGGCGGCGTACACCGCCACGGACGCGCCACGCCGGAAGTTGTGCGTGCCCGGCGCCGGCCCGCCGCCGGCATCGGCCGCCCACAGCGCCCGCAGGAACCCGGCGGCGTCCCGCGCGAACGCGACGTCGCCGCCGACTCCGCCGGCCAGCGCCGTCTCGCCGGGCAGCCAGCGGTTCACCGACCACGTCCACGGGTACCCGCGACCGGAGCGGCCGACGGCGACCGGCGCCGGGATCGGGACCGGCAGCCGCGGCGCCAGCAGGGGCAGCCAGTGCTGCTCCTTGGCGACCTGCTCGCGGTAGTGCTCGGCACTGGGCAGCCGGACGGACAACTCGTCGCCGAGGCGGAACGTGCGGTTGTCGACGCCCTGCAGCTCGACCGGGCGCACCGGCAGCGTGGCCCACCGGGGGAACTGGTCGGCGATGAGCCCGGCGACGAGTGCGGCGTCGATGTCGGGCGGCTGCGGATCCGTCATCGGGGACCACCGTAGGGACCGCGGCCGCGCGGGCCAACCGGTTTTCCGGCCGTCGCCGGAGCAGGAGTCAGGGCAGCGCCTCGCCGGTGTCGCGCTCGAGCTCGGCGATCAGCTCGTCCAGCCAGGCGCCGATGGCGTGCCGCTGATCGCCGGCGTCGTCGGGGGCGACGCCGGTGCGTCGGGCGTACTCGGCGAAGTGCGTCGCCAGTCCGCGGGCGTCGAGGTCGTGGTCGTCGCCGTCCCACTCGGAGTCGAATGGCTGGGGCCGCGCCGGCGTACTCATGCGCCCCCCACTCCGCTCGTTCCGGGCGGTCGTCTCGAACTCAGGGCTGTCATGCTACCGACCAATCCAGACGGTGGGGATCTCCTGGACGTACACCCCGATACCCGCGAAGGACGCCCTCCACACCCCCCGCAGGTGACGACCATGTTTGCCGAACAGACCGGCAAAGGTCGACGAAAGGCCAGCGCGCGGCCCCGGTCCGGACCGACGATGGACCTGAGCGCGGAAAAGCTGGGGGTCGGCATGGCTGCAGGGGACATCCACACGGTGCCACGGGGCGACCGTTGGGCCAACATCTTCGAGGACGGTGATCGGCTGATCGTCAGCGCGGGCACGAAGGAGACGGCGGCCCGCATGGGCCGCGAACTGGCCCGGCTGCGCGGCGTCCGGCACGTCGTCCACGACCGCGAGGACCGCGACGACCGGGTCGACGCGGCCGCGCGCGGCCGCGACCTCGTCCGCGGCTGACCTTCGCTCGGCGACCACCCGGCTGTCCGCCCTAGGCGAGCAACCGCCGGGCGGTGTGCTGGTCGGTGACCAGAACGTCGATCCAGCCGCCGCGGATCGCACCGCGGATGGCGTCGACCTTGAGCGGCCCGCCGCCGACACCGATGCGCCGCGGCACCTGCCGCAGCAGGTCGGCACTGATGCCGAGCACGCGGTCGTGCAGGCCGGAGTGCACCGGCTCGCCGTCGTGGTCGAAGAAGTTCAGGCAGACGTCACCGACGGCGCCGCCGGCGGCCAGCGTCTCCAGGTCGACGGACGGGAAGGCGGGGCCGGACGACGTCCGCAGCGGCGACGTGCTCATGCTGCCCACGCCGACCAGCACGGTCGTCAGCTCCTCCCACGCCGCGACCGCCCGCGAGATGTACGGGTCGGCGAGCAGGCCGTCGCGCACCTCCAACGAGGCGACGACGCCGGGCGCGACCAGGTAGACGGGTTCCGCGCCGGTCAGCTCGGCCAGCCGGTCGGTCAGCCGCGTGGCCTGCACCTGCACGGCCGGGTTGCCGATCGCGCCCAGTATCTGCACGACGATCTCCGCGGATCGGGCCGGCACCGGCGCCATGGCCTCGACGACGGCGAGCAGCGACAACGACCGCGACGAGATCCCGATGCGGTCGCCGGGCAGCAGCGTGCTCTCGACGTACGCGGCGCCGGCCGCTCCGATCGCTCCCAGCACCGACGCCTCGTCGTCGGACTGGGTGCCGGCGATCACGACGTCGCGCAGGCCGTGCCGCTCGCGCAGCGCGTACTCCAGCTCGGCGAACACCCCGGGCGGCGTGACGACGACGGTGCGCACGACGCCCAGTCCGACCGCCTCCTTGAGCAGCCGCGACACCTTCGACTGGGTGACGTGCAGCCGGGTGGCGATGTCGGGCTGGCGCAGTCCCTCGACGTGGTACATGTGGGCGACCTTGAACAGCAGGGCGAGTCGCTCGGACGGGATGCTCGGCACCGCGGCGACTCTACCGACGACGGCGGACTCGGTCACTTGAGCGCTCCCGCCGTCATGCCGGCGATGAAGTACCGCTGCAGGAACAGGTACGTGATGATCACCGGCAGGCAGGTCAGCGTGACGGCGGCGGCGATGGCCGCGCGGTCGGTGTTGTACTCGCCGACGAAGAACATGATCCCCGACGCGACCGGCCGCAGGTTCTCGTGCTGGCCGTAGAGCAGCGGGATGAGGAACGCGTTCCAGGTGAACATGAACTGGAACACCGCCAGCGACAGGATGCCGGGCCGGGCCAGTGGCAGCATGACGTGCCAGAACACCCGCAGCTCGCTGGCGCCGTCGACCCGTGCCGCGTCGCGCAGCTCGGCGGGCAGGGTGAGGAAGAACGCCCGCATGAGGAAGATGCCGAACGGCAGCCCGAGGGCCAGGCTGGGCACGATGATGCCCCAGTAGCTGCCCAGCAGCCCGAGGTCGCGCACGACGTAGTACTGCGGGATCATGATCGACTGGAACGGCACCATGACGCCCAGCAGGATCAGCACGAACAGCAGGCCGGTGACCCGCGTGCGCACCAGCGTCAGCGCGTAGGCCGCCATCGAGGCCAGCAGGAGCACCAGCGGCACCACGAACGCCACGTACAGGAAGGTGTTGCCGAGGTAGCTGCCGAACCGGCCGGTGACGAACGCGTTGTAGTAGTTGTCCCAGTTCAGCTCCGTCGGCAGGCCGAACGGGTCGCGGCCGATGTCGGTGGACTCACGCAGCGACGAGATCCAGATCCACACGAACGGGCCGACGAAGACCAGCGCGGCGCCGATCAGCGCGACGTAGCGCAGCGTGGTCCAGCCGCGCCGGCGCGACGGCGGCTTGCCGGGCGCCGGTGCGGGGGACGGGGCGGGGGCGGTCAGTGTCGGGACGGCCATCGTCACACCTCGCTCGTTCGTTCGCGCAGCCGCACGAAGACGACGGTCACGATCAGGCAGATGACCGTGAGCACGACCGACAGCGCGGCGCCGTAGCCGACCTGGTTGTCGGCGAACGCGTTCTGGTACGTGTACGTCGCGATCAGCTGGGTGCTGTTCTGCGGACCGCCGCGGGTCATCACCCAGACCATGTCGAACGCCTGGAAGTTGTGGATGAGCAGCAACGACGTCACCAGCGTCACCGCGTGCGACAGCTGCGGGACGATGACGTGGCGGAAGCGCTGCAGCGCGTTGGCGCCGTCGACCTTCGCCGCGTCGAGCAGCTCCGCGGACACGTTGTTCAGCGCCGCCGAGAAGATCACGAACGACAGCCCGATCGAGGCCCACACCGACGCCGCGAGGATCGCGTACACCGCGATGTCCGGGTCGCCCAGCCACCCGCGCGCCAGGGAGCCGAGCCCGACGGCCTCGAGCCCTTTGTTCAGGACGCCGAAACTGGGGTGGTAGATCCAGCCCCACACGATGCCGACGACGACGGTCGGCAGCACCTGCGGCATGAAGTAGAGCGTGCGGAAGACGGCGAACCCGCGCCCGGTGCCCCACGCCAGCAGTGCCAGCCCCAGCGCCAGCGCCAGCGACGCCGCGGTGCCGAGCCCGACCCAGATCAGCGTGTTGCGCAGGCTGACGCCGAACAGCCGGTCGTCCATCAGGTCGAGATAGTTGCCCAGCCCGACGAACGTCTTGACCGGGTTGACGCCGTCCCACTCGTGCAGCGACAGCCAGACCGACTGCACGAGCGGGATCAGCACGAACACCAGGTACAGCACGATCGCCGGGGCGAGGAACGCCGCCGCCAGCCGGGCCGCCGGGCTGAGCCGGCGCAGTGGGCCCGGCCGGCGCGCACCCCCGGCCGGCGCGGGCCGTCGTGGTGGCGCGGCCGCCGGGGGTGCGGCCGTCCGGCTCACAAGCCCTCCTCCCAGGCCGCCTGGAGGTCGTCGGCCTGCTGCTGCGGCGTCTTGTCGCCGGCGATGATCGCCTGGAAGCCCTCGGTCATCATGTTGAGGAACGGCGCGGCGGCCAGGCCGTGGTTGACCTGGTAGCCGAGGTTCTTCTGCGGGTCGCCGTCGCCGGAGGCCGCGGTGGCGATGCGGTTCTGCAGCTCCTCGGTCTCATAGCTGCCGGGGTCGAACTCGACCGGCGGGACCAGCTGGGCCTGCTCGATCCAGATCGGCAGGGCGTCGTCGCTGAACACGAACTTCAGGAAGTCCTTCGCGGCGTCCGCCTCGCCGGCGTTGGCCGACAGCCAGTAGGCGCCGCCGCTGCCGGCGGAGAACACCCGGTGCTCGCCGTCCAGCGACGGCAGCGGCATCATGCCCAGCTCGCGATCCGGCAGCGCCTCGGCGTGCGTCCCCGTGGCCCACGAGCCGTTGACCAGAAGGAACGCCTGTTCGCCGGTCCACAGGTCGGTGGCGTCCTGGGCCTTGAGCGCGTTGACGTTCTCGCCGAACACACCGGCCTGGTGCCAGTCGACGAACACGGTCTGGATGGCCTGGACGATCTCGGGGCTGTTCCAGGCGCCGTCGTTCTCGTAGACCAGCCTCCCGAGCGCGTCGCTCTGCATGATGTTGCACGCGACCTGCGAGAACAACCAGAACGACGTGTAGAAGTCGCCCTGCCCGTACGCGACCGGCACGATGCCGAGCGACTTCGCCGCCTCGGTCAGCGTCAGCAGGTCGTCGGCGGTCTCCGGGACGGCCAGACCGTGCTGCTCGAGCAGCGACCGGTTGTACCACCAGCCGCTGACCTCCGACTCGTTCGGCAGCCCGTAGAGGACGCCGTCGAAGGTGGCCTCGCGCAGCGCGAACGGCGCGATGGAGGACGTCCAGCCGGCCTCCTCGGCGAGGTCGTCCAGCGGCGCCAGCAGGCCGGCGTCCACGAGGATGCCGGCGTTGCCCTTGCCGACGGAGTAGTAGACCAGGTCCGGGCCGTCGCCGGAGGCCATCGCCGTCTTCGCCAGCGCGGTGAGCTGGTCGTACTGGACGATGTTGCGGTCGATCGAGACGCCGCTGTTCGCCTTGGAGAACGCGTCGCCCAGCGCGTCGACCGACGTGTTGACGGGTTCGGTGGTGAAGGAGTCCCAGACGGACAGCGTCGTCTGGCCTTCTGCGGCCTGCTCCTGACGGCCGAAGCCGCAGCCGCTCAGGACGAGGGCGGCGGAGCCGGCGAGACCGGCCCCGATGAAGGACCGCCGCGAGAGGTGGGTGGTGGTCATGGGAGTCTCCCTTGACTCGACGAGGGACGGAGGGGTGGCGGCCGCGAGGTCCCGCGCCGGCGGGGGTGAGCGGTGGCGGCGGCCGCGAGGTCAGGCGGGGCCGGGATGCCGCAGCGTCTCGGCGACCCGCCGGACGCCGAGTTCCGGGCTGGTGAGGACGGGGACGCCGGTGTCCAGGCCCGCGGCCGCGCCGGCCATGGACGCCTGGGCGAGGACGACGACGTCGTGACGTGCGCTCTGCTCGCGGATCGCCGCGGCGACGAGCGCGTCGTGGGTGGTGCGGTCGCCCGCGGCGACGGCCGCGAACGCGCCCTCGACCAGCACCTCGTCGAGGACGACGTCCGCGCTCCGGAGCGCGGCCCGCTCGCGCAGCAGCGCGGCGGTGGGGGCGAGCGTCGTCGGCAGCGTCGCGATGACGGCGATCGACCGGCCGGTCTCGACGGCGTGGTCGGCCATCGCCTCGTCGATCCGCAGCACGGGGATGCCGAGCTCCTCCTGCAGCGGCCTGGCGTACCCGGAGATCGACGAGCAGGAGAACACCAGGGCCTCGGCGCCGGCGGCGACCGCAGCCCGGCCGAGCGCGTCCAGCCGGCCGGCGACGTCCCTGCCGCCCGGGTCGGCGCCGAGGTCAGCGACGATCTTGTCGTCCAGCAGGTGCTGGACGTCGACACCGGGCAGGTGGGTGGCCGCCAGCTCGGCGAACGCCGGGATCACGACGGCCCCGGTGTGCAGGAACGCGATGCGCGTCATGGAGGATCCTCCGGTCCGAGGGTTGCTGGGGAGGGGTCAGTGCAGGAGCGAGATCCAGACGGACATCTCGCCCGGCCCGCGGTTGCCCCACACGGCGTACGGGACGAGCGTGACGTCCAGCGGCCGCGGCTCGGCGTCGTCGAGGTCGGCGAACAGCCGCCCCTCCGGCACCGGGGCGGGCAGTGTCGCGGCCCGGCCGTCCAGCAGCACGTGCCCGGCGAGCTGCTCGTCGCCGGCCCGCTCGGTCAGCTCGATGCCGCGCGGCAGGTACACCGTCTCGATGCCGGTGCCCTCGGGCAGGTCGGCGCTCTCGACGCAGTAGACGACCGGCCCGCGCATGACGGCGACCTGGCCGGTCGCCTCCTCGACGAAGTGGTGCGCGACGACCAGCCGCGGCGCGACCGGCAGCTCGACGACGATGGTGTTGGTGGTCCAGGTCTGGTCGACGACGGCGTAGCCCTGCTCGACCACGTCGACCGGCTCGGAGTCGACGCTGACTCTGGCGTCGGCCGCCCATCCGGGGATGCGCACCCGGATCGCGCCGCTCACCGGGGAGGCCGCGCGGACGTCCAGGCGCACCGTGCCCTCGGCGGGGTACGCGGTGGTCTGCTCGACGGTGACGTCGACACCGTCGAGCTGTGCCCGCACGGTGCCGGAGACGTACTGGTGCACCCACAGGTCGCGCTGCCCCTGCGAGGCGACGTAATAGGGGAGCTCGGCGATGAACCGGGCGACGTTGGGCGGGCAGCAGAAGCACGCCGTCATGAACTCCTGCCGGACCCGCTCCTCCGACGGCGGCGGCGTGCTGTCGGTCGGGTTGCCGGCCCGCCGCAGCGCGTACGGCAGCGCCCGGACCTGGCGCAGCGGGTTGGTGTAGAAGTACGTCTTGCCGTCCAGCCCGATCATCGCCGGCAGCGCGTTGTAGAGCACCCGCTCGATCTCGTCGGCGTACTTCCCGTCGCCGCTGAGCGCCAGCATCCGCCAGGCCCACATGATCAGCCCGAGCGACGCGCACGACTCGTTGTAGGCGGTGGTCTGCGGCAGCTGGTAGGCGCGGCCGTAGGCCTGGTGCACGCGGGTGACCGACCAGTAGTCCTGCGCGCCGTCGGGGGAGGCGCCGTCGTAGAGCGCGCCGCAGCCGCCGGTCACGTAGAGCTTGCGCCCGACGAGGTCGGACCAGATGCTCTCCAGCGCCGCCCGCATCCGCTCGTCGCCGGTCTCCAGCACGTAGTCGGCCATGCCGGCGTACAGGTAGTTGGCGCGGACGGAGTGTCCGACGGCCTGGCGCTGCTCGCGCACCGGCAGCACGTCCTGGTTGTCGTCGCTGCCGTCGCGGCCCTTGCCGCCGTGCAGGTCGAGCAGCCGGCCGGCCAGCTCGAGGTGCCGCTTGTCGCCGGTGCTGCGGTACACCTCGACCAGGCCCATGTAGTGCGACGGGCAGATGTTGCAGTCGGCCAGCAGCTCTGGCGACTCGTCGGCGACCTGGCGCAGGTAGCCGGCCACGTTGGTCGCCAGCGTCAGGTAGGCGTCGTCGCCGGTCATCCGGTGGTGGACGCAGGCCAGCGTCATGAGGTGGCCGAAGTTGTACGTCTCGAAGTCCATCCGGCGCTGCAGGGGGCGCAGGTCGCCGCCGGCGCGCTCGGAGATGGTGGTCTTCGTGTGGATGTAGCCGCCGGGCTGCTGGGCGGCGGCGATGGCCGCGGCGGCCGAGCGGATCCAGTCGGAGAACGGCGACTCCCCACCGGCCTCGCCGTCGACGATCACCGCCGCCTCGAGCCACTTGTACAGGTCGCCGTCCATGAACGGCGGCCCGACGTGCGTGCCGTCGGCCTCGCCGGACGCGACGAGGAAGTTCTCGTACGCGTGGGCGATGTCCGCGTCGAACATGATCTCGCCCATCGTCGGGATGGTGACGGCGATCGCCTGGTCGCGCAGCCGGGCGAGCGGGCCGCCCCCGGTGATCGCGGCCGATCGGGGCGGCAGCGAGGTCATCGTCGCGAAGGGACTGCTGCTGGTGTCAGTGAGCATCGTTGCCTCTCGATCGGCCGGATCGGACGTCGTCGAACAGGTCGTGGTGGCCCATCTGGCCGCCCTTGAGGACGACCTCGACGGGCCGGGAGTACGGGGCGCCGGTGGCGTGGCAGAGCGCGACGTTGCCCCACGGCAGCGCCGCCACCGCGAGCACGTCGACGCCGAGCCGGCGCAGCACGTTGCCCGAGGTGTCGCCGCCGCAGACGACCAGCCGGGTACGCGGGTCGCGGGCGAGGCAGGCCGCGCCGATGTGCGCCAGCCGCTCCTCGATCTCGCGGCTCGTGGCGGACGGGCCGGGGCGGGTCGTGTGCACGACGACGTCCTCGCCGGCGGCGTGCCGGGAGACGGCGTCGTCGGCGGACCCGGGCGCGAGCAGGTGGACGGTGCCCCAGCCGGCCCGCTCCGCGGCCGCGACCTGCGCCGCCGTGCGCGGTGAGCCGCTGCCACTGAGCACCAGCGTCGGCCCGGACGCCGGATCGGTGGTCGTGGGCGGGACGCCTCCGTCGCGGCGCAGCGCCCGGCCGATGCCGAGGCTCAGCCCGCCGGCGCCCAGCACGAACCGCCGGCCGCCGGCGAGCACGGCCTCGCCGACCAGGTCGAGGTGCTCGTCGGCGAAGCCGTCGCAGACGACGGCCGCGTCGGCGGACTCCTTCCAGGACTGCGCGACGGCATCGGCGCCGGCGGCATAGGCGGGCCAATGCAGCGCGCCCACCGGCAGCGTCGTCTGCGCGCCCAGGTGCCGGGCGAGGTCGGACTCCGTCGCGGGCGTCACCGGGTGGTGCGCCATCGTCGGCTGGCGGTCGAGCCGGTGGACGGTCTCGCCGTCGCGGGCGAAGTGGTGGCCGAAGAAGGTGTAGCGGCCGAAGTCCGGCTGGGCGAACAGCGCCGGGACGGTGGCGTCGCCGAACACGTCGCGGCCGATCTCCAGGACGCGGCCCAGGCTGCCCACCGCGGGGGAGGAGTCCGCCGTCGAGCAGGCCTTGTACTGGACGACGGGCAGGTCCAGGTCGCGCAGCAGCTCCAGGGCCGGGCGCACCTCGGCGTCCAGTTCGTCCACCGGCAGCGACCGGGCGACGCCGGCGATGCCGACCACGTCGGCATCGCCGATCACCACCTGGGGTGAGGTCGCGAGCACGCCGGTGCAGCCGGCCCGGCGGAACTGGACGAGCGCGTCGACCGAGCCGGTGAAGTCGTCGCCGTAGAACCCCACGGCGGTCATGAGCGGGCTCCGAACTGCGCCAGCGACGCGGCCAGCTCGGGCGAGCGCCCGGCCCGCGTCGTCAGCGCCTCGCCGCTCACGGCCGCATCCCACGCCTCGCGCATCGCCGTCACCCCGGCGCCGGAGCCCCCCGGGTGCGCGTGGATGCCGCCGCCGGCCAGGACCAGCAGGTCACCGGGGTCGCCGACCTGCGCGTACGTGCGGTCGGCGATGGCCGGCGTCTGGCCGGACGACAGCACCGGCACCACGTGGTAGCCGCCGAGCAGCGGCGTGCGCACGTCGGTGATCGAGGCGACGACCTCCTCGTCGGTCTCGTAGAACTTGTTCGCGATGCCGTTGGTGTGCAGGTGGTCGACGCCGACCAGCCGGGCCAGCTTCTGGAACACCCGGAACGCGATGCCCAGCTGCGGCGAGCGGGCGAACGCGCCGAACATCGCCCGGTGGCCGTGGATGGGCAGGTCCGCGTGTTCGCGCAGGTACTGCACTCCGGCGAAGCCGACGGCGTTGACGACGACCATGACGCAGGTGCCGCCGGCGGCCCGCACGAGGTCGTGGTTGTGCGCGAGCCGGGAGATGTCGTCGGTGATGTTGAACGCGTACATCGGCATCGTCCCGGTGCGGTCGGCGGTGCGCTTGAGCACCTCCATGACCACGTGCACGCGGTCGGCCAGCGGGAAGCCGGGCGGGTTGCCCTGCAGCTCGTCGTCCTTGATGAAGTCGATGCCGGCCAGCGCCAGCTCCTCGACCAGCTCGGCCAGATCCTCGGGCCCCAGCCCGACGCTGGGCTTGACGATGGTGCCGATCAGCGGGCCGGCGGCGCCGGCCTTGCCGACCAGCGCCTTCGTGCCGTCGACGCCGAACGCCGGGCCCGCGTAGGTGCTGCCGAACGCGTCCGGCACGTCGAGGTCGACCAGCCGCAGTTCGCCCAGCTCGCGCAGTTCGAACAGGTTGCCGGCGACGGCCGCGAGCAGGTTCGGCACCGACGGGCCGAAGTTGCGCACCGGGAACTCGACGACGATGCGGGCGCGGCGCGCGGCGGACCAGTCGCCGGCGGCGCCCGGCAGCGGCGGCCGGCCGCTGAGCGGCAGCTCGTCGACGGACCGGACGGTGGCCGCGTGCCGGGCCTTCAGCTCCGCGGACTCGCGGGCGACGGCGACGAAGGTGCCGCTGGACTGCTCGCCGGCGATGACGGCGGCGGCCTTCTCCAACGGGAGAGCGGTTGCGATCTCGTAGGTCGCCAGGACGTTCCCACTCACGCTGCCTCCATCGGGATGATGCATAGATATGCGTTGACGCATGTACGTGCAGCGACCCTACAGCCGGTCAGGGGGCCGCGCAAGAGGTCAGACCGCACCGGTAGGTTCAGCCTCGTGACCCCGGGCATCGACCTCGACGCGTTGCGGGCCGCCATCGGATCGGGCCAGGTCAGCGAGCGGATCGCGGACCGCGCCCGGATGGCCCACGACGCCTCCCACTACCTGCTCACACCGGCCGCGGTGGTGACGCCGTCGTCCGTCCCCGAGGTGGCCGCGCTGCTCGCGACGGCGCACCGCGACGGCGTCGCGCTGACGTTCCGCTCCGGCGGCACCAGCCTGTCCGGGCAGGCCGGCACCGACGCCGTCCTCGTCGACACCCGCCGGCACTTCGGCGGTGTCACGGTGCTCGACGACGGCGCGCGGGTGCGGGCCGAGCCGGGCGCCGTCCTGCGCCGGGTCAACGCCGCGCTGGCGCCGTACCACCGGCGGCTCGGGCCCGACCCCGCCAGCGAGTCGGCCTGCACCGTCGGCGGCGTGGTCGCGAACAACTCCTCCGGCATGACGAGCTCGACCACGGCGACGGCGTACCGCACCCTCGCCGGGCTGGAGCTGGTGCTGCCCAGCGGGACGTACCTCGACACCGCCGCTGCCGGCGCCGACGCGCGGCTGGCGGCGCTGGAGCCGGCGCTGCACGCCGGGCTGACGCGGCTGCGCGACCGGCTGCGTGCCGACGCGGTGCTGCGCGGGCGCATCGAGCACCAGTTCTCGATGAAGAACACCATGGGCTACGGCCTCAACGCGTTCCTCGACCACGACGTGCCGGCCGACATCCTGGCGCACCTGGTGGTCGGGTCCGAGGGGACGCTCGCGTTCGTGGCGTCGGCGACGTTCGACACGCTGCCGGTGCTGCCGCACGTGGCCACCGCGCTGCTGGTGTTCGAGACCCTCGACGCGGCCGTCGAGGCGCTGCCCGCGCTGGTCGGCGCCGGCGCCGGTGCGGTCGAGCTGATGGACGCGACGTCGCTGCGGGTGGCGCGGGCCGATCCGGGGGCGCCGGAGGTGCTCCGGACGCTGCGGGTCGATCAGCACACGGCGCTGCTGGTCGAGGTCGCCGCGGAGTCGGCGCCCGAGCTGGTCGCGCTGGGCGGCGCCGTCGGCGCCGTCGTCCGGCGGCTGCCACTGAGTCTGCCCGGCGGGCTGTCCACCGACCCGGGACAGCGGGCCGCCGCCTGGCACGTCCGCAAGGGCCTGTACGCGACGGTGGCCGGGGCGCGGCCGCAGGGGACGACGGCGCTGCTCGAGGACATCGTCGTGCCGGCTCCGGCGCTCGGGCCGGCGGTGCGCGAGCTGCAAGGGCTGTTCGACCGGTACGCCTACGGCGACGCCGTCATCTTCGGGCACGCCCGCGACGCGAACCTGCACTTCATGATCACGCCGCGGCTCGACGACCCCCGCGAGCTGGACGCCTACGCCGCGTTCACCGAGGACCTCGTCGACCTCGTGCTCGGCGCCGACGGCTCGCTCAAGGCCGAGCACGGCACCGGTCGCATCATGGCGCCATACGTGCGCCGTCAGTACGGCGACGAGCTGTACGCCGTCATGCGCGAGGTGAAGGCGTTGTGCGACCCGCGCGGCGTGCTGGCGCCGGGCGTCGTGCTGGACGAGGACCCACGGGCGCACCTGCGTCACCTCAAGACCGTGCCGCCGGTCGACCCGGCGCTGGACACCTGCGTCGACTGCGGCTACTGCGAGCCGGTCTGCCCGTCGCGCGGAGTGACGACGACGCCGCGGCAGCGGATCGCGCTGCTGCGCGAGATCGCCGTCGCGACGCCCGAGGTGCGGGCCGAGCTGGAGCGGGCGTACCGCTACGACGCCGTGCAGACCTGCGCCGCCGACTCGCTCTGCGTCACCGCCTGCCCCGTCAAGATCGACACCGGGCGGGCGATGAAGGCTCGCCGGGCCGAATCCCTGGGCCGCCTCGCGCAGCGGGCGGGGGCCACGGCGGCCCGGCACTGGGGCACGGGCGTGGGTGCGGCCCGGGTCGGGCTCCGAGTCGCGTCGGCGCTGCCCGGTCCCGTCGTGTCTGGCGCGTCGTCGCTGGCCAGGGCCGTGATGGGGACCGAGTGGATCCCCGCGGCCGATGGCTCGCTGCCCGGTCCGGGCCGGCCGCGGCCGTCGTCCTCGTGGCCCGATCCGGGCGCGGCCGAGGCGGTGTACTTCCCGGCGTGCATCGGCGCGCTGTTCGCGCCGGAGGGTGGCGGCGACGGCGTCACGGCGGCGTTCCTCGAGCTGACCGCGCGAGCCGGCGTCCGGGTGGCGATCGCCGAGCGGACGCCGTCGTTGTGCTGCGGCACACCGTGGGTGTCGAAGGGGCTGAAGACCGGTGCGGCGGTCATGGCGCAGCAGGTGTTCGCCGCACTCTGGCCGCTCACCGACGACGCCCGGCTGCCGGTCGTCGCCGACGCGTCGTCCTGTTCGCACGGGCTGGCCGAGCTGGCCGCGCAGCTGCCCGCGCCCGACGCCGAGCGGTGGTCGCGAGTGACGGTCGTCGACGCCGTGGCGTTCGTCCGGTCGTCGGTGCTGCCGCGCCTCGCGCCGGTCGCCGACGCACGCAGGCTGGACCGCGTGGTGCTGCACCCGACCTGCGCCAGCGTCCACCTCGGCGACGTCGACGACCTCACCGCCGTCGGCGCGGCCGTCGCCCGCGAGGCGGTCGTGCCGAGCAACTGGGGGTGCTGCGGCTTCGCCGGCGACCGCGGTCTGCTGCATCCCGAGCTGACCCGCGGCGCGACGGAGGCCGAGGCGGCCACCGTCGCCGCGCTGGGGGAGGCCGGCGGGTACGCGTCCTGCAACCGCACCTGCGAACTGGGCATGACCCGCGCCACGGGCAAGCCCTACCGCCACGTCCTCGAGCTGCTCGAGGAGGTCACCCGCCCGAAGCGCAGCTCGGGGAAGTGAGCGCCGGTGCCGGTGGTGTGCGGCCGGGCCAGCTCCTCCCAGAGCCACTCGCGGCTCCGCCCGGCCTGATCCGGGTCGACGTCGCCGAACGAGTGCCACGACGGCTCGGCCAGCTGGACCGGGGCGGTGATGGCGTCGCCGGCGAGGATCGCCCGGTGGCCGCCGCCGGAGACGACGACGGCGAGATGGCCGGGCGTGTGCCCCGGGGTGGCCACGACGTCGACCCCCGGCGCGACGGTGTGGTCGCCGTCGACGGGCTTCGCGTCGGTGGCGCCGTCGCGGAAGCCGGCCCGGACGTGATCGGCCAGCTCACCGGCGCCGTCACCGTCGACGAAATGGGCGCCGTCGGCCGCGCCGAACCACACGGTCGCGGCGGGGAACACCGTCCGGCCGTCGCGGTCGAACAGCCAGCCGACGTGGTCGGAGTGCAGGTGAGTGCACACCAGGTCGGTGACGTCGCCAGGGAGCGTGCCCGACGCGAGCAGCGCCGTCGGCAGCTGGCCGCCGACCAGGGACATGCCGTCCGGCAGCTGCGTGAGTGCCGGGCCGAGGCCCGCGTCGACCAGCACCACGCGGTCGCCGGTGCGGATCAGGAAGCAGCCGATCGGCAGCCACGCGACGCCGTCGGGACCGAACGGGGCGGGCGGCGGATCGGGGACCGGGCCGCGGGTGAGGTACGCGGGCCGGGCGACGAACGTGCCGTCGGACATCGGCAGCAGGTCGAGGTCGCCGATCCGCATCGCGCCTCCCGTCAGTCGCGCCGTGCCGCCTCTGCCGCCGTCCGCACGAAGGTCGCCAGCTCGGCGGCCATGGGGGCCGGCTCCCAGCTGTGGAACGCGCCGGGCATCTCCTTCTTGACGCTACCGGGGATCGCGGCCAGGACGGAGGCTGCGGCGGCGTGCATCTCGTCGAAGGTCTCGACGCCCAGCAGGTACTCCACCGGCACCCGGACATCGGCGAAGAGCTCGGCCTGCGGGCCGGAGTCGGCCCAGACCAGCGACTCGCCGTCGGCGCGGTAGCTCACGACCATGGCGACGTGCTGCGGGTACATCGGGTCCTTGCGGGCCTCTTCGAGCCAGATCGGCGGCATGTCCTTCATGTAGTGGGCCAGCGCGCCGTCGAGGTCGCCGGCGTCCATGCGCCGCTCGACCTCGCCGATCCACTCCGCGACGGTGCCGACCGGGGCGATGGGCGCCTCCCACAGTGCGAGGGCGGTGACGGGGAGCCCCTGCGCGGCGGCGGCCAGCGAGATGGAGCAACCCGACGAGTGCCCGCACAGCGCCGCGCTGCCGCCGAGGACGTCCATGAGGGCCCGGAGGGCGGCGAGCTCGCGGTCGAGGCCGATGCCGTCGACCCCGTCGGCGGCGGTGCTCTCGCCGCGGCCGATGCGGTCGTAGACGACGGTGGCGAGGCCCTGCTTCGCGGCCAGCTCAGCGGTCTCGGTGGTGATCGGGTCGATGGCGCGGAACGGGCCGGCTCCGGCGACGAAGATCAGCCCGGGGCCGTCGCCGTAGCGGTCGAAGGCGACGCGGTCGCCGAGGGCGGTGGTGAGGTACTCGGTCATGGTCGTGACTCCTTGGATGCTCGTGTCAGCGCTGCCGCAGCTCGATGGCGACGTCGTCGCCCGGGCCCTTGCCGATGGCCTTCCGCAAGGCGGCCTTGACGGGGAGGATGTGCGTCCCGTCGCCCAGCGGCAGCATGGTCGTCTCGAACGGCGTGCCGTCCATGAGGCCGGCCACCTTCACCGGCTGGCGGGTGCCGAAGATCTCGGCCGAGTTCGCCACGACGACCACCACCCAGCCGCCGGGCTCGACGTCGCCCTGCGTGAGCGTGGCGGTGAACTCTGTTGCAGTCATGGCTCTCACCTCGGCTTTCATTCATACTGGACCGTCCAGTATGGCCAGACTAGACTGTCCAGTATGATGACGTCAACAGGTGGAGGGAGACGCATGGCAGAGGCGGGTGCCCGGCCGTGGGCGAGGTCCGACGAGAAGCACCGGGCGATCGTCCGCGCGGCCCGCGAGGTGTTCCTCAGCAAGGGGTACCTCGGCACGAACATGGACCTCATCGCGTCCCGCTCGGGGGTGTCGAAGCAGACCGTCTACACACACTTCGGCAACAAGGAGACGCTGTTCGTCGAGATCGTCGGCTCGATGACCGGCCACGCCGGCGACCGCGTCCACCACGAGCGCCCCGAACTGGGCGACGACTCCGAGCTCGAGGCGTACCTGCGGGCGTTCGCCGAGCGGCAGCTGCGCATCGTCACCGAGCCGGAGCTGCTGCAGCTGCGCCGCCTGGTCATCGGCGAGGTAGGCCGGTTCCCGGAGCTGGCGAAGGTGCTCTACGAGCGTGGGCCGCAGCGGGCGATCGGCGAGCTGACGGCGATGTTCGAGGTGCTGCACGAGCGCGGTCTGCTCACCGGCGACCCCGCCGCTGCCGCCGAGTGGTTCAACTGGCTGGTCATGGCCGCGCCGCTGAACCGCGCGATGATGCTCGGCGACGCCGCCGTCCCGGACGACCACGAACTGCGCCGCCACGTCGCCGAGGCGGTGCGGATCTTCCTGACGGCGTTCGGCCCATGATCATCAAAGAATCAGGGCGCAGGGGCGCCCTGATTTCTTGACGATTCGCGTTATCCACAGGACGAGAATCCAGCCTGGCGCAACGGCTCCGGCTCGCGGACGCTGGTTCGTGTGGAACTCGACGATCTCCTGGCGGTGCAGCACGGGGTGCTCAGCCGTGCCCAGGCGCTGGCCGCGGGGTACACCGTCGATCGGATCAAGTGGCTGATCGGGTCCGGGCGCTGGCAACGGGTGCACGCGCACACGTATGCGACGTTCACCGGGCCGCTGACGTTTGCGGCGCAGGTGTGGGCGGCCGTTGTGCGGGCCGGTCGTGGTGCCGTGGCCAGCCACCGCACCGCGGCCTACCTGGACGGTCTGTGTGACGACCCCGGTCCGTTGATCCATGTGACTCTCCCGGCCGATCGGTATGTCGGAGGCAAGGTCGACGGCGTCCGCGTCCACTACGCGTACCGGCTGGCGCGCAGTCGGCATCCGGCCGCGACGCTGCCGCGGACTCGGCTCGAGGAGACCGTCCTCGACCTGGTGGACGTCGCGCCACATCCACGCGAGGCCGAGACCTGGGTGACGGCGGCCTGCCAGCGCCGCTTGTCGACGCCGGAGCGCCTGGCTGACGCGCTGGGGCGGCGCAAGAAGATCCGCTGGCGGCCCATGGTCGAGGCGATGCTCGTCGACGTCGCCGACGGGGCGCAGTCGCCGCTGGAGCTGCGGCACCTGCGCCGGGTCGAACGCGCCCACGGCCTGCCCACGGGCTGCCGCCAGCGCCGCGTCGCCGGGCAACGGGTCATCTGGATCGACGTCGACTACGAGCGGTACCGGCTGCGGGTCGAACTCGACGGCCGCGTCGGGCACACCGGCGAAGGGCGGTTCCGCGACCACCAACGTGACAACCGCGCCACCGTCGACGGCTACGCGACGCTGCGCTACGGCCACTCGGCCGTCTTCGCAGACCCCTGCGGCGTCGCGGTGGAACAGGCCCGCGTCCTTGCGTCACGCGGCTGGATCGGCGCCGTCCGTTCGTGCGGAACGGAGTGCCGAGCGCCCATGATCATCAACGAAACGGGGCGTCAGGGCGCACCAGAACTTTGATGATCATGGGGGGTCGGTGAGATATGGTTAGCCGAGCCTAAGTTAGGGTCGCCTCATGAGACTTTCCGCGCGTTCGTCCCGATTGGTGCCCGTCGCGCTCGGCCTGGCCGTCGTCCTGGCCGCCTGTGGTGGCGACGACGACGCCGACTCCGCCGCCGGTTCGGCCTCCGCCGACGCCGAGACCGTCACCGTCGAGCACCAGTTCGGCAGCACGGAGATCACCGGCGTGCCCGAGCGCATCGTCACCATCGACCTGCAGTGGACCGACGTCATGCTGGCGATGGGTGTCGAGCCGGTCGGGTACTCCGTCGACGCCTTCATGCCGGAGTCCGGCGTGCCCTGGCAGGAGCTGCCCGCCGACGCCGCGCCGCTGCCGCTGGACGACGGCCCGCCGATCGAGCGGATCGCCGAGCTGCAGCCCGACCTCATCCTCGGCAGCTACTCGATCGCCGACCAGGGCGTGTACGACCAGCTGTCCGGCATCGCGCCGACGATCGCGGGAGCGGACGCACTGCAGGTGACACCCTGGCAGGACCTGGTGCGCACGGCGGGGGAGATCCTCGGCGAGCCGGACCGGGCCGACGAGGTCATCGCCGGCGTCGACGGCGAGGTGGCCGCGGCCGCCGAGGCGCTGCCGGGGCTGGCGGGCAAGACGTTCTCGCTGGCGCAGTACATCGTCGGCGACTCGATCTACGTGGTGGCCGACGAGGAGGACGGGTCGAGCGTGTTCTTCCAGCAGCTCGGCATGACGATGTACGGGCCGGTCCGCGACGAGGGCGAGGCGACCGGCGACACCCGGATCATCGTCAGCCCGGAGCGGTCGGACCTGCTGCAGGCCGACGTGCTGGCCTTCCTCGTCAACGGCGGCGACGAGAGCGACCTCGCCGACATCCCCGGCTTCGACCAGCTGCCCGGCACCGTCGCCGTGCTCGACTATCCGACGATCGTCGGGCTGAACACGCCGTCGCCGTTGTCGCTCCCGTACTCGCTGGAGCAGCTGCGGCCCTACCTCGAGGAGGCGGCCGGTGCGGCGGGGTGAGGCGCCGCGGGTGTCCGGCGTGCGGCTGACCTACAGCGAGCTGCGCGTCGTCGGGTGCGAGGCGGTGACGCCGCGGATGCGCCGCGTCACGCTGGCCGGCGACGGCCTGGCCGGTTTCACGCCGGTCGCGCCGGACCAGCAGGTCAAGCTGTTCTTCGCCCGCGACGGCGGGGTGCCGGAGGTGCCCGACCCGCCGGCCGGCCTGGACGACGTCGCCGGTTGGTACCAGCGCTATCTCGCGATGCCCGACGAGCGGCGGCCGTGGATGCGGACGTACTCGATCCGGCGGCACCGGTCCGCGGCGCGCGAGGTGGACGTCGACTTCGTCCTGCACGGCGACGGCGAGCACGACGGGCCCGCGTCGCGGTGGGCGGCGGCCGCGGGGCCGGGCGACGCCGTCGGGCTGTACGGGCCGTCGGTGAGCCACCTGCGCACGCCCGGCCGGCACGACTGGAAGCTGTTCGCCGGCGACGAGACCGCACTGCCGGCGATCGGGGCGTGGCTGGAGTCGCTCGGGCCGGACGAGCGCGCCGTCGTCGTCGCCGAGGTGGCCGGGCCGGAGGAGGAGCAGCGGCTGGACTCGCCGGCCTCGGTGACGGTGCTCTGGCGGCACCGCGGCTCCGCGCCCGCGGGCCGGTCGGACGTGCTGGCCGACGCCGTGCGGGAGCTCGACTTCCCGGACGGCGAGCCGTTCGCCTGGGTGGCCGGCGAGGCGTCGGCGGTGCGCGACGTGCGGCGGCACCTGGTCGGCGAGCGCGGCGTCGACCGCCGGGCGGTGGCGTTCGCCGGCTACTGGCGGGTCGACCGCACCCACGACGACGCCTCGACCGCCGAGGAGCTGGCCGATCACGCCGAGGCTTCGGCCGGCTGACGGCGCTCCTCGCCGCGGTCACGGCGCGCGGCGCGGGCGGCCCGATGTGCCCGGACGACGGCGATCGTGACGACGGCGGCGAAGACGGCGAGACCGGTCCAGATCATCGCCTGCGTGACGTTCAGCAGCGCGCCGTCGACGCCCCGCGTGCGCCCGCCGTCGCGCCCCGTCGCGGCCACCACCAGCAGTGTCACCACCGTCGCGGCGCCGGCGACCCGAGCCGTCCACCGTCCGGCGAGATCGAGCCGGCCGCGGTGCGTGCGGTGCGCCGGCGCCAGCAGCCGGATCAGCAGCAACGCCGCGATGGGCAGCTGCAGCAGCCACACCGTCGTCCGGAACCAGCCGTCGTACCAGACGTTGGTGCCGTACAGCAGCGTGTGCCAGACGCTGAGCACGTAGACCACGATGATCGACGCGTGCAGCGTCCGCCACGCGCGCGGGCCGATCGCCCGCCGCGCGTAGTAGGCGAGCCCGAGCGGGATGGCCAGGTAGAGCGCGAGCAGGCCGATCAGGATCGCGATCAGCCCGGTGCCGCTGCCGTACGCGCCGGGGACGAACGTGTTCACGAACGCCGACCACGAGCGGCCCGCCGCGCCCAGCCCGTCGGCGTTGCCGCGCACCTCCTCGGCGAAGAACCAGAACGCGTGCAGGAACATCAGCGCGACGGTGGTGAGGCTGGTCGTGCGGTGCCACTTCTCCAGCCGTGCCGGCGAGACCGGCAGCCGGTTCGCGGCGCGGCTGGATCGCGTCAGGCCGAGGATGACGGTGATCCACGCCCACAGCAGTCCGGACCAGCCGAAGGCCTGGCACAGCCAGTACATCCAGTAGGTGTCGGCGCCGCCCAGCAGGAACGGCATGACGTCGACGGTCGCCGACGTGCCCGCGTCGACCCGCTGATGGAGCCAGGCGAACAGCAGCAGTGTGATGAGCAGGGCGGCGCTCGCGTCCAGCCAGGCGGCCCTGAGGTCCTGCCTGAACGCGGCCCCGTCGAACCACGATCTCCCCGTCGACTCCGTCTCGTCGGCCATGTGCCCTCGCTCTCCGCCACCTTTGGCAAGTCGCCGGGGATCTTTGGCAAGTAGCGTCACAAAGTAGGCGATGCCTTGCGGCCGGCACCAGGGCCGGTCCGGCGCTCGGACGGGTCAGCGGTGCAGGGCCTTGCGGGCCAGCCAGTTCCCGAGCAGCTGCGCCAGCTGCACCATGCCGATGATCACCAGGACGGTGACCAGCGTGACCTCCCAGTTGAAGCGCTGGTAGCCGTACACGATGGCGAAGTTGCCCAGCCCGCCGCCACCCACGTAGCCGGCCAGCGCCGACATGTCCACGATGCCGATCAGCAGGAACGTGTAGCCGAGGATCAGCGGCGCGAGCGCCTCCGGCACCAGCACCGTCACCAGGATCCGCAGCCGCGAGGCGCCCATCGCCCGGGCCGCCTCGACGACGCCGGGGTCGGTCGCGACGAGGTTCTGCTCGACGATGCGCGCCGTCACGAACGTCGCCATGATCGACATGGCGAAGATGACCGCCTCGTTGCCGATCGTCGTGCCGACGACGGCCAGCGTCACCGGGCCGACCGCGGTGATGAAGATGATGAACGGGATCGGCCGCACCACGTTCACCGCGACGTTGAGGACCGTGAAGACGACGACGTTCTCCAGCAGGTTGCCGCGGCGCGTCGCGTACAGCAGCACGCCGAGCACCAGCCCCAGTGCGCCGCCCACGCCCACCGTCACCCCGACGATGTACAGCGTCTCGCGCACCGACTCCCAGAGGATCGGCGACAGCTCGGACCAGTCGCGGTTCATGCCGGCACCCCCGCGGTCCCGAGGTCGTCCACGTCGGTGCGGCCGCGCAGGTCGGCGACGAGCGCGTCGATGGCAGCGTCGGCGCCGGTCAGCTCCAGCGTCAGCGAGCCGAACGGGCGCTCGTCGATCTCGGTGATGCCGCCGAACACGATGGTCCCGTCGACGCCGTGCTCGCGCAGAGCCGCCGTGACGTCGACGCCGGACTCGCGGATGCCGACGGTGACGATGCGGCCCGGGTGCCGGTGCCGCAGCCGCGCCACCGCCTCCGGCGTCGGCCGGTCCTTCAGCGTCGTCGCGACGAACCGGCGGGTGGCCCGCTCGCGCGGCGCGGCGAACACGTCGTAGACCGGGCCGTGCTCGACCACCTTCCCGGCCTCCATGACGGCGACCCGGTGTGCGAGCGAGCGGATGACGTCCATCTCGTGCGTGATGACCACGACGGTGACGCCGAGGTCGCGGTTGACGCGGCGCAGCAGCGCCAGCACGTCCTGGGTGGTGTCCGGGTCGAGCGCGCTCGTGGCCTCGTCGGCGAGCAGGATCCGCGGCGACGTCGCGAGCGCGCGGGCGATGCCGACGCGCTGCTTCTGCCCGCCGGACAGCTGCCGCGGGTAGGCCTTCGCCTTGTCGGCGATGCCGACGTAGTCGAGCAGCTCGGCGACGCGGGCCGCCCGCTTCTCACGCGGCCAGCCGGCCACCTTCAGCGGGTACGCGACGTTGCCGGCGACGGTGCGCGAGTTCAGCAGGTTGAACTGCTGGAACACCATGCCGATGCCGGCCCGGACGCGCCGCAGCTGTGGCTCGCGGAGCGCGGTGACGTCCTGCCCGTCGACGAGCAGGCGGCCGGACGTCACCGTCTCCAGCGCGTTGACCAGCCGGACCAGCGTGCTCTTGCCGGCGCCGGAGTACCCGATGACGCCGAAGATCTCGCCGGCCTCGATGTCCAGCGTGACGCCGTCGACGGCGCGGATCGTTCTGTCGCCGGTGCCGAAGACCTTGCTGACCTCTTGGAAACTGATCAGGGGTGCCATCAGTGCGCGGCGAGGTCCGTCTGGATGCCGTCGAGGATCTCGCCGAGCTCGTCGGCCGGGTTGTCGGTGAAGACCGCCGTCCCGCCGGACGCCGCCGACGACGCGTCCTCGACCTCGGGCGAGTGGTACAGCTCGACGAGGCGCTGGAACGTCTCGTTGTCGACGTCGCCGGACCGCGCCACCCACACGTTGATGTACGGGCGGGCGCCCGGGCTGTCGGCCTGGTCCTGGTACAGCGCGTCGGCTGGCTCCAGCCCGGCGTCGGCGACGAAGTCGTTGTTGATCACCGAGGCGTCGACGCTGTTGAGCGCCGTCGCCGTCTGCTCCGCCGCGACCGGCGTGACGCTCACCCGCGACTCCTCCTCGACGACGTCCGACGGGAGCGAGGTCGAGCTGCCGCCGCCCTCGAGCGTGATCAGGCCGGCGTCCTGCAGGACCAGCAGCGCGCGGGCCTGGTTGGTCTCGTCGTTCGGGATCGCGACCTCGCCGCCCTCGGGGATGTCGTCCAGCGACTGGTGCCGTTGCGAGTACAGGCCGAGCGGGTAGATCGCGGTCGCCCCGATCGGCGTCAGGTCGTCGTCGTTCGACACGTTGTAGGCGGCCAGGTACTGCAGGTGCTGGAACTGGTTGAGGTCGAGCTGACCCTGCGACAGCGCCGTGTTGGGTTGCGTGTAGTCGGTGAAGTTCACCAGCTCCACGTCGATGCCCTCCTCGTCGGCGAGCTCGGTGAAGGCCGTCCAGTAGTCCTCGCTGGCGCCGACCACGCCGATGCGGATCGGGTCGCCGGACTCGCCGGACGCGGTCTCGTCGTCGCCCCCGCCGCACGCGGCCAGGACGACGGCGGCTGCGGTGAGCGCGAGGGGCAGGGCGATGCGGCGGTTCATGGCGTGCGTGTCTCCTTGGTGAGGGTGGGGATCGCGCGGGGTGGGCGCGGGTCGCCCGCCGGACGGCGCGGCGAGGTGGCCGGCCGGATCCGGTGGGGAGGGGTGCCGCTCGAGTGACGCTCAGGGAGGCGTCAGCGGCAGCGGCGCATTCGCATCGGACACATGGACATGCCGCGGCCGTTGGCCGTGGACACGATCCGGGCGGTGTCGGACGAAGCGCGAGACATGCGTCCATCTTCACGGCTGGCCCAGGGGTCGCCAAACGGACCACGATGTGATCTCACATCGTGGTCATAATCTGGTCGAAATGTGAGACGACCCACGTCGATCCGGCCATTCGTGCGGCGACGTCGAGGGGTCCGCTCGGCGCTGGTCGACGTTCAGTACGGGGTTCGCTGGGTCCTGGGGGTTCGCCGGTTGGCCGGGGTTCGCGGGTTGGCCGGGGTTGGTTCCGTTGGCGGGGTGCCCCCGTCCCCCTGCTGTTCATTGTTTGAGCCGCGGGTGCGCGCCTCAAGTCCGCGGCCTCTGCTGGGTGCTGTGTGTGGTGGTCGGGGGCCTTGGACGTGACCCGCGTACCCGCGGCCCAAGTGCTGGCAGCTATCCGGGGGGACGGGGGAGTCTGGCGACGGGTGGTGCGTCGGGGTGGGCGCTTCTGGGTGTGTTGGTCGGGGCGTCGGGCGCGTCTGTTGGTGCGTCGGTGGTGCGTTCGTGAGTCGTTGATGGGGCGTCTGCCGGTTGGTGGGATCGGTGGGGTTGCCGGCCGGGCGGGGTTGGTGGTGCCTGTGAGGCTGGCGGGGTCTGTGAGGTTAGTGGGTTC
>NZ_QVAI01000024.1 GCF_003427025.1 Jiangella endophytica
CATGCCGTCGGAGTCGTAGTCCTGCCAGATGGTGCCGGTGATCGGGTCACCAACCGCCGCCTGCGCCGGCAGCGTCGACGTGCCGGCGGCGCCGAGCACGGAACCGACGAGGCCCAGCGCGACCAGACCTCCCATCGCTGCGCGGGCGCGTTTCGGGCGGTGCTGGAGCGGTCGGCCGTGGCCTCGTTCCTGGAGCAGTCTCACAGGGGGTCCTCCGTCGCTGTCGTACAACTGCGGTTGCACATCTCGCGCCGCCGGGTGCCCATGGACCGGGGGTACAAGAGGGCGCTGACCATGAAGAGTCGGTTCGCATGCCGTTCAGCACGCGATGTGATGCAGCTCACGTTTGGACCCGGAACTTTGCCACCGGAGTGTCCGAAATGCCAGGTGAGCGGGTCGCGGCCATGCCTACACTCGGCCCCATGACCACATCCGGCCGGCCTCCGACCGGTCCGTCCCCACGTCGGCTCCGACGTCTCGCGGCGCTCGCCGCGGTCGCCGTCCTCGCCCTCACCGGGTGCTCCGGCGACGACGATCCGGACGCCGGAGCGAGCCCGCCCGCGTCCGGCGAGGGGCCGCGGCCGCTGACGGGCGACGAGGCCCAGCGGCTGTCGATGATGCGGTACACGAACTACACAGACGGCGTCCGCGCGGTCCGGTTCGAGGTGGTCGACAACGGCCGCACGTTCAGCGTCGACGGCTGGGCCGACTTCACCCGGCACGTCGGCTATGCGCACATCGGCCAGGACGGCGGCGACCCGGAGCTGGTGGCGTGGACGCTGTCGCAGATCACCTCGCACGCGCCGGTCGGACCGGCCTCGGACGACGGTCCTCCGCTGCCGCCGCCCGACGACGCCGCGTGGACGTCGTCGACCCTGGCACCGGAGCAGTCCCGGCTGCACGCCGCACTGGCGCTGGTCTTCCAGGCCGGCAGCGAACGGCCGGACAACCCGCTGCTGCTGCAGCAGACGGACGCGCGCTGGCTTCGCTCCGACGAGGTCGACGGCGTGCGGGTCGACGTCGTCGCCGGGCCGACCGCCGACCGCGTCTACGATCCCGCGACCGCCACGGCGGCGGCCGACGGCAGCGACGCGACCGTGCGGTACTGGTTCGACGAGCAGAGCCGGCTGCTGCGGCTGGAGACCCGGCTGGGCGGCGCGGGCGAGTGGACCGCCGTGGACTTCTCCGACGCGCCGGGGGTCGACTTCGCCGGTGCGTTCCTCACGACCACGGCGAGCGGCTGATGAGCGAGCCGGCCACCGAATCCACCGCCGACGAGCAGCCGCCCGGCCGCACCCGGCGCCGTGATCTGCTGCGCGGGCTGGCCGCCGCCGGTGCCGCCGCGGGCTTCGCGGGCGCCGCCGGCCTCGCCGCCGGACGCGCGACCGCCGACGACGAGCGACGCGCAGCCGCCACGCCCGAGGACGATGCCGACACGGTCGCGCAGGCCGCCGGACGCCCCGACGCCGTCGACGCCATGGGCGCCCACCAGGCCGGCATCGCCCGTCCGGACACCCCGCAGCCGCACGGCCTGCTGCTGGTCCTCGACCTCGCGGCGGCGCCGTCGCCCACCGCGCCGTTCCGCGACGCCGTCCGGGCCCTGTGCGCGCGGCTGGGCACGGCGATCCTCGACCTCACCGGCGAGCGAGCGGCCGAGGCCGGGCTGCTGGACGGCCCGGGCGACCTCACCGTGACGGTCGGGCTCGGGCCGCGGGTGATCGCGGCGTTCGGGGCCGGCCTGCCCGGCGCCGAGCCGCTGCCGGCGTTCGCCCGCGACACCGCCGTGCCGCCCGAACGGACCGGCGGCGACCTGCTGATCGCCGTCTACGCGAGCGACCCGAACGACGTCCACCGGGCGGCGTCGTGGCTGTCCGAGCGGGCCGCGCCGGACGCCGTCCCGCGGTGGTCGCAGCGCGGTTTCCGGGCGCCGGGCACCGGCACCATCGCGCGCAACCCGCTCGGCTTCCACGACGGCGTCATCGTCCCGCAGGACGCCGCTGAGCAGGACGAACACGTGTGGATCGCCGACGGCCCACTGGCCGGCGGCAGCATCTGCGTCGTCCGCCGGCTCCGGCTGGACGTCGCCGGGTTCACCGCCGAGCCGGTCGAGCGTCAGGAGGCCGTCATCGGCCGGCAGCGCAACGACGGCTCCCCACTGTCCGGAGGCGGCCCCACCGGCGAGGTCGACCTGCTCGCGAAGACACCCGACGGCCAGTACGTCACGCCGGCGCGGTCGCACGTGCGGGCCGCGCACCCGTCAGTCACCGGCAGCGCGTTGATGCTGCGCCGTGGCTACGCCTTCGACGACGGCGCGTCCGACGCCGGACTGCTGTTCGTCTGCTTCCAGCGCGACCTGCGGACCTTCGTCCAGACCCAGTTCCGCCTCGACGAGGTCGACGACCTGGGCGAGTACGTGACGCCGACCGGCAGCGCGACCTTCCTCGTCCTCCCCGGCTTCGACGCCGGCCGTCCCCTGGGCGTCACCCTGCCGTGACGCGGTCCTCGACCGGGCGGCCGTAGTCGACCGCGTCGAGGACGGCCTGCGGGGCACGGTCCAGGATCTCGGCGTCGGGCCGGGCGCCGAGCGCGTCGTTCACCGTCGAGAAGGCGACCCGCAGCGCGCAGAACAGGGTGATCGGGAAGATCTCGCCGTCGGTCCAGCCGGCGTCGCGCAGCCCCTGCACGTCGCGCTGAGCGGTGCCGTTCGGGTCGCGGACCACCTTGCGCGCCCATGCCGCCATCGCCCGTTCCTTCGCGGTCAGACCGTCGTCGCGGCCGGTGAGGACGGCGGCCGCGGTGTCGGGGTCGGCCTCGCCGGCCAGCCGGGTGCCCCACACCAGCGAGCAGACGGAGTCGCCGAGAGCCGATGCGGTGGCGCCGACCAGGATGCCGCGCTGCCGGAACGTCATCGCGTTGCCCTCCCACACGTGGGTGATCAGATCGAAGAGCAGCTCGTGCGCCTCCGGCCCGTACGCCCACAGCCGCGACACGTTCATGACGTAGCCGTCCTCGGCCAGGTCCTGCGCGTAGAGGCGCTGTGCCGCGGGCGAGTCCGGTGCGTCGCCGAGGAAGTGCGGGCTGGTCATCGTGCCACCTTCGGTCGGTCGGGATCGTCGATCAGGACGGTCAGGGCAGGGTTGTCGACGTCGGCGGCGAGCACGCGGGCGGTCGCCAGCGCGCCGCCGTCACCGAGCCGGTGCCGATGCAGTTGCGCACGGACCACCAGCTCGCGCATGCCGCCGCGCGCGGCCAGGGTGCCGAGCGACGCGACCAGCGGCCGGGCCAGGTCGGCGTCGCCGCGGTCGAGGGCCGCGCCGATCGCGGTGTCGAGCACGTGACCCTGCATCCAGTGGTAGCGGTCGGTGGTGCGGTTGCAGCGGACGGTCGCCTCGGTCAGCCACTCCGCCGCCGCCCGCTGGTCGCCACGGCCGGCGCTGACGAGGGCGAGCCCGCGCGCCGCGAAGCCCTCCCAGCACGGGTCGCCGACCTGGCAGCCGAGCACCCACGACTGCTCGTAGGCGTCGGCGGCCGTGGCGACCTCGCCGTTGCGCAGGTCCACCTCCGCGCGCAGCGCCTGCGGCCACGGCAAGAACGCCAGCCAGCGCTGCTCGTGGACGATGCGCAGCGACCGGTCCGCGGCGACTGCCGCCTCATGCCGTTCGTCGCGCAGCAGGTGCGCCCGGGCCAGGATCGACAGCGACCATGCCTCCTGCCGGTCGTCGCCGGCCGTGCGGGCGCGGTCGATCGAGTCCATCAGGTAGGTGAACGTCGCCGGATAGTCGCCCTCGTCGGAGGCGTTCTGGCCGCGGACACCCAGGATCGCGGCCAGCTCGGCGTCGGTCTCGGCCAGGTCCTGGGCACGCGACAACCAGCCCTGGGCAGCCGTCCGGCGTCCCGCCTGCACCTCGACGTAGCCCAGCTCGCGGTTGGCGGTGACGACCGTGGCGCGGTCACCGGCCGCCGTCGCGAACCGCAGCGCCTCCTGCAGGACCAGCGCGCCCTCCTCGTCGCGGCCGCGGACGGCGTGCACCAGCGCGCCGCCGAGCGCCGTCAGCGTCCGCGCGTGCAGCTGCGGATCCCGGCAGCGGGCCGCCTCGGCGACCGCCCGGCGCAGGCACTGGATGCCCGGGTCGACGGCGCCCGCGACGATCGCCGCACGGCCCGCGTCGAGCTGGCTCAACGCCGCCGCCCGGCCGCTCAGCGCCGGGGTCCGGGGCGAGTCCGACGCGGCCGACGCGGCCTCCGTCAGCGCCACCGACGCCTCGATGCCCAGTTCACGCATGAGCACGTCGCGCCCGGCCGCGACCTGCCGCTGCGCCGCCGTCCGGTCGCCGGCCATCGCCAGGCTGCGGACCAGCAGCTCGTGGTTGCCCTCCTCGAGCGGGTTCAGCTCGACCACCCGCGCGGCGTACGGGACGGCGTCAGCGGCGCGCCCGCCGGCCAGCAGCGCGACTGCCGTCTGCCGCAGCCGCGTCTCGATCTGCGCCGACACCCGGTGCCGTTCGACCGCGAGCCACGACTCCACCTCCGGGCAGGACGCGACATGGACGCCCTCGAGCAGCTCGTGACCGGCGCTCAGCAGCGGCGCCGGGTCGGCCAGCTCGTCGACCAGCCGCCGGGCGTCGACGGCGTCGTCGCGCAGGGCGCCGCGCGACACCGGGTCGCCGGTGAGCACGTCGGACCGGCCGAGCGTGCGGCGCAGCTCCGCGAGCGTCCAGCGCAACGCGCCGAGCGGATCCTCGGCGTCGGCGAAGAACAGCTCGGCCAGCCGCTGCCGGCTCGGCGGGCGGTCGGCGAGCAGGACGTAGGCCAGCAGCACCCATGCCTTCCGGCCTCGGGGCGCGCGCACCGGCCGGCCGTCGCGTTCGATGGCCGGCGGACCCAGAAGCCGGATCGTCCCCATGCGATACCCCCCGCTGGGTCGATTGTGACCACGAAAGGTGGGTCGCGGAACGGTTGGCGGCCCGACTTTTCGTGGCCGGACCGCCTGCTGGGTGCTCACGGTGATCGTCCCCCGATGATCCGTGTGACGCGTTCACCGCAGAACGATCAGGCACCGGCGTGTGAACCCGCGTGTGACGGCGATTGCCCTGGAGCGGCCGTCTGAGGCATCCTGCTCGGACACACTTTCGACGGCGTTGTGCGAAAGGGGGACGGGCGCGATGGCAGAGACACTGGTCGGCGAACGGGTCGTGCTGCTGGACCCGGCCGGCGCCGCCGTCGGCACGGCGCTGAAGAGCGAGGTCCACCACGTGGCGACGCCGCTGCACCTGGCGTTCTCGTGCTACGTATTCGACGCGGCCGGCTCACTGCTGGTCACGAAGCGGGCCGCCAGCAAGCCGACCTGGCCGGACGTGTGGACGAACTCGTTCTGCGGTCATCCGGGCCCGGCCGAGGACATGGCGACGGCGCTGGCGCGGCGGGCGGCCGACGAGCTGACCATCCGGCTGGGCGACCTGCGCCCCGTCCTGCCCCGGTTCCGCTATCGCGCGGTGATGCCCAACGGCGTCGTCGAGAACGAGGTCTGCCCGGTCTTCACCGCCACGACGGCCGACCCGCCCGAGCCGCACGACTCCGAGGTCGGCGCCCTGGAGTGGATCCCCTGGTCCATGTTCCGCGACGACGTCCTCGGCGGCCTGCGCGAGGTGTCGCCGTGGTGCGCGTTGCAGGTCGCCGAACTGGCCGCGCTGCCCGACGACCCGCTGTCCTGGCCCTCGGGCGACTGGGGCGCGCTGCCGCCGGCCGCCCTCGGCTCGGTCGCCTGACGACTCGCCGCGGGGCCGCGGTCAGCCGCGACCCGACGCGGGGTCTACCGGCGCACACGCCGGACCGCTATGATGATCAGGTACGGCACGCCTTCCGGCTCGGCACCACCGATCCGGGAGGCTTTCGGCGTTTCTGGGCCCCTTTCGCACCCGCGCCGGTCCCCGCCGCCCGCCATCCACCGCCCACCCTCCGAGGGAGCAGCATGTCCACGCCCGTCGTGCGCCCGGCCGGCGCCGCCGACCACGCCGTCCTCGAACGGCTCTGGCTGATGTTCCGCCACGACCTGTCCGAGTTCCAGGGCGGGCTGCCGAACCCCGGCGGCACGTTCCGCAGCGACCGCCTGACCGCCGCATTCACCGACCCCGATCGGCTGGCGTACCTGCTGACCAGCGACGACCGGCCGGTCGGGTTCGCCGTCGTCCGCGGCCTGGCGGCGCCGACGCGGGTGCTGAACAGCTTCTTCGTGGTCCGCGGGATGCGCCGCCACGGCGTGGGGCTGGCGGCCGTCCGCGACGTCGTGGGGCGGCACCCGGGCGCGTGGGAGGTCGCGTTCCAGGACACCAACGCCGGTGCGGTCCGGTTCTGGCGCCGGGTCGCGACGGCGGTTGCCGGGGCTCGGTGGACGGAGGAGCGGCGCGCGGTGCCGGGCCGGCCGGAGCTGCCGCCGGACGTCTGGATCTCGTTCGACGCGGGCTGAGCGGCCGCGCCAGGGCAGAATGCGACGATGGTGACGAACCAGGCCTCCGCGCCGACCCGCCTGACGCGCATGCCCGACAAGGCCGTCGACGATCTCGCCGCGCTGCACGACCTGCTCGACGAGGTCCTGCTGGGGCACGTGGCGGTCGTGCTCGACGGGCATCCGGTCGCGTTCCCGACGGCCGTGGCCCGCGACGGCGAGCGGCTGCTGGTGCATGGCTCGACGGGCTCGTCGTGGCTGCGGGCGCTGAGCGGCGGCGCACCGGCGTCGGTCACCGTCACCGCCATGGACGCCGTCGTCGTCGCCCGGTCGGGGTTCGAGTCGTCGTTCCACTACCGCAGCGCGGTGCTGTTCGGCCGCTTCGCCGCCCTCGACGGCGGCGAGAAGGAGCGCACGCTCGACGTCCTGGTCGACCGCATCCTGCCGGGCCGTTCCGGTGAGCTGCGCCGCCCGACGAAGCGCGAGCTCGCCGCGACGCTGATTCTCGCGCTGCCCATCGCCGAGTGGTCGCTCAAGGTGTCGCGGCGCTGGCCCGACGACCTCCCCGAGGACGTCGACGGGCCGGCGTGGGCGGGCGTGGTCCCACTGCGCGGCGGCTACGGCGCACCGGTCCCGGCGCCCGACCTCCGCGCCGGTGTCGCCGTCCCGCCGTCGGTGCGCGCGCTGTCTGACTGAGCTCGGGCCGGCGGTCCACAGCGCCCCGCTGTCGCTGTCGACCCGGTCGAGGATCTGCGCTCATCCGACAACTCCCGTGGGGGTCGAGCTCGCCCTCTGACCGGTCGACCTGCGCTGCTGCGGTCATCGCAGCTCCAAGCATGGAAGTACTAGAATGGATCATGTCGTATATCGACCCGACCAGGGACGACCACGCGTACTTCCTCGGCTTCTTCCAAACTGACGGACATCTCTACGCCGGTCGCGGACGCAAAGGTCGTGCGGCGATCGAGATCTCCGCACGCGACGTCGACATCTTGTACGCGTTCAGCGACCTGTTCCCAGACGTGCCGACCTCGGTCACGGAGCGGGTGCGTGCGACGAACTTCTCGCCCGGGTATCACTCTGTGGTCTGGGGCGCTCAGATACAAAGCTTCCGCGAGGAATTGATCGCACTCGGCGTTCCTGTCGGACGTAAGTCCGACACCGTCCGACCTCCGACGGTCCCGTTCGATACCCGCGGGTACTTGAGGGGATTGATCGACGGAGACGGCAGCGTCGGATTCACAGGTACCGGACTGCCGTTCGTCTCGCTGACGACGGCGAGCGAGGCCATTGCGACGTTCTTCTGCGAGCAGGTGCTCGCCATTACCGGCGCCCGCCGTACTCCTCGACGGAACGGGCGCGATGGCGTCTTCGGGCCGATGGTTGCCAGCGATCCAGCCGCCGACCTGGCTGCGTGGCTGTATCCGCCCGGCTGCCTCGCGCTCGCACGGAAATCCGCAGCCGCTCAGGCGGTCGCGGCATGGCGGCGGCCAGCAGGAATGCGTGCGCGCCCCATGTCGAGGCGCGCGTGGACGCGAGAGGACGACGAGGTCGTGAGGTCGCACACGATCAAGAAGGCGGCAGAGTTGCTGGGCCGTACCGAGAAGTCGGTGAACATCCGCAGATGGCGACTCCGGCAGAGTCGACCGGAACCGGCTGTGGCGCCGAGGCCCAGGTGAGCGCGGGCGCCGGCGCCACGAAGTCACGGCCTCCTACGGGGCGATGTTCTGGTTCAGGTGGAACACGTTGTCCGGGTCGTAGACGCGCTTCACCGCCCGCAGCCGCTCGTAGTTGCCGCCGTAGTTGGTCGCGACCCGGTCCTGGTCGTCGGCGGCCATGAAGTTGACGTAGCCGCCGGCTTCCGAGAGCGGCGCGGTCGCCGCGTAGTAGTCGCGCACCCACCGCGTGTTGGCGTCGTTCTGGACCGGGTCCGGCCACATCCCGGCGATCACCGTCGCGAAGTTCGCGTCGCGGTAGGCGAACGCGGTCGCGTCGGGCGCGAGGCGGTGCACGGCCCCGTTGATCGGGTAGATGTGCATGGTCGAGTTGACGACGGGCACCTGCGGGCCGTGCTCGAGGTGCGCCGCGATGACGTCGTCGGACAGCTCCCGGACGAAGTTCGCCTTCCAGTAGTGCTGCATGCCGGGCGGCACCAGGGCGTCGAACGCGCTGTTCAACGCCGGGTACGGCATCGGCCCGACGTGCTCGGCGACGATCGGTGCGACGTCGCGCAGTTCCTTGAGCACCGACTCGCCCTCGTCCAGCGGCCCGGACCAACAGGACACGAACGCCAGGAACGGCTCACCGTGCCGCGCCTCCGGGATGAACGGCAGCGGCGGCGCGATCTGGTACGCCGGGAAGCCGCCGAACTGCTCCGGCGCGTCCTGGATGAAGTCGCGGTAGAAGCGCAGCACATCGGCGGCGTCGTCGAGCGAGAAGAACATCGGCCCGCCGTAGATGTCCTTCACCGGGTGCAGTTGGAACTCCAGCGACGTCACGACGCCGAAGTTGCCGCCGCCTCCGCGCAGCGCCCAGAACAGGTCGGCGTTCTCGTCCTCGCTGGCCACCAGGATGCGGCCGTCGGCGGTGACGACGTCGGCCGAGACCAGGTTGTCGCAGGACAGCCCGCAGCCGCGGGCCAGGTAGCCGATGCCGCCGCCCAGCGTCAGCCCGCCGACCCCGGTCGTCGAGATGATCCCGCCGGTCGTGGCCAGCCCGTACGAATAGGTCGCGGCGTTGAAGTCGCCCCAGGTCGCACCGCCTTCCGCGCGCGCCGTCCGGGCGGCCGGGTCGACCCGGACCCCGCGCATGGCGCTGAGGTCGATGACGACGCCGTCGTCGACGGTGCCGAAGCCGGGCACGCTGTGCGAGCCGCCGCGCACCGCGACCTCCAGGCCGTTGTCGCGCGCGTACCGGACGGCGGTCGCGACGTCCCCCGCGTTCGCGGGGCGCACGACGACCCGCGGCCGCCGGTCGATCATCGCGTTGTACACGCGCCGGGCCTGGTCGTAGCCGTCGTCGCCGGCGGCGATGACGGGACCGCGGACCTGCTCGCGCAACTGGTCGAGCGTGAAATCGGACATGGTTCTCCCCCTCGGGTGTCAGCCGATCCCTCAGGTCTCCCACCTCGGCGTGTGACGCCGCGTGTGACCTGCCCGGACTGTTGCCAGCCGGGCGGGCGGGGAGTACGACTGGACGATGGGCACGGTCGAGGAATGGGTGAGCGCACCGGCGCGCGTCGCCGGTCCTGACGAGGGCATCTCCGCCGACGAGCTGCGGCTCGCCGCGCGCAACCACGGGCTGCCGCTGGAGGCGTTGCGCTACGACGTCACGCCGTCCGGCTTGCATTACCTGCTGACGCACTACGACATCCCGGCGCTGGACCCGGCCGGCTGGCGGCTCACGGTGTCCGGCGCGGTCGCCCGGCCACTCGCGCTGGGCCTCGACGACCTGCGTGCCCGGCCGCGGGTGACCCATCGCGTCACGCTGGAGTGCGCCGGCAACGGCCGGGCCCGGCTCAGCCCGCGGCCGGTCAGCCAGCCGTGGCTGGACGAGGCCGTCGGCACCGCGGAGTGGACCGGCACCCCGCTGGCCGGTCTGCTCGCCGAGGCGGGCGTGGCCACGAGCGCGGTCGACGTCGCGTTCACCGGCGCCGACCGCGGCGTCGAGCGCGGCGTCGAGCAGACGTACGAGCGCGGCCTGCCGCTCGCCGAGGCGCTGCGCGACGACGTCCTGCTGGCCGACGAGATGAACGGCCGCCCGCTGCCGCCGCAGCACGGTGCCCCCGTCCGGCTGATCGTCCCCGGCTGGTACGGCATGGCGCACGTCAAGTGGCTCGTCGGCGTGACCGTGCTGGAGTCGGAGTTCGACGGCTTCCAGAACGTCACGGCCTACCGGCTCAAGCAGACCGCCGACGACCCCGGCGAGCCGGTGACCCGGATCCTGCCGAAGGCGCTCATCCAGCCGCCCGGCGTGCCCGACTTCCAGAGCCGGGTCCGGGTGCTGGACCACGGCGTCGTCGAGCTGACCGGGCGGGCGTGGTCGGGCTTCGCCCCGGTGGCGTCCGTCGAGGTCAGCACCGACGACGGCGGCACCTGGCAACCCGCCGAGCTGGGCCCGCAGCCCGCGCCGTACGCGTGGCGATCCTGGCGATGCGAGTGGGCGGCCCTCCCCGGCCGGTACGAGCTGCGGGCCCGCGCGCGCGACGCCGCCGGGCACGAGCAGCCCGTCGACCAGGCCTGGAACCGTCAGGGCGTGGCCAACAACCACGCGCAGCGCGTCACCGTCATCGTCCGCTGAGGAAATTCGTCCACCCGACCTTGTCGGGATCGGCCACTACGGTTCGACGTCTCGGTGGGGACGCACCGTGCGCCCCCGTGGCATTGACCACGAGGAGGGGACGATGAACGCTCTCGCGATCGAGGCCGAGGGCCTGGTCAAGCAGTATCGGGGCAGAACCGGGACAGTCGACGCGGTCCGCGGCGTGGACCTGAGCGTCGCCGCCGGTGAGGTCTTCGGGTTCCTGGGCCCCAACGGCGCAGGCAAGTCGACGACCGTCCGCATGCTCACCACGCTGCTGACCATCACGTCGGGCACCGCCCGCGTCGCCGGCATCGACGTCACGGCCGACCCCGACGCCGTCCGCCGGCGCATCGGCGTCGCGCTGCAGGAGGCCGGGCTGGACCCACGTCAGACCGGGCGCGAGCTGATCGAGCTGCAGGCGCGGCTGTTCGGCAGCAGCGCGGCCGAGGCGGCGCAGCGGGCGGACGAGCTGCTCGACCTGGTCGAGCTCTCCGAGGCCGCCGACCGCCGCATCAAGGGGTACTCCGGCGGCATGAAGCGCCGGCTCGACCTCGCGTCAGCGCTGGTCCACCGGCCGGAGGTGCTGTTCCTCGACGAGCCGACGACCGGCCTCGACCCGGCCAGCCGGCTCGGCGTCTGGGACGAGGTGCGGCGCATCAACCAGCGCGGCACCACGGTGTTCCTGACCACGCAGTACCTCGAGGAGGCCGACGCGCTCTGCGAACGGCTGGCGATCATCGACGGCGGCCGCATCGTCCGCGCCGGCACACCGGCGTCGCTGAAGGCCGAGCTGCGGACCCGGCTCGGACTCGCGTCCGACCCCACGTTGGACGAGGTGTTCCTCGACGCCACCGGCCGGACCCGTGAACGGGCCGCCGGCGAGGTCCAGGAGGTGGGGGCGTGACTGCGGCCCGCAGCCAGGTGCCAGGGGGAACACGATGAGCGCCCTCGTCCAGACCGAGCTGCTCGGCCGGCGGGCCATCCGCGAGTCGCTGCGCACGCCCGAGGCTCTCGCGCCGACGCTGTTCATCCCGGTGTTCTTCCTGGTGGTCAACTTCGGCCAGGCCGGCCGGATCTTCCCGTCCGACTCCACCCCGTTCCTGTACGGGCAGACCTACGCGGCGTTCCAGCTGCCCAGCTCGCTGCTGCTGGCCGCGTCGTTCGGCTCGGCCGCGCTCTACCTCGTCGAGGACATCGAGGGCGGCTACTTCGACAAGCTGCGGGCGGCCCCCGTGTCGCGCAGCGCGCTCGTGCTCGGCCGCCTGATCGCCGAAGGCGCGAAGACCGCCTTGCTCACGGCCGCGCTGATCGTCATCGCCCTGCCGTTCGGCGTGACGATCGCCAGCGGGCCCGCCGGGCTGGTGCTGCTGCTGGTGCTGACCTCGCTGTGGGGCATGGTCTTCGCCGGGTTCATGCAGCTCATCGCGTTGAAGACGCGCAGCGCGGCGGCGACGAACTCGGGCGGGCTGGTGTTCTTCCCGCTGCTGTTCCTCACCCCGAACTTCGTGCCGCGGGAGCTGCTGACCCGGCCCATGGAGATCGCGGCGACGTTCAACCCCGTCACCTACGTGATGGAGGCGCTGCGCTCGCTCATCCTCCAGGACCTGCAGTGGGACGTGCTGGCGCGCGGGTTCGCCGTGGTGGCCGCGTTCGGGGCACTGATGCTGTTCCTCAACCTCCGACTGGTCCGCCGCTACGACTGAGGTGGGCCGCCCGTGATCATCAACGATCCGGCCCCCTCTGGGTGGTTGGATCATTGATGATCACGGGTCACTGGTCGATGTCGGCGATGACACCGACATCCTCCGGGTCGAACTGCTCGACGCCCTCGGCCGGACGGGTCGGATAGATCGAGGACGATCTCCTTGCCGAAGTTCTCCCGGACGATGCCGTCACCGGGGATCGCGCGCACAGCTTCGTCCAGACGTGCCTCGCCCACTTGTGGGCCCGTTGGAAGTCCGGCAGTTGGATCTTTCCGCTGCTGGTCCACTTCAGCTGGTCGGCGAGCTCGCACTGCGGCGTCTGGAAGCCATGGCCGCATCGTCACACCAGGCGCGGACCAAAATTGACAACATGTTCCCAAACTGACAACATATTGTCCATGACTCCTACCGCACACGTCGCCCTGTACGACACGCTCGCCGACTGGGAGATCGGGCACCTGCTCGTCGAGCTGCGCACCGGCCGGTTCACCGGCACGCCGTGGAACGTCGTGACCGTCGCCGAGTCCGCCGAGCCGATCACGACCATGGGTGGGCTGCGCGTCGTCCCGGACGTGGTGCTCGCCGACCTCGAGCCGGGAACGAGCGACCTGCTCGTGCTGGCCGGCGCGGCGCACTGGGACGCCGGCGGCGGCCGGGCCTGGACGGACGTCGCCCGCCGGCTCCTCGACGCGCGGGTGCCGGTGGCGGCGATCTGCGGCGCGACGGCGGGCCTGGCGCGGGCCGGCCTGCTCGACGACCGCGACCACACCAGCGCGGCGGCCGAGTACCTGATGGCACAGCCCGGCTACGGCGGCCGGGACCGCTACGTCGACGCGCGCGCGGTCGTCGGCGGCGACCTCGTCACCGCCGGGCCGGACTCGCCGGTGCAGTTCGCCCGCGCCACCCTCAGCCGGCTGAGCCTGGCGTCGGACGAGACGCTCCAGGCGTACGAGGACGTGTTCCACGGCGCCGACGCGCGCGCCTACCCGGTGCTCATGCGGGCCGCATGACGACGCCGATCCCGCCGCGTGAGGACTGGCCGGAGCCACCGCCGGCGACTCCGGCCGGGCAGGTGCTCACCGAAGTCGCGCTGACGACGTTCCGGCTCAACGCCCGGCTCATGGAGGCCGCACAGGACATGGCCGCGGCCGGCGACATCACGGCCGCGTGGTGGCAGGTGCTGGGCGGCGTCCTCGACCAGCCGCGCACCCACGCCGACATCGGCCGGCTCATGGGCATGTCGCGGCAGGGCGTGCGCCGGGTCGCCGACCTGCTGGTCGAGCAGGGGCTGGCGGAGTACCGCGACAACCCCGCGCACCGCCGCGCCAAGTTGCTGGCCTGCACCGAAGCCGGCTACTGGGCGATCCGCCGCGTCTCACTGGTGCAGCATCCGTGGGCCGAGCAGATCGGCGGCCGGCTCGATCTCGACGAGCTCACCCGCGCGCTGGCCACGATGCGCGCGCTGGTCGCCGTCCTGGAGGCGGACCGCCCGGCCGGCAACTGACGCCGCCCGGCCACTGACGCCGTCCGGGCGCTACGGGCCGACCCGCAGGCCGGCCACCAGCACCGCTCCCAGCAGCGCGAGCACGATCACCGCCGACGCGGCCCACTGGACGTGTAGCAGTGTCCCGCGCAGCTCGCGCGCGAACACCGGGGTCACGACGTCGGCGAACCGCCGCCGGCGCGACCGGAACCTCCCCCGCCGCGGCATCGGCATGTCGCGCCCTCCCCTTCTCCCGAGGGCACCTCCTCCGGGCCTTCGTCGGCGTCCCACCACGCCGGCGGCTCCCGGAGGAGGCTGCACTCCCTCGCCACTAGGAGGCCCGTGACGACGGGATCAGCACGCGGCAGCAACTGTGATCTGCGTCACAGAACACATTCGTCCCGATTCTCGTACCCCGCACGCGCCGCGCTGTGGATTACCCCGATGTGCCGCTTCCCTCGCCGGCCGGAATGTTCCTGGCAGCAACAGGGGGTGACATGACCGAGTGTTCCGACACCTTCGCCCTGGCCGTACAGGGCGACGAGCGTACCTTCGAGACGTTGTACCGCGACGTGGCACCGCGTGCCCGGCGCCTCGCCTACCGCATCGTGCGCGACGCCGACACCGCGGACGACCTCGTCCAGGAGGCGTTCTATCTGGTGCTCCGATCGATGCGGTCCGGTGGCGGCCCGCGGGAGCAGTTCGCCGGCTACGTCTTCACGACGACGAAGCGGCTGGCCTTCCAGCACTGCCGGACCCGCAGCGCGGCGGCCGGCTACGACGACCCGGCGTTGCAGGCCGGCGACCCGTACGACGAGCCCAAGGACGCCTCGGACGCACTGGCGACGCTGCCACCGCGGTGGCGGACCATCCTGTGGCTGGTCGAGGTCGAGCGCTACTCGCCGGCCGAGCTGGCCGCACCGATGTCGATGACGCCGAGCGCGGTGTCGAGCCTCGCCCACCGGGCCAGGCGCGCACTGAGGACGGCGTACCTGACGGCCGGGTGAGGCGGGGTGCGTCAGAGCGTGCGGGTCATGAAGACGCTGAGCGGGTCGGGGACGTAGTCGGCGAACGGCTCGCAGAACTCGAACCCGAACTTCTCGTAGAGCCGCCGGGCCGGGCGGAAGAACTCGTCCGACCCGGTCTCGAGGCTGAGCCGCCGGTAGCCCATGCGGCGCGCCTCGTCGACGATGTGCTCGAGCAGCAGCGACGCGATGCCGCTGCGCTTGCGCGCGCCCGCGGTCCGCATCGACTTCAGTTCGGCGTGCCGCTCGTCCAGCCGCTTGAGCGCCCCGCACCCGACGACGTGGACGTCGTCGCGGACCGTCCAGAACGTGACGTCGGGCCGGCGCAACCCGTCGAGGTCGAGGGCGTGCTTGCTCTCCGGCGGCGTGATGGACCGCATCTCCCGGACGTGCTCCTCCAGGAACGCGGCGATCTCCGGTCCCGCCAGGTCGTCGACCGCTATCCGCATGGTTTCGACGTTAGACCGGCCATGTCACCCGGATGTTTCGCTGCCGATCAACGACCGTACGCTCGCCCGGTGCCCCTGCTGCTCCTCGACCTCGACAACACCCTCCTCGACCGAGCGGCGGCGTTTCGTTCCTGGGCCGAGGACTTCGCGGGCGGCCTGGACGGGTCGGACGCGGACGTCGCCTGGCTGATCGAGGCCGACCGCGACGGCTACGAGCCGCGCGAGGCGTTCGCACGGGCGATCCTGGAACGTTTCGGCCTGGGCGGGACGGCGGCGATCCGGCTGGCCGACGACCTGCATCGCGGCATGGTGGACCGGATGACCCTCGACCCGGAGGTGCCGCGGGCACTGACCCAGGCACGGGACGCGGGCTGGGTGCCGGTCGTGGTGACCAACGGCACCACGGAACAACAGGAACGGAAGATCCGGCACACCGGGCTGGAGTCGTCGGTGGCCGGCTGGGTGGTCTCCGAGAGCGCCGGTGTCGCCAAGCCCGACCGGCGGATCTTCGACCTCGCCGCCCGCTCGGCCGGCCTGCCGCTGCTCGGCGCCTGGATGGTCGGCGACTCCGGGCCGGCCGACATCGGCGGGGCGCACCGGGCCGGTATCGCCAGCGTGTGGCTGCACCGGGGACGGTCCTGGACCGAGACCGCCTTCGCGCCGTCGGCGATCGCCGACGACTGCGCCGGCGCCATCGACCACATCGTCACCGGGTGACGGCGCGGCGACGGACATCGCGGAGGATGCGGGCCACGGCGAGACGGTGGGCACCGGAGGTGATGACGAGCAGGCGGTAGACGCGTCCGTGCGGCCCGGGGAAGGCGGCCTCGGTGCGCGCGCGGACCATCGTCCCGCCCGGCGCCGCGACCAGGGTGAACGTCAGCGCATAGCGGGAGAACCGGTGCCGCCCGATGAGCCGGACCAGCCGCTCCGGCTCGGCCGCGGCCACCGCGAAGCCCGGCACCGTCGCACCCGGCTCGAGCGGCTCGCCGGAAGCCCGGCGAGGGAGGGTCCCGAGCACTCGGGAGAGCGGGCCGGCCCCCGTCATGGCCCGCACGTGCGCGGCCAGCGCCGGCCAGACGGCCGCAGGCGGAGCGGGCACCAGCAGGTGGTGCTCGTCGACGAACGGGAGGGCGGACGCCGGGGCGGTCATGCCGGGATCGCGTCGGCGACGGCGGACGCCCACAGGCGGTAACCGGTCGCCGAGGGGTGGAAGCGGTCGGCGCAGAAGAAGTCCATGGGCGGCGGGTCGTCAGATCCGACGGTGGTCCACGTCGCCCCGGGTCGTGCCGCGCACACCTGCCGGGCCACCTCGTCCAGGGCGGCCGCCCGCTCGCCGAGGTAGCGCCGCAACGTCCGGGGCAGCGCCGGGAACAGGCCGAACGGCGGCACCCCCGCGACGACCACGCGCGCGGCCCGTGCCGCGAGGCCGTCGACGATCACCGCGAGGTCGGCGCCCCAGTCGGCCGGCGGACGCCGGGTGAGCACGTCGTTCGCGCCGGCCAGCAGCACGGCGACGTCGTAGTCGCCGGTCAGCCGCGGCAGCAGGCGGTACCTGACGCGCCGCGCGGTGGCACCGAACTGCGCGGCCACCTCCCAGTCGACGGGACGCCCGGAGCGGGCCGCGAGCGCGTCGGCCAGGGCGCCGGCGAACCCGTCGTCGTGCGAGTCGACGCCCGAGCCGGCCGCCGTCGACTCGCCCAGGACCGCCACCCGCAGCGGCGCCTCACCGCCCGAACCGACGGTGCCGACGGTGCCGGCGACCCGGGCGTCGACCGGCTGGGCCAGCGTGAAGGTCGAGCGCACCCACAACCCTTGCAGCGCGACGACGGGGAACAGCAGCCGATTCACGAGGTCGCCCTTCCAGGAAGCAGCGTGTCGACGGCGGCCCGGCTGCCGCCGCTCAGGTCGGCGCCGATCGCCTGGAGCAGCACGACCAGCGCGCCGTCGGCCAGGAATCGCGCGAGGTCGTCGGCGCCCGCACCGGTCAAGGCGGCCGCCTCGTCGAGGAGGACGGTGATGACGCTGCGGCAGCGAGCCGCCACCACCTCGTCGCGACGGGCGATCGCGGACGCCTGCAGCCACAGCCCGCCGGTGACGCCGCCGGAGAGCAACTCTCGGAAGCCGGCGCCCATCGCCGTCATCGGGTCGCCGGGCTGTTCGGCCGCGGCCGCGCGGAACGACGTCCGCACGCGTTCCCCCACCTCGTCGATGCAGGCCAGCAGCAGTCCCTGCTTGCTGCCGAAGAGGCGGAAGACGTACGGCTGCGAGACCCCGATCTCGTCGGCGACGCGCTGCAGCGCCGCCGTCGTCAGGCCGTCGTCGGCGATCACGCGCATCGCCGCGGCGACGGCGTCGGCCCGCCGCTGGGCCGCCGTACTGCGCACCGGTGCCATGCCCGCAGCATTGCAGAAGTAAGTACTTACTTACAAGACCTCGGTGCGGACGATCGACGGCGACCCTCGAGTGGCGGCGCCTCAGCCGAGGCCGAGCCGCTGCCAGGTCTGCTTGCCGGGGATGCCGTCGGCGTCAGTACCCTTCCAGCCCTGATCCTCCTGGAACGCCTTGACCGCGGCCTGGTCGGTGGCCGACCAGGAGCGGCTCGGACCCTCCTTGTAGAGGTCGCGGTATTTCTTGCCGCGCAACACCAGCGCGGAGCCGACCAGGAGCACGTAGTCGTTCACCTTGCCCGCCCCGAACACCTCGGGCCCCGGGTACGGCACGACTTCGACCACCACGGCTTCGGACATGTCCCCTCCAGCGTGATCGGCGACGATCCTGGGCTCAGCGTAGGGACCAGCCGGCCGCCTTCGCAGCACGTTGGCACGTATCGGCATGGTCACGCGCAATGTGACACGCAGTCACAAGGCTGCGCCCGCTCAGCCGTCTCCGGCCGAGTTCACCGAAGATCATAAAATAATGATCACGATGACTACCAGAAACCGGACAAGACGGGATAATGGCGATGTAGTGCAGGGGGATGGATCGTGGGGCGAAACAGCGGTGTGCGGTGGAGTACCCCGCACCAGCATTCGGCGCGGTTGCTGATCTTGACAACCGCGGCGGGACTGAGCGCCCTGCTCGCGCAGTCCTGGGTCGGCGCACCCTGGTGGCTGATCATCGCTCTCTGCGGCGCCGCCGGCATCGGAATGCCCGCGACCTGGTGGCTGCGGCAGCAGGCGGCGCGCTGGGACCAGCAGGACCACGCCATCGAGTCCACCATCCGGTCGGCACTCGACGACAGCACCCTTCCACTGGTCGGCGAGACGAATCTCGAGCTCTTCGGCGTGCACCGATCGCTGCTGCCGGTCCCCTATCTGGTGCGCGACGCCCACATGACGGTCGTCGACACTCTCGATTCGGGCCGGCCCGTGCTGCTGCTGGGGCATCCCATGGCGGGCAAGACGCGACTCGGGGCCGAGGTGGTCCGGCGGCACTTCGCCGAGCGGCCGCTCGTCGTCCCGGCGCCGCCACGCGGGCTGGCGCAGCTGTTCAGCGCGGGCGCCAGCCCCGTCCGTACGGTCATCTGGCTCGACGACCTCGATCGTTACCTGCACCAGGAGCACTTCCGGGTGGAGTGGCTCGACCGCGCGGTCCGGGCCCGGAACGTCGTCGTCGCGACGATGCGCACGGGCCCCTATGAGAACCACCTCCCGACCCGCGGCGCACGGCAGCCGCAGTGGGAGCTCCTGGAGCGCTTCCAGACGGTCTGGCTGCACGCCGACGACACCGAGCGGGCCAGGCTGGCCGCCGTCTCGGGCGATCCGCGGGTCCGCGCCGGCATCCGGCGCTACGGCGTGGCCGAGTATCACGGCGGCGGCGTCGTCGCCATCGAGCGATGGCACGCCGGCGAGTCCCGCCACCCGCTCGCCGCGGCACTGGTCCGGGTCGCGGCCGACTGGCGCCGCGCCGGCCTCGACGCCGCCTCCGAGCCGGTGCTGCGCGCGCTGGCGCCGTACTACCTGCCGTCTCCGGACCGGCAGGTCACGACCGAGACCGTCCGCGAGGCGCTGGAGTGGGCGGGCGAGCTGATCGACGAGACCGTGGCGCTGCTCGAGCCGACTCCGGCCGGCTGGCGCGCGTTCGACGTCGTGGTCGACCACGTCGCGGCCCAGGGCCGGCCGATCCCGGACGCGACCTGGGATGCCGTGCTCGCCGCCGCCGGCCATCGCCTGGTCGCGGTCTGCCACGCCGCGGCCGTGGTCCACCATCGCCCCGACATCGCGGAACGGGCATGGCGGCAAGCGGTCGAGCGCCACGGCGACGCCGCCCTGTTCGAGGCCGGGCTGCTGCGCGAACGGCTGGAACCCGGCGTCGACACCGCGTGGTGGTCCGACCCTCCGTCGATCCCGCCGCTGCCCTGGCACTGAGCCGAGCGGCGCGCTCGCAGCTCCACGGCTGGGCCCGGCGCGATGCTGCACCGAGGGTCTTGCCGCGCAACGACGGCGCCGCTATCGTGGCACGACGTTTCATGTCGATCCGCCGGACTCGTACGGGAGTGGACGCATGCCACGCACCGCCGTCGTCGCCGCCATCGCCGCACTGGGACTCACCGCCGGGCTGGGGGTGAGCACGACGGCCGCCGCACCAGCCGGTCCCGGCGACGTCCGCACGTTCGACGCGGAACCACTCGGCGCGCCACCGGCCGGCTACACCACGCAGGGCGACGTGACCGTCGCCGAAGCGCCGTTCGGCGCGAACGGCAACCGCGCGGTACACCTGGCGGACTACACGGCGATCCTCCAGTCACGCCTGCAGATACCCGCTCCCGCGACCGCTGCCAGGCGGTTCGAGTTCGACTTCGCGATGCACACGACCCGGCAGGCGGTGTTCGTCGCCGTGCACGCCGAGGGTGACAACCCGGCGCTCGGCGCGTACCGGTTCATGATCACCCCGGTGTACGCGTACGGCGGCAGCACCACCGCCCAGGTCCTGGTCTACGACGGCCGGCAGTACCTGCGCCTGGCGACCGTCCCGATGCTCACGGCCCGCGACGACCCGAGCCGGGTCCGCATCGACGCGAGCGCCGCGGCCGCGGTGCTGACGGTGAACGGAATGTCGTTCCGTACGACCGTCCGCGCATCCGGCGGCAGCGCGATCACCGGCGTGGAACTGGCCTCCAGTGGCGCGGCCGGCGTCGGCTCGGACGGGTACCTGGACGACATCGCGCTGAGCGACCTCGACCCGGCCGGCCCGGCATTCGCCGAAGGGCTGCCCGTCTCCGGCGTGCTCCCGTCCTACGTCGCCGAGAAGCACCCGGCGTCCACCGTCGTCGCGACGATCGACGCGCCCGGCGTCCGGGCGTCCCAGGTGCGCGCCCAGGTCGTCGTCGACGGCGTCGACCAGCCGATCGCGGGGCGCGTGCACGGCGAGCCGGGACGGCTGGTGATCAGCGCCCCGATCGACGGCGACGACATCGGGCTGCACCCCGTGACCGTCACCGCCACCGACCTGCGCACCGGCGTGACCCGGTCGGCCCAGATGCGGATCCAGGCGTACTCGCCGATCCCCGCCCAGGTCGTCGCGCAGGAGCCCGCGGGGGCGGCCGAGCCGCGCTTCCCCGACGCCGTCCGCCTGGCCGACGGCACCATCGTGCTGGCCTACCACTACGCCGACGCCCACACGAACGCCGACGGCGTGGTCCGCATGGTCCGCTCCGCCGACGGCGGCGCGACGTGGACGGACCCCGTCACCGTCGCCGCGACCGACGGCGCCGACAACCGCGACCCCAAGCTCAGCGTCCTGCGGGACGGAACGGTGCTGCTGACGGTGTTCCGCACCGACTGGTCGACCCGGCCGGAGTCCAACCTCGGCACGTTCGTCTACCGGTCGGCCGACGGCGGGCTGACGTTCCCCGAGGTCACGCGGATCGAGAGCGCACAGCCCGGCGCCTGGCAGCACGGCCCCGCGGTCGAACTGCCGGACGGCGACATCCTGCAGCCGCTCTACGGGTACGGCGCACGGGTCGCCCGCAGCACCGACGGCGGCCGCACCTTCCCCGCGGCGAACGAGATCACCGTCGTCGAGGACGACGAGCGGTTCTCCAACGGCGAGCCGAACATCGTCCGGCTGCCCGGTGGCGAGCTGGTCATGCAGATCCGCCGGCACGACAACGTGCTGGCCATCGAGAGCGAGTCGACCCTCGTCCGCTCCTTCGACGACGGCCGCACCTGGACCGCACCCGAACCCACCGGCCTGCCGGCGTCGTCGGCGCACCTCCTGGTCACCGACGACGGCTCGGTGCTGATGACGTACGGCAACTACGCGCAGGCGGGCCGGCCGACGTACGGCGTGCTGATCGACGACCCGTCGGGGCCGTGGACGGACCAGCGGCCGGTCGCGCTGTACAACTCCGGCTGGGAGGACCAGGCCAACCCGACCAGCATCCAGCTCGACGACGGCTCGTTCCTGAGCTTCGGCTTCGACGTCGCCGATCGCACGGTCGTCTCGTTCCGCACCACCGCGGCCGACTACGACTGAACCCCCGCTTCCATGATCATCAACCTTTCTGGTCGTGATGGCGACACGAAAGGTTGATGATCATGGAACACGGGCGCAACACGAGCCCGCGACCGTGACTCCTGGTCGCGGATACAAGATTCATCCCCCGCCGCGACGCCCCCTGCCCGAAGGGAGTCGTCATGTCGACGCACCACTGGAGCACGGCCAGCCGGCGCAGCCTGCTGGCGGCCGGCCTCGCCGTCCCGCTCGCCGCCGCCATCGGCGGCACCACCTCTGCCCAAGCCGGCAACGGGCAGAGTGGCCGGATGAAGTACGACCACCACGTGAAGTCCACCCCGGACCACCTGCACTGGGGCGGCTTCCCGATCGGCTGGGAGCCGGCCGTCACGATGCGCTCGGGCCAGACCGTGCGCGTCGACACCCTGTCCCACCAGGGCTTCACCAACCCGAACGTGCACCCGCGGGACTATTTCGGCGCCTTCGGGGTGAAGCCGCGCGAGATCCTGTCCGACGGGATCGCGTTCTGGGAGACGCTGCCCGAGCGCCAGGCCGCGAACCGGCAGTACGGCGGCCACGTCCTCACCGGCCCGATCAACGTCCGCGGCGCCGAGCCGGGCGACACCATCGCGATCGACATCATCGACATCGACACCCGGGTGCCGTACGGCTTCAACAACACCGCGCCGACCAGCGGCGTCATGGCCGAGTTCTACCCGGGCTGGCGCGAGGGCGACGCCGGCCTGGACATCCCGGCGCAGATCCCGCCGGACCTGCCCGCCGGCGTCTGGCCGGACGTGCGCACGCATCTCTACCGGACCGGCATGCACCGCGGCCGCGAGGTCGTCTTCTTCTCCGACGACATCATCATCCCCACGCACAAGTTCATGGGGATCATCGCCGTCGCGTCGCCGGCCGGTGAGTTCATCGGCAACACCGAGGACGCCCCGCCGCCGGCCACCGGCGTGCAGAACTCCACGCCGCCCGGGAAGTTCGGCGGCAACATGGACGTCCGCGACCTCAACGTCGGCACGACGCTCTACCTGCCCGTCTTCCAGCCGGGCGCGCAGGTCTTCATCGGCGACCCGCACAGCTGCCAAGGCGACGGCGAGGTCAGCGGCACCGCGGTCGAGCACTCGCTGTCGGGCACGTTCCGCATCACGGTGATCAAGAACGTCGCGACCGAGCTGCCCTGGGCCGAGACCGACGACCACTGGATGATGATGGGCATCCACTGGGACCTCGACCGCGCCATGCGGATCGCCGTCGAGAAGACCGTCGACTTCCTCGTCACCACTCAGGGACTGACGGTCCCGAAGGCCTACTCGTTCGCCTCGATCGCCGTGAACTACCACAACGCCGAGGTCGTCGACCGGACCCAGGTCGTCACCGGCTACATCCCCAAGAGCGTCTTCCGCCGCTGACGCCGCGAGACGTCGACCGTCCCACATCGTGGACGGTCGACGTCTCAGCAGGTAACCATTCGGCATTGCCCTCGTCACAATTCCGCTGCTCCGGACGTCCTCGGTTGGCCGACGATCACCGGGTTGGGCTAGCGTCACCAGCGACCGAACCAGACCAGACGCGGTTGAGGTTGTCGGCCGATGGCGCGGGCTCATGCCTGCGGTGCCGCTTTCGCCCTCGCTCGCGTCGCTCGTCGCGTGGCTCACCGGCCGCCTTGATTCAAGGGCGCCGAAGCGCGCCCGGTGGACCCGGTGCGTCGCGTGGCAGACGAACGAAGGGGAGGGCGTGACCGCCTTACGCGCGGAAGGACTGTTCAAGGTCTTCGGCCGAGGCGCCGACGACGCCGTTCGACGGCTCCGGGACGGCGCGAGCCGTGCCGACGTCGTGGCGCAGGGGGCGACCCCGGCGGTGATCGACGCGAGCTTCGAGGTGCAGCCGGGCGAGATCTTCGTCGTGATGGGCCTCTCCGGCTCGGGCAAGTCCACGCTGATCAGAATGCTCAACGGCCTGTGGGAGCCCACGGCCGGCCACGTCTACATCGACGGCGTCGACATCTCCGGCATCGGCGCGGCGCAACTGCGTGAAGTGCGGCAACGGAAGATCAGCATGGTCTTCCAGCACTTCGCGCTGCTGCCGCACCGCACCGTCGCCGAGAACGCGGCCTACGCGCTGGACATCCAGGGCAGGCCCAAGGACGAGCAGCGTGCCAAGGCCGCCGAGGCGCTGGAGCTGGTCGGGCTGGGTGGCTGGGAGGACCGCTATCCGGCCCAGCTGTCCGGCGGTATGCAGCAGCGGGTCGGACTGGCCCGCGCGCTGGCGGCCGGCAGCGACATCATGCTGATGGACGAGGCGTTCTCCGCCCTGGACCCGCTGATCCGGCGCGAGATGCAGGACCAGCTGCTCGAGCTCCAGGCCAGCCTGGGCAAGACCGTGGTGTTCATCACGCACGACCTCAACGAGGCCATGCGGCTGGGCGATCGCATCGCGGTGATGCGCGACGGCCGGATCGTGCAGGTCGGGACGGCGGAGGAGGTGCTGCGCGACCCCGCGAACGACTACGTCGCGCAGTTCGTCGCCGACGTCGACCGCACCCGCGTGCTCACGGCGTCCAGCGTCATGGTGCCGGCCCAGCTCCAGGTCAACGCGTCGGCCGGGCCGCGGGTGGCGCTGCACGGCATGCGCGACAAGCAGCTCAGCGCGGCGTTCGTCGTCGCCCGGGACCGCAAGCTGCGCGGCGTCGTCCGTGACGAGGCGGTCGTCGCGAGCGTCAACCGCGGCGACAGCACCCTCGAGTCGATCGTCGACTCCGACGTCGCCTCCGTCCACCCGGACACCGTGCTGGCCGAGCTGTTCGCGCCGTCGGCCGAGTCGGTCCTGCCGCTCGCGGTCGTGGACGACGACGGCCGGCTCCTGGGCGTGATCCCGCGGGTGACGCTGCTCACCGCGATGGCCAGCCTGGCCGAGGCACAGCCGGATCTGGAGGTGGTCCGATGAGCGACTCCTTCGACCCGCTGGATCCGCGCTTGCGGGTCGGCACCTGGGTCTCCGACGCGTTCGACTGGTTCACCGACACCTTCCAGCCGGTCCTCGACCTCGTCGACACCGTGCTCGACGGCGCCTACAGCGCCGTCGTGGACGTGCTGAGCGCGCCACCGTTCCTGGTCATGATCGTGCTGTTCGCCGCCCTCGGCTGGGCGGTGCGGTCGTGGAAGTTCGCCGTCTTCACCGTGGTCGGGTTCTACCTGATCGCGGCGATGGACCGCTGGGACGGCGCCATGCAGACGCTGTCCCTGGTGTTGGTCGCCGCGTTCATCGGGACGCTCATCGCGGTGCCGCTGGGCATCTGGGCGGCTCGTTCGCCGACCGTGAGCAACCTGCTGCGGCCGGTGCTCGACTTCATGCAGACGATGCCGGCGATGGTCTACCTGATTCCGACGCTCGGCGCGTTCGGCATCGGCGTCGTCCCCGGAATGATCTCGACCATCGTGTTCGCCATGCCGCCCGGTGTCCGGTTCACCGAACTGGCCATCCGGCAGGTCGACACCGAGGTGGTGGAGGCCGGCCAGGCGTTCGGGTCGTCGCCGGCGCGGATCCTGCGGCAGATCCAGTTGCCGCTGGCGCTGCCGACGATCATGGCCGGGATCAACCAGGTCATCATGCTGTCGCTGTCGATGGTGGTCCTCGCGGCCATGGTCGGAGCGGCCGGGCTCGGCCTGGACGTCGTGGCCGGTCTGTCGTCCCTGAACGTGGCTCGCGGCGTAGAGGCCGGTCTGGCCGTCGTCGTGCTGGCCATCTACCTGGACCGTGTGGTCTCGGCCCTGGCCGACCGCGCCCCAGTCGTCCGGGCGTCGAGAGTGCGCGCCTGAACGTCGCTTCACGAGTAGGTCCTCGAACCCAGAGTGCCTGGTAGTCGAATCCAGAGGAGAATCATGCGCAAGTCCACCCTCACCCTCGTGGCCGGCCTGGCCGCGAGCGGTCTCGTCCTCGCCGGTTGCGGCGACGACGACAGCGGCGGCGGGACCACCGCCGGCGGCTCCGGCGACGGCGGCGGCGCCGACGTGCAGACCATCGGCGACGTCGACAGCAGCAGCTGCGAGCCCGCCGACGGCGACACCGAGATCCCCGACGCCGCGGGCACCGGCGACGACTCGACGACGCTGACCATCGGCGTCTTCACCGGCTGGGACGAGAACTACGTCGTCGCCGAGCTGGCCAAGGTCGCCCTCGAGGAGCAGGGCTACACCGTCGAGTTCGAGGAGCTGGAGGCCGGCCCGGCCTACACCGGCGTCGCCGACGGCGACATCGACATCCTCATGGACGCCTGGCTGCCCAACACGCACGCCTCCTACGTCGAGCAGTTCGGCGACGACCTGGAGGACGTCGGCTGCTGGTTCGACGAGGGCTTCCTGACCATCGCCGTCAACGCCGACTCCCCGGCGCAGTCGCTCGAGGACCTGGCCGGCGAGGCCGACGCGTACGGCAACCGGCTGGTCGGCATCGAGCCCGGCGCCGGGCTGACCGCTCAGACCCAGGACGAGGTCATCCCGACCTACGGCCTGGACGACTGGGAATTCCCGACGTCGTCCTCCCCGGCCATGCTCGCCGAGCTGGACAGCGCGATGAGCTCGGGCGACGACATCGCCGTCACGCTGTGGCACCCGCACTGGGCCTACGCGGCGTACGACATCCGCGACCTGGAGGACCCGGAGGGCGCGCTCGGCGACGCGGAGCGGCTCTACAGCCTGGGCCGCCCGGGCTTCCACGAGGAATTCCCGAACGCCGCGCAGCTGATCCGCAACCTCTACCTCTCCAACGACCAACTGCTGGAGATCGAGGACCTCATGGTCGTGCAGAACAACCGCGAGGACAACGCCGGCGCCATCACCCAGTGGCTGGACGCGAACCCGGACTTCGTCGAGAACTGGCGGGCCGGCTCGCTGACCTGACCGTCGTTCGTCGTGCTGGCGGGGCCGCGTCGCGGCCCCGCCAGTCGCGTTTGTGTCACACCTTCGGCCTCCCGTCCGTCAGGGCACTGACAGAGCCCGACGGAGGAAAGTGACCGATGACTGAGGACGACTGGCTGGCACGGCAGTTCGAGGACCACCGCACGCATCTACGCGCCGTGGCCTACCGGATGCTCGGGTCGAGAAGCGAGGCCGACGACGCCGTTCAGGAGTCGTGGCTGCGCGTGGCCCGAACCGGCACCGCCGGCGTCGACAACCTCGGCGGCTGGCTGACCACCGTCGTCGCGCGGATCTGCCTGGACATGCTGCGGTCGCGGACGGCGCGCCGCGAACACCCGCTGATGACCGAGCCGCCGGTCGACGGGACCGATCCGGAGCGCGAGGCGCTGCTCGCCGACGCCGTCGGCCCGGCGCTGCTGGTGGTGCTGGACACGCTGGCGCCGGCCGAGCGGCTGGCGTTCGTCCTGCACGATCTGTTCGCCGTCCCGTTCGACGAGATCGCACCGCTGGTCGGCCGGTCGTCCGTCGCCACCCGGCAGCTGGCCAGCCGGGCCCGGCGACGGGTGCATGGGGCACAGTCGCACCGGCTCGGCACGGACGACCTCCGGCGGCAGCGCGTCGTCGTCGACGCCTTCACGGCGGCGTCGCGGCTGGGTGACTTCGGCGCGTTGCTCGCGGTCCTGGACCCGGCGGTCGTGATGCGGGCGGACGACGTCGCCGTCGACCTCTCCCTCGCCGCCCGGGCCCGCGGCGCGACCCCGCTGAGCAGCGTGATGCACGGACCACAGGCCGTCGCGGACGTCTTCCTCCAGCGAGCGCGGCACACCCGGCGCGCGTTGATCGACGGCGCCCCCGGCCTGGTCTGGATGGCGTGCGGTCGCCTGGGCGGGGCGTGCCCGTTCACCGTCGCCGGCGACCGGGTGGTCGAGATCGAGATCGTCATGGACCCGGACCGGATCGGCGCGTTCGACATCGAACTGCTCGACGACTGACGTCGTGAGACGCTGGGTCGCATGCCGCGCGGCGAGGGCGACAGCGAGCGACCCATCGCCGACGGCGCCGAAGGACTACGCGAACTGCACGAGCGCGAGCTCCCGGCGGCCGTCGGCGACGTCGCCGAGCACGTCCGCGCCGAACTGGCGCGGGTGCGCGCCCTGGCCGAACGGGCCCGCCGTCACGTCGACGCGGGTCTGCTGACGGCCCTCGACGGCGCGCACCGGCGGCTGCCCGACGACGTCCACCGGCTCGGCACCGAGGTCTCCGCCGTGGTCGCGTCGGTCGCCCGCGAACTGGACGCGCTGCGCCGGCCGGCCACCGGCGCCGCCGCGTCGGCGCCGGCCGCGACCCGTCCGGCAGACGACACCACCGCGGCCGTGACGTCCGCCCTGTCCGGGCCGCACGCCGACGTCGCGGCCGTGGTCACGCGGCTGCTGGCCGACGTCGACTACCCGCTGGACCTCACCCGCGCGCTCCGCGACCCGCGGCTGCGCGCCCGCACGCTGGCCGTTCTCGCCGAGCTCGCCGACGGCCGCGCGCTGGGCGACCGGAGCCTCGACGAGCACCTCGCCGCGCGTCCCGGCCGCGGCCCGCTGTTCGATCCGGTGCCGGACGAGGCGCTGACCACGGCGGACGGCCGGTCACGCAAGGCGCTGTTCGTCGCCGCGGCGACGCGGCTGGACCCTGCCCGCGACGTCGGCGCCGACCCCACGCCGCAGCAGCGGAGCCGGCTCGACGACTACGTCCGGCGCCTGGTCGAGGACGTCATGCCGTACGTGCGGGCCGAGTTGGAGGCGCTGACCGCGGCCTACCCGGACGCCGCCGTGAGCGCCCGGGTCAAGACGGCGCACGGCCTCGTCGACAAGGTCGGGCGGATGTCCGCCGGCGGCGAGAACCGCTCGGCCCGCCCCGGCTACCGCGTCGGCGACATCCTCGACGCCGTGGGCGCGCGCATCACCGTCGGCGACACCGCCGAGCTGGCCGCGCTCACCGCGGCCGTCGTCGAGCGCTACGGCGTCGGCGACGGCGGACGGGTGCTGGACTGGGAGAGCCGCTACACCGATCCGAAGCCGCACAACCCGGCCTACCGCGTGGTGCCGTTCATCATCGGCGTGCGCGTCGGCGGGCTGCCCTACCCGTTCGAACTACAGTTGATCACGCAACGGGCCTCCGTCGCCGCCGACCTCGAGCACAACACCGTCTACAAGCCGCTCGTGGCCGTCACCGACCGGGAACGCGACCGGGTCCGCCGCATGCAGGCCGAGGCGGCCGCCCTCGACCACGACGAGACCAGGAGCGACGCACGGTGACCGACACGAACCATGCATGGGTGTGGATCGGGTACGTGACCACGACCGACGGCGAGGTCACCGGGGCCTTCGTCATCGACGAGCGCCGCTATCCCGACGCCGGCGCCGCCCAGGCCGCCCTCAACGCCGCCGCCGAGGAGCTGCGCCGTCGCGGCATTCCGCACGAGCTGCAGCACGTGCGGATCCGCCGCGACGCACCGGCCGAGCCGCTGCCGACCTGGGCCGAGTACCGCGCGACCCTGCCGGCGGGTGACGCGTGAGAACGTTCGACTCCTGGACGACCTGGGACGACGCCCGCGCGGCACTGACCGGACGACTGCCCGGCCCGGACCTCGACCGGCTGGCCGCCGCCTACGCGTTCGCCGCCGAACGGCACGCCGGGCAGACCCGGCCGGCCGGCGAGCCGTACACCCGGCACCTCCTGGAGGTGGCCGAGATCCTCGCGACCGCGCTCGACGTCACCGACACCGACCTGATCGCCGCCGCGCTCCTCCACGACGTCGTCGAGGACACCCCGGCCACCCTCGCCGACGTCGCCGAACGGTTCGGGCCGCGGGTCGCCGCGCTGGTCGCCGACGTCACCAAGCCGCCGCCCGCGCCGGGCGAGGACGGCGCCACCGTCCGGCTGCGCTACCTCGAGCACCTGGGCGGACTGCCGCCCGACACGCTGCGGCTCAAGCTGGCCGACCGGTACAGCAACGTGCAGCGCCTGCACACCCATCCGCGGCCGGAGAAGCAGCGCACCTACTACGCCGAGACCCGCCGCCACCTCGTCCCGCTCGCCACCGTCGACCCGCGGCTGGCCGCCCTCTTCGCCGAGTGGGAGCGCGTCTACGCGCACCTCGCCGCCGATCCCGCCTGAGGCGTCAGCCCTCGTCGAGTTCGTGTGCCACCCAGCCCGCGGACTCGGGCCGTACCGTCGCGTCACCGACCAGCGCGGCCAGCCGGGCCTCGAACTCGGCGAACTCCCGCGCGCCGAGCCGGTGCTGCCAGGCCTGACGCAGCTCGTCGAAGATCGCCTCGCCCTCGCGCATGACCTCCCAGCCGAGAGCGGTGACGGTGATCCGCTTGCGCCGCCCGTCGTCCGGGTCGGGGCCGCGCTCCACGTAACCGCGCTCGAACAGCACGGCGATGGTCTTGGCGGCGGCCTGCTTCGACACCGACAGCCGCCGGCCCAGCTCCGAGGCGTTGTCGGCGCCGGCCGCGATGGCACGCATGGCGAAGTCGTGGACCGGGCGCACACCGTGGTGGCCGCGGGCGCTCAGCTCGGCGATCGCACCGTCGACGAGTGAGCGGTACCCGCCCAGGAGCAGGAGCGCCAACTCGGCGCCGGAACGCGACATGAGCCCACCCTAGACATGGACAACCATGTTGTCTATCGTCGGATAGACAACATGGTTGTCTACCTTCAGGAGTGGACCGATGTCCGTCACCCACCACACCGCCGATGTGAACGGCACGCGGCTGCACTACGTCAGCGCCGGCGCGTCCGGCAGCCCGATCCTGCTCGTGCACGGTTTCCCCGAGACCTGGTGGGCGTTCCACCGGCTCATCCCGCGCCTGGCCGCCACGCACCGCGTCTTCGCCGCCGACCTGCGTGGCTTCGGCGACTCCAGCGCCGCCGACGACGCCTATGACAGCGCGACGGCGGCCGGCGACCTGCACGGCCTCATCGAGCATCTCGGCGTCGGACCGGTGCACGTGACCGGGCAGGACATCGCCGGCGGCGCCGTCTACCGTCTGGTCACCGGCCACCCGGATGACGTGCTGAGCCTCACCGCGATCGAGTTGGGGCTCGCCGGGTTCGGCCTCGAAGCACTCGCCGACGTCACCCGCGGCGGTTCCTGGCACATCGGAGTCCTGGCCGCGCCCGGCGCCCCCGAGCTGCTGCTGGCCGGCCGGGAGCGGGCGTTCCTCGGCGAGTGGGCCTTCCCCGGTCTGACCGCCGTGCGGGGTGCGATCACCGATGCCGACGTCGACGAGTTCACCCGCAGCTACGCGCGGCCGGACGGCTGGCGCGGAGCGGCCGGCCTCTACCGGTCGATGCTCGCCGAGGGCGAGGAGTTCCGGGCGCTGGCCCAGGCCCACCCGGTGACGGCGCCTGTACTCGCCGTCGGCGCCGGCGGCGGCTCGTTCACGGCCGACACCATGCGGCAGCTCACCCGCGACGACATCGCGACCGCCCAGCTCGACGGCGTCGGCCACTACGCCGCCCTCGAAGCACCGGCCGCGCTGGCCTCGGTCCTGCTCGACTTCCTGGCCTCCGTCGACACCGGAAAACACGTTGTCGCCCGATCGGCGGGACTGCTTGGGTGACCGGACACCCTTCGACGAACGGAGTGCCGCTTGCTCACCGGCGATCTCGTACGGCTGCGACCCATGGAACCCTCCGACGCGGCGGCACACCACCGCTGGAACCACGACCCCGACGTCATGCGGTGGTTCGCCCACAGCTACCCGGTCAGCGCCGAACGGTTCGCCGACGAGTACGCCGAGCGGCCGAAGAACTCCTACGAGCGCGTCGTCCTCGGCATCGAGACCGTGGTCGACGGCCGCCTCATCGGTCTGGTGGCGCTCAGCGGCGCCGAGCCCGAGACCGGCGGCGCCGAGCTCGACATCTACATCGGCGAGACGGACTGCTGGGGCCACGGCTACGGCACCGAGGCCACCCGCCTCATCTGCCGCTACGGCTTCGCGGCCATGCGGCTGCACCGCATCCAGCTGTGGGTGGCCGACGCCAACGCCTCGGCCATCCGCGTCTACCGGAAGCTCGGCTTCGTCGAGGAGGGCCGGGCCCGCGACACCCTGCGCCACGACGGCCGCTGGCACGACATGGTGCTCATGAGCCTCCTGGAGGGCGAGCTCCAGGACGAGGACGGGATGTCGTAGGCGACGACGACATCGCGGCCGGCGGTCGAGCTGGTGAGCCGCGACGATGGTGTCGTCGCCGAGCTTCCAGGCGAACGCGTCGCGGACGGCAGAGGGCAGACGGCGCGCTTCGAGCGACGCGGGCGACTAGCACAGCGCCGTCGGCATTGGCTGCGAACGTGGAGCGGTGGAGATGTTCTCGTAGTCGGCCGCGAACCCATGGCCCCAGTGGCTCCACACCTGGCACCCCCTTGACGAGTGACTCTCGCGGTCGTGGGCGATGACGGAGCGTCCGTTCAGCGCGCTGGTCTTTCAGGTGTGGAAACGGCGTGGCTGGTCTTGGCAGAGCCGGCCATGTCCTTGGCAAGGCCCACCGTCGCCCGGCTGTCCGACTCGTCCGGGTTTGCGGGGCCGTGAGCCTTGCCAAGGCGACCGGTCCGAATGAGGCCGGCACACGTGAGGCGTGGCTATGAGGCGTTCTGGTGTTGTATGCGATCGTTGATGATCATCGTTGTCCACAAGCACACTGCCGGCTCCACCACCGACAATCGGGCTCTCCGGTCAGAACATCTAGCCGCCGACCGAGCCCGGCCGCCGCTGTGCCGCGGCGACCGGGTGGCGGGTCAGCCGGCCGGCGGGATGTTGACGTTGCGACGGAACAGGTTACCGGGGTCGTACTGCCGCTTCAGCTGCGTGAGCCGCTCCCAGGTGGCGCCCGGGTAGGCCTCCCGCGCCCGTTGCGCGCCGTCGTCGGCGAGGAAGTTCACGTAGGCGCCGGAGCCACCGTTCTCGGCGACCGCGGCGGTGTCGAGGACCCACTGCTCGCGCTCGGCCTTGGTGTCGGGGCCGTCGAGGAACGAGGCGATGTTGACCATGAACGCCCGGCCGCGGTGAGCGTAGGCCGTGGCGTCGTCGGCGACGCGGGAGATGGCGCCGCCGAGCGGTCGGAACTGCGCCACCCGCATGGGCGCCGGCGCCGTGCGCAGCCGCTCGACGATCTGCGCGACCCGCTCGAGGTCGAGCTCGTCGGCGAACAGCGTGCGGGCGGTGGCGGTGGGGTGGTATTCGTCGTCGCCCTCGGCGTCCATGAACATCTCGGCGTACGTGATGGGGCGGACGAGGTCGGCGATCGGCTCGGCCAAGGCGCGGATGGGCGCCAGCACCTTCTCGCCCTCGTCGGCCGGGCCCGCGTAACAGACCAGCCCGAGCACCACCAGCGAGCCGTGCTGGTCGGCCGGGATGAACGGCATCGGCGGTGCCGGCATGACGTTGACGATGACCGACAGCTCCTCGGGCGCCGCCGCGGCCTCGCGGATGAACCCGTGGACGACCTCGGGCGTGGCCGGGAACAGGATCAGGCCGCCGACGACGCCCGGCACCTCGTGCAGCTGGTACTTGAACCGGGTGACGACGCCGAAGTTGCCGCCGCCGCCCCGGATGGCCCAGAACAGGTCGGGGTGGTTGCCGTCGTCGACCTGCAGGATCTGGCCGTCGGCGGTGACGACCTCGGCGGCCAGCACGTTGTCGATGGTCATGCCGTGCTTGCGGGACAGGTAGCCGACTCCGCCGCCGGTGGTGATGCCGCCGATGCCGACCGTGCCGGTGTCGCCGAAGCCGATGGCCAGCCCGTGCTCGGCGACCGCCTTGGTGACGTCGCCCGCGGTGAGGCCGGCCTGCGCCCACACCGTGCGCTCGTCGACGTCGACCGCGATGGCGCGCAGGTGGGTGAGGTCGAGGACGATGCCACCGTCGGCGACGCTATGGCCGACGGGGCTGTGCCCGCCGCAGCGGACCGAGAGCTCGAGGCCGGTCTCGCGGGCCAGCGCGATGACGTCGGCGACCTCGGCAGGGCTGGACGGGCGGACGATGACGGCCGGCCTGGGGTCGTGGCCGCCGTAGAAGAGGGCGCGAGCGCCGTCGTAGCCGGAGTCGCCGGGTGCGACGACCTGACCGGTGAAGCGGGTGCGCAGAGCGGAGACGTCGAGCGTGGTCATGAGGTCGGGTTCTCCTTCGAGGTCTTCCACGCCGGATGGGTGTACCCGCCCGGCGTGGAAGACCCATTCAACCCGCAGGGACTGACAGAGTGCGCACGATTTTCCGCCAGGTCCTGTCAGCGTTCTGTCAGTCCCTCCGCATAGTCAGCCGGCCGGCACGGCGAGGCCGTCGATGAGCCGGTCGAAGACCCGGACGCGGTCGAACCGCATCGCGTAGTCCCGCGCCCGCAGCGCCGCCGCCTGCCGGTCCTCGGGCGTCAGCTCCAGCACCGCGCGGTCGATCGCCGCCGCGAGCGCGGCCGGGTCGCCGGCCGCGATCTCGATGGCGGTGTCGCCGACCGACTCCGGGATGCCGCCGGTCGTCGTCGTGATCACGGGTCCGCCGCCGGACAGCATCGCCTCGACCAGCGCGATGCCGAACGTCTCGACGAACTCCGGCCGCGGCTTGCTGGGCAGCGCGAACGCGGCGCTCCCGGTCATCAGCAGCGGCTTCTCCTCGTCGCTCACGTCGGTGAGGAAGACGATGCGGTCGTCGCCGCCGGCCAGGTCGCGCATCTGCGCCAGTTCGGGCCCGGTGCCGGCGACGACCAGCCGCACCTTCTCGCGCCCGGCCGACGCCCGGTAGGCCGCGACGAGGTCGTCGACCCCCTTCGCCAGCGTGACCCGCGAGAGGAACAGCACGTACCCGTCGCGACGCAGGCCGCGGCGGGCCAGCGCCGCGTCGACGGCAGCGGGGTCGAGGTCGACGTACGCGCCGGTGTCGATCGGCGGGTAACTGACGCTGACGCGGGCGGCGCACTCTTCGGCGAAGCGGGTCCCGCAGGCGGCGTCGACCTGCATCGCCGACTCGACGATGAGGTCGCGCGTGTACTCCGACACCGCCACGCACGCGTCGTTGGCCAGGAACGTCGTCAGCAGGAAGGCCGCCGCGCCGGCCCGGCCCTCGGCGATGCTGGTGCGGACGATGTTGGTGATGTCCGAACCGACCGCCTTGGCGATGGTCGTGACGTCGAACCCGGCGCCGATGGCCCGCGCGCCGTGCAGCGCCTCGACGACGACGTTGGTGTGCGGAGTCAGGTACATCGAGATGCACACCGTCGGGACGCCGTCGGTGAACAGCTCGTAGAGCCGGCTGGTCAGGCCGAGGGTGAACCGGCCGTCCGGGACGCGGTAGTCGCCGACCGGCTCCGGCCGCTCGACGGTGATGCCGGCGCTGTACGGGAGGATCGAGTCCAGCGGCTTGAGCGGCAGGCCCGCCGCTTGCAGCGCAGGAATCGGCCAGGTCACGATGCGGACGTCGTCGAACCCTCGGGTGAGCGCCACTTCGGCGAGGTTGCGGGCCTCGCCAGAATGGCCGCAGATCACCGGATCGGCGCGGACGACGATCACCAGGCGGCGGGTGGGTCGGCTCATGGCAACACCTCCGAGTCTTCTAACCGTGTGGACGGTCCGAGACCGACGGCGGACGCTCCTTCGTCGCCCAGGCCGAGGGTTCCGGGCCCAGTTCGATCTGCAGGCGGCCACCGCCGTGCAGCTCGTTTCCCGTGATGAAGCCGCTGTCGAGCGGCTTGCCGTTGAAAGTTGCCGTTTGGACGAACTGCGGTGCCGGCGGAGTTCCCGACTCGCTGCTGATCGGCGTCTCGCGATGCCCGATCGTCTCGATCAGGAACTCGTTGCCGCCGATCTCCAGGCTCGCTGTGGCGAACGCCGGCGCGTTCACCAGGTACAGGTTCTGCCCGGCGACGGGGAACAGGCCCAGCGACGCCCACACGTACCACGAGCTCAGCGCGCCGGAGTCGTCGTTGCCGGGCAGCCCGCCGGGCGTCGGCGCGAACTGGTACGTCAGCGCCGCCTGGACGATCTGCGCCGTCCGGTCGGGGCGCCCCGCGTAGTGGTACGCCCACGGGGCCTCCATGTCCGGCTCGTTGTTGAGGCCCTCGAACCGGTGCAGCGCCGCGCCCTCGCGGTACTCGTCCCCGAACGGCGGCGTGCCGAGCTGCCGCACCGGCGGCCGTCCGTAGCCGAAGAAGGCGTCGAGCATGTCGACGAACCGGTCGTCGCCGCCGGCCAGCCCGATGCGGGCGGCCATGTCGTGCAGCAACCGGAACGAGTAGTTCCACCGGCCGCCCTCGTAGTACGTCGACTTCTTCAGCAGCCCGGTCTCCGCCTCGAACGCGTTGACCCAGTGCCGTGCCCGCTGCTCGAGCTCGTCGGCGAGGCGGCGGTCGCCCATGCCGCGCGCGATGACGGCGGTGCAGTGGTAGCCGTAGGCGAGGTCGAGCGTGTGCGTGATCGGGTGGACGACGTCCTTCTCGAGGAAGTCCTCGCCGTACACCCGGCGCAGGTCGTCCTGCATGTGCACCAGAGCCCAGTCCCAGTCGATGCCGTCGAGGCCGAGCAGGTAGCCATCTGCCAGCGCCGTGTGCGCCAGCGCGCTGCCCTGCCGGAAGAACCGGTCCGCGCCCTTGGCCATGCGGTAGCCGATGGGGAAGTTGCCCTCCTCCTCACAGACCCGGATCAGCGACTCCAGCAGCGCCGCGCCGCGCTTCGGCGCCAGCGCCGTGATCAGCGGGATCTGCGTCTTGTAGATGTCCCACATCGTGCAGATGTCGAACACGAACGGCCCCGGCGTCGGCCAGAACGGGCTCTCGTCGTCGGCGAAGCACGGCTTGATCAGCGAGTGGTAGAGGCTCGTCGCGAACACCGTCCGCCGCGCCTCGGTGCCGCCGTCGACCTTCACCTGGTCGAAGTACGACGACCACTTCTTGCGGGTGCGCGAGCGGCACTTGTCGAACCGGGTGCGGCCCAGCCCCAGCTCGTCCTCCAGGTTGGCCCTCGCCTGCTCCGTCCCGCGCAGCGAGAAGCCCATCTTCAGCTCCACCGTCTGCCCGGCGACGGCCGGCCCCATGAGGATCAGCCCGAACGGCCGCAGCGTCGTGCGCCGGATGTAGTCGAAGTCCAGCCGCGTCCCGCCGTCGACCAGCCGGCGGTCGTACCACAGCAGCTGCCGCCAGTCCGGGGTGTCGGCCTCGATGAACACCGACAGCGGCACGCCCTCCATGCCGAGCGTGCCCTCCGCCTGCCCGCGGCCCAGGCTCTGCAGGTGGGCCCGCAACGGCACCGTCCGGCCGTGCTCGATGGCCAGCCCGCCGTACGAGAAGTCGACGACGACGCGGGCGCTGCGGCTCTCGGGGAAGGTGTAGCGGTGCACGGCCGTCTTCGCCCCGACCGTCACCTCGCACCTGATGCCGGTGTCGAGCGTCGCCGCGTAGTACCCCGGCTCCGCGACCTCGTCGTGCAGCTGCCAGAGCGTGCCGAGCGCGTCGAGCGGCTCGATCATCGGGGTGACGCGGAAGTAGTTGTAGTACTTGCGGATGGCGCCGGTGCCGGACTGCTGGAAGTGCGTGAACCCGGACGCCTGGTTCCGGTCGTACAACTGTGTCGGCTGGCCCTCGGTGCTGATGCGGTAGACCCCGTAGCCGGTCGGGTACGCGCCGGAGTAGGCGCACGCCGACACCATGCCCAGCGGGTAGCTCGCGCCCGGGTGGGTGTTTCCGACCTGCGCCTTCGGCCACCACCACGTCGCGGCCAGTCCCTGGGCGGGCGGCAGGTCGGTGGCCATGGTGCCGATGAAGGGATCAACGCTGTCCAGTATGTTCTGCATTCTGCCTGTCCCGAGGTGACCGATCCGTAGCGTCGATATGAACTCCCCGTGTCCTGCCCGTCAAGGTGTAACGGCGAGGTATGGCCGTTCGGGGTGACGCGCGTTCGGCCGCCGGAGGCCGGACTGGGTAGCCTGTCCGCGGGGCCTCTAGCTCAACTGGCAGAGCAGCGGACTTTTAATCCGCGGGTTCAGGGTTCGATCCCCTGGGGGCCCACCGCTGAGCTGCGCCGATGTGGGCTGGCGCCACCGATTCGGTCACTCTGGTCACTCTGGCGGACACGAGTTCATGCCACGCGATGGTCCGCCGGTCCTCCGTTCGACAGCTGGGATCGGCTTTTTGCGCAATTCTCGAACACCTGAGCAGCGGATCCTCGAGCCGCGACCGGCAGAGCTCGGCATCATGCGTGATCTCGACGTCGGCCTGCTCGATGGGCTGACGCTGCAGGTCAGTCCCGAGACGATGTCGCCATGCACACGACCCATGACGTGAACTGATCTTCCACGCACCGGCGTGTGCGACGATCGACCGCTTGCCTCCGGTTCCGGTCTATTGCTGTCCAAGTGGCCTGGATCGAGCACGGGAGAATGGCCTCGTGGAGTACACGAGCCGCGTGCCGGCACCGCCGCTGGACGGGCTCATCGATGACATCTACTGCCTGAGCGGGGTGCCGCGCCACCCTCGACTCAACGTCCCACCGATGCCGTCCGCGCACTTGTTCATCACCATGGGTGGGCCTGTGCGTCTCTACGACGCGGACCCGGACGTGCCACCGATGGTGCTCGAGGACGGTTGGTTCATGGGGATGCGGACCCGACGCTTCGTGATCGAGTTCCCGTCCCCGGCGCGGTTGGTCGGGGTGCACTTCAAGCCGTGGGGCCTGTCACCCTTCGTCGACCTGCCGTCCACTGAGTTGCGGGATCGGTGTGTCCCGGTCGATGGGGTGTGGGGCCGGTCCGTGGACCGGCTCCGCGGCCGTATCGCTGCCGTCAAGACCGTCGGCGGGGCCTTGCAGGTGCTCGAGGACGAACTGCGCTCTCGGCTCGTCGCCGCACCCTCGCGTGGACTCCAACTGGTCACTCAGACGGCTGGGTGCGTGGAGGCCGCCTGGGGCAACGTCTCGATCGGGACGCTGACCAAGGACGCTGGGGTCAGCGGCAATCATCTGGCCGCTCAGTTCAAGTTCCACACCGGGCTCACCCCGAAACGGCTGGCGCGGATCTATCGCTTCGCGCGGCTGATCCTCTCGGCCGATGCGCGCGGTCCGGTCGACTGGTCGGAGTCGGCCAGTTCTGTCGGCTTCTTCGACCAGGCCCACTTCAGCAAGGAGTTCAAGGAGTTCACCGGCGTCACACCGTCGGCGTACCTGGCGCTTCGGCGCCGGCACCCCGCCGACGAGGACTTCCCTCCGGACAACGGGCCGATGCCGGCCGAGTGATTTTCTACAAGACCAGACATCACGTTCCTTGGCAGCATCGGCGTCGAGTGTTGCAGCCGAAGGAGATCCTGTGGGAAACGTGATCATGCACAACGTGGTGTCTGTCGACGGGTTCATCGCTGATCTGAACGACGACGTCGGGCCACTGCATGAGTGGTACTTCAGCGGAGACACCCCGATCACGCCGCCCAGCAACCGGAGGCCCGACGGGCCCGAGAAGTTCGACCACTCCGGTGCCGGAGTCGACTTCAAGGTGTCCAGCGCCTCGGCGGAGTACGTCGGACCCATGTGGGAAGGCATCGGCGCCAGCGTCATGGGCCGGCGCCTGTTCGACCTCGTGAACGGCTGGGAGGGCCAGCCGCCCGCGGGCGACCACGTGGTCGTCGTGTCTCATCGGCCCAAGCCGGACGGATGGCATCCCGAGGCGTCCTACCACTTCGTCGACGACGTGACGACGGCCGTCGCCACGGCGAAGGAGCTGGCAGGCGACCGGACCGTCATCGTGAATGCCGGGGTGGTCGGAGGCCAGGTCCTCGCCGCCGGACTCGTCGACGAGGTGGCGATGGACGTGGTGCCCGTGGTCTTCGGGTCGGGTAGGCGCTACTTCGGAGACATCGACCGCCAACACCTGCTCGACGAACCTCACGTGGTCATCCAGGGTGACCGCGTGCTGCATCTTCGGTTCACGATACGTCCCTGAGCCTGGCCACCTCACGCCCAGCCCTGCACGGCAGGTCGCACCTGCTGATCGCACTGGGCACGGCTCCGAACGTGACGGTTGCCCCGTCCCTTGTCGGGATCTCTCGCGGTCGCGACGGAACTGCCAGCAGCCACGGTATGCATCGAGGCATCAACTCCTGGCGGCCAGCGTTGCTGGAGGTACCTCCAGAGGGCCTCGACGAGACCACTGTTGCTGCTCAGGGCCGCAGCAGACGGTGTCATGGGTCCCTTTGATTCGCGGGTTCAGGTTTCCATCCCCTGGGCCCGCCGATCTGACCAGGCCAAACGGCTGCTACAGGAGCGAATGTTCGGTTGCCCAGTCGACGAAGCCGCCCGGCTCGAAAGGATACCGCGCGCCTGAAGCGAGCATGGCGTCCACAAATCCGCTCGCGGCTGGCCTGGTGATTCGGTCGCTCTTGACGGCTGCGGCGACTACCCAGAGCAGGCCGTGGGCGTCGAGGCCTCCACGTTGTGCCGCCGCACGCGCATTCCGATCATCGATGATCGGAATGGCTCCGTGTACCTCCGCCCACGCCAGCACGGTTGCTTCCCCCCGATTGCGCGCTCCGGCTGATACCCGCTGGAGCCAGGATCCCAGAGCGACGAGTTCTGCCAGGCCATCGACGTGGACGACGTCCAGCCAGCCGGGCAGCGCGACGCCCTCGGCCTCCAACTCCTCGACGACAGCTGCGGTTGTCACGTTCTTCCAGCCCGACGCGATGTCGCCCAGGACATCAAGTCGATCAATGCGGCCAGCATGGAGGATCGGCGACGTGTCCCAGACAAGGTCGGTCATGGCAATGCGTCGTCCCGGCGGTCAGGCAGATCGGACTCGTCGAGCGCACCATGCAAGAGTTCGATGGCCCGGGCCGGCGTCACCGTGCCATCGTGGTACGCGGCCATCACGGCGCGACGCCATGCTGGGCCCGTCTCTCCTGCGCGCAAGTCTTCTGCAGGCTCAGCACCGCAGATAGCCAAGAAGTCGCCTCGCTGCGGGGTCTCAGAACGCAGCTTGCCAGCCTGCTGAGGCGCGATGAGGCCAGCATGCTGTGCCAGCTTCACGGCGACGCTCCAGGACACACGGAATTCGGCGGCGAGCTGAATCAATCGCTCGCGCTCTGAACCCTCTAGATGCGTCCAGCGGCTGACAGCGACGGCCTCTGGCAGCAGGAAGGCGGCTGCGAACGCGTCGATGAGGCGCTCACGTTCATCGCGGCTGGCCGCGACACCGATGTCTGATTGATACTCGTCGCCAAGCAAATGATGGCCGAGTTCGTGGGCGGCGGTGAATCGGCGCCGACCCGCCGGAGCGCCAGCGCCGACGATCGCAACGCCGAAACGGTCGTCCAGACGCAGTGACGCACCCTCGCCAGGTAGTGCTGCCACAAGGATGTAGAGCCCAAAGGACTCGGCTATCGACGCCATGCCCGGCAAGGGTCCATCGTCATGGGCGATGGCAACCCGTGCTGATGCTGCCAAGACTTGGGCATCGGCGATGCTCGCCACCGGTTCTGGTGACAGCCGGATGCCGTCGTGGAGAAGGCCGCAAGCCCGCAGAAAATCGGCGTCACGTGCATGAGCCTCGAGGACAGCGTCCAAGCGGAACCGGTCGCGCGCCGCAGGTTGAGCGGCTTCATCGAGATCCATCCGTTGCGACACGATGGCAGGAGTCGGCGCGGAGACGAAGTGAGTCGGCGGCACCCCGAGGTGATCCGACAGCCGGAAGAGCTCCAAGGCAGAGACCTGACGCTGTCCGCTCTCGATGCGCACGAGAGCAGAGCGGTCAACGCCCAGCAGGCCCGCGAGCTGGACCTGGCTGAGCCCAGCCGCGATCCGTGCTTCGCGAACCCGAAGGCCCACCTGTTCCCAGCTCTCCACACCACCCGCCATAGTGCGAATATCGCACACCTTCGAGTACGTGGCAACGAATCCGGCCCGCGTAAGCGGCGACCTTTGGACTCTAGACTGCGGTCGAGATCACGGGGAAGGAGCATCGATGGGTTCCGGCGATCCGTAGACACTGTCCTCGTTGCTGGCCTACGAGCTCCGTGGACGCAGACGTACCCGACCCGTTGCTCCGCCTGCCCGACGAACAGATCGCGACCCAGGGCCCAGCCCGGTCTCAGCGGCGATGACCTGCTCAAGGCTGTCTTCACGCAGGCCTATGACCATGTGAACCTTCATGCCATTGCCTGGCCGGCGGCCGACAGAGACGGCAACCTCGTGCCACCGCCAGACGCGCACGTGCTGCACGACCTCGCACACGTCCACGACCTTGCTGATGAAGAAGACCTCATGGCCAATCCGCGCCTCGCCACAGTCGCGGTCGTGCCGGATCTGCCCGCGTGCGACTTGTGCAGACGCGGTCGCGTGGCATGGTTCGTGGCACGAACTGTCGGTTTCGATCCCCTGGGGGCCCACCCCATCTGACCAGGCCAAACGCCACCATGCAGTCACGTGTCGACGGTGCGTGGCACGAACGCACTCCGGAGCATCGTGCGCGCCACCGGCCACCCAACCGGCATGAGTGAGCGTAAGGGCATGCCACTTCGCGGAGAGCGGGGCAGCATCGAGCCGTTGCCGAGCGGCGCCATCCCGCACCAATGCGAAGCTCAGTCATCTCAAAGAGGCGAAGCTGGGATTCAACCCCAGGGCTACGTACCAGGTGACGTGGACAAGCACGTGCTGCCCTTCATCGGTGAGGAACCAGTCGGCACGATCGACGAAGAGATGCTCGACTCGCTCGACGCCGAGTTGGCGCGGTGTCGTGAGCACTGCGGCGGCAATGACGGAACCGATCAAACGAACCACGTCAGAGCACGACTGCGATCGTCGCTGTCGCCCACACACATGCCGTCCCCTGGCGGACTCCACCGTCCGGCAGATTCACTGGATCCTGAGCGGAGCCTTTCGGCGCGCTGTCCGATGTGCCATCACGTTGATGCACTTGGACCTCGACAACCGCGTGCTGCACATTGGCGGGAGCATGGGCAGCACGGTCGCAAGCGGTGGGAGACGTCAACCAAGACGCATGCCGATCGTCGAGTTGTGCTCGACGTTGAGACTGTGGAGTTGCGCAGGGAACATGTCGGGCGGTCGAAGATGCGTCTTGCGGCTCTGGGCCTGGAACTCAACCCCGACCTGCACCTCTCCTCGCTCTCGCCGGATGGTGCGACTGAACGTGTACCTGATTGCGTAACGCAGCGCTTCGGGCGGCTCGTAGCCAAGGTGGGCATCGACACGACGCTGCACGGTGGCCGGTCGCCTCGGGCACGGCAGCGGCGGCACGACGGTGTGCCGGGTCGTCTGAACTCATCGAAGTTCAGACGACCCGGCAACACCGCCACGCGCACCTCTAGCGGGCGTGGAGCCCTCAGAAACGGGTAGCAGCACCTGACCTGGCGGAGATCAGGCGGGGAACCCCTTGGTATCGCGACACCCGCGCACCTGCCCGGTTGCCGGCTTCCATTCGCAGACCTCGATGATCAATATGCGGCCTTCCGCGAAGTCGAAGTCGTAATATTCCTGGTCGACTGGACCGTCGTTGGGTCCGCTGTCGCGATAGATGTACGGACGCCAGTTCCCGTTCGCGTCGCACCAGCTGACCTTGGCGACGATGCGCCACCCGTTCGAGCGGTAGTCCTGGACCCTGAGGATCTCGCCCTTGGACCTGAAGGTGACATATCCGTTGGGATGACTGATGTTCCACACGGCGTCGCCGACCGAGCCGCTTCTGAAGCAGTTGGCATCGGTATCAGGCCTATCCGCAGCCTGTGCCTGTCCACTCGCGCCGACCAGCCCCATAGCCCCCAGCATCAGGCACATCACACCTCGAGCGATGCGGCCCGCGGCCCTTGGTCGGCGATCTCCGGCGAGCATGCGCATGCGCCGTGTCCCTTCTCGTCGATGGCGGCCCACCGTCTGGGGCACGTCCCCGCACACGCTAGAAGCGTGGACTTTCGTCGCACTTTCCTCGCACTTGACCGCGAGCGGGATCTGCGTTGTGCTCGCCGCCCGTCGACTCGACGGCCTTCCACGACTGGATGATCAAGTCTCCGGTCGCGTCGTCGAGCCAGATCGACGAGGGTCCGTCGCTGGGGGTGTCCGGCCAGGGGCCGGGGAACTGTTGCGCCATGACGCCGCCCGGTCGTCGTCGTTTGCAGGAGCTTGCGTCGAGCCTGACCGGCCGCCGGCTGGTTCGGCTGCGTACGACACCAGGCGTTGTCCCACTACACCAGGCATGCCTGCCTCGTGATGCATGACAACGCCTCATGATGGCCCGACCTGATGTCCACGTCCTGCCAGGGCGGTTGCGGCCGGCCTGACGGCGCGAGCCCGTCAACCCCTGGTTAGGGGCAGGTGCGTCCCGACAATCACCCCGTGTGGACGAGGCGTGACCGGGGTTCGTCGCCGCACAATCGCTTGGAGAAGCTGGCGTCGCGAGACTGCCATCGAGTGCACGCCTCGCGCGCCGATCATCCCCGGCACGAGGGGACAGAGACGATGAGTGAACCCGATCGCAGCAGACTTCCGATCAGACGCGAGACCTTCGCGGGGGTCGTCGGCAGGACCCTCGACGGGTCGAGACCCGACTGGAACCTGATCGAGCATCCGAGGCCGCCGGACGGGGCTCCGAACGTGCTGGTGGTGCTGATCGACGACGCGGGGTTCGGCAACCCGAGCACCTTCGGCGGGCCGATCCGGACGCCCAACTACACGCGCATGGCCGCGACCGGCCTGCGGTACAACCGGTTCCACGTCACAGCGCTGTGCTCGCCGACGCGGGCGGCGCTGCTGACCGGACGGAACAACCATGCGGTGGGCTTCGGTTCGGTCGGCGAGTTCGCGGGCGGGTTCCCCGGCTATTCCGCGACCCTGCCGCGCGATTGTGCGCCGCTGCCGCGGATCCTCCGCGACAACGGCTACAGCACGGCGGCCTTCGGCAAGTGGCACCTGACACCCGACGGGCAACAGGGCCCGGCGGGGCCGTTCGACCGCTGGCCGAACGGCTGGGGCTTCGACTACTTCTACGGGATCCTCGGCGGCGGGTCGAGCCAGTGGGACCCGTGCCTCGCCGAGAACCAGAAGATCATCGGCACGCCGGAGGAGTTCTACGACGAGGAGCACCCGTACTACTTCCCCGACGCGATGGCCGACCGCACCATCGAATGGCTGCACGGTGTGCGTGCCCAGGACGCCCACAAGCCGTTCTTCGTCTACTACTCGACGGGCTGCAGCCATGCGCCGCACCACGTGGCGAAGGAGTGGGCGGACCGGTACAAGGGCCAGTTCGACGAGGGATGGGAGCGGCTGCGCGAGCAGACCTTCGCCCGCCAGAAGGAGCTCGGTGTCATCCCGGCGGACGCCGAGTTGACCCCCCGCGACGAGGCGTTCCCGGCCTGGAGCGACGTGCCCGACAACGTGAAGCCGTTCTACGCCCGCCAGATGGAGGTCTACGCGGGGTACTCCGAGAACGCGGACCACAACGTCGGGCGCGTGATCGACGCCATCGATGAGCTGGACGAACTCGACAACACCCTGATCCTCTGGATCTGGGGCGACAACGGCGCCAGCATGGAAGGATCCGTCACCGGCTCGTTCAACGAGCTGACCATGCAGAACGGCATCCCGCTCACCGACGAGATGCAGCTGCAGCTCGCGGAGCGCTACGGCGGACTCGACGCGTGGAGCACCTCGCTCATGGCGCCGCACTACGGGGCGGCGTGGGCCTGGGCGGGCAACACGCCGTTCAAGTGGGGCAAGCAGGTGGGTTCGCATCTCGGCGGCACGCGCAATCCCCTGGTCGCGCACTGGCCGGCTCGCATCACCGACGACGGCGGGCTGCGCACACAGTTCTCGCACGTGATCGACGTGGCGCCGACCATCCTCGAAGCCGCGGGCATCCCCGCGCCCGACACGGTGGACGGCATCGAGCAGGAGCCGCTGCACGGAACGTCGTTCGTCGCATCGCTGAGCGACGGCGCGGCGCCAGAGCACCGTACGCAGCAGTACTTCGAGACCATCGGCAACCGGGCCATGTACAAGGACGGCTGGTGGCTGGCGATGAAGACGGAGCGCATCCCGTGGTTGCTCACCCCGGAGGCGCTCGCGCCGTACGCGCCGAGCGCCTGGGACCCGGACTCGGGCCCCGTCGAGCTGTACTACCTGCCCGACGACTTCACCCAGGCGAAGGACCTGGCCGCCGAGCACCCCGAGAAGGTCGAGGAGCTGAAAGAGCTGTTCTGGCGGGAGGCCGAGCGCTACAAGGTGTTGCCCCTGCTCGCGACCCTGTCGACGTTCTTCGGCATGGTGCCGCCCCTCGGGGGCGAGACGAGCTACGAGTTCCGGGGCGACGTGCAGAACGTGATGCCGGGCATGATCCCGAGGATCTACAACCACTCGTACACGATCACCGCCGACCTGGTCGTCCCCGACGGCGGCGCCGAGGGCGTGATCGTCGCCGAGGCCGACCACCTCGGCGGATTCACCCTCTACGTCAAGGACGGAAGGCTGACGCACACCTACTCGATGATGGGCGTGTTCGTCTTCAAGCAGGTCGCGGACGAGGATCTCCCGAGCGGCGACGTGACCGTCCGGATGGAGTTCAGGGCCGACGGGGCGAAGCCGGCGACCGGCGGCGACGTGGCCCTGTTCATCGACGACCGGCAGGTCGGCAAGGGGCGCATGGACCACACCGTGCCGGTCCGGTTCTCGGGCTACTCGGGGATGGACATCGGGCGGGACAACGGTGGCGTCGTCGATCGCAGCTACGAGCGGGAGAAGCCCTTCGCGTTCACGGGCACCGTCAGGCGGGTCGTGTTCGACATCAAGCCGCACCTGTCGGGCGAGGACGAGCAGGAGCTCCACACCGCCGAGCAGCATGGACAAGCCGCGCACGGGCTGTCGGCCTGACCCCGCCGGAGGAGTGATCGCGATGCCATTCGACGCAGAAGTGACCGACGTCCTGATCGGCGGATACATGTCCAGCACCGCCGCCCACGAGGACTACGAGGCGGTGCTGAACTGCGGCGCGCGCCTCTGGGGTGCCGTCGTGGTCAGCCGGGATCTCGACGGCACCCTCACGGTGGAACACACCGACCACATGGTCGAGGAAGGCGCAGGGGGCCTTGCCTCGGTCGGGTTCGTGGTCGGCCTCTTCGCGCCACCCCTGCTCGCGGCGACGGCCATCGGTGCGGCCCTCGGCGCGGTGACCGGCAAGGCACTGCACCAGAGGACGGGCAGCAAGATCGAGGAGGCGGCGGCCGAGACGATTCCCATCGGCGGCGCCGGGCTGATCGTCGCCTACAAGCACGCCGACGCCGCGACGGTCGAGCCGGCCGTCACGCGCGCGGTCCAGAAGGCCGTCGGCGAGGCGGAGGGACACCACGTCGACGCCCTGCGAGGTGCGCTCGCCGACGCCCAGAAGAAGCTGACCGAAGGCAGCGGATGACGGCGCGCGGAACCCGTTCAGAACGGGACGCGTGCCCCTCGCCCGACCGAGAGGAGAGTGCCGATGACCATGAGCGACATCGACGAGCTGGGTCCCGTGGACTACCTCGTCGTGGAGTTCCCGCCCGGGAAGAGCAACTTCACCGCAGAGATGGCGGCGCACCTGGCGTCCCTCGTCGAGGACGGCACCATCCGCGTGCTCGACATCATGACCCTGCGCAAGGACGCGGACGGAAGCGTCGAGGCGTTCGAGATCGACGACCTCGACGAGGTCGACGAGCTGCGCGCCCTGGAGACGGAGATCGCGGAGATCCTGGCGGCCGAGGACGTCGCCCATCTCGCGGAAGCCATGGAGAACGGCAGCACGGCCGGGGTGGTCGTCTGGGAGAACCGCTGGGCGGCACCGTTCGCCTCCGCCACGCGCCGTGCGGGCGGCCAGCTCATCGCGTCCGGACGCATCCCGATCCAGTCGATTCTCGCCTCGCTCGAGGCCGAGGACGACCCGACGAGCGAAGGAGACTGACATGCCGCTTCGTCCAGCACGCGCCGCGCGGCGCGGGGTCATCGGCGCGCCGGTCGCCCGGACGGCCGCGGTCGTCGGCACCGCCACCGTCGTGTCCCGCGGCGTGAATCGGCGTCAGGACAGACGCGAGGATCGGCGCGACCGTCGATACGACCGCCGCTGAGTCACGCGCCCGATCTCCGGTTGCCGGTCAGAGCGGGAACCAGCCGGTGCGGAAATGCCACGGCCGGCCCGCGCGAGCGTGGGTCACCAGGGCACGCTGGAGCGAGGTCTGCTGCGGGAGCGCGTCCAGGTCGGACGCCGGGCGGTTGAACACGAACTCGACGACCGTGCCGGTGCTGTCGGCGCCGGTGCCGGGGGCGAGGTCGAACCGGCGCTGGAACGCGAGGATGTTGGAGTGCGCCGCGAGGTAGGCGCGGAGCTGCGGGTCGAGCACCCAGGAGACGCAGACGGCGAATCGGTACCGCTCGTGTCCGTACTCACGCCGGACGAACGTGGTCGCTTCCGCGATCGACTCGTCGCACGCGGCGGGCGTCAGCCGGCCCTCGGGGATGTGCAGGGACAGCACGGGCTCGCCCGGCTCCGGTCCGGTACCCGATGGCAGTGTCAGGTCGAAGTAGGTCCGCTCGACGTGCAGCCGGCCGAAGTCGAAGATGACGCCCCGGAAGTGGCGAGTCAGCCAGTTCTGCTCGCTCAACCCGGCGACGCCGTGCAGCGACCGGTACGAGCCCAGCTGGCTCGCGAGGTTCGCCAGGATGCGGCTTCCACCGCGGTGCGTCACGCCGTGCCGGGCGTGGAACGCGCGGACCGCGGGCAGCGCGGACAGGAACACCCACACGTAGAACAGGTTCCGGATGCCTTGCCGGGCGACCAGCGCGTTCCACGGCGGCCCGAGCTCGGCCCAGGGACGGTCCAGGTCGGCCCACGGCCCTAGCGGACGCGGATCACCCAGGCCCGCGACCAACTGATCGCGATGCGCTCGGAGCTGTGCCGACAGTGCGGGCGACGCCGTCAGCTCCGGTCGCACGGCGAGTACCGCCTCACGGTCCGGCCGAGCCACCTCCAGCTCCGCGAGCCAGGCGTCAGCCGTCGCGGCGGACGGCAGTCCGGCCTCGTCCTCTCTTCGCATGACCACTGCCCTCCTCCTGAGCGGGCCGCCGGCGACCGCCCACGACGTTGGTTCCAAACCATTGCGCTGCGCCCCGCCGCAGCACTATGGTTGCATATATCGACTCTATCTTCGAAATACCGAAGATCTACGACAGGAGTTCCCGTGTTCGATCACACGCATGGCGCCGCCCAGATGTCTCGTCGTAGAGTCCTCCAGATCGGCGGCGCCGCCGGCCTGGCCGCCTTCCTCGGGTCGTGTGGCCTCGGCGAGAGCAGCAGCGGAGGGTCGAGCAGCGGAAGCACCTCGCTCGACTTCTGGCTCACGCCCAACTCGTCCCCCGAGGCGATGAAGGCCTTCACCACCGAGATGGCGACGGGGATCAAGGAGTCCTCGGGCGGCGAGATCAGCGCCGCCAGCCTGGTCATCCCGTGGGAGAACGCCCTGACGAAGTACACCGCGGGATTCTCGGGCAACAACCCTCCCGACGTGACGTACCAGATCATCCCGTGGATGAACAAGTGGCGTGAGACGGGCGTGCTGGCCGACTTCCGCGAGTTCGCCAGCGACGAGGACCTGGAGTACTACACGTCCGGGCAGCCGCAGTCCTACCTGGACGCGGCCACCGGCGAGAACGGCGAGCTGCTCGCCGTCCCCTTCACGCAGGGCTTCCAGCCGCTGGGCCTGAACGCCGCCATCTGGGAGAAGGCCGGCCAGCCGCCGCTGCCCACGACGTTCGAAGAGATGATCGGCTTCGCCGAGGCGCTGACGTTCGACACCAGCGGCCGCAACCTCAAGGATCCCGGGTTCGACGCCGAGAACGTCGAGCACTGGGGCATGGCGTGGTCGTCCATCCCGACCCAGGAGGACAACTGGGTCTGGCAGTACTTCTGGGGCTACGGCAGCGACTACATCAACGAGGCCGGCGACGACATCGGCTTCGACACCGCCGAGGGCCGCGAGGCGCTGGAGGTGATGAAGCGGCTGGTGGACTCCGGCGCGACGGTTCCACAGGGCACCTTCGCCGACGACGCCCGGTGGAGCCAGTCCACCATCTCCGGCAAGTCCGGGATGCAGTGGATGCCGCCGCCGTCCGAAGAGGTCTTCAAGCAGTACCCGGACGCGCGGCTCACGGTCGTCCCGTTGCCGGGAGGCCCGGCCGGCCGCAACATCGTCGCCGGGTGCGGCTACTGGGCCATCGCGGCCGAGAGCGAGAACCCCGAGGCGGCCTACGAGTTCGCCCGGTTCCTGCTCCAGCCGGCGCAGGCCGACCGCTACATCCGCATGATCCTCGGCCAGCCCACGCGCCCGGTCGAGGGGAACTTCTACGAGGAGCCCCTCGCCGACCCGCGCATGAACACCTTCCAGAACGAGGCCACCGAGTACGGCCAGTACGCCCGGGCCACCCTCGTGCTGCCGTACCAGCCGCAGGAGTTCCTCATCGGCAAGATCAACGACTACCTGTTCAACGGGCAGCCGCTCGACGCCATGATCACCGACGCGTCCGCGGGCATCCGGCAGATGGCCGGCGCCGCCTGAGCCACCGCACGGCGGCACCCGACTCCCCACCAGTACCCCAGCACCGCCGGCGCGACGCGTCTGGTGGCGACGGACCGCGTCGCCACCAGCGGCGCGCGGCTCGCACCACCCTCGCCCGTGCCGTTCAGGCCACCGATGCGGAGGACCGCCATGACCCCCGACGACCCCGTCGTCCCGCGTCCCACTCAAGGAGAACTCCTCGCCGCGCGGTGGGGACGACGCCGTTTCCTCACCGTCACCGGAGCCGCGGCGGCCCTGGCCTTCGGCGGATCCCTGGCGACGGCCGACACCTCGCCGCAGCGCAGCCGGCTGGCGTATCCGTTCACACTGGGCATCGCCTCCGGCGATCCGCTGCCTGACGGCGTCGTGCTCTGGACCCGCCTGGCGCCGGAGCCGCTCGCTACGTTCGGCGGCATGGACGGCCGCATCTCGGTGCCCGTCCGGTGGGAGCTGGCCGAGGACGAGTCGTTCCATCGGGTGGTGCGCCGGGGCAACGTGCTGGCCCGCCCGGAGTTCGCCTACTCCGTGCACGTCGACGTCCGCGGCCTGCGACCGTCGACGCACTACTTCTACCGCTTCCGTGCCGGCGACAGCATCTCGCCGCAGGGCCGCACGAAGACCGCGCCGGCGCGCACCGCCGCGCCGGCGTCGATGGCGTTCGCCTTCGTGTCGTGTCAGCACCGCGTGGTCGGCCACTACACCGCCTACCAGCACCTGACCGCCGAAGACCTGGACGTCGTGTTCCACCTGGGCGACTACATCTACGAGGGCGCCGACCAGGGCAACCTCGGCCGCGGGCACTTCCCCGAGCGCACGCTGCTCACGCTCGACGACTATCGAGCGCGGTACGCCCAGTACAAGACCGACGCCGACCTGCAGGCGGCGCACGCGGCCTTCCCGTGGATCGTCACGATGGACGACCACGAGGTCCTCTCCAACTGGGCGTCAGACTACTCCTTCTACCACCCGCAGGAGGCCACCGACGCGTTCCTGGTCCGCCGCGCCAACGCGTTCCGCGCCTACTGGGAGCACATGCCGCTGCGGCTCGGCAACCTGCCGACCGGGCCCGACCTGCCGCTCTACCGGCGGTTCGACTACGGAGGCCTGGCCAGGTTCAACGTCCTCGACACGCGCCAGTACCGCAGCGACCAGGCCAACGGCGACGGCATCAAGCCACCCAGCGACGAGAGCCGCGACCCGAACAGGACGCTGCTCGGCGGCGCCCAGGAGCAGTGGCTGCTCGATGGTCTGGCGGGATCCGGCGCCACCTGGAACGTCCTCGCCCAGCAGGTCTTCTTCTCGCAGCTCGACCTCAACGTCGCCGACGACAAGGAGGCCTACGAGATGGACGCCTGGGACGGCTACGAGGCCGGCCGCGACCGGATCGTCGACTTCCTGCAGGATCGCGACATCGCCAACCCCGTCGTCCTGACCGGCGACGTCCACGCGAACAACGCCTGCGAGATCAAGGCCGACTTCGACGACCCCGACTCGGCCACCGTGGGGACGGAGTTCGTCGGCACCTCGATCAGCAGCTCCGGCGACGGCCGCGACACCGACCCGGGGCGTGACGCGCTCGCGTCCCAGCTGCCGCACATCCCCTACTACAACGTGCAGCGCGGTTACGTGCGCTGTGAGCTGACGCCTCAGTCGTGGCGCACCGATTTCAAGGTCGTCCCGTACGTCAGCCGGCCTGGAGCACCACTGCGCACCGACGCCACCTTCTACGTCGAGAGCGGCCGTCCGGGCCTCCAGCCGGCCTGACCACGGGCAGCACCTCCCGTCGCCGACCCACCCGCTCCGCCGCCAGGAGGCACCATGCACAGCAGGCACCGCACGAGCACGGCCGCCCTCGGCGCGGCCGCCACCGTCATCGCGCTGGGCGTCGTCGCCATCGCGGCGGCACCGGGCGACAGCGCCCCGGCCGACGCGGCCGTCCCTCCGTCCCTCGAGCTCAGCGCCGGCCCGGACCGGCTCGACGTCGCGCCCGGGCTCTGTTCACCGTCGACCGTGCAGCTCGGCGTGCGGAGCCTGGACGCCGAACCGTCCTATCCGACGGTCGACGTGGTGGCACCGCCCCCGCTCCGGGTCTCGCGCGACACCTTCACCACCTATGTGCCCACCGAGTACGCCGCCATGACGCCGATCGACGTGGTCGTCCCCGGCGACACCGCGCCCGGCGCGTATGACCTGACCGTGAAGTCGGGCGCCGGCCGGCTCACGGTGCCGGTCACCGTGACGGAGCGGGCATCGGGGCCGGACACGAACCTCGCCCTCGGCCAGGAGACCACCGCCTCCACGGTCGGCAACCTCACCACGCCGTGCGGCGTCGTCGACGGCGACTACAGCTACACGCTCGAGGGGTATAACCGGCCGCCGACCGCCTGGGCCGACGGTTCGCCGGGCGTCTTCCCCGACCAGCTCGAGACGTACCTCGCCCGGCCGGCCGTCGTGAACCGGGTCGACGTGCACACGCATCCCGAGGCCCGGTTCGCGCTGCGCGACTGGGACGTCGAGGTGCGCACCGACGCCGGCTGGACGACGGTGGCGTCGGTGCGCGGCCACACGTCCGGAGGCGCCACGTCCACCTTCCCGAGCGTGCGGGCCGACGCCGTGCGGATCACCACCATCGCGACCAACGGGTACGCCTACGCGATCGTCACCGAGGTGGAGGTCTACGGCCCGTAGTCCGGCGCCCGGGTGTCGCACACGGTCTTGTGCGAAGAGCGGCCCGACACTAGCCTGGCATGCTAAATAAATTTTCGATATATAGAAACTATTGAGGGAGGCGTGGTGCAGATCGACGTGATCCCGCGCATGGCCGGTTCCAGCAGCCGCACGACGAGGTCCGGCTCGTGACGTCGCCACTGCCGGACACCGCGACCGGCCAGGTCGCCCCGCCGGCTCACCCGGCCCGGCCCCGGCGCTCCGATGCCGGCGAGCGACGCCGACCGTCGCGGCGGCGTCGCGGTGAGCTCGGGCCGGCGGCGCCGTTCCTGGTGGCCAAGGTGCTGCTGTTCGGCACGTTCATCGCCTTCCCCTTCGTCTACACCGTCTACCTGACCTTCCAGCGCGGCTCGTTGCTCACCGGCCTGTCCTTCGCCGGCCTGGAGAACTACCGCAACGTGCTGCAGGACGCCCTCTTCCACGAGACGCTGCGCAACACGGCCCTGTTCATGGTGGTGGTCATCCCGCTGACCCTCGTGGTCACCTGCGCGGTCGGGCTGCTGCTGTCGAGCCGGATCCGCGGCATGAGCGTCTACCGGTCGCTGATCTACACGCCGTCGCTGCTCTCGATCGTGGTGGCCGGCCTGATCTGGAAGATGCTCATCGACGGCGAGACCGGCCCGCTGGAGCGCTTCACCAACGGCGTGCTGGGTCTCGACATCGCGTGGCTCACCGACGGGAACACCGCCATCGTCTTCCTCTCCGTGGTGACGGTGTGGACCAGCATCGGCTTCTACTCGCTGCTGTTCATGGCGGGGTTCAACAACGTCGACCCGGATCTCGTCGACGCCGCCCGCATCGACGGCGCCAGCGGATGGCAGGTGCTGACGAAGATCAAGCTGCCGCTCATCAGGCCGGTCGCCCAGGTGGTGCTGGTGCTCGTCACCATCAACGCGGTGCAGCTGTTCGACCTGGTCTACGTGATGACGAAGGGCGGTCCGGGAACCGCGACGTACACGGCCATGTGGTACGTCTACCAGAACGCCTTCAACGGCGGCAGCGTCCCGTACGCCGCCACCATGAGCCTGGTGCTGCTCGTGATCACGGCCGTCATCGCCGGAATCTTCATCAACCGCAGCAGGTCGGAGGCCGACGATGTCTAGCGTCACCGCAGCCCGCCCGCAGGCCGTCCGTCCGCGCCGCAACACCCGGCGCGGCGCCCAGGCCACGGCCGTCCATCTGGCGGCCATCGTCATGTCGGTCGTCTGCGCCGGCCCGGTGCTGCTGCTCGTCGTCGCGTCCCTCCACGACTCCGTGTTCGCGGACTTCTCGTTCACGAACCTCACCGTCGCGAACTACGAGCGGCTGCTGGCCAACGAGGTGTTCCTGCGCTGGATCGTCAACAGCGTCCTGGTGGCGCTGGCCGTCACGGCGCTCACCGTCGCCGTCGACGTGCTGGCCGCCTACGCCTTCGCCAAGATGCGCTTCGCCGGCCGCGACATCACGTTCCGCGTCATGTTGGCCACGATGATGCTGCCGTTCTCGGCCACGCTGGTGCCGGTGTACCTGCTGGCCTCCGAGCTCGGCATGATCGACCGCTACAGCGGCCTGATCATCCCCGCGGCCGCCGGGCCGTTCGGCGTGTACCTGCTGCGCCAGTTCGTCCGGGGCGTCCCGGACTCCCTGCTCGAGGCCGCCCGCATCGACGGCGCGGGCCACGGGAGCATCTTCGTCCGGATCATCCTGCCGCTGTGCCGCCAGCCCATGGCCGTCCTCGCCATCTTCACGTTCGTCGCGAACTGGAACACGTTCCTCTGGCCGCTGCTCATGGCACAGAGCGAGCACATGATGACGCTGCCGGTGGGCATCGCCACCACGAACACGCAGTTCGCGCAGAACATCTCGCTGCTCACCGCGGGAGCCGTGATCAGCATCGTGCCGATGGCGCTGCTCTTCGTCCTCTTCCAGCGTCAGTTCATCGGCGGCGTGCTCGCCGGCGCCGTCAAGGCCTGACCCGCTCGAGTCCAGCACCGCATCACGTCATCCACAGGAAGGTCCCTCCATGTCTTCGTTCCGCGGCCGGCCACGGATTCCCGAGCACGGCATCAAGGCCACGCTCTGCGGCGGCAACACCATCGGCGGCTACCTTCGCGAGCGCGAGGCACGGGCCGACGGCTACCGGCACATCGACACCCCGGCCCTCGTGCGGCGCCTGGTGGAGCTGAACGTCAACACCTATCTCTACGGCGTGTGGGACTCGCCGACCGACTGGGACGACCTGCGCGACGAGTTCATGCCCGCCGCGCAGGCCGCCAGCATCGACGTCATCCCCTACATCGTGCCGCCCAGCGAGACCACCGAGAACGGCCGCGCCTCGCGCCCCTTCATGACCGACTACGAAGCGTGGGCCAAGGCCATCGCCGAGCTGTCCCTGCGCTACCCGAACCTGGTCTCGTGGGCGATCGACGACTTCGAGATCGGCGACAACGCGCTGCTGTTCACCCCTGACTACATGGAGCGGATCAAGCGCGCCCAGTCGGGGATCAACCCCGACCTCGGCTTCTACACCTGCGCCTACATCGGGTCGGCGACCAACCCGGCCTTCCTCGACAAGTACGGCCCCTACATCGACGGCATCATCTACCCGTACCTGGACGGCCGGAACGAGAACACGACCATCACCACGTCGCTGGGCGACTGCATCGACGAGATCCGCTCGCACACCGAGCCCCGCGGCCTGCAGCTCGTGCTGCTCATCTACACGGGCCGGTTCCTCGACGCGCCGCTGCCGCCGACCGAGGACTACGTCCGCGAGACGGTCGGCGAGGGCGTCCGGCTGGCCGCGGAGGGCGCGATCGCCGGCGTCGTCGCCTACGGCACGCAGCAGAACGGCGCACCCGCCCCGGCCACGGACCACCGCGCGATGTACGGCGACGGCCGGCTCGCCCTCTTCGCGTCGCGCAAGCCCGTGACCCCCGGTCAGCAGGCCAGCGGCGTGCAGGAGGTCCGGGTCGACCCCCGCAGTCCCCGCTACGAGCTGTCGTTCTGGTTCCGTCGCGAGTTCGTGATGGACCAGCTCAAGCCGGGTGACTACCGGCTGCAGGTCGCCGTCGACGACGCCGTCGTGTGGGACTTCGACGTGGTCGAGCAGCCGCAGAACCTGTGGCTCCAGGGCGACGCCTACCAGGGGCCCATCGACGTCACGCCGGCGGTGGCCGGGAAGGAGACGGTCCGGCTCACGTTCCGCCTGGTGGCGACCACGCAGACCGACCACGCCTTCGTCGACGTCGGTGTCGACACCATCGAGACCGTCGGGCTGCACGTCGTCGACCCGGGCTTCGAGGAGCCGCACACCTGGCAGGTGCACAGCGAGGGTTCGATGGTCGCGACCGTCGACATCTTCGCGGCGGACCGACCGGCCCGCATCCTGTCCGCGCTCCGCGAGGTCTTCGCCGAGGACGGGCGCCCGTGACGTCTGCGCGACCGGCCGGCTCCGGTGCGACCCTCCTGCGGTTCGCGACGCACCGGAGCTCGGCCAGCCTCGATCTGGACGACGGCGCGCGGCTGACCTCCTTGCGCTTCGACGGGCGAGAGCTCCTCGTCCCGCACGAGGGCCGCGACCCGCTGTGGTGGGGATCGTTCGTCATGGCGCCGTGGACCGGTGACCTGCTGGACGGCACGCTCCGGTGGGACGACCGCACGTGGCGGGTGCCGACCGGCCCGGGCGGTCACGCCTCGCACGGCACCGCACGGCTGTCGCGGTGGACGTCGACCGGTCCGGGCCGGGCGGAGGCGTCGCTCGGGGACGGCTGGCCGTTCGCCGGCTCGGTGGCGCTGACCACGGAGCTCGGGACCGACGCGCTCCGGCTCGGCCTGCGGCTGCGCGCGGAGCAGGACATGCCGGCCGCCATCGGGTTCCATCCCTGGTTCCCCCGGTACCTCTCCCCGGGCGGTGCGGCCGCGCGGGTCGAACTGCCGGCCGGGTCGCGGATGCTGCTGCGGCACCCGGACGGAGCACCGTCGACGCGGTTCGTCGCCCTCGGCCCGCCACCGTGGAACGAGACCGTCCGATGCCCCGTGCCGGTGGCGACCATCGCCTGGCCCGGCGACGGCACGCTCACGTTGACGTGGACCAGCGCGTTCGCCACCGTCTTCACGGCGCACGAGCAGGGCGTCTGCGTCGAACCCGTGACGAGTCCGTCCGGACGCATGGACGACGTCCTGGCCGCGGGCGAGACCTTGGACCTGAACGTCACGCTGACGTGGACGCCGTGGCGTCCGGACGAGGACGGCACGCCATGAACCTGCCCTATCGAGTGACGTCCGACCTGATCACCGGCATCGAGGTCGCCCGGGTGACGCCGCGGGTGCGGCCGGAACTGCTGGTCTCCGGCGCCCGCGGCAGCCACGACGAGTCGAACTTCCTGCTCGTGCGCGTGACCACGAAGGGCGGCGTGCAAGGACTCGGTGAGGTGAGCGGCACGCTGACGTGGAGCGGCGAGGACGGCGCCACCGCGGCCCACGTCATCGAGTCGGCGTTGGCGCCCGCCCTCGTCGGGCGGCCGCTGGCTCCGGTGAGCGCACTGGAACGGCACATGGACACGGCGCTGGCGGCCAGCCCGTTCACCAAGTCCGGGGTCTCCACCGCCCTGTGGGACGCGTACGCACGGGCCCTCGATGTGCCGCTGGCCGTCGCGCTGGGTGGCCCGGCGAGGACCGAGGTGCCGGTCAAGTGCAGCCTCAGCGGCTCCGGAGACCGGCTGCGCACGGCGCTCGATGCCGCCCGGGCCGCCGGCTTCACCGCCCACAAGCTGAAGGTCGGCCTCGACGTCACCGCCGACGCGGCGCGGCTGGCCGAGTTGCGCGGGCTGGTGGGACCCGATGGCTTCATCGGCCTCGACGCCAACGGCGGGTATCGCCGCCGCGACGCCGCTCGCGCGATCGAGCTCTTCACGCCGTACGCGCCGGCGTTCCTCGAACAGCCCGTGGCCCCGGACGACGTCGAGGGCATGGCCGCACTGCGCGGCCGCGGGCTGTGCCTCGTCGCCGACGAGAGCGTCTTCGGCATGGCCAGCCTGATCCGGGTGCTGCGCGCGGGAGCCGCGGACGTCGTCAGCCTCTACATCGGCAAGGGCGGCGGGCCCGGACGTGCCGTCGAGATGGGCCGGGTCGCCGGCGCCCTGGGGGCCGAGGTCATCCTGGGGTCCAACGGCGAGCTGGGAGTGGGCGCCGCGACGCAGATCCACGTCGCATGCGCCCTGGAGTCGCTGGCCGGCGACCTCCCGCACGACATCATCGGCCGGCACTACTACATCGAGGACGTCCTCTCGACGCCCACGATGATCAGCGACGGCGTGGCCCGGCTGCCGGACGGGCCCGGCCTGGGGATCCCGCTCGACGACACCGTCTGGTCGCTGTTCGCCGGCTGACCACCCCTGACGACCACCGTGACCTATCGGCCGCAGATTCGAAGAAGGCTTCGGTATGACAGAGCGACATCGTGTCCAGGTCCCGGCGCCGGATTAGTCTTCGGGCATGAGCGCAGACGTGGTCACTGGAGGCGGTACCCGCGGGGCGGGCAAGGAGAAGGACCCGGCGCCCGCCGCGGGTCGGACGCTGACCGTCCTGGAGACCCTGGTGTCCCACGACGACGGCCTGACGCTGACGGAGCTGTCCAAGCTGACCGACATCCCGCTGGCGAGTTGCGCCTCCATCGTCTACACCCTGGAACGACGCGGGTACGCCTCGCGCCGGGTGGTCGGCCGCAGCCACTTCTGGCGCGCCACGCTGGCCCTCTACGGGCTGGCTGTGCGCCTGACCCGCAACGTCGACCTCGCCACCGTCGCGCAGTCCGAGATGCAGCAACTGGCCGACGACCTCGGCATGCCCGTGCACATCGGCGTGCTGAACGGACCGTCCGTGGTCTACGTCGCCAAGGCGGCCGCCACCGGCATCATCCAGTTCGACACCTACCCCGGCAAGCTGTCGCCGTTCAACCTGACCGCGCTCGGCCGCGCCATCGTCGCCCAGTACCAGCCGGCGGAGCTCGACGATCTGCTGCATCTCATGGCCGACGGTCGTGGCCCCAGGGCGAAGGGCGCGTCCAAGCAGGACTTCCTGGGGGTGCTCGAGGTGGTCAGGGCCGACGGCTACGCGGTCGAGTACGAGGAGGAAGAGGCCAACGTCGCCTGTGTGGCGGCCCCGTTCTTCGGCGCCGACGGACGGGTGGCCGGCGCCGTGGGTGTCACGGCGTTCGCGAAGGACCTGGCCTCGGTGCGTCAACAGCGCGTGGTCGGCCAGCGGCTCATCGAGCTGGCCTCCGCCATCTCGGTGAAGCTCGGCTATTCCGGGAGCCGCGCACGCCGCGACTGACGCGGCCGGCAACCCTTGCGCCCCTCGGTCCTGAGGCTCTACCATCGAGTCATATCGAAGTAATTTTCGAGATTTGGAAGGGTTGAGGGTGGCGAAGACGACCGTGGCACTGGTGGGTCTCGGCGCCATCGGCGTCGGCGCCCATCTGCCCGCACTCCGCCGCCACCCCGACGTCGACCTGACCGGACTCGTCGACGTCGACGCCGCCCGCCGGGACCACGCGGCCGCACTGGTCTCCGGTGGCGTCCCCACGTTCGCGTCGCTGGACGACCTGCCCGCCGTCGACGCGGTGGTGGTCGCCACGCCGCCGTGGGTCACCCCGGTGCTGGCCCGGAGGGCGCTCGAGCGCGGCAGCCACGTCCTGGTGGAGAAGCCGGTCGCGACGTCGGTCGCCGAGGCCACCCGGATCCTCGATCTCCCGCGCGAGCTGCTCGACCGCCTCCAGGTCGGGCTGACCTACCGCCACGACCCGGCCATCGCCCAGCTGAAGACCTGGGTCGAGCAGGGCCGGCTCGGCTCGGGGCCGCTCCTGGTCCGTGCCCACATCTACGACGAGGTTCGCGACGAGTCCGACGCCACCCATCTCGCGCTGATCGGCGCCACTCTCGAGCACGGCAGCCCGGCGCTGCACGAGGGCTCCCACGTCTTCGACTGGCTGAGCCACGTCCTGGGCGCCGAGGGACGGCTGGAGGACAGCTGGGCGGTGCGCACGGCACCGGGCCTGGCTGCTCCGAACCTGGTCGGCGGGCGGCTGCTCCATCCGAACGGAACACAGGTCCTCGTCGAGTTCGGCTGGTTCACCGCCGCGTTGCCACCGTGCGAGCTCACGTTCGTCGGCGACGCGGCCACCGTCCGCCTGGACGGCCGCACGTTCGACCTGACCATCACCGACCACGACGGGGAGGACACCGTGCGTTTCGAGGGCGAGCGCGTCCCCCGCTCCTTCGACCGCCAGCTCGACGCGTTCGTCCGGAGCGTCCGGGCCGGCAGCCGCCGCCTGACGCCGTCATGGGACGACGGCCTGCGTGCCCTGGCCGCCTCCGAGGCGCTGGACCGCCGTGTGCGCGAGACGCCGGCCACGGTCGACGGCGGGCGGTGGGAGCGATGATGTTGACGTGGGAGGACGCCACTCGCGAGCAGCTCGCCGCCGCCCTCGCGACGTCGGTGGTGGTGCTGCCGGTCGGCGCGGTCGAGCAGCACGGCCCGCACCTCGCCACCGGAACGGACAGCCGGCTCGCTCGGCTGCTGGTGGCCGAGGCCGCCCGCCGGGCACACGAGCAGCACGGCGTCAGCGTGGTCGTCGCGCCCGCGCTGCCGTTCGGCGCCTCCAGCCATCACCTGCCGTTCGGCGGCACCCTGTCGCTGACCGCCGCCACCATGCTCGCGGTCCTGTCCGACCTGCTCCGCAGCATGATCAGCTGCGGCGCCACCCGCATCGTCGTCGTCAACGGGCACGGCGGCAACACCGGCGTGGTGCACGCCGCGGCCGCGGACGTCGCCGCCGCCGGGGACGGCGTCGCGATCGCGCACCTCGACTACTGGACCCTCATCGAGCCGCGGACCGGCCTCAACGTCCCCGGTCACGCCGGGGGTTTCGAGACCTCGATGATGCTGGCGACCGGCTGGACGCCACCGGACGGCGACGCCCACGAGCCGCCCCGCCGCAGCTCCCCACCGCCGCGCCCGGAACCGCTGCAGGTGCACAGCCGGCGTCGGTGGCGCGCCATCGACGGCTACTCCGACGACCCGAGCAGTGCCGATCGAGCCGTGGGCGAGGAGATCTTCGCTCAGGCCGCCGCCGCGCTCGCCGGTCACCTCGCCACCTTCGCCCAGGAGCCCACGTGATCGACTTCCATACGCACACCCCGGCCTGGCGAACGTCGTCCTGGCTCGGCGGCGCGACCTTCGACGCCGCCGACTTCCTCGCCTTCATGGACGGCGCGGGCATCGAGCGAGCCGTGGTGCTCAGCCACGACGGGCTGTTCAACCCGTCGCCGCGCGCCAACGACGAGCTGGCCGCGTTCGTCGCCGCCGATCCGGACCGGCTCGTCGGCTTCGGGACGGTCAGCCCGCGGCACGAGGACGCCCCGCGAGAGGCGGCTCGCATGATGGACGAGCTCGGCCTGCGCGGCATGAAGCTCCATCCCTGGCTCCAGGGCTTCAGCCTGCAGGAACGCACTCTCGACCCGATCTGCGAGGTTCTCGTCGAGCGCGGCGGGACGCTGCTGTGCCACGACGGCACGCCTCCGTACTCCACGCCCGCGCAGATCGCCGCGCTCGCCCGCCGGCACCCCGGCCTGCCCGTGGTCCTGGGCCACGGTGGCCTGCACGACTGCTGGCGCGAGGCGCTCGAGGCGTGCCGGCAGACCCCGAACCTCTACCTGTGCATCTGCGGGACGCCGCCCTACGCCGCCCGGCACATCGTCCAGCACGGCCCCGCCGACCGCATCCTCTTCGGCACCGACGCGGGCCTGTCCGACCAGGCCGAGCAGCACTACGCCGTCGCCCGCGTCGCCGAGATCGACGGCTGGGGCATCTCCGCCGACCAGCGCCGGGCGATGCTCGTCGACAACCCGCGCCGGCTGCTCGAGGGGGCCGCCCGATGATCGTCGACGTCCACACGCACACGCCGACGCACCGGGGCCCGGTGCCGGCGGAGGAGCGGCGCTCGTACAGTTCCTGGCGCACCGACCGGCCGGTCGTCACGACGAACAGCTGGGCCGACTTCGACGAGGCGGCCAGTGCCGCCGACGTCTCCATCGTGTTCAACATCGCCGTCCCCGATCCCGAGGCGGCGACCGGGCTGCCGTACCCGCCGGAGCGCACCAACGACGCCACCATCGAGTTCGTCCGCGACGCACCCGAACGGCGGGTGGGCTTCATGTCGGTGAACCCGGAGGACCCGGGCGCCCTCGACGAGGCCCGCCGCTGCATCGACGCCGGGCTGCAGGGGGTGAAGCTCGGCCCGAACTACCAGAACTTCGACCCGCTCACGGAGACGGCGCACCGGTTCTACCGCTTCTGCGCCGAGCACGGCCTGCCCATCCTGTTCCACCAGGGCGCGTCGCCCATCCGGCAGGCGCCGCTGCGGTACACGTATCCGCTGGTGGTCGACGAGATCGCGCTGGCGCACCCGGAGCTGCGGATCGTCATGGCACACATGGGGCACCCCTGGGGGCGGGAGACCGTGGTCACGGTCCGCAAGCACCCGCACGTGTACGCCGACGTCTCCTCGATCTACCTCCGGCCCTGGGTCTGCTACGAGTCGCTGCTCTACGCCCAGGAATGGGGGGTGACCGGGAAGCTGCTGCTCGGCTCGGACTTCCCCATCGCGACCGCGGGAGAAGCCATCGACGGACTGCGCCGGGTCAACGACATCCTGGAGGGAACCGCCTTGCCTCGGATCAGCGCCCAGACCATCGACGCCATCGTCCATGCCGACGCGCTCGGCGCCCTCGGCCTGACGCGGGGAGCCTCGGCGTGATCATCGACGCACACGTCCGGGTGGGACGTAGCCGCGAGGCGGCGCTGAGCGTCCCGGACCTGCTGGCCACGATGGACCGGCTCTCCGTCGACGTCGCCTGCGCGGCCCCCGACGAGGCCGCCATCGCCTACGACAACCGCCGCGGGAACGAGCTCACCACCGGCGCCGCCGCGGCCTCCGGCGGCCGCGTGGTCGCGTACGCGGTGGCCAATCCCTGGCGCGGCCGGGAGGCGATCACCGAGCTCGAATGGGCCCGCGACGCCGGTGCCCGGGCGCTCGCCGTCGACTCCGTCCTGCAGGGCTTCGACCTGCTCGACGGGCTGGTCGACCCGCTGCTGGGCTTCGCCGCGGACCAGCGCTGGCCGGTCTACGTACGGACGGGGACGCCGCCGAACGCCCTGCCGCTGACGCTGGCGCTGCTCGCCCACCGGTTCCCTGAGGTCACGTTCATCATGGGCCGCAGCGGCGCCACCGACTTCTGGATCGACGCCGCCGAGGCGCTGCGGTCCGCGCCCAACCTGCTGGGCGACACCAGCTACGCACCCTGGGACACGCTGCTGAGCGAGCTGGGCTCCGACCCCGCCATCACCCCGTCGCGGCTGGTGTTCGCGACCGACCAGCCCTACACCGTGGCCGCGAGCGAGGTGCGGCGCATCCGCGACTGGCCCATCGCCGACCACGAGCGCGACCTCGTCCTGGGCGGCACCCTGCGGGCGCTCGTCGGCCTCTGATCTCTGCGCGACCCCAGCACTGACCGACCCATGTCCACTGGGTCGAAAATGGCATCGATATTTGAGAGGTACTCGTGATCGACGTTGGCTCCAGCACCACGGACCGGACGGCGCCCGACGGCGGCGAGCCACCGGCCCCGCTCATCGCGGGGATCTCGCCGGTCCTCGAAGTGCCGTTCACCGAGAACGGCGACGTCGATCTCCCCGGCTTCGACCGGCTGGTGCGCCACGTGCTGAGCACGGGCGTCACCAGCGTGATGTTCCCGGGCTTCGCCTCGGAGTTCTACAAACTGACCGAGGACGAGCGGACGACTCTGGTGGACCGGCTGCTCACGCACACCGCCGCACGTCCTGGCGTGTCGGCCATCGTCGCCATCCAGGACCATGCCACCCGGCTGGCCGTCGAACGGGCCCGGCGCGTCGTGGCCGCCGGCGCCGACGCGATCAACCTGCTGCCGCCGCACTTCCTGGCCCCGTCCCGGGAGGCGCTGATCGAGCACATCGCCGCCGTGTGCGCCGCCGTCGCGCCGGTCCCCGTGGTGCTCCAGTACGCCCCGAAGGAGACGGCGACCTTCATGAGCGCGGCCGACATCGCCGCCGTCGCGCGTCGTCACCCCAACCTCGCCTACGTGAAGGTGGAGTCGAGTCCGCCCGGTGCGCTGATCGGCGAGCTGCTGCGGCTCGAGCCGCCGATTCAGGCGGTCGAAGGCTACGCGGGACTGCAACTACCCGACGCGATCCGCCGCGGCGCGGTCGGCAGCCAGCCCGGCTGCTCGTTCGCCGAGGTCTACATCGAGATCTGGAAGCACTTCGAGGCCGGCCGTGACGACGAGGGCGACCGCCTGCACGCCATGCTGCTGCCCTTCATCTCCTACTGGATGCAGGACACCGAGCTCATCATCGCCGCGGAGAAGCTCATCAGCGTGCGCCGCGGGCTGTTCGCGAGTGCGATGTGCCGCGAGCCGGCCCACCATCTCGACAAGCTGGAGATCGAGATGATCGACCGATTCCTCAGCGAGTTCGCCGCCCTCCTGCCGCCGGTGGAACCCTGACCCCCGGCCGCCGACCGGCCCAAGGCGGCTCACCTCCACGCGTGGTCTGCTCACCGACCTGTTCTCGCCGGGAGAGCACCCGCGTCGTGTGTCGCCGCTCGTCGATGTCGTCACGGTTCCAGCGGCGGCAGGCGATATTCCGTCGCTGACGAGACCTCTCGTCGTTGGCTCATCCACGCATCACGAGAACTCGGCGGCATTCACCGCCGAGCGCGGCGCCGCGGCGGGCGGGCCGAGATCGTTCTGGCTCTGACCAGCGGCATAGCGCCTTCGAACCGGCGGCTGCGGCTCGGCGTCGATCCGTCGATGACAATGCGCCCGATGTCGACGTGACAACGACGGAAATGGCCGGGCTCACCGTCGCACGGTGGTCGAGAAAGCCCGGCCGCACCGCTTCCGGCTCGGCGCCGGCCCCGAGCGACGAGGGCCCGCCCGCGATCGGCGCGACGCCGCCGGGTTCGTCCACCCGCGTCGGCGGCAGGTGCCGGCCATGCGCGTAACGGGCGTCACGAGCACGCGCCGCGTGGGCTATTGACGTCACGTGTCATGCATCCGTAACATCAGCGCCCATCGAGACCCAATACGTATTAAGGACCCAGATGGCAGCGCAACGACGGCGACCCACCCAGGTGGACATAGCCCGTCGCGTCGGCGTGTCACAGGCGACGGTGTCGCTGGTGATCAGTGGGGGCGCGGCGAGCGAGCAGGTCGCCGAAGGCACGCGGCGATCGGTGCTCCGAGCAGCCGCGGAGCTCGGCTACACCGTCAACGCGGCGGCTCGCAGGCTCAAGGGCGGGCGGAACCGCATGCTCGGTCTCTATACGTTCGAGCCCGTCTTCCCCGTCGGCCAGCGAGACTTCTACTTCCCGTTCCTGCTCGGCGTGGAAGAGGCGACCGCCGAGTACGGCTACGACCTCCTGCTGTTCAGCTCGGCCAGCTCCGGGGGCGATCGGCGGATCTATGCGGGCGGGGTGAACCGGCTGAAGGTGGCCGACGGTTGCGTGCTTCTGGGTCGTCACCTGCATCGCGACGATCTGGCCGCACTGGTCCAGGAGGACTTCCCGTTCGTGTTCATCGGCCGCCGCGAGGTGCCCGGTGAGGAGCTGTCGTACGTCGCCGCGGACTACGTGGGCGCCACCAGCGCCATGGTCCGCGATCTCACCGGGCTCGGGCACCGCCGCATGGCGTACCTGAAGCTGAGCGACGGTCAGGAACCGACCCGCGACCGCGAGTCCGGCTTCCTGCAGGGCCTCGACGCCGCCGGGATCCCCGCCGACCTGTGCCTCGTCCATCCGATGGACGACGCCGGCTCGGTCACCGCCGACCTGCTGCGCGAATGGCGGTCCGCCGGCGTCACGGCCCTGCTGGTGGAACCCAGCGAGGACGACTCCACCATCGTGGCGGTGGAGCGTGCCGCCGAGGCCGCCGGCGTCCGCATCCCCGAGGACTGCTCGGTCGTCCTCCTCGGTGACCCGGCGCTCGGCGAGAACGCTCGCGAATGGACCCGGTTCTCGCTGCACCGCGAGCAGATGGGCCGGGAGGCCGTCCGGCTGCTCCTGGACCTGCTGGACGACGAGGACGACGGGCACCGGCAGCTGAGCGTCGCCTGCACCCCGATCGCCGGCGACTCGGTCGCACCGCCGCCGGCGGGACCCGAGGGAGGGGCACGGTGACCTACTTCATCGCGAAGCGGCTGGCGATCGGCCTGCTGACCATCTGGGGCGTCGTGACCGCGGTCTTCGTCGTCGTCCGGCTCGCCCCGGGCGACCAGGCCACGGTCGCTCTCGGCCCGGACGCCAGCGCGGCGGAGATCGAGGCCCTGCGGCACACTCTCGGTCTCGACCGGCCGGTCATCCTCCAGTACCTCTCGTACCTCGGCGACGTCGTGCGACTCGACTTCGGTGAGTCCTACCGCTTCGGGCGACCGGCCATGGACCAGGTGCTCGAGCGTTTCCCGGCGACCGTCCAGCTCACCCTCGCCGCGACGACCATCGCGATCCTCGCCGGCCTCGTGCTCGGCGTGCTGGCCGGAAAGAACCCCGGGAGCCTGCTGGACCGCGCGGTGTCGACGGTCACCCTCGCGCTGCAGGCGCTGCCGCCGTTCTGGGTCGGGATCATGTTCATCCTGATCTTCGCGCTGCAGCTGCAGGTCCTGCCGAGCGCCGGCGGCGGCAGCTTCGAGAACCTCGTCCTGCCGGCGGCCACGCTGTCGATCCCGTTCACCGCGTTGGTGGCTCGCATGACCCGAAGCGGGGTGGCCGAGACGATGTCCGAGGCGTTCGTCCAGACCGCCCGGTCCAAGGGCCTCACCGAGACGCAGGTGCTCAGTGGCCACGTCCTGAAGAACTCCCTCATCCCGGTGGTCACGGTCGTCGGCCTCCAGGTCGGGACGCTGCTCGGCGGCGCCGTGATCATCGAGACCGTGTTCGCCTGGCCCGGGCTCGGGTCACTGCTGGTGGGCGCCGTCGGCAACCGCGACTACGCGGTCGTCCAGGCCGCCACGGTCCTGATCGCGGTGTGCGTGATCGTCCTCAACCTGGCCGCCGACATCGTCAACGCCAAGCTCGACCCGCGGATCCGTCTGGAGGCGCGCCGATGACGCAATCGGACCTCATGCTCACCGAGGCCGCGCCCGGCCCGGCGGCGCCGCCCGCTCGGCGCCGGCGCCGGCGGCCGCTGGCCGCGATCCCCTACGTGGTCATCGGCATCTACGTGCTGGTCGCGGCGATCGGCCCGTTCCTGATCGACTACGACCCCGTGGCCACCGAGGTGACGGAGCGGCTGCTCGCACCGGGGTCGCAGACCCAGTCCGGGACGGCCTGGCTCGGCACCGACGCCGTCGGCCGGGACGTGCTGGCGCAGGTCGTGTACGGCGCGCGGACCTCGTTCATCATCGGCGCCGCGGTCGTCACGGCGTGCAGCCTGCTGGGCATCACGCTCGGGGCCATCGCGGGCTACTTCGGCGGACGGATCGACGCGCTCATCTCGCGCGCCGTCGACATCCTGATGGCGTTCCCGGGCATCCTGCTCGCGATCGTCATCGCCGGCCTGCTCCAGCGCGGGATGGTGGTCGTCATCATCGCCCTGTCGGTCGGCGGCTGGGTCGGTTTCGCCCGGCTGTCGCGCAGCATCACGATGTCCACCCGGGAGCGCGACTGGGTCGATGCCGCCCGGATCATGGGTGTCTCCAAACCCGCCACGCTCACCCGGCACATCGCGCCGTTCCTGACCGGATCGGTCGTGGCCCTGGCCACCATCGAACTCGCCTCGGCCGTCCTGTCCGAGGCGGCCCTCAGCTTCCTCGGTCTCGGACTCCCCCCGCACATCGTGTCGTGGGGCCAGGCCATCGCCGGCGGCCGTGAGCACCTCGCCACCGCGTGGTGGATCTCGGTCTTCCCCGGTGTCGCCCTCACCATCCTGGTCATCTGCATCGGGCTCGTCGGCGACAAGCTCACCCGGCGGTTCACGCGCAAGAGGGACTAGCGCGTCCGCACCCCCCTTCTTCCAATGACGAAAGGACACCTGCCATGACGTTCCATGCACGGCGCTCACTCTCGCTGATCGCAGGCACCGTCGCCCTGTTGACGGTTGCGGCCGCCTGCTCGTCCGACGATCCGTCGTCGCCGACCGGCGAGTCCGGCGCGACGGGCGGCGACCTCACCGTCGCCGGGCCGATTCCGATCGAGAACCTCGACCCGCACGGTGCGGCCAGCTTGGATGCCGGCACCCAGCTCGCGGCCCGGGCGATCTTCAGCCAGCTCGTCGTCAGCAACGGTCCCGGCGAGTTCGAGGGTGAGCTCGCCGAGTCGTGGGAGCCCAACGCCGACGCCAGCGTGTGGACGTTCACGCTGCGCGAGGGCGTCGAGTTCTCCGACGGCACCCCGGTCACCGCGACCGACGTGGTGGCGTCGTTCGATCGGGTCATGGCCGGAGAAGGCCCGCTCGCCGGCAACTTCGGCGGGTACACCGTGGCCGCGCCCGACGAGACGACCGTCGTGTTCACGTCCCCGACCCCGGACGCGGCGTTCCTCGGCAAGATCTCGTCGTTCTTCGTGACGCCGCAGGCCGCCGCCGACGAGGGCTTCTTCCAGGATCCGATCGGGTCGGGGCCGTTCGTCGTCGAGTCGTTCGAGGCGGGGGCGTCGCTCCAGCTCGTACCCAACCCGGGTTACTGGGACGGCGAGCCGACGCTGGACACGCTGGAGTTCCAGTCGATCCCCGAGGTGGCGGCGCGCATGACGGCGTTGCAGACCGGCGAGGTCGACGTCACCTGGAGCATGCCCGACGACCAGATCGCCGCGCTGAAGTCGGACACCAACCTCACCGTCGAGAACGTCCCGAGCCCGGGCGTCATGACGATGTGGATGAACGCCTCCACGCCGGCGCTGGCGGACCCGGCCGTCCGGCGGGCGCTGTGGCAGGCCGTCGACTTCGAGGCGATCATCGGGTCGCTGTACCCGGAGACCGGGTCGGCCGCGGACTCGCCGATCAGCCCCGCGGTACTCGGCTACGCGCCGCAGGAGCCGGTGCAGTACGACCCGGATGCGGCCAAGGCGGCACTGGACGCGGCCGGCTTCGACTACGAGAACACGGTCATTCGCTGGCAGTTCTCCCAGGCCAACTTCCGCAACTTCGTCGACGCCGTGGTCTCGGACCTCGCCGAGATCGGCGTGACCGTCGAACCGCTCGAGAAGGAGCAGGCGGTCTTCCTCGACGACCTGCTCGCGCTGAACTGGGACATGAACCTCCAGCAGCTCGGGTCGCAGGGCTTCGACGCCGCCACCAACCTGGGCCGTCTGTACACCTGCGAGGCGAACCGCATGGGCTACTGCAACGAGGAGCTCGATCAGATCCTGGCCCAGGCCGGCTCGACGAGCGACACCGCGCAGCGGGAGGAGCTGTACGCGCAGGCGATCGACATCATCTGGAACGACGCGGTCGGCATGTACCCGATGTTCGTCGAGCAGCCGTACGCCTGGCGGACCAGCGTCGAGGGCTTCTCCCCCGTCCCCGACGGTCTGCCCTACTTCGACGAGGTCGCGGTCTCGGGTGACTGACCAGCACTCGTCCGCCGCCGTGGCATCCGTGGCAGCCGACACGAGCCCCCCGCCCGGAGCGCCTCTGCTCCGGGTGGAGGACCTCGTGGTCGTCCTGCCGTCGGGTGCCGGCGTGGGGACCGTTCTCGACAAGGTGTCGTTCGAGGTCGACGCCGGCCGGACGACCGGCCTCATCGGCGAGTCCGGCAGCGGCAAGACGATGAGCGCCATGTCCATCGTCGGGTTGCTGCCGCCCGGCGCCGAGGCCACGGGGCGCATCACGTGGAAGTCCGACGACCTCCTCGCTGCGTCCGCGCGCAGGATCCGGCAGATCCGCGGGCACGAGATCGGCGTGATCTTCCAGGACCCGCTGGCCGCCCTGAACCCGATCCAGACCATCGGGAAGCAGGTCGGCGAGATCCTGCGGCGCGGTGGCATGCCGCGGCAGCAGGTCCGTGCCAGGGTGCTGGAGCTGCTGGAACGGGTCGGGATCCCGGACCCGGAACAGCGGATCGACGTGTACCCGCACGAGATGTCCGGCGGGATGCGGCAGCGGGTCATGATCGCGACGGCGCTGGCCGGCGAGCCCCAGCTGATCATCGCCGACGAGCCGACGACCGCCCTCGACGTCACCACGCAGGCGCGCATCCTCCAGCTGCTGGCCGACCTCCGCGACCAGGAGGGCGTGGCGATGCTGCTGGTGAGCCACGACCTGCGGGTGATGGCGCACGTCGCCGACGACATCGTGGTCATGTACGCCGGCCGGGTCGCCGAACGAGGGCCGGCCCGCGAGGTGCTGGAGAAGCCGCGGCACCCGTACACCCGGGCGCTGGCCAACAACGTCCCGGCGGTCAGCACGAAGTCGGCGATCGCCGAGCCGTTGCGGGGAGCTCCGGCCAACCCGTTCGACCGGCCCGCGGGATGCGCCTTCCATCCACGCTGCCCGATGGCGCAGGACCGCTGCCGCACCGAGGTGCCGGTCCTGCGCGAGGTCGAGCCCGGCCGGTTCAGCGCGTGTCACTTCGCCGAAGGGGTGGAGTCGTGAGTTCGCCCGTTCTGGAGATCCGAGACCTCCGGGTGACGTTCCCCGGGCCCCGCCGGTCCCTGCGCGGCGCCCGGACGATCGTCCAGGCCGTCGACGGCGTCGATCTGGACATCCAGGCCCAGGAGACGCTCGCACTGGTCGGCGAGTCCGGATCGGGGAAGTCGACCGTCGCGCGCTGCGTCCTCGGGCTCGTCAACCCGCAGCAGGGCACGATCACGTACGAGGGCCGGGAGCTCGGACCGGTCGACAAGCGGCCCGCGGAGTTGCAGCGCGCCATCCAGATGGTGTTCCAGGACCCGGGCTCCTCGCTGAACCCGCGCATGACCGTGGCGGCGATCATCCGCGAGGCCTGGAAGGTCCATCCGGCGGTCGCGCCGAAGGGCGATCGCCGTCAGGCGCTGGCCGATGCCCTCACCGATGTCGGCCTCGATCCCGGAGTCGCCGACCGCCGCCCGTCGGCGTTGTCCGGCGGGCAGCGCCAGCGGGTGAGCATCGCCCGGGCGCTCGCGCTGCGGCCGCGGCTGCTGGTCTGCGACGAGGCGGTGTCGGCTCTGGACGTGTCGGTCCAGTCGCAGATCCTGCGCCTGCTCGTCGATCTCCAGCGGACCCACGATCTGTCGATCCTCTTCATCACCCACGACCTCGCGGTGGTGCGGCAGATCGCCGACCGGGTGGCGGTGATGAGGAAGGGCGAACTGGTCGAGTGCGCCTCCGCCGAGGAGGTGTTCACGGCGCCGTCGCATTCCTACACGAAGCAACTGCTGGGCGCCGCCTACGACCTCGAGGGTGCGGGCAGGTCGTTCGAGACCCGAGGAGCGGTATCAGGTGAGTAACGAGCAGAACCTCCGCGCGGACGTGCTGATCGTCGGCGGAGGGGTGGGCGGGGTCGCGGCGGCGCTGGCAGCGCTGCGACGCGGCCGGTCGGTCATCGTGACGGAAGAGTACGAGTGGCTCGGCGGTCAGCTCACCAGCCAGGCGGTCCCGCCTGACGAGCACCCGTGGATCGAGCAGTTCGGCTGTACCCGGTCCTACCGCGCGTTCCGCGAGGGTGTGCGGCAGTACTACCGCACCTGGTACCCGTTGACCTCGGCGGCGCGACGCCGGCCGGACCTGAACCCGGGCCTGGGCCGGGTGAGCCGGCTGTGCCACGAGCCGCGGGCGGCGCTCGCCGTCATCGACGCCATGCTGGCGCCGTACCGCTCGGCCGGGACGTTGCGGGTGCTGACGCGGCACCGGGCCGTCTCCGCCCAGGTCGACGGCGACCGGATCACCGCCGTCACCCTCGCCTCGCACGCGGGCGTCGAGGTGACCGTCGAGGCGCCGTTCGTTCTGGACGGGACCGAGCTCGGTGACCTCCTGCCGCTGGCCGACGTCGAGCATGTCATCGGTTTCGAGTCCGCAGCCGAAACCGGCGAACCCAGCGCCCCGGCCGAGGCCCAGCCGCTCAACCAGCAGGCGTTCTCGTGGGTGTTCGCCGTCGAGCACCTCGACGGCGAGGACCACACGATCGACCGTCCCGACCAGTACGGCTTCTGGCGCGACTACCGGCCGGAGGTCTGGCCGGATCGGCTGCTGAGTCTCACGGCACCCGATCCCCGCACCCTGGAGTCGCTCACCCGGACGTTCGTGCCGCACGCCGCCGCCGGCCCGATCGTGGCCGACCAGAGCGCCGATCCGGGTGACCGCGACCTCTGGCTGTTCCGTCGCATCTTCGCGCGTGAACAGTACGAACCGGGCTTCGCGGCGAGCGACATCACCGTCGTCAACTGGCCGATGATCGACTATCTGCCCGGCCCGCTGATCGGCGTCAGCGACGAGGAGCGGGCCAAGCACCTCGAGGGTTCCCGGCAGCTCTCGTTCAGCATGCTGTACTGGCTGCAGACCGAGGCGCCGCGGCCCGACGGCGGCACCGGCTGGCCCGGGCTGCGGCTGCGCGGCGACGTCATGGGCACCACCGACGGTCTGGCGAAGGCGCCGTACATCCGCGAGTCGCGACGGATCCGCGCCCGGACGACGGTCGTCGAGCAGGACCTGTCGCTGACGGTCCGCGGCGACGCCGGCGCGGTGAGCTACCCGGACTCGGTCGGCGTGGGGATGTACCGCATCGACCTGCATCCCTCCACCGGCGGCGACAACTACCTCGACGTTCCGAGCAGCCCCTTCCAGATCCCGCTCGGCGCGCTGCTGCCGCTCCGGGTCGGCAACCTGATCGCGGCCGGGAAGAACATCGGCACGACGCACATCACCAACGGCTGCTACCGGCTGCACCCGGTCGAGTGGAACATCGGCGAGGCCGCCGGCGCCCTGGCCGCGCACTGCCTCGCCCACTCCCTGGCCCCGGAACAGGTGCGGGCCGACGAGAAGCGGCTCGCGGCGTTCCAGGACGAGCTGCGAGCCGACGGCTTCGAGCTGGCGTGGCCCGACGTGAAGGGCTACTGATCCGCAGGTTCAGAACGTCTCACCGCACGAGGACCGGCTACTCCACCCAACGAAGGGACAGCAGCATGGGTACGACTGTCGACCGACGTCATCTCCTCCGCACTGCCGGTGTGGCGGGCCTCGCCACCGCGACGCTGGGCGCCCTCAGCACGTCGGCGCAGGCGGCGCCGGCCGTGGAGGTGGACGTGGCGGGTGCGACGACCCCGCAGGACTTCGGGGCGGTCGGCGACGGCGCCGCCGACGACACCGCCGCCATCCAGCAGGCCATCGACGCGCAGCTGGCCCGCGCGAACAAGATCGTCTACTTCCCCCCGGGCACGTACCGCATCACCCGCACCCTCGTCATCCCCGACGTCGAACATCTGGGCGGCCAGAACCTCAACCGCATCGTCCTGGCCGGCGCCGGCACCATGGGCTCGCGAACGTCGCTCATCCGCGTCGACTTCGACGGCACCGGCATCGCGTGCGGGGCACCACTGGCCGCGTTCCGGGGCCTCGCCTTCGTGGTCGACCCCAGCCGGGCGAACGCGGTCGCCATCCACACCAAGCGCGACGACAGCCTCGGCGAGGGCGTCTCGAACAGCGACGACATGGACGCGACGATCACCGAGTGCACGTTCGTCGACTTCAACATCGCGTCGAAGCACGTGGGCCGGGGCATGGTCTTCACGAACAACCTCGTGGCGGTCGGCAACATCGGCCTGGAGATCTCCTGGCCGGTCGACGGGGTCAAGGGCGACAACGTCCACGTCCTGCCCTACGGGATGCGCAAGTGGCTGATCGAGGGCAACCACTTCCACAGCATGAGCTTCGCGATCACGACGACCGGGGCGGACGCCCACAACTTCCGCGGCGCGATCATCGCGAACAACATCCTCGACATCGGCCGGCGGCTGTTCACCGGCGGCATCATCAACTCGACCTTCTCCGGCAACGTCGTCGAGAACGGCGCCACCAACGCCACCGACGCGTCGGTGATCTCGATCAAGTCCGGTGGCACCAACCTCACCTTCAGCGGGAACGTCCTCGGCGGCGGGAATCCCGGCGGGGGCGCCCGGCCGCGGCACGCGATCGAGTTCCGTCCCGAGGCCACGGCCCGCAACGTGACGATCACCGGCAACAGCTTCAACTGGGTCGACGGATCGCCGGTCTACTTCGCCGCCGCGGCGTCGGAGATCACGATCTCGGCGAACTCGTTCGACAACTGGAACCTGGCCGCTGAGGAACGGTGGGGCGCGGTCCGGGTCAACGGGAACGCCACCGGTCTGTCGGTGATGGGCAACGCGTTCGGAGCCAACACCGTCGCCGGCGCACCCCCGGTGCGGGTGATCGGGACCCTGGCCGGCTCGACGATCGTGGGCAACATCGTCGACGGCACGACCGGTGTCGTGTACGCCGAGGCGTTCGGGCAGGACAACTACGTCGAGCGCCGCAGCTCCGGCGCCCGCCAGCACGAGCTCAGCGCGGCGAAGAACGGCGCGCTCGTGGTCCGGGCGACCACTGCTCCCCAGCCCGGCACCGACGCCTACGGCAGCTTCGTCGCCGCGTCGGAGCAGGCGACCGGCGCGGGTCCCGGCGTGAAGGGCGGCGTGCGGGTCGTCCCGGCCAACGCCTCCGGCGCGGCGGCCGTAGAGCTGCTCTGCTCGACGAACGACTCGAACGGGGTCGCGGCCATGCGGGTGGACATCAACGGGCTGGTCCCGACGGCCGACAACGCGCGTGACATCGGCTCGGCGGATCGGCGGATCCGGACGGTGTACGCGCACAACCTGCAGCTCACCACCGTCTCGGCGGCCGACCTGCCGGAGCCGACCGCGGGCGCCGTCGCCCTGGTGACGGACGCGTCCACGGGGGCCGGTGTGCTCGCCGTCGCCGACGGCAAGGCCTGGCGACGCCTGCCGCTGGGCGCCCAGGTCCGGAACTCCTGAGGCGAAGGGATCGACGCGTGCGGCTGGCCAGTTACCTCGTCCACGGAGCCGAACGATGGGGGTTCGTCCTCGACGAGCCGGCCACCGGGACGACCTGGGTGGTCGAACCGGCGCGGGCCGAGGCCTTCGTCGCCAGGTACGCGTCGATCCCGTCGTCCGGTCTGGTCGCCAGTCGTCCCCGGTTCCTCGGCGACGACTGGCCGGCCACGCTCGCGGAGTTCCTCGCGCTCGAGGACGACGGCATGGCCGTGCTGTCGCGCATGGTGACGTACGTGGAGCGGTTCGTGGCGCAGTCGGACGCGACGCTCCTGCCGAACGCCGGGTCGCCGGTGGACGAGATCGAGCTCCTGGCTCCCGTTCCCCGGCCGCGGCTGTACTGGGGACTGGTCGCGAACGCTCCCTCCTTCGTGCGCAACAACCCGAACACCCGCATCCTCAATCTGTTCCCGCTCGGGCACCAGCGGCCGCAGGGCGCGGCGATCGGATCCGGGGTTCCGGTCACCTTCCGCAACGGCCACCACCTGCCGCTGATGTCGTACAACGTGGAGCTGGCTGTCGTCATCGGCAAGGGCGGCCGCTACATCCCCGTCGACGAGGCGATGGACCACGTGGCCGGCTACACCGTCATCAACGACGTCGCCGGGACGTACTACTACGGCATCGTTCCCGGCAACGCCGGCCGCGGCTACTCGCTGCCGGAGCGCTACAGCGACTGGCTCTACCAGGTGACCGCCTCCTGGGGCGGGAAGAATGCCGACACGATGGCCCCGATGGGTCCGTTCCTCGTGACGAAGGACGAGGTCGGCGATCCGTACGACCTGCTGATGTACACCCGGCAGTCGGGACGGACGCGGGACCGGGCGCACAGCGGGGCGACGCTGCTCGGCATCGAGCGCGTCATCTCCTGGTACTCCTCGTTCGCCTCGCTGCACCCGGGTGACGTCATCCACTTCGCGACGATGGGCGTCGACGGGCTGCCGGTGCTCGCGGCCGGCCGGACGCCCCGGACGGAGCTCGAGGTCGAGATCGAGCAGGTCGGCACCCTGGTGAACCCGGTCGTCGTGGCCGATGGCACGGACCGCCCGGCGGTGCCGCTGACGTCCCATCCGTCCTACGCGGTGCGGGAGGTCGCGGCGTCGGGCTCCTCGGTCGTCGAGTCGCCGGACGCCTGGACGGTCGCGTCGGCGCGGCATCTGTACACGTCGTTCGGCAACCACGAGGCCGCAGAGGAGTCCGACGGGCTCCCCCGGCTCGAGGTGCCGCGCTTCCTCAACGGGCCGGCGACCTCGCTGGGCCGGGGCGGATCCGCCGTCGAGATCCCGCCGCGCGCCACCGATCTCGTCGTCGGCATCGAGCTCGCCGTCGTCGCCCGTGCCCTCGCCGCGGACGTGGAGGACGGGCGCGAGGTCGTGCTCGGGTACACGCCCCTGATCTCGTTGTGCGACCGCTCGTTCGCCGACGCGGTCGTGGAGCCGGCGCGTACGGGCGAACGCGGCATCCCCGCCATGTACGGCCGATGGGCCGACGGGTTCAACGTCGTGGGCGAACGGCTCACACCGCTGCCCGATCACGACTGGCGCGGCCGGGCCCTGTCGCTGGCGATCGGCGACCGCGTGGTCAGCGGTACGACGTCGGAGTACCTCCACGGCCCGGACGACCTGATCAGGACCATCTCCGCGATGATCACGCTGTTCCCCGGCGACGTCATCACCCTCGGATGGACGGCGACGCGGCTGCTGCTCACCCGCGACGAGTACGAGGCCGGCATCGTCGTCCGTGGCGAGATCGAAGGGCTCGGCGAGGTGAGCGCCGAGATCTCGCCGGCGCACCGGTCCACGGCCGACGACGAGCAGGAGCGACGATGAGCGACGAGCCACGGGCCCAGCCGAACGTCGTCCTGGTCGTGATGGACGACCTCGGCAACGGCGACCTGAGCTGCATGGGCAACGCGATCCTGCGCACGCCGCGGATCGACTCCATCGCCGCAGACGGCATCACGCTGCGGCACATGTACGCCGCCTCGGCGGTGTGCACCCCGTCACGCGCGGCGCTGATGACCGGACGGTACCCGCAGCGGGTCGGGCTGCCGAAGGTGCTGAATCCGCGCGACGGCACCGGGCTGTCGCCATGGGAGTACACCCTGCCGCGGCTGCTGCGGGACGCGGGGTACCGCACGGCGATGTTCGGCAAGTGGCATCTCGGCTGCCGGCCGGAGCACTACCCGACCCGGCACGGCTTCGACGAGTACGCCGGGCTCCTGTACAGCAACGACATGCATCCGGTCGAGTTGTTCGAGGGCGAGGAGATCTCCACCGCCGACGTCGACCAGGCGACGCTCACCCGCGCGTACACCGACCAGGCCATCGCCTTCATCGAACGGCACAGCATCGAGCGGCACGCGGACCAGCCGTTCTTCGTCTACCTCGCCCACACCATGCCGCACATCCCGCTGCACGTGGAGGACGAGTTCCGTGGCCGGTCGGCCGGCGGCACGTACGGTGACGTGGTCGAGAGCCTGGACCACCACATCGGCCGAGTGCTCGACACACTCGACGACCTCGGCCTGGCCGACGACACCCTCGTCATGGTGACCAGCGACAACGGGCCGTGGTTCGAGGGCAGCACGGGAGGGCTCCGAGGCACCAAGCTGCACACGTACGAGGGCGGGATCCGGGTCCCGTTCGTCGCGCGGTGGCCGGGGCACATCCCCGCCGGCGCCGTGTCCGACGAGCCGGCGTGCCTGTTCGACCTGTTGCCGACCTTGGCCGGGCTGACCGGCGCGACGGCACCGCGGGACCGGCCGATCGACGGCGTGGACGTGTCGGCCGTCCTCACCGGCGGTTCCACGACGCAGCCGCGTCCGCTGTTCTTCTTCCACTGGTGGACGCTCAACGCCGTCCGCTGGGGTCGGTGGAAGCTGCACCTCGACCGCTTCCCCCGCGACCCCAGCCGGGCCCAGGGCCGGGAACTTCCTCAGTTGTTCGACCTCGAGCTCGACCCCGCGGAGACCTACGACCTGAAGGACCGGCACCCCGACGTCCTCGAGCACCTCACCGGCCTGGCGGCGCGCTTCGAGGACGAGATCGACGCCCAGCGCGATGCCGCGGAAGCCCGTGCGGCCGGCCGAGCCACAGCTGGCGCGCCGCGATGAGGCCCGGCTGGTCACCGGGTGGTCCGCGACCGGCCCGTGTCGAGGCGATGGGTCTGCACGGCGTCGTAGGTGGACTGCAGCTCTGGTTCCGAGCTCCGATAGAGC
>NZ_QVAI01000025.1 GCF_003427025.1 Jiangella endophytica
CGCTGAGCAGTTGCGGCGGGTTCCAGGTCAGCAGGTCGCGCGAGGTCGCGTACTGCACGCCCTGGGCGTCGGTGACGAAGGCGATGTAGTGGCGCGACTCGGGGTGGTAGACGACCGTGCGCACGGCGGACCGGAAGACCGACGGGTTGACGACGGTGCAGGGCTCGTTCTCGAAGCGGTACGGGTTGCGCATCTGCTGCGTGAAGCCGGTGCCGGTCCAGGCGCGCCAGCTGTTGACGCGGGTGGGGTCGGTGGAGCGGAACAGGCAGACGCCCTTCGGCTGGCCGCCACTGCCGGTGCTGGTGTAGGCGAACAGGTAGTACGTGCCGTCCGGCCGGCCCTGCGCGTCGCGGCCGGCGACCATGTTCGACGGGCTGCCGTAGCCGATCCAGCCGGACTTCGGCGTCTGGTCGTGCCCGGGGTAGGCGATGTTCGGGAAGATCGCCACGTGGTTCGGGCCGGGCCGGGCGATGCCGAACGACAGCCCCGTCTCCGGCGGCGACACTCGCGCCTTCCAGACCGACACCGCCGAGTACCAGCAGTACGGCAGCCCGTCGACGACGCCGGAGCGGTGGCAGCCGGGCTCGGCGGTGCGGGTGCCGAAGTAGTCCTGGTGGCCGTAGGCGTAGACGTACGGCGCCCGGTAGTAGAGCGCCTGCGCGAACATCTTCTGGTCGAACACGCCCGGGTCGTTGTTGCCGACGTAGCCGTTCATCACCATGTCGCAGTCGAGTTCGGCCGTCGTGGGGTGGGCGGCGAAGTCGTCGGCGGAGCCGGTCCACTGGTAGGTCGGGCCGTTCGGCCCGGCGACGATCAGGTGGACGACGCCGTCCTCGTCGGTGAAGGCGCGCGGCGGGCTGTCGATGTGGACGAGGCCGGAGTCGCACCGCCCCAGCTCGCTGTCGTGGAACGTCTGCTGTTCGCCGGTCAGTCCGAGGACGGGCGGCGCGGGCTCTGGCTCGGCCGGCGAGGCCGGTGTGGCCGGCGCGAGCGCCGGCAGTGCCAGCACGGCGGCGGCGGCCAGGTGGGACAGCGACATCGACGTCTCCTCCTATATTGTGAGAGCTGCAGCCACTATACAGATAGTCAACTCATTGGAATACCTTGCCGCGATGCGCTGCTGTGCCCGGCACCACACAGCGAAGGGATCGACGATGCTGCCGGGCCTTGACGACACCGCCACCGCGACCGCACGACGACGCCTCGACGACGAGACGGAGATCTGGATCACGACGGTCCGCGTCGACGGGCAGCCGCAGACGTCGCTGGTCGGATTTCTCCGGGACGGCGACAGCGTCCTCGTGCTGAGTCAGCCCGGCGCGGCGAAGCTGCGCAACCTCCGGGCCAACCCGCGGGTGTCGCTGCACCTCGACACCGACCGCACCGACGGCGCCGGCGGCGGCGTCCTCACGCTGGAGGGCGAGGCCGCCGTCGAGGAGGGGCCGCTCGACGGCGACGAGGCCGCGCGATACGTCGACAGGTACCGCGCGGTCATCGAGCAGGCCGGCGCCACGCCGGACGACCTGCTGGCCGGCTACTCGGCGGTGATCCGGGTGACGCCGACCCGCGTGCGCCTCTACTGAGCTAGCGCTCGATCCGGTCCAGGTGCAGCATCCGCGCGAGGACGCGATCGAGTTCGGCGTCGTCGAAGATCTTCTTCCAGTCGTCGCGGACGATCGACTCGCGGCCGTAGTCCATCGCGATGAGGCACGCGTCGGAGAACGGGTTGGAGCCGCGCAGTGTGTTGGCCAGCGCCACCTGGGTGTGGCCGAGCAGCATCGCCCGGGCGGCCGGCTCGGGGACGCCCATGGTGCCGACGGCCTCGCGCAGGGCCTCTGCCAGCAGCGCGCCGATCATGCACGCGACGGTCTCGACGAGTGTGGGCTCCAGCTGCGCCAGCTGCTTGACCGTCACCCAGTGGACGTCCAGCACCGGCGCGTACATGGCCCGGATCACCGTCTCGGCGGCCGCCCGCGCCTCCGGCCCGCCGGACTCGACGGCGGCCACGACGTCCTGCGGCGCGGCGACCCCGCCGAACGTGTCGGCGTACTCCTCGGGCGTCGTCCGCTGCAGGAACACCGAGGGGTGGCAGGGGTGCGCGACCGCCTGGACGACGTCGTCGCGGCGGGCGAGCAGGCCGGCATAGGCGGCGGCCGGGTCCAGCGTCAGCAGGATCGCGCCGGGCTTCAGCAGCGGGACGACCTCGGCGGAGACGGTCGCGAGCGCGAGATCCGGCACCGCCAGGACGACGACGTCGGCGCCGTCGGCCGCCTCCGCGCTGGACGTGACGGCCCGGCCCGCCGCGGTCACCCGCTCGACGCCGGCCGGTGACGTCTCGGCGTAGCGGACGGCGTGCGTGGTGCGCTGCAGGTTGTCCGAGACGCGCATCCCCATCTTGCCGCCGGCGCCGATGACGGCGATGGTCAGGTGGTCGCTCATGCCTTCTCCCAGGGGTCGGTGTGGCCGGGGCCCGCGGTGCTCGCCCGGACGACGAGCTCCGGCGGGAACGACGGGTGGGTGTCCTTCGTGGTGCCGTTCAGCAGGCCGAGGAGCAGCTCGACGGCGGCCGCGCCGAAGTCCTCCTGCGGTGCGCGGACGGAGCTGAGCGGGATCAGCGACGCGGCCGCGAACTCGATGTCGTCGTAGCCGATCACGGCGATGTCGTCCGGCACCCGCACGCCCGCCGTCACCAGGCCCTGGAGCAGCCCGAGCGCGAGCAGGTCGTTGACGGCGAAGACGGCGTCCGGGCGCCGGTCCGCCGGGCGCCGCAGCAGTTGCGCGGCCACCGTCCGCCCGGTGGCGACGGTCCGCTCGGCGGCGGTGAGCACCTCCAGCGTCGCGGCGCCTACGGCCCGGACCTCCTCGCCGGCGCCCTGCAGCCGGTCCGCGACCTGCTTGACCCGCAACGGCCCACCGGCGAACGCCAGTCGCCGCCGTCCCAGCCCGAGCAGGTGCCGAGCCGCGAGCCGCCCGCCGAGCAGGTCGTCGACCGCCACCGACGGCTGCTCCGAGCCTGGTGTCGCCCGGCCGAACAGCACCGACGGCGTCCCGCGCGAGCGGACCCGGGCGAGGCGCTGTTCGATCGGCTCGAACGACGCGACCAGCAGGCCGCGGACCCGGTGCTGCTCGAACTTGCGCAGGTAGGCGTCCTCGCGGACGCGGTCGGCGTGCGTGTTGGCGATGAACACCGTCAGCCCGGCCTCGGCGGCGCGCCGTTCGACCCCCTCGGCGATGGTGGAGAAGTAGGGGTTGCTGACGTCCGGCGCCAGGAAGGCGATGGCGTCGCTGCGGCCCAGCCGCAGTTGCCGGGCGGAGCTGTTCGGCACGTACCCGAGCGCCTCGACCGCCCGCCGGATCCGCTCGGCCGTCGCCGCCGACACCCGGTCCGGGTGGTTGAGGTAGTGCGAGACGGTGCCGCTCGACACTCCGGCCCGCGCGGCGACCTCGCGGATGCCCGCCTTGCGCTCGGGTGGCGCCCCTGGCGATCCGGGTGTCATGGCATCCTGTCCGCGTGACGAGCCCTCTCGCCGACGGCGCCGCCCTGGACCGGCTGTACACCGGGACGGAGTGGGCCGAGGGCCCGGTCTGGCTGCCCCGCACCCGGCGGGTGCGCTGGAGCGACATCCCGAACGACCGCATCCTCGAGTGGGACGCCGCGACCGGTGCGACCACCGTCTACGGCACCGGCGTCGAGTACACCAACGGCCGCACCCTCGACCTCGACGGCCACGTCGTCCAGTGCTCGCACGGCCGGCGCCGGGTGGAGCGCGACGTCGACGGCGTGGTGACGCCGATCGTCGACGCCGTCGGCGGACGCCGGTTCAACTCGCCCAACGACGTGGTCGTGGCGGGCGACGGCGCCATCTGGTTCACCGACCCGCCGTACGGCATCCACGAGAGCGGCCGCGAGGGGCACCCGGGGGAGCAGGAGTACGGCGGCTGCCACGTGTTCCGCTACCACGAGGCGAGCGGCGCGCTGAGCGCCGTCGTCACCGACATGGTGCACCCCAACGGGCTGGCCTTCTCGCCGGACGAGTCGGTGCTGTACGTCGCCGACACCGGCTACCTGCAGGCCGACCCCGGCGCGCGGTCGGTCCGCGCCTACGACGTGGTGGACGGCCGGTGCGGGAACGGCCGGGTGTTCGCGACGGTGCGCCCGGGCGCGGCCGACGGCATCAGGGTCGACGAGGAAGGCCGGGTGTGGGCCTCCAGCGCGGACTCCGTGCAGGTGTTCACGCCCGGTGGCGAGCGGGTCGCGGTGGTGCCGGTGCCGGAGATCGTCGCGAACGTCTGTTTCGGCGGCGACGACGGCACCGAACTCTTCGTGACGGCCAGCACCAGCCTCTACCGGATCGGCACCACGACGCGGTCGGCGACGCATCACCGCACCGCCTGAGCGGCGGCGTACTCCGTGCGCCAGTCGCGCGCGGGTGTGTACCCGAGGCGGGAACGGGCCCGGTCGATCGAGATCAGCGTCTCGAACTCGCCCAGTTCGCGGCGCAGCGGCACGTCCGGGAACCAGCGGCGGGCCAGCTCGGCCGACGGGATCGTCAGCCCGGTGTCGGCGGCGGCGACGTCGTAGACGGACGCGCCGGGGCGGGCCGCCGCCAGCGCCAGTTCGACGGCCGCGGCCGCGTCGCGCACGTCGACGTAGGAGCCGAGCAGATCGCGCCGGTACGCGGAGTCGCCCGCGCGGGCGAACGTGGCGTAGTCGTCCGGCGTGACGATGTTGGTGAAGCGCAGCGACGTCACCGACAACCGGGGGTCCCACCGCACCAGCTGCCCGGCCATGGTCTCTTCCAGCACCTTGACCAGGCCGTACGTGTTGTTGGCGGCGGTGTGCTCCTCGTCGAGCGGGAGGTACGGCGGCGGCTCGGCGAACGGGAAGCCCATCGCGGTGATGCTGGACGCGCAGACGACGGTGCGCACCCCGGCCCGCAGCGCGGCGAACAGCACGTGGAACGACGCGGTCAGGTTGGCATGGAACGTGGTGACGTCGGGGACCAGTCCGTTCACCGGGATCGCCGCCAGGTGCACGAGCGCATCGACGCCGTCGTGCCGCGCCGTCACGCCGAGCAGGGCGTCGAGCGTCTGCCCGTAGTCGGCGAGGTCGACCCGGGTGAACCCCGGTCCGGGCGCCCCGGCGAGGTCGAATCCGGCGACGTCGTGCCCGGCGGCGCGCAGCCGCCGGACCGTCGCCGTGCCGAGCCGGCCGGAGCTGCCGGTGACCGCGATCCGCATCGCTCCATCGTGGCGGCTGGGTTGAAACGTGTCAATCTCCGGTAGTCTGCCGCTTTGAAACGTCTCATCCGAGCCGAGGGAGTGCCGATGACCGCCACGCCGTCCGCCCCGCGTGTCGAGCACTGCTCATCCGGAGACCGGCGCCGGACCCCGTGGCCGGCGCCCGCTTCTCTCGAGCCGCTGGGCATCGGGGAGCGCCGGCCGCGGCTGTCCTGGACGGTGACCGCCGAGGGGCCCTGGCGGCAGGCCGGCTACGACGTCGAACTGACGCGGAGGGGCGCGCCGCGGGTCGTCACCGTCGAGTCGGCGGAGCAGGTGCTGGTGCCCTGGCCGGACGACCCGCTGACGTCGCGCGAGCGGGTGAGCGTCCGGGTCCGGCTGCACGGCGACGACGGCTCGACGACCGGCTGGAGCGCGCCGACGACGCTGGAGGCCGGGCTGCTGGAGCCGGCCGACTGGACGGCGGTCCCGGTCGGCGGCGCCTGGGACGAGGAGCCGGAGTCCGATGACCGGCGCCCGTCGCTGGTGCGCCGCGAGTTCACCGCCGGCGACGGCCTCGTCGCGGCCCGGCTGTACGCGACCGCGCACGGCCTGTACGAGGCGGAGCTGAACGGCCGGCGCGTCGGCGACGACGCGCTGTCGCCCGGCTGGACCGTCTACCCGGAGCACCTGCGCTACTACACCTACGACGTCACCGCGCTGCTGCGGCCGGGCCGCAACGCGCTCGGCGCCTGGCTCGGCGACGGCTGGTATCGCGGCCGGCTGGGCTGGAACGGCGGCTTCCGCAACCTCTACGGGACCGACCTGTCGTTCCTCGCGCAGTTGGAGCTGACCTACGCCGACGGCCGGGTCGAGACGATCGCGACCGACGCCGGCTGGCGGGCCGCGCCGAGCCCGATCCTGCGCGCCGGCAACTACGACGGCGAGGACTACGACGCCCGTGCCGAGCAGGCCGGCTGGTCCGAGCCCGGTTTCGACGACGCCGGGTGGACGCCGGTCGCCGTCCGCGAGCGCGACGTCACCACCCTGAAGGCCCCGACCGGCCCGCCCGTGCGCTGCACCGAGGAGCTCCGGCCGGCCGCCGTGCTCACGACGCCCAGCGGGCGGCGCGTCCTCGACTTCGGGCAGAACCTCGTCGGCCGCATCCGCATCCGCGTCACCGGGCCCGCGGGCGGCACCGTCACGCTGCGCACCGCCGAGGTCCTGCAGGACGGCGAGCTCTATGCCCGCCCGCTGCGCGGCGCGCGCTCCACCGACCGCTACACGTTGGCCGGCCGCCCGGACGGCGAGGAGTGGGAGCCTCGGTTCACCTTCCACGGCTTCCGCTACGCCGAGGTCAGCGGCTGGCCGGGCGACCTCGACGACGCGGTCGCCGCCGGCGCCGTCGTCGCCCGCGTCTACCACACCGACGTCGAGCGGACCGGCTGGTTCGAGTGCTCCGACCCGCTGGTGAACCGGCTGCACGAGAACGTCGTGTGGAGCATGCGCGGCAACCTGGTCGACATCCCGACCGACTGCCCCCAACGCGACGAGCGGGTCGGCTGGACCGGCGACATCCAGGTGTTCGGCCCGACGGCGGCGTTCCTCTACGACGTCTCCGGGACGCTGGCCGGCTGGCTGCGCGACGTCGAGCGCGAGCAACTGCCCGACGGGACGGTGCCGTGGTACGTCCCGGTCATCCCGGCGAAGAAGACGTGGACGCCGATCCGGCCCGGCGCCGCCTGGGGCGACGTCGCGACGTTCCTGCCCTGGACGCTGTACGAGCGCTACGGCGACGCCGGCGTCGCGGCTGATCAGTTCGAGAGCGCCCGTCGCTGGGTCGACCTCGTCGAGCGGCTGGCCGGTCCCGATCACCTCTGGGACGACGGTTTCCAGCTGGGCGACTGGCTCGACCCGGCGGCGCCGCCGGACGACCCGGCCGACGCGCGCACCGACCGCCACCTGGTCGCGACGGCCTATTTCGCGGCGTCGGCGCGGCGGGTGTCGTGGCTGGCCGGCGTCCTGGGGCGCGACGCCGAGCGCGACCGCTACGCGGCGCTGGCCGACGCCGTCGATGCCGCGTTCGCCGCCGCGTACGTGGGTCCGGACGGCCGGATGACCAGCGACGCGCAGACGGCCTACGCGCTGGGGCTGCGGTTCGGCCTGGTCCCGGACGATCTGCGGGCCGCGGCCGGTCGTCGGCTGGGCGAGCTGGTCCGCGCCGACGGCAACCGCATCGCCACCGGGTTCGTGGGGACGCCGCTGGTCAGCGACGCGCTCACCGACGCCGGTGAGCTGGACACCGCGTATGACCTGCTGCTGCAGCGCGAGTGCCCGTCCTGGCTGTACCCGGTCACGCAGGGCGCGACGACGATCTGGGAGCGCTGGGACAGCCTGCTGCCCGACGGCACCGTCAACCCGGGGACGATGACGTCGTTCAACCACTACGCGCTCGGCGCCGTCGCCGACTGGCTGCACCGGACCGTCGCCGGGCTGGCCCCGGCCGAGCCGGGCTACCGGCGGGTGCGGTTCCGCCCGCGGCCGGGCGGCGGGTTGACCTCGGCGCGGGCCAGGCACCGCTCACCGTACGGCGAGGTGGCCATCGAGTGGCGCGTCGAGGCCGGGGAACTGGTCGTGACGACGCAGCTGCCGGTGGGCACCACCGGCGTGCTCGAGCCGCCACACGGCGCCGCCGTCGAACTGGCGCCCGGCCGGCACGAGCACCGGTCGGCGCCGCCCCACCACCGACGATCGGACGCACTCATCTAACCGGCGGCGGGAGTCTCGATCTCGATCAGGCCGGAGTCGCTGCCGTCGGTCGCGCTGTTGAGCAGCATGACCGAGGTGGCGATCATCAGGACGGCCACGATCAGCAGAACGGTGAGCTTGGCCGGTGTGCCGGAGTCGATGAGCCAGCGGCGCAGCGGCGCCAGAGCGTGGCGGTCGGACATCGTCGTCCTCTCGTCATCGGACAGCGTCACTTCGACGGTATGTGACAACCACCCTGACTGGCCATCGAATCCGCCACATCGGGGAGAAATCGGTTACTTTCGGCCGTAGGCGGCGAGGAACGTCGCGACGGCGGCGTCGGCGTGCGCGTCGAGGTCGCGTGGGGCGGGTGTCGCCGCCGGGGTGAACAACGACTCGTTGAACGGCGCCGCCAGCAACAACCAGAGGAACTGCTCGGCCGCGACGTCGAGGTCGCCGGCCACCAGCCCGCGCTCGGCGAGGTCGCCGAAGAGCCGCCGCAGCGTGTCGAGGCCGCGCCGGCGGCCGCGCTCGTCCCAGGTGCGGGCGAGGTCGGGGAAGCGTTCGGCCTCGGCGGCCACCAACCGGCGCATCCGCAACAGGTCCGGGCCGGTGACCGTCGCGACGAACTCGCGGGCGAACGCCCGCAGGTCGCGGGGGAGGTCCGTCGTGGCGGCAAGGGTGTCGAGGTGGCCGTCGGAGACTCGTTCGGCCCGCTCGATGTCGCGCTGGACGACGGCGCTGAACAGCAGCTCCTTGCTGGGGAAGTACTTGTAGAGCGTCACCTTCGAGATGGCGGCGAGGGCGGCGATCTCGTCGACGCCGGCCGCGCCGAAGCCGCGGCGCAGGAACACCGTCCGCGCGGCGTCGAGGATGAGTGGCTCCTTCGGTGCGCCGCGACCCCTTGCCCGCTCCATGAACTGAACTGTACAGTACTGCCACACAAGTACTGAACAGTTCAGTATCTGAGGAGTGGTCGCCATGCAGGCTCGATCCGCCGACGGCACCCCCATCGCCGTCAGCCGCACCGGGGAGGGGCCGGCGCTCGTCATGGTCGACCCCGCGGGCGCGTTCCACGGGCTGCGGCCGATGGCCGGCGCGATCACGGCGCTGGCGGGAGCTTTCGCCGTCCACGCCTACGACCGGCGCGGCCGCGGCGACAGCGGCGACACCGCGCCGTTCGCTCCGGAGCGCGAGACCGACGACCTCGCCGCGGTGATCGAGCTGGCCGGCGGCGAGGCGGACGTCTACGGGTTCAGCTCCGGCGCCGCCGTGGCGCTGCGGGCGGCCGCCGCCGGGCTGCCGATCCGGCGGGTCGCGCTGCTCGAGCCGCCGTTCGTCGTCGGCGAGCCGGCCGACGAGGCGTTCGCCGCCCGGCTGCGCGACCTGATCGAGGGCGGCGACCACGGCGGCGCCGTCGACTTCTTCAACCAGGCCATCGGTGTCCCGGACGAGTGGATCGAGCACCTGCGCGCGCACCCGGCCCGGGCCGGCGTCGAGGCGCTCGCACCCACGCTGCTCTACGACACCGCGCTGGCTTCGACCATGACGGCCGAGCTGCTCGCCGCGGTGCACGCGCCGGTGCTGGTGCTCAACAGTGCCGGCAGCGACGACTACCTGCGCGGCGCCGCCCGCGACGTCGCGTCGCGGCTGCCCGCGGGCGAGCATCGCGAGGTTCCGGGCGACTGGCACGGCCTCGACGACGCCGCGCTCGCCGCCCAGCTCACCGGGTGGTTCCGCTGACGGCGGCCCGCAGGAACGCGTCCACCTCGGCCTGCCAGTCGCGGGCGGACGGGACGACGGCGGTCATGTCGTGCGAGCCGTGCACGTGACCGGGCCACTCGTGCAGGGTGACCGCGACCCCGGCGGCGGCCAGCCGCTCGGCGTAGGCACGGCCGTCGCCGCGGAGGACGTCGTGCTCCGCCGTCATGATCAGGGCCGGCGGGAGGCTGCCGACGTCGGTGGCGAGGACGGGGGAGGCGTACGGCTCGGCCCGGCGCTCCGCGTCGCAGTAGCGTTCGATGTTCGCGGCCAGTTCGTCGTAGGTGAGGACGACGGCGCCGGCGTCCGGCTCGCGCTCGGCGTGGCCGAGGGTGAGGTCCAGCGCCGGGATCTCCAGCGCCTGCGCCACCAGCGCCGGCCCGCCACGGTCGCGGGCCACCAGCGCGGCGGCCGCGGCGAGGTTCGCGCCGGACGAGTCGCCGCCGATCGTCAGCCGGGCCGGGTCGACGCCGAGCGCGCCGGACCGCTCGGCCGTCCAGACCAGCGCGGCGTGGACGTCCTCGACCGGTGCCGGATAGCGGTGCTCCGGCGCCGGCCGGTGCGCGACGGAGACGACGACGGCGCCGGTGTTCGCGGCGCGGCGGGCGCAGAGCGCGTCGCGGTGGTCGAGCGTGCCGAGCCACCAGCCGCCGCCGTGCACGTAGACGTGGCCGGGCCGCGGCGCGGGGGCGTCGCCGGGGTGGTAGCTGCGGACGGCGATGCGGTCGCCGCCGGGCACCTGGACGGTGTGATCGCGGCGGGTGACCCGCGGCGGGGCGGGCAGCGTGACCGTGGCGGCCCGCTGGTCCATGCCGCGGTGGATGGCGGCGCGCCGGTCGGCGACGCTCTGCGCGGGGTCGGCCGGGTACTGGCGGGCCTGGGCGATCCGGGCCACCATCGGTTCCAGCTCGGGGAGGACGGGCATCGGCGGGCTCCTCTCTTGTTTACAGTGACTGTAACGAACGGCGAGTTCCCGGAGGTCGGTACGTGGCCGGAGTGCGCGAGGCGCGGAAGCAGCAGACCCGCGAGCAGATCGCGGCGACGGCGCTGCGGCTGTTCGCCGACCGCGGGTTCGAGGCGGTCTCCGTCGCCGAGGTCGCGCGGACCGCGGGGGTCACCGAGAAGACGGTGTTCAACCACTTCGCCACCAAGGAGGACCTCGTCTACAGCGGCGACCAGCGGTTCGAGACGGCGCTCGTCGACGCGATCGACGCCCGGCCGCCGGGGACGCCCGTCGCCGGTGCGGTCGGCGCCTTCCTGCTGGACCGGTACGCGGGGTTCGGCGACGACCCGCGGCGGCGGGCGCGGCAGGCCGTCCTGGCCCGGCTGGTCACCGGCAGTCCGGCGCTGCAGGCGCGGGAACGGCAGCTCCTGGCCAGGTACGCCGCGACGCTGCGCGAGCACATCGCCCGCGAGCTGGGCGTCGACGACGACGAGGACGATCTGCGGCCGCAGGTGATCGCCGAGGCGTTGATCGCCGCGCACGGCACCGTCATCGGGGCGTTCCGCCGGGCGACGCTGTCGGGTGCGCCGCCGGAGCAGTACGCGCCGCGGGTGCTCGCGGCCGCCCGGGAGGCGTTCGGCCTGCTGGCCGGCCTGCCCTGACAGCCGGCCCGGGGGACACGGCATCTCGTCCGTGGTTTCCACAGAAAGCGGCGAATCGGCCCCGTGGCGTTCCCGCCCGTCGGTACCGTGCGGGCGTACCGCTTCCGTCGAGGGAAAGTCTTCCGTGAAACGTCTGCTGACCGCTGTCTTCGTGTCCCTGCTCGTGGCGTCCTGCTCCAGCGGCGACGACGACTCCGCGTCCTCCGAGTCCGGCCCGACGGGTGGCGGCGCCGACCTGGTCCGGGTCCCGGCGGACGCGGCGACGATCTCCGAGGCGGTCGGCGCGGTCGCCGAGGGCGGGCTGGTCCTGGTCGACGCCGGCACGTATCCCGAGGCGGTCGTCGTCGACAAGGCCGACGTGACGATCCGCGGCGCCGACCGCGACGCCGTCGTCGTCGACGGGGAGGGGGAGCGGGCGATCGGGATCCTCGGCATCGCCGACGGCGTCCGCGTGCAGAACCTCACCGCGACCCGGCACACGCTGGCCGGTGTGCTGATCTCCGGCGTGCACGACGCGACCGGCAACGTGCCCGGCGACGGTTACACGAGCGAGGCGCCCGAGGCCGAGCCGCTGCAGCGCTACGAGGTCCGCAACGTCACCGCCACCAACAACGGCCTGTACGGCATCTACGCGTTCCACTCCCAGCACGGTGCGATCGTCGACAGCTACGCCTCCGGCGGCGCCGACTCCGGGTTCTACCTGGGCCAGTGCACCGACTGCGACGCCGTCGTCACCGGCAACGTCGCCGAGCGCAACGCCGTCGGGTTCGAGAACGCCAACGCCTCCGGCGGGGTGCTGATCACCGGCAACCGGTTCGCCGGGAACCGGGTCGGGCTGACGCTGACGTCGGACTACCAGGAGGCGTTCGTCCCGCAGCGCGACAACCTCGTCGTCGGCAACGTCATCACCGACAACGTGCAGCCCGACTCCCCGGCGCAGGCCGAGGGCGGGTTCGGCGTCGGCATCGGGATCGCCGGCGGGCAGCAGAACGTCATCGAGCGGAACCTCATCGGCGGCAACACCACCGCCGGCACGCTGATCAGCAGCGCCGAGGACGTGCCGTCGCTGGACAACCGGTTCGTGGCCAACACGTTCTCCGCCAATCGCATCGACATCGCCGACGTCTCGACGGAGCGGGCTCCGTCGAACGGGACCTGCCTGGACGGCAACGGGTTCGCGTCGGTGCTGCCGGAGGCGATCGCGACCGCGGTCTGCCCGGCCGGGACGCCGGCGATCTCCGGGGTGGCGCTGACGGACGTGCCGGTGGCGCCGCCGGGGGTGCCGTTCCTCGACGTGACGCTGCCCGGCCCGCAGCCGGGCCTCGAGGGCGACCTCGCCGCCGTCCCCGACCCGCTCCCGGACACCCCGGAGCGGCCGGCGACGGACGCGCTGCCGGTGCCGGACGCGACGCTGCTCGCGGACCGGTCGGCGCTCTGACCGGCGCCGCCGCTCAGGTCCGCAACGGCGCGGCCGTCGCGGCCAGCTCGGCCAGCAGGTCGCCGGTGAGCGGCCGGCCGGCGATCGCCGTCAGCGCCGCGCCCCACCCGGCCACGAAGTAGTCCCACCCGTCGACGACGGCGGCGCCGTGTGCGCGGGCGTCGGCGAGGAACGTGAGGTCGCCGCGGTAGTTGAAGTCCCACGCGGTCGCCGTCGCAGGCAGGACGGTGCCGGGCGGAAGCGGCGAGCCGGGCCGGTCCTTGCCGAGGCCGGTCGCGTTGACGACGAGCGCGTGCTCCGGGACGGGTAGCGGTGTGCGGGCGTCGGCCAGCCGGAGCCGGTCGTCGAGGACGCCGCACCGCTCGGCCGTGGCGCGCAGCGCGGCGAGAGCGGCGGCGTCGGTGTCGAGGACGGTGAGGGTGCCGGCCTGTGTGGCGTCGGCCGGGACCGGCCGGCCGGCAGCGAGCGTCGCCTCGACGTTCAGCGTCAGCGCCAGCAGCAGGGCGGTCCCCGCGCCGCCGGCCCCGTAGACGACGACGTCGGCTCCGGGCCGGGGCCCGGCGCGGAGGACGGCGGAGAGCGCGAGCGGGTCACGGGCGTGCCCCTCGACACCGCCGGGCGTGCGGACCAGCGAGTTGACCTCGTGCGTGAGCCCGGCGAGGACGTCGGTGCGCCGGAGCAGCGTCGCGCCGGCACGGTAGAGACGCAGCTTGTGGCTGGTGACGACGGCACCGGCGATGCGCGGGTTCGCCGCGACGGCGTCGGCGAGGTCCGCGTACGCCGCGTCGGTCGCCGTCAGCGGGAGATCGACGCCGCGCAGCGTCCAGTCGGGCCGGCCCAGCGTGGCGGCCCAGCCGGGGAAGACGTCGTGGCTGCGCGACCCGGCCGTCGCGACGCCGAGGAACAGCACCAGCTCGCCCGGTCCGTCCCATGCGCGCAGTTCGTCGGGGCGGATCAGGCGGCCGTCGGGCGTCACGGCGCCAATCTACGGCGCGGCTGGCGCCGACCATCTGCCGCTCCTCGGGACGCTCGCTCAGCCACTATCCTGAGTCGTCCGCTCTGACCCAGGATGACCTGCGATGACCTTGACCGAGAGACCGACCCGGCGTGGGCTGGGCGCGACGCTGCGTTCGGCGGCGGCCGACCTGTTCGCGGTCGTGGGCCGGGCGGTCCGGCTGCTGGCCGGGCACTGGCCGGTGCTGCTGGCGATCCTGTTCGCCGGCGAGGCCGGCCGCTACGCCGCGCTGTGGGCGGCGGTCGAGCTGAGTGAGTTCAGCGGCACGCTGGGTGTTCTCGTCCTGGTCCTGGGTCCGCTGGCGGCGGTGTGCGCGCTGATCGCGGCCCTCTACGCGCTGCGGCACTCGCTCCCGTCGCTGCAGGCCTCGGCCGACCAGGCGGCGGCCGGCGACGGCCCCGAGCGAGAGCACGCGAGCGTCGTCACCGTCCTGGGTGCCGTGATGATCCCGTTCCTCGCCATCTACGCGTCCTACGGCTACCTCTCCGAGGACGTGTTCCGGTTCGTGAACACGGCGGTCACCGACGAGCTGTTCAACGACCCCGACCTGCTGCTCGGCACGGGCGAGGTGGACGACAACCGGACGGCGCTGGCGACCGGCTGGCTGGCGATGGCGCTGGTGGCGATCGCGATCGTGCTGCGGTACGGGCTGGGCGTGCTGGCGCGGCGCCGGCCGATGCGGTGGGTCCCGTGGGCGGCGGCCTACGTCGAGGTGCTGTGGCTGGTGACGCTCGCCCGCATGCTCGCCACCCACCAGGAGGCCGCCTTCACGTGGCTGCGGGAGCGGGCGCTCACCCAGGCCATCGCCGGCGGATGGCAGTCGCTGCTGGAGTTCTTCGGCCCGGTCGGCAGCGCGGTCGACGCCGGCGGCAGGTGGCTGTTCGACCTGCTCAGCGACGCCGATGCGCTGCTGGTGATCCCGGTCGCGTGGCTGACGGTGGGCGCGGTCGTGTACGGGCAGCAGCTGCGCGAGCCGGAGCGGCGCCGCCAGGCCTCACACCGCCGGCCGCGCGGCGGGCTGGTCCGCCGCATGCACGCTCCCGCCCGCCAGGTCGGCAACGAGCTCACCGGCGGCCTCGGCGAACGCTTCGGCGCGCTGGTCAGCGGCCTGCGCCGGCTCGCCGTCGCCGGGCTGGCCCCGATGCTGCTGTTCGCGCTCGCGTTCGTCGTCGCGCAGCGGCTGGAGTACGCGGTCGAGCTGATCTGGCGCGAACTGCTGGGACCGCTGCCGCTGGGCGCCTACCTGGCGTTCGTCCCGCACACCGGCATGGTGTCGCACGTCGTCGGCACGGTCGCGGTGGTCTGCCTGCTGGGCGCGGCCATCGACCGCGTCCTCGACCGCGGCGCGCGCAGCACCGTCACTCTGCGCTGATCAGCAGCCCGTCCGGCGGACCCCAGCTGAGCAGCACCTCGGCCACCTCGACGCCGTCGGGGAGCAGGACGACCGGGCTGACGGTCCACTCGCCCGGGCGGGGCGGCCCGGTGTCGGGGTCGAGCCCTTCGAACAGATCGAGTTCCGGCCCGCGGGCGTCCGGAGGCACGCACGGTGACGTCGCCTGGCTGATCGACGGCGACGAGGACTGGTAGGCGTACTCGGTGCCGGACGCGTCGCGGACGACGAGATCGCAGCTGGTCAGCGGCACGTCCGGCGCGGCGGCCAGGGCGAGGTCGACGGCGACCGCCTGCACGCCGGCGGGCAGTTCGAGCGGGGCGTCCTCGCCGAACGGCGTGTCGGCCGGGCGCACGTCGTCGAGCCGCACCCGCACGGTGAACGGCACGTCGCCCGTGCGGTCGTACTGGCTGGCGGAGAACGTCACCCACTCGCCGCGTTCGGCGTGCACGAGGTCGCGCGGCTTCTCCACCCACCAGTAGGTCTCGACGCGGTACGAGCTGGCCGCCAGCGCCGCCACCACGGTCACCGGCAGCGCGATCAGCCCCCAGCGGTTGCGCCGCCACCAGCCCGGCGGCCTCACGACATGGCCCCGGGGCCGTCGGCCGGCTCGGCCACCTCCAGCGGCTCCTCCGACGCGGCCCAGGCGTCGGCGTCGTCCTGCGTCAGCCCGAGGTCGACGACGGCGACGTCGTCGCGGCGGTGGTTCTCGGGGTTCGGCTCCAGCGTGATGACCAGCTCCGCCCCGGCCACGGCGTCGGCGGGCACTTCGATCGCCGCCGCCACCCGGCGGGGGATGCCCGGCTGCGCCGCGCCGCCGGAGCTGTACGGGTTGCGCTCGAGGCTGGTGCGGAACACCCGGCCCTCGGTGTCGCGGATCGCCACCCACGCGGGGACCTGCGGCTCCCCGGCCGCCGTGTACGTCCAGTCGACGACGACGTACACGCCGCCGGTCACGTGCGTGGCGCCGTACGGGTCCTCGATGCGGGTGGAACCGGCGACGGAGGTCACCTCGACGTCGCCCCAGCGCGCCTCGATGCGGTCGCCGACACCGCCGGTCCGCTCGAACGGCGCGGCCACCTCGTCGCCGACCGGCATCAGGGTCTCGACGGCGCGCCCGGTCGCCAGCGCCGCGACCAGCAGGACCGCGAACGCCGCCTGCCGCGGCAGCCCGGTGAGCCGGCTCGACGGCGGACGCGCCACGCGGCGGCCGCCCATCAGGACTCCTCCTCGGCGGGTGCCGTCACCTCGAGAACGCCGGCGACGACGGGCAGCGGGTCCAGCCATTCCATCGACCGGTCGATCGAGCTCTCCCGCAGCGTCCGCCCGACCAGCACCAGCCGCGCGTCGGAGGGGACGTCGGCCCGGGCGTCCTGCTCCCACACCAGCGCGACCTCGTACTCCAGACCCGGCTGGACGGCGTCGAGGCGGGTGCCGTCGGCCATGACGTAGACGTCGTCGGCGGGCACCGGACCGTCGCCGTCGCCGGCCACACCCGGCAGCTGCTCCAGCGCGACGCTCTCCGAGAGCATCGCGCCGTACTGCGTCGTCGTCCCGGTCGCCGTCACGGTCGCGACCAGCGCCAGCACCCGGGTGTCGTCGTCGCCCTCGGAGATGCCGGGCAGTTCGTCGACGACCCTCATGCGGTCGACGGTGACGGTGAACGGGCCGAGGTCGACGGCCTCGCCGGCAGCCAGCGGCGCGACGTCGGCCTCCGGCTTCTCGAGCGGGTCGAAGCCACCGGCGACCAGCACGGCCAGCGCCACCGCGCCCGCAGCGCTCCCCGCCAGCGTCAGGTGCTGGCGCGGGGCCCTGGGGCCGAGGCGCCGCAGCCGGCCGCCCGACTCCGCCATCACGGAGCAGAGTGTAAGGTGCGCCCGGCTCGGGGCGCGCTCCCGTGACCAGGGCCGAGACTCGGGCCCGGTCAGCCCGGCTGGTCGCGCGGCGGCAGGGCGGTGTCGTCGACGGCGTAGACGAGCCGGTCGTCGACGTCGACCACGCCGTCGACCGAGCGGGCCAGCCGCGCCGCCAGCACGGCCAGCGACCGGCGCTCGACCTCGCCGGTCAGGACGGCGACGCCGTCCTCGACCTCGACGCGGACCGCGAACGGGTCGTCCCACAGCGCGAAGTGGACCAGCCGGCGCAGCACCTGCTCGGCCAGTTCCTCGTCGGGCGTGAGGAACGCCCGCAGCAGGTCGCTCTGGCTGACGACGCCGACCGGGCGGCCGTCGTCGCCGACCACCACCAGGCGGGAGACCCGGTGCCGCGACAGGCTGCGCGCCGCGGCCGGCAGGGACGCGCCCGGCCCGATGGTGACCGCGGGCGCCGTCATGAGCTCCTGCGCCGTCGTCGCGGCGGCCTTGGCCCGGGCCGGTGTCCGGCCGTCGCGCCGCACCCGGCGCGACTGCCACGGCATCTGGAACCGTTCCTTGCACAGCAGGTCGGTCACCGACACGACGCCGACGACACGTCCGGACGGGTCGACGACCGGCACGGCGGTCACCCGATGCTCGGACAGCAGGGCGGCGACGTCTTTGAACGAGTCGTCCTCGCCGGCGGTGACGACGTGCGCGGTCATCACGTCGGCGACGGTCCAGCGGTCGCTCATCGATGCCGTCCCGGCCGGTCTCCGTGGTCGTGCCGGTCCGGACGGTCGAGCAGACGCTGCACCACGACGACGCCGACGGCGATGATGAGTGCCCAGATCAGCGCCATCGTCGCGGCCATCGCGAGCCAGTCCCAGCCGCCGGGATCGTGGTCGTGCCAGCCCATCGTGCTCACCTCCCGGAGGGCGCCCCCGGGGACGCGGTGCCCTCCGAGATCCAGCCTGCCTCCGCGGCGGCCGCGGCGGCAGGGCCGAACGGCCCGGCCGGACGGCCCGTCGGTCAGGCGGCCGCGGCGCCGGTCATGATCGCCACCCCCTCGGCCATGGTGTGCGATTGCGGGGTGATGACACCGGCCGAGCGGCCGAGCCGCTGGACGTGGATGCGGTCGGCCACCTGCCATACGTGCGGCATGTTGTGGCTGATCAGCAGGACGCCGAGGCCGTTCTCCCGGAGCCGCTCGATCAGCGCGAGCACCTGGTTCGACTCCTTGACGCCGAGAGCGGCGGTCGGCTCGTCCAGTACGACGATGCGACTGCCGAACGCCGCCGCCCGCGCGACGGCGACGGCCTGCCGCTGCCCGCCCGACAGCGACTCGACCGGCTGGGTGATGTTCTGGATGGTGCTGATGCCGAGGTCGCGGACGGCGTCGGCGGCACGCTTGCGCATGCCCTGCTTGTCGAGCATCCGGAACACGGTGCCGAGCGGGCCGGGGCGGCGCTCCTCGCGGCCGAGGTAGAGATTGCTCGCGACGTCCAGGGCCGGTGCGACGGCCAGCGTCTGGTACACGGTCTCGATGCCGGCCTCGCGGGCGTCCTGCGGTCGTCGGAACGCCACCTCGCGGCCGTCGCAGCTGATCGTGCCGGCGTCCGGGATCAACGCGCCGGTGAGGCACTTGATCAGCGTCGACTTGCCGGCGCCGTTGTCGCCGATGACGGCCAGCACCTCACCCGCGTACACGTCGACGTCGACGCCGTCGAGGCCGACCACCCGGCCGAACGTCTTCACCAGCCCGCGCGCGGCGAGCACCGGGGTCCGCGTCGTCGTCATGCCCGCACCCTCCTGATCCACTGGTCCACCGACACCGCGGCGATGACGAGGACGCCGACGGCGAGCAGGCGGTACTGGTCGTCGACGCCGGCCAGCGACAGCCCGACGGCGAACGACTGGACGATCAGCGCGCCGAGCAGCGTCCCGAGGATGCCGCCGCGGCCGCCGAACAGGCTGGTACCGCCGATGACGACCGCCGTGATCGACTCCAGGTTGGCGTCGGCGATCGCGTTCGGGCTGGCCGCGCCGGCCCGGCCGATCAGCACCCACGCCGCGAGCCCGTAGATGAGCCCGGCGACGGCGTACACGCTGAACAGCACCCGGTTCACCCGGATGCCGGCCAGCCGCGACGCGTCGGCGTCGTCGCCGACGGCGTACACGTGCCGGCCCCACGCGGTCTGGCTCAGCGCCCATCCGACCACCAGGTACATCAGCGCGACGAGGACCACGCCGTAGGTGAGCCGGAAGTCGCCCAGCGGGAACGTCGTCCCGGTCCAGGTCAGCCAGTCGGGCAGGTCGGCGCCGGGCACGCTCTGCCCGCCGGTGTAGATCAGCACGATCGCGGTGAACACGCTCAGCGTGCCCAGCGTGACGATGAACGGGGGCAGCCCTACCCGTGTGACGAGCAGCCCGTTGAGACTGCCCGCAGCCAGCCCCGTCGCGACGCCGACGACCAGCGCGAGCGGCGCCGGCACCCCGTGCTCGGCGGCGAGCATGGCCGCCAGCATGGACGAGAGGACCGCGATGGCGCCGACCGAGAGGTCGATGCCGGCGGTCAGGATGATCAGCGTCTGCCCGATCGCCAGCGCCGCCACGATCGCCGTCTGCTGGATCAGCAGCGACAGCGCGGCGGGCGCGGCGAACCGGTCGTTGAGCAGCGTGAACGCGACACACGTCAGCAGCAGGATGATCGCCGGGCTGAGCGCCGGGTGGGTGTGCAGCAGGTGCTGGACGCGTTGGGCGGGGGAGCGGCGGCGGCGCTCCAGCTCCGCCGCCGCCCCGCCCGGTTCGGTGGTCAGCCCCAGCACTTGTCCGTGCCCTCGGTCGTGTCGATGCTCTCGACGCCGTCGGCCGCCGTGTCGGTGACCAGCGCGACGCCGGTGTTGAAGAAGTCGAGGCCGTCGCTGGGCGTGGGGGGCTCGCCGCCGCGCGCGATGTCGGCGATCGCCTTGACCCCCTCGGAGGCCATGAGCAGCGGGTACTGCTGCGACGTGGCGCCGATGCGGCCGTCCTTCACCGCCTGGACGCCGTCGCAGCCGCCGTCGACGGAGACGATCAGCACGTCGTCGGCGACGCCGGCCGCCTCCAGTGCGGCGTGCGCCCCGGCCGCGGACGGCTCGTTGATCGTGTAGACGACGTTGATGTCCGGGTTGCGGGTCAGGCAGTTCTCCATCGCCGTACGGCCGCCGTCCTCCGCGCCGCCGGTCGGCTCGTTGCAGACGATCTCGTACGTCCCGCCGGAGTACTGGCCGGTGGGCGCCTCGTCGCCGTTGCGCTTGTCGTCGCCGAGCTCGATGCCCATGCCGGACAGGAAGCCCTGGTCGCGGTTGTAGTCGACCGAGACGATCTTGTCGTTGAACAGGTCGAGCAGCGCGATGGTGGCCGGCTGCCCGCCCAGCTGCGCCGCGGCCCACTGGCCGATCAGCTCGCCGGCCTCGAAATTGTCGGTGGCGAAGGTGATGTCGACGATGTCGGCCGGGTCCGGCGGGGTGTCCAGCGCGATGACGAACAGGCCGGCGTCGCGGGCCCGCTCGATCGCCGGGTTCACGCCCGGGCCGTTCGGCACGATGAGGATGCCCTGCTCGCCTGCGGCGATGGCGTTCTCGATGGCCTGGATCTGGCCCTCCTCGTCGCCGTCCTCGGCACCCGCCGCGATGGTGAGGTCGACGTTCTCCTCCTCGGCGACCTCCTTCGCGCCCTCCTGCATGGCGACGAAGAACGGGTTGATGGAGTCCTTGGTGATCAGCGTGACGGCGACGGTGTCGCCCTCGCCGGCCGTGGCGCTGCCGTCGTCGTCGCCGCCACAGGCACTCGCCGTGAGCAGAGTGGCGGCGGTGAGGGCGACGGCACCGGCGAACCGGCGCCTGCGCGGTCGGGATGCGGTCATGACGATGTCCTCCTGTGTGGCGCGGCTGACGCGGCTCACGGTTCGCTCACCTGCACGTCGTCGATCACGGCGGTGCCGTTGTACACGTTCAGGCCGAACTGGCCGCTGGTGATGGTGTCGTCGACGGCGTCGATGACCGGCTCCGCGGCGTCGTCGAGGTATACCTGGATGCGCGGGCCCACGGCCACCACTTTCAGGTGATAGGTGCGCCCGTACTCGACGTCGAGCGGGTAGGTGGCGATGTCGCGGCCGGGCCGCCAGAGCTTGATCACGTTCGCGTGCGCGTCGACGTTGGCGGTGTAGTGCCGGCTGGCGTCGCGGTTGGAACGGAACGTGAGGGCCGCGGCGACGCCGGAGCGCAGCGTCACGTCGGCCTCGTAGGTGAAGTCGGTGCCGGAGGTCGTGTTGAGGTAGAACGCGTCGCCGCCGCTGGTGCCCTGCTTGCCGCCGGACGCGTCGGACCAGACCCCGGAGTCGGTGTACCACTTGCCGCCGAGGTTCGAGGCCAGCGTCGACTCGCCGCCCCAGATCGAGCCGAGCTGGTGCACGGCCAGGTTCGTCAGCCGCACCCGTCCCTCGACGTAGAGCTCCATGGCGTCGTCGCCGGGCATGCTGTCGAAGTTGACGTTGAGGCTGCGGTAGAGCCGGCCGTCGTTGCCGAAGATCTCCAGCTGGCCGCGGTCGACCAGCAGGCGCAGCCGGACCTTCCCGTCCTCCAGCGGCAGCGGCACGCCGTCCAGCGTCTGGGTGGCGGAGTCGTAGACGACCTCGTGGTCGAACCAGCCGTCCTCGCCGGTGCCGAGGCGGAAGCCGAACCGGGCCGGTGTCCGGCCGACGACCTCGAACTCGGCCTCGATCTCGACGGTGTCGGCCTCGACGCCGGCCAGCAGCTCGCGGGCCCGCCCGGGGTCGAGCATGCGCGCCTTCCAGGTCTGCGTCGACGTGCGCAGCCCGGCGATCTCGTCGATCGGCGTGCTCAGCACCGTCGGGCGGCCGTCGACGGTCTCGAGGCGCATCTCGACGGGGAACGTGTGGTTGCCGGTCCAGACCGTGCCGGCGTTCTGGCCCTGCCACGCCATCGAGACGATCCGGTCGTCGGGCAGGTTCTCGAACGTCAGGCCCGCGTAGTAGCTGCTGCCGGCGTACGTCTCGACCTGGTTGAACTTCTGCGGCGCGGGGTCGTCGGCGGTGAACGTCGTGCCGTCCCAGTCGCCGACGACGTACTCGCCGCTGCCGTCGTTGAGCACCCACTTGACGTTCGCCGGGTCGCCGTCGAGCGGCACGGCGAAGAAGTCGGGGCACTCGAACAGCCAGTCGGCGCCGTAGCGCGAGGCGAACGTCCAGTTCAGCAGGTCGTCCGAGGTGTAGAAGTCCGCTCCGTTGCCGCCGCCGTCGGACCAGACGACCATGCCCCAGGTGCCGGACTCCTCGTCCCAGAAGACCTTCGGGTCGCGGCTGGTGCCCTGCGGGACGACGACCTTCCGGCCGCCGTCATAGGTCCGGAACGTGTACCCGCCGTCGGTGGAGTAGAAGATCTGGACGCCGTTGGTGCCGGAGTAGACGACGATCGGGTCGTCCTCGCCGTCCTTCAGCCCGCTGACGTTCGCGGTGTCGACCACGCCGCCGCCGGACCACAGGTCGCCCGGATGGACGCCGGGCTCCAGCGCGATCGGCTGCTGCTTCCAGTGCACCAGGTCGGTGCTCGTCGCGTGTCCCCAGTGCATGGTGTCCCACTGCAGGCCGTGCGGGTTGTGCTGGTAGTAGAGGTGGTACTCGCCGTCGTAGTAGAGCGGCGCGTTGACGTCGTTGATCCAGCCGCCGCGCGAGCTGAAGTGGAACTGGCCGCGGTTGTCCTCCTGGTAGTTGGTGACGGGGTAGGGGAACTCCGGGTAGTCCTGCACGGTCCCGGCTGACCCGGACTGGACCATCACTCCCGCGATGCCGGCGGCCGCGGCGAGCGTCGCCACGGCGGTCCGCACTCTCCTGCGCATACGTCCCAGCTCCCTTGCCAGTGATCGTGAAACCGGAGATGGAGGTCGTCGCGATCGACTGCCTGACAACCTTGTCAGGGGAGTTTGGAGGCTTATGGCGTACGTGTCAATACTTGCTTTCTGCAGTGTTACGGGGAGATGATTCCGCCCGTCGGAACGGTCTGACAATGTTGTCAAGCGCGGTCGGGAGGCTGGCGGAGCCACGGGTGAGCCGTACCTGTACGTGCCGGTACTGTGTGTCGATCGGAGGGGGTCCATGACCGAACACGCCGATCCGGTGACCACGCCGTACCGGCCGCGGGCGACGCTGCGCGACGTCGCAGCCATGGCGGGCGTCAGCATGAAGACGGTGTCGCGGGTGGTCAACGGCGAGGCCGGCGTCACGGCGCCGAAGGTCGACGCCGTGCGGCTGGCGATCAGCCGGCTCGACTACCGGCCGAACCTGTCGGCCAGCGCGCTGCGCCGGTCCAGCCGGCGCACCGCCGCCATCGGCACCGTGCTCGAGGACCTCGCCAACCCGTTCTCCAGCGTCCTGCTGCGCGCCGTCGAAGACGTCGCCAACGAGCGGCGCGTGCTCATCCTCGCCGGCAGCGTCGACGAGGACCAGCAGCGCGAGCAGACCCTGGTCCGGGCGTTCACCGAGCGCCGGGTCGACGGCCTGATCATCGCGCCGGTCGGTGAGGACCAGGGCTACCTGCGCGCGGAGATGGAGGCCGGTACGCCGCTGGTGTTCGTCGACCGCCAGCCGCAGGGCCTGCTCGCCGACTGCGTGCTGTCGGACAACGAGGCCGGCGCGCGCGAGGCGGTGCACCAGCTCGCCGACGTCGGCCACCGGCGCATCGCCTACCTCGGCGACCTCGCCCTCATCCCGACCGCCCGGCAGCGCTTCGCCGGCTACCAGCGGGGGCTGCTCGAGCGCGGGCTGCCGCTGGACCACGCGCACGTCGTCCACGACCTGCACACCGTCGACGACGCCGCGCGCGCGACGACGGCGCTGCTGCGCTCCGCCGATGCGCCGACGGCGCTGTTCGCCAGCCAGAACCTGGTCACCATCGGCGCCATCACCGCGCTGCAGGAGCTCGGCCTGGAGAACCGCGTCGCGCTGATCGGATTCGACGACTTCCCGCTGGCCGATCTGCTCAAGCCGCGGGTCAGCGTCATCGCGCAGGACCCGGCCGCGATGGGGCGGGCCGCCGCGGAGCTGCTGTTCCAGCGCCTCGACGGCGAGCGCGGCCGGCCGCGGCGACTCCTGCTCCCGACGACGACCGTGCCGCGCGGCTCGGGCGAGATCGCGCCGGAGCGCCCGTGACGGCGGGCGGCGGCGCGGGCGGCCTGGCAGTCGTCGTGGGCGAGGCGCTCACCGACGTCATCGTCGAGCGCGACGGCGCCGAGGCCCGGCACCCGGGCGGCAGCCCGGCGAACGTCGCGTACGGACTCGGGCGGCTGGGCCGGCGGACCGCCCTCGTCACCGAGCTGGGCGCCGACGCCGACGGCGACGCGATCAGGGCACATCTGGCCTTGGCCGGCGTCGAGGTCCGCACCCAGGGCGCCGCCGTGCGGACGTCGTCGGCGATCGCCCGCATCGGGTCGGACGGGTCGGCGGACTACCGGTTCGAGCTGACCTGGGGTCTCGGCCCGGTCGCGGTGCCCGAGCCACCGCTGGTGCTGCACACCGGCTCGCTGGCGACGACGGTCGCGCCGGGCGCGGCGGCGGTCGAGCGGCTGGTCGGCGAGGTGCGCCGCGACAGCACCGTCAGCTACGACCCCAACATCCGGCCCGATCTCATGGTCGGCGCCGGCGACCCGCGGGCACGGGTCGAGCGGTTGGTCGCCGGCAGCGACGTCGTCAAGGCCAGCGACCAGGACACCGCGTGGCTCGCGCCCGGCCGCGCCGCGATCGACGTCGCGCGCGACTGGCTGCGGCTCGGCCCGGCGCTGGTCGTCGTCACGCTGGGCGGCGACGGCGCCGTCGCCGTCACCGCCGGAGGAGAGGTGCACGTCCCGGCCGCGCCGGTCACCGTCGCGGACACCGTGGGCGCCGGCGACTCGTTCACCGCCGGCCTGCTCGACGGGCTCTGGGACGAGGACCTGCTCGGCGGTGCCGCCCGGCCGCGGCTGCACGCAGTGCGCACCGACGTCGTCGAGCGGGTCGTGCGCCGGGCCACGCTGGCCGCCGCCGTCACAGTGTCGCGGGCCGGCGCGAACCCGCCCACTCGTGCCGAGCTCGACGCCGTCAACCGGTCCCGGGCCTGATCAGCCGCCGAGTCGCCGGGCGCGGTCGAGCAGCAGCCGGCGCTCGCGGTCGTTGCGGGTCAGCTCGGCCGCCCGCTCGAACTCCGCCCGCGCCTCGTCGCGCCGGCCGAGCCGTTCCAGCAGGTCGCCGCGCACGCTCGGGAGCAGGTGGTAGCCGCGCATGGCCGGGGCGTCGGCGATCTGGTCGAGCAGCTCCAGTCCCGCCCTCGGCCCGTAGGCCATGCTCAGCGCGACGGCCCGGTTCAGCTCGACGACTGCCGTGCCGTTGACCCGGCCGAGCCGCTCGTACAGCGCGGCGATGGCGGCCCAGTCGGTGTCCTCGGCCCGGACGGCGCGGGCGTGGCAGGCGGCGATCGCGGCCTGCAGCACGTAGGGCCCGGGCTCCGGCGTCAGCGACTCGGCCCGGTCCAGCGCCGCGAGGCCGCGGCGGATGCGGGCGTGGTCCCAGCGGCCGCGGTCCTGGTCGAGCAGCAGCACCGGCTCGCCGTCCGGTCCCACCCGGGCGCGCAGCCGTGACGACTGCAGCTCCATCAGCGCGGACAGGCCGTGCACCTCGGCGTCGTCCGGCACCAGGGTCGCCAGGATGCGGCCCAGCCGGACCGCCTCGGCGCAGAGGTCGGGACGCGTCCAGTCGGTGCCCTCGGTGGCCGAGTACCCCTCGTTGAACAGCAGGTACACGACGCCCAGGACGGTGGTCAGCCGGGTCGCGCGGTCCGCGCCGGACGGTTCGTCCAGGGCGGCGCGCGCCTCGGTGAGCGTCCGCTTGGCCCGGCCGACGCGCTGGGTGATGGTCGCCTCCGACGTCAGGTAGGCGCGGGCGATCTCGCGGCTGCTCAGCCCGCCGACGAGTTTGAGCGTCAGCGTCGTCTGCGCCTCGGGCGTCAGCGACGGGTGGCAGCAGACGAACATCAGCCGCAGCACGTCGTCCTCGACGTGGTCGACCGCCACGGCGAAGTCCGGCTCGACGACGTAGGGGCCGTGGTCGCGGGCGATGGTCGCGTAGAGCACGTCCCGGCGCTCGTGCCGGCGGTAGAGGTCGACGGCGCGCCGTTTGGCGATCGTCATCAGCCACGCCGCCGGTCGGTCCGGGATGCCCGACCGCGGCCAGGTGTCGAGCGCGGCGACCAGGGCGTCCTGCGCGAGGTCCTCGGCCAGGCCGACGTCGCGCACGATGCGCACCAGCCCGGCCACCAGCCGCGTCGACTCCAGCCGCCAGACGGCCTCGACCGCGGCCCGGGTGGTCTCGTCGCTCACTCGTCGATGAGACCACCGGCGGCCCGGCCGGGCAAACCCGCGATCGCTAGGGGCGGGGCAGGTCCGGGTGCGGATGGTCGGCGTCCTCGAGCTGGCGCAGCTCGCACGACCCCTGCCAGCCCGGCCAGTGCCGCTGGTGCACCAGCAACAGTCGCCGGGCCAGCTCGACGGCCTCTTCGCGGGAGCGCACCTCGAGCACGGCGTACCCGCCGATCAGCTCCTTGGCCTCGGTGAACGGCCCGTCGACCGCGTTGATGCGGCCGTCGACCAGCGACACGACGGCACCGGCCGAGCTGGGCAGCAGCCCGCCCATGTCGACCAGCGCGCCGGACACGCCGACCTCCTGGGCGAACTCACCGACCGCCGCGAACAGCTCCGGCGGCGGCGGGCCGGCCGGGTTCGGTTCCTCGGACCGGATGAACGACATGAAACGCATGCTGACTCCCTCCGTCGTCATTCTCTCGCTCTGTCGTCGAACGGGCGGCGCCGTTCCCGACACCGATCAGCCGGCTGCCGAGACGTCGAGGTCGACGGTGTGCGGATGAGTCGGCTCGGCCGGCGCGGTCCAGGAGGACGAGGGCTGGTCGCGGCCGTCGGGGGAGTCGACGGAGACGACGAACCCGACCAGGCCGTCCTCGTCGGCCGGCAGCTCCGCCCGCAGGTGCGCGGCGATGCGCAACTCGTAGCGGCCGTCCGGCCCGGACCTGGCCGCGGCGACCGGGGTGAGCGGAGAGCCGCCGGTGCCGGTGGCGGCGACGTCCGCCCCGGTGGGATGGGCGGCGAGCAGCACCAGCGCGTCGGCCACCGCGGTCCCGTCGGTGCGGCTGACCCAGCCCTGGACGACGACCGGCTCGGAGAGCTGCCCGGAGTCCGTGATGCCGGGCAGCAGCGTGGCGGCGGATGTGGGCGCGGGTGGGGGAGCGGGCGTGGCGGCGGGCTCCGCGCCGGGCTCCGCGCCGGAGCAACCGGCGAGCAGCACGGCCGCGACGACGACGGGCGTCCGGTACGCCATGCGGTCGAGTGTAGTGCGCTACGATGAGTATCTGGACAAACGTCCAGATAGTTTCTGGCCGTGAGGACGTGCAGCATGACCTGGGTGTTTCTGGCGCTGGCCATCGGGGCGGAGGTGACCGCGACGCTCGCGCTGCGGGCCTCCGAGGGGTTCACCAAGCTGGTGCCCAGCATCGTGCTGGTGGTCGGCTACCTCACCGCGTTCGCAATGCTGTCGTTCGCCCTCGAGCGCGGCATGCGCATCGGCGTCGCCTACGGCGTGTGGGCGGCGGCCGGGGTGGCGCTGGTGGCCCTGATCGGCGCGGCGTTCCTCAGCGAGCCGCTGACGACGGTGCAGGTGGGCGGCATCGTGCTGATCATCGGCGGAGTCCTCGCGCTGGAGCTCGGCGGTGCCCACTGAGCCCGCGCGTGCGACGGCGGACGGCCGGCGCACGCGCGGACAGCAGACCCGGCGTCGCCTGCTCGACGCGGCCATGCGGGTGGTCGGCCGCGACGGCCCGGAGGGCGTGACGCACCGCGCGGTCGCCGCCGAGGCGGGAGTGGCGAAGTCGCTGGCCACGTACCACTTCGCGACCATCGACGAGCTGCTGGTGGCCGCCCTGGTCGAGTGCACCGAGGAGTACGCCCAGGACCTCGCGGAGTCGCTGCCCGACACCGCGACCCCCGCCGAACTGGCCGGCTACCTCGCGGCGTCGTTCAACGCCGATCGCGAGGCGTGGCTGGGCTCGTACGAGCTGCTGCTGCACGCCGCGCGCCGGCCGTCGCTGCGCGAGGCCGCGCTGGCGTGGTCGCGGTGGACGGCGCGGCTGGCCCGCCGCTACACCGACGACCCGGTCGCGGTCGACGCGTTCGTCAGCGCCCTCGACGGCGCCGGTCTGCTGGCGCTGCTCTCCGACCGGCCGATCGACGCCGACCGGCTGGCCCTGCTGTTCGACCGGCTGCTCACGCCGCCCCGCTGACCGGGCCGGTCAGCTGCCGTCGTCGTAGGTGTGCTCGGTGACGTCGAGCTCGACGGTCACCGGTTCGGCCGCGGCGGGGTCGGCCGGCGGCTCGGCATCGGCGCGGACGAACACGCCCGGCGCGTCGGCGCTCGCCGGCCGGGCCGACCATGCGTACGACATCCAGCCCTCGGGCGCGTTCACGTGGATCTCGAAGTCGACGACGGCCGACGGATCCGAGGGCAGCTCGTCGCGTTCGGACTCGGCGATCCGCAGCTCGAACCGTCCGTCCTCGGCCGAGGCCGCCTGGGCGACGGTGTTGACCTCGATGACGTCACCTGCCGCTTCCCACTCCTCCGAGCTGGGCAACAGCACGAGCAGCACCTGGGCACCCGAGACCGCGGCGCCGTCACCGTCGACGACGCGTCCCTGCGCGACGATCGGCCCGGTCGGCTCGTCGGACCCGGTGCAGGCGGCCGTGAGCAGCGCCGCCGAGACGACGGCGGTGAGCGACGTGGCGGCACGCCGCCTGGTGTGAGGGTGACGTCTCAAGGCGACTGCCTCCTCGTGGGCCCGATGGCGGCGAGCGTAGGGACGTGCCCGGACAGAACGTCTCGCATGGTGAGAGCCAGCTCACATTAACGAAATCGTGACCGGACCGTCCCGCGCCGTTCGCCGGTGCTCGTCGTGGCAGCGAGCCGGTCCCGGACAGCGGCGGCCGCCCGCGGTGTCAGGCGCCCGCCGGAGCCCTGCGAACCGCGCCCGCCGCAGCGTGCCGGCCCGGCCGTGTCTGACACGGCCCGCGGCGTTGTCAGCGATCGGACAACGATCAACGCGACAGCGGACAGGCCCTGTCCGCCCGCGCCGCCGGCACATCGGCCGACATCGATCCGAGCGCCGCGGCGAGCAGTGAGGGGCGGCGTTGACACTGGTCAGCGGCCCGGCCTCTACTGACGGCCAGCTCGCCGCCCCACAGCAGCCCGCCCCAGAGCAGACCCACAGAGAGGACGGAAGCAATGACGCTCCCACCCACGGCCCGCCGCCTCGCGGCCCGCCGCGGCATCCAGGCCGGCCTGGCGCTCTGCCTGGGCGCCACGCTGGCGGCCTGCGCCGGCAGCGCCGACCCCGACGAGTCCGCCGCCGGCGGAGGCGGGGACGAGCAGACCGTCACGTTCCGCTCCTGGAGCCCGATCGAGCAGACCACCCGGCAGATGATCGACTCGTTCACCGAGTCCAACCCGGACGTGACGATCGACTCGACGATCTTCAACTACCCCGAGTACATCGTCGACCTGCAGACGCGGGCGTCGTCGGGCACGATGCCGGACATCGTCGGGCTGCAGCCGGGCGCGCTGACCCAGCAGTACCGCGAGAAGCTGATGCCGCTGGAGCAGTGCGCGGCCGATACCTGGGGCGACGACTGGGAGAGCAAGTTCCACCCGGTCGGCCTCGAGCAGGCCCGCATGGGCAACCCCGAGGGCGACGAGCACTACTACGCGCTGCCGCTGCTGGTGCAGACGGTGAACCTGTGGGCGAACTCGGAGCTGCTCGACGCGGCCGGGGTCGAGCCGCCGGCCACCTGGGCGGACCTGCAGGCGGCGGTCGCCACGCTCGGCGACGCCGGTGACGCGGCGCCGTTCCTGCTGCCGGCGAAGGACGCCTGGCTGCGCAACGTCGTGTTCCTGCAGATCGCCAACAACCTCGAGCCGGGCCGCGTCTACCAGGCCGAGAACGGCGAGGTCCCGTGGACGGACGCGCGCATCGTCGAGGCGTTCGACTACTGGAGCAAGCTGTTCACGGAGGGCATCGCCCAGGACGGCGCGCTGGCGCTCGACGCGTACCCCAACGGCGTCAACCAGTTCGAGGCCGGCAACGCCGCGATGATCCCGCTCGGCGCCTGGTGGATCCAGCAGTCCGACCCGTCGAAGACGGAGATCGCGCCGCTGTCCGAGGGCATGGCCGGCTACGAGCCGTTCCTGTTCCCGACGCTGCCCGGCGGCGCGGCCGAGTCGCAGCTGGTCGGCGGCATCGACGTCGCGCTGGGCATCTCCGCCGACGCGGCCAACCCGGACCTCGCCTGCGAGGTGCTCACCGACTGGATCGCCGGCGACGGCGGCCAGGTGCTGATCAACACGTTCAACGACCTGCCCGCGGTGACCGGCCTGGACCCGGAGGAGTTCACCAGCGACAAGCAGGAGCAGATCTGGAACCAGCTCACCCAGGACTGGATGCCGAAGGTGCAGTGGTCGCGGTACTTCCTGAGCCCTGAGATCGACACCGCCGTCGCCGACGCGCTCGCGGGTGTCGCCGCCGGTCAGCTCACCCCGCAGCAGGCCGCCGAGTCGGTCCAGGCCGTGCAGGACCAGCAGGGCTGATGACGGCCTTCACCCCGCCCGTCCCGGCGACCCGGAACACCCGGGTCGCCGGGACCGGCCCGCGCCGCCCGGCCCGCCGGCTGACCCGCGAGCGCCTGGTCGCGCTGGGCTTCATCGCGCCGGCGGTCGCGCTGTTCGCCGTCTTCGTGGTGTACCCCATCGTCTTCAACGTCCAGTCCAGCCTGCTCGACTGGGACGGGGTCAGCGCCGGCACCCCGGTCGGCCTGGACAACTACCGCGAGCTGTTCTCCGACCCGGTGTTCCACACGACGCTGCGGAACTCGGCGTTCTGGATCGTGCTGACGATCGTGCCGCAGGCCGCGCTCGGCTTCACGCTGGCCTGGCTGCTCAACACCCGGCTGCGCGGCCGGACGGTGTACCGGACGCTGTTCTTCCTGCCGGCGGTGCTGTCGCCGGTGGTGGTCGGCATCGTCTGGCAGCGCCTGCTGGACCCGTTCAACGGCGTGCTCGCCCAGCTCGGCCGGGCCACCGGCATCGACGTGCTGACGCGCTCGTACCTGTCCGACCCGTCGACGGCGATCTTCGCGGTGATCGTGGTCAACGTCTGGATGTGGACCGGCTTCTCGATGCTCTTCTACCTCGCCGGGCTGCAGCTGGTCGACCACAGCGTCGTCGAGGCGGCCCGCATCGACGGCGCGACCGGCTGGCAGCTGATCCGGCGGATCGTGCTGCCGCTGCTCAAGCCGACCCACCTGGCGCTGCTGCTGCTCGGCATCATCGGCTCGCTGAAGACCTTCGAGCTGGTGTGGGTGCTCACCGAGGGCGGCCCCAACCACGCGTCCGAGCTGATGCCGACGTACCTGTTCAAGCAGGCGTTCCAGCTGCAGTCGTTCGGCTACGGAGCCACCATCGCGGTCGTCCTGCTGGTCGTCGCGGTCGGCTCGTCGCTGGCGATGCTGCGCACGTTCGGCTCCGGCTTCATCACGGGAGATCGGTCATGAGTCGGCGCATACGGGACGTGGACGCGCCGCCGCGCTGGGCGCACTGGGTGCTCGGCCCGCTCGCGGTGCTGTGGATGATCCCCGTCGTCATGGTCATCGGCATCTCGCTGCTGCCGACGTCCAACCCGTCGACGACCGGGCTCGGGCTGGTGCCCGAGGAGCCGACGCTGCGCAACTACGTGACGATCTTCGAGACCAACCCGATCGGCCGGCATCTGCTGAACAGCCTGCTGGTGTCGGTGCCGTCGATCGTGCTGGTGCTGCTGCTCGGGTCGATGACGGCGTTCGCGCTGGCCCGGCTGCGGGTGCCGTTCAAGGGCGTGGTGTTCGTCGGGCTGATCCTCGCGCTGGTGCTGCCGATGGCCGGTGTCGTCACGGCGATGTTCAAGATCCTGCAGCGGCTGGGGCTCTACGACAACCTGTTCGGCCTCGTGCTCGCCTACACCGCGCTGGGCCTGCCGTTCGCCGTCATCATGATCCGCACCACCTACCTCGCCATCCCGGACGAGACGTACGAGGCGGCGCTGGTGGACGGCTCGTCGACGTGGACGATCTTCTGGCGCATCTACTTCCCGCTCGGGAAGGCGGCCGCCGCCGTCGTCGTGGTGTGGCAGCTGATGATGAGCTGGAACGACTTCCTGCTGCCGCTGGTCGCGATCGGCGACAACGACCTCAAGCCGCTCACGCTGGTGCCGCTGGCCTACCGCGGCATCTACCTGAGCCAGCCGGGCGCGCTGTTCGCCGTGCTGGTGCTGATCTCCGTGCCGATCGTGGTGGTGTACCTGTCGGTGCAGCGCTACCTGGTCAACGGGCTGGCGGGGTCGGTCAAGTGAGCTTCCTGGGCATCGACCTCGGCACCACCGGGTCGCGGGTCGCGGCGTACGACGCGGACGGGCACGAGCTGGCGGCGCGCTCGCAGCGCACGGCCGTCGTGCGGCCGGCGCAGGGCCGCGCGGAGATCGACGCCGACGCCGTCCGGGCCGCCGTGGTCCGGCTGGTCGGCGAGGTCGTCGCGCACCCGGCGGTCGTCGCCGACCCGGTCGAGGCGCTCTCGTTCTCCACGCTGGGCGAGGCGGTCGTGCCGGTCGGGCCGGACGGTGCCGCGCTCGGGCCGGCGCCGCTGAGCATGGACCTGCGCGGCGTGGCTTCGGCGGAGAAGCTGGCGGCCGCGCTCGGCGAGGACCGCGTGCAGCGGCTCACCGGCCAGCCGCTGCACCCGATGTTCTCCGTGCACAAGGTCCGCGAGCTGCTGCCCGGCGGCGCGCTTCCCGCTGCCGTGCGGACGGTCGACGACCACGTCGCCGGCTGGTTCGGCGCGGCGCCGGCGATCGACCTGACGATGGCGGCCCGGACCGGCGCGTACGACGTGGGCGGCGGGCGGTGGTCCGACGAGATCCTCGGCGCGCTGGACGTGCCCGCGGCGCTGCTGTCCGAGCCGGTCGCGGCCGGGACGGTGATCGGCACGGTCACGGCCGACGCGGCCGCAGCGACCGGGCTGCGCGCCGGCGTACCGGTCGTCGCCGGGGTGCACGACCAGGCCGCCGCGTTCCTCGGTGGCGGTGGGCGGGCGGGGGAGCGGTCGGTGTTCTCCTTCGGCTCCAGCGACTGCCTCACCGTCGGGACCGTCGAACGGCCGGAGACGCTGCTGGGCACCGGGCTCGCGACGTACCCCGTCGGGCCGGGCCTGTGGGCGACGCTGGCCGGGACCGCGGCGGGCGGGTGGGCGCTGGACTGGTTCGCCTCGCTGGTGCACCACGACCGCGTCGACCCGTGGGCGTCGCTGTTCGACCTGACGGCCACGCCTCCGCCGGCGCTGCTGGTGCTGCCGTACCTGGCCGGGTCCGGCACGCTCGACAACGACCCGCGGGCCCGGGGCGCCCTGCTCGGACTCACGCTGGAGACGACGACGGCGCAGGTCGCGCGGGCGTTCGTCGAGGCGTCCGGGTACGAGTTGGCGAAGATCCGGGCCGCGCTGGCCGAGCGCGGCATCGCCGGCACCGACGTGTACGCCGTCGGTGGCGGCTCGGCCAATCCCAGCGCCCTGCAGGCCCGGGCCGACGCCGCCGGCCTGCGGCTGCGCGCCGCCACCTTGGAGGCGTCCAGCCGCGGGGCCGCGCTGCTGGCCGCCGTCGGCGTGGGTGTCCACGAGGGGGTCGGCGCCCTGCCGGCGCCGCCCGTCCTGCACGACGCCCGGCCCGAACCCGAGCACGCCGCCTGGTACACCCGCCAGCGCGAGACCTTCGGCAGCCTCTACCCGCTGCTGCGGACCGTCAACGATTCGTTCACTGCTCTGGAGGACACCGCATGACCACGCTCGACACCTTCGACCTGCAGGCCGCCCGGGAGAGCGTGCTCGCCTACTGCCTGGAGTCGGTCCAGCTGGGCCTGAACTTCAACACGCAGGGCAACATCAGCATCCGCATCCCCGGGACGGAGACGTTCCTCATCACCCCGACCGACCTCGAGTACGACCGGATGAGCCCGGACGACCTCGTGGTCGTCGACACCGACGCCAACGTCGTCGACGGACGCCTGCAGCCGTCGTCGGAGGTGACGGTGCACCTGGCGGTGTACGCCGCGCGGCCGGACGTGCAGGCGATCGTGCACACCGAGCCGACGTTCGCCAACGTCTTCGGCGTGCTCGGCGAGCCGATCCGCGGCGCACTGGTCAACATGGTGATCTACACCAAGGGCGACGTGCCGATCATGCCGTTCGCGCTGAGCAACTCCACCGAGTTCGGCGCCCGGATGGCGGAGTACCTGACCGACCGCAACGCCGTCGTGTGGGCCAACCACGGGCTGCTCACCGTCGGGCCGAACCTGCGCGACGCGTTCAAGACGACGGTCGCGGTGGAGAGCGCGGCGAAGGTGCTGACGCACGCCCGGGCGATCACGGACGACCCGATCGTGCTGGACTACGCCTCGCTCGGCATCACCCACACCCTGTGACGGCGGCGCCCTCAGCCGAGCACGTTGCGGGCGGCGTCGAGCGGGATGCAGCCACAGGTGGTGCCGTAGGCGATGTCGTAGTCGATCTCGAGCAGCCGCGGCGGCAGACCCGGGTTGTTGATGCGCTCGGTGAGCAGCTGCACCACCCGCGCGGCCAGGGTCGTCGCCGGCGCCACCGCGTTGGTCGGGACGATGCCCGTCGTCCCGACGCCGGGGATCTGGTCGAACGTGGTCAGCACGATGTCGGACGGGATCTTCAGCCCGAGCCGGAGCGCCGCCGACAGCACGCCCCAGAACATCAGGCTGTTCGTCGACAGCACCCCGAACGGCGGCTCCAGCGTGCGGAACAGCGCGTACGCCGCGGTCTCGGCCTCCTCGGCGGTGGTCAGGCCGGCCAGGACGTGGTTCTCGGTCCCCGTGCGGCCGACCACCCGGTGGAACGCGGTGTGCCGGTTGCGCAGCGTCGACACCCCGAGGTTGCCGGCCACCAGGCAGACCCGCTGCACGTGGTGCTGCTCGATCATGTGCAGGGTCAGCGACTCGGCCGCCCTGCGGCTGTCCGGCAGCACGTGGTCGACCAGCCCGCGCACCGACGGCACCGTCCGGTCGACGACGACGGTGGGGATCTGCTGGGCGAACTCCGGCAGGCCCGGAGCTCCGGTCGGGAAGATCACCAGGCCGTCGACCTCGAGCCGGCGGTAGGCCTGCAGGATCTCGTCCTCGATGTGCAGGTCGTCGTCGGAGTCGCTGGACACCAGCGTCGGGCTGACGGTGGCCAGCCGCTCCTGCAACGCCCGGCTGACCGCGGCGAAGTAGTCGTTGCGGACGTCCGGGAAGATCAGCCCGACGACGCCCGTGCGCCGCTTGCGTCCGCGCGGCCGGCCCTCGCCGCCGGCGCCGAGCTCTTCGATGGCGTCCTCGACCGCCTGCCGGGTGGCGGCGGCGACGTGCGGCTCGGCGTTGATGACGCGCGACACCGTCTTGACGGACACGCCGGCGCGGGTCGCGATGTCGGCCAGGCGCAGGGTGCGCCCGCCGGCTCCCGTCACGTGCGGACCGTCCACTGCACCGCCCCCGTCTTCTCCCGAATGATGCCACCGGAGCTGCCATGACGCTCGTCACGAACCGTACCCTGCTCGACGTCGCCGCCGGCGCCGGATTCGGCGTGGGCGCCTTCAACGTCGCTGACCTCACCATGGCCCAGGCCGTCCTCGACGCCGCCCGCGCGACCGACTCGCCGGTGATCGTCGAGACCCTCGCCGGCGCCCACCCGCACGGGCCGGACACGGTGTTCTGGGCGGCGTTGCTCCGGCTGATCGAGGAGTACCCGGAGGTGCCCGTCGCACTGCACCTCGACCACGGGCCGTCGTACGAGACCTGCGTGCGGGCGATCTCGGCCGGGTTCACGAGCGTGATGATCGACGGCTCGCTGGACGCGGCCGGCCGGCCGGCGTCGTTCGAGCGCAACGTCGAGGTGACGCGGCGGGTCGTCGCGTACGCGCACGAGCGAGGGGTGTCGGTCGAGGGGGAGCTGGGCACGATCGGCGGCTCGAAGGACGGGACGGCGCGGGCCGAGATCGTGCTGGCCGACCCGGCGGAGGCCGCGGCCTTCGTCTCGTCCACCGGGGTCGACGCGCTCGCCGTCGCCATCGGCACGTCGCACGGCGCCTACAAGTTCGACACCCCGCCGGACGGCTCGGTGCTGCGGCTGGACCTCGTCGCCGAGATCGCCGCGCTCGTCCCCACCACCCACCTCGTCCTGCACGGGTCGTCGTCGCTGCCGGACTCGCTGCGTGCGCGCGTGAACGCCGCCGGCGGGCGGGTGCCGTCGTCCTGGGGCGTCGCGGACGAGGAGAAGGTGGCGGCCATCGAGCTGGGGGTCCGCAAGATCAACCAGGGGATGGACCACTACCTCGCCTTCACCGCCGGCGTCCGAGAGGCGCTGGCCGCCGACCCCGCCTCCGTCGACCCGGCGACCTATCTCGCCGCGGGCCGCGAGTCGGCGCAGCGGCTGCTGGAGGAGCGGATGGTGCTGTTCGGCCAGGCCGGCCGGGCGTCGCTGTACCGCCGCTGACGGCGGGAGCGCTGGTCCCATGCGCGATACGTTGTACACGTACTAGGTGTCACAGGGAGGCGACGTGCGACTCAACAGCAAGGGTCAGGTCACCGTCCCCGCTGAGCTGCGTCGGCAGTTCGGCCGGCGCGAAGGGGACGAGGCCGATGTCGCCGACTCCTGCGTCCTGCTCGACGTCGCCACCGCCGATCCGCAGTGGGCGGAGTGGTCCGGGAAGGCGCTGGAGCGAGCGCTCGTCGGCGCCCACGCCGCCGTGCGATCGTATCGTTTGCTCACCCGTGATACGACGCGCTACCGCACGTACTTCCCGCGGCTGCGGCTGATCGCACCGGACTGAGCATTCAGAGGCCGAGGATGCGGCGCAGGCCGTCGTCGACGGCGGGCATGAGGTGGGGTGGGACGCGGCCGGCGCGGTCGCGCAGGTCCCGCTTGTCGACCGTCACCAGGGCGGTGACGTTGACGACGGAGTCGCGGGGGAGGCCGGTGGCGGCGGCCGGGAGGAACACGTTGCCGGGCAGTTCGGCCCGGGCGGTGTTCGAGGTGACGACGACGGCGAGCGTGGTGGCGAGGCGGCTGGCGTTGTAGGGGTCGGCCTGGACGATCAGCACCGGGCGCCGCTTGGCCGGGCGGCTGCCGCGCGGTGCGCCGAGGTCGGCCCAGTAGAGGTCGCCCCGGGCGATCACCAGTCGGACTCGTCGGCGGCGAGCGTGTGCCGGCCGGCCGCCACGGCGACGCCCGCGGAGTCGTCGTCGCCGGTGCGGTCGAGGACCTGGTCGATCTGGGCCGTGAGCGAGGCGTCGTCGAGCTGGCGCAGGTACTGCTCGGCGGCGCGCGCGAAGAACTCCGAGCGGCTCATGCCCAGCTCCGCGGCTCGGCGGGTGGCGCGCTCGAACGTGGCGTCGGGGAGCGAGATCGCGGTCTTCACACCCCGAGTATAACCGGGTACTACCGCCGGGACCCCGTGCCCAGCCAGCAACAGGCGCAGATCTACCACTACTTCGGCAGCAAGGACGGCCTGTTCGACTCCTACCGGGAGCGGCCCTTGGGCGCAGCGGCTGGCCACCTGGTTCCGGCTGGAGTGGGCCGGCGCCCGGCCGCTGGAGATCGTGCTCGAGAGCAACGCCGCCAAGGTGCGTTCACGTAACGCCGCCGCGCGGTCATCGTGCGCGCCGTCGCGGCACTCGTCGCCGCCTGACCCTGCACGCGGCCCGGTGATCGCCGGACGAATCGGACATTGACCCGTCTCCCGGCGTGCGGCTACTGTGCGCCCACAAGTGTCTATCTGTCTATACCGCTAGACAACCGGGAGGCACGATGAGCACCTTCACCCGCCGCGCCCTGGTCACCGCGGCGAGCGCCGCCACCGCCGGAGCCGCGGCCACCGCCCTCACCCCCGCGACGGCCGCCGCCGGCCCGAAACTGGGCCTGCTCTCCGCGGGCGAGGTCGAGAGCACCATGGACCCGGCCGCCACCGGCCCGGCCAACGCGGCGGCCTTCGCGGCCGACGTCGCGGCGGCGGACGGCCGGCAGATCGTCGTGCCGCCGGGGACGTACACCGTCGGGCAGGTGGCGATCACCGGTGCGACGATCGACGTCCGCTTCATGCCGGGCGCGCTGCTGGTGCCGGACGCGAGCCTGCACGCCGTCGGCCCGGCCGGCCGCTGGTTCCAGGCCACGAACTGCGACACCCGGCTGTACGGGCTGGTCGTCGACGGGCAGAACATCCCGGAGGGCGCCTGGCGCTCCGACGGCGGCGAGCTGCGCATGTACGACACCCGGATGGCGAACCTCGGCTTCCTCGACCTGCCGGGCAACTCGACGTCGCTGGGCACGTACGGCATCACCGTCAAGGGCGTCCAGGAGGTGATCGTCGACGGCTACGTGGGCCGCGACTTCGTCGGGCGCAAGGACGACGTCTTCGCCAACCAGGCCGGCAAGGTCAACCACCTGTTCGTCTTCGACTGCGAGCGCGTGACGGTGCGCAACGTCACCGCGTCGGGCGGCGAGGGGGAGGACAACGACTTCGTGCACGTGCTGGACCAGCGGGCCACGCCGACGATGCACGGCACGTTCGAGAGCTGCCACTTCCTGTACAACGGCCAGACCCGCCGGTGCATGAAGTTCCAGGGCGGCAACTGGAGCCTGCGCGACATCCACTGCTACCCGGGCCCGGACTTCGTCGCGGCCGGCCCGGACACCGACGTCGGCGAGCAGAACCTCAACTGCGTCGACTTCGCCGGCTCGCTGGCCGGCACCGTCCGGCTCTCCGGCAGCTTCATCGACGCGACCGGCTACGTCGTCGGCGTCTCGCACACCGTCGGGCCGCTCGGGAAGGTGATCGTCGAGAACACGACGATCGTCGGCGGGCGCCGGCACGCGATCCGGAACAACCCCGAGCCGCCGCACGCCGCGCAGGACATCCAGACGATGGGCTTCTTCGCCGCGCCGTCGGAGAACGAGAGCGAGATCCGCGACTGCGTCGTCAAGGGCTTCTCCCGGGCGATCGTCGTGCAGGGCCAGCGCAACCGCGTCGTCGGCAACACCATCGAGGACCCGGCGGAACTGTGGTTCCAGGGCGGCAGCTCATTACCCAGGGACTTCCTCGAGCTGTCCGGCAACAAGGTCTACACCCGTACGCCGGGGGCGATGTCGGTGCAGCCGCGCTGCGCCCGGATCGACAACTTCAGCAACCTGGAGATCGACGACAACACGCTGCTCCGGGTGATGCGGATCGAGAACAACGTGCTCGTGCCGGAGAACACGACGCACGCGGCGGTCTTCATCGACCTGCTCAACGTCGACGCGTCCGGCTTCGCCCGCAACAACCGGGCGCCCGCGGGCACGACGCCGGTGCGGACGGGCGGCACGAATGTCGCGCTCTACCAGAACCAGGGCCACCAGCTGCGGCCGCTGTTCACCACGGCCGACGTCGGCAACGTCATCACCGGCGAGGACAACCTGCACACCCACGCGATCCCGGCGTTCAACCTGAACACCGCCGGCGCGGCCGTCCGCACGACGTTCACCGGCGCGACGACGAACAACGCCAACCCGAAGACGCTGCGGGTGTACGTCGGCACGGCGCTGGTCATGACGAAGTCGCTGACGCCGAACCAGGCCGGCGCCTGGCAGGTCGAGATCGTGCTGATCGCGACCGGTGCCGGCAGCCAGCGGTACACGGTGAAGCTGATCGAGTGCCCCGCCGCCGGGTCCGGCGCGCCCACCGTCGCCGGCGTCGCGGCGGGTTCGGCCATTCAGCCCAGCAACGCCCAGATCATCCTCAAGACCACCGCCGAGGCGGTCGCCACCAACGACGTGATCGCCCAGGTCGGCGTCTCGGAGTCGCTCGAGGGCCGGCACTTCGTCTTCACCTGAGTCCGAGGAGAACCCCGCTCATGCCACGTCTCGCCAGCCGGCTCGCCACCCTCGCCGCCGCCGTCGCCCTCGTGGTCGGCGGCGCGGCGAGTGCCCCTGCCGAACCGGTCGCCGACCTCACCGAGGTCGGCACGCCCATCACGAACGTCGCCATCGACAAGGTCGCCTACGGCACGCTGCCCGACGGCACGCCGGTCATCTACACGGTGCTGCTCGGCTCCGGCACCACCAGCCTGCACGTCATCGACCTGCGCGAACGCCGGTCGATCCGGTCCGTCCGGCTGGACGGCGCCATCGGCTCGCGCGACCTCGCCGTCGCGCCGGACGGCACGCTGTACATCGCGACGTTCCAGCAGGGCCGCCTCTACTCCTACGACTACGCGACGAATACGCTGACCGACCTCGGCCGCCCGTCGAGCGCCGTCACGTACCTCTACGGGCTGGGCATCCACCCGGACGGGACGGTGTTCTTCGGCGGCTACCCGACCGGGCAACTGTTCGCGTACGACCCCGACGACGGCACGTTCCGCGACTACGGCAACCTGTCGCCGGACTCGCAGTACCTGCGCAGCGCCGTCGTCTGGGGCGACGCGGTCTACGCCGGCCTCGGCACCCAGCGGGCGCGCCTCGTCCGCGTGGACATCGCCTCCGGCGCCGTCACGCCGATCCCGCTGCCGGCGCCGTACGACGCCGAGCACGAGGTCAACCAGGTCACCGTCCGCGGCGACGTCGCCTACGTGCACCTGACCGCGTCGCGGACGATGCTGCGCTACGATCTGCGGGCGCAGCGGTGGCTCGCACCGCTCGGGCCGGCCGGCGGGCTGGACGTCTCGCCGGTGGCGCCGATGCGCAAGGAGGTCTACTTCGTCGGCACCAACGGCCGGCTGAACGCGTTCAGCACGCTGACCGGGCGCATCCGCGAGACCGGCGCGTTCCCGTCGATGTTCACCTCGCGCGGCTTCGCCTGGATCGACCTGGACGAGCCCGGCTACCCGGGCGAGTCGCTGGTCATGACGGACTACATCGGCCGGCTGTGGGTGCACAACCCGCGCACCGGCGAGTCGCGGGTCGACCAGCTGGAGATCACCGGCGAGCCGGTGCACATCCGGGCGCTGGGTGTCGGGCCGGACGGCCGGATCTGGGCGGGCGGGCTCGGCTCCGGCGGGCTCTCGTGGTACGACCCGGCCACCGGTGGAATGGCGCAGGTGCCGCGCGGGACGGTCGGGCAGACCGACGAGATGCTGCGCGTCGGCTCCGACCTCTACCTCGGGACCTACCCCGCGGGGACGGTGCTGCGGTACGACCCGGGCGCGCCGTTCGCGTGGGGCGGCAACCCGGGCCCCGTCGCGAACCTGTCCGCACAGGGCCAGGATCGGCCGATGGCGCTGGCGTGGGCGGCCGGTCGCCTGGTCATCGGGACGGTGCCGAACTACGGGCAGCTCGCCGGCGCGATCAGCGTCTACGACCCGGCGACCGGGTCGGTCGCGGTGGATCGCGGGGTGGCCGGGAGCGGCAGCGTCGTGTCCGCGGTCGCGATCGGCGACGTCGTCTACGCGAGCACGTCGAAGTGGGCGGGCCTGGGCATCGTCCCGCCCGGCGACGACGGCAGGGTGTTCGCGTACGACCCGGTGACCCGGACCAAGCTCTGGGAGGTCGTCCCGTACCCCGGCCTGCCCGCGGTCACGGAGCTGGCGGTGTCGCCGTCCGGGACTCTGTGGGGGCTGACCCAAGGGCGGCTGTTCGAGCTTGACCCGTCGACGCGGCAGGTCGTGCGCGAGATCTCCGTCCCGGCGGAGGACTGGACGAACGTCGACCACGTCTGGTCCGAGGGGCAGCGGCTCGCGGTGCTGCCCGACGGCACGGTGTACGCCGTCGTCGGCGGGCAGCTGCTGCGCGCCGACGTCGCCGCTGGTGCGGTCTCCGTCGTGACGTCCGGGGTGTCGGCCGTCGTGCTCGGCGACGACGGTGCGCTGTACCTGTCCAAGGGCGCCGTGCTGCATCGGCTGGTGCCGTGAGCGGGTTCGTCATGACGGTGCTCGGCCCGGCCGACCCGGCCGGGCTGGGCGCCGTCGACGCGCACGAGCATCTGTTCCTGTGCTCGCCGGCGCTGCCCGGCGACGACTTCGGCGACGTCGACTCGATGGTCGCCGAGGTCGAGACGGTGCGGGCCGCCGGCATCGACACGATCGTCGACCTGACCCCGGTCGGTCTCGGCCGCTCGGTTCCGGGGCTGGCGGAGGTGAGCCGGCGGACCGGTGTGCACGTCGTCGCCGCGACGGGCTACCACCGCGACGCGCACTACCCGGCCGGGCACTGGGTGTACCGCGAGCCGGCGTCGGTGCTGGAGGAGGTGCTCGTCGCGGACCTGACCGGCGGCGTCGACGCGCGCGACTGGCAGGGCCCGACGCCGGCGCCGACCGAGCACCGGGCCGGGATCGTCAAGCTCGGCGCGTCCTACCAGCGGGCGTCCGCGGCCGAGCGGACCCGGCTGGGCGCGGGTGCCGCGGCCGCGCGGCGCACGGGTGCGCCGGTCGCCGTCCATTGCGAGATCGGGACGCTGGGGCCGGAGCTGCTCGACCTGCTGGCGGCCGGCGGCGTCCCGGCGCATCGGGTGCTGCTGGCGCACCTGGACCGCAACCCCGACCCCGGGCTGCACGCCGAGCTGGCGTCGCGGGGTGCGTACCTGCTCTACGACACCGTCGGGCGGATCAAGTACCGCCCCGACTCCGTGCTGCTCGACCTCGTCGAGCGGATGGTCGTCGCGGGCCACGGCGATCGCGTGCTGCTGGGGACCGACGTCGGGCGGCGCTCGCAGCTGCGCGCGATCGGCGGCGGGCCTGGCATGGCGGTGCTGGGGGAGACGTTCGTCCCGCGGCTGCGTGCCCAGGTCGGACACGACGCCGTCGACGCGATCCTGCGGGCGAACGCGTGGTCGGCGTTGACCTGGGCGGTCGTCTAGCCGGGTTGGCGGAGCAGTTCGATGTCGAACAGGTAGCGGCCGCCGACGTAGCGGGACTCGGTGAACTCCAGCGGCGCGTCGGCCTGGTCGTGGATCGTGCGCTGCTCGATCAGCAGCGGCGCGCCGGGCGGAACGTTCAGCCACTGCGCCTCCTGGACGTCCGCCGCGGCCGCGGTGAGCGTTCCGTGCGCGCGGGTGGGCGTGCGCCCGATCGCCTCCAGCGCCACGAACAGCGACGTCTCCTCCAGGTTCGCTTCGAGCACGCCGGCGCAGACGGCCGGCAGCCGGACGTTCTCGACCGCCATCGGGACGCCGTCGGCCAGCCGGAGCCGCTGGATCGCGACCACCAGCCCGCCGACCGGCAGCTGCAGCGCCACGACCTCGTGGTCGGTGCCGGCCCGGACGCCCGACTGCAGCAGGCGCGAGCCCGCCTTCAGCCCGCGGCGGCGCATCTCCTCGGTGAACGAGAGCAGCGTGTTGATGCGCCGGTGCACCGGCGTCTGCGCGACGAACGTGCCGCGGCCGGAGACCCGGTACAGCAGTCCGTCGGCGGCCAGCCGCTGGACGGCCTGGCGCGCGGTCATGCGGCTGACGCCGAAGCGCCGGCACAACTCCGCGTCGGACGGCAGCGGGTCGCCCGGCTGCGCCTTCGCGATCATCTTGCGCAGCTCGCTCTCGATGATCACGTACGCGGGCGGTGTGGTCGACTTCATCCAGTCCCCGTCATTTGAGTGGTTGACGAACTCACTAGCAGTATAGATACTCTGCCTATCTAGACAGCCAGTCAGGTTGCTTTCTTCGAGGGAGTGGCGTGCACGAGAGGGTCCTGGGCATCGACGTCGGCGGCACCACGGTCAAGTGGGTCGTGTTCGACGTGCGGACCGGCCGGGTGCTGGTCCGGGGTGCGATCCCGACTGCCGGCGACCCCGCGGCCGTCGCCGCCGACCTCTCCGCACTGGCCGCCGCCGCCGACCTCGCCGCACTGGCCGCCGCCGATGCCGCCGTCGGATACGCGCCGGGGGACGCGGCGCGCGGCGCCCGGATCTCGGCGATCGGTGTCGGCGTGCCGGGCCACGTCGACCGGGCGACCGGCGTCGTCCGGTTCCTGCCGAACGTTCCCGGCGACTGGCCGGGCTTCCCGCTCGCCGCCACCCTGCGCGGCGCCACCGGCCGCCCGGTCACCGTCGTCAACGACGCCCGCGCGTTCTGCCTCGCCGAATGGCGGCTGGGAGCGGCCCGCGGCTACGACGACGTGCTGTTCCTGACACTCGGCACGGGGGTCGGTGGCGGCGTCGTCAGCGGCGGCACGCTGCTGACCGGCCCGGACGACCGGCTGGGCGAGATCGGCCACCTCGTCTACGACCGCGGCGGCCCGCCCTGCGGCTGCGGCCACCGCGGCTGCCTCGAGACCTACGCCAGCGCGACGGCGATCGCCCGCGCCGCCGGCCGCATCAGCGCCGCCGACGTCTTCCTCGCGCCCGCCGACCCGCGGGCCCAGACGGCCGTCGCCGCCGCGGGCCGGGCCATCGGTGAGACCGTCGCCAGCCTGTGTGCGGTCCTGCCGGCCGATCTGCTGGTCGTCGGCGGCGGAGTGGCGGCCGGCCTGCCGCGGCTGCGCCCGTCCATCGAGGCCGCACTCGCCGAACGACGCGACTTCATCGGCGTGGTCGACGTCGTCGCGGCCGGGCTGGGACCCGACGCGGGAGCCGTCGGCGCCGCCCTGGCAGCCCTGGATTCGACCACGACGGACGGAGGTGCGCGTGAGCTGGATCAGGCGAGCGCATGAGGTGCTCGACACGATCGCGCGGACGCAGGGCGAGGCCATCGAGACGGCCAGCCGGTTCTGCGCGGACTCGATCGGCGGCGGCGGGGTGGTGCACACCTTCGGCACCGGCCACTCGCGCATCCCGGTGGAGGAGCTCTTCCCGCGCTACGGCTCGTATCCCGGCTACCACCCGATCGTCGAGCTGTCGATGACGTTCCACACCCAGGTCGTGGGCGCGAACGGGCAGCGGCAGGCGATGTTCATCGAGCGGGTCGAAGGGCTCGCCGAGCAGATTCTGGCCAACTTCACGCTGCGCGAGACCGACGCGATGATCGTGTTCAGCGCCAGTGGCCTGAACGCCGTCCCGATCGAGATCGCCCAGCAGGTCCGCAAGGCCGGCCTCAAGGTCATCGCGGTGACGGCGCTCGCGGAGTCCCGCTCCGCCCCGGCCCGGCACAGCTCGGGCACGCGGCTGGCCGACCACGCCGACGTCGTCATCGATCTGTGCACCCCGCCCGGCGACGCCCTGTGCGGGGTCGACGGACTGGACGTGCCGGTCGGGCCGGGCAGCACGCTGGCCGCGGTCGCGATCGTCAACGAGATCAAGGTGCGGGTCGCCGAGCTGCTGACGGCCGCCGGAACGATGCCGCCGGTGCTCACCAGCAAGGCGCTGGTCGGCCCGGAGGAGTCGGCCGCCCGGTTCGAGGCCGCCTACCTCGACCACGGCCGCCGGGCCGCCGCGGTCCTGCGGGGGACGCCATGAGGGTCCTGGTCTGCGGCGGCTCCGGCGGCATCGGGTCGGCGTGCGTCGCCACCCTGACCGCCGCCGGCGCGCACGTCGTCGCCGCCGACCGCGACACCGCCGACATCACCCGGCCCGGCGGCGCGGAGAAGGCGGTCGCGCGGGCGCTCGACGAGCTCGGCGGACTGGACGGTGTCGTGCACGCGGTCGGCCGGTCCGGCCGGCGGCTCGGCGACGGTCCGGTGAGCGGGTGCACCGACGAAGCCTGGCACGAGGTGCACCGGGTCAACCTCGACTCGGTGTTCTGGCTGCTCCGCGCGGCGCTGCCGGTGCTGCGCGGCAACGACGGCGGCGGCTCGGCCGTGGTGATCGGGTCGGCGCTGGCCCGGACCCTGGACCGCGACTTCCTCACCGCCGCCTACCTGACCAGCAAGAGTGCCGTCGAGACGCTGGTCCGGGCGGCCGCCTTCGAGGGCGCCCCCGACGGCGTCCGGGTCAACGTCGTGGCGCCCGGGCTGGTGGACACCCCGATGGCGGCTCGTGCTCTGACGGACCCGGCGATCGGCGGCCGGCTGCCGGACCTCATGCCGCTCGGCGGCCGGGCCGGATCGCCGGACGACGTCGCGGTGGCGGTCGCGTGGCTGCTCTCGCCGGCGTCGGCGCAGGTGACCGGCGCGGTGCTGCCCGCCGACGGTGGCTGGAGTCTGCGATGAGCGCGCCGCCGCCGCTGTGGGAGGGCGATGTCGTCGTGGTCGGCGGCGGGTCGGCGGGATGCGCCGCCGCGGTGGCGGCGGCGCGAGCCGGAGCGAGCACGCTGCTGATCGAGGCGGCCGGGTTCCTCGGAGGCACCGGCGCCGCGGTCCTCGACACGTTCTACGGCTTCTACGCACCGGGCGGCGACGACGCCCCGAAGGGCCGGGTGGTCGGCGGCATCGGCTGGGAGGTCGCCGCGTCGCTGCTGGCGGACGGGCAGGCGTTCGAGCGGCCGAACAGCTACGGCGCCGGCACCGGCGTCACCTACGAGCCCGAGGCGCTCAAGCGCACCTGGGACCGCCTGACGCACGAGGCCGGCGTCGCCACCCTCCTCCACACCACGTTGACCGGTGTCACCACCAAGGACCGGCGGGTCGACGGCCTCACCGTCGTCACCAGGGCCGGCACTCGCACCGTCACGGCGAGAACCGTCGTCGACGCCAGCGGCGACGCCGAGGTGGCGTGGCGGGCCGGCGCCGCCCTCGAGCGTCCGGCGGACGACCAGAAGCTGCAGCCGCTCACCGCGACCTTCCGGCTCGGCGGCGTCGACACGAACGTCATCACGACGAAAGAGCTGCACGAGCGGCTGGCGAAGGCGGCCGAGTCCGGTCGCTACCGGCTGCCGCGGCGCGAGGGCTCGGTGCACCGGACGGTGCTGCCCGGCGTCGTGCACACGAACCTGACCCGGGTCGGCGGAGTGGATCCGACCGACCCGTGGCAGCTCTCGGCGGCGGAGGCCGAGGGACGGGCCCAGGTGGCCGAGTACGTCCGCTTCCTCACCGAGGAGGTGCCGGGGTACGAGGATGCCTACCTGTTGTCGACGTCGGTGCGCATCGGCGTGCGCGAGACCCGCCGGCTGATCGGGCGGTACGTGCTCACCCGCGACGACGTCCTGGAGGCACGCGACTTCCCGGACGCCGTCGCCCGCTGCGGCGCACCCGTCGAGGACCACGACGGCGGGGAGTCGACCATCTGGGAGTACGTCGGCGGGCACCGGTCCGGACGCACCTACGGCGTGCCCTACCGCTGCCTGCTACCTGGAGAACTGGACAACCTGGCCGTCGCCGGCCGTTGCCTGTCCGCCACGCACGACGCGCACGCCTCCGTGCGCTCGATGGCCCAGTGCATGGCGCTCGGACAGGCGGCCGGCACCGCGGCGGCACTGGCACCGGACGGTGCCGCCGGCGCGCTGGACGCGGCGGTCCTGCGGGACCGGCTGGCCGACGGCGCGGCCGTGCTCTGACCCCACACGAAGACAGCGACAGAGAAGGAGACGGAGAGATGCGCACCCGCAACGCTCCGACCGCAGCCGTGCTCGCCCTGGGCATCGGACTGCTCGCCACCGCCTGCGGCGGCGACGACACCGACGACGCGGGCGGCGAAGGCGGCGTCTCGGGCGAGGTCACCATGTGGACCTACCCGGCGATCGCCGACGAGCCCACCCACCGGGCGTTCTGGGACGACACCATCGCGGCGTTCAACGAGGAGTACCCGGACGTCGACGTGACGGTCGAGATCTTCCCATGGGCCGACCGCGACCAGGCGCTGACGACGGCCATCGCCGGCAACAGCGCCCCGGACGTCGTCTACCTGATCCCGGACCAGCTGCCGGCCTACGCACGCAACATCGAGCCGATCGACGACTACCTCAGCGAGGACGAGAAGGCCGACTACCGGCAGAACGTCGTCGACTCCGTCAGCATCGACGGGCAGATGATGGGCGCGCCGATCCTGCAGAGCGTCCTCGCGCTGGTCTGCAACAAGCAGGTCTTCGACGCCGTCGGGCAGACGGAGTACCCGGAGACGTGGGACGACCTGCTGACGATGGCGCCGGCGTTCCAGGCGGCCGGCTACGACATGACCGCCTACCGGGGCGACGTCGCCAACTCGCTCAACCTGTCCTTCTACCCGTTGCTCTGGCAGGCCGGCGGCGACGTCTTCAACGACGACGGCACCGAGGTGGCGTTCAACAGCGACGAGGGCGTGCGCGCGCTGGAGTTCGTCCAGCAGCTGGTCGAGGACGGCTACGTCGACTCGGCGCCGCTGACCACCGAGCCGCCGCTGGAGCAGACCCGCATCGCGCAGAACAAGGTCGCCTGCATCTGGGACATGGAGCCGCAGTACCTGGTCGACTTCTGGGGCGCCGAGAACGTCGTCGTCCGGCCGCCGCTGAGCGACGCCGAGCAGATCCAGTACGGCACCGTCGGCTCGCTGTCGATGCTGCGCACGTCGGAGAACAAGGACGCCGCCGGTGCGTGGATCGACTTCGTCACCGCCGCCGACCGTGCCGCCGAGTACGACACCGCCGGCCGGTTCTTCTCCACGAAGGAGTCGGTCGGGACGCTCTACGACGGCGACCCGATCCTGGGTGAGCTGGAGCAGTACGCCGGCCTGACCACCGTCGGCCCGCTGAACGCGCACGCACGCGAGGTCATGGGCGTGCTGGCGCCGGAGATCCAGGCGGTCCTCGTCGGCGACAAGGACCCGCGGCAGGCGCTCGACGACGCCGCCGCGGCGGCGAACGCGCTCCTCGGATGACGGTGAGCGGCATCGCGGTCGCCTCCCGCCGGTCGCTGCGCCGGCGGGAGGCCCGCGTCGGGTTGCTGTTCGTCCTGCCGGTCCTGCTGTTCTTCCTCGCGTTCCGGTTCGGGCCGGCGCTCGCGGGCGGCGTGCTCGCGTTCACCGACTACACGATCGGCGCGGAGACCAGCTGGACCGGCCTGGACAACCTGCGGCGCATGGTCGACGACCCGCTGTTCTGGCGGGCGCTGCGCACGACGCTGGTCTACTCGGTGCTCGCGGTGCCGCTGTCGATCCTGGCCGCCCTGGGCATGGCGCTGCTGGTGCGGCGGTCGTTCCGCGGCGTCCGGCTGTTCCGGTCGATCTTCTTCCTGCCGGTCGTGACCAGCCTGGTGCTGGCCGGCATCGTGTTCACCTGGATCTTCTCCCAGGGCGGGCCGTGGTCGTCGCTCCTGGGCGCCGTCGGCCTGCCGGACCGGTCGTGGCTGTCCGACACCGCGCTGGTGGTGCCGGCGCTGGTCATCGTCGCGGTGTGGACGCGGTTCGGGTTCGGCATGCTGATCCTGCTGGCGCGGCTGCAGGACATCCCGCGCGAGCTGGAGGAGGCGGCGCTCACCGACGGCGCCGGCGCCTGGCACCGGTTCCGCTACATCGTGCTGCCGGAGTTGCGGCCCGCGCTGTTCTTCCTCGCGGTCATCGAGACGACGGTGTCGTTCCAGGTGTTCGACACGGTCTACGTGATGACCGGCGGCGGGCCGGCGCAGTCCAGCTACATGCTCGTCTTCCAGCTCTACGACCAGGCGTTCCGGTACTTCGACTTCGGGTACGCGAGCGCGATCGGGCTGGCGCTGTTCGTGATGACGCTGGTGGTCGCGCTGATCCAGCGGCTGACCCTGGGGAGGGACCGATGACCGCGCTGAGCACGCCGGCCGCACTGGACGCCGACACCGGCGCGGGTGGCGGGTCGCCGAGGCGCCGGCCCTACCGGGCGCTGCAGCCCAGCCGGGCCGGGACGGCGGTGCGGGCGGTGCTGCTGTTCCTCGCCGCCGTCGTGACGCTGTTCCCGTTCTACGCGATGGTCGTGTTGTCGCTGAAGCCGGCGGGCGCGATCGTCATGCCGGACAGCCTGCTGCCGTGGCCGATCTCGACGGAGGCGTACGAGCGGGTGCTGAGCGCGGAGTCGGTGCTGCGCTGGACCTTCAACACGGCCGTCTACTCGGTGGTGTCGGTGGTCGCGGTGTTGTTCCTCGCGTCGCTGGCCGGGTACGCGTTCGCCCGCAAGCGGTTCCCGGGCAAGGAGGTGATGTTCTGGTCGTTCATCGCGATGATCATGGTGCCCTACCACGTCACGCTGATCCCCAGCTTCATCGTCATCTCCGAGGCCGGCGGCGTGAACACGTACTGGGGGCTGATCCTGCCGACGCTGGCCAACGCGCAGGCCGTCTTCCTCATGCGGCAGTTCATCAAGTCGCTGCCCGACGAGCTGTTCGAGGCGGCCATGCTGGACGGCTGCTCGGAGTGGCGGATGTACGTGTCGATGGTGCTGCCGCTGATCAAGCCGATCATGGCGACGCTCGGCGTGTTCGTGTTCCTGTGGCACTGGAACGACTTCCTCTGGCCGCTGATCGTGGGGCAGAGCACCGACATGCGCACGCTGACGACCGGCCTGGCGTCGTTGAACGCCGAGAACGCGCCGTTGAACGTCGTGCTGGCCGGGTCGGTGGTGGCGTTCGTGCCGATCTTCATGGCCTACCTGGTCGGGCAGCGGTACTTCACCGAGGGCGTCACGATGACCGGGGTCAAGGGATGAGCGTGGTCATCGCGGTCGCGGTGCCCGCGGACCTGCGGGCGCTGTTCTTCCCGGACGGGACGGGCGTCGCGCTCGGCGGCCTGGGGGAGCTGCGCGTGGCGGCCGACGGCGCCGCGCTGGGCTCCGCCGAGGGGCTGGCGGCGCTCGCCGGACCGGCCGACGTGCTGGTGACCAGCTGGCCGTGCGCGTCCGTCACCGGCCCCGTGCTCGACGCGGCGCCGCGGCTGCGGCTGGTCGCGCACACCGGAGCGTCGGTGAAGCCGTACATCGGCGCCGACGCGTTCGCCCGCGGCGTCCGCGTCACGCAGGCCGGCGCCGCGATGGCCCGTGCCGTCGGGGAGCAGGCGGTTGCCCTGACACTTGCCCTACTGCATCGAGTGCACCGGTTCGACTTTGCCCTTCGCTCGGGCACGCCGTGGACGGAGGCCAAGGTGGCGCCGCCACGGCACGAGCTGGCCGGCAGCTCGGTCGGCGTCGTCGGGGCGTCGCGGACCGGCCGGGCGTACGTCGAGCTGGTGCGCGCGCTCGGGGGCGTCGTCACCGTCGCCGACCCGTTCCTGCCGGCCGCCGAGGCCGACGCGCTCGGGGTCGCCGTCGCCGACCTCGACACCGTTCTGCGGACCTCGCGGGTGCTGGCGCTGCATGCGCCGGTGCTGCCGCGGACGCGGCGGATGATCGGCGCGCGCGAGCTGGCCCTGCTGCCCGACGGGGCACTGCTGGTCAACACGGCCCGGTCCGCCCTCGTCGACGGTGACGCGCTGCTGGCCGAGCTGCGCACCGGCCGGATCGACGCGGCGATCGACGTCTACGACGAGCAGCCGCTGCCCGTCGGCCACCCGCTGCGGTCGCTGCCGAACGTCCTGCTCACGCCGCACGAGGCCGGCGGCACGCTGGAGGCGCGGGTGCGCGGCGGCCGCCTCGTCGCCGAGGAGATCGCCCGGTTCCTCGCCGGCGAGCCGCTGCGGCACGAGGTCGTCGAGGAGCAGTTGGCCCGACTCGGGTGAACGGCGAAATATCACTGCGAAATCACCGAAATGGGACGGAAAGCTCGCGCGGTCAGACTGTGGCTCCCCTACTCCTGAGGAGCCATCTGTGGGCACATTCGCTCGCCGGGGCATCGTCCCCGGGGCGACGGCCGTGCTGTCGTCCGTGCTGCTCGCCGCGCTGGTCACGGGGCCGTCCCCGGCCACCGCGGCACCCGGGCCGGAAGAGCCGGCCGAGGTCGCGTCCGGCCCGGACTGGTCCGTCGAACGCGCACCCGGCGGGTACCAGGTCACCGTCGAGCTGGACGAGGCGCTGCCGATCCGCGGCGACGCCCCGACGATCGTCGTCGACGGCGAGTCGATCGGCCTCGCCACCGAGTCCGGCGACGGCCAGTCGCTCACGGTCTACACGGCCGACCCCGCGGTCGCGGCGGCCGGCACCGTCGAGCCCGGCTGGTCCAGCGAGTCCGCCGCGGCGCCGGCCGTGGCCACCGAAGCCACCGAGGTGCCGGTCGTGTCCGCCGCGGAGATCGCGGCGAACCCGCTGGAGCCGGGGCCGTACGACTGGAGCGAGTCGATCTACGCGTTCGGCGACCAGGCCGTCCCGCTCGCGGCCATCGGCGGCCTCCGCGGCGAGCTCGAGGGCAAGCTCTACCTGCCCACGACCGGCGGCGCCCGGCCCACGGTGATCCTGCTGCACGGCCGGCACGGCTCCTGCTACGGCGACGGCGCGGCCAACCCGAACCGCTGGCCGTGCGCGCCGTCGCCGGACGCGAGCCCGGCCCGGTTGTCGATCCCCAGCTACCTCGGGTACGACGGCACCGCGCGGGCCCTGGCCAGCCACGGCTACGCGGTCGTCTCGATCTCGGCCAACGCGGTCAACGCGAACGACAACCAGCTCGCCGCCGACCAGGGCGCCCAGGCGCGCGGCCGGCTGATCCTCGACACGCTGGCGATGCTGGACCAGGCGACGAAGGGCCGCCGGGTGGCCTACCACGACGCCTGGACCGATCGCGAGGTCACCCTGAACCAGGCACTCGCGGCGGGGACCGCAGCCCTCTCCGCGCGTGCCGGCGCCTTCCCCGGCGGCGTCGACGAACTCGACACCGTCTCCGCCGCCGACCTGCGCGGCCGGTTCGACCTCGGGCACATCGGGCTGATGGGGCACTCGCGCGGCGGTGAGGGCGTGACGTCGGCGGCCGTGCTCAACCAGGCGCTGCCGAAGCCGTGGGCGATCGAGTCGATCCTCCCGCTCGCGCCGGTCGACTTCGGCCGCATGACCGTGCCCGACGTCCCGATGAACGTGGTCCTGCCGTACTGCGACGGCGACGTCTCCAACCAGCAGGGCCAGCACCTGCTGGACGACTCGCGGTACGCGTTCGACGACGACGTGCTGCGCAGCGGCGTGTGGGTCATGGGCGCCAACCACAACTTCTTCAACACCGTCTGGACGCCGGGCCTGTTCTCGTTCAGCGTCAGCGACGACTGGGGCAGCGCGGCCCGCCGGGTCGAGCCCACGTGCGGGACCGACCCGTCGGTCGCGGACACCTCGATCCGGCTCTCGCCCGCGGCGCAGTACGACGTCGGCACCGCCTACATGTCGGCCTGGTTCCGGCTCACCATGGGCGGCGAGGAGCAGTTCCTGCCGATGTTCGACGGGTCCGGCGCGGTGCCGGCGTCGCTCGGCGGGGCCGACGTCCGCAGCGTGTCGACGGCGCCGGCCGGGTCGCGGTCGACGCTGGCGACCTTCGAGGAGACGTCGCCGCTGGTGACGACCGTCGGCGGGGCGACGGCGCAGGTGTGCGCCAGCCTCAGCGAGCGCACCGTGCCGCAGCAGCTGCCGCCGTGCGCGTCGACGCCGAGCGCGGTGGCCCCGCACTGGACGCCCGCTTCCAACGGCGGCAACGTCCCTGCGACGCCGCTCACCCGGCTGAGCTGGGCCGCGGCCGGTGAAGGGCTGTCCGTCGCGGTGCCGGCCGCGCAGCGCGACGCGAGCCGGTTCGAGCGGCTCTCGGTCAAGCTGGCGGCCGACGAGACCGTCTCCGCCGGCACCGATCTGGTCCTGTCGGTGACGGACCGGTCGGGCGCGGCCTGGTCCGCGCCGGTCGGCGAGCTGAACCCGTACGCGCTGGTGAGGATGCCGACGTCGGACACGGCCGCGGCCGCCAGCACGCTGAAGAAGATCGTGCTGCAGCAGGTCGACGTGCCGATCGCGGAGCTGGCCGCCGCCGGTCTGGATGTCGCCCGGCTGGCCGCGATCCGGCTGACGGGCACGGCGCCCGGCGCGGCGTACGTGTCGGACCTGGCGTTCGAGTCGTCGGCGGTCGGCCGGGCCCGTGCGCGCACCTGGCGGACGATCGACGTCTACGCGCCGAACACCGACGAGGGCGACGGCCCCGGCAGCACCGAGGTCGCGGTCTACCTCGACCGTCCGTCGCCGGTGCCGGTGACCGGCTACGTCTCCGTGCTCGGCTCGGCCACCAGCCGGGCGGGCGCGACCATGCAGGAGGTCACGTTCGGGCCGGGCGAGACCTGCAAGGTGGTCAGCGCGTCCCGGCAGGGCGACACCGCGCCGAGCGCGAGCGCGGGAACCCAGGTCAAGGCGAGCGTGATCAACACGTCCGGCGCGGTGATGGGCAGCCGGGCCATCGGGTTCACCTGGCTGCGCGAGGACGACGGGGTGCTCGACGGCGGCGCGTCGCTGCCGTCGTACGGGACCCCCGGCTCGGCCTGCGACGAGCTGGCGCGGGTGCAGGCGGGCGTGCGCATCGGCGCCCGCGGCGTCGTCCGGCCGGGTGCCGAGGCACTGGTCACGGCGGCCGGCTTCCGGGCCGGCGAGGCGGTGACGATCACTGTCGAGGGCATGACGCCCGTCGACGTCGTGGCCGACGCAGCCGGGGCCGTGGCCCACCCCGTCGCCGTCCCCGCCATCGTGGGCAGCCGCTACCTCGCCGTCACCGGGGTCGGCGCGGGTACGTCGCTGACCGCCACCGGCCAGTTGGTGATCGCGTCGGCGCCGCGCGGGTCGTCGGGCTGACGGCCCGGGCTCGCGGCGGAGGCCGGCTGACCAACCGTCAGCCGGCCTTCGCCGCCTGCCACTCGCGGTCGCCGAAGTCGGGCCGGTGCCGCTGGTAGAAGCCGGACAGCAGCGGCGACGAGATCATCAGGTCGGCGCTGGTGACGTTGCAGGCCACTCCGATGTTCCACACCGCCGCCAGCCGGAGCAGTGCCCGGACGTCCGGGTCGTGCGGCTGCGGCTCGAGCGGGTCCCAGAAGAAGATCAGCAGGTCGATGACGCCCTCGGCGATCTTCGCGCCGATCTGCTGGTCGCCGCCGACCGGGCCGGACAGGAACCGCGTCACCGGCAGCCCGAGCTCATACTCGAGCATGGTGCCGGTGGTGCCGGTCGCGTAGAGCTGATGCCGGGCCAGCGTGTCGCGGTTGAACGCGGCCCAGCTCAGCAGCTCGACCTTCTTGTTGTCGTGCGCCACGAGCGCGATGTGCCGTCGAATTCCACTCACCCGTCCAGCGTCGGCCGGGTCGATGAACGCGCGGTTACGACGGTGTCAGCGCTTGCCGCCGCCCAGCAGCCCGCCGAGGGAGCCGAGCAGGTCGCCCAGGCCGCCGCCCGAACCGCCGCTGCCGCTGCCGCCGCCGAGCAGCCCGCCGAGGATGTCGGCCAGCCCGCCACCGGACTGCGCCTGCTGCGACGGCGCCTCCTTGCCGCCGCCCTTGAGCTGGCCGGCGAGGTAGGACAGCACGATCGGGGCGAGCAGCGGCAGCAGCTTGCCGATGAGGTCCGAGCCGCCGCCCTTGCTGTTGAACCCGGCCAGCTGGTTGACGACCTGGTCGCGGTTGCCGCCGAACACGTTGCTGACGATCTTCTCGCCGTCCTTCGTGTTGACGCGGCCGAGGTCGACGCCGTCCTTCACCAGGTCGTCGTCGTGGTCGTCGAGGGCCTTCGCCAGCGACGCCGCACCGTCGGAGTCCTGCGCGTTGGCCTGCATGCCGCCGATCAGCGCCGGCAGCGCCTGCCGGGTCGCCTGCTCGGCGGTCTTCTCGTCGACCCCGAGAGAGGCGGCGATCTGGTCGATCGGGAGCCGGGTCAGCAGGTCGTCGATGTCCATGATGTGCCTCTCGGTCGTGTGCGGCGAGAACGTCGCGGATCTGCGACGAGTATGCCGCCGCACCGTCGCGCCCGCGACCGGTTCGGCCTGGTGACGGGCGGACGGCTTGGCACGTATCGTCGGGGTCCGCCCACCCATGGAGGAGCCGTGATCATCGTCGCCGGACACCTGCGCGTGAACGCCGCCGACCGCGAGGCGTACCTCGCCACCTGCATCCCCGTCGTCGAGCAGGCGCGGACGACCGAGGGCTGCCTCGACTACGCGTTGTCGGCCGACCTCGTCGACGCGGAGCGGATCAACGTCTACGAGCGGTGGGCGTCGCGCGAGGCGCTGGACGCGTTCCGCGGCGACGGCGCCGGCGACGAGCAGGGCGTGCTCCTCACCGGCGCCGACGTCCGCGAGTTCACCGCCGGCTCGGAGATCCGGCTCTAACCGGCGACGCCGGCGATCAGGCCGATCGCCAGCAGCTTCAGCAGCCAGTCGCCGCCGTGGACGAGCGCGGTGCGCGGCGGCACGCCCTCGTGGAACAGCGCGCCGGTCCAGAGCACCAGCGGGAAGCCCACCCACAGCGCCAGGCCGAGCAGCAGTCCGCCGCCCGCTGAGGAGACGTCGGCCGCGGCGGCGACCCCCACGACGACGGCGGCCAGCACGAGGTTGCGGGCCAGCTCGACGACCGGCAGCTGCCAGGCGGGCCGCCGCGGGGGCCCGGCCGGGCCGGCGGGGGCGCCCACGATCCCGTAGTAGACGAACCCGATGACGAACGCCGCGACCGTGCCGGCGGCGACGGCGCCGAGCGACACGTCAGGCATCGGAACCGCCCTCCAGCCGGGTCTTGAGCACGTCCAGCCGCTCGCGCCAGAACGTCTTCAGTTCCGTCGCCGCGTCGGCGCTGGGGAGCCGGACGTGCGACACGGTGATCCGCGACCGGCCTGCGTCGCGGACGTCGATGACGACGTGGACACGGGTCGGGCCGCCGTCCCAGTCGAAGCGGGCCGACGCCGGGCGGGTCGCCGTCCGCTCGGTGAGCTTGCCGTCGGGCAGCCACGCGGCCCGCCGTGTCTCGTCGACGAGGGCGTCGAAGAGCCGCTCGGCGCTCACGGCGATCGTGCGCGAGACGCCGACGGTGAAGCCGTCCTCGTGCTGGCCGACGGCGCGGCCGAGGCGGGCCCGCTCGTAGCTGCCGACGACCGCCTGCGCGTTCCACGCCAGCGGCACCACGCCGAGCTGCCCGGCCACCCAGCGGGCGGTCTCGCGGTGCGACTTCTCGGCCGCCCCCCACTCGTCGAGGAGGTCGAACCACTCCTCCCAGCCGCGGCCGGTGCGCTCGCGGATGGTCGCGTCGGACGTCGCGAGGACGGGCTTCGCGGCGGCGTCGGAGCTGCCCGTGCCGCCCGGGTCGGCCCCGGCCAGCAGCACGGCACGCGCGGCGGTGTAGCTCTCTCCGGTCTTGGCCATGCGCGTGCGGACGAGTTGTTTGAAGGATCGTTGCCTGGTCATCGGGTGTTCCTCTCGTCGGCGGCGCGACGCGACTCACGCTCACGACGTCCGCCGGAAAGGACACACCGAACCGGCATCCCGAGGGCTCGAGCCCCCTTTGCCCCCGCTGCCGCCGGTGGCGTGAGCACCGGAACCGAGGGTTGGGCGCAGGACGGCGCCACCTTCGGCAAACTACCACCGCGCGACGGGTCAGGCGAGTGCCGCGTCGATGAGCCGTCCGGCCAGCGCGGCGAACGCCGGGTTGGTCTCCCGGTAGTACTGCACCGCCATGAGTCCCTTGACCAGTGCGTACCCGCGACCGCGTGCCCAGGCGTCGTCGTCCGGGGCCAGCTCGGCCCGGTAGGTGTCGCGGGCGGCGCCGGTGAACACGCTCCACGCCGGCAGCAGATCGTACGCGCCGTCGCCGGAACCGGAGGCACCGAAGTCGAGCACGGCGCTCAGCGAACCCCCGGCAATCAGCAGATTCACCGGCAGCAGGTCGCCGTGCACCCACACCGTTCGGCCGTCCCACGTCTCGGCGGCCAGCGCGTCGTCCCAGACGACGGTCGCGGCGGCCGGATCCGCGGTGCCGTCGAGCGTCGCGATCGCGGCCCGGACGGCGTCGTCGTCGGCGGCCAGCAGGCGCTCGCCCTTCCCTGGCGGCGCACCGTGCGGCGCGACGTCCCGCAGCGCGCGGACGAATCCGGCCAGCCGCGCCGCCGCGTCGACGTCGTCGGCCAGCGCGCCGGCGCTCGGCACCGCGCCGTCCAGCCAGCGATAGACCGCCCAGCGCAGCGGGTACTCGTCGACCGGCTCGCCGGCCGTCACCGGCTCCGGGATCGCCAGCGGCAGCCCGGCGCCGGCGAGCCGCGGCAGCCAGGCCAGCTCGTGCTCGAGGTCGCCGGCCCACGACGGCACCAGCGGCAGCCGCACCGCGAGCTCGTCGCCGAGCCGGTAGATCGCGTTCACCGTGCCCGCCGACCGCACCGCCCGCAGCGGCAGACCGGCCCACCGCGGGAACTGCGCGTCGACCAGCCGGCGCACCAGCGCGTCGCCGATCGCGACCTGGCCTGCGTGCATGCGCGGCGTCACGGCGTGACCGGCCCGGCGCGCAGCACCCCGCGGACCTGGTCGACCGTGACGGTGTGCGGGTCGAAGTCGGTCAGCCACCACGTGGCGCCGGCCGCGGCGAACGCGCCGAGGTCGGCGTCGGCCGGCAGCCCGACGGCGACGTCGTACGGCCCGTCCGCGCCGGCCTCGGCACGCAGCCGCCGGATCGTCTCGACGGCCTCCGCGAGCTGGTCCGGGTGTTCGAGGTTCACCGGGAAAAACCCGTCGTGCCGCGCGGCCCGCCGGATCGGCGCGGTCTTGCCGGGGAAGCCGGCGATCCACACCGGGATGGCGCCGGGCGCCGGCTCGAACGTGATGTCGTCGACCACGTAGTGCTCACCGCGGTGCCGGACGGTCTCGCCGGTCCAGGCGGCGCGGAGCACGGCCAGCGACTCGTCCAGCATGCCGGCGCGGACGCGGTCGTCGAGCTCCTCGCCCGTGCGGGAGAACTCCTCGCCGAACCGGTCGCTGCCGAGCCCGGCGCCGAGGATCAGCCGGCCGCCGCAGAGCCGGTCCAGAGTGGCCGTCTCGCGGGCCAGCTTCGCCGGGCGGCGGCGGGCGAGCGGCGTCACCATCGGCCCGAGCCGCAGCCGCTGGGTCGCCGTCGCCGCCGCCGCGAGCGTGATCCATGGGTCGGCGGCCGCGCGCACCGGCGCGCGCCAGCGCAGATGGTCCCAGACGAACACGCCGTCCCAGCCCGCCTCCTCGGCCTCGGCCGCCAGCCGCACCACGACGGCGGGCTCGGCCAGTTCGTCGAACAGCGGCAGCCAGAGCGCGGAACGCAGCGTCATCGGGCCACCGTAGTGGGCGCCCGGACCGGCGCGGGTCGCCGCCGGCGCGGGCGCGCTTTCGCCGGCGGCGAACCGGCCTCCCGGAACCCCCGCCGGCGCCGCTACCGTGAGCTCATGAGTGGCCCTGAGGAACGCGAAGAGCGGTCGACGCCGCTGTTGCGCACGATGGTCGGCGACGTGCTGCGCCGAACGCGACAGGAACAGGGCCGCACGCTGGCCGATGTCGCGTCCGACGCGAAGGTCTCGATGCCCTACCTGTCCGAGCTCGAGCGTGGCCGCAAGGAGGCCTCGTCCGAGGTGCTCGCGGCGGTCTGCGAGGGGCTCGGGCTCGAGCTGTCCGACCTGCTCGGCGCGGTCCGGCACGACCTCGACGAGCACCGTGCCACGGTCATCCGGCTCGACACCGTCCGCGCCCTGCGCCGGCGCGAGCCCGTGCGCGCGCTGCCGACACCGCGCCGCCGCCCGTCGTCGGGCCGCAACGGCGACGTCCTCCTGCTCGCGGCGTGACTGTCGCGCCCGGCCGTACGAGCAGCCGGGCGCGCCAGGTGAGCGGGGTCAGCCGTAGACCGCGCCGGCGGGGATGGCCTTCCGGCTGGCGATGATCTTGTCGGCCAGGCCGTAGTCGACCGCCTCCTGCGCGGAGAAGGTCTTGTTGCGGTCGGTGTCGGCGCGGATCTTCTCCACCGGGTGGCCGGTGTGCCGGCTGAGCACCTCGTCCATCTCGGCCCGCACCTTCGCCACCTCCTTGGCCTGGACGGCGAGGTCGGGCAGCGTCCCGCGGGCCTGGCTGGACGGCTGGTGCAGCATGACCTTCGCGTGCGGCAGCACGAACCGCCGTCCGGGCGCGCCGGCGGCCAGCAGCACCGCCGCCGTCTCCGACGCCTGGCCCATGCAGGTGGTCGACACCGGCGGCGTCACGTACTGCATGGTGTCGTAGATCGCGGTCAGCGCGCTGTACGTCCCGCCGGGCGAGTTGATGTACAGCCCGATCTCCATGTCCGCGCTGACCGACTCCAGGTGCAGCAACTGGGCCATGACGACGTTCGCGACGCCGTCGTCGATCGGCGTGCCGATGAAGACGATCCGCTCGTTCAGCAGCCGCGAGTAGATGTCGAAGGCCCGCTCGCCCGACGGCGTCTTCTCGATGACGGTCGGGATCGTGTACTGGCTCACGCGCCCACCCCCACGACCGGGCGGCCGGACCGCGGGCGGACGTCGTCCATGTGCTCGACGATGTGATCGATGAAGCCGTAGGCCAGCGCTTCGTCGGCGGTGTACCAGCGGTCGCGCTGGCTGTCCGCCTCGATCCGCTCCGGCGACTGGCCGGTGTGCTCCGCCGTCAGCGCCGTCATCAGCGCGCTCGTGCGAGCCAGCTGCTCGGAGTAGATCTCGATGTCCGCCGCCGTTCCGCCGAACCCGGCCGAGCCCTGGTGCATGAGCACCTGCGCGTGCGGCAGGCTGAACCGTTTGCCCGGCGTGCCGGCGGTGAGCAGGAACTGCCCCATGCTCGCCGCCAGCCCCATCGCCAGTGTGCTGACGTCGTTCGGCACCAGCCGCATCGTGTCGTAGATCGCCAGGCCGGCGCTGACCGAGCCGCCGGGGGAGTTGATGTAGAGGCTGATGTCGCTGCGCGGGTCCTCCGCCGACAACAGCAGCAGCTGCGCGCAGAGCCGGTTGGCGATCTGGTCGTCGACCTCGCTGCCCAGGACGATGATCCGTTGGTGGAGGAGCCGGGTGGCCAGCTGGTCGTCCAGCGTCCCGGTGATCGGTCCCGCGTTCGTCACGGCGTTCTCCCTGCTCTCAGCGGTGTTCAGGTGGTCCTGACACCGATCATCGGCAGCGTGGGAGAGCCGCTCCAACACAATCTGCTGGCAGCAGAGGCGGGCGGCCGGATCAGCCGCGGCGGCCCCAGACGAGGTACGCGATGGGGCCGGTGGGCTGGACGGCCAGCGCGGGCCACCACAGCGCCTTCGGCCCGCGGACCTGGGTGGACGGACGGCGCGCGAGGTCGGCCGCCGCGAGCGCCGTGAGCACCAGCTCGGCGGTGCCCAAGGCGACGATCGCGGTGCGCTGGGCGGTGGTGAGATCGCTCCACCGCCGGGTCGACGTCATGGTCGGACGCTATCAGCGCAGACGGTCGTAGGTGAGGTAGATCGCGCCGGACTCCGACGTCGCCAGGTCGGCCAGCGACCACGAGCTGCGCGGGACGCCGTCCTCGAACAGCCGGGCACCGCCGCCGACCAGCTCGGGGCAGAGGTTGAGGGTCAGCCGGTCCACCTCGCCGGCGTCGAGCAGCGTGCGGATGATGCTGACGCTGTTCTGGATGACGATGTCGCCGCCGGGCTGGTCGCGCAGCCGGCGCACCTCGGTGGCCGGGTCGTTCTCGGCCAGCCGGGAGTTCTGCCACGGGGTCTCGGTGAGCGTCGTCGAGAACACCACCTTCTTGACGGTGTCCAGCCAGCGGGCCAGCGTGCGGTCGCGGGGCTCGGCGTTCTCGTCCCGAGCGACGGCCGGCCAGTAGCCGCCGAAGCCCTCGTAGTTCTTCCGGCCGAGCAGGATCGTCGTGGCGGTGGTGGTCATCCGGACCGACTGGTCGCGCTGCGAGTCGGTGACCGCGTGCGGCGCCACCCAGCTCATGTCGTACTCCCCGCCGGGGCCGTAGTAGCGGCCGTCGAGCGAGAGGGACAGGTTGGCGACGACCCGGCGGTTGGTGGTCTCGGTCATGATCGGCTCCTTCGGTTCGGCACCTCGGTTCGGCGCCTCGGTCGTGTCGACGAATCGATCGTGTCGCGGCCGGGCGGCCGGAACATCTGCCAGGTGGCCGATCTGTGGTGCGACACTGCTGGGGATGTCCGACATCGGCCACCTCCCACCCGAGCTGTCGTCGTTCGTCGGCCGGGCCGCCGAGCTGGGCGCCGTCGGCGGCGGTGTGCGGGCGGGGCAGTTGCTGACGCTGGCCGGACCGGGTGGCTGCGGGAAGACCCGGCTGGCCGTCCGCGTCTGCCAGGACCTCGCGGCTGCCTGGCCGGCGGTGGTGTGGGCCGGGCTGGAGGACCTCCCGGAGGGTTCTGGCGACGGCGTGGCCGGTCGCGTCGCGGAGTCGCTGGACGTGCCGCTCCCGGACGGGCCCGATCGTGCGGCGGCGCTGGCGCATGCGCTGCGGGAGCGGCGGCTGCTGCTGGCGCTGGACAACTGCGAGCACGTGGTCGACGGCGTCGCCGAGCTCGCCGCCGCGCTGCTGGCCCGCTGCCCGGAAATCGCTCTGCTGGCCACCAGCCGGGCCTCGCTCGGCGTCGTGGGGGAGCGGGTCTGGCGGGTGCCGCCGCTGGATCTCGCCGACGCCCTGGACCTCTTCCTCGACCGCGCCGGCGCGACCGGCGACGCGGCGGCGACGGCGGGCGCCCGGCGGGTCTGCGACCGGCTGGACCGGCTGCCGCTCGCGTTGGAGCTGGCCGCCGGCTGGGCCGGGACGCTGTCGCCGGCGCAGATCGCCGACTCCCTCGCCGACCCGTACGCGCTGCTCGACGGTGGCGCGCGGACGGCGGCGTTCCGGCAGCGGACGCTGGAGTCGTCGATGCGGTGGAGCCACTCGCTGCTCGACGACGACGAGCGGGTGCTGTTCCGGCGGCTGGCCGTGTTCGAGCCGGGGTTCGCCGCGGACGCCGTCGTGGCCGTCGGCGGGCTGCCCGGGCCGTCGTTGCTGAAGGCGCTGCGCGGGGTGATCGACAAGTCGCTGGTCGTCGCGGACGCGACCGGCCCGGTGGCGCGGTACCGCCTGCTCGGCGTCGTCCGGGCGTACGCGCAGGCGCGACTGGACGAGGCGGGCGAGACCGCCGCCGTCCGCGACCGGCACCTCGGCCACGGCCTGACCCGGCTGGCCGAGCTGGCACCGCTGCTGGACACCGACCGCGACGCCTGGCGCCGCGCCGTCGGGGCCGAGTACCCGAACCTGCGCGCCGCCGTCGAGTGGGGCCTGAGCCGCGACGACGCGACCGGCGGGCGGCGGCTGGCGGCCGGGCTGGCCTGGCTGTGGCACCTGGAGGCGCGCGGCACGGAAGGGCTGGTCCTGCTGCGGCGGGCGGCGGAGCGCGGTGCCGGCGAGCGGACGCCGTTGCAGGCCCAGGTGCTGACAGCGCTCGCACTGGTCGCCGACACCGCCGTGCCCGGCGGCGACGGCTACCGCGCGGCCCACGAGGCGCTGGCGCTGCTGACGGACCCGGGGGTCGTGTCGGGCGTCGGCGCGGGGGTCGGGTCGGGCGGCGGCGCGGGGGTCGGGTCGGGCGGCGCTGTGGCGGGGACGGAGCCGCTGGCGCGGTCGCTGGTGGCGATCGGCTGGGTCGGGATCGACCTGGACCGCGCCCGGGCCGAGGCCGTCCGGTCCCGCGACGATGCTCGGGCGGCCGGCGTCGGGTTCGTCGCCGACGCGGCGGAGGCGCTGATCGCCCTCGTCCACCTGCTCCGTGACCAGCACCGCGACGCCGTCGCCCACCTCGATCCGGCCGTCGCCGGGCTGCTGGCCCGCGGCGATCGGGGCACGGCGTCGTCGGCGTTGAGCTGGCTGGCCGCCAGCACCGCGCAGCTGGGCGACGTCACCGGGGCCGCCGAGCTCGCCGAGCGCGCCGTCGCGACCGCCCGGCCGCTGCACGACTTCCACCGCATCGCCATCGCCGCCGCGACGCTGGCCGAGCTGCGCACCATGCAGGGCCGGCCGGACGAGGCCGCCGCCGTCCTGGCGCCGATCGACGAGATCGCGTCGGGCGCCGATGCGGCGCCGTACCTTCCCGGATGGGAGCGCGCCCACGCGTTCGTCGCGCTGAGGCAGGGCCGCGCCGCCGACGCCGTCGAATGGGGCCGGCGCGAGCTGCGCTGGCTGCCCGAGCCGCGGGAGGAGCTGCTGCTGCCGGAGAGCCGGCTGGTGCTCGCCGCGGCGCTGCGGGCCGCCGGCTCTCCGTCCGCGGCGGGCGAGCTGCTGGCGGGGCTGGCCGCGGACGACGCCGTGCGGGACCGGCCGCGGATCCGGGCCGACCTGCTCGAGCAGCGGGCACTGCTGGCCGGCGACGACGTCGACGCCGCCGTGCGGCTGCACCACGAGGCGCTGCGGCTGCGCGCCGATCACGACCTCGTACTCGGATGCATCGAGAGCCTCGGCGCGTTGGCCACGCTGCTGGCCGGGCGCGGGGCCGTCGAGGCGGCCGGCGTACTGGCCGGTGCGGCCGCACGGGCTCGGGAGGCGGCCGGCCTGGCGGACCCGGCACCCGACGCCGACGTCGCCGCCGCGCTCGACGAGGCCGCCGTCGATCGGGGCCGCTCCCTGCCGCTACCCGACGCCATCGCCTACGCCATGCGCGCCCGCGGCCGGCGTCGTCGTCCGGACCACGGCTGGGCCAGCCTCACGCCCGCCGAACGCTCCGTCGTCGACCTCGCCGTGCAGGGACTGTCGAACCCGGAGATCGGCGAGCGGCTGTTCATGAGCCGCGGCACCGTCAAGACCCACTTGGCGCACGTGTACGCGAAGCTGCAGGTCGCGAACCGGACCGAGCTGGCCGCGCTGCCGCGCGACCAGTCGCGGTGAGCCTCACCCGGACGGCGACGCGGAACCGGCGGCCGGCCCGCTCCGTTCCGGCGCCCGGATGTACTGGTGGCCG
>NZ_QVAI01000026.1 GCF_003427025.1 Jiangella endophytica
CGGGCGAGGCGGTTCGTGACGCGGGGGCGCGCCCGCACCGCCGGCGCGGGCGGTCACGACGGCCGGCGGTGGGCCGAGCCGGGATGCGTCGGGTCCGGGTACGGCGAGGCCGCGGCCGGGAAGATCCGCTCGCGCAGCGTCTCGCCCGCGCGGTAGGACTCGCGGACCAGCCCGCGCCGCCGCAGGACCGGCACGACGAGTTCCACGAAGTCGCGCAGCGAGTCGAAGCTGACGTTCTGGCTCAGGTTGAAGCCGTCGATCTCGGCGCGAGCGGCCACCCGTTCCAGGGCGGTCGCGACCTCCTCCGGACCACCGACGATCCGGAAGTCGCTCGGCCCGCTCCGGCGCGGCACCGGCTTCGACTGGAGGTCGCGGACGGTCTGGCCGGGCCGCCAGCCGCGGATGAGCATCCGGTACCCGTGGTCCTTGCGCTTGATGATGTCCTCGACCAGTTCGCCGGGGTCGTAGCGGTCCAGTTCCGGCATGCGGCGGGGCTGGGCCAGCACCTCGCGCGGCGTGCGGTGGCGGTCGTACTCGGATGCCTTCGCGGCCGCTTCGTCCGCCGTCCGGCCCACGACCACGTCGACGCTGGTGACGAACGCGATGCGGTCGGCCCGGCGGCCGTACTCGCCCGCCTGCTGCCGGACCGCCCGCACGTTCTCGCGCACCTCGTCCGCGGTCCAGCCGCCGACGAACACCACCTCGGCGTGGCGCGCGGCGAAGCTCAGACCGCGCAGGGATGTCCCGGCCTGGAAGAGGACCGGGAGCCGCTGCGGTGTCGGCGCGACCAGGTGCGGGCCCTTCACCGCGAACCGCGGTCCGCGATGGTCGATGTAGTGCACCTTCGCCGGGTCGGTGAAGACGCGCCGCTCGCGGTCCAGCATGACGGCGCCGTCGTCCCAGGAGCCGAGCAGCAACCGGTACAGGACCTCCAGGTACTCGTCGGCGATCGCGTACCGCTCGTCGTGCTCGATCTGCTCGTCCAAGCCGAAGTTCTCGGCGGCGTTCTTCAGGTACGAGGTGACGATGTTCCAGCCGATCCGGCCCCGCGAGAGCGCATCGAGCGTGGCGAGACGGCGGGCGAACGGGAACGGCGGCTCGTAGGTGGTGGAGAACGTTGCGACCAGTCCGAGGTGGTCGGTGACATCGGCGAGCGCGCCGAGCACGATCAGCGGATCGAGCGCCGGCACCTGGAACGCCTCGCGAACCGCGGTGTCGAGGCCGTCGGCGAAGACGTCGTAGGTACCCAGCACGTCGGCGAGGAACAGCTGGTCGAACGTCCCGTACTCCAGCAACTCGCCCAGCTCACGCCAGAAGCCGAGGTCGTCGACCCGGTGGCGTTGGTCGTTCGGGTGCGTCCACAGCCCGTGCGCCAGGTGTCCGGGCGTGGCCATCTCGAACAGGCTGAGCAGCAGTGGCCGGTCCCGGTCAGCCATCCGCCGTGCCTGTCTCGTCGTCCGTCGTGACGGGCTCGGGCTTCGGGGGGAACGGTGGCGGCAGCTCGCCGTGCACCTCGAAGTGCCCGATCCCTCGCTGGCGCTGCAGCAGCGGGTTGTGCGTCGCGACGGTGCGGGCGTTGCGCCAGTGCCGGTCCAGCAGCCGCCCCCGTGCGGTCGTCGACGCGCCGCCGACCTCGAAGATGCGCGTCGTCACCTGCAGCACCAGCGGGATGACGGCGATCTGCGCGCGGTACACGTCGGCCTCGATGCGCTGGTAGCAGGCCGCGCCGGTCTCGCCGCGCAGCTTCGCCTCGTAGCCGAGGTCGATCCCGGCGGCAGCCTGGAGCACAGCCGCTTCCGCGGCGTACGCGAGACCGGACGCCTCCCCCAGCACGCTCTGCACCAGCGGGTCGTCCTTCGCGGCCGTCCCGTCGGCCGACACCCGGGTGCGGGCGGCGAGGTAGGCCGTCGCGTCGTCGACCGCCGCCCGGCCGATGCCGGCGAGGACCACCAGCAGGAACAGCTGGTAGAAGGCGGGCGTGTACCCGGGCTCGCGCTCCCCCCGGGTGTGCAGGCTGAGGTGCGCCCGGTCGACCGGCACGTCCGCGAACCGGGTGGTGCCGGTGCCGGTCAGCCGCTGGCCGAAGCCGTCCCAGTCGTCGAGGACGGTCACGCCGGGATCGTCGACGGCGACCGGGAAGTTCGCGTGCCCTTCGCCGTAGCGCGCAGTGGCGTTGATCAGGTCGGCGAAGATCGTGCCGGTGCTGTAGTACTTCTCGCCGTTCAGCACCAGGCCGCCGTCCGGGGTGTCGGTCAGCTCGCTCTTCGTGTCGAGCCAGTTGGCGTTGCCCACCTCGCTCTGGGCGTTGCCGACCACGATGCCGGTGACGGCACGTTCGGCCCAGTACCGCCGGGTCTGCTCGTCCGGTCTGGTCAGCCGCACCTCGAGGAAGGCGAAGTGGCCGCGCCAGATGTGCGCGACGTTGGAGTCGATGCGGGCGAGCTCGGCCAGCAGCCGGAACAGCTCGGCGGCGCTGGCTCCGGCGCCGCCGTACTGCTCCGGCACCCGCACCGATCCGAAGCCGGCGTCGCGCAGCCAGCGCACCTGCTCGACCGGCAGGGTCCGCTTCTCCTCCCGGTCGAGGACGTTCTCCCCGATCCGCGCAAACACCGGCCGGAATTGTTCGGCCAGGCGCTGATAGCGGTCCTCGCCCGCGGTGAACCGGTCCGTCGAGACGGTGTCGATCGTCATGTGTCCCTCCCCGCTGGCGTGCTCACGTGGAGTCGTGGCACGGCCGCCAGCAGTTCCTTCGTGTAGGGCTCGCGTGGTCGTGCGAAGACCTCCTCGGTCGGGCCGCGCTCGACGGTCCGGCCGTCCTTGAGCACCAGGACGTCGTCGCTCACGTGCCGGATCACCCCGAGGTCGTGTGAGATGAACAGCAGCGCCACGCCGGTCTCGCGCTGGATGTCGTCGAACAGGTCCAGGACCTGCGCCTGGATCGACACGTCCAACGCCGAGACCGGTTCGTCGCAGACGATGATCCGCGGCTCGAGCGCCAGGGCGCGGGCGATGGCGACGCGCTGCCGCTGCCCGCCGGACAGCCGGAGCGGGTGCCGGTCGAGGAACGTCGTCGCCAACCCGACCTGGTCGAGGAGCTCGCGGACCCGTCCGGCCCGGCTGCCACGACCGTCCACGCCCGCGGCGCCGACGGCCTCGGTGAGGATCCGCCTGACCGTGTGGCGCGGGTCGAACGAGCTCAGCGGATCCTGGTAGACGACCTGGATCTGCCGCCGCAGTTCGGCGGCCTCGCGACGGCCGGCGGTGGCCCAGCTGCGGCCGGCGACGGTGACCGCGCCGGCGTCCGGCTGCGTGGAGCCGAGCAGGATGCGGCCGGCGGTCGTCTTGCCGGAGCCCGACTCACCGACCAGGCCGAGCGTGCGGCCGGACTCGAGCCGCAGGGACAGGTCGTCGACGGCGACCAGCGGCGTCCCGCCCGGCAGCCGGAACGTCTTCGTCACGCCGGCCAGCTCGGCCACCACGGTGCGCGTCGCCGGAGCCGGCGAGGCGGCGACCGGAGGGCGCCACGACCACAGCCGCTCGCCCTTGGTCCGCTCCGAGGGGACGGAGGCGAGCAGCGTCCTGGTGTAGTCGTGCCGCGGGTCCGCGAACAGCCGCGCCGTCGGTCCTTCCTCGACGATCCGGCCGTCGTTCATCACCAGGACGCGGTCGGCGATCCGGGCGACCACGGCGAGGTCGTGCGTGATGAACAGCAGGGTGTGGCCCTCGTCGCGCAGTTGCTCCAGCAGCCGCAGGATCTGCGCCTGGATGGTCACGTCGAGAGCCGTCGTCGGCTCGTCGAGGATCAGGAACGACGGCTGGGCGGCGATGGCGCTGGCGATGAGCGCGCGTTGCCGCAGCCCGCCGGAGAGCTCGTGCGGGAACTGGTGCCGACGCAGCTCGGGCTCGGGCACGCCGACGCTGCTCAGGAGCGCCAGGACCTCCTGCTGCCTACGCTCCTTCGGCCAGCCGAAGTGCGCACGGATCGGCTCCTCGATCTCCTTCGCCACCGTCCGCAGCGGGTCGAGGGAGACCAGCGCGTCCTGCAGCACGAAGCCGATCTCGCGGCCCCGGATCGAGCGCCAGTCCCGGGTGGCCAGCGAGAGCAGGTCACGGCCGCCGAAGCGCAGGCCGTCGGCCCGCACTTCCGACCGGTCACCGGTCAGCCCGACGATCGTGCGCGCGGTGACGCTCTTCCCCGAGCCCGACTCGCCGACGATCGCCACCGACTCGCCGCGCTGGACCTGGAACGAGATGCCCTTCACCACCTCGTCGCCGGCACCGCGGCCGAACGAGACCGACAGGCGCCGGACGTCGAGCAGTGCCTCGGGTGCGTTCATCCGGTCCGCCCTTCGACCCGGGCCTGCAACTGCCGGCCCATCGTGGTGGTGCTGATGACCAGTGCCGTGATCGCCAGGCCCGGGAACGCTCCGTACCACCAGGCGAGCTCCAGGTAGTTCCTGGACACCGACAGCATCGAGCCCCATTCCGGTGTCGGCGGCGAGACCCCGAGACCCAGGAAGCTGAGCCCGGCCCCGGCCAGCGTGGCCGTGCCGATGCCGATCGTGGCCAGCACGATCACCGGCCGGATCGCGTTGGGCAACACGTGCCCGGTGACGATGCGCCGGCGGTTCAGTCCGATGCCGCGGGCCGCCTCGACGTACCCGGACCGCCGGACGGCCAGGGTCTGGCCGCGGATCAGCCGGGCATAGTTGGGGATGCCGGCGATGCCGATGGCCAGGACGACGTTGAGGGTGCCGCCGCCGAACACGGCGATGATCAGCAGGGCGAGCAGCAGCTCCGGGAAGGCGAGCGACACGTCGGTCAGCCGCATGAGCAGACCGTCGAGCAGGCGGTTCCCGAGTCCGGCGATCACCCCGACGACGCTTCCGACACCGACCGCGATGGCCGTGGCCCCGACGCCGAGGAGCACCGCGTTCCGGGCGCCGTGCACCAGCCGGCTGGCGATGTCTCGGCCCGACTCGTCGGTGCCGAACACGTGCTCGGCGCTGGGCGGGGCCAGGACCGCGGCGAGGTCGGTCGCCAGCGGATCATGCGGCGCCAGCAGGCTCGGCGCGACGGCGGCGAGTGCGATCAGGCCGAGCACCGCGGCCGATACCCAGAACGCCCAGCCGAAGCCGCGACGCGACCCCGCCGTCCACCGGCGTCCCGGGACGGCCACCGTGCCGGCGAGGACCGCCGCCGGCGGCGGCTCGGCCGCCTCCGTGACCTCCGGGGTCGCGCTCACGCCGTCACCTCGCTCCTGAGCCGAGGGTCGATGAGCGGGTAGACGACATCGACCAGGAAGTTCACGACGACGTACGCCAGCGCCGCCAGCAGCACCAGCCCCAGGACCAGCGGGACGTCGTTGGCGGTGACCGCGGTGACCAGGACACGGCCCACCCCCTGCCGGCTGAACAGCGTCTCCGCGATCACCGCGCCACCCAGCAGCCCGCCGACCAGGAAACCGGTCAGCGTGGTCAGCGGGATGAGGGCGTGACGTAGCGCGTGCCGCAGCCGGACGGCGGCCTCGCTCAGGCCACGCGTGCGCGCCGTCAGGACGAACGGCTCGTCCAGCGTGTCCTCCAGGCCGTTGCGGAGCACCTGGATCAGCGGCGGGGCGGCGCCCACCGCGATGGTCAGCGCGGGCAGGACCAGTGTCTGCCAGCCGCCGCTCCCGATGGCCGGCAGCCAGCCGAGCCGGAACGAGAACACCGTCAGCAGCACGATCCCCACCCAGAAGCCGGGCGCGGAGATGAAGAACAGCTCGACCACCGAGGAGACACCACGACCGAACCGCCGCTTCGCCGTGAGCAGCGACACGGCGAACGCCAGCACCAGCGTGGTCGCGAACGCGGCGGCCGCCAGCTGGACCGTGGGGCCGAGCTGATCCGCGATGAGCGTCGTCACCGGCTGTTGCCGCTGGTACGACGTCCCCAGGTCGCCCCGGACGAGCTGGCCGAGGTACTCCAGGTACTGCTGGTACAGCGGCTGGTCGAAGCCGTAGGTCTCCCGGATGGCCGCCACCTGCTCCGCACTCAGGCTCACCTGGTCCGGATTCCCGGCGATGGCGTACACGGGATCGCCGGGAAGCACGTACAGCGCGAGGAAGCCGAGCGTCGCCGCTCCGAAGAGAACGCCGACGCCGGCCAGCGCCCGCGCGCCGATGCGGCGCAGGTACGGCCGCACGGTCCTGCCGCGGGCCTGCGTCACCCCGTGGCGTCCTTCCAGGTGTTGTAGAACCACAGATTCCCGTAGGCCCGGTCGAAGGCGATGTCGTGCACGTAGTCGTGGTACGACACCAGCGATGGCCGGTAGTAGAGCGGGATCGACGGGACGATCTCGGTCAGCCGCTCCTGCGCCTGGGCGTACAGACCGGCCCGCTCCTCGGTGTCGGTGGTGCTCCGGCCCTGCGAGATCAGCTGGTCCAGCTCGGCGTCGGCGGTGAAGGTCTGGTTGGTGCCACGGCGCTCGGGGGTGGTGATCTCCGACGAGTGGTACTTGATGAACAGCACGTCGGCGGTGTTCGTCGTCCAGATGCCGGCGCTGAGGTGGTGCCCGCCGTCGGCGACGATCTGCTGCTGCTGGTCGTCGGAGAGGACCTCGATGACGACCTCCACGCCGACCGCCTTGAGCTGCGACTGCGCCAGCTCGACGATCTGGTTCGCCTGGGTGACGTCGCCAAGTGTCGGGAAGTACAGCGACAGGCGCCGGCCGTCCCGCACGCGGTAGCCCTCGGCGTCGCGCTCGGTCCAGCCGGCCTCGTCGAGGAACTCGTTCGCCTGGTCGACGTCGTACGCGAACTCGGCGTTGGTGTTCTCGACGTACGCCGGAGTGGACGGCACGAGGAAGCCGTCGGCGACCTCCCACTCGCCGAAGGACACAGTCTCGACGATGGCTTCCCGGTCGAGTGCGGCGAAGACGCCCTTGCGTACCAGTACGTCGTCCAGCGGCGGGTTCGACTCGTTCAGCCAGAGCGCGTACGGGTGACCCGGCCGGTCGAACTTGACGAACTCGAGGTTCTCGCTGTCGCGTACGGACTGCGCGTTCTGCGGCGGCGTCCAGTCGATGAGGTCGACGTCGCCGGCGACCAGCGCGTTGTAGCGGACGCTGTCCTCGGCGATGAAGTTGATCTCCAGGCCGTCCAGGTAGGCCGGCCCGGTGTGCGTGGCGCCGGACTCGGGCGCCCAGTCGTAGTCGTCGTAGCGCTCGTAGACGATCTTCTCGCCCTTGGTCCAGCTGACGAACCGGAACGGCCCGGACCCGATGGGGTTCTCCGCGACGGTCTCCGGCGCCTCGGCGAGCTGCTGGGGCGAGATGATCCCGAGATAGCCCTGGGCAAGCACGCTGAGGAACGCCGAGTAGGGCTCGCTGAGCGTCACCTCGAGCGTGAGATCGTCGATCACCTCCGAGCTCTGGTAGGGCGCGAGGTACGAGCCGGCGAGCACGGCCTGGGTCGCCGGGTCGAGGGCATGCTCGAAGTTGAGCTTGAGGCCTTCGGCGGTCCACTCGGCGCCGTCGTGGAACGTGACGCCGTCGCGCAGGTGGAACGTGTACGTCAACCCGTCGTCGGAGATGTCGGCCGATTCGGCCAGCAGCCCCTCCAGCTCACCGTCCTCGGTCTGCCAGAACAGCGTGTCGAAGATCGGGCGGAAGATCAGCGGATCGTTGGAGTTTCCCTGCGACTGCGGGTCGAGTTTGGTCGGTTCCCAGGCGTTGAGCGCGACCTTGAGCACGCCGCCGGACACCGGCTGCGCGTCCGCGCTCTGCTCGCTCGCCGGCGTGGTCGAACCGCCGCAGGCCGCCGCGGCCGCGACGATCGCCAGGCCGGCCAGGACGCCGCCGGCCCTCTTCAGTGCTGCCATGTGGACTCCGTGTGCTCTCGGGTGTGGATGGGGTCGCATGCTGACGCCCGGCTGCGGGGACCAGGTCCCGCATCCGGCTGAGGTCTGTTCGAAAGAGGAGGTCAGACGTCCGTCGGGACCCGACACAGCAGGCTCGCGACGCGCATCAGATCGACGTGGCGTCGCTGGGTGAGGAACGGGGCGAGCATGCTGCCCATTTTCCTACTGGATCAGTAGGTTTTGAATGCCTCGTCTGCGATGTGAGACGCGAGCGGCGACCGCGCGTACGGCAGCCTGAACCGAGGCGGCGTACGCGCACTTCCGGTGGCGAGGTCAGCCAGGACCTCCGCGGCCGCGGGCGCGAACGTGAAGCCGCGGCCGGAGCAGGCCGAGCCGACGACGATCGGACCGGCCCGATCCAGGACGAAGTCGTTGGCAGGTGTCGAGGTGGAGACGCAGCTCAGATGGCGGCCGGACGTCGCCTCGACACCAGGGACCCACCCTCGGACGTAGTCGCGCAGCTCCGTGGCCAGCCGTGCGTCGGGCAGGAACGTGCGCAGGTCGGGATCGGCCCGCACCCCGCCGCGGGCCAGCCCGACCTTCAGACCCTCCCCCGGCGTCAGCAGCCCGTAGGCCGCGCGAGCGCCACCGGACGGCTCACCCGTGCCCACATGGTGCAGGAAGCTCGGCCAGGCCGCCGAGTCGTCGGCCGGAGCGAAGTGCGCCGGCTGGTCCTGGGTCACGACGAGGTCGGGCAGCCGGACCACGCCGCCGATCAGGTCCGGCACCCAGGGCCCGGCCGTCACGACGACCCGCCGCGCCCGGATCACCTCCGCATCGGTGCGCACGACCGCGCGGTCGTCGCCGTCGACGCCGACGTGCCGGACCGGCGTCCGGTACCTCACCTCGGCGCCCCGCTCCACCGCAAGCCGCCGCAGCGCCGCCACGCAGCGGTCGGCGTGCAGCCGGCCGGCATCGGGCTGATACAGCACCGGCGACTCGAAGCGCAGTCCGGGCCAGCGGTAGCGCGCCTGCGCCGCGGGCAGAACGGCGTAGGGCACACGGCGGCTCGACAGCGCCGACGCGACCGCTCGCAGCGCCGCGGCATCACCATGGTCGACACCACCGGTGGTGGTGAGGAGCTCCTGCCCGCACTCCCCCTCGAGCTGGCGCCACAGCGCGAACGCGTGCTGCGCGAGGCGGACGTAGCCGGCCCGCGGGTGGGCGAGCCGGAAGCCGCGCGACGCCCCGTGCGAGCTGCCGCGCACATGCTCGGCCTCGAACCGCTCGAGCAGGACGACGTCGACCCCCCGGCGGGCCAGGCGCCAAGCGGTGGCCGACCCCACCACGCCACCGCCGACGATGACCACGTCGCGCCGCGTCATCGCTCGACCCGGGGGACGGCCGGCGGAGGAACCATGGAACGACGCTACGGAACCAATTCCTACTAATCAAGTAGGTAAAGCAAAGGCGTCGATCTCGTCGAGGATGCCCGCTCGACCAGATCGGGAGCGAACGAGGCCCGCACGCCGACGCGCGCCGACTCCGCGCACACCGTGGCCGGCGAGCTCCGCTCACGCGCGGCCGTGCGCGGCTCCGCGCCGTAGCCGGCCACTGCGGGGCGCCGCGGACCCGGTTCGCCGCACTCGCACCGTCCCGCCCCAAACATCGCGACTGTCACGTGCGCAGGCCGGCCAACACCGCTTGCGAGATCTCCTCCAGCGCGACCACCTGGTCGTCGTCGAGACGGTCGAGCAGCCAGCGGCGGACATGAGCGGCACGGATGGGTGCCGCCCGCCCGAACGCCGCGCGGCCGGTCGCAGTGATCTCGAAGACCGCCACCCGCCCGTCGACGTCGGCGGGGCGGGTCAGCAGGCCGCGCTGCACCATCCGGTTGAGGTGATGGTGCAGCCGGGTCTTCTCCATCTGGGCGACCGCGCTGAGCTCGTACGCGCGCAGCCGCCCACCGGGCGCCTCGCTCAGCACGGTCAGCACGACGAAGTCCGGTTCGGAGAGCCCGGCCTCACGACTGAGCGACTGCGCCATCCGCCGCCAGAACAGGTCCTGCATCTCGAAGAAGACCTGCCAGGCATGTTGATCGCGCTCGTCGAGCCAGCCCGCGGTGCCGCTACTGGTCATGTGCGGAGCCTACGGCACGAGTTGACATGTCTACTCATATCCGCCTACCGTATCCTGAGTTGACACATCAACTCGAACGAATTTCCTAGTAAGTCGATCGGCTTCATGTCTATTCCACGGCGGCGCGGAGGGGGCTCGCATGGCGCGGTACGTCCTGGCCCGCCTGACGCAGGCGGCGTTCGTGCTGTGGGCGGCCTACACCGTGTCGTTCGTGGTGCTGTTCGCGCTGCCCGGCGACCCGGTCGCACTCATGGTCGGCCCGGACGCGAACGTCACCGAAGAGCAGATGGCTGCGATCCGGTCGCAGTACGGCCTGGACCGCCCGCTCGCCGTGCAGTACCTGGCCGGTCTGGCCGAGGCCACGCGCGGCGACCTCGGCGACTCGATGCAGGCCAGACAGCCGGTGACCACCGCCATCGCCGAGTCGTTCGGCCCCACGGCCAAGCTGGCCGGCGCCGCGCTGGTCGTCGGCACCGCCGCCGGGGTCCTGCTGGCGCTGCTTGCCATGCTGGCGCCGCGGCCGTGGCAACGCACCGCCCTGCTCACCCTGCCGCCGCTCGGTGTCGCGGTTCCGTCGTTCCTGCTAGGGCTGCTCCTGCTGCACCTGTTGTCGTTCCGGTGGCAGCTGTTCCCGGCCTCGGGCGACGACGGCTGGCGCAGCCTGGTGCTGCCCGCCCTCACCATGGCCGCGCCCGCGGCCGGCGTGATCGCTCAGGTCCTGGCGGCCGGGCTGCGCCAAGCCGGCCGCGAGGACTACATGGTGACGGCCCGGGCCAAGGGCAACAGCCGGCCACGCGCCTATGCGCGCCACGCCCTGCGCAACGCCGCGCTGCCGGCGCTGACGATGACCGGCCTCCTGGTCGGTGGTCTGCTGGCCGGTTCGGTCGTGGTCGAGACGGTGTTCGCGCGACCGGGCCTCGGTCGCCTCACGACCATGGCTGTGAGCGCACAGGACCTCGCGCTCGTGCAGGGACTGGTCCTGGTCGGCGCGGCACTGTTCGTCCTGGTGAACCTGGCCGTCGATCTGCTCTACCCACTGCTGGACCCACGAGTGGCGACGGCGCCGCGACGGCGGGCCGGCGTTCGGCAGATCACGGCGCTGTAGGCATGCGGCTCGTCCCGAGGCGCGGCGGGTCCGCTCCAGTCATCTCCGTGTTGTGGCTCACGGCCGCAGCCGCAGCGGCGCTGACGCCCGGTCTGCTGGCGCCGGGCGACCCGTCCGCCGTCGAGCCCGCCAACCGGCTCCGGCCTCCGTCGTGGCAGCACCTCTTCGGCACCGACGAACTCGGCCGCGACCTGTTCACCCGGGTCGTGCACGGCGCGTCGATCTCACTCACCGCGGCCCTCGTCGCCACGGCCGTCGGCCTGGTGCTGGGCTCCGCACTCGGGCTGCTCGCCGGCTTCGCCCGCGGCTGGACCGACACCGGCGTGATGCGCGTGGTCGATGTACTGCTCTCGATCCCGAGCCTGCTGCTGTCACTGGCGCTGATCGCCGCGCTAGGGCCCGGCGTCTGGAACGTCGCCGTCGCCGTGGGTCTGGCCAGTGTGGCGGCATGCGCCCGCATCATGCGCTCGGAGGTGCTCCGCGTGCGGGAGAGCCTGTTCGTCGAGGCCGCACACGCCGGCGGCGCCCGATGGTCCCGCGTGCTGCTGCGGCACGTGCTGCCCAACGCCACCGGCCCGGTCGCAGCGCTGGCCGCGCTGGAGTTCGGTGCCGCGATCCTGGCGGTCTCGGCGTTGAGCTTCCTCGGCTACGGAGTTCAGCCGCCCGATCCCGAGTGGGGCTCGCTGGTCGCGACGGGACGCGACTTCCTGCGCGAGGCATGGTGGCTCGCTCTGCTGCCCGGTTGCACCGTCGCGCTCACCGTGCTGGCCAGCAATCGGCTCGCCCGGGCGGTGCGGCCGTGACGGCGCCGCTGTTGCGGGTCAGCGGCCTGGCGGTGCGGTACCGGAGCCGCTCCGGTGACGTGGACGCGCTCCATTCGGCCGGCATCGAGATCGCGCCCGGCCAGACCGTGGCCGTCGTGGGCGAGTCGGGCTCGGGCAAGTCGACCCTGGCGCACGCGGTGCTGGGCCTGCTGCCCGACGCCGCGCGGATCGTGGCCGGCCGGATCGACTTCGACGGGATGGACCTCACCCGGCTGCACGAACGTGCGTTCACCACCCTCCGCGGGCGCGAGATCGCGCTCGTGCCACAGGACCCGGGCACCGGGCTGAACCCGGTACAGCGCATCGGCGACCAGGTGGCCGAGGTGCTGCGCCTGCACGACCTGGCCGGTGCCCGCGACGCCGCCGTCCGCACCGTCGGCCTCCTCGAGGAGGCCGGTGTGCCGGAGCCGGCACTGCGGGCCCGGCAGTATCCGCACGAACTCTCCGGCGGGCTGCGGCAACGGGCGCTCATCGCGATGGCGCTGGCCGGTCGGCCCCGGCTCGTGGTCGCCGACGAGCCGACCAGCGCGTTGGACGTCACCGTGCAGCAGCACGTGCTGGACCGGCTGGAGACGCTCACCCGGGCGTCCGGCACCGCCGTCCTGCTGATCACCCACGACCTCGCTGTGGCCGCCGACCGTGCCGATCACATCGTCGTGCTGTCCGGTGGCCGTGTGGTGGAGGCCCACGACCGCGGCGAGGTGCTTTGCGCACCCGCCCGGCGCACCGTTCCGCGCCGGCCGCCGGCACGCTCGGACGGCGACGTCCACGTGCGCGCCGAAGCGCTGGTCAAGGAGTACCCGCTCCCCCGAGGCTACGAGGGCGACCAGGTGCTCCGGGCGGTGGACGACGTCACTTTCGAGCTGCGGCGAGGCGAGACGTTCGGGCTGGTCGGCGAGTCCGGATCGGGGAAGTCCACGATCGCCCGGATCCTGCTCGGGCTGACCCCGCCGACCTCGGGCCGGGTGCTGGTCGACGGCCGGGACGTCGCCGCGCTGAGCAGCCGCGACCGGCGCCAGCTGCGCCGGACCGTCCAGGTCGTCCACCAGAACCCTTATGCCTCGCTGAACCCGCGCATGGATGTCGCCCGGATCGTCCAGGAGCCACTCGCGTCGTTCGGTATCGGCACTCGTGCCGAGCGCCGCGCCCGTGCCGCCGAGCTGCTGGACCTCGTCCGGCTCCCGGCCGTCCTCGCGCGGCGCCGGCCGCACGAGCTCTCCGGTGGGCAGCGGCAGCGGGTCGCGATAGCCAGGGCACTGGCGCTGCGGCCGCTGCTGCTGGTCTGCGACGAGCCGGTGTCCGCGCTCGACGCCTCCGTGCAAACGCAGCTCGTCGACCTGCTGGTCGACCTGCAGGCGCAGCTCGACGTCACCTACCTGTTCATCACGCACGACCTGGCTCTGGTGCGCGACCTCGCCCATCGAGTCGGCGTGCTCGAGCGGGGCCGGCTGGTCGAGCAGGGGCCGGTCGACCGGCTCTTCGCCGACCCCGGCCACGCCTACACCCGCCGGCTGCTGGCCGCCGTACCCGGCAGCCGGACGCCATCCGCTCCGACACTGCCCACCTGACTCTCCGGAGGTCCTTCTCGTGTCCATCCGATCGCGCCGGTTCCCCCGGCTCCTCGTCGCGGCCGCGGCCCTGACCGCGCTCGTCCTCGCCGGCTGCGGCGACGACGCGTCCGACGACGCCGGCTCCGAACCCGCCGACGTGGCCTCGCCGCGGCCCGGCGGCACACTGACCGTCGCGTTGCAGACCGACCCGCTCAGCGTCGACCCCCGCGCCTACACCTTCGGCGCCGCCGTCTACGTCACCCGGCAGGTCGTCGACTCGCTGGTCGCGCAGGACCCGGCCGACGGCTCGCTGGTGCCGTGGCTGGCGGAGTCGTGGCAGGTCAGCCCCGACGCCACCACGTTCACCTTCCACCTGCGCGACGACGTCACGTTCTCCGACGGCACGCCGCTGACGGCGGAGGTGGTCAAGGCGAACTTCGACGATCTGACGGCGAACCAGGCCACCGTGAACCCGGTGATCGTCTCGCAGCTGGCCGGGTTCGAAGCGGCGACCGTGACGGATGAGCACACCGTCGAGTTCACGTTCACCGAGCACAATGCCGCCTTCCTGCAGGCCACGTCGGAGCCGGGCCTCGGCATCCTGGCCCCGGCGACCCTCGCGCTGCCAGTCCAGGAGCGCACCGCCGATGTCGTCGGCACCGGGCCGTTCGTCCTGGAGTCCTACGAGAAGGACGCCGAGGTCTCGCTCGGCCGCCGCGACGGCTACGCCTGGGCGCCGCCGTTCCGCGAGAACACCGGCGCCGCCTACCTCGACCAGATCGTGTTCACCGTCGTGCCGGAGTCCGCCGTCAGGTCCGGCAGCCTGGAGTCCGACCAGGTCCTGGCCATCGCCGACGTGCCCGCCCAGGATGTCGCTGCCCTCCGCGACGGCGGGTACGCCATTGTCGACCGGCCCAACCCCGGCGTCGTCTACGGCCTGCTGCCGGTGTCGACCCCGCGCCAGCCGCTCGACGACGTGGACGTGCGCCGCGCGCTCTCGCACGCCATCGACGGCACGCTGGTCCGCGATACGGTGCTGAGCCCCGAGTTCGCCCCGGCCACCGGAGTGCTGTCCACGACGACGCCCGGGTACGTCGACCTCGGCGACGAGATCGCCTTCGACCCCGACACCGCGCGCGAGTTGCTCGACGGCGCGGGCTGGCGCGAGGGCGCTGACGGGACCCGCGAACGCGATGGCCAGCGCCTGCGCCTCGTAGCGGCGTTCCTCGACGACTTCAGCGCCAACCAACCCGCCCTGGAGCTCATCGCCGCGCAGCTGGCCGATGTGGGGGTCGAGCTGGAGCTGGCCAAGCAGGCGCCCGCCGATCTGCTGGCCGGTTTGGAGAACGTCACCACAGACCTGCTCTGGAACAGCGTCACGCGGGCCGAGGGCGACATCCTGCGGTCGTTCTCCAGCGCGCCGCCGAACTACTACCACTACGACGACCCCGAGCTGGACGCGCTGCTAACCGAACAGCGCGGTATCGGGGACCCCGGCCGGCGCGCCGACCTGCACGCCGAGATCCAGCGGCGCATCATCGACCAGGCGCTCATCGTGCCGGTGTTCGAGCAGACCGCCGTGCTCGCGACCAGCGCGTCCGTGCACGGCCTCGCGCTGGGCGCGAACTCGCGGCTCGACCAGCTCGGCGACGTCTGGCTGTCGGAATGATCGAGCTGATCAGCGCCGAGCGCTGCATCGGGTGCGACCTGTGCATCCGGGTGTGCCCAACCGATGTGTTCGACGCGGCCGCCGGCGGCGGTGTCCCGGTCATCGCGCGGCAGGATGACTGCCAGACGTGCTTCATGTGCGAGTCGCGATGCCCGGTCGACGCGATGTACGTCGCGCCGCTGCGCACGCCCGCACCGGCGGACTCCGTCCACCGCGACCTCGACCGGCTGGCGGCGGACGGCACGCTTGGCAGCTACCGGGCCCGCCTCGGCTGGGGCCACGGCCGGCGCCCGCCGCGCACGTCGGAACAGCTGTACGCCATCGCCGGCCTGACCGGGCCGGAGCGATGACGCCGCGCGAGCGCGACCCGCTGCGGGTGACCACCGACGTGCTGGTCGTCGGCGGCGGGCCGGCGGCCACCTGGGCGGCGCTGGCCGCGCGCGCCGCCGGCGCCGAAGTGCTGCTGGTCGACAAGGGCTACTGCGGCACCAGTGGCGTCACCGCGTCCGCGGGTACGACGCACTGGCTGGTCCCGCCGAAACACCGGGCCGCGGCCGCCGCCGAGCGCGACCGCCGCGGCGCCGGTCTGACCGACCCGGCGTACCTCGACCGCACCATGGACCAGTCGTGGCGGCGCTACCAGCCGGTCGCCGCCGCGATCGGCTACCCGGCCACAGGCTACTTCCGCGACGTGCTGGGCGAGCGGCACCTGGTGCAGGGCCCGGTCTACATGAAGGAGATGCGCCGGCGCGTCCGTCGAGCGGGCGCGCGGATCCTCGACCACGCACCGGCGCTCGGGCTGCTGCGCGACGGCGACGGCCAGGTCCGCGGCGCTCGCGGCGTGCTGCGCCAGGAGGACCGCGCGTGGTCGGCCACCGCAGGCGGCGTGGTGCTGGCCACCGGCGGCTGCGCCTTCCGCAGCGGCGCCCTCGGCTCGCACGTGAACACCGGCGACGGCCTGCTCATGGCCGCCGAGGTCGGCGCGGCACTGTCTGGCATGGAGTTCTCGAACTACTACGGGCTCTCCCCGGCCGGCGCCGCCATGGAGAAGAACCTGTACTTCCGCACCGCCACGTACACCGACGCCGACGGCGCCGTCGTCGCCGAGGACCCGGACGAGATCGGCGCCATGGTCACCGGCCGGGTCGCGCTGATGCGGGCCCGGCTGGCCGGGCCGCTCTACGCCGTCCTCGACCGCACGACCCCGGCGCATCGAGCAGATCTGCGAGCCCAGACCGCCAACGCCTTCCTCGTCTTCGACCGGCTCGGCATCGACCCGTTCCGCCAGCGGTTCGAGGTCGACTTCGTGCTGGAGGGCACCATCCGCGGCTCCGGCGGCGTGCGGACGCTCGACCCGTCCGGCTGGACCGGCGTCCCGGGTCTGTGGGCCGCCGGCGACACCGCGTCGCGCGAGCCCCTCGTCGGCGCGTCGAGCGGTGCCGGCGCACCGAACTCGTCCTGGACCGTCGCCTCCGGCAGCCTCGCCGGGAGCGCCGCCGCCCGGCACGCGCTGGCCTCCGCCACCTGGCCGGCACCTGCTGCCGGAACCGGCACCGCGGGCGTCTCTGCCGGCCGGACTCGCGGTCGACGGCCGTGGCGAGACGTCGTCGACACCGTGCAGGCCGTCATGCTGCCGATGGCGCCGAACGCGTTCCGGAGCGCCGGCACCCTCGCCGCCGGGCTGCGCCGCCTCGACGCGACCTGGCGCGAGCTCCGTGAGCTGCCCGCCGGCACCGGCCGACAGCAGGTCGAGGCGCGCGAAGCGGCCGCGATGCTGGCCGCCGCCCGATGGGTGCAGCACAGCGCCCTCGCACGCACCGAGTCCCGTGGCCTGCACCGCCGCCTCGACCACCCCGGCACCGACTCGGCGCAGCGCGGCCACGTGCTCGTCCACGGCGTCGACCACCCCGTCGTCCAACGCATCCCAGCGATCAGGAAGGACCCGGTCCGATGAAGTTCATCCTCCTCCCCCACGTCGCGGACCCCCGCAAGCCCGAGCACGTCCAACTGGCCGAGATCGTGGAGCTCGGCGTCTTCGCCGAACAACTCGGATTCGACGGCTTCGGCGTCGGCGAGCGGCACGACCGGCCGGCGCTGTCGTCCTCACCGGCCGTCATCCTCAGCAACCTGGCCGCCCGGACGTCGACGATCCGGCTGTTCACCGCGATCACCGCGCTCGGCCTGCACGACCCGTTGCGCGCCTACGAGGACTACGCGACGCTGGACAACCTCGCCCAGGGCCGCCTCGACCTCATCATCGGCAAGGGCGCCTACACCACCACCCAGCGCTTGTTCGGCGTCACCACCGACGACCAGTGGCACCGGCTGCAGGAGAACTACGACTTGTTCCGGCGGCTGTGGACGCAGGATAGCGTCACGTGGGCGGGCCGCTTCCGGCCCGCGCTGGGGAACGCCGAGGCCCTGCCGCGCCCGTTCCAGCCGCGGCTGCGCATCTGGCATGGCAGCGCCACGAACCCGCAGAGCGCCGACTTCGCCGCCCGTCACGGCGACCCGATCTTCTCCTCCAACGGCGGCGTCGGGATCAACCGGTACGTCGGCCTGATCGAGCACTACCGCGAGCAGTTCGCCGCCTACGGCCACGATCCCGCCGAAGCGCTGGTCGGCATAGGCACCGCCGGCTACTTCGGGGCCCGGACGACGCGCGAGGCGGTGGAGAAGTACCGCCCGGTCTTCCAAGCCCGGCTCGCCGTGAACCACAAGTACGACGGCGCCACCATCGGCGGCTCGCTGGAGGAGTGGATCGAGCACAGCTCCGTGCTCGTCGGCACACCCCAGCAGATCATCGAGAAGATCCACGCCCAGCACGAGCGGTTCGGCCACGAGGTCTTCCACATCCACGTCGACGCCGAGATCCTCCACCGCCGCGACTACCTGGACACCCTCGAACTGTTCTTCACCGAGATCGCTCCCGTCATCCGCAAGGACCTCCCTGGCCGGACCCTTGACTGGGTGTGACGGCCGGCTTGGTCGCGGACCACCAACACCGCCCTACGACGCACGACCGCCCGTCCATCTAGGTCGAGCAGGACTGGTACGCACTGCCGGGGCCGCCTCGGTGAGGCCTGGCGTCCTTCGGCCAGTATCGGACATGTCGAAGGGGGTCTGCCGAACAAGACCCAAGCTCGATGCGGGGTGCGGGACGGGCTCTACCCGTCAGTCCGTACGCGTGCACCAGTCGCGCGGCTCGGCCTCGCGGTCCTTCTGGACTGGTGGTAGGCGCGCAAGTGCCCGCACATCTCCACCGCGTCATCGAGGATGACGTGCCGGGAACTGGTCGCGATGTCGCCTGATAAGAACACGACAGGTTGAACAAGATTTGATCTCATCGTCAGCGACCTGCTGGCCGGAGCAACACTCCTCCGAGACGCGTTCGGGTTCACTGAAGTCTGTTGTGAAGCAGCATTTGCCGAACTCGTCTCTGGCGACTTCGCAGTAATGCTCAGCCCGAATGCGAGAATCGACCTTCCCGAAAGCAATGGCATCGTTCTGCACATCGAGGTGGATGATCCTCGCGAGGCAACGCGGATCGCGGTCGCGGCTGGCGCCGAGGTTCTCCTTGACACGGAGGCGACGGGATGGGGAACGGTGTCCACCCTGCTGAGGGGGCCAGGAAGGACCGTAATTGATCTGTACAAGAACAGTGCAGGACGATTGCCGGAGCACGGCTCCCCGCCGCCCCGCGCGAGCTGGTCACCGAAGGGGTCCAGCGGCGGCGCCGTGACCGACGAAACTACTCCGAGCAGGTCATCAGGATCGGCACCGTCGAGAGCGGTCTCGAACTCCTCGACGACCTCGAGACCGGCCCCGTCACGGTCGAACCGATCACCTGACGTCCCGCGACCCCGAGAATGTCGCCGGACGCGAGAGGCGGACCATGGCGCGGTAGAGCGCCGGGGGTGCGGGCGGGTCTGCGAGGGGCAGCAGCGGGGCGCCGGGGGTGGCGAAACCGCGGATCAGGTGTCCGACGACACGGCGCCAGCTACCGGGTGCGGCGTCGCCGGTGGCGGCGATGACGCCGGCGTTGGCCATCAGCACGAGGACGAGGTCCTCGGCGACGAAATCGGCGCGCAGGTGACCGGTGGCCTTGGCGCGGGTGATGAGCTCCAGGAACCCGTCGTACGCCTCGGCGCGCCGGGCTTCGAGGCCTTTGGCGGCGGGGAAGGTCCTGGTCAGGACGTCGGCGAAGCCGCGGTCGGCGGCCTGCATGGCGCAGACGGCCTCGAGGAAACGGGTGAAGCCGTGCCAGGGATCGGGGTCAGCGAGGGCGTCCGCGGTGGCCGCGGCGTAGGCGTCCATCCGGTCGGAGAACACCGCGGTGACGAGGTCGTCACGGGTGGCGAACCGGCGTGCGACGGTGGCCTTGCCGACCCCGGCCTCCCGGGCCACCGCCGCTAGTGAGACGCCCAGGCCTTCGGCTGCGTACAGGCGGCGGGCGGCCACCATGATGCGTTCGCGGTTGCGTTCGGCGTCGGCGCGCAACCCCGGCTCGGACTCTGTCATGCGCACCACACTACTAAGTGGAACACCCTTCCCGATTCTGTTGTTACGCTACGGCAGGAAAATGGGAAGGCCGTTCCAATTAGTCTCGAGGAGATCGTCATGCGCGCTGCCACCCTGGAGTCCGTCCCCTCCAGCCCGTCTGTGTCCGAGGTCGAAGCCCCGCCGCTGGAGGCGGGCGAACTGCTGGTCCGGGTCGAGTCGGCCTCGGTCAACGGCTTCGACGTCGCCACCGCCGCCGGCTGGCTGCAGGGGATGATCGAGCACAGGTACCCGCTGGTGGTGGGCAAGGACTTCGCCGGTACGGTCACGGCTCGCGGCGACGGCGCCGACGGGTTCGCAGTGGGCGACGCCGTCTTCGGCGTGGTGATGAAGCCGTTCCTCGGCGCCGGCTCGCTGGCCGAGTTCGTCACCGTGCCCGCGGCCTACGGCGTCGCGCACATCCCGGACGGGCTGAGCGTCCGTGACGCCGGCGCGCTCGGCCTGGCCGGCACAGCCGCGCTGGACAGCGTGAACGCCGTCGACCCGAGTGAGGGCGAGACCATCCTGATCTGCGGCGCCACCGGCGGTGTCGGCAGCCTGGCCGTGCAGCTCGCCGCCGCCCGCGGCGCGCGGGTCATCGCCACCGCCCGGCCGGGCTCGGAGGCCGGCTTCGTCACCGGTCTCACCGCGGCCGAGATCCATGTGGTCGACCACACAGGTGACCTGGCCGCCCAGGTCCGCGCGGTCGCGCCGGACGGCGTCGACACGGCGCTGCACCTGGCCGGCGACGCCGACCAGCTCGCGGGTCTGCTGCGGCCGGGCGGGCGCCTCGCCTCCACCCTCGGCGTCACCCCCGACGGCGCCACCGCTGTCTCGGTGATGGCCGACACCAGCCCGCAGACGCTCGCCCGTTTGGCCGCCGACGCTGCCTCCGGCGCCCTCCGCGTCCCGGTCACCGCCAGCTACCCGCTGGCGCGGATCGACGAGGCATTCGCCGCCTTCAGAACGGGCGCCCTCGGCAAGATCGCGCTCACCATCGCCTGACCGCACACCCCACTGATACAGCAAAGGATCAACATACCCAGCATCGCCATCGTCGGTGCGGGTCCCGGCCTGGGCCTGCACAGGCAGCTCACGCGGCGCCGCAGCTCACCCGGCGTCGCAATGTCCCTGCCGCGCATCAGCGGGTAGGCAGTGAGCAGGCGCTGGCTGATGACGTCGGGACCACAGGCCAGGTCGACGATCGTGCACGCCTCGCCGCGCAGGGCGACGGTCGTCTCCACCATCACGTCGAAGCGCCGCTCGCGAGTCGGCATGTTGGCCGCCTGCTGGACGTCCCAGCGCTCGATCCACACCGACACATCTACTGATGGCGGGAGCAGCCAGACGTGGACGGACTTGGCCGGACGACGACCCGGCGCCGAATGAAGCTAACGGTGTTAGCTAAGGCATTGGTGGATACCTCGACCGGGATCCCTGCGAGGTGTGGGCCCAGCACTTCGAACATCGGGTGAGCCTCGAGCAGCTCCTCGCCCGGTCACCGCCGAGGCCCGCGCCCCGCCGGCAATGAGTAGCATGATGCAGTGTCGCCATCCGAGGCCGCGCAGCGCCGAGCCGAGCGCTTCAGCGCACGACACCACCGGTTCGTGCGCGCGGCGCTGCTGCGGATGCGCCGCCACGGGTTGTCGGGAGTCAACCTCACCGACTTGGCCGCGGATAGCCCGTACTCGAAGGGCACCTGGTACAACCACTTCAGCTCGGCCGAGGCCCTCTACCTCGACGTCGCACTCATCAACGCCGAGTTGCACACCAGGTACGTCGACGACATCCGCGACGATCCCACTCTCGATCCGAGCGCCCGACTCGTCTCGGTGTTCATCAGCTCGGTCGCGCACGCCATCGCGCATCCGGAGATCTGGAACCTCGGCATCAACGCCCGAATGTGGAACAAGAGCCCGGACGACGACGTGACCGGGTCGGTGCGCCGGCTCGCCGAGAGCGAGCGAGCCATCTACGGCCACATCCTGGAGTTCGCCTGCGCTGCACAGGTCGACCCTGGCCGCGGCGAGGAGGAACTGACCCGCGCCCTCGACATGGTGCGTGCCGCCGCCGACGGTCTCTCCGTCCTGACGACCACCAAGCCGGACCATCGCTGGACGCGGGAGGTCACCACCCGGCAGACCGGGGCACTGCTGCGCGGCGCGCTCACGGTCGCCGGGTTCAACTGCCCTCCGCCCAACGAGATGGACGCGCTCTGCGCGAAGAGCCGCGAGCGGGTATCGAAGCTCTCCGGGGAGTGGCTGCTCGACGGTTGACCCCGCGCCGCCCAGCTTCTCATGGTGGCCCGTCGCTGCGTTCACAATGCGTTAACACTGCAGCTTACAGTGCTTTAGATCACTTTGACGGATCGTCAAAATCCCTGGGATGCTCGCCCGGTGACGAAACAGCCGACGGGTGCCGACGCGGTCTGGCCGGTTCTCGGCTATGTGCTGCGGCGGTTCGGCTACTTCGCCGTCGTCGTCCTGGCCGTCTACACGCTGGCCTTCCTGCTTCTGTACGCGCTACCCAGCGATCCGGTCGCGGTGATGCTGGACCGGCGTTCGTCCGGAGCCGGCGGAAGCACCCCCGAGCAGATCGCCGAACTACGCGAGCGGTACGGCCTCGACGAGCCGTTGCTCGTCCGCTACGCCGGCATGTTCGGCCGGCTGCTCGGTGGTGACCTGGGTGTCTCGTTCCAGTCCGGTCAGCCGGTGCGGGACGCGCTGGGCGCCGTCGCCCCTAACACCCTGGCTCTCGCGGGGGCGGCGCTGCTGATCGCGCTGCCGCTCTCGGCGCTTCTGGCGCTGGTCACGTCCTGGCGCGCGGGCGGCGTCGTCCACCGCCTTCTGGTCAACGTGCCCGCGTTCATCGCCGCGATCCCGGCGTTCTGGCTGGGCTTGCTCCTGCTCCAGGTGTTCTCCTTCTCCCTGCGCTGGGTCCCGCCGGCCGGCGGGACCGGGCTGGCCGGGCTCGTGCTGCCTGCCGTTGCACTGGCCCTGCCGGTGTCCGCGGCCCTGACCGCTGTGCTAATGCGCAGCCTCGACGACGTTCAGCGTGCCCCGTTCGTGACCCTGCTGTCGGCGCGAGGGCTGCGGTGGCGGCGCGTGTACCTGGCCCACGTCGCACGCAACGCCCTGCTGCCGTTCTTGACCCTCGCCGGCCTCACCGTGGGCGGGGTGATGGCCGGCACCGTCATCACGGAGACCGTGTTCTCCCGTTCCGGGCTGGGCCGGCTGCTGGTGTCCTCCGTCGAGGTCCAGGACGCACCGGTCGTGCTGGCCATCGCGGTGTTCGGCGCGGTCGTCTTCGCTGGTATGAACCTCGTGATCGATCTGCTGTATCCACTCCTGGATCCGCGGATTCGCCGCCCGGGCAGTGGGGTGCTCGCATGAGCCGGCCCTTCCCGGCTCTGACGCGCGGCGCCTGCGGCGGACGCCGGCCCTGGGCGGCGCTGGCCATCCTCGGCGTGGCCGGCGCGGCCGCGGCGCTGCCCGGGCTGGTCGCGCCGCGCGATCCGCTGGCCGAGGACGTGTCGCGGCGCCTGCTCGCCCCGTCGCTGCACCACCCGTTCGGCACCGACGAGCTCGGGCGGGACCTTTTCAGCCGGGTGATCCACGGCGCTCAGGCGAGCCTGTCGACGGGGTTGCTGGCGCTGGCCTTCGCCTTCGGGGTCAGCGTCCTCATCGGCCTGCTGGCCGGCTACCTGGGCGGCGCCGTCGATCGCGCGCTCATGGCCGTCGTGGACGTGCTGCTCGCGCTGCCGTCGTTGCTGATCTCGCTACTGATCGTCGCCAGCCTCGGTACCGGTCCACTCAACCTGGCCGTGGCGGTCGGGCTCGCGTCCGTCCCGGCGTTCGCCCGGGTGACCCGCGCGGAGGTCATGCGGGTGAGCTCACAACCGTTCGTGGAGGCCGCTGGCGGTTTCGGTCTGGCCCGCCGGCGGATCCTGGTGCGGCACGTCCTGCCGCACACGCGCGGGCCGATCACGGCGCTGGCCGCTCTGGAGTTGGCGACCATCGTCCTTTCGGTCTCGGCGCTGAGCTTCCTCGGCTACGGCACCCGGCCACCGGACCCGGAATGGGGGAACCTCATCGCGACCGGACGTGACCACTTCGCGACGGCATGGTGGCTGACGAGCCTTCCCGGTGCGGTGCTGGCCGCCGTCGTCGTCGCGCTGCACCGGGTCGGGCGTTCGCCGGGCGACCCGGGAACGAGCCTCGTGTGAGCCGCATCCCGAAGCAGCCGGCGGCCGGCCCGCCGTCGCTACGCATGGAAGGGCTCCGCGTGACGTACGCGGGATCGCGTGGCCGGAGCCAAGGCGGTGTCGTGGCCGTCGACGACCTCAGCCTCACCGTGCCGGCCGGGTGCACCGTCGCGCTCGTCGGCGAGTCCGGATCAGGCAAGTCCACCACTCTGCACGCGTTGCTCGGCATGACCCCGCGCTCCGCGACGGTCGGTTACCGACTGCTGGAGGTCCGCGACCACGCCGGAACCGCCCTCCGGGTCGACGATCCGGCACGGCTGCGAGGCCGGTCGATCGGGTTGATCCCTCAGGACCCGGTCCGTGCGCTCGACCCCCTGATCCGGGTCGAGAGGCATTTCGCGGAGTTGCACCGCCATCTCCTCGGCATCTCCGGCCGCGATGAGAGCCGGCAGCGCGCCCTCGACGCGCTGGAGGCCGTGGGTGTCGACCGGGCGCCGCTGCGGCTGCGCCAGTACCCGCACGAGCTCTCCGGTGGACTGCGCCAGCGGCTGCTGATCTGCCTCGCCCTCGTCGGCGAGCCCCGGCTGCTGCTCGCCGACGAGCCCACCTCGAACCTGGACACCAGCGTGCAGCGGCGCATCCTGGACCTCCTGGACCACCTGCGGGCCCAGCGCGGGCTGTCCGTGCTGCTCGTCACGCACGACCTCGCCGTCGCCGCGGAACGTTCCGCCGAACTGGTGGTGATGCGGCACGGGCGGGTGGTCGAGGCGGGCGGCACGGCCACGGTGCTCGGCGACCCGCAGGCGCCCTATACCCGGCAACTGCTGGCCTCGGCGCCGAGCCGGCTGCCGGCGCGCCCTGTCTTCCGCCCGCACCAGCCGCCCCGGATCCTGCTCGAAGCCCGCGAGGTCGGCAAGTCGTTCTCCGGCGGGCGGCGCACGGAGCCGGTGCACGCCGTCGCGGACGTCGACCTCCAGTTGCACCACGGGCAGACGGTAGCCGTCGTCGGCGAGTCGGGCGCGGGCAAGTCGACACTGCTGCGCCTGCTCACCGGACTGGAGCGCGCTGACCGCGGCACGATCCTCGTCGACGGCCGGCCGCTCGGCAGTGGGCGCACCGCCCGCGCCGGCCTCGCCCGTCGCGTCCAGCTCGTCTACCAGAACCCGGCGAGCAGCCTGAACCCGGCACTGCCGATCGGCCGCATCATCGCCGAGCCCCTCGAAGCGCACCGTGTGGGCAGCGCGGCGGCCCGGTCCCGCCGCGCCCGCGCGCTCCTGGAGCAGGTGGAGCTGCCGGAACAGTTCGCCCTGCGCCGCCCGCCTCAACTGTCCGGCGGCCAGCTCCAGCGCGTCGCGATCGCCCGGGCCCTCGCCCTCGAACCGGAGGTCGTCGTGCTCGACGAGCCGGTCTCCGCGCTCGACCAGGTGGTGCAGCACGCCCTGCTCCGCCTGCTGCTGTCGCTGCAACGGCGCCTCGGTATGGCGTATCTGCTGGTCTCGCACGACATGGGCGTGGTCCGCGCGATGGCCGACGAGGCCCTGGTGATGCGCCGGGGACGAGTCGAGGAGCGCGGCGCCACCCACGACGTCTTCACCACTCCCACCAGCCCATACACCCGGGCGTTACTCGACGCGGTCCCCACGCTGGACCCCGTCGGTGACCCCGCGCCACAGGAAGAAGGGACGGCACACCGATGACCCGTGCACCACGGGGCCTGGCCGCCGCGGCAACGGCGGCAGCTCTGGTCCTCACCGGCTGCGGCGCCGGCCAGGACAGTGCGTCCTCCGACGACGGCCACCTGACACTCGCCTACGGCTGGTACCCAACCTGCTTCGACTACGCGCAGTCGAACCCGTTCGCGATCTTCGGACGGCAGGTGCTCGACACCCTGCTGAGCGAGAACCCCGGCACCGGCGCGATCGAGCCCTACCTGGCCGAGTCGTGGGAGGTGCTCGACGACGGCCGCGTGTACGAGTTCACCGTGCGCGACAGCGTCACGTTCAGCAACGGCGAGGAACTCACCGCGCAGGTCGTCGCCGACAACTTCGAGACCCTCGCGCGCCTCGCCGAGCAGGGCGTCTCCCCCACCCCGGGCGCGTACCTGCGCGGTTTCGACCACGCGCAGGCCGTCGACGAGCGCACCGTTCGGGTCGTCTTCGCCGAGCCCAACGCCGGCTTCCTGCAGGCGAACACCGAGGGCCAGTTCGGCATCATCGCCCCCGAGTCCCTGGCCAGGACCCCCGAGCAGCGCTGCGCCGAAGGCACTATCGGCTCCGGCCCCTTCGTCGTCGACGAGGCCGTGCAGGACGAGCGCGTCGAGTACGTCAGACGCGACGGCTACGACTGGGCGCCGGAGTCGTTCGGCCGCACCGGCGAGGCGGCGCTTGAAGGCGTCACGATCCAGATCGTGCCGGAGGAGAGCGTGCGCGCGGCCGGCGTGATCGCCGGCGATTACGACCTCGCGTACTCGATCACCCAGAGTGGCCTGAGCCAGGCGGAGGGTCACGACGACATCGCCACCGTGCTGGCGCCGAACCGCGGCGTCGTGAACAACTTCGTGATCAACACGACCGACCCGATCCTCGCTGACGTCGCCGTGCGTCAGGCGCTCCAGCACGGGATCGACCGCGAGGAGCTCGTCAGCACGTTCTACGGCGCGGGTGTCGAGCCGGCGACCGGGGTCGTGTCCAGCGGCCACCCCTTCTACACCGACCACGCCGACCTGCTCAGGTACGACCCCGGTCTGTCCCGGGGCATCCTCGACGACGCCGGCTGGGTCGAGGGCGCCGACGGCATCAGGGTCAAGGATGGCCGGCGCCTCGAGATCGCTCTCACCTTCGTCGGACTCGACATCGGCACCGCCGCGGCCGGATGGGAGTACGTCCAGAGCCGACTGGCCGACATCGGCGTCGCGCTCGAGCTGAACCAGGTGTCCGACGCCGAGCAAGTGGACCTGCGCACCGCCGGCGACTGGCAGTTGGCCGTGGTGCAGGGCGCGGCACGTGGTGACGCCGACGGCATCGCGGCGTTCTACTCGACCGAGCTCACCACCTGGGCCGGGCAGGCGCCGCGCCCCGAGGTCGACGAACTGCTCGCTCTACAGGCCTCCACCGTCGACCCAGACCAGCGGCGCGCTCTCGTCGACGAGGCGGTCGCCGCCATCCTGGAGCAGGCGTACGGGATCCCTCTGTTCGACTCCGCGCAGGTCCTGCTCGTGCGCGACTCCGTGGCCGAGCTGACCTTCCCCGTCAACTCGTGGGAGCCGATCCTCTACCGCGTCGAGAAAGGCTGACGGTGCCCACGCTGATCCTCAACTCCCAGTACCTGCCCTCGAGCCGCGACTGGCGGAGCGACGCCGGCCGGGCCGACACCCCGTTCGACGTGGCCACGTTCATTCGTGAGGCGCAGCGGGCCGAGGCTGCCGGCTTCGACGCCTTCTTCCACGCCGACTTCTCCGGGGTCGACCGCACCCACCTGCGCTCGGGCCCGCCGTTGAGCGCCTTCGAGCCGTTCCAGCTCGCGGCGCTGGTGGCCGCTGCGACCTCCCGGATCGCGGTGATGCCGACCATCTCCACCCTGTACACGCATCCGTTCACGTTCGCGCGCAATCTCGCCAGCCTCGACCGGATCTCGCAGGGGCGAGCGTGGGTCAACGTCGTCTCGTCGTTCCGTTCCGGCACGGCCATCGGCATGAGACGCGACGTGCCGCGCGGCAGCCGGCACGGCCAGACCGAGGAGTTCGTGACCGTGACCCGGCGGCTGTGGGAGAGCTGGCCGCCGCGGGCCAACGTGCCGGACCTCGCCGCCGGCCGGTACATCCGCGATGACCTGATCATCGACGTCGGCCACGCCGGCGAGTTCTACGAACAGGCCGGACCGATTGACGCGCCCCCGTACTCAGAGCGGTTTCCGTTCGTCCTGCAGGCGACCTCGTCGCTGGAGGGATTCCGGCTGGCGGCGCGCACCGCCGACGCGGTGTTCGTCGGGACGCCCACGCTCGGCGCCGCGCGGCAGCTGCGGCGCATCCTGCGAGCGGAGACGCGCCGCGCCGGCCGCGATCCCGGCAGCGTCACCCTGCTGCCGGGTGCTTTCTGCCGGGTGACCGGATCTCGGCCCGGAACCGACACGGACGCACCGGCGCCGCGGCGGTGGCATCGAGCCCGGCCGCGCCCCGACGACTCCACGGTGCAGCGGCTACTGGCGCAGTTCCCCGGTCTGCGGCTGCAGGGGGCGTCCGCGACCGATCCGCTGCCCGCGGACGTCCTCGCCGACGACCCCGACGACGTCTTCGCCGAGCTCGGCTCGCGCTATCTCCCGTTCTGGGACCTTGTGCAGACACCGGGGCAGACCGTTGGGGAGTTCGCCGCCGACGCCCTGGCACTCGGTGAGCACGCGTATTTCAGCGGCAGTCCCGAGCAGATCGGCGACGAGCTGCGCCGCTGGTACGACGAGGAAGGTGTCGACGGGTTCCAGTTCATCCTGGGCGACGACTTCGAGGCGCTGTGCGAACGCGTCGTGCCCCGGCTGCTCGGGAGGTGAACGTCAGCCGGCGGCGGGCAGGTCGATGAGGATCTTGCCCACCGCCGTCGCGTCGTCACGCATCGTCCGCAAGGCCGTGTCCAGTTCGGACACGGCGAAGCGGTGCGTGATCAGGTCCTGCAGGAGCGCTCGGTGACGGCCGGCGAAGCCGAGTCCTTCGCCGATGAGGTCCAGGCTGTTGCGGCTGCCGAGCACGTCGAGCTCTTTGAGCGGGACGGTCCGCATAGGCACCTGAGCGGTCCGGTCCGAGATCCCCACGAGCACGACCCTGCCGGTGGGAGCGGCCACCTCGATCGCGCCGGCGAGCGCGGCGGGCGATCCGGTCGCCTCGATGACCAGGGTGACCGGGCGGCGCGACTCGGACCGCCCGGCGGCCGCCACCGTCTCGCGAGCGGGAAAGGCACCAGCCGGGTCGATGACCAGAGCGCCGACGGCGCCGAATCGCCGCGCGGTCTGCGTCCGCTCCGCGACGGTGTCGGCGGCGACGACGTTGACACCACGGTCGGTCAGGTACCGGGTGGCGATCAGGCCGATCGGGCCGCAGCCCAGCACCAGGGCCAGTTCGCCCTCCTCAGGCCGCCCGCGGCGAGCGGCCTGCATGGCGATGCTCACCGGCTCGCTCAGCGGCGCCAGGTGTGCGGGCAGGCCGGCCGGAACCGGCCACACGCTCCCGCTCGGCACGACGACGTACTCGGCGAGCGCGCCGTCCTCGTAGCAGCCCAGCACCGAGATGTCCTCGCACACGTTGTGGCGGCCGGACCGGCAGGCCGGGCAGTTCCGGCAGAAGCGCATGGGCGACGGGACGACCCGCTCGCCGACGGCGGCGCCGGCGAAGTCCGGACCGGCCTCGACCACCGTGCCGGTGAACTCGTGTCCCTGCACGATGGGGAACGGGTTCAGGTAGTCGCCCTCCCAGATGTGCAGGTCCGTACCGCACAGGGTCACATGCTCGACCCGGACCAGCGCCTCATCCGTGCCGATCGACGGTGCCGGACGCTGCTGGAGCTCGATGCGCTCCGGGCCGGTGGTGGTGGCGATGAGCATCAGCCGAGCACCTCGCTCCCGAACACCACGTCCCACGCGATGACGTCGCGCCGTTCGACGAGGCGGGCCGACCAGAACGGGTCGCCGTCCAGCAGGTCCGTGACCGCCGCGGCGTTGCTGCCGGCCAGGACGAGCAACGCCCCCGCGCGGTCGTCGTCGTGCAGCCGCCCGCTGACGCGCAGCGACCGCGCCTCGTGCAGCCCGCGCAGGAATGCCACGTGGTCGTCGCGCAGGGCTGCGCGCCGGTCGTCCGAGCCGTCGGCGTAGCGGTAGACGACGGCGAAGTACTGGGTCATCGGCGTTCTCCGTCCTGTGGGAATGTCCAGCGAGTCACCAGGTCGAGCAGGTGACGGTCGGTGTGTCGGGGCATGGTGAGGTGGATGCCGACGGCCGGCTCGCCGTCCTCCGGTGACACGGGAAGCGACACCGAGGGCAGGCCGGCGAGGCACCACGGGTAGGTGAAGCGGGTCAGCTCCTCCGTCACGGCTTCGTCGTCATCGCCGGCCGCCGGAGCCTCACGCGGCACCGTGCACGAGACGATCGCATCGAACTGGGTGAAGAGCTTCGACAGCGTCGCGATCCACACGCCACGGCGGCTTCGTGCCGCGATATAGTCCCCGGCCGAAAGCGACCGGCCGGCCTCAACCCGCCGCAGCACGCGTTCGTCGACCGGGTGCGGACCGGACCCGTCGAGCAGGGCCTGCCAGGCCACGGCAGCCTCGGCCCACACGAGCGTCCTGATCGCGTCGAAGATCGCCTCCGTCTGGTTCAGTTCCACCGGCTCGATCTCGACGTCATGGCTGCTGACGAGCGTCCGGACGAACCTGTCCCGGCCCGCGCGCACCGACGGTGCGACGTCACGGTCGAACCATCCGCCGGCCACCGCCACGCGCATCCGGCGGCGCCGGCCGATCAGGCCGGCGGGCTCCCATGGGGAGGCGCGGTCATCATCGGTGACCGTGCCCCACGGCGCGGCGACGCTGGTACGCGAGGTCAGCGCCGCCGCGACATCGCGCAGGTCGGCGCCGTCGCGGCACAGCAGGCCGGGCGTGTCCAGCGACGTGCTGAACGGCGTCACGCCGTCCGAGGGAAGCCGCCCGGTGGACGGCCGGTAGCCGTAGAGACCGGTCAGCGCCGCCGGGATAAGCACCGACCCGCCGGTGTCCGACCCCACCCCGAACAGCGCCATGCCCGCGGCGACGGCCGCGGCGGTGCCGCCGCTGGACCCACCGGGGCTCGCCGACGGGTCACGCGGGTTGCGCGCGGTGCCGAAGTACGGGTTCACCGTAGTGGCCGCCGTGCCGAGCGGAGGCATGTTGCCGCGCCCGACCAGCTGCGCGCCGGCGCTCAACGCCGCCGAGACGACACCGGCGTGCGTCGCGGCGACCGGCCGGTCGAGCAGCCAGGCACACCCGGCCGTCGTCGGATGACCCGCGACGTCCATGTTCTCCTTGACGACGAACGGGAGCCCGGCGAGAGCCGCGGAGCTCCGCGCACTCCCCCACCTCACCGGCGGCGTGAAGATGGTGCTGAGGGCCGCGAGCGATGCGTTGTGCCGCTCGATGGCCGTGCCCGCCGCCGCGGCGAGATCGGCTGCGTCCACCGCGCCCAGCTCGACCGCCCGCGCGACGCCGCGCGCCCCGCCATGGGCGGTCCAGTAGTCGTCGAGCGGTGCCCTGGTCGCGGTCATCGCGCCGCCGGGACCACGGCGCTGCGCCGCCGGTCCACGTAGCCGAAGCGACTCGTCGGGGTCAGTGCGCCGACCCGCGGCCATTCCAGCGGTACGTCGAGCCGGCCGCTCAGATGCTGTTGGAACTCCCCCAACAGGCGGTCGTCGGCGCGGACCTGGGACGGCTCGGCGCGTCGTGCGACGCAGAACGCGGCCAGCGCCCCGGCCGCTTCACCGATGGACCACTCCACCGGATGCACCCGATAGGCGCCGTTCGTGATGTGAGTGGTACCGATGTTCTTAGCGGCGGCGAGCAGGTTGCACACACGCTGCGGGAGCAGGGCGCCGAGCGGGATCTGGAACGGCCACGTGTCGATGTCGAGCGTGTTCCGTCCTGAGGTGGACGGGTGCAGGTCGATCCGGTAGGCGCCGATCCCGACGGTGTCGTGGAAGACCTCCGAGCCGATCAGCCCGTCGCGTGCCTCGACGCCCAGGTGCGACTCCGTGACGGTGAACTGCGCCCGGATCCGTCGTGCCTCCCGGACGTAGGGCTCCATCGCAAGGCCGTCGGCGGTGCCGGTCAGGTCGGGACGGGGACGCACCCCCGGGTAGCCGACCCCGCCGTCGTGGCGCGGCGCCTCGGTCTGGATCCAGTACACCAGCGACAGCGAGAGCTGCCGGGCTCCTTCCAGCGCGGCGGCCTGCTCGGCGGCGCCGACGCCCAGCAGCGGCCGGTCGAAGTAGTCCATCATCGGCCAGACGGCGGCGGTGAGGTCCGACTCCCAACTCCCGGCCAACTGTTCGGTCGCCAGGATCCGCCGCGACGACCACAGGTCGTAACGCAGGCCGGACTCGTGGACCTCGTCGGTGAACAGTGGACGGTGCCTTGGCTCGTGCGTCACGAAGTCCGATACGTCCCAGCCCAGGAACGGGCCGGGCCAGAACTCCGGCCGGTAGTCGCGCCAGAAGTCGTACTGGGCGGGCCGATCGATGGTGAAGTCCCCGTCGGGCACGTAGCCGAGGATCATCGACCAGGTGACGGCCTGCTGATCCAGCGGGTCGGCGCCGATCGGCGCGTGCGGCTCGCCGGTCTCGTCGCGGCTCTCGGCGCCGATGACGTGCTCGACGCCGGAGGCCTCGACCAGGTCGCCGAGCTCACTGGCATCGAGGAAGTACGATGCCGTGTACTCCTCGACGCGGCCGTCCCGGTGCCGCACGGTCAGCGCGCGGATCCGGTCGTGCTCGACGTCGGCGGCGTCGAGCGTGGCCTGCCTGACGATGCGCAGGCGGCCTCGGCTCACCCAAGGGTAGAGCTCGGACTCCAGCACCAGGTGCGCCACGTACGGTTCGTGCGTCAGCGGCCCCACATTGCCCATGCCGGGGTTCAGCGCGCGCCGCCGCCGCGCCTGGGCGGTGAGCGGATAGTGCCGGCGGTAGAAGGCCCGCACGCCGTCACGGAAGTCGCGGTAGCCGGCCGAGCACCCGAACGACTCGATCCACGGGTGCTCGTCGGGCGGCACGGCCTGCGACGTCACCTGGCCGCCGACCCATTCGCCGGGGACGACGAGAAGGGTCGACGCACCTGTGCGCAAGCTGGCCAGCGCGGCCGCGACGCCGCCCAGCCCGCCGCCGTAGATGACGACGTCGTAGTCGTGAGACGTCAAGCTCTGCTCCTTGTCCTGCTGTCCCGGCCTCAGCCGGCGTCGTGGTAGGCGGCCAGCGCGGCCTGGGCGATCTGGACGTCGGCGGCGCTGCTGGCGCCGCTGACGCCGACTGCTCCGCAGCAGTGACCGTCCACCACGATCGGGAAGCCGCCATCGAAGGTGGCGATCGGCGAACTGAGCGCGGCGGCCAGACCGTAGAACGGCGCGCCGGGCACCACACCGGCGCCGATGTCGCCGGACGGCTTGGCCAGGCCGGCGGCGGCGCGGGCCTTCGCGGCCGCCAGGTCCAGCGACGCGGTGACCGCGTCGTGGTGCCGGTACGAGGCGATGACGCCGGCCCGGTCGACGACGCAGATCGTGACACGGGCGGACTGCTCGGCCGCGAGGCGGGCGCCGTGGGTGACAGCGGCCAGCGCGCGGTCGCCGTCCACGACGGGGCGGTCAGTGGGCGTGGACATCGTGGCCCACCCCCGCACCAGCGAGGACGAGCCGGTCGCCCAGCAGCAGTTCGGCCGCCTTCTCGCCGATCATCATGGCCGGCGCGTGCGTGTTGACACTGGGGATCGTCGGCATGATCGAGGCGTCCGCGACGCGCAGCGCCTCGACACCGCGCACCGTGAGCTCGGGATCGACGACGGCGTCGTCGTCCACGCCCATCCGGCAGGTGCCGACCTGGTGGTGGTAGGGGATGCAAGTCCGCCTGCCGTACTCCTCCAGTTCGGCCCGGCCGCGTCGCCCGGGATCCGGCGCCAGGAGGGTCGTGCCGAAGGGGGCGAACGGCGCCGACGAGCCGATGGCCAGCGCGATCTCCAGGGCGTCGACCAGCGCTTCCCGGTCGTAGCGCTGGGACAGGTAGGCGGGGTCGATCACCGGTGCGTCGAACGGGTCGGCCGAGCGCAGGGTCAGCCGGCCGCGCGCCTTGGGTCGGACGATCCCGGCGGCGATCGTGAAGCCGTGCTCCGGGACGGGGTAGCCGTCGACCGGCTTGACGAAGTGCATCAGCAGCGGCTGCAGGTCGGGGACCAGGAGGTCGTCGTGGGTCTTCCAGAACAGCATCGTGTCCATGTTGTTGCCGCCGGGTCGTGGCGGCTCGGCCGTCGTCTCGAACGTCACCGGCGACACGAGATGGTCGTGCAGGTTCTCCCCCACGCCGGGTGCGTGGACCACCGGGTCGATGCCCAGTGACCGCAACGCGGCGGCGTCGCCGATCCCCGACCGCAGCAGGATCGCCGGGCTCTCGATCACACCAGCTGACACGATCACCTCCCGGCGCGCTCTGATGGTGTGCAGCGCGCCGTCGGAGCCGGCGACCTCGACGCCGACGCAGCGCCCGGCCTCGATCACCAGCCGGTTCACCCGAGTGCCGAGGTGGAGCGAGAGACGCGGGTGGTCGAGGACCGGCCACAGGAAGGCACGCGAGGCCGAGACCCGTTCGCCACCGGACGTGGTCGTATCGACGGTTCCGACGCCGAACATGGACGCGCCGTTGAAGTCGGTGTTCTCGGGGATGCCGATGGAACGCGCGCCCTCGATGAACGCCTCGGTCAGCGGGTTGCCCCGTTCGACCCGCGACACCGGGAGCGGTCCGGAGTCGCTGTGCCAGGCCGAGCTCCCCAGCTGGTGGTTCTCGCTGCGCAGGAAGAGCGGGAACACCGAGTCCCAGCCCCACCCGTGGCACCCGTCGTACTCCCAGGCGTCGTAGTCGAGGCGGTGGCCGCGCACGTAGATCATCCCGTTGATCGAGCTGGTGCCGCCGAGGATCCTGCCGCGCGGCCAGCCGAGCGTGCGCCCGCGCAGGTCCTTCTGGGGCACGGTCTGGTAGGCCCAGTCGTAGGGCCCGCCCCACAGGCCCCGCCAGTTCTCGGCGCGGCCGATCTCCTCGATGCCGTGGTCCGGGCCGCCGGCCTCGATGAGCGCCACCCGCCCGACGTCGGAGTCGACGAGGCGTCGCGCGATGACGCTGCCGGCCGACCCCGACCCGATGACGATGTAGTCGTACTCGTTCTGTTCGGACATGATCGGCTCACTTCCTGGGGTTGCGGGCGTCGAGGTGCTCGGTCAGATGGGTGGCGAGGGCGTACAGACGCGCCTCGCCGCCGGGTGGGCCCACGAGCTGGATGCCCGCGGGCAGCCCGTCGGCGTCGTGTCCGGCCGGGACGCTCAGGGCGGGGAACCCGGCCACGGCGGCGACGCTGTTGTAGCGCAGCATTGCCGGGGAGGAGAGCTCGAACGTCCCCGCCGCCGTCTGCACGGTCTCAACGCCGTGCTCGAGCCGGGTGAACGGGAACACCGGCAGCACGAGGACGCCGTCGGGCCCGAGCACCGACAGCGATCGCGAGACCACCGCGGCGCGGTCATCGGCGGCCCGTGCGTACTGCTCCGGGGTGATGTCCGCGCCGACGCGGAGCCCGGCGAGGACGTCGTCGCCGTACTCGGTGGCCCGTGCGTGCAGCCACGGCGCGTGGTAATCGGCGGCTTCCCGCAGGAACATGGTCTCCGCGATAGCGACCGACTCCGCGACCCAGCCGGTGTCGGCGGCCCGATCGACCCGGCCGACCCCGTCCAGGGCCGCCAACACCGCCGACATCGTCTCGGCGACCGGCTGGGCCAGCGCGTCGCCCTCATGAGCCGTCACGAACCGCAGCCCGACGGACGAGGACAGCGGCACGTCCGGCGCCGCCGGCCGGGCCGTGAGCACCTCGAGGACGGCGGCGTTGTCGGCGATCGTGCGGGTCATGGGCCCGACGGTGTCCAGGGTGGGCGCGAGCGGCACGGTGCCTTCCACGGGGACGGCGCCGAAGGTCGGCCGCAGCCCGACGGTCCGGGTCAGCGACGCCGGCATCCGCACCGACCCGCAGGTGTCAGTGCCGAGCGCGATCGTGCACAGGCCCGCGGCGACTGCCACCGCGGACCCGCCCGACGAGCCGCCGGGCGACAGGCCCGGACCTAGCGGGTTGGCCACCGGCCCCCAGTGCGGGTTGTCGCTGGTGCCGCCGAGCGCGAACTCGTGCATGTTCGTGCTGCCGACGACGATCGCCCCGGCGGCCGTCAGCCGGGCGACGGCGGGCGCGTCGGCCGCCGGAACCCGATCACGCAGGATCCGGCTCCCGGCGCTCGTGCGCCGACCGGCGACATCGATGTTGTCCTTGACCCCGACGGTGACGCCGGCCAGCGGCAGCGAGGCGCCGCCGGCGAGCGCCCGGTCGACCCGTCGCGCCGCGTCGAGGGCAGCCTGGTGGTCGACCCGGACGAACGCGCGCAGCTCGTCGTTGGCCGCGTCGATGGCCGCGAGCGAGCGCTCCACCTCCGCGACGGCCGACGTGACCCCCGTGCGTATCCGCTCGGGCAGTTCGCGGACGCCCGGCAGCGCCGCGGTCGAGAATCCGGTCATCGTGACGATGGCCTCCTCGTGAGACGACGGGACTGATCGAAGGCGACCGCCAAGATGAGCAGCGCCCCCTGTGCCACGCCCTGCCAGAACGAACCGACGTTCGTCAGGACCAGGCCGTTGCTCATCACGCCCACGATCAGCAGTCCGAACAGTGTGCCGAGAATCGTGCCGCGGCCGCCCTGCAGGCTCGTACCGCCGAGGACCACGGCCGTCAGGACGGCGAGCTCCAGGCCGCTGCCGCCGCCCGGCTCGTAGCCGCGCACCTGCGAGAGGAACAGGACGGTGCCCACGAGCACGCCCAGCCCGACCAGGAGGTAGGCCACGAGCGTCACCCGGCCGACGCGGATGCCGTTCAGCCGGGCGGCCGCCTCGTTGGCCCCGACCGCGTACAGGTCGCGGCCGAAGACCGTCGAGCTGAGCAGCACGTGGCACAGCACCATGACGCCGAGGAGGATCACCACCGACAACGGGATGTCTCCGGGCAGCCGGGTGGCCGCCAGCTCGCTGAACGCGGCGGCCGGCACCGACTGGCCGTCGGCGGCGACCTGCGCGAGCCCGCCGAAGATCGCCATCATGCCGAGGGTCGTCACCAGCGAGTTGACGCGGATCACGGTCACGAAGAATGCGTTCAGCAGTCCGACCAGCAGCGCCACGCCGCCCGCGGCCGCCAGCGCCCCGGCGGCCTGACCGGTGTCGCGGGCGATCACCGCGAAGGTCGCGGTGGCGAACGCCAATGAGGAACCCACCGACAGGTCGAACCTGCTGGAGATCATCAGCATCGTGACGGGTGCGGCGATGATGCCGGTGACCGCGATCGAGTCGACGACGTTGAGCAGGTTCGACACCGTCAGGAAGTAGGGCGACGCCAGGGAGAAGAACACGCTCAACGCGATCAACAGCGACCCCAGCGCCCACGCCTGTGGCAGCCGCCTGGGTGCCCGCTGCGGTGCCCGCGTCGTCGCCGGAGCCCGGTTCTCGGGCTCGGCCGTGAGTCTCGTGGTCATGTCACGTCACCGCCAATCTCGTGAGCGCCTCGGCGCAGATGTCGTCACCGCGCAACTCGCCGACGACTCGTCCACGGTTCATGACGAGCACCCGGTCGGCGCAGGAGACGGCCTCATCGACGTCGCTCGTCGCGGCGAGAACCCCGCGGCCGCCGTCGACGAACCCGCGCAGGGCCGTGTAGATATCCCGGCGCGAGGCGACGTCCACGCCGCGGGTGGGCTCGAGCAGGGCGAGCACGTCCACGCCGTACTCCAGCCACCGGCCGAGCAGGATCTTCTGCTGGTTGCCCCCGGACAGCTGGGCGACCTCGATCTCCGGTGAGGCGACGTTCTTCAGGAACAGCGGTTCCTTCCACCGCCCGTAGACCCCGCGTTCGGCGCCGGACCGGATGAGCCGCGACCAGTGCGCGAGGCGGCGCCACGACGGCACCGCGAGGTTCCGCGCCGCGGACAACGGCGAGAAGAGTCCCTCTGCCTTGCGGTCGAGGGCGACCAGGCCGACACCGCGCGCGATGAGACGGCTCGGCGTCGCCCGCTGCACGACCTGGTCCCGGACCCGGAGGATCCCGGACGTCAACGAAATGTCGCCGGCCGCGGCCCGGACCGCCTCGACCGCCCCGGAGCCGAGCTTGCCGTAAAGCATGACCGCCTCGCCGGCCGCGACCCGCAGATCCAGAGCGTCGAACGCTCCGGCGACACCAGCCTGCGACAGCGAGAGCAACGGCGCGGAGTCGTTGTCCGCGCCGCGGGATGCGGTGCGCCCGCCGGTGCCGGCGTCCGCACCGCGCGAACGTTCCGCGCCGACCATGGCAGTCACGATCCTGGCGGTGTCGCAGCTCGCCGTCGCCGCCTGCAGGGTGGTCCTGCCGTCACGCAGGACCTGGACCCGGTCGGCGATCTGCGCGACCTCGTCGAGCCGGTGGGTGATGTAGATCATCGCGACGTCGCGCGCCCGCAGCCGCCGCAGCAGGTCGAACAGGCGTTGCGTCTCGTACTCCGACAGCGCCGCGGTCGGCTCGTCGAGGATGAGCACCGTCACCTCGCGCGAGATCGCGCGAGCGATCTCGACAAGCTGCCGCTCCCCCAGACTGAGCTGCTCGACCGGGACGCTGACGTCGATGACCTCGGCCATGTCCAACTCGGCCAGCGCCTCGCGGGCCCGGCGGCGCACCGCCGGCCAGTCCACGAGGCCGGCACGATGCGCGAGCCGGCCGAGCGCGATGTTCTCCGCCACCGACAGCGACCCCGCGTCGGTGATCTCCTGCGAGATGTAGCCGATGCGGTGGTCCCGGGAGTCCTGCGGAGTGAGGGCGCCGGTCGTCGTGCCATCGATCTCGATGACACCGGCGTCGGGCGCCTCTACCCCGGCAATGATCTTGACCAGGGTGGACTTGCCCGCGCCGTTCTCGCCCAGCAGCGCCAGCACCTCACCCCGGCCGACCTGCAGGTCGATGCCATGGAGTACCGGCACGCCGGCGAAGCCTTTAAGGATGCCCCTCAGGGCCAGCTGTGCGCACATCGTCAACAGCCCGTCGTGTCGTACAGATCGCCGACGTTGGCGGCGTTCGCGACCTCGACCGGCGTACCCAGCACCGCGCCCGGAAGCTCCTCACCGTCCAGGACCTGGAGCAGGTACGGGATCGCGACCTCGCCCAGCCGCTCGGGGAAATAGGCGACGCTGGTGATGAAGTTCGGGTTGGTGGCCAGCTCGCACACGGCCGAGGAGTCCAGCGCCTGACCGGCGAAGAACACGTCGTCCTCGCGGGAGGCGGCCTGCGCGGCGCTGTGGGCGCCGAGCACGGCATAGTCGGCGACACCGACGACCATGATGCGCTCTGCCGTGGGCACGGAGCTGAGCAGGTCCCGAAACGCGTCTCGCGCCTCGGTCGGCGTCAGAGCCTCGAACGTGCGCTCGTCGGTGATCTCACCACACACCGATGCGAAGCCCTCCCGGAATCCGCCCATGCGCTGGGTGTTCGCGTCACCCAGCATGCTCAGCTCGATCGACACGTACAGGTCGTACTCGCAGTCGAAGCTCTCCTCGATGTGACGGCCCAGGGCCTCTCCGCCCAGCCGCCCGGCCTCGAAGTTGTCAACCCTGATGTTGACCTCCTCGCAGGGCTTCTGCGGGAAGTTCAGACCGATCACCGGGACGTCCGGACCGGCCGCGCAGATCGACTCCGCTGCCGACACGGTAAGCTGGTAGAGGAAGTACGCGTCGAGGTCGAGCGCGCTGAATCGGCGGGCGCAGTCCAGCGCCGTCGACGCCTGGCCCTCCGCGTCGCACACGACCAGCTCGATGCCGGCGATGCCTGCGTATTCGCGCACGCTCTCGGTGTACTGGTGGTTGACGGGGACGGCCTCGTTGGCCGAGATGTAGCCGACCCGCAGGCCCTCGCCACTGCCCGGCTCGACGGTGAGGAAGTCCACCGGAACGGGGGTCTCCTCCGCCGACGCCGCCTCGACGTCGGTGTCGGCGGCCGGCTGCTCGCTGCACGCCGCCAGCACGAGGGCGGCGAGGACGGCCAGGCCGGCGCCGAAGGTGATTCTGGCCATGCTGGTTCCCTTCACGATTGATAAGCCCCGATCATGGCTTCGTCGACGATGTCCGCGACGCTTCACGGCGGATGACCCGCCTTCACCCTGCTAGCCCACGACCTTGGAGCAATTCCAAGCCGGTGTCCAAGTCCGATCCGAGACGTACTCATAACGTGACGTGATCACGATGCGTAGTCCTCACCCAAGGCGTGCCGGACCGCGAGATGGGCGAACACCACGGCAGGGCCCAGGGTGATGCCCGGACCCGGATACCGGCCGCCCATGATCGAGCGCATGTCGCTGCCAAGGATGTACAGCCGGCCGATCGGCCGCCCACCGGCGTCGAGAGCCCGTGCCCGCTCGTCGGTCGCGAAGCCCGACGCCGAGCCGATGTCGCCCGGATACAGCCGGACCGCGTAGTAGGGCGGAGTGCGCAGCGGGCCGAGCGACGGGTTCGGCTCCCTGCCGCGAGCTCCCAAGTTGCGTTGGTACGGCGTCTCGCCCCGGCAGAACTGCGTGTCCAGGCCTCGCTCGGCGTCGGCGTTGAAGCGTTCGATCGTCTGCCGCAGCACGTCGTTGTCGACGCCCAGGGCGTCGGCCAGCCGGGCCGGGTCACCGGCCTGCACCACGTAGCCCTCCCGGAGTCGCCGGCGCAGCCCCCACCCACCCGGCCGCACCGCGCCGATGCCGTACCGGCGCACCGCGGCGGCATCGGCGATCAGAAAGGCCGGCGGGACGACGTCGTGGGCGATCATCGTCTCGCCGAAGGTGTGGTAGGCCTGGGACTCGTCCAGGTACCGGCGTCCCCCGCTGTCGACCACGAGGAATCCGGGCTTGCCCCGGTCCAGCGCGAAGTGCGGATAGACGCCCTGGCTGCCGTCGCGGCGGGCCGGCAGCGACACCGGCGCCCAGAACGCGTCGCTGCCCTGGCGGACGAACGCGGCGCCGGCCCCCTCGAGCAGCCGGTGGGCCCGGCCGCGGTTGCCGTCGGCCACGGCGCTCCACCGCTCCGGCGTCGTGCCCAGCAGCTCGGCGCGGCGTGCGCCGTCGCGGTTGAACCCGCCGGTAGCCGATATCAGCGCGCTCCGGACTGTGAGCGTCCGCCCCACGGTGCCCGATCGCAGCCGGACACCGGTGACCCCGGAGTCACCGGTGACCAGCTCCGTCGCCTCGGTGTGCAGGAGCACCGTGGCCGTCGGCCGGGACAGGAGCGTGTACAGCAGCCGCCCGACGAGCGCATTGCCCATCGTCAGGTGCGAGGAGCGGCGGCCGCGCACCCGGTCGCCGACGTGCCGGATCATCCGTGGCGCGGCCTGCAACGCGGCGCGGAACGAGCCGGCACTGAGCGGGTCGGTCGCGATTACGCTGTACGCCGCGGTCTCGTCCCGGTTCGGGGCGAACCCGCCGAGCACCGTGAACTCCTTCAGGGGCGGCCGGATCAGCGCGAGGGCCGGCCCGAGGAGCCGGCCGTCGAAGTCGACGGCCTCGATGGCGCGTCCCTGGATCGCGGCGCCGTCGACGTCACCGACGTAGTCCGGGTGGTGCGAGCGCTGGACGAACCGCGCCGCCGTGGTGCGCTCGATGAGCTCGATGGCGGCACCCGCCTCGTCGAGGAACGTCTCACGCAGCGCCGCCAGGTCGTCGGCCCCGATCAGCTGCTCCAGGTACCGTCCGGCCCGCACCCGGTCCTCCGCAGGCGAGAGACCGTCGCTCCCGTACCGGCCGGGCGCCCAGAGCGTTCCCGCCGTCAGGGCGCTGGTACCGCCGACGAGCCCGGCCGCCTCGACGATCAGCACCCGAGCACCGGCGCCGGCGGCCAGCGCACCGGCGGTCAGGCCGGCCGCGCCGGCCCCGAGCACGATGACGTCGAACGCGTCGCCCTCCTCGAGGGTGTCGAGCCGGGCCACGAGCTCGTGCTGTCGCGTGCCTGCCATACTCCGTTCCTCCCTTGGTCTGCGCTGAGGCTGGGACTCAGCTGCCGGTGAACGGCCGGCTCCGCGCCGGATCGAGGATCGCCCCGGCGTGTTCGAGGCGCGCGCGGAGCACCTCGGGATCGAGATCGGCCGGCCGCGTCCGCGCCGCGACGCTGAGCGCGGCGGCCGTGCCGGCGGCCTCGCCCAGCGCCATCACGGTCCCCATGTGCCGGATCCCGGCCATGGCCTCGCTGGTCGCCGAGATGCACCGCCCGGTCACGAGCATCCCCTCGACACCCGCCGGCACGAGGGCGCGGTAGGGGATCTGGAACGGCTGCCGCGGCACCACGAGAGACAGCCCCGAGCCGTCGGCGTGATGGGTGTCGATGGGGCCGCCGCCGAGCGCGATCGTGTCGGCGAAGGACGTCCCTGTGTGCACGTCGTCCCCGTCCACCACGTACCGGCCGATGACCCGCCAGGTCTCGCGCACCCCGATCCAGGAGGCGAGGGTGCCGAGCCGGGCGTTCTCGAACCCCGGCAGCTCCGTGCGCAGGAACGGGATCAGCCGGTCGACCATCCGGCGCCCGTCGATCTCCGCGAGGGCCAGTTGCGCCTCGTCCGTCCCGTCACGCCCGGAGACCCGGGTCATCAGTACGATCGCGTCGTCGCCGTGCGGGGAGCTGACGATGGACAGCAGCTTCTGCGCGAGCACTCCGCGCCGCAGGCCCTCCTCGGCGATCCGGTGCTTGTCCTCGCGTGGCAGCGACCGGAAACGCGCCACGTCGACACCGACGACGCGTGCGATCTGGGTCATCGGCTGCCGCTTGCGCGGGTCGGCACGTTCGCCCTCGCGGGCGGCTCCGGCCTGGACCGCGATGGTGCCGTTCGCGCTCGCCTCGACGACGACGCCGGCGCGCAGCGCCTTGCGCTCGACGACGCCCTGATACACGACGCCGGCGCACACCCCGTCCTCCATGAGCGGGGCGACCGCCTGCGCATGCAGGTACGGCTGGACCCCGGCGTCGACGAGCATGTCGTCGAGGACGATCTTCAGGAGTTCCGGGTCGAACGGGAACGTGATGACGTCGAGCGGGTCGTCGCTCGCCTCGGCGAGGACGTAGCGGCCGAAGCCGGGCGACGCACCGCGCTGCTCCAGGCGATGCGTGACCTCGAGGGGCAGGCCGCCGACGACACGACGGTCCCGCCAGAAGAAGCCCATGAGACTGGCGACCATGGCGCCGGTCGCGGTGCCGCCGAGGAACGCCGCGCGCTCGACGAGCGCGGTCCGGGCGCCCGTCCGGGCGGCGGCGATCGCGGCGCACACGCCGGACGGCCCACCGCCGACGACCACCACATCGAACCGTCCGGCGACGCGGACCGAGGCGCCGTCCTGCCAGACCTCGTCGCTGCCGGAGGACCCGGTCACCGGCGCCACCGGCCGCACCTGGTCACGGGAGCAGTCCGTCGATGTCGGCCGGGTTCTCGATCCAGCCCTCGAGCTCCAGCAGTTCGCCGACCCGCACGAGCGGATCCCGCGGCACCTCGGTGTCGTAGACGTCGAGATCGAGCCGCGCGACGATGTCCGGATCGAGCTCGCTGAGCACCGTCGGGACGTGTGCGCGGACGTCGTCGGGATGCTCGCCGACGTAGGCCAGCGTCTTCTCCAGAGCCCGGGTCATCGCCGCCACCAGTTCGGGGTCGCTCTCGATCAGACCGCCCGAGGTGAAGATGAGCTGGGTCGGCATCTGGGGCACCGCGTCGGAGTTGTTGGTGCCCTCGACGGCGTGATGGCCCTCGGCGATCAAGCTGCTGATGAACGGCTCGGCCGTCCACACACCGTCGACGTTCCCCTGCGCGAGCGCGGCCGGCATGTCCGCGAAGCCCATCTCCACGAACGTCACGCCGTCCGGGTCGCCACCGGCCTGCCGCACGGCCTCTCGGATGGTCAGGTCGCCCACGCTGGTGAGGGCGTTGATGGCGACCGTCCGGCCGTCCAGGTCGGCCGCGCCGCGGATCGCGGGGTCGGCGGCGAGCACCACGTTCGCGGACGCCACCGTGCCCTCGGCCGCGGTGCCGTCACCGGTCCACGGCGCGATGACGCGCACGTCCAGGCCACGATCGCGGGCCAGCAGCAGCGACACCGGCGTGCTGGAGGCGAACTCCATCTGGCCGGACGACACCGCCGGCAGCAGCGCGGCGCCGCCCTGGCCGGTCTCGACCGACAGGTCGAGTCCTTCCTCCTCGAAGAAGCCCTGGTCGATGCCGACATGGATGGCGGCGGTGACCGACGCCGGCAGCAGCCCGATGGTCACGTCCCGCACCCCGTCGTCGTCCTCTCCCTCGCCGCAGGCCGCGGTCACGGCCAGGACGACGACGGCGACGATCACTGCAATGCGCCTCATGTGGTCCTCCCTTCGTAGACGTTCGGTCGGCCGATGGCCGTGGGGTCCGCCATGACCGTGCGTGCGCCCCGCTTGGCCTGCTGGACGAGGCCGTAGACGTGAGCGCGCAGCTCGGCGAACCGGGGCAGCGCGCGGGTGCTGAGCTGATCGCGCGCCGCGGGCAGGTCGACGGCGACGTCCTCGAGGACGACGGTCGGCGAGTTGGACAGGACGAGCACGCGTTGGCCGAGGTAGACGGCCTCGTCGATGTCGTGGGTGACGAAGAGGACGGTCACGCCGAGCCGCGACCACAGCGCGCGCACGAGATCCTCGAGGTCGGCCCGGGTCTGCGCGTCGACGGCGGCGAACGGCTCGTCCATCAGCAGCACGTGCGGCCCGTAGGCGACCGCCCTGGCGATCGCGACACGCTGCTGCATGCCCCCGGAGAGCTGCCACGGATACGCGTCGTGGACGTCGTCGAGGCCGACCGTGGCGAGCGCATCGCGCACCAGGACCGCGCGGCGCTCGCGCGGGACCCTCTTCTCCTTTAGCGGGAGCTCGACGTTCGCCCGCACCGTCATCCAGGGGAAGAGGCTGCGCCCGTACTCCTGGAAGACCACAGCCATCCCGCGCGGCGGCCCGTCGATGGGCGCGCCCTCGAAGCGCACCTCTCCGCCGGTGACGTCGAGCAGTCCCGCGATGCAGCGCAGCAACGTCGTCTTGCCCGCGCCGGACGGGCCGACGACGCACACCAGTTCGCCGGCGGTGACCTCGAAGTGCAGGTCCCGCACGGCCTCGACCCGGCGGTCCCCGCCGGCGTAGATCTTCCGGACGTGGTCGACCGCGAGTACGGGTGCTGTGGTCATGGATGCCCTCTCATTGGTGCCGCCGGAGGCCGAAGTACCAGGCCAGAACCCGGTTCTCGACGAGCTTGAAGGCCAGCGCGAGGGTCACGCCGATGACGCCGAGCAGGAGGATCCCCGACCACATCTGCGGGATCGCGAAGGACCTCTGGAACTGCACGGTCGCGAAACCCAGGCCGTTGCTCGCGGCGAACATCTCGCTGATGACCATGAGGATGATGGCGATCGACAGCGCCTGCCGGGCGCCGGTCACGATGTGCGGACTGGCGCCGCGCAGCAGGAGGTGCCGGAATCTGGCCGCCGGGCGCAGGCGGTACACGCGGGCGGTGTCCCGCAGCACCTCGTCGATCGCCCGGGCGCCCTCGGCGGTGTTGAGCAGGACCGGCCAGACGCACCCGGAGACGATCACGATCACCTTCATCTGGTCGCCGATGCCGGCGAACAACATGATGATCGGGATCAGCACCGGCGGCGGGATGGAACGGCAGAACTCCAGGACGGGCTCGCAGTACTGCCGCAGCCTGGCCGACAGTCCGATCGCCAGACCGGCCAGGATCCCGGCGGCCAACGCCAGGGCGTAGCCCGTGGCCAGGCGCAGCAGCGACGGCACGACGTCGGCCCGCAGCCGCTCGCCGAGCCAGGTCGGGCGCAGTTCAGCGACGATGTCGCTCAGCGGCGGCCAGAAGAAGCTCTGGCTGCCACGGGAGATCAGCCACCAGGCCGTCACGAGCGCGACCGGCAAGGCGGCGGCGGTGAGCGTCGAGCGGAGCAGTCTCATGCGGCGGCCTCTCGCCGCACCGACACGTGCCATCGCAGCGTACGGCGTTCGACGGCGCGGATCGACAGGTTCACCGCGACCCCGAGCAGGCCGGCCACGACCACCAGCGCGTACATCGTCTCCACCGCCCCGGCGGACTGAGCGAGCGCGATCTGCCGGCCGAGCCCGGGCGATCCGATCACCAGCTCGCCGGTGATGGCGAGGACGAGCGCGACGGTCGCGGCGAGCCGCAGCCCGGTCAGCACATAGGGCAGCGCCGTGGGCCACACGACGGTCCGGATCCGCGTGCGCAGCCCGAACCGGTAGCTGCGGGCGGTCTCGGCGGCCACCGGATCGACGTCGCGGACGCCGTCGAGCACCTGCACGAGGACCTGCCAGAAGCTCGCGTAGACGATCAGCAGCACGGTCGAGCGCATACCGGTGCCGTACAGCAGGACCGCCAGCGGGATCAGCGCCACCGACGGGATGGGACGCAGGAACTCGATCGTCGACGCGGTCAGGGAGCGCAGAGGGGGAACGACGCCGATGGCCACCCCGAGGACGAGCCCGGCGACGGCGGCTATGCCCAGGCCGGCCGACCAGCCGCGCAGGGTGTCCAGGAGCGCAGACCAGAACGCCGGCTCGCCCACCTGACGGCCCAGCGCCGACACGATGGAGCTGAAGGGCGGCAGGTAGCCCCGCCCGACGACGTCGGTGCGCGGGAAGACCTCCAGCACGGCCACGAAGACGCCGAGCCCGGTCAGGCCACGCCGCAGGGCCGGGTTCACGGCGCCACCGCCTCGTCCAGGACGGCCTCCAGGCGGTCGATGACGCGCGCCTGCTCCGGGGTGAGGTCCTGGAACGGGTTCGTCTCCACGATGAACCCGGCCGGGTCGCCGATCCCGGTGTCCTCACCGGCGAGCGTCTCGACGACGGCGAGCGTGCAGTACGGGACGTAGGACGGCGAGTACCCGCCCTCATGAGCCACGACGAGCCGGCCCTGGCAGACCTCGGCCGCGAGCTCCGCCACCTGCCCGGCCAGCCACCGGTAGTCCCCGACGCCCAGCAGCATGTGCCCGTTCGGATCGAAGAACGACGCGTCGTAGCCGCTGGCCACCAGGATCAGCTCCGGCGCGAACGCCCGGACCCGCGGCGCCACGATCCGAGTGAACGCCTCCCGGTACGCCTGCGAGCCCGAACCCGGCGGCAGCGGGACGTTCAGGCAGGCGCCGAGCGCGTCCGGACCGCCGACCTCTTCGACGTCGCCGGTACTGAGCTGCAGGAGCCGGTCCTGGTGCATCGAGACGGTGAGCACGTGCGGGTCGTCCCAGAAGATCTCCTGCGTGCCGTTGCCGTGGTGGACGTCCCAGTCGATCACCGCCACCCGGCCCACGCCGTGCTCTTGACGTGCCGCCTCGGCCGCGACGGCCACGTTCGCGAAGACGCACAGCCCCATGCCACGGTCGGGCAGCGCATGGTGACCGGGCGGGCGCACCAGCGCGTACGCGTTCGACACCGCGCCGTCGAGCACCGCCTTCGTCGCCGCCACGACGCCGCCCGCGCTGAGCCGGGCGATCTCCAGGTTCCCGTGCCCGAACGGGCTGCGCCAGAGCCCCCGGTCGGCGTAGCCGCCCTTGGGCAGGGCGTCCTGGCCGATCAGGAAGTCGAGGTAGTCGGGCGTGTGCACGCGCAGCAACTGCTCGTCGGTCGCCGCCGTCGCCGGCACCGGAGTCAGGCGGTCGGCCAGGCCGCTCACCCTGATCAACGACGCGGCCCGCTGCCGGGTCGCGGGCTGGTCCAGGTGATCGCCGGGCTCCACGTACCGCCCGGGCGGGATCAGCCCTGGGCTGTGCCCCATGTCGTACCAGCTGTAGTCGTCCCGCCAGACCCATCCCGTGCTCATCGGTTCCGTCCTCTCCGGCCGAGCAGGGCGGCCGACGCCAGCACCATCTCCGCGACCGCCAGCCACAGCGCGACGCTCATGAACAGGCCGCCGGGCGTGCCCGGCGCCGTGTGCGCGTGCTGCCCCACGGCGACGGCGCCGGAACTGGCGGCGCCATGGCCGAACACGGCGTGTGCCAGGACCATCGCCGCGCTGAAGACAAGCATCATCGTCCAGGCCCGCTGCTCCGGCCGGCGCCACACGTCGGCCGCGCAGCCGGCGCACGCCAGCGCCAGGACCGTCATGACAACGGCGCCCGAGGCGTCCGACGACCAGGCCGTCAGCACGTGCAGCACCGCCGAGAGGACCGCGCATGCCGCGGCGATCGCGGGCAACGCGGGCCCGCGCACGACCACCTGCCGGGGTTCGGCCGTCATCGGTCAGCTCCCGTGCCGGCCGTCGGCATGACACGACGGCGCCGCGCCATGGCCGGCGTGACCGCCCTCCGGCGGCAGGTCGAGCATCGGGTTGCCGTCGAAGAAGCCGTGCGGCCTGAGGTGCAGCCCGACCGTCGCCACCGGCATGACCGGCCAGTCCTCGGGACGGACCACGTGGTGGGCGCACAGCACCGGCCACAGCACCAGGTCCGCGCCGGCCAGCGATCGGTCCTGACCGGTGTACGCCGGCAGCCCGCCTCCGCCGGGATGCTGCGCGACGTATTCGCCGGCCGCGTAGCGCTCGCGCGGACTGTACGGCGTGGCCCACAGGTGCTTCGTCGCGAACCCTCCGCGTTCGGCCTGCTGCGATCCGGGCCTGGCGAGGGGCAGCGTCAGCGAGCCGCCCAACTCCAGCTTGTACCCGATGAGCGAGCCCAGCGCGCTGCGCCGGTCGGCGTTCGCGACGAGCCAGGACTTGCCGATGGCCGGGTCGGCGAGCTGCCGGGCGGCGTGCTCGGTGTCCAGGTGCGTGTACACCTGCCGCCACGCGTTGCCCCGCGGGTCGGTCTCGTCGTCGGCGGCCTCGGCGTGCACGGAGTAGAGGTCGTTCCGGTCGCCGTCGACGGCCATGTCGAGCCGAAGGCCGAAGAAGTGCTGGTGGTTCGGCCCGTAGAGGCCGGGCGCCACCAGTGCGCCGAACCGCGGCTCGGACCCGTCGTCGACCGCGCCGGTCGACAGCACGCCGGTGAGCTTCGACTCGAACTCGATCGTCCCGTCCAGGTACAGGTACCAGTAGAAGCCGTAGTCGTAGTTGCCCACGGTCGTGAACACGGAGATGACCAGCCGGCGGTTGCGCCGCACCTCGGCCGCGCCGCTCGAGTCGGTGTGCTTCCAGCCGATGCCGGCGTCCTCCTCGTGAACGCAGATCGCGTTCTCGATCCGCACCGGCTGGCCGTCCTGATCGGCGACGTACGCGTCGAGGTAGCTGATCTCACCCAGACAGTCGCAGCCGAGCACCAGGCTGTTGGCCATGGCGCCCAGGCCGTACTCGCCCTCGTCGAAGACGTTCTTGTTCCAGTGCGTGTCGCCCGGGTCGGCGTAGGGCACGTACATCTCCGCCAACGAGGCGCGATGAATGACGGGCCGCTCGACGCCGCGGTCGACGTAGGTGATCTGGTGGAGCACGAGGCCCTCGCGCGGCGTGTAGCCGACGCGCAGCCGCCAGTTCGCCCAGCTCACGGCGTGACCGTCCAGCGTGAACGACGGTCCGTCCGGCTGGGCGATGACGATCGGCTTCAGCGGTTCGCGCACCCCGGGAAACGCCGGCGTGTTGTCCGGGTCGGCGATCCGGTCCGGGGTGTAGTTGCCCCGCCTGGGTGGGAGCGCCACCACACCGGTGTCGACCACCTCGACGACCTCACGAGCGTCCAGGTCGACCGTGACCACCAGGTTCTCCACCGGCTTGGCGTAGCCGTTGCCGTCCGGCGAGTCCTTGACGAACGTCAGCGGCCGAGCGATGCGCCGACGGTCCGGAGCGTCCTGCGGACCGGTGTACCCGCCGGCCCACTTGTCCACGACGGCCAGCGAGAAGTCGGTGACGCCCCGGTCGCGCATCGCCTGCTGCCAGCGCGGATCCTGCCGGACCAGCCCTTCGCAGAGCCGCAGCTCCTCCTTCGTCATGGGCGCCTGGATCCCCGACACCTCGACGAGGCTGACGACCCGGCCCGCGGTGAGGTCGACGACCGCTTCCAGGGCCCGGCGGGCCGCGCGGTCGTGCAGGACCACGAACGCCTGCCGCGTCCAGGTGTCGCCCGGGCGGAACCCGGCGACGACGTCCTTGGGCGGCTCGCACAGCTCGACGTAGACGAACCGGTGATCCGGGCCCAGGCCGTGCTCACGCACGAGGATCGCCGACGCCGCCCTGATCTCCTCGGGCGTCAGCGGCTCGAGCGGATGCGCGACGGCGGCTGGGGTCTCGGGGCCGGTCACGCCGTCCACCCCCGCCAGGACCGGTGGGGCGCGCTGCTGTGCTCTGAGGTCAGGAACAAGTAACCGAAGTCCTCTCTGCTTATTGACGATGGGCCGTGAAGGTCGGCTCATCCGCCGATGAAGGGCCCGCACCAAGCGCTGAAGATCGCGATTTACGCTGGTTAACCAACTGGGCAGAGCGATCGTGACACGCCTCACAGCGACACGTCCAAGTCCGTCTGGTGAACTGCCGATAACTTGCCCTTATGGAGTCGTCGGCAATCCGGGTCGGATTCGACCTGCGCCTGCTGGAGACCTTCGTCGTCGTCGCGCGCGAACTGAACTACCGCCGGGCCGCCGAGTTGCTCTACGTCTCGCAGCCCGCGGTCAGCCAGCAGATCAAGAAGCTGGAGCAACAGCTCCGATTCGCGCTCTTCGAACGGTCCACCGCCGGGGTCAAGCTCACCGCGGACGGTGCGACCCTGTACGTGGCCACGCAGCAGGCGCTTGGCACCCTTGACGCGGCCGTGCGCTCGCTGCGGTCCGCTCAGGAGCTGGAGTCACGCCGGATCAAGGTGGGCTACCTGACGACATGGGCGCGTGCGGAGATCCCTAGGCTGATGACCGCCATCGAGCGGCAGCTGCCCGACCTCACCATGACGCTGGAGTCGTTCATCCTCGACGACCTGCTGACCGCGATCCGCGGCCAGGAGCTTGATCTGGCGATCTTCCATCTGCCGGACGTCATCGAGATCGACACCAGCGACCTCACCCTGACCCACGTCGGCACCACGGCCCGTTTCGTCGCCGTGCCGGTCGGGCATCGGTTCTCCGCTCGCCGGACGGTGGCGCTCACAGAGCTTGCGAACGAGACCTGGATCGCGTCGACCGGACTGTACGCCGAGAACTTCGCCGCGCTCTGCCGGCTGAACGGGTTCACCCCGAACGTCACCGTCACCGCGGCGAACGCCGAGACCATGCTCGGTCTCGTCCGCGCGGGGCTGGGCGTCACCGTCGTCCCGAACGTGCCCGTCGGCTGGAAGGACCTGGCGTTCGTCCCCATCGCCGACGAAGAGCTGGAGGTCGTCGTAGCACGGCACCACACGAACACCAGCGCGCTGGCCCGCCAGATCACCGACATCATCGTCAGCACCTTCGACGCCTGATCCCGAGGCGTGGGCTCGTGGCTCAGATCTGAGCGTGATTGGGCGGCTCGGCGCCGTCCACGATCCACCGTCCAAGATGCTTCAGTTTCCAGGTGGCCGGGTCGTGCAGGGTGTGGGTGCGGGCGTTGCGCCAGCGCCGGTCCAGGCCGAGCGCCCGCCAGCGCCGAGCGGGTGCCCGCAAGCTCGAACAACCTGGTCCCGACCTCGACCGACGCGAGCGTCGAGGAGGCGCGGACGGCGGCGACCGCCAGGCTGGCGTCGCGGGCCGCCCGCGCGGTGGGGTCCGCGTCGTCATGACCCGAGCCATGTACCGCTGGGCGCACCTGCAGACGCGGACCGGCGACGTGCCCGCCTACCTCTATCACTTCACCCGCACCCCGCCAGAGGACGGCCTCGAGAACTTCCGCGCCTACCACGGCGCGGAAGTGATGTACGCCTACGACAACCTCGGCCAGGACAGCGACGCCAGCTACGAGAAGGCCGACTACAGGCTGCGCGACCAGATGAGCGCCTACTGGGTCAACTTCGTGCGCAACGCGGACCCGAACGCACCGGGCCGGCCGATCTCGCCGACGGTGGCCCGATCCCTTGGCGGACGGTGACGGGACGCTCCACTCAGTACCGCAGACCCAGCCGCTCCTTGAGGGTGCGTCCCGGCGGCGGGTCGCCCACGAGACCGCGGCGCCGCAGCTCCGGGACGACGAGGTCCAGGACGTTCGGGCCGCTGCTCTGGGTGACCTGAGGAAGGATCGTGAAGCCGTCCGCCGCTCCCTCGGCGAACCATTCCTCGAGATGGTCGGCCACGTCGCCGGGATCCCCGGTGATGCTCGACACCCCCTGGCCGCCGTCGAGGCGCTCGATGAGGTCCTGCGCCGTCCGGACCTCGCCGTGCTCCACGAGCGCGCGGACCATCACGAGCTGGGTCTGGAACCGGTGGCCGTCCCGCGGAGCGGGCAGCGGCGGCAGCGGGTCGTCCGGGGCCAACGTGGTCAGGTCGACCTCCAGGATGCGCGAGATGCCGGCCAGTTTGTGCTCGTAGGGCAGCAGGTCGTTCAGCTCGGCGGCCTTGGCCCGCGCGGCCGCACGTTCCGGTTCCACCAGCACCCGGACGCCGAGCAGGATCTTCACCTGGCCGGGATCGCGCCCGGCGCCTGCGGCCCGGCCCTTGACGTCGCGGTAGAACTCCTGCGCGGTGTCGAGCGACTGGCTGATGGTGTAGACGACGTCGGCGTGGCGGGCGGCGAAGTCGCGGCCGTCCTCAGATGAGCCGGCTTGGACGATCACCGGCCGGCCCTGCGGCGAACGCGGAGAGTTGAGCGGGCCGTCGATGCGGTAGAACTCGCCCACGTGGTCGATCGGGCGGACGGCGCCGTCGCGGACGAACCGGTTCGCCGCCGCGTCGGGCGCCAGCGCGTCGGCGTCCCACGACCTCCAGAGGTCCACCAGCACCCGGGTGAACTCGTGGGCGCGCCGGTACCGCGTCGGGTGATCGGGCAGCGCGTCCAGACCGTAGTTGCGGGCCGCGGCGTCCGAGGTGGTGGTCACGATGTTCATGCCCGAGCGGCCGCCGCTGAGGTGTTCCAGCGAGGCGAACTGCCGGGCCACCGTGTACGGCGGCGAGAAGGTTGAGGACACCGTGAGGATCAGCCCGATCCGGTTGGTCCGCGCAGCGAGCCCGCTGAACAGCGTGAACGGCTCGAATCCGAGCACCGGGTTCCAGGTGTCGCCGGCCCGGTGGGACAGCCCGTCGGCGATGAACACGGCGTCGACACCGGCATCCTCGGCGTGGGTGGTGAGCCGGGCGTAGTACTCGAAGTCGGTGGCTAGGCGCGGGTCGGTGTCGGGGTGCCGCCAGGCGGCGTGGTGGTGCCCGATGGGGTCGATGTTGAAGTTCAGCAGCAACCGCCGGGTCACCGCGGGTCGCCGCCGGTCACGAGCGGCTCGTCGTGCCAGGCCCAGTCGGCGAGCGACCCGTCGTACAGCAGACCCGGCTCACGTCCGGCCTCGTGCAGGGCGAGCAGCACGAGGGTCGCGGAGATCCCGCTGCCGCAGTAGGCGACGGCCGGCTCGGGCCCGGCCGCGTCGAGGAGCCGGCGCCGCGCCCGCGGCCCGGCGTCCAGCGTGCCGTCGGCCGCGAGGAGCGACTGCCACGGCACGTTCACCGCGCCCGCGATATGCCCGCCAGAGTACGACTCGTGGTCCAGCGCGTGGACGAGGACGCCGGCCCGCCGGCCGTCGCTGGCCTCCCTGACCTGCTCCCGGGTGGCGTAGACGTCCTGCTCGTCGATAGCCCCGTACCGCTGCGCTGGCGTCCAGTCGCCCGTGCCACGTTCGAGCGGCAGTCCGGCGCGCACCCAGGCGTCCCGGCCGCCGTCGAGCACCCGGACATCGGGGTGGCCGATGCCGCGCAGCAGCCACCACAGGCGTGCGGCCCAGCGGGTCTCCCCGGTGTCGTAGGCGACCACGGTGGTCTCGCGGGTGATCCCGAGGGCGGCCAGTGCCGCGGCGAGCCGGGCCGGCGCCGGCCGGGTGAACGCCGTCGCGCCGTCCGGGTCGGAGAGATCGCCGAGCAGATCGGCGAACCGCGCGCCGGGCAGGTGCCCGATGTCGCCGAACGACGGACGGCCGGACAGCCACACCCGCCGTCCGCCGTCCTCGCTGCGCAGCACCGTGGCGTCGACGATGACCAGGGCGGGGTCGTGACGGCGGGCGTCGACCCAGCCCGCCGTCACCAGTGCGTGGCGCTCATCGGCCGGCGTTGTCATGGGTGTCTCCTCCGGAGTCGAACAGGGCAGGAAAGATCTCGACGCGGGATCCGCTGGGGCGGACCACGACGTCGATGCCGTAGAGGTCGGAGATGCGCTCGGCCGACAGGGCCGCGTCCGGTGCGCCTGCGGCGGCCACCCGGCCCTGGTCGAGCAACACCACCTGGTTGCAGAAGAAGTGAGCGTGGGTGAGTTCGTGGATGGCGATCAACGAGATGATCTGGCGGCTGGCCGTGATCTCCTGGATGAGCTGCAACGTCTCGATCTGATAGCGCAGGTCCAGCGCGCTGGTCGGCTCGTCGAGCATCAGGATCCGCGGCTCCTGCGCCAGCGCGCGGGCGATCAGCACCCGCTGGGCCTGCCCTCCGGACAGCGAGGCGACGCTCCGGTCAGCCAGGTCGCCGAGCCGCAGCAGGTCGAGCGCCGACTCCACGACCTCCCAGTCGCGTGCCGCCGGCTGGACCCGGATGTGCGGGTTGCGGCCCAGGAGGACCGCGTCGCGCACGCTCAGGTCGAAGGCGACCTCACTGCTCTGCGGGACGTAGGCGATGAGGCGGGCGGCCTCGCGGCGAGACATGCCCAGGACGTCGGCACCGTCGTAGGTCACCGCGCCGCACTCGGGCCGGTACACGCGGGCGAGGATCTTGGCCAGCGTCGACTTGCCCGAGCCGTTGGGCCCGAGCAGCCCGCAGAAGTCGCCCCGGTTCAGGTCGAAGCCGACGCCGTGCAGGATGGTGGTGCGCCCGTGGCGGAAGGTGACGTCGCGTACGGAGAGCATCTCAGCGCCCCGTCCGGCGGGACAGGATGAGGTAGATGAACAGCGGCGCGCCCACCACCGCGATCACGATCCCCACCGGCACGACGATCGGCGAGATGATCGTGCGGCCGACGGTGTCCGCCGTCGCCAGCAGGATGGCACCGGTCACCACGGAGAACGGGATCAGGTAGCGGTGGTCCGCTCCGATGATCATCCGGGCGATGTGCGGCCCGACCAGTCCGACGAACCCGATCACCCCGCACAGGCTCACCACGACAGACGCCAGCAGCACGCTGACCCCGATGAGCCCGAACCGGATCGCCGTGACGTTCGCCCCCAAGCTGCGGGCGGCGTCCTCGCCCGCGAAGGCGATCGCGTTGAGGTGTTTGGCGTTCGGCAGGATGACCAGCAGGCTCGCGACCAGCACGACCCCGATCAGCGAGAAGTCCGACCAGTTGGCGTCGTTGACCGAGCCGAACGTCCACCGGACGATCGCGGAGAGCGTGTCCTCGTCGGCGATGAACTGCAGCGCCGACGTCGCCGCCTCGAACAGCTGGGTCAGCGCGATGCCGAGCAGCAGCACGGTCGCGGTGATCTGGCCGGACGACTTCGAGTGCGCGAGCCCGAGCACCAGCACCGACGCCACCGTGGCCGTGACGAACGCGGCCGCTGTCACGAGCACCGCGTTGCCCGCGCCACCCGTCGTCAGGATCACCAGGGCCGCGCCGAAGGCGGCCGCCGGCGAGACGCCGAGCGTGAACGGGCTCACCAGCGGGTTGCGCAGGATCGCCTGCATGACGACTCCGGCCAGGGACAGCGACGCCCCCGCCACGGCGGCGACCAGGATGCGCGGCAGCCGGAGTCCCTGCACGATGGTGAACGTGCTCTGGAAGTCCTCCGGGACGGCGGCACCGGTGACGGTGAACCGCAGGACGCGCACCACGTCGCCGAACGTCACGTCGGCGGTGCCGATCGGGACGTACCAGATCAGCAGCGCGGCCGCGAGGACGTAGCTGACGACGACGATGAGCGCCTTGAAGCGGCGCGGTGGCCGGCGGCCGGGACGGCCGGACGGTCGCGGAGCCGGCCGCGACGGCGTTGCGTCGGCCGCGACCTCGTTGGACGGTGTGGTCATGGCCATGGCAACCCGATGTTCTCCCGGAGGCTCCGCCCCGCGTAGCCGCGCGGATAGGCGCCCGCGGCCTGGAGCAGGGGGACGACATGGTCGACCACGTCGTCAAGGTTCGTCGCGTCGTCCTTGTCGCCGGGGACGGTGTTGACGGTGAACCCGTCGGCCGCGCCGTCCCGCCACCACTCGACCAGGTGTGCCGCGATGGTCTCCGGTGTGCCGACGAGCGTGCCCGTCGCCAGGACGAGGAGCTCCTTGACCGACGGCGTCCGTGTCCGCACGAGTTCCAGGAGGCTGTTACGAATCCCGTCCGGCACGGGGGCGGCGGGCAGCCGGGGCTCCAGCCGCTCGATGCGCAGGGGCGCCTCGAGGTCGCCCGCGGGCAGGTGGCGGCCGAGCCGGTCCTCCAGTCCGGCGATCTGCTCGCCGAGGTCGCCGGAGGCATCGATGAGCTCGTCGAGCACCCGGTCCCGGTCCGCCTCCGCGGCGACGACGACGGGGTTGACCAGCGGCGCGACGAGAACGGCCGCCGGGTCCCGCCCGTGGGCGCGCGCGGCGGCGCGGACCCGGTCGCGGTAAGCCGCCGTGTAGGCCTTCTCGTGGCCGATCGCATAGACCAGGTCGGCGAAGCGCCCGGCCAGCTCCACCCCCTGGTCCGACCCACCCGCCTGGACCTGCACCGGCGGGCCCCAAGGCGGCAGGGGGACATTGAGCGGCCCGGCCACGGAGAAGTACCGTCCGCTCCAGTCCAGCGGCTCGGCACTCCCCCAGCCGGTGGCGTCGCTCCACGGGTACCGCCAGCTCCCGTACAGCCGGTGCACCACGTCCAGGAACTCCGCCGCGCGGTCGTAGCGGTGGTCGTGGTGTACGACCGGGCCGCCGTAGTTGGCCCCGACGCCCGGGTCGAGGGACGCCACGGCGTTCCAGCCGATCCGCCCGCCGGAGAGGAGGTTCACGCTGGCGAACTGACGGGCCAGGGTGTACGGCAGGTTGTAGTTCGCCGACGCGGTCGCCACAACCGCGATCTCGGGCACCCGCGCCGTCAAGGCCGCGGCGAGGACGACCGGGTCGAGGGTGGACTCTGGGAGCCGGCCGTCACGCAGCCGGAGCTGGGGCTGGTCGGCGAGGAACACGGCGGCGAACAGGCCACGCCGCGCGCTCTCGGCCCGGCCCACCCAGTGGTCGAGCTCGAACAGCGCCGCGGCCCGGGCCGGCGCGTGCTCGACCGCGCGGTCCTGCAGGCCGCCCGCGGGGTTGATCCGCGCGGTGAGGAACAGCGGACGGCGCCCGCTCATCCGGCCACCTTCAGGCCGAGGTGGCCGCGCAGCGTGCTGGCCTCGTACTCGGTCCGGAAGATCCCCCGCTCCCGCAGCAGCGGGACGACGGAGCCGGTGAAACCGGCGACGGCGTGGATGGTCGGCGGGATGATGTTGAAACCGTCCGCAGCGCCGGATCGCCACCACCCCTCCAGCTCGTCGGCGAGCTGCTCGGGCGTCCCGACGAACACGTGGTGCCCGACGCCGATGGTCACCGCCCGCACGAAGTCCTCCAGGGTGCGCCCGCCCTCCAGCGCGAGCCGCCGCAGTACCTGCGGCCGGCTCTGCCGGTAGAACAGCTGGTCAACGGGCGTGGTGAACCGCTCCGCGGGGATCGGCCGGTCGCGCCGCAGACCGGTCAGGTCGACCTCGCCGAGCTCCCGCCCCACCCGGTCGAGCTCGGCGTCCCAGTCGTGGATGTCGGCTAGCTCCTCGTAACGTGCCCGGGCCTGCGCCTCGGTGGCACCGAGGATCGGCTTGATCCCCGGCAGGACGCGCACGGACTCGCGCCGCCGGCCGTGCTGTTCGAGCCGCAGGGCGAGGTCGTCGGAGTACTCGCGAACGCCGCGCAGGTCGTGGGCGGCGACGAACACCAGCTCGGCGTGCTTGGCGGCGAAGTCCTTGCCGCTGTCCGACGCACCGGCCTGTGCGAGCACCGGCCACACCTGGGGCGAGCGCGGCAGCGGGAACGGCCCCTCCACCGCGAAGTGCTCGCCGTCGTGGCCGATGGCATGGATCCGCTCCGGCCGGGCGTAGACGCCGTCGTCGCGGTCGTACACCAGGGCATTGGCGTCCCAGCTGGTCCACAGGCGCTTGGCGACGGTGACGTACTCGTCCGCGCGCCGGTACCGGCTGTCCTGGTTCCCGTAGTCGAAGGTCCTGCCGAAGTTGCGCTCGCCACCCTTCGACGTGACGATGTTCCAGCCCACCCGCCCGCCGCTGACGTGGTCGAGCGTGGCGAGCTGCCGGGCGGTGCCGAACGGCTCGCTGAAGCTCGTCGAGGCAGTCACCACCAGGCCGATCCGGCTCGTGGTCGCGGCCACGGCGGCCAGCTGCACGATCGAGTCCGGCCGGGCGAACGGCTTGAGCCTCAGCTCGTGGGGCAGGTGCAGCCCGTCGGCGCGGAAGACCGCGTCGAACGTCGCAGCCTCCGCCAGCTCGGCGAGCTCGCGGTAGAGGTCGAGGCCGTACAGCTCCTCCACCCGGCTGCCGGGCTCACGCCAGCCGCCGGCGCCGAAGTCGCCGCCGATCAGCAGGGCCAGGTGCAGCATGCGGGGAGCCGTCTCGTCGCGTCCGGACACCGGTCAGTCACCCGGCGTCTGGACGTAGCCGGTGGTGGCGTCGAAGTCGCTCCCCAGGAACTCCTGCGCCCACTGCCGCACGTACTCGTCGGGGTCGACGTCCGCGAACGCCTCCGGGTGGATCCACGCGCCGAAGTACAGCGACGAGAACGTGCGGCCGGCGGCGTCCAGGGGTCCGGCGTTGTAGACGACGACCCGGCCCGACCGCACCGCGGACAACTGCGACCAGCCCTCGCGGGCGAGCAACTCGTCGACGGAGGCCCGCAGCGAGTCCTGCTCGTACGGCGGGAACTGGCTGATGTCCTCGCGCAGGATGACCGCCGGGTCGGCCGCGATGACGTCGACCGGGTCGACGGTGATCACGAGGCCGTCGTTGATGCCAACGTCCTCGAAGATGTTGCGTCCTCCAGCGTCCGCGATGGCCACGGTCTTGCCGGAGTTCGAGCCCGCGCTACTGAACGCCTCGCCGTCTTCGTAGTAGACCGGCACCCTTTCCAGACCCTCGACCCGCTCCGCCACCAGGGCGTGCACCCCGTCGGTGAACTCGAGGATCTCGTCGGCCCGCTCCGGCGCGCCGACGATCTCAGCGACAAGCTCGACGTTCTCCGTCCATATGGTCGGGTCCCATACCGTGAGCACGACGACCGGGATGTCGAACTGCTCGAGCGTCGAGGCGGCGTCCTCCCATACGCCGTTGCGCGGGATGAACACGACGTCGGGGTCGGCCTCGACGATCTTCTCGTAGTTCAGCGACTCGAAGTCGACGCCGACCACGTCGTCGTCGGTGAAACCGCCGTAGGGGGCGCGGAAGACGCTGCGGTCGTCCACCCCGACGATGGTCTCGCCCGCGCCGAGTGCGACCAGGAGCTCGGTGTTGTAGCTGTTGATCGACACCACCCGATCGACCTCGGCCGGCAGGACCACCTCACGATCCTGTTCATCGGTGATCGTGATGGTCTCCCCGGCGCCGTCCGCTGCTCGCGGCTCGGCGTCGTCCGTCGAGGAACAGCCCGCGACCACCGCCGCCGTGGCGACGAGGGACACGGTGAGAAAGCTCGTCCTGCTGGCGGACATGTGCGGCGCCTTTCTCGCGAACGGGTGGTCAGCGTGGAGTCAACCAGCGGAAACACAAAACCGTCCAACCGGTTGGTAATGTTCGGTAACAGTCCGGGCCGACGGCTCCGCAGGCGATAGAGTCGGCCGCGACCTGGACCTCCGCGCTACGAGACGGGACCACGCACCCCGATGACCACGACGCGCCACCGCGCCAAGGGCGAACGCACGCGCAATGCCGTCCTCGACGCCGCGGTGGAGCTGTTCTCGTCCGGCGGCTACCGCGGGATCTCGCTCGAGTCGATCGCCACGGAGGCCGGGCTGTCGAAGGCCGGGGTGCTGCACTACTTCTCCACCAAGGAGGAGATCCTCTTCGCCGTCCTCCGCGAACGGATCGGCATGGACGGCACGGAGATGCAGGAGCTGAGCCGTCCCGACGCCGGCTACGAGAACCTCGACCGCTACGTCACGCTGATCGAGCGCCGGTTCGGCGAGCCGGGCTGGGTCCGCCTCTACACCGTGCTGCTGGCCGAGAGCCTCGACGTCACCCATCCGGCCAGCGAGTACATGAAGTCGCGCATCACCCGCCTCCGGTCGGTGGTCGCGCGCGCCCTCAGCGCCGGCATCGACGAAGGCGTCATCAGGCCGGACGCCGACAAGGAGAACATCGCCGCCACCATCGTCGGCGTCGTCGACGGGCTGCGCATCCAGTTGCTCCTGGTGCCGTCGTTCGACGCCGCGAAGGCATTCCGAGCGCTCGTCGACGCACTCCTGGCGCCCCTCAGGACCGGACCGGCGACTCAGCCGGCCGCGGCCCGCGTCGCGCCGGACGACCCGCCAGCATCGGCGACCACCCGCACGCCCGGGCGTCCGTCGAACCGATAGCCGGAGCCGCGCACCGTCCGGACGACGTCCTTGAACGAACCCAGCTTGACGCGCAGCCGGCGCACGCGCACGTCGATGGCACGATGGTTGGGCCCGCCCCCAGTCGTGGGCACCCGCAGGCCGGCGACCAACTCGGCCCGGCCGATGGTGCGCCCCTCGCGCAACGCCAGGTACTGCAGCAGCTCGAACTCGGGGAACGAGATCCCGGCCGATTCACCGTCGATCAGCACCCGCTTGCGCGGCACGTCGACGACCAGGCTCCTGGCCGTCCCGTCCGGGGGCGCCGGGCGCGGGGCGAGCACGATCGTGCCGCGGACGTCGGCGTCCGGCACGAGCTGCATCGCCGTGCGGCGCAGTGCCTCGATGACGCGCTGGACGCTGGCGGCGCCGGCGCCGTCGAGGTCGACCTGCAGGAGGAAACCCCGGATCTGCGCACCGTCGGACGTCGTGCGCGCCGCCCCTGGCAGACGACTGGGACGCGGTGGCGACGAGGAGGTGACCATGTGGACCCTTCGGCCTGATGACGTGGGCGGGCGCAGAGGTGTCTCAACGACAAGCCGCGGGACGGCAGCCGTCACCCACGAGACACCCGAACCGGACCGTAGTTCTCACCCGACCAACCATATCCTAGTAAATCAGTAGGAATAGAGTTCGGGCCCATACTCCGAGACGGCCAGCTGCCGACCGGACGTGCTTCAGGTGATGGCCCGGGCGTCGGTGGCGCGTTCGTGCATCGGCTGTGCCGGCGTCGAGTCGAGCAGTTGCCGGGGCTAGGGGTACGCGGGCCGGGTGAACGGCTGCTCGGCAGGGGCGACTTCGACGAGGCGGCCGCGGTGAGCGTCGGCTGCGTGACCTGGTCCGCGACCACGGCCACAACGTCACGGTCGCCTCGGCCCACGACGCCGCCGAACGGGTACCCCCGATCTGACCAGATCCGGCCGGGACGAGGTTGAGTCGATCGAGCTCGCGGATCAGCTCGTAGCCCGCTCGGCCGGGCGCCAGCCGATCGCCGGTCCGATCCTGCCGGCCAGGACGTCGATGCGTGCCCGCACGTCATCGGCATCGAATTCGCCGGCGTGGGAGAAGTTCGCTACGAAATCGGTCGCACCAGCCGCGATTGCCGGATCGGCCCGGACACGCTCGGCGATATCGTCCGATGAACCGTAGAACGGCACCAGGTCCAGATAGTCGCGGACGGTCAGCCCCCGCAACGACTCGTTCCCGCTGCGCGCCGCCCGCTCGGCCAGCAGCGTCAGCCGCGACCCTAGCACCGGCTCGACCTCATCGACGACAGCCTTCAGGCGCCCGCGACCGGCGCCCGTCTCATGACGTCGTCCCGGTCGCCGGCGCGGTGGTCTCCGGCGTCGTGCCGAACCGCAGTGGCGCCGGGAGCGTACCGGTCAGGTGGTAGTCGCCGATCTCCCGCTGCCGGTAGGCGACGGGGTCGTGCACGGTGTGGGTGCGCAGGTTGCGCCAGTAGATATCCAGGCCGAACGAGTTCGCCGTCGAGCGTGCACCGGTCGCGGCGAAGAGCTGGTGCGCGACGTCCAGCGATGCCTCGGTCGCCACGGACTTCGCCTGGTCGACGCGCAGTGCCAGCAGGCCCCAGTCCTCGCGCCTGAGCGCCGCTCCCGCGGCCAGCGCATCCTCGAACAACCGGGTCGCCTGTTCGGCCAGCGCGATGCCCGCCGCAACGTTCGCCGACAGCCGCCCGAACAGCTGGCGATGGTAGGGATCGGCGACGGCGGTCTCCACTCCGGCCTCGAACCAGGGCCGGCCGTGCTCGCGGACGTAGGCAGCGGCGGCCGACAGCGCACCCTCGGCGATGCCGAGATACAGGTTGACGAAGACGAGCTGGCTGAACTGCCCGCGCAGCCCGTCGCGCAGGGCGGTGTCGCCGGTGAACTCGGCGAGCCCGCCGAGCACCTCGTCAGGGCGCACCTCCACATTGTCGAAGGTGACGCTGCCGCTGGCGGTGAGCCGCTGGCCGAGGTTGTCCCAGTCGTCGCCGAAGGCGAGACCGGGCCGGTCCGGCGGGACGACCACGTTGACGGCATGGTCGCCGTAGAACAACACGGTGATGTAGTCCGCGACGGCCACGCCCGTGGCGAAGGTCCGGCTGCCGTTGATGCGGTAGCCGTCGCCGTCGCGGTCCAGTCGCACGCCCGGGTCGCGCGGGTTGCTCACGCTGCCCTGGAACCAGCCCCGTTCACCCACGCCTCGAGCGATGTACTCCCACTGCCGTGCCGTGCCGAGGAGGTAGGTCCACAGGCCGTTGGAGTAGTGGTAGGTGACGAGCTGGCCGATCGATCCGTCCGCCGCGGCGACGACCCTGCTGAGCTCGAGCGCCTGGGCCAGGCTGCCGCCGGCCCCGCCGAACTCCGCCGGCGTGGCGAAGCCGAGCAGCCCGCTCTCGCGCAGCAGCGCCACCTCGGCCACCGGAGTCGCGTTGGCGCGATCCCGTTCCAGCGCCGTGGCCGCGAGCTTCGCCGCCACGTCGTCGGCGATCCGGCGCCAGCGGGCGAACTCCTCGGCGGAGACACCCGGGTAGGGCGCCACCGCGGTCGTCGTCGTCATTGCGTACTCCCTCGGTCGGTGTGAGCCTGTCGATGTGCGTGCTACGGCCGGAGCGCCGGTTGCGGCTCGGGGGCGGGAAACGCGGGTCGCGCACCGTCGAGCAGCCGGGCCGGCACCGGGAGCGCCAGGCGCTCACGCAGCGTCGCCGCCGGGGCCGTCCGCACCAGCCCACCGGCCAGCAACGCGGGCAGTCCGGCCTCGACGAACCGGACGAGGTCGTCCGCCGTGCGACCGGGGCGCACCAGCACACCGTCGACGTCGCCGGACACCGATCGCACGGCGCTCTCGAGGACACCCGGTTCGTCGCCGGCGTGGTGCGGAAGCTCGGCGAAGAGCAGCGGCCGCCGGGACGGGTCGGCGAACCGGCCCGAGTCGCCGGAGCTCAACGCGGCGGCGGCGGTCGCCGTCGCGCCGGGCTCGGTGGCGCTCAGGATCACCAGGTCGGCGACCTCGCGGGCCGCCTCGACCTCGTCCGCGGTTCTCGCGTACCACGCCAGGACCGGTGAGCCCTGCGGCGTCGACGGCACCGTCAGGGGGCCGGCGATGTCGAAGACGCCCTGGTGGTCGATGTGCACGATCTGCTCGGCGCGGACGAAGATGCGGGTCCGGCGGTCGGCCACGATCGACTCGTAGGGCCAGCTCTGCCACAGCTTCTCGATGGCGATAGCGGCATCGCGCGTCGTGTCGACGCCCAGCGGCGCGCCTGCGGTCAGCCCGGCGCCGCCCCATGCTTCGTGACCGGCCGGGCCGCGTGGTGCGTAGCCGTCGCGGATGCCGAGCACCAGTCCGGACCGTCCTCGTGAGAGGTGGTCGGCCGAGGCGACCCGCCGGGCGAGGTTGTAGGGATGGTCGCGGTGCGGCGCGGCCGCGGCGAGCACGGCTGTGTGCGGCGCCCTTCTCGCCAGGAAAGTCGCGGCCACGGTCGGCTCGAGCGTCTGGTCGTCGGGGATGGAGCCGTCGATCCGGTCGACGCCCGCGACGACGAAGGCCGGCGCTGCGTCGTCGACGTGCGAGCGCAGCTCCGCGTCGGCTGCCAGGGCCACGAGCTGTTGCCCGGACAGGCCGACGCCGAGGTGCACAGCGGTGGCGGGATGCTGGTGGTCGCCCATGGGTTGGGTCCTTTCGGCGAGGTGAGTTCAGGCCGAGGCGGGCTGGAGGTGCCCGCGGAGGGTGTCGGTCTCGTACGCGTGGCGGAACAGGCCGCGTTTGCGCAGCAGGGGCACGAGCTCGTCGGCGATAACCTCGAGGCCGTCGACGAGCCGGTCGGGCTGCAGGTTGAACCCGTCGACCGCCCCGGAGCGGTACCAGTCCTCGATGTGATCGGCCAACCGCTCCGGGGTCCCGGCGAACCCGGCATGGCCCGAACCGGTGTACCTCGTTTGCTTGAGGTACTCGCGA
>NZ_QVAI01000027.1 GCF_003427025.1 Jiangella endophytica
TTCGACGCCGTCGCGTTCGAAGTCCGGGTGCAGGGCGTCTAGGGGGAAGTCGGGCTGCTGCCAGTCCAGCAGCGAGTGGTAGAACCCGACGCCCAGGCCCTCGCGGCGGAACGCGTCGGTGATGGGCCCGACGAGGTCCTTGCCCCAGGGCGTCGAGCGCACCGAGTAGTCGGTGAGCTCGGAGTCCCAGAGGCAGAAGCCGTCGTGGTGTTTGGTGGTGAGCACCAGGTACCGCATCCCGGCGTCGTGCGCGGCGCGGGCCCAGACCGACGGGTCGAACAGGTCGGGGTCGAAGCGGTCGAGGTAGGGCTGGTACTCCTCGCGGCTGAGCCGTTCGCGGTTGCGCACCCACTCGTGCCGAGCGGCCAGGGCGTAGACACCCCAGTGGATGAACATCCCGAAGCGCTGCCGGCGGAACTCGTCGAGGCGGGCCGGGTCGGCTGCGGTCATGACCTTCTCCTTGGGTTCGCTGATCAGTTCGTGGTGGCGCCGAGGACGGCGGCCTGGCGGAGCAGCAGGGCGGCGTGGTCGCGCGACACGGCGTCGCCGCCGGCCGCCGCCAGGGTCGCGGCGTAGTCGTCCAGTGCCGACGACCGCCCGGTCCGGCGGCCGCGCTGCTGGTACCGCTCGGCGGAGGCCAACGTGGTGGTCAGCCGGCGGGCCAGCGCGTGGTCGGTGACGAACCGCTCCGTGTTCGCGCGCAGGGCCGCGAGCGTCACGTCGAGGGTGAACTGCAGCGACCCGCGCGTGACCCGGACCGACGAGCCGTTGGCGGCCGGGAACGCCGGGTCGGTGCCGAACTCCCACACGTCGGTGACGCCGCCGGACCAGGCCACCTCGGCGCCGGCGTGGCCGGCGGTGACGGCGGGCAGCGGGTCGCCCGCGCGGTGCGGGTAGAGCAGCACGCGGTACCGCGGCTCGACGGTGGTCGTCGTGGCCTTCAGCCGGAACACCCGGCCCCAGTTCTCGCCGTTGTCGGTGCGGTGGCGGCGGAACGTCTCGGCGGTCAGCGTCACCGGCGCCGGGCTGAGCACCCGGACCAGGCAGCGTGGCGGGTTCGTGGCCGCCGGCAGCAGCGTCCAGCCGGTCGGCGCGGGCAGGTCCGACAGCCGCACCAGCACGCTCCCGGCGGGGAACGACGACGGCGGCACCGGCCCGGTGGGGTCGAAGCCGTCCGGCGCGACCAGTAGCGCGGCGTGCTTGATGACGCCGCGCGGCGTGAACGACGCGGTGTGCGCGCCCGCAGTCAGAGCCGTCGGCGTGTCGGCGGTGTTCATCGAGATCGGCAGCCAGTGCGGCTGGGCGGCGTCGCCGCTGCTCGGGTGCTCCGCGCCGCCGGCGTCGCGCAGGGCGCCGCCGTCGAGCGCCATCGACGTCTTCCAGGTGCCGTTGACCGGCGCCGTGTGCTCGCGGCCGGCCAGCACCCAGAACCGGTAGTCACCGGCGGTGGCGACGCTGAACGGCACGGACAGCGGCTGCGCGCCGGACTGGCTCGACTGCAGGAACGGCCCGGCGTCGACCTGCTCGAGCAGCCAGCTGGACGCGTCGGCCTGGGTGATCTTCGTGCCGAGCGGGACCAGCGCCTCCCACGAGTACGCGTGCGCGGCGTCGTCCTTGCGGATGTCGTCGCTGACGACGGCGTAGGTGTGCGCGCCGCGGACCAGCGTGCCGGTGCGGAACGCGCGCTGCACCGGGTTGAACGGGTACGACCACTGGCCGTTGACCTGCACCCAGCCCGGCTCGTCCGGCGGGTTCGCCGCGCACCGCCAGTCGTAGGCGTCCTTGGCGTCGCCCATGATGCCCGCCGCCCAGCCGCCGTCGTCCTGGGCCAGGACGTGCCCCTGCTGCGGGAAGTAGCCCTGCCCCTCGCCGTCGATCATCACCAGGTTGTGGCCGGTGGAGAACGGGAACCAGGCGGCGCCGTCGATGATCCAGACCCGGCCCTTGCCGTTGAGTGTGAACGAGTTGCGGTCGGCGTGCGCGTGCGTCTCGCCGTACATGCCCTGGTCGGACTGGAACTGGAAGTAGACGTCGTCGGTGCCCCAGTCGTCGCGCAGGTACGCCAGGCCGCTGCGCAGGAAGAACTGGCTGGGCTCGAGGTCCAGCGAGGCGGCCGTCAGCGCGAGGTCGGACGGCTCCAGCTCGCTGGCCCACAGGACGGCGCTCAGGTGGTCGGTCTGCTGCGCCGGCGCCTGGAGGTAGTTGGTGTAGACCCAGCGCATCAGCGGGTCGTCCGGGTAGGCCAGCCGCAGCAGGTGGTACACGGCCGGCACGCCGGTCCAGAAGTCGCGGGTGTCCTGCAGCGCGCCCCAGTCGCGGCCCCACGGATACAGGTCCGCCGTCCACCAGCGCGGGACGTTCATCAGGTGCGGGTGGGCGAGGATCGGCTCGCCGCGCTTGGCCATGGCGGCGGTGAAGTAGGACCCCTGCCACATGCCGTAGGCGAAGTAGTGCAGCAGCTCCAGTGGCGCGCCCTCGGGCCCGATGCCCCACTCGATGAAGTCGTTCATGCTGGTGACGGGCTTGTCGTACCAGCGGTCGAGGAAACCGGTCTCGCCCTCGATCGCCAGTGCGGCCGGGCCGAACGCGCCCATGCCGTGCGGGATCCAGTTGTAGTTGCGCTGCTCGGCCACGCCGGGCTTGAAGCCGTAGACGGCGTTCTCCAGCCGGGTCTCGTAGGCGGTGACGCGGTCGACCAGCCACTGCCGGGCGGCGGCGCGGCGGGTGGCGTCCATCAGCGGGGCCAGCCAGTCGTAGGCCAGGGCCGCGCCCTGCGTGGTGCGGCTGAAGTCCGGCGACGTCGACGGCGCGATGTTGGCGACCCAGACGTCGAACGCCTGCACCGCCTTGCCGGCGATGATCTCGTCCTCGCCGACCAGCGCGACCAGCGCGGACCCGGCGATCGCCTTGCCCAGCGTCTCCTGATCGCCCCACGACAGCGTCTCGCCGTTCTCCAGCCGGGCGAGCAGCAGGTTGACACCGCTGGTGGCGTTGTCGCCGAGCGTCGCGGCGACGTTGTGCAGCGCCGTGTAGGCCACCTGGGCCTGGCCGGTCAGGACGCGGGTGCGCAGCGCCGGCAGCTCCGCCGGGGTGAGGACGACGCGCGGGTGCACGCCGGTGGCCGGTGGCGGCGCGAAGCCGTACGGCGGATCGGGCAGGGGAGCGGCCGCGGCCGTGCGCAGCAGCGTGGACGGGACGGCGGCGACGCCGGCCGCGGCGGCGGAGAGCTGAAGGAAACGCCGTCGGTCGAGGGGTCTCATGATCGGTTCCTCCCGGGGGTGAGGGGATCAGCTGTCGACGCGTTCGAGGGCGTCCTGGAACTCGCGGCGCATGGCGTCGCCGCCGCCGGAGCGCCACCGGTCGCGCCATTCGTCGAGCTCGTCGAGGGAGCGCTGGCCGGTGACGATGCCGGTCTCGTAGTCGTTGTTGAGCTGGCCCAGCGCCGCGCCCTGGCGGATCGCGGTGTCGGAGATGAGGCCGGTGACGGGGTTAGGCGCCGACGACCGCACCACGGTCTCCATGGCGCCCTGTGCGAGCCCGGCGTCGGCCTGCGCGCCGGGGAAGTAGAACAGCGTCTCGCGCACCTGGGTGAGGTAGGGGACCAGCGCCTCGGCAGGCGCCTGGTCCGGCGGCACCGGCACCAGCTGGCCGGAGTCCTCGAACGTCACCTGCCGGCCTTCCAGTCCATAGTTGACCAGCACGTACTCCTCGCTGCCGAACGGCGCGGACCAGTAGTCGACGATGCCGAGCAGCTCGTGCAGCCGTGCGTCGTCCTGGGCCGCCTCGGCCGAGATGGCGGCCATGCCGTAGTAGCCGCGCTGCTCGTACGTGAGCGGGTCGCCGCCGTCGTGCCCGGGCGGCGCGAGCGGCTGCACGTCCGAGCCGGGGTCGCCGGTCAGCGTTCCCGGCCGGCGCAGCGCGAACTGGGCGTTGAGGCTGCCCGCGTAGAACCCGGTCTGCCCGGACTGCAGCAGGTCGATGGCGCGGGTGTAGGTGTCGCCGCCCATGGTGGCGTCGGGGTGGTAGACGCCGGCGTCGAACTCCTGGAGGTGGAACTCGAGGGCCGCGCGGTACTCGTCGCTCTCGACGTAGTGGGTGAGCGTGCCGTCCTCCTCCAGCCGCCACTCGTTGGGCACCCGGAACATCTGCCGGACGAAGCCGGCGTCGAGCACCGCCGCGCCCCAGCTCTGCCCGGACCCTCGCGGGGCGCCCTTCGAGAACGCCGTCATCAGCTCCAGGTACTCGGCGGCGTCGGCCGGTGCCTCCGGGAAGCCCAGCGCGGCCGCCCAGTCGGCGCGGTACAGCGCGACCGAGTTGTTCAGCAGCGGGATGCCGCGCGGGACGCCGTACAGCACGCCCTCGACGGCGCAGTTGCGCCAGGCGTAGCTCGGTAGCTGGGCGAGGTTCGGGTAGGCGCTGACGCCGTCGCCGCCGAGCACGTCGGAGAGGTCGGCGAACGCGCCCTGCTGGAAGTAGCTGACGGCGGCCGGCACCGTCTCGGTGTTCACCCAGGTGATGTCCGGGATCGACCCGCCGGCCAGCACCGTCGCCAGCTTGTTCTCGTAGGAGCCGATGGGCGTGTAGGTCGGCTCCAGCGTCACGTTGAGGCCACGCTGGAAGGCCTGGAACACCTCGCTGCCCTGCAGGTCGTCGGGCGGCGCGGTGAACAGCGGGTGCAGCGACGTGACGGTGCCGCCGCGGCCGGGCGGCTGGGCGACGCTCTTGAACGGCGGCAGCGGGAACTGCTCGTACGCCGGCAGCACGCCGGGCACGTCGCTGATGGTGGCGCCGGCCAGGTCGCGCGGCGCCGCGTAGTCGGGCAGCGAGAAGCCGGTGCCGCCGCCGGCCGTGCCGCCGCTGGTGGGCCCGGAGCCGCCGCTGGAGCAGCTCGAGAGCAGGTACGCGCCGGCGCCGAGACCGGCGAGGCCGCCGAGGAAGCGGCGCCGGCTCAGGCCGCCGCCCGGAAGGGGTCGCGAGGTGGTCATGGTCGGTCCTTTCGCAAGGGGCGAGGTCAGCCCTTGATCGCTCCGGTGAGCACGCCCTTGGTGAAGAAGCGCTGGAGGAAGGGGTAGACGAGGAGGATGGGGACGGTGGCGACGACCACCACGGCCATCTGGATGGTCTTGGGCGCGGCCTCGACCTGGCCCGAGACGGCCATCTGGTCCAGCGGCGAGCCCTGCAGCACGTACTGCTGCAGCACCAGCTGGATCGGCCACTTCTCGCTGTCGTTGAGGTAGATCATCGCGTTGAAGAAGTCGTTCCAGTACGCGACGCCGTAGAACAGGGCGATGACGGCGATGACCGCCTTCGACAGCGGGACGACGATGCGCCAGAGGATCTGCGCCTCGCTGGCGCCGTCGATGCGCGCCGAGTCGAACAACTCCTGCGGCAGGTTCATGAAGAAGTTGCGGACGACGACGAGGTTGAACGCGCTGACGGCGCCGGGCAGGATCAGCGAGGCGTACGTGTCGAGCAGCCCCAGCTCCTTGACCAGCAGGTAGTTCGGGATGATGCCGGCGCCGAACAGCATGGTGAACAGCACGAGGTAGAGCACGAACCTCGATCCGGGCACCTCGCGGGTGCGCGTGAGTCCGTAGGCCAGGGTCACGGTCATGACCACCGACAGCAGGGTGCCGACCAGCGTCACCCCGGCGCTCACCAGCAGCGCACGGGTCACCACGTCGCCGGCGAAGATGGTGCGGTAGGCGGCCAGCGAGAACTCGGCCGGAATGAGCAGGGTGTCGCCGGAACGCGCAGCGTCGGCGGCGGAGAAGCTGATCGCGATGACGTAGACGAACGGGTAGAGCATCACCAGGGTGATCGCCGCGATCACCACGCCCTTGGCGACGGTGGTGATGCGACGCGGCGGCTCCTGCCAGGCCGGCCGGACCGGTGCGGTGCGTGCGGCGCCCATCAGAAGACCCCCTGTCCGCCCATGCGCTTGGCCAGCCGGTTCGCCCCGATGACCAGCACGGTCCCGATGACGCCCTTGACCAGCCCCACCGCGGCGGCCAGGCCCCAGTCGCCGCCCAGGACGCCGCGGTAGTAGGTGAAGGTGTCGACCACCTGCGCGGCGTCGGCGCCGACGGCGGGCTGCTGCAGCAGCAGCTGCTCGAACCCGACGGTGAGGACGGTGCCGAGGCGCAGGATGAGCAGCAGGACGATGACGCTGGAGATGCCGGGCAGCGTCACGTGCCACAGCCGGCGCCACGGCCCCGCGCCGTCGACCGCGGCCGACTCGTAGAGCTGCGGCGAGATCATGGTGATCGCGGCGAAGAAGATGATGGTGCCCCAGCCGACCTCCTTCCAGATCACCTGCGCGGTGATGAGGCCGGCGAAGGTGTCGGGGTCGGCCATGAGGTTGAGCGGGCCGACGCCCAGCGGCTCGAGCATCCGGTTGAGCACGCCGGCGCCGCCGAAGATCTCCTGCCACAGCGACACGACGATGACCCAGCCGATGAAGTGCGGCAGGTACACGACCGACTGCACGATCCGTTTGATCCGGTCCGACAGCAGGCTGTTGAGCAGCAGCGCCAGCGCGATCGGCGCCGGGAACGCGAACACGATCTGCAGCAGCGAGAACCAGAGCGTGTTCTGCAGCGCCCGGATCACCTCGGGGTCGGAGAACATCGCGGTGAAGTTGGACAGGCCGACCCAGGGCGACTCCGCGAACCCGAGGAACGGCGAGTACTGCTGGAACGCGACCACGTTCCCGGCCAGCGGGATGTAGCGGAAGACCACGAAGTAGAGCAGCCCGGGGACGATGAAGACGTACATCCACCGCTGCCGCCAGGCCCGTGCCCACACCGAGCGCCCGGACCGCACGGGCCGGGGTGGCCGCTGCGACGCCTGCGCGCGCTCCAGGGTGTCGAGTCGTCGGTGCACCGTTGCCTCCTTTCAGGTGAGGGGCGCCTCAGCGCATGTACAGGCCGCCGTTGACGTCGAGCGTCGTGCCGGTGACGTAGCGGGCCTGCGGGCTGGCCAGGAACAGTGCCGCCGCGGCGACGTCGTCGACGGTGCCGATGCCCAGCGGGATCTGCCGGCGCAGCTCCTCGACGGTGTCGCCGCCGAGCGTCGCGGCGGACAGTTCGGTGGCGATGACGCCGGGCGCCACGGCGTTGACGGTGATGCCGTACGGCGCCGCCGTGCGGGCGAGCGTGCGGGTCAGGCCGAGCAGCGCGCTCTTACTGGCCGCGTAGTGCGCGTGGCCGTAGAGCGCGCCCTGGTGCGCGACGATGGAGCTGACCTGCACGATGCGGCCGTAGCCGGCCGGGCCCATCAGGTCGATGGCACCGCGGGCGCACAGGAACGCGCTGGTGAGGTTGTTGTCCAGCACCTCGCGCCAGCTCTGCAGCGTGATGTCGTGGAACGGCTCGGGGCGCGCGATGCCGGCGTTGTTGACGAGGACGTCCAGGCCGCCCAGCGCCGTGCTCGCGGTGTCCAGGGCGTGCCGGGCGCCGTCCTCGGTGCTGACGTCGGCGACGGCGGGCAGGCCCTCGACGCCGGTGGCGGCGATCTCGGCCGCGGTCCGCTCGGCGTCCTCGGCGCGCAGGTCGTTGACGACGACGTGCGCGCCGGCGCCGGCCAGCGCCAGCGCGATGCCGCGGCCGATGCCCCGTCCGGCGCCGGTGACCAGCGCCCGCTGGCCGTCGAGGGGGAGCGTCATCGGGTCTCGCCTTCGTCGTGGCGCAGCGCGGTGACCGCGGAACGCATCCAGCCGAGCGAGAACGCCCGGCCCGTGTGGCCCCACCGGGTGTCGCCGGTGACGCCGGGGGTGTGGTCGGAGACGAACGGGCCGTCGAACCCGGCGGCCCGATAGGCGCGCAGCGCCGCGAACAGGTCGAGGTCGCCCTCGTCGATGAAGACCTCCTGGTAGGCCGGCACCCGGCCGGTGACGGCCCGCAGGTGCACCAGCCGGATGCGCGGGCCGAACGCCGCGACCTGCTCGACGACGTCGACGCCCATCTCGGCGAACGTGCCCTGGCAGAACGTGAGACCGTTCGCCTCGGCCGGCAGCTCGCGGTGGAACCGGCGCAGGCCGTCGGGGGAGGAGAAGATCCGGGCGACGCCGCGCATCACCGGGACCGGCGGGTCGTTGGGGTGCATCGAGAGCCGGAGGCCGGCGGACTGCGCGGCCTCGACCAGCGGGCGGGCGAAGTGCAGCGTCCGCTCCCACATCTCGTCGGCGCCGACGGCGCCGATGTCGTCGAACGGCTCGGCCGGGATCCACCGGGCGTCGAAGGCGCGGGCGACGGCGCCGCCGCGACCCGGCATCGGGCGCACCCCGACAGGCTCGTCGAAGAAGAAGTCCGGCCAGAACCGCCACTCCATCATCGGCACGCCGGCCGCGGCCACGGCCTCGACGGTGCGGCAGACGTTGGCGATCTCCTCGTCGCGGCCGTGGGCGCCGCGCAGGGCGCGCGGGTAGAAGTCGAGCGGCAGCATGACCGACTCGAGCGTCACACCGGCCTCGGCGCACGCCTTGACCAGTGCGGCGACGTCGTCGGTGGTCCAGTACGGCTTGCCGCCGCCGACGCGGTCGTGCTTCTGCAGCCGCGCGGACGGCTGGAAGACGGCGTGCCGGCAGCCCAGCTGGCGCAGCCAGGCCAGGGTCATGGGCTCGAGGTCGTGGACGTTGTCGGACAGCTTGGGGTCCCAGGTCAGCGCCATCGCAGCACCACCGTGTCGTGAGCGCCGACGGTGACGGCGTGGCCGGCGACGGCGTGCGGATCGCCCCAGAGGACCACTGCAGCAGTCCCCGGCGGGCCGTCGAGGACGGTGGCGGCGGCAGCCTCACCAGGGTTGGCGACGACGGTGACGACGCGGTCGCCGTCACCGCGCAGGGTCCGGACCAGCAGCGAGGTGACACCGTCGCGGACCCGCACCGGCAGCCGGGCCGCGAACGGTTCGACGACGGTGGCGGCGTACCGGGCGAGCGGCGCGCCGTCGCCGGTGAACGCCGCCAGCCCCACCATCGCGGGCAGCCAGACGGCCCGGCCGCCGCCGAGTTCGTGGACCAGGGCGCCGACGGCCTCGCCGTCCTTCGCCAGCGGTGTGCCGTCACCGACCTCGACGTCGGTGAGCCAGGCCCCGGCCGGCACGTCACCCGCGGGCAGGGCGAGGACACCGTCGCCGACGACGCGCAGCTCGCGTGGCCGTCCGCCCACCACCGGCCCGAGGGGGAACTCGTCGGCGAGCGGCCAGAACCGCCCGTCGCGGTCGTACCAGCCGGTCAGCCCGCTGGCGAGCAGCGTGTGGCCGGCCCGGACGAACGCGCCGGCGGCCTCCGCCTGCTCGGCCGAGAGCACTTCGACGTGTGGCAGGACGACCAGCCGCGGCGGTCCGCCAGGGCTCCAGTCGACGTCGCCGAGGTGGACGACCCGGGGCGGGGCACCGAGCGACTGCAGCGCCTCGTACCAGCCGAGCGCCTCGAGCAGGTGGGCGTCCTTGCCGCGCGCGGGGTCGCCGCCGGCCGCCCACTGGTGCTCCAGCGCCATCGACTCGACGCTCAGCACGAGCGTGACGTCGGCCGTCACCGGCGCGGTGCCCGAGAACAGGTCGTCGTGCTCGGCGAGCGCCCGGCCGATCGACGCCACCGCCCGCAGCCGGTCGGTCGGTTCGCCGCGGTAGTCCAGCAGCGCGAACTCGCCCGGCTCGCGGCTCCGCCACCGGGCGTTGAGGAGCCAGAGCACCGCCCGCTCCGCGCCGGCGCCGAGCACCGTCCAGACCCGCTGGGCCAGCTCGCGCGGCTCGACGGCGTACCCGGTGGCGTGCGAGCGGATGGCCGGGCCGCCGGCCAACTCGGTCGCCCACACCGGCCCGTCCGCCATGGCGCCGCGGAGCAGGTCGACGCAGAACGCGTGGCCCAGGGCCAGCCGGTCCGGGCCGAACTCCGTCAGCGACATCGGGTAGATCGAGGCGCCCACGGAGTCGAGGAACGGACGCCACGACGGCAGATCGAACGAACGGGTGGCCAGGTTGCGGCTGACACCGTGCGGGTTGGTGTGCAGCGGGTGCGCGGCGTCGAGCCGGCGGACCCGCTCGGCCACCCAGCCGAGGTACCAGGCCAGGTGCGCGCGCCAGAACTCGTGCCAGTCGAGGTTCGGCACCGGCCACAGCCCGGCGTGCGACCAGCGCGGGTCGACGCTGACCTCGTCGAACGACGCGTACGGCGCCCGGAACGACAGCATGCTGGCGCCGAGCCAGGCGTGGTTGAGCGCGGCCGGCGTGCCGTAGCGCTCTCGCAGCCAGTCGCGGAAGCGCAGTTCGGCCAGCGCGGTCACCGCGGGCGGCTGACCGGGCTCGTTCATCAGGATCCAGCTGTCCAGCGCCGGGTGCGCGGCGTAGCGGGGGACGACGGCGTCGAGGTACGCCTCGCCGGCGGCCAGCGTGGCCGGGGTGTCCGGCACGCCGCTCAGCGCGGGCGCGGCCGCCTGCGGCCAGAGCGTGGCGGTGACCCGGACGCCGTGCCGTGCGGCGGCGTCGAACGCCTGGTCGTAGAGCGCGAAGTCCCACCGGCCCGGCGCGGGCTCGAGGTGGTTGCGCACCAGGCTGACGCGAGCCAGCGGGAGGTCGTGCTCGGCCAGCACGGCGAACAGCCGGTCGAGCTGCTCGGGCCGGTCGTACTCGCCGGGGGCGAGCCAGACCTGCGCGCCGAGCTGGACGCTGGAGGGCGACGGCACTGACGTCCCTTCATCGGGGTCGGATGAACGCGTAAACGTTTAGATGAGCTGGCCCACAGGATTCTCCGAGCGTGGCGACGCTGTCAAGACATGTCCGTGAAACACGCGGCTGACGTGCCAAGATGCATCAGCCGTTCGGCGGGCCTGGGCGTGGTGTACGATCTAAACGTTTACGCCAGACGTGGGAGGACGCAGATGTCGCAGGCCCGGCAGCGGGTGAGCATGCGGACCGTCGCCGAACGAGCCGGAGTGAGCATCGCGACGGTCTCGTACGTGCTGAGCGCGCGGCGCGAGGTGGCGCCGTCGACCCGTCGCCGGGTGGAGCGCGCCATCGACGAGCTGGGTTACGTGCCCAACCAGGTGGCCCGGAGCATGCGCACGCAACGCACCGACACGGTCGCGCTCATCGTGCCCAGCATCCTCAACCCGTTCTACCCGGCCGTCGCCCGCGGGTTGCAGGACGTCCTGGAGCCGGAAGGGTCCTACGGCATCGTCGTCTGCACCGACGGCGATCCCGGCACCGAGCGGCGCATGATCGAGCAGATGGTGGCCCGCCGCGTCGACGGCATCGGGCTGTCCAGCTACCTGCACCGCGGCCGGCCGTTCGAGGCCGCCGTCGAGGCCGGCATCCCCGTCGTCATGCTCGGCTCGCACGCGCCGGAGCCCGGCGTCGACGCCGTCGGGCCCGACGACATCGGCGGCGGCCGGCGCGCCGTCCAGTACCTGCTCGAACGCGATCGGCGCCGCATCGGCTTCATCACCGGCGCACCCGGCGAAGGACCGGCCGCCAACCGCGTCAACGGCTATCTCGCCGCGCTGCGCGAGGCGGCCGTGCCCGTCGTCGACGACCTCGTCGTGCGGGCCGACTTCAGCCGCGAGGGCGGCCGCGACGGCATGCGCCGGCTGCTCGAGCTGCCCGCGCCGCCCGACGCTGTCATCTGCACCAACGACGTCGTGGCCATCGGCGCGCTCGACGTGCTGCGCGACCGGTCGGTGCGGGTGCCCGACGACGTCGCCGTCGTCGGCTTCGACGACATCGAGGCGGCGACGCTGGTGTCGCCGGCGCTGACCACCATCGCCAACCCGGCCCGGCAGATCGGCCAGGCGGTCGCGCGCATCCTGCTGCAGCGCATGGCCGAGGACGAGCCGCAGCCGCCGCAGGCCATCGCGTTCGGGACGCACCTGATCCAGCGGGAGTCGGCGTGAGGCGCACGCCGGTGCGGTGCGCCGTCGTCGGCACCGGGCTCATCGCGCACTCCCACGCCCGGGCCATCGCGGCGCAGGGCGGCCGGGCCGGCCTGGTCGCGGCCGTGGAGGTCGACGAGCGCCGGCTGGCCGGGTTCGTCCGCGACTGGCCGGTGCGCCACGCCGGAGCCTCGCTCGCTGAGGTGCTGGCCACCGGCGAGGTCGACCTCGTCATCGTCTGCACGCCGCCGTCGTCGCACGTGCCGCTCGCGGTCGAGGCGCTGGCCGCGGGCGTGCACGTGCTGGTCGAGAAGCCGCCCGCGGTCTCACTCGCGGACTTCGACGTGCTGGCCCGGGCCGCGGCTGCGTCGGCGGCGGACGCGTTCGTGGTGTTCCAGCACCGGTTCGGCTCGGCCGCGCGGCAGCTGCGCCGGCTGGCTCGCGACGGCGTGCTCGGCCGGCCGCTGGTGGCCCGCTGCGAGACCACCTGGTACCGCGACGACGCCTACTTCGCGGTGCCGTGGCGCGGCAGCTGGGCGGCCGAGGGCGGTGGCCCGACCATGGGCCACGGTGTGCACCAGATGGACCTCATGCTGTCGGTCCTCGGGCCGTGGGCCGAGGTCACGGCCATGGCCGGGCGCCAGTCGCGGCCCACCCGCACCGAGGACGTCTCCTGCGCCGTCGTCCGGTTCGAGAACGGGGCGCTGGCGACCGTCACCAACTCCGTGGTGTCGCCGCGCGAGGCGACGGCGCTGCGGTTCGACTGGGAACACGCCACCGTCGAGGTCGAGCACCTCTACGGCTACGGCGACGACGACTGGCGGCTCACCCCCGTCGCCGGGCACGAGTCGTTGTCCGAGCGCTGGCGGACGGGACTCGACGGCGAGCGCAGCGGCCACGCGGCGCAGCTGCGGCCGGTGCTCGACGCGCTCGGGGCCGGCACCGCGCCGCCGGTGCCGCTCGCCGACGCCCGGCTGACCCTCGAACTGGCCGCCGCCGTCTACGCCTCGGCGTTCACCGGGCGGCGGGTACGGCGCGGCGACATCGGCCCCGGCGACCCGTTCTACGACCGCATGGACGGCACCGGCGCGCCGTGGCTCCACGAGGAGGTGCCGGCGTGAGCCTGGGCTGCCGCCACGACCTGAGCGGGTCGGCCGAGGTGACCCACGACGGCCGCGAGCTGCTGACCTACGTCTACGCGCCGGGCGACGCCCAGGTCGAGTCGCCGCGTCCCTACGTCCACCCGCTGCGCACGCTCGCCGGCCACCTGGTCACCGTCCACCGGCCGCACGACCACGTCTGGCACAAGGGCCTGGCCTGGTCGCTGCCGCACGTCGGCCCGGACAACTTCTGGGGCGGACCCACGTACACGCACGGTGAGGGCTACGTCCAGCGCGACAACAACGGTGCCATGCGGCACCGCCGGCTGACCGAGCTGACGGCCGAGGACGATCGGGTGCGGATCCGGCACGACCTCGCCTGGCGGACTCAGGCCGGCCGCCAGCTCGTCGACGAGGACCGGGCGCTGACGGTCGTGGTCGACGGCGCGCGCGACGCGTGGGTCCTGCGCTTCGACACCGCGATGACCAACGTGTCGGGGTCGACGATCATGATCGGCAGCCCGACGACGGCCGGTCGCGAGAACGCCGGTTACGGCGGGCTGTTCTGGCGCGGCCCGCGCTCGTTCACCGGTGGCGTCGTCCTGTCGCCCGGCGGCCCGGGCGGCGACGAGCTGCGAGGGCGACGATCCCCTTGGCTCGGCTTCACCGGCGCGCACGACGGCGTCTCGGCGGCGTCGACCGTGATCGCCGTCGACGCGGTCGCCAACCCGCGCCATCCGCCCCGGTGGTTCGTCCGCTCCGAGGGCTTCGCCGGCCTGTGCCCGGCGCCGTTCTTCAGCGAGGAGCTGCCGTTCGAGGCGGGTGCGACGTTGCGTTTCGCCTATGCCTACATCGTCGCCGACGGTGCGTCCGACCAGCACCGCGCCGCCGATCTCGCCGCGTTGGGCGCCGGGCTGCTCGCGCAGTAGCGGCGTGGCAGCCGTTGTGACTGTGGGACAGGCGGCATTGAATTGGCCGGAAATGACCCCGTACGATGCTGATCGTGTCGCCGCCGAACGAGATCGATCCGCCGACCGTCGAGGCAGCCGGCGACCGCCTGGTCGCGGTCGCCCCCGAAGCCGACCACGCCCTGCCCGACGTCTACGGGCCCGATCTGGACGGCATGCGCAGCGAGGAGTCGGTCACCGACGCCCGGGTCAAGGCCGTCGAGGTGCTCCAGGTCCTGCGCGACCGCGCCGACCACCAGGGCCGGCTCGATCTGGCCGCCTACAACGAGTACAAGGACATCTGACGCCGTGTTCGAGAAGCCCGACCCGTTCGAACACGACGCCGATGTGTGGACCGAGCAGGCGACCGGTTTCGACAACGCCGCCGAGGCCGCCCGGGCCATCGCCGACGACACCGGCACCGCCGCCACCGAAGCGGTCTGGAAGGGCCCGATGCCCGAGGAGCGGCTCAACCGCATGCTCCAGCAGGCACAGGACGCGGGACGCACGGCCGACACCCTGGCCCTGATGGCCGGCGCGTGCCGCACCATCGCCGGCGAGGCCGAGACCGCGACGACCGCCATCAACGAGATCCGCCAGGAGTGGGACGACGGCACGCTGTTCGACCGCGTCGGGTCCGAGGGCGAGGCCGACACCGTCCGCGACGAGTTCGCCGAGCGGACCGCCGCCGTACGCACCGATCTCGCCCACCTGGCCGAGAGGCTGCAGCCCGTCATCGACGCCGGCGACCCGCTCGACTACCTGTTCAGCCCCATTCAGGTTCACGGCGGTCCGGATCTCGGCGAACAGCTCGACGAGGAGACCGCTCGCGAGTACTTCGAGACCGGCAAACTCATCGACCCGACCCAGGTCCAGGAGATCGAGGACACCATCACCGGCCTCTCCGGCGGGGAGGACCCGCCGGCGGACTGGGACGAGTGGGCGGTGGCCAACGGCTACTCTCCCGACGAGGTCCAGGTCGCTCTCGACAACCTCGACGCCGACGAGCGCGCCGCCCTCGACCAGTGGCTGGCGGACAACAAGGGCGATCCCGGCAACGAGGAGCCCGACCCCGGCCAGCCGGCCCTGGGGCTCAGCTCGTTCCTCATGCGGAACATGAGCGCGGAGCAGGTCCAGGAGTTCCACGACGACGTGCCCAACCTGGAGCCGACGCTGCACGGCGATGCCGACGGCTGGGTCGACGGCGAGGTCGACATGAGCGCCGATACCGACTTCACCGACGGCGGCAACGGCTTCAGCGACATCGACCAGGGCGGCATCGGCGACTGCGCCACGCTGGCCTCCATCGCCGCCGCCCAGGCCGCCGACCCGACGTTCCTCGAACGGCACATCCAGGAGAACCCCAACGGCACCTACACGGTCACGGTGTACGACGAGAACGGCAGCCCCGTGCAGGTGACCGTCAACGGCTTCGTGCCCGCCGACGGCGACAACCCGGCCTACAACGGCGACGAACTCGACGGCGAGATCACCTGGGCGTCCATCTACGAGAAGGCCATGGCGCAGTACCAGGGCGGCAACTACGTCGAGATCGACGGCGCCTACACCCCGGACCGGCTGGAGACGACCATCGGCACCGGCAGCAACCGGACCGATCTGCCCAGGTCCTCCCTGATTCCGCCGCTGTTCACCTACCTGCAGATGCAGCAGGCGTTCGAGGACGGCAAGCCGATCATCCTGGGCGGCGGCGGCCACGCGTACTCCGTCGTCGGGTTCGAGAACGGCGAGGTTCAGGTGATGAACCCCTGGGGCGGCGACGGTAGCGTCATCTCGATGACCCCCGAGGAGTTCAACTCCGGGCAGTTCCCGGAGCCGGCCGACGACTGGCCCGACTACACCTACGTGGCGGTGACGAAGTGAGCGCACGACCGCGCGACGGGGGCGGGCTCGCCACGGTGGCGGTCGACCTCGTCGAGCCGCCGGTCGACGACCCGACCGTGCACGCCCGCACGGCCAAGGCGCGCGTCGTCGCCGGTGCCCCCGAGGGTACGAACCTGTCGATCATCCACATCGCGACGCCGATCAGTCAGCGGCCGTCGATCCAGGTGGGTTCCGCGCCGGACCGCGAGACCGCGCCGTGGGCGCATCTCACGACCACCGGGCTCTGGAGGGACGTCAGGGTCGCGGGCGGTCGCGCGACGCTGACCTACCGCCTGGCCTGGAGCCCGACGCCGAAGCGGTTCCTGCAGCGCGACACCAAGGTCGCCGTCGTCTACACCGACGACGTCGCCGTGGGCGACACCGTCACCCACGGCCCGCTCACCTACGTGGTCCTGGGCATCACCGACACCGGCGATGTCACCACCAGCCACGTCGACCTCGCGGTCCGCTTCGACCCGTCCGTCCCGCTCGCCGAGGACACGCCCTGACCTCCACGATCCGGCCGATCCTCGCCGCGGCCACCGTGGCGGTGCTCGCGCTCGGCCTGGCCGGGTGCGGCGGCGACGACGCGGGTGGCGACGACACCGGCCCGCCGGCGACCCCGACGCTGGGCGAGGGCGAGATCCCCGACGGCGAGCCGACGTCGCCGACGACCGCCATCGAGCTGTGCGAGCCCGACGTCGAGGGCGACACCATCCGCGACCGGTCCGACTTCGCGCTGGTCACCTGCGACGCCCCGGCGGGCACCAACCTGTCCATCGTCCACGTCACCCCGCCCGCCGGCCAGGACATCGCCGTCCAGGCGCGGTCGGCGGCCGGCAACGACGAGACCCCGCGGGTGACCCTTCAGGCGACCGGGCTGTGGCCCGACGTCGGCACCGGCGTCACCGTCATCGACGGCGACACCGCCACCTTCGAGTACACGCTGTTCTGGTACGCCGAGGGCGCCTCGGCCGATGATCGCGTCGAGCAGGACTTCGCCGACGAGGTGAGCGTCGGCGACGTCATGACGCACGGCCCGCTCAGCTACGAGGTGCTCGGCATCACCGACACCGGCGACCCGGAGACCAGCCACCTGGACCTCGCCGTCACGTTCGATCCCGCCGTGCCGCTGGGCTGACCCCGTCGCGACGGCCTTAGCGGCCGGCCGCCCCGGTACGCCGGAAGGCGGTGACGAGGACCGCCCCGACGGCGACGTGGGCGAGGGTGAGCGTCACGATCGTCGCGTTGCTCGCCTCGATGCCGAAGAACGGCAGGAACGAGACCGCCAGCACGCCGATCGCGACGATCGTCCAGATCGAGCGTGCGCGCGCCGTGAAGCGCTCCAGGACGGCCAGCAGGGCCCACCCGAGCAGCGCGGCGGCGAGCGAGAAGAAGACGAACGCGCCCGCGCCGAGGTCCCTCGCGTCCTGCCCGGGTTGCTCGACGACGAGGTCGTGGCCCAGCACGGGTTCCGCGACGACCCAGACCAGCACGGCGGCGACGACCGTCGCGGCGACGCCGGCCGCCCGGTCGCGGCCGCGGCGGGTGGCGGCCGGTGCTTCCTCGGTGTCCGGATGGTGACGTGGCATGGCTACTCCTTGAGGTGATTGGTTATTGAGGATGTCAACTATTGGGTCGCCAACGTATAGGGCATTGCTTGAGAATGGCAACTATTGTGGTCGTGAAGGACCGGGGTAGCATCGAGGCATGGGCGAGGACGAAGACCCCGCGACCGTCGTGTCGGAACTGACCGACCTGGTCTTCCAGGTGACCGGGCGGTTGCGGGCGGGCTTCAACGCGGCGGCGTCGGCACTCGATCTGCCGCCCGCTCAAGCGCTCGCTCTGTCCAATCTGCGGTCGCCGGCGCCGATGCGCGACCTGGCCGACTGGCTCGGCTGCGACGCCTCGAACGTGACCGGCATCGTCGACGGGCTGGAGCGCAAGGGACTGGTCGTCCGGCAGCCCGACGCCACCGACCGGCGGGTCAAGCATCTGGTGCTCACCGAGGAGGGGCAGCAGAGGCGGGCGGAGCTGCGTGCCAGCGTCTCCGCCATCGGCATGGACCTCTTCGGCCTCCCACGCGACGATCAGCTGCGGCTGCGCGACCTGCTCGCCCGGGTCCAGGCCGATTTCGCGCACTGATCCGGCCGGGCCCGGCCAGGCCGTCGGCCGGGGGCGTCAGCCCAGCGATTGCGCGCCGACGACGGAGAGCAGCCGCAGCTTGTCGTAGCTCTCGCTGCCGGGGACGGCGGTGTAGATCAGCAGGCGGTGCGACTGGTCGGGGTCGAGCAGCGCCTGACAGTGCAGTTCCAGCAGGCCGACCTCGGGGTGGATGAAGCGCTTCACCTCGTGGGGACGGACACCGATCTCGTGCTGGTCCCAGAGGGCGCGGAACTCCGCGCTGCGCTCGAGAAGCAGGCCGGCGTAGTGCGCCGCCTTGGAGTCGGGACCCCGCAACGTGACGACGGCGCGCAGTCCGGAGGCGAACATCCGGGAGAGCAGCGGGTGGTCGTCGGGTGCGTACCGGTCCCGGGTGGCGGGGTCGGCGAACCAGCGGTAGCCGAGGCTGCGCTCCGGCCCGGTGTACTGGGTCGTGTCGCCGGTGAGCGCGACGCCGAGAGGGCTCTGGCGCAGGGTCTCCGCCAGCTCGGTGATGATCTCGGCGGGGGTGTCGTCGAGGCGGTCGAGCGTGCGTAGCAGGCCGGGGCTGATGTGGTCGCTGGCCGCGCCCCGGACCGGCGGGTTGTGCCCCGCGAGCCGGAACAGGTGGTCGCGCTCGTCGAGGGAGAGGTGCAGGCCCTGCGCGATGGAGGCGATCATCTGCTCGGACGGCTGCGGGCCCCGCTCGCGCTCCAGCCGCGCGTAGTAGTCCGTCGACATGTGGCAGAGGGACGCCACTTCCTCGCGCCGCAACCCGTTGGTCCTGCGGCGCCGCCCGCGTGGGAGGCCGACGTCCTCGGGCTGCAGCGACTCCCGGCGGCGCCGCAGGAACGCCGCGAGCCCGGCCCGGTCGATCACCATGGGTGGTCCCTCTCGTCGTTTGGACCTTTCTACCGCCTGGGCGTCGCGGCAACCACGGATCGTCGATCCGTGGATCAGCGAGCCCTGAATCCGCCCGCGGCGAGCTCCCAGCATGGACCTACGACCTGATGCACGAAGGAGACCACCCATGGCTCGCACCATCGACATCGAGATCCCCGACCAGACCGGCAGGATCGCCGTCATCACCGGTGCCAGCGACGGCATCGGGCTGGTCATCGCGACCCGCCTCGCCCGGGCGGGCGCGGAGGTGATCATGCCGGTCCGGAACACGGCCAAGGGCGAGAAGGCCGCGGAGCGTGTCCGCGGTCTCGTGCCGGGCGCGAAGATCGCCACCCGGGCCCTCGATCTGTCCTCACTGGACTCCGTGGCCGCCCTCGCGGACCAGCTCGTGGGCGAGGGCCGGCCGATCGACCTGCTCGTCAACAACGCCGGCGTGATGACACCGCCCAGCAGGCAGCTCACCGAGGACGGCTTCGAGCTGCAGTTCGGCACCAACCACCTCGGGCACTTCGCTCTCACCCTGGGCCTGCTGCCGCTCCTGCGGCAGGGCCGGGCCCGGGTCACGCACCAGACGAGCATCGCCGCCCGGAGCGGCGCGATCAACTGGGGCGACCTGAACTGGGAGCGCACCTACGACGTACGCAAGGCTTACAGCCAGTCGAAGATCGCGGTCGCTCTGTTCGCCCTCGAACTCGACCAGCGCAGCGCCGTGGCGGGGTGGGGCATCACCAGCAACCTGTCCCACCCGGGCGTCTCGCCCACGAACCTGCTCGCCGCGCAGCCCGGCATGGGGCGGCAGCGCGACACCGGCTCGGTCCGCCTGATCCGCCTGCTCTCCCGGGTGGGCGTCACGGGCACCGTCGACAGCGCGGCGCTGCCGGCGCTGCTGGCCGCGACGGGTGCGGACTCGCGGGGCAGCGAGTTCTACGGCCCCAGCGGACGGAGCAACCTCGGCGGCGCGCCTGCTCGGCGGGATCTGTGGACCCCCATGCGCAACCCGGACGACGCGCGCAGGCTCTGGGACGTCTCCGAGGGCCTGGTCGGTGTCCGGTTCCCCGTCTGACCGGGGCACGGTGATGAATCCGGGAACGCCTCATCAGCCGTGGCGGCAGGCGAGCCACCTTGGCAGCGGCGCTACCGATCGTTCCACCGCAGGTCCGCCGGCCACCGCAGTTGCACGCCGCGGCGGACGAGGACGTCCTGGAACTGCGCCAGCAGTGCGGCGTCACCGTGGACGGCGTGCGGTTCGGTGCCACGGTCCAGGCAGAACGCGGCCAGCGCGCCGGCCGCCTCGCCGATGGACCACTCCACCGGGTGGAGGCGGTAGCAGCCGTTGGTGATCTGGGTGGTGCCGATGTTCTTGGCGGCCGGCAGCAGGTTGCGGACCCGCCGCGGCACCAGCGCGCCGAGCGGGATCTCGAACGGTTGCGGGCGGTCGCCGGGGTGGCGTCCGCTGACGGTGGAGGAGTGCCGGTCGACCCAGAAGTAGTGGCCGACGCCGACGCTGTCCGGGTAGGTCTCGGCGCCACGGTCGCCGCGATACCGGACCGACACGTCCTGCTCGACGATCGTCCGAAGTGCCAGGACGCGCCGGGATTCGCGGATGTACGGGTGCATCGCGAACCCGTCGTCGGTGCCGGCGACGTCGGCCCGCAGCCGCAGGCCCGGCCAGCCGGTGCCGCCGTCGGGCCGGGGCGCGTCGGTCTGCAGCCAGTACAGCAGCGACCGGCTCAGCGCCTTCGCGCCGGCCCAGTGCTCGGCCGCGTCCGGGACACCGAACAGCGGCCCGCCGACGTAGTCGTTCATCGGCCAGTTCACGACCACGACGTCGCTGCGGTAGAAGCCGTCGCGGAACTGCCGGCGCGCGGCGATCCGCCGGTATGTCCACAGGTTCGGTGACGGGCCCATGTTGCGGTGGTCGAGGTCGACGGCGAACGGGTCGTCGTCCGGGTTGGGATCCATCCGCCAGACCCGGGTGGGCCGGCCGCCGGCGTCGAGCCCGTCCTCCCAGCCGAGCAGCCGCTTGCCGTCCATCTGGTGCGGGTGCCAGTCGCGGAACCTGGCGTAGTCCGCCGGCCGGTCGATCGTGTGGTCCTCACCGTCCAGGTGGTCGACGGCGAAGCACCACGTGACGCCCTGCATGTCGGTCGGGTCGGCGGTGCCGGCGGCGCTCGGCTCACCGGTCATCTCCCGGGACTCGCGACCGGAGACGTGCTCGACGCCGCCGAGGTCGAGGACGTCGCCCAGCTCGGTCGCGTCGAGCACGTACGGCGCGACGAGGTCGGTGGCGCCGCGCTGTGACACCACGCGCACGCCCGTGACGCGGTCGCCGTCGGTCGCGACCCGCTCGGGGGAGGTCTCCAGCAGCACCGTCAACCGGCCCGAACCGACGTATGGCAGCAGCAGCTGGTCGATCAGCGTGACCGCGACGCGGGGGTCCGTGCTGATGGGGCTGACCCAGGCGGCGCCCGGGTTGAGGTACGGGTCGGCGCGGGCGGCGTCGGTGAGCGGGAACCGGGCGCGGTAGTGGTCGCGCAGTCCGTCCCGGAACGCGCGGTAGGAGCGGTTGGCGCCGTCCTTCTCGATGAACAGGTGTTCGTCCGTGGGGACGAGCTGGCTGGTCAGCTGGCCGCCCAGCCAGCGGGTGGGCTCGGTGAGCACGACCCGGCGGCCCGCTTCGAGGGCCGCGAGCGCGGCGGAGACCCCGCCCAGTCCGCCGCCGATGATGGCGATGTCCGCCTCGATCTCCACGTTGAACCCACCTTCGTCGATCGGTCTGTGTCGCGGCACCTCTACCGCCGCGCACCGAGTACTGCTATAAAAGCAACACCCGTAATGCTATAACAGCAACACGATGCGCTCTCGTCCCCCCGAGCGCCGCCGTCGAGGAGGAACTGCAGCAATGAGGCTCACACTCCGAAGCCGATCGCCCAGGGCCGTCGCCGTCGCGACGGCCGGCGCCGTGGCCGTCGTCCTCACCGCGTGCTCCGGCGACGACGCCGAGCAGGCGGCGGGCGGTCCCGTCGAACTACGGATGACCACCTGGAGCGGCAACGACGCGCACCACGCGATCTTCCAGGAGATCGCCGACGCCTACGTCGACCAGCACCCGGACGAGGTGAGTGGCGTCGAGTTCGACGCCATCACCGACGGCACCTACGTCAGCGCCATCACCACCCAGATCGCCGGCGGCGACTCGCCGGACCTCATCTGGGTCACCGAGTCCTACGCCGACGAGTTCGTCTCCAGCGGCGTCCTCGCCGACGTCGCGCCGGTCTTCGCCGACGCCGAGGGCTACGACGCCGGCGACCTCGCGCCGAACGCGATGGACCTGTGGACCGACGGCGACGCCACCTACGCCTACCCGTTCTCGACCAGCCCGTTCGGCATCTACGCCAACCTCGACCTGGTGACCGCGGCCGGCCAGCCGAACCCCCGTGACCTGATCGCCGCCGGCGAGTGGACCTGGGACCGGCTGGCCGGCGTCGCCGCCGCGACGGTCGCCGCGCAGGGCGTCGCGGGCATCCAGCTCAGCGTCGACGACCCCTACGCCCTGCCGAACGACGCCATCATGCCGATCGGCCTGGCCTGGGACGCCCGCCCGTGGAGCGAGGACGGCACCACCTGTCAGTACACCAGCCCGGAGACCGTCGGCTTCCTCGAGTGGTACCACGAGCGGGTCTACCAGGACCGGGCCTTCCCGGCCGTCGGCGAGGCCGTCGACTTCGCCTCCGGCCAGGCCGCCTTCCGGATGGGTCAGCTGAGCCTCTCCGCCGGTCTCGGCGACACCTTCGCGTGGGACTTCCTGCCGCTGCCGGACGGCCCGGCCGGCACCGTTCCGGTGATCGGCCAGGCCGGTGTCGGCGTCGTCGCCAACGGCGAGAACCCCGAGGCGGCGGCGGACTTCCTGGCGTTCTTCACCAGCCCGGAGAACGCGGCCAGGCTCGCGGAGTTCTTCCCGCCGCCGCGCGAGTCGCTGCTGGACGCGGCGACGCTGCAGGCCGCCGCGCCGTCGCTGACGCCCGATCAGCTCCAGGGAACGGTGATCGACCAGGCACTGGCCGCGCGGACGAAGGTCGGGCACCCCCGGCTGAGCCAGATGGCCGACACCATCCGGGCCGGACTCGACGCCATGTGGACGCCGGACGCGGACGTCGAGGCCGTGCTGGCCGACCTGTGCGCCCAGATCGAGCCGACGCTGGCCGAGTGAGCGGCATCGACACGGCCACGGCCGCCACGACCCGGACCGGCGCGGTCGGCTCGCGCCGGTCCGGGGGCCGGCGACCGGCCCGGACCGACGCGGCGGTCGGCCTGGCCTTCGTCGCGCCTGCGGTCGTCGGCGTGATCGGGCTCGGGCTGGTGCCCTTCGGGTTCGTGATCTGGTTCGCGCTGCACGACTGGAACCCGCTCATCGGCGAGTTCACCTGGACCGGCCTGGACAACTTCACCCGCCTCGCCGGCGACGACGTGGTGTGGGGTTCGCTGCTGACGACCCTCGCGTTCACCGGCCTGCTGATGGTGCTGAACATCTCGCTCGCGCTGTTCCTCGCGATCCTGCTCAACCAGCGGCTGCGCGGCATCACGACGTTCCGCGCGTTCTTCTTCTCGCCGGTCGTCGTCTCGACCGTCGCGTGGGTGCTGATCTGGGGCTACCTGGTCGCGGACAACGGCGGCATCAACGGCGCGCTGTCGACGGTCGGGATCGACGGGCCGAACTGGCTGCGTGACGCCACGTGGGCGCTGGTCACGGTCGTCGTCATCCAGGTGTTCAAGGGCGTCGGGATGAACATGATCCTGTTCCTCGCCGCCCTGCAGGGCGTGCCGCCGGAGCTGAAGGAGGCCGCGCGCATCGACGGCGCCGGGGCGTGGCGCACGTTCCGGTCGGTGACCATCCCGCTCATCACCCCGACGATCCTGCTCGTGTCGATCGTGACGATGATCGCGGCGATGGACGTGTTCGTGCCGATCCAGGTGCTCACGTCGGGCGGGCCCGGCCGGTCGACCACCGTCATCTCCTACCTGCTCTACCAGACGGCGTTCCGCCAGAACGACTTCGGCTACGCCGCCGCGATCGGCGTCCTGCTGTTCGTCGTGACGCTGGCGCTCACCCTGGTGCAGTGGCAGTCGCGCCGCCGGTGGGTGCACGATGAGGTCTGACGTCCGCCGGCCGGCCACCCGCCGCCGGCCGTGGAGCTCGGTGGCCACCCAAGCGGCGCTCTACCTGCTGCTGGCCGTCATGTCGGTCCCGTTCGTCTACCCGACGATCTGGATGGTCTTCTCGGCGTTCAAGCCCGCGCACGAGATCTTCGCCGTCCCGCCGCGGCTGTTCCCGCAGGACTGGACCCTCGACGGCGTCTCGCGGATCTTCACCGTCACGCCGTTCGCTCAGCAGTACGCCAACTCGCTGTACATCGCCGTGGTCGTGACGATCGGCTCGATCGTCGTGTGTGCCCTGGCCGGCTACGCCTTCGCGCGCATCCGGTTCCCGTTCCGCAACGGGCTGTTCCTGATGCTCATCTCGGCGTTGATGATCCCCAGCGAGGTGACGATCATCCCGATCTTCCGCTGGGTCTCGCAGCTGGGCCTGATGGACACCCATTGGCCGCTCATCATCGTGCCGATCTTCGGCCCGCAGTGCGTGGTCGGGATCTTCATCTTCCGCCAGTTCTTCCTCTCCCTCCCGGGCGAGCTGGAGGAGGCCGGCCGGCTCGACGGCCTCGGCCGGGTGGGGATCTTCCTGCGCATCGCCCTCCCGCTGTCCGGCCCCGCGATCGCGGCCGTCGCGATCATGAAGTTCCTCAACTCGTTCAACATGTACTTCGAGCCGCTCATCTTCCTGCGCAGCGAGGAGCGGTTCACCGTCGGACTGGGCCTCACCCAGTACCAGGACACCTATGGCGAGGCGATCTACAACACCCAGATCGGCGCCACCGCGCTCACGATCATCCCGGTGCTCATCGTGTTCCTGTTCGCGCAGCGCCAGTTCGTGGAGGGGCTCGCGCGCACCGGCATCAAGGGCTGACGCCCGGCTGCTTCCACCCGTCCCCATGCCTCCGGAGGTCGACGATGACTGACGAAACCCGCCTGCCCGTGCCGCCGCTGGTGACCCGGCGCACCGTCCTGCTCGGGACCGGTGCCGCCGCCCTGGGCGCCGCCCTGCCGCTGGTGACCGCGCCCGCCGCCCGCGCGGCGCTGCCCACCGTCCCGGCCCTGCCCGCGGAGCCGGACCGCGCCCTGTTCGCGCCGAACGAGCAGGTCTTCGCCGGATACCTGAAGATCCTCGCGCCGATGGCGAACGACATCGTCACCGACGGCTCGGCGAACCACGGCTGGATGGCCGGCGGCTGGTGGCGCACCCCGAGCGAGCCGTTCAACGCCCGCGTCATGGAACACGTCGCGACGTTGAGCTGGTTCCTCGCCAACGACCGGCCCTGGAACCCGTACCACGGCGACACCGCGCTCGAGGCGCGGTTGTCCGCGGCCGTCGACTACTACCTGAGCCTGCAGCACGACGACGGGTCCTTCCCCGAGTACTCGATCACCGAGCACAGCCTGGCCGCGACGGGGTTCGGCACCGTCGCGCTCGCCCGGGCGCTGGTGGAGATGCGCGCGGCGGGCACGGACTACGACCAGCGGGTGCGGATGCGCGACGCCATCGCGGCGTCGTCGGCCTGGCTGGTCGACACGTCGAACGGCGCGCCCTGGAGCAACCCGATCGTCGCGGCCAACCAGACCGCAGCGGGCCTGGCCGGTGCCGCGGCCGCCGCCGAGGCGCTGCAGGACGACGCGCTGCTGGCCACCGTCCGGCAGCGGGTGACGCTGCTGGGCCAGCGCGGCCAGGCCCCGGGCGGCTGGTTCTACGAGCTGCGCGGCTTCGACTCCGGGTACAACTTCAGCGTCCAGCTGCCCGACCTGGGCGAGTTGCACGACCGCATCGGCGGCACCGAGCTGGAGGCCCAGGCCACGGCGTGGGTGGACTTCTTCCAGTACACGACGGTGCGCGAGCCGGGTGCGCCCGGCTACATCCGGATGGGCGCGGCGTCGTCGCGGACCGACTCCCGCCCGCCGGTGCTGGACGTCGTCGCCGACTCCGCCGACCGGTACGCCTTCGCCGCCCGGTTCCTGGCGGCACAGCCGAAGCTGGCCGCGTTCCTCACCAGCCGCGAGGACCGGGCCGCCGAGCGGTCCGCCTGGGCGTCATCGTCCGAGCCGATCCCCGCGCGGGCCAAGCAGGACACGTCGCCGAGGCTGTGGATGCACGTCTCGGCGGCGCCCGCCGGCCCGACCCTCGCGCAGAAACAGGCCGGGCAGGCGCTGCTGTCGCACGTGCGGTCGTCGCGGTGGACCCGGCTGCGCTCCACCACCGTGCTGGGCATGCGGTTCGTCTTCGTCCGCCGCCCGCGCTACTACGCCGGCGCGTTGTTCGGCCAGCGGGCCGGGGCGATGGTCCGCAACGGCGTCCAGCTGGTCTGGCACCCGGCGATGGGCGCCGTCGTCGTCGGACTCAACGGCGCCGGCGTGACCGACGACTTCTGGGCGACGGTGCTCGGCGCCGGCGACGACGCCCGGACCACCCTGACGGCGGCGTTCACCGACACTGCCGGCACCGCCGTCCCGGACAGCGGCGTCGACGCGATCACCGGCGACTTCCGGATCCGGCAGACTCCGGCCGGCGTCGCCGTCGAGACCACGACGACGTTCACCGACACCGGGCTGATGCGCAGCGTGAACGCGGACGGGGCGGCGACGGAGATGATCCCGCTCGTGCTCCAGCCGGGCGACGATCTCGCGTTCGCCGGGTCGTCGACGCCGGTCACCTACAACGCGCCGGCGAGCACCACCGCCACCGGCTTCACCATCGTCCGCAACGGCGTCACCGCGACCCTGTCGTGGGGCACGGCGCGCTCGGTGACGCTGACCCCGACGTCGCGCACGTTCTTCGCCGACAACGCCCGGCGGCAGCACGTCCTCCGCGTGACGCATCCCGGCACGCTGGAGCTCACGCTGGGACTCTCGGCGTGACCGCGGCGTCGAGCGGGCGCGGCCCGGTCGCTATCGGACCCGGCGACGTTAGTGCTATAAAAGCAACATGTTGCCGGCACAGCCCAATCGCTCCCTGATGGACGGCCTCGCCTGCCTGCAGGCCCTGGCCACCGCCGAGCGCCCGGTCGGCACCCGTGAGCTGGCCCGCCGGCTCGGACTGGAGCCCACCCGCGTCAACCGGCTGCTGCGCACGCTGGCCGCGATGGGCCTGGCGGAACAGGACGAGGGCCGCCGCTACCGGCCGGGGCCGGCCATCCACGTGCTGGCGGCGCAGAGCCTGCACGGTTCCGGCCTGGTCGACCTGGCGCTTCGGCACATGCGCGGGCTGCACGAGTTCGGCTACGCCGTCGCGCTCGGCGTGCTCTGGCGCGACCAGGTCAGCTATCTCTACCACGTCGGCTCGGAGGACCCGTCGTCGCACGTGTTGCAGGGCGTGCCGTACCCGGCGACGTCGTCGGGCGTCGGGATCGCGCTGCTCGCGCACGAGTCCGAGGACCACGTCCGGGCGCTCTACGCGCCGACCGAGCCGTCGCTGTTCCAGCTGAACTCGCCGCCGCCCGAGCTGGACGGCGATCTGGGTCTGCTCGCGCTGCTGGAACGTACCCGGAAGCAGGGCTTCGCGCTGGTCGAGACCGACCCCGGCATGCGGACCGTGGCCGTGGCCGTCGGCGACCCGCCCTACGCCGCGGTCGGCATCTCCGGCACCTTCGGCGACGCCGAGGTGCCGGAGCTGCGGACCGCCCTCGTCGACGTCGCTCAGAAGATCGCCAAGGGAAAGGACGACACGTGAACATCTCCGGTGTCATGCCGCAACTCGCGCAGGTCGCGGACCTCGGTCCGCCGCGCAGCGAGATCGGCGTCGGCGCGCTGATGCCGTGGGCCGGCAAGTTGTACGTGGAGAACTACGTGTCGCACAAGCGGGGCAGCGGCAGCGGGACGAGCCTGCGCCGCATCAGCGACGACTTCTCCATGGAAGTGGTGCCCGAGACCGTCGGCGTCGACGGGACGTACTCCAACCGGTTCGTGCACTTCCCGTCGAACCAGCTGGTCATCGGCCCGCACGTGATCGATGCCGACCACAAGATCCGCACCGTCCCGGAGCTGGAGTCGCTGCGGGTCTGCGGCACGTCGCGGCACCTGACCGACCCGGACAACCTCGTCTACGTGCTGTGCATGGAGGGCGAGCTGTTCGAGCTGGACGTGCGGACGCTGGAGTGCCGGCAGGTGGCCGACCTCAACGACGAGCTCGACTCGGCTGGTGAGTTCCGCGTGCACTACAAGGACTGCTACACCGCGTTCGGCCGGCTGGTCGTCTGCTCGAATGAGTACCACGAGCCCGACTGGGCCGGCGAGCAGGCTGAGGGCCGGCTGGCCGAGTTCGACGGGCGGGAGTGGCGGATCCTGGAGCGACGGCCGTACACCGCGATCGGCGGGCGGCACGAGTTCGGCGGGACGATCTTCGCGTCCGGCTGGGACCAGGCGTCGGCCATCCTGTCCGTCTACACCGACTCCGACGGCCGGTGGACCCGGTACCGGCTGCCGAAGGCGTCGCACACCTTCGATCACAAGTGGCAGACGGAGTGGCCGCGGATCCGCGAGGTGGAGCACGAGCGGTTCCTGCTGGACCACCACGGCATGTTCTACGAGCTGTCGCCGTGGGCGTACGGCGGGCGGGTCTGGGGCGTGCGGCCGGTGTCGACGCACCTGTGGGTGCTCGGTGACTTCTGCTCGTGGCGCGGGCTGCTGGTCGCCGGGATGGACAATGCGTCGCCGAGCCGTGGCGAGAGCCCGACGACGGGTGAGCCGCAGTCGGGCCTGTGGTTCGGCAAGACCGACGACCTGTGGGGGTTCGGGAAGCCGGCCGGGTGGGGTGGCCCGTGGTGGTTGTCCGAGGTGCGGGCCGGTGAGCCGTCGGACCCGTATCTGATGACGGGGTTCGAGCACAAGTGCGTGCACCTCGAGAACGCCGGCGACACCGCCGCACGGTTCACCATCGAGATCGACGTCCACGGCCACGGCCGGTTCGCCGCCGGCCAGACGCTCGTCGTCGAGCCCGGCCAGACCATCACGCACGTCTTCCCGACCGGGTTCAGCGCCCACTGGGTGCGTCTCGTCAGCGACACCGACACCACCGCCAGCGCGCAGTTCTTCTACACCTGATGCGCCGACCGCGCCCTATCCGTGAGGACGTCCACCCCGTGAGCTCCGAGCGCCCGCTCCTCGTCATCGAACCGGCCACCGAACAGCGCGACTTCCGCACCGAACAGCTCGACGCCGACCTGGTGATCGTCGGCGGGGGACTGGCCGGGACGTGCGCGGCGATCACCGCCGCGCGGGCCGGCATCAGGGTGGTGCTGGTGCAGGACCGGCCGGTGCTGGGCGGCAATGCGTCCAGCGAGGTGCGGTTGTGGGCGCTCGGCGCCACCGCGCAGCTGTCCAACAACAACCGGTGGTCGCGCGAGGGCGGCGTCATCGACGAGATCCTGGTCGAGAACCTCTTCCGTAACCCCGAGGGCAACGCGGTCGTCGTCGACACCGTGCTGCTGGAGAAGGTGGTGTCCGAGCCGAACATCACGCTGCTGCTGAACACCGCCGCCGTGGGCGTGACCAAGGACGGTGCCGACATCGCGTCGGTGACGGCGTTCTGCAGCCAGAACTCCACCCGGTACGAGCTCACCGCGCCGTTGTTCTGCGACGCGTCCGGTGACGGTGTCCTGGGGTTCCTGGCCGGTGCGGCGTACCGGATGGGGGCGGAGTCGCGGGAGGAGTTCGGTGAGCTGTTCGCGCCGGAGGAGGAATTCGGCGCCCTGCTCGGCCACTCGATCTACTTCTACACCAAGGACGTCGGGGTTCCGGTCGCGTTCACCCCGCCCGGCTACGCCCTGGACGACGTCACCGCGATCCCGCGCTGGCGCAGTTTCAGCACGGCGGAGCAGGGGTGCCGGCTGTGGTGGATCGAGTACGGCGGGCGGTTGGACACCGTCCACGACACCGAGGCGATCAAGTGGGAGCTGTGGAAGGTGGTCTACGGCGTCTGGAACCACCTGAAGAACTCCGGGCGGTTCCCGGAGGCGGAGACGTTGACGCTGGAGTGGGTGGGGCTGATCCCGGGTAAGCGGGAGAGCCGCCGGTTCGAGGGCCTCTACATGCTGCGCCAGCAGGATCTCGTCGAGCAGCGACCGCACGACGACGCCGTCGGCTCCGGCGGGTGGTCCATCGACCTGCACCCGGCCGACGGCGTGTTCAGCGAGTATGCGGGCAGTCACCATCTGCACGCCCGCGGGGTCTATCAGGTGCCGTATCGGTGCCTGGTCAGCCGCGATGTCGGCAACCTGTTCCTGGCCGGGCGCATCATCAGCGTCACGCACGTCGCGTTCGCCTCCACCCGTGTGATGGTGACGAGTGCGCACCTGGGCCAGGCCGTCGGGATGGCCGCGGCGGCCTGCGTACGCGACGGAGTGGCTCCGGCGCAGCTGACCGAGCCGGACCGGATGCGGGCTCTCCAGCTCGACCTGCTGCGTACCGGCCAGCACATCCCCGGGCACCGTCTCGACGATCCGGACGACCTGGCCCGGCGGGCTCGGCTCTCCGCCTCCAGCTCGTTCGCGCTGTCCTCGCTGCCGGGTGACGGCCCGGCGGCGCCGCTGGACACGTCTCTGGCGCAGCTGCTGCCGGTGCCGGCCGGCCCGGTCCCGCAGCTCGGCCTGACCGTCGACGTCGCCGCCCCCACCACCCTCCGGGTCGAGCTGCGCACCGGCAACCGCCCCGACGACTACACCCCCGACGTCGTCCTCGCCAGCCGGGAGTTCCCGCTGACCCCCGGGCCGGGTCAGCGGCTGAAGCTCGACCTCGACACGGACGTCGACGAGCCCCGCTACGTGTTCCTGACGCTGCTGCGCAACGAGCACGTCGCCGTACACACGACGCTGACCCGGGTCACCGGGCTCATGTCCGTGCGGCACCGGTCGACGCAGGAGGCCGACCCCGCGGTCGGCCGCCCGCGGGTCGAGTTCTGGACTCCCGAGCGCCGCCCCGGCGGCCACAACCTCGCCGTGACCGCCGACCCGCCGCTGCGCGCGTGGGAGGTGGACAGCCTGGTCGACGGGCACGCGCGGCCCACGTCGCACCCCAACGCCTGGCTCGCGGCCGTCGGCGACCCCGCACCCAGCGCCACCCTGCGCTGGGACTCACCGCAGACCATCGCCCGGGTCGAGCTGACGTTCGACACCGACCCGGACCACCCGATGGAGACCGTGCTGTGGGGGCACCTCGAGCGCACGACCCCGTCATGCGTGCGCGACTACCGCCTGCGCGTCGGCGACACCGTGGTCGCGGAGCGTTCCGGCAACCACCAGACCCGCGACACCGTCACGTTCGATCCGCCCCTCGTGACCGACCATCTCGCTGTCGATGTCCTCGCCGGCCACGGGTCCGGCCCGGCGGCCGTCGTGCAGCTCCGCTGCCACTGAGCCCACAGCCGGCACACCCGACCGATGCGGCGCCGCGCGTGCGACAAGATCACTGCCTGTCCTGCGCGGCTCGATTGCATGTCGCGGTGGGCGCGAAGCTCGCCGTCGGTGAAGACGTGTGCGTCGTTCGGCACGACGATCGGTGGAGCGCGCAGGCGCGCGAGGGTGCTCCGTGACGTGGTCGGCGCCGCATCGGTCGTGCAGATCGGCTCAGTCCTCGGCGGCATGACGATCCAGTCAGATCTTCACACTTGCGGGAGATCCCCGTCGGTTCTGCCTCCGCAGGTTGAGTGGCGTTGTTCAGTGAACCGCCTATGAGCCTTGGAGCGGCTGGCCTGGGCGCGGCTGTCGAGGCCGGCGGGCGAATAGCCCGAACTCACGTATCCAACTCACGAATGCCGCCGTCATCGTGCGGTAACCGTCCAGATTCGGGTGCAGGGTGTCCGTGAACTGGTCGGCGTGCCCCGGCCCGAGCAGTTCGGTGCCCGCCAGGTAGTGGAGGTGGGAGTCGGCTCGTGCGCTGACGACCTCGGCGATGAGTGGCCGGATCGTGCCGACTGTGAGGTGCGGTAAGTCATCGGTCGGTGTCGTGCCGATGAACCCGCCGGCGCCGTCCGGACGGATCGGGCCCGCCTGGTGCTCATGCGGCATGCAGTAGACAGGGGACATGACGACGATGGACGTCTCCGGGTGCGCGTCACGGATGCGATCGAGGAAGCCGTGTAGTGCGGGGACGAAGACGCGCTCGCGCATCGCGTCGCCGTTCACGATGTTCACGCCCACCTCTAGGGAGATCACCTCGTAAGGTTGCGCTGCGATCGCTTTGGCGACGAACGGGTCGAGCAAGGCCTGTCCCGCCAACGCGTAGGAGCTCAGCTCGACGTCGAGGCGCACTGCGGCAGCGGTCGGCCAGGCGTCGATGGGATCGTCCACCTCGTAGCAGTGTGAGATGGAGCTGCCGTAGTGGGCCCACCTGGGCCGCGTCGACGGAGCCGGCGCGACCGGGGCGTCGGCGTGCAGGCTGATGATGTTCGTTTCGGCTCGATGCGGCAGCCACACGGTGACATCCCTGTCATCAGAGGCGTCACCAAGGTGGAATGTCAGGCGTCGCCGCCCATCGACCCGCGACCAGACGCCGTCCTCGTCCACGCTTGTTCGCCCGTCCGTCGGGACGCTGACGGACTCGCGGTGATCCGCCGTCATCGCCGTGAATACGGTCGGCCGACCCGACGGCCGCTCTTGGCGTCCGAGCGAGGCGAAGGTCTCCACTTCAAGCTCGATCCGGGTCGCCTTCGTGCGCAGGCGCAGGCGAACACCGGCCGCTTGTCGGGAGAGCCGGATCACGCGGTCGTCCGCACCGCGGGCGGCAACGCTCGGCGAGAGCCGGATAGGGAGCACGCCGCTCGCGGTCTCGTCCCGATACCCGGCGCCGGCCACGGCTGCGTCCAGCATCGCGCGATCGACCTTGTTCACGTGTGCTCCTCTGCCGATTCGAGGTGCTCTCGGTGTCCTCCGACGAGACAGATCTGCGGGTGCGCGAACGCGCACCCGCAGATCATCCCGCTCACCAGACGCGCAGGAGACTACTGTCCAGCGCATCCGCCGGTGTGAATTCCGCGGGGCGATAGGCGCGGATCATGCTCGTGCCAGGGGTGATCGTCGACATCCGCAGCCGCACCGTGAGATGAGTGGCGTCTGCGTCGAGCTGGACGTTGACCCAGTCAGTGAGATCGACCGACTGTACCGACGAGGTCGTTGTATCAGTAGCCGACGTGCCGGCCGCGAGCACCTTCGAGGCGGAGCTCGCCGCTCCGTAGGCCGCCGAGGTGATCGTCGACGCCGGCGGGAGATGCTCGATGACAACCTCGCCGGGCCGGATGTACTGGAACTGGGTGAGGTCGAGAAGCGCCGTTGAGACCTGGTCACGCTGGATGCCGTCGAGCGGGATCGAGAGCACGACCCGGTACTCGAGATCACCCGATGACGTCGCCGAGTTGCCGACCTGCAACCGGTCCGGGCTGGAGAGTTCGACCACGCCCGTGCTGCGTATGGACGCATCCAGCGCCGCCGAAGTCGGGACGATCTGCTGGTGCGGCTGCGCGGTGACGACCTCCAGCGCGAGCGGCCCCCGCTCAACCGTGTCGAACACGAGGTCGAGGTCCTGCGCCTCGGTGAGTGTGTTCGTGATGGTGACCTCCACGCTCCGGCGCTCGCGCGGCTGGAGCGTGAACGGCGCGTCCGAGAGGTCGTCGGTGACGCCGGCGACATCCTCCAGCTCGAGTCCGCCGGTGATGGGCTCGTCTGAGAGGTTGTCCAGCCAGATCGTCGCCACGTTGTCCTCGCCCGCGAACGGGACCGTCACCACCTTCGCGTCGACTGGCGGCACAGTGGTCAGCTGCACGGGCACCTCGGCGACGTGGTCAACCCCGCCGATGGTGAACTCGGCCGTGACGGACAGGTCCTGGAGGCTGCCGACGAGCGTGGACGGCGTCGGCAGGAGGCTGTCGAGGACATAGCTCACGTCGCTGGTCGTCCCGGTCGGCACAGCGAAGTTCACTTGACCTGCTACGCCCTGAACGTGCAGCGGCGCGAGTTGCCAGGAACTCGGGAACTCGATCGTCCACTCGGCATCCGTCGCCGTGGCATTCCCGCCCCCCTCGGACTCGAGGGCGAGGTTCAGGGCGACGTCCTGGTCTTCCACGACGCTGTAGTCCGAGGCCGCGACGGCGACGCGTACGCCGTAGATCGCGGCGACAGTGCTGTCCCACTGGGTTCGGACGCTGCTGAGGAACGTGGGTGCGTCGACGGGCCAGGCCTCTGGCTGGCCCTGCACCGACTGCTCGAGGGTCTTCAGAGCCGTGGTGATGAACCGCACCTGCGTGTCTGGCACCGATTCCGCGTCCCCCACCTCGAGTGAGCGTCCCAGCAGGCGAAGCTGGATCAGCAGGGTGGCGACCTTGCGCCGTGCGGTCGGCGATTGGCTGGGCAGCGCTTCGTGCAGGGCCTGGACCGCCGCCACCGTGCTCGCGAGTTCGTCACTCGGCGCGGTCGCCGCCGGGCGAGTGCCGAAGACCTCGCCGACCTGCGACACCCAGGCGTCGCCCTCGGCCTTCGTGGGCACGATCGCGTGCCCTTCGAAGAGCTCGTTCCAGCTCGCGATGACCGCCATCTTGAGGTCGCTGCCGCCCGAGAGGCTTTGCTGCGGATGCTCGTCCAGAAACGCCTTGGCCTCCCGGAGCATGCTGCCGAACTCGAGCGGTGTGTGCTGATCCACCCAGCGTTCACGATCCGTGCGGAGGATGTTGTCCCACCCGGCGGAGATCACGGGTATGTAGTCGGTCTCCGGTTCCACGTTCGCGGCGTAGTAGTCCCAGACGTAGTCGTGGTGGGAGCGAATCATGTTGTGGTAGCTCAGGTCGAGCTGATCGGTCCACTTGAGCGGCGCCCAGTTGTAGGAGCTGAAGAAGTCGTAGACGTCGTCGTCCTGGTCGTGGGCTGCGACGTATTCGCCGCTCGGGCCGGGCTGAGTGAGGCCGGCACCGAAGAGGACGTCGGCGAAGCCGGCGTCCTTGGCCTTCTGCCTCAGGATCGCGATGGCGTCCGCCAGAACCGCACGCTCCTCCGGAACGCCGGCCAGCTGATGCGGGTTGAGATTCGGGCGCGTGCCGGTGCTGAAGTCCTTCTGCATGCTCTGGACGTCGAAGGTGCTGATGACAGGCTTGTTGTCGATCTTGAGGTACTGCGGGTCGGCGAAGAGTTCGACCCACTCGTCCGTGATCGTGTCCCACTCGGCGGCGCGGGCGGCCTCGTAAGCGGCCTGGGTCATGCCGGGGGTCCGCAGGCTCTGCATGTCGAAAGGCGCATGATTCGCCCAGATGAGCGAGAACTGCATGGAGGACTTGTTCGGGGAGGTCCGGAACAGGTTCAAGCCGTTGTGCAGCCCGTAGCTGCCGCCTTGGCCCATGCCGCCCTCACGGTCGTCGAGGTCGGGGCGGTCGGGGAACCAGTCGAAGACGAAGTAGTCGACGCCGTTCGAGCTGGCGTCGATGATCTGCTGGTCCATGACGGTCTGGCTGTCGTCGTACCAGCCGTAGGCCGGCTCGCGCTCAGGCGCGTCGAGACGCCAATCCCGCCCGCCGTTGATCAGTGGGTTGGAGAAGTGCCGATTCGGCTCCTGGTACCAACCAGAGAAGTAGTACGTGCCGATCACGTAGTCGTCGTCCGGCACTGCCGACGTCTCTGCCGGGGCTCTCACCGCCGCCGGTCTCGCGTCGCCTGCGGTCGCAGCCGTCGCCGGCAGGAGCGCGAGCAGGACCGCTGCTGTTCCCACGATCGCGACCGTCGTCTTCCTGATGACCCTCATCGCTCATCCCGTCCGTCAGGTGTGCGCGCCACGGTGCACGCAGTGCGAACCTACCGGTGTTCGGAATGCGATTCAATATCTGGTCGCATTGTTCGTAATGCTGAACTCACTCGATCCGGAATCGCAAGGTCGCGAGTTCGAACGGTCGCAACTCCAGGCGCAGGGCATCGCGCTCGATCGCGAGCTCCGGCGCGTCGAGCGGGCGCTCGAGAGCATCCGTCGCGTGGCCGGCACGCGCCGGCACCTTCAGCTGCAATCGCGTCCGGGTATGTCTGCCGAGTGTCTCGCACAGGCGGACGACAAGGTCACCTGAGCGGTCGTCGGCGAGTTTGACCGCGGTGATCACGATCCCCCTGTCCGCGCAGGAGACGAGTTCGGCGGCCGCAGGCAGGGGCGCGATCGCCAGGGTCTCCAGTCGTTCCGCCTCAGCTCGCGCGTCACAGACGTCTGCCGCAGCGCGGATCGAGCAGGTGAGGATGTGCCGGCCCGCATCCGTGTGCGGATCGGGGAATCGCGGCGCCCGCAGGAGTGAAAGCCGTACCTGCACGCTACTTCCGCCGCCGCTGCGGGACTGACGGGAGACGTCGTGACCGTACACGGCGTCGCTGCATACGGCGATGCCCTGGCCCGCCGTTCCAACCCAGACGAACCCGTGGGCCGGGACCTCGAATCTGGCCCGGTCCCACGACGTGTTCCGGATCGTCGGGCGGTCGATGTGCCCGAACTGCGTCCCGAACGACGCCACTTCGGCCGCCTCGTCGAGCGCGATGGCGAGCTTGAGCAGGGTGCGCGTTTCCTGCCAGTCGACTTCCGTCCGGATCTCGAGTGCGTCACCGCCGTGCCGGAGGAGATAACGCTGTCGGAACCTCGATCGCCCGTGCGACCGAGTCACCTCGATACCGCATCCCTCGCCGTCGTCGATGCTCGCGATCGCGTCGACGGCGAGCAGGTCCGTACGCACTCGCGTGTAGTCCGAGTCGAGCTCCCAGGCGTCGTAGTCGCCCGGCGTGTCCGGATGCACCTGTAGCAGACCGGCGACACCGTCGGGCGGGACGAGCTCCCGATCGGTGACGAGGTCGCGTACCGAGGTGACCAGCCCTCGCTCGTCGACGACGACCACGAGCCGGTCATTGGCGAGGATGTGCAGACCGTCCGCTTCACGGATACTGGAACGGCTGGCGGCCGGCGGTGAACTCGCCGCGTCGTCGGGCAAGGCGGCGAGAGCGTGGGTGACGAGTGCGCCGGCACGCTCCTGCTCGCGCGCGTACTGTTCTCTCGCCTCCCGATGCACCCAGGCGATCGAGGTGCCGGGCAGTATGTCGTGAAACTGGAGTAGCAGAGTGGCCCGCCAAAGACGCTGCAGCTCGTCGTAGGGGTAAGCAGCCCCGACGCGGAGACTGGCCGCCGCGGAGGCGAGCTCGGCACGGGCCAGCAGACGTTCCATCCCGCGGTTGCCCACCTTCATTGCCCGCTGCGAGGTGTACGTGCCGCGGTGGTACTCGAGATAGAGCTCACCTACCCAGGTGGCGCCGGCCCGCTCTCCCTCGGCCTCGGCGGCCTCGAAGAAGGTCGCAGGCGTCGAGAACCGGACGCGCGGCAGGCCCTCCAGGCTTCGGGACCGGCGGCCTCTGGCCAGCATCTCCGGCGTCGGCCCCCCGCCGCCGTCGCCGTATCCAAATGGGACGAGCGTGTGCTGCAGGGCAGCGCGCGGGCGCAGCTGCCGTTCGGCACGGACGAGGTCCTCCGCTCGGAGATCGGTGTTGTAGATGTCGACCGACGGCAGGTGGGCGAGGAGGCGGCTGCCGTCGCGGCTCTCCCAGGTGAAGGTGCTCGCCGGGATCCGATTCGTGTCGTTCCAGGAGACCTTTTGGATGAGCGCACGACGCTTTCCGGCGGCCGCGGCGATCTGGGGGAACGCACCCGTGTATCCGAAGGAGTCTGGCAGCCACACCTCGTCCGTCTCGATCTCGAACCGATCGAGGAAGTAGCGCGTCCCCTCGACGAACTGGCGCACGAGGGACTCGCCCGATGGCAGGTTCGTGTCCGACTCCACCCACATGCCGCCGACCGGGAAGAACCGGCCTTCGCGGATCTTCTGCGCGACGCGCTCGAACAGCTCGGGCGCGTCGGCCTCGAGCCAGGCGAACTGCTGCGCCGAGGTGGCGACGAAGGTGAGATCGGGGTCGTCGTCCATGAGGGCGACGACATTGGCGAACGTCCTGACGACCTTGCGTCGGGTCTCTCGGAGCGGCCACAGCCAGGCGCTGTCGATGTGCGCGTGGCCGACGGCATGCAGGATCGCGGAACTAGCCGTCGCGCTGGCGGCAAGTACTGGCTCGAGCACCCGCCGCGCGGCCGGTGCGCACCCGACCGGGTCGCGGGGGTCGACGAGATCGAGCATGTCCCGGAGTGCCGCGCAAATGCGGGCGTGCCGGCGAGAATCGTCCGCGACCACGCGCAGGATTCCTTCGAGCACCTCGACGTCGGCGATCAGCTCCGTCAGCGTCGGCTCGATCGGGCGCCACAAGACGCCGCCGAACCGGTACAGCGACTCGGAAGGGGCAGTCAGCCGATCCCCGAGAGGAGTGGCTGAGTTGTTGAGCCCCGAAGTGCCGGTGCCGTCGGCGGCGAAGAGGAGGTTCGGGTTCGCGGACGCCTCGAGGTAGATCGGGCCGGGTGGGTCCTTCTTCGCCACGAGTCGGATGCGGGCGTTCATGGGCTCGACGGCCTTGAGGATCCGTCCTCGGTCGTCCCATGCGGTCGCCTCGCTCTGGAACCCCGGCCGGTCATGGTCGAAGCCGAGATCGACGACGAGCTCGGTCGGCGACGATCCGTCCCCCTCGCCGAGGTCCAGGCGGAACCACGCGGTGCCCCACGGCCGGCCCCACGCCTCGCCCTTCTCGATCGGCAAGAAGTCCTGTGACACGGCGACCCGCCAGCTCACGGGCTCGCCCGCTGTCTCCCACATCGACACGGGGACGCGGAGCGCCGATGCGTTCATCGCTGGCCGGAGGGTCTCCTCCACCAGCCGCCGGACCCGGCGCAGCAGGGCGGCGACGCCGTCGGGATCAGTCACGATGGCCGGCGTTCACGAGGTCCCCGGGTTCGAGCACCATGACCTGGCTGAGGTCGTCGACGATGCGCTCCACGTCGAAGGAAGGATCCGCGGTGGCCGAGTCCTGCGGCGTTCGGGTGCTTGGGGCGACTGGAGCAGTAGGCGTTGCCCGAGGAACTCGAGGTCGAGGTCCGCGCAGTGTGGGCGGAGCTCGAAGAGGCGGTCGCCGCCGAGCCGCGCGACCGGGATCTCATCGCACGGCGCGCCGAGCCGGTACAGCTGCATGTCAGCTCCTTCAGCGGTGGGGCCGGGACGCCTCGGCTTCCCGGCCCCACCTTCAGACGTTCTGCTACCTGGTCGCCCAGTCCTCGGTCCATCCGCCGTCCTCTGCGAGCTCGAACGAGTTCTCGACCCAAGAGGACTGCAACTCGGCAAGCTGGTCCTCGAGCGACTTCGAACCCGTCAGATAGCCGGTGTAGACGGCTTGGCCGGCGAGGGCCTTCGGGATGAGAGCGCGCGCGGGAACGCGCGGCGCCTCGAACCACGATCCGGTCATCAGCCCCTCCAGACCCGGAGCCGGGGTGGCATCTGCGAGCGCCGGGATTCCGCCCGTGCCGTCGAGCCATGGCTGCACCCGCTCGGGCGCCGACACGAACTGGAGGAACTTGACGGCCGCGTCGAGCTGCTCGGCTTCGGTCGTCGCGGGGATCATGTAGCTCGTCCCACCGACGTTCGCGCCGGACTGCGCCTCACGGTCGGTCGAGAGCGGCGAGTCGTCCTTCGTGATCGTCGGGAACGGCATGGTGCCGTACTCCCAGTCCACGTCGGCGAGGTTGCTGGCCGCGAAGTTCGAGCCGAACGCCATGGCCGCTTCGCCGCCGACGAGGTCCTCGCCACCGGTGAATGCGCCGGTGCTGGTGACTCCAGACCAGTTCGGTGTGCCGCACTCGTCGAAGACGGTCTTCATCAAGCGCATGGTCTCAGCGATTTCCGGCGTACTCGTCGCGTCGAGCGCGCCGGTCAGCACGGCGTGAGCGAAGCCCTTCGCGCCGATCTGCGCCGAGGTGCCAGGTGTGCCGTCCGGGGCGAAAACGTTCCACTCGTCGAAGTACCTGTCCTGCAGCTGTGACCGAATCGGCGCGTACACGGAGTTCTGCGCTCCGTAGCTGTTGTCAAGGGCGAGTGGGACGTAGCCTGCGTCCTTCAGATCGCCGCAGGCCTCGATGAATTCGCCGAAGGTCGCGGGCGGCTCGTCGACGCCGGCCTCCGCGAAGGCGTCGGCGTTGAAGTAGAGGCCGCTGATGAAGAGGTTGAACGGGATGAACTCGTAGTTTCCTGCGGCGTTCCTCGCGTTCGTGGCGGTGGGTCCGAAGTAGTCGGGTTTGAACACGTCCACCCACTGTTCGTTGCCCTCGACGTACGGGTTCGGCTGCTCCAGGTACCCGTCGAGCGCCACCACCTGGTCGGGCGTGTGGGGGGCTTGGTTGAAGATCAGCTCCGGGGCGGTGCCTGCCGAGAGCTGAGTGGAGAGGGTCGTCGCGAACTCGGCAAGAGGCAGCACGACCGTCTCGACCTGGATGTTCGGCTCGGCCTCTTCGAACGCCGCGATCAGCTCCTCCCACTCCGGGCCGAACGAGCTCGGGTCGCTGCTCCACTGATTCGGGCCGGCGAGCGTGATGGTCACGGCGTCCCCGGACGCCTCATCCGCTCCGGTGCAGGCGCTGAGGCCGACGGCGCCGAGCGCGGCCACTGTCAGCAGGACACCGAGGCGCAGGGATCTAGTGGTACTCATGCCGGACTCCTTTGATCGGTATGTTGAGTGCCGTATTGGGGCCAAGGGCTGAACGTGGTCAGTGCGATCCCGGCAGGCCCCCCTGGACGCCTGCGAGGAAGTATCTCGAGAAAAAGGTGAACAACAGCAGGAGCGGCAGGCTCGCCAACATGTACCCGGCGAACATGGCCCCGAAGTCGGTGCCGCTCTGACCCTGGAAGAAGAGCAGCCCGACGGAGATTGTCTTCAAGCTGTTCTCCGTGATCGTCAGCAACGGCCAGAAGAAGTCGTTCCAGATCGCGATGAGGTTGATAAGCGCGACCGTGCCGATCACGGGAAACGAGAGCGGAAGCATGATCGAGAAGAACAACCGGCCTTGCCCCGCACCGTCGACGCGGGCAGCGTCGAAGAGCTCCTGGGGGATGCCCTCGATGAAGGTCTTCATGAGGACCGTGCCGAGCACGAGGCCGCCGGCGACGTAGGGGATCACGAGCACGGGGAAGGTGTTCAGCATTCCCAGGTCGCGGGCGAGCGCGAATCGCGGGATGAGGGCGGCGATGTTCGGGACCATCAGCAGGGCCACGACCATGAGGAAGAAGAACTGCCGGCCAGGGAACGTGAACCGGGCGAGGACGTAGCCGCTCAGCAGGCTGAGGAAGATGATCGCGACGACGGAGACGGCCGCCACAAGAAAGGTCATGAATAGATATGGCGCCACCTGCTCGAACGCCTTGCCGTAGTTGTCGAGGGCGAGCGGCCAGGCCGGCAGCCAGTACTGCTCCGCGAACTGCTCCTTCGACTTGAACGAGGTGAGCAGCATGAAGAGGTACGGGAAGAACGCGACGATCACCAGCGCCGTCAGCGCGACCATGATGCCGACCTGGGGCCGGTTGCGGCCCTTCTGAGCGGTGTGCGCCGTGCCGGTGCTCTGCTCCGGATCCCGCGGGTCGAGGGGCTCGGCGGGAATCACCGGGTGCTCTGCATGGAAGGTCATCGGCGTCCTCGCACGTTCGAGATGGAGCTCCGCCTGCCGACGAGGGCCGCGATCGCGCTGAAAGCCAGGGTCAGGAGGAAGAGCGTCGTAGAGAGGGCAGCGGCGAATCCCCAGTCCTGCCCCTGAAACGCCACGTTGAGCATTCGGAGCACAGGCACCATGGTTGCGTTGTCGGGCCCACCGGCAGTGAGGAGATAGGCGACGAAGCCGTACTGCAGCGTGTTGATGATCGTGAGGACGAACAGGAGCCGAACTTGGGTCGCCATGAGGGGCAGGTCAATGTGCCAGAACCTGCGTAGGCGTCCGACACCGTCGATCCCCGCCGCCTCGAAGATCTCCTTCGGCACGTTCTGCAGAGTCGAGTAGAAGACAAGGAACTGCAAGCCTGCGACGAACGGGAATCCGACGAAAAGCAGGGCGATGAGCGCTATAGACGGGTCGCCGAGCCAGTTCTGCGCGAGGTTGCCGAGCCCGATCGTGGTCAACATGGTGTTGATGACGCCGTCGTTCGGGTGGTACATGAAGGACCACACAAGTGCCGTCACGACGCCGGGGAAGGCCATCGGTGCGATGAGCAGGGTCCGGTACACGAACGCGGCCCGCTCATTGCGTAGGCTGATGAGTAGCTCCGCACCGAGTAATGGGAACACCCAGGATGCGATGGCGAAGAGGAAAATGGCGCCGAGCACCCGGAACGACTGCCACCAGATGTGGTCGCCCATCATCCGCGAATAGTTGTCCAGGCCGATGAACGGTGAGTCCCCGCCGGGGTTCCAGTCGAAGAACGAGTACCAGATCCCACTGAGGGCGGGGTAGTACTCGACGACGCCGAGCACGAGCGCGAGGGGAAGCAGCGCGAGGTACAGCGGTGCGACAGATCGCCAGCGCGGGCGACGCCGGAGCTGTGTCTCCTCTGTGCTCCCGACCCCTGCGACGTTGCTGGTCACTGGCACCTTCCTCTCGCCTCTTCGCGGTCTCGGCTCGCCCCGTGCGGATGTGGGTTGCAGGAGCGAGTGTAACATCTGTTCAGCAGTGTAAAAGACAGTTCAGCATGTCGAACAGATGGGGATGGGAATGCGAGCATTGGTGCTCCAGGACTTCGGCCGGATCGGTGTCGAGGAACGGCCACAACCAACCGCGGGCGAGGGCGAGGTGCTCATCCGTACGATCGCCACGGGCATCTGCGGGTCGGACGTGCACGGCTACACCGGGCAGAACGGCCGCCGTCACGTCGGTCAGGTCATGGGCCACGAGACCGTCGGCGTCGTCGTCGGGCAGGGACCGGGAACTGACGGGACCGCCGCGGTCGGCAGCGTCGTCACGGTGAACCCGCAGTTGCGGCCCGGACCAGGTGGCGGCGCGCGCGTCCTCGGTGTCAATCCTGAGATCTCGAGCGCATTCGCGGAGTACTTCGTCATGCCTGCCGAGAACGTCGTTCCGCTCCCGGTGGGCATGCGAGTCGAACACGGTGCCCTCGTCGAGCCCCTAGCGGTCGGCTACCACGCCGCCATTCGCGGCGAGGTCGCACCCGGTCAGCGCGTCCTCGTGCTGGGGGCAGGCCCCATCGGCCTGGCCTGCGTCATCGCCGCCCGGCGACTCGGGGCCGGCGACATCCTCGTCAGCGAACCCGTTCCCGAACGGCGCCGCCGGGCGGCGCGCCTTGGCGCGGTCGTGATCGACCCCTTTCAGGAGGACGTCGCCGCGTTCTGCGCGCGAACGGGCGCGGTCGACGTCGCGATCGACGCCGTCGGACGCTCGGAGACGATCGACGCCGCCCTCACTTCGGTGCGCGCCGGCGGCAGGGTCTCGCTCGTGGGCATGGCGTCGCCCATCGTGGAAATTCCGGCGTACTCCATCTCCGTCTCCGAGCGACGGGTCGTCGGCTCCTTCTGCTACACCCCCGAAGAGTTCCGCGAGACCGCGGCCTGGGCGAGCGGCGAGCCAGCTCTCCTCGACCAGCTGATCGACGGCCGTGTCACGTTTGACGAGGCCGACGCCGCGTTCTCCGCGCTCGCGCAGGATGATGCCTCGGCCTCGAAAGTGCTTGTCTACGCCGAGGCGATTCCCGCTTAGCCACGCCCGATGACGGCGTGCCCAGCCCCGAGGCGCCGGGAGACCTCTGCGGCGGCCTGCAGCAGCGAGCTCCGTGCCTGCTCTGCCTCCGCGTCGAACCGGTCGACCGGGAAGCTGACCGACATCGCGCCGACGACAGCCTCCTCGTCGTCCCGAATCGGAACCGCGACGCACCGGATCCCAGGGACATACTCGCCGTGATCCTCCGCCCAGCCCTGGCTCCGGACACGGTCGAGCTGCTGCTGCAGCTCATCGACCGTCGAGACCGTCGATGTCGTGAAGACGTCCAGGGCGTCCTCGGCGTAGAGCGCATGGATCTCCGCTGCGCTCAGGCCGCTCAGCAGCGCCTTGCCGAGACCGGTCGCATGAGCGGGCAACCGCGCCCCGACCGGCTGGTCAAAGATCAGCGGATGGGGTCCCGGGCTCTTCGCCACGCAGAGATTGTCCTGATCGACGAGAACCGAGAGCCGAACCGTCTCCCCGAGCAGATCCCGCAGCGAGTCCATCACCGGCTGAGCCCGCTGCGTGAGCGGCTTCAGCGTCAAGTAGGCGTGCCCGATCTCCCAGGCGCGGACGCCGAGGCTGAACTCGCGAGTGCGCGGATCACGCTCAAGCCACCCAGTACGGGTCAGGCTCGCCAGGAGGTTGTGCGCGGTCGACTTCGGCAATTGCAGCTTCTCTGCGATGTCGGTCAGCCGCAGCCGGCCACCGGAGGCGGCGGCGAGGGCGAGCACACTGAGCGCCCGCTCGACCGCTCGACCGCCGGACCCGGCATCCCGAGCGGACTTTTCCGAATGAAGACCCGCTTGTTCCATATTCCGAACTTTACCCCGTGGCGTCGTAGTCTCGCCATTGACTCGAGGAGGCCCCATCATGCCCACCATCACCGCCGTAGAGACGCGGGTCGCCCCCTTCTCGTCGGCAACGTGGCTCGACGAGGAGCGCATCGCGACGCCCCTCTCGTGGTATCCGCGTTTCGCCGAACGGCGGAGCAGCTGGCGCGGTCCCGGCGCGGACGTCGTCTGGGTGCTCTTGCGCGCGGGCGACGAGCTCTTCGGGATCGGGCAGAGCCGTGGCGGCGCCGTCACCGAGTCGGCGATCCGCGCACATCTCGCGCCCCTCCTCATCGGCCAGGACGCGGCCGGAGTGGTCGAGCTCACAGATCAGCTCCGGCGGGCTCTGGCCCCGTATGCGGGCGGTCTCTTCGGCGCGATGGCCGTCTCCGCCGTCGAGCTCGCCCTCTGGGACCTCGGCGCTCGCGCTCTCGGCGCGCCGCTCCATCGCATCCTCGGCGGCCACGGACGTCCGCTGCCGCACTATCTCACCATCGGCTCTGCGGAGCTCTTTGGTGATGCAGCCGCCTTCGTCGAACGCGCCGGCGGCGTCGAGGTCGTCAAGGTGCCGATGGCGTACGGGCCGGCCGACGGCCGCACCTCGCTGCGCCGCAATGTCGACCGGGTCGAGCGCCTGAGAGCCCTACTGCCGACCGCGGTCGGCATCGCTGTCGACTGCTTCTCGTCGTGGAATCCGCCCTACGCAGTCGAGTTCGCCCGCGCATGCGAGGGGCTCGGTCTCGCCTGGATCGAGGAGCCGTTCGCCGCTGACGAGGTCACCGGGTACATGCGGCTGCGCGACGGCCTCGCCGGAACGGTCCGAGTCGCCACCGGCGAGCATCTCGCCGGCGTCCGGACCGCCGAGGAGCTGATCGCACGCGAAGCGATCGACGTCATTCAGACGGACGTCACGTGGTGCGGCGGACTCGGCGTCGCCCGGACGATCGCCGCCCTCGCCGCCGAGCACGGGGTGCGATTCGTCCCGCACGCCTCCGCGCTCCAGCCCTGGGCCCTGCATCTACTCTCGGCCTGCGCTCCCGAATCGATGGCGGAGACGCTTGTTCTCGACATCGCGGCCGACGTCGGCGCCCCCGCCGCGCCGGGCGCTGTCGGCGTCGGACTGTCGCCGGAGGACGCTGGATTCGGGAGCCGGGCATGACCATCCGCATCGGATTCGTCGGAGCGGGATGGTGGTCAGCCACCGTCCATGCACCCGCAGTGGCGGCATCCCCCGACGCGGAGGTCGCGGGCATCATGGATCCGGACCGCGACCGCGCCGACACATTCGGCCGCCGATTCGGCTGCCCAGTGCACCCGGACCTCGACGCGCTCGTGGCCGACGGGTCGATCGACGGCGTGGTCGTCGCCACCCCGCATGCGACCCACGCGGATCTCAGCTTGTCGGCCGTGGATCGCGGCGTCGGCGTCCTCGTCGAAAAGCCGATGGCGCTGCGTGCGGCCGATGCGATCATCCTGCGCGACCTGGCGGCGCAGCGACGCGTACCGATCGTCGTGAGCCATCCGTATCTCTTTCACCCATACGCGCGGCTCGTGCGATCGCTCCTCTCCGAGGGCCGGATCGGCAAGGTCGTCAGCGCCACCGGTGCTTTCGATAGCGCGGTCGCGCACCTCATCCGGGGCGACGACGCCTCGGCGCCACCACGAGATCACCAGGGCTTCGTCCCACTCAGGTCGACCTACGCGAACCCCGCCCTTTCGGGCGGCGGTCAGGGGCAGACGCAGCTCGGCCACCTCGTCTCCCTCCTCGTTGCCGAGCTCGACCAGCCGCTCACCCGGGTGAGCGCCAACATGTACTGGGAGCAGCCGCCGATGGACCTCGCCGTCGGCGCCAACGCCTCGACGCCGGCAGGCACCACGATCGTCCTCTCCTCGGCCGGCACGATCCGTGATTGGGACGACCGGACAGCCTGGCTGCGCTACACAGGCACGGACGGATGGATCCTGCATGATGCGCTGCACGGCCGCGTCACCGCGTCTGCAGGAGTCCTCGCCGGGATCGAACTGGATACGTCGATGCGCGCCTACCCGTCCGACGCGCCCGTCCTCGCTCTCATCGACCTCTTGCGCGGCGAGCGGCTCGAGGGACACCTCGCTAACGCCGCCAACGGCGTCGAGACCGTCGCCTTCGTGGAGGCGTGCTACCGCTCAGCACTCGAGCTCAACGACCTCGGCGTATGAGCCGCGCGGCGTTCGAGCCGGTCACCGATATGCGCTCGGTGGGACTGAAGGGCTCGAGCAACTGCGCACGCAACTGCAGCGCCTCGTCAGCCGTGACGTACTTGCCGTCGACGGGGGCGTCGGATCCCCAGACCAGCCGCTCCACGCCGAAGACCTCGGCCAGCCTGGCCGCGACGTCCCGCACGCCGGAGGGTTCGGCGAGGATACGTGGATCGAGGTAGTGGGCCCCCGATAGTTTCACGGCGATGTTCGCGGTCTCGGCGAGCGGTTCGAGCCCGTCGAGCTCCTCGGCCATCGTGACCCCGGCGAGATGATGGAGGACGAACGGCAGATCCGGCACCGCTTGCGCCGCGGCAGCGAGCGTCCGGTGCCAGGCCGGGGTGAGCGCGAGATTCAGCACGAGGTCGCGGCGCTCGAGCTCTCGTAGCCACGCGATTCCCTCGCCGCCGGCGAGCCAACCGTCGACCTCGGCTGCGAGGTAGTGGACGACCCCTGACGCCAGAGGGAACCGCTCGACGAGCCTCGCCAGGCGATCGCATGCGCCGGTCGCGTGATACGACGGCGCCCATCGACTGTCGACGTCGACGAAGAGCCGGACGCGTGCGGGCGCCAGCACCCTCGCCGCCTCCGCGTACTCGTTGTTCGGCGTGGGGGTCCGGCCGCCCGGCACTTCGGCTGCGATGAGCCAGCACGACTCGATTCCTTCGTCGTCCAGGCGGCGGAGAAGCCGAGGCGCCGACGCGTCGTCTCGACCGTCGCGGCGAGAAATCGGGTACGGCCACTCCGGCCAGGCGTGCACGTGCGCGTCGATCATGGCGACAGCACTACCAGATGAACTCGACGGTGCCCGTGACGCCGTCCACGGCGAGCCCATGACGGGTGGGCTCGAGGCGATCCCGCTCGAGTTCCTCGCCGTTCACGCGTACCTCGACGCGGTCGTCGTCGAGCGCCCGCTTCGGCGGATGCACCTCGATACGAGCGTCGACCACGGGCGAGACGGACAGCACCCGCCGCACGTGCGGGTTCAGTCGTGTGCTGATCGGATGCCCCTCCTTGCAGGCGACGGGGCCTGCGGCCGTCTGCTCCAGGTACACGCGTACTTCCCGGCGAAAAGAGCTGTCCAACTGGTAGGTCGCGAGCCCATCGTTGATCTGGGCCGTCTGACCGACGGCAATGGGAGCTCCTTCGGGGAGGCGCAGGGAGAGCGACGCGGTCGTGTCCTGCTCGTAGCCGGCGAGCCACAGCGCGTTGTCTGACCGCGATGCGGTGAACTGCACCGTCCGCGCCGGCTCCCGGTAGATGGTCCGGTCGTGAAACACCACGGACTCCGGCGTACGGGCGTGCCGTACGACAATTCGGAAGTCTTCGAGAAGGGTGCGGACGAGGATCGCCGGGTCGACGTAGGTGTCGGGGAGCCGCTGTGGGAGATCGCTCGTGCCGTGCTCGTCGATAGGAAGGGAGCCCCGCAGCCAGGCTGCTCGTCCGCCGGCCCAGTCTGCGTCGCTCCTTGTGACGGCGAAGGTCCGTTCGTCCCCGCCTATGCGGAGGCTCGCGACAACGCCCGCGCTCGGACCGGCGAGCTCGCCACTTCCCCCGGCCGAGCACGCCTCGCTCAGCCGAATCGTTCCCCACGGACCCGCGGGGTGTTCCTCGACCGGCCGGGTGATCGTGATCGCAGCATCTCCCGCGAGCGCCGGGACCTCGCGCAGGTCCAGCAGAGTGCGTACAGCCTCGTCTGCCGGCGCTCCGTAGAAGAGGACTCGTCCGCCCGTCCGCACGTACCCCGCAAGGGCCTCGGCCAGCGACGCTCCGATGGTCGCCGCGCAGGCGATGAGCACGGTGTCGTCAAGTCGTCCGGGGTCGGAGCGGAGGATCGCGGCGAGCTCGCCGGAGGCCACGACGCTGCTGACGGGAAGGCCCAGGGTGATCGCGTTCGCGAGGAACCAGTCCTGGAAGAACGCTGCGGGCGCCGCCGACGGGTCCGACCCGATCCGAGCCGAGAGCTCGTCGAAGGGGTAGACCCAGCAGAGCGGACCGGGCCGATCTGGCGCCGTGTCGATCGCCTCGAGCAGATGAGGCACGATCTCCCTCGCGGCACGGCCGTCGAGGGTCCCGTGCTCCGTGTCGACGCTGAGGATCTCCACGAGCGTAGCGCGGCGCATCGTTCCGTCCCTGCGCAGTGCGGCGACGGACATCGGCATGAAGATGTCGTACGGTTCGCGGCCGTAGCAGTCTCGCCACGGGTTCTGCCAGAACCACGGGTCATTGGCATAGAAGCGGAAGGGGAAATCGTCGGCTGGCGCTGAGGCGGCGCGGCTCATCGCGCCGGCAAGCTCCACCCCGAAGTTCCGGTTGAGTGCTCCCCACGGCGAGTTCGGTGCTGGCCAGCGAAGATGACCTCGTCGGTAGAGCTCACGAAGCGGCAGGAGGTCCTTGGCAAGCTCGACGCCGACCGGGAAGTTCGTGCCGCGAGCCTCCAGCGGGATCCGGCACGCCGCCGCGAAATCGCTCCAGAACGAGAGGGCGAACGTTCCCGCCTCGCGAGCGTCGACGCCGCCGAAGGCACGACCGTCGAAGTTGATGCCGCGATACGACCACGGATGGAACGAGAACCCGAACCCGTTGGAGAGCCACAGGTAGTCGAACCCGACGGCGGGAAAGTACTTCGCGCACTGTGCGCCGAGAAATGAGCCGAAGCTCAGCCCCTGCGGAATGCCGGCGGGGAAGGCCGCGTAGCTACGGTCGTCGGCGTCGAGCCGCGACCAGCTGCACGTGACCCGGTAGTGGGTGCGGACCGGCGCATCCCCGAGGTCGAGGGGCGACTCGCCGGATTCCGGGTGACGCTCGAACTTGAACGACGAGGGCACGAATTCCGGTCCGGGGTCGAAGGCCGTGCCGATCGTCGCCTCCTCCGTGTGACGCGTCGCCGCCGATCTGAGTGCGGACACGATCTGACGGAGCCGGCGGTAACTCATCGGGCCGGTGTCGACGCGGTACGGACGAGCGCTCATCGGCGCATCTGCTGCGAGGCCGAACTGCTCGGGATTCGAGAACCCGATGAACCGTGCCCACTCGAACGTCTCATCAAGATCGCCCGACCAGTCCAGGATCTCGCTCCCGTCGCCGACCCACACCAGGATCGCCACGCCGTTCGCCCCGGCGACGAGGTCGTCCCACTGACGGAAGAGCTCCTCGGCGACCTCCTCGTCCGGACGCCCGGTCTCGAACGGTTTGAGGGTCGTCTCCAGCGTGACCCGCTTCAGTCTGGAAATCTTGCCCCCGCCTGGTCGATCGGATGGTGTTCGCGCGGTCACGACGCCAGCTCGATTCTGACGTGGGCGAGTTCACGAGAGCTCGTACCCACGCCGACGAGGTACGCGCCGGGACGGACCATCCACCGCGACAGTTCGGCGTCCCAGGCCTCGAGTTCACGCACGCCGAGGCGGAACTCCAGGTCCGCCGACTCCGCCGGTTCCAGGTGCACTTTCTCGAACGCCCTCAACTGCCGCACCGGACGATCCGGGTTCTCCGCGGCGTACGCGAGATAGACCTGGACGACCTCGGCGCCAGCCGTGGTTCCGACGTTGCGGATCGTCGTCGCAACGCGGACGTCCGGCACCCCGAGCGTCTCCGTCGCCTTGGTGACCTGGGGCGGTGTGAGCTCGAACCGGGTGTAGCTGAGCCCGTGGCCGAACGGGAACGTCGGCTCGATGCCGTGAGCGTCCACGAAGCGGTAGCCGACGAGGAGATCTTCGGCGAACACCGAGCGATGATCGCTGCCGGGGTAGCCCGCGAGCGCCGGATACGCGCTCGCCTCCGCCATCGTGTCCGGAAGCTTCCCGGAAGGATTGACGTCCCCGAACAGGATCCTCGCCACCGCCCGGCCCCCCTCCTGCCCCGGATACCAGGCTTCGAGCACCGCTGGGGCCTTCGTCAGCCACGGCAGCTCGAGTGGTCCGCCATTGAAGAGCACGACGGCGAGGTTCGCATTCGCCTCGGCAACGGTCTCGATGAGCCGCTCCTGGATCTCGGGAAGTCGGAGGGATTCGCGGTCTCTGGATCCTCCCTCGAGCTGGTTCGAGAGTCCGACGCAGACGATCACGGCATCGGCCCGCGAGGCGGCGGCGCGCAGCTCGGAGTCCGCGTCCCTCCCAGGCGGCTCCCACTCGAAGCGGAAGGCGCCGGCCGATCCCGTCTTGCGGTAGCGGAGCGAGAGCTCGTATCGGACGCCGGCGACAAGTTCCACCACGCCTTGATCGAGATGATCGCGGTAGTCCGCTTCGAAGCCCTGCGTCGCGAGCGCCGCCTCCGAGATCCGGCCCAGTCGGCACGTTCCGAGCTCGGCTTCGGCGACCCCGTGGCTCGCGCTGAGGCCGATCCGGTAAGCGCCCGTCACCTGCGGCACGAGCAATGCGCGGATCTCCGCCGTGAAGCCGCTCTGCGCGATCCCGTCGGCAGGCGAGGCCCAGCCCCACGCCAGGTCCGTCGTCGGCTCGACCGCCCATTCCGTCGTGACGGCACCTGACCGGTCCCGATACCTCACCCGCACGCCCGGTCGTAGCACGCCGTCCTCGCCCAGGTGCCGAAGCGCAGACGTCGGCGGGACCATGGCCCCGGTGAGACCGGTGCCCTCGAGGAACTCGACTTCGGCTATCCCGTTCAGAGCTTCCCGTATCCCGTCGAGCGGGCTGATGGTGTACGGAGGAGTGACGGAGGCACTCCCGCCGCCACCCAATCGGGCGGCGGCGGCGTTCGGGCCGACGACGAGGACACGCCGGAGGGCGTCCCGCTGGAAGGGGAGGGTGGAGGCCTCGTTGCGCAGCAGCACGATCGACTCTTCGGCGACGCGCAATGCCAGTGCCCGATTTCGCGCAGAGTCGACCATGGGCTCCTGATCAGGGTCCTCGCGTCGGGCCGAGGTCCGCTGGTGCAGGCGGAGCATGCGCCTCGCCGAGTCGTCGAGCGCCGCCTCGCTGACAAGTCCGCGCTCGGCGGCTGCCAGCACCGATCCCGGGTCCAGCCAGTCGCCGGGGCCCGGCATCTCGACGTCGAGGCCCGAGGTCAGTGCCCGCGGGCTGTGGACGGCTCGCCAGTCCGAGACGATCACGCCCGGGAAGCCCCACTCACCCTTGACGATCCCCTCGAGCAGCCACGCGTCCTCGGAGGGATGGTTGCCGTTGATCCGGTTGTAGGACGTCATCACGGCGACCGGGTCGGCGTACTCGACGGCGAGCTGGAACTGGCGTAGGTACAGCTCCCGAAGTGCGGTTTCCGAGACCTCTGAGGAGATCGACTCTTGGTCGGCTTGCTGGCTGTTGGCGGCGATCGCCTTGATGCAGGCGCCGACCCCTTCCGACTGAATGCCGCGCACGACTGCCGCACCGAGCAAGCCGGCGAGCCATGGGTCTTCCGAGAAGGTCTCGAAGCTGCGTCCGTTCAGCGGCACCCGGTGCAAGTTGAGCTTCGGGCCGAGGACCACGGCGACGCCCAGTCCGCTCGCCTCCCGTCCGATCGCGGCTCCCGCCGCTTCCAACAGGCGGGGGTTCCACGTCGAGGCCATGCCAACCCCCGTCGGGAAGCTCGTCGCAGTCGTCGATCGTTCGCCCATGATCGTGATGCCGTGCCCGCAGTCTGCGACGCGGACCGGAGCGATTCCGAGGCTCGGGACGCCGGGGAAGTGCCACGCGTCGGTTCCCGACCGCAGCGCCGCCTTCTCCGCCAGGTCGAGGCTTCCGAGCATCGCTTCCACGTCCGGTTCGGAAGCCGCAGCCGTGCACATATACGAACTGTACATCGAGATGTCGAACTCATGCGTCCATCACTAGCTCCCTGCGAGGGCTCAGCTGCTAGTCAAAGAGGTGACCAGGTCCGAGGACCACGGAGGTGCCGACCCTTCATCCGCGGGTCGGCCGCGACTTCAGCCGCGCCCAGGACTTCACCAGAGGGTGCATGGAGGCCATCGTTGCCCGAGCACCGGAAGCCGACGGGGCCACGTCGTGCTCATCCGCGAACGCATCGCGGTGGCTGAGGGCGCGATCGAGGAACCGCAAGGGTGATCGGCGTCCCTGTCGCGGCGGTGGTCAGTGCGATTCCGGCCGTCGCGCTCTTGATCAACAGTCACCTGATCGTCGTCCTGCTGATGGCTCGGCGGCGAAGTCCCTGGAGCGCCGATCGTCCTACCGCGACGCAGGCCCACGGCTCCCGGGCCCTTGGGCGACCGCAGGAGCAATCGGAAGGACCACGATGCGCCGGCGACCGGGCGGAGGCGCCTCCGGCCGACATCCCGGAGGCCGCCACCGAACTCGCTCGGCGAGGCAACGGAGGGCCGCACGGGTCACGCTGGTGTCTCCGCCGTCGCGTTGACGGTCGAGGTCGCGGTGACCGTGGTCGTCGCTGCCGTCACCGAGCCGCTGCTGCGCGGCCTCAGCGGTGACGGGGTGCCGCTCATCGGGGCGCGATGTCAACCCCGGTGCTCGGCCCTTGGCGCCGAGCCGGCGGCCGAGCTTGAACAGGAAGAGTTGGACGGCACCGGCGCGCATTGGCGAGGCGCTGGGGGTTCGGCAGGCAATCGTAGACATCGACTACGGCGTGATCGAGATCAGCACCAAGGCGGCGTTCCGGATGGTTCAGGGCGGCGTGCTCGACGAGTAGACGAAGACCGACGCCGGGCGGCGGGTTGTCGCCGTGCCCGGCCGCGTGATGGACCTCTGCGTGAGACGGACGCGCATGAGCTGGCTGGCCGATCCGCGGGACCTGCTGTTCCCGCGGAGTGGCGGCCTGTCGGCCAGGGAGATAACAGACCATCTGGCCGCGAGCAGCCCTCGATGACCCAGAACGTCTTCATGGGCCGCAGGGTGGCCTCTGCGGCTGCGGCAAACGCCCTCGAGCGGACGAAGTGCATCAGGGTCGTCAAGTGGTCGGGTGATCTCGCTGTGATGATCGACTTGCCGACTGACCTGCTGGTGCCCGCGGTAGGATTCGAACCTACGGCCTTCTGCTCCGGAGGCAGACGCTCTATCCCCTGAGCTACGCGGGCTCGGGCTTGAGAAGGGTATCAGCACCGGGCGGCGCCGAGCTAACCCGTTCCGCTCACGGCAGCGTGAGGATGCGCGGGCCGTTCTCGGTGATGGCGACGGTGTGCTCCACGTGCGCGCTGCGGCTGCCGTCGTCGGTCACGAGCGACCATCCGTCCTCGGCCATGTGGTAGCCGTCGTGGCCGCCGGCCATGAGGCTGGGCTCGATGGCGATGACCAGCCCCGGCCGCAGCCGCAGGCCGCGCCCGGGGGAGCCCTCGTTGGGCACGAAGGGCTCCTCGTGCATGGCCCGGCCGATGCCGTGGCCACCGAAGTCGTTCTGCATGCCGTAGCCCGCGGCCCGGCCGACGGCGGACATCGCGTGACCGACGTCACCGAGGTGGGCGCCCGGGACCGCGGCCGCGATGCCGGCGGCGAGGGTCCGCTCGGCGGTCTCGATCAGCGCGATGTCGGCGGCCGACGGCGTCCCGACGACGAAGCTGACGGCGCCGTCGGCGTGCCAGCCGTCGACGTGGGCGCCGCAGTCGACGCTGAGCAGGTCGCCGTCGCGCAGCCGGTACGACGTCGGCAGGCCGTGCAGCATGATCTCGTTCACGGACGTGCAGATGACGCCCGGATACGGCGTGGCGCCGAACCGCGGGTGGTAGCCCAGGAAGGACGAGCCGGCGCCGGCGCCGTCGATGACCTTGCGGGCCAGTTCGTCCAGCTCGGCCAGCGACACCCCGGGCGCGGCCTGCGTGCGCACCTCGGTGTGCACGGCCGCGACGACGCGGCCGGCGGCGCGCATCGCCTCGATCTCGGCGGGGCTCTTCAACTCGATCATGGGGCACCTTCGCGGTCCGGAGCCCTCCGGGCTCAGTCGGCGATAACTATACCGGTGAGGGCCTCGTCCGCTGGTCGCACGGGCCGGCCGTGCGAATCGCACGGTCCAGAGGTGACATCGCGCGGATACCGGCGTGCGCGGAACCGCCCGAGGCTCGAGACCATGACCACCACGCCTTCGCCCACGCTCCATCCCGCCCCCTGGTACACGCGGATCGCCGCGCGCTGGCCCACCGGGCTCGCCCTCGCCATGTCCACCCTCCTGGCCGGTGGCGCGGGCACCGACGACGGCACGCTGCTGTTCGCGGGGATCCTGCCGCTGCTGCCGTTGCTCTACCTGGTCGTCGCGACGCTGGAGCGGCGGCGCGCGACGTGGCCGCTGCTGGCGGCCGGGTTCGCGGTGGTCTTCGTGCTCCGCGGCCTCGACCTCATCTCGCCCGGCGTCGTGTTCTGGGCGGTCGCGCTGGTCGTGCTGGTCTGGAACACCGCCGGCGGGCGGGTGTGGCGGGACGCGAGACTGCGGGCCCAGGCCGTCGGCATGCTGGTCTTCGGCGGACTGGGCCTCGCCGGTCTGGTCCTCGACCCGGATGTGGGCCGCTATCTGGTCGCGGCCGGCTGGTTCCTCCACGGCGTCTGGGACGTCGTCCACCTGAGGCGGAACCTGGTGGTGGCGCGCTCCTTCGCCGAGTGGTGCGCCGTGGTCGACGTCGTGGTCGCCGTCGCCCTGGTGCTCCAGCT
>NZ_QVAI01000028.1 GCF_003427025.1 Jiangella endophytica
CGGCGCGGACGTGCATCGTGGCAGCGAAGGCCCCTCCGGAGCAACACTGGAGGTGTTGGTGGTGGGTGTCGTGGGAGCTGACATGGTCGGGCGAGTTCTGCTGGATCGCCGGCATCGGACGTCGCCGGCCAAGCCCGGCCCGCCCGACGAGCCGCCGCGGCGGGTGCCGCCGCCTCCGCCACGGTGGCAGCGGTGGCTGGTGCCGTTGCTGTTGCTGGCGACGGTCCTGCTGCTGTGGCTGCCCGGCCTGGTCTCGACGAAGGCGTCGTCGGTGCCGTACAGCGAGTTCGTCACGAAGGTCGACGCCGGCGACGTGAAGTCGGTGACGATCAACGACAAGGGCGCGGTCGACGGGACCTACACCGATGGCTCGGACTTCACCACCCAGGTGCCGACCGCCATCGACACCGCCGGTCTGAACGCCGGCCTCGAGGCGCACAAGGTCGAGGTGACCGCCACTCAGAGCAGTACGTCGTTCGTCTCGGTGCTGCTCGGCTGGCTGCCGTTGATCCTGATCGTCGGGTTGTTCGTGTGGATGGGGCGGCAGGCGCAACGGTCCCTGGCCGGCGGGCTGGGCGGGTTCGGCCGGGCCCGGGCGCAGATCATCGAGGCCGAGCGCCCGACGACGAGATTCACCGACGTGGCCGGCTACGAGGGCGTCAAGCAGGAGGTGTCGGAGGTCGTCGACTTCCTGCGCGACCCGGAGCGCTACCGGGCCGCAGGCGCGAAGGGTCCGCGCGGCGTCATCATGGTCGGGCCGCCGGGCACCGGCAAGACGCTGCTCGCGAGGGCGGTCGCCGGCGAGGCCGCGGTGCCGTTCCTGTCGATCACCGGATCGGCGTTCATCGAGATGTTCGTCGGTGTGGGCGCGTCCCGGGTGCGCGACCTGTTCGACGACGCGCGCAAACGGGCGCCGTCGATCGTCTTCATCGACGAGCTCGACGCGGTGGGCTCGCGGCGCGGCGGCGCCGTCATCGGCGGGAACGACGAGCGGGAACAGACGCTCAACCAGCTGCTGGCCGAGCTGGACGGCTTCGACCCCAACGTGGGCATCGTCGTGCTCGGGGCCACCAACCGGCCCGAGGCGCTGGACCCCGCCCTGCTGCGGCCCGGCCGGTTCGACCGGCAGGTCACGGTCCCGCTGCCCAACCAGGCCGAGCGCGAGGCGATCCTCACCGTGCACGCGCTGGGCAAGCGGCCCGGCGACGACGTCGAGCTGGGCCGCGTCGCCCGTGGCACGCCGGGGTTCTCCGGCGCGGACCTGGCGAACCTGGTGAACGAGGCGGCGATCAACGCGGTCCGCGACGGGCGGACCACCATCACGGCCGCCGACCTCGACACCGCCCGGGACCGGACCCTGCTGGGCCGCCGGGAGACCTCGAACGCGCTGCTGCCCGACGAGCGGCGGGCCGTGGCGGTGCACGAGTCCGGGCACGCGCTGCTCGCGGCGCTGTGCGAGCACGCCGACCCGGTGGCCAAGGTGACCATCCTGCCGTCGGGCATGGCACTGGGCGTCACCGAGCAGCTCCCGGAGGCGGAGCGGCACCTCTACAGCGAGGACTACCTGCTGGACCTGCTCACCGTGCGTCTCGGCGGGCGGGCCGCGGAACTGGTCGTGTTCGGACAGGGCTCCACCGGCGCCGCGAACGACCTCGCGGGAGCCACGCAGATCGCCGTCCGCATGGTGCGCGAGTTCGGCCTGTCCAGCCGGGTCGGCCCGGTCGGGTACGGCACGGGACAGCCTCAGTACCTGGGCGAGTCGCCCGACGACCTGCTGCGCAAGCCCTACTCCGAGCAGACCCAGCGCCTGATCGACCAGGAGGTGGCCCGGCTGCTCACCGACGCCGAACACCGGGCCGTCGACCTGCTGCGCCTGCATCGCGGCGCACTCGACCGGCTCGCCGCCCGGCTGCAGGAACTGGAGACCGTCGACGGCGCGGTCGTCGAGGGCGTGCTGCGCGACGAACGCCTCGCCTCGGGAACGCCGGTCCGCCGCCCGCGCTGAGGCAGAGTCCGGCGCGAACGTGAGACCGCTAAGGTCGGCTGGTGCCGAACAGCCACGCGGCGGCGGATCGGACGACTGACGACTGGGTCCCTCCCGCGCCCCGCGACACCAGTGGCCCCTTCCGCTTCCTGCTCTGGCTCGCCCGGTCGCAGGCACGGCGCGTCGCGGCCGGCGCGGCGCTGGGGAGTGCCTGGATGGTCGGCCTGGCCGTGCCGCCGTGGGTGCTGTCGCGCGCGATCGATGACGGTCTCGTCGCCGGCGACACCGCCGCCCTGGTCACGTGGTCCGTGGTGCTGGTCGTGGTGAGCGTGCTGACCGCCGTGCTGGCGATTCTCCGGCATCGGACCATGACGAAGATCCGCATGGACGCGTCGTTCCGCACGGTGCGGACGGTCGTGCGGCACACCGCCCGGCTGGGCTCCTCGCTGTCCCGGCGGATCGGCACGGGCGAGGTGGTGACGATCGGGATCACCGACGTTCAGGCCGTCGCGCAGTCGATGACCGTGACGGGCCCGGGGTTCGGCGCGGTCGTGGCGTACGCGGTGGTCGCCGTGGTGCTGTATGCCATCTCGCCGCTCCTGGCCCTGGTCGTCCTCGCCGGGGTGCCGCTGCTGGCCGCGACCGTCGGGCCGCTGCTGCGCCACATCGAGCGCACCGGCGGCGACTACCGCCTGGACATGGGCCTGCTGACCACGCGGCTGGTGGACATCCTGGGCGGGCTGCGGGTGCTCAACGGCCTCGGAGGCAAGCAGTTCGCGGCCGAGCGCTACCTGGGGCGGTCGCGGGGGCTCGTGGAGCGCGGCTATCGTGCCGGCGGCCCGGCGAGCTGGGTGAGCGCGCTGGCGAGTGGGTTACCCGCATTGTTCCTGGCCGCGGTGGTGTGGCTGTCGGCGCGCATGACCGCACAGGGCGACATCACCGTCGGAGACCTCGTCGCGGTCTACGGCTACGTCGCCGTCCTGGTCGTGCCCGTGTCGTCCCTCATCGAGGGCGGCGGCGACCTCGCCCGCGCGCGGGTGGCCGCCCGCCGCATCGTCGGCCTGCTCGAGCTGCGGCCCGAACGCGACCGCGTCCGTGACGGGCTCGACGTCCCGCCGGGCTGCGGGCCGCTGGCCGACCCGGAGTCCGGCGTCGTCGTGCGGCCCGGTCTGTTCACGGCGCTGGTGAGCGCGCGTCCCGGCGAGGCCGTCGCGGTGATGGAGCGGCTGGGCCGCTTCACCCGCACCGACGCGACGTGGGCCGGGGTGCGGATCGACGCGGTGGCTCCCGGCCTGCTGCGCGAACGGCTGGTCGTGGCCGACAACGACGCCGAGCTGTTCGCGGGGACGGTGCGCACCGCCGTCGCCGGCCGCCATGAGCCCGACGACCAGCGGGTCCACGCGGCGGTGCGCACCGCGGTGGCGGAGGACGTCGTGGACGCGCTGCCCGGCGGCCTCGACGCGCCCGTCACCTGGGGCGCCAGCACCCTGTCGGGCGGGCAGCGGCAGCGGCTCCGTCTGGCGCGCGCCCTCTATGCCGCACCGGACGTGCTGCTGGCCGTCGAGCCGACCTCCGCGGTCGACGCGCACACCGAGGCCGCCGTGGTCGACCGGCTGCGCGCCGCCAGGCGCGGCCTCACGACGGTGGTGACGACGACGTCGCCGCTGGTGCTCGACCGGGCCGACGAGGTCGTCTTCCTGGCCAGGGGTCGCGCCGTGGCGTCGGGCACGCACGAGGAGCTGCTGCGCGACGACCCCGCGTACCGTGACCTGGTCTCCCGCGTGCAGGACGGGCAGGCCGGCTCGTGAGCGCCATGGTGCCCGTGGCAGGGGGAGCCCGCGTGCGGGCCGCGGCGTGGGCCGACCTGCGGGCGGAACGCGGCGCGGTGGCCGGCCTCCTGCTGCTCAACGTCCTGGCCTCCGCGGCGGGCCTCGCCGGGCCGTGGCTGCTCGGCCGGATCGTCGACGCGGTCCGGGCGGGCTCCGGCGACGTGCTCGGCACCGTCGATCGCCTGGCGCTCGGCGTGCTGGTGTTCACCGTCGCGCAGGTGCTGCTGGGGCGGTGGGCACTCGCGGTGGGCTACCGGTTCGGTGAGCGCACGGCGGCCCGGGTGCGCGAGCGGTTCCTGGCGCGTGCGCTCGCGCTGCCGCCGTCCGTCGCGGAGCATGTGCCCGCCGGCGACCTGGTCGCCCGGGGGAGCACGGACGCCTCCGTGGTGGCGACGACGCTGCGCCGGGCGGTGCCCGAGGTCGTCGTGGCCGTCGTCCAGGCCGGTTTGCTCATCGCCGCGGTGCTGGTGCTGAACCCGCTGCTCGGACTGTGCGGACTGGTGTGCCTCGTGGGTGTGGGCGCAGCGCTGCGCTGGTACCTGCGGCGGGCCCGTCCGGCCTACCTGACCGAGGCGGCCACCGGCGCGCGGCTCGCCGACGTCGTCACGAGCACCGCGAAGGGTGCCCGCACGATCGAGGCGCTCGCACTGGAGGACCGACGCGCGCAGGCCGCGGACGCGGCGGTCGCCGACGCGAGGGCCGCCCGGCTCCGGACGCTGTGGCTGCGGACCGTCCTGTTCCCGTCGTTCGACGTCTCCTGCGCGCTGCCGGTCGTCGGCGTTCTGCTGGTGGGCGGGGCGATGCACGCGAACGGTCTGGTCAGCGTCGGCGTGGTGGTCACCGCGACGGTGTACATGCGGCAGCTGGTGGGTCCGCTGGACACGCTGACGCTGTGGGTGGAGCAGGTCCAGGGAGCGATCGCGTCCTACGCGCGGCTCGAGGGACTCGCGGAGGTGCCGCGCGAGGAGCCCGGTCCCGCCGGGTCGCCCGAGGACGACCGCATCGAGGTGTCCGGCGTCCGCTACGCCTACGACGGCGGCCGGGACGTGCTGCGTGGGGTCGACCTGGTGGTTCGGCCCGGCGAGCGGCTGGCCGTCGTCGGCGCCTCAGGAGCGGGGAAGTCCACGCTGGCCCGGCTGCTGGCGGGTCTCGACCGGCCGCGAACCGGGTCGGTGACCGTGGGCGGGACGCCCGTGGCCGACCTGCCCCCGGACCGGCTGCGCGAACAGGTGGTGCTGGTGACCCAGGACCACCACGTCTTCCACGACACGGTGCGCGACAACCTGCGGGTGGTGCGGCCGCACGCCTCCGACGAGGAGCTGCGCGGCGCGCTCGAGGCGGTGGGCGCGCGCTGGATCGACGACCTGCCGCGGGGCCTGGACACCGAGATCGGCGCCGGCATCAGTCTCGATGGCGCGCGTGCCCAGCAGCTGTCGCTGGCGCGGGTCGTGCTCGCCGGCCCGCACACCCTGATCCTGGACGAGGCGACGGCGCTGCTCGACCCGAGGACCGCGCGGGAGACGGAGCGGTCGCTGGCGGCGCTGCTGCGCGGGCGCACGGTCATCGCCATCGCCCACCGGCTGCAGACCGCGCACGACGCCGACCGGGTGGCGGTGCTGGAGGCCGGCGAACTGGTCGAGCTCGGCACCCACGACCAGCTCGTCAGCGCGGGCGGCCACTACGCCCGCCTGTGGGCCTCGTGGCACGGCGGGCACGACGGGCGGGACCCGGGACGACAGCCTGGCGCGGCCGGCGCCTCACCGCACCCGGCTGCCGGCACCGGGACCCGGTGGCGGTCCGTGCGGGATACGGACGGTAACGCGACTGCCGGTCCCGGGTGACGAGCGCACGGTGAGCCCGCCACCCTCGTCCGTGAGGGCCTGCTCGACCAGCCGCAGCCCGAGGTGGCCGGTGGCGCGCGCCGCCGCGGGATCGAAGCCCACGCCGTCGTCGGCGACGGTCACGGTCAGCGCGTCGCCGTCGTCGGCCGCGCTGACCGCGACGTGGGTGGCCGCGCCGTGGCGGACCGCGTTGCGGAGCAGCTCGCGGACGCCGTGGTAGACGAGGAACGCGCGGTGGTCGTCCAGGGACAGCCCCGGCGCGGCGTCGACGGTGACCGCCGGCGGGTCCGCCGCTCGCGCCGTCACCTCAGCGGCGAGTCGCTCGAGCAGCGCGGCCAGGTCGTCGGGCGCGGGGCCGGCGGGCGTGAGCTCGGTGAGCATCGTCCGCAGCTCGCGGACGTCGTCGGCGACCAGCGACCGGGCCCGCTGGAGCAGGCGTTCCCGCCCGGGATCGGCGGACTCGCCACCGGTCGCCGTGTCGAGCATCAGGCCGACACCGGCGAGGTCCTGGATGACGCCGTCGTGGAGCCGGCGCGCCAGTTCGCGCCGCTCCCGGTCCGAGGCGGCCAGCCCGTAGCGCAGCACGTCCTGACGCCGCTCGGCGTCGCGTCGCATGCGGCGCGCCAGCGCCAGCGTGAGCGGCAGGGTGAGCAGCGCGAGCAGGACCAGCGCGCCGAGGACGAGTGGCACCAGCGAGCCGGCGACGTGCCGGACGGTGCCGCCGATGTCGACGGGGACGTAGAGCTCGAGCCGCATCGGCGCGCCGCGGGCGTCCTCGAAGCCGATGAACACCTCGACGAGCTCGTCGGCCCGGTCGGTCTCGTAGCGGTGCTCGTCGTCGAGGGGGACCTGGAACGTGACCGCTTCGCCGGCGTCGAGCCGGCGAGCCAGGTCGCGGTCGACGGGCCGGGTCTCGCCCTCGATCCGGCGCTCGTCGGAGACGACGATGGTGGCGAGGTCGCCGTCGAGGCGCCAGATCTTCACCCGGTCCACGAGCCCTGAGCGCAGGTACGGGTCGAGCGTGCGCATGACCCGGGCGCGGTGCTCCTCGTCGGCCGGCTCGTACTCGTAGCGGGCCAGCGCGACGATGACGGACTCGGCGATCTCCGTCGACACCTGTTCGGCGCTGCGGTGCGCCTCGTCGTCGGCGTAGCGCCAGATGCCGATCATCGTCACACCGGCCACGAGGACGAGGGCGAGCCCGGCCAGCGCGGCGTGGCGCAGCAGCGCCGAGCCCAGCGACCCGGGCCGGGGTCGCAGCCTCACGGGCGGTCGAGCTGGACCAGGCCGTGCCGGGCGGCGGTCACGACGGCCTCGAGCTGCGTGCGCGCCCGCAGTTTGGCCAGCAGTGCCTTGATGTGGTCGCGGACGGTGTGGATGGACAGCCCGCAGCTGCGGGCGATGCCGCGGGCGTCCCGGCCCTCGGCGAGCAGTTGGAGCACCTCGCGCTCGCGCGGGGTCAGGCCGTGCGCAGGGGGCTCGGGGAGCGCGGCGACGACGGGATGTTCGCGGGTGGCGGTGCGCACCGCGGCGACGATCTCGGCGAGGGCGCTCTCCTTGGCGAGGAAGGCCACGGCGCCGGCCGCGAGCGCGTCGGCGGCGAGGTCGGGCCGCGGGTAGGCCGTCAGCATCACGACCCGGGCGGCCGGCCGCAGGGCGAGCAGCGGTTCGACGAGCCGCAGCCCGCTGCCGCCGGGCAGGTGGTGGTCGACGACGGCGACGTCGAACACGGTGTCGCGGGCCAGCCGGAGGGCGTCGTCGACGGTGTGCGCGACGGCGGCGCAGCGCAGCCCGGGATCGGCGTCCAGGGCCAGGCCGAGAGCCTCGGCGAAGACGGCGTGATCGTCCACGACCAGGACGGAGAGGCAGCCGGACGGCGCCGCGAGTTCGGGGAGCACCCCCGAATCTTAGGGATCCACCCCCTTGATCAGCAAGGTTAGCCTGCCCTTATCCGGTGTTCGCCGGCCCTTCGTCACGACCTGAGGACCCTCATGCGCTCTCTCCGTCCGGGACTGCTCGCCGCCGCCGTGGGCAGTCTGCTGCTGCTGTCCGCCTGTGGTGATGACGCCGAGCCGGCCGCCGAGGGCACCGGCGCCGCCGAGGCGGCCGACGACGCGGACGAGCCCCTCGTCGTCTACTCCGGCCGCGACGAGGAGCTGGTCGGCCCGCTCCTGGAGCAGTTCGAGGACGCGTCCGGCCGCACCGTCGACGTGCGTTACGCCGGGACGACCGAGCTGGCGGCGCAGCTGCTGGAGGAGGGCGAGCAGACGCCCGCCGACGTGTTCCTGTCCCAGGACGCCGGCGCCCTGGGCGCGCTGGCCTCGGCCGGGCGGCTCGCCACGCTGCCCGAGGAGGTCACGTCCGCCGTCGCCCCGGAGTACAGCTCGCGCGACGGGTCCTGGGTCGCGCTGACGGGGCGGGCGCGGGTCGTCGCCTACGACAGCCAGACCTACACCGAGGCGGACGTCCCCGGCGACGTCCAGGCGCTGGCCGACCCGCGGTGGCGCGGCCAGGTCGCCATCGCCCCGACGAACGCGTCGTTCCAGTCGTTCGTCACCGCGCTGCGGGTGTCGGAGGGCGAGGAGGCCGCCCGGGCCTGGTTGGAGGGGCTCGTCGCCAACGAGGCGCAGATCCACTCCGGCAACGGCGCGATCCTGGAGGCCGTCAACACCGGCGCGGCCGGCCTGGGCCTGATCAACCACTACTACTGGGCCGGCCACGAGAGCGACCCGGCCCAGCTGCGGGTCCAGCTCAAGTTCGGCGACCCTGGCAGCGTGAGTGCCCTGGTCAACACGTCCGGCGTGGGCGTGCTCGCCGAGGCCGGCGGCTCCGAGGCCGCGCTGGAGCTGGTCGACTTCCTCCTGAGCGAGCAGGCGCAGACCTACTTCGCCGAGGAGACGGCGGAGTACCCCCTGGTCGACGGCGTCACCGGCCCGCAGGGCGTGCCCGCACTGGCCGACCTGGGCGCGCCGGACCTCGACCTGTCGCAGCTGGAGTCGCTGGAGGACACCGTCGGCCTGCTCACCGAGGTGGGACTGCTCTGAGCGAGCGCCGTCCGCCCGTCGCGCTGCTGGCGGCCGCCACCCTCGTGGCGGCCGCCGCGGCGATCCCGCTGGGCTACCTGGTCGTCCGCGTCGCCGATGCCGGCGCGGACCGCGCCTGGCAGGCGCTGTGGCGCGAGCGCACCTGGGAGCTGGCGGTCAACTCCGCGGTGCTGGTCGGGCTGGTCTCGGCCGGCTGCCTCGTGCTCGGGGTGGCGCTGGCCTGGCTGCTGACCCGGGCCGACCTGCCGGCCCGCCGGCTGTGGTGGGTGCTCGCGTCGCTGCCGCTGGCGATGCCGTCGTACGTGGCGGCGTTCGCCTGGCTGGCCACCTGGCCCGGCATACACGGGCTGTGGCCGCTGACCGCCGTCATGGTGCTGGCCTGCCTGCCGTACGTGACACTGCCCACGATGGCGGCGTTCCGGCTCGCCGACCAGGGACTCTCCGACGTCGCGCGGACGCTCGGGCGGGGTGCCGCCGGCACGTTCCTGACGGTGACGCTGCCGCAGGTGCTGCCGGCCGCCCTGGCCGGGACGCTGCTGGCCGCCCTGTACACGCTGTCCGACTTCGGCGCGGTGTCGCTGTTCCGGTACGAGGCCTACACCTGGGCCGTCCACGCCGCCTACCAGGGCACCTTCGACCGGACCCTGGCCGCGGTGATGGCGCTGGTCCTGGCCGTCCTCGCGCTGCTGGTCGTGCTGGCCGAGCGGGCCGCCAGGCGGCGGGCCGGCCGCGGCGCCGTGGCCACCGTCCGGACCACCGCCCCGGCTGCTCCGGTGCGCCTCGGCCGGGCCGGGACGGTGGCGGCGCTGGTGGCCATGACGGCGCTCGCCGCGGCCTCGCTGGCCTTCCCGCTGACCGTGCTGGCCGGTCGGCTGGCCGCCGCCACCCGCGTCGAGATCGACTGGGCCGGACTGGGGGAGAGCGCCCTGTCCACCGTCACCCTCAGCACCGCCGGTGCTCTGCTCACGGTCGTGCTCGCGCTGCCGATCGCGCACCTGGCGGCGCGGCGGCGGACCCGGACGGTGGCGGCGCTGGAGGGTGTGTCGTACCTCGGCCACGCGCTGCCCGGGATCGTCGTCGGGCTCTCCCTGGTCTTCTTCTCGCTGCGGGTCGTGCCCGGCCTCTACCAGAGCGCCGCCGTCCTGTGCTTCGCCTACGCGGTGCTCTTCCTGCCCAAGGCGATCGGAGCCACCCGGGCCGCCGTCGAACGCACCCCGCCTGCCGTCGAGGAGGTCGCGCGGACGCTGGGCCGGTCGGCGCTGCGGACCTGGGCCGGGGTCACCCTCCGGCACGCCGCCCCGGGCGTCGCCGCGGCGGCGCTGCTCGTCGCCGTCACGGCGATGAAGGAACTGCCCGCGACCCTCCTGCTGCGGCCCACCGGGGTCGACACGCTGGCCACCGAGCTGTGGCAGCGCACCGCGGTCGGCGCCTACGGCGCGGCGACTCCGGCGGCGCTCGCCCTGGTGCTCGTCGCCGCCGTGCCGGCCTGGCTGCTCTCACGACCGGAACGGATCCGCCGATGACCCTCGAACTGCGCCGGCTCGTGGCGGGCTACCGCACCGGGCCCGTCCTGCACGACGTCTCCCTCGACGTCGAGGAGCGCGAGTTCGTCAGCGTCCTCGGTGTCAGCGGCAGCGGCAAGACGACGCTGCTGCGCACCGTCGCGGGCCTGCACCGGCCCGACTCCGGACGCATCGTGCTGGGCGGACGCGACGTCACCGGGCTGGCGCCCGAGCGCCGCCGGATCGGCCTGGTGCCGCAGGAGGGTGCGCTGTTCGGGCACCTCACCGTCGCGCAGAACGTCGGCTTCGGCCTGCGCGGGGGCCGCTGGCCGACCCGCTCGCGACCGGCTCGGATCGCCGCCCTGCTCGACCTCGTCGGCCTCGCGGACCACGGCCGGCGGATGCCGCACGAGCTCTCCGGCGGTCAACGCCAGCGGGTCGCCCTCGCCCGCGCCCTCGCGCCCGAGCCGGACCTCGTGCTGCTCGACGAGCCGTTCGCCGCGCTGGACTCCACCCTCCGGGCGGGCCTGCGCGATCAGGTGCGCGCCGTGCTGCGCGAGAGCGGCACCGCGGCCGTGCTCATCACGCACGACCAGGACGAGGCGCTCTCCCTCAGCGACCGCGTCGCCGTGCTGTCCGGCGGCCGCATCGTCCAGACCGGCACGCCCCGGGAGCTCTACCGCAGCCCCCGCACGGGCTGGCTGGCCCGCTTCCTCGGCGACGCCCTGCTGCTGCCCGGCCGCACCGACGGCACCCTGGTGTCGACGCCGCTGGGCCGGCACGAACACGCCGCGACCGATCCCGGCGAGGTCACCGTGGTGGTGCGCCCGGAACAGCTCGCCCTGTCCGCCGACGACGCGTACGACGGACCGGCGGCCGTCGTCGACAGGATCGCCTACTTCGGCCACGACCAGGTGGTGCACCTGACCCTGCCCGGCGGTGACAGTGCGCGGGCCCGGGTCGGCGCCGGCGTCGACCTCACACCGGGCGCCCGCGTGCGGGTGCGGCTCACCGGGCCCGTGCATCTCGTCGGCACCGGCACGTGAGGTGGCGCGGTCACGTCACCGATCGGAGGCGGAGGCGTCGCGGGCCATGCGCTCGATCAGCGGCCGGACCCGGTGCGGGACCCTCCGGCGCAGCACCGGCTCGGTCCGGCTCCGCAACACCCCGGGCACGGCCACGATCTGCTGGATGACCTCCTCGGTGTTCTCCGGGCCGGTGGAGACGACGTGGCACATCAGGTCGGCGTCGCCGGCGATGGAGTCGACCTGGATCACCTCGGGGATCTCGGCGAGCCGCTCGGTGACGTGGTCGAGCACCCCCTGCGCCAGGTTCAGCCGCACATAGGCCAGGCCCGTGAAGCCGAGCGCGGCCGGCGCGAGGGTCGGCTCGTAGCCGGTGATCACGCCGAGCCGGGCCATCCGGTCCAGCCGGGACTGGACGGTGCCGCGGGCGACGCCGAGCAACCGGGCGTACTCGCGCACGCCGGCCCGGGGCCGCTCGAGACACAGCCGGAGGATCGAGAGGTCCAGCGGATCGAGTGCGGGTGTCACGGGTGCCTGGCCATTGGTCGTCTCGGAGCGCTCGAGGCGCGATGGTTTCGGACAACTGGCCCACTTCGAGCCGAGTAGCCTTGCCCGATGGTACGCCGATCCTCAGAGTAGGTGAACCATCGGCACACTCGGAAGGGCTCGACGTGACTGCGACCGTCGTCCGGCCCCGTGACCGCTACACGGCGGCTCGGGGACGGGTTCAGCTGACCGGCATCCAGGCCCTGGCCCGGCTGCCCATCGAGCAGGCCCGCCGCGACCGCAACGCCGGCCTCGACACAGGCACGTTCATCTCCGGCTACGAGGGGTCGCCCCTGGCCGGCTACGACCTCGAGCTGAACCGCATCCGCGACCTGCTCGAGGCGAACGCGGTGACCTTCGTGCCCGGGCTCAACGAGGAGGCGGCGGCCACGTCGGTGCAGGGCAGCCAGCTCGCGGCCACCGTCGACGGCGCGAGCCGCGACGGCGTCCTGGGCATCTGGTACGGCAAGGCGCCCGGGCTCGACCGCGCCACGGACGCCCTGCGGCACGGCAATCTGATGGGCGCCCACCCGTGCGGTGGCGCGCTCGTGCTGGTCGGCGACGACCCCGCCGCCAAGTCGAGCAGTGTGCCGTGCGCCTCGGAGTTCGCGCTGGCCGACCTCGCCATGCCCTTCCTCTATCCGGCGGACAGCGGCGAGGTGCTGGAGCTGGGGCTGCACGCCGTCGAGCTGTCGCGGGCCAGCGGGCTGTGGGTCGGGCTGAAGGTCGTGACATCGGTGGCCGACGGCACGTCGACCGTCGAGCTCGGCGACGACCGCCCCGGCCCGGTGCTGCCCGCCGGGGCGAAGCGGCACGTGCCGACGGCGCGGCTGCTGCAGCCGACGCTCGGCCCGCTCGAGCGCGACCAGCTCACCACCCGGCTGCGGCTGGCCCGGGAGTACGCGCGGCTGAACGACCTCAACCGGACCGTCGGGCGGGGGACGGCGGACCGGCTCGGGATCGTCGCCGCCGGTCGCACCCACCTGGACGTCGTGACGGCGCTGGAGAAGCTCGGCCTCGCGGCGGACGCGCTCGAGGACAGCCCGATCCGGCTGCTCAAGGTCGCCATGCCCTACCCGCTGGACGAGCAGGTGCTCCGCGAGTTCGCCGCCGGTCTCGACGAGGTCGTGGTCGTCGAGGAGAAGCGCTCCTTCCTGGCGACGGCGCTGCGCGACGCTCTCTACGACCTCGACCGCCGGCCGGTCGTGACGGGCAAGACCGACCCCGGCGGCGCCGAGCTGTTCCCGGCGCACGGCGAGCTCGACGTCGACCTCGTAGCGGCCCGGCTCGGCAGGCGGCTCGCCGCCCATGGATTGACGACGGAGGCACCGGACCGCAGTCCCACCGCACCGGCCGGCCGCACCCAGCTCCCGCTGCTGAAGCGTGCGCCGTACTTCTGCTCCGGCTGCCCGCACAACACCTCCACCAAGCCGCTCGACGGCTCGCTGACCGGCGCCGGGATCGGCTGCCACGCCATGGTGCTGCTGATGGACGAGGCGCAGGTCGGCACCGTCACCGGGCTGAGCCAGATGGGCGGCGAGGGGCTGCAGTGGATCGGCATGGCGCCGTTCGTGGACCGGGCGCACTACGTGCAGAACCTCGGCGACGGGACGTTCGACCACTCCGGCTCGCTGGCCATCAGGGCCGCCGTCGCCGCGGGCGTCAACATCACCTACAAGCTGCTCTACAACTCCGCGGTCGCGATGACCGGCGGGCAGCGTCCGGCGGGCGGCATGACCGTCGCCCAAGTGGTCGACGTGCTGCGCGCCGAGGGCGTGGCGCGCATCATCGTGACGACGGAGGACACCAGCCGGTACCGGCGGCACCGGCTCCCGGCCGGCGTCGTCGTCTGGGACCGCTCCCGGTTCGACGAGGCGCAGCGCGTGCTGGCCGCCACCCCCGGTGTCACCGTCCTCGTCCATGACCAGGAGTGCGCCACCGAGCGCCGCCGCCGCCGTCGTCGCTCGAAGGACCAGCGGCCGGAGACCCGCGTCGTCATCGACGAGCGGATCTGCGAGGGCTGCGGCGACTGTGGCCGTAAGTCCAACTGCCTGTCGGTGCAGCCCGTCGCCACCGAGTTCGGCCGCAAGACCGCGATCCACCAGGGGTCCTGCAACCTCGACTACAGCTGCCTGGAGGGCGACTGCCCGGCGTTCCTGACGGTCACGGGGCCGCCGGCCGCCGGCCGCGGCGCCGGGGTGGCGGGCATCGATGCGGCGGAGCTGCCCGACCCGCCCCCGGTCGCCGAGCGCGACGGGTTCGGCGCGCGGCTCGCGGGGGTCGGCGGCACCGGGGTGGTGACGGCGTCGCAGATCCTGGCCACCGCCGGTCTGCTGGCGGGCTGGAACGTGCGCTCCCTGGACCAGACGGGCCTGGCGCAGAAGGGCGGCGCCGTGGTGTCCGACGTCCGCTTCCGCCGCGCCGGCCAGGAGGCGAACAAGCTCGCGGCGGGGGAGTGCGACCTCTACCTGGGCTGCGACCTGCTGGTCGCCGCCGACCCCACGCACCTGGCCGTGGCCTCGCCCGGCCGCACCACCGCCGTCCTCTCGGTCGCCGAGCTGCCCACCGGCCGGATGGTGAGCGACGTCTCCGTCGGCTTCCCGGACGTCGACGAGCTGGCCGGGCGGGTCCGCGCCGGCGCGCGGACGACTCACCTGCTGGACGCGCGGGAGCTGACCACCGCGCTGTTCGGCGACGACCAGTACGCCAACCTGTTCCTCGTCGGCGCCGGGTTCCAGACCGGCGGGCTGCCGCTGCCGGCCGCGGCGATCGAGGAGGCGATCCGCCTCAACGGCGTCGCGGTCGACGCCAACCTGCAGGCATTCCGTCGTGGCCGCCAATACGTCGCCGCGCCCGACGTCGTCACCGCCCTGGCCGAGACGCGGAGCGCGAGCCGGCCCGCCGGGACGGGTGGGCTCGCGGACGTGGTGGCGCTGCGGGTCGCCGAGCTCACCGGCTACCAGAACGCCGCCTACGCGGCGCGGTACGCGGCGCGGGTCGAGCAGGTGCGCCTGGCGGAGGCGGCCGTCGACCCCGACTCGACGGTCCTGGCCGAGACGGTGGCGCGGAACCTGCACAAGTTGATGGCCTACAAGGACGAGTACGAGGTCGCCCGGCTGGCGGTGCGGCCGGAGTCCCGGGCCGAGATCGAGGAGCGATTCGGTCCCGGGGCCCGGGCGTCGTGGAACCTGCACCCGCCGGTGTTGCGCGCGCTCGGCATGAAACGCAAGCTGCGGCTGGGCCCCTGGTTCCGGGTCGTCTTCCGGGTGCTGCGGGCCATGCGATTCCTGCGGGGCACCGCGTTCGACCCGTTCGGCCGGGCCCGCGTCCGCCGGGTCGAGCGCGAGCTGGTCGGCGAGTACGCCGCGGTCGTCGACGAGCTGGTCGCCCGCCTCGACGCCGCGACGCTCGACCGGGCGGTGCGCGTCGCCGGCCTGCCCGACGTCGTGCGCGGCTACGAGGACGTCAAGCTCGCCAACGTCGAGCGCTACCGGGCCGAGCTGGCGGCGGCGCTGGCGGAGTTCAGACGGCCTTGATCAGGTTGTCGCCCATCGAGAGCGCGATCTGCCCGATGCGGCCGTGGTCGTGCAGGCGCCGGGTCACGTAGGCGACGGCGTGGTCGTTGGTGAACGACCAGTAGCCCGCGGAGCCGCCGAGGCCGCCCATGCCGATGAAGTGGTCGGTGCGGAACATGCCCAGTGTCCAGTTCACCCGCTCCTGGACGGTCTGGTCGACGTCGGTCACCTGGGTGGTGACGAACTCGGCATGCAGCTTCTCGCCCAGCAGCTCGCGCAGCGGGCCGTCCGGGTTGGTCACCGTGGCATAGAAGCCGGCGAGTGCCCGAGCCGACGTGTGCAGGTTGATCGCCGCGAACGTCGACTGCCGGAACGCGGCCGAGTTGATCCTCGTCATGTCCATCGCGCCGAGCGGCCGGGAGAGGGCGCGGTCGTAGGTCGGGCAGACCTCGACCAGCATCTGGGCCGCGCCGCCGGGCAGGCCGTGCTCGAGCTCGGCCACCCGCGGCAGCTCGCTCGTGGGGACGCCGAACCAGGCGTCCATGCCCAGCGCCGGCCGGGCCACGTCGTTGAACCAGTACCCGAGGGCCTGCCCGGTGGCGGCGCGCAGCACGCCGTCGAGCAGGTGACCGTAGGTGAGAGCGTGCTCGGCCAGCACGGTGCCCGGCCGGGTCTCGGGCGGCGCCGCCGCGAGGATCGCGCGCAGCGCCTCCTCGTCGATCAGGTCGACCGTCTCGGCCGCGGGCGGGAAGACGGACTGGCCCGCGCGGTGGGTGAGCACGTCGCGCAGAGTCGTCTCGTCCTTGCCCGCCTGCCAGTACTCGGGCCAATACGCCGCCACCGGCCGGTCCAGCTCCAGCCCGGCCGCGGCCGCGGCGGTCAGCGTGGCCAGCGCGGCGAACGGCTTGGAGGTCGAGTAGGTGTGCGCCAGGGTGTCCGGCTGCCACGGCTGCGTCCGCGCGGCGTCGCTCCAGCCGGCGGTGAGGTTGACGACCTCATGGCCCGCCGACCAGATCGACAGGCCGGCGCCGGTCTCCTGATGCTCGGCGACGAACCTGGTCAGTAGCTCGGTGACGCCCTCGTAGCCGTCGCCGGCGAATCCCTGGACCGACATGCTGAGCCTCCTCGCGGCCGTGTAATCAGATTACAGTCTGGCACCTCTGGTGCGGTCGCACCAGCCTATGTAATCTGATTACATCGAACCGGGTCGACCGGAAGGAGAGGCACGTGCAGAACCAGGCGAACGGGCAGGCCGAGGACGTGGAGCAACTGCTGAAGCTGCACCGCGACTGGTACTTCTCCAACTACAACATCAACATCGAGCTGATGCGGACCGTCTTCCCGCCGAAGCGCGACCAGTTCCTGATGTTCAACCTGAACGACCACCCCTACTTCGGGGTCGACGAACTCGACGCCCTGTGGTCCTTCTACGCGCGCACCGACCGGTGGGGCCTGTGCGAGGACCACGTCATCCGGGTCGACGTGTCGGGCGACATGGGCTACATCGTCTCGGAGGGCATCTACCCGTCCTGGGTGATCAAGGACGACGAGGGCAACCTCCTCCCCGAGGAGGTCGACGCGACCTTCCGGTACCGGTCCACCGAGATCTACAAGCGCGACGACGGCGAGGGCGGCGCCGAGTGGAAGATGTGGCACTTCCACTGCTCGACGCGCCCCGAGGACGATGCCGTGCCCGACGCGAAGACCGCCGAGGACACCTCGCGCAGGCGCGGCCTCGGCAACACGCCCGACAGTCAGGGCACCCTCGTCGAGTACTGAGCCATGGCCGACGCCACGGGAGCCGCGGCCTGCGACCTCCTGCTGACCGGCGGCGCCGTGGTCACCATGGACCCGGCGGCCGGCGTGATCGAGGACGGCGCCGTCGCGGTCGGCGGGGGACGGGTGACCGCCGTGGGGACCGCCGCCGAGCTGGCGGGTCTCCAGCCGTCGCGCAGCGTGGACTGCCGTGGCGCGGTGGTGCTGCCGGGTCTGATCGACACCCATACGCACCTGTACCAGGGCCTCGCTCGCAGCCTCGGTGAGGGCCGGCCCCTCTGGTCCTGGCTGGCGGACTTCATGTGGCCCTACGCCGCGCAGCTGACCAGGGAGGACGTCCGCGCGGCGGCGCTGCTCGGTGCGGTCGAGGCGGCCCGGGCCGGGACGACGGCGCTGCTGGACCACCATTACGCCCCGGCGGACCCCGAGACGGTCCTCGCGGTCGCCGAGGCGGTCGAGTCGGTGGGGCTGCGTGGCGCCGTCGCCCGCGGGATGGCGGGCACCCCGAGTGCGGTGGCCCGCGACCACGGGCTCGCCGGTGGGCTCTTCGCGCACTCCACCAGCGAGGAGATCGAGCTGACGCGGGAGTGCGTCGCGGCCCGGCCGCCCGGCAGTCGCGTCGCCGTCTGGCCCGGCCCGCACAACGTCACGTATGCGGACCAGGAGCTGCTGCGGGCGTCGGCCGAGCTGGCGCACGACCTGGGAACCGGCTGGCACGCGCACTGCGCCTCCACGCTTCGCGACCCCGAGGTGTACCGAGACGCCTACGGCACCACGCCGGTCGCGTGGCTGCACGACCAGGGCCTGCTCGGCCCGCGCAGCACGCTCGCCCACGGCATCCACCTGAGCGACGCCGAGGTGCGGATGGTGGGCGAGACCGGTGCCGCCGTGGCGCACTGCCCGGTGTCGAACCAGTACGGCGCCGACGGCGTCCTGCGGCTGCGCGAGCTGCGCGCGGCGGGTGCGGTCGTCGCGCTGGGCACCGACGGCGCGGCGTACAACCACCGTCAGGACCTCTTCGAATGCATGAAGCAGGCGGTCCTGGTCCAGCGCATGCACCGCCTGGATCCCGAGGCCTCGCGCAGCGACGAGGCACTGGCCCTCGCGACCCGCGAGGGGGCGCGGCTGCTCGGCGTCGACGCGGGCGTCCTGGCACCCGGCAAGCTGGCCGACCTCACGGTGGTCGGGCTCGGCGCGGCGCATCTGACGCCGCACCACGACGTCCAGGCTTCGCTCGTGTACGCGGCCCGCGGCTCCGACGTGCTCATGACCGTCGTGGGCGGCGAGGTCGTGTTCGAGGACGGCCGCTGCACCCGGGTGGACGAGGACGCGATCTGCGCGGAAGCACTCGAGCGCGCCACGGCCGTGGTGCGCCGCGCCGGGATCGCCTGAGGAAGGACCCCACATGAGCCGAACCGATGCGGCCGTGCGCGCGATGATCGCGGACCGGCGCGACCTGCACACCCACGCCGAGCCCGGGTGGTGCGAGGTGCGCACCGCGTCGCTGGTGGCGCGCCGCCTGGCCGATCTCGGGTTCGCCGTCCGGGTGGGGCGCGAGGTGCTGGCCGAGGACCGCCCGGGGCTGCCGTCACGCGGGGAGCTCGACGAGGCCTACCGCCGGGCGCTCGCCCACGGGGCCGACCCGGACTACGCCGAACGGGTCCGCGACGGGTTCACCGGCGTGGTGGCGACGCTGGCGACCGGGCGCCCCGGGCCCACCGTCGCCCTGCGGTTCGACATCGACGCCAACTACGGTCACGAATCGAGCGACCCCGGGCACACCGCGCAGCGCGGCGGCTACCGCTCCCGCAACGCGGGCGTCCATCACAGCTGCGGCCACGACGCGCACACCGCGATCGGCCTCGCGGTGGCCCGTGAGCTGGCCGCCGCCGACGCCCGGCCGGCCGGCGAGGTCCGGCTGGTCTTCCAGCCCGCCGAGGAGGGGCTGCGCGGCGGGCCGGCGATGGTGGCCGCCGGTGTGGTCGACTCCGTCGACGTCCTGTTCGGCTGCCACATCGGGGTTCAGGCGCGCGCGACCGGCGAGGTGGTCGCCGGCTATCGGCGGATCCTGGCCAGCCGCAAGTTCGACGTGCGCTTCCTGGGCCGGAACGCCCATGCGGGCATCTCCCCGCATGAGGGCCGCAACGCCGTCCAGGCCGCCGCGATCGCCGTCCAGAACCTGCTGGCGATCAGCCGGCACGGTGACGGAGAGACCCGGGTCAACGTCGGGACCGTCGAGGGCGGCGAGACCCGGAACTCGGTGCCCGCGCACGCCCTGCTGCGGGGCGAGGTCCGCGCCGACGACGACGCCATCCTGGGCTATCTGCTCGACCGGGTGGACGACGTGGTGCGCGGCGCCGCCGCCGTCGCCGGCGTCGAGGCCCGGATCGAGGTGGCCGGGGGAGCGGCGGGCGCGGACAGCACCCCCGAGCTGGCGGCGATGGTCGCGCGGGTGGCCGCCGGGGTGGACGGGGTCACGCTCGTCCGCGCGACCGCCGACTTCAAGGGGAGCGACGACATGAGCAGCTTCATGAACGCCGTCCAGGGCGCCGGCGGCCAGGCCGTCTACTTCGGGCTCGGGTCGCGCCTCGGTGACGTGCACCACGCGCCGTCCTTCGACGTCGACGACGACGCGCTGGTCATCGGCCGCGACGTCTTCCTCGGCTGCCTGCGCGACCTGGGCGTGCTCGGGTGAGCGCCGACACCCTCTTCCGCGGCGGTACGGCGGTGCTGCCCGGAGGGCGGGTCGCCGCGGACGTCGCCGTGACCGGTGGCGTCATCTCAGCCCTGGCGGCACCGGGGACGCTGAGCGCGGCTGAGGTCGTCGACGTCCGCGGCAAGATCCTGCTGCCCGGCGCGGTCGACGTGCACGTGCACTTCCGCCAGCCGGGGTTCGAGCAGAAGGAGGACTTCCGGACCGGCAGCGCCGCCGCCGCGTGCGGCGGGGTCACGACTGTGTGCGACATGCCGAACACCCACCCGCCGGTGACCGGTGCCGAGCGGTTCCGGGCCAAGCGCGACCTGGTGGCGGGCACGTCGCACGTCGACTACGGGCTCTGGTCCGGCGGCACCGACCTGCCCGAGCTGGCCGCGATGGCGGAGCTGGGCGCGGTGGGGGTCAAGGTCTACCTGAACCGCTCGCACCGGGCCGACGACCCGTACGCCGACGAGCTCTCGATGCCCGGCGACGACACGCTGCGGGCGCTGTTCCGCGCCTGCGCGAGCCGCTCGCAGCCGGTCGCCGTCCACGTCGCCGACCACGAGCAGGAGGCCCGGCTCCGGGCGGAGCTGCGGGCGGCCGGCCGCTCGGACGCGCGACTGGTGTGCCGGTCCTATCGCGGCGACGGCGTCCTCGACGCCCTCTCGGGAGTGCTGGCCGCCGCGGCCGGGACCGGGTGCCGGGTGCACATCGCCCACGCGTCGCTCGCGCCGGTCGCCGCCATCGACCGCATCGACGCCGCACGACGGTCGGGTGTCCGCGTCACCGCCGAGTGCGGCCCGCCCGCGCTGCTGGAGGACGACCTCGACCGCCTCGGCGTGCTCGGGGTGCCGTTCGCCTTCCCCGCCGCCGACGCCGACGCGTACTGGTCCGCACTCGCTGACGGGCGCATCGACCTGGTGGCCACCGATCACGCACCGCACTCGAGGCAGGACAAGGCGGCCGGGCTGGACGACGTGTGGGCGGCCCCGCCGGGGTACCCGGGAGTCGAGACCTCGCTGCCGCTGATGGTCGACGCGGTGCTGGCGGGACGGCTGACCTGGGCGCGCCTGGTGGAGCTGACCAGCGCGGCGCCGGCTCGGCTGTGCGGGCTCGCCGGCAAGGGCGCGATCACCCGCGGTGCCGACGCCGACCTCGTCGTCGTCGATCCCGGCGCCACCACGACCGTCGACGCCACCCGGCTGCACAGCCGAGCCGGCTGGTCGCCGTTCGACGGCCGGCGCCTCGCCGGCGCGCTCACCGCCACCTACCTGCGCGGCCGCGAGATCGCCCGCGACGGCGAGGTGCTGCCCGGCCCGCCGACGGGCCGGTTCCTGATCCCGGAAGGACACCGGTGAAGATCGGACTGCACTACAGCTTCCAGGTGGCGCCGCACGAGTCCGGCCAGCGCGTCGTCGAGCGCGGGCTGCGCGACATCGCCGCCGCGGACGCGCGGGGCTTCTCCTCGGTCGTCTTCGCCGAGCACCACTTCCTCGACGACGGCTGGTTGCCGCGGCCGATGCTGCTGGCGAGCGCCGCGGCAGCCGTGACGACGCGGATGCGGATCGGCACCGACATCGTGATCCTGCCCCTGCACCACCCCGTCGCCGTCGCCGAGGAGGCGGCGGTGCTGGACCTGATGTCGGGCGGACGCGCGATCCTGGGCGTGGGGCTCGGCTGGGTCGAGGCCGAGTTCGACGGCTTCGGCGTCCCCTACCGCCGCCGGGCCCGCATCTACCAGGAGTCGATCGGGGTGGTCCGCCGGCTCCTGGCCGGGGAGGTGGTCGACGGCGAGGGCCACTACGCCTTCCGGGGCGCGCGGGTGCGTCCGCTGCCCGTCAACCCCGGCGGCGTCCCGCTGTGGATGGGCGCCCTGGAGGACCCCGGTGTCAGGCGCGCCGCGGCCAGTGGCGACGCCTGGGTGATGCCGCCCGGCAACCGCGTCGACAAGCTGCGGCGCCAGCTCGCGCTGTTCCGCGAGACCCGGGAGTCGGCCGGACTCGCGCCGGCGACCGAGCAGCCGTTGCGCCGGGAGGCCTTCGTCGCGGAGACCGACGACCGGGCGTGGGAGTTGTTCGCGCCGGGGATCCGGCACGAGTACGGCCGGGTGTACCGGCCCCTGCACCCGACCTACCCCGACGACGACTCGATCGACAACCTGCGCCGCTGGGCCGACGGGCGCTTCCTCATCGGCTCGCCGGAGACGGTGGCTGCCGACCTGCGTCGCTACGAGGACGAGCTCGGGGTCACCGAGTGCCTGATCCGGTTCCAGCTGCCGGGCGTCGGCGACGAGGTGATCGGCGACGCGCTGGACGGGTTCGCCGCCACGATCGCCTTGCTGGCACGAGGCTGATTCCTCCGCGTCATCGCTCGCGGCGGGCGCACCTCACCCGCGCGAGGGCCGTTCGTGGGCCGATCCAGGCCGCTATGCGGCCTGCACGCGGGTGAGGTGATCCCACGGAGAGTGACGTTCAGGCCGGTTCGTACATCGAGCGGACCAGCGCCCGCCCGTCGGCGACCAACCGGCGGCCGCGGGCGAACACGTCGACGATGCGCAGGTCGTCGTCCACGATCAGCAGGTCGGCGTCGCCGCCCACCCGGACCCGCCCCTTGGCGTCGAGTCCGAGCGCCCGGGCCGGGTTGGCGGTGACGAACGACAGGGCCCGCCCGAGCGACAACCCGTGGTCGCGGACCAGCTCGGCCACCGTGTCCCAGAGCCAGCCGAGGCTCTTCTCGTAGACGTCGCGGCTGCCGTCGGGCAGCAGGATCGGCACACTCGCGTTGCCGTCGGTCGTCATCGTCACCAGGTTCGGGTCGACCCCGGCGGTCAGCGTGCGCACGACCGCCTCGGCGGCCGGTACCGCGCGCGGGTGCCCGAAGGCCGGCGTCAGGATCGGGTTGAAGTCGACGAAGCCGCCCGCGGCCGCGACGTCGAGCACGGCCTGCATCGTGTGCTCGGTGTAGTTGCCGTGCGTCGCCTGGAACCGGTGCGCCGGCACACCGGAGGTGCGCATCGCGTGCAGGAACTGCCCGGCCGGGTCGGCGGACTGCCCGAGGTGGGCATGCAGCAGGCAGGCCTTGCCGGTGGCGCCGGCCAGATAGTGCAGCTGAGCGGCGAGCTCGACGAGTTCCTCGTCCCGGAACGGCGTGGCCTTGACCTCGCCCAGCGCGACCTTCACCCCGATGAACTTCTCGATGGTGAAGAGATCGCCGAGCAGCGACCCGGTGACGGTGCGGAACGGCCGCTGGAACCCACCGGCCATGGCGTAGGCCGAGATGCCCTCGCTCTCCAGCGCGTAGGTCTTCGCCAGCAGCCCTTCGAGGTTCTTGGCCACCATGTCCAGCCCCGGCGGCGCGACGACCGTCGTGATGCCGGCGAGCGCGAGCTCACCCACCCACAGCTCGGGGATCCGCGAGGCGTAGCCCTCGTTGCCGCCACCGCCGATCACGTGCAGGTGACCGTCGACGAGACCGGGCACGACCCGCCGGCCCGCGGCGTCGATCTCGACGACGTCCAAGCCGCCGAGATCCAGGTTCTCCTCGATCGCGACGACCCGTCCGCCGGCCAGCAGGACGTCGCGGACGCCGACGTCCTCGGGCGCATGGACGCGGCCGTTCCGGATGGCGCAGAGCTCGCTCACGGTGACCTCCCGGGGGTTGACGCGGCGCTCGCTGAGCTGAGAATGTAATCAAATTACATGCCAGCGCGCAAGGGAGTCCGACATGCCGGACCAGCTCACCACGGTCGCCGCGCGCTGGACCGTGCTGCCGCTGCCGTCGGGTGGCGCCGAGGCTGTCGAGAACGTGACGGTGCTGGTCAGAGGCCACCGCATCGAGGACGTCGTGCGCGGCCCGGTGAACGTGGACGCCGACCGGCGCATCGAGCTGCCGCGGGGGATCGTCCTGCCCGGCTTCGTCAACCTGCACAACCATGCGCTCAACGGCCCGGTCTTCCGCGGCATCGTCGACGACGCCGCGGTCGCGGCCGACACCATCGTCTACGACCTGCTGCTGCCCCTCGGCGATCTCGCGGGCGAGGTGCTGACGGACGACGAGCTCCGGGCGGTGTACCGGCTGGCGGTGCTCGAGCTGCTCCGGACGGGGACCACGAGCGTCCTCGACATGCCGCGCGCCCAGCACCACGGGTTGCTCGAGGCGGCCGCCGAGCTGGGGCTGCGCGCCTTCGCCGCACCGTACGTGTTCTCCACGCGCGACGAGGACGCCTCGCTGGCCGCGGCGCTCGCCGTCGCCGATCGCTTCGACGAGGGCCCCGACGGGCGGATCCGGGTCGGCCTCGGACCGCACGCCACGGACACCTGCTCGCCGCGGCTGCTGCGCCGGATCGCGGAGCTGGCCGGCGAGCGCGACACGTTCGTCAGCATCCACGTCGCCCAGAGCCGCCACGAGGTCGAGACGGTGCGCGTCCGGCACGGACGCACGCCCGTCGAGTACCTCCGCGACACCGGGCTGCTCGGCCCGCGCACGGTGGTCGCGCACGGCGTCTACGTCGAGGACGGCGACCTCGACCTGCTCCGCGAGTCCGGCACCACCCTGGCGCACTGCCCGCTGACCTTCGCGCGCAGCGGGGTCACGGTGGCGTTCGGGCGCTTCCACCGCGCCGGCGTGCGGACCGGCATCGGGACCGACGCCTACAGCTTCGACCACTTCGGCGAGCTCCGCGCGGCAGGCCTCGTCGCCAAGCTCACCAGCGGCGACGGTGCCGCTGCCGACGCCCCGACCCTGCTGGCCGCCGCCACGAGTGCCGGCGGCGCCGCGCTGGGCGGCCGGTTCGGCCGGATCGAACCGGGCCTGTTCGCGGACCTGATCGGCGTGGACCTGTCGGCGCCGCACCTGCAGCCGGTCCGCGACCCACTGCGCAACCTCGTCTGGAACGCGACCCCGGCGGACGTCGCCTTCGTCATGGTCGACGGCCGGCGGGTCGTGGACGGCGGCCGGGTGACCGGCTGCGACGAGCGCCGCGTCGTCGACGAGGCCGCCGCTGCGGTGGAACGGCTGTGGCGCGCCGCCGAGGCCGCCGGCGTGCTGCCGCCGATCGAGAGGACCCCCGCATGACCCTCGCTCAGCCACCCGATTTCCTGACCGCGCTGGCCGTCGGCGACCTCAGCGTCTTCCAGGCCGACGACGTGCGCCGCGACGAGCTGCTGGCCGATCTCGTCGCCGCCGCCTGGGGCACCCACGGTGAGTTCATCGACGCCGACCAGTTCCTCACCAAGCCGACCGTGCTGCGCCGGCTGGCCTCGATCCTCGCCGGCCGGGTCCCGGACGACGTCGACCGGCTCGTGGGGCGCGACCCGCACTCCCTGGTGCTGGGTGCGGCCCTGGCTCTCGAGACCGGGCTGCCGCTGGTGGTCGCGCGCCTGGTCGAGACCGGCGGCGGGCCGCGGCTGGCGTGCCACGGCGAGCTGCACGCGGGGGAGCGGGTGCTCGTGGTCGAAGGGGTGACGGGCACCGGCGCGTCCGCCGCCGAGGCGGTGCGTGCGGTGCGCGACCGTGGCGCCGTCATCGTCGGGGTGCTCGCCGCCGTCGACCGCGGCAACGGCGCCGCCGAGTTGCTCGAAGGCGTGGCCGTGACCCTGGACCACCTGTTCTCCGACGACGAGCTGCGGCGCACCGCCACCCGGGAGAGGCGAGCGCCGTGACCGCGGTGCGCCCGGCCGACCCGGAACGGCTCTGGTCGACCCTGCAGACCATGGCGGCGATGAGCGAGCCGGGGCCCGGCGTCACGCGGCTGGCCTACACGACGCTCGAGCGCGCCGCCCACGCCCGCTTCGCCGAGTGGATGGCCGACGCCGGGTGCGAGATCGCCGTCGACCCGGCCGGCAACACCGTCGCGACCCGTCCAGGCCGGGCCACCGGACCCGCGGCCGGCACCGGCAGCCACCTCGACTCCGTCTACAACGGCGGCCGCTTCGACGGCATCGCGGGCACCATGGCCGCCGTCGAGGTGGCCCGCCTGCTGCACGAGGCCGGCGTCGAGACCGAACTGCCGCTGCGCTTCGTCGCCTTCGCCGGCGAGGAGGGCGCCCGGTTCGGGCAGGCCTGCTGCGGCTCGAAGCTGGCGGCCGGGCTGTCGTCGCGCGCGGAACTCGACGTCCGCCGCGACCGCGACGGGGTATCGCTGGCCGACGCGATGGCCGCCGTGGGACTGGATCCCGATCTCGCGGCACGTACGGCGTGGGCCGCCGAGGACTGGTCGGGGTTCGTCGAGCTGCACGTCGAGCAGGGCTCGGTCCTGGAACGGGCGAAGCTCGACATCGGGGTCGTCGACCTCATCTCCGGCTCCACGCGCATCGAGCTGACCGTCACCGGGCAGGCGTCGCACACCGGCGGCACGCCGATGCGTGGTCGCGCCGACGCGCTGGCCGGGGCGGCCGAGGCGGTGCTGCTCGCGGAGCAGGTGGCGCTGGACCCCCGCCACCGCGGGACCCGGGCGACGGTCGGACGGCTGAGCGTGCTGCCCGGCTCGATCACGACCATCCCCGGACGGGTGACCTTCTCCCTCGACGTGCGCGACGTCGACGCGGACCGGCAGCGGCAGTCGGCGGCCGAGATCGTCACCCGGATGCGGGCGGCGTGCCTGCGCCGGGGCACCCGGCTGGAGGCGCGGCTGCTCGCCGACACCTCCGCCGTCGTGCTCCCCGACTGGGTCCGCAACGAGGTGACCGCCGCGGCCGCGGAGCGCGGTGTGCCCTACCGGGTGCTGACGTCGGGGGCGAGCCACGACGCGCAGATGGTGAACCGGCTGGTGCCGACAGCGATGATCTTCGTGCCGAGCCGGCAGGGCCTCTCCCACGTGCCGGAGGAGTGGACCGAGCCGGCCCAGCTGGCGGCCGGGACCGACCTGCTGCTCGCCGCGCTGCTGCGGCTGGATGCCCGGGCCGCGGCCGTCGCCGGGGTCCTCGAGAACGTCGGAGGTGCGTCGTGAGAGTGGTCGTGACCGGCGGCGATCTGGTCACCGAGCAGGGACCGATCCCCGCCGATCTGCTCCTCGCGGACGGGCGGGTCGAGGCCTGGCTCGACCGCGGCTCGGCCGTCGTCGCCGATGAGCGGGTCGACGCAGCGGGGCTGCTGGTGTTTCCGGGCTTCATCGACCCGCACGTGCACTCGCGCGACCCGGGCCACACGCACAAGGAGACGTTCCACCACTCGACACTGGGGGCTCTGTGCGGCGGCACCACGACGGTGCTGGAGATGCCGAACGCGGTCCCCGCCGTCACCGACGTCGCGACCTTCGAGGCGCGCCGGGCCGCGCACGCCGCGCACGCGTGGACCGACTTCGGCCTGTGGGGGATGGCGCTGGGCCCGGCCAACCTCGATCAGATCGCGCTCCTGCACGGCGCCGGCGCGGTCGCGGTGAAGTTCTTCTGGGGCTACGCGCTGGACAAGGAGACCAAGGGCCTGGTCTACAACTTCGCGGCGGCGCCGCCGGACTCCCTGCTCCTGCCGCCGGAGAACGGCGAGGTACTGGAGCTGTTCCGCGAGGTGGCCCGCTACGGCGGGCTGCTGGCCGCGCACTGCGAGGACCGCCACATCCTCGCGCGGTCGGCCGAGCTGCTGGGCCACCCGATCACCACGTACGACGACCTGCTGTTCGCCCGGCCGGCCGTGGCCGAGGCGACCTCGATCGCGGTCGGCGCCCAGTTCTCCCTGGCCACCGGGTGCCGGTTCCACGTCGTGCACATGGCGTCGGCCGCGGGCGCGACGGTGGTGCGCGAGGCCCGGGCGGCCGGTGCCGCGGTGACGGCCGAGACCTGCCCGCAGTACCTCACCCTGACCGACGCCGACGCCGAGCGGCTCGGCCCGGCGATCAAGGTCTACCCGCCGGTCCGCTCGCAGGCGGACCAGGACGCGCTGTGGGCCGGGATCGCCGACGCGACCATCGGCTCGGTGGGCTCCGACCACGCGCCGCACCTGCTCGAGGAGAAGCTGCGCGGGTTCGAGGACGCGCCCGCGGGCGGGCTGGGGGTGGAGACGCTCGTGCCGCTCATGGTCGACGCGATGGTGCGCGGGCGGCTGTCACCGTCGCGGCTGGCCGAGGTGCTCTCGGCCGGGACCGCGCGGCTCTACGGCCTGTGGCCGCGCAAGGGCAGCCTGCGCCCGGGCTCGGACGCCGATCTGACACTGGTCGACCCGCGGGGCTCCGCGCGGATCTCCAACGAGCGGATGCACGCGCTGAACCCGGTCACCACGTGGGACGGCTGGGAGCTGTGCGGCCGGGTCGTCGCCAGCCTGCTCGGCGGCGAGCCGGCGATGCGCGACGGCGAGCCGGTCGGCCCACGGCGCGGCCGCTTCGTCGCCGCTCGCCACGAGGTGCCGGTCGGATGACGGACGAGTTGGTCGCGCTCGTGGAACGTCGCGTGGCGGAGGCCGCCGCGCTGCGGTGGGACGACCTGCCGGCCGGCCTGCGCGAGGACGTCGCCCTGGTGCTCGCCGACACGATCGGCGTCGTCGCCGCGGGCGCTCGCACCGCCGAGGTCGGGGCGCTCGCGAACGACCCGGTCCTGGGTCTCGGACCGGCCGGAGCCGCGCGCACCCTCGCCCCGGGCACCCCGCGCGGCGACCCGGCGACGGTGGCCTGGGTCAACGGGACGGCCGGCACCTTCCTGGAGCTGGACGAGGGCTTCCGGCCGACGGGGCACCCGGCGATCCACGTGCTGCCTGCGGCGCTGGCCACGGCCGAGACGGTGCACGCCGGCGGAACCCGCCTCGGCGCGGCGTTCGTCGCCGGCTACGAGGTGGCCGCGCGGCTGTTCGAGTCGTTCGTGCTGCCGAAGCCGATGCACCCGCACGGTCATTTCGGGGCCCTCGGTGCCGCCACCGCGGTGGCGATGCTGCGGGGCGACGACCCGGTCGCCCTGGTCCGGATCGCGGCGACGCAGCCGCTGCTCACCGGCTGGTCCGCCTGCTACGAGGGCGCCACCGCGCGCAACAGCTGGACCGGCCACGCCAACCGCGCGGGCGTCCAGGCGTCGGTCCTGCACCGGGCCGGCTTCACCGGCGCGCTGAGCTCGCACCTGTCGGTCGTTGCGCCGTACGCCGCCCAACCCGGCGGCCTGCGCGATCCGGTGGACCCGGGGACGCTGCGGATCCGGCGCAATTACCTCAAGCTGCACTCCGCCTGTGCGCTGACGCACGGCGCGCTCGACGCCACCGTCCGCGCCTGGGGGCAACTGCGCGGCAGTCCGGAGCAGGTGGCGGAGGTCGTCGTCGATACCGTGACCGTCAACCTGCGGGTCGACCGCCAGGCCGCGCCCAACGCGCTGTCGACCCGCTTCTCTCTGCCGTACGCCGTCGCGGCCGCGATCCGCACCGGCGGGACCGGCCCCGCGGCCTTCGCCTGGCGACCGGACGTGGCTGCCCTCGCCGCCCGCGTCCGGGTGCGCGCGGACCCCGAACTGGACGCGCGCTGGCCGGACGCCGCGCCGGCCCGGGTCCGGATCCGGCTCACCTCCGGGGCCGCCGCCGACGCCCTGGCCGACAACCCGCACGGCCACCACAGCGACCCGGCGACCCGGGCCGAGCTGCGGGACAAGTTCGTCCGGCTCGGCGGCAACGAGGCCGCTTTCGACGCACTGACCGGCTTCGCCGCGGTCGACGACTGCGCCGCCCTGCCCCTTCCATGATCATCAAGCATCGGTGGGGCCCTGGCACCACGAACCCTTGATGATCATGAAGGGCTGGGTCGTTCTGAACCACGCGTTCCCAAGGGCTAGTCAGCACTGGCCGCGATATGTAATCTGATTACAAGTTTCCACGGAAGGAGGCGTCGCATGGCCGCTCAGGCAACGGACGAGGAGCAGATCCTCCGCCTGCACCGCGACTGGTACTTCTCGAACTTCCAGATCAACATCCCGCTCATGCGCACGGTCTTCGCGACCGGCGACGAGAGCTTTCTGATGTTCAACCTGAACGATCACCCCTATTTCGGTGTCGACGACCTCGCCGACCTGTGGTCGTTCTACGCGCGGACCGACGAGTGGGGCCTGTGTGAGGACTACGTGATGCGCCTCGACGTCAGCGGCGACATGGCCTACGTGGTCTCCGAGGGCAGTTTCCCCGCCTGGCGGGTCCGCGACGACGAGGGCAACGACCTGCCCGAGCGGATCGACCGGCCGGCCTACTACCGCTCGACCGAGGTCTACAAGCGCGACGACGGCGCCGGCAGCCCGGAGTGGAGGATGTGGCACTTCCACTGCTCGACCCGGCCGCCGGACGACGAGGCGCCCGCCGCGAAGACGCGCGACGACGCCGCCGACCGGCGCGGGCTGGGCAACACGCCGTACTCCCGGGGCACCCGCACCGACTACTCCGAGTACGGCGAGCTCGCCGACGCGGGCGCGAGCTGAGCCCGCCATGACCTTCTCGTTGCTCGCCAGGGACGAGGCGACCGGCCGGCTCGGGCTGGCGACCGCCACCCACGCCTACGGCGTCGGCCCGGTCGCCGACCACACCCGAGCCGGCGTGGGCGTCATCGCCACGCAGTCGTTCGTCGAGGTGTCGTACGGGCCGCGCGGCCTCGACCTCATCGAGCGGGGACTGCCCGCGAGCGAGGCGCTCGACAAGCTGGTCGCCGACGACGCCGACAGCGACATCCGCCAGGTCGCCTACCTCGACACGACCGGCGCGACCGCCCACCACACCGGCGCCCGCTGCGTTCCCTCGTGCGGCGGCCTGGCGGACGGGCCGGTGGTCGCCGTCGGCAACATGCTCGACCACGACGGCGTGCTGCCCGCGGTCGTCGAGGCGTACCACGGCGCGTCCGGCGACCTGGCCGACCGGCTGCTCGCCGGTCTCGCCGCCGGCGACGAAGCCGGGGGCGACGTGCGGGGCCGGATGTCCGCGGCGCTGCGGGTGGTGGCGGGGGAGAAGCTGGCCGAACCCTGGCAGGGCACGCTCGTGGATCTGCGGGTCGACGTCGACCCCGATCCGGTGGGACGGCTGGGCGAGAGCCTGCGCTACCACCGTGCCTACGGCGTCTTCTTCGAGTCGGTCTTCAAGCCGGGCCTCGTCACCGGGGCCGAGCCGGTGCTGGGCGAAGAACTGGAGCAGGCACTGACCGGCCTCGCCGACACGCAGCAGGAACTCGGCGACGACCTCGAACCCACCGTGTGGCGGGGCGTGCTGCTGGTGCGGGCCGGGCGGGTCGACGAGGGCGCCGCGCTGATCGCGCGGGGGATCGCCGCCCGCCCGCCGTTCGCCCGCTTCGTCGACGGCATGGCCCGGACCGGGATGCTGCCGATCGGCTCCGCGGAGATCCTGCGGAGGGCCGCTCGGTGAGCAACCGCGTCGGCTTCGTCCTGGGCAGTACCTTCCACCCCAGCGCGCTGGTGCCCGTCGCCCGCGCGGTCGAGGAGCACGGCTTCTCGAGCATCTGGTCCACCGAGGACTACTTCGCGACCGGCGGCGTCGCCGGCGCCGCGACCGTCCTCGCGGCGACCGAGCAGATCCGGGTCGGGACCGGCGTGGTCTCCGTGTACGCGCGCCATCCCGGGCTGCTGGCCATGGAGGCGGGCACCCTCGCTTCGGTGCACCCGGGCCGGTTCGTCCTCGGCGTCGGCGTCGGCGGGAGCTGGTGGCTGGACCAGCAGGGCATCGAACACCGGCGGCCGCTGGGCGCGGTGCGCGGCACCGTCGCCGCGCTGCGGGCGCTCTGGGCCGGCGAGACGCTCACCGGCGACCACGGCGGCTTCACCTTCGAGGGCGTCCACCTCGAGTACCCGCCGCCGCAGCCGCCGCCGATCCACCTCGGGGCGACCGGCCCGAAGATGACCGCACTGGCCGGCGAGATCGGCGACGGCCTGGTCCTCTCGGTCTTCAGCAGCCCCGCCTTCGTCCGCGTCGAGCGCGACATCGTGGCCGCCAACGGCGGCGCGGACACCCCGATCACGACCTTCGCCTTCCTGTCCATGGCCGACACCACCGCCGAGGCGCGAGCGCGGATCCGGCCGCTCCTCGGGACCTTCCTGGCCGACGGGGAGAGCACGGCGATGACCGACGCGATCGGGATCACCGACGAACTACGCACGCTCGCGCGGACCGGCGGTCCCGAGGGACTCGCCGCCGACATGCCGGACGAGTGGATCGACCAGCTCTGCGTCTGTGGCGACGTGGACACCTGCGTCGACCGGCTCCAGGCCCTGCTCGCCGCCGGCTCGGACGAGGTCGCCCTCGCCCCCATCAACGTCGAATCCCTTCTCGGGGACATCAAGAAGCTCAGCACGGCCATCGGCGCCGGCTGACACCCACCAGGAGACATCCTCATGGCGCACAGAAGTCGATCGCTCGGAGCGCTGGTCGCCTCCGGCCTGTTCATGACGGCCGCGGCCTGCGGGAGCGGCGCCGCATCCAACGACAGCGGCAGCGCGGCCGCCGACGAGTTGGTCGTCGCCTACAGCCAGGACATCGACACCCTCGACCCGCACCAGTTCAAGACCGACGCCGGCTACGGCGTCGTCGGAAACATCTACGGCACCCTGCTGCAGGAGAGCTACACCGACGGCGACGACGGCGTCCTGTCCTACGCGGGCGAGAGCGCGCCGTACCTCGCGGAGTCGGCGACCTGGGACGACGCGCAGACCACGCTGACCTTCGAGCTGAAGGACGGGTTGACGTTCGCCGGCGGCGAGCCCATCACGGCGGAGGACGTGGTCTGGTCGCTCCAGCGGGCGCTGTCCGACGTCGGCTACGTGCAGGCCATCGGCCAGTGGCTGAACGTCACCGACCCCGCCACCGACATCGTCGCCACCGGCGACACCACGGTGGAGCTCCACGTGACGCACTACTCGCCGCTGATCGAGCAGTTCCTCGCGTTCCAGATCTTCGCCATCCTGGACAAGTCCGCGGTCGAGGCGCAGGCCACCGCGGACGACCCGTGGGGCGCGGCGTACCTCGCCGCCGAGGCCACCGCCTCCGGGCCGTACGTCGTCGAGAGCCGGGTGCCGGGTCAGAGCATGACGCTCACCAAGAACCCCGAGTTCACCGCCGCCGACCTCGCCGACGCGCCGGAGACCATCGTGGTCCAGAGCATGCCGGACCCGCAGCAGGCGTTCCTCGCCCTGCAGAACGGCGCCGTCGACGTGATCTTCGGGATGACCCCCGACACCGCCCAGGCGCTCGAGCAGGACGACGGCCTCGAGCTCTATGACCTCGAGTACAGCCTGGTCGCCTACGTCGGCTTCAACTACGAGGACCCGGCGCTGAAGGACGTGCGCGTCCGGCAGGCCCTCTCCCACCTGATGCCCTGCCAGGCGCTCCGCGAGGACGTCATGAAGGGGTACGCCGGCGCCGCCTACGGCGCGGTGCCGTACCCGATGCGGGACTCGCTGGACGAGACCGGCGAGGAGGTGGCCTACTCCACGGACGTCGAGCGAGCCCAGGAGCTGCTCGCCGAGGCCGGCTACGGCCCGGGCGAGCTGTCGCTGACGCTGTCGGTGCCCGCGAGCGACGAGTCGCTGAGCCAGTCCGCGGTGTTCATCCAGAGTGCCCTGCGGGAGGGCGGCGTCGAGGTCGAGGTCAACGAGATGAGCGACGCCGACTACAACGAGAACCTCGGGAGCATGCAGATGTTCCTGGACTCCTGGTACTCGTGGGGCCAGGACTCGGTCTACCAGATGTTCTTCCTGCTCACGACCGGGCTGTTCACCAACTACACCAACTTCAGCAACGCCGAGGTCGACGAGCTGGTCAGGCAGGCGATGGCGACCAGCGACCCCGACGAGCGACGAGCACTGTCCCAGCAGGCCCAGCAGGTGATCATCGACCAGGCCCCCTGGGCGTTCCTGTTCACCCGCGACTACCTGGTCGGCGCGCGCGAGGGGGTCGTGGGCATCACCCACTCCAACGACGCCAACCTGCGTTTCGACCAGCTCCGGGTCACGGACTGAGGACGCCATGCTGACCACGACCGGGAAGCGGGCCGGTGTCGCGCTGCTCAGCATCCTCGGCGTGGCCGTCCTGACCTTCTTCATCACCCAGCTGCTCCCGGGCGACCCGGCCCGCATCGCGGCGGGGCAGTACGCCTCCGCGGACCAGGTCGCCCAGGTGCGCGCGAAGTACGGCCTCGACCAGTCGGTACCGGTGCAGTTCGCGCAGTACATGGCCGACTTCTTCCGGCTGGACCTCGGCACCTCGATCCGCACCGACCAGCCGGTACGCGACGAGCTCACCAGCCGGCTGCCGGCGACGCTCGAGCTCGGCCTGACGGCGCTGCTGATCGCCGTGCTGCTGGGCGTCGGCCTGGGCGTGACCGCCGCGGTGCACCGCTACCGGATCGGCGACCGGCTGGTCCAGATCTTCGTGGTGCTCGCCTCGGCGACGGCCGTGTTCTGGATCGCGCTGGTGGCGATCACGACCCTGGTCAACGGGTGGGGGATCTTCAACAGCCCGACGGGGCGGCTGCCGCGCGGTTTCGCCCCGCCCGACCACGTGACCGGGCTCTACGTCGTGGACGCCCTGCTCGCCGGCGACCCGCAGACGGCGGGGGCGGCGCTGCGCACGCTGCTGCTGCCGGCCCTGCTGCTGGGCGTCCTGGCCTCTCCGTCCATCGTGAAGATCGTCCGCTCGGCCACGATCCGGGCGCTCGAGTCCGACTTCGCCCGGACCTCGCGCTCCTTCGGGTATCCGGCCCGGTCGATCCTGGTCCAGGACGGGCTGCGCAACTCGCTGCTGCCGGTGATCACCAACGTCGGCCTCGTCGCCGGCTTCGTCCTGGCCGGCGGCGACGTGATCATCGAGCAGCTCTTCGCCTGGCCGGGCATCGGCGGATACGCCTACTCGTCACTGCAGGAGAACGACCTCTTCGCTCTGCGCGGCTACGTCATCGCGATCGGTGTCGCCTACGTGCTCATCAACACCGCGCTCGAGTTCGTCTACGGCTGGGCCGATCCACGCGTGAACCTCGCAGAGGGGAGCTGAGCATGGCCGTCGTCGACGCCGGCGCCGACCTGCGCGGCAACGTCGTCTCCAGGCTCAGGATGGGCAACCCGGCCGCGGTGGTCGCCTTCGCGGTGCTCGGGACGATCCTGGTGCTCGGCATCGTCGTCCCGATGGTCGCCGGCAGCGGCAGCGTGGCCCAGGAGTACCAGGGGCTGCTCCCGCCGTCGCTCGAGCACCCCTTCGGCACCGACCGGTACGGGCGCGACGTCTTCCTGCGCTGCATGGCGGCGGCGCGCATCGACATCGCGCTGGGGCTGGCCGTGGCGATCGCCGTGCTCGTCATCGGCTCGCTGATCGGGGCCATCAGCGCCACGTTCGGGCGCGGCATCGACGCGGTGGTCATGCGCGCCACCGACGTGCTGCTGGCCTTCCCGGGCGTGGTCCTCGCGCTGGTCATCACGGCCTCGCTGGGGAAGAACCCGTGGTACGCGGCCATCGCGGTGGTCATCGCCTTCGTCCCGTTGCTGGTGCGCCTCACCCGGTCCAAGGCCCTCGAGGTGCGGTCGGCCGACTACATCGCGGCCGCCCGGCTGAGCGGCGCCAGCACCTGGCAGGTCGCGGTCCAGCACGTGCTCCCGAACTCGTTCAAGTACCCCCTGGTGCAGTCGACGCTCGTCGCGTCGTGGGCGATCCTCGATTTCGCCGCCCTCTCGTTCCTGGGAGTCGGTGTTCAGCCACCGGACGCGGAGTGGGGCGCGATGATCGCCGAAGGCGTCGGCGACAACCTCCTGGGCTCCTGGTGGCCTTCGTTCTTCCCGGGCCTGATGATCCTGCTGACGGCGGCATCGTTCCAGGTCATCGGCGACTGGCTGGACCGGAGGCTGCGATGAGTCTGCTGACCGTGCGGGGCCTGAGCATCCAGACCCGGACCGGCGCCGGCCTGGTCCGAGACCTCTCCCTCGACGTGCGGGAGGGGGAGGTCGTCGGGATCGTCGGCGAGTCCGGGTCGGGCAAGACGATGACGGCCCTGTCATTGCTCGGCCTGCTGCCCGACGGGGTGCACGTGTCCGCCGGCGAGGCCGAGCTCTCGGGGCAGCGGTTCCTGGACGGCCCCCGGCTGCTCATGCGGCCGAACGCCACGATGATCTTCCAGAACCCGACGGCCGCGCTGAACCCGACGATGCGCATCGGCGCCCAGCTGGTGCGGCTGCTCCGCTTCCTGGATCGCTCCGCCGACTCGAACGGCCGCCGGCGCAACGGCGATCGCCACGACCGCGCGGCCGCGCTGCTCTCGTCGGTGGGAATCGACGACCCGGCGGCCGTGCTCGGCCGCTACCCGCACCAGCTGTCCGGGGGCATGAACCAGCGCGTCATGATCGCGATGGCGATCGCCGCCCGGCCGAGCCTGCTCATCGCCGACGAGCCCACCACCGGACTCGACGTCACCGTCCAGGCGCAGATCCTCGGCCTGATCCGGGCCACCGTCGCCGAGCACGGCATCGGCGTCCTGTTCGTCTCCCACGACATGGGCGTCATCGCCCAGCTGTGCCAGCGGGTGGCCGTCATGTACGACGGCGAGATCCGCGAGTTCGCCGGCGTGGACGATGTCTTCCACCGGCCGCGCGACGGCTACACCCGCGAGCTCCTCGCCGCGGCGAGCGATCAGCCGCTACCCGAGGAGGTGGCCGATGGAACTCGTACTGGCTGACATCGAGGTCGTCTACGGCAAGCGCCGCCGCAACCACGCCGTCCGCGGGGTGACCCTGCGGGTGCGCCGTGGCGAGACCCTGGCCGTCGTCGGCGAGTCGGGCAGCGGCAAGACCACGATCGCCAAGGTCGCGGCCGGGTTGCAGCGGGCGACGTCGGGCACCGTCACCTGGCGGGTGGCCGGCGACGACGGCGCGGCCGGCCCGCAGCGGGTGCACATGGTCTTCCAGCACCCGGTGCAGTCGCTCGACCCGTCGTGGCGCATCCGCCGCAGCGTCAAGGAGCCGCTGCGCCACCTGGGTGTCGCCGACGACGAGGCCGACCGGCTGGTCCGCCGGCTGATCACCGACGTCGGCCTCGATCCGGAGATCCTGGACCGCTACCCGCGCGAGGTCTCCGGCGGCCAGGCGCAGCGCGTGGCGGTCGCCCGGGCCCTGGTCGCCGATCCGCAGATCGTGGTCCTCGACGAGCCGACCGCGAGCCTCGACCAGACCGTGCGCGGGCGGATCCTCGCGCTCCTCGCCGACCTGCAGCAGCGCACCGGCGTCGGCTACCTGATGATCACCCACGACATCTCGAGCGTGCGCCGGCTCGCGACCCGGATCGCCGTGATGTACCGCGGGCTGATCGTCGAGAACGGCCCCGCGGCGGCCGTCCTGGACGACCCGCGGCACCCTTACACGCAGGCCCTCATCTCCGCCGTGCCGGTCGCCGACCCCCGGGTGGCCTGGGACGGCGTGGTCGCCCTGCCTCGCCACCCGGACGGCACACTCGCCGTCACGTCCTGCCCCGTGCCGGGCCCGTGCCACGAGCACGGGCCCGGACTGCATGAGGTCGGCCCCGACCACGTGGCCGGCTGCACGAAGGCCGACGACCCCCAGAAAGCAGCGACGCCGTGATCGACCTGATCGAACTCCGCCGGAACCTCCACCGGACCCCGGAGCTCGCCCTCGACCTGCCGATGACCCGGCAGCTGCTCGTGGACGCGCTGGAGCCGCTCGGGCTGGCGATCCACACCAGCGCGACCTGCTCGTCGCTCGCCGTCGTCGTGCCGGGCACCGAGCCCGGCCCTACCGTGCTGCTGCGCGCGGACATGGACGGCCTGCCGGTCGTCGAGGAGTCGGGTGAGGAGTTCAGCTCGATCAACGGCAACATGCACGCCTGCGGCCACGACCTGCACATGGCCGGCCTCGTCGGCGCGATCCACCAGCTGCACCGGCGGCGCGCGGAGTTCGCGGGCGACGTCCTCGCCGTCTTCCAGCCTGGGGAGGAGGGTGCCGGCGGGGCCGAGCTGATGATCAGCGAGAAGACGCACCTGCTCACCGGCCAGAAGCCGGTCGCGTCCTACGGACTGCACGTCCTGTCGTTCGCCGAGGCGGGCATCTTCTTCTGTCGCGAGGGTGAGGTGATGGGCGCCGCCATGCTCTTCGAGCTGGAGCTGCTCGGCCGGGGCGGTCACGCGGCCCGGCCGCATACGGCGCTCGACCCCATCTCCACGGCGGCGCTGGTCGTGCAGGCGATCCAGACCTTCGTGGCGCAGAACAGCGCGCCCGGTGACCCGATCGTGGTCACCGTCGGCTCGATCACGGCGGGGACCGCGGCCAACGTGATCCCGAGCCGGGCGCTGCTCAAGGTCAGCCTGCGCGCCGCCAGCCACGCGACCGCGCGGGCGGCGTACGCGAAGATCCGCGGCATCGCGACGGCGATCGCCGAGAGCTACGGCCTGGGGCTGCGGGCCGAGGTCGGCCCCGACCTCGGCCCGACCGTCACCGACGCCGAGGGCGCGGCGCTGGTGCGCCGCACGGTGGCGCAGCTCCATGGCGCCGCTCGCTACCGGGACCTCGTCGTGCCCGAGATGATCTCCGAGGACTTCTCCCTGTTCCTCGACGAGACCGGCGGGGCCTTCGTCCTGGTCGGTGCCGCCGTCGGGGACCAGTCACAGCCGCTGCCGACCAACCACTCTCCAGAAGCGCGTTTCGATGACTCCGTGGTGCCTGATATGTCTAGCCTGTTGGCGGAGCTCGCCATCGGACGACTCAACGCGGCAACGAACGGGACGGCATGCTGAAGACGGACTCGAAGTAAGCCATGGCATCCAGCACTGGGCCGGCAAAGAAGCCGGCCGCCCGGTCCGGCGGCAAGTCGGCGGACAAGGCGCCGGCGCGCGCGCAGGCCAACAACCTCAAGGCAGAGGAACTGCTCGGGCGCATCATCGAGATCGTTCGCAGCCAGGGCCTGGCCGGCTTCGCCCTGGACAACCTGGCGCCCCAGCTGGGCACCAGCAGCCGCATGCTCGTCTACTACTTCGGCAGCAAGGACGAGCTGCTGGGCCGCATCGTCTACACGCTGCGCAACGACATCGTCACGCAGCTGGAGAACGAGCCGGTCGGCACCATCACCGACGCGGTCGATCGCTGGTGGAGCCACTACCAGGCCAACCCCGCCGACATGCAGTTCTTCTTCCACCTGACGTCGCGCAGCTTCGAGGAGCCGGACAAGTTCCAGGAGTTCGCCAGCACGGCGGTCGGTCAGTGGTCGGCATACTTCGTGCGCAGCCTCGAGGGCCACGTCCGGTCCCACCAGGAGGCCGAGGCGATCGCCCGCCTGGTGCTCGCCACCGTCCGCGGTCTCATGGCCGACCTCCTCATCACCGCCGACCGGCAGCAGGCCGAGCGCTCGCTGGCGGTCTTCAAGGAACTGCTCGAGGCGAGGCTGGCGGCGTCGGCGCCGGGTCTGTAATCTAATTACATGCTGCGACTCGGCTCCATCGAGACCTCGAGGAACAACGCCCTGAGCGTCGCGACGGTCTCGCCCGCGGACAGCGCCGACGCGCGTCCCGCGGTGCTGCTGGTCCACCCCATCAACATGCGCAAGGAGTGCTGGCTCGGCCTGGTGCCGGCGCTCGCCGCCGAGCGCACCTGCGTGCTGGTCGACCTCGCCGGGCACGGCGAGTCCACCGACGACGACTTCTCCCTCGAAGCCTGGGTCGCCGACTGCGTCGACGTCGTCTCGCAGCTCGAGCTGGCGGACCTGCACGTGGTCGGCGGCTCCCTGGGCGGCGCCATCGCCGTCGGCATCGCGGCCGCCCTGCCGCACCGGGTCCGCTCCATCACCGGACTGGGCAGCGCCGTGGTCAGCGACCCCGCCGAGCGGGGGAACTCGCCGGCGCCGTCCGACGCGGACGCCGTCGACGCCCTGTTCGCCGGGCTGGCACGGGAGGCGGTGGCCCCCGGGCGTCCGGACGACGTCGTCGGTACGGTGCGGCTGCTCACGAACCGGCACGGCGCCGACGTCGTGACCCGGGTCCTGCGTGCGGCCTACATGGCCGACGCGACGGGCTGGCTGCCCGACGTTCGCTGCCCGGCCCTGTGGGCGACGGGGGAGTACGACGTCACGTGCTCGATGGCGGAGAGTGAGTGGATCGCCGAGCGCCTGTCCGGCAGGCACGTGCCGCTGCCCGGGGTGGGGCACCTGCCGATGATCGAGGACCCGGGCCTCGTGCTCGAGCACCTCGTCCCGCACCTTCGCGCCGCCGACGCCTCGGCGTAGTGCTGTCCCGCCCGTGACATCACCAGGCGTTCTTCCGCACCACTGGGCATGCATGCCTGGTGAAGTGAACAGACTCCTGGTGATGGCCCGCCAACGACGCCGAGATCTCACCCGTCGACACCACACCACCCCGCCGGCCCGGCCTACCCCAGCAACGGCGCATCCGCCGCCCTGCCCGTCGCGACGCCCGAACGCCCACCCAGGGGGTACACGCCGGACCCGTGGGGCCGAACCGTCGGTGACGAGCGGTGCGCCGTCGTCGCGATCGTCCGCGCGCTCGCGGCACCCGCGCGTCATGAGACGTCGGCGACGACCATGCCCGTCGTGAGCGGGGGGACCTGTGCCACGACCTCACCGCGCGGGTCGATGACGCTGGTGGGGCCGAGGCCGACACGGTGCTCGTCGCGCGCGCCGGTGACGTCGGCCGACACCAGCCACAGACCGGTCTCGCGAGCGCGTTCGGCGCGGATCGCGTGGTGCCGGTCCTTCCAGTCCTCCGCGGCCGGCCGGCGCATCATGTTCTGCGCGGGCACGAGGAGCGCCCGGGCGCCCTGGTCCGCCACGCGCGCGGCCGCCTCGGCGAAGCGCGTGTCGTAGCAGATGTTGAGACCGAACCGCACGCCGCGCAGCTCGAAGGTGGGGTAGGCGTCGCCGGCGTGGAACACGGACTCGCCCGGCACGAGATGGGTCTTGCGATAGACGCCGGCGAGCCGGCCGCGGCTGACGACGACGGCGCTGTTGAAGTACCGGCGGCCGTCCCGCTCGATCAGGCCGAACACGAGCGTCGGCGCGAGCGGCCCCAGCCGCTTCAGGACCGAGCCGAACCGCGGGGAGTCCACGGCGAGCGCGTGGCGGCGGACGTGCGGCTCATCGGCCAGATAGCCCTGCAGGAAGCACTCGGGGAACAGCAGCAGGTCGACGGCGTCGGCGGCGGGTGCCGTCGCGGCCGCCTCGATCCACCTGAGCGCCGACTCGACGTCGCCCAGGAACTCCGGCGTCTGACAGGAGCCGATCCGCAACGTCGCACGCACGGCGCGATCGTAGGCGCATGTCAGCGGTCGTGACAGACGCGTGTCAGGTACGTGTCAGACCGGGCTCCGATGGTGGACGCATGAACGACACCGACACCGACACCGACAACGAGACCGGCAACGACACGAGGAGCACCGCCATGACGACCTTCACCACCCCCGGCCCCATCGCCGCCACCGTTCAGGTCGCCGGTGCGCTGGTGCGAGTCGGCGCGAGCGACCGGACCGACACCGTGGTCCGGGTCGCACCCGTCAACACGGCCAGCAAGCGCGACATGAAGGTGGCCGAGAAGACGAAGGTCGAGTTCGCCGACGGCCGGCTCACGGTCAAGACGACGACCTCGGGCGGCAGGAGCGGCTCGGTCGCCATCTCCATCGACCTGCCCGCCGGCTCCAGCCTCGTCGCGGACGTGGCGCACTCGAGCGTCCAGGCCGTCGGCCCGCTGGGGGAGTGCGAGCTGAGCATGGGGTCGGGGCGCATCCGGCTCGACCGCGTCGGCGCGCTGCGGGCGAACGCCGCGGGCGGCGAGATCGAGGTCGGGCACATCGCCGGGCGTGCCACCGTCGAGGCCGGATCGGCCGACGTGCGGATCGGTACCGCCTCGGCCGACCTCGACCTCAGCAACGGCAGCGGCGGCTTCGACATCGACCGTGCCGACGGCAGCGTCACCGCCAGGACCGGCGACGGCGCCATCCGGATCGGCCGGCTGACCCGCGGCCGGGCCGAACTGCTGAACCGCTCCGGGAACATCGAGATCGGCATCGGCGAGGGCTCCGCCGCCTGGGTGAACGCCAGGAGCGACAAGGGCGCGGTGCGCAACTCCGTCCCCGCTCAGGAGCACGCCGACGACAACGAGGTCACCGTCCACGCCCGGACGCGGTACGGCAACGTCATCGTCGAGCGTGCGGCGAACTGACCGCGGCGGCCGCTACGGCGCTGCGCCGCGCCAGGACGGCCGGTCGTGGCGCTGTGGGCGACGCGCCGCCCACAGCGCCACGGCGGCGAGGGCCGCGCCGATGGCGGCGCCGATCGTGTTGGACAGCCAGTCGCCGGTGTCGCACGAGCGGCCGATGGCGGGTACGGCCGCCTGGAGCGCCTCGATCCCGGCCGACAGCACGCTCGCGGCCAGGAGGATGGCGAACGGGCGCCGGGTGGCGACGCCGGCCAGCAGGACCGGCGCGACGAACAGCACGACGTTCGCCATCAGCTCGACCCGGCCGGGCGTGGGCAGCGCCCACTGCACGGTGCAGCGGGCGAACAGTTCGCGGTCGACAGGGGTCAGTGTGAGCAGTGCCACCGGCAGGAGCGCGACGCCGCTCAGCAACCAGGCAGCGCGCGGCCGGGAGACCAGCAGGCGGCCCAGGACGGGCCCGGCGACGACGAGGACGATCAGCGCCGTGGGGGAGAGCCAGGGGTGTTCGACCAGGATGGTGCTGATCAAGGAATCGGCTCCGCGGAACCCGGCGCCCTGTGCATGTGGCGAGGTTAGCAGCCGCTCGGTGGCGGCGGCCGGAAGGCGAGCATCCCGGGTCACGGCGGCGGTCATGCGGTTCTGAATGCGCACGCCCGACGCTCCGACGTCTGCCGAGATCGCCCCGCGGCACCAGCGCCTCGCCCCCCTCGGAATGATCACGTTAAGGAGGGCTGCTCCCGCTCTCCGAGGCATGCATGCCTGGGGAAGCGAACAGACCCCTCCTTAACGTGATCATTCCAAGGCTGTGCGGGCAGAGCCGGAACGCCTCATCCGGCCGGTACGGGCACCCTGCGGGCCCCTGGTGCGGATGTCCTCTGTGCCGTCGCGTTCCTCCAGTGCTGAACCGGCCGCCTAGAGTCGCGAGCCGCCGGTGGCGTCGATGGTGTGCCCGGTCACGTAGCGCGCGTCATCGGAGGCGAGGAAGCCGATGACGTCGGCGATCTCGGCGGGTGTTCCGATGTAGCCCAGGGCGATCTGGGGCAGCACGTGGTCGATGGCTTGTTGGTTGTCGCGCAACCAGCCTGCGTTCATGTCGGTGTCGATGATTCCGGGCGCCACGGCATTGACCGTGATGCGGCGATGACCGAGGTGTTGAGCCAGTGTTCTGGTGAAGGCGTCGATCGCGCTCTTGGTCATGGTGTAGGCGATGATGTCGGGCGTTGCGATCCGGGTGGCGCCGGAGGACACATTCACGATGTGGCCGCCGTCCTCGAAACGGCCGAGCCCTTCCTGGACGATCAGGAACGGCGCGGTCTGATTGATCTGCTGTTGCTCGGCCAGGGACGTGGCGGCGAAGTCGTCGATCGGCCCTCGCAGCGTCACGCCGGCGTTGTTGATCAGGGCGCGGATGGGTTGCGGTCGCCAGTCGCCGGCGGCCGCGTCGTAGGCCTCCCAGAACCCACGGCCGGCGTCGGGTCGAGTCAGGTCGGCCTGGAAGGAGAATGCGTCGCCCCCGCTCCGCCGGATCCGGGCGACCACCGAGCCGGCCGCGATCGAGTCGTTGCCGTAATGGACCGCGACGCGGTAGCCGTCGCGAGACAGGCGTTCGGCCGTGGCCGCGCCGATGCCCCGGCTGGCTCCCGTCACGACGGCGATGGGCGCGATATCGGCAGCGGCTGTGTTCGGAGTCTGGGTCATGCCGATGAGGTTGTCATACGTGTAGCGTTCACTACAAGTATCGATCGATACACGTAAGCTGGGACGTCTCGAGAGGAGGGGGCCGATGGCTGGGGTGTCGGGCCAGGGGCGCCGATTCGATATGACGACCGCGTTGGACGCCGCGATGGAGGTGTTCTGGCGGTGGGGCTACGAAGGCGCCAGTCTCGCCACGCTCACGGCCGCCATGGGGATCCGGCCCCCCAGCCTGTACGCCGCCTTCGGCTCCAAGGAGTCCCTGTTCTTCACCGTCGTCGACCATTACAACGCCACCCACGGGCGCTTCCTCTCCGAGGCGGTCGCCGAAGAGCCGAGCGGCACCCGGCTCGCCCGCCGGGTACTGCACGAGGCGGCCGCCAACTACGCATCGACCCGTCACCCGGGCGGATGTCTCGTGATCAGCGCGGCGGTCACCGTGTCTCCCGGCAACCGCCATGTCGCAGATCGGCTCGCCGGCCTGCGCAACCAGAACCTCGCGGCCTTCGAGCGGGCATTCCAGCGCGACGTCGACTCAGGTGAGCTGCCACCGGACGCCGATCCACACGGGCTTGCTCGGTTCGTCGCCACGGCGATCCAGGGGATGAGCCATCAGGCCCGAGACGGTGCCGAGGTCGACGAGCTGCACGCGGTGGCCGACACGGCCCTGATCGCGATCAGCGGCTGACATCGGGCGAGACGGCGAAGCGACAGCCCGCGGTCAGACTGCCGGGCACCACCGCCGTTCCCGTGGCGCCGCGCTCATGGGTGCAGGGCGAACCGCCGGGCCAGCCGCTCGGCCTCGTCCCGCTTGCAGCGATGGCCGACGATCACGTGCCGGTGGGTGAGGCCGAGCGTGTCGCCCGGGGCCAGCACGATCTCCTCGTCGTAGGCCGGCGACGGCGCGAGGACGGGGAACGGGTCGCTGCGGGCGAACCAGCGCAGCGGGACGTCCGCGGTGCTGGTCCCGGCGAAGGCGAGCAGCGTGGCGCCGCCGTCGACGTCGTCGTGCTGCCCCGAGTACGCCACCCAGGGCGAGACCGCGCCCATGAGCTCGTCGGCCGAGTCCAGCTCGGGGCCGAAGACCCGGCCGCCGGTGAACGACCGCGGACCGCGCCAGAACCAGCCGGTGTAGCCGGCGGCCGGGCGCCCGTGGGTGGTCGGGCTGCCCAGGTGCAGGTCCTGGCCGCCGACGTTGACCAGCGACGTCGTGAAGTCCAGGACCCAGCAGCCCACCTCCGGGTCGACGCCGTGGAAGCGCTGCGTCCGGTCCTCCTCCAACCAGAGCCGGCCGTCCGCGGTGGTCCACCGCAGCCGCTCGGCCAGCGTGACGTCGTCGGCGCCGGCGCGGGCCGTGAGCGCGACCGACTCGATCCGGCCGAGGTTGTCGAGCCACTGGTAGCCCTCGCCGTGGACGTAGGACGGCCCGCCCCAGAAGTTCTGGCCGGACACGTGCGACAACGTCATCTGCAGGCCCTTGTGCCAGCGGTGGTCCGACGGCCGGAAGCCGGAGACGATCGCGCCGTCCAGCGTCCGGATCGGGTGCAGGTACGGCTTGGGCGCCTCGGCCGCGGGGGTGTCGGGCCGGTACACGTAACGGGCGAGGTCGACGCCGCCCGCGCGCACCACGACGCAGCGGTCGTCGTCGACGACGGTGAGCCCGCCGGTCGCCGCCGCGGCCGGTGCGACGTCGTGCATCGAGCGGTAGAAGGGCGCGTCGCCGGTCATCTCCGCGCGGGTGACGGGACGGCGCTCGTGCGCGGCGCGGTAGATGGCGGCGACCAGCTCGAGCACTCGCCGTCCGTCGGCGCCGCTGGCCGGCGGCCGCACGCCGCGCTCCATGCAGTCGACCAGGCCGCGCAGCTGGACGTAGTGCGAGCTGGCCTCGTCGTCGGCCGGTGCCCATCCGCTGGCACGGTCCGGCTCGACGTGGCCGGCCGGCGTCGTGCGCCAGTGCGAGTTGTCGTAGCCGTAGAGGTGCTCGACCTCGACGGTGGCGTCGGTGAAGTCGAAGCGCAGATAGCTGGTCTCACGCGGCGACAGCAGGCTGTTCAGCACGGAGACCACCGCGCCGCCGGGGAAGCGGACGAGCGCGGCGGACAGGTCCTCGGTCTCGGTGTCGCGGTCCAGCGTGGCCGCGATCGCCTGCACCTCGTCCCAGTCGCCGAGGATGTCCAGCAGCAGGTCCATCTGGTGGATGCCGTGGCCCATCGTCGGGCCGCCGCCCTCAGTCTCCCACCGGCCCCGCCACGGCACCTGGAAGTAGTCGGGGCCGCGGTACCAGAGCGTGTGGCAGACGCCCACCAGCGGCCGGCCGAGCGTCCCTTGGCGTACCTGTTCGCGCAGGTGGGTGGCGGCCGACCCGAACCGGTGCTGGAAGACGTAGGCGGCGTACGGGCCGCCCTCGCGCTCGTGGGCGCTGATCGCGTCGTAGTCGGCGAGCGAGAGCGCCGGGGGCTTCTCGCACCACACCCAGGCACCCGCGCGCAGCGCCGCGACGGCAGCGGCGCGGTGCGCCACGGGCGGCGTGGCCAGCGTGACGAGGTCGGGCTGCTCACGGGCCAGCATCTCGTCGACGTCGGAGTAGCAGGCCGGCACGCCGGCGTCGGCGGCCAGTGTCTTCGCGCGGTCGAGGTCGACGTCGACGAGCGCGACGACCTCGACGCGAGGTGCCAGCCGGGCCAGCGAGGGCAGGTGACTGCTGCGGGCGATGGCGCCGGCGCCGACGACGGCGACGCGGAGGGGGCGGGGGTGGGACGGGTCGGTCATGGAGGCTCCTGGGTCTCGGCGACGTTCCCGGAAAGTGATCGTTCACTAATTGCCGCTCGAACTTAGGTGAACGATCACTTTCGGTCAAGTACCCTGCTGGCATGACTGCGGGAGCGACGTCGAAGCGTCCGACCATTCGCGAGGTCGCGCAGCTCGCGGGCGTGTCGCACCAGACCGTCTCGCGCTACCTGCGCCGCAACGGCGGCCTGAAGGCCGCGACCGTCGCGAAGATCGACGCCGCCGTCGCCGAGCTGGACTACCAGCCCGACCTCGTGGCGCGGGCCATGCGCACGCGGCGCCTCGGCACCGTCGCCGTCCTCATCCCCGGCTGGTCGAGCCACGTCTTCCAGCGCGAGCTGTCCGCCGCCTGCCTGGCCGCTCGGTCGGCCGGGTTCCGGGTCGAGATCGTGGTGGAGGTGGGCGGCAGCCGGGCCCGGCGCGAACGCGTGCGGGCGCTGCTGGGCGGCCGGCAGGTCGAAGGGGTGCTGTCGCTGGCGCCGCTGGGCCACGTCGACGACCCGGCCGGGCAGGAGTACGGCGGCGCGGTCGTCGTGTCGGCCGACTTCGACGACGAGATGCGCAACATCGGTGCACTGGCCGACGGCTCGCCGGCGGCGGAGATCGTCGAGTACCTGGCCTCGCTCGGCCACCGCCACTTCCTGCACGTCGCCGGCCACCCGGCGTTCGCGTCGGCCCGCAGCCGGCGGCTCGCCTACAGCCATGCCATCGAGCGCCTGGGCCTGGTCTCCCACGGGGTCGTCGGCTTCGACTGGGGGCCCAAGGTCGGCTACGAGTCGCTCGCCGCACTGCCCGCGGACTCCGAGGTGACGGCGATCGTCGCCGCCAACGACGAGGTCGCCATCGGGGCCATGCGCGCGGCGCGGGAACGCGGCTGGGCGGTGCCCGGCCGAGTCAGCGTGTTCGGCTGGGACGACCTGCGCGTCGGCGAGTACTCGACGCCGTCGCTGTCGACCGTCTCGGTCGACCGCGAACTGCGCGGCGGGTTCGCGATGCGGCAGCTGATCGCCGTCGTGCGCGGTGAGGAGCCCCCACCGGTCCCCGAGGCCGGGCTCAACCGCCTGCTGCTGCGCGAGTCGACCGGGCCGGCGCCGTGACGGTTGGCCGTGAGGTCGTGAGGTCGTGGGGTCGTGGGGTCGTGGGGTCGTGGGGTCGTGGGGTCGTGGGGTTGGCTCGGGACTGCGCCGTTGGCCGGGGGCGACGGTTGGTCGTCCCCCTGCTGCCCATGGTCTGAGCCGCGCAACCGCGCCTCAAGCGGACTGACGGGCGCTTCGCGCCGGCGAAGGACCACTTGACCCACGGCCGCACGGTCTCAGAACTGGCTGCTATCAGGGGGACGGGGGAGGTGCGGGCGCACCTCGTGCTCCGCAGCCGACGCCACGGTCATTCGCGGACATCGACCGGCTCATCGGCGGGCGTCGCCTCGACGCCACCGGTGCCGTTGGGGCTGCTGGTGCCGGTGGTGCCGGTGGTGGCTTGTGGACAGCGATGATCATCAACGATCGCCTACTTCACTAGGCGTTCTCCCGCTCTGCGAGGCGTGCATGCCTGGTGGAGTGGGAGAACGCCTGGTGAAGTGGTGCGTGAACCGGTGCTCACGGGCGTTTCGTGTCGTCAGGGTGCCCGAGTGCTGTCTCGTGATCGCCGTTCTCGCCACGGAGCACGCCGACGTGAACGGAGCGGGTCAACGGCCGGCAGCGGTCGGGCCGACGGCGGGCGCGACCGAGCCGACGGCTGGCGGCGGTCAGATCGACGGTGGGTGCGGCCGGGCCAGGGGCGGCGGTCAGTCCGGCGGTGGGTGCGGCCGGGCCAGGGGCTCGCAGTAGCCAGGCCGACGGCTGACCCTGCACCCGCTGGATCCTGGACCATGGCGGCCACTGGATCCCTGGGCACCGGACCGCTGGATCCCTGGACCACGCCTGCGGAGCCCGAGGTGTGTCCAGACTCGCCCCGTCCCCCTGATAGCTGCCCGTTCTGAGACCGCGCGGCCGCGGGTCAAGCGGGCATCGCCGGCGCGAAGCGCCCGTCAGTCCGCTTGAGGCGCGGTTGCGCGGCTAAGAGAATGGGGCAGCAGGGGGACGGCGAACGGCGCGACGGCGAACTGTGGCGCAACGGCGAACCAGCGCACCAGCCGACCAGGAGCCCGAACCGACCCCCGTGCCTGACGCCACGGATCGGGTCGAAGCGCTGGACATGGTCGCCGCGTTCCGGCCATGTCCCTGGTGAGGACAGCCGTACGGGCCGGAATGGACCCGGTGTGCGCCGACCACCAGAACCCACCCGACCCGCGTCAGCACCGTTTCGAGGCGATCGACGAGGCCAACCACGGCAGGATGCTCGGCTCGTGCTGCGATGGGCGGCCGCACCGGTGTCCGGCGACGACTCCCACGACGACGTCCCGGTCGACGTCCTGCGGCTCACCGCACCGCTGCGGCCAGGCGGAACGACGGGACGAAGCCGGGGTCGGTGAGCGCCGGCCGGTCGGCCCGGAACGCGTGGATCGGGTGCGTGGTGGTGCCGGTCGTGGCGAGCTCGGCGAGGATCTCGCCGAGCAGGCTGGCGAACTTGGCCGCGTGCCCGCCGCCGACGAAGGCGACGATGCGGGGGTGGCCGGGAACGTGGTCGAGGATGAACTCGCGGTCCGGTGCCATGTCGTAGACACAGGTCTTGCTGACCAGTTCCGGTCCGGCGGCGGCGGGCAGCCGGTCGCGCAGGAACGCCGCGACCAGCTCCGTCTCGGCCGGGTCGGGGACGTCGCTGCGGGTCTCCTGGGTGACGAACCGGCCGCTCATGTCCCGTGCGGCCTTCACCGCGACCTCGCCGTAGACGGGGAAGCCGTAGAAGAACGAGTCGCCGTGCCAGATCCACATCGGGAACCGGTCCGGCGCGAAGTCGCGCAGGTGCGGCGTCGCGAAGTAGCTGACCTGTTCCTGGCTGAGCGTGATCGGCCAGTCGACGCCGAGGCCGGGCAGCAGCGTGGGCGTCCACGACGCGGCGCACAGCACCACCGAGCCGGCGGTGAACTCGCCGCGGCTGGTCGAGACGGTGACCTGGCGGTCCGTCGACGACAGCCCGAGCACCGTGGTGCCCGGCGCGAACTCGACGCCGCGGGCGCGGGCCAGCGCGATGTGCGCGGCGGTCGCCCGGCGCACGTCCAGGATGCCGCCGTCGGACTGGAACAGCCCGACGACGTCGTCGCCGATGCGCCACTGCGGCCACCGCGACCGGATCTCGTCGGCGCCCAGGTTCTCCCAGGTGACGCCCTGTGCGGCGAGCGGCGCCAGCGAGGCCCGGTAGCCGTCGAGCTCGCGCTCGCCGGGCGTGCCGGTGACGGCGAGGTCGAGCCCGCCGACGCGGAACACCACCTGCAGGCCGGTCTCGTCCTCGACCTCGTCCCAGGCGGCGTACGCGGCCGGGGTGAGCGCGGTGTAGACGGTCGAGTGGTAGGTGTGCCGGATGATGCGCGAATGGTCCTCCGACGCGCCGCGGGTGTGGCCGAGCTCGTACTGCTCGAGCACCAGCACGTCGGTGTGCCCGTCCTTGGCCAGCCGGTACGCGGCGGCCGAGCCGAGCGCTCCCGCGCCGATGACGATGTGGTCGTAGGACGTCTTCACGGGCATACCTCCATGGGAGCGGCGATTCCGACCACGGTATGGCTTGGGGCCGTCTGTCGTCAGACGCCCGTGATGGTGGTCGTCGTGTGCCCGTCCGCCCATTTGACGCCACGTCGGGGTCCCGGCCTCGGCCGTCCGCTGGGCGGCAACGCTGAGCCGCTCGTCACGGGCGTGGAGTGCGGCCCAGTAGACGCCGCACTCGTTGAACCAGGAGAACGTGTGCCCGGCCGGGCCGCGTCGCCGATGCCGCTGACGGAATCGGTCCGCAGGACGACCTCGACGGCGCAGGGGCGGTGTGCGGTGTCGATCCGGGCGCGCGCCTCGTCGTCCCACGTCATGGCTCCATCGTGGCACGCTGTCCGGGCTCTGCGTCAGGCGTCGAGCGCGTGGTCCCGGTCGGAGGAGGCGGCCCAGGAGGCGAGCAGCCGCAGCCCGTCGGCGGTGGATGAGCCGGCCGGCGCGGTGTAGATGTTGAGGTGCAGGCCCGGCGCCGACGAGAGCTCCATCGACTCGAAGTCGAGGTCGAGCTGGCCGACCACGGGATGGCGCAGGCGCTTGCGGCCGCTGCGGTGGAACTTGACGTCGTGGCTGGCCCAGCGCTGGCGGAACCGCTCCGATTGGGTCGACAGCTCGCCGACCAGCTCGATGAGGGCCTGGTCGTGCGGATTGCGGCCGGCCTCGAGTCTGAGCATGGCGGCGGCGTCGGCGGCGATGCGGTCGTAGTCGACGAAGAACTGCTCGGCCGCCGGGTCGAGATAGATGAAGCGAGTCGTGTTGGCCGGCCGCCGCGGGTCGGCGAGGACGGGGGAGTAGAGGGCCCTGGCCAGCTGGTTCATCGCGACGATGTCGTGGCGGCCGTTGCGCACCCAGGCCGGCGCCTCGGTCATGGCGTCGAGGACCCGCTGGATCGGCGGCGCGACGGTGGCGGGCTCGGCCCGCTTGCGCCTGGTGCCGCGGGCGCCGCTCTCGCGGGCCAGCGCGAACAGGTGCGTCCGCTCGGCCTCGTCGAGCCGGAGCGCGCCGGCCAGGGCGTCGAGCACGCTCTCGGACGCGCCGGCGAGACTGCCGCGCTCCATGCGGACGTAGTAGTCGACAGACACACCGGCCAGCATCGCGACCTCCTCGCGCCGCAGCCCTTTCACCCGGCGGTGGCCGCCGAACGCGGGCAGGCCGGCCTCCTGCGGGGTGAGCCGGGCGCGGCGGGAGCTGAGGAACTCGCGGATCTCGGCGCGCAGGTCGACGGTGCTCATGGCTCCACCGTAGGCCGCCGCGCCGGCCGGTGAGGGGCACTGGCAGTACCGGGCACGACAGGCTCTCCCCGGGCTCGCGAGGGTGGGGTGCACTGGGTGACATGCGATCCACCTACCTCTACGGCGCGGGCGACGTCCGCGTCGTCGACACCCCCGACCCGGTCCTCCAGCAGCCGGCCGACGCGCTGGTGCGCGTGGTGCTGGCCTGCGTGTGCGGCAGCGACCTGCACCCCTACCGCTCGATGTCGGCGTCCGGCGCCGGCACCTCGATGGGCCACGAGTTCGTCGGCGTCGTCGAGGCGGTCGGCGACGACGTCCGCACGCTGCGCGCCGGCGACTTCGTCATCGCCCCGTTCGCGATCTCCTGCGGCCGGTGCGAGTTCTGCCGCGCCGGTCTGCAGACGTCCTGCGTCGTCGGCGGGTTCTGGAACGACGCGCGCCTGGGCGTCGGCGGCGGCCAGGCCGAGGCGGTCCGCGTCCCGTTCGCCGACGGCACGCTGGTGCCCGTCCCCGGCGTCGACGCGGGCACCGACGAGGCCCGGCTGGCGAGCCTGCTCACCCTCTCCGACGTGTACGGCACCGGCTGGCACGCGGCCGTCCGCGGCGGCGTCACCGAGGGCAGCACCGTCACCGTCATCGGCGACGGCGCGGTCGGCCTGCTGGCCGTGCTGTCCGCCGCCCAGTTGGGTGCCGAGCGGATCGTGCTGATGGGCCGGCACCGGGAGCGGACCGACCTCGGCCGCGCGTTCGGCGCCACCGACGTCGTCGCCGAGCGCGGTGCCGAGGGCATCGCCTCCGTGCGCGAGCTCACCGGCGGCGGCAGCCCGATCGTCCTCGAGGCGGTCGGCCACGTCCCCGCCTACGACCAGGCCGTCGGCGTCGTCCGCCCAGGCGGCGTGATCAGCCGCGTCGGCGTCCCGCAGTACGAGGAGGCGCCGGTCGGGTTCGGCAGCCTGTTCGGCCCCAACATCACGCTGACCGGCGGTCCCGCCCCGGTGCGTGCGTACGCCGACCGGCTGCTGCCCGCGGTGCTCGACGGCACCGTCGACCCCGGCCGCGTCTTCGACCGCACCGTCGACCTGGACGACGTCGCGACGGCCTACGCCGCGATGGACGAGCGCACCGCCCTCAAGGTCGCCGTCCGGCCGTGACGTCCCGGACCGGTGGCCGCGCGGCGATCCTCGCGATCATCCTGATCAGCTACTTCATGATCCTGCTCGACAACTCGGTGATCTTCACCGGGTTGCCGAGCATCCGGGCCGGCCTGGAGTTGTCGCCGGCCGCGCTGTCCTGGGTCCAGGACGCCTACACCCTGGTGTTCGGCGGGCTGCTCCTGCTCGGCGCGCGGGCCGGGGACATCGTCGGGCGGCGCCGGCTGTTCGTGGCCGGGCTGGCGGTCTTCGGCGCGGCGTCGCTGGCGATCGGCCTGGCTCCGACGGGCGCCTGGATGATCGGGGCCCGGGCGGTACAGGGTCTCGGCGCCGCGATCGTCGCGCCGACGTCGCTGGCCCTCATCACGGCGTACTTCGACGGCGAGGCGCGCAGCCGGGCCGTGGCCTGGTACGCCGCGACCGCCGGACTGGGTGCCAGCCTCGGGCTGCTGGTCGGCGGCGCCCTCACCGAGTGGCTCTCCTGGCGGGCGGCCTTCCTGGTCAACGTGCCGATCGCGGTCGCGATGATCGCCGCCGCGCGGGCGGTGCTGCCGGAGACGCCACGACGCAGTGGCCGGTTCGACGTCGTCGGCGCGCTGTGCGCCACGCTCGGCATGGGCGCGCTGGTCCTCGGGATCATCGAGGCCGGCGAGACCGGCTGGGATGCGGCCGGCGTGGTGGTCCCGGTCGTCGCCGGGCTGGCACTGTTGGTGGCGCTGGTGTTCACGCAGGCACGGGCCGAGCAGCCGATCATGCCGTTGCGGCTGTTCTGCAGCTGGGAGCGCAGCGGCGCCTACGCCGCCCGCATGCTGTACCTGGGCGCGATGATCGGGTTCTTCTTCTTCACCACCCAGTACCTGCAGGACGCGCTCGGCTTCACCCCGCTCCAAGCCGGACTCGGGTTCCTGCCGATGTCGCTGGTGAACTTCGTCGTCGCGATGGCGGTGCCGGCGCTGCGGGCGCGGATTCCGAATGCCGTGCTGCTGGCCGGCGGCACGGCGCTCACCCTCACCGGGATGGCCTGGCTGAGCCTGGCCGGCGTCGGCGCCGCCTACCCGACCTCCGTGGCGCTGCCGATGATGCTCGTGGGCGCCGGTCAAGGTCTCGCGTTCGCGCCGCTGACCGACGCCGGTCTGGCCGGCGTCGCCCCGGCCGACGCGGGTGCGGCGTCGGGTCTGGTCAACACCGCTCACCAGCTCGGGATGGCGCTCGGCCTGGCGGTGCTGGTGGCCGTCGCCGCGCCGGCCGGTGCGGGCGCCGACGGCCCGGCGGCCGTGGCGGCGCACGTGAGCGTGGCGCTGACGGGCAGCAGCGTCCTGCTCGCGGCCGCGCTGGTGGTCGTGCTCGTGGTCATCGTGCCGGGTGGGCGGAGCCGGACGCGGCACGCCGTCGCGCCCGCCGAGGCGACGGCCTGACGCCGGGTCCGGCGCGCCGGGGCGGTCAGGTCCGGGGGAGCAGCCGGATGGTCTCGCCGACGGCGTGCCCGCCGGTCACGGTCGCGACGATGGCCGGGCCGTGGCGGTCGTACTTCGCGTGGTACGCGGCATCGAGGGCCGCGTGGACGTCGTCGGCGGGCTCCTCGAAGGCCACGTCCCGCTCGAGGCCGCCGGCGCTGATGCGGCCGGTGCCGCTGGCCAGCGCACGCCGGAACCAGCCGTTGCCGCGGCCGTAGGCGGACCGGACGTAGAGCTCGTCACCGGAGCGGACCGTCCAGATCGTCACGTACGGCCGGAGCGTGCCGTCGGCCCGGTAGGAGGCGATGCGCAGTTCCTCGGCGCCGCCGATCCTGCTCAGTTCGTCGTCGGTCCAGGTGTTCATGCGGGTCAGACTAGGTCGGCCCGGCTGGACGAGGGAGGCACTGCCGGTGCCCCCCGCTGCCGCCCGGCGGCGTCAGCACCAAACGTGATCTGCATCACATGGAAGGGCCGATGCGTGCTCGTTTCGCCGCGGTGCCACTCCTAGTCGTCAGAGAAACGTGGACGGCAGTGGAGGACGAGACGTGAAATCGTTGCAGACACGGGGCCGGCCGGCAGGCGAGCAACCGAGCCGGGCGTCATGGCGGAGGGGGCGCGCCGCCGCGGGCGTCCTGACCGCCACCGTGGTGGTCGGCGCCGCGCTGGGAGGCGCCGGCGCGTCGACGCTGCCGGCGCTGGCGGCGGTTGGTGACCCGATCACCGGCACCATCTGGCAGGACTACGACTCCGACGGCATT
>NZ_QVAI01000029.1 GCF_003427025.1 Jiangella endophytica
TGGCGCGGACGTGCGTCGCGACGGCCGCGGCCAGCGTCGTCACCCCGACCCCGAGGGCCGCGCCCGCGAGCACGTCGTGCAGGTAATGCACACCGCCGGCGACTCGCGCGAGCGCGATCGCCGCCGCGACCGGCACCACCAGCGGCCACAGCTTCGGCATGACGACGACGCAGGCGGTCGCCAGCGCGGCGGCGATGGTGGCGTGGTTGCTCGGCCACGACCAGTCGCCCGGTGACGGGCAGCCGAGCACGGTCTCGATCGCGACAGTGCGGCACGGCCGTTCCTCGGTGACGGCCGTCTTGAGCAGTTCGCTCGCGCCGTAGGCGAGGACCGCCCCCACGCCGGCCGCGACCGCCAGCAGGAACCGTCCCCACTCGCCCCTCGCCGCGACGATCACCGTGGCCGCCAACGCCGCCGCGACGAGGACCAGCAGCCCCCTCCCGGCGACCAGCTCGACCAGATCGCGCGCCCATGCCGGCGCGTCCGCGGCGGTCCCGGCGAGGTCACGGTAGACGGGCTCCCGGCTCGGGGCGGTGGCGGCTCCGATACCGCCGAGCGAGGCCGTGAGGACGACGGCGGGCCGGCCCGGCCGGGGTGTCGTTTCGGTGGCGATCATGCCGGTCAACGCTACGAACGCGCAGGCCAGCGTACATCTGACCATGGTCGGCAGCAGCCGTGCGACGTTCGTCGTACGGCGGGCGACGGTGCGGTGGACGAGGGTCGTATGCGCCCGCCCGCCCACTGAGGCGGGCTGCCTTGGCGGACCGCGGTGCGCCCTGGATCGCCTGCCGTACGCGGCGTGGGCGGTGCCTGGCATCGATGCCGCGAACTCGTTGTTGACGTGCCGCGCGACCAGCGCCGCGTGCGAGCCGTACCGGGCGACGACGTCGAGCTGGTCGCCGCGCTGAGCGGCCAGGCCGACGCGGTGGGGTGACAGCTGTCGTGACGTGGTCCTGACAACCGGTCACGACCCCCTTGGCAGACCTGAACGCTTCTGCTAACTTTCTTTCCAATTCGATTCGAGGCCATTCCGGCGCAATGCTCCGTTGGTGGGGTATCAGCGGATTCACCAGCCGCGTCGGCGAGTCATATCCCTAGTCAATGCTGCGTGCTCGGCCTGCACACGCCCTCGTGGAGGTGATGCGTCACCGCGTTCGGATCCGCGATCCGAGACCCGTCACGGACGAACATCTCGCAAGGGAGCCAGGCATGAAGACTCGATGGCGTACCGCGGTGGCGTACGGCGCTGCCGCGGGTCTGCTGGTCACGAGCGTCGCTGCGGCGTTCGCGGGCCAGACACCACGGCCGGACGGCGATCCGGCCGCGACGTCGGAGCCGGCGCCGCAGATGCGGGCCGCCGCAGCGGCCGAGAACGGTTACCGCAACGTCGGCTACTTCACCCAGTGGGGAATCTACGGCCGCGACTTCCTGGTCCAGGATCTCGACCTCAGTGGCGCCGCGGCCGACCTCACCCATCTGAACTACGCGTTCGCCAACATCCACCCGGACACGCTGACCTGTTTCGAGGCCAACCGGCCGAACGGGCCCAAGGACTCGCCGGCCGAGGGCGACTACGCCGGCGACGCGTGGGCCGACTACGGCCGCGGGTTCGCCGCCGGTGACTCGGTCGACGGCGCCGGGGATACCTGGGACCAGCCGCTGGCCGGCAACTTCAACCAGATCAAGGAGCTGAAGGCCAAGCACCCGCAGCTCAAGGCGCTGGTCTCGATCGGCGGCTGGACGTGGTCGCGGCACTTCTCGCGGGCGGCCGCCACGCCCGAGAGCCGCGAGCGCTTCGTGTCGTCGTGCGTCGACATGTTCCTGCGCGGCAATCTGCCGGTGATCGACGGACGGGGCGGGCCGGGCTCCGGTGCGGGCGTCTTCGACGGGTTCGACATCGACTGGGAGTGGCCCGGCGTGCCCGAGGAGCTCCAGCACCCCGGCAACCACTGGTCGGAGAACGACAAGGAGAACTTCACCGCGCTGCTCGCCGAGTTCCGCCGCCAGCTCGACGCTCTGGGGGCCGAGACCGGCGAGGCGTACGAGCTCAGCGCCTTCCTGCCGGCGAACCCCGTCCTGGTCGACGCCGGGTGGGACGTCTCACAGATCTTCGATTCCCTCGACTTCGGCAACGTGCAGGGCTACGACCTGCACGGCACCTGGCGACCGGACCTCGCCGGCCATCAGGCCAACACCAACGACGACCCGGCGAACCCGCTCGAGGACGGGCAGCGCTTCAGCGTCGACGCGGCGATGAGCTACTACGTCGATCGCGGCGTGCCACCGTCGCAGCTCACCGTCGGCATCCCGCTGTACGGCCGTGGCTGGACCGGGGTCACCGACGGCGGGACGAACGGCGCATGGCAGCCGGCCACCGGTGCCGCGCCGGGCGAGTTTCCCGAGGAACCGGGGACCGACCGCTACCGCAACCTGCGCGGCGGCCAGATCTTCCACGACGAGGACGTACTGGCCTCGTGGTCGTACGACGGCACCGAGTTCTGGTCGTTCGACGACCCGTGGCTGGTGGACAAGAAGGCCGACTACATCACGGCCGGCGGCTTCGGCGGCGCGATGTGGTGGGACCTCGCCGGGGACTACCAGAACGAGCTGGTCGGACTCATGGGTTCGCGCCTGGCGACCGGCGGGCCTGGCGACCCGGGCGGCGGTGATGTGTCGGGTGGCGACGTCTCAGGTGGTGACGTCTCTGGCGGTGACGCGTCGGGCGGTGACGACGGCGGGCCGCAGGCCTGTGCGGCGCCGGCCTGGGACCGGACCGCGGTCTACGTCGGGGGCGACCAGGTCTCGTACGACGGGCACCACTGGACGGCGCGGCACTGGACCCAGGGCGACACCCCGGCCCCGAGCGAGTGGGGCCCTTGGCGCGACGACGGCCCCTGCTCCGGAGGCGGCACAGCTAACGGCACCGACGTCGGGACCGACACCGGCTCCGACACCGGCGCGGAGACGGGCAGCGATGCCGGCTCCGAGACCGGCTCCGAGACCGGTGGGGATACCGGCGCCGAGGACGGCGGCGATCCCGGCGGCCCCGGTGATCCCGGCCGGCGCTGGCTGACCGGCTACTGGCACAACTTCGACAACGGCTCCACCGTGCTGCGCGTCTCGCAGGTGCCGGCGGCGTACAACCTGCTGGCCATCGCGTTCGCCGACAACGTGGCGGGGACGCCGGGCGGGATCACGTTCAACCTCGACACCGGCGGGCTCGGCGGCTACACCGTCGACCAGTTCAAGGCCGACGTCGCCGCCCGGCAGGCCGCCGGCGGCACCGTCGTCATCTCGGTCGGCGGTCAGAACGGTCACGTCAGTGTCACCAACGCGACCGAGGCGGCCAACTTCGCGCAGACCACCTACGCGCTGATGCAGGAGTACGGCTTCGACGGCGTCGACATCGACCTGGAGCACGGGATCAACGCGACGTACATGGAGCAGGCGCTGCGGCAGCTGCGGACGCTGGCCGGCTCGGACCTGATCGTCACCATGGCGCCGCAGACGATCGACTTCCAGGCGCCGACGTTCGAGTACTACAAGCTGGCGCTGGCGATCCGCGACATCCTGACCATCGTCAACATGCAGTACTACAACTCCGGCACCATGCTCGGCTGCAACCAGCAGGTCTACGCCCAGGGCACGGTCGACTTCCTGACCGGGCTCGCGTGCATCCAGCTCGAGGCCGGTCTGGCGCCGCATCAGGTCGGGCTCGGCCTACCGGCGACGTCGCAGGCCGCGGGCGGCGGCTACCAGTCGCCGTCGAACGTCACGGCCGCCCTGGACTGCCTGGCGACCGCGACGCGGTGCGGCAGCTTCGTTCCGTCGGATCCGTGGGGCCCGATCGGCGGGGCGATGACGTGGTCGGTCAACTGGGACGCGACGAACGGCTACCAGTTCGCGAACACGCTGGGCGCCTATCTCGGCACCGGCTGAGCGACAGCGGGACGGCGGGCGGTTCGATGGTGCTCTGGCGCCACCGAACCGCCCGCCATCGCCAGACGCACGGCCGCCGGCGGCCCGAGCAGGTGCCCGTGCGGCGTCCGCCCGGATCGTCGTTCCTGAGCTGTCGTCGTCAGCCGTCGGTGCCGCTGCGCCGCCGTCGCGAGCCCGAGCCCGGCCCCTTGCCCGGGCCGAGGCCGAACCGCGGATCGACCTGGATGTCCTCGAGCGCGATGAGGGCGTCGTCGACCATCTCGGGCGCCTGGAGCTGGCGGGCGGCCCGCTCGACCTGCGGCGGCGCCTCGATCTCTTCGTCGACCACCTTGAGGTCGGCCATCTTGCGGGCGCTGACCAGGACCCGGCTTTCGAGCGAGCTGACGCCGTCGTTGTAGGCCTTGACCGCGCCGTCGAGCTGGCGGCCGAGCCGGGCGAGGTGACCGCCCATGGTCGCGAGCCGGGAGTGCAGCTCGCGGCCGAGGTTCAGCACCTCTTGCGCGTTCTGCGCCAGCGCCTCCTGCCGCCACGTGTAGCCGACCGTGCGCAGCAGCGCGACCAGCGTCGACGGCGTCGCGATGACGACGTTGCGCTCGAAGGCGTGCTCGAACAGTGTGGGGTCCTGCTCCATGGCGGCGTTGAGGAACACGTCGGACGGCACGAACATGACGACGAACTCGGGCGTGGGCGCGAACTGCTCCCAGTACTGCTTGCCGGCCAGCGAATCGATGTGCGTCTTGAGGTGCCGGGCGTGCGCCGCCAGCCGCTTGTCGCGCGTCGCTTCGTCGCGGGCCTCCTGCGCCTCGAGGTAGCCGTTGAACGACACCTTGGCGTCGACGACGACCTTCTTGCCGCCGGCGAGGCTCACCACGAGGTCGGGGCGGAGCTTGCCGTCGGACGTCTCGGCCGTGGCCTGCTCGGCGAAGTCGACGTGCTCGACCATGCCGGCGGCCTCGACCACCCGGCGCAGTTGCAGCTCGCCCCACCGGCCGCGCACCTGGGGCGCGCGCAACGCCGTCACCAGCTGCTGGGTCTCGAGCCGCAGCTGCTCGGAGCTCTTGCCCATGGTCTCGAGCTGGTTGCGCAGCTCGCCGTAGGCGGTGGCGCGGGTCTTCTCCAGCTGGTTCGCGTGGTCGGTGACCTTCTGCAGCTGGTCGTTCAGCGGCTTCACCATGGCCTCGACGGCCAGCCGGCGGTGCTCGAGCTCGGTCTTGACGCGTTCTTCCGAGCCCTTGAACTGTTCGGTGGCCAGCTCGAGGAACTCGGCGCGGTTCTGCCGCAGCGCGTCGGTGGACAGCCGCTGGAACTCCTGCGTGAGCCGCTCCTGCTCGGCGCGGAGCATGGCCAGCTTCTCCTCGCCGCTGCTGCGCGCGTGAGCCAGCTCGGTCTCCAGCCGGGTCTGCTCGGCCTGGGCGTCGAGCATGCGCTCGCGGTCGACCTCGCGCTCGGCCTGCAGGTCCTGCTTCTCGCGCCGGACGGTGTCGAGCTCGGCCCGCGCGGCGTCGCGCTCGGCGGCCACCGTGGCGGCGAGGCCGGCCGTGCGGACGCGGACGAGCAGCGCGCCCACGACGCCGCCCAGGAGCAGGGCGACGAGAGCGGCGAGGACCGTGGAGACGTTCATGGGGGCTACTTTGCCGGGGACCTCCGACAAAGTCGGGGAGGCGCGGCGGGAACCGGTCCGGAACAGGCCTTTCGTGGCGAATCAAGATCCGCTTAGTCGCCGGCCGCCGGGCCACGTACCCTTGGCACCTGTGAGTCTCACCATCGGCATCGTCGGCCTGCCCAACGTCGGCAAGTCCACGCTGTTCAACGCCCTGACGAAGAACGACGTGCTGGCCGCGAACTACCCGTTCGCCACCATCGAGCCCAACGTCGGCGTCGTCGGCGTGCCCGACCCCCGGCTCGCGAAGCTGGCCGAGATCTTCGACTCCGCCCGCCAGCTGCCCGCCACCGTCAGCTTCGTCGACATCGCCGGCATCGTGAAGGGCGCCTCCGAGGGCCAGGGCCTGGGCAACAAGTTCCTGGCCAACATCCGCGAGGCCGACGCGATCTGCCAGGTCATCCGCGTCTTCAACGACCCCGACGTCGTCCACGTCGACGGGCGCATCGCGCCAAGATCTGACATTGAGGTCATCGAGACCGAATTGATCCTCGCCGACCTGCAGACCATCGAGAACGCGTTGCCGCGCCTGGTCAAGGAGGCGCGGATGGCCAAGGACAAGCAGGAGGCCGTCACCGCCGTCGAGCGGGCCAAGGAGGTCCTCGACGGCGGGCAGACCGTCTTCGCCGCCGGCCTCGACCTCGAGCCGCTGCGCGAGCTGCACCTCCTCACCGCCAAGCCGTTCCTCTACGTCTTCAACATGGACGACGAGGAGCTCTCCGACGACGGCCTCAAGGCCGAGCTGCGCGGGCTGGTCGCGCCCGCCGAGGCGATCTTCCTCGACGCCCAGATCGAGGCCGAGCTCTCCGAGCTGGACGAGGCCGAGGCGCTGGAGCTGCTGCAGTCGATGGGCCAGGAGGAGTCCGGCCTCGACATGCTCGCCCGGGTCGGCTTCGACACGCTGGGGCTGCAGACCTACCTCACGGCGGGCCCGAAGGAAGCGCGCGCCTGGACCATCCGCAAGGGCGCCACGGCCCCCGAAGCGGCCGGCGTCATCCACACCGACTTCCAGAAGGGCTTCATCAAGGCCGAGGTCGTCTCGTACGACGACCTGGTCGCGACCGGCTCGATGGCCGAGGCGCGCGCGAAGGGCCTGGTCCGCATGGAGGGCAAGGACTACGTCATGGCCGACGGCGACGTGGTCGAGTTCCGCTTCAACGTGTGACGACACCGGAGGTCGAGCGGGCCCTCGCCGGCATCCGGGGGTGCGGTGGCCCGCCTGGGCCGTCCCCGCGGTCGATCGCCCGTGGGCCTACGATCCCGGCGGTGTCGTTCCCGCCTTCGAGGCGCTGGTGGCGGTCACGGACGAGACCAGCGCAGTGCGCGCGTATCACCAGCTCCTCGGTGCGCTGGCGCACAACCACAGCGGATCGCCGTATCCGGCGATCGTCCCCGGGGTTCGCGGCCTGGCGGCGTCTGTCCCGCAGATGCGGGGCTGGTCCCTCGCGACCGCGCTGGACGTGCTGACGGACTCGTGGTTGTTCACCATCGACGACACCGCGTGCCGGACGGCCGACGGGCAGGTCCACGACCTGACCGAGGTCCAGGGGCTGGTGTCGTCGATCGCGCCTCTCGTGCGTCAGATCGCCGAGCGACGTGAGTCGCCGGAGCTGGGCCGGGCCCTCGAACTCCTCCGCGTCATCGACGATTCCGCACGGCTCAGATCGACGCTGCGTCGGCCGTGACAGCGCGGCTGATCTCGACCTGCCGGACGAGGAACGCCTGTTCGTCCAGCTTCTTGCGGCGCATCCAGGTGGTGACCTCGGCGTTGCACTTGCTGGCGTTGCACGAGCGGCAGGCCGGCACCACGTTGGCCAGCGTGTAGCGGCCGCCGCGGGAGATGGGCAGCATGCAGTCCTTCTGCAACTGGCCGTCGTCGGCGCCGCAGTAGGCGCAGCCGCCCCAGGCGGCGGTCAGCGACACCCACTGGGCGTCGGTGAGGTCGTGGTCGGATTTCGCCATCCGGCGCTGACGGCGGCGGGCGTAGACAGCGGCTCGACGGCGAGACGGCACGATCCGAGCGTACGGCCCCCGGTCGTTCGATCCGGGTATTGACCGCGCTTCAACCAATGAGACCGCGACGCAGCACCGGTGCGGGACTGCGTCGCGGTCCACCGGCATCAAAGGTGGTGGAAGCACCTCCACCGGCACCACCAGCATACCCAATCGTCAGGACGTGGCTGCACGCTGACGGTGGCCGCGGACCTTCGCGAGGTTGCCGCAGCGCTGCATGGAACACCACCGCCGCTTCCCCGGCCGCGAGGTGTCGACCAGCAGCAGGCCGCAGGTCTCGGAGGCGCAGACGCGGATCCGCTCGGCCAGTGGTCCGCCGAGCAGGTCGATCGCGTCGCGCGCGATGGTCGACAGCGCGGCGGGGGTCGTCGGCGCCGGATAGCTCACGCCGGAGCCGACCGTGCCCAGCCGGGGCACCAGCGGAGGCGCCGAGGCCGCGGCGTTGATCGTCGCGACGTCGGCCGCACGCACCTCGCCGCCCACGGCGAGCGAGCGGGCGGCATCGGTGATCGCGGCCCGCAGCGGCCGCATCGACTCCAGGTCGGCGGGCCCGGCGGCCAGGCCGTCGACGGACAGGATGACGCCGAGCCAGCGGGCGAGGTCAGCCGGCGTGTGGACGATCTCCCACCGCGCGTAGTCGCCCTCGCCGCCGGTGTGGGTGAAGTCGAGCGAGACCCGCCCGGTCAGGAACCGCACGCGGACGGAGAGAGGGAGATCCTCGCGGCGTTGCACGACACCATTATAACCGGTTACGGTGTGGCGTATGACACTCACGCACATCAACCCGGAGTCCATGCACGCCAACCCCGCGTTCACCTGGGCCGTCCGGGTCTCCGCGGGCGCCGACCTGGTCTTCGTCGGCGGCCAGAACGGCGTGGACGCGAGCGGGCAGATCGTGGGGCCGGACATCGCGAGCCAGACGCGGCAGGCCCTCACCAACCTGCTGACGGTGCTCGACGCCGCCGGCGCCACACCGGAGAACGTCGTGAAGTGGACGATCCTCATCAAGGAGGGCGCGTCGCTGCAGGAGGGTTTCGCCGCGTTCGGCGAGGTCTGGGGGCAGCGCCCGAACCCGCCGGCCATCACGGGAGCGTTCGTCGCCGGTCTGGCAGTGCCGGGAGCGCTCGTCGAGATCGAGGCCATCGCGGCCGTGCCGCCGGCGGCCTAGCAACCGCGCTGTCGGCAGCGCGGGGTAGCGTCGCGACCATGCCGGACCCGATGAAGGACACCCTCAAGCGCTACCTGCAGAGCCACCGCGACGCTCTGCTGTGGAAGCTCGACGGGCTGGGCGAGCGCGACGCCCGGTGGCCCATGACGCCGACGGGTACCAACCTGCTCGGGCTGGTCAAGCACGTCGCCAGCATGGAGTACGACTACTTCGGCAAGGTCTTCGACCGGCCCGCGCCCGAGCCGATGCCCTGGCTCGACGACGATGCCGAGGCCAACGCCGATCTCTGGGCGACGACGGACCAGTCCCGCGAGTGGGTGGTCGGCTTCTACCACCGCGCCATCGCGCACGCCGACGCCACCATCGACGCGCTCGGCCTTGACGACACCGGCACGGTCCCGTGGTGGCCGGCCGACCGCAACCCGGTCACGCTGCACTGGATCCTCGTGCACATGATCGCCGAGACCGCCCGGCACGCGGGTCACGCCGACATCCTGCGCGAGACCATCGACGGCGAGATCGGCCTGCGCCAGGGCGTCTCCAACCTTCCCGACCGCGACGCCCAGTGGTGGTCCGACTACGTCGAGAAGCTCAAGCGCACCGCCGAAGAGGCCCAGTTCCGGATCTGACGCCTCAGCCCCGGCCGTGCCACGACCACCAGAGCGCCGCGTAGGAGCCGCCCGCGGCGACCAGCTCGTCGTGCGTGCCCAGCTCGACGATGCGGCCGGCCTCCATGACGGCGATCCGGTCGGCGTCGTGCGCGGTGTGCAGGCGGTGGGCGATCGCGACGACGGTCCGGCCGGCCAGCACGGCGGCCAGCGACCGCTCCAGGTGCCGGGCCGCACTCGGGTCGAGCAGCGACGTCGCCTCGTCCAGGATCAGGGTGTGCGGATCGGCCAGCACCAGCCGGGCCAGTGCGAGCTGCTGCGCCTGCGCCGGCGAGAGCTCCGTCCCGCCGGCGCCCACCGCGGCTGACAGCCCGGCCGACGACGCCCAGCCCCACGCGTCGACGGCGCGCAGCGCGGCGGCCACCTCGGAGTCCGAGGCCGACGGGCGCCCGAGGACGACGTTGTCGCGCAGCGTGCCGCGGAAGACGTGGTGCTCCTGGGTGACCAGGGCGACCTCGGTGCGCAGCCGGTCCAGCGGCAGGGCGGAGACCGGGACGCCGCCGACCGTGATGGTGCCGGCGCGCGGGGCGTGGATGCCGGCCAGCAGCTTGCCCAGGGTGGACTTGCCGGCGCCGGACGGGCCGACGACGGCCAGACGCTCGCCGGGCGCGATCGTCAGCGAGACGTCGTGGAGGACGTCGTGGCCGGGCCGGTAGGCATGGCTCACCCCGCGGACCTCGAATCCTTCTGTCACGGTGTCGGTGCGAGGCGCTGCCCCCTCACCCTCGACGATCGCAGGCTCGCGCCGTACTCCCCGCAACCGGGCCATCGCCGCCCCGCCGATCTGCAGTTCGTTCAGCCAGAACAGCAACGTGTCGACCGGCACCAGCAGCTGCTGCGTGTACAGCGTCGCCGCGGTCACCGCGGCCAGCGAGACCATGCCGTCGAGGTAGAGCAGACCGCCGATCACCAGCGTCGCGAAGACCGGCAGCACGAACGCCACGTCGATCGTCGGCAGGTACAGCGTGCGCAGGCGCAGCGTCGCCCGTTCCGCCGCGTACGACGTCGCGATGTCGCGGTTCACCCGCTCGAACCGCCGGCCGCCCAGCCGCAACGCCTCGACCGTCCGTGCGCCGTCGACCGTCTCTGCGAGGCCCTCGGCGAGCCGCGAGTACGACGCGTTCTCCCGCAGGTAGGCGTCGCGGGCCCGGCGCAGGTACCACCGCGACGCCGCCCAGAGCACCGGCACGCCGACCAGCGCGGGCAGCGCCAGCAGCGGCCCGAGCAGCACCAGCCCGCCGAACGTCAGCACGATCGTCACCGCACTGATCAGCGTGTCCGGGACGGCGTACCGCACCGCGCGGGCCAGCAGGTCGACGTCGCGGGTGGTGCGGGTGATGAGGTCGCCGGTGCCGGCCTCCTCGACGGTGCCGAGCGGTAGCGCCAGCACGCCGTCGACGAACTCCTCGCGCAGCTGGGCGAGCACCTTCTCGCCCAGCCGGGCCGACACGAACATCGCCAGCGCGGTCAGCGCGGCCTGCAGCACGACGAACAGGCAGATCAGCAACGTGACACGGGTGACGTGGTCGACGCCGTCCCCGACGTCCTCGACCAGCCGGCCCAGCAGCCACGGACCGGCGAGCCCGGACGCCGCGCCGAGCGCGTGCAGGGTCACGGCGGCGGCGACCTCGCGCCGATGCCGCAGCGCCAGCCGCCGGGCGTGCCGGCGCACGTCCCGCACCGACGCGACCGGCAGGCCGGCCGGCGACCCCGCCGATCCTCCGGCCGGCGAGCCCGCGGATCCGGGCGGCGACCCCGTCGAGCCGCTCATGCCGTCCCCTCCTCACGGGCGACCAGCGCCCGGTACCGCGCATCGTCCAGCAGGGACGCGTGAGTGCCGGTCGCGACGACGGCGCCGTCGTCGACCAGCGCGACATGGTCGGCGTGGTCCAGCAGGATCGGGCTGGTCGCGAACACGACGGTGGTCCGGCCGGCTCGGGCGGCGGCCAGCCGGGAACCGATCCGGGCCTCGGTGTGCGCGTCGACCGCGCTGGTCGGTTCGACCAGCACGAGCACGTCCGGCTCGGCGAGTACGGCCCGGGCCAGCCGCAGCCGCTGTAGCTGGCCGCCGGAGAACTCCTTGCCGCCCGAGGTGACGGCCGTGTCCAGGCCGTCGGGCAGCGCCTCGAGAACGTCGGCGGCCGACGCGACGTCCAGTGCGGCGAGCAGCCGCGCGTCGTCGACACCGTGAACGCCGTCCACCGCCAGCTCGGTGCGCAGCGGCCCGGCGAACAGCCGGGCCTCGTTGCCGGACACCAGGATCCGCCGCCGCACCTCGTCGACGTCCGCGGAGCGCAGCGGCACCCCGCCGTAAGTGACCCCGGACTCGGCGTAGCGGCCCAGCCGGTCGGCCAGCGTGGCGGCGTCGCCGGGCGACGTGCACGCGACCGCCGTGAACCGGCCACCGGCCGCGACCAGCCCGGACGACGGCTCGGTGAGATCGGGCCCGCGCTCGGCGCCGTCGAGGCCGGCAGTTCCGCCGGACGCGATCTCCGGCGACAGCGCCAGCAGCGTCACCACCCGCCGGGCCGCGACGTGGGCCTTCATGATCGCGCTCGCGCCGACGCTCAGCCGCCGCACCGGCGTCGCCAGGAACACCGCGTAGCCGTAGAACGCCACCAGCTGACCGCCGGTGAGGTCGCCCTCCAGCACCTGCCCCGCGCCGAGGAACACGATCAGGGCGACCAGCAACCCGGGCAGCAGCATGCGGGCCGCCTCGAGGGCGGCCTCGGCGCGGGCGAGGTGCACACCGGAGTGCCGGACCCGCTGCGACTCGGCCTGATAGCGACGACCGAACAGCTCCTCGCCGCCGATGCCGCGCAGCACCCGCAGCCCGCCCACGATGTCGACGGCCTGCGCGGTCAGCTCCGCCTGCTGGTCGCGCAGCCGGGCCTGCCGGTCGTGCAGCGGGCGCAGCAGCAGCGCCACCGCCCACACCATGAGCGGCACGCCGGCCAGCACGACCAACCCGAGCTGCCACGACGTCGCGAGCATGATGGCGGCGACCACGGCGATCGACGCGATCGCGCCGATGGTCCGCGAGCTCAGGTCCAGGGCCCGCCCGATGTGCATGACGTCGGCGACGCCCACGCTCATCACCTCGCCGGCCGACGTCTTGCGCGGCAGCGTCGCGCCGAGCCGCGCGGCCTGCCGCGTGACCAGCTGCAACGTCCGGTACCGGGCGCCGAGCGCGTTCGTCAGCGCACACCGGTCCTGCAGCATGCCGGTGAGCGCCTGGCTCACCCCGAGCGCCAGCACCACACCGGCCCAGAGCAGCAGGTCGCCGCGGCCGCGCCCGGTCAGGCCGTCGTCGATGGCCCGGCCGACGGCGTACGGCATCAGCGCCTGAGCGGTCGGCCAGAGGACGCCGTAGAACGCGCCGAGCAGGACGACGGCCAGCTGGGTACGGGCCAGCCAGAGCAGATAGTGACCGGGGCTGAGACGGCGAGGCTCGCCGGGATCCGGATCGGGAAAACGCCGCACGAGACAGGGGAGATTAGTCGTCCCGGCGCTCGGAGACAATGTATTTTCGCGGCGGCCCTTGACCGGCCCGCCCGCGGCGCCCACCATCGACTCGATGGGCGGGATCAGACGCTGGCCGGTGTCGTCGTCCGCGCTGCGCTCCGTCGGCTACGACCCGCAGACGTGGACGCTCGAGGTCGAGTTCGAGTCCGGCGCGGTCTACCGCTACCTCGACGTCGACCCGCTGGACGTCCAGGCGATGATGCGCGCCGACAGCATGGGCGCGTACCTCAACGAGATGATCAAGCCGCGTCACGAGGTCGAGGAGGTCGAGTTCTGAGCGCCCGCGAGCGAGCGCAGGATTCGCTGCGCGAGCGCGCCGATGTCGACCGGGCCCGTGGTGTCGACCCGGACGGTGCGGCCCACGCCGAGCGGCTCGGGTGAGGCCGCCCACTCGGACCAGGCCTCGGCGAGCCGCTGCCTGTCGTCGTGAACCGGGTGGCGACGGCGGATCTCGAACCGCCGGCGTGCGACGTCGGGTGGCACCTGGCACCAGACCTCGACGACCGCGCTCGCGCCGCAGCGGTCCAGGCCTGCTCTCACATGGCCGATGTCGCGCGGCTTGAACCACCACGACTCCATGACGACCAGGCCGGGCAGGCCGGCCGCGATGGTCCACGCCGCTTCCATGGCCGCCGAGCCCAGGGCGGAGCGTGCGGCGGTGCCGACGACGTCGGCCAGTGCTTCCTTGATGGCGTCCTTCGACAGCAGGGGAGCGCATACGGTGCGGGCCAGCTCCGTGGCCAGCGTGCTCTTGCCCGCGCCGGGGAGCCCGTTCACCAGGACGAGGTCGTCGGCCACGCGGGCCATGCTCGCACATTGCCGGGCCCCGGGCCGGCGGACTCAGGACGACGGGGTCAGCGGCTCCAGCGCGGCAAGACCCGGCGCGATCAGCGGCGACGGGGGAGCGGCCTGGGGTGGGGTGGCCCGGAACGCGCTCGGCGCGACGCCGTACACCGCGCGGAACCGGCGGGAGAAGTGGTAAGCGTCGGCGAAGCCGCACTGCACGGCGATGGCGTGCAGCGACAGGTTGCTCATCCACAGCAGTGGCTCGGCCCGGGCCAGCCGCAGCCGCTCCAGCGCGGCCACCGGCCCGAGCCCGAACCGGCGCCGGAACGCGCGGCACAGCGTCGAGACCGACACTCCGGCGGCCGACGCGAGCCGATCCAGGCCGACCGGCCGGGCGACGCCGTCGGACCAGGCGGAGCGGACCGCGGACATGGCGGCGACGACGGGCCCCGGCAGCTCGCCGGACGCGTCGGCCGCGGACGGTGGCGGCGGGGCGAGGAACGTCAGCACCAGCAGCCGCAGCGTCTCGGCGGCCTGCTCGCGCCATCGCGGCGGGCAGCTTGCGCCGAGCCAGAGCAGGTACTGGCACAGCGCCCCCATCGGGTCCGGCCGGCCGCCGAGGTCGCGCACGATCGGCCAGGCCGTGCCTCCGGCGAGGCCCTCGCCGCTCACCGTGAAGTGGACGTACGCGTGCCGCGTCGGCCGCCGCGGATCCCAGTGGAACGAGTCGCGCATGCCCGGCCGGACCAGCAGCAACGTGCCCGGCGTGAGCGGCACGCGCAGGTCGTCCCAGAGCCAGGTCGCGCTGCCGGACAGCAGCCAGACGAACTCGTGGGTGCGGGCTTCGCGCGGCCCGAACGTGGACCCCGGCGGGTAGTCGGCGACGGCCGGGCCGAGGCGGGGCACCAGCCCCACCTCGAACCCGCCGGAGAGCCCCGAACCGGTGACGGCGACGTCAGCGGTCACAGCCACCGTCGCGGTCGGGCCGGATGCGCGGCTTGCGCAGCTGCTCGATGCCCTTGTAGGCGTACGGGTCGCGACCGGCCACCAGGACGACGTCGCGGAAGTCGGCCTGCGCCATGCTCTGGCCCTCGTACGGCAGCGCCCACGGCAGCAGCGACGCGGCACTCATGTAGTGGTTGGCCAGCGCCCGCCGGTAGCCGTGCCGCCCGGTGTTCGGCAACGACTTGTGCAGCAGGTAGCCGTTGAACAGCAGCACCGACCCGGCGCTCAGCTCGACCGGCACGGCGTCGTCGTCGGTCCACGGGAAGTCGAAGGACTCGACGGTGCAGTCGTAGCGCGGGTCGTCGTGCTCGCGGTTGGGGTAGATGACGCCGTCGCGGTGCGAGCCGGGCAGCACCCAGAGGCAGCCGTTCTCGACGGTGGCGTCGTCGAGGGCGATCCACGCCGCGGTGAGCGAGCGGTCGCGGGTCGGGATGAACATCTCGTCCTGGTGCCAGGCCTGGCCGGGCTTGCCTTCGGCCTTGACGAACAGCATCGACTGCATCGCCTTGACGTCGGGCCCGATGATCCGGGTGAGGCTCTCGACGATCGCGGGATGGCGCATCGTGTCGAGCATCAGCGACGACAGCTTGTGCGGGTAGTGGACGCAGAGGAACCGACGGATCACCTCGTCGTCGGTCTCGTCAGGTGACGACGAGACGGCGCCGTCGATCTCGCCCAGCTCGCCGCGGCAGATCCGGGCGGTCTCCGCGAGGAGCGCGTCCAGCTCCGGCCGGCTCAGCGCGTCCTTCAGGATGACGAAACCGTCCTGTTCATAGCGTCCTTCGAGGACTCCGGGCGCGGAGAAATCGGTGGCGGACGGTGCGACGGGTGCGGCGGTCACGGCAACCTCCAGACGACGGCGAACGAACACCCACCAGCGTGCTCCCGGCCGCTCCGGCGCACCATGGCTGCACGGAGCAGCCTGATGGCGAATTCTGTCACGATGCCTCGCGCCGCGAACGGACCTGACAGGATCGGGCACCATGCGTCCAGTGTCGCGACCGATCGTCGCCGGTCTTGTCATGCTGCTCCTGGTCGCCTGTTCGGGTGAGGCCGAGGACTGCTGCTCGCCGGACCCCGGGCCGACGACGCCGGCCGTCCTCACGGCCGGCGTCGAGCGGGTCATCCCGGCGGAGGGCAGCCCGCTGATCCCGGGCACCGGCGACGAGCGGCTGGAGCTGGCCGCGGCGGCCGCGACGAGCGACGCCGTGGTCGCCGTCGGCCGGCAGCGCGACGCGACCGGTGAGCGGTCCACCGCCGCGGTGCTGCGCACCACGGACGGTCGGGAGTGGGCGGCGGCCGAGCTGCCGGATCCGATCGCCGGCGGCACGTTGGCCGCCGCGGTCGCGGCCGGCGACGACGTCCTGGCGTTCGGCAACGACGCCGACGGCCGCCCGGCCGCCGTCCGCGTCAGCGCCGACGGCGCCGAGCCGGTCGAGCTGCCCTTCCCGCAGACTGACCGGCCGGCCTCGGTGCGGGCCGCCGCCGGCACCGGCGACCGGATCCTCGTCGCCGCGGTGGGCATCGAGGGGACCGACGACCCGCGCAACGCGATCGCCGCGCTGCATGTGCTGGCCTCGGACGACGACGGCGCGACCTGGACGGCGCTGGAGCTGCCGGACGAGCTGCGCGTCGTCGACACCGGCCCGCAGGTGATCGAGCAGGCGGCCCCCGGCCAGGTCGGGCTGATCGGCTACGACGGCGCCCCGGTGCTGTCCGTCGGCCTGCCCGGCTCCGAGGGTGTGACGACCACGCTCTGGCGCGGCGATGCCGAGGACGACGCCGCGTGGGTGTCGCTCGGCACCGATGCTGAGCTGTTCGAGGGCGAGACCGTCGACCTCCTGCACGGTCACGGTGACACGCTGCTGGCCTTCACCCGGGCCGGCACCGACGCCGCCGCCTGGCGCAGCGACGACGGCGGCGGCACGTTCGCCCGCGTCGACTCCGGCCCGGCGATCTTCGGCGGTGGCGGCCGGCAGAGCGTTGACGCCGCGGTCACCCTGGAGTCCGGCGCCCTGGTGGTGGCCGGCCGGACCGAGGGCGAGACGTTCAACGGCCGGCGTCCCAGCGTGCTCGAGCTCTGGGTGAGCGAGAACCTGGAGACGTGGCGGCGCTCGCTCGACGACCCCGCGCTGGCCGGGTCGGGGCGTCAGCAGGCGGCCGGGCTGGCCGCGCTCGGCGACCAGGTGGTCGTCGTCGGCAACGACCAGCGCCGGCCGACGGAGGACGAGGCGGACGACGCGGCCGCGCCGCTGGCCACGCACGGCGCGAGCTGGCTCGTCGGCCTCGCCGCCGACGAGGCGGCCGCGCCGCCGGTCGAGGTCGCGCCGCTCGAGGTCACCGGGTTCGCACCCGGCGCCACGATCACGCGGGTCGCCGCGCTCGGCGACGGCCTGATCGCCGCCGGATCCGTCGGTGCCGAGGACGAGGAGCGGCCCGCTGCCTGGACGTCCGCCGACGGCATCGCCTGGACGCCCGTCGAGTCGCCGGCCCTCCAGGAGGCCACCGGCGTCATCGAGGGCCTGACCGTGACCGAGGAGGGTGGTGTGGTGGCGGTCGGCCAGGTGACCGGCTCCGATCCCGACGACGACGATGACGACCTGCTGGGCGTCTGGACCTCGCCCGACGGCGCCGAGTGGACCCGTGCCGACCTCACCGACCCGGTCTACGCGGGCGCCGTCGGCTACGCCGTCACGCAGGCCGGCGACGCGATCGTCGCCGTCGGCACCAGCGAGGCCGAGGGCCGCGGGTACCGCGACGTGGGCATCTGGCGCTCGACGGACCTCGGCGCGACGTGGGCCGCCGTCCCCACCGCCGAGGCGCCGTTCCGGGCCCACGGGATCGAGGTGCTGTTCGGCGTCGGCACGCGCGTGGACGGCACCGTCGTGGCTGTCGGGCACTACGGCGAGCCCGAGAACACCCCTGGCGGCGGATTCAGGTACTCGCCGCAGGCCTATGCGCTGGAGTCCGCCGACGGCCAGACGTGGAGCACGTCGCCCATGCCGTTCGACGGCACCGACTTCGCCGAGCTGCTCGTGGCCCAGCGGGTCGGCGCCGACTTCCTGGTCGCCGGCACCGCGGGCCTGCCGCTGGAGCTGCCGAACGGCGACGGCACCGCCTCGACGTCAGGCGTCGCGCGCGCCGACGGTGACGACTGGGCGGCCGCCGAGCAGCGGTTCCGCAGTCGTCCGGCGATCCGGGCGGCCGTGCCGAGCACCCCGGCGGGCACCGTCCTCGTCGGGTCGTGGTGGCGGCCGGCTGCCGGTCAGGACCCGCTGATCGCGTTCGAGCGCGACGGCGCGCTGGTCCCCGTCGACGGCGACCTCCTCGACGAGCGCGACGTGGTGGCCGTCGGTGCCGCTGAGCTGGGCGAACAGGTCGTCGTCCTGGGGGCGGACACGACCGAGGACGCCAGCGTCGTCGTCGGCTGGTCGATCACGGCCGCCGCCTCTCCGTGATCAGGTGCGGCCGCGGCGGGTCGGCGACCTGCGTGGTTTCAGGACATCGCTCACACCTCGATGACGGGTCCTGGTTGGTCTGGTCCACCATGACACCCTGACCGTCAGCGATGTCCCTAGACACCACAGGCGTGTGAGCGACCGCCAGGGAACATGATCATGGGGCAGGGGCCCAGATCGGGACATCTGGGGTTGACGATCCCGAAACCTCGGCCTTACAGTCGAGCCTCGTCAGGCGTTTATACGTATTAATGGGAGCCTCCGTGACCGAACGACCGCGACGACGGCGGCCCACTCAGGTGGATATCGCCCGCCGCGCCGGCGTCTCGCAGGCCACCGTCTCGCTGGTCATCAGCGGCGGCGCGGCCAGCGATCAGATCGCCGAGTCGACGCGGCAGGCCGTTCTCGCGGCGGCCACGGAGCTGGGCTACTCGGCCAACGTCGCGGCGCGCAGCCTCAAGGGCGGCCGCAACCACCTGCTCGGGCTCTACACGTTCGAGCCGGTGTTCCCGACCGACCAGCACGACTTCTACTACCCGTTCCTGCTCGGCGTCGAGGAGGAGACCGCGGCCCAGGGCTACGACCTGCTGCTGTTCAGCTCGGTCACCTCGGCGGCCGACCGGTCCATCTACGCCGGCGGCGCCAACCGGCTCAAGCTGGCCGACGGCTGCGTCCTGCTCGGTCGCAACGTCCGCCACGAGGAGCTGAACGCGCTGGTCCAGGAGGACTTCCCGTTCGTCTTCATCGGCCGCCGCGAGGTCACCGACGGCGAGATCAGCTACGTGGGCGCCGACTACGTCGCCGCCACCAGCGCGATGGTCGCCGAGCTGCACCGGCGGGGCCACGAGCGCATCCTCTACCTGCGCGCCATCGAGGACACCGAGCCCACCCGCGACCGCGAGCAGGGCTACCGTGCGGGCCTTGCCGCCGCCGGCATCGAGGTCGACGAGCGGCTCATCCAGGGGCTTGCCGACCCCGCCGAGCTCTCCGCCGAGCACGTCCTGCACTGGATCGGCCGCTACGGCGTCACCGCGATCCTGGTCGAGCCGACCGAGGACAACCGGCTGGTCGACGCGCTGACGGCGATGACCGACGGCGCGCGGGTGCGCTTCCCCGAGGACTGCTCGATCGCCCTGCTCGGTGAGCCGCCGTCGTGGACGCCGCAGCTGCGCGACTGGACCCGGTTCTCGCTGCCGCGCGCCGAGATGGGCCGTGAGGCGGTTCGCATGCTGGTCGGCCTCCTCGGCGACGCCCGGTCGACGTCGCACCAGGTCACCCTCCCGTGCACGTTCGTCCCCGGCGACTCCATCGGCCCGGTGCCGCGAGGTGACCAGGCATGACCCTGGTCGTCCTCCGCCGCCTGCTGATGCGCGTGTTCGTCATGCCGGGCGCGCCCCGGCTCGGCCGGCCGGCGATGGCGGCATGACCACACCCACCCCGGCCGGCTGGAACACCTGGGACGTCCGCACCCACACCGGCATGACGCACCTGCCGTCCGGGCTGCGGGTCCGGTTCGGCCTGCTCGACGCCGCCGGGACCCCCGTGCTCGACGGGTTCACGTGGCGGCACGGCCTGGTCCGGCTCGGCCACCACACCGTCGACGGCTCGTTCGCCGAGGTCACGGTCGAGGTCGACGGCGTCGAGCTGCGGCTGACGATGGCCGGCGGCCCGGGCGACGAGCTGTACGTGCGGGCCGAGTCCGCGGGGACGGTGGTCGCCGACGTCGCGCCGAGCCGCGACGCCACCCCGGCGCTCTGGCCGGGCCGCGACTCCGAGGCGTGGCGGCTGGAGCGCTCCGGCGACGACTTCCTGGTCGCGCCGTCCGGCTCCGCCGCGACGGCCGCCGAGGCCGGCGCCGTGGTCGAGGAGCGCCGGGCGGCCGCCGACGCCGTCCGGCCGAGGTCCGGCGGCCGGTACCGTGACGCCGCCGACGCGCTGACCCGCGCCGTCACCTGGAACACCATCCACGCCCCGGACCTGGACCGTGTGCTCACCCCGACCTCGCGCGACTTCGTCTCCGTCGAGCGGCAGGGGTTCTACGGCAGCTGGGCGCTGCACGCATGGGACACGTTCTTCACCGGGCTGGTCGCGACCGTCGTCGACCGCGACTACGCGCGCGGCATCCTGGGACAGATCCTGCCGTTCGCCGACGCCGCCGGGATGATCCCGAACCGGGTCAGCGACGAGCGGGGCACGACGTGGGACCGGTCGCAGCCGCCGGTCGGGGCGATGACCGTGCTGTCGGCGTACCTCTCCGGCGGGCTGTCCGACGAGACCCGCGACCGGCGGCTGCTGGCGGAGACCTTCCCCGGCCTGCTGGCCTGGCACGACTGGTGGCCGGCGCACCGGCGTGGCGCACACGGGCTGCTCGCGTGGGGGTCGGACCCGATCGACGGCGACCCGGAGTCGGCGACGCTGGACCGCACCAAGCGCGAGTCCGGGCTGGACGACTCGCCCATGTACGACGAGGCCGCGTACGACCCGGCGACGCGCACGATGGACCTTGCCGACGCCGGCCTGAACGCGCTGCACATCGCCGACGCCGAGGCCCTCGCCACCATCGCGGGCATCCTGGGGGACGACACGACCGCCGCGCGCCTGGACGCCGAGGCGGAGTCCGCCCGCACCGCCGCCGCTCGGGCGTTCTGGGACGACGACGCGCGGCAGTATCGCAACCTGCGCGCCGACGGCAGCCACGACCCGCACGTCTCGCCGACACTGCTCTACCCGTTGCTGGGCGGCTTCCCCTCGGCCGAGACCGCGCGGGACATCGCCGGCGCGCTGCTCGCACCCGAGGTGCTCGGCGGCGACCGGCCACTGCCCAGCGTCGCCCGCAACGACTCCGGCTTCGCCGCCACGTACTGGCGCGGCCGCATCTGGGCGCCGATGGCCTACCTCGCGGTGCAGGGGCTGCGCCGCTACGACCTGCGCGACCACAGCCGGGCGGTCAGCGTCGCCCTGCTCGAGTTGTTCCTCGCCGAGTGGGAGACGCACAGCGCGGTCCGGGAGAACTACCCGGCCTTCGACGGCGAGGACCTCACCGGCTTCCAGCAGCGCTCGGACGGGCTGATGGCGTGGGGCGGGCTGCTGGCCCACCTCGCGTTCGGCGAGCTGGCCGAGGCGCGCCCGGACGGCTGGCGGTTCGCCCACCCCGGCGAGCCGGCGTCGCTGTCCGGCCTGCCGCTCGGCGACGGCCGGCTGACGGTGCGGGCGGGCGACCGTCTGGTCGTCGCGCTCGACGGCGCCGTCCTGCTCGACGCCGCGCCGGGCGTCGTCGTCACCGCGTACCGGCGCACGCCCGACCAGGTCGCTGCCACCATCACCGGCACGGGCGACGTACGCATCACCGCACCAGGCAGGCAAGGCGAGCCGGAAGTCGTCACCGTCGACGGCGGCACCCGGCACGTCCAGTTCGTCAGAGAGGGATCCCCCGCGTGAGCAATGAGACGGCAACGACCACCGACATCCTCGTGGTGGGCGGTGGGCTGGGCGGCGTCGCCGCGGCCCTCGCGGCACTGCGGCGGGGCCGGCAGGTCCTGCTCACCGAGGAGACCGACTGGATCGGCGGCCAGCTGACCAGCCAGGGCGTTCCGCCGGACGAGCACGCCTGGATCGAGCAGTTCGGCAGCACCCGCAGCTACCGCGAGCTGCGCGAGAACATCCGCGCCTACTACCGCACCTGGTACCCGCTGGCCGACTGGGCGCGCGAGACCCGTGACCTCAACCCCGGTCAGGGGAAGGTCAGCCGCCTGTGCCACGAGCCGCGGGTCGGCGCCGCCGTCCTCGAGGCGATGGTTTCGCCGTGGATCGCGGCCGGCCGGCTGCGCGTCCTCTACCGGCACCGCCCGGTGGCCGCGAGCGTCGACGGCGACCGCGTCACCGCCGTGGTGGTCGAGGGTCCGGACGGCGACCGGCTGGAGGTCCGCGCGCCGTACGTCCTCGACGCGACCGAGCTGGGCGACCTGCTGCCGCTCACCGGCACCGAGCACGTCACCGGGTTCGAGTCGCGGCACGACACCGGTGAGCCGAGCGCGCCGGACGAGGCGCAGCCGGACAACATGCAGGCGTTCTCCTGGGTGTTCGCGGTCGACCACCGCGCGGGCGAGGACCACACCATCGACCGTCCCGCCGGCTACGCCGCCTGGCGCGCGTACCAGCCGCCGAAGTGGCCGAACCCGCTGATCAGCCTCAGCGGGCCGGACCCGCGGACGCTGGAGACGTTCGAGCGGGCGTTCCTGCCCAACGGCGACGACGGCCCGGTCGTGGCCGACCAGAGCAAGGACCCCGGCGACCGCGAGCTGTGGGCGTTCCGCCGCATCGTCGCCCGGTCGGTGTTCCGGCCCGGGTTCGCCGACAGCGACGTCACCGTCGTGAACTGGCCGATGATCGACTATCTGCCCGGGCCGCTGGTCGGCGTCAGCGACGAGGAGCGCGAGAAGCACCTCGCCGGCGCCCGCGAGCTGTCCATGTCGATGCTGTACTGGCTGCAGACCGAGGCGCCGCGGCCCGACGGCGGCACCGGCTGGCCCGGGCTGCGGCTGCGCGGCGACGTCATGGGCACCACCGACGGTCTGGCGAAGGCGCCGTACATCCGCGAGTCGCGACGGATCCGCGCCCGGACGACGGTCGTCGAGCAGGACCTGTCGCTGACGGTCCGCGGCGACGCGGGGGCGGTGAGCTACCCGGACTCGGTCGGGGTGGGCATGTACCGCATCGACCTGCACCCGTCGACCGGCGGCGACACCTACGTCGACGTCGCCAGCAGCCCGTTCCAGATCCCGCTCGGCGCGCTGCTGCCGGTGCGCCTGCGCAACCTGCTGCCGGCGGGCAAGAACATCGGCACCACGCACATCACCAACGGCTGCTACCGGCTGCACCCGGTGGAGTGGAACGTCGGCGAGGTGGCCGGCGCGCTCGCGGCACACTGCCTGGCCGGCGGGCTGGAGCCGGGACAGGTACACGAGGACGGCACGCGGCTGACCGCGTTCCAGGACGAGTTGGCGGCCGACGGCGTAGAGCTGGCCTGGCCGGAGATCAAGGGGTACTGATGACGGATGGTCGAGCCCTGCTCAGCGGGGTGATGGTGCCACTGGTGACGCCGATGAGCGCGCCGGGCGAGCCGTCCGCGGCCGCGGCGTACGGCCTGCTGGACGCGCTGGCCCAGACGGGCGCGCGCAGCCTCATGCTGTTCGGCAGCAACGGCGAGGGGCCGCTGCTGCCGACGGCGGCGCTGACGGAGTTCGCGGCCGGGGTCGCGGCGCGCTGGCGCGAGCTCACCGGCGACGGGCCGGTGTTGATCAACGTCACGGCCGCCGGCACCGCGGAGGCGCTGGAGCGGGCCGCCGCCGTGCGCCTGGCCGAGCCGGACGCCATCGTGGTGAGCCCGCCGATCTACTACCGGCACCGCGACGACGAGGTGGTCGGGCACTTCGCCGCGTTCGCCGGCGTCGGCGTGCCGGTGGTCGCCTACAACGTCCCGAGCTACAGCGTGCCGATGACGCCCGGCGTCCTGAACGAGGTGCTGGCGATGCCGCACGTCGTTGGCATCAAGGACAGCTCCGGCGACCTCGCCGTGCTCGGCCACGTGATCGCCGCGGCCCGCGGCCGCGACGACGTCGGTGTCAGTCAGGGCTCGGAGAAGCAGCTGGTCGCCGGGCTCGAGGCGGGCGCCGACGGCATCGTGCCCGGCATCGCCAACCTCGCGCCCGTGCCGAGCGTCGAGCTGTACGACGCGTTCCGGTCCGGGCGCCTGGCCGAGGCCGACGCCGCCCAGGAGATCGTCGACCGCGTCCTCGCGCTGCACACCGTGCGGCGCGGCGTGCCCGCCGTCAAGGCCGTGCTCGCGGCCCGCGGCCTCTGCCCGCCGCACGTCGCGGCCCCGTTCGTCCCGGCGGACCCGGCCGAACGTGCCGGTCTGCTCGACCTGCTCGCCCCGCTCGACCCGCACCTGATCACGCCCCGTTGATCCCGACCCCGCACTCGAAGGAGAGCGCAGTGGAGCGCACCTCGATCAGTCGTCGCACCCTCGTCCTCGGCGCCGCCGCCGGCACCGCCGCGATCGGCGCATTGGCCGCGCCGTCCGCGGCCCTGCCACGCGCGGCGGCCGCGCCGGCGTCCGGTGATGTCCAGGAGTCGCTGGTGTTCCAGGCCGGCGACGACGGCCTCGCCGTCTTCCACGTCTTCGGTCTGACGACGACGGTGGCCGGCTCGGTGCTCGCGTTCGCCGAGGCCCGCATCGGCCCGCACGACTCCGACCCCCACCATCTCGCCGTCCGCCGCAGCCGCGACGGTGGCCGGACGTGGGGCCCACTCGGCTACGTGCGCCGCTCCGACGGCGTCCAGTCCTTCATCAACCCGACCCCGCTCGTCGACCGCGAGTCCGGCCGGATCTTCCTGTTCCACGCCGAGTGCTTCCGCGACGAGGGCAACACCGGCGGCTCGCCGGACAGCTCCCGGCTCTACGTCGTGACCAGCGACGACGACGGCGAGACGTGGTCCGAGCCCACCGATCTGACCCACTTGTTCGACGGCGACCCGAACGGCCAGACGCTGCACATGCCCGGCCCCGGACACGGCCTGCAACTCGCCGACGGCCGGCTGGTGCTGCAGGTCTGGCACCGCCGGGCCATCGCGTTCCCGGTCGCCGAGCGACGCTACGGCGTCACCGTCATCCACAGCGACGACGGCGGCGCCACCTGGCAGGCGGGTGGCGGCGTCCCGCTGGACGGTGCGTACCCGCTGAACGAGGCGCGGCTGGTCGAGCGCCCGGACGGCGCGCTGGTGGTGCTCGGCCGGTATGCGTCCGGCGGCACCCACCCGCGGATCGTCTCCGTCAGCGCCGACCGCGGCGCCACCTGGTCGCCGCCCGTGCTCGACGCGGCCACCCGGCCGGTCAACGCGATCGACACCGGCATCGTCCGCCTCACCGGGCTGGGGGAGCGCGAGGACAGCCGGCTGGTGTTCTCGCGCACCGACTCTCCGACCCGGCGCAACATGACCGTCTCGATCTCCTACGACGAGGGCATGACCTGGCCGTACAGCCGGGTGCTGACCGAGGGGCCGGCGTCGTACTCGGACACCGTCGCGCTGCCCGACGGCCGGATCGGCGTGCTGTACGGGCGCGAGCACGTTCCGGGCGTGACGACGAGCTTCTCGCGCGACATCGTGTTCGCGACCTTCGACCTCGCCTGGCTGACCGGTGGCGCCGACACCGGGCGGCGCGGGCCGGCGACGCGGCTGACCTTCGAGGTCGAGTCGCTGCCGCTGACCGCGACCTCCGGCGTCACCGTCAACCGGCCGGCCGACGCCGCGGCCAGCGGCGGTGCCCGCGTCGAGGTGCTGGCCACCGACTACGACCAGTACGTCGAGGCGACCATCGAGATCACCCGCGGCGGCCAGTACGACCTGTTCGCGCGGTTCCGGCACCTGGCCAACGGCGGCGTGGTCGTGATCGACGTCGACGGCGAGCGGCTGGGCGGCCCGATCGACACGTCGACGGTGTCGGTGCGGTCGTTCCGGACCGAGCGGGTCGGCCGGGTCGCGCTGGGCCGGGGCCGGCACACCGTCCGGTTCACCGTCGTCGACAAGCAGGTCGACGCCAGCGGCGTCCGGTTCAGCCCGGACCTCATCGGGCTGGTCCTGGCGTGATGTGATGGAGGTGTGGCGAAGCCGACGCGCTGGGTGACCGACACCAAGGCCGGTCACTCGCGGTGGTACATCGAGCGGTTCCGGACCATGGCGGCCGGCGGCGCCGACCTCGGTGGCGAGGCTCGGCTGGTCGACGCCATGGTCGCGCCGGGGTCCCGAGTCCTCGACGCCGGCTGCGGCACCGGCCGGGTCGCCGCCGTCCTGCACCAGCGCGGGCACGCCGTCGTCGGCGTCGACGCGGACCCGGAGCTCATCGCGGCGGCCCGGCAGGACTACCCGGGCCCGCGGTTCGTCGTCGCGGATCTCAGCGAGCTCGACCTCGGCGAGACGTTCGACGCCGCGGTCCTGGCCGGCAACGTCATGGTGTTCGTCGCGCCCGGGACGGAGACCGCGGTGTTGCGGCGGGTCGGCGCCCACGTCGTGCCCGGCGGCTTCGTGGTGGCCGGCTTCCACGTGAACCGCGACCTCGCCCTGGCCGACTTCGACCGCTACGCCGCCGACGCTGGGCTGCGGCTGGAGCACCGGTTTGCCACCTGGGACCTGCGCGCCTGGCACGACGACGCCGACTTCGCGGTCAGCGTGCTGCGGCACTCCTGACCGCGAAGCCGCCACGCCGAGGCCCGACCGCCAACCGGTCGGTTGGCTGGTGCACTCGTTGGCCGGGGTTCGTGCCGTTCGCCGTCCCCTGCTGCCCATTGTCTCAGCCGCGCAACCGCGCCTCAAAGCGGACCAACGGGCGCTTCGCGCCGGCGATGACCGCTTGACCCACGGCCGCACGGTCGACGAACTGGCAGCTATCAGGGGGACGGGGCGGGTCTGGGCACACCTTGGGCTTCGCGGGCGTGGTCCCGGGATCCAGCGGTCCGGTGTCCAGGGTCCAGTGCTGCAGGGTCGGCCGTCAGCCATTGACCCGGCCGCGCCCACCGGCGGCCTTGCCACTGCCGGACGCCGACCACCCGGCCGTATCCACCGTCGATCCAGCCGCCACTGTCCGTTGACACGGCCCCCGTTGACATCGGCGTGCGCCATGGTGAGAACGGTGATCAAGAGGCGGCCCACAAGAGCCTTGGAAGCACGAAACGCCCGTGAACACGGGTTCACACCGACTTCACTAGGCGTTCTCCCACTCCACCAGGCATGCACGCCTCGCAGAGCGGGAGAACGCCTAGTGATGTAAGCGATCGTTGATGATCATCGCTGTCCACAAGCCCCGATGCCACCCCAGAAACGGCCACGCCGGCCGGAGCGCCCGCGGCGCGCCCGATTCATCCCGGTTCGTGAACGCGCCAGCGTGCCACGGCTCGAGTCGGCGAAGCGGAGTGCGGCACTGTGCCCGGTGAGCGCCGCCGCTACACCTGGATGCCGCGGGTCAGGGCGCCGTCGACGACGAGGTTGGTGCCGCTGACCCGGCTGGCCACGGGACTCGCGAGGAAGACCACGGGCGCGGCGATCTCCTGCGGTGTGCCCATGTGGCCGGTGGGGTTGAGGCCCACCGCCGTGCGGTACAGGTCGGGGTCGCCGCTCTCGATGCTCGCCCAGACGCCGCCCTCGAAGTAGGTGTTGCCCGGGGACACGGTGTTGGCCCGGATGCCCTTCTCGGCCAGCTGCATGGCCAGCCCGTTGATGTACCCGATGATGGCGGTCTTGGCCGTGCCGTACGGGCCGGAGGCGAAGTCCGACTCGCGTCCGGACACGCTCGAGATCGCGATGATCGAGGGCGCCGCGGACCGCTCGAGGTGCGGGAGGGCCGCGCGGACCAGCCGGACGGTGTGCATGAGGTCGACGTTCAGGCTGAGCTGCCAGTTCTCCTCGGTGTCCGGGATCGCCAGCGCGCTGACGTTGGCCACCACGGTGTCGAGACCACCGAACGACGCGGCGGATTCGTCGACCCAGGCGGCGAGGGCGTCGCCGTCGCCGACGTCGACCACCGTGCCGGTGACGGGGCCGCGGGAGCCGAGCGCCTCCTGGGTCGCGCTCACCGCGTCGGCGGTGCGCCCGCAGAAGCCGACCGTGGCGCCTTCGTCGAGGAACGCCGCGACGATGGCCCGGCCGATGCCGCGCGTACCGCCGGTGACGAGAACGCGGGTGCCGCTGAGCTGCAGATCCATGGCCGGCCTTTCGTCGAGGAAGGAGCGTCAGAGCGTGGCCGCGCGGGCCCGCAGGTCGGCGTGGATGCCGTCGAACGCGTCGGCGGCCGGCAGCAGCGCCTTCGCCGCCTTGACCACCACGCTGTAGTTGGCGTCGACGACGTTGGCGATCGGGACCTCCGCGATCTGCGAGCACAGCTGGTACGCGTCCATCGGGTGCAGGCCGTAGAGCGCGCCGACCCAGTGCACCAGCTCGGCGTTGCCGATGCGCCAGGAGTCCTCCAGCGGGCGGCTCGAGCCGACGGTCATCCAATGCGTGTCGTCCTCGAGCCGGGGCCAGCCCGGCGCCCCACCCTTGATGAGGTCGACGATGAGGGTGGTGGTCATCGCGCCCTCGACGGCGGTGCCGCAGGCCTCGCCCTCGCCCTGGCGGTAGTGGCCGTCGCCGACGGAGAACATCGCCCCCTCGACGTTCACGCCGAGGTAGACGGTCGTGCCGGCCCGCATCTGCGGGGTGTCCATGTTGCCGCCGAACCGGTCGGGCACCAGCGAGGAGCGCACCTCGCCACCGGCGGGGGCCACGCCGACCGTGCCGAGCATCGTGGCGACGGGCAGCTCGATGCGATGGTCGCTGTGCCGCGCCGCGAAGGCCACGGTGTTCCGGTCGCGGTCCAGCTCGTAGATCCACGTCGTGTCCGGCAACGGCTCCTGCAGGGTGACGACCCGATCGGTGCTCGTCATGCCGCCGAAGAACGGGATGGCCGCCGACGCTCCCCAGTCGCGGGCCGGCTCCAGCGCGACCAGGTGGAGCACCAGGGTGTCACCCGGCTCGGCGCCCTCGACGTAGAACGGCCCGGTCTGCGGGTTGACGAAGCGGAGGTCGACCTTGGCGCTGGACAGGTCGCCGGTCGTGCGCAGGACGCCACCGAACGCGTCGTCGGACCAGAGCCGCAGCGCGGTCCCCGGTGTCACCCGCATGGCCGCGGCGGCGCCTCCGAAGGTATAGGCGTACTGGTCGCGGGTGGGCGTGTACTCGGTGACGTCCATGTTCCACGCTATCGCGCCCCGTGCCGGGCGGCGATCTCGTTGATGGTGCCGGCCAGGCCGACGTCCTTCTGCGTCACGCCGCCCTCGGAGTAGGTGAGCAGCGTGAACGTCACCTTGGTCCAGCGGATGTCGATGTCCGGGTGATGGTCGGCCGCCTCGGCCGCCGCCGCGACGTCGTCGACGATGCGGATGCCGGTGGAGAAGTCCGGCGCCTCGACGCTGCGGGTGATGGCGGACGGGTCGCCGGACCATCCGGGCAGCCCTTCGAGGGCCGCCCGGACGCCGTCGTGGTCGAGCAGGGTCATGGGGTCCACCTCCATGACCCCCCGCATACCCGGTGATCCGCCGGTCTACTCGGACCGGCCCTGGGGAACCTGCGCCTCGGGCAACTGGTCGCGGCGGAAGATCTTCCGGCCGAGCCAGGTGACCGGGTCGAAGGACCGGTCGACGACGCGCTCCTTCATCGGGATGATCGCGTTGTCGGTGATGTGGATGCCCTCCGGGCACACCTCGGTGCAGCACTTGGTGATGTTGCACATCCCGATGCCGGCCTGCTCGCGCGCCAGCTCACGGCGGTCGTTGGTGTCCAGTGGGTGCATCTCCAGCTCGGCATAGCGCAGGAAGAACCGCGGGCCGGAGAAGGACTGCTTGTTCTCCTCGTGGTCACGGATGACGTGGCACACGTCCTGGCACAGGAAGCACTCGATGCACTTGCGGAACTCCTGGCCGCGCTCGACGTCCACCTGCTGCATGCGGTACTGACCGTCGGCGGGACGCGGCTCCGGCGCGAACGGCGGCACCGTCTCGGCGACCTTGTAGTTGTACGAGACGTCCGTGACGAGGTCGCGGACCACCGGGAAGGTGCGCAGCGGCGTCACCGTCACCGTCTCGCCCTCCTCGAACGTCGAGAGCCGGGTCATGCAGGCCAGCCGCGGCCGGCCGTTGATCTCGGTGCTGCACGAGCCGCACTTGCCGGCCTTGCAGTTCCAGCGCACCGCGAGGTCGCCGGACTGCGTGGCCTGAATGCGGTGCAGCGCGTCGAGGACCACCTCGCCCTCTTCGACGGGGACGGTGTAGTCGACCAGTTCCCCGCCGGTGGCGTCGCCGCGCCACACCTTCATCTGCAGGTCGTATCCCACTTCACGCCTCCTCGGCGGTCACAGCTAGTTGAAGAGCTCGCGCAGGTCGTCGGGCATCTGGGGGAGCGGCTCGCGGGCGATGTCGACGCTCTCGCCGTCGAGGCGGCAGTGCAGGTTGAGCCTGCCCCACGCGTCGTCGGTGGCGGGGTAGTCGTTGCGCGTGTGCCCGCCCCTGCTCTCCGTTCGCTCGAGCGCCGCCCGGGCGATGCATTCGGAGACCCGCAGCATGTTGCGCAGGTCCAGCGCCAGGTGCCAGCCGGGGTTGTACTGCCGGTGCCCTTCGACGCTGAGCCGGGTGATCCGCTCACGCAGGCCGGCCAGGTCGCTCAGCGCACGCTCCATCTCGTCAGCGGTCCGGATGATGCCGACCAGGTTGTGCATGACCTCCTGGAGGTCGTGCTGGACGGTGTACGGGTTCTCGCCGCCCTCGATGCCGAACGGCGCGACCGCGTGCTCGGACGCCGTGCGGATCTCCTCGTCGGTGATCTCCGGTCGTTGTCCTCGCCGGGCCGCCGCGTAGGCCGCGTTGAGCCCCGTCCGGCGGCCGAAGACCAGCAGGTCCGAGAGCGAGTTGCCGCCCAGGCGGTTGGCGCCGTGCATGCCGCCGGCCACCTCGCCCGCCGCGTACAGGCCCTGGACCGCCGACTCGCCGGTGTCGGGGTCGACGGCGACGCCGCCCATGACGTAGTGGCAGGTCGGGCCGACCTCCATCGGCTCGGCCGTGATGTCGACGTCGGCCAGCTCCTTGAACTGGTGATACATCGACGGCAACCGGCGGCGGATGTACTCGGGCGTCCGGCGCGAGGCGATGTCGAGGAACACGCCGCCGTGCGGCGACCCACGACCGGCTTTGACCTCGGCGTTGATGGCCCGGGCGACCTCGTCGCGGGGGAGCAGCTCCGGTGGCCGGCGGTTGTTCGTCTTGTCCTCGTACCAGCGGTCGGCCTCCTCCTCGGAGTCCGCCGTCTCGGCCTTGAAGAACTCGGGGATGTAGTCGAACATGAACCGGCGGCCCTCGCTGTTGCGCAGCACGCCGCCGTCGCCCCGGACCGACTCGGTGACCAGGATCCCCTTCACCGACGGCGGCCAGACCATGCCGGTCGGGTGGAACTGGACGAACTCCATGTTCACCAGGCTCGCGCCGGCCTCCAGCGCCAGCGCGTGGCCGTCGCCGGTGTACTCCCACGAGTTCGACGTCACCTTGTACGACTTGCCGATTCCGCCGGTGGCCAGGACGACCGACGGCGCCTCGAAGGCGACGAACCGGCCGGACTCGCGCCAGTAGCCGAACGCGCCGGAGATCCGCCCGTCCGACGTGAGCAGCTTGGTGACGGTGCACTCCATGAACACCTCGATGCCGAGGGCCACGGCGCGCTGCTGCAGCGTGCGGATCAGTTCCAGGCCGGTGCGGTCGCCGACGTGCGCCAGCCGCGCGTAGCGGTGCCCGCCGAAGTCGCGCTGGGAGATCAGGCCGTCGGGCGTGCGGTCGAACAGCGCGCCCCACTCCTCCAGCTCGCGAACGCGGTCCGGTGCCTCCTGCGCGTGCAGCTGCGCCATTCGCCAGTGGTTGAGCATCTTCCCGCCACGCATGGTGTCGCGGAAGTGCACCTGCCAGTTGTCCTCTTTCCACACGTTCGCCATGGCGGCGGCGATGCCGCCCTCGGCCATGACGGTGTGCGCCTTGCCCAGCAGCGACTTGCAGACGATGCCGACCTTCGCGCCCGCGTCGTGGGCCGCGATGGCCGCCCGCAGGCCGGCGCCGCCGGCGCCGACCACGAGCACGTCGAAGCTGTGGCGTTCGATTTCAGCCATGGTGTCGCTCTGCTCCTCAGAAGAACCGCGGGTCGGACCAGGTGCCGGACGCGACCATCCAGATGTAGAAGTCGGTGAAGGCCACCCAGACCAGGGACGCCCACGCCAGCTGCGCGTGCCGGCCGTTGAGCACCGACACCCCTCCCCACAGGCGGTAACGCACCGGATGCTTGGAGAAGTTGCGCAGCCGTCCGCCGATGATGTGCCGGCACGAGTGGCACGACAGGCTGTACAGCGCCAGCAGCACCGCGTTGACCACGAGGATCAGCGAGCCCAGACCCATGTGCCCCCACTCGCCCTCGGGCGACTTGAAGCTCATCACCGCGTCGTAAGTGAGCAGCACGTTGTACGCCAGCGCGATGTACAGCGCGTAGCGGTGGATGTTCTGCAGGATCAGCGGGAACCGCGTCTCGCCGGTGTAGCGGCGGTGCGGCTCGCCGACGGCGCAGGCCGGCGGCGACATCCAGAACGAGCGGTAGTACGCCTTGCGGTAGTAGTAGCAGGTCAGCCGCAGGCTCAGCGGGATGACGAGGATCAGCACGGCCGGCGAGAACGGCCACCAGTCACCCACCCAGGTGCCCAGGTGGGCCGAGCCCTCGACGCACTCGGTGGTGACACACGGCGAGTAGAACGGCGTCAGGTACGGCTCGGCGAAGTAGTGCTGTCCGGAGAAGGCCCGGTAGGTGGCGTAGACCACGAAGGCGAGCAGCACCAGCGCGGTGAACGTGGGGTAGAGCCACCAGCGATCCGTGCGCAGAGTGCGCGCGGCGATGCGGGCCCGGGTCGGAGACTTGATTCCGGTAGGGGCGGCCATGTCGTCTGAATGCTCTTTTCAGAGAACGGGGGGACGGGACGGGAACGGATGCGGCCTCACGCGGCGGCGGAGCGACCGGTCATGGAGCTCGCCGGTCCGGGGCGCCCAGGCCCTCGTCCTCGGCGCCGGCCCACATGCTCGGGTCGTACGGCTCGTCGGGCACGATCTCCAGCTGCCTGACCGGATGCGGCCGATGGCCTGGCTGGGGTTCGCCGAGTTCGGCGAGGTCGTCGCCGAGCCGGGCCACGTCGCTGACCAGGCGCCTGACGCCGAGGGTGTCGCCGTAATGGAGGCGCAGGGTGGCCACCGCCGCGTCGAGGACGGATACGGCCTCGGCCACTGCGGCCCGGCTCTCGGACATTCCCATCACTGCCTCCCGCGAGCGTCGGCGGTCGCGATAGGCCGCAGCCTGGCACGGGTACGGCCCCGAATCCAGGGGTTGTCTGCGATGGGATGAACATCACACGACCGTGCCCTTGATTTTCTGGACGATCTTGTTTTCAAAATAGCCGCAGCGATGCAAAGGAATGGTTGCAAAGAAGTCTTGGCATGCGGTACGGTCCGGGCATGCCAGACGCCCCGAGACGCCGCATCGACGCGACCACGCTGCGTGGTCTCGCGCACCCGCTGCGGGTCCAGCTCTACGACGCGCTGGTGACGTACGGCCCGGCCACGGCGACCATGCTGGCCGAGCGGTTCGGCGAGAGCACCGGCTCGACCAGCTACCACCTGCGTCAGCTGGCCAAGCACGGATTCGTCGAGGAAGACACCGCCCGCGGCGCCGGGCGCGAGCGGTACTGGCGGGCCTATCCCGGCGGCACCGAGCTCGACAGCTACGAGCTGGCCGGCAGCGCCAGCGGCGAGGCGGCCCGGCTGGTCGTCGACGAACTCCGACGCGCGCAGTCGGCCCGCCTCGGGCACTGGCTCTCCGACGGCTATCTCCAGGCCCCCCGCGAGTGGGGACAGGCCACCATCAACTCGACGGCACACCTGCGGCTGCGGGCCGACGAACTGGCCCGGATCAGTGCCGAGCTGGCGGCGGTCGTCGATGCTTGGCACGAGCGGGCCGTCGGCCGCGAATCCGCCACCGACGACGACGCCCGCATCGTCGAGGTGCAGATCCACACCTTCCCGGTCGCCGCTCAGGACCTGCCGTGACGGTGACCGCCGCGCCCGCCCGCGGGCTCGGCCCGGCGTTCACCCGGCTGTGGGGAGCCGCCGTCGGCGCCAACCTGTCCGACGGGTTCGCGGCGACGGCCGCGCCGCTGCTCGCGGCGGCGCTCACGCGCGATCCCGTCCTTGTTTCCTTGGTGGGCGTCGCGCAGTTCCTGCCGTGGCTGCTGTTCGGCGTCCTGTCCGGCAGCATCGTCGACCGCTTCGACCGCCGCCGGGTGGCCGCGTTCGCCTGCGGCGTGCGGGCCGTGGTCGCCGCCGCGGTGTGCCTGCTGGTCGCCACCGACCACATGGTCATCGCCGTGCTCATCGGCGCGGTGTTCGTCTTCGGTGCGTTCGAGACGGTGGCCGACGGGTCGCTGCAGGCCATGGTGCCGGCCGTGGCCGGGCGCGACGGCCTGGTCCGGGCCAACAGCCGGTTCCAAGCCACCGAGGTCGTCGCACAGAACTTCGTCGCGGCGCCGCTGGCCGGCCTGCTGTTCGCGGTCGCGGCGGCGCTGCCGTTCGTCGTGCACTCCGCGGGCTACGCGCTGGCCGCCGTTCTCGTGCTGCTGCTCCCGCTGAGCGCCGCCCGGGCGCCGCGGGCCGCCGATGAGCCGAAGGAGCCGCTGACCCGCCGGTCGCTGGCCGAGGGCATCCGGTTCCTGCTCGGCCACCCGCTGCTGCGCCGGCTGTGGGCGGTCAACATCGTGCTGGCCGTGTTCAACTCCCTGGCTCAGGCCGTGTTCGTGCTGTACGTCCTCGACCAGCTCGGCCTGCCCGACGCCGTGTACGGGTTGTTCGCCATGGCCGCGGCGGTCGGCGCGGTGCTCGGCGCGCTGATCATGCCCCGGCTGACCCGGCGGTTCGAGCGTGGGCCGCTGATGACCACGTCCGTGCTGGTCACGGGGGCGTCGTACGCACTGTGCGGGTTCGTGGCACACCCGGCGACCGCCGCCGTCGGCATGGTCGGAGCCGGCCTCAGCGTCGCGGCCTGGAACGTCCTCAGCGTCACCACCCGCCAGGAACTGGTGCCGAGCCGGTTGCTCGGCCGCACGCACGGCGCGTGGCGGGCCTTCGGCTGGGGGCTGATGCCCATCGGCACGCTCGCCGGCGGACTACTCGGCGCGATCGACCTCCGGCTGCCCTTCATCGTCGGCGGAATCGGAATCGCGGTGGCGGCATTCGGAGTAGGGCGAACGTTTTCCGTCCTGTCCAAGACGAATTAGACAGGAGAATTTCACGAAGGTTCGTGTCCGATCCGTTGTGATTTCGTAGCCTGCCGACCTAGTTGGGTTGCAGGTCAGTAACAGCGCGCCCGGCCACCTTGTGTGTACGTCAGTGGCGGTGATGGTCTTAGCCACACTCATTCTGCGATCCTTGCGATCCGACACACGAGGAGTCAGACCTTGACCACCAAGCGCAGGGGTATGGCGTTCTTCGCCGTGCTCACGGCAGGGGCGCTGGCGCTCTCTGCATGTGGCGGCGACGACGACGGCGACGGCTCCGGTAGCGGCGACACCGAGTCTCCGGGCGGCTCGTCGAGCGGCCCGATCACGGTCGCGTCCGATTCGGAGTTCACGTCGTACAACGGCAACTCCGAGACCGGCAACGGTACCTGGAACACGTTCGTCCTCAATGGCGTTCAGGACGGCTTCTGGGACTACGGTCCGCAGGGCGAGATCGTCCGCAACGAGGCGTTCGGTACCTACGAGGTCACGTCCGAGGAACCGCTGACCGTCCTCTACACCTTCGCCGAGGACGCCGTGTGGTCCGACGGTGAGCCGATCGACTGCGACGACCTCCTGCTGGAGTGGGCGACCCAGGGCGCCGGCTACGAGACCGCGGAGATCGGCGAGGACGGCAACCCGGTCCCGCTGTTCCGGGTGCCGGGCACCACCGGCTACGACCTGGTGGCCAAGCCGACCTGCCAGCCGGGTGACAAGGAAGTCGAGTTCGTCTACTCCGAGCCGTTCGCCGACTGGCAGCAGGTGACGAACACCAGCATGCTGCCGGCCCACATCGTGGCCGAGCAGGCCGGGATGACGGCTGAAGATCTCGTGACCGCCATCCAGAACGACGACCTCACGGCCCTGGCGCCGGTCGGGGAGTTCTGGAACACCGGCTGGGACATGGGGCCGGGCGCGCTGCTCGACTCCGCGCTGCTCCCGGCGTCGGGCCCGTACGTCATCGACGGCTGGGAGGCCGGCCAGTCGCTGACGCTGGTCGCCAACGAGAACTACTACGGCGACCCGCCGGCCACCGACACCATCGTCATCCGGTTCATCCAGCAGGACCAGCAGGTCCAGGCACTGGCCAACGGTGAGGTCGATGTCATCGCGCCGCAGGTCAACGTCGACCTCGTGGCCTCGCTCGAGCAGCTGGGCGACCAGGTCACGGTCATCACCGGTGACGAGATGACGTGGGAGCACCTGGACTTCAACCAGACCCCGGGCGCGGTCATGGCCGACCCGAACCTGCGCCAGGCGTTCGCCATGTGCGTGCCGCGCCAGCAGATCGTCGACAACCTGATCGCGCCGGCCAACCCTGAAGCGGTCGTCATGAACCTGCGCGAGTTCTTCCCGTGGGACCCGGAGTACGACCAGGTGGTGGGCGCTGCCTACGGCGGCGAGTACGACGAGCCCGACATCGCCGGCTCGAAGGCGCTCATCGACGCCGCCGGTGCCGCGGGCACCCAGATCCGCATCCTGCGGTCCGACCCGAACCCGCGTCGCGCCGACACGGTCGCCGCGATCAAGGCGTCCTGCGACCAGGCCGGCTTCGAGATCGTCGACACCCCGACCCCCGACCTGGGCGCCGGTATCACCGACGTCACCAGCTACGAGGTCGCGCTGTTCGCCTGGGCCGGCTCCGGCGTCCTGACCTCCGGTGCCTCGCTCTACCGCACCGCTGAGGGCCAGAACCCGTACGGCTACTCCAACCCCGACGTCGACGCCGCGTGGACCGAGCTGGTCGTCACGACCGACGAGGCCCGGCAGGTGGAGCTGCTGACCGAGATCGAGACCGACCTCTGGGCCGATCTGTTCAGCATCCCGCTGTACGCGCACCCGGGTGTCACGGCGCACGCGCCGGACGTCACGGGCGTCCAGCAGAACGCCGCCCAGACCCAGGTGACGTTCAACCTGGAAGAGTGGGCGCGTTCGTCCTGACCGTTCGCGGGTCCGGCCGGGATCCCCGGCCGGACCGGCTCGATGGTTCGGGCCAGGAGCCTCGTCGCTCCTGGCCCGAACCTTGCACCCGGTCGCGTCGTACCCCGGCCGACGATGGTGCGGACCTGACAAGGGCTGGATCTGATCTGATGACTGTCGACGGGCTGGTGTAACCATGCTGGTCTTCATCGTGCGCAGGGTGATCGTCTCGTTCTTCATCCTGCTCGCCGCGACGTTCGTGATGTATCTCCTCACCGCGAACGCCGGCAATCCGCTGGGCGATCTGCAGGAGTCCCGGGCGCCGAACCGCGAGGCCCTGATCGAGGCGCGCATCCGGCTGCTGAACCTCGATACGCCGGCGCCGCTGCGCTACTTCATCTGGCTCAAGGGCGCGGCCGGCTGTCTCGCGCCGTTCGTCTTCGAGTGTGACCTCGGCCAGAGCGTCCAGGGCCAGGACGTCAGCGCGCTGCTCGGCGTGGCATTCACCCAGACGCTGCAGCTGGTCATCGCCGCCACCGTGCTGGCGATGATCCTGGGCATCACGGTCGGCATCGTCACCGCCCTGCGTCAGTACAGCGGCCTGGACTACACGGTCACGTTCAGCGCCTTCCTCTTCTTCTCGCTGCCGATCTTCTGGGTCGCGGTGCTGCTCAAGGAGTACGGCGCGATCCGGTTCAACGACTGGCTCGGCGATCCGACCGTCCCCATCGGGGTGGCGGTGGTCCTCGGCGTCGTCAGCGGGCTGTTCTGGATGATCGTCATCTCCGGCGACCGCACCAGACGTCTGACGACGTTCGCCGCGGCGTTCGTCGCCTCGGCCGGCGCGCTGTGGCTGTTGTCGGAGACCCAGTGGTTCGCCGACCCCGGCCTCGGTGTCGTCGTCATCGCCGTCACGGCCGTGGGACTGGCGTTCCTCACCACTGCCCTCGTCGCCGGCTTCACCTACCGCAACGTGCTCTACGCGGCGCTCGCGTCGGCGGGCGTCGGTATCGTCTGCCACTTCGCGCTCGACTCCGTGCTCGACGACCCCAGCGCCATGATCATCGTGCTGCTCGCGCTGGTGACCGTCGCCGTCGGAGTGGGCCTCGGCTACGCCCTGGGCGGGCTGCAGCGCCGGCAGGCCATCCAGGCCGCCGTGCTGACCGGCCTCGGCACCGGTGCGCTGCTCTTCCTGGATCGCCTGCTCGGTGCCTGGGACACCTACTCCGACCGCGTCAGCGGCCGGGTCATCGCCACCATCGGCGCGCGCACTCCGAACTTCCAGGGCACGTTCTGGGAGGAGGGGCTCGACCGCGCCACCCACCTGATCCTGCCCACGATCGCGATCGTGCTGATCTCGTTCGCCACCTACACCCGGTACACCCGCTCGAGCATGCTCGAGGTGCTGAACCAGGACTACGTGCGCACGGCCCGGTCGAAGGGCCTGGCCGAGCGGGGCGTCGTCGTCAAGCACGCGTTCCGCAATGCGATGATCCCGATCACGACGCTGATGGCGTTCGACTTCGCCGGCGTGCTCAGCGGCGCCGTCATCACCGAGAACGTGTTCGGCTGGACCGGCCTCGGCAAACTGTTCACCGACGCCCTGACCCGGGTCGATCCGAACCCGGTCATGGGCTTCTTCCTGATCGCCGGCGCCGCGGCGGTGGTGTTCAACATGCTGGCGGACATCGCCTACGCATTCCTCGACCCGCGCATCCGGTTGTCGTGAGGAGGACGAAACGATGAGCGATCCCACGACTCCCGGCCCCGGGCCGGTCCCCGCGGCGGCCGCGGCCGCCGACGTACAGGGCATGACCGTCGTCGCGCGCACCCAGGCGCAGATGGTCCGGCGCCGGTTCTTCCGGCACCGCGCCGCCATGGGCGGCCTGATCGCCCTGTTGCTGATCGTGCTGCTGGCGTTCAGTTCGATCGGCTTCGCCAACGTCCCGGGCTGGTGGGACAAGGACTACTGGTCCATCGCCACCGTCGAGAACGGCGGCCGGCCGACCCTGAGCGTCATCCCGACCTGGCTGGGCGGCAGCGGTGTCCACCTCGGCGAGCACCCGTTCGGGCAGGACAACGTCGGCAAGGACTACTTCGCGCTGACCATGCGCGGCGTGCAGCAGTCGATCACGATCGCGTTCATCGTCGGCATCGTCGGAACCGTCATCGGCACGCTGGTCGGCGCGACCGCCGGCTACTTCCGCGGCCGGGTCGAGGCGGTGCTGATGCGCTTCACCGACGTCATGATCACCATCCCGCTGCTGGTCGTGGCCGCGGTCCTCGGCCGTCGCTACGGCGACTCCGGCATCGTCGTGCTGGGTCTGGTCATCGGCCTGGTCACCTGGACCAACCTGGCCCGCCTGGTGCGTGGCGAGTTCCTGGCGTTGCGCGAGAAGGAGTTCGTCGAGGCCGCCCGCGCCGCCGGCACGTCGGCGCGCCGCATCATCGTCAAGCACATGCTGCCGAACATCATCGGCGTCATCATCGTGAGCGCCACGCTGGCCGTCGCTGCGGCCATCCTGCTCGAGGCGGCGCTGTCGTTCCTGGGCTTCGGCGTGCGTGACCCGGACACCTCGCTGGGCCGGCTGATCAGCCTCTACCAGTCGGCGTTCTCCACCAGACCGTGGCTCTTCTGGTTCCCGGGCGTGTTCATCATCGCGATCGCCCTGTCGGTGAACTTCATCGGCGACGGCCTGCGCGACGCCTTCGACCCTCGACAGAACCGGGTGCGTGACTGATGACGACTCCAGGCATGCCGATCGGCTCCCCACTGCCCGACCCCGCCGCGGGCCAGGGCGGGCTGGACCAGCCCGCCGTCACCGAGTCCGCCGCCGAGGTGCACGTCGCCACCAAGCTGGAGGAGACCTCCGGCCCCGGTCAGACGGAGGTGCTGCGGGTCGAGGACCTCACCGTCTCGTTCCCCACCGACGACGGCCTGGTCCGCGCGGTGCGCGGCGTCTCGTACGCCGTCCACGAGCGCGAGGTGCTGGGCATCGTGGGTGAGTCCGGTTCGGGCAAGTCGGTGTCGTCGATGGCGGTCATGGGACTGCTGCCCAAGTCCGCCCGCATCGCCGGCAAGATCCTCTACCGCGGCGACGACCTGCTGAAGAAGTCGCCGAAGCAGCAGCGGGCGCTGCGCGGCAAGAAGATCGCGATGATCTTCCAGGACCCGATGACGGCGCTGAACCCGGTCTACTCCATCGGCGACCAGCTGGCCGAGGCGGTGCTCTCGCACGAGATCATGCCGCGCAAGCAGGCGCTCGCCCGGGCCGAGGACATGCTGGCGCTGGTCGGCATCCCGCAGCCGAAGAAGCGGCTGGACAACTACCCGCACGAGTTCTCCGGCGGCATGCGGCAGCGCGCGATGATCGCGATGGCGGTCATCAACAACCCCGACGTCATCATCGCCGACGAGCCCACCACGGCCCTCGACGTCACCGTCCAGGCGCAGATCCTGGAGACGCTGGTGCAGGTGAAGGACGAGGTCAACGCGGCCATCGTGCTCATCACGCACGACCTCGGCGTGGTGGCCGGCATGGCCCACCGCGTCCTCGTCATGTACGCGGGCAAGCCGGTCGAGATCGCCGAGACCGACCGCATCTTCTATCAGCCGCGGATGCCGTACACCGCGGGGCTGCTGGGCTCGATCCCGGCGCTGGAGAGCGGCGGCTCGGGATCGCGGTTGCGGCCGATCGTCGGCACCCCGCCGTCGTTGATCAACCTGCCGAAGGGCTGCCCGTTCTCGCCGCGCTGCCCCTTGGCCACCGACGTCTGCCACGAGTCGGAGCCGGCTCTGGAGCCGACGGACGAGTTGGGCCACGTGGCGGCCTGCCACCACTGGGACCAGCTCGCCGACGTCGACGACCCGACAGTGTTCTTCCGCACGGAGAGCGAGGCGGTCTGACATGGTCACCTCCACCGAGATCTCGCCCGAGGTGGCGCCGGAGAGCGGCACCGGGCAGCACCTGCTCGACGTGACCGACCTCGTCATGCACTTCCCGGTCTACGGCGGCGGCCTGCTGCGCCGCGTCATCGGCCACGTCCAGGCCGTCACCGGCGTCTCACTGCACGTCGACGCCCGCGAGACCCTGGGCGTCGTGGGGGAGTCCGGCTGCGGCAAGTCCACCACCGGCCGGGCGATCCTGCAGCTGCACAAGCCCACGTCGGGCTCGGTCGTGTTCCAGGGCAAGGAGCTCACGGGCCTCGACGCGCGCGGCATGAACGAGGTCCGCCGCGACCTGCAGATCGTGTTCCAGGACCCGTACGCCTCGCTGAACCCGAAGATGCCGGTCAACGACATCATCGCCGAGCCGCTGAAGGTGCACGGCAGGTGGCGCGGCGGTGGCAAGAAGCGCGTGGCCGAGCTGCTCGAGCTGGTCGGCCTCAACCCCGAGCACGGCAACCGGTACCCGCACGAGTTCTCCGGCGGTCAGCGCCAGCGCATCGGCATCGCCCGTGCGCTGGCCCTGGAGCCGCGGCTGCTGGTGCTCGACGAGCCGGTGTCGGCGCTGGACGTCTCGGTGCAGGCAGGTGTCGTGAACCTGCTCGAGGACCTGCAGGACGAGCTCGGGCTGGCCTACATCTTCATCGCCCACGACCTGTCCGTGGTCCGGCACATCTCCGACCGCGTCGCCGTCATGTACCTGGGCAAGATCGTCGAGACCGGCACCCGCGACGAGGTGTACGAGAACCCGGCGCATCCGTACACGCAGGCGCTGCTGTCGGCGGCGCCCACCGCCGACCCGGTCGAGGAGCGCCGCCGCGAGCGCATCATCCTCGCCGGCGACGTCCCCAGCCCGCTCGATCCGCCGAGCGGCTGCCGGTTCCGCACCCGCTGCTGGAAGGCCCAGGACATCTGCGCCGCCAAGGAACCGCCGCTCATCGACACCGGCGTGGGCCATCCGGTGGCGTGTCACTTCGCCGAGGTCGAGACCCGCGTGGTCTGACGCTGGTGGGGCTCGGTGACGGTTGGCCGGGCGGTTCGGTCGGCCGGTCTGCTCGGTTGGCCGGGCGGTTCGGTCGGCTAGCAGGGGGACGGGGCGAGTCTGGGCACACCTCGGGCTCCGCAGCCGACGCTACGGTCGTTCGCGGACGTCGACCGGCCCATCGGCGGCCGTCGCCTCCACCCACCGGCGACCTGGGCCTCTGAACGGCGATGATCATCAACGATGATGTACCTCACCAGGCGTTCTCCCGCTCCACCAGGAATGCATGCCTGGTCCAGCGAACACAGTCCTGGGCAAGGCCCGCGGATCGCCGAGCGATCTCACGAGGTGGACGGCCCGCTCTCGCACACCGCGATCGACGTGCAACTCCCCGGCCACCACGGCGGCAACCCGGCCACGGATCACGGCTGTGGATGAGCTCGTGCCCGGCACGCCGTAGGATGGGCTGTCATCTCCCCCCAGTCAGGAACGAGTTCTCCGCATGTCCGTGCGCAGCCGCGACGACCTCCGCAACGTCGCCATCGTGGCCCATGTCGACCACGGCAAGACCACCCTCGTCGATGCGCTGCTGTGGCAGTCAGGGGTGTTCCGCGCCAACCAGGACGTCGCCGACCGGGTGATGGACTCCGGTGATCTGGAGCGGGAGAAGGGCATCACGATTCTCGCCAAGAACACCGCCGTCCGCTGGGGCGACACCACCATCAACATCATCGACACCCCGGGTCACGCCGATTTCGGCGGCGAGGTCGAGCGTGGCCTGTCCATGGTCGACGGCGTGGTGCTGCTGGTCGACGCCAGTGAGGGGCCGCTGCCGCAGACCCGGTTTGTGCTGCGCAAGGCGCTGCAGGGCCGGCTGCCGATCGTCGTGGTCGTGAACAAGACCGACCGGCCCGACGCGCGCATCGCCGAGGTGGTCGACGAGACGTACGAGCTCTTCATCGACCTGCTCGACGACTCCAGCGACCAAGGCGCGCTCGACTTCCCGATCGTCTACGCGTGCGCCCGCGACGGCAAGGCCTCCAACGAGCGGCCGGCCGACGGCAGCGTGCCGGACTCCGAGAACCTCGCGCCGCTCGTCGACACCATCCTCGAGACCATCCCGGCGCCCACCTACACCGAGGGCGCGCCGCTGCAGGCGCACGTCACCAACCTCGACGCCTCGCCGTTCCTGGGCCGGCTCGCGCTGTGCCGCGTCCGCGAGGGCGAGATCGCCAAGGGGACGCAGGTCGCCTGGTGCCGCAAGGACGGCAGCATCGAGCGGGTCAAGGTCACCGAGCTGCTCATGACCGAGGCGCTCGAGCGGGTCCCGGCCGAGAAGGCCGGCCCGGGCGACATCATCGCCGTCGCAGGCATCCCCGAGATCACCATCGGCGAGACGCTGGCCGACGTCGACGACCCGCGGCCGCTGCCGCTCATCACCGTCGACGAGCCGGCGCTGTCGATGACGATCGGGTCCAACACGTCGCCGCTGTCGGGTCGGTCCGGCGGCACCAAGGTGACCGCGCGGCTGGTGAAGGACCGGCTCGAGAGCGAGCTGATCGGCAACGTGTCGCTGCGGGTGCTGCCCACGGAGCGGCCGGACGCGTGGGAGGTGCAGGGCCGCGGCGAGCTGGCGCTGGCCATCCTCGTCGAGCAGATGCGCCGCGAGGGCTTCGAACTGACCGTCGGCAAGCCGCAGGTGGTCACCCGCGAGATCGACGGCAAGGTGCACGAGCCGGTCGAGCGGCTCACCATCGACTGCCCCGAGGAGTACCTCGGCGCGATCACCCAGCTGCTCGCCGTCCGCAAGGGCCGCATGGAGCAGATGACCAACCACGGCACCGGCTGGATCCGCATGGAGTTCGTCGTGCCGGCCCGCGGACTCATCGGCTTCCGCACCGACTTCCTCACCGAGACCCGCGGCACCGGCCTCGCCCACCAGGTCTTCGACAGCTACGAGCCGTGGTTCGGCGAGCTGCGCACCCGACCCAGCGGCTCGCTGGTGGCCGACCGGTCCGGTGCGGCCACGTCCTACGCGATGATCAACCTGCAGGAGCGCGGCACGCTCTTCGTCGAGCCGGCCACCGAGGTGTACGAGGGCATGATCGTCGGCGAGAACTCCCGCGCCGACGACATGGACGTCAACATCACCAAGGAGAAGAAGCTCACCAACGTCCGCTCCAACGCCGACGAGTTCGAGAAGCTCGTCCCGGCGCGCAAACTCTCGCTCGAGCAGGCGCTCGAGTTCTGCCGCGACGACGAGTGCGTCGAGGTCACGCCGAAGGCGGTCCGCATCCGCAAGGTGGTGCTCGACGCCTCCACCCGCGGCCGCGCGGCCGCTCGTCGCAAGCACGCCCAGTAGCGCCACCGACCCCGGCCGTGCGCCGTCGTCGCTGGTGAGCGATGATGGCGCCGGCCCGGGGGAGGTCACATTCGTGTTGCGAGTGCGATGGCGGGGAACCGCAGGACTTGCCCTGGGACGAGGACGGCACATAGAAAGTGACGGGCACGTATGTGCCCAAATCGGCCAAAACGGCCATGGGTGGCGCAGGCGACGGGACTCCGCAGCCTCGCCTCGGGCATACCCCAGGAGGATTCCGATGCCAGTCTCGCCACGCAGATCGGTGGTGCTGGGAGCCGTCGCACTCGCGCTCGCGCTCGGAGCCTGCGGTGGTGGCGACGACGGCGGCGACGCGGCCGGCGAGGGCGCCAACACCGTCACGGTCCGCGGCTGCAACCCGCAGGGCGACTTCGTCCCGGCCAACAGCAACGAGGTCTGCAGCGGTGACATCCTCGACCAGGTCTTCTCGTTCCTCGTGCGGTACGACCCGGAGACCGGGCAACCCGAGAACGAGATCGCGGCCGACATCGTCAGCGAGGACAGCCAGACCTGGACCATCACGCTTCAGGACGGCTGGACCTTCCACGACGGCTCGCCGGTCACCGCGCAGAGCTTCGTCGACGCCTGGAACTGGGCCGCGCTGGGCGCGAACGCCACCCTGAACAGCTACTTCTTCGAGCCGATCCAGGGCTACGCGGACGTGCAGGGCACCTTCGACGACGAGGGCAACTACGTCGATGGTTCGGCGGCGGCCGAGACGATGTCCGGCCTGGAAGTGGTCGACGACCTCACCTTCAGGGTCACGCTCGCCCAGGCCGAGTCGCAGTTCCCGATGCGGCTGGGCTACACCGCCTTCGCCCCGCTGCCCCAGTCGTTCTACGACGACCCCGAGGCGTTCGGCCAGCACCCCGTCGGCACCGGGCCGTTCCGGTTCGAGTCCTGGGACCCGAACATCGACGTCCGGCTCTCCGCCTACGCGGACTACGCCGGCGACGTGAAGCCGAGTATCGACGGCGCGGTCTACCGCATCTACGAGAACGACGACGCCGCCTACAACGACCTGCAGGCCGACCAGCTCGACATCATGCCGCTGCTGCCGACGTCGGCGCTGGCCGGCGACACGTACCGCATCGACCTCGGCGACCGGTTCGTCTCGCGTGAGACGGGCGTCTTCGAGACCATCACGTTCGCGCCGGAGAGCGTCGACGCCAGCTTCACCGATCCCCGGCTGCGGCAGGCCATCTCGATGTCGATCAACCGGCCGGAGATCGTCGACAAGATCTTCGCCGGCGCCCGGACCCCGGCCAACGGCTGGGTCTCGCCGGTGGTCCCCGACTTCGAGGACGGCGCCTGCGACCCGTACTGCACCTACGACCAGCAGGGTGCGCAGGACCTGTACGCGGAGGTCGAGCCCTTCGAGGGCACGCTGGCGCTCTCGTACAACGCCGACTCCGACCACAAGGCCTGGGTCGACGCGGTCTGCAACGACATCACCGCCACGCTGCAGATCCCGTGCCAGGGCTCGCCCGTGGTCGACCTGGCCACCTTCCGCAACGAGATCACCGCCCGCCAGACGGGCGGCATCTTCCGCACCGGCTGGCAGATGGACTACCCGTCGCTGGAGAACTTCCTGGTGCCGATCTTCGCCACCGGCGCCTCGGCGAACGACGGCGACTACAGCAACCCCGAGTTCGACGACCTGGTCCGTCAGGCCGCCGCGACCCCGGGTGCGGACGGCGCGGCCCTCTACCGCCAGGCCGAGCAGCTGCTGGCCGCGGACATGCCGGTCATCCCGCTGTGGCACCGCGTGAACATCGCCGGCTACTCCACCCACGTCGAGAACGTCCGGATCACCGTGTTCCAGACCGTCGACCTGCTCAGCGTCACCACGACCGGCTGACACCACGCCCGCCCGGCCCGCCGTCGCGCACCTCGCCACGGCGGGCCGGCGTGCGCGCCGTACAGTCTGACTCCGGCGCGCACCGGAGCGCTGCTGATCGCTGAAGGAAGGTCATGGGTCGGTACGTCGTCCAGCGCCTCGGCCAGATGGTGCCCGTGGTCATCGGGACCACGTTCCTCATCTACGCCCTGGTGTGGGCGCTGCCGGGCGACCCGTTCGCCGCGAGGTGCGGCGACCGGCCGTGCCCGCAGAACTACGTCGACCGCATGACAGCCGAGTACAACCTCGACGACCCGCTGCCCATCGCGTACCTGCAGTACATGGGCAAGCTGCTCACCGGCGACTTCGGCCAGACGTTCTCCGGCGCGTCGATCGCCGCTGAGCTGGCGCAGCGGTACCCGATCACGCTGCAGCTGACCCTGCTCGCGATCCTCGTCGAGGTGGTCATCGGCGTCGCGGCCGGTGTGCTGGCCGGGATCCGCCGCGGCGGTTTCGTCGACAACCTGGTGCTGGTCAGCACGCTGGTCGTGGTGTCGATCCCGGTGTTCGTCCTCGGGCTGCTGGCACAGGTCACGTTCGGCGTTCGGCTCGGCTGGTTCCCGGTGACGTCCGACGGCTCCCTCTACTCGCTGGTCCTGCCCGCGGTCGTGCTGGGCAGCCTGTCGCTGGCGTTCGTCGCTCGGCTGGTGCGGGCCAATCTGGTCGAGAACCTGCGCACCGACTACGTCCGCACCGCGATCGCCAAGGGCCTGCCGCGGCAGCGGGTCATCGGCGTGCACACGCTGCGCAACTCGCTGATCCCGGTCGTGACGTTCGTCGGCGCCGACTTCGGCGGGCTGCTCGGCGGCGCCGTCGTCGTCGAGGGCATCTTCAACATCCCGGGTGTCGGCAACATGATCTTCCGTGGCATCAACGCGCACGAGGGCGCCACCGTGACCGCCGCCGTCACCGTGCTCGTGCTGGTCTTCATGATCGTGAACCTGCTGGTCGACCTGCTGTACGCCGTCCTCGACCCGAGGATCCGCCATGTCTAGGCGGCGTGGCGGTGGCCACGCGGCGGCCGTCCCACGCTCGCTGGCCGGCGACGCGTGGCGCGACCTGCGCCGCAGCCCGCTCTTCGTCGGCTCGGCGGCGATCATCCTGGTGCTGGTCGCGATGGCCGCCGTGCCCGGCCTGTTCACCAACGCCGACCCGCGCGCCTGTGATCTCGCCTACTCCCGGCAGCCGCCGAGCGGCGACGCATGGTTCGGCTACGACCTGCAGGGCTGCGACATGTACGCGCGGACCATCTACGGCGCGCGGGCATCGATCCTGGTCGGCGTGTTGACGACGGTCGTCATCGCGGTCGTCGGGAGCGTGGTCGGGATGTTCGCCGGCTATCACGGCGGCCGCGTCGACGCGCTGCTGTCGCGGTTCACCGACATGTTCTTCGCCGTCCCCATGCTGCTGGGCGCGATCATCGTGCTGGCGACGTTCCCGTCGACGATCGACACCCCCTCCTGGCAGACCATCGGCAAGGTGGTCCTGGCCCTGGGCGTGCTCGGCTGGACGACCGTGGCCCGGCTGATGCGATCGACGGTGATCCAGGTCAAACAGTCCGACTACGTGCAGGCCGCCCGCGGCCTCGGCGCCGGCAGCCGGCGGGTCCTGCTGCGGCACGTCCTGCCCAACGCCGTGGCCCCGGTCGTCGTGTACTCCACGATCATCCTCGGCGTGTTCGTCGTGCTGGAGGCGACGCTGTCGTTCCTCGGCATCGGGCTGCAGGCGCCGGTCATCTCCTGGGGTATCGCGATCAGCGACGCGCGCGCCTACATCCGCCAGTCGCCACATATGCTGCTCTTTCCCGGCGCATTCCTCTCGGTGACGGTGCTCGCCTTCATCATGCTGGGCGACGCCGTCCGCGACGCCTTCGACCCGAGGCTGCGCTGACCTGTGACCGTCACCACCCGAAGCCCCGCAAACACGGCGCCAACGGGCCGATTCCACCGAAGAATTCGCAGCTCACACGGCAGGATCACAGCAATCAGCCGGTATGGTCACAGTCCGGTTGCGTTGTGTGACGGCAGTCCGGTCAGACTTGCCCGCAGAGATGAGCGGGTTTAGAAATGAGGGCGCGGATCAGGATCGCGACCGTACCCGGCTGTGCGCAGATCCGCACCAATGGTGGCGAGACCGATCGGTCACGCCCGTAATCACCGGGCGCAGGCCCGTTTGAGGAGGATTCCATGCGAGGCTCTACTCGCAGAGGAGCCGTGGTGGCGGCAGCCGTCGGCCTGACGCTCGTGCTCGCCGCGTGCGGTGGCGACGACGACGGCGGCGACGACAGCGGCTCCGGTGGCGACGGCGGCTCCAGCGAGGGCCCCACCGGCTCGGTGTCCATCAACAGCACGCAGCCGGAGAACCCGCTCATCCCGACCACCACCAACGAGGTCGGCGGCGGCAACATCGTCGACGCCATGTGGACCGGTCTGGTCTCGTACGACTCCGCCACCGGTGAGCCCGGTCTGGCCGTGGCCGAGTCGATCGAGCCGAACGAGGACTTCACGCAGTTCACCATCACGATCAAGGACGGGTGGACGTTCCACGACGGCTCGCCGGTCACCGCGCAGAGCTTCGTCGACGCCTGGAACTTCGGCGCCTACGGCCCGAACGCGCAGCTGAACCAGTACTTCTTCGGCCCCGACGGCGCCAACATCGCCGGGTACGACGCGGTCGCCGGCCAGACCGACGACACCGGTGCCTTCGTCGAGGGCTCGGCCACGGCCGAGACCATGAGCGGCCTCGAGGTCGTCGACGAGTCCACCTTCACGGTCACGCTCGGCTCGCCGAACTCGCTGTTCGAGACGATCATCGGCTACTCGGCGTTCTACCCGATGCCGGAGAGCTTCTTCACCGACCAGGCCGCGTTCATCGAGCACCCGGTCGGCAACGGCCCGTTCGAGTTCGTCGAGGAGGTCCCGAACACCTCGATCAACCTGACGGCCTTCGCCGACTACGCCGGCGACCCGAAGCCGCAGGTCGAGAACATCGAGTACCGCGTCTACGCCGACCTCGACGCCGCTTACGCCGACGTCGTCGCGAACCAGCTCGACATCCTCGACAAGATCCCGCCGGTGGGTCTGGCCGGTGACGTCTGGAAGACCGACCTCGAGGGCCGTTCCGCTTCGGAGCCCCTCACCACCCGGTTCACCAGCATGACGTTCCCGCTGACGAACACCGAGGCGTGGGCCGACCCCAACCTGCGCAAGGCCATCTCGCTGGCCATCGACCGTGAGGCCGTCATCGCGGCCGCCTACGGCCCGGGCAACTACGTCCCGGCCAACAGCTGGGTCCCGCCGGGCAACGACGGCTACGTCGAGGGCACCTGTGGCGAGTGGTGCGAGTTCGACGCCACCAAGGCGCAGGAGCTCTACGCGCAGACGGCCGGCGTGCAGGGCACGCTGCTGATCTCCAGCAACTCCGACGGCGGTCACCGCGAGTGGGTCGAGGCGGCCTGCACGTCGATCCGCGAGACGCTGGGCATCGACTGCCAGGGCGACTACGACCCCGACTTCGGCTCGTTCCGGGCCCGGGTCAACGCCAACGAGATCACCAACCCGTTCCGGACCGGCTGGGTGGCCGACTACCCGTCGATCCAGAACTTCCTGGCGCCGCTCTACACCTCGAACGGCTCGGCCAACGACGGCGGGTACTCCAACCCGCAGTTCGACGAGCTGATCCGCCAGGCCGCCGGCCTGGAGGGCCAGGAGGCGCTCGACCTGTACAACCAGGCCGAGTCGCTTCTCTCCGAGGACATGGCGATCATCCCGCTCTGGTACGACAACGGCCAGCGCGGTTGGTCGACGAACGTCAACGAGCCGCAGTTCACCTGGAAGGGTTACGTCGACCCGTTGTCGATCTCGGTGCAGAACTGATGCTCTAGAGTCGCAGCGGTCGGTTGCGGGGCGTCCATCTCGTCGTACACGGGGTGGACGCCCCGTACGCTGGCGCAGACCGCTTGCGCACGGAAAGGTTGAGCCATGGGCCGGTACGTCGCCCGCCGCCTGCTCCAGATGATCCCCGTGGTCATCGGCACGACGTTCATCATCTATGCCCTGGTCTGGGCGCTGCCGGGCGATCCGTTCGCCGGCAGGTGCGGGGCGCGGCCGTGTCCGGCCGCCTACGTCGCGGACATGACGGCCAAGTACAACCTCGACGACCCGCTGCCCCTCGCGTACATCCAGTACCTCGGCAATCTGCTGAGAGGCGACTTCGGCGAGACGTTCCAGGGCCTCTCGGTCGGTGAGGAACTGCTGCGGGCCTACCCGACCACGGTGAAGCTGGCCCTCGTCGCCATCGCGTTCGAGATCATCATCGGCATCGGCGCCGGCATCCTCGCCGGCCTGCGACGCGGCAGCTTCATCGACAACCTCGTGCTGGTCTCCACCCTGGTCGTCGTCTCGATCCCGGTGTTCGTCATCGGCTCCGTGCTGCAGCTGTTCCTGGGTATGCGGTGGGGGATCTTCCCGGCCACCGTCGGCGGCGACGCGAGTCTCTACAACCTGATCCTGCCCGGGTTCGTGCTCGCCTCACTCTCGCTGGCCTACGTCGCACGGCTCACCCGGACCAGCCTGGCGGAGAACCGCCGGGCCGACTACGTCCGCACCGCCGTCGCGAAGGGCCTGCCGCAGCGACGGGTCATCGGCATCCACACGATGCGCAACTCGCTGATCCCGGTCGTCACGTTCATCGGTGCCGACTTCGGCGCGCTGCTCGGTGGCGCCATCGTCACCGAGGGCATCTTCAACGTCCCCGGCGTGGGGAACCTCATCTTCCGCTCCATCACCACCAGAGACGGCGTCATGGTCACCGGCGCGGTGACCGTGCTCGTCCTCGTCTTCCTGTTGGTGAACCTGCTGGTCGATCTCATCTACGGCTGGCTCGACCCGAGGATCAGTCATGGCTGACCCCACACCCCCCGTCATCGTCGAGGCCGAAGCGCCCGCGGCGACGGAGACGACCGTTCGCACCCTCGGCCGCGACGCCTGGCACGATCTCATCCGCAAGCCCACGTTCATCGTCTCGGGCGTGCTGTTCGTGATCTTCGTGACCATCGCGATCGTGCCGGGCCTGTTCACGTCGCTGAGCCCCACCGACTGCAGCCTCTCGCTGAGCCGTCAGGGCCCCAGCAGCGCGGCCTGGTTCGGGTACGACAACAACGGCTGCGACGTCTACACCCACACCATCTACGGCGCCCGCGCCTCGATCATGGTGGGTGTGCTGACGGCCGTCGGCGTGTTGCTCATCGGCGGCATCGCCGGGACCGTGGCCGGCTTCTACGGGCGTTCGACCGACACCGTCGTGTCCCGGCTCGGCGACATCTTCTTCGGGATCCCGCTGCTGCTCGGCGCGCTGATCGTGCTGGTCTCGTTCCCGGGCAACGCCGAGACACCGGAGCTGGTCACGATCTCGAAGGTCGTGCTGGCGCTGGCCGTGCTGGGCTGGCCGCAGATCATGCGCATCACCCGCTCGTCGGTGCTGCAGGTGCGCTCGGCCGACTACGTCCAGGCGGCCCGGGCGCTCGGCGCCGGCGGCACCCGGATGATCCTCAAGCACGTCGTGCCGAACTCGATCGCGCCGGTCATCGTCGTCGCGACCATCGGTATCGGCGGGTACATCGCGGCCGAGGCGACGCTGTCGTTCCTCGGCGTCGGACTGCAGCCGCCGGTGGTCTCGTGGGGGCTGGCCATCAGCCGGGCACAGGACTACGTTCGCACGTCGCCGCATATGCTGTTGTTCCCAGCGTCAGCGCTGTCATTGTGCGTGCTGGCCTTCATCATGCTCGGTGATGCCATACGTGACGCGCTCGATCCGAAGCTGCGTTGAGCGACATCACAGGAGGAGGGCGACGAGTGGCGACCACACAAACCGGCATCGCACCGCTGCCGGATCAGACCGGGGCGACCCCGCTGCTGGAGGTCGAGGACCTCCGCGTGGAGTTCCGCACCCGCGACGGTGTGGCCAAGGCCGTCAACGGCGTGTCCTACACGCTGCACGAGGGTGAGACGCTGGCCGTGCTGGGCGAGTCCGGCTCCGGCAAGAGCGTCACGGCGCAGGCCATCATGGGCATCCTCGACAGCCCGCCCGGGTTCGTCACCGGCGGCGCCGTGCGCTTCCGCGGCCAGGACCTGCTGGCGCTGCCCGACGACGAGCGCCGCGCCTACCGCGGCCGCAGCATCTCGATGATCTTCCAGGACGCGCTGTCCGCGCTCAACCCGGTGTTCCCGGTCGGCTGGCAGATCGCTGAGATGTTCCGCGTCCACGAGGGCATGTCGAAGAAGGACGCCCGCAACCGCGCCGTCGAGCTGATGGAGCAGGTGCGCATCCCGGCCGCCAGAGAGCGTGCCGGCGATTACCCGCACCAGTTCTCCGGCGGTATGCGCCAGCGCATCATGATCGCCATGGCGATCGCGCTCGACCCCGACGTCCTCATCGCCGACGAGCCCACCACGGCGCTCGACGTCACCGTCCAGGCGCAGATCATGCAGCTGCTGGCCGACCTGCAGCGCGAGCGGAACATGGGCCTCATCCTCATCACCCACGACCTCGGCGTCGTCGCCGACGTCGCCGACAAGATCGAGGTCATGTACTCCGGGCGCATCATGGAGCAGGCGCCGGTGCACGACATCTACGCGACGCCGGCCCACCCCTACACCAAAGGGCTGCTCGAGTCGATCCCTCGGGTCGACCTCAAGGGCCAGGAACTCTCGGCGATCAAGGGGCTGCCGCCGAACCTCACGAACATCCCGGCCGGGTGCGAGTTCCGGCCGCGCTGCCCCTACGCGCGTGAGATCTGCAAGGAGCAGCGTCCTGAACTGACCGAGGTCGTCCCCGGCCGGTTCAGCGCCTGCCACTTCGCACAGGAGGTGCTCGAGGGTGACATCGAACCCGCCCAGCAGTGAGGTCGTCCTCGAGGTCGACAACCTCGTCAAGCACTTCCCGCTGACCACCGGCGTCGTCGTCAAGCGACAGGTCGGCGCCGTCAAGGCGGTCGACGGCGTCTCACTGCAGCTGCACCGCGGCGAGACCCTCGGCATCGTCGGCGAGTCCGGCTGCGGCAAGTCGACCCTGGCCAAGCTGCTCATGCGGCTGGAGGAGCCGACCAGCGGCAAGGCGTTCTTCAAGGGCCAGAACATCTACGACCTGCAGGGCAAGGCGCTGCGCGAGCTGCGCCGGAACATCCAGATCGTGTTCCAGGACCCCTACTCGTCGCTGAACCCGCGCATGACCGTCGGCGACATCGTCGGCGAGCCGTTCGACATCCACCCCGAGGCGGCACCCCGCGGCGAGCGGCGCAAGCGCGTCCAGGAACTGCTTGAGGTCGTCGGCCTCAACCCCGAGCACATCAACCGCTACCCGCACCAGTTCTCCGGCGGTCAGCGCCAGCGCATCGGCATCGCCCGCGGGTTGGCCCTGCGACCCGAGATCATCGTCTGCGACGAGCCGGTGTCGGCGCTGGACGTGTCGGTGCAGGCACAGGTGGTCAACCTGCTCGAGAAACTGCAGGACGAGTTCGGCCTGTCGTACATCTTCATCGCGCACGACCTCTCCGTCGTCCGGCACATCTCCGACCGCGTCGCCGTCATGTACCTCGGCCGCATCGTCGAGACCGGCACCGACGCCGAGATCTACGAGCGGCCGACCCACCCGTACACCCAGGCGCTGCTGTCCGCGGTGCCGGTGCCCGACCCGTCCGTGCGCGGCCAGCGGCAGCAGATCATCCTCAGCGGCGACGTCCCCAGCCCGGCCAACCCGCCCAGCGGCTGCCGGTTCCGGACCCGCTGCTGGAAGGCCACGGACAAGTGCGCCGAGGAGGACCCTGAACTGACGGTGCGGCCGGGCAGCGACCACGAGTCGGCCTGCCACTACGCCGCCGTCCGCGAAGACGTCGTCGTCCAGCACTGAGGGGTTCGACCCGGGCGGCCGCGCTCGCAACGCGACTGCAACGTGTCGTCGCCTACCCTCGTCTCACGACCGGGCGGGCCGCCCATAAACCCAGCCCGCCCATCGCCCGCCCGGTCGTATTCTCCGGGTTCCCCGACGA
>NZ_QVAI01000003.1 GCF_003427025.1 Jiangella endophytica
TAGATGATCTTACTCCGCCAGATCGCCAAGATCAACTCGGCCGCCTCCAGCCACCCGCGGCCAGCTGCACCGGACGTCCCATCGTTGGCCGGTGTCGGCAGGGCGTGGCAGGATTCTGAAGGTGACCAGCAGCCCCGACGAGGCCCAGCGCCTGCGCGATCTCGCCCGGTTGCGGCGCGTCCGCGACCGCATCGACCGCGAGTACGCCCAGCCGCTGGACGTCGAGGCGTTGGCGCGGGGCGCGAGCATGTCCGCCGGTCACCTCAGCCGCGAGTTCAAGCGCGCCTACGGCGAGTCGCCGTACGCGTACCTGATGACGCGGCGCATCGAGCGGGCCATGATGCTGCTGCGGCGCGGCGACCTGAGCGTCACCGAGGTGTGTTTCGCGGTCGGCTGCCAGTCGTTGGGCACGTTCAGCACCCGCTTCACCGAGCTGGTCGGCGTGCCGCCGAGCACCTACCGGTCCCGCGCCGCCCAGCCGGCGCCGGAGATGCCGTCGTGCATCACCAAGCAGGTGACGCGACCGATCAGGAAACGAGAAGCGCCCACGGCCGAGGCGCAACTAGCGTGACGTCCATGGACATCACCATCCACAACACCTTCCTCCCGCAGACCGACCCCGACGCCGCGCTGGCCTTCTACCGCGACACCCTGGGCTTCGAGCTGCGCATGGACGTGGGCTACGAGGGGATGCGCTGGCTCACGGTCGGGCCGCCGAACCAGCCGGGCACGTCCATCGTGCTGCATCCGCCGGCCGCCGACCCCGGCATCACCGACGACGAGCGCCGCACCATCCTCGAGCTGATCGCCAAGGGCACCTACGGCGCGCTGACGCTGGCCACGCCCGACCTCGACGGTGTCTTCGACCGGCTGCAGTCCAGCGGCGCCGAGGTGCTGCAGGAGCCGATGGACCAGCCCTACGGCGTGCGCGACTGCGCCTTCCGCGACCCTTCGGGCAACGTCATCCGCATCAACGAAGTGGCCTGAACCGGGCGATGAGCGGCGCCGCGGCGACCGGGACCAACCGGTCCTACCGCGAGGTGCTGCGGCATCGCGGCGTGGCCGGTCTGCTGGCGGGCGACCTGCTGGCGGGGGCGGGCACCGGCATGCTGCTGGTCGCGATGCCCGTGCAGACGCTCTCGATCCACGGGAGCATGCCGCGCGCGGTCGCCATCGGGCTCGTCGCGGCCGCGCCGTTCATCCTGTCGACGATCCTGGCGTCGGTCATCGGGCTGGGCCGGGCCGGGGTGTCGCCGCGGACCCTGCTGGTCGCCGACTGCGTGCTGCGGGCGGTGACGTTCACGACGCTCGGTGTGCTGGCCGTCACCGACCGGCTGACGCTGCCGGTGCTGCTCGCCGGTCTGCTCGTCGGGTCGGTGTTCCGGCTGGCCGGGTCCAGCAGCCGCCGTCTGCTGGCCACGTCGATGGCCGGCGACGAGGGACGCTTCGCCGTCAACGGGCTGCTCGGCCTGAACACGTCCGTCGCGCTGTACGTCGTGGGGCCGGTGCTGGGCGGCATCATCGTCGCGTCCGCCGGTGCGGGGGTGGCACTGCTGGCCGACGCGGTCGGGGCGCTGATCCTGCTGGTCGCCGTCCTGGTGTCGGTTCCGCGCGACCGGGCGCCGCGCGACGCGGGGCGGCGCCTCCTCGCGGGAGAGTCGGGCTGGCGCATCCTGCGCCGCCGGCCGGTCGCGGCCCGGCTGCTGGTCGTCGTGTTCTTCTTCAACTTCCTCTACATGCCGATCGAGGTCGCGCTGCCGCTGTACGTCCGCGGGACGCTGGACGCCGGGGCGTCCGCGCTCGGCCTGCTGTGGGGCGCGCTGGGCGCCGGGGCGTTCGTCGGCGCGGCCCTGGTGAACCAGTTGCGCAACCTGCCGCAGCGCCACGTCCTGATCGCGATCATCGCGCTGTGGGGGCTGTGCCCGATCGCGCTCTCCGCCACCGGCGACCTCACCGTCGCGATGATCGTGTTCGGCCTGGGTGGCCTCGTGTGGGCGCCGTTCACGCCGGTCGCGTACAGCTTCGTGCAGTCCGGGCTGGGACCGGACGAGCACCAGCCGGTCGTCACGCTCTGGACGACCGGCGCGACGGTGGCCGCGCCGCTCGGCCTGCTCGCCGGCGGGCCGCTGGTCGAGCTGGCCGGGGTCACCGGCGGGCTGGTGCTGTCGGGCGCGTTGACGCTGCTCCTGCTGCCGATCGCCGCCGTCGCGGTGCTCGGCAGACGGTGAACGGGTTTGTGCCCGGGGCCCGGACGGCGGAGGATCGGTGCGCATGGACGGGTCCACCGCGGTGGAGATCGCTTGCGACGAGTCCGGCTCCGAGGGTGAGCGGCTCGCCGGCGGCAACACCGACGTCTTCGGCTACGGCAGCGTCCGCATCGACGCCGCCGCGGCCGCCGCGTGCGTGGCCGAGCTGCGCCTGCGCATCCGCTCGCCCGCCGTCGAGTACAAGGCCAACCACCTGCTGCGCAGCAAGCACCGCGACGCGCTGGCCTGGTTCCTCGGCGCCGACGGCCCCATCGTCGGGCAGGCCCACGTCTACCTCGTCGACAAGCCGTTCCTGCTGGTCACCCGGGTCGTGGCAGAGGTGGCGGGCGGTCCCGCCACGGCGGCGGCCGCACTGTACCGGGCCGGGCCGCGCGCCTTCGGGACGCAGGGGTGGACGGCGTTCCTGACGGCGTCCAACGACCTGCTGCGGGCGGCCGGGCGGCGCCCGGTGCCGGACGATCCGGCGGCGGCGTTCGCGGTCGCGGTGGACGCACTCGCGGTGGACGGACTCGACGTAGTGGGCGCCGGGGCCGCTGCCGGGGCTGACGCCGTCGCGGTCGTCGATGCCCTGCGGGCCGGACGGGAGCGGGCCGCGCAGCTGCGCGACGAGATCGACCGCGCGCCGGGCGCCGTCCCGTCGCTGGACCCGCTGGTCCCCGCGTTCGCCCGCGTCGTCGAACACTGGAGCGACGGCGGACGGCCGGTCCGGGTGCTCCACGACGAGCAGCGCATCCTCACGCCGGAGCGCATCGCGGCGGCCGGGACGCTGCACGGGCGGCTGGCCGGGCTGCGGTTCGCCGACTCGATCGTCGAGCCGCGGGTGCAGGTCGCCGACTTCCTCGCCGGCGTGGCCCGGCGCATCGCCGAGGACGAGCTGGCCGGCTCGCACGATCCCGAGCTGGCCGGCCTGCTCAGCCCGTACGTCGACCCGGGCTCGGTGTGGGCGGACGAGGCGAGCTGGGCGGCGTTGGACCAGCGCCACGTCTCCTCGACGCGGGCGAGGTAGGCCTCCGCGGCCGGAAGCCGCCCAGCGGACGGGCCGGGGTTGTCGGAGGCGACGGCTACGGTCGGGGACATGGATCTTCGTGACCGGGTGGCCGTCGTCACCGGCGGGGCGGCCGGCGCCGGCCGGGTCGTCGTGTCGGCGCTGGCCGGGCGCGGTGCCATCGTCCTGGTCGCCGACGCCGACGGCCCGCGATGCGCCGAGACCGTGGCGGCGGTCGAGCTCTCCGGCGGGCGGGCCGCCTCGGTGGTGGCCGACCTCTGCGACGACGCTGCCGGTGACGCGCTCGTCGACGCGGCGCTGCGGCTGGGCCGGCTCGGGCTCCTGGTCAACAACGCCGGCGGCTGGGGCGACGCGGGGCGGCGGTTCCCCGACGCCACGCCTGACGAGTGGGGCCGGGTTCTGGAGCTCAATCTGGGTGCGCCCATGCGGCTCACCCAGGCCGTGCTGGCGCCGCTGCGAGCGGCCGGCGGCGGAGCGGTGGTCAACGTGGCGTCGGGCGCGGGACTGGAGCTGTCGCCGTACGAGTCACCCGAGTACGGGGCGGCCAAGGCGGGGCTGATCCGGTTCACCGCAGCGGTCGCACGGCTGCGCGAGACCCATGGGGTCCGGGTGAACTGCCTGGTACCCGGCTGGATCGGGCTCGATCGCGCGCACGCACAGCTCGCCGCCATGCCGGCGGCCCGGCGGGCCCACGCGCCGCCGTTGGTGCCGCCGGAGCGCGTCGCCGCGTCGGTCGTGCATCTCGCCACGGCCGACGACCTCTCCGGCCGCGTGCTCGTCCTGCGCGGCGGGCGCGAGCCGGACCTCCTCGACCCGAAGCCGTTCGAGTAGCCCGGGCCCGGCGGCGCGGAAACCCGTCGCGCGGGGGCGGAGCGGCACCGTAGGCTCGGCCTGTGCGCAGCCCGGAAGCGTCCAGATCGCAGCCACCGGCCGACCGGTGGCCGGCTCGACGCTGCCCGCGTGCGGGTGCACCGCGGCAGCGGCGCGCCTGACCCGCTCGCGCGCTCGAGCGCGCTGACTCCACCGGACCGGCCCATGCGTCCATCGCCGTTCCGGGTCTCGTGGAGTCCGTCATGCCTGTCGTCGTCTACCTGCTCGCCCTGGCCGTGTTCGCCCAGGGCACGTCCGAATTCATGCTGGCCGGTCTGGTGCCGGAGATCGCCGCCGGCCTGTCCGTGTCCGTCCCCGCCGCCGGTTCGCTGACCTCCGCCTACGCCGTCGGCATGATCGTCGGGGCGCCCGCGATGGCGCTGCTCAGCCGCCGCTGGTCACCGCGTGCGGCGCTGCTGGGGTTCCTGACGGCGTTCCTGCTGGCACACGTCATCGCCGCGACGACGGGGACGTACGCGGTGCTGGCCGGCACCCGCGTGGTCGCGGCACTGGCGAACGCCGGGTTCCTGGCCGTCGCGCTGGGGACGGTCGCCGCGCTGGCCGGGCCGCGAGCGACCGGACGGGCGACGTCGGTCGTGTTGGGCGGCGTGACGGTGGCCTGCATCGCCGGCGTGCCGGGCGGCGCGTGGCTCGGGCAGCTGTGGGGCTGGCGGGCGCCGTTCTGGGCCGTGGCCGTCGCGTGCGTGCCGGCGCTGGTCGCGATCGCCCGCACCGTCCCGCGCCGGGCGGCGGACCGGCCGGAGGAGGCGCCGACGTCCGCGCGGGCGGAGCTGGCGGTGCTGCGCCGCCCTCGGCTGCGGCTGATCCTGCTGCTCGGCGCGCTCCTCAATGCCGCGACGTTCGGGGCGTTCACCTACCTCGCGCCGATCGTGACCGACGTCGCGGGACTGGGGGAGGGCTGGGTGCCGCCCGTGCTGGCGTTGTTCGGGCTCGGCGCGTGCGCCGGCGTGACGGCCGGCGGCCGGATCGCCGACCGGCCGGGAGCGGGCCGCACCCTGGCCGCCCTGACGACGGCGCTGCTGACCGGCTGGGTGCTGACGGCGCTGCTGGCGCACCGGCCGGCCGTCCTCCTCGCGGGCGTCGCCGTGCAAGGGGCACTGTCGTTCGCCGTCGGGTCGGCGCTGATCGCCCGCTCGCTGCAGGCCGCGACGGGCGCGCCACGGCTGGCGGGCGCCTATGCGACGGCGGCGATGAACGTCGGTGCCGCCGCCGGGCCGTGGCTGGCCGGCGCCGCGCTCACCGCCGGGGACCGGTCGCCCCTGTGGGTGAGCGCCGCGCTGGTGGCGGCGGCCGTCGCGACCGCCGCGGGCCGGCAACGACTCAGCCGTCCTCCGCGCTGCGCAGCACGCCGGTGAGGTGCTCGGCGGCGGCCAGGACGGCGGGTGCGTGCACCCGCCCGGGCTGCCGGGTGAGCCGCTCGATCGGCCCGGAGACCGAGACGGCGGCGACGACGCGGCCGCTGGAGGAGCGGATGGGCGCGGACACCGACGCGACGCCGGGCTCGCGCTCGCCGACGCTCTGCGCCCAGCCGCGCCGGCGGACCGCGGCCAGCATGGTGGCCGTGAACCGGGCGCCTTGCAGGCCGCGGTGCATCCGCTCGGGCTCTTCCCAGGCCAGCAGCACCTGGGCGGCGGACCCGGCCAGCATGGTGACGGTCGCGCCGACGGGGATGGTGTCGCGCAGGCCGCTGGGCCGTTCGGCGGCGGCGACGCAGATGCGTTGGTCGCCCTGGCGGCGGAAGAGCTGTGTGCTCTCGCCGGTCGCCTCGCGCAGCCGGGCGAGGACGGGGCCGGCGGCGGCCAGCAGGCGGTCCTCGCCGGCCGCCGTGGCCAGTTCGCCGAGCCGCGGTCCGAGCACGAATCTGCCGTGCAGGTCGCGGGAGACGAGCCGGTGGTGCTCCAGCGCTACGGCGAGACGGTGGGCCGTCGGCCGGGCCAGTCCGGTCGACGCCACCAGGTTGGCAAGGGTGGCCGGGCCTGCCTCGAGGGCGGACAGGACGAGTGCCGCCTTGTCTAGAACGCCGACTCCGCTAGAGTTGTCCATGACTCGATATTGCCATCTCAACATGCGAGATCGCAAGTGGTGTGTATCCACCGAGATCATGCGACCGACGAACGGAGCAGGTGATGGGCAAGACCCTGGCGGAGAAGGTGTGGGACGCGCATGTCGTGCGTCGAGCCGAGGGTGAGCCTGACCTCCTCTACATCGATCTTCATCTTGTCCACGAAGTGACCAGTCCGCAAGCCTTCGACGGCCTGCGACTGGCCGGCCGCCCGGTCCGCCGTCCGGACCTCACGCTGGCCACCGAGGACCACAACACCCCGACCGTCGACATCGACCAGCCGATCGCCGACCTCACCAGCCGCACGCAGATCGAGACGCTGCGGCGCAACTGTCAAGAATTCGGTGTGAGGCTGCATTCGCTCGGTGACGCCGAGCAGGGCATCGTGCACGTCGTCGGCCCGCAGCTGGGCCTGACGCAGCCGGGCCTGACGGTGGTCTGCGGCGACTCGCACACGTCGACGCACGGGGCCTTCGGTGCACTCGCGTTCGGCATCGGCACCTCTGAGGTCGAGCACGTGCTCGCCACCCAGACGCTGCCGCTGCGGCCGTTCAAGACGATGGCGATCAATGTCGAGGGAACGCTGGGGCCGGGCGTGACCGCGAAGGACATCATCCTCGCGGTCATCGCCAAGATCGGCACCGGCGGTGGTCAGGGCTATGTCCTGGAGTACCGAGGAAGTGCGCTGGCCGGGCTGTCCATGGAAGCCCGGATGACGATCTGCAACATGTCCATCGAGGCCGGTGCCCGCGCCGGCATGATCGCGCCCGACGACACGACGTTCGCCTACATCGACGGCCGTCCGCACGCGCCGAAGGGCAAGGAGTGGGACGCCGCGCTGGAGTACTGGCGCACGCTCTACACCGACGACGACGCCGTGTTCGACGCCGAGGTGAGCATCGACGCCGACGCGCTCGAGCCGTTCGTCACGTGGGGCACCAACCCGGGGCAGGGGCTGCCGCTGTCGGCGTCCGTGCCCGACCCGGACAGCTTCGCCGACGAGAGCGAGAAGGCGGCCGCCCGGCGGGCGCTGGAGTACATGGCGCTCGAGGCCGGCACACCGCTGCGCGACATCGCGGTCGACACCGTCTTCATCGGCTCGTGCACCAACGGCCGCATCGAGGACCTCCGGGCCGCGGCCGCCGTCGTCAAGGGCCGCAAGAAGGCCGACACCGTGCGCGTGCTCGTCGTGCCCGGCTCGGCGAAGGTCCGGCTGCAGGCCGAGCAGGAGGGCCTCGACGAGGTCTTCACCGCGTTCGGCGCCGAGTGGCGGCACGCCGGCTGTTCGATGTGTCTGGGCATGAACCCCGACCAGCTGGCGCCGGGCGAGCGCAGCGCGTCCACGTCGAACCGCAACTTCGAGGGCCGTCAGGGCAAGGGCGGCCGCACCCACCTGGTCAGCCCGCTCGTGGCGGCCGCGACGAGCGTGCGCGGCACGCTGTCGTCGCCCGCCGACCTCGAGCCGGCCGGCTGAGCGCCCGCACAAGGAGACATGGCAATGGAGAAGTTCATCCGGCACACCGGTGTCGGTGTCCCGCTGCGGCGCAGCAACGTCGACACCGACCAGATCATCCCGGCGGTGTACCTCAAGCGGGTCACCCGCACCGGCTTCGAGGACGGCCTGTTCGCGGCGTGGCGCGGCGACGAGACGTTCGTGCTGAACAACGAGGCGTTCGCGTCGGGCTCGGTGCTCGTCGCCGGCCCCGACTTCGGCACCGGCTCGTCGCGCGAGCACGCCGTCTGGGCGCTCAAGGACTACGGCTTCAAGGCGGTGCTGTCGTCGCGGTTCGCCGACATCTTCCGCGGCAACTCCGGCAAGCAGGGCCTGCTCACCGGTCAGCTCAGCCAGGACGACATCGAGCTGATCTGGAAGGCGCTCGAGAACGTGCCCGGCACCGAGGTGACGGTCGACCTCGACCAGCGCGTCGTCACGTGCGGCGAGATCGTCGCCCCCATGCAGGTCGACGACTACACCCGCTGGCGGCTCATGGAGGGCCTCGACGACATCGGGCTCACGCTGCGGCACACCGACGCCATCGACGACTTCGAGACGGCCCGCGCGTCGCACAAGCCGCGCACGTTGGTCTGATCGAGTTCGTCCGGACCTGCGTCGTTCATCCGGCGTTGTGCATGCGGCCACTTACCGTACTCCTCGCCGTCTGCCGTCTATGGTGGATGACTGAGACTCGCCCGCCGGGCGGGACGGCTGAGGAGCAACGGTGGGGAAGAAGAAACTGATCGACCGCATTGCCGACGGTTTCGACGGCAACCGCGAAGTGGCGCAGCACGCGCTCGACTCCGTCGTCGAGGGCATCCAGCGTTCGCTGGCCGCGGGTGAGAAGGTCGCCGTCAAGGGGCTCGGCGTCTTCGATCGCGACAAGGACAAGTCCGCCAAGAAGAAGTCCAAGAAGCGCACGGTGCCGACCTTCAGCCCGGCCGAAGAGTTGAAGGACGTCGTCGCGGGCGTGAAGAAGGCGAGCACGCGGGTCAGGGAGTCGCTCTCGCTGGTGCCGGCCCAGGCCGCCGCGGTGGCGGAGTCGGCGAGCCGCTCGGTGTCGTCGGCCGCCAAGCAGGTGGCCGACGCGGTCCGCGGCGACAAGGACGAAGCTGCGCCCGCGCCGGCCAAGAAGGCGGCGTCGACGGCGCGCAAGGTCCCGGTCAGCCGCCCGGCGGCGCCGAAGAAGGCGGCCGGTCCGGCCCGCAAGACCACCACGTCCACGACGGCGGCGAAGAAGACCGCCGCCAAGAGGACCACGACCGCCGCGAAGAAGACGACGACCGCCGCGAAGAAGACGGCGGCGCCGGCGGCCGGCGCGGCGAAGAAGACGGCCGCTCCGGCTGCGCGCAAGACCACCACCGCGGCCAAGAAGACCACGACGACCGCCGCGAAGAAGACGGCGGCGCCGGCTGCGAGCAAGACCACCACCGCGGCCAAGAAGACCACGACGACCGCCGCGAAGAAGACGGCCGCGCCGGCCGCGCCGGCTGCGCGCAAGACCACCACCACCGCCGCGAAGAAGACGGCGACGACCGCCGCCAAGAAGACGACGACCGCGGCCAAGAAGACCACGGCGACCCGCAAGACCACCACGCCGGCGAAGAAGACCGCCGCGACGCCGGCGAAGAAGACCGCCGCGACGCCGGCGAAGAAGACCGCTGCGCCGTCGACCGGCACCACCACGCCGGCCGCGAGCACTCCCACGCCGCCGTCGTCGAGCAACTGACCCGGGTCCACGCGGACGACCGGAGCCGGGCGGCTGCCGCGAGCACGCCGCCCGGCTCCGTCATGTCCGGCGGCGCCGCACCGGCCCTACAGCGCGACGTCCAGCTCGGCCAGCAGCGCGGCCGTGCGCGGGCCCACCCCGAGCCGGCGGGCGTCCCAGAGGTCCACGGCGGTGTCGACGTCGCGGCGGACCGACGCGATGCCGTCGAGCTCCAGCTCGACGGCGCCGGCCAGCCGGTGCGCCGCCCGCGACCGGCCGCCGAAGGCCGGCTCGAACGCCGCGCCGGACGCGGCGGCGTAGCTGGTGGTCCCGACCCCGGCGGTGTCGGCGACGAACGAGCGCGGATGCTCGCCTGCGGCGGCCAGCACCAGTGCCAGTTCGGCCGGGCGCAGCGCGGGGAGGTCGGCGGAGAGCGACGCCACGGCCGCCGACGCGTCCTCGGCCCGCGCCGACGCCGCGCCGTGCCGCAGCGCCGCGTTCAGCCCGGCGTCGGGCGCGTCGGCCACGACGTCGGCGCCCAGCGCTCGCGCCTCGCCGGCCGCCGCGTCGTCGTCGGTCACCACGATCACCCGGGCGACCGCGGGACACTCCAGGGCGGCCTGGACGGTGTCGGCGGCGAACGCACGGGCGAACCGCGGGCGTTGCTCGCCGACGGCGTCGGCCAAGCGGGTCTTGGCGTGCTCGGGTCGCTTGACGGGAATCACGACCGTCCAGAGCTGCGGTGTCGTCATCGGGATCCAGTCTGGCGCATCGGCTCGCGCGGCGCGCCGGCGGCCGGTTCGACGTGCGCGGCCCGGGGGAGCGACACTGTGTCCGGGCATTCACGTGGGCGGAGGGAGAGGTACGTGGTGGTGCGTAGGCCGGGGGTCGGGTTCGCGTTCAGGTTCATCGCGGTCCTGCTCCGTCCGTTCCTCATGGCGTTCACCCGGCAGAACTGGCGCGGCGGGCAGTACATTCCGCCGGCCGGCACCGGCGTCATCGTCGCGGGCAACCACATCTCGCACTTCGACCCGCTGACGTTCGCGCACTTCCTGTGGGACAACGGCCGCGCCACCAGGTACCTCGCCAAGTCCGGGGTGTTCCGCGTCCCGGTCTTCGGCCGGCTCATCACGGCCGCGGGGCAGATCCCGGTGTACCGCGAGTCCCGCGACGCGTCGCAGGCCTACCGCGCCGCCGTCGCCGCCGTGCGGGGCGGTGAGCTGGTCGCCATCTACCCCGAGGGCACCATCTCGCGCGACCCCGACCTGTGGCCGATGGTCGGCAAGACCGGCGCCGCTCGGGTCGCGCTGGAGACCGGCTGCGACGTCGTCCCGGTCGCGCAGTGGGGGGCTAACCAGGTGCTGGCGCCGTACTCCAAGCGCATCCGGCTGCTGCCGCGCAAGACCATCTCCGTCATCGCCGGTCCGCCGATCCCGCTCGACGACCTGCGCGGCAAGCCGGTCGACTCCGCCGTGCTGCGCATCGCCACCGACCGCATCATGGCCGCCATCACCGACCAGCTCGCGCAGATCCGCGGCGAGGCCGCGCCGGTCGAGCGGTTCGACCCGAAGGCGGTCGGGCTGCCACCGGTCGGCGACCCGAAGCAGCGTCGCGACGAGCAGCCCGACGAGCCACAGCCGGAGGAGCAGCCGTGACCCGCGCCGCCGTCTTCGGCGCCGGCTCGTGGGGGACGGCGTTCGCGCTCGTGCTCGCCGACGCCGGCGCCGAGGTGACGATGTGGGGCCGCCGCGCCGAGCTGTGCGACGCCATCAACGCCACGCACACCAACCCCGACTACCTCCCCGGCGTCGCGCTGCCGCCGGCCATCCGGGCCACCCACGATCCCGAGGAGGCGGCCGGCCGGGCCGACCTCGTCGTGCTGGCGGTGCCGTCGCAGTCGCTGCGCGACAACCTCACGGAGTGGGCGCCGGCGCTGCCGTCGTCGGCGGCGCTGGTCAGCCTGATGAAGGGGGTCGAGCTCGGCACGGCGAAGCGGATGAGCGAGGTCATCGACGACGTCACCGGCGCCGGCCCGGCTCGCATCGCCGCCGTCTCCGGGCCGAACCTCGCACGCGAGATCGCGCAGCGGCAGCCCGCCGCGAGCGTCGTCGCGGCCGCCGACGACGACCTCGCCAAGCGCATCCAGCGGGCCTGCCACTCGCCGCACTTCCGCCCGTACACCAACCACGACCTCGTCGGCGCCGAGCTCGGCGGCGCGGTGAAGAACGTCATCGCGCTCGCCGTCGGCATCGCCGCCGGGCTCGGGTTCGGCGACAACGCCCGCGCCAGCGTCATCACCCGCGGGCTGGCCGAGACCGCGCGGCTGGGCGCGGCGCTGGGCGCCGACGCGTACACGTTCTCCGGGCTGGCCGGGCTCGGCGACCTCGCCGCCACGTGCATGTCGCCGCTGTCGCGTAACCGCTCGTTCGGCGAGCAGCTGGGCCGTGGCATGACGGTCGCCGAGATCGTCGCCGGCACCCGCCAGATCGCCGAGGGGGTCAAGTCGTGCGAGTCGATCCTCGACCTCGCCGGGCGCCACGACGTCGACATGCCGATCGTCCAGCACGTCACCGGCGTGGTCCGGGGCGACTTCACCCCGGCCGAGATGGTGGGGTCGCTGCTGTCCCGCTCGGCGAAGCCTGAACGTCATGGACATTGAGGACGGTAGGGTCGACGAGGTGTTCACGTCGCAGGACCGCCGCATCAAGGTCGCCGTCGTCTTCGGCGGCCGAAGCTCCGAGCACGAGATCTCGTGCGTCACCGCTGGTGGAGTGCTCGCCGCACTCGACCCGCGCCGGTACGAGGTGCTGCCCATCGGCATCACGACGTCCGGTCGCTGGGTGCTGACCAGCGCCGATCCGGACCACCTGGCCATCCACGGCAGCACCATGCCGCGCGTCGACGACGAAGGCGGCACCGTCGTGCTGCCCGGGCGGGGCGAGCTGGCGGTGCAGTCGCCGGGCGAGGTGCCGCGCGCACTCGGCACGGTCGACGTCGTGTTCCCGCTGCTGCACGGCCCCTACGGCGAGGACGGCACCATCCAGGGGCTGCTCGAGCTGGCCGACGTCCGCTACGTCGGCTCCGGCGTCCTGGCCTCCGCCGTCGGCATGGACAAGCACGTCATGAAGCTGCTGCTGGCCGGCGCCGGGCTGCCCGTGGCCGAGTACGTGCTGGTGCGTCCGTCGGCGTGGGAGCCGCAGCGCGACCGCGTCGTCGCCGAGGTCGAGCGGACGCTGGGCTGGCCGGTCTTCGTCAAGCCGGCCCGCGCCGGGTCGAGCATGGGCGTCAGCAAGGCGCGCGACGCCGCCGAGCTGGAGGCGGCCGTGCTGGCCGCCCGCGAGCACGACCCGAAGGTGCTGATCGAGGAGGCCGTCGTCGGCCGTGAGGTCGAGTGCGGCGTGCTCGAGGGCCAGGGCGGCGGTGAGCCCGAGGCCAGTGTCGTCGGCGAGATCCGCCTCGGCGCCGGTCACGAGCTGTACGACTTCGAGGCCAAGTACCTGCCCGGCGACGACGTCGCCCTCGATATCCCCGCCGACCTGCCGGCCGACGTCGCCGAGCGGGTCCGCCGCATGTCCGTCGAGGCGTTCCAGGCGCTGTCCTGCGAGAGCCTCGCCCGCGTCGACTTCTTCCTCCGCGACGACGGCTCGCTGCTGGTGAACGAGCTGAACACGATGCCGGGTTTCACCCCGACGTCGATGTTCCCGCAGCTGTGGGCGAAGACCGGCATCGACTACTCGTCGCTGGTCGACCGCCTCGTCGACACCGCGCTGCGGCGGCCGACGGGGCTGCGCTGAACGCTGCGTCAGGCGGCGTCGCGCGCGTACACGACGACGTCCAGGCCGTCGTGCGTCGTCTCCTCCCAGAGGGAGAAACCGAGCCGGCGCATGACGGCGATCGAGCGGGTGTTCGCCGAGATCGTGATGGAGATCAGCCGCGGCAGGCGCAGCTCGCCGAAAGCGTGCGTGATCCAGGCCGTCGCCGCTTCGGAGGCGTAGCCGTGCCCCCACGCGTGTGGCGCGAGCCGCCAGCCGATCTCGACGTCGTCGGGGTACCAGTGGTGGCGGTGGATGCCGGTGAAGCCGAGGAACGCGCCGTCGGTGGTCCGCTCCACGGCGGCCAGGCCGTAGCCGTCGCGCAGGTGCTGCTCGCGCATCTTCGCCAGCATGGAGTCGGACGCGGCGCGGTCCAGCGGGCCGGTGGTGAAGTGCTCCATGACGGCCGGGTCGGCGTTCATGGCGGCGAACGCGTCGGCGTCGCCGGGCTCGATCGGGCGCAGGGTCAGGCGGTCGGTCACCAGGAGGGTGGGCTGGGTGGTGGGCACCGCCCGACGTTAGCGCAGCCCGCGCTCCGGATCGGTGTCGAGGATCGCGGTCGCGAGGTCGGCCAGTACGTTCGCCTCGGGCGCGTAGTCGTCGGGGACGGCGACCTCGACCAGGACCTCGCGGTCGACGGCGGTGAAGAACGTCCCGCCCTCGCCCTCGTCGGCCAGCCAGCCGACGCCGTCGACGTCGTACAGCTGGGCGTCGGGCCGGTACGAGGCGGGCATCGCGACGCCGCAGCGCAGGACGATCGGCGGCTGGCCCCAAGCGGCCACGTACTCCGAGGACGGGTCGACGTCGCGCCGGACCGCGTCGTCGACGGTGTCGGGGAGGGCGTCCTGGAGGGCGGCGCAGACGCCGGCGCTGCCGGGCTCGGGCTCGTGGGGCGTGACGTCGACCGCGCCGTACCCGCAGCCGGCCAACCCCGTCGCGAGGAGGATGGCGCCCAGCGTCAGATGTGGACGACGGGGCACGTGAGCGTGCGGGTGATGCCGTCGACCGTCTGCACCTTGGCGACCACGAGCTTCCCCAGGTCGTCGACGTTGCCCGCTTCGGCGCGCACGATGACGTCGTACGGGCCGGTGACGTCCTCGGCGAGCGTGACACCGTCGATCTCGGCGATCTTCCGGGCGACCTCGGCGGCCTTGCCCACCTCGGTCTGGATCAGGATGTAAGCCTGTACGACCACGGGTTTGCCCTCCCACGCGTGCATGAAGTGTGCGGAACGGTCAACCTACCTGGTCGAGGGATCGTGCGGAGAAGAGGGAGCGTAGAGAATGCCCGACAGCGTGGGCGAGCTGGGAGAGTTCGGCCTCATCGGCGCCGTGACCGCGCGGCTGCCGCAGGGCCGCGACGTCCTCCTCGGCCCCGGCGACGACTCCGCCGTGGTCGCGGTGCCCGACGGCCGCGTGGTGGTGACGACCGACCTCCTGGTCGAGAACCGGCACTTCCGCCGCGACTGGTCCGAGGCCGCCGACGTCGGCCACAAGGCGGCCGCGCAGAACCTGTCCGACATCGAGGCCATGGGCGCCCGGCCCACCTCTCTGGTGGTCGGGCTGGGTGTGCCGGCCGACCTGCCGGCGTCATGGGCGATCGCGTTGTCGGAGGGACTGGGGGAGGAGGCGGCGCTGGTCGGCGCCTCGGTGGTCGGCGGCGACGTCGTGCGCTCGCCGCTCGTCGTGGTGTCCGTGACGGCCTTGGGCACGCTGGCCGGTGCGGAGCCGGTGACCCGGTCGGGTGCGCGGCCCGGCGACGTCGTCGCCGTCTGCGGGCGGCTGGGCTGGGCGGAGGCCGGCTATCAGGTGCTCAGCCGCGGCTTCCGGACGCCGCGCGCCGTCGTCGAGGCGCACCGCCGGCCGCGGGTTCCGTACGGGGCGGGCGCCGAGGCGGCGGCCCTGGGCGCGACCGCGATGTGCGACGTCAGCGACGGCCTGCTCGGCGACCTCGGCCACGTGGCCGCCGCGAGCGGCGTCGCCGTCGACGTCGACCCGTCGCGGCTGGAGGTGGCCGGCCCGCTGCGCGAGGTCGCGTCGGCGCTGGGCGCCGACCCGCTCGCCTGGGTCCTCACCGGCGGCGACGACAACGCCCTGGTGGCGACGTACCCGGCGGCCGTCGAGCTGCCTGAGCGATGGACGGTGATCGGCTCGGTGTCCGGCGGCTCCGGCGTGACGGTCGGCGGAGCGGCGTACGACGCCCCGGCGGGTCACGACCACTTCGCCGGCTGATGTCGAGAAGGCGGTGCCGGCTCCGTCCCTGGGGTACGAGCGGCTGGGACGGGCCGCGTGACGAAGGGGAACGACCATGAAGTACCTGCTGCTGAAGCACTACCGCGGTGGCCCGGCGCCGGTCGCCGACATGGAGCCGATCGACCGCTGGACGCCGGCCGATGTCGACGCGCACATGCAGTACATGCGTGACTTCGCCGCCCGCCTGGAGGAGACCGGCGAGTTCGTCGACGCCCAGGCGCTGGCGCCCGAGGGCACGTTCGTCCGGTCCGGCGGCGAAGGGCGCCCACCGGTGACCGACGGCCCGTTCGCCGAGACCAAGGACCTCATCGCCGGCTGGATGGTCATCGACGTCGAGTCGTGGGATCGCGCGCTCGAGCTGGCCGCGGAGTTGTCCGCCGCGCCCGGTGCCGGAGGCGTGCCCACCGACGAGTGGCTGGAGATCAGGCCGTTCCTCACCGAGGCCGCCACGGTCACCGAGTGAACGAGTCGCTGCTGCGGGAGCTCGTGCCCGCGGTCATCGGTGTCCTCGTCCGGCGCGGAGCGGACTTCGCGTCGGCCGAGGACGCCGTCCAGGAGGCCCTGATCCGGGCGCTGGACACCTGGCCGGACGATCCGCCGCGCGACGCGAAGGGCTGGCTCGTCGCGGTGGCATGGCGCAAGTTCCTCGACGCCACGCGTTCCGAGGCGTCGAGGCGCGGGCGGGAGCTGGCCGTCGAGGCCGAGCCGCCCGCCGGGCCGGCGCCCGCCACCGACGACACGCTGCGGCTGTACTTCCTGTGCGCGCATCCCACGTTGCCGCCGGCCTCGGCCGTCGCGCTGACGCTGCGTGCGGTCGGCGGCCTGACGACGCGGCAGATCGCCGCCGCGTACCTCGTTCCCGAGGCGACCATGGCGCAGCGGATCAGCCGGGCCAAGCGGCGGATCGCGGGGCTGCCGCTGGACCAGCCCGGCGATCTCGCGACGCTGCTGCGGGTGCTCTACCTCGTCTACAACGAGGGCTACGGCGGCGACGTCGACCTCGCGGCCGAGGCGATCCGGCTGACTCGTCAGCTGGTCGCGCTGACCGACGAGCCCGAGGTCGCGGGGCTGCTCGCGCTGATGCTGCTGCATCACGCCCGCCGCGCGTCGCGCACCGGGCCGGGCGGCCGCCTGGTGCCGCTGCGCGAGCAGGACCGGTCGCTCTGGGACACCGTTCTCATCGCCGAGGGCGTGACGATCCTGCAGACCGCGCTGGCGCGCGACCGGCTCGGCGAGTACCAGGCGCAGGCCGCCATCGCCGCCCTGCACGCGGACGCACCCTCGACCGCCGAGACGGACTGGGTGCAGATCGTCGAGTGGTACGACGAGCTGCTGCGCCTCACCGGCAGCCCGGTGGTGCGGCTCAACCGCGCGGTCGCGCTGGGCGAGGCGGACGGCGCACGCGCCGGGCTCGCGGCACTGGCCGACGTCGACCCCGGCGTGCCCCGCTACGCCGCGGTGGCGGCGTACCTGCACGAGCGGGCCGGCCACGTCGAGCGGGCCGCGCAGCTGTACGCCGAGGCGGCCGGCGCGGCGACCAGCGTGCCGGAGCAGCACCACCTCACCCGCGAGGCCGCCCGGGTGCGGCAGCGCCTGCAGGCCTGAACGCAGCACCGAACGACCATGAGGCGCCCCCCGAAGGGAGCGCCTCATGGTCGTTCAGGAATGCGTCAGCGGCGGGCGACCTTGCCGGCCTTGAGGCACGACGTGCAGACGTTCAGCCGCTTCGGGGTGCCCCCGACGACCGTTCGCACGGTCTGGATGTTCGGGTTCCAGCGACGCGGGGTCCGGCGGTGCGAGTGCGAGATCGAGTTGCCGAAGCCCGGGCCCTTGCCGCAGACATCGCAGGTGGCAGCCACGGAGACTCCTACTGAGACGGATTGGAAGACGACAGGTGGTGCTCGCACCGGGAACCCGGTCCGAACAACCGCCCCAGAGTACCGGGTCGGCACCGCACATCCCAAACCGGCGCGGGATAGTCTCGCCGGGTGCCACCGGTTCCCGACGCTGAGATCGTGTTGCGCTGGTGCCGTGCCGGCCTCGACGCGCTCGCGGCGGCCCGCGAGGAGATCGACGCGCTGAACGTGTACCCGGTGCCCGACGGCGACACCGGGACCAACCTGTACCTCACCATGGAGGCGGCGGTCCAGCAGGCCGAGGCCGCCCCGACAGAGCTCGCGGCGACGGCCGACGCGGTGGCGCGCGGCGCGTTGCTCGGGGCGCGCGGCAACTCCGGGATCATCGTCGCGCAGATGCTGCGCGGGGTCGCGGACGTGCTGGGCCGGCCGGGGACGACGCTCGCCGACGGCACCGCGCTGGCCGACGGCCTCGGCCACGCGGCCGACGAGGCGCGCCGCGCCGTTGCCGAGCCGGTCGAGGGCACCATCCTCAGCGTCGCCCGGGCCGCCGCCGACGCGGCCCTGAACCGCGCCCAGGCGCCGGACCCGACGCTCCCCGCCGTGGCCCTCGCCGCGGCCGCGGCCGCGCACGAGGCCCTCGACCGCACGCCGAGCCAGCTCGACGTCCTGCGCCGCGCGGGCGTCGTCGACGCGGGCGGCCGGGGGCTGACGGTGCTGCTCGACGCCTTCGACACGGTGCTCACCGGGCGGCGCCCGCTGCCGAGGCCGCGCACCGTCGGCACGCACACCGTCCCGGCGCCGGATCTGGAGCACGTGCCGGCCGCGGTCGTGGGCTCGTCCTACGAGGTCATGTACCTGCTCGACGCGGCGCGGCCGGAGGTCGACGCACTGCGGGCGACGCTGGCCGGGCTGGGCGACTCGCTGGTCGTCAGCGGCGCCGGCGAGCAGTGGAACGTGCATGTCCACACCGACGACGCCGGCGCGGCCATCGAGGCGGGCATCGCCGCGGGCCGGCCGCACCGCATCAGCGTGACGTACCTGCCGGTCCAGCACCAGGCGCCCGCCGAGGCACAGCGGCGGGTCGTCGTGGCGTTCGCCGCCGGCGACGGGCTGGCCGAACTGTTCGCCGAGGCCGGCGCCGTCGTGGTCGCCACGGCCACCGGGCACCGGCCGTCCACGGGCGAGATGCTGGCCGCCGCCGACCGCGGCGACCCCGGCCGCACCGGCGACGTCGTCATCCTGCCGAACGAGCGCGACGCCGTCCCGGTCGCCGAGGCCGCCGCGGCCGAGCTGCGCACCCACGGGCGGCGGGCCGCCGTCGTCCCCGCCGTCGCGCAGGTGCAGGGCCTGGCCGCGCTCGCCGTCCACGAGCCGCACCGGGCCTTCGACGCCGACGTCGTCGCGATGACGGCCGCCGCCGGCCAGACCCGCCACGGCGCCGTCACGATCGCCGCCCGGGCGGCCGTCACCATGGCCGGGGTGTGCGAGCCGGGCGACGTGCTCGGGGTGGTCGACGGCGACTTCGCGGTCATCGGCGCGGACCTGCTGGACGTCGCCATCGAGGTGGTCGCCCGTATGCTCGCGGCAGGGGGCGAGCTGGTCACCGTCGTCACCGGCGACGGCGCCGGACCGGGCCTCGCCGACGGCGTCGCCCGCGCCGTCCGCCGCGGCCACCCTGAGGCCGACACCGTCATCTACCGGGGTGGACAGCCCCGCTACCCGCTACTGCTCGGAGTCGAGTGATGGTCGGATTCGACACACAGCTGACCGCCGTGGTCGGCGACAAGACCGCGAAGGCGCTGGCGAACACGCTGGACCTGCGCACCGTCGGCGACCTCATGCGCCACTACCCGCGCCGGTACGTGCAGCGCGGAGAGCTGACCGAGCTCAGCTCGCTGCGCGAGGACGAACTGGTCACCGTCGTCGCCATGGTGAAGAGCGTCTCGAAGCGGAGTATGAAGAACCGCCGCGGCTCGATCCTGGAGGCGGTCGTCACCGACGGCACCGGCGAGCTGAGGCTGACCTTCTTCAACCAGGCGTGGCGCGAGCGCGACCTGCGGCCCGAGCGCATCGGCCTGTTCGCCGGCAAGGTGGGCACGTTCCGGCAGCAGCGCCAGCTCGCGCATCCGGACTACGAGATGTTCCCCGAGGACGTCACCGACTTCCGGGAGGCGGCGGAGAAGTACGCCGACGAGGTCATCCCGGTCTACCCGGCCAGCGTGAAGCTGCCGTCCTGGCTGGTCGCCAAGTCGGTCGAGGTCACGCTGCAGCAGCTCGGCGACCCGCTCGACCCGCTGCCCGACGAGGTGCTGCGCAAGCACCGGTTCCCGGGGCTGGGCGAGGCGCTGCAGGCCGTCCACAAGCCGCAGTCCATCGACGGCGCCCGGCGGGCCCAGCGGCGGCTGCGGTTCGAGGAGGCGTTCGTCCTGCAGACGGAGCTGGCCCGTCGGCGGCTGTCCACGGCCGCCATGCCGGCGACGCCGCGCCGGGCCGCCGCGGGCGGGCTGGTCGACGCGCTGGACGATCGGCTGCCGTTCGAGCTGACGGAGGGCCAGCGGGAGGTCGGTGACCGGCTCGCCGCCGAGCTCGACACCCCGCACCCGATGCACCGGCTGCTGCAGGGCGAGGTCGGCGCCGGCAAGACCGTCGTCGCGTTGCGGGCCATGCTGGCCGTCGTCGACGCCGGGGGACAGGCCGCGCTCCTGGCGCCCACCGAGGTGCTGGCGCAGCAGCACCACCGGTCGCTGACGGCGATGCTCGGCGAGCTCGCGCAGGCCGGCATGCTCGGCGGCGCCGAGCAGGGCACCCGGGTCGCGCTGCTCACCGGCTCGATGTCGACGGCACAGCGCAAGGTCGCACTCTCCGAGATCGTCAGCGGCGACGCCGGCATCGTCGTCGGCACGCACGCCCTGCTGGAGGAGAACGTCCAGTTCTTCGACCTCGGCCTCGTGGTCGTCGACGAGCAGCACCGGTTCGGCGTCGAGCAGCGGGCCGCGCTGGCGGCCAAGAGCCGCGACGGCACGCGGCCGCACGTGCTGGTCATGACCGCGACGCCGATTCCGCGGACGGTCGCGATGACGGTCTTCGGCGACCTGGAGATCTCCACGCTCTCCGACGTCCCGCGCGGGCGCGCCGACGTCGCCACGCACGTCGTCCCGGTCGACGAGAAGCCGCACTTCCTCGACCGTGCCTGGCTGCGGGTGCGTGAGGAGGTCGAGGCCGGCCACCGCGTCTACGTCGTGTGCCCTCGCATCGGCGACGACGGCGGCGCCGACGAGGAGGAGCCGCCTCCGGCCGACGACGACAAGCGCCGCCCCGTCGCCGTCCTCGAGCTGGCCGAGTACCTGCGCACCGGCCCGCTGCAGGGCGTCGGCCTCGAAGTCCTGCACGGGCGGCTGCCGGCGGAGACGAAGGACGCGGTCATGGCGGCGTTCGCGGCCGGCACGACGCCGGTCGTCGTCGCGACCACCGTCATCGAGGTCGGCATCGACGTGCCGACGGCGGCGATGATGGTGGTCATGGACGCCGACCGGTTCGGCGTGTCGCAGCTGCACCAGCTGCGCGGCCGCATCGGCCGTGGCTCGATCCCGGGCGTGTGCCTGCTGGTCACGGAGGCGCCGCCGGGCACGCCGGCGCGCGAGCGGCTGGACGCCGTGGCCCGGACCCGCGACGGCTTCGAGCTCTCCCAGGTCGACCTCGAGCACCGCCGCGAGGGTGACGTGCTCGGCGCGTCGCAGTCCGGCCACCGGTCGAGCCTCAAGCTGCTCAGGGTGATCCGCGACGTCGAGATCATCGAGCAGGCCCGCGAGGACGCCTCCGCCGTCGTCGAGGCCGACCCCGATCTCGCCCGGCACCCGGCACTGCTGGGCGCCGTCGAGGCCGTGCTGGCCGAGCAGGAGGCGGACTACCTCGACAAGGCCTGAGGCCGGTCGTCGCGGGCGAATCTCAACGGTTTCTTGACACCCGATCGGCTCGTTCCGGGCCCGCCGCCGTGCTGGAATCGACGGCGTGATCGTGGACAAGGCCGTCTATCGCGACGGCGAGCGCGAGGAGATCGGCGGCGACATCAGCGAGGCGTTCGAGCGGGCCAAGGCGCGCGGCGACTGCTTCCTGTGGATCGGCCTGTTCGAGCCGACGCATGAGGAGTTCGACCTCATCGTCGACGAGCTGAAGCTGCACCCGCTGGCCGTCGACGACGCCGTCAACGCCCATCAGCGGCCCAAACTGGAGCTGTACGGCGACACCGTGTTCGCCGTGCTCAAGACGCTCAAGCACCACGACGACGCCGCCAAGCTCGACGTCGGCGAGATCATGCTGTTCATCGGCGACGACTTCGTCATCACCGTCCGGCACGGCGCGATCAACCCGCTGGACACCGTCCGCGACCGCGTCGAGTCCGAGAAATGGCTGCTCGACGCCGGTCCGGCCGGGGTGCTGTACGCCGTGTGCGACCTCGTCGCCGACAGCTACACGCGGCTGGCCCGGCAGGTCGAGGCGGACGTCATCGAGACCGAGCGGCTGGTGTTCCAGCCGGGCGTGGCGGACGCGACCGAGGCCATCTACTCGCTGAAGCGCCAGGTGCTGCAGTTCCGGATCGCCGTCGACCCGCTGGTCCCGGTCATGGAGGACCTCACCCAGGGCCGCGTCGCGCTGTGCGCCGGGCTGAGCGAGTACTTCCGCGACATCCTCGACCACCTGCTGCGCGTCGACCGCATGGTGGAGGCGCAGAACGAGCTGCTCACCGGCGCCCTGGCGGCCAACCTGTCGCTGGTGACCATGCAGCAGAACGTCGACCTGCGCAAGATCTCGGCCTGGGCCGCGATCGTCGCCGTGCCGACGATGATCGCCGGGATCTACGGCATGAACTTCGACCACATGCCCGAACTGCACTGGTCCTTCGGCTATCCGCTGGTCGTGGGCGTCATGATAGGTGCGTGTCTGTTGCTCTATCGCAAGCTACGCCGCAGCGGCTGGCTCTGAGGTCCGTACCACCCGGCCCGGTCCGCCGATGACGCGGATCGTGGCCGGCACCGCGGGCGGCCGGCGGCTGTCCGTCCCGCCCGGCAACCGCACCCGGCCCACGTCCGACCGCGTGCGCGAGGCGCTGTTCGCGTCGCTGGAGTCGGCTCTGGGCGGGCTGACCGGGTTGCGCGTGCTCGACCTCTACGCGGGCAGCGGCGCGCTGGGCCTGGAGGCGTTGTCCCGGGGCGCGGAGCACTGCCTGATGGTCGAGTCCGACGCCCGCGCAGCCGCCGTGATCAGGGCGAACGTCAAGGCGGTGGGGCTGCCGGGCGCGGTCGTCGCGGCGTCGGCGGTCGAGCGGGTGCTGGCCACGCCGCCGGACGCCCCGTACGACGTCGTGCTGGCCGATCCGCCGTACGCGATGGTTGACGCCGAGCTGAGCGGGGTACTCGTGTTCCTGACGGCCGGCTGGCTCGCCCCCGAGGCGCTGGTCGTCGTCGAGCGAGACCGCCGCAGCGCGCCGGTGACCTGGCCCGACGACATCGTGGGTGGGCGGGAACGGCGGTACGGCGAGACCGTGCTCTGGTACGGTCACGCCCGATGAAATGACACAGGAGGACCCGTGCGCCGCTGTCTGTGCCCCGGCTCGTTCGACCCGGTCACGAACGGTCATCTCGACGTCATCGAGCGGGCCGCGAGCCTGTTCGACGAGGTGGTCGTCGGCATCGGGGCCAACGAGTCGAAGAAGGGCCTGTTCTCCCTCGACGAGCGCATCGACCTCATCGAGAAGGCGTGTGCGCATCTGCCCTCGGTCCGAGTCGAGAGCTTCGAGGGGCTCTTGGTCGATTTCGCCCGTGAACGCGGTATCCCTGCTGTCGTCAAAGGGCTGCGCGCGGTCACCGATTTCGACTATGAACTACAGATGGCGCAGATGAACTACCGCCTGACGGGATTGGAGACGTTGTTCGTGGCGACCAATCCCGATTACTCGTTCCTTTCGTCCTCTTTGGTCAAAGAGGTAGCGTCCTATGGCGGTGACGTCGCTGGACTGGTGCCCGACGTGGTGCTCCAGCGGCTTCATGAGAGATTGGGACGCCGGTGATCCCGCTCCGGCACACATGGGGGGATGGTCGTGGAAGTGCATGACAAGATCGCCGAGATCGTCGCACTCGTCGACTCGGCCCGGACGATGCCTATGTCGTCCACCGCAATGGTGAACAAACAACAGTTGCTCACTCTGCTCGACGAGGTCCGCGAAGGGCTGCCTGCCAACCTGCAGGCGGCCGAGGCGGTCCTGGGGCAACGTGAGGCCCTGCTGATCGAGGCGCGCGGCAACGCCGAGCGCATCCTGGCCGGCGCCAACGCCGAACAGGCTCGCCTGGTGGCCGACCACACCGTCACCCAGACGGCCCGGCTCGAGGCCGAGGAGATCCTGCGGCAGGCCCGCGAGCAGGCCGAGAACATCCGCAGCGACGCCGACGACTACGTCGACGCCAAGCTGGCCAGGCTGGAGATCTCGGCGGCGCGCATCGTCGAGACCGTCCGCGACGGCCGCGAGCAGCTGCGGCACCCCACCGCCTACGAGGAGCTGTCGCAGCGGCGCAACGGCCACCCGGTCGTCGTCCCGCAGCTCGACGGCGCCCACGACCCCGCCGACGACTTCAGCGCGGGCTCCGACGGCAAGGCGGAGCGGTTCGGGCCGGATGCCGACGAGTCGCTGGACGCCCCTCCATCGGGCGACCGTGACTCCCAGTCCGACAAGCTCACGTCGAGTTTGGGTCAGCGGCCGGGCGTCTAGTAGTATTCGTCGTCGGCCTCACGCCGAGGCCGAGATCTGCATGCCCGAACCAGCACGAGAGTTGACTACGCTGAGCACGCTCGATCCGCGCGCCCCGTTCGTTCTCGCTACGCACGAGCTCGGACGACGGCCGGGGTCGACCCAGCGGCTCACTCTCACGGTTCCGGCGCCTGCCGATCTCGGACTGGGCGAAGTGGTCGGGGTGCCCGAAGGGGCCGGCATCGAGTTGGACCTGCGGCTCGAGTCGGTCATGGAGGGCGTGTTGGTGTCCGGCACCGTCCGGGCCCCGTACTCGGGCGAGTGCGTGCGCTGCCTGGAGCCCGTCGACGGCGAAGTCGTCGCCGAGGTCCAGGAACTGTACGTCTACCCGGAACGGGTCGACGACCCCGACACCGAGACCGACGACGAGGAGATGCGCGTCGAGGACGACCTCGTCGACCTCGAACAACCGGTCCGGGACGCGGTGGTGCTCGCACTGCCGCAGTCGCCGGTCTGTCGGGACGACTGCCCGGGCCTGTGCCCGGACTGCGGAATCCGGCTGGCCGACCACCCGGACCACACGCACGACACCACCGATCCACGGTGGGCGGCCCTGGCCGGGTTGCTCACCGACGACACGAACGAGACCGGCTCGAACAGGGCCGGCCCGACGGAAGAGAGCCTCCCCGACCGCTGACCGCGAGGTCCCAGGTCCGGGTGAGTCTCACATGGGAAAGGAAAAACTGTGGCCGTCCCGAAGCGGAAGATGTCGCGCAGCAACACCCGCCACCGCCGCGCGCAGTGGAAGGCGAAGCTGCCCCAGGTCCAGAAGCGCACCGTCAACGGGCGCACCACCTGGGTCGTCGCGCACCGCGCCACCGTGGTCGAGGACTCCCAGGGCACGCCGCTGTTCCTGGAGTACAACGGCCGCCAGGTCGGCGACATCTGAGGGCTCGCGTAGGAGCCCCCTGGTGACGGCCGAGCCCCCACCCCTGTCCGTGCTGGAGGGGCGTCTCGGCGTGCCCATCGCCCCCCAGTTGCTGCAGCTGGCGCTGACCCACCGCTCGTACGCGTACGAGAACGGCGGGTTGCCCACGAACGAGCGACTGGAGTTCCTGGGCGACGCCGTGCTCGGCCTCGTCGTCACCGACGCGCTGTACGGGCTGCACCCTGATCTGTCCGAGGGGCAGCTGGCGAAGCTGCGGGCCGCCGTGGTCAACATGCGCGCGCTCGCGTCCGTCGCCCGCGAGCTCGAGCTGGGCCGGTTCGTCCGGCTCGGCCGCGGCGAGGAGACCACCGGCGGGCGCGACAAGTCGTCCATCCTCGCCGACACCGTCGAGGCGCTGATCGGCGCCGTCTATCTCGACCGCGGGCTGGTCGAGACCTCCGCGCTGGTGCACCGCCTGGTCGACGACCTCATCGAGGCGTCCGCGCTGCTCGGCGCCGGGCTGGACTGGAAGACGTCGCTGCAGGAGCTCACCTCGCGGCACGCGCTCGGCGTTCCCGAGTACCGCATCGCCGAAGACGGCCCGGACCACGCGAAGACATTCACCGCCGACGTCGTGGTCAACGGCGAGGTGCGCGGCACCGGTACGGGCCGCAGCAAGAAGGAGGCCGAGGCGCGCGCCGCCGAGCTGGCCTGGAAGGCGCTCAGCGAGGCCGCCGAGGCGGAGCAGGCCCCGGCCGGCGACTCCGGTGCCCGAACTACCTGAGGTCGAGGTCGTCCGCCGCGGCCTCGCCGCTCACGTCGTCGGCCGTGTCATCGACCACGTCGAGGTGGCGCACCACCGCGCCGTCCGCCGGCACGTCGCCGGCCCCGCCGACTTCGCCGGCTCGCTGGTCGAGTCCGCCTTCACCGACGCGCGGCGGCGCGGCAAGTACCTGTGGCTGCCGCTCGACGACGGCGTCCGCGCGGTCGTGGGTCACCTCGGCATGAGCGGCCAGCTGCTCGTCCAGGCGGCGGCCGTCCCCGACGAGACGCACCTGCGGGTGCGGTTCGTCTTCGCCGACGGCGACCCCGAGCTGCGCTTCGTCGACCAGCGCACGTTCGGCGGCCTGGCCGTCGCCGGGCTCGGGCCGGACGGCGTGCCCGTGCCCATCGCGCACATCGCGCCCGACCCGCTGGATCCCGCGTTCGACGACGAGACGTTCCGGCAGGCGCTGGTCCGCCGCCGTACGGGCGTCAAGCGGGCGTTGCTGGACCAGTCGCTGATCTCCGGCGTCGGCAACATCTACGCCGACGAGGCGCTGTGGCGGGCGAAACTGCACTTCGCGCGGCCCACCGACACGCTGCGCCGGCCCGACGTGACCCGGCTGCTGCAGTCGGTGCGCGAGGTCATGGCGGCCGCGCTGCGACAGGGCGGCACGTCGTTCGACAGCCTCTACGTCAACGTCAACGGCGAGAGCGGCTACTTCGACCGCTCGCTGGACGCCTACGGCCAGGAGGGGCGTCCGTGCCACCGCTGCGGCACCCCGATCAGGCGTGACCCGTTCATGAACCGGTCGTCATACACCTGCCCTCGCTGCCAGCCCCGTCCGCGGCATGCGCGCTGGTGAGAGGTGATGACCGAAACACCGGAACAGGTTGACCGAGAGGCAGGTCCGGTGCGATGCTGGTATGCGTTGCGGCCTGTGCGTCTACGGTCAGACGGGTGCCGCGTCACACACGAAAATTGATCATCACATTCTCAGGCCTTCTGGAGGGCTTCGACAATGGCGAAGGCGCTGTTGGGTTATGTCGGGGGAACTGATCCAAGGCTCGCTACCGAGGTACAGCGCTTGCGTAGGCGGGTGACCGATCTCGAGGCGCAGGTACTGCGGCTCCAGGTCGAGAACGACCAGCTCGCCGAGGCAGCGGTGGACCACAGCCGACTCACGCTCGACGACACTCAGGTGCCGCAACCAGCCTTGACCTGACGGTCGCGGCTGTAGGCTGGCCCCCACACCAGGGGAGTCGGTCTATTGCACCTGAAGAGCTTGACGTTACGGGGATTCAAGTCCTTCGCGTCCTCGACGACGCTGCGTCTGGAACCGGGCATCACCTGTGTCGTCGGTCCCAACGGTTCGGGTAAGTCGAACGTTGTCGACGCCCTGGCCTGGGTCATGGGCGAGCAGGGCGCCAAGAGCCTGCGCGGCGGCAAGATGGAAGACGTCATCTTCGCCGGCACCGCCGGGCGCCCCGCGCTCGGCCGTGCCGAGGTCGTCCTCACCATCGACAACACCGACGGTGCGTTGCCGATCGAGTACGCCGAGGTCACCATCTCGCGGACGATGTTCCGCAACGGCGGCTCCGAGTACGCCATCAACGGCCAGGCCTGCCGGCTGCTGGACGTGCAGGAGCTGCTGTCCGACTCCGGTATCGGCCGCGAGATGCACGTCATCGTCGGCCAGGGCCAGCTCGACGCCGTCCTGTCCGCCACGCCCGAGGACCGCCGCGGCTTCATCGAGGAGGCGGCCGGCGTCCTCAAGCACCGCAAGCGCAAGGAGAAGGCGCTGCGGAAGCTGGAGGCGATGCAGGCCAACCTCACCCGCGTGCAGGACCTCACCGCGGAGCTGCGCCGCCAGCTGGGGCCGCTGGGCCGGCAGGCCGAGCTGGCCCGCAAGGCCGCCACCATCCAGTCCGACCTGCGCGACTCCCGGCTGCGGGTGCTCGCCGACGAGCTGGTGCAGGCCAGGGCCAGCCTCGAGCAGGAGGTCGCCGACGAGACCGCGCTGCGGTCCCGGCAGGCCGAGCTGGCCCGCGCGCTGGAGCAGGCCCGCGCTGCAGAGTCCCGGCTGGAGGCCGAGGTCGCTCAGGTGGCGCCACGGCTGGCACAGGCCTCCGACGCCTGGTACCAGCTGTCCGGGCTGCGCGAGCGGGTCCGCGGCACCGCGTCGCTGGCCTCCGAGCGAGCCCGGCACCTGTCCGCCGCCGGCGAAGCGCCGCGGTCCGGCCGCGACCCCGACCAGCTGGAGCAGGAGGCGGCCGCGGTCCGCGAGCAGGAGGCCGAGCTCGAGGAGCAGATCGCCGCCGCCCGCGAGGCGCTCGACGACGCGCTGGAGACCCGCCGCGCCGCCGAGGAGGCGGCCGAGGCCGAGGAACGCCGGCTGGCCGCCGCCGTCCGGGCCAGCGCCGACCGCCGCGAGGGCATGGCCCGCCTGTCCGGCCAGCTCGACGGCGCCCGCCGCCGCGCCGCCGCGGCCGAGGCCGAGCTGACCCGGCTGACCGCCGCCCGCGAGGAGGCGCTGCGCCGCGCCACCGCGGCCGAGCACGAGTACACCGCGCTCGAGACCACCATCGCCGGGCTGTCCGTCGGCGAGGACGGCCTCGACAGCGAGCACGAGCGAGCCGCCGCCGCGTTGGCCGCCGCCGACGGCGTCCTGACCAAGCTGCGCGAGCAGGAGCGGGCCGCCGAGGGCGAGCGGGCGGCGCTGGTGGCGCGGCACGAGGCGCTGCAGATGGGGTTGGCCCGCCGCGACGGTTCCGAGGCGCTGCTGGCGGCGTCGGACCGCCTGTCCGGCGTGCTCGGGTCGGTGGCCGCGCTGCTCACCGTCGAGGCCGGCTGGGAGGCCGCGGTGGCCACCGCGTTGGGCGCCGCCTCCGACGCCGTCGCCGTCGGCACCGTCGACGACGCCGTCGCCGCGCTGCGGCTGCTCCGCGACGAGGACCTCGGCCGGGCCGGGCTGCTGGTCGGTGGCGCGGCGTACGACGACCCCGGCGCCTGGCAGCCGTTGCCGGGTGGACTGCGCTACATCGTCGACCTCGTCACCGCGCCGGCCGAGCTGCGGCCCGCGCTCACCCACCTGTTGCGCGGCATGGCCGCCGTCGACGACCTCGCCGCGGCTCGGGCGCTGGTCGCCGAGCTGCCCGACCTCGTGGCCGTCACCCGCGACGGCGACCTGCTCGGCCGCGACCGTGCCTACGGCGGGTCCAGCAGCGCGCCGAGCCTGCTGGAGGTGCAGGCCGCCGTCGACGAAGCCGCCGACCGCCTCGCCCTCGCCACCGGCAAGGCCGAGGACCTCGGGCGCAAGCTGGCCGCCGCCGAGCGGGCCCGGGCCGAGTCGGCCGCCGCCGAGTCGGCCGCGCTGACGAAGCTGCGCGAGTCCGACGCCGAGCTGTCCTCCGTCGCCGAGCAGCTGGGCCGGCTCAGCGGCACGGCGCGCGCCGCCGCCGAGGAGGCCGAGCGGCTGGCCGACTCCGTCGCCCGGGCCGAGGAGGCGCGCGACCGCGACCTCGGCGCGCTGGAGGAGATGGAGGAGCGGCTCGCCGCCGCCGAGGAGTCCGGCGACGACGACGTCGAGCCGTCCACCGACGAGCGCGACCGCCTCGCCGAGCAGTCCCGCGCCGCACGGCAGGCCGAGACCGAGGCGCGGCTGGCGCTGCGCACCGGTGAGGAGCGGGCTCGTGCGCTGACCGGCCGGGCCGAGGGCCTCGAGCGGGCCGCCCGGCAGGAGCGGGCCGCTCGTGAGGCCGCCGTCGCCGCCGCCCGCCGGCGCGCCGCGGAGGCCCGGGTCGCCGACGCGGTCGGCCGCGGCGCCGTGCTCGTGCTGCGGCACCTGGAGCGCTCGCTGGAGCTGGCAGCCGCCGAGCGCGACGAGGTGCAGGAGCTGCGGGCGTCGCGCGAGGAGGCGCTGTCGGCGGAGCGCGTGCGCGTGCGCGAGGTGTCCACCGAGCTCGACGAGATCACGTCCACCGTCCACCGCGACGAGCTGGCCCGCGCCGAGCACCGCATGCGGGTCGAGGCGCTGGAGTCCAAGGCGCTGGAGGATCTTGGCGTAGACGGGGCGACCCTCGTTGACGAGTACGGCCCGCACCTGCCGGTCCCCGTCCCGCCCGGCGACGACGGCGAGCCCCGCGAGCCGATCCCGTACGTCCGCGAGCAGCAGCTCAAGCGGCTCAAGGCGGCCGAGCGCGGACTCTCCGCGCTGGGCAAGGTGAACCCGCTGGCGCTCGAGGAGTTCGCGGCGCTGGAAGAGCGGCACGCGTTCCTCACCGAGCAGCTCGAGGACCTCAAGAACACCCGCCGCGACCTGCTCGACATCGTCAAGGAGGTCGACGACCGCGTCCAGCAGGTGTTCGCGTCGGCGTTCGAGGACACCGCGCGCGAGTTCGCCGACGTCTTCTCGCGGCTGTTCCCCGGCGGCGAGGGCAAGCTGGTACTCACCGAGCCCGACGACATGCTCACCACCGGCATCGAGGTCGAGGCCCGGCCGCCGGGCAAGAAGGTCAAGCGGCTGTCGCTGCTCTCCGGCGGCGAGCGGTCGCTGGTCGCCGTCGCGTTTCTGGTGGCGCTGTTCAAGGCCCGGCCGAGCCCGTTCTACATCCTCGACGAGGTCGAGGCGGCGCTCGACGACACCAACCTCGGCCGGCTGCTGAACATCTACGAGGAGCTCCGCGAGCGCAGCCAGCTCATCGTCATCACCCACCAGAAGCGCACCATGGAGATCGCCGACGCCCTCTACGGCGTCTCCATGCGCGGCGACGGCGTCACGGCGGTCATCTCGCAGCGCATCCGGGAGTCCGAGCCGGTCTGACACCGCGGCGGGGAGTAGGTCGCGCGTCCGTGGGTAGTGGAACGGTCCCTGTGACGCGCGGGCAACCACGCGGACACGCCGCGCGTCATTCGGGAGAGGGGCTCACTCCTACGCTACCGTCGGTGGTGCGGAAGTGAATGATGTTACTGCTGTGACCAACGGGGGTGTCACATGACGGCAGTGGTCGTGGCAATGCTGGTGATCGTGATGGTGGCGACGGTCGTACTGGCCGCCGTCGGGGCCTACTACCATCTGGCGGGATCGGCGGTGGTGCGGCGCAGGCTGCGCCGCTGGCGATTTCTTGCGTTAGCCCGCCTGGACGACTCGCGCGAGACGACGTTCCACGCCCTGCGCGTCGCCCGCCGAGGCATCGCCCGGCGGCTGACCCGCCCGGCGCGGGTGGCGACGCCGGAGCCGGCGGCGCCGGAGGTGGCCATGGCGGAGCCGGCGGCGCCGGTCATGCCGGAGCCGGTCATACCGGAGGCGGAGGTGCGGCCGGCCGCCGCGCCGTCGGCGTTGCCCCGCATCGCGGGAGCGGCCGAGGTGCGCCACCGGGCCGCCTGACCGCGGACCCGCCCGGACCCGATGTGGTCCGGGCGTTGGTGTGGGCTTGCCGTAGCGACGTGCGAGGATGGCGGCCGTGGAGTACATCGTCATCGTCGTAGCCGTCGTGGTCGTTCTTGGCATCGCCCTGGCGGCGTTCCTGATCCCTCGTCGCCGCCGGGGGCAGGTCGAGGCGCCGCCGCCGCGGCCGGGGGTCGACTACCAGCCCGGGGTCGGCGACGACGCCACCGCGCCGGCCGAGGCGCCGCACACGCCGATCGCCGACGTCCAGCTGCCCGAGACGCTCGAGGAGCCCGTCGAGCCCGAGGTCGCGCCGATCGAGCGTCCCGAGCCCGCGGCCGGACGCCTGACGCGGCTGCGCTCGCGGCTGGCCCGCTCGCAGTCCAGCCTCGGCAAGGGGCTGCTCAGCCTGCTGTCGCGCGAGCGGCTCGACGACGAGACGTGGGAAGAGATCGAGGACACCCTCCTCACCGCCGACCTCGGCGTCGCGCCGTCGCAGGAGCTGGTCGAGCGGCTGCGCACCCGGGCCCGCGTCGAGGGCATCCAGAGCCCCGAGGCCGCCCGCACCCTGCTGCGCGAGGAGCTGCTCGCCCTCGTCGACCCCACGCTCGACCGCGCGCTGCGCACGGAGCGGCACGTCGAGGACGGCCGGCCCGCCGTCGTCCTGGTGGTCGGCGTCAACGGCACCGGCAAGACGACGACGGTCGGCAAGCTGGCCCGCGTCCTGGTCGCCGAGGACCGCGACGTCGTCCTCGGCGCGGCCGACACGTTCCGGGCCGCGGCCGCCGACCAGCTCACCACCTGGGGCGATCGCGTCGGCGTGGTCACCGTCCGCGGTCCCGAGGGCGGCGACCCCGCCAGCGTCGCGTTCGACGCCGTCAGGGCCGGCATCGAGCAGGAGGCCGACGTCGTGCTCGTCGACACCGCCGGCCGGCTGCAGACCAAGGTCGGCCTGATGGACGAGCTGGGCAAGGTCAAGCGGGTCATCGAGAAGCACGGCCCGGTCGACGAGGTCCTACTCGTCCTCGACGCCACCACCGGGCAGAACGGCCTGGTGCAGGCCCGGGTGTTCGGCGAGGTGGTCGACGTCTCCGGCATCGTCCTCACCAAGCTCGACGGCACCGCCAAGGGCGGCATCGTCGTCGCCGTCCAGCGGGAGCTGGGCGTCCCGGTCAAGCTGGTCGGCCTCGGCGAGGGTCCCGACGACCTCGCCCCCTTCGACCCCGAAGCCTTCGTCGACGGCATCCTGGGCGAGTCCTGACGCACGACGGGGACCGGCGCTCGCCGGTCCCCGTTCGTTCCTCGCCGCGTCCTTCGCGGAGGCCTACGCCGCGCCCGCGGGCTCCCGCTCACGCTCCGTGGTCGCCGGGAGGAAGAGCTCCGGCCGGCCCTCGACGTAGAGCTGCGGCATCCGGCGGTCCAGCCACCGCGGCGACCACCAGTTGGCCCGGCCGAGCACGTGCATGACGGCCGGCACCAGCAGCATCCGCACGATGGTCGCGTCGATGAGGATCGCCGCCGCCATGCCGACGCCGAGCGACTTCAGCACGACGTCGGGGTTCGGCACGAGCGCGGCGAACACCGTCACCATGATCGCCGCAGCGGCGGTGATGACCCGTCCGGTCCCGGCCAGCCCGTCGACGATCGCGCGGGCGTTGTCGCGGGTGCGCAGCCACGACTCGCGCATCCGGCTGATCAGGAACACCTCGTAGTCCATCGACAGCCCGAACAGCACGGCGAACATCACCACCGGCACGTAGGCCGGCATCGGCGTCTCGGTCTCGACGCCGATCAGCCGGCCGACCCAGCCGCCGTCCAGCACCAGCGCGACGACACCGTAGGCGGCGGCGACGGAGAGCAGGTTCATCACCGCGGCGGTCAGCATGACGACGATGCTGCGGAAGGACACCAGCAGCAGCACCATCGACACCGTCACGACGCCGCCGATCAGCAGCGGCAGCCCGTCGGCCATCGACTCGTTGACGTCGATCGCCGCGGCCGTCACGCCGCCGACGTGCACGTCGACGGCCGCGCCCGGGAGCACCTCGTCGCGCAGCACGTGCACGAGGTCCTCGGTCGCGGCGTCCTGCGGGCCGGTCGAGGGGAGGACGGTGAGCAGCGCGGCGTCGCCGGCCTCGGTGACCACCGGTGGCAGCACGGCGGCGACGCCCGACGCAGCGGCGACCGCCTCACCCAGCGCCGGCAGGACGTCCGCGTCGCCGGCGTCGGGCAGCTCCGCGACCAGCAGCAACGGCCCGTTCGCGCCGGCGCCGAACCCGTCGGCGAGCAGGTCGTACGCCTGCCGCGCCGAGTGCTCGGCGGGGTCGTTCCCGGCGTCGGGGAAACCGAACCGGGTGCCCAGGAACGGCGCCGCCAGCGCCAGCATCAGCCCGCCGCCCAGCACGACCGCGAGGACGTTGCGGCGCTCGATCAGCCGGCTCCACCGCAGCCAGGCCCTCGACGGCGCCAGATGCCCGCCCTCGGCCACCGTCACCGCAGCGCGCCGCCGCCCGATCGGCAGCCGCCACCGCTCGATCCGGTGCCCGAAGAACCCGAGCAGCGCCGGGAACAGCGTCGCCGCGGCCGCCATGACGACGAGGACGGCGACCATCGTCACCACGGCCGCGCCGCGCATGAACGACAGCCCCATCGCGAACAGCCCGAACATGCTGATCATCACCGTGCCGCCGGCCACCATGACCGCGCGCCCGGCGGTGTCCAGCGTGGCGACGGCGGCTCGCTCCGGCGCGAGCCCGGCCGACCGCCACTCGCGGAACCGCGTCACCATGAGCAGCACGTAGTCGATGCCCAGCGCGATACCCAGCAGCGACGCCAGGATCGGCGCCCAGTCCGGCACCTCCATCACGGCCGCGACCAGGCCGGCCAGCGTCGAGCTGACCGCCAGCCCGGCGACGGCGACCCCGATCGGCAGCCCGGCCGCGACCACGGTCCCGAACGTCACCAGCAGGATCACGGCCGCGGCCACCAGCCCGACCAGCTCGCCGCCGAACTCGCCGGACTCGGCGATCCGGATGGTGTCGCCGCCCATGACGACATCGAGCCCCGGCCGCGAGGCCGCGTCGGCCGCGGCCAGCAGCCGCTCGGTGTCCTCGACCGGCATGTTCTCCGGCGCGTCGACGCCGAGGTTCAGCCGCGCCGTCAGCGTCCGGCCGTCCGGCGCCAGCCCTCCGGGTGCCGTGTACGGGTCGTCGACGGCGGTGACGTGTGGCAGCGTGCGCAACTCGTCCAGCAGCGCACCGACCTCGGCCCGGACCGACGGGTCGGTCACCGGCGCGTCGGAGCGGACCACCACGTCGACCGGCTCGCCGGCCTGCGCGGGGAACCGGTCGGTGAGCAGCCGCTGGGCTTGCTGCGAGTCGCTGCCGGGGCTGGAGTAGTCCACCTCGTAGTCGCCGCCGAACGCCGCGACCAGCCCGGCGGCGACGGCCAGCGCCGCCGCCCAGCCGATCAGCACCCGCCGGCGATGCCGGAACGCCACGCCGGCCAGCCGCCCCAGCGGCCCCGGCCTGTGTGTCGGTGTAGTCGTCATACCGCGATCCTCGAAGCCCGGCCCGGTCGCCGTCGTCCGCCGCGGAGCGCGGCCCGCTACGCCCCTGGGAGTAGGCCCGTGCGCCGCATGGACGACGCGGGGCGTCGGCGCACCTGGCTACGATCACTTGCCATGGAGCGGTTGGTACGGCGCCTCCCGACGCTGTCGGTGCGCACGCAGGACGTGCTGATCGCCGGCTTCGTCACGCTGCTGCAGGTGCAGGGCACGCACTCGGCGATCGAGCGCGAACCCGAGCTGGGCGGTCCGGCCGAGGCGCTCGGCATCCCCGGCAACGCGCTGCTGCTGATCAGCGGCCTGGCGCTGCTGGTTCGGCGGCGCTGGCCGGTCCCCGTCTTCATCGTGACCGGCCTGGTCAGCGTCGCCTACTTCGGATCCGGGTTCCCCGACGGCCCGGGCTGGTTGTCGCTGTTCGTGGCGATCTACACGGTGACGGCGCACGGCGACGGCCGGCGCTCGCTGGTGGTCGTCGCGAACGGACTGACGGTGCTGGCCATCGTCTGGATCGCGACGGCGGACACCGAGGCCGCGGGGATCGGCTGGCTGGCGTTCCGGATCGGTGCGACCATCATGGCGGCCGCGCTGGGCGAGTCGGTGCGCTCGCGCCGCGTCATCGCCGCCGACGCCGTCCAGCGGGCCGAGGTGGCCGAGCGGACCCGCGACGAGGTCGCCCGCCGCCGGGTCGACGCCGAGCGGCTGCGCATCGCCCGCGAGGTGCACGACACCGTCGCGCACGCCATCGCGATCATCAACGTGCAGGCCGGGGTCACGGCGCACGTGCTGGACAAGCGGCCGGAGCGGGCCCGCGAGACGCTGCTGACCATCGAGCAGACCAGCGCCCGGGCGCTGCGCGAGATGCGCTCCGTCCTGGGCGTGTTGCGCGGCGACGACGACGGCTCGCCCGGCCCGAGCCTCGGCGCGCTGGACGAGCTGGTCGCGGTGGCGCGGCGGGCCGGTCTCGACGTCACGGTCACCGGGTCGGTGCCGGCCGGGGCGTTGCCCGACGCCGTCGACCGCGCCGCCTACCGCATCGTCCAGGAGGGCATCACGAACGTCATCCGGCACGCCGGGCCGGCCCGGGTCACCATCGGCCTCGAACGGCGCGACGGCGAGCTGCGGGTCGTCGTCGCCGACGACGGCGGCGACCTGAGCGGACCGGCCGGCCCGCCGGTCGAGCCCGGCCGCGGCCTGGCCGGCATGCGCGAGCGGTGCGAGTTGCTGGGCGGCACGTTCGAGTCCGGTCCCGACGGCGACGGCTTCCGGGTGTGCGCCCGGCTGCCGCTGAACCGCGTCGAGGCCGCTGCCCGATGACCGAGCCGGTGAAGGTCCTGCTCGCCGACGACCAGGTGCTGGTCCGCGCCGGCTTCCGGGTGCTGCTCGACGTCGAGGACGACATCGACGTCGTCGGCGAGGCGGCCACCGGCGCCGAGGCGATCGAGCGGTGCCGCGAGTCGCGCCCCGACGTCGTGTTGATGGACATCCGCATGCCCACCCTCGACGGCATCGAGGCGACCCGCCGCATCGCCGCCATTCCCGGCCTGGAACGGGTGAAGGTGCTGATCCTCACCACGTACGACACCGAGGAGTACGTGTTCGACGCGCTCGAGGCCGGCGCCAGCGGGTTCCTGCTCAAGGACGCCGGGCCGCAGGAGCTGCTGCACGCCATCCGCGTTGTCGCCGCGGGCGAGGCGCTGCTCGCCCCGAAGATCACGCGGCGGCTGATCGCCCAGTTCACGGCGGTCCGGTCGGCGTACCAGGTGGCCGAGGACCGCCTCGGCGTGCTCACCCAGCGCGAGCGCGAGGTGCTGGCGCTGGTCGGCACCGGCCTGTCCAACGCCGAGATCGGCGCCGCCCTCTCGCTCAGCCCGGCGACCGCCAAGACGCACGTCAGCCGGGCCATGATCAAGCTCGGCGCGCGCGACCGCGCCCAGCTGGTCGTCGTCGCCTACCAGACCGGTCTGGTCAGCGCCCGCCCGCCGACCTGATGTCGGCTGCCCGTCACCTGGGCACCCCGCGGTGTTCAACCGGCGTGGACACGATCGGCGCCATGTCGATGCCAATCGTGCGTACCGCCGTCGCGGCCGCCGTGCTGGGCGCCGGTCTGCTCGCCGCGCCGGCGCAGGCGACGCCGGCCCCCGAGTTCGACCTGCAGGCCCATCGTGGCGGTCTGGGGCTGCGGCCCGAGAGCACGCTCGCCTCGTTCGGCCATGCCTTGCAGCTGGGCGTGACGACGCTGGAGCTGGATATCCAGATCACCGCCGACGGCTACGCCGTCGTGACGCACGACCGCCGGATCAACCCGGCCAAGTGCGCCGACACCCAGCCTGTCACGCCCGGCGACCCGCGGTTCCCGTACGCCCAGGGCAACTACATCAAGGACCTCACGCTGGCCCAGCTGCGCACGCTGGACTGCGGCAGCAGGCAGCTGGCCGGGTACCCGCAGCAGCAGGTCGTGCCGGGCGCCGGCATGCCGCTGCTCAGCGAGGTGTTCGACCTGGTCGAGCGGTACGACGCCGACGACGTCATGCTGAACATCGAGACGAAGGTCGAGGCCGGCGCGCCGCACGAGACGGCGCCGCGCGAGCAGTTCGTCCAGGTCGTCGCCCGCGAGATCCGCGAGGCCCGGATGGAGCGGCAGGTGACCATCCAGTCCTTCGACTGGGGCGCGCTGATGCGCATGGGCGAGGTCGCGCCGCGGCTGCCGCTGGTCGCACTCACCAACCACGACTTCCTGCAGACCGGCAGGCCGGGCGCCTCGCCGTGGCTGGGCGGCATCGACATCGACGACTTCGGCGGCGACCCGATCGCGGCGATCCGGTCCTTCGGCGCCGACGCGTTCTCGCCGGTGCACGGCTTCCCGCAGGGCGGCTCCGTCGACGACCCGGACTACGTCCCGTACGTGACCCGCGAGATGGTCCGCTCGGCGCACCGGGCCGGCATCGAGGTCATCCCGTGGACCATCGACGACCCCGCCACGATGGAGAAGCTCATCGACGACGGCGTCGACGGCATCATCACCGACTACCCGGACCGGCTGCGCGCCGTCCTGGCCGGGCGCGGGTTCCGGCTGCCCGAGCCGATCGCCTCGCCGTTCGACGTCCAGGCGCACCGCGGCGGGCGCTGGGACCGGCCGGAGAACACGCTGCCCGCGTTCGAGCACGCGCTGGCGAACGACGGCGTCTCGACGCTGGAACTGGACACCGGCGTGACCGAGGACGGCGTGCTGGTGGTCAGCCACGACCGTGCGGTCAACGGCTCGCACTGCGTCGACACCGCGCCCGCCACCCCCGGCGACCCCGACTTCCCGTACGTCGGCGACCTCGTCCGCGACCTCACGCTGGCCCAGCTCAGGACGATCGACTGCGGGACGAGGACGCTGCCGGAGCTGCCCGAGCAGGTGCCGGCGCCGGGCGCGCGCATCCCGACGCTGGACGAGGTGTTCGACCTCGTCGAGGCCAGCGGCCGCGACGACGTCCGGCTCAACATCGAGACGAAGATCAGCCCGCTGGTCGACGACACCGCGCCGTACCGCGAGTTCACCCGCGAGCTGGTCGACGCCCTCCAGGACGCGGGCCTGGTCGGCCGCGCCACGATCCAGTCGTTCGACTGGCGCACCATCCGCTACGCCCGCCGCCTCGACCGCGACATCGAGACCGTCGCGCTGGTCTGGCAGTACGGACCGGCCGAATGCGCCTCGCCGGCCGACGAGTGCTCGCTGCAGGCGAAGTACGGCGACCCCGCGGTGACGAGCCCGTGGACCGACGGCATCGACTGGTGGCGCGTCCGCGACCTCGGCCGGATGACCCGCCGGGCGGGCGCCTCGACGGTGTCGGCCAACTGGCAGGTCCACGATCCCTCGCAGGGCGTCGTCGAGTCGGCTGACTGGTACCTGCGCGAGGACCCGGCCTACTTCCACGGCCCGCAGATCGACCGGCTGCACCGGCAGGGCGTCAAGGTGATCCCGTACACCGTCAACGACGCGGGGATCATGCAGCGCCTCATCGATCTCGGCGTCGACGGCATCATCACCGACGACCCGAGCCTGCTGATCGAGGTGGCGACACTCAACGGCCTGCGCTGACGGGAGCACTCGGAGCGCGAGCAGACGCCGGAGGATGAGGTCGATCTCGAAGAGGACGGTGTCGTCGGCTCGTCCGAACCGACGTCCCACCCGACGAGGTGCACGTCGCTGGCGTCCGCGAGATGGTCGCCGAGGGCAGGGTTCGACACGTACGCACGCCGCTCGTCAGCGGTCATCGCGGCGTGTTCGGTGCGCACGGCCAGCCAGAACTCCCGTTCATCGGCCTCGTCGAGAGCGTGTTCGATCGCCCGGGCCAAGGTGACCTCTTCACGCCGTGCGCGGGTAGCGATTCTCTCGGGTGTATACCGCTAGGGCTACCCACGAGTGGTGCGAGGGCGACCGCTGAGGGCGCGCCAGACGCGGTCGCGGCTCATCGGCAGCTCGGCGAGCCGCACCCCCGTCGCGTCGCGGACGGCGTTGGCCAGGGCCGCGGCCACCGGGTTGCACGGCGACTCGCTCATCGACTTCGCGCCCAGCGGGCCGATCTCGTCGTAGGTCGAGGCGAACAGGACGGTCGTCGCGGGGACGTCGGCCTCGAGCGGGACGTGGTACTTGCGCAGCGTGTCGGTGACCACGACCCCGTCGGGCCCGATGACCAGTTCCTCGTACAGCGCCGATCCGATGCCCTGGGCGACGCCGCCCTCGACCTGGCCGCGGCACTGCTCGGGGTTGAGCACCGTCCCCGCGTCGGCGGCGTGGACGGACTCGAGGATGCGGACCTCGCCGGTGGTCTCGTCGACGGCGACCCGGAAGCCCTGCACGTTGAAGGCGACGGACCGGGGCGAGCCGTCGTCGGCCGCGGTGGCCTGCCACCCGGCCGGCCCGGCCGCGGTGGCGAGCGCGGCCAGGCCGACCGACGCGCCGCCGGGCGCGTGCACGCCGTCGGCGCGCAGCGAGCAGTCACCGGGGTCCGCGCCCAGTGCCGCGGCACCCGCGGCGACCAGTGCGTGCCTGAGCCGCGACGCCGCCATGACGACGGCCTTCCCGGCGACGACCACGCCGGTCGAGCCGAACGCGCCGGTGTCGTAGCCGACGGTGTCGGTGCTGCCCGTGCGCAGCCGCACGCGTGCCGTCGACGTCGCCAGGCAGGTGGCGGCGAGTTGCACGTGTGTCGTGGTCGAGCCGTTGCCGAAGTCGGCGGTCCCGGTGCTCAGCGCGTAGGTGCCGTCCGGGAGCAGCTCGATCGACGCCTCGCCGCGGTGGCCGTGCGGCGGGACGGTGTCGATCATGGCGACGGCGATGCCGGTCCCCGTCCGCCACGCGGGCGGTGCCGCGGCGCCGGCGCCGGCGGCGAGCCGCGACCGCACGAGGTCGAGGCACTCGTCCAGGCCGTGGCTGCCGTACTCGATGTCGTCCGGGTCGTCGGCCGCATAGGACACCATCGGGTCGCCGGCGCGGACGACGTTGCGCCGGCGCATCGTGTACGGGTCGACGCCGAGCCGCCGGCCGAGCTCGTCGACGGCGGACTCGACGGCGAAGAACAGCTGCCCCAGCCCGTAGCCGCGGAACGCTCCGGCCGGCAGCGTGTGCGTGTAGACGGCGGCGGCGTCGACCGCCTTGTTCGGGCAGCGGTACATGGCCAGCGACTCGTTGCAGCCGTGCAGGAGCACGCCGGGCCCGTGGTTGCCGTACGCGCCGGTGTCGGAGAGGACGTCGACGGCGAGCGCGGTGAGCCGGCCGCGGGCGTCCGCGCCGGCCTTGATCCGGATCCGCATGGGGTGCCGGCTGGGCGTGGCGGTGAACTGCTCGGACCGGGTCAGCTCCAGCTGAACGGGCCGGCCGGTGCGCAGGACGGCGAGCGCGACGACGTCCTCGACCAGCAGCTCCTGCTTCGCGCCGAAGCCGCCGCCGATCCGCGCGGTGACCACCCGGACCCGGTCACGCGGCAGGCCGAGCAGCCGGCACAGCTCGTCGCGGGTGAGGTACGGCACCTGCGAGCTGGTCCGCACGATCAGCCGCCCGTCGTCGTCCAGCCAGCCGGCCGCGCCGTGCGTCTCGAGGTGCGCGGCCTGCACGCGGTGGGTGCGGAACTCGCCCTCGTACACCGCGGCCGCCGCCGCGAGCCCCTCCTCGACGTCTCCGACGCGGGCGGAGATCTCCGCGACGACGTTGCGGGCCGGGTCGGCGATGGCGGCCTCGGGGCCCTTGTCGCCGTGCACCAGCGGGGCGCCCGGGTCGCGGGCCCGCTCGGCGTCGAGGAGGGCGGGCAGGACCCGGTAGTCGACGTCGATCAGACGGCAGGCCTCGCGGGCGACCGCGGCCGAGGAGGCGACGACGACGGCGACGCGCTGGCCGGCGTGGCGCAGTTCGCGGTCCAGGATCAGCGTGTCGCGCGGGTCGTCCTCGCGATGATGGTGCCGCGCGGTGGAGAAGTACACCCGCGGCACGTCGCGATGGGTCAGCACCAGCTCGACACCGTCCAGCGCCTCGGCGGCGGTCGTGTCGATGCGGTCGACGACGGCGTGCGGGTGCGGCGAGCGCAGGACGGCCGCGTGCAGCGTCCCGGGCCGCGGCTCGTCGAGGGTGAACCGCTCGGTGCCGGCGACGATGCGCGGTCCGGCCGGCGCGGCGACGCTGCGGCCGGCCGCCACGGTGCCCGCGGGTGAGGCCGGCTCGACGTTGACCTTGCCGGCCAGCGCGTCACGGATCGACCGGTAGCCGGTGCACCGGCAGATGTTCCCCTTGAGCAGCCGGCCGGTCTCGTCGCCGTCGAGGCCCTCCGGCAGGCAGCTCGCGGTCACGATCATCCCGGCGGTGCAGAACCCGCACTGGAAGCCCTGCGCGTCGAGGAACCGGCCGGCGACGCCGCCGGGCAGGCCCGCGACGGTGACGATCCGGCGGCCGGCGGCCCTGGCGGCGGGGTAGAGGCACGAGTGCACCGGGACGCCGTCGACGAGCACCGTGCAGGCCCCGCAGTCGCCGGCGTCGCAGCCGGTCTTCACCTCGACGTGGCCCAGCTCGCGCAACAGGCCACGCAGGCACTGACCGGGCACTGCGTCGGCGGCGACCGGCACACCGTTGATCTCGGCCTTCATGGCGCCGGCCGCCTCGCGAGCCGGGTCAGCGCCCGCGCGCCGAGGACCGCGACCAGGTGCCGCCGCCAGTCCGGAGCGCCGTACACGTCGTCGGTGTAGTCGTCGCCGATGGCCGACCGGGCGGCCGCGGCGAACTCCCGCTCGCCGGGCGGCCGGTCGAAGCGCAGCACGTAGGGGTGCGGGGTCGCTGCCGTCACCGAGACCGTCACCGAGCCGTCCTCGTCGCGGCGGGCGATGACCACGGCGGCGGAGCGGCCCCGCGGCGACAGCGACGCCCGCGCGAACGCCGTCGTGGCCCGCAGCGCCGCAACACCGATGTGGAAGGACCGGACCAGGTCGCCGGGTCCGAGCGCCGTGACGCCGTATCCGGTGACGAGACCGGCGACCGGCACGCGTTCGTCCACGCCACCCGCCCGCCACACCAGCGTCGTCGCGTCCAGGGCGGTGAGCAGCGAGATCATCGAGCCGGCGGGCAGCGCCAGGCACACGTTCCCGCCGACGGTCGCGAGGTGCCAGATCTTGAACGAGGCGACGAGCGCGTCGACGCAGTCGCGGATCAGCGGGGCGACGGTCCAGCCGGCGGGCAACGCGGCCGGAGCGGCGCCGTCGCCGCCGGTGCGGCCCGGGCCGCGCAGGGACGGGGCGGGGTCGCCCGCGGCGGCGGCCAGCCGGGCGAGGGTGCAGGTGGCGGAGATCTCGAGGCCGTCAGGCGACACCTCGAGCGCCGGCCAGTCCGGCGCCGTGACGTCGACGAGTCGCCGCACCGACGGCTGGGGTTCGGAGAGCAGCCAGGTGCCGCCGGCCAGGTAGGCGTCGCCGGTTCGCCAGGACCCGACGTCGTCGCGGCCGGCGAGCCGGCGGAACTCTCGCACGGTCGTCAGATCCACCGAACGCCTCGTTCACGCGTGGTCCCCCCGGCCGGGACCCGGTGCCGCCGGCCGCCGCACGCGCAGCTTCACAGTACCGCCGCTCAGCCGAGGAGCAGCCGTACGCCGATCGCCGCCATCACCAGGGCGATGACGCCGTCCAGCAGCCGCCAGGCGCGCGGTTGCTCGAACACGCGGCTCAGCGCCCTGGCGCCGAGGCCCAGGCCGGTGAACCAGGTGACGCTCGCGGTCGCCGCGCCCAGGCCGTAGAGCCAGCGGCCGTCGTCGCCGTGCTGGTTCGCCAGGGCGCCGAGCAGCACGACGGTGTCGAGGTAGACGTGCGGGTTGAGGAAGGTGAAGCCGAGGCAGGTGAGGACGGCCGCCCGCAGGGTCGGCGCCACCCGCCCGGCGGCCGTCATCGCACCTGGTCGCAGCGCCCGCCGGGCGGCGAGCACCGCGTAACCCAGGACGAACGCGGCGCCGCCGTAGCGGGCCAGGGCGACGGCCCACGGCCGGTCGGTCAGCGCGGCGCCGAGCCCGGCGATCCCGGCGCCGATCAGCGCCGCGTCGGCGACGGCGCAGACCAGCACGACCGGCAGGACGTGCCGGCGGCTGACGCCCTGACGCAGGACGAACGCGTTCTGCGCGCCGATGGCGACGATGAGCGACAGCGACGTGGCGAACCCGAGGAGTGCGGTGGACACCCTGGTGACGCTAGGTGCGGCGGATTAGCCGGTCCAGCTAAAGTTTCTTCATGTCCGTTAGCTCTGCTTCAGACATCGATCGCGCCCAGCTGGCCGCCTTCGCCGCCGTCGTCGAGGAGGGCAGCTTCGACGCCGCCGCGCGCCGGCTGCACGTCACCCCGTCGGCGGTCAGTCAGCGGGTGAAGGCGCTGGAGGGGCGGCTGGGGCAGGTGCTGGTCCGGCGCAGCCGTCCGGCCGGCCCCACCGAGGCGGGCCGCGTCCTGCTTCGGTTCGCCGGACAGGTCCGGCTGCTGGAGGCCGAGGCCCTGGGCGCCCTGCGCGGTGGGGGCGCCGCCGAGCCGCGGCTGCCGGTGGCGGTCAACGCCGATTCGCTGGCCACCTGGTTCCTGCCGGCGCTGGCCGGGCTGGCGCGCGACCACGCGGCCTGCTTCGAGATCCACCAGGAGGACCAGGACCACTCGGCGGCGCTGCTGCGCGACGGGTCGGTCATGGCGGCGGTGACGGCCGACGCACAGGCGGTGCGGGGCTGCAGCGTGCGGATGCTGGGCGCCATGCGATACGTGGCGGTCGCGTCGCAGGAGTTCCGGCGGCGGTACTTCCCCGACGGTCTCACCGCCCGCGCGCTGGCCGCCGCGCCGGTGCTGAGCTACAACGACAAGGACCGCCTGCAGTCACGGTTCGCCGAACTGCTGGCCGGGCCGCCCGGCACGCAGCCGCCGGTCACCGTGCTGCCGTCGTCGACCGGGTTCGCCGAGGCGGCGGCGCTGGGGCTGGCGTGGTGCATGGTCCCGGTGCAGCTGGCCGGGCCGTACCTGCGCGACGGCCGGCTGGTCGATCTCGCCCCCGGCCGGCACCTCGACGTCGCCCTGTACTGGCAGCGCTGGCGGCTGGACTCACCCGCGCTGGCCGCCCTGACGGCGTCGGTGCGGTCGGCGGCCGCGGCGGCACTGGCCGCGGAGGTGGCGGCGTGAGTGCCGCGGGACTCGCCGACGCCCGCCGCGTGCTGGCCCGCTGCGACGAGCTGGCCGCCGTCACGGCCGATCCGCCGCGGCTGACGCGGCTGTCCCTGACCCCCGAGCACGCGCGGGCCAACGCGCTGGCCGGACGGTGGCTGGCCGAGGCGGGCCTGAGTACCTGGATCGACGCGGCGGGCAGCCGGTGCGGCCGGCTCGAGGGCGTGCGGCCCGGGCTGCCCGCCGTCCTGCTCGGCTCGCATCTCGACACCGTCCCCGACGCCGGCCGCTACGACGGCATCCTCGGCGTCGTCGTCGCGATCGAGGTCGTGCGCCGGTTGGCCGCGTCCGGCCGCCCGCTGCCGTTCGCCGTCGAGGTGGCCGCGTTCGGCGACGAGGAGGGCACCCGGTTCGGCGCGGCCCTGCTGGGCAGTCGCGCGCTCGCGGGCACGTGGGACGAGACCTGGTGGGAGCTGTGCGACGGCGACGGCGTCACCCTGGCAGCGGCGTTCGAGGCGTTCGGCCTCGACCCCGCCCGCATCGCGACGGCGGCCCGGGCACCCGGCGACCTCGTCGCCTACCTCGAGGCGCACATCGAGCAGGGCCCGTCGCTCGAGGCGGCCGGCCGTGCTCTCGGCGTCGTCGGCTCGATCGCCGGCGCGCTGCGGATCGCGGTCACCGCGACCGGCCGGGCCGGGCACGCCGGCGGCACGGCGTACGAGCACCGGCGCGACGCCCTCGTGGCGGCGAGCGAGGTGGTGGTCGCGGCCGAGCGGCTGGCCCGCGAGACCGGAGGCATCGCGACCGTCGGGCGGCTCAGCGTGTGGCCCGGAGCGGTCAACGTCATCCCCGGCCGGGTGGCGTTCAGCCTCGACCTGCGCGCCGCCGCCGACGCCGTCCGCGACCGGCTGTGGTCCGCGATCGAGGCGTGCATGGCCGAGGTCGGGGAGCGGCGCGGCGTCACGTTCGCGACCACGCTGCTGCACGCGGCGCCGGCCGTGCACTGCTCGGACCGGCTGCGTGCCGCCGTCGCCGCCGGCATCCGCGGCACCGGCGACGCCGAGCCGATGGTGCTGTTCAGCGGCGCCGGCCACGACGCCATGGCGCTGGCGGCCGTCACCGAGGTCGCGATGCTGTTCATCCGCTGCCACGACGGCATCAGCCACCAGCCCGCCGAGTCCGTGCGCCTCGAGGACGTCGCCGCCGCCGTCGACGCGCTGGAGGCCGCGGTGCTCGCCCTCGCGTAACCCGAGCTCACGAGGTCAGCGTGCGGTGGACGCGCTCGGCGGCGCGAGCGAGCGCGGCCTCGTCCACCGTCGTGACGACCCCGCCGTCGACCACGACCTCGCCGCCCACCGTCAGCAGCTCCAGCGGCGGGCGGCTGCCGAGCACCAGCCCGGCCACCGGGTCGGCGACGCCGGCGTGGGGGAGCCCGTCCAGCCGCCACAGCGCGAGGTCGGCGAGTTTGCCCACTTCGATCGAGCCGGTGTCGGCGGCGCGGCCGAGTACCTCGGCGCCGCCGACGGTGGCCAGCCGGAGCGCGGCACGAACGGTGAGCGCCCGCGGCCCGCCGCGGGCCCGGGCGAACAGCGCGGCGTGGTGCAGTTCCTCCCACAGGTCGCCGGACTCGTTGCTGGCGGCGCCGTCGACGCCGAGACCCACCCGGGCGTCCGCGCCGAGCAGGGCGGGCACTGGAGCGATGCCGGCGCCGAGCCGGGCGTTCGACGTGGGGCAGTGCGCGACTCCGGTGCCGTCGCGGCCGATGCGGGTGACCTCGTCGTCGGTGAGGTGGACGCCGTGCGCGTACCAGACGTCCGGGCCGGCCCAGCCCAGCGACTCGGCGTACTCCAAGGGGCGGCAGCCGTACCGCTCGGCGCAGAACGCGTCCTCGTCCGCCGTCTCCGCCAGGTGCGTGTGCAGGAGGACGCCGTCCGCGCGGGCCAGACCGGCCGACTCGCGCATGAGGTCGCCGGTGACGGAGAACGGCGAGCACGGTGCCAGGCCGACGCGGGTCATCGCGTCCGGCGCGGGGTCGTGCCAGCGGTCGATCGCGTCGTGGCTGGCGGCCAGGATCCGGTCGAGGTCCTCCACGACGGTGTCGGGCGGCAGCCCGCCGCTGCTCCGCCCGAGGTCCATCGACCCCCGGTTGGCGTGGAACCGCAGCCCCACGCGGCGGGCGGCGTCGATCGTCGCGCCGAGGACGTCGCCGCCGTCGCGCGGGAAGACGTAGTGGTGGTCGGCGGTCATGGTGCACCCGGTGGCGGCGAGCCGGACCAGCGCCGCCGTCGCCGCCACCGACACGAGGTCCTCGTCGAGCCGTGCCCACACCGGGTACAGCGTGGTCAGCCAGCCGAACAGCGGGTCGTCGACCGCCCAGCCCCGGGTCGCCCACTGGTACAGGTGGTGGTGGGTGTTCACCAGGCCCGGAGTCAGCAGGCAGCCGCCCGCGTCGACGTAGCGGCCGGCCGCCTCCCGGGCGGCGGCCGGCGCGCTGCCCGGGCCCACGGCGGCGATGCGGCCGCCCTCGACGACCACGTGGCCCACCTCGTGCTCCGTGCCGGCCGCGTCGACGGTGACGACGTGGGCGCGGTCGACGACGGTCACGGTCACGGCAGGTCCGGGAAGTCGTGCCAGGCCGGGCCGGCGGGCGGGGCGTCGTCGCGGGCGGCCGTCGCCTGGATCAGGCCGTACGGGCGGTCGTCGGCGTGGAACACCTCGCCGCGGTTCTCCAGGCCGAACGGCGCCAGGTCGTACAGGAAGTGGTGCCTGTTCGGCGCCGACAGCCGCACCTCGGCGAGCGCCGGGTACGCCTCCAGCGCGGCCCGGCCCATGGCGAACAGCGTCTGCTGCAGCGCCAGCGACTCCAGCTCCGCGTACGTGCGCGTCATGACCGCCCTGACCCCGTCGTAGACGGCGCCGAAGTCGGCGGGGGACTGCGCCGGCCGCCACCACGCCGCCAGCGACGTCGCCATCACCCGGTCCGTGGTCGGCTCGAGCACCGTGTACTCGTCCTCGAGGAAGCCCTCGAACCGCGACCCCGTCGACTTCAGCAGCACCAGGTCGCGGAACCCGGACAGCACCCACGCGCCGGACCCGTCCGCCGTCACCGTGGTCGTCCTGGTCTCCTGGCCGGCCCGCACCCAGGTGTGGTCGTGATCGCCGACGCGGACCCAGGCGTGCTCGTCGACGGTGACGCGGGCCAGCTCGACCGGGCCGATCGTGTCGACGAAGTGCCGGGCCAGCGCGAGCGCGTACGTCTCGATCTGGTCGATGCCGTGCGATTTGGCGAAGGCATAGCAGGTCTGCTTCTGCGAGTCCGTGGGCAGCACGCGCGACTGGTCGCCGACCGTGTACGCCTCGGCGAAGTCGCCGCGCAGCGTCGTCGACACCGTCACGTCCTTGATCTCGTGCCGCGGCGTGTCGCGGTAGATCCGCACGATGCGGTTCTCCGCCTTGCCGTACTGGCTGGGGCCGAGGACGATCGCCATGTCAGCTCCCGCGGTAGGTCGAGTACGCGTACGGGGCGAGCAGCAGCGGGACGTGGTGGTGCTCGCCGTCGGCGACGGTGAACGCGACGACCACCTCGGGGTAGAAGCCGGTGCACCCCGTGCGCGCGAACCACACCCCGGTGGCGAAGGTGATGCGGTGGTCGCCCGCGTGGACGACGGCGTCGGCCAGCGCGGGCACCCGGCCGTCGGCGTCGGTGACGCCGTTGGCCAGGACGGTGCCGTCCCAGCGGGTGAGCACCACCGGGACTCCGATGGCGGGCCGCCCGGCGGCGGCGTCCAGGACGTGCGTGCTCACCGTCGCGCTCATGTCGTCCGATCGTCTCCCTCGGTGGTCAGCCGGTCCAGCAGCGCCGCCAGCCGGAGCCGGGTGATCTCGGCCAGCTGGCCCCGCACGACCTCGCGCTCGGTGTCCGGGTCGTTGCCGAGCCGGGACTCGAGCAGGGCCAGCAGCTCCGCGGCCGACCGGCCCGCCGCGCGCACCAGGTAGACGTGGCCGAAGCGCTCCTCGTAGGCGTGGTTGCCGGTCGAGAGCCGCCGCTGGACGTCGTCGCCGGCGCCGCTCAGGCCGCTCTGCTCGGCCGCCGACCACGACCCGTGGGCCGTGCGTTCGCCGATGCGCGGATGCCCGGCGAGAGCCTCGTCCAGCGCGGCCGGGCCGAGGGTCGCGACGGTGGCGTCGGACGCGGCGAGCAGCGCGCCGGTGGTGTCGTACGGCCGGCCGGCGACGACGGCGCCGGCCCACGCCCGGGCCGCGCAGCACTGCCGCAGCACGTCGAGCGCCGCGGGCCGGGCCAGCTCGTTCAGGACCGCCAGGCCGGAGGTCATCTCCGCATCATGGCGCATCAGCGCTGGTCCGTCGCCCCCAGCAGCCGGCCGGTGCTGACCTCGGAGCCCGGCTCGGCGCCGCGCAGCCACACCCGGCGCACGACGCCGCGCAGCCGGCGCCCCTCATACGGCGTCAGCGGATGGCGGTGCCGGACGAGATCCGGGCGCACGACGAAGGTCTCGTCCGGGGCGAGGACGACGAGGTCGGCGTCGGCGCCCGGGGCGATCCGGCCCTTGGCCCGCAGCCCGGCGAGGTCCGCGGGAGCGCTCGCCATCCACCGGACCACGCGGGCCGTCGGCACGCCCCGCTCCGCCGCGGCCGTCAGCGTGGCGGCGAAGGCGAACTGCAGCGACGCGATGCCGCCCCACGCGCGGCCGAGGTCGCCGGTGACCAGCTCCTTCAGCTCCGGCGGCGCCGGGGAGTGGTCGCTGACCACGGCGTCGAGGGTGCCGTCGAGCAGGGCGGCCCACAACGCGTCCTGGTCGGCGCGCCCGCGGATCGGCGGACAGCATTTGAAGAGCGGCGCGCCGTCGGGGATCTTCTCGGCGGCGAAGAAGAGGTAGTGCGGGCAGGTCTCGGCGGTGACGGCGACACCGGCGGCCTTGGCGGCGCGGACCACGCCGGCCCCGGCGGCCGACGACACGTGCACGACATGGACGCGGCAGCCGGTGCGCCCGGCGGCCGCGACGACGTTCTCGATCGCCGTGGCCTCGGCAGCGGCCGGGCGCGACGCGACGAACGCGGCATAGCCGGGGCCGCGCGGCGCGGGGGCGGACGCCAGCAGGTCCGGGTCCTCGGCGTGTACCAGCAGCAGCCCGCTCCGGCTGGCGACGATCGCCGCCGCCCGCTCCAGGTCCGCGAGCGACAGCGGCGGGAACTCCGGCACGCCGGAGTCGCTGAGGAAGCACTTCACCCCGGGCACGCCGGCGTCGAGCAGGTCCGGCAGCGCGCCGAGGCTGTCCGGCGTCACCCCGCCCCAGAACCCGACGTCGACCCGGCACCGCCCGGCCGCGGCCCGCCGCTTCGCCGCGAGCGCGTCCGCCGTCAGCGTCGGCGGCAGCGAGTTGAGCGGCATGTCGACGAGCGTGGTCACGCCGGCCGCCAGGGCCGCGGCCGTCGCCGTCTCGAACCCCTCCCACTCCGTGCGGCCGGGCTCGTCGACGTGCACGTGCGTGTCGACCAGCCCGGGGAGGAGGACCTCGTCGGGGGCCAGCTCGACGTCGGGAGCGAGCCGCGCGTCGAGGGGCGCCACCGCGGCCACGACGCCGTCGCGCACCACGACGGTGGCCGGCCGCAGCTCGTCGCCGACCAGGGCCCGGCGGGCGCGGACGACGAGCGTGGCGGTCATCGTGCGCCGAAACCGTGGACCGTCGCGTGGGCCATCGCGGCCGCCTCGTCCACCCCGGGGAGCGGCATATCGGTGAGGATGCGCATGACGATCACACCGGCCGGCCAGTCGAACATCAGCTGGCGGTCGACGTCGGGCGGCAGCTCGCCACGGCCGATCGCTCGGTCGAAGATCTCGCTGACCTCGGCCAGCCGGCCGGCCAGTGAGATGCGGTACAGCTCGCCCATCCGGGGGTCGCGGCCGGCCTCCGTCGCGGCCAGCCGGAAGAACGCCCGGCCCTCGTCGCTGCCGGCCAGCCGGAGCAGGTCGGTGTAGACCTCGGTCAGGTCGCCGAGCAGCGTGCCGGTGTCGGGGACCCGCACCTCCAGGGCGAACAGCGCCTCGGCGGCGGCCAGCACCAGCTCGTCCTTGCCGGACCAGCGCCGGTACAGCGTCGCCTTGCCGACGCCGGCCCGCTCCGCGACCGCGTCGACCGTCATGCCGTCGATGCCGCGCTCCAGCAGCAGGCCGGCCGCGGCCTCCCGGATGCGGCGGTCCGCCTCCGGGTCGCGCGGCCGGCCACGACGAGGCTCAGTGCGGCTCATCCGAGGCGCGTTCGTCGCGGGCGTGGCTGGGCAGCCAGAGCAGCGCGACCAGCGCGCCGATCAGGACGACGACGCCGGCGACGGCGGTCGTCGTGGTCATGGCGTCGACGAAGGCGGCGTCGGCGGCGTGGACGAGGGCGGCGGCGGACTCGGCGGGCAGCTCTCCGGCGATGGCGTAGGCGCCCTGGATGCTGTCCTCGGCCGCATGCGCGGCGTCGGCGGGCAGCTGGGCGGCGGCATCGTCCACCTGCGCAGCGTAGACCGAGTTCAGCACGGAGATCAGCACCGCGACGCCGAGCGCGCCGCCGACCTGGCGCACGGTGTCGTTGACGGCCGAGCCGACGCCGGCCTTGGCCCGCGGCACGGCGCCCATGACCGACTCCGTCGCCGGTCCCATCGCGAAGGCCATGCCGAAGCCCATGACGATCGTCGCGGTGAGGCCGCGCGGCGCGTAGCCGCTGTCGACCGTCGTCCCGCTGAAGACCCAGAACGACACCGCGAGCAGCGCCAGCCCGACCACCGTCGGCCACTTCTCACCGACCCGCTGCGCGACGGCCATGGCCGCCGGGGCGCCGAGGACCAGCCCGATGGCCAGCGGCAGGATCCGCAGGCCCGCCTCGAGCGGCGTGTAGCCGAGCACCGTCTGCAGGTAGACGGAGAGGAAGAACGCAGCGCCCATCATCGCGAAGAAGACCAGCGTGATGGAGATCGCGGGCACGCTGAAGCGGCGGTTCAGGAAGAACCCGACCGGGAGCATCGGGTGCGGGTGCCGGCGCTCCCAGAGCACGAAACCGGCCAGGATCGCCAGCGACGCCGCGACGGCGCCCAGCGTGACGCCGCTCGTCCAGCCCCGCTCCGGCGCCTCGATCAGCGCCCACACCAGCGCGACCAGCCCGGCGCACGACAGTGCGGCACCGACCAGGTCCAGCCGCGGCGACCTGCGGTCGCGCGACTCCGGCACCAGCCAGAGCCCGAGCAGCAGCGCGACGGCGACGACCGGGACGTTGATCATCAGCGCGGAACCCCACCAGAAGTGCTCCAGCAGCCAGCCGCCGACGGCCGGGCCGCCGGCGATGCCGATGCCGGCCATCGCCGCCCAGACGCCGATGGCCCGCTTGCGCTCCATCGGGTCGCGGAACACGTCGATGAGGATCGACAGCGTGCTCGGCATGATCAGTGCGCCGCCGAGGCCCATCACCGTCCGGGCCGCGATGACGGTGCCCGCGTCGCCCGCAGTCGCGCCCCAGACGCTGGCCGCGCCGAAGACGACCAGGCCGGCGGCCAGCGCGACCTTGCGGCCGTACTTGTCGCCCCACGCGCCGGCGGTCAGCAGCAACCCGGCGAACGCGAGCGTGTAGGCGTCGATGATCCACTGCAGCTCGCTGGCGCTCGCGCCGAGGTCGCGCTGCATGGTCGGGATGGCGGTGTTGAGGACGGTGGTGTCCATGCCGATGAGGACGAGGCTCAGCGACAGCACGGCGAGCGTCGCCCAGCGGCGCCGGTGCTTGGTCGAGGTGGCGGACTCGGTGTCGGGCGATGCGAGGGTCATGACGACTCCGGTGGGCTTTCCGAGACTGATGAGTTCCGGAACTAGATACTAGACCCGGCAGTCTCGTAATTGAACCCGGATCGGGCGTGGGCTCGGTCACGGTGTTCGCGGCGTGGTCCCATGCCGTCGGAGCTCGTCCCGGCGGCGGTCAGTGGCCGCGGAAGGCCTCCTCCAGCCACCAGGCGCCGCGCGGCGCGGCGACCTTCGCGTCGACCAGCAGGGGCCGGCCGCGGTCGCCGTCCAGCCAGGACCGGACCCCGCCGAGGTCGGCGGGCGACCGGACCGTCACCGCGTCGAACCCGTAGCCGGCGCCGACCGCGGCGATGTCGGTGTCCGGGAACGTGACGGCGTCCAGCGGCTCGCCGCCGGCGAAGTGGTGCACCTCGGCGCCGTACGCGTCGTCGTTGTAGACCACGACCACCATGGGCAGGCCGAGCCGCCGGGCGGTGTCCAGCTCGGCCGCCGCCATCAGCGCGCCGCCGTCGCCCAGTGCGGCGACCGGCAGCCGGTCCGGCCGGGCCAGCGCGGCGCCGATCGCCGTCGCCAAGCCGAGTCCGATCGACTGGAACGCCTGCGTGAAGCAGAACCCGTGCTCGTCCGGGACGGACAGGAACATGCTCGGGTAGCCCATGAAGTTGCCGGAGTCGACGGCGACGACGCGTTCGTCCGGCAGCAGGTCGTCCAACGCGATGGTCAGCGTGCGCGGGTCGATCCGCCCGCCGCCGCCCCAGTCGTCGTACGCGACGTCGCGCCAGCGGACCTGTGCGGCCAGCCGGGTCCGCAGCTCGTCGTCGCGGTAGCCGGGGCGCGGGCCGTCCAGCGCCACCGTCAGCGCGGACGCCACCACGGCGCTGTCGCCGGCGACGCCCACCTCGACGGCCTGGTGGCGGCCGATCGCGTCGGCGTCGACGTCCACCTGGGCGACCCGGGCGGACGGCCCGATCAGCCGGCCGTGCCGCAGCGTCCACATGTTCAGTGCGCAGCCGAACCCGACGACGACGTCGGCGCCGGTGATCAGCGACGCGGCCAGCGGCGACGCGAATCCGCCGGACACGTCCAGCGACCACGGGCTGCCGTGGAACAGCCCCTTCGCGACGGCGGACGTGGCCACCAGCGCGCCGCACGCGTCGGCCAGCGCCAGCAGCTCCGCGCGGGCGTGCCGCGCGCCCCGTCCGGCGATCAGCACGGGCCGCCGGGCGGACGCGAGCAGTGCGGCCAGCTCGGTCACGTCGGGCGGCGGCGGGGGAGCGGGCGCCGCGACGGGTCGCACGTGGGCGCCGTCGTCGACCGGCAGCCCCTGCACGTCGAGCGGGAGATTGACGACGACCGTGCGGCGCTCGTGGCGGGCCAGCGCGTACGCCCGGGCGACGTCGCCGAGCGCGGTCTCGGCTGAGGCCACGCGCACCGTCGCCGCCCCCACGGCGGAGGCGAGGGAGGGCTGGTCGACGAAGAAGTTCGAGCCGGGGACGGTGGCCTCGGCGGCCAGCACCAGCAGCGGCGTGCGGCTCTTGGCCGCCTCGGCGATACCGGTCAGCGCGTTGGTGAGCCCGCAGCCCTGGTGGACGGTCACGGCGGCGACCTCGCCGCTCATCCGCGCGTAGGCGTCGGCCATGGTCGCCGCGCCGCCCTCGTGCCGGGTCGCGACGAACCGCGTGCCGCCGTCGGCCAGCGCGTTCGTGACGTGGAAGTTGCCGCTGCCGACCACGCCGAACGCCTGCCGGACGCCGAGCTGAGCGAGCGCCCGGCCGACCGCCTCGCCGACCAGCATCAGCGCTCGACCAGCGCCAGCACGCGCGCCGGGCTGCCGGACCCGCCGGCGATCGGCAGCGGCGCCGCGACCACGACCGCGCCGGTCGGCGGCAGCCGGTCGAGGTTCTGCAGCTGGGTCAGCCCGTACTTGCCGGCGCCGAGCAGGAAGGAGTGACACGGGAACGCCGGGTCGAACGAGTGGGCCGCGCCGGCGTCGGTGCCGACGGTCTCGACGCCGAGGCCGAGGATCGGCGCGACGTCGGCCAGCCAGCGGGCGCAGTCGACGCTGACACCGGGCGTGTGCGGGCCGGTCTCGTTCGCGTTGAGGAACGCGTCCTGGTCGGCGGACCGCGCGTCCCAGCCGGTGCGCAGCAGCAGCCAGCCGCCGTCGGGCAGCGGGCCGTGGTCGGCCTCCCACGCCTTGACGTGCTCGATCTCCAGCAGGAAGTCGGGGTCGGCCGCCGCCTGCTCCGCGACGTCGACGACGGCGGCCGGCGCGATCAGCCGGGGGAGCGGCACCTGCGCGACGTCCTCGCCGTCGCGTCCCGTGACCCAGTGCACGGGCGCGTCGAAATGCGTTCCGGTGTGCTCGCCGGTGGTGATGTTGTTCCAATACCAGGCCGGGCCGCGGTCGTCGTAGCGGCTGATCTCGTGCAGCTGGAACGGGACGGTCTGGCCGAACGGCTCGGGCAGCTGCAGGATGGGCGTCTGGTCGCTGAGCGGCGCGGTGAGGTCGAGCACCTCGATGCGGCCGCCGGCGACGGCGTCGAGCAGGTCGGCGAGAACGGTCATGTCGGCTCCTTCGCGGCGGTCCACGGGTCGCGCTCATCCTGGCCGGGCCGGGCGCGCCCCGTCCAGAGGCCGTTCGACGGCGGGGCGCGACGTCCAGAGGCCGAGCGAGACCCCCTGCGGGTCGCGGACGGTGGCGCACCAGAAGTCGTCGCCGCCGAGCAGCATGCGGCCACGCTCGACCGTCGCTCCCAGATCGTTCGCCCGCGTGAGAGTCGCCTCCAGGTCGTCGACCTCGACGTAGAGCCGCACGCCCGCGGCCGGCGCGGGCTGACCGGTGGCGGCGCGCTGTAGTCCGCCGATGCCGGCGTCGTCGTGCCGCACGATCCAGTAGTCGCGGCCGAGCTCGGACTCCGGGCCGTCGAAGGCGCGCTCGAAGGTCCAGCCGAACAACGCCCCGTAGAACGCCTGCGTACCGGCGGGGTCGGGCGTCTCGATCTCCCACCAGACGACGTCATGGGGCACGTCGCGAAGAATATCCGGGGGCGGCGTCGAAACCGGGCCGCGGCGTTCGTGGCAGGGGTGAGGCCGCCCGCCAGCGGCGTCCCGGAGGAGGGCGATCACAAAGCTGACCACCGTCACCAGCGTGTCCGTCGACGGCGTGATGCAGGGGCTCGGCGGGGCCGACGAGGACCGCCGCGACGGGTTCGACCGCGGCGGCTGGGCGTTGCCGCTGTTCGAGGGCGAGGCCGAGGCGTTCCTCGGCGCCGTGTACGCGCGCGCCGGCGCGTTCCTGTTCGTCCGGCGCACCTACGAGATCTTCGCCGCCTCGTGGGGGACGTGGGCCGACCCGGGCGACAGCCCCATCTGGACGGCGCTGAACCCGCGGCCGAAGTACGTCGCCTCGTCGACCCTCGCCGGCGCGTCGTGCGCGGACACCACCGTGCTGTCCGGCGACCTCGCGGCCGCGGTGCGGGAGCTGAAGGCCGCGCAGGGCGGCGAGCTGCAGGTGCACGGCAGCGGCGCGCTGATCCGCTGGCTGCTCGAGCAGCGGCTGGTCGACGAGCTGACGCTGCTCACCTATCCGGTCGTCGTCGGCCGGGGCACCCGGCTGTTCCCTGACGACGGCCCGGACGTGGCGCTCGAGCTCGCCGAGGCGCGCACGTTCCCCGGCGGCATCACCGCGCAGGTCTACCGTCCGGCCGGTCCGGCCGCGGTACGCCGGCGACGGGCGCCGTCCCGCTCCGGACGCGGCCACAGATCGCTCCGATCACGAGGTCGGTTGACCCAGGCCACGATCCCTGCCAGCACCATGTGCACGGGCGCCGACGCCGCCTCGCCGATCGGGTCCTGATGGGCCAGATGGGTCACGGTGGCTCCGGCGGTGATGACCAGGAGGGGCGCGGCGCCCAGGAAACGACGTCGCGGCGAGACCGGCAGCGCCGCGCCGACGAGCTCGCCGGCGCCGACGACGAACCGGAACCACGACGGGTAGCCCCACTCCACGAACTTCACCGAGTAGGCCGGGCCGAAGAACGTTTCGCCGGAGTAGAACTTGGTCAACGCTCCGACGGTGAACGACGCGACCATCCAGGCGCACACGCCGGCGAGCAGCCGTTGTCGCCACGCCGGAGTCAGGGTCTGCATGAGTGTTGCCTCCGGGTCACGGTCCTCTCGCCGCGTCCCGGACGGGAGCGGCACGTTCTTCTCCTGACGGATGGTGGGACGAAAGTGTGACCGGCCGGACCCGCCCGGCCGCCGGCGGTCCGAAACCGGCGCGACGTCGAAATGCGCCATAATGTCCGCCACCGTTCACGGTGCGTTGCCCGGATTCCGCACCTGTGTGTCCCGTGTCACCGCGCAACGACGAACTGCGGGAGGTCCCAGTGGACGCCAGTCAGGCTCGGAACCGGCAGGATGCGGCGGCGCTCGGCACTCCCGCGGTGCGGGAACTGATCGGCCGAGAGTCCGTGCTCGCCTGGGCGAATGACGCACTGAGCACCCAACGCGCGATGGTTCTCATCGAAGGCGAGCCGGGGATCGGTAAGTCACGGCTCGTGGTCGAAATGGTGCGCTCGGAGTCCGTCGCACGTCGCGGCCTTCTCGTCGTGACCTGTCCGCCTCTGCGCGAGCCCTTTCCGCTGGGTCCCGTGGTGGACGCGTTGCGCCGGCACGGTGACCGCGTCCGGGCCGCCGAGCTGACGGCGCTCGGTGGAGCTCTGCGCCCGCTGTTTCCGGAGTGGTCCGAGTTTCTGCCGCCGTCGCCGGAGCATCTGGACGATCCGAAGGAGACCCGGCATCGCCTTCTGCGGGCCATCACCGAACTCGTGGAGCGACTCGGCATCGAGATCGTGGTCGTCGAGGATGCGCACTGGGCGGACAACGCCACGCTGGAGTGGCTCATATCGGTGACGAGCGGCCAGGGTCATGGCCCATCGACCGTCATCACGTACCGACCCAACGACGTGCCGCCGCAGTCGGTGCTGCGGGTCCTGACGTCGCGGCCCAGGCCGGGCATGAAGTTCAGACGCGAACGTCTCGAGCCGCTCGATGTGGAACAGACTCGACGCATGGTCGGCGCGATGCTCGGCAGCGGCGAGGTGTCGGAGGAGTTCGCCGCGTTCCTCCGCGACCATACGGACGGCATTCCGCTGGCCATCGAGGAATGCGTCCGCCTCCTCCGCGACCGGAACGACATCGTGTGGCACGGAGGGCACTGGATCCGCCGCGTCCTCGACGATCTCGACGTGCCGCCGACCGTGCGGGACTCCGTGCTGGAGAGGGCAGCACGTCTTCCGCCGCCCGCTCGGCTCGTCCTCGAAGCCGCCGCGGTGCTGGCCGAGCCGGTCGATGAGTCCATGCTGTCCGCCGTCGCCGGTCTGACCGAGGCGGAGGCCGATGCCGGCATCGCCGCCGCGCTGGCCTCCGGGATCCTGCAGGTGCAGCGACCCGGACAGTACGTCTTTCGACATGCGCTGGATGCTCAGGCGATCGGTGAGGCGATCGCCGCCCCGCAGTGGCGCCGCATGCACGTCCGGGCCGCGGAGGTTCTCCGCCGGGCCGACCCACCTCCGGTGGTGCGCCTTGCCCGGCACTGCCGCGAAGCGGGCGACGACGATGCCTGGTGCCGGTACGTCGAGGCGAGTGCCGGCCTGCTCCTGGAGTCGGGACAGGACCGCATGGCGCTCGTCACGTTGCTGGAGCTCCTCACCTCGATCGAGCATCCCCCCGACCGACGGGTCCGGCTCGCTCGCCTGCTCGGCGAGACCTGGCCGGTTGCGCGCGACGCACAGGGCGAGTTCGCCGGCCAGGTCGTCGCGGTCCTGCGCACCGCGCTCGCCTCCGGCGGGTGCGAGCCCGCCGACCGAGGTGAGCTGCGGCTCGTACTGGGAGATGTGCTGTGGATTCTCGATCGTGACCAGGAGGCCTTCGAGGAGTGGCAGGCGGCCGTCCCCGACCTGACCGATCGCCCGGGCCTCGCGGTCAAGGCCATGGCCAACCTCGCTCTGCCCATGCATCCTGACTGGCCGATCGGCCGGCACCTGCAGTGGCTCGACCGGTCGACGGAGCTGGCCCGCACGCTCGGCCCGGAACCGGCGCGAAGTGTGCCCCGCCTTCGAGAGACCGTGCTCCTGCTGGTCGGTGAGGAGGCGGGCTGGGAGCAGGAGGAGGTGACGGTCGACGCGACGACGAGCAGGGCCGAGCAGGGGGCGATCGCCTCGGGTCTGTTGAACGTCGTGATGACCTCGCTGCACTGGGGCCGATACGTAGAGTCACACGAGCGACTGGCCCAGGCCTCGCGCTTCGTCGACGCGACAGGCTATCGGCGGCTGGCGACGCAGGCCTGTTCGCTACAGCTTCAACTCGATTGGCACAGGGGCCGTTGGGATGGCCTGCTCACCGCCACGGAGGAGCTGGTGGACGCCGATGTGCGTCGCGACCCTACCCTCGTGCGAGTTCAGTTGGTCGCCGCTCTTCTCCACCTGGCCGCCGGTAACCGGACCGCCTCCGAGACTCTGCTCGACGCCTTGGCCGAGCAGAATGCTCGATCCGGCACGATCTACCCGGACAACATGGTCGCCCCGGCGGCGCTGGCGCGGATCCGGCTGGCCGACGAGTCGCCGGATGGTGCGCTGGCGTTGACCGCTCCGGTCATGGACGCGGTGGGCCGCAAGGGGGTCTGGCTGTGGGCGGCGGATGTCGCACCGGTCCACGTGGAGGCGCTGATCGCGATCGGACGGACCACGCAGGCCGAGGATCTCGTGTCCCGCTACGCCGGCGGGCTGGTCGGCCGCGACGCCCCCGCGCCGGCGGCCTCGTTCCTCGTGTGCGCCGGGCTGATGGCCCGTGCTCACGGCGACCACGACCGGGCGGCCGGCCTGTTCGACGACGCGGCGCGACGATGGGCACAGCTGCCCCGGCCCTACGACGGCCTGCTCGCGCGCGAGCGTCAGGGGCTGAGCCTGATGGACGCGGGCAGGCCCGACGAGGGTGTGGCGGGACTGACACAGGCCGAGCGGCAGCTACGCGAACTCGGCGCCCGATGGGACGCCGACCGGATCGCTCGCGTGTTGCGTCGGCACGGCGTCGGAGTGTCGCGGGCCTGGAAGGGTGGACCACATGGGTACGGCGACGCGCTCACGCCGCGAGAGAAGGACGTCCTGACACTCGTCGCGCAAGGAATGACCAACCGGGAGGCGGCACAGGCGCTGTTCCTGTCGCCCAAGACGGTGGGCATCCACCTCGGCACCGCGATGCGCAAGCTCGGCGTCAACACCCGCACGGGCGCGGCCATGGCAGCGAACGACGCCGGGCTGATCTCGTTCGAGTCCGATGTGGCGACGAATTGAACCGTGTCCATCGCGACTGCCGGCCGCGTCGCAGAGCTGCGGCGACCGCATTCTAGGGCGAACACCCTATAGGTAGCGCCGGATCCTTGCGGCGACGCTGAACCACGTGAACGAGCGCGATCCCGTGACCCGTGACCCGCCCGCGGCGGTGATCGATGCACCACCCGAGCACGACCGGGACCCAGGGGCGGTTGCGGGCGCAGACGAGTCCTTCCACGACGCGGCCGCACCGTCCGGCGACCCAGGTCCCGAGCCGGAAGGGTGGGTGCTTCTGTGAGCTTTCGCCCCTCCCGTCCCCACCTCCCAGCGACCCCGTTCCGGGCCCGAAAGGCAGGCGTTACTCCATGGATGTGGATACCAGCGCGCGGCGCCGTCGCCCGCACGCGATACTCGCACTGACGCTGCTGGCAATGCTCCTCGCGGCGTTGTCGTCACTCCCGCCGGCAGCCGCGGCGCAGCCGGCCACGTCGGCCGCCACGCAGGCCGACCAGAAGCTCACCACCGAACTGCGGGAGCGGTTCGAGGGCGCCGAGGAGAAGCCGCAGGAGTTCTGGGTGCGCTTCGAGGAGCACGCCGATCTCTCCGCCGCCTATGACATCGAGGACTGGGCCGAGCGCGGCGAGTTCGTCGTCCGGCGGCTCCAGGAGACCGCGGCCACGACTCAGGCGGGCGTCGCCGACCTGCTCGACGCCCGCGGCGTGGAGTACGAGTCCTACTGGATCTCGAACACGATCCGCGTCACCGGCGCCCCGTACGAGGTGGCGTCGGAGGTGGCCGTGCGACCGGAGGTCGGCGAGCTCTCGGCACCGGAGACCTTCGACCTTCCGGAGCCGGAGGTGACGCTCGACGACGGCGCCTTCCGGACGAACGCGGTCGAGTGGGGGATCGCCGACATCAACGCCGACGACGTCTGGGCCGACGGCATCGACGGCAGCGGCATCGTCGTGGGCAACATCGACACCGGCGTCCAGTTCGACCACCCGGTGTTGGTGAACCAGTATCGCGGCAACCGGGGTGCGGGTTCGTTCGACCACGACTATGCCTGGTTCGATCCCACCGGCACCTGCGTGAGCGCCGCGTGCGACAACCAGGGTCACGGGACTCACACGATGGGCACGATGGTGGGCGCCGATGGCGGAGCCAACCAGGTCGGCGTGGCACCCGGGGCCACCTGGATCGCGGCGAAGGGCTGCATGACCGACTCGTGCGGGGGAGAGCACCTGATGGCGGCCGGTCAGTGGATGCTGGCACCGACCAGGATCGACGGCACGGGCGCCGACCCGTCGATGCGGCCCGACATCATCAACAACTCGTGGGGTGGTGGATCGTCCGCCGACTCCTGGTACGACAACGTGACGGCCGCGTGGGCCGCCGCGGGAATCTTCGGGGTCTGGTCGAACGGCAACAGCGGACCAGCCTGCCGGACGTCCACCGCGCCGGGTGGGAGGACCGCGAACTACTCGGTCGGCGCCTACGACGTCCAGAACACGATCGCCTCGTTCTCCTCCCGGGGCGCGGGCCAGGACGGTGAGATCAAGCCGAATCTGTCCGCCCCCGGCGTGAACGTGAGATCGGCCTACCCCGGCGGCCGTTACGCTCTGGCGAGCGGCACGTCGATGGCGGCCCCGCATGTGGCCGGTGCCGTCGCGCTGCTGTGGTCGGCCGCACCGGACCTGGTCGGTGACCTCCAGGCGACCCGGGACCTGCTGGACACGACCGCCGTGAACACCGAGGACGCCCAGTGCGGCGGTGACGGCGAGGACAACAACGTCTACGGCGAGGGGCGCCTCGACGCGCTCGCCATGGTCACCGGGCGGACGGTGGGAGTGTTGACCGGAACCGTCACCGACCGCGTGACGGGCGCCCCGGTCGCCGCGGCGCGCGTGCGTGTGGTCGGGGGCCCGGCCACGCACCCGATCGACCGCACCGTCGCCGCGGACGCGTCCGGGCAGTATCGCGCCGGCCTGCCCGCTGGGGAGTACCAGATCACCGCGTCGGCCTACGGCTATGTCGAGGACACGGCGGCCGCGACGGTGGTCGAGAGTGAGGTCACGACCGTCGACGTGCCGTTGGACCCGGCGCCGATGACGACGGTCACCGGACGAGTCGCCGACGGTTCCGGTCACGGCTGGCCCGTTCACGCCGAGGTCACCGTCGCGGGCGTCCCGCAGGGGTCGCTCTTCACCGATCAGATCACCGGCGAGTACACGGTGACGCTGCCCGCGCAGGCGGAGTACTCCGTGACCGTCGACCCGGTGTACCCGGGATACCCGGCGACCCTCGAGTCCGTCGCGGTGGGCGACACCGCCGTGCGGGTCGATCACATCATCGCCGCCGACATGGACGCGTGCACCGCGCCGGGATACGGAAGAACCGGCCACCGGAGCGCCTTCACCGGGTGGAGCGGTGACGCGCCGCGAGACGGGTGGCTGGTCGGTGGCCTCGCCGGATCGTGGCGCTTCGACAACCCGCGGCAGCGCCCACAGCCGCCCGGTGGTCAAGGGGCGTTTCCGATCGCCGATCCGGCCGCCGCGCCCCGGGGACGCGTCGACGCCACCCTGACCTCTCCGGCGTTCGATCTGAGCGATCACTCCGCACCGGTGCTGCGCGTGGACATGCGCTACCTGGGGGCACCCCGGCGCCAGTCCGCCGAGATCGAGTACTCGATCGACGGGCGGACCTGGAGCACGGTGTGGTCGGCGAGCACGGAGACCGTGATCGGCACGCAGAGCATCGAGTTGCCGGGCGCGGCGGGTCAGCACGCCGTACGGGTGCGGTTCTCCTTCACCGGCAGCGACGACTCCCGCTACTGGGGCTTCGACAACCTGTTCCTCGGCACGTGGGACTGCGTGCCGTTGGACGGCGGACTGGTCGTCGGTGGCGTGCGCGACGCCACCACCGGGGAAGGCCTGGCCAACGTGCGGATCCGCGTGGGCTCGGCGCCGGAGTCGGTGGTCTGGAGCCAGCAGTTGGACGACCAGGGGGTGACCGGCGCACCGTTCTGGCTGTTTGCCGCCGGGGACGGCATCGACCGGATCGAGGCGCAGGTCACCGGATACGAGCCGTACGCCTCGGACCTCAGCGTGACACCGCACGCCATCACTCACCACGACATCGCGTTGACCGGCGCCGCGCCGGCCGGCCTGGACAGGAGCCTGTGATGCGGATCGGACACGTGCGACGACGACGGGCATCGCGAGCGGCCTTGACCGCGCTGACGGCGGCGGTGGTGCTGCCGATGGCGGCCACGGCGTTCGCGGCGGGGCAGCAAGCCGGCACGATCCTGCCGGCCCTGGACACCGAACCGGTCGCGGACGGAGCACCGTCCAGCAGCGTGATCCACCTGATCACCGGTCACGAGGTCCACGTCACCACCACGCCGGCCGGTGAATATCAGGTCTCGGTGCCGGGAACGCCTGACGGTGCGCCCGCCGCGGACCTCCAGGTCCGAGCCGAGGAGGCCCCGGGTCAGGCACCAGCCCTCGTCGCCGACCCGGCGGGTACCGTGCGCCTGGTCGACGAGGGCAGAGTCGATCCGCACCTCTTCGACCTCAGCTACCTCATCGAGCACGGCTACACCGGCGCCCCGACCCCGGTCACGGTGTACTTCAACGGTGCCGTCGGCGTCGCCGACGTCTCGGCCAGGGCCGAAGCGCTCCCCGGGTCGGAGCCGGTACCGGGGACGGTCACCGAAGACCGGGCCACGGTCACCGTGGCGGCGGGGTCGGGCGAGACATTCTGGGATGCCGTCACCGAGGACCCGGACGACCAGCCGTACGCGCCGCGTGAGTTGGCCGACGGCGTCGCCGCCATCACGCTCGACGGAGCGGCCCGGCCCGATGCCGTCGAGCCGAACGCGACCGTGCCCACGGCACGGCTGACCATCCGGGTCCACGGCAGCCAGGACCAGTCACGGTGGTACCACCGTCCGGGAACCCGCTCCATCGCTCCGCAGGGCTGGGCCACCGCGTACGCCGAGTTCTACCTGTCGTCGGTCACCGGACTCGGTGGAGCCACGCGGGCCCTGGCTTCTGGCGGCGAGGGTTGTGCGGACCCGTCGTGCGTGGTGCGCGACGTCGTCGTCGACCTGCCCGAAGGGACCTGGTTCCTCGACGGCCACGCTGTCGAGTTCAAGGACTCGCGCGGGGGTTACACCTGGTTCGTGGAACCAGAGGTGGTCGTGGACGGTGACACCACGATCGACCTCTACGTGGACGACGCGACGTGGATCGAACCGGACACACCCAGGCCCACCGAACTGGCGCACCTGGCCGTCACCAAGCAGCGCATCCGGCCGGACGGAACGCGGTTCACGAACCTCCACTTCCTGGCAGGAGATGGCTTGACCACCGGTATGTGGCTGGCTCCCACGCGGTGGCCCGCAACCACCGGCGCGTTCAATGCGTTGCTCACCCAGCAACGCCAGCAGCCCCGGATCTCCATGGCGGTGACCCAGCCGAAGGTGGGCCTCGACCTGCGCACGGAGTACGGGCCCAAGCTGGTCGCGGAGGACTACCTGGCCGCCGAGGGAGACACGTTCGAGCTCGTGGACGTCGGAGCCGGGTCGCCGGCCGATTTCTCGCGGATCGACGCCCGGGGGAAGCTCGCTCTGGTCGCGCCGTTCAACGCCGTCACCGGATGTGCGACCGAGCCCGAGCTGTACGAGCGGGCCGCCGATGCCGGCGTTGTGGCGCTCGTCTTCGACCCGCACGACGACTACTTCATCGACGCCGGGCGCTGCTACGCTGCCCAAAGCGGCGCGCCGGGTGGGCTGCCCGACCTGTCGGTGACCGCTGAGAACGCCGCTGACCTGCGGGATCTCCTTGAGCGGGACCGTGTGATGGTCGAGGTGGACAGTCCGCGGAACCAGCGGATGGAGTACGTCTACACGCTCGCTCAGCACTTCTACGGCGGGATCCCCGACGACATCGACCAGACGGTCACCGACCGTGACCTCACTGTCCGTGAGTCGCGGCTGCACGACACGGCCGGACTGGGATCGTGGACGGGGTCCGCGCAGTTCGGACCCGTGATCTCGTTGGAATCGGTCGCACGTACCGACGTGATGAACATCATCGGAGGTAGCCTCTTCGACAACCTCGGCATCGCCGATGAGTCGGTGAACCTCACCGAATACATCGGACCGGTCTCGCCCGACATCATATGGACTCGGGGCTGGCAGACCGAGCGCGCGAAGGAGGACAGCGGCGCAACCGTTCTCGAGGCGCCGTCGCGGCGTGGGGAGCACTGGTTCACCAGCCCGCGGGCCATCGGTCCGGCCGAGTCCACCGGGTGGTGCAGCTTCTGCCGGGCGGGCGACGTCCTGTACTCCTTCGGGGAGCGCACACCCGGGGCGGAACCGCAGCACACCGCCGGCACCGTGACCATGCCGGACGGTGTCCTCACCGACTCCGTGGGCGACGTGATACCCGCGTCCACCGTGAACCGGGTCCGGGCCTACGTCCTGCCAGCGCAGAGCCGGCAGTACACGCTCACCGGCTCCGACTCCTCCGGCAACGAGTACGAATGGACGTTCACGTCCGGTACCGCCGGCGACAACCGGCCGCCCGGCGTCACCTGCATCCCCGAGCTGTATTTCGCGGCGCCGTGCGGCGAACCCGTGCCGATGATCTACCTGCGCCACGTCACGCCGGTGGACATCGAGAACACTGCCGCGGCCGGCACGCGGCACACCGTCGAGATCGTCGCGTTCCACCAGGCGCCGGGCGCGCCGCAGATCAACCGTCCGTCCGTGCAGGTGAGTTTCGACGGCGGCACGACCTGGCACGACACGCGGGTCCTGAAGGGCACCCGGGGCGGCTGGCAGGTGCGCTTCACCGTGCCGCCGCTGGCACGGACCAACGGGTTCGTGGCACTGCGGACCGCCGCCGACGACGTGGAGGGCAACTCCACTATCCAGACGTTGTGGGAGGCGTACGCCTTGCGCTAGGTCGCGTCAGGCGCCGGCCGGTGGACCCATCACCCTCAGGGTCCACCGGCCGATGCGCGTCAGGAAGCGGCGGCGCATCGAGCGCGCGTAGAACATTCGTTCGAGTTCCGCTAGTGTCGAGGCATGAGTGTTGCTTTTCAAGCCTCCCTGCTCGACGACCCCGGCGGCGCCACGCTGGGTCCGCTCGGCGGGCTGGTCGAGCGCACGGTGCTTACCCAGGGCGCCTGGGTCGACGTCCGGCGAGCGTGGGTCGGCGGGTCCGACCAGCTGTTCACCGGGCTGGTCGAGTCGGTGCCGTGGCGGGCCGAGCGGCGCACCATGTACGAGCGGGTGGTCGACGTGCCGCGGCTGGTGCGCTTCTACGGCGACGGCGAGCCGCTGCCCGACCCCCTGCTCACCGAGGCGCGCACGGCGCTGAGCCGGCACTACGCGGCCGAACTGGGCGAGCCGTTCACCACCGCCGGCATGTGCTTCTACCGCGACGGCCGCGACAGCGTCGCCTGGCACGGCGACACCATCGGGCGCAGCCGCACCGAGGACACCATGGTCGCCATCGTCTCGCTCGGCGCGCCGCGGGCGCTGCTGCTGCGTCGGCGCGGCGGCGGCAGCGCCACGCTCCGCTTCGCCGTCGGCCACGGCGACCTCCTGGTCATGGGCGGGTCCTGCCAGCGCACGTGGGAGCACGCCGTCCCGAAGACGGCCAAGCCGGTGGGGCCGCGCATCAGCGTCCAGTTCCGGCCCACGGGCGTGCGTTAGCCGACGGCCGAGACGCGCCACGGGGTACTACGCTCCGACGAACGGCGGCAACCCACGAGGGAGAGGCGAGCCCATGTTGACGCAGGTCGCGGAGGGTGTGCTGGTCCACCAGAGCGAGCTCATCCGGAACAACACCGTTGTCGTGCAAGGACGGGACGGGGTGTTGGTGGTCGACGCCGGCATCACGGGCGACGAGATGGCCTGCCTCGCGAACGACCTTCGTGAACTGGGCCAGCCGGTCGTGGCGGGCTTCGCGACGCATCCTGACTGGGACCACGCGCTCTGGCACACCGACCTCGGCGACGCGCCTCGTTACGGCACCGCCCGCTGCGCGGCCTCCCTGCGAGAGCTGCTGTCGAACGCGGACTGGCAGGACCGCCTCGCCGAAGGGCTGCCGCCTGAGATCGCCGACGAGATCCCGCTCGACCCCTTCGGCCGCATCTCCGGCCTGCCCGCCGGAGCCGCGGAGGTTCCGTGGGACGGCCCGCGTGCCCGGATCATCGAGCACCCCGCGCATGCTCCAGGCCATGCGGCGCTGCTGATCGAGGGGCGCGGAGTGCTCGCCGCCGGCGACATGCTGTCCGATGTCCTGGTTCCCATGCTCGACGTCGGCACCGCCGACCCGATCGACGACTACCTCGCCGGGCTGCGGCTGCTCGAGGACGTGGCAGACGACGTCGAGGTCGTGGTCCCGGGTCACGGATCCGTCGGCACGGCCGATCAGCTGCGCGCGCGCATCGACCTGGACCGCGCGTACGTGCACGCCCTGCGCGACGGCCGGGAACCCGACGACCCGAGAATCGGCCCGGCGGCCGAGCCCGGCTGGGAATGGGTGGCCGACGTGCACACGGGGCAGCGCCAGAGCCTCGCCCGGCGAGGCGAGCCGAACGGGACGCCCGAGTAGGTCCGCGGTCGCGACCAGGGCGACCCGTCAGGGCAGCGCCGGTTCGGCCAGCGCGGCCAGCTGGGTCGCGTGCTCGCAGGCCAGCGCCGGGTCGCCGCCGACGGCGGTGGCGTCGAGGCGCGACGTCTCGCTGACGCCGAGGCTGACCACGCAGCCCCCGGTGGTGCCGGTGAACGTGACGGCCTCGTGGTCCCCGATCGGCGCCAGCGCCTGGACGTCCGTCGCGACGATGTCGGCGGGCCCGTACGTCTCGAACAGCTCGACCGACACGGTGAAGCTCTCGTTGAGCGTCGGCCCCTCGAACCGGTACCGGCAGACCCGCGCCTCGCCGAGGGTCTCGGCCTCGCCGCCGGTCAGCCCGAGCGACCCGGCACCGGCCGCGTCGACCATCGCGCACGGGTCCAGCGCCGCGAGGCCGGCATCGCCCGCCGGTCCGGTCTCCGCGGGCGCGGCCGAGGTCGGCGCCGAGGTCGGCTCCTGGGTCGGCTCCAGGGTCGGGCCGGGCGTCGGGTCGGTCGACGGCGACTCGCTCGCCGCCGTGGGCGGGCCGTCGTCGTCACCGCCGCAGCCGGTCAGCAGCACCAGTCCCGCGACGACGACGGCGGCCCGGCGGGCGGTGACTCGATTCCGTGGCACGGCGCACCATCCTGGCATGCGGCCGCGACACTCGCGGTCCGTTCACCACCAGCCGCGCCGAGCGGCCTGGATCCCGGCCTGGAACCGGTTCGTCGCCTGCAACTGGTCGAACAGCCGCCGGGTGCGCCGCCGCATCGTCCGCGTCGACAGCCCCAGCTGCCGCGCGATGGCGTTGTCCGTCAGCCCGGCCGCCAGCAGCTGCACCAGCTGCCGGTCCTCGTCCGGCACCTCGCCGGCGGCGTCGCCGGCCTCGCGGGTGAGCCCCGGCGCGGACGGCGATGCCAGCGGGGTCGCCCGCGCCCAGTACACCTCGAACAGCTCCACCAGCGCGTCGAGCAGGGTGGACTCGCGGATCACCAGCCCCTGGGCGTGCCCCACCTCCATCGAGAGCGGCAGCAGCGCGATGCGGCGGTCGGCGATCGCCAGCTTCAGCGGCAGCCCGGGCAGGACGCGGCCCTGTTCGCCGCGCCGCGTGAGGTCGTCGATCTCGTCCATCGCGCCGGGGATCTCCAGCGCCTCGGGCGCGTAGATGGCCCTCCAGTGCACGCCGCTGTCGAGTCGTACCGGCTCGACCGGGTTGACGGCGGCCAGCACGTACGGCGGGCGGTCCAGCACCATCATCTCCGAGCGCACCTGGTGCTGCAGGCGGACGAACCAGCGGCCCTGCTCCTCAGGACCGTTGAGCAGCTCGATCGTGCTGCCGTCGCCGGCCTGGCGGCGGGCGGCGTGGAACATCGAGGAGAGCGCGAGGGCGGAGCCGCGCACCTGGTCCAGCTCACCGGTGCGCTCGCGCACCAGAGCGTCGAGCGCGGCCTCGGGGTCGACGGCGGTGTAGCGCCGCCGTCGTCCGGACATCCGGATGACCAGGCCGAGCGCGCGCAGCCGGCCGCACGCGCGGTCGACCCGGTTCTCGGGCTGGCCCAGTTGCTCGGCGAGCGCGGCGGGCGTCGCGTCGACGCAGGTCAGGAGGGCTCGGTAGACCTCCTCGTCGAACGGGCCGAGGCCCACGGGTGCGAGCGAGGAGGCGTCGTCCGTCGTCATCGCCCCAATCTGGCCGAACTGTGCCACCGGCCGCAACCGGCCAGCTACAGCCATTGATACACGGAGTCACAGCCGTTACGAATGTGGCACAACCGCGGCAACCCCCGGCCGCGGTCTGACCTCGGGAGCATGATGATTGCTCGACGACTCCGCGCCGGATCCGGCGCCGCCCTTGCCGTCGCCCTCGCCGCAGCGGGCCTGACCCCCTTCGCCGCCGGCGCGGCCGCCGAGACCGACCCGGCGGCCGACCAGGAGACCCGTGTCATCGTCCTCATGGCCGGCCCCGACGGCGAGCCCGGAGCGCCTGCCGAGCTCGCCGCGCAGCTGGACAGCGCCCAGGCGGCGACCGCGGCCGCCCGCGCCCAGGGCACCATGCTCGCCGCCGCGGACGCGCGGGGCATCGAGGCTCAGGTCGAGCACGAGTTCACCGGCCTGGTCCACGCCGTCGCGCTCACCGTCCAGGCCGACGACGTCGACGCGCTGCGCCGGCTGCCCGGGGTCGCCGAGGTCGTCCCGGACGAGCGGGTCAAGGCCACGACGGACGTGAGCGTCCCGCTCGTCGGCGCCCCCGAGGTGTGGGAGCAGGAAGCGCCGGCCGGCGGCCCCGCCGACGGCACCGGCACCATCGTCGCCGTCCTCGACTCCGGCGTCGACTACACCCACCCGTCGCTGGGCGGCGGGTTCGGCGAGGGCCACAAGGTCGTCGCCGGCCACGACTTCGCCAACGGCGACGACGACCCCATGGACGACAACGGCCATGGCACGCACGTCGCCGGCATCATCGCCGGCACCGGCGACTCCGCCGCTCCCGTCACCGGCGTCGCGCCGGGCGCGCAGCTGACCGCCTACAAGGTGATGAACGCGCGCGGCGAGGGCTGGGAGTCCGACATCATCGCCGGGCTCGAGGCCGCCACCGACCCGGACAACCCCTACCGGGCCGACGTGGTCAACATGAGCCTCGGCGGCCCCGGCGACGGCACCGACCCGCTCGGCCTCGCGGCGACCGCCGCGACCGAGGCCGGCGTCGTCGTGGTCGCGTCGGCCGGCAACTCCGGCCCCGGCGCGCACACCATGGGCAGCCCGGCGCTGGCCGACGGCGTCCTGTCGGTCGGCGCGTCCGCGAGCGCCCTCGTGCTGCCGACGGCTCGGCTGGCGGCGCCGCGCGAGGAGCCGATCGCCACCTACCGGGTGCCGTTCTCCGCGTCGGCGCCCACGACGCCGGCCGTCGGCGAGCTGGTCGACGTCGGCGACGGCGACGAGGAGGACTACGACCGCGTCGGTGACGTCACCGGCAAGGTGGTCGCCTACCGGCAGAACCTCCCGGCCAACGTCACCGACGTCGCGCCGTGGATGATCGAGCAGGCCCGGCTGGCCGAGGAGCGCGGCGCGATCGCGCTGCTGGCCTACATCGACAACTTCGGCGGCCCGGTGCTGATGGGCGAGGACCCGGGCGCACCGTCGGCCCTCGAGAGCGCCGCGGCCGAGCCCGGCGTCGTCGACGTCCCGCTGCCCAGCAACGCGATCTCCGGCGACGACTTCCGGCTGGACCGGCTCGTCGTCATGAGCCTGCTCGAGTCGCAGTGGGACGTGCTGAAGCGCGACCTCGCGGCCGGCCCGGTCAGCGTCGAGATCTCCGGTGAGGACGTCACCGACCAGGTGCTCGCGTTCAGCTCGCGCGGCCCGTCGCCGGACTACTCGATCGAGCCCGACCTCGTCGCGCCGGGCTTCGAGATCATGTCGGCCATCCCGACGGCCTGGTGGGAGCCCGGCCAGTACCGGCTCTCCGGCACCAGCATGGCCGCCCCGCACGTCGCGGGCGCCGCGGCGCTCCTGCGCCAGTTGCGGCCCGACGACGTCGTCGGCGACGTGAACGCCCGGCTCACCGGATCGTCGGCGCCGGTCGAGGCGGGGCCCACCATCGCCGGTGCTGGACGGCTCGACGTCGCCGCGGCCGCGGCCGCCGACCTGATCGCCTCGCCGGCCTCGGTGTCGCTCGGCCTGGCCGACCTCACCACGACGACCATCGGCGACACCGGCAGCACCACGCTGCGCAACACGTCCGGCGCCGACGTCACGGTCGCGTTGACGGCGCGTTCCGCACCCGGCAGCGCCGGCACGGCCACCGTCACGCCGGCCCAGGCGACCATCCCGGCCGGCGGCGAGCTCGACGTCGAGGTCGCCGTCTCGGCGGACCGGCCGGAGCAGGACGCCGACCTGGCCGGATGGATCGTCGCCACCGCCGGCGACGGCACCGAGGTCCGGGTGCCCTACCTGCTGGCCGCGCGCGGCCTCGTCGTGCAGACGTCGCCCGACCCCAGCGACGGCGCGAGCGAGGCGTTCATCTGGACGCCCGGCCCGCTGAGCGAGCCGCCGACCGTGACGGTGACCCCGCCGCGCGGCCGCCCGGTCACCGTCCAGGCCGAGCACGACCACGGCAGCTGGTACCGCGCCGCCCTGACCGGGCCGCGTGTCGGGGCCTACGCCGTCGACGTCGCCGCGACGACGGAGTCCGGCGCCGGGCTCATCGGCTCGGCGACGTTCGAGGTCACCGCTCCGGTCGGCAACTCGAACAACCCGGCCGCCTGGCAGCCGATCGGCCCGAACTCCGGCTCCGGGCCCATCGCGACGACTCCCGCCGACCCGGACGTCGCCGCCGTCACGCAGTACATGAAGGCCGGGCCGTGGACCACCGACGACGGCGGCGAGACCTGGCGCCAGCACAACCGGCTGCCCGTCGCCGGCGGCACCGGCAACGGCAACCTCGTCGTCGCCGCCGACGACCCCGATGTCATGTGGTACGCGGTCAACGGCTCCACCGGCGGGTTCCTCGACACCGTCGCCGACCCGGCCTACCGGGGACGCATCCTGCGCACCGAGGACGGCGGCGACACCTGGGAGCAGCTCGACGTTCCCGACGTCTCCACGATCGCGCTGGTCAGCGACCCGCAGACGCAGGTGCTGGTGGCCGTCACCGCTGCCGCGCTGCTGGTCAGCCACGACCGCGGCGACACCTGGGTCAGTCACGCCAACCTGGCCGGCAGCGAGCTGACCGGCGCCGCCGTCTCGGGCGACGACCTGTTCGTGGCGAACCTCGACGGGGTCTGGGCGGTCCGCGGGCTGCTCACCGGCGACCCGACCGGCACCGAGCAGATCTACAAGGTCGACGAGGGGTACGTCGAGGGCATCGCCGCCGACGACGACCTGCTCGCGCTCCTCGTCGACGACGTCGTCATCGGCTCGCACGACGGCGGCCGCAGCTGGGACGTGAACTACGAGATCCCCAATGGCGGTGCGCTCGACATCGTCCTGAGCGGCGAGCTGCTGATGGTCACCACCTACCGACCGGTGCAGCACGTCAGCCGCGACGGCGGGACGACCTGGACGCAGCTGCCCCAGCCGGTGGCCGGCGCCGTCGAGGACGACCTCGTCCCATGGGCCGGTGGCCTGCTGTGGTCGTCGCCGAACGCCGGGCTGTTCACCGCCGAGGACGACGGCTCCAACCCGCAGCGCATCGGCGTCCAGGCGGCCACGCCCTACGACCTGGAGATCGTCGACCGCGGCACGCCGACGCTGCTCGCCGGCACGGACTACGACGTCTACGCCACGGACCTGCCCACCCGGCCCAAGCTGCAGGCCGGCGGTACCGAGTGGGGGCTGTCGGGCTACGAGGCGTACATCGGCACCCGGGTCGCACAGATCGCCGTCGACCCGCAGGACCCGCGGACGGTGTGGAAGATCCGCAAGGACGCGCTGTCGCAGTTCTGGGTGTACCGCAGCACCGACGGCGGCCAGGAGTGGGAGTTCCTCAGCCGGACCAACGAGGTGCCGTTCGACCTCGCCGTCTCACCGGCCGATGCCGGCCGCGTCGTGATCCCGTTCTGGAGCCTCGGCGGCGTCGGGCTCTACGTCACCGCCGACGGCGGCCAGACCTGGCGCAAGCAGTTCCACGACGAGATGTTCACCACCGTCGCCCTGGACCCGGCCGACCCGGACGGGCTCTGGCTGGGCAGCGCGTCCGGCCTGTACCGCTCCGACGACTTCGGGCGGACGGTGCGGAAGGTCGCCGACGGCCAGGTGAGCTCCGTCGTGGCCGACGGCGAGCGGATCGTGGCCGGCGGCACCGCCATCCAGGTCAGCGACGACGGCGGGCAGACGTTCGGCGCCGCCGACGCGGGCGGCGTGCCGATGCTCGTCGGCGACCTGATCGTCTCGCCGGCCGACGCGGACACCTGGTACGCCGCGACCAGCCAGTTCAGCGCGAACGGCCTGATCAAGGGCGGCCGCGGGGTGCTGCGCAGCACCGACGGCGGTCGCACCTGGGTGAACGTGTCCAACGGCCTGCAGAACCTCAACGTGGTGTCGCTGGAGATCAGCCCGGACGGACGCTGGCTCTACGCCGGCACCCAGCTGGGCGGTGTGCACCGCATCCGCACCAGGTAGACCGCACCAGGTAGACCGCAGCGCGCGGCGAGTGGGACGGGCCCCTCAGGCGTCGTCCCACTCGTCGCGCAGTTCCTTGCGCAACACGTCGACCTGCACCATCAGTGCGCCGAGCAGTTCCTCGCGGTTCAGCCGATTGGTGGTGCGGTACGACCACGCGGGCCGGCCGTCGGCGTCGAGGACCTTGATGAGCACGAACGCCTCGATGGCCGTCTCGCCCTGCGCGAGCGGATGCACCTCGAGGCCGGTGAGCACCTGAGCGACCGGCACGCGCTCGTCGCCGATCGAATCGGGGTCGCTGTCCATGGAGGACATCCAAGCACCCACCACCCACACACCACGCGGTGGTCTTCACCGACCTGTCAACCCTGGTCCGACTCCTCGTAACGTCGGTCGGTCAACCTGGCGCAACCCATCCGAATCGGAGGATTCTCGTGCGGATCGCCAGGATCGCAAGACTCGCCGGGCTCGTCGTCGCCACCGTGCTGATCGTTTCCCCAGGGGTCGCAGCCGCGGGCCAGCCGGGCGGCGAGGACGGCCCGGTCGTCATCGCCCACCGCGGCTCGTCCGGCATCGCGCCGGAGAACACCGCCGCGGCCGTCCGGGCTGCCGTCCGGCAGCGAGCGGACGTCGTCGAGATCGACGTCCAGCGGACCAGCGACGGGCGGCTGGTCAACTTCCACGACTGCACACTGGAGCGCACCACCGACGTGGAGGAGCGGTTCCCGGGCCGGGCGTCGTACCGCGTGTCCGACTTCACCTGGGCCGAGCTTCGCACCCTCGACGCGGGCTCGTGGTTCGACGAGAGCTTCGCGGGCGAGCCGATCATCACCGTCCGGGAGGTGATCCGGCAGCTCGGCCGGCGCACCGGCCTGCTCGCCGAGATCAGCCCGTGCGGGCACTACGCCGGCACCGGCCTGCCGGAGCAGCTGGCCGTGGAGCTGAGCGCGATCCCCGGCTACGTCGACGCGGCCCTGGCCGGCGGCCGGCTCGGCGTGCAGTCGTTCGAGGTCGCGGACGGGCGCGCGTTCCACGCCGCGCTGCCGGAGGTGCCGATCGGCCTGCTCGACGCCGAACGGCCCACGGAGACGGAGCTGCTGGAGCTGTCGACGTGGGCGGACCAGGTCAACCCGCAGTTCACCGTCACCGACCAGGCTCTGATCGACCGCGTGCACGAGCTGGGCATGGAGATCAACGTGTGGACGGTGAACGAGCCGGGCGCCATGCGGCGGATGCGCGACCTGAGCGTCGACGGGATCATCACCGACTTTCCGCAGTCGCTCACCCAGCGCGGCTGAGGCGTCTCGGGGGCCGGCTCAGGGACCACCCCGAGATGTCCCTGAGACGGCCCTGAAACCACCCTTGAACTGCTGTTTCGTCGCCGGCGACAGTCGTAGCGTTGCCGCCATGATCACAGCGGAACGGCTGACGAAACGCTACGGAGACAAGACCGCGGTCGACGCGATCGACTTCACGGTCCGGCCCGGCGCGGTCACCGGCTTCCTCGGCCCGAACGGCGCCGGGAAGTCCACGACCATGCGCATGGTGATGGGCCTCGACCACCCGTCCGGCGGCCGCGTCACCGTCAACGGCCGCGCCTACCGCGATCTCCCCGCGCCGCTGCACGAGGTCGGCGCGCTGCTGGAGGCGAAGGCGATCCACGGCGGCCGGACGGCCTACAACCACCTGCTGTGGCTGGCGAAGACGAACGGCATCCCGCGCCGCCGCGTCGACGAGGTCATCGGCATGGTCGGGCTGGACGCCGTCGCGCGCAAGCGCTCCGGCGGGTTCTCGCTCGGCATGGGCCAGCGGCTCGGCATCGCCGCCGCGCTGCTCGGCGACCCTGGCGTGCTGCTGTTCGACGAGCCGGTCAACGGCCTGGACCCGGAGGGCATCCGGTGGATCCGGAACCTCATCCGGTCGCTGGCCGCCGAGGGCCGGACCGTGTTCGTGTCCAGCCACCTGATGTCGGAGATGGCGCTGACCGCCGACCACCTGCTGGTGATCGGGCGCGGCGCGATCCTCGCCGACACCGACATGTCCGACTTCATCGCGCGCAACTCGGCCGCCCACGTCCGGGTGCGGTCCCCGCAGGGCGGCGTGCTGGCCGAGGCGCTGCGCGAGCGCGGCTGGGCGATCCGCCGCGACGACGACGGCGCGCTGCTCGTCGACGGCGCCACCTCCGAGCAGGTCGGCGACGTCGCCGGGTCCCGCGGCCTCTACCTGCACGAGCTGAGCGTCGTCAACGCCTCGCTCGAGGAGGCGTTCATGCGCCTCACCGCCGACAGCGTCGAGTACCACGCCCGTACCGACCAGCCCGTTCCCGCCGGAGTGTGACCGCCATGACCACGCCAACCACCCTCAGCCCGCCCGCGGCGGCGCCGGCCCCCCGTGCCGACGTCGGCCGGCCCCGGCTCACGTTCGGCCGCCTCCTCGACGCCGAGTGGACGAAGATCCGCACCGTCCGCTCCACCGTCTGGACGCTCGCCTCGCTGTTCGTCCTCAGCGTCGGCCTGACGGCGCTGATCTGCTGGGGCGTCGCCGGCGAACTCGCCGACGACACCGCCGGCGAGCCGGTCGGCGCGTTCGTCACCTGGGGCCTGATGTTCGGCCAGATCGCCGCCCTCGTGCTGGGCATCCTGGTGGCGAGCGCCGAGTACTCCAGCGGCATGATCCGCACCACACTCGCCGCGGCGCCACGCCGCTGGCCGGTGCTGGCCGCCAAGACGACGGTGCTCACCGCCGTGCTGCTGGTCCTGGGCGCGATCACGTCGACCGTCGCGATCCTGGCCGGCAACTTCTTCCTCGACCGCGAGGGGATCGGGTTCTCGCTCACCGACCCCGACGTGCTGCGGACGATGGTCGGCGGCGGCCTCTACCTCGCGGTGCTGGGCGTGTTCGGCCTGGCGCTCGGCCTGCTGATGCGGCACACGGCCGGCGCGGTCACCGTCGGCATCGCGCTGATCTTCATCGTCGGCAACCTGGTCGGCCTCATCCCCGGCGCGACCGGCGAGTGGCTGACGAAGCTGATGCCGGGCAACGCCGGGACGACGCTGGCCACCGTCGAGTCCTTCAACCCCGACCTGCTGGGGCCGTGGACCGGCTTCGGCGTGTTCGCCGGCGAGACGGCGTTGCTGCTGCTGGTCGCGGGCTGGCTGTTCTCCAGGCGGGACGCGTAGGAGCGGGAAACTCGCGTGCGGCCGGGCGGTCGCGTCGGTTTCAATGACCGGCGTGACCGCCTTCCGCCTGCCCACGAAACTGTCCGAGTTCGCCGCCGGTGGCCAGGAACCCGGGCTGACGGCGTGGGCGGCGACGCTGCCGTCGGTGGTGCCCGACCTCCTGGAGCGGTGGGGGCTCACGGTCGCGGAACCCTACGAGCCGGGCGGGCAGTGCTCGTGGGTCGCGCCGGCCACGACGGCCGCCGGTGAACCCGTCGTGCTGAAGGTCGGCTACCGGCACGCCGAGGCCGAGCACGAGGCCGAGGGCCTGCGGTTCTGGGCCGGCGACGGCGCCGTGCGGGTGCTCGCCGACGAGACGTCCGACGCCACCAGCGCGCTGCTGCTCGAGCGGGCCGTGCCGGGCACGCTGCTGGCCCGGTCGCTGCCGGCGCTCGAGCAGGACGTCGTCCTGGCCGGCCTGCTGCGCCGGCTCTGGCGCCGCCCGCCCGAGGGTCACCCGTTCCGGACGCTGGCGTCGATGTGCGAGTTCTGGGCCCGCGACTTCGAGCGGCGGGTCGAGTCCGCGCCGCCCGAGTACGACCGCGGACTGCTCCGCGAGGGGCTCACGTTCTACCGCGAACTGCCCCTGAGCAGCGACGACGACGTCCTCCTCTGCACCGATCTGCACCCCGAGAACATCGTCGCCGCGCAGCGCGAGCCGTGGCTGGTCATCGACCCCAAGCCGTACGTCGGCGACCGCACCTACGACGCCACGCAGCACATGTTCAACATGGACCGCCTCATGTCCGACCCCGGCGCGCTCTCCGACCGCATGGCCGGGCTGCTCGACCTCGACCCGCTGCGGCTGCGGCTGTGGTTGTTCGCCCGCTGCGTCCAGGAGTCGCCCGAGTGGGACGGCCTGTACGACGTCGCGGTCCGGCTGGCGCCCTGACCCGAGGCCAGAACCCGACCCGCATGACGACCCGGCGCGGGGTCGGGTGGCTGACCTCGGTGAAGCCGGCCGCCACGAACATGCAGACGGTGCCGACGTGCAGCTCCTCGACGATCACCTTCGTCGTCGTGATCGGGTAGCCCTCGACGGCTCGCGCGCCCCGCTCGCGGGCGATCCCGGCCGCGGCCCGCGCCAGCGCCGTCGCCGCTTGTACCGCTGGCACCAGCATCGCGACGCCGGGCCGCGCGTGCCGAACACCGCCCGCGGGTCGGCCCAGCTCGCGTCGTTCGCCGGCAGCACCGTGATCGTCATGCGCCTACACCCGGAGGGCGTCGGGGAACCCGGTCCAGCGCAGCTCGTCGGGCAGGTGCCGGGTGTCGTTGTGCACGAGCACGGACGGCGGGCGGTCCGGCGCGTACCGGATCACGCTCAGCGCGGCGTTGCCCTGGTTCACCGTCAGCCAGCGCCACGGCGCCGCGTCGAGCGCGTGCCGCAGCAGCCAGCCGACGGTGAAGGCGTGCGTGACCACCAGCTCGTGCCGCTCGGCGTCGCCGCCGGCCGGGCCGGTGAACCGCTCGATCGCCCGCTCCGCCAGCCGGTCGCCGTCGTCGTCGCCGAACTGGTCGACGAAGCCCTGGTAGGCCGCGGGCAGTTGGTCGCGGGACGGCACGTAGTCGCCCGCCTCCGCGGCCTCGGCCGGCACGACTCCCACGAGCGCCGCGACGATGCGCGCGGTCTCGGCCGCGCGGGGCAGCGGTCCATGCCAGACGGCGTCGAGCCGTCGGCCGCCGTCACGCAGGCGGTGCCCGAGCAGCTCGGCCTGGCGCCGGCCGGCCGGCGTCAGCCCGGTCTCGTCGGGCGTGGCCTCGGCGTGCCGGGCGAGGTAGAGGTAGCGGGTGGCGGTCATGCTCTCCTCAGCAGGTCGTTGACGGCGTCGAGGACGGCCGGCCAGGCCGTCGACTCGGGATCGATGAGGCCGAAGTGTTCCACGCCGGTCAGTTCCCGCAGCGTGGCGTCCGGCCCGGCCGCGGCGCCGTAGCGGCGGCTGAACGCGGGCGGGACCTGGCGGTCCTCCGTGCCGTGCAGCAGCGCGACGGGGACACCCGGCGGGACGAGCGCCATCGGGTCGGCGACGGCGTACCGGCGCGCTCGGGTCACGGGGTCGCCGTCGAGCAGCTCCAGCGCCGCGCTGTGGTCGAGCTGCAGCTCGGCCGCCGCGACGAGGTCGAGCACGCCGGCCAGCGCGACGACCCCGGCGGGTGCTGTGGGCCGGCCCGCGGCGGTGGCCCAGCGGGAGCCCGCCCGCAAGTGGTGCCGCGACGCCGCCCAGACGGCGAGGTGGGCGCCGGCCGAGTGCCCCACGTGCACGACCCGCGTGTGGTCGACCGCGCCCGGTGCGGCGGCCGCCACCAACCCCGGCACCGTGTCCAGCGCCAGCGCCACGTCGTCGAACGTCGCCGGCCAGCCGCCGCCCGCCCCGATCCGCCGGTACTCGATCGCTGCCACGGTGTACCCGGCGGACGCGAGTCCCGCACACTGCGGCCGCGCGTGCGTCCGGTCGTACTCGGCCCGCCAGAACCCGCCGTGCACCACGACCACGAGCGGCGCACCCGTGCGCGGCCCGCCCGGGTGCCCCACGGGCAACCACACGTCGGCCACCTGGTCGGGCAGATCGCCGTAGGCGACGGTCAGCCGCGGCGGGGGAGCGGCGCGGGTCAGCACCTCCCGCGGGTCACGCCTTCGCCGCGCCACCCGAGGCCCCGTCCAGGTCGCGGCGCATGATCCAGCGCGGCCTCCGCGCGCTGGTCGCGTCCGTGCCGGCGACCCGCCTGAACCCGGCCCGCTCGAACATCCCGGTCGTTCCGACGTAGGCCAGCGACGTGCTGAGGCGCGCCCCGCCGGTCTCGACCGGGTAGCCCTCGACGGCCGGCGCCCCGTGCTCCGTCGCGAACGCGACCGCCTCGTGCAGCAGCTCCTCCGCCAGACCCTGCCGCCGGTATCCCGTCCGCACCACGAAGCACACGACCGACCAGACGGGGAGGTCGTCGACCGGCCGGATGGTCGTCGAGCGCACCAGCCGTTCCATCGTCGTCCGCGGCCCGACGTTGCACCAGCCGGCCGGTTCGTCGTCGACGTAGGCGATGAGACCGGGCGGCACCTCACCGGCGACCAGCTCGCGCAGCCGGTCCTCGCGGTCGGGGCCCGGCATGCGCCCGAACGCGCCCGACGGCAGCCGCCAGGACAGGCACCAGCATGCGTCGGATCCGTCGCCGCGCGGCGCGAGCAGGACGCGTAGATCGTCCCATCGCTGAGCAGTCGCGGGGTGGATCCGCACGATCGGTGCGACCTCGGCAGCCATACCGGCAGTCTGGCGCATGCCGCGGGGGAGGGCAGCGCGTTAGGCTTGCGGAGGACTCCCGTACCCTGCCGACGACCCTGAGGACTTCAGCAGACGTGTTCGCCACGCTCACCGACCGCCTGACCGCGACGTTCAAGAACCTGCGCGGCCAGGGTCGTCTCTCCGACGCCGACATCGACGCCACCGCCCGCGAGATCCGCGTCGCGCTGCTCGAGGCCGACGTCGCGCTGCCGGTGGTCAAGGACTTCATCGCGGCGGTGCGCGAGCGCGCCCGAGGCGAAGAGGTCTCGCAGGCACTCAACCCGGCCCAGCAGATCATCAAGATCGTCAACGACGAGCTGGTCCGCATCCTGGGCGGCGAGACCCGCCGGGTGCGCTTCGCCAAGCAGCCGCCGACGGTCATCATGCTCGCGGGTCTGCAGGGTGCCGGCAAGACGACGCTGGCGGGCAAGCTCGCCCTCTGGCTGAAGGACCAGGGCAAGCAGCCGCTGCTCGTCGCCGCCGACCTGCAGCGCCCCAACGCCGTCACCCAGCTGCAGGTGGTCGGCGAGCGGGCCGGCGTGGCCGTGTGGGCTCCCGAGCCGGGCAACGGCGTGGGCGACCCCGTCTCCGTCGCGAAGTCCAGCATCGAGCACGCCAACAGCAAGCTCTACGACGTCGTCGTCGTCGACACCGCCGGCCGCCTGGGTGTCGACCAGGAGCTGATGAAACAGGCCGCGGACATCCGCGACGCCGTCAAGCCCGACGAGACGCTGTTCGTCGTCGACGCCATGATCGGCCAGGACGCCGTCAACACCGCTCTGGCGTTCCAGGACGGCGTCGGCTTCGACGGCGTCGTCCTCACCAAGCTCGACGGCGACGCCCGAGGCGGCGCCGCGCTGTCGGTCGCGTCGGTCACGGGCAAACCGGTCATGTTCGCGTCGGCGGGCGAGAAGCTCACCGACTTCGACGTGTTCCATCCCGAGCGCATGGCCTCGCGCATCCTCGACCTCGGCGACATGCTCACGCTCATCGAGTCGGCGCAGAAGGCGTTCGACGCCGAGCAGGCCGAAGAGATGGCCCGCAAGCTGCAGGCCAAGGGCGGCAAGGACTTCACCTTCGACGACTTCCTGCAGCAGATGCAGGCGATCAAGAAGATGGGCTCGTTCAAGAGCCTGCTCGGCATGCTCCCCGGCGCCGGCCAGATGCGCGAGGCGCTCGACGCCTTCGACGAGCGCGAGCTCGATCGCGTCCAGGCCATCGTCCACTCCATGACGCCGGGCGAACGGGCGAACCCGAAGATCATCAACGGTTCGCGCCGGGCCCGCATCGCGCGCGGTTCGGGTCGCCAGGTGAGCGAGGTCAACCAGCTCATCGAGCGGTTCTTCATGGCCCGCGAGATGATGAGCCAGGCCGCGCGGGGCAAGCTCGGCGGCCTCGGCGGCATGCCCGGCATGCCCGGGATGGCCGGCGGCATCCCCGGACTCCCCGGCATGGGCGGTAAGAAGAGCAAGGGCAAGCAGCCCAAGCAGGGCAAGAAGGGCAAGCGCGGCGCCCGGTCGGGCAACCCGGCCAAGCGGGCGGCGCAGCTGGCGGCCGCCGACGAGAAGCGCGCGGCCGAGCCGCAGCCCGGCCAGGTGCCGTCCGCGTTCGGCGGCGAGGCCGCCGACGGCGACGGCAACTTCGAGCTGCCCGACGACATCGCCCAGTTCCTCAAGCGGCGGTGACGCCGACGCCGGCGCCCGCGCTGCACCTGCGTGGGGTGGTGCTGCCCGAGGCCGAGCACCGCGACCTCTGGGTGCGCGACGGCGTCGTCACCTACGAACCCGTCCCCGGCGCGCCGACGGTCGGGTCGGGGTGGATCCTGCCCGGCCTGGTCGACCTCCACTGCCATGTCGGCCTGGCCGCCGACGGCGCCGTCCCCGACGACGTCGCCGAGCAGCAGGCGCTCACCGACCGCGACACCGGCGTCCTCCTCATCCGCGACGCCGGCTCGGCGGCCGACACCCGCTGGATCGACGCCCGCGACGACCTGCCGAGGATCGTCCGCGCCGGCCGGCACATCGCCCGCACCAAGCGCTACCTGCGCAACTTCGGCTGGGAGATCGAACCCGAGGACCTCGTCGCCTACGTCGAGCAGGAGGCCCGGCGCAGCGACGGCTGGGTCAAACTCGTGGGCGACTGGATCGACCGCGACAAGGGCGACCTCTCGCCGTGCTGGCCGCGCTGGGCCCTCGACGCGGCGATCGCCCGCGCCCACGAACTCGGCGCCCGCGTGACGGCGCACGTCTTCGGCGAGGACGCCCTGCCCGACCTCATCGGCGCCGGCATCGACGGCATCGAGCACGGGACCGGCCTGTCCGACGACCTGCTGTCGCTGATGGCGGAGCGCGGCGTGGCGCTGGTGCCGACGCTGGTGCTGGTCGACAACTTCCCGAAGTTCGCCTCGCAGGGTGAGGTGAAGTTCCCCGGCTACGCCGCCCACATGCGGGCCCTGCACGAGCGGCGCCACCAGAACGCCCGCGACGCGTTCGACGCCGGCGTCCCGCTGTTCGCCGGCACCGACGCCGGTGGCCAGCTGCCGCACGGACTCGTCGCGCGCGAGGTGCTGGAGTTCGTGGCGGCCGGCATCCCGGCGGAAGCCGCGGTAGCGGCCGCCTCGTGGAAGGCGCGGTCCTACCTGCTGGGCGGCACCGGCCTGCTCGACGAGGGCGCGACGGCCGACCTGTGCGTGTACGCCGACGATCCGCGCGTCTCGCCCGAGACGCTGCTCGACCCCGTGCGGATCGTCCTCCGGGGTCGCGTCGTTCGCTGAACCCGCGCGCCCGCCCCATCGCGCCGTTCCATGATCATCAACGATCCAACCACCTATAGAGGGCCGGATCGTTGATGATCATGGAAGCAGGTGGCCAGCGGGGGAGTCGGGCCTATCTTCGGCGCGCCCCGACCATCGAGAGCAGCAGGGGCCGGTCAACGCGGCAGGCTCAGCTGACGAGAGCCCGCCACCCGAACACCCGGCCAACCTCACCCAACATCGCCCAAGGCAGCCCAGCGAACGCTTGAACAAGACTTCTTGCTCAAGAACCCTTGCTAAAGAACTCTTTAGCAAGCTACCTTTAGGTCATGGCCCACGAGGAACAGCAGCGGATCACCGACCCCCAGTCGATGCGTGCCCTCACGCATCCGCTGCGCCTCCAGCTCATGGACCTGCTGGGTCTCGAACCCGAGCTGACCGCCACCGAGTGCGCCGAGCGCACCGGCGAGAGCGTCGCCAGCTGCTCGTTCCATCTGCGCATGCTGGCCAAGTACGGCTACGTCGAGCCGGGCGAGCCGCGCGGGCGCGAGAAGCCGTGGCGTCTGGTCAGCCGCAGCCGCACAGTCGGGCCCGACGTCGACGACCCCGAGTCCGTCCGCGAGGCGTCGGCGGTCGCGCGGGTCGTCGTCGAGCGCGAGGCCGACCGGCTCGTGCGCACCATCGGCCGGGCCGCGGAGCTCGGACCCGACTGGCTCCAGTCCATGGTCATCAACACCTCCGCGTTCTGGATGACGCGCGACGAGCTGGAAGAGGTCATCGACCGGCTCAGCGAGTTCGCCGACGACCTCGTGGCGCGGTTCGGGCAGCGTCGCGACGACCGGTCCGTCCGGCCCGACGGCGCCCGCGTCGTGCATTTCCTCGGCGCGCTGAGCCCTGACCCCGATCTCGACGCCCACACCGCAGCCGCTCCTGACCAGCAGTAGGAGACCGCCATGTTCATCGACCTCAGCGTCCACTTCGACCAGCACGCCGAGCGCCGGGCGACCGCCGCCGGCGGCCGCACCCGCCGCGCCCTCGTCCGCACGCGCCGGTTACGCCGCTGGGCCGCCCGGTCCGCCCGGCTGGCGGCGCAGCTCGACCGCCGTGCCAGTGAGCGCCGGCCCGCCGTCACCCGGCTGAGCAACGCGGCCTGAGCCGGTGCCGTCCGCGCTGGCGCACCGGCCGTTCCGCCGGCTCACTGTCGCCTGGACGTTCAGCAACTTCGGCGACAGCGCGCTCTACCTGACTGTCGCCATCTGGGCCAAGGACCTGACCGGCAGCAACGCGGCCGCCGGCCTCGTCTTCCTGATGCTCGGCCTGCCCGTGTTCCTCGCGCCGCTGGCGGGGCAGCTGGCCGACCGTCTCCCGCGCAGGCCGCTGGTCGCCGCGGTCAACGTCATCGCGGCGGCCGGGGTGCTGGCGCTGCTCGCCGTCGACGACGCCGCGGACATGTGGCTGATCTACCTGGTCACGTTCGGGTACGGCTGGGTCGGCTACGTCACGTCGGCGGCGCAGTCGGGGCTGCTGCGCGACCTGCTCGACGACGACCAGCTGGCCGGCGCCAACGGGCTGCTCACGACACTCGACCAAGGGCTGCGGCTGCTGACGCCGCTGGCCGGCGCGGGCGTCTACGCGCTCTACGGCGGTGGGGCGGTCGCTGTGCTGACGGCGTCCATGCTGGTCATCGCCGCGCTGGTGCTGCTGACCGTCCGCGTCGACGAGAGCCCGCCCACCCCCGCCGACGAGCGCGAGGGGTTCCGGCGCGAGCTGACCGCCGGCTTCCGGCACCTGCGCTCGACGCCGCAGCTGGCCGACCTGATTCTGTTGCTGGGCATCGCCGTCGCGATCACGGGCTTCGCCAACTCCGCGACGTTCGCGGTCGTCGAGACGCTGGGCATGCCGAGTGAGTTCTTCGGGGTCATCGCCAGCATCCAGGGTGGCGGATCGATCGTCGGCGGGCTGACGGCGGCGCTGTTGATCAGCAGGACGGGGGAGCGGACGGCGGTGGGCATCGGGCTCGCGGTGCTGGCCGCCGGCATTGCCGCCGCGCTGACGCCGTGGGTCGTCGTCGTGTCGGCTGGTGCGGCGGTGCTGGGCGTCGGCGTGGTCTGGGCGGTCGTCGCCACGGTGACGCTGCGGCAGCGGCTCACCCCGCCGCGGTTGCAGGGGCGGACGTCCGCCGCGACGAACATGGCGCTCAACGGCCCGCAGGTGGCCGGCACCGCCACGGGCGCGGCGCTGATCGCCGTCGTCGACTATCGCGTGCTCGTCGCCGCCATGGCGGTCACGATCCTGACCTGCGCGATCGTGGTGCTCGCCCGCCGCGTCGCCGCGCCTGAGCCCGTCCAGGAGGACGAGACGGCCGCCCACACGGCGTAGGAGTTGGGTCCGTGCGCCACGATCTGGCACAATGACCTGCTGAACCGGCGGTCGTGCGGCCCTCTCACCCTCGAACACCGGATCCATCGAACCGTCGTGACCGGTGCCCCACTCAGGTGACGACGGCTCACCCGTGCGTGAACATTCCAAGGAGACTCCACCCCAGTGGCTGTCAAGATCAAGCTGAAGCGGATGGGCAAGATCCGCGCGCCGCACTACCGCATCGTCGTGGCCGACTCGCGCACCAAGCGCGACGGCCGGGCCATCGAGGAGATCGGCCTGTACAACCCCAAGCTCGAGCCGAGCCTCATCAAGGTCGACTCCGAGCGCGCGCAGTACTGGCTGGGCGTCGGCGCGCAGCCGACCGAGCCGGTGCTGGCGATCCTCAAGGTCACGGGTGACTGGCAGAAGCACAAGGGCCTTCCGGGCGCCGAGGGCACGCTGAGGGTCGCCGAGCCGAAGGCCGAGAAGCGCGCCGCGTTCGACGCCGCGCTGGCCGAGGTGCACGGCGAGCCGAAGTCCGAGGCCACCACGCCGAAGAAGAAGCCGGCCAAGAAGTCCGCCGCCAAGAAGGCCGAGGCCAAGGCCGAGGACGTCAAGGCCGACGAGGCGAAGGCCGACGAGGCGAAGGCTCAGGAGGCGAAGGCCGAGGAGCCGAAGGCCGAGGAGCCCAAGGCTGAGCAGGCCAAGGCCGACGAGGCGCCCGCCGCCGAGGCCAAGGCCGACGACGCGCCGGCCGCCGAGGCGAGCACGGACGAGTCCTGATGCTGGCCGAGGCGCTGGAGCACCTGGTCGCCGGGGTGGTCGACCACCCCGACGACGTCAGCGTGCGCACGCGTCAGCTCCGTCGCGGCCGGCTGCTCGAGGTCCGGGTCCACCCCGACGACCTCGGCAAGGTCATCGGCCGCGGCGGCCGCACGGCCACGTCGTTCCGCACCGTCGTCGCGGCGTTGTCCAACGACGGCGGTGTCCGCATCGACTTCGTCGACGTCGACGGGCGCTGACTCCACGGTGATCGTCACCGTCGGGCGCATCGGGCGCGCGCACGGCGTCCGCGGTGAGGTCTCCGTCGACGTCCGTACCGACACACCCGACGAGCGGTTCGCCGACGGCGCCGTTCTCGCCACCGACCCCGTCCGGCGGGGCCCGCTGAAGATCCTCGGGTCCCGCTGGCACAGCGGGCGGCTGCTGGTGGCGTTCGACGGCGTCGCCGACCGCACGGTCGCCGAGGGCCTGCGCGGCACGCTGCTGCTGGCCGAGATCGCCGACGACGAGACCACTGGCGACCCCGACGAGTTCTTCGACCACCAGCTGGTGGGGCTGAAGGTCGTCGGGGTCGACGGCGAAGAGCTGGGACTCGTGCGCGAGATCATCCACGCACCCAGCCAGGACATCCTCGCCGTCACGCGCACCGGCGGCGGCGAGGCGCTGGTACCGTTCGTCGCCGCGATCGTGCCGGAGGTCGACGTCGCCGCGTCCCGGCTGGTCGTCGACCCGCCACCCGGACTGTTCGAGGACTGATTGCCCGCATGAGGATCGACGTCGTCACGATCTTCCCCGACTACCTCACGCCGCTGGACCTGTCGCTGGTGGGCAAGGCGCGAGAGGCCGGCGTCCTGGACCTGCGCGTCCACGACCTGCGCGACTGGGCCACCGACCGGCACCGCACCGTCGACGACACCCCGTACGGCGGCGGCGCCGGCATGGTGATGAAGCCTGACGTGTGGGGCGCGGCGCTCGACGACGTCATCGGCTCCGGCTCGGCCGGTCGCGTGCCGCGCCTGCTGGTGCCGACGCCGTCGGGCCGGCCGTTCACCCAGGACGTCGCGCACGAACTGGCCGCCGAGCCGTGGCTGGTGTTCGCCTGCGGTCGGTACGAGGGCATCGACGCACGCCTGGTCGAGGACGCCGCGAGCCGGATGCCCGTCACCGAGCTCTCCCTGGGCGACTACGTGCTCAATGGCGGCGAGGTCGCCGCGCTCGTCGTCGTCGAGGCGGTCGCCCGGCTGCTGCCCGGCGTCGTCGGGAACCCGGAGTCGCTGGTCGAGGAGTCGCACGGCGCCGACGGCCTGCTCGAGTACCCCGTCTACACCAAGCCGCCGACGTGGCGCGGGTTGGACGTCCCCGAGGTGCTGCTCTCCGGCCACCACGGCAACGTCGCCCGGTGGCGGCGCGACCAGGCGCTGCGGCGCACCGCCGAGCGCCGTCCGGACCTCGTCGCCCGGCTGGATCCCTCGGTGCTGGACGCGCGCGACCGCGAGATCCTGGACCAGGCCGGGTTTCCGGTTCCGCCGCCGTCTGTGGCAGACTAATCCGCTGGTGCCCGGCTCGCGACGCCCCTGCCACAGGGGGAGCGCTCACGCGAAGGTCCGGGCACGTCGACCCTGACAGCACCTGAATCCGTCGGCGACCTGTGGCGCCCGCGAGAGAGCGAACACGATCATGCACCTGCTCGACTCCGTCGACTCCGCGCAGCTGCGCGACGACATCCCGGCCTTCCGCGCCGGCGACAACCTCAAGGTCCACGTCCGCGTGGTCGAGGGCAACCGCTCCCGTATCCAGATCTTCCAGGGCGTCGTCATCCGCCGCCAGGGCTCCGGCATCCGCGAGACGTTCACCGTCCGCAAGGTGAGCTTCGGCGTCGGCGTCGAGCGCACCTTCCCGGTGCACACGCCGGTCATCGAGAAGATCGAGCTGGTCACCCGCGGCGACGTCCGCCGCGCGAAGCTCTACTACCTGCGCAACCTGCGCGGCAAGGCCGCCAAGATCCGCGAGAAGCGCGAGACGGCCTGACGCTCCCCCGAGGGGAACCCGGTGGCACGGCACGGCACCGCCACCGGGTAGCGTGCCAGGGGCACGTATTGTTGCTCACGTGCCACCGGAAGCGTTCGACTCTTCGCCGGGCTCGCCCCGGACACCCCAGGGAGATGCCGTGACCGAGGAGAACCTGCCTCGGGAAGGCGACGGGAGCCCGCGTCGCGGTGGCGACGGCACCGAGACAGCCGGCCGCGGCACTCGGAACGGGTTGGCCGCCTTCTTCAAGGAGACCGCCATCGTAGTGGCGCTCTCCCTGATCATCGCGACCGTCGTGCGGATCTTCCTCGTTCAGGCCTTCCTCATCCCGTCCGGGTCGATGGAAGACACCTTGCTCGTCGGCGACCGCGTGCTCGTGTCGAAGATCAGCCTGCAGTTCGGCGAGATCCACCGCGGCGACGTCGTCGTGTTCGAAGATCCCGACCGCTGGCTCGGCGACCAAGCACCGTCCGGCGGCTCCGGTGTCGGCGGCGCCATCAAGGACGTCTTCGAGTTCGTCGGCGTGCTGCCCGACGACTCCGAGGAGCACCTGATCAAGCGGGTCATCGGCGTCGGCGGCGACACCGTCGCCTGCTGCGACGACTCCGGGCACCTCACCGTCAACGGCACGTCCATCGACGAGACCTCGTACCTCTACCCGGGCGACTCGCCGTCGCTGAACGAGTTCGAGCGCACCGTCCCCGACGGCGAGTTGTTCGTCATGGGCGACCACCGCTCCAACTCCGGCGACTCCCGCATCCACGGGACGTTCTCCGAGGACCTCGTCGTGGGGCGGGCGTTCGCCATCGCCTGGCCGCTGTCGCGGTGGGGCGGCGTCGGCAGCAACGGCGCGTTCGACAACGTCCCCGCGCCTTGACGCTCATGCCCACCCTCGCCCGACGACGCATCCTGGTCCGGCGTGACGCCGGACTCTATGCCTACGAGCGGACGCTGGCCCGGTCCGGGTTCGCGCCGGTCGCCGGCGCCGACGAGGCCGGGCGGGGTGCGTGCGCGGGGCCGCTGGTCGTCGGGGCCGCGCTCCTCGCGCCCGGCAAGCGAGGGGAGATCCCCGGGCTGGCCGACTCCAAGCTGCTGACGCCGGCCGCCCGCGAACGCGCCTACGACCAGGTCGTCGCCCGCGCCGTTGCCTGGTCCGTCATCATCGTCCCGCCCGACGAGGTCGACCGCGTCGGGCTGCACCGCAGCAACATCATCGCCATGCGCCGCGCGCTGGCCCGCCTCGACCCCGCACCGTCGTACGTGCTGACCGACGGTTTCCCCGTCACCGGCCTCGGCGTGCCCGGGCTCGCCATGTGGAAGGGCGACCAGGTGGCCGCGTGCATCGCGGCCGCGTCCGTCATCGCCAAGGTCACCCGCGACCGCATCATGTGTGAGCTGCACGAACAGTGGCCCGCCTACGGCTTCGACGGGCACAAGGGGTATGTGACCGACGAGCATCAGCAGGCGCTGACCGCGCATGGGCCAAGTCCGGTTCACCGTCGGTCCTACGCCAACGTCGCGCGCGTGGTATCCCTTGGAGACGAAGGCTGGAAAGGGGAACCCGACCTATGAGTGCTGAGGATCTCGAGAAGTACGAGACCGAGATGGAGCTCTCGCTCTACCGCGAGTACCGCGACGTGGTCGGCCTGTTCTCGTACGTCGTGGAGACCGAACGGCGGTTCTACCTCACCAACAACGTCGATTTCCAGGTGCGCGGCGAAGGCGGCGACGTCTACTTCGAAGTCACCATGAGCGACGCCTGGGTGTGGGACATGTACCGCCCGGCCCGCTTCGTCAAGAACGTCAAGGTCGTCACCTTCAAGGACGTCAACGTCGAGGAGCTCGCGAAGAGCGACCTCGAGATCCCCAAGTCCTGACGGCGTCACCTGCCCGGGGCCGAGCACCTGCTGGTGCCGCGGCCTCGGGTTTGCGCCGGCGTCCGGCGACCCGGGCTCAGAGCCGAATTCCCTTGGCTTCCGGCCGGAGGCTTCCGGCCGGAGGCTCCAGGACCGAGGCTGCAGGCGCCGGGCGCCCCAGGTTCCAGCCCGCCGTCTGCTCCTGGGAGGACGGTTCGCCAGCCGTCGATGTGGGCGGCATCGACGTCGGCCGCAGTTCCGGCGTCGGGGCCGCTCTTCTGCCCTCTGGGCGCTGTTCGCTGATCGTCGGCTCGTGCGGCTCCGGCGCCGTTGCCGTATCCCGCACTGCCATCAGATTCAGTCGTGCAATCGCCGTGTCTCGGTCCACCCGACACCCGCGACGGTGCCTCCTCCCCGCCGCGCCGGCACGTGACCGTCACCGTCGCCGCCGTGAGCATGCCCAGAACCGTCGTCGCCGCGCCCGGTCCCGGTCATGTACCCCGTCCGCCCGTTCCCGGTCGTGCGGCTCACGTCCCATTCACCGTCAGACCGAATCACGAACCAGCACCAGACCCGTCCCGTCGATCCGTCCCGCAGACCCGTCCCGCCGATCCGTCCCGCAGACCCGTCCCTCAGCGCTTCCGTCGCGCGTCGGCGGCTGCCTCGTCGCCCCCGTCGTCCACAGGCCAGAGCAGTCCTTCCCGTTGTCCACATTTCGCGATTTCGCGGTCGTACCGGCCGCCCGATCCGGCGAAGCTCGTGGCGGGAGGTGAGGCCGGTGCGAGTCAAAGACACCATCGGCATCTACGGCGAACAGGTCGCCGTGGAGCATCTGCAGCAAGCCGGGTTCGTCGTGCTCGAGCGCAACTGGCGCTGCGACATCGGCGAGATCGACATCGTCGCGCTCGACGGCGCCACGGTCGTCGTGTGCGAGGTCAAGACGCGTAGCGGCCTGGGGTTCGGCTCGGGCCTCGACGCCGTCACACCGCAGAAGCTGGCCCGGCTGTACCGTCTCGCGCTCCGCTGGCGCGACGGGTCCGGCCGTGCGGGCGCCGAACTGCGAGTCGACGTCATCGCCGTCCACCGGCGCCCGCACGGCGGGCCAGAGATCGTCCACGTGCGAGGTGCCCAATGACCCGCCTGGCCCGCTGCCGCAGCGTGGCGATCGTCGGCGTACGGGGCACGGTCATCGACATCGACGTGCACATCGGCGGCATGCCCGGGTTCTCGCTGGTGGGGCTGCCCGATGCGTCGTTGTACGAGTCGCGCGACCGGGTCCGCGCCGCCATCCTGTCCACCCGCGAGTCGTGGCCGCTGCAGCGCATCACCGTCAGCCTGTCGCCGGCGGCGCTGCCCAAGCGCGGCAGCCACTTCGACCTCGGTGTCGCCATCGCCATCCTGTCGGCGGCCGATGAGGTGCCGCTCGCCGCGCTCGACGGCGTGCTGTTCCTCGGCGAGCTGGCGCTCGACGGGCGGCTGCGGCCGGTCCGCGGTGTGCTTCCCGCCGTCCTGGCCGCCGAGCGCGCCGGCCTGAGCCGTGCCGTCGTCCCCGAGTCCAACGCGGCCGAGGCACGGCTGATCCCCGGGATGCGGGTCTTCGGCGCTCAGTCGCTGCGGCAGGTGCTCGCGCATCTCCGCGACACCGAGATCCCCGACGAGGTGAGCGACGAGCTCGACGCGACGTCCGACATGCTGGCGCCGGCCGGCGACGAGGAGGCCCTCGACCTCGCCGACGTGGCCGGCCACAAGGCCGCCAAGGAGGCGGTCGAGATCGCCGCTGCGGGGCATCATCACCTGCTGCTCTCCGGCACGCCGGGTTCCGGCAAGACCATGCTGGCGCAGCGGCTGCCATCGCTGCTGCCCGACCTGCCGATCGACCAGTCGCTCGAGGTCACGTCCATCCACTCCATCGCCGGCGTGCTGCCACCGGGCCGGCCGCTGATCATCCGGCCGCCATTCGTCGACCCGCACCACACGTCATCGCTCGTCGCGATCGTCGGCGGTGGGCCGCGGGTGCCGCTCCCCGGCGCGGCCAGCCTGGCGCACCGCGGCATCCTCTTCCTCGACGAGGTGCCGGAGTTCCAGGCGCGGGTGCTCGATTCGTTGCGACAACCGCTCGAGAGCGGCACGCTCACCCTGGCCCGCTCCGAGGCGACGTCGGTGTTCCCGGCCCGGTTTCTGCTGGTGATGGCCCAGAACCCGTGCCCGTGCGGCAATTTCGGCAGCAGGGTGCGCGAGTGCACCTGCAAACCCGACACCGTGCGCCGGTACGGTCAGCGGCTGTCCGGGCCGGTCCGCGACCGCGTCGACATCCGGGTCGGCGTCGACGCTCCCACCATGGCCGAGCTCGACACCGTCGCCGAGCCCAGCAAGGTGGTCGCCGACCGCGTCGCCGAGGCCCGCGCCCGGCAGCAACGACGGCTGCGTGGCACACCCTGGCGATGCAACGGCGAGTTGCCCGGGCCGTACCTGCGGCGCGAGTTGAAACTCCCCGCCGACGTCACCGCGCCGGCGTTCGCGAAGGTCCGCAAGGGCAGCCTGACCCTGCGCGGGGTCGACCGCGTGCTGCGGGTCGCCTGGACGGTCGCTGACCTCGCCGCCCGCGACCGGCCTACTGCAGCGGACGTGCACACGGCGCTCCGGCTCCGGCTGGGGGAGGCGGCATGAGCGCCGAACCGATACAGGTCGCCGCGTCGTCGGCCGATCGCGCCGCCCGGGCCGCGCTGTCCGCCGTCACCGAGCCCGGCGACGAGCGGATCGCCCTGCTGGTCCGCCACACCGGCGCCGAGGCGACCTGGCGGACGATTCTCGGCGGCGACGACACCCTCGACCGCTCCCGGGTGCTGCGACGTCGCGCCGAGCACATCGACGGCGCGGAGGTGCTGGAACGGGCCGAGGCGCTCGGCATCCGGTACCTGTGTCCCGGCGAACCGGGCTGGCCGGCCCCGCTCGACGACATGGCGGCCACGCTCGACTACGCCGACAAGGTCCCGCCTCCGCTCGGCCTGTGGTTGTCCGGCGACGGCGACCTCGCGGCGTTGGCCGAGTCGGCCGTGGCGATGGTCGGGTCGCGCGCCTGCTCCCGCTATGGCGAGCGGGTCGCCTCCGATCTGGCGACCGATCTCGCTCTCGCCGGCCGGACGGTGGTCTCCGGCGCCGCGTACGGCATCGACGCCGCTGCTCATCGGGGTGCCCTCGGCGTCGGCGGTCAGACCATCGCGGTCCTCGCGTGCGGCGTCGACGTGCCGTACCCGCGCATGCACGCGCAACTGCTCGAGCGCATCGCTGCCGACGGCCTGATCCTCAGCGAGGTGCCGCCGGGCAGCGGGCCGATGCGTGCCTGGTTCCTCGCTCGCAATCGCATCATCGCCGCGCTGAGCGCCGGCACCGTCGTGGTCGAGGCGGCGCCGCGCTCGGGTGCGCTCAGCACGGCGTCATGGACGCAGAAGCTCAGCCGCGAGACGCTGGTCGTCCCCGGGCCGATCACGTCCGAGCTCTCCGCCGGTTGTCACAAGCTCGTCCGCGACGGTGCCGGCATGCTGGTCACCGGGGTCGCCGACGTTCTCGAGGCGATCGGCCGACTCGGCGACCACACCCCGCCCGATCCCGAGCGCGACTCGCGGCCCATCGACGACCTGCTGCCGGCTCACACGATGGTCCGCGAGTGTATGCACGCCGGCGCCCTCGAGACCGTCGCGGCCCTCGCACTGCGCACCGGCCTGCCCGACCGGAGCGTCGCGACCGTGCTGCGCGAGTTGGCCGCAGCCGGCTGGGTGACCCGAGAAGACGGTGGCTGGCGGCTCGGATCGACGATCAGTCCACTGGAAACCCGCACATGACCAGGCCGGAAGGAGTATGCATAGACGCAAGGGGGCGCCACTCCAACCGGTGGCGCCGACAGGGAGAGGGGAACCGCTCATGGGCTCTGTCGCACGCATCACCAACATCAGCGCTCGCTCCGAGACGAGCTTCGACGACGCGGTCCGCGTGGGCATCGCCCGGGCCAGCCAGACGCTGCGCAACGTCTCCGGCGCCTGGATCAAGGACCAGAAGGTCGAGGTCAGCGACGGCCAGATCGTCGCCTACCAGGTGGCCATGGAAGTCACCTTCGTCCTCGACGACTGACGTCACGGCTCGGGCGGAGGCGCCGCCCTCCGTGAGCCGGCCTCGCGGGTGCGGTGGTGTTCGGCTGATCCGTGTGAGGGGCTCGCCGGAGAACGCCATGGGTGTGCTCGGCTGACGCCGCATCGCCGCCCCGAATGCGCTGGTCCGAGCACACCGCTCGATCGTGTCCGCAGGAACGCAGACCGGGCTCCGCCCCGTGCGTCGTCAGCGTGGCGGCTCCTGTCGGCGCCGTCGCCGGGTGATCCTGGAGGTATGGACGCCGACGAGGAGCTGCCCGAAGCGCTGGCCGGCGCGGTCGTGGAGTTCGCCCGGCATCTGGCGGCGGAGCGGAACCGGTCCGAGCACACGATCCGCGCGTACACCGGCGATGTCGCCGCGCTGTTGGATCACCTGGCCAGGCTGGGACGCACCGAGGTCGGGCAGCTCGACCTCGCCACGCTGCGCAGCTGGCTCGCGCGCCAGAGCACCCTCGGCCGCTCGCGCGCCACGCTGGCCAGGCGTGCGTCGGCGGCGCGGGTGTTCACGGCGTGGGCGCACCGCACCGGGCTGCTGAACGAGGATGTCGCCGCCGTGCTCGCGACCCCGAAGGCACGCCGGGCGCTGCCCGAGGTGCTGCGGGCCGGCGAGGCCTCGACGCTGATGGACGCGGCAGCCGACGATGCTTCGGACGGCGATCCGGTGAACCTGCGCGACCACGCGCTGCTGGAGCTGCTCTACGCGACCGGCATCCGGGTCGGCGAGCTGGTCGGCCTCGACATCGACGACCTCGACGACGGGCGGCGGGTGGTTCGTGTGCTCGGCAAGGGCAGCAAGGAGCGGACCGTGCCCTACGGCGTTCCCGCTGCCGAGGCGCTGGACGTCTGGCTGCGTGCCGGCCGGCCGAAGCTGGCGACGCCGGCTGCTGGTCCAGCCCTGTTCGTCGGCGTCCGCGGCGGCCGGCTCGATCAGCGCGCCGCTCGCACCGTCGTACACCGGCGTCTGCGCGCGGTGCCGGGTGCGCCCGACCTCGGTCCTCACGGCCTCCGCCACACCGCGGCGACCCACCTGCTGGAGGGCGGCGCTGACCTGCGCAGCGTCCAGGAGCTGCTCGGCCACGCCTCACTCGGCACGACACAGATCTACACGCACGTCTCGGTCGACCGGCTGCGTCAGGCGTACAAGCAAGCTCATCCGCGCGCATAGGGCCAACGCGCGTGCCGGGCGGGCCCGCCACGGACTGGCGCTGGGCCTGCGTATCGGGGTGTTCGCCGCGGCGCCAGACCCCGCACGAGGAGGTCCGTTCGCGGGCAGGACGCCGAGCTCCACGTCGGCTCGTGGTCGCAACGGACGTCTGGCCGGCCCCGGCTGGTCGGCGAAGGGCCGCAGCGACCGGCCGGCCGGAAGCGTCTCGGATCGTACGAGGCGCAGGCCGGAGCCAACGGCCTGTTGCCGCGTGCGCTGAAGGGGCGATCCGTCAGCGTCAGCAGGCCAAGCGGCGGGCCTCGACCGGATCGGCGTGGCGGGCGAGGTCGGTGAAGATCTCGTCGAGCCGGTCGAGGTGCGCCCGGATCCACGGCAGCCGCGTCGGATCGTCGGCGGCGAGGGCGGCGTAGCGCTGCACGTCGGTGTCGCCGTACAGGAGGCTCGTCGCCAGGCGCAGCCGCAGGGCGTCGTGGCCGCCTTCGAAGTCGGCCGCGGGCAGACCGCCGAGGCCGTACACGTCCAGCAGGTGCGCCGCCAGCTGACGACCGGTGGTGATGCCGTGCTCGCGTTCGAGGTAGCCGCTCCAGCCGCCGAAGTCCGGATAGAGGTAGAACCCGGCCCGCGGCGTCGGGAGAGCGGCGCCGGCGCGCTGCAGGCGATCGGCAAGAGCCCTGACCACGGCGCCGTGCAGGCGGCGGCTGCGCTCGATCCGCTCGGTCAGCTCCTCCGGCTCGCCGAACGCGTACGCGGCGGCGTACTGGACCGGTGCCGCCGGGCTGGACCACATCTCGCTGGCCACGCCCAGCACGTCGGTCAGCAGCGAGCGGCCGAGTGGGCTGTCCGGCAGCCGCATGACGCCGAGTCGCCAGCCGCAGAGAGCCAGGCTCTTGGAGAGGCTGGTCGTGACGATCGTCCGTTCCGGCGCGAACTCGGCCGGGCTGTGCACGAACGTGGTGGGGTCGTGGACGAGGTCGCGGTAGATCTCGTTCGAGACGATGGCGAGGTCCAGTTCGCGGGCCACGTGAGCGATCTGCTCGACGCTGCTGCGCGACGCGACGTCGCCGGTCGGGTTGTCCGGCGTCGTGACGACGACGCTGCGGACGGTTCGGCCGGCCGCCCGCGCCGCGAGGACCGCGTCGGCGACGAGGTCGGGTCGTGGCACGCCGCCCTGGCCCGGCACCGTCGGCACGTGGATCGGCCGGTGGCCGGTCAGTCGCGACTGCGCCCGGTAGCTCACCCAGCCCGGCGACGGCGCGACGATGTCGCCGCCGAGCGCGAGCAGGAGCCCGTACAGCAGCGGCTTGCTGCCCGGTCCGGCGACGACGAGTTCCGGGTCGCTGGGCAGCCCGCGGCGCGCCCAGTAGCCGGCCGCCGCCTCACGCAGCTCGGCCGTACCCGCAACCGGCCCGTATGCGTTCCGGCTGCTCCCGATGGCCAGCGCCTCGCGCAGCGCCGGGTGCACCGGCAGTCCCGCCTCACCGAATCCGAGCGGCAGGACCGGCAGGCCATGGCGCCGCTTCTCCGCCAGGGCTTCGTTGAGGGCCAGGGTCGGGGGCACAGGGACGGACATGGCGGACGTCAGCTCCGGACGCGACAGTTCGGGGGACACGGACATGCCCCGCGAAGATCAATGGATCACTCCAGAGTGCCCAGTAGTGATCTGCAGCACAACCGATTCCGCTCGATGCGTCCCAACGTGACGACGCCGAAACGCCGCCGACACCTCCTCAAACGGTGATGAGCTTGCTGTAGCGCTGCCGGGCGGCCTCACCAGACGTGCCCAAGTACGACCCGATCAGCCACCACGGCTGTCCGGACCTCCGCGCCTCGCTCACGGCCTCGACGATGTCGCGATCGGCCTTGGCGCGTGCCTGGACCGCTCGGTAGATGGCAGCCAGCGGCCGGGCGTCCTTGAAGTTGCGCGGATCGGGCTCGCGCTCCTCGATACGGCGCGCGAGTTCGTCGGCATGGTCCAGTGCTTCCTGGAGGGACATGGGCATGGGCATCACCGCAAATGCTTGGGTCGGGCAGCCATCGCGTGAATGATCAATGGTCCACTGGTGGTTCGGAGAATGGCCAGTTCCAGCAGTCGAGCCGAGCGATCGGGCCCGATCAGCAGGACGATCTGCTCGTCCTGCTCGCTGGTGCTGATGACACAGCGGTAGGCGTGAAGCATGTCGGCATCGGCGACCCCGTGTTTGCGGGCGCTGGATGCGATGTAGGGGTCTGTCAACGACGGTACCCTTCGCGGGTTGCCTTCGCAAGATAACTTGTCGCGGTCGAGGGTCTGGGCAGCCATGGAACCGGGTCGGCGACCCTGCCGGCGGCGTAGAGCATGAAGTGCAGGTGGCAGCCGGTCGAGAGGCCCGTGGATCCGGCCCGTCCGATCACCTGGCCCGCCCGGACCGACCGGCCGGCCGTCGCCGAGAACGCCGACAGGTGGCTGTAGGACGTGGTGAGCGGGGCGCCGCGGATCCGGCCGTGGTCGATGCTGAGCTGGAGCCCGTACGCCCCGCGGTCGCCGGCGTCGGTGACGCGGCCGGCGGCGGCTGCTCGGATCGGCGCACCGCAGGCAGCCGCGAGGTCGGTGCCGTCGTGCAGCTTGTGTTCACCGGTGATCGGATGGACCCGCATGCCGTAGGGCGACGTGATCCGCGGCGTGGCGACGGGCCATGCGAGACCGCCTGACGCGGGCGGCTTCGACGGCGGTGGGGGTGGGGCGCCGGTGAGGGTCCGTGGGCCCAATGGAAGCAGGCGCACCGGTCCATCGCCGACGAGTGCGAGTGGGTCGGTGTAGCGCTCGCCCTCGCGCGCGCCCCAGTGGAGACAGGTCGCCGGCGCGCAGTGGCTCCCGGTGGACTCCAGTGTGCCGATGGGCCGGCCGGCGCCGACCTCGTCGCCGACGGAGACGGATGGAGCGACCGGCTCGTAGGTCGTGCGCAGTGATCCGTGGTCGATGACGACGACTCCGCGGCCGGCGAGCAGCGCCGCGTAGGTGACGGTGCCGGTGCCGGCGGCGCGGACCTCCGTGCCCGCGGTCGCGGCCAGGTCGACGCCGCGGTGGCCGGCTGACCAGAGTTGCTCGGGTGGATCGAACCCGTTGACGACGTCCACCGGCCCGCCGGGTGGGCCGACGGGGTAGACCCAGCCGTCGGGTGCGAGAGCCGCTCCGGCAAGGGGTGCGCTGGCGAGGGTCGAGGGAGGCGCGACCGGGGCTCCGTGGAGGAGGCCGATCAGGAGGAGGGCGGCGAGAAGAGGGCTCATGTCTGCGAGCCAACGCGCCGGATCGAGGCGGGTCAGCGGGGCGGAGCCGATTTGGGGACAAGCCGGCGAAGTGCCCGGGCCTGTGGACAAGCCAGCGAAACCGACACGCCGGGCGATCCGCTCACAGGTGCATCACGAAGTCGCAACGAAGGAGGGGCCGCGCGGGGCTCGACTGGACGACCCCACCCCCCGGGCCGGAAGGGTCGAGGGTGAGACGGGTGTGACGAAGAGCGACGTGAATGATGCGAGCAGACGGGTATGGGTGCTGATATGAATCGTGGAAAGGTCCGTGGTCATGCGGTCGCTCTCGCGGCGATCGCGCTGGTCAGCGCGGGATGTGGTGGCGGGGACGACGTCGATCTGGACGATCCGCAGGGCTCCGGCGGCGGCCAGGGCGGTGACGATCAAGGCGACGGCCAAAGCGGCGACGGGGGCACCCTCGTCGCCGCGATCTCGGCGCAGCCGGACCAGTTCGACCCGCACAAGACTCAGGCCTACGCCAGCTTCCAGGTGCTCGAGAACGTCTACGACACCCTCGTCGTCCCGGACGCGGAGGGGGAGTTCCAGCCCAGCCTCGCGACCGAGTGGACCACCAGCGACGACGGCCTCACCTGGACGTTCACCCTCCGCGAGGGCGTCACGTTCCACGACGGCAGCGCGTTCGACTCCGCCGACGTCGTCTACTCGTACAACCGCATCATCGACGAGCAGCTGGCGAACGCCTACCGGTTCGCCAGCGTGGCGAGCGTCGAGGCGACCGATCCGCAGACGGTGACGATCACGCTCACCGAACCCACGCCCGCGCTGCTGGACAACATCGGCGGCTTCAAGGGCATGTCGATCATCCCCGAGGGCGCCGCCGAAGCCACCGACCTGGCGACCACGGCCGTCGGCACCGGCCCGTTCACCCTCGAGGACGCCGGCGCCAACGGCGTCACGCTGGCCCGCTACGACGACTACTGGGGCGACCCGGCCCTCGTCGACGGCGTCGAGTTCCAGTACGTCAGCGAACCGGCCGCGGCGCTGACGGCGCTGCGCTCCGGCGACGTGCACTGGACGGACAACGTCCCGCCGCAGGACATCGAGGGCCTGCGGGACGACGAGCAGGTCGAGCTGGGCGTCACCCCGAGCGTCGACTACTGGTACCTCGCGATGAACCAGACGAAGCCGCCGTTCGACAACCGCGACTTCCGCCGCGGCGTCGCGTTCGGCATCGACCGCGACGAGGTGACGGAGGCGGCCCGCTTCGGCGCGGCGACGACGAACCAGACGGCGATCCCGGAGCAGAGCCGCTGGTTCCACGAGTACGCCCCGTTCGAGCACGACCCCGATCAGGCCACCCAGCTCATCGAACAGACGGCGGCCCAGAGCCCCCAGCCCATGGCCCTCATGGTCACCGACGAGTACCCGGAGACCGTCCAGGCGGCGCAGGTCATCCAGGCGCAGCTGGCCGAGGTCGGCGTCGAGATCGGCATCGAGCAGGAGGCGTTCGCCACCTGGCTGGACCGCCAGGCCGCCGGCGACTACGACGCGTTCCTGCTCGGCTGGCTGGGCAACCTGGACCCGTTCGGCTTCTATCACGCGCAGCACGTCTGCGAGGGCACGTCGAACTTCCAGGGTTACTGCAACCCCGAGGTCGACTCGCTGCTGCAGAGCGCGGCGGGCGAGACCGACCAGGACGCCCGCAAGGCGCTGTACGACCAGGCGGCGGAGCTGATCGTCGACGACGTCAGCTACCTGTACCTGTACAACCCCGACGTCGTGCAGGCGTGGGCGCCGGGCATCGAGGGCTACGAGATCCGCGCGGACAAGGCGATCAACTTCGAGACCGTGAGGCTGCCGGAGTGACACGGTACGCGCTGCGACGGCTGGCGCAGTCGGTCGCGGTGCTGCTCGGCGTCAGCGTGCTGGTCTTCGCGATCATGCAGCTGGTGCCGGGCGACCCGATCCGCGCCGCGCTCGGCCAGCAGGCCGACCCGGAGACGTACCAGGCGCTGCGCGACCGCGCCGGCCTGGACGACCCGGTGCCGGTGCAGTTCGTCACCTGGATCGGCAACGCGGCCGTCGGCGACTTCGGGGTCAGCTTCCGCAGCGGCGAGACGGTGCTGTCGCTGATCCTGGAGCGCGTCCCCGCGACGCTGAGTCTCGCCGTCGCCGCGATCATCGTGGCGCTGCTGATCGCCATCCCGCTGGGTACCCTGTCCGCGCTCAACCCGCGCAAGCCGGTCGACTGGTTCGCCAGCCTGTCCAGCCAGGCGGGGCTGAGTGTCCCGGACTTCTGGCTGGGCATCATGCTGATCCTGGTGTTCGCCGGGACGCTGGGCTGGCTGCCGTCGGCCGGCTACGTCCCGCTGACGGAGGACCCGGTCGAGTGGGCCCGGCACCTCATCCTCCCGGCGATCACGGCGGGCGTGTCCAGCGGTGCGATCCTCACCCGGTTCGTCCGCTCGTCGGTCCTGGAGTCGCTCGGCCAGGACCACGTGCGGACCGCCCGGGCGAAGGGCATGCGCGCCCGCGACGTGCTGACGTGGCACGTGCTGCGCAACGCGCTGGTTCCGCTGGTGACGGTGGGCGGCGTGCAGCTGGCCTACCTGCTGTCCGGCGTGGTCGTCGTCGAGTACGTGTTCGCCTGGCCGGGGCTCGGGCAGCTGGCGTTCCAGGCGGTCGAGTCGCGCGACTACCCGGTGCTGCAGGGCGCCGTACTGCTGTTCGCCGTCATCTTCCTGCTGGTCAACCTGGTGGTGGACCTCGCATACGCGCGGCTGGATCCGCGCATCACCTACAGGAGCGCACGATGAGGGCCGGTGAGACGCTGCGGCTGCTGTTCCGCGGCCCGACGGCGATCGTGGCGGCGGCCGTGCTGCTCGTCCTGATCGTGACGGCGTTCCTCGGTGAGCAGCTCGCCCCCCACGACGCGACCGGCACCGACGTCTCCAACCGCCTGCAGGCGCCGAGCGCGGACCACTGGTTCGGCACGGACGAACTGGGCCGCGACGTGCTGTCGCGGGTGATCCTGGGCGCGGAGGTCTCGCTGCGCGTCGGTGCCGTCGCCGTCGGGATCTCGCTGGTCGCCGGCGTGCTGATCGGCCTGCTGGCGGGCTACTACGGCCGCTGGGTCGACGACGTGCTCATGCGGCTGTCGGACGTGCTGTTCGCATTCCCGGCGATGCTCATGGCGATCGCCGTCCTGGCGATCCTCGGCCCCGGCTCGACCAACGCGATGATCGCGATCGGCATCGTCTACACCCCGATCTTCGCCCGCATCACGCGGGCCAGCGTGCTCAGCGTCCGCGAGGAGGTCTACGTGAAGGCGGCCCGCTCGGCCGGCGCCGGCGACCTGCGCATCATCGGCCGGCACGTGCTGCCGAACGTGACCGCGCCGATCATCGTCCAGACGTCGATCAGCCTGGCGTTCGCGATCCTCTCCGAGGCGGCGCTGAGCTTCGTCGGCCTCGGCACGCAGCCGCCGGACCCGTCGTGGGGCCGGATGCTCGCCGAGGGTCGCGGCTTCGTCGAACAGGCCTGGTGGATGGCGGTCTTCCCGGGCCTCGCGATCTTCGTGACGGTGCTCGCGTTCAACGTGCTCGGCGACGCGCTGCGCGACGTGCTCGACCCGCGGCAACGCCAGGCGATGGCCGGAACGGGGGTGACGGCATGAGTGCGCTGCTCACCGTCGACGACCTGCACGTCGCCTTCCGCACCCGCCGCCGCCCGGCCCGCGTCGTCAACGGGCTCTCGTTCGAGCTGCACCCGGGCCGCACGCTCGCCGTCGTCGGCGAGTCCGGCTCGGGCAAGAGCGTCAGCTCGCTCGCGCTGCTCGGCCTGCTGCCCGGCACCGCCGACGTCCGCGGCAGCGCGACCTTCGACGGCGCCGAGCTGATCGGCCGCTCCGAGGAGGAGCTGCGACGGATCCGCGGTGCCGGCATCGGCGTGGTCTTCCAGGACCCGATGACCTCGCTCAACCCCGTGCTGACCATCGAGCGGCAGATCGGCGAGGCGCTGCGGGCGCACGAGAAGGTGTCCGACGACGGCGTCCGTTCTCGCGCCGCGGAGCTGCTCACCGAGGTCGGCATCCCCGACGCGGCCGGCCGCCTGCGCGCATACCCGCACCAGCTGTCCGGCGGCATGCGCCAGCGGGTGATGATCGCGATCGCGCTGGCCGGCAACCCGAAGGTGCTGATCGCCGACGAGGCCACGACGGCGCTCGACGTCACCGTCCAGGCGCAGATCCTGGAGCTGATCGAGCGGCTGCAGGACGAGCACGGCATGGGCGTCGTGTGGATCACCCACGACCTCGGCGTCGTCGCCGGCATCGCCGACCACGTCGTCGTCATGTACGCCGGGCGGTGCGTCGAGGAGGGCGCCGTCGGCGAGCTCTTCGGCCGGCCCGCGCACCCGTACACGCGAGGTCTGCTCGGGGCGCTGCCGGTGGTCGACGACCCGCGGCCGGCGCGCGAACGCGACGAGTTGGTGACGATGCCGGGCCTGCCGCCGGATCCGGCCGCTCTGCCGCCCGGTTGTGCGTTCCACCCGCGCTGCCCGGTCCGCGCCGACGCTCGCTGCGCGACCGAGCCGCCGCAGCTGGCCCCGGTGCCGGGCAGCGCCGCCGAGCACCGAGCGGCCACGTTCTACGCGGAGGAGGTGGCGCGATGAGCGACGTGCTGGTGCGGGCGTCCGGGCTGCAGGTGCGGTTCGGCCCGGTGCGCGCCGTCGACGGCGTCGATCTCGAGGTCCGCCGCGGCGAGACACTGGGGCTGGTGGGCGAGTCCGGGTGTGGCAAGTCGACGCTCGGGAACGCACTGCTGCGGCTGGTCGAGCCGACGGACGGGCTGGTGGAGTTCGACGGCCTGGATGTGACGGCGGCCGGACGGCGCGAGCTGCGGGCGCTGCGCCGGCGTACGGCGATGATCTTCCAGGACCCGTACGCGTCGCTGGATCCGCGGCGCACCGTCGCCGAGTCGATCGGCGAGCCGCTGGCCATCCACGGCCTGCACAAGGGGCGAGCGGCGCGGCGGGCCCGCGTCGGCGAGCTGATGGAGGTCGTCGGGCTGAACCCGGACCACGGCGCCCGGTACCCGCACGAGTTCTCCGGCGGGCAGCGGCAGCGGGTCGGCATCGCGCGGGCGCTGGCGGGCGAGCCAGAGTTCGTCGTGTGCGACGAGCCGATCGCCTCGCTCGACGTGTCCGTGCAGGCGCAGGTGGTGAATCTGCTGGTCCGGCTGCAGCGCGAGTTCGGGCTCACCTACCTGTTCGTCTCGCACGACCTCGCGGCCGTGCGGCAGGTGGCCGACCGTGTCGCCGTCATGTACCTGGGCCGGGTCGTCGAGCTCGGCGCCGGGACGTCGGTGTCCGGCACGCCGGCGCACCCCTACACGGAGGCGCTGGTGTCGGCCGTCCCGGTGCCGGACCCGACCCGGGAGCGGACGCGGCAGCGGATCGTGCTGAGCGGCGACGTGCCCAGCCCGGCCGATCCGCCGTCGGGCTGCCGGTTCCGGACCCGCTGCCCGAAGGCGTTCGAGGCGTGCCCGGACCACGACCCCGTGCTGCAGCCGACCGGGCCGGAGCAGGCCGCGGCCTGCCACCTGCACGGCGTCACGGACCGGTGACGGGCTCCGGCTCGACGGAGTGAGCGGCGGCGTCGCCTCCGGTCGCGGCCGCGCGGGCCGCCGTGCGCCGCCACCACAGCAGTCCGGCGACGGCGCCGACGAGCACCAGCGCCCCGACCGCGACCAGCAGCGGCAGCGCCGACGACGTCCCGTCGCCGGCCGTGAAGTCCCATGGCTGCGTCGCGGTGTCGGCGGTGAACAGCGTCTGCGCCGACGACCCCTCCGTCGACACCACGGTCCGGTAGCTCTCGTTGATGTCCGTCAGCGCCGACACCGTCAGCTCCACCTCGGTGACCGGCCCGGCGCACTCGTACACCAGCCGAGCGCCCTCGCCCAGCGGGTCGACGGCGTCGACCCGGCCCGCGCAGGCCGCCCCGTCCTGGCCGACCGTCAGGCGCTCGAGCAGGTAGTCGGCGACGCCGGGGGAGCGGGCCAGCAGCTCGGCCCCGGTCAGAGTGTCCGCGCCGGGCACGTCGAACGCGCCGACGTGCTCGCCCAGCGACACCCAGTCGTCCTCGGCCGCGACCCACTGCAGCGTGACCTGCTCGCCGTCGGTGCTGAGCGTGGCGACCAGGGGCGGGCCGAACGGGTGGGCGGGGAGCACGCCCGACAGCCAAGCGCACGACCGTGAACCCGCGGTGAACGCCGAGCAGTCAGCCGGGGGTCAGTTCGCCGATCCGCCGCACGATCGCTGCCGTCGACGCGCGCCATGGTGATCACGAGACGGCTCACGACGTGCCTTCTGACGACACCCACTGCTCGTGAACACGGGTTCACACACCACATCATGAGGCGTTCTCCCGCTCCACCAGGCATGCATGCCTCGTGCAGCGGGAGAACGCCTCATGATGTGAGCGATGGTTGATGATCATCGCCGGGTGCCGTCCCCTGGAGTGGTGGATTTCGCGGTCGCCGGGCGTCGCCGTGTCGACAGTGGCGTTGTGCGGATCGGGGCGATGGCGCACGTGGGTTGGTCGCGGTTGCGGCTGAGAAAACGTGCGGCAGGGGGACGGCGAACGGCACGAACCCGGCACACGAGCGCACCAGCCAACCGAGCCGCCCAGCCAACCAGCGGGTCGAGCCGACACCGCAGCCCGTCGGCGCGATCGACCGCACCCGCGCCGACGCGAAGTCCGCCGAGGGCGGCGTCGGATCGCCGGCAGCGTGGCGACCGGCACGGTGGGCGCGGCATCGGGGGCATGAGCAAGCACCGGCGGCCCGATCCGCTGGTCATTGGAGGCGGAGGGCCGCCGTCCCGTACACTGGTGAGCGGCCCAGTTTCCCTGGGTCAAATTCGCGTGCCCTGAGCACGGTCTTCGTCGTCGGTCCTGACGTCTGCGCGAGAAGAAGCGGACGGCGGGTGGCGGTAGGCCGGTGGGCACCAGGCGCGGCGGCCGACCACCGTCGCGATGAACCGGAACGAGCGTGCCGGAGTGCGAGTCATCGCGCCGGCGCGAGAGGAGGGGACGAGGCCATGGCCGTCGTCACCATGCGCCAGCTGCTCGAGAGCGGCGTGCACTTCGGGCACCAGACCCGCCGCTGGAACCCGAAGATGAAGCGCTTCATCTTCACCGAGCGCAACGGCATCTACATCATCGACCTGCAGCAGTCGCTGTCCTACATCGACCGCGCCTACGAGTTCGTCAAGGAGACCGTCGCCCACGGTGGCACGGTGCTCTTCGTCGGCACGAAGAAGCAGGCCCAGGAGGCCGTGCGCGAGCAGGCCACCCGCGTCAACATGCCCTTCGTCACCGAGCGGTGGCTGGGCGGCATGCTGACGAACTTCCAGACCGTCAACAAGCGGCTGCAGCGGCTCAAGGAGCTCGAGGAGCTCGACTTCGACGACGTCGCCGGCTCCGGTCTGACGAAGAAGGAGCTTCTCATGCGCAAGCGTGAGAAGGACAAGCTCGAGCGCACCCTCGGCGGCGTGCGCAACATGGCCAAGGTGCCCAGCGCGGTGTGGATCGTCGACACCAAGAAGGAGCACCTCGCCGTCGACGAGGCGCGCAAGCTCGGCATCCCGATCGTGGCCATCCTCGACACCAACTGCGACCCCGACGAGGTCGACTACCCGATCCCGGGCAACGACGACGCCATCCGCGCGGTCAGCCTGCTGACCCGCGTCGTCGCCGACTCCGTCGCCGACGGCCTGCTGGGCCGGTCCGGGCAGCGTGGCGAGGCCCCCGAGGGCGCCGAGCTGGCCTCCGACGAGCCGCTGGCCGAGTGGGAGAAGGAGCTGCTGCAGTCGCAGCCCGAGGCGCCCGCTGCCGCCGAGGCTCCGGCCACCGAGGTCGCTGCTGCCGAGGCCGAGGCTCCGGCCGCCGAGGCCGCGCCGGCTCCCGAGGCCGCCGAGGCCGCGCCGGCTCCTGAGACCGCGCCGGCCCCGGAGGCCGAGACGGCCCCCGAGGCCGAGACGGCCCTCGAGGCTGAGGCGCCGGCCGAGGCTCCGGCCGAGGAGCCGGCCGCTCAGCAGGCCTGACGATCATCCCCGGCCCGGGCGGACCTCCGCCCGGGCCAACCCCAGACCACGCCAGCGAACGATGAAGAGAGAAGTGTGAGGATGCCGAACGTCACTGCGGCCGACGTCAAGCGGCTGCGCGATGCCACCGGTGCGGGCATGATGGACGCGAAGAAGGCGCTGGAGGAGACCGGCGGCGACTTCGACCAGGCCATCGAGACGCTGCGCATCAAGGGTGCGGCCAAGGCCGCCAAGCGCAGCGCCGAGCGCACCACGGCCAACGGCCTGGTCGCGGCCAACGGCCCGGCCATGATCGTCCTGGCCTGCGAGACCGACTTCGTCGCGAAGAACGAGGACTTCCAGAAGCTCGCGGCCGACATCGTCGCCGCCGCGGCCGAGGCCAAGCCGGCCGACGTCGACGCGCTGCTGGGCGCCCCGCTGGCCGACGGCCGCAAGGTCGGCGAGGCCGTCGACGCCGCCGCCGCGGTCATGGGCGAGAAGCTCGAGATCGGCGGCGTGGCCGTCGTCGAGGGCGAGTTCGCCACCTACCTGCACAAGCGCGCCGCCGACCTGCCGCCGCAGGTGGGTTCGTTCGTCGTGTACACCTCCAACGGCTCCGAGGGCGCCCAGCAGGCCGCCCGCGACGCCGCCATGCAGGTCGTCGCGCTGAAGGCCACCTACGCCACCCGCGACGAGGTCCCCACGGACGTCGTCGAGAACGAGCGTCGCATCGCCGAGGCCACCGCCCGCGAGGAGGGCAAGCCCGAGCAGGCGCTGCCGAAGATCATCGAGGGCCGGGTCAACGGCTTCTTCAAGGAGACCGTGCTGGTCGACCAGCCGTCGGTGAAGGAGTCGAAGAAGTCGGTCGGCGCGGTGCTGGCCGACGCCGGCGTCACGGTCCAGCGGATCGTGCGCCTCGAGGCCTGACGGCCCGGCGATCCCAGGACACGCCCATCTCGACGCACAGGAGGCCGGCACCGTGACGGAGACAGACGGAACCGCACCGGTGCCGGCCTCGGGCGCCCCCGAGGCCGGGCAACCGGCCGCGCCGCGCCCCACCCGGGTGCTGCTGAAGCTGTCCGGCGAGGTCTTCGGCGGCGGCGCCGTCGGCGTCGACCCCGAGGTGGTCAAGGGCATCGCCGGCCAGATCGCCGAGGTCGTCGTCAAGGACGGCGTCCAGGTCGCCGTGGTCGTCGGCGGCGGCAACTTCTTCCGCGGCGCCGAGCTGCAGCATCACGGCATGGACCGCGCCCGCGGCGACTACATGGGCATGCTGGGCACCGTCATGAACTGCCTGGCGCTGCAGGACTTCCTCGAGCACCTCGACGTCGACACCCGAGTGCAGACGGCCATCACCATGGGCCAGGTCGCGGAGCCGTACATCCCGCGCCGCGCCGCCCGGCACCTGGAGAAGGGCCGCGTCGTCATCTTCGGCGCCGGCGCCGGAATGCCGTATTTCACCACCGACACGGTCGCCGCGCAGCGGGCCTTGGAGATCGGCTGTGATCGGCTTCTGATGGGCAAGAACGGCGTCGACGGCGTCTACGAGGCCGACCCCCGCAAGGACCCCACGGCCCGCAAGTACAGCAGCATCACCTACGCCGACGTCCTGCGGCAGCGGCTCAACGTCGCCGACCCCGCCGCCTTCAGCCTGTGCATGGACAACCAGCTGCCGATCGTGGTGTTCGGGCTCGGCGAGCCGAACGGCATCGCGCGCGCCATCCGCGGCGAGCGGATCGGTACCTTGGTCGCGTCGAACATCGAGACGGTCGTCGAGGGCTGAACGCACGGCAGCGCCCGGGCGGTCCTCTAGGATCGTCGCCACACAGCAAGCGAAGGAGTAGTGGTGATCGACGAGACCCTCCTCGAGGCCGAGGAGAAGATGGAGAAGGCCGTATCGGTCGGCAAGGAGGACTTCGCCTCCATCCGCACCGGCCGGGCCCATCCGTCGCTGTTCAACAAGATCGTGGTCGACTACTACGGTGCGCCGACCCCGGTCAACCAGCTCGCGTCGTTCCACGTCGCCGACGCCCGCATGATCACCGTGCAGCCCTACGACAAGGGCTCGCTCGGGGCCATCGAGCGGGCCATCCGCGACTCCGACCTCGGCGTCAACCCCACCAACGACGGCAACCTCCTGCGCGTCGTGCTGCCCGTGCTCACCGAGGAGCGGCGCCGCGAGTACATCAAGCTGGCCCGTGAGAAGGCCGAGGGCGCCAAGGTGTCCATCCGCAGCGTGCGCCGCCACGCCAAGGAGACGCTCGACAAGCTGGCCCGCGACGGCGAGGTCGGCGAGGACGACGCCGTGCGCGCCGAGAAGCAGCTGGAGACGGTGACGAAGACCTACGTCGAGCAGATCGACGACCTGCTCAAGCACAAGGAAGCCGAGCTCCTCGAGGTCTGAGGGTGCCGGCGAGTACACACGTGGTGATGACGGACGGAGCGCCGGGCAGCAGGTCACGCCGGCACGGGCGGGCCGGTCGCGACCTGCGGGCCGCGACGCTGGTCGGGCTCGGCCTGGGCGCGGTCGTGCTCAGTACGCTGTTCCTGCTGGAACAGGCGTTCGCCGGGTTCGTCGTCATCGTCATGGTCGTCGCGGTCTGGGAGCTGGCGACGGCGCTGGGCGGGCGGGCGATCCAGGTCCCGGTGGTCCCGGTGGTGCTGGGCACCGTGCTCATGCTGGTCGGCGCCTACCTCGGCGGCGGCTCGCCGCTGCTGGTGGGCCTCGGTCTCACGGTGGCCGCGGTCTGTGCCTGGCGCCTGGGCGACCCCCGCCCGGGCTACCTGCGCGACGTGTCGGCGGGCATCTTCACCACCGTCTACGTGCCGTTCCTCGCCGGGTTCGCCATGCTCATGCTGCGGCCCGACGACGGCGCCTGGTGGGTGTTCGCGCTGCTCGTCGTCGTGGTGGCGTCCGACACCGGCGGCCTGCTGGCCGGCGTGCTGGCCGGACGACATCCCATGGCGCCGAGCGTCAGCCCGAAGAAGTCGTGGGAGGGGTTCGGCGGCTCGCTGATCCTCGGCATCGGCGTGGCCGTCCCGGTGGCGGTGTACGCGTTCGACGCGCCCTGGTGGACCGGCGTCGTGCTCGGCGTCACCGGCGTCGTCGGCGCCACGCTGGGCGATCTGGGGGAGTCGCTGATCAAGCGTGACCTCGGCATCAAGGACATGAGTCAGCTGCTGCCCGGCCACGGCGGCCTGATGGATCGCCTCGACTCCCTGCTGCCGACGGCGCCGCTGGTGTGGCTGGTGCTCGAGTACGTCGTCACGGCCTGACGGCAAGGGCTTCGCAGTACTCGACGCGGGGCGGATCGCCCGGCCGGCGCACGTTCGGCGCGTCTCCAGGGCGGTTCGACCTCGTCCCGGTGCCTCGCCTGTTCCGCGGGCCGCACCAGCCGGATCCCGAGCCGGGCTGATCGGCCGGTGACCGCACCGGCCGATCGGCCGACCCCGACCTCGACATACGTCATCACGGCACCGAACGTGGGACAATGGTCGCCATCATGCCCAGACCCGGTGAGCTCACGCTCGTTCCCGCCCGGCGTGGCAAGCCGCCCCGCCATCTCGCCGACCTCGATGTCGATGCTCGCCGCCAGGCGGTCGCCGAGCTCGGTGAGCAGCCCTTCCGGGCCGATCAGCTCTCCCGGCATTACTTCGCCCGCCACGTCAACGATCCCGCGCAGATGACGGACGTCCCTGCGGCCGTGCGCGACACGCTGGCGGCGACCATGCTGCCGACGCTGACCACCGCGGTGCGCCACCTCGAGACCGACGGCGGCACCACCCGCAAGACGCTGTGGCGGCTGTTCGACGGCGCGCTGGTCGAGAGCGTGCTCATGCGCTACACCGGCGACCGGCCGCGCGTCACGCTGTGCGTGTCGAGCCAGGCCGGCTGCGGCATGAACTGCCCGTTCTGCGCCACCGGGCAGCAGGGCCTGACGCGGAACATGTCGGCGGCCGAGATCATCGAACAGGTCGTGGCGGCGGAACGCATGCTGGCCGACGGCGAGATCGCCGGGGGAACCGGACGGGTCACCAACGTCGTCTTCATGGGCATGGGCGAGCCGCTGGCCAACTACAAGGCCGTCGTCACCGCCGTGCGCCGCATGACCGACCCCGCGCCGTCAGGGCTGGGCATCGGCCGGCGCGGCGTCACGGTGTCCACCGTCGGGCTGGTGCCGGCCATCGACAAGCTGGCCGCCGAGAACCTCGGCGTGCGGCTGGCGCTGTCGCTGCACGCGCCCGACGACGAACTGCGCGACGAGCTGGTGCCGGTGAACACTCGCTGGAAGGTCGGCGAGGCGCTCGACTCCGCCCGGGCCTACTTCGAGAAGACCGGGCGCCGGGTGTCCATCGAATACGCGTTGATCCGCGAGATCAACGATCACGCGTGGCGCGGTGACCTGCTCGGGAAGCTGCTCAACGAGCGTGGCCGCGGCTGGGTGCACGTCAACCCGATCCCGCTGAACCCGACGCCGGGTTCGAAGTGGACCGCGTCGCGCCCGGAGCACGAGGCGGCGTTCGTCGCCGCGCTGCAGGAACGGGGTGTTCCGGTGACCATCCGGGACACCCGCGGAAGCGACATCGACGGGGCATGTGGTCAGTTGGCTACCGTTGGTGATTAGTATGCATTGCGCTTTGCTCGGCCGGTCTCGGGGGATATCGGCTTCTCGTGCAGTGAGCTGGCTGGACTCACTGCACGAGGAATCGCCCGAAGCCGGCCGTTCTGTGTTCGGGAGGAGAGTGACACCTGGTGGCCGTCAGTCGTGAGCCTGAGTTCCGCACCACTCGTATGCGTGAGGGCTATGACCTGGACGCCGTCGACGACTTCGTCGATCTGGTGATCGATGCGCTGGATGGGCGGCCCTCGGGGCGTGCGGTGACGCCCGAGCAGATCGAGGCCGAGGAGTTCAAGGTCGTCCGCATGCGTGAGGGCTACGTCATGGACGACGTCGACGACTGGCTCGACGCGTCCGCGACGGAGCTGCGCACGCGCCGCAAGGCGGCCGCGCAGCAGTCGCAGCAGCACCAGCAGGTGCCGGCCAACGCCTACGCGCAGGGTCCCGGGCTGCCGCAGGGCGGCGCCGGACTCCCGCCGGGGACGCCCGGTCTGCCGGCCGGCGCGCCGGCCATGGGCGCCGCTCCGGTCGCGCCGCCGGTGGCGCAGCCGCCCGCCGCGCCGCCGGTCATGCCGCCGCCCGCCGGTGGCGGCTACGGCCCGCCGCCAGGCCCGGCCGGCCCGCCGTCGAACCCGTCCTACCCGGCGGCCTACTACGACACCTCGCACGGGACGTCGCACGGCACGAGCCAGTACGACACCCAGGCCTACGACCCGCTGACCGACTCCGCGGTGAACGAGCTCGACCCCGTGCTGCGCGCGCTCGACACCAACTACGGCCAGACGCCGGTGCCCGCCGCGGCGCCGCAGCAGGAGCAGTACCAGCGCGCGCCCGAGCCGGCTGCCGAAGAGTCCTCGCTGTCGCCGTCCAGCACGCCGTCCACCGGCCTGCACCACATCGAGGTCTGGGTCCGCGACCTCGACGCCGCCACTCGCTCGTTCGGCTGGCTGTTCGAGCGGCTGGGCTGGACGCTGTTCCAGGCGTGGGAGAACGGCCGGTCCTGGCAGGCGCCCGGCGGCGGCCCGTACGTCGTCATCGAGTGCTCGCCCGACCTCAGCTGGGTCGCCTACGACCGCAAGGCGCCGGGCCTCAACCACCTGGCGCTGGCGGTGCCGGAGCAGTGGATGGTCGACCGCATCGTGTCCGAGGCGCCCGCCTACGGCTGGCACCTGATGTTCGCCGACCGCCACCCGCACGCCGGTGGCCCGCACCACTACGCGGCCTACATGGAGAACGACGACGGCTTCGAGGTCGAGGTCGTCGCCCCCTGAGAGACGCGGCACGACGAGGCCGCCCACGCGACCGAGCGGTGTACCGGAGGCGATGCCGTCTGCGGTAGCGGCGGGCGGCGACGGCATCCGCACCGGTACACCGGCGTGACGCCCTCAGCGCCCGAGGTAGGCGCCGCCGTTGACGTGCAGCACCTGGCCGGTGACGTGCCCGGCGGCGGGTGCGGCCAGGTACTGGACCGCCGCCGCGACGTCCTGCGTCGTCCCCTCGCGCTTGGTCATGGTCTCGTTCACCAGGCGGTCGCGCCGCGCGTCGCTCAGCCGGCCGCGGAAGAACTCGGTGCCGACCGTGAGGCCGGGGGAGACGACGTTGACGGTGAGGCCGCGTGGCCCGATCCCGGCCGCCAGCGACGCCGTCCACGCCTCGACGGCCGCCTTGGCCGCGCCGTAGTCGCCGCCGCCGCGCCGGGCCGCGATGGAGCCGATCGTGATGATCCGCCCGCCGGACGGCATCCGTGGCAGCAGTGCGGTGGTCACCAGCACCGCGGTCAGCACGTTGGCGTCGAAGTTGGCCCGCCAGGCGGCCGCCTCGGCGCCCAGGTCGCCGGGCTCCGGCGCCGGGTGGTCCAGGCCGGTGTTGCCGCCGGCCGCGTTGACCAGGACGTCCACCGTGGCGGGCAGCCGGTCGAGGGCCTCGGTGACGGCGGCCGGGTCGGCCGCGTCGAAGTCCACCGCGCTCGCCTTCGGGCCCAGCTCGGCGACCGCGTCGTCGAGCCGCTCGCGCCGGCGGCCGGTCACCACGACGGTGTCGCCGGCGGCCGCGAAGCCCGCGGCCACGGCCCGTCCGATGCCGGTGCCGCCGCCGGTGACGACGATCGTGCGTGTGCTCATCGAGAAACTCCTTTAGTGCTAAAGTATCTGCCGATGACAGAGTACCCCGAACCGGCCGACGACGGCTCGGACCGCATCCAGGCGGGCTGGCGCCGCGAGCTGCCGGGCGTCCCCGTCGGTTCCATCGGCGTCATCACGCGGATCCGGCGGCTGAGCCAGCTGCTCGCCGACGAGCGCCGCCGCACGCTCGAGCGGCTGGGCATCGACAACGCGACGCTCGACCTGCTCAGCACGCTGCGGCGCAGCGGAGCGCCGTACCGGCTGACGCCCGGGCAGATCGCCGAGCGCAGCTTCGTCACCGCGGGCGCGGTGTCACAGCGCATCGCCCGGGCCGAGGCGGCCGGTCTGGTGCGCCGCGAGCGGTCCGCCTCCGACGGCCGCTCGGCCGTCGTCGTGCTCACCGACGACGGGCGCGCGCTGAACGAGCGCGTCGTCACCGACCTGCTGCGGCACGAGGAGACGCTGCTCGACGGCCTCGACGACGCGCAGCGCGCGGCACTGGCCGAGCTGCTCAAGACGCTGCTGGGCGACCTGACACGGCGCTTCGGTGCGCAGGACCGTCCGCCGCTCGACCACACCGACCGGCTACCGTAGCCCCCTATGAAGGTGCTCATCTCGGCAGACATGGAGGGGGCCACGGGCGTCACCTGGCCCGCGGACGTCGAGCCGGGGACGGAGCAGTGGCAGCGCTGCCGGGCGATGTTCACGTCCGACGTCAACGGCGCGATCGCCGGCCTGTTCGACGGCGGCGCCGACGAGGTGCTGGTCAACGAGGCGCACGCGACCATGCGCAACCTGCTGCTGGAGCGGCTGGACGAGCGCGCGACCATGATCACCGGGCGGCACAAGGCGCTGACGATGGTCGAGGGCATCCAGAGCGGCGACGTCGACGGCGTCGTCTTCCTCGGCTACCACGCGGGCGCCGGCGCCGAGGGTGTCCTCGCGCACACCTACCTGCCCAACTCCATCACCGGGGTCTGGGTCGACGACGACCCCGCCAGCGAGGGCCGGCTGAACGCGCTGGTCGCGGCCGAGTACGGCACGCCGGTCATCCTCGTCACCGGCGACGACCGCGCCTGTGCCGACGCCGCCACGTACGCACCGCTGGCCCGCACCGCGGCCGTCAAGGACTACGTGTCGCGCTACGCGGCCCGCTGCCGCCCACCCGCCCGCACGTTCGAGGACATCCGTGCCGAGGCGAAGGCGGCCGCGGCGCTCGCCGTCCGGCACGAACCGGCGACGGACCGCGGGCCGTTCACCGTCGAGATCGAGGTCGACGCCACCCAGCTGGCCGACTTCGCCGGTATGGTCCCGACGGTGCAACGCATCACGGAGCGCCGGGTGCGCTACACCGCGAGCACGGCGCACGACCTGATCCGCTGCTTCAAGGCGGTCACGACCCTGATCTCCAACGGTATCGAGAACCACTATGGCTGAGCCCGACGTCCTGACCCTCGCCGCCGACCTGATCCGCATCGACACCACCAACCCGGGCGACGGCACGGGCCGTGAGCGGCCCGCCGCCGAGTACGTCGCCGAGAAGCTGGGCGAGGCCGGCATCGAGGCCACGCTGATCGAGTCGGCGCCCAACCGCGCCAACGTCGTCGCCCGCATCGAGGGCAGCGACCCCGGCCGCGACCCGATCCTCGTCCACGGCCACCTCGACGTCGTCCCGGCCGAGGCCGCCGACTGGTCGGTGCACCCGTTCTCCGGCGAGGTCCGCGACGGCATGCTGTGGGGTCGCGGCGCCATCGACATGAAGGGCATGGACGCGATGATGCTCGCCGTCGTGCGGGCCTGGGCGCGTGAGGGCCGCCGGCCGGCCCGCGACGTCGTCCTCGCGTTCACCGCCGACGAGGAGGCCAGCGCCGACCACGGCTCCACCTGGCTGGTCACCAAGCACGCCGACCTGTTCGAGGGCGTCACCGAGGGCATCAGCGAGTCCGGCGGCTACACCTTCCACGCCACCAGATTCGCGGCCTCAGCGGAGGAGCGTGCTTCGGCCGGCGCCGTCCGCCTGTACCCCGTCTCCGCCGGCGAGCGGGGGACCGCCTGGCTGCGGCTGACCGCGCGCGGCCGGGCCGGGCACGGGTCGCGGATCAACGGCGACAACGCGGTGGCGGCGCTGGCCGGGGCGGTGCACCGGCTGGCCGAGTACGAGTGGCCGGTGCGGCTGACGCCGACGGTGCGCGCGTCGCTGGAGTCGATCGGGGCGGCGCTGGGCGTTCCGGTCGACTTGACGGGAGATGTTGACGTCGACCGATTGATGCAGCGGTTCGGCTCGGCGCGCGAGCTGGTCGAGGCGGTCCTGCGCAACAGCACCAACCCGACGATCCTCAGCGCCGGCTACAAGGTGAACGTCATCCCGGAGACCGCGACGGCGCTGGTCGACGGCCGCGTCGTGCCCGAGGCGCGCGAGGAGTTCGAGGCGACCGTCGCGTCGCTGATCGGCCCCGCGGTGAGCTGGGAGTACGAGCACTCCGAGGTCGCCCTGTCCGCCGACCCCGCGTCGCCGACGTTCACCGCCATGGCCGACGCGCTGCTGGCCGAGGACCCTGGCGCGCACGTCGTCCCCGTCTGCATGGCCGGCGGCACCGACGCCAAGCAGTTCTCCCGGCTCGGCATCACCGGCTACGGCTTCTCGCCGCTGCGGCTGCCGCCGGACCTCGACTACTCGGCCCTGTTCCACGGTGTCGACGAGCGGGTGCCCGTCGACGCGTTGGAGTTCGGCGTCCGGGTACTGGACCGATTCCTGACCACCTGACCTCGTCTTCTCGCTGGGAGAGTCCGTGCCCGAAACCGCACCGTACGGGAGCTGGCCGTCGCCGGTGACCGCCGAGATCGTCGCCGAGAACGACGGCCGGCCCACCTGGGTGAGCCACGCCGGCGGCGCCCTGTGGTGGGTGCGCCCGCAGCCGGTCGAGGGCGGCCGGGTCGCGCTGCTGCGGCTGGCCGGCGACGCGGAGGAGCCGGAGGTCGTGCTGCCGTCGCCGTGGAACGTCCGCACCCGGGTGCACGAGTACGGCGGGCTCGCCTACGTCGTCGCGCCCTGGTCCGGCGGCGACGCCGTCGTCTTCGCCGAGTACTCCGACCAGCGGCTGTACCGGTTCGTGCCGGGTTCCGGCGACGACCCGGTGCCGCTGACGCCGGCGCCGTCGATCCCGTCCGGCCTGCGCTACGCCGAGCCGGTGCTGGCGCCGTCGGGGACCGAGGTGTGGTGCGTCCGCGAGGAGCACACCGGGACCGGTCCGACCGACCTGCGACGGGCGCTGGTGGCGGTGCCGCTGGACGGCTCCGGCGACGTGCGCGTGCTGGTCGAGGACACCCACTTCCTGGCCTGCCCGCGGCCGTCGCCGGACGGGCGGCGGCTGGCGTGGATCGGCTGGGACCACCCGAACATGCCGTGGGACGCGACGCTCGTTCGGGTCGCGTCGATCGGCGCCGACGGCCGGGTGGGTGAGCCGGACACCGTCGCCGGCGGCGAGTCGGAGTCGATCCCGCAGGTCGAGTGGGAGACGCCCGACGCCCTGCTCGTCGCGTCCGACCGGACCGGCTGGTGGAACCTGCACCGCGTCCGGCTCGACGTCGAGGGCGCCGAGCCGGAGGTGCTGTGCGAGCGGGCCGAGGAGTTCGCCGGGCCGCTGTGGCGGCTGGGGGAGCGGTGGTTCGCGCCACTCGGTGAGGGCGAGGTCGCGGTGATCCGCGGCCGGGCGTCGGCGCGGCTGAACCTGCTCGACACCACGTCCGGCCTGCTCTACGACCTGCTCGAGGACACCCACACCGAGTGGACGCCGACCCTGGCGGTGTCGGGACGCACGGTGTACGGCGTGGCGGCCTCGCCCCTGTCGCCGTTCGAGGTGGTCCAGGCGTCGGTCGGCGCGGTGTCGCCGGTGGTGGCGTCGGTGCTGTCCGTGCCGGTGACGTCGTTGCCCCTGCCACAGGCGCGGACGTTCGCCGGGCCGGGCGGGCGCGACGTGCACGCGATCGTGTACCCGCCGTCGGGGTCGCGGTTCGGCGGCGTCGGCAGGGAGAAGCCGCCGTTCATCGTGTTCGCGCACGGCGGGCCGACCCACCGCGTGCCGATGGTGCACGACCTCGAGGTCGCCTACTTCACCAGCCGCGGCCTGGGCGTCGTCGAGGTGAACTACGGCGGGTCGGCCGGGTTCGGCCGCGACTACCGCTCGCGGCTGCGCGAGCAGTGGGGCATCGTCGACGTCGAGGACTGCGTGGCGGCGGCGAAGGCGCTGGTCGACGAGGGTTTCGCCGACGGCGCGCGACTGGCGATCCGCGGCGGGTCGGCCGGCGGCTGGACCGCGGCGGCCGCGCTGGCGTTCACCGACGTGTTCGCCTGCGCGACCATCATGTACCCGGTGCTGGACCTGGTAGCGTTCCGCACCGGCGAGACCCACGATTTCGAGTCGCAGTACCTGGAGGGCCTGGTGGGGCCGTGGCCGGAGACGGAGGATCGGTACCGCGAGCGGTCGCCGATCAACGTCCCGGAGAAGTTCACGGTCCCGTTCCTGTTGCTCCAGGGGTTGGAGGACGAGGTCTGCCCGCCCGGCCCGACGGCACGGTTCGCCGAGCGGGTGGCAGAGCTCGGGGTGGAGCACGAGTACGTCACCTTCGAGGGGGAACAACACGGCTTCCGACGCAAGGAGACCATCGTGACCGCATTGGAGAAGGAACTCGCGCTGTACGCCAAGGTCTTCGGGTTCAGCGCCTCGTGACCGGGCGGCCGTCGGTGGTGCCGCTGCGCCGGCCGCGCCGCCTCGTCCCCGGTGACCGCGTCGCCGTCGTCGCCCCGTCCGGTCCGGTGCCGAAGGACCGCCTCGACGCCGGGTGCGCGATCCTGCGGTCCTGGGGTCTGGACGTCGTCGTCATGCCGCACGTGCTGTCCGTGCACCCGTCGTTCGAGTACCTCGCCGGCACCGACGTCGAGCGCGCCGCCGACCTGCAGGAGGCCTGGTGCGACCCGGCCTTCGCCGGGGTGCTGTGCGCCCGCGGCGGCTACGGCGTGCAGCGGATCTCGTCGCTCCTCGACTGGTCGGCGATGGCCGCCGCGACGCCGAAGGTGTTCGTCGGCTATAGCGACATCACGGCGCTGCACTCGGCGTTCGCCCGCTTGCTGGGTGTCGCGACCCTGCACGGCCCGATGGTCGGGGCGCAGGCCTTCGTCACGTCCTCGTCGACGGCCGAGGGATTGCGGTCGATGCTGTTCGGCGGTGCGGCGGGGACGGTCCTGACGTCGCCGTCGGCGCGTGCTCTCGTGCCGGGCGTGGCGTCCGGCGTGACGGTGGGCGGGTGTCTCGCGCTGCTGGCAAGCGAGATCGGCACGCCGACCGGGCTGCCGTCGGCCGCCGGGGCGCTGGTCCTGCTGGAGGACGTCGGCGAGAAGGCGTACCGGCTGGACGGGTTCGTCACGCATCTCCTGCGGTCCGGGTGGCTGGACGGCGTCGCCGGCATCGCGCTGGGCTCGTGGCACGACTGCGAGCCGGTGGAGGAGCTGATGCGGGACCGGCTGGGGCCGCTGGGCGTGCCGATCGTCTCCGAGCTCGGGTTCGGCCACGGCCCGTCGAGCATCACCGTGCCGCTGGGCGTGCCGGCGACCCTGGACGCCGACGCGGGGACGCTGACGCTGGACGCCGACGCGCTGACCTAGTCGCGGATTTCGCGGTCGCTCGCCGCGCCGGAGGGCTATCGTCCGGTGCTGTGAGCGCGTTGCTCTGGGGCCTGCTGGCCAGCTCGTCGCTGATCATCGGCGCGCTGATCGTCATGGCGCGGCCGCTGCCGCAGCGGCTGGTGGCGCTCGTCATGGCCTTCGGCGCCGGTGTCCTGATCAGCGCCGTCGCGTACGACCTCGTCCAGGACGCGTTCGAGCAGAGCAACGGGTGGGTGCTGCTGGCCGGCCTGACCTCCGGCGCCGTCACCTTCTACGCCGGCGACCTGCTGATCGACCGCATGGGCGGCGCCGACCGGAAGCGATCGACCGGCGCCCAGGTAGGCGGCGCCGGCGCGGCGATCGCCTTCGGCACCGTCCTCGACGGCATCCCCGAATCGGTGGTGCTCGGGACCACACTGGCCGGCGGTGGCGGGGTCAGCGTCGCGATGCTGGCCGCGGTCTTCCTGTCCAACCTGCCCGAGGCGATGTCCGCGACCGCCGGTCTGTCGGCGTCGGGGACGTCACGGCGGTCGATCCTGCTGTTGTGGGTGGGCACCACGCTGGTGGCGGGCGTCGCGTCCTGGGCCGGCTGGTACTTCGTCGGCGATGCGGGTGGTGGGACGGTCGCGCTGGTGCAGGCGTTCGCGGCGGGCGCGCTGCTCACCATGCTCACCGACACGATGGTGCCGGAGGCCTACGAGTTCGGCGGTCCCTCGACCGGGCTGGTGACGGTGCTCGGGTTCAGCGTGGCGTTCGGGTTGAGCACCCTCACCTGAGGCCGCGTGGTCCCGTGATCATCAACCTTCTGTGTCGCTCCGGCAGCTCAGAACGTTGACGATCAAGGGTGCCGGGCGCGTCAGGCCTCGTCGCGCGGCTCCCGGTCGGCCAGGATCCGGTCGACGGCGGCCGCCTGCTCGGTGTGCCCGGTGTCGAGGTAGCTCTGCTTCGCGTCGAGCAGATCGGTACGTGCCTCGGCGGCGCGCTCGCCCTCGGCCGGCCCCGATCGGCGGCCCGCCGCGGTGAGCTCGTCGAGGCGCTTCCGGAACCCCGCCGGCTCCGGCCGCGAGTACTCGCGTTCCGCGCTGGGCTCCCGGTACTCGGCCAGGATCTCGAACGTGATGTTGCGCTCCGCCAGCCACCGTCGGGTCGTGTCCGGAACCAGTGACGTGTCCTTGGTGGGGATGTCGCGCATGTACTTGGTCATCCGATGGCGCCCCCATCGATCCTGAGGGACGGGGTAAGGGTCGCCCGGCGGCGACTCCGCCCCGAACACGTCGAACCAGAGATCGCGCAGGATCTCATCTGTGCCCCACTGGGTCTCCGATGGGAACGGCCCGACTGAGGAGTCACGGATGTGAGCCGCCAACTCGTCGCGGAATGCGCGGATGTTGTCGTGGTCGGTCTCGAGCCACTGGGGGACGCTGTTGCAGGCATCCTGGTAGAAGTCCAGTAGCTCGCCACCACCGTCGCTGAACTCCTCGCGCCACTGCCGGAAGTTCTCGCTGATCTCCATCACAGCTCCCAGTACCTCAGTTCATTCTCGGGGTCGTCGAGGAAGTAGCTGGTGACCAAGCGCCAGGGCTGCTTCGGGCGTCTGATCATGATCACCAGGCTGCCGGGTCGCTTGGCCGTCGCCAGGACATCGTGCTCCCGAACGGCCGGCGCGTCGCCATGTCCGTCGATCGCCGAGTTGCGTGCATCAAGCCACATGCCCTCGCCGGGACCAGTATCGGTTCCGGGTGCTCGAACAGCGTAGACGTCCCCGGGGCCGATACCGGTGTCAGCGGGGCGCAGGAAGATCCTGAGTCGCGTCTTACCCTTCCCCTTGCGGTCGAGGTACGCATCGAGCTCGTTCCGGGTCCGGCCGGCAGCGCCGAGTAGCGCGATCAGTGGCTTGGCGACCGCCGCCGGCGACGTGTAATGGCCGGCCGCCGTGCCGACGCCGTGCGGCTGGCCGTTCCACCGCTGCGACAGTACTGACCCGTCGGAGTTGAGGTGCCAGTTGTCTTCGCGGGCTGGGTCGAGCAGCCATTGGACACGGGCGATCATCTGGGCTGGCGTGAGGTGGTGGCCATGGCGTTCGACGGCGTGGGATGACCTGCCGAAGAGCAGCTTCCGCGCCAGTTCCTGAAGCTTCGGCGGGAATTGGGCGACCACCTGGTTGATGGCCCGCCGCTGCGCCGCCACGTCCGGCAGCTGCCGCTGAACGGCCGCCGCCTCGTGAGCGGTCGTCGTCAGGCTCGGGGGCGGCGTCGGCAGCGGCGGGATGGAGAAGACCGGCACCTCGCCGCCGTCGTCGGAGGAGCGGAGGAGGTTCTCGAGCTCGTCGGCGTGGCCGGTGAGCACGTGTGCGACCTCCGCGAACGCGTCCTCACGGGCCGCGGCCATGCGAGTGCCCATCAGCCCGATGTCGTGCGCCGTCCCGAGCAGCTTGCGACGGACCTCGGCGGCGGACGCCGGCAGGCCGCGCGCCGCTTGCTCGACCGCGCCGCTCGTCTCCTCGACTCGCTGCCGGACGGTGCCGTCGAGCTGTTCGGCGAGTGGGGGCAGGGCTTCGCGGGCGGCACGGAGCGACTCGGCGGCGTGGCGTACACCGTCGCCGTCCGCACCATCGTCGCTCGAGGTCATCCGCCGCCCTGCATCGTGCCGATCTACGGCTCCACGCTAGCGCACCAGATCTCTCCGCAACGGCGAACTCCCGCTTCACCAGGACCGCTGCCCGGTGAAGCGAGAGCAAGCCGGCTCGATCAGCGCGGCCGGCCGTGCAGCAGCGGATTCCCGACCTCCAGGTGCCGGAGCACCTCGTTGACGTCGTTGTCGCCGGAGGTGCCGGAGACGCCGAAGTCGCGGGCCTCGATGACGACGCGGTCGGCGTAGACGTCGATGGTGAGGCCACGGTTGACGTCGCGGGTGACGACCTCGCCGATGCCGTTGGTGTTCTCGCCGCGGGCGTCCCATTCGACCTGCATGGCGCCGGTGTTGATGGCGAGGAAGCCGTCCGGGTGGCCGCCGGGGACACGCCGCCGGACGGCCCAGTCGCCGAGCTCGTACGGGTAGTGGGTGTGGCCGCTGAGGAAGATCGCGTTGGGATGGTCGCCGAGCATGGCGGTGAGCTCGTCGTTGCGCTCGTGGTGCTCGGCGTACCAGGGGATCCAGGAGGCGGAGACAGTGTCGCCGAGCGGGAAGTGGGTCATGACGATGACCTGCTTCTTCCGAGCCGTCCAGTAGTCGAGGCGCTGGTCGAGCCATGCGACCTGCTCGTCGGACATCCCGACCTCCGGCGGACGGGGGAACTCCTGCCCGATGACGAGCACCGGCACCTCGCCGCCGCCCCCGGTGAGCACGTACTCGCCGTACACGCGGTCCCGCCCGGCGAAGTCGAGGAACCGGTCGCGCAGCGTCTCCCAGGACTCGGCGGCGTAGCTCTCGTGGTTGCCGATCGCCGCGACCAGCTGCGGCGGCATGATCCCCGCCGCCGTGGCGCCGGAGACCACGTCGTGGATCTGCCGCCACTCGGCGGTGGTGCCGGTCGGGACGATGTCACCGGCGAGCAGCAGCCCGGCGGCGTCAGGGCGGACGGCGTCCAGGTCGCGCAGGCCGTGGGCGAAGTCGCTCGGATGACCCTGGATGTCGCTGACCACCCAGAGCGACGTGGCGGCGTCCAGTGACGGCGTGGGCGTCGCCGTCGTGCGGACGGACACGCTGTCGATCGCCCAGTACCAGGAGTTGCGCGGTGCGTCGAGGCGCCACCGGAAGACCGCCTGGCGGACGCCGGAGGGGACGGTGAAGCGCAGCGCCTCGGTGCTGTTGGCGAGGTCGCCGTCATAGTTGTTGGTGGTGTTCGTGGAGTCGTAGCGCAGCAGCGTCGTCTCCTCGCCGCTGCCGTCGAACTCGACCGTCACGGACGCCGACTGCCCCGTCCACGGGCGCAGGTGTGAGTCGAAGGCAAGCTCCAGCTCGGAGTGCCCGAACACCCGCACCGGTCTCGACACCAGCGTCGTGTCGAACCGGCCGGCGGCGCCGGGGGCGTCGTCGTACTCGTCGGAGTCGGCGACCGCGATGACGTCGTCGGCTCGCGCGAACCGGAAGCGCATCTGGTCCTCGGCCGCGGTCCAGTACTCGCGGGTGGTGAACGACCAGCCGCGCCAGTCGTCGACGCCGCCGGCCTGCATCTCGGGGGTGACCTCGACGGTCCAGCCGCGCGGCGGCTCGTGCGTGTAACCGTCGCCGGCCACCGCGTCGGACAGGCCGTTGAAGCTCTCGCGCCACAGGGTCTGCTGGCCCAGGCGCGACTCCTCGGCGACGGCCGTCGTCCCCATGACCGCCAGCGGGGCGGCCACCGCGGCACTCATCAATGCCGCCGTCACAGCTGCGCGTCTGCGCGCTCGGATCGTCATGGCCGGACGCTAGGGGGCGCAGGTGACCACTGGTGAGGGTCCGGGCGACCAGGAGATGACCAGCGGCCGTCGTGCCCGGGCCGAAAATTTGCCCGATGAGAAGATTTGCGTGATCCGCAAGAAGTCAGTTAGTGTCAGATTGCGAACGGGGCAGGCTGGTAGTCGCAGTCTCACACCGGAGTGGGGCGCGGCACACGTCGCTCTCAGCCTGCTCACAGGTTCGCCGTGGTGTTCTGACGTCGCTCTTCTCATACGCTTGGAGTCTTCGGTGGCGACATTCCTCTACCGGCTGGGCCGGTTCTCGTATCGGCGCCGCGGGGTGGTGCTGGCCATCTGGCTGGGCCTCGTCGCGCTCTTCGGGGTGGGCGCATCGACGCTGTCCGGGCCCACGTCCGACACGTTCTCCATCCCCGGCACCGAGTCCCAGGAGGCGTTCGACCTCCTCGAGGACCGGTTCCCCGGCGGCAACACCGACGGCGCCACGGCGCGCGTGGTGTTCGCCGCCCCCGAGGGTCAGGCGCTGACCGACCCCGCCAACCAGGCCGCGGTCGAGGAGGTCCTGGCCGACCTCGCGACGGCGCCGCAGGTCGCCCAGGTGCCCGACCCGTTCGAGTCCGGCACCGTGTCCGAGGACGCCACCATCGCGTTCTCTCAGGTCACCTACGCCGTTCCCTTCTTCGACCTCACTGATGAGGCGCGCGAGGCGCTCACCGAGGCCGCCGACGTGGGCCGCGACGCCGGCCTGACGGTCGAGCTGGGCGGTGAGGCCGCCATGAGCAACGAGGAGCCGGCCGGCACCGAGATCATCGGCATCGGCGTCGCCGCCGTGGTGCTGGTCCTCACGTTCGGCTCACTGATCGCCGCCGGTCTGCCGCTGCTCACCGCCATCCTCGGCATCGTCATCGGCATCTCCGCCATCACCGCGGCCAGCGGCTTCATGGACATCGGATCCAGCACGCCGACGCTCGCGCTGATGCTCGGCCTCGCCGTCGGCATCGACTACGCGCTGTTCATCGTGTCGCGGTACCGGCACGAACTGGCCATCGGCCGCGACGGCGAGGAGGCCGCCGGTCGCGCCGTCGGCACCGCCGGTTCCGCGGTCGTGTTCGCCGGGCTGACGGTCATGATCGCCCTGGCCGGCCTGTTCGTCGTCAACATCCCGATGCTGACGGAGATGGGCCTGGCCGCGGCGCTCACCGTGGGCGTCGCCGTCGTCATCGCGCTCAGCCTGCTGCCGGCGCTGCTCGGCTTCGCCAAGCACCGGGTGCTGGGCGGACGGATCCCCGGCCTGCGCCGCATCCGCGAGCGGGCCACTGACGACGAGAGCAAGCCGACCCTGGGCCGGCGCTGGGTGAACCTGGTGACACGGCGGCCCGTCGCCGTGCTCACCGTCGCCGTCGTCGGCATGCTGGCGCTCGCCGCGCCGTTGCTCGACCTGCGGCTCGGCCTGCCCGACGAAGGCAGTTCGCCGCCCGACAGCACGCAGCGCAAGGCCTACGACCTCACCGTCGAGGGCTTCGGCGCCGGCTTCAACGGCCCGCTCACGGTGGTCGTCGACGGCGCCGGCAGCCCCGACCCGCAGGCCGCCGCCGACGCCGTCGCCGCCTCGCTGCAGGGGCTGGAGGGGGTCGCCAACGTCACGCCGCCCATGCCCAACGAGGCCGGCGACACCGCGATCATCAACGTGGTGCCCGAGTTCGGCCCGGGCAGCGCCGAGACCGAGGACCTCGTCGGCGAGATCCGTGACCAGATCGGCGCGGTCGGCGACGACGCCGGGGCGAGCGTGTCCGTCACCGGTAGCACGGCCATCAACATCGACTTCTCCGAGCGCATGACCGAAGCGCTGCTGCCGTACCTGGTGCTCGTGGTCGGGCTGTCGTTCGTGCTGCTGATGCTGGTGTTCCGGTCGCTGCTGGTGCCGCTGAAGGCCGCGCTGGGCTTCCTGCTCACGATGGGCGCGACGTTCGGTGCCATCGTCGCGGTGTTCCAGTGGGGCTGGTTCAACGGCCTGCTGGGCATCGAGCAGACCGGGCCGATCATCAGCATGCTGCCGATCTTCCTGATCGGCGTCGTGTTCGGCCTCGCCATGGACTACCAGGTCTTCCTGGTGACTCGCATGCGCGAAGAGCACGTCCACGGGGCGTCGCCGAAGGATTCGGTGGTCATCGGCTTCCAGCACGGCGCCCGGGTCGTCAGTGCCGCCGCACTGATCATGATCAGCGTGTTCGCCGCGTTCATCTTCGGCGGCGAGGACGTCATCATGCAGGTCGGCCTCGCGCTGGCCGCGGCGGTCGCGTTCGACGCGTTCGTCGTCCGCATGACGATCGTCCCGGCGGTCATGACGCTGCTGGGCAGCCGAGCCTGGTTCCTGCCGCGCTGGCTGGACCGCCTGCTGCCGAACGTCGACGTCGAGGGCGAGAAGTTGGCCCGCCAGCTACGGGAGGAGCCGGAGCCGGAACTGGAGCCGGCGCAGCGTTAGACCCCCCGGTGAGAAGAGGACGGGCGGCCGGACGGAGAGGTCCCGGCCGCCCGTCCGTCTGTCCGGCCCGCAGGCGGGCGGCTCACCGGCGTCCGGCAGCCGTCAGGGCGTCCGGCAGCCGTCAGGGCGTCCGGCAGCCGTCCGGGCGTCCGGCAGCCGTCCGGGCGTCCGGCGCGGCCGGGGCCACGTCGCTGCGGACACAGGACTCTTCACGGATCACCAGGAATGCATGCCTGGTGGAGCGGGAGGACGCATGCTGAACGTGATCATTTCCGGCCGCCGGGTGGCTGGGGGAGCGCAAGTTTTCTTAGTCAGCAGTTTTGCGGAGTCTGCAATTTTTCGATAAAGTCGTTGACATGACAGCAGAAGTGGGCCTGCGCGAGCGCAAGAAGGCGGCCACTCGCGCCGCCCTCGCCGCCGCCGCCAACCGGCTCGCCGTGGAGCAGGGGGTCGAGCACGTCACCGTCGAGGCGATCGCCGCTGCCGCCGACGTGTCGCCCCGGACGTTCCACAACTACTTCTCCAGCCGCGAGGAGGCCATCGTGGCCTCCATCATCGACTGGGCCGAGCGACTCACCGACGAGATCGAGCGGCGGCCGGCCGACGAGCCGATCTGGGACAGCCTGCTGGCGGTGTTCCAGGGCTCGCTCGACGACAGCCGTGAGGCGCACGCGCGCATGATGGCACAGATCGAGATGGTGCTGGCGCACCCCACGGTCATCGCGAACCAGCTCGCCGCGCTGGACACCATGCGCCGCCGGTTCGCCGAGGCCATCGCGGTCCGCACCGGCACCGACACCGGTCGCGACCTCTACCCGCACCTGATCGCCGGAGCCGCCGGGCTGGCCTTCAAGACGTCGGTCGACCTCTGGGCGTCCGGCCCGCCCGAGCGCTCCCTGCACGAGCTGATCGCCGACGGGTTCGCGCAGATCAGGGCCGGCCTGCCGCAGCCGGGCCGGTGACGGTCAGCGCACCGTCACCTGAGCCGCGTAGTGACAGGCCACCTGGGTGACCGTCCCGCCGGTCAGCACGCCTGGATCGGAGCCGCGGCACGCGCCGTCGACCCCGGCAGCGGCCGCCGCACCGGAGGCCAGCACCGGGCAGCGTAGGTGGAACCGGCAGCCGGACGGGATGCGCGTCGGATCCGGCGGCTCGCCCTGCAGGACGACGGGGGAGCCGGGCGCGTCCGGCAGCACCGACAGCAGCGCCTGGGTGTACGGGTGCTCCGGCGCGGTGAGGATCTTCTCCACCGGCCCGGTCTCGACGATCCGGCCGAGGTACATGACGGCGACCCGGTCGGCGATGTTCCACGCCAGCCCGAGGTCGTGCGTCACCACGAGCGCCGCCAGCCCCAGCTCGTCGCGCAGCCGTAGCAGCAGCGCCAGGATCTCGCCGCGCACCGACGCGTCCAGCGACGCGACCGGCTCGTCGGCGACGATCACGTTCGGCTCCAGCACCAGCGCGCCGGCGATGACGACCCGCTGCCGCTGCCCGCCGGACAGCTCGTGCGGGAAGCGCAGGAAGAACCGCTCCGGCGGCCGCAGCCCGGCCCGCGACAGCGCGTCGGCGACCCGCTCCCGCTCGTTCGGGACGTCGCCGTGGATGCGCAGTCCCTCGGCGACGGCGTCGTAGACGGTGTGCCGCGGGTTGAGCGAGCCGCTCGGGTCCTGCAGGACGAGCTGGACGTCGCGGCGGAACCGCTTGAGCGCCCGCGACGAGTACTCCAGGGGAGTGCCGCGGTGCAGTACACGGCCCGACGTCGGCCGCTCCAGCCCGAGCAGCGTCCGGGCCAGCGTCGTCTTGCCGCAGCCGGACTCACCGACCAGCGCGACGATCTCGCCCGGCGCGATGTCGAGGTTGACGCCGTCGACGGCGCGAGCGCGGCCGCCGCCGCGGCGGGCCTCGAACTCGACGCGGACATCCTCAGCGGACAGGATCGCTTCGCTCACGCGGACTCCTTCGCCACCAGGGACAGCCCTTCGTCGGGCAGGACGCGGACGCAGGCAGCCTGCCGGTCCTCACCGGCGACCGGCCACAGCGACGGGTCGACGGCGGCGCAGTGGTCCAGCCGCACGGCGCAGCGCGGGTGGAACGCGCAGCCGGACGGAAGGTCGGCCGGGTCGGGTGGATCGCCGGCCAGTCCTTGCGGCCGCCGCCGCGACGCCGGGTCGCCGATGCGCGGGAACGCCGCCGCCAGCGCCGCGCCGTACGGGTGCCGGGCCGCGCCGAACACCGCCGCGGCCGGGCCCTCCTCGACGATCCGCCCGGCGTACATGACGGCCAGCCGGTCACAGGTGTCGGCGAGGACGGACAGGTCGTGGCTGATCATCAGCAGGCTGATGCCCTGCTCGGCGACCAGCGACTCGATCAGCGTCAGGATCTGCGCCTGGATCATCACGTCCAGCGCCGTCGTCGGCTCGTCGGCGACGATCAGTTGCGGGTCGCAGGCCAGCGCCATCGCGATCATCACACGCTGGCGCTGCCCACCGGACAGCTCGTGCGGGTACGCGTCGGCGCGCCGGGCAGGCAGGCCGACGTGCTCGAGCAGCTCGCCGGTCTTCCGCCGGATCTCGGCCTCGGTCGCCTTCGAGTGCAGCCGGATGGGCTCGGCGATCTGCGCGCCGATGCGCTGGACGGCGTTCAGCGAGTGCATGGCGCCCTGGAAGACGATCGACGCGCCGGCCCAGCGGACCGCCCGCAGCCGTCCCCACGACATCGTCAGGATGTCCTCACCGTCGAACCGGATCTCACCGGTGTACCCGGCCGTCTTCGGCAGCAGCCGCAGCAGCGCCAGCGCCATCGTCGACTTGCCGCAGCCGGACTCGCCGGCCAGCCCCAGCTTCTGGCCGGCCTCCAGGGCGAAGGACACGCCGCGGACGGCCGGCACCTCGCCGCCGGCGGTCCGGTAGGTGACGGTCAGGTCGGAGACCTCGAGCAGGCCCATCAGCGGCGCTCCCTCAGCTTCGGGTTCAGGACGCCCTCGATGGCTCGGCCGACCAGCGTGAACGCGAGCACGACCAGCACGATCGCGATGCCCGGCGGCAGGATGTACCACCACATGCGGGAGCTGACGGCGCCCACGTCGCGGGCCGCCTGGATCGTCGCGCCCCAGGAGGCGGTCGTCGGGTCGCCCAGGCCCAGGAACGCGAACGTCGACTCCGTCAGGATCGCCGTTCCCACCATCAGCGTCGTCTGCGCCAGCACGATCGGCATGACGTTCGGCAGCACGTGGTTGCTCATGACGTGCAGGTGCCCGCCGCCCAGCGCCTTGGCCCGTTCGATGTACGGACGCGCTTCGACGGCGAGCGTCTGAGCACGTACGAGACGGGCCGTCGTCGGCCAGGTCGTCACGCCGATCGCGATGATGATCGTCGTCAGACTGCGGCCCATGACGGCGGCCAGCGCCACGCCCAGCACCAGCGACGGCATGACGAGGAACCAGTCGGTCACGCGCATCAGCAGGCTGGATCCCCAGCCGCCGAAGTGCCCGGCCAGGATCCCGAACAGCGTGCCGGCCGTGATCGAGATGAACGTCGCCCAGAACCCGACCGTCAGCGAGACCCGCGACCCCCAGATGATCAGGTCGATCATCGAGCGGCCGGACCGGTCGGTGCCCAGCGGGAAGTCCGCGCTCGGCCCTTCCAGCGGCGAACCCGGCGGACGGGTGACGCTGAGCGCGTTGTCGGGCGTGAGAACCGGCGCCAGGAGCGCCGTCAGCACGAACAAGGCCAGCACGACCAGCCCGAACACGCCGGCCTTGTTCTGCCGGAACTGCGACCAGAAGCGCGCGACCGTCCGCCGTCGCCGCGCCCACGCCAGGCCGTTCACGGCCGCACCCGTGGGTCGAGGATGGGGTAGAGCAGGTCGGCCAGCAGGTTCATGAGGATCACCGCCGCGGAGAACAGGATGAACAGGCCCTGCACCAGCGGCAGGTCCGGCACGCTCAGGCCGGAGTAGAACAGCTGGCCCAGGCCCGGCCAGCTGAAGATCGTCTCGACCAGCACGGCGCCGAACACGACGAAGCCGAGGTTGACGAAGATCAGCGTGACCGTCGGCAGCAATGCGTTCGGGACGGCGTGGCGACGGCGCACGATGAGGTCGCGCAGGCCCTTCGCCCGCGCCGTCACGATGTAGTCGCTGCCCATCTCGTCCAGCAGTGACGACCGCATGATCATCAGGTATTGCGCGTACACGACGGCGACCAGCGTGACCAGCGGCAGCACCATGTGGTGGGCGATGTCGGGGATGCGCTCCCAGCCCTCGACGCCGGTGCTCTCCATGCCGCTGGTCGGGAACCAGCCGGCTCCGGAGGCGAAGACCACGATGAGGATCAGGCCCAGCCAGAAGCTCGGCACCGACCACAGCGTCAGCGCGATGCCGGTGTTGACGCGGTCGCTGAGACTGCCGTGGTTCCAGGCGCCGCGGACGCCGAGCCACAGCCCGAGCGCCGCCGAGATCACCACGCTGGTGCCGACCAGCAGCACCGTCGGCCAGAACCGGTCGGCGATGAGGTCGGTGACCGGCCGGTTGAACTGGAACGAGTCGCCGAAGTCCAGCCGCAGCACGCCCGTCAGGTAGGACCAGAACTGCTCGGCCACCGACTTGTCCAGGCCGAAGTCGCGGCGCAGCTGCTCCTGCTGCTCGATGCTGACCGGGCGGCCGTGCGTCATCGTCCGCACCGGGTCGCCCGGGATGATGCGGAACAGGAAGAAGCTGGTCAGGATGACGGCGAAGAGCGAGACGAGCGAGCCACCGAGCTTCTCGCCGTAGTACCTGAGTTTGCGCCGGACACCGGACCGGTCCCGCACGCTCTGCGCGAGCTGCGGGACCGGTGCGGTCGGCAGTGCCGAATCAGCCAATTCTGTCCTCTCAACGCCTGCCCTCGCCGGGCCGGCTTCGGCGAGGCGGTCTACTCGCGCTCGTCGGCGGCCGAGCCGCGACGCCGGAGCAGCAGGACGATCAGGCCGAGGACCACCACGGCCGCGGCGACGATGCCGACGATCAGCCCGGTGTTCGAGCCGCCGTCCTCGCTGCTGTCGCCGCCGGAGCCCGAGCCGCCCGCGGCGTCGTCATCTTCACCGACGGGGACCGCGGACCACCAGCTCCAGTAGCCGTCCTGGCCGTAGTAGTTGCCGCCCGGGTCCGGCTGCGGGGTCATCGAGGCGATGACGTCGCTGCGGTAGGCCTCGAGCTGGTCGGCGTAGCCCCACACCACGAAGATGTTGTCGTCGTAGAGCGTCTGCTGCATCTCCTTGACGATCTCCGCGCGGGCATTGACGTCCAGCTCGGACAGCTGCTCGGCGTAGAGCTGGTCGTAGGCGTCGTTGCAGTAGTACGCGTCGGACAGGTAGGGCCCGCCGAGCTCCGTCGGGAGCCCGGAGCACAGGTTGATCGACAGGACGTAGTTCGGGTCCGGGTTGACGTTCCAGCCGGTCGTCAGGATGTCGTAGGTGCCCTCGTCGAGCAGCGAGCCGACCTCGGACACCGGTTCGACCAGCAGCTCCATGCCGGCCTCGCGGGCCCACTCGGCCATCATCTCGGCGGCCTGGACGTACTGCGGGTTGTCGCCGTGCACGTTGAACCGGAACGACAGCGGCCGCCCGTCCGGGCCGACCCGGATGCCGTCGCCACCCGGTGCGTAGCCGGCCTCGTCGAGCAGCTGGTTCGCGGCGTCGATGTCGAAGGCCGTCGCCTCGTCGCCCTCCGGCTCCCAGTGGTAGGTGTCGTAGCGGGACGGGATGTAGCCGCCGTTCGCCTCGCCCAGGCCGCCGTACGCGACCTCGTAGATGGCGTCGCGGTCGATGGTGTGCACGAGCGCCTCGCGGACGGCGGGGTCCTGCAGTGCCGGGTGGCCGTCGCCGAACGGGGTGCCGTCCTGGAGCCGCGCGCCCGGGTTCAGCGTGATGGCCTGGAACCGCTTGCCCTGCGCGGCGTTGACGGCGATGTTCTCCTCGCTCTGCAGCGTCTCGTACTGCGCCGGCGTCAGGTTGAACACGAAGTCGACCTCGCCGCTGCGCAACGCCTCGACCTGCGCGTCGGGGTCGTCGATGTAGCGCAGGATCAACTGGTCGAACTTCGGCTCGCCGCGCCAGTAGTCCGGGTTCGCCTCGAGCGTGATCGACACGTTCGGCTCGTACTCGGTGAGGATGAACGGCCCGCTGCCGACGATCGGGAACTCGGTGTCGTTGTTGAACGCGCCGAAGTCGTCGACCTGCGACCAGATGTGCTCCGGGAGGATCGGCACGTCCAGCGCGAGCATGGTGACCTGCGGCTCGTTGAGCACGATCTCGACGGTCTGCTCGTCGGTCGCGGTGACGGACGCGAAGTTCTCGACGAAGTTGCCGTTCGCCTCGGCGGCGGCCGGGTCCGTCATCATCGTGTTGAACGTCCACGCGACGTCCTCGGCGGTGACCGGCTCGCCGTCGGTCCAGGTCGCGTCCTCACGGATGTAGTAGGTCCAGGTGAGGCCGTCCTCGGAGGTGTCCCAGTCCTCGGCGAGCGCCGGGACCGTCTCGCCGGTCTCCGGGTCATAGTTGGTGAGGAAGTCGTACATCCAGCGGCCGATGTTCGTAGTGAGCAGCCGCACCGCGATGAACGGGCTCAGCGAGTCGACCTCCTGCGCCACGGCGATCGTCAACGACGTCGGCTCGGCGTCGTCGGTCGCGGCGTTCGCAGGCAGCCCGGCGGCGGCCAGCCCCGACACGCCCAGCGCGGCCGCTGCCACGCCGGCGGTGAACCGGCTGACTCTCCCGCGGCGTGGGCGGTGGGCACCGGGTGCCCGGTCGCGGTGGTGCGTCCGGTGCGCTCGGGCGCGGGGAACGGATGTCGCCATGGGGTACCTCGCATTCGAGACGCAGAGTCGCGCCAGTAGACCTATTGGCCGGTTGGTCTACCACCGGGTCAGACTAGCCGTCAATGGTCTGGACCTCTGGGGTGAGCGAATGTCCTGCGCTCTTTGCGGGATCGAGACCGAACTGCAGATCTTCCCGTGACGCCGGAAACATTCAGGACATTCGGCTGTATAGCGCGGAAACGCCTGGAAACGGTCGCGTTCGCCATGGTGAGGAGTGATGGGCCGGCGAGCTCGGCGGGCGGGGCGACCGGCTCCGTTCGGGGTGGGCCATCACGAGGACCACCCGCGCATCAGGTGAACCGCAGACCTGGTTCGGTACAGGATCCCCGGGTGGAGGTGATCATGTCGCGGCAGCGTGCGGCGGCGAACGATCGGCCCCGTTCCCGATCGTGACCCTCCCTGGATCGTTCCGGCACCCGGGTCGCCCGGGCAGAGGCAACCGGCCGGCCGTGCGCACTCAACGCGTCGACATGTGAGCAACCCGTGTCAGGCGACGATTCAACGTCGGCAGAATAAGCCACCGTCAGAATTCGTCGCGGCGATGTCACGATTCGTTCTGTTGATAGTCCTCGGTGGTTACGGAGGGCAGAATTCCGTGGAGCGGTCGGACTGTGCAGGGGCGGCAGATCGTGAATACACAGCATCAACTAGTGTTCGGCGCCCGGGCTGGCGGCCCGTCGCCGGGAGCATCGCGGTGACGAGTTCGGACAGCGCCCAACGTGAACCGATGCGCCCGCGTTCGTGCGAGGGGGTGACGGATCTCTTCCGGCACGTCCTGCATTGGGGTGTCCGCGAATACGATGGCAGCACCGCGGCCCAGCCGACGTTCCGCTGGGACCGCAGTGGCGGTCTCGCTTTCGTACGCCTGCGGACGGAGGAGTCCGTCCGGCTGGTCGCGGAGGCAACGGGAGACGGCTACGCCATCGTGACCCCTGCCGAGGGCGCGGCGAGTGTCCGGACCGGTGCCGGCCACTGGAACCTCGTGCCCGGCCGGGCGCTGCTGATCGGCATCGGCGATCGGATCGATCTGCGGACCGGTGACCACAGCACCCTCACCGTCCTGGGGGTGACCCAGGCTGCCGTCGACGACACGCTGCGCGCACCGGCTCGCGGCCCGTTGGCTCGGCCGGTTCGGTTCGCGCCGGCCATGGACCTTCACGCTGGTCCCGGGCTGAGCTGGTATCGGCTGTGGTGCCTGTTCGTCGCCGAGCTCGAGCGCCCCGACTCGTATCTCACCGACCCGTTGGCCGCCCAACAGTTCGAGCGGATGCTCCTGGCGATGTTGTTGCGCTGGCAACCGCACGATCACCGATCGGCTGTGGTCGATCGGTGCGAGACCGAAGCCGGCGCGGGGGCGAACGACGGCCGTCCCCGAGCATCGCGCGGGTGTCCGTCCTATGTCGCCAAGGTGCTGGAGATCGTCGCTGAGCACCCCGAGTGGGAGCACACCACGGGCAGCCTCGCCCGGTTCGCCTCCATCAGCGAGCGGGCCCTGCAGCTGCGGTTCAAGCGGCACCTCGGCGAGTCGCCGATGGTGTATCTGCGCAACACCCGGCTGGACCGCGTCCACGCGGCGCTGCTCGACAGCGATGCCTCGGACGTGACGCTCGAACAACTGGTGGGCCGCTGGGGTTTCCATCATTACGGTCACTTCTCCGCGCTGTACCGGGCGCGGTTCGGCGAGCGTCCATCTGAAACATTGGCGCGCACGCGGACTATTGATCTGGTCAGTTGAGTTTCGCGGTACGAAGCGTCGATTCTACGGGTGAGAAATTCTAGGCCGTATTCCGTGCGAGCGTGCGCATTCGGGATGCGAGACGTCGTTGACTTGATTGGTGACAATCGGGGGCCCGTCGCAAGATCGAGTGAGAGCCAGCCGCTACCGCGGACATCCGTATGTGGGGAGTGCCGTGAAACTCTTGCTCATCACCCATGGCAGTCGCGGCGACGTCCAGCCGTTCGCAGCGCTGGCCAGAGGTCTCGGCGCCGCCGGGCACACCGTGACCATGGCGGCCCCCGCGCAGTCGGCCTGGTTGGCCGAGCCGTTCTGTGACCGGGTCGTTCGGCTCCACGACGGGCCGAACGTCCTGGCCGATGACATCCAGGTCGTGAAAGGCCTGGAGACGGCCTTCCGCGGACCCGGCGGAACGCGGAGGCTGCTGACCACCATCCCGAAGACCCGCCGTCTCGTGGGCCTCGTCCAGGAGGACCTGGCGACGATGGCGCGCGAACTCAGGCGGTCCGGTGGCGACGACGTCGACCTCGTGATCCACCACGTCGCCGGCGCAGGTCACGACGTCGCCGAGTACCTCGACGCTCCGTCGGTCCTGATGTGCCCGCAGCCTTACTGGGTGCCTACCGGCGCGTTCCCCGACCCATCATTTCCCTGGCCCTGGCCAGCGCGGTGGAACCGGGCCACCTATGGAGCGAGCCAGGCGATCTGGTGGGCGTTCAGCGGCAGCTCGTCGGCGTGGCGGCGGCGCAGTCTCGGCCTGGCGCGTCGCCCCGGCGCGCGCTATCGCCAGCCCGATGGCACACCGACGCCGATCCTGCACCCGTTCAGCCCGCGGCTACTGCCCAGCGGAACCGACTATCCGGCGTGGGTGCACACGACCGGCTTCTGGACGCTCCCGGCACCGGACGGCTGGGCTCCGGATCCGGCGCTGGCCGCGTTCCTGGCCGATGGCCCGCCACCCATCTACCTGGGCTTCGCCAGCACGGTGAGTTCCGATCCGGCCCGGCTCGGGCGCATCGTGCGCGGCGCCGTCCGGCTGACCGGCGTCCGGGCCGTGGTGGTCGGCGGGTGGAGCGGCCTGACTGCGGGCGACGTCGGCGACGACATCGCGTTCGCTGACAACGTGCCGTTCGACTGGCTGTTCGAGCGGGTGGCGGCCGTCGTGCACCACGGCGGCCTCGGGACCACGGGCGCGGCCATGGCCTCCGGTCGTCCGCAGGTGGTGTGCCCGCTCCTGCCGGATCAGTGGTTCAGCGCCCGCCGGATGCAGGCACTCGGGGTGGCGCCGGAGCCGGTCCCGCAACGTCGGCTCACCGCGGAGTCGCTGGCCGTCGCGATCGAGACGGCGACCTCCGACCCGCAACTCCCACACCGCGGGGCACGGTTGGCCCAGCAGGTCAGGGGAGAGAGCGGAGTCGCGGCGGCGATCGACGTGATCGAGGCGGCAAGCACTCGCCGGACCGTGTCGCAGCAGAGCGGGAGTCGACGGTGAGGGTGCACCGCTCGCGCACCGCGTCTCCGTGTGGCACCCGGCCGGAGTAGCTCGAACACGACCATGGCTGACAGGAGAATCGACATGTCCGATGCCACGGCCGGCCGCGAGCGGACCGGCAACCCCGACGCCGAGTTGATCGCGGATCTCGGGCACCGTATCGACGACGCCTTGAAAGTGGCCCTGGACGGCGCCACGGAGGTGGCGTTGGTCAACTTCCACGGATGGGCCAACGGCTGGCCCCGGTGGGTCGGCAACCCTGGGGACATGGCCATCTGGCTCGGGACGCTGGCGTCACTGCGGCGGCTCGGCGTCAGAGTCGCCTACCAGTGTGCGTACAACACGCTGTCGCTCCCCGCGCTGCGTCGCGCCGTTCCGCACGGCCCCGTGCTGATCACCGGAGGCGGTGACTTCGGTGACCTCTACACCTTCGGTACGCCCGAGACCAGAGAGCGTCTGCTCGCGGAGCTGCGCGGTGTTCGGCTGATCCAGTTGCCGATCGCGGCCTACTTCAGGCACCAGCCGAACATCGACCGACTTCGGCGGCTGGTGACCGAGCACAACAACTTCGTCCTGATGGTGCGTGATCAGCTCAGCGAGACCCGGGCACGCGAGCAGCTCGATGCCGACATACGGCTGGTGCCGGACATGGCGTTCGGCCTCGGTCCGCTGGCTCGACCGCAGCCACCGGACGTGGATGTCCTGTGGAACACCTGGCGGCCCGAAGATCCGGAATACGTCGATCACGGGCCGCCGCCGGACGGCATCACCACTCGGACGATCGAGTGGGCCAGTCGCACCGGCGTCGAACCGCGGTGGCGAGGGGACCGGCGAGCGGCCCGTCGCGCGCACCTCGTCCTGGGTCGGTGGATGGGACGGTGGCCGTCGACCCACGCGCCCCTCTGGCGGGCCTACGCCGCGACCTTCGCGCCACTGTGTCACGGCAGCGTCGACCGAGGGCTGCGCCTGGAGAGCTCGGGTCGTGTGCTGGTGACGAACAAGCTGCACGGTCACGTCTTCGCTGTACTCGCCGGCATCCCGCACGTCGTTCTCGACAACTCCTTCGGCAAGGTCAGCGGACTCTTCCAGACCTGGACGAGAACGAGCGGCAACGCTCACTGGGCCGACGACGGCCCGGCGGCGCGCGCCATCGCGCTCGATCTGCTCCGTTCCGTCGACGTGGTGTGAGCGGCCGCCAGACCGGCCGCGTCGAGACCGGCCCGGACGTCGTCCCACGGAACGTCGTGCGGTGCGACGCCGGCTCGTGCGGCCAACGCGCCGACCACACCCGCGGCCTGGCCCATCGCCACCGCGTTCCCGGTGACCCGGTAACTGGCGTGCGCGAGGAAGTCGCCACTGATGCATCGGCCGGCGAGCAGGAGGCCGTCGACGTCGCGAGCGATGAGGGCACGCAATGGGATGTCATAGGTCTGTACCGGGGCGACGCGGCTGGTGGCGACGGTGCTGCTCTGCAGCACGCTCGTGGCGCGGCTCAGGTAGCCGCCTTCGGCGGCGGAGAGCGCATGGACGTCCGCTCCCGAGCTGACCCGGCACACGGCGTCGTGATGCCGGGTGCCCGTCCGCAGGTCGTCGACCGTGACGCGGTACCGGCCGTGCACGCGGCGTCCCTCGCGGACCCCGATCTGGGCGCCGGTGGAGACCAGGCGCAGGCCGGACCACGCGCCGCCGAGCGAACGCAGGGCGCTCACCTGGCGGTGCAGTTCGGCCCGGGCCCGGACGGTGGCATCGGTGATCTGCTCCGCGTCCGTGGCGGCGACGCCGTACTCGTGGTTCGACATCAGTGCGAACAGGTCCTCGTGGATGCACCAGAGGGTGGGGGCCGCGTAGCTCGGCTCGATGCCCGCTCTGGCGAACTCGTCACGCAACCGGTCCTTGGCGGCGAGGTACCGCCGTGACTGCGGCATCGGGGCGGATCCGGCCAGCTCGGCGCCGCCGGCCACGAACGAGTCGACCTCGGCCAGATTGATGCCGCTGAGCAGTGCCATCAGACTCATCGGCTGGGCCTCTCCGGTGTCCGGATGCCCGTAGTCGAACCTGCACCCGGCCTGTGCCGCGAGGTCGCCGTCGCCCGTGGCGTCGATGAACACCCGTCCGTTCCAGCCCTGCCGGCCGGACTTCGATTCGGTCACCACAGTCGACAGCCGGTTGTCCGTGTCGGTGGACGCGGCCGAGACCCGGGTGTGGAGCTGTACGCGCACACCGGCGGCCGCGACGAGCTCGTCCAGGGTGAGTTTCATGATCTCGACGTCGTAACCGAAGCTGGTGTCGGCGTTTCCCGCCCGGGCGCCGCGGCGATCGAGCAGATCGGTCAGCTCGGCGAGGATACCCGGCTTGTCGGCCTCGAGGATCCAGCTCAGCGCGCCGGCCGTCCACACTCCGCCCAGGCAACCGTGCGCCTCGAGCAGGACGGTTCGGGCGCCAGCGCGAGCGGCGGCGACGGCAGCGGCGAAGCCGGCCGGTCCGCCGCCGCAGACGACGACATCCGCGTCGTCGGCGAGCGGGATCTCTCGCCCTCGTTCCCAGTGGGTGATCATGCTTCTCCTTGCTCGTTGCGGTGGGGTGCCCGCCCGTTCGGCGGTGCTTCGGCCGCGACGTCCACCGAGGGGACGGCGGCGACCAGCGTGCGGGTGTATTCGTGGTCCGGGTGACGGGTCACGCCCTCGGCCGGGCCCTGCTCGACGACACGCCCGTGGAGCAGGACGGCGACCCGGTGGGACATGTGCCGGACGACGTCGATGTCGTGGGAGATGAACAGGTAGCCCAGACCGAGCCGGGCCTGGAGGTCCAGCAGGAGGTTGAGGATCTGCGCCTGGACCGAGAGATCCAGCGCGCTGGTCGGCTCGTCGCAGATCACCAGGTCCGGTTCCATCACGAGCGCGCGAGCGATGGCGATGCGTTGCCGCTGCCCGCCCGAGAACTCGGCCGGATAGCGGCTCATCGTGTCCGCCGGCATCCCCACCTGTCGAAGGACGTTCTCGACGTGGATCCTGGTGGTTCGCCGGTCGAGGCCGCGGACCAGCCGCAGCTGCTCACCCAACGTCTGGCCGATGGTGCGGGACGGATTGAGTGAGCTGTACGGATCCTGGAAGACGACCTGGATGTGCTGGCCCAGTCGGCGGCGCTCCCGCGTCGTCGCGTGGGTGACGTCCTGGCCACGGAAGAGAATGCGTCCAGCGGCCGGCTTCACCAGCCCGAGCACCGCGTTCCCGATCGTCGACTTGCCGGATCCGGACTCGCCGACCAGTCCGAGAGTCTCCGCGTCGTCGATCCGCAGGCTCACGCCGTCGGCGGCCAGCACGCCGGCGTCGTGACGTCGCCGTCCGGCGAACTCGACCCGCAGGTCCTGGATCTCCAGGAGGCCGCTCGCCGTCATGCTGTCGCCCCCTCGATCAGGCGGTCGTGGTGGACACATCGAGAGAGCCGGCCGGGCGCCGGCTCCGAGAGCGGCACCGGAGCCGCGCAGTCCTCGGTGGCCAGAGCGCATCGCGGGGCGAAGTGGCAGCCGGCGGGCCAATCCGCGGGGGCCGGCACGGTCCCGGGGATCGAGGCCAGGTGGTGGCCCGGACGGCCACGGCCGGGCATCGACGCCAGCAGACCCGCGGAGTACGGATGCAGCGGCTGATCGATCATGGCCGCGACCGGTGCGGACTCGACGACATGCCCCGCGTACATGACGTAGGCCCGCTGGCACACCTGCGCTACTACGCCCCAGTCGTGGGTGATCAGGAGGACCGCCATGCCGCGTTCGGCCTGGATGCTCTGGAGCAGCCGGAGGATCTCCGCCTGGACGGTGACGTCGAGCGCTGTCGTCGGCTCGTCGGCGACGAGGAGATCCGGCTCGCCGGCCAGGGCCATCGCGATCGCCACCCGCTGCGCCATGCCGCCGGACAGCTCGTGGGGATACCGGCGCGCGACGCTCTCCGGATCGCGCAAGCGCACGCTCGTGAGCAGTTCCAGGGTGCGGGCCCGAACCGCCTGACGACTGCCACCGTGGTGGCGCCGCACCAGCTCGTCCACCTGCTGACCCGCGGTGAAGACCGGATCGAGACTGGCCACCGGTTCCTGCGAGATCAGCGCGATGCGGGAGCCGCGCACCGAGCGGAGCAAGCTCTTGCCGGCCGTGGTGAGGTCGACATCGCCGAGCTGGACCCGTCCGGTCCTGATCTCGCCGCCGGCGGGAAGCAGACCGAGCAGCGCACTCGCGGTGATCGACTTGCCGCAGCCCGACTCGCCGACCAGACCGACGGTCTCACCGGGCCGGACGTCGAGGTCGACATCGGCCACGACGTCGGCCGTGCCGCCGGACGTGGGCAGGGAGACTGTCAGCCCGCGCACGGACAGCAGCGCGGCCGGATCCGGGGCGCCGGCCGGACGCGGGAGCTCCGCGCGCCGCGCCGCCGATCGACGCCGGGCGTTCCCGGACTGACGGCCGGTCCGCTCGGCGGACGTGTCCCGGATGGCGTCACCCAGGAGGGCGAACGACAGCGTCGCCAGCGCCAGGGTGATGCCCGGCGGCACCAGCAGCCAGGGCTGCTGACTGATCACGCTGGCGGCTTCGATGATCATGCCGCCCCAGGTGGGGGTGGGTGGCTGCACACCGAAACCGAGGTAGGCGAGCCCGGCGTCCACGAGGAGGGCGGCGCCGAAGAACAGCGACGCCTGTACGAGGATCGGTCCCGTCACGCGAGGGAGCACATGGCGTAGAAGGATGTGCCGGGTCGGAAGGCCGCTGACCTTGGCAGCAGAGATGTACAACTCCTGTCGCACGCCGAGCGTCACGCCACGCACGACTCGCGCGAATCCTGGTGCCGACAGGATGCCGAGCGCGGCCATCGCCACCGTCATGTTCCCGCCGAACACCGTGAGCACGACCAGGAGCACGATCAGTCCCGGGATCGCGATCACGACGTCGACGGCCCAGGTGAAGACGCGATCGGTCCATCCGCCGAAGAATCCCGCCACGAGCCCGGTGGCGACGCCGACCATCACGAAGGTCAGCGCGGCGACACCCCCGTTCACCAGGCTCACCTGGCCGCCGTGGATCAGCCGACTGAGGACGTCCCGGCCGAGCGGGTCGGTGCCCAGGAGGTGGCCTGCGGACGGCCCGCTGAGGACGTGATCCAGGTCCAGGTCGGCCGGGTCGTACGGTGCCACGACGTCGGCGAACACGGCAGCGAGCACCAGGAGGACGAGGTATGCCAGGGAGATGACGGCGAGCGGCCGGCGCAGTAGTCGACGCCAGGTCGGTGTCCTCGACACGGCCGGACGACTGTTCCCGCCCGGCGGCTCGTCGCTCGACGGGGCGGCCAGGTCCTGGGAGGCGACTGCGGTCACGACACACGCACCTTGGGGTTGAGCCAGCCGTACACGAGATCGACGGCCAGGTTGGTGACGACCACGACGAGGGTCAGCACGACCACCACCCCCTGAACGACGGGGAGGTCGTGCTGCTCGGTGGCCTGGACCGCGAGCCGGCCCATGCCAGGCAGAGCGAAGACGCTCTCGATGAACACCGCTCCGCTGAACAGCCCGATGAACAGCAGGCCGACGAGCGTCACGACCGGGATCGCGGCGTTGCGCAGGCCGTGCCGGAAGACGATGGAGGCCTCGGAGGCACCGTTGGCACGGAGCATGCGCACGAAGTCGCGGGAGAGCGTGTCGAGCATCGAGTCCCTGGTCTGTTTCGCGAAGCTCGCGGTGGCCGACAACGAGAGGGTGGCGATCGGCAGGATCAGGCTGCGCGCCCACTCCGCGGGCGAGACGTCGATCGGCACGTAGCCGGTCGCCGGCAACATCCCCAAGGAGACGGCGAACAACGCGACGAGCAGCAGCGCCAGCCAGAAGTTGGGCAGAGCGAACCCGATGACCGAGAACACGTCGACGACCCGGCCGAGCCGGCCGCCGCGAACCGCACTGATCATGCCGAGGCCGATGCCGAGCGCGGCCGTGACGACGGTGCCGAGCACGACGAGTGACACGGTGACGGGAAGCCGGCTGCTGATTGCCGAGGTCACGTCGACGCCGCTGACGGGCGAGACCCCCAGGTCGCCGCGGATGGCGTGACTGAGCCAGTCCCAGTACTGCACGAGCAGTGGCTGGTCGAGGCCGAGGGCGCGGCGGAGCTCCTGGTACTGCTCGTCCGTGTAGCCGCCGCCCAACTGGCCGGAACCGGAGTTGAGGATCGTCTTCGCGACGTCGCCCGGCGCCAGTGACTGCAGGACGAAGGTGAGGAACGAGATGAGCAGGATGAGCAGGACAGACACGGAGAGCCGACGCGCGATCAGCTGCAGCATGACGCCCTCGCTCTCGTGGCGCCTCTCACGAGGCGGGCCGCAACTCGCTGACCGTGGGCACACTCAGGAAATCGACCCATGGAACCTCCACCAGCTCGTCGTCGTACAGAACCGACTCGCCCTGGACCAGGACGGGGAGGAACCACGCCAGCTCCGCCACCCGGGCGATGATCTGACGGTCGATGTCCTCGCGGTCGTCTTCGCCGGCGATCATCGCCTGCTCCTGCAAGGACTGAAGGGTCTCGTCGGTGCTGCCGAAGGTGTTGTTGGTGGCGTCGGCCAGCCAGAAGCTCGCCGCCATCCGCACCGGGTCGTCGATGCCCCAGCCCAGGTAGGTCGCACCGAACGCACTGTTCGTCGCGGCGTCCGCCGCGTCCCACTGGTTGCCGGGCACCGCCTGGAGCTCCAACCGGACGTTGATGTCGCTGAGTGCGTCGGCGATGGCTTGAGTCAGCCGGGTGTGCTGCTCGGAGTTGGGGAGCCGGACGGGGATGGTGAAGCCGTCCGCGTAGCCGGCGTCCGTCAGCAACTCACGGGCTCGCTCCACGTCGTGAGGGTAGAAGCCGTCGCTGTTCCACCCGGCGCCGTCAGGAGTGGCGAGCTGATCGACCGGTGCGCCGGACTCACCGATGAGTGCGGTGGTGATCTTCGTCCGGTCCAGCGCGTAGTTGAGTGCCTGTCGGACCCGGACGTCCGCGAGAGCGGGCACCACCACGCCGCCTCGGTCGGTCAGCGTCAGCCCCAGGATGATCGGCCGTCCGGGACCGGTCACACTCAGACCCGCGTCGCGCCCGGCGCCGGTGATCGCGAAGGACGCCCAGGCGGCGTCCAGCTGCCCGGTCTGCAGGGCGGACAGGGCTGCGCTCTCCTCAGGCAGGTAGTGGACGACGACGCCGTCCCAGTGCACCTCATCGGGGTTCCAGTAGTCGGGGTTGGCCGCGAAGGCGTAGTGATCCCCGAGCACGGTCTCGTCCTCGACCAGGAGATAGCGGCTCACCCCGTGGGTCCCCGTGGCGAGGACGGACGGATCCTCGAGCGCAGCCGGGCTGACGAGGATGCCTGGGCCCCCCATGCCCTGGCTGAACAAGGTGGGCAGCAAGGGATTCGGCTCGGAGAGATGAATGCGGATGGTCAGGTCGTCCACGATCTCGATCTCCGAGATCGCAGCCACGTACTGAGCGGACTGGCTCCCGACCGCTGGGTCCTTCCGGTAGTCGATGTTCGCGCGCACGGCGTCGGCGGTGAGCGGCGTGCCGTCCGTGAAGGTGATGTCCGGCCGCAGGACCAGCTCGAAGGTCGTGTTCCCGGCACCGACGTACTGCCACGACTCGGCCAGCTGCGGCTGGAATGTGCCGTCGGGCGCGCGGTAGATGAGGACGTCGTAGGCCAGGGGGTTCCAGAAGCCGACCGCAGGGTCGAGTGTGGTGGGCGCGCTCGTGCGTTCGTGGAAGCGCAGCGTTCGGCTGGAGCCCGCCGTGCCCCCGGCGCCGTAGGCGTCGGAGCTCGAGCCGGACGAGCAGGCGGCCACGGCGACGCCGCCGGTCGCGGCGATGCCGGCGATGACGAACTGACGGCGGGTGAGACTCGGGTGGCGAGGAGCACCGTTCATGAGAACTCCTTCGGATCGGTCGATGGAGGCGGTGGGCCGTGGGGATCGGTGTGGCGGGGGATCGGCCGCTTCACACGGGCGCCGGGGCACAGGCCTCCGGCGGCCCGTACGCGGCTGGCATGGTGCAGCGGAACCGGGTCTCGCCCGGATGGGCGGTGTGCCGGCGGCCGTCGGGCAGGCTGACGTCGGCGGCGGTGCCTGGGGGCACGGTGAGGTCGAGGGTGAACCGCGACCCTTCGGTCCTCCACTCCACTCGAATCGGGCCGTACGGCGACAGGTGCCCGGCACGGGCCCAGGTCAGGCCGCCACCGGGCCTCGGGGCGATCAGGAACCGCCGGTACGCGGGCGGATCGTCGAGCAGCCGGATGCCTGCGACGTAGCGATGGAGAAACGAGATCACCGCTCCTTTGCTGTAGTGGTTGAGGGAGCCGACCCCGGTGGGAGCGTTGGGCTGCCCGTCGGCACCGATGCCGGACCAGTGCTCCCAGATGGTCGTGGCCCCGCGGTCGATCATGGTCAGCCACGACGGCTCGGTGTCCTGGAGCAGCAGCTCGTAGGCGATGTCGAGGTGGCCGTGGTCGGCGAGTACCGGGAGCAGGTAGGGCGTGGCCAAGAAGCCGGTGCCCACGTGGGTATCGGCCTTGCGGATCAGGTCGGCCAGCCGCTCGGCAACGGCCGGTCGCCGCCGGTCGGGCACCAGACCGAACTCCAGGGCGCGCACGTAGGTCGCTTGCGTGTCGGGCACGAGCCGGTTGTCGGCGAGCAGGAACTCCGCCCGCCAGGCCGCCGCGGCGGCGTCGGCCAGCTCGTCGTAGCGCCTGGCCGCGTCCATCCGGCCGAGCACTCGGGCGATCCGGGCCAGCAACCGGGCTGAGTGACTGAGATAGGCGGTGGCCACGGCTCCGTGGTCGGCGCGCCCGAGTTGGGCGACGTAGTCCCCGACCGGGTCGGGCCCGGACCCGGCGGCGGGGATCTCCGGCTCCAGCCACTCGCCCCAATGGAATCCGGTGTCCCACACGAACCGCTCGTGCGGAGCTGGGTCCGGCCGGGCGGCCGCCCGGCCGGGGTGACGGGCCCGGCGGGCCGAGCGCGCCGCGTACTCGACCCAGGCGACCATCGACCCCCATTGCTCGTTCAGGAGGCGCTCGTCGCCGTAGGCCCGGTAGATCTCCCACGGCACGATCACAGCCGCGTCGCCCCAGCCGGCCGACCCGGGCGGGTGGACGTGGTGGCGCTGGGGATTGGGGGCCGAGTGCCAGACGACGCCGTCCTGCCCCTGGTCCGCGGCGAGATCGCGCAACCACTTGGTCGAGAGCCCGGCGACGTCGAACAGGAACGCGGCGGTCGAGACGAAGATCTGCCAGTCGCCCGTCCAGCCGGCCCGCTCCCGGGTGGGGCAGTCGGTGGGGAGGTCGCAGACGTTGCCCCGGAAGCTCCACACGCCCGCCTCGTGCAGCCGGTTGAGCCGGTCATCGCTGCACTCGAAGGTTCCGGACCGGCGGAGGTCGGTGTGGACGACGATCCCCGTGATGTCGTCGGGGGCGAGCTCGTCCGGGTGGCCCTCGATCCGGACGTAGCGGAAACCGTGCGTGGTATGCCGGGGTTCGAACGACTCGCCGGGTCGGCCGGCCGAAGTGACCTCGTCCCGCTGGAACGCCTCGGTGTCGACGGTGTCCGGCTCGAGGAGGTGACCGAGCGTGACGTCGCCGCCCGGGTCGAGGGTCTCCCCGTGGGTGAGTCGCAGCGTCGTGCCCGCAGGGCCGAGCTTGGCCAGCCTCGTCCAGCCCGTGATGTTCTGGCCGAGATCGACGACCTGCCGGTCCGGAGCCGCCCGGATCACCGAGATCGGCCGGAGCTCCTGGACGCGGCGGACCGGCGGGGCGGGCGAGCCGGTCAGCCGGGTCAGGTCGACGGCACCGACGCCGACCGGGGACCAGCCGCCGTCGTCGAACCCCGGTTCCTGCCAGCCCGCCGGTTCCGCCCGCAGGTCGGTGACCTGGCCCTGCTGGAGGTCGGCCGTCCGGATCGCACCGGTGGACGCTGTCCAGTGCGAGCCGGACCCCGTCGTCGTGACGGAGCCGTCGGAGCCGTCGACGTTCAACTGGACCAGCAGGCCCAGGGGCAGGTGACGGTACATCGTCGCCCATTTCAGCCATCCGCCCGACAGGACGGCCCCGATGACATTCTCGCCAGGGGCACGCAGGAGCGAGGTGACGTCGTAGGTCTGCACCTGCAGCGTCGCGGGGTAGGAGGTGAACCCCGGCGTCAACTCGAGGTCGCCGACCCGGGTGCCGTTGAGGAAGATCTCGTAGACCCCGTGCGCCGTCACGTACAGGCGGGCTCTGGCCGCGGCGCCGGGCAGCGACGCGGCGCCGCGCAGCAGCCACACCGGGGACGGATGGCCGGTTGGCCGGTCGACGGACATATCGAGCGGCACCACCCAGTCGCTCGTCCAGTCGGACGGGCCGAGCAGCCCCATCTCCCAGTGGCCTCGCTCGGCCCAGTCGCTCTCGCCCGTCTCGGTCCAGACCTTCACCGTCCAGCCGACCGCCTGTCCGGAGCGGAGCGCCGGCCCGCCGTAGGGCACCAGCAGGGACCGGCCGGAGTCGACGCGGCCGCTGTCCCAGTCGTCGGCGCGGACGCGAAACGCATGCTGCGTTCTCGTCCCGGGCGGAAGCCGCCAGGAGAGCCGCGGAATCCGGGTCGTGAGCCCGACGGGATGGTCGAGGTGCTCGACCCGCAGCCCTGTCGGCGCCGTCATCGGAACTCCACCGTGACGACCGGCCGGCCCACACGGGGCAGGTCAGCGACGGTATCGGCGCGCGGCGGACGGTGTGACCGTCCGTTCGCCCACAGGCCACTCTTGCGCAACATAGTCCGAACATCTCAGACTGTTTCATCCTGCGGCATTACCATTTTACTACTCGTCTTTCCCGAATAGAGGTGTTCGTGACGCGACCTGCGAAGGCGATCGGCGCACGGTTCGAGCCCTACGGCCTGTCGGCCTTCACGTTCCGGCGCGAGCCCGAGGGTGGCCGCATGGACGATCTGCGGGTGGGTGGCTGCCACACCCATCTCGAGCTGGAAATCCACTGCGTCGAGTCCGGCTCGATCACGCTGGACCTCGGTGGCCGGGAGGTGCGCCTGGTCCCGGGCGAGCTGGCCGCGTTCTGGGGCGGTGTCCCGCACCGCGACATCGACCCGGAGCCTCCGGTCACCGTTTACCACGTCGCGCAGGTCCCCATCGTCAACGTGCTGGCCTGGGCGGGCTCGGCGGAGCTGCTGGACCGGTTGCTGGCGGGGGAGCTGGTCATCTCGGTGCCGCGGCCCGACGAACGTACCGTCGACACGCTCGCGTTCACCCGCTGGGTGTCCGACCTCAGGTCGCCCGACATCCGGTTGCGGTCGGCGGTCGAGATGGAGATGCACGCGCGCCTGCTCCGGCTCCTGGCGGCGTCCACGCCGGCGTCGCGCATCCGCAAGCCGCCGGGCAGCGCCACCGCGACTCTGGTGGCCACCGCGATCCAGTACGTGACGCGCCACTTCGTCGAGCCGTTCACCGTCGAGGACGTCGCCCGGGCGGTCGGCCGGCACCACGATCACCTGATGTCCAGTTTCCGCAGGGTCTGCGGGCTCACCCTGTGGGAGTACGTGATCCGGTTGCGGCTGAGCGAGGCGCAACGCCTGCTGGCGACCACCGACCTGCCCATTCTCGCCGTGTGCCACCGGTCCGGGTTCAGCTCGGTGAGCAGGATGTACGAGGCGTTCCACCGCTACAACGGGCAGACGCCGTCCGCGTATCGCAAGGAAGCGAGCTGACCGTCCCTGACTCCCGGTCGTCGTGGGTCGTTCGGCCGCCAGGCGGTGATCCGCCGCAACGCTGACCGACGGCCGGTCTCAGGGGCCGGGTCTCCAGCGACGCAACATCACGAATGCTCCGGCAGCTCCCAGCGCGACGAGAACCGCCATGGCCCAGAACACCATCGGATAGCCGCTCGTGATCGCGAGGCTGTCCTCTGCGGAGACCATCGTGGAGCCTGCGCCGCCTGCGGCAAGGGACGTGAAGACGGCGAGCCACAGTGCGCCGCCGATGTCATGGGACGCGGCGACCACCCCCGATGCCATTCCCGCGTCGTCGTCACGGATCTTGGTGGTGACCAGCACCGAGAGCGTCACGCCGGCACAACCGACGGCGGCGTACATCAGCATCATGGCGGGGAGGATGTCGGCGGCATAGTGACTCGTCGGGCTGATCCGGGTCAGGAGCGCAGCGCCGCCCGCGAGGAGAAGGAGGGCGGACACCAGTACGTGCCGCGGGGTGGTGAGCTGAAGGAGCGGAGCCGTCGCGAGCGCGGCGACCGAGAGCGCGATGGACGGTGGGATGTACGCCAAGCCGGTCTCGAGCGGCGACCACTGGAGGCTGCGCTGGAAGAAGAGTGTCAGCAGATACGACGTGGCCATCATGGCGCCGGCGACCGCGGAGATCGAGGTGATCGCCACCGCGAAGTTGGGCTTCCGTAACATCGGCAACCGGACCAGTGGTCTGGGGTGAGTCCGTTCGAGCATGATGAACGCGACGAAGAACGTGACGGTGACGGCACAGAGCAGCAGTGTCGAGAGATCGGTCCAGCCCTCCCGCTCGCTCCGTTGCACGGTCAGGATCGCTGCGACCGAACTGGTCGTGATCGTGAGTGCTCCGCCCAGGTCGACGCCGCCACGGTCGAGCGGCCGGTCGGTGTCGACGACGGTGACGACGGCCACGATCAGGGCGACTCCGATGGGTACATTCGCCAGGAAGATCGCCTGCCATGAGAAGGTCTGGCTCAGGAACCCGCCGATGAAGAAGGCGATGCTCACGGCTCCCGAGTTGACCGCCGACCACAAGGCGAGAGCGCGGCGGCGTGGTCGCCCGTCCGGAAACGAGACGATGACGAGTGACAGGGTCACCGGCATGATCACGGCGGCACCAAGACCCTGGGCCGCTCGGGCCGAGAGGAGGGTCGCCGCCGACGTCGACGTCGCTCCCCATAGCGAGGCAGCCGTGAAGAGGGTGGTGCCGACGAGAAGCATGCGCTGACGGCCGAAGATGTCCGCACTGCGTCCACCGATCAGCAGGAAGCCGCCGAAGGTCACGAGGTAGGCGTTCACGACCCAGATGAGGTCGCCGGCCGCGATGCCGAGATCGCTCTGGATGGCCGGCAACGCCACGACGACGATCGTGGCATTCAAGATCACCATGAACTGCGCGACGCAGGTGATGGCGAGGACGAGCTTCGGCGAATCCTGGTGCGGGCTCATGGGCGCCTTCCTGCGATGCGGATGCCCCTACGATGAATCTGGCGTTTCGCTCCAAGGAACGCCGTGGCCGGCCGGGGTCCACGGTCGGGCATGAAAGGCAGCGACGATGACGGGAGGCGGCGTGCTAGGACCGACGCGGCGACAGCTGGCCGACTATGCCGCTCGGCTCGGCGTTCGGCTGCGAGAAGATCGAGTCGACGACGAGCACCGGCGGGTGGCTGAGCTGCTCGACGTCTTCGCGCAACTTCAGCGGCTGGATGTTCCCGACCTGTCGATACGACCTGAGGGCCGTCCTTTCCGCAAGCCAGAGCCGGGCGAAGACGACTACGGCGCCGTGAGCTGGGTCTGTGAGGTGTCGGGCGCCTCCTCTGGGGCACTGCATGGACTTCGCGTAGGCGTGAAGGACAACATCGCTGTTGCCGGCATCCCCATGGCTCCGCCCGACGGAGGAGCCGACGGGCCCGTCCCCGCGGAGGACGCCGTGGTCGTCGAGCGGATCCTCGATGCCGGCGCGACGATCACGGCGAAGACCGCGCTGGGTACGCGGATCCGCAATCCGCTCGATCCGGCCTTCTCGGCGGGTGGTTCGTCGTCTGGATCGGCCGTAGCGGTCGCCAGCGGCCTGGTCGATGCCGCTCTCGGCGTCGACCAGGGCGGAAGCATCAGGGTCCCGGCAGCCTGGTGCGCGATCGTGGGCATGAAGGCGACTCACGGCCTGGTGCCGTCGTACGGGCTCACCTATTGGGATCACACCCTCGATCACATCGGTCCCATGACCCGACGCGTCGCCGACAACGCGGTCATGCTCGGTGTTCTGGCCGGCGGCGACTCGCGAGACCCGCAATGGGTACGCGCCGATCCGGTTGCGACCGACTACACGGCCTTCCTCGGCGATGGTCTGCACGGGCTGCGGGTCGGTGTCATCGCCGAATCCGTCGACCCCGACCGCTGCACGAGCCGGTCGCTCGACGCCTTCAAGCAGGCGCAGAAGGTCTTGATCGGATTGGGTGCGCTCGTGACCCATGTCTCCGTCCCCTGGTGGCGTCATGGCTACGCCATGTGGCGAGCGTCGCTGGCGATGGGGCTCACCGGAATGACCGAGTGGTTCGGGCAAGGCCAAGGGCATCTCGGCCGGATCGACGAGAGCCGGCTCCAGCCGGCCGGCCCGGACCTCGGTGGGCGCTATTCGCTCCCGGACGAGGCTCTGGCCATGGCGCTCACGGCCGAGCATCTGCGCAGGAGTCGGCTTGGTGAGCACTACGCACGCGCACAGAATCTCCGATGGGAACTCCGTCGTCAGGTGAGCAGCCTGTTCCAAGACGTCGATCTGCTCGTCGCGCCTACTTGGCCGACCGGCCCCGACCGGCTTGGCGTGAGCGAGGGGAGTGCCGGCGAATCCGAGGACGTCGCGAGGTCGAAGATGAACTGGACGTCGGTCTTCAACCTCACGGGACATCCTGCGTTGTCCGTTCCGGGGTTCCCCGGCGACGACCAGCTGCCGACGTCCGTACAGTTCGTCGGCCGGCACTTCGATGAAAGAGCCGTCTACCGAGCCGGCCATGCGTTCCAGAACGCCGTGCTAGGCGAGTGAGCCTGTTCGGGTCGTACCGGCGTCAGTTCTGCTCCGCTCACGGGAGCGACAGTGTGGGGCGGTAGATGTCGATCCAGTGATACAGGTCCAGCACGATCCCGATACCTTCCAGGAAGTTGTCAGGGAGGCTGTTCACGTCGTACTGGGCGGCCGTCCGCAACCAATCGACACTGACGATGTCGAAGACGCTGTGCTGTTCCTCGGTGAGGATGTCCTTGGCCTGCTGTTGGAGCGCCGTGCGGTAGCGCGGGTCGACGGTCGCCGGGTAGCCGCTCTTCCTGCGCTGGACCACTGATGGCGGCAAGACGTGCTGGGTGGCGTGTCGTAGGAGGCTCTTCTCTCTCCCGTCGAAGGTCTTGAGTGGCCACGGAACGTTGTAGACGTACTCGACGAGCCGGTGATCGCAGTACGGAACTCTCACTTCCAGCCCGACGGCCATCGATACCCGGTCCTTGCGGTCGAGCCACGTCCGCACCATGCGGGTCAGCGCCAGGTGGTTGACGACACGCATACGACGTGCGATGTCGCTCGCCCCGTCGACATGCTCGATCTGGGCGACGGCCGATGAGTATTGGGCCGCTGTGCGGGCCCGTATGTCGATATGAGTGAGCACGTCAGGCCGGAGAATGAAGGTCAGCGGGCTGGGTGACTTCTGGCTCGAGGACCGCCAGGCGAGCCACGGAAATGTGTCTGCTCTGCAGGCCGCTTCGTCGTGGAACCAGGGGTAGCCGCCGAACAACTCGTCAGCAGACTCGCCGGAGAGCGCCACGGTCGACTCCTGGCGGATCGCCTTGAACAGCTGGTAGAGAGATGCGTCCAACTGGCCGAGCCCTGGCATGTCGCGCGCCGCCACGACCGAGCGGCGGACGTCCGGGTCGGTGATCTCGTCGAGGTCGAGCACGATGTTGCTGTGCGCGGTACCCACGTGTTCGGCGACCTGTCTGGCGAACGGGGTGTCTTGAGTGAGATGGATCTTGCTGGGCTTGAAGTTGTCGGCATGGCCCACGAAGTCGACCGAGAAGGTACGCAGCGTCTCGCCCGCTGAAGCGAGGTGCGCGCTCGCCAAGCCCGCGACCGCGCTCGAGTCCAGACCACCAGAGAGCAGCACGCACTGCGGAACGTCGGCGACGAGCTGGCGGCCGACGGTATCGGCCATCAGGTCGCGGACCCGTTCGACGGTCGTCGCCCGGTCGTCGGTGTGCTCCTTGACCGGCAATCTCCAATAGGCGTGCGTGGTCATTCCGCCACGCCCGACGATCACAGAGGTTCCGGGCTGTACTTCGTGCATGCCCTTCCACGGTGACCGGCCCGGAGTGCGGATCTCGGGGAACAGCTCTGCCAGGCCGTCCGCGTCGACGGCCCTGAGCGCCGCGCGGTTCGCGAGGATCGCCTTCGGTTCCGATCCGAACACCATGCCGTCAGGAGTCGGGAAATAGTAGAGCGGCTTGATTCCGAGCCGATCGCGAACCAGCGTGAGCTGCGATGTCCCTTCATCCCAGATGGCGAAGGCGAACATTCCGTTCAGCCGCTCCGTCGACTGAGCGCCCCATTCGAGATAGGCCCGGAGCACGACCTCGGTGTCGCTGCTCGTGGTGAATCGGTGACGCCGAGACTCGAGCTCGCGGCGGAGTTCGAGGAAGTTGTAGACCTCACCGCTGTAGACGATCACCACGCGGCCGTGGGGACCCTCCGCGACCATGGGTTGGACGCCCCCGGCCAGGTCGATGACCGCCAGGCGCCGGTGACCGAGTCCGACATGTCTGCCCAGCCACGTGCCGCCGGCGTCAGGACCTCGGAGCATCATCGAGGACGTCATCGCGTCGATGGTCTCGCGCTCGAGCCTGAGGTCACGCTCGAAGGAGACCCAACCGGTGATGCCGCACATGCTTGACCTCCGAAATGTCAGGGGCGCGTTGTGCTCATTCGATCCGGCATCGCGGCCGTCGGCCAGGGAGGCTGATTCTGCCGACGCCGAGTGGGCAGTTCGATCACGGCGATTCCGCACGCTGCCCATCGCCGCATCTCACTCGGCGCCGGAGGAAGTCCTCACCCGCGTGCTCTCCGAGGGCGGCATCTTCAGACCGTGCGTCTGGCCCGGGCCGGCCAGCTCGCGCCGATGCCGATCGTCACCACGATGGGCATCCACGGGGCCGGGACCATCGGCGTGGAGTGGGACACAGCGTCAGGGTCGCGCGGTCCGTTGCGCCTCGCGTCCCGACGCGATCACCCTCCTCTCAGGTTCCCGGTGGAGAATGGAGCCCATGCCAAGCGTCCGCGACGTCGTCATCCTGGGTTCGACCGGTTCGGTGGGCACGCAAGCCATCGACGTGGCGCGGCGGAATCCCGACCGGCTGCGCATCAGCGGCCTGGCCGCCGGCGGGTCCGATCCGGCGCAGCTGGCGGCGCAGGCGTTGGAGCTGGGCGTCGAGACGGTGGCCGTGGCGAAGGCGGGCGCCGCCGAGGACCTCCTGCTGGCGTTCTACGCCGAGGCCGGCAAGCGCGGCTACGAGTCCGGCGAGTACCGCGTCCCCAAGATCCTCGCCGGGCCCGACGCGGCGGCCGAGCTGGCGTCGCAGCAGGGCGACGTGGTGCTGAACGCCATCACCGGGTCCATCGGCCTCGCCCCCACGCTCGCCGCGCTGGAGTCGGGCCGGACGCTCGCCCTGGCCAACAAGGAGTCGCTCATCGCGGGCGGCCCGCTGGTGAAGCAGCGGGCCAAGCCCGGCCAGATTGTCCCCGTCGACAGCGAGCACAGCGCCCTCGCCCAGTGTCTCCGCGCGGGCACGAGCGCCGAGGTGCGCAAGCTCGTCCTGACGGCGAGCGGCGGGCCGTTCCGCGGCCGCACGCGCGCGCAACAGGAAGGCGTGACGCCCGAGCAGGCGCTCGCGCACCCGACGTGGAGCATGGGCCCGGTCGTCACCATCAACTCGGCGAACCTGGTGAACAAGGGGCTGGAGCTGATCGAGGCGCACCTGCTGTTCGACGTCGCGTTCGACGCGATCGAGGTGGTGGTGCACCCGCAGTCGATCGTCCACTCGATGGTCGAGTTCACCGACGGGTCGACGATCGCGCAGGCCAGCCCGCCCGACATGCGTATCCCCATCGCGCTCGCGCTGTCGTGGCCGGACCGCGTCCCGGACGCCGCGCCCGCCTGCGACTGGACGAAGGCCTCGACCTGGGAGTTCGAACCGCTCGACAACGACGCGTTCCCCGCCGTGGAGCTGGCCCGCAGCGCAGGCGTCCGCGGCGGTCTGGCACCCGCCGTCTACAACGCCGCGAACGAGGAGTGCCTGGCCGCGTTCGTGGCCGGCCGGCTGCCGTTCGTGGGCATCGTCGACACCATCGACCGTATCCTTGACGAGTACGGTGGTGGTGACGCACGGAGCGTCGACGACGTGGCGGCCGCTGAGCACTGGGCGCGAGCCCGTGCGCGCGAGCTCGCCGGATCGGAAGAGGAACGCTGATGGACCTGCTCGCCGTCCTCGGCATCCTGCTGTTCGCCGTCGGGCTGATCATCTCGATCGCGCTGCACGAGATCGGCCACCTCGTGCCGGCGAAGCTGTTCGGCGTCAAGGTCAGCCAGTACATGATCGGCTTCGGCCGCACGGTGTGGTCGCGCAAGCGGGGCGAGACGGAGTACGGCGTCAAGGCCATCCCGCTGGGCGGCTTCGTCCGCATGATCGGCATGTTCCCGCCCGAGCCCGGCGGCGACGCCACACACCTGCGGCAGTCCAGCACCGGCCTGTTCCAGACGATGGCCCGCGACGCCCGCACCGCGTCGCGCGAGGAGATCGGCCCCGGCGACGAGGACCGCGTGTTCTACCGCAAGGCGTGGTGGAAGAAGCTCATCATCATGCTCGGCGGGCCGGCCATGAACATCGTCCTCGCGATCGTGCTGGCCGGCGGCGTGCTGATGACGTTCGGCAACCCCGACAAGCCGGTGTTCGCCCCCGTCGTCAGCCTCGTGAACAAGTGCGTCATCCCGGCCTCGGAGGCCGCGCAGGCCGGCGACGACTGCACCGGCTACCCGGCCGCACCGGCCGCCGCGGCGGGCATCCTGCCCGGCGACCGCGTCCTCGAGATCGAGGGCAAGCCGATGCACACCTGGACGGAGGTCTCCGACGCCATCCAGGACGCCGGCCCGGGCCCGATGCCGATGGTCATCGAGCGCGACGGTCAGCGCATGGACCTCGCGCCGAACCTCGAGCTGGCCGAGCGGCCCGACCCGAACGGGCCCGAGGGCGCCACCATCGAGACCAGCTTCCTCGGCATCGCCCCGACGCTCGACCACTTCCAGCAGGAGTCCGTCGGCGGCACGCTCGCGTGGACCGGCGGCTTCATCAGCAACACCGCCGAGGCCATGTCGCGCATCCCGCAGCGCATGGTCGACGTGTGGGACGCGGCGTTCGGCGGCGGCGAGCGCAGCCCCGAAACACCGGTCAGCATCGTCGGCGCGGGACGCATCGGCGGCGAGATCGCGTCGGCCGACGGGCTCACCGCGGCCCAGCGGGTGGCCACGTTCGTCATGATGCTGGCCTCGTTCAACATGGCCATCGCCATCTTCAACCTGGTGCCGCTGCTGCCGCTCGACGGCGGCCACGCGGCCGGCGCCATCTGGGAGGCCATCAAGCGGGCCTTCGCCAAGGTGTTCCGCCGGCCCGAGCCGCAGCCGGTCGACGTCGCCAAGGCGCTCCCGCTGGCCTACGGCGTCGCCGTCGTGCTCATCGGCATGAGCGCGCTGCTGATCTACGCCGACCTCGTCAACCCCGTCCGGCTACTGGGCTAGAAGAGCAAGGAGAGAGTGGAATTCGCATGAACGTCGCCCTGGGGATGCCGCAGCTGCCGCCGCCCGTGCTCGCGCCGCGCCGGCCGTCGCGCAAGATCCACGTCGGCAAGGTCGAGGTGGGCGGCGACGCCCCCGTCAGCGTGCAGTCCATGACCACCACGCCGACCACCGACATCAACGCGACGCTGCAGCAGATCGCCGAGCTCACGGCGGCCGGCTGCGACATCGTCCGGGTCGCCGTGCCCAGTGCCGACGACGCCGAGGCGCTGCCGGCCATCGCGAAGAAGTCGCAGATCCCGGTCATCGCCGACATCCACTTCCAGCCGAAGTACGTGTTCGCGGCCATCGACGCCGGCTGCGCCGCGGTCCGCGTCAACCCGGGCAACATCAAGAAGTTCGACGACAAGGTCGGCGAGATCGCCAAGGCGGCCAAGGATGCCGGCATCTCGCTGCGCATCGGCGTCAACGCCGGCTCGCTCGACCCTCGGCTGCTCGAGAAGTACGGCAAGGCCACCCCCGAGGCGCTGGTCGAGTCCGCCATCTGGGAGGCCTCGCTGTTCGAGGAGCACGACTTCCACGACTTCAAGATCTCGGTCAAGCACAACGACCCCGTCGTCATGGTCCGCGCCTACGAGCTGCTGGCCGAGCGCGGCGACTGGCCGCTGCACCTCGGGGTCACGGAGGCCGGTCCGGCGTTCCAGGGCACCATCAAGTCCGCCACGGCGTTCGGCGCGCTGCTCTCGAAGGGCATCGGCGACACCATCCGCGTCTCCCTGTCCGCGCCGCCGGTGGAAGAGGTGAAGGTCGGCAACCAGATCCTGCAGTCGCTGAACCTGCGCCCGCGCAAGCTCGAGATCGTGTCCTGTCCGTCCTGCGGCCGCGCCCAGGTCGACGTCTACACGCTGGCCGACCGCGTCACCGCCGGGCTCGAGGGCATGGAGGTCCCGCTGCGTGTCGCCGTCATGGGCTGCGTGGTGAACGGCCCTGGGGAGGCGCGCGAGGCCGATCTGGGCGTAGCATCCGGCAACGGCAAGGGCCAGATCTTCGTGAAGGGTGAGGTCGTCAAGACGGTTCCGGAGTCGGAGATCGTCGAGACGCTGATCGAGGAGGCCATGCGCATCGCCGAGTCGATGGACGCCGGCGACGGCGACGGCGGGCCGGTGGTCACCGTCGCCTGACGGCGACACTCGGGGGAGAGGGGGCGACGTGATCGGGACGTCGACGGCGGTGCGGCCGCTGAACCAGGCCGACCTGGACGACACCGTCGCGCTGCTCGACCGCGACCCCTGCCTCGACGTGTTCGTCGGCGCCCGGGTGCACGCGTCCGGCCTTGCGCCGTCGCGGCTGGCCGGCGAGCTGTGGGGCTACTACGAGGAGAGCCGGCTGCGGTCGCTGTGCTACTCCGGCGCGAACCTGGTGCCGGTCGCGGCGTCCGCCCGGGCCGCCCGCACCTTCGCCGACCTCGCCGTCCGCCGCGGGCGTCGCTGCTCGTCCATCGTCGGGCCGGCCGACGCCGTCCTGTCGATGTGGGACCTCCTCCGCCCCGAGTGGGGCCCGGCCCGCGAGGTGCGCTCGTGCCAGCCGGTCATGGCGCTCAGCTCACCGCCGGCCGTCCCGGCCGACCCGCAGGTACGCCGGGTGCGCGCGGACGAGATCGACCTGCTCTTCCCGGCCGCCATCGCGATGTTCACCGAGGAGGTCGGCGTCTCGCCCACGGGCACCGACGGCGGCGCGTACTACAAGGCGCGGCTCACCGAGCTGGTCCGGGCCGGCCGCGCGTTCGCCCGGTTCGAGGACGGCGAGATCGTCTTCAAGGCCGAGATCGGCGCGGTCACGCCGCACGCCTGCCAGGTGCAGGGCGTCTGGGTGCGGCCGGACCGCCGCGGCGAGCGGCTGTCCGTCGGCGGCATGGCGGCCGTCGTCCAGTACGCGCTACGCGAGATCGCCCCGGCCGTCACGCTCTACGTCAACGACTTCAACGTCGCCGCCCGGGGCGCGTACCGCCGGGTCGGCTTCACCGAGGTCGGCCGGTTCGCCACGATCATGTTCTGAAGTCACGGGTGAACATCCGCCCCGTCCGGCACACTGGACCGCGATGAACCGCCGACTCACCCGTCTCGCCGCCGTCGTCGCCGCCCTGCTCGTGGCCGCCGGCTGCGGGAGCGACGGCGACGACCCGGGCGCCGCGCCCACCACCCCGTCGGCGCCCGCCACGTCCGACACGCCGTCGCCCACGCCGTCACCGACCCCCGACCCGCGCACGTTCACGCTGGTCGCGACCGGTGACGTGCTGCTGCACGAGCGGCTGTGGACGCAGGCGCGCAACGACGCCGGGCCGGGCGAGGAGATGAACTTCGCGCCACAGTTGGCCACCATCGCGCCGATCGTCCAGGGCGCCGGGCTGGCCGTCTGTCATCTGGAGACGCCGCTGGCCCCGGCCGGCGGCCCGTACGAGGGCTACCCGACGTTCTCCGGCCCGCCGCAGATCGCGACGGCGCTGGCCGAGACCGGCTACGACGCCTGCACCACCGCGTCGAACCACACGTTCGACCAGGGCGCCGCCGGCGTCGACCGCACCCTCGACACCCTCGATGCCGCCGGCCTGGCGCACGCCGGCTCGGCCCGCACCCCCGACGAGGCCCAGACGATCACGCACGTCCAGGTCGCCGCCGACGGCGACCCCGTCGACGTCGCGCTGCTCTCGTACACGTTCGGCTTCAACGGCATCCCGGCGCCCGATGGCGAGACCTGGCGCGGCAACGAGATCGAGCCCGGCCGCGTCCTGGCCGACGCCGCCACCGCCCGCGCCGAGGGCGCCGACGTCGTCGTCGCCGCGCTGCACTGGGGCGACGAGTACGTCCACGAGCCGAACGCGCTGCAGACCGAGCTGGCGCCGGAGCTCATCGCGTCGCCCGACATCGACCTGCTGCTCGGCCACCACGCGCACGTCGTCCAGCCGATGGAGAACATCGGCGGCGAGTGGGTCGTCTACGGCATGGGCAACCTGATGGCCAACCACGCCGAACCGGAGGGCCCGAAGGCCGAAGGGCTGCTCACCCGGTTCACCTTCACCGAGGACACCGCGAGCGGCGCGTTCACCGTCACCAAGGCCGAGTTCCTGCCGCTCTACCAGACCTACCAGCCGCCGGTCGAGGTGCTCGACGTGCCCGCGGCGCTCGCCGGCGGCGACACCGGGACTGCGACGGCCGCGCGGCTGCGGCAGGCACGCGACCGCACCACGGAGATCGTGCTCAGCCGGGGCGGCGCGGCCGCCGGGGCGGTCCCGCTGGAATCGCCGTGACCGTCCGCTGACCGGCCGGTTATCCTCGTCCTTCATCGTCCGATCCGTCCGTGGAAGCCCTGGAGAACCCCGTGATCCTGCGCATGTCGACGTTGTTCCTGCGAACCCTGCGCGAGGATCCGGTCGACGCCGAGGTGCCGAGCCACAAACTGCTGGTCCGGGCCGGGTACGTCCGCCGGGCCGCGCCGGGCATCTACTCCTGGCTGCCGCTGGGCTACCGGGTGCTGCGCAACGTCGAGGAGATCGTCCGTCAGGAGATGAACGCCATCGGTGCGCAGGAGGTGCACTTCCCGGCGCTGCTGCCCCGCGAGCCCTACGAGGCCACCAACCGGTGGGAGGAGTACGGCGACACCCTCTTCCGGCTGCAGGACCGCAAGGGCGGCGACTACCTGCTCGGGCCCACGCACGAAGAGATGTTCACCCTGCTGGTGAAGGACCTGTACTCGTCGTACAAGGACCTCCCGCTGGCGCTGTACCAGATCCAGACCAAGTACCGCGACGAGGCCCGGCCGCGCGCCGGCATCCTGCGCGGCCGCGAGTTCGTCATGAAGGACTCCTACACCTTCGACGTCTCCGACGAGGCGTTCATGACGTCCTACCTCGCCCACCGCGCCGCGTACATCAAGATCTTCGACCGCCTCGGCCTCGACTACGTCATCGTCAAGGCGACGTCCGGCGCCATGGGCGGCTCGGCCAGCGAGGAGTTCCTCGCCACCGCGGAGAACGGCGAGGACACCTACGTCCGCTCGGCCGGCGGCTACGCGGCCAACGTCGAGGCCGTGACCACCCCGGTGCCCGACCCGCTGCCGTACGACGACGTCGCCGCGGCGCACGCCGAGGACACCCCGGACACGCCGACCATCGAGACCCTCGTCGCTCACCTCAACGAGCGGTTCCCGCGCGACGACCGGCCCTGGCAGGCGTCGGACACGCTGAAGAACGTGCTGGTCGTCCTGCATCACCCGGACGGCACCCGCGAGCCGCTCGCCATCGGCGTCCCCGGCGACCGCGAGGTGGACGAGAAGCGGCTGCAGGCGCAGATCGAGCCGGCCGAGCTGGAGCCGTTCACCGAACAGGACTTCGCGAAGCACCCGAGGCTGGTCAAGGGCTACATCGGCCCGGGCGTGCTGGGGGAGAAGAACGCGTCCGGCATCCGCTACCTCGTCGACCCCCGCGTCGTCGAGGGCACCCGCTGGGTCACCGGCGCCGACACCCCCGGCAAGCACGTCATCGACCTCGTCGCCGGGCGCGACTTCACCGCCGACGGCACCATCGAGGCCGCCGAGGTGCGCGCCGGCGATCCCGCGCCCGACGGCTCCGGCCCGCTCGAGACCGCCCGCGGCATCGAGATGGGGCACATCTTCCAGCTCGGCCGCAAGTACGCCGAGGCGCTGGGCCTGCGGGTGCTGGACGAGAACGGCAAGCTGGTCACCGTCACCATGGGCTCCTACGGCGTGGGCGTGTCGCGCGCCGTCGCCGCCATCGTCGAGAACTCCCACGACGACGCCGGCATCATCTGGCCGCGCGAGGTCGCGCCCGCCGACGTCCACCTGGTGGCCACCGGCAAGGACGACGCGGTCTTCGCGGCGGCGTCCGGCATCGCCGAGCAGCTGGACGCGGCCGGGGTGCGGGTCCTCTACGACGACCGCAAGGGCGTCAGCCCGGGCGTGAAGTTCAAGGACTCCGAGCTGATCGGCGTGCCGACCATCGTCGTCGTGGGCCGCGGCCTGGCCGGCGGCGTCGTCGAGATCAAGGACCGCGTCACCGGCGAGCGCCAGGAGGTCCCCGTCGCCGAGGTCGTCGACCGCCTGCGGGAGATCGTCGCAGAATAGGACGCATGACCGGTCCGCTCCACGGCGTGTACCCGGCCGGCGCCGCCCATGCGGCGCTGGCCGGCGACGTCGTCGGGTACTGCGGGTACGTCGAGCACTCGCCGGTGCCGGTGCGGCGCCGCGAGCTGCCCGGGCCGCGGGTGCCGGTCATCATCAGCTTCGGCGACTCGCTGTCGGTGCGCTCACCCGGCCTCAGCGGCGAGCTGACCTCGTTCGTGGCCGGGTTCCACGACACCTTCGCCGTCACCGAGTTCGTCGGCGGCCAATGCGGCCTGCAGGTCGACCTCACGCCGCTGGGCGCGCACCGGCTGCTCGGCCTGGCCGGCGCCGACCTGCGCGACGGGTCGATCCGGCTGTCCGACGTGGTCGGGCGGCAGGCCGCCGACGAGCTCGTGGAGCGGCTGGTCGAGGCGCCCGACTGGGCCACGAGATTCACGCTGGCCGACGTGTTCTGGTCGCACCGCTCGGAGGCAGCGCGGCCGGTCGACGCCGAGGTCGGGTGGGCATGGGAGCGGCTGCGTCGCTCCGGTGGCCGGCTGCGCATCGGCACGCTGGCCGCCGAGGTCGGCTGGAGCCGGCGGCATCTCGCCAGCCGGTTCCGCGAGCAGGTCGGCCAGGGCCCGAAGGAGGCCGCGAGGGTGCTGCGGTTCGCCCGGGCCGTACGGCTGCTGGACCGCGCCCCGTCGCTCAGCGACCTCGCCGCCGAGGCCGGCTACGCCGACCACAGCCACCTCGTGCGCGAGTTCCGCGCCCTGGCCGGCTGCACACCGTCCCAGTTGGCGGCCGAGCGGACCGGTGCGCAGGTCGCGGCCGAGGTCCCATAAGTACAAGCTCCGCGGTGCCGGGCACACCTAGCCTGGCGCGCATGGACACCGCCCCGACGCTCTATCCGCTGTTTCGCTACCGCGACGCCCGCGCGGCGATCGCCTTCCTCGCCGAGGCGTTCGGCTTCGCCGAGCACGAGGTCACCGAGCACGACGGCGTCGTGGTGCACGCCGAGTTGAGCTACGGCACCGGCATCGTCATGCTCGGCACGCTGGGCGCCGGCGACGGCCTCTGGGACCTCGCGCCCAACGGCGTCTACGTCGCCGTCGACGACCCCGACGCGCACCACGCCCGCGCCGTCGCGGCCGGGGCCGAGATCGTCATGGCGCTCACCGACACCGACTACGGGTCGCGCAACTACGCCGCCCGCGATCCCGAGGGCAACGTGTGGTCGTTCGGCACGTATCGCCCGGCACCGGAACGTCCCGTATGATCCCGTTCATGCATCGGACGTACCCGATCACCCCGCCCCCCGCTCTCTAGCTGGGCGCGTCCCAGCGCGCCGGCTGCCCCTCTGACGGGCGGCCGGCTTCTTCGTGCACTCCTGCGCGTCCCGCTCCCGCGCGTCTCTTCCCTCTTCACGTCGCAGGAGCCGAACCGTGGAACACACTCGTACCCTCGCACCGTCCTCGTCGCGCACTGACCTGCTCTCGGTCATGGGCGCCGGGGTCCTCTGGGGCACCGGCGGCCTCACCGGCGCGCTGCTCATCGACCGCACCGGCCTCGGCGTGCTCGCCGTCGCCGCGTTCCGCCTGCTGGTGGGCGGTGGGCTGGTCGTCGTCTGGCTGCTGGCGAGCGGCCGGCTGCACCGGTTACGCCCGTCCGGTCGCGGCGTCCGCCGGCTGGTGCTGCTCGGCGCGCTGGCCGCGCTGTACCAGAGCTGCTACTTCGCCGCCGTCTCGCTGACGTCGGTCAGCCTGGCCACGCTCGTCACGCTGGGCGCGGCGCCCGTGCTCGTCGTCCTCGCCGAGAGCGTCCTCGGCCGGCGGCGGCCGGACCGGCGCATCCTGGTGGCCATCGCGACGGCGCTCGCCGGGCTCGCGCTGCTGGTCGGCACTCCCGCGGCCGGCGACCCGGCAGCCGTCCTGGCCGGGACGGCGTGCGCGCTCGCCTCGGCGTCCGGGTTCGCCGCCATCACGATGCTCGGCGCCCGGCCGGTCGACGACCTCGGGGCGCTGCCGACGGCGGGGCTCTCGTTCTGTGCCGGCGGGTTGCTGCTGCTGCCGATCGCGGCGCTGGCCGGCGGTGTCTCCGTCGACCTGGACGCCGGGACGCTCGGCCTACTCGTCTACCTGGGGCTGGCACCGACGGCGCTGGCCTACGGGCTGTACTTCACCGGCCTGCGCACCGTCGCGACCGGGTCGGCGGCGCTGTTCTCGCTGCTCGAGCCGCTGACGGCCGCCGCGCTGGGCGCCATCGTGCTGGACGAGCGGCTCGGCGCGGCCGGTCTGGCCGGTGCGCTGTTGATCGGGTCGGCGGTGCTGATGACGGCGACGGGTCGCCGGCTCAGGCAGTGAGGCCGGCAGCGGCGTCCAGTCGGCAACCGCGCCATCCGGCCGGCGCGGTGCCGCCAGGGGCGTCGGCCGGGTGGGCCCGGTTGGTCGGCTGACTCGGGTCGGCCCGGTGTCCGGTCGGTCGGTGTGCGGGGTGGTCGGCTGACTCGGGTCGGTTCGGTGTCTGGGTGGCGGGCGTACTGGCCCGAAGCCCGATTGTGTTCGTGTCGGCCGGGCGGGCCCGGTTGGTCGGCTGACTCGGGTGGGCCCGGTGCACCCAGTTGGCCGGCGTACTGGGTGGCCGGCGCACTCGTTCGCCGGGACTCGTGCCGTTCGCCGTCCCCCTGCTGCCCATTTTCTCAGCCGCGCGACCGCGCCTCAAGCGGACCATTGGGCGCTTCGCGCCGACGATGACCGCTTGACCCGCGGCCGCGCGGTCGAAGAACTGGCAGCTATCAGGGGGACGGGGCGAGTCTGGGCACGCCTCTACCGCCGTAGCCGCCGTCGGGGCCACGAACCGAGTTGATCATGGAGAAAGTGGCGTTCCCGGGCATGGGAAACGCGCCCTTCTCCATGATCAACGTCGCGGGCCGCACGTCCCAAGGCGTTCTCCCGCTTCACCAGGAATGCATGCCTGGCAGTGCGGGAGAACGCCTGGTGATGGCCACCGCGCCGCCGCGAATTCTCACCATGTGGACGCCACGCCATGCCACGCGGCCCAGCCGGCGTCGCGCAACGTCGCAGCAGCGAGCGACGAGCGCCGCGACGGCATCGCCGGCACCGAACCTCCGGAGAACGCGGGCAGCGTCACCCGCGACCCTGGACCGTTGCCCCCGCCGCGACGGCATCGCCGGCACCCGAACCACCGGAACGCGGGCAGCGCCACCCGTGACCCTGGACCGTTGCCCCCGCCGCGACGGCATCGCCGGCACCGAACCACCGGAACGCGGGCAGCGCCACCCGCGACCCTGGACCGTTGCCCCGCCGCGACGGCGAACAGGTGCGATGGACCCACGGATCGGTCCACGAGAGACTAGCGTCGTGGACGCCAGCAGGCCGTCAGCGGGAGTGCCCATGGACGAACCCGAGTACGACTACGACCTCCTCGTCATCGGCTCCGGCCCGGGCGGGCAGAAAGCCGCCATCGGCGCGGCCAAGCTGGGCAGACGCGCGTGCGTCGTCGAGCGCCGGAACATGATCGGCGGCGTCTGCGTCAACACCGGCACCATCCCGTCCAAGACGCTGCGCGAGGCCGTTCTCTACCTCACGGGTCTGTCCATGCGCGAGCTGTACGGCCAGTCGTACCGGGTCAAGCACGAGATCACGGTGCAGGATCTGCTGGCCCGCACGCAGCACGTCATCGGCCGCGAGATCGAGGTGGTGCGGTCGCAGCTGTTCCGCAACCACGTCGACCTCGTCGTCGGCACCGGCCGCTTCGTCGACCCGCACACCGTCGCCGTCGAGGGCGCGGGCGAGCACCGCCAGATCACCGCGGCCAACGTCGTCGTCGCCACCGGCACGACACCGGCCCGCCCCTCGCACGTCGAGTTCGAGGACGGCCGGGTCGTCGACTCCGACGGCATCCTCACGCTCGAGCGCGTCCCCGACTCCATGGTCGTCGTCGGGGCGGGCGTCATCGGCATCGAGTACGCGTCGATGTTCGCCGCGCTCGGCACCCGCGTCACCGTCGTCGAGAAGCGGGCGCAGATGCTGGAGTTCTGCGACCCCGAGGTGGTCGAGTCGCTCAAGTTCCACCTGCGCGACCTCTCGGTGACGTTCCGGTTCGGCGAGGAGGTCGAGAAGGTCGAGATCGGCTCGCACGGCACGGTCACCACGCTGGCCAGCGGCAAGCGCATCCCGGCCGAGACCGTCATGTACTCCGCCGGGCGGCAGGGCCTCACGGCCGAGCTGGGGCTGGAACACGCCGGCCTCGAGGCCGACTCGCGCGGGCGCATCACCGTCGACGGCCAGTACCGCACCACCGTCCCGCACGTGTTCGCCGTCGGCGACGTCATCGGCTTCCCGGCGCTGGCCGCCACCAGCATGGACCAGGGGCGGCTGGCGTCGCTGCACGCGTTCGGCGAGCCGGCCAACGAGCTGCGCGAGATCCAGCCGATCGGCATCTACACCATCCCGGAGATCTCCTACTGCGGGCGCACCGAGGTCGAGCTGACGCAGGACGCCGTGCCGTACGAGGTGGGCATCTCCCGCTACCGCGAGCTGGCCCGCGGGCAGATCGTCGGCGACTCCTACGGCATGCTGAAGCTGCTGGTCAGCCCGGCGACGCGGCAGATCCTCGGCGTGCACGTGTTCGGCACCGGCGCCGCCGACCTCGTCCACATCGGGCAGGCGGTCATGGGCTGCGGCGGCACCGTCGACTACCTCGTCGACACCGTCTTCAACTACCCGACGCTGTCTGAGGCCTACAAGGTCGCCGCGCTCGACGTCACCAACAAGCTGCGTGCGCTGGACCGCTTCGACCTCTAGGAATAACCAGTGAGGCCGGGGGTACGGGTTACGGCATGAGATACGCAGCCAAGACCAGACACCTGTTCCGCGACGTCGGCGGGCTGCGGTTGCACTACCGCGAGACGGGCGTCCCGTCGTCGACGGCGGTGTTGCTCCTCCACGGCTTCCCCGCCTCGTCGCACTCGTTCCGCGAGGTGCTCCCCGTGCTGGGCGAGCGCTTCTACGTCGTCGCGCCGGACCTGCCAGGGTTCGGGTTCTCGGACGCGCCGCAGCCGGACGAGTACGAGTACACCTACGAGCGTCTTTCGCGGGCCATCGAGGCTTTGGTGGACTCCTTGGGCGTGCGGCGCTACGTGCTCTATGTGACCGACTACAGCACGCCGGTCGGGTACCTCATGGCCTTGCGCCATCCGGACCGGATCCTGGGGCTGGTCGTGCAGAACGGCAACACGCACGAGGCGGGCCTCGGTGACATCTGGGACACCGCCCGCCAGTACTGGGCGGAGCCGACCGCGGAGAACCGCGCGGCGCTGCCCGACTGGCTGACCTTCGACGGCACCCGCGATCAATACCTCAGCGGGCTGTCGCCGGAACTGCAGGTCCTGCAGCCGCGCGAGACGTGGCACCTCGACTGGGAGCGGCTGACGCGGCCCGGCAACGTCGAGGCGCACTTCCAGCTCTTCGTCGACTACCAGCACCACGTGGCGCGGTTCCCCGAGATCGCCGCCTACCATCGCGAGCACCAGCCGCCGTGCCTGGTGCTGTGGGGCCGGCACGACGTGTACTTCGATATCGCGGAGGTGCTGGCCTACCACCAGGACATGGAGACCCTCGAGGCGCACCTCTACGACGGCGGGCACCTGTTCCTCGAGACGCACGCCGCCGAGGTCGCCGCCCAGCTCGTCACCTTCACCGGGAACGTGCTCGACGCGGCCCGCTAGACGCGGCCGTCCAGGCCGGGGAACGCGGTGGGGGCACCGCCCCAGGCGATCGCCTGGACGGTGGCCGCGACGACGCCGCGGACGGCGAACGCGCGCAGCTCGGGCGTGGTGGCCGCGCCGACGACGTCGGCGTACAGCGCGCCGAGCCGCTCCTCCAGCAGCACGCCCAGCGCCCGCGCGGACGCCGCGTCGGTGACGGGGGAGGGCAGCGCGTAACCGGGCTCGGCCGCGACCGGGGCCGAGCCGGCGGCGACGATCAGCGCGGTCAGCTCGTCGCGGCGGGTCCGGTGGGTGGCCAGAGCGTCGCGAGCCGTCTCGGCGTCGCCGGGCAGGTGCGCGCCGACCACGCCGTAGCCGTAGACGCAGGCGTGCTCGCCGGCCAGCGCCGCCTGAGCGGCCTCGATCCCCGCGTCGGCAGCGGCCGGGGCGGGAGTCGACGGTGTCGGCGCCGGGGTCGTGGTCACGTCAGTACCACCCGGTGACCGGCCTCCGACGCGGCGATCGACGCCAGCACGGCCGCCAGCCGTGGCCCCGCGGCGGCGAGGGACGCCAGGACGCATGCGTCGGCGGCGGTCCGTTCGGCCTCGGCGACGGCTGCCAGCGCGGCTCCCGGCTCGGCCGCGACCTGCGGGGCGGCGGCCGGCGCGCCGTCGCCGGCGCCGTACGGCAGCGGCCCGTCGGCCCGCAGCGCGGCCAGGTGCTCGTCGTGGTGCGCGGTGAGCGGCTGCAACTGGGCCGTGAGATCCGGATGGGCCGCGACGGTGGCCGCGTGCAGCGCCAGCAGCGTCTGCTCGCTGTGTACCGCGCGCCAGCGCAGCTTCACGTCGGCGTCCAGAGGCGCCCGCGGCCCGGGGGCGGCCTTCGGGCGGGGGTCGGTGCCGCACGCGGCCAGCGCCACGCCGAGCACCGGAGCCCCGGCGACCAGCGCGAGCAGCCGTCGCCGGCTCTCATCCACCCTCTGCGTCACGGGGGACACCGTAACCGGTGCGAACGTGCCCGTGGATCACCGGTCTGCGCTGTAGTGTTGGCTACTCTTGTCGTCAGGGAGTCAAGAACTCCGCCATCCCATGAGACGGCCGCAGACAACTCGACATCGAGGAAGGGGCATCCGATGACATCGGCTACTCATGACCTTCTGGAGCAGGTCATCGAGCCCGTGGTGGCGTCGGAGGGTCTCGACCTCGAGCAGTTGGAGCTGTCCCAGGCGGGCCGCCGCAGCCGGCTGCGCATCATCGTCGACGCCGACGGCGGGGTCGACCTCGACCGCTGCGCCGAGGTGTCCCGGCACATCTCCAAGGCGCTCGACGACTCCGACGTCATGGGCGACCGCCCGTACACCCTCGAGGTCAGCTCGCCGGGCATCTCGCGCCCGCTGAGGCTGCCGCGGCACTGGTCGCGGGCGACGGGCCGGTTGGTGCGCGCCATCCTGCACGACGGCGGCGACGTCACCGGCCGCGTCGTGTCGGCCGACGACTCCGCCGCCGTGCTCGACGTCGACGGCGTCAGCCGCGAGTTGGCCTACACCGACGTCCGCAAGGCCAAGGTGCAGGTCGAGTTCCGCAAGACCGACGACACCGATCTGGACGATTTCGAGGAAGAGGACTGAGAGCGTGGACATCGACCTTTCGCTCCTGAGAGCACTGGAGCGGGAGAAGGACATCTCCTTCGACCTGGTCGTCGAGGCGACGGAGCGCGCGCTGCTGCTCGCCTACCAGCGCTCCGAGACTCACCAGCCGCGCGCCCGCGTCGAGCTGGACCGCAAGACCGGGCACGTCACGGTCTGGGCGCAGGAGGTCGACGACGACGGCGCCGTCGTGCGCGAGTGGGACGACACCCCCGACGGCTTCGGCCGCATCGCCGCCACCACCGCGAAACAGGAGATCCTGCAGCGGCTGCGCGACGCCGAGGACGAGAACACCTTCGGCGACTTCCTCGACCGCGAGGGCGAGATCGTCTCCGGCACCATCCAGCAGGGTCGCGACCCCCGCACCGTCATGGTCAACCTCGGCAAGGTCGAGGCGGTGCTGCCGCCGGCCGAGCAGGTGCCGGGGGAGCGCTACGAGCACGGCAGCCGCATCCGCTGCTACGTCGTGCAGGTGCGCAAGGGCCAGCACGGCCCGATCATCACGGTGTCGCGCACCCACCCGAACCTCGTGAAGAAGCTGTTCACGCTCGAGGTCCCGGAGATCGCCGACGGCACGGTGCAGATCGCCGGCATCGCCCGCGAGGCCGGCCACCGCAGCAAGATCGCGGTGCACTCGACCGTTCCCGGGGTCAACGCCAAGGGTGCCTGCATCGGTCCGATGGGATCTCGGGTGCGGGCGGTCATGACCGAGCTGCACGGCGAGAAGATCGACATCGTCGACTGGTCCGAGGACCCCGCCGAGCTGGTCGCGCACGCGCTCTCGCCGGCCCGGGTGCAGCGGGTCGAGATCATCGATCTGGAGGCGCGGTCGGCCCGCGTGACGGTGCCCGATTTCCAGCTTTCGCTGGCCATCGGCCGTGAAGGACAGAACGCGCGGCTGGCCGCGCGGCTGACCGGATGGCGCATCGACATCCGCCCCGACACCGAGCCTGAGACCGCTGATCGGGGCGCCGACACGCCCGCGTGACCGTTCAGGCCCGATAGACGCTAAACTGTTCGAGTGAATGACCGCGCGCCCGGCCGGTCACCTGTGCGCACCTGCGTAGGATGCCGGTCTCGTGCGGTGAAGTCCGAACTGCTCCGCGTCGTCGCGGGCGGTGCTGGCGCCGAACGGGCGCTGGTTCCCGACCACGACGGCCGGCTCCCGGGCCGCGGTGCGTACCTGCACCCGCGCCAGGGGTGCCTCGACCAAGCCGAGCGTCGTCGGGCGTTCTCGCGCGCATTACGCGCCGAGGGGCCGCTCGACGATACTGGGCTGCGTCGGTGGCTCGCCGAGCACGAGGATCGACCTGGTCGGCCGCAACGGCCGGCCGGAACGGATGAAGGAGACACGACGTGACGCTCACGAGCGCTCGATGAGCACGCAGCGATGAGCACGCGCACCACCTAGCCGGTCCGAGCCGACACGCCCGGGCCGAGAAGGAGAGCAGTGGCAAAGGTCCGGGTACACGAGCTCGCGAAAGAGCTCGGTGTGACGAGCAAGGATGTCCTCGGCAAGCTGGGCGACCTCGGTGAGTACGTCAAGTCGGCATCGTCGACTGTCGAGGCTCCCGTCGTCCGCAAGCTTCGCGACGCATTCGCCAATCAATCGACCGGTAAGGGAACCCCGCGGTCTCCCGGCCGCCCTGGCCCTACGGCCAGGCCGTCGGCACCCATTCCCAGCACGCCCAGTGCCGCCGCACCGGCGCCGGCACCCGCCGCGCCGGCGGCGAGGCCTGCCCCGCGCCCGGCCGCTCCGGCGCCGGCGGCGGAGCAGCAGGCTCCGGCCGCCCCGCCCGCGTCCCGGCCGGCGACGGCTCCGGCGCCCGGCCCGCGGCCCGGTCCGGCACCGACCCCGGGCCCGCGCCCGGGCGACGGCCGCGGCCAGGGTCAGGGCTCGCGTCCCGGCTCCGGCCAGGGGCCGCGTCCCGACGCCGGCCAGCGTCCGGGCGGCGACCGTCAGGGTGGCGACCGCCCGCGTCAGGGCGGCGACCGCCAGGGCGGCGACCGTCCGCGTCCGGGCGGCGGCCCGAAGCCGGGTCCCGCCGCGCCGCGGCCGGCCGGTCCTCGGCCGGGCAACAACCCGTTCGGCGGCGAGAACACCGGCATGGGCCGGTCTCGCTCCGGCGGCGGCCCGCGGCCGGGTAACAACCCGTTCTCGTCCGGTGGCTCCACCGGCATGCAGCGGCCCGGCTCCCGCCGCGACGGCGAGGGCCGTGGTGCCCCCGGCCCGGGCGGCCCGCGGCCCAGCGCTCCGGCGCCGCGTCCGGGCGGTGGCCCGGGTGCCGGCGGCCCGCGCCCGAACCCCGGCATGATGCCGCCGCGCCCGTCGCAGCGGCCCGGTGGCGGTGGCGGCGAGCGCGGTGGTCGTCCCGGCGGTGACCGCGGTGGTCGTCCCGGCGGCGGCGGTGGCGGCGGTGGCCGTCCCGGTGGTGGCGGCGGTGGCGGCGGTGGTCGTCCCGGTGGTGGCGGCGGCTTCGGCGGCGGTCCGGGTGGCGGTGGCCGTCCGGGCGGTGGCGGCGGCTTCGGCGGCCCCGGTGGCCGTCCCGGTGGCGGCGGTGGCCGCGGCCGCGGTGGCACGGCCGGCGCGTTCGGCCGTCCCGGCGGCAAGCCGGCGAGGAGCCGCAAGAGCAAGCGCCAGAAGCGCCAGGAATACGACAACATGCAGGCCCCGTCGATCGGTGGCGTGCGGCTGCCGCGCGGCAACGGACAGGTCGTCCGGCTGCCTCGCGGTGCGTCCCTGGCCGACTTCGCCGAGCGCATCGACGTCGACCCCGCGCAGCTGGTCCAGGTCCTGTTCGGCCTCGGCGAGATGGTCACGGCCACTCAGTCGGTCGACGAGGACACCTTCCGGGTGCTGGGCGAGGAGCTCGGCTTCGAGATCCAGATGGTCTCGCCCGAGGACGAGGACCGCGAGCTGCTCGAGTCCTTCGACATCGACTTCGATGCCGAGGAGGGCGGCGACGAGTCCCAGGCGCCGCGGCCGCCGGTGGTCACCGTCATGGGCCACGTCGACCACGGTAAGACGAAGCTGCTCGACGCCATCCGCAAGGAGAACATCGTCGAGTCCGAGGCCGGCGGCATCACCCAGCACATCGGTGCCTACCAGGTCTCGGTCGAGCACGACGGCGAGCAGCGGGCCATCACGTTCATCGACACCCCGGGTCACGAGGCGTTCACCGCCATGCGTGCCCGTGGTGCGCAGGTCACCGACATCGTCATCCTCGTGGTGGCGGCCGACGACGGCGTCATGCCGCAGACCATCGAGGCGCTGAACCACGCCCAGGCGGCCGGCGTGCCGATCGTCGTCGCGGTCAACAAGATCGACGTCGAGGGCGCCAACCCGTCCAAGATCCGCCAGCAGCTCACCGAGTACAACCTGGTGGCCGAGGAGTACGGCGGCGACACCATGTTCGTCGACGTCGCGGCGAAGCCGGGCCTGAACATCGACAAGCTGCTCGAGGCCGTCCTGCTCACCGCCGACGCGGCGCTGGACCTGCGGGCCAACCCCGACATGCCGGCTCGCGGCGTCGCGATCGAGGGTCACCTCGACCGCGGCCGTGGTCCGGTGGCCACCGTCCTGGTGCAGCGCGGCACGCTGCGCCCGGGCGACGCCATCGTCACGGGTCAGTCCTACGGCCGGGTGCGTGCCATGCTCGACGAGTACGGCAAGCCGGTCGAGGCGGCCGAGCCGTCGCGTCCGGTCCTCGTGCTCGGCCTCACCGCGGTGCCCGGCGCCGGCGACAAGTTCCTCGTCGCCGACGACGACCGCACCGCGCGGCAGATCGCCGAGAAGCGCGAGGCCATGGAGCGCAACGCGGCCCTGGCCAAGGCCCGCAAGCGGGTCACGCTCGAGAGCTTCATGGCCGAGAGCAAGGTCGAGACGCTGAACCTGATCCTCAAGGGCGACGTGTCCGGCTCGGTCGAGGCGCTCGAGGACGCGCTGCTCAAGATCGACGTGGGCGACGAGGTCAACCTCAACATCATCCACCGCGGCGTCGGTGCCATCACGGCCAACGACGTCAACCTCGCCTCCATCGACCAGGGCATCATCATCGGCTTCAACGTCCGGCCGCAGAGCCGGACGGTCGAGGACCTGGCCGACCGCGAGGGTGTGGAGATCCGGTACTACTCGGTCATCTACTCGGCCATCGAGGAGATCGAGGCGGCCCTCAAGGGCATGCTCAAGCCGGAGTTCGAGGAGGTCCAGCTCGGCACCGCCGAGATCCGCGAGGTGTTCCGGTCGTCCAAGATCGGCAACATCGCCGGCTGCATGGTCACCAACGGCATCATGCGGCGCAACGCGTCGGCGCGGTTGATCCGCGACGGCGTGGTGGTCGGCGAGAGCCTCACGGTCGTGTCGCTGCGGCGCGAGAAGGACGACGTCACCGAGGTCCGCGACGGGTTCGAGTGCGGTATCAGCCTCGGCTCCTTCAACGACATCAAGGTCGGCGACCGCATCGAGACCTACGAGATGAAGGAGAAGCCGCGCGGCTGATCTCCGCCCCAGCCCGAAATGATCACGTGCAGTTGGGCTGCTCCCGCTTCACCAGGCATGCGTGCCTGGTGAAGCGGGAGAACGCCTGGTGATGGCCTCCTTGGAGAACCGGTGTTCGTGGGAACGATCACGTTCGACCTGCTCCTCGGCGACGTGCGGTCGTTGAAGCAGAAGCGCGCCGTCGTCCGGCCCATCGTGGCCGAGCTGCGGCGCCGCTTCGACGTCGCCGTGGCCGAGGTGGGTCACCAGGACCTGCACCGCCGCGCCGAAGTCGGAGTCGCCGTCGTCGCCGGCGACTCCCGGCAGTGCATCGACGTGCTCGACGCCGTCGAGCAGCACGTCGCGTACCGGCCGGAGATCGAGCTGCTCTCCACCCGGCGACGGATCCACAACGACGAAGACGAGGAGTAGTCATGGCCGATCCAGCGCGCGCACGCAAGCTGGCCGACCGCATCCGCGAGATCGCGGCCGAGACGCTGGAGCGCCGGGTCAAGGACCCCCGGCTGGGGTTCGTCACGGTCACCGACGCACGCATCACCGGTGACCTCCGCGACGCCACCGTCTTCTACACCGTCTACGGCGACGAGGAGGAGCGCACGGCCACGGCCGCCGCGCTCGAGAGCGTCAAGGGCCTGGTCCGCTCCGAGGTGGGCCGGCGCACCGGCGTCCGGTTCACCCCGACGCTGGAGTTCGTGGCCGACGCCATCCCGGAGAACGCCGCGAACATCGACGACCTGCTGCGGACGGCGCGCGAGTCCGACGAGCGGGTCGCCCAGGTCGCCGCCGAGGCCGAGTACGCCGGCGACCCGGACCCGTACCGCAAGCCGGCCGACGAGGACGAGGACGACGCCGACGAGGTGGACGGCTCGGACGACGACGGCACCGATGAGCCCGGGGACGGGGACGACGACCACCGTGGCTGACCCCGACGGCCTCGTCGTCGTCGACAAGCCCGGCGGCTGGACGTCGCACGACGTCGTCGCCCGCATCCGGCGCCTGGCCGGCACCCGTCGCGTCGGCCACGCGGGCACGCTCGACCCGATGGCCACCGGCGTGCTGGTCGTCGGCGTCGGCAAGGCCACCAAACTGCTCGGCCACCTGGCGCTGACGGCGAAGGAGTACGACGCCACCATCCGGCTCGGCGCGGCCACCGTCACCGACGACGCCGAGGGCGAGGTCACCGCGACCGCCGACGCCTCGGCGGTCACCGACGCCGCCATCGCGGCCGGCGTCGCCGCGCTGACCGGGCCGATCCAGCAGGTGCCGAGCGCCGTGTCGGCGGTGAAGATCGACGGCGTGCGCTCGTACCACCGGGTCCGGTCCGGCGAGAACGTCGAGCTGCCACCGCGCGACGTCGTCGTCAGCCGGTTCGACGTGCTGGCCACCCGCCGCGACGGGCCGTACGTCGACCTCGACGTGTCGGTCGCCTGCTCGTCGGGCACCTACATCCGGGCACTGGCCCGCGACCTCGGCGGGTCGCTGGGCGCCGGCGGCCACCTGACCGCGCTGCGCCGGACCGCTGTCGGCCCGTACCGGCTCGACGTCGCCCGCACGCTGGACCAGCTCGACGCCGAATTCGCCCTGATGCCCCTGGCCGAGGCCGCTGCCGCGGCGTTCCCGCGGCTGGACGTCGACGCCGTCACTGCCGGCAAGGTCGCGCACGGCATGCCGCTGCCCGCCACCGGTCTCGGGGGCGGGCCGGTCGCGGTGTTCGGCCCGGACGGTACGCTGCTCTCCCTGGTCGAGGATCGGGGTTCCCGGGCGAAGCACCTGGCGGTGTTCGTATGAGCGATCGGCAGCAGGTCCACGAGCAGCTCGAGGCCGAGCTCGCCTTCCTGTGGCGTCGCGTGCGCCGGCTCTCCATCGACCTCGCCCGGCAGGTCGACGAGGGCCTCGAAGCGGCCGCGTACGGCCTGCTCGGACTGCTCGCCGACGGCGGCGACGTGCGCGCCGCCGACCTCGCGGAGCGCCTGGGGCTGGACAAGTCCACCGTCAGCCGCCAGGTCACCCAGATGGAGTCGCTGGGGCTGATCCAGCGGGTGCCCGACCCGCAGGACGGCCGGGCCCGGCTGCTGCACATCACCGATGCCGGCCGTGCCCGCGTTCAGCAGCTGCGCCGCGCTCGCGGCCGCTGGTTCGGCGAGGCGCTGGAGGACTGGCCCGACGCCGACGTCGACATCCTCGCCGTTCTGCTCAAACGGCTGAACCAGTCTCTGGCGCAGGAGTAGCCTCAGGGGAATAAAGTTGGTTGCTGCAACCATTAACTCCTATAGTTGCACTGACCAACCACTGAGGCGGTGACGCGCGCCATGCGCAGCGATGTCTGGAGTGAGCTCGTCGACCAGGGACGTCTCCTGGTACGGCTGGGCAAGCTGCTCACCCACCGCCACGTCGAGATCTACGAGGGCGTGGGTCCGACGCTGGGCGGCATGCTCGCCGCGCTGAGCAAGGGCGGCCCCATGCGGCTGACGGCTTTGGCCGACCAGCTGCAGGTGGACACGTCCGTCGCCAGCCGGCAGGCGGCCGAGCTGGTGGAGCGAGGGCTGGTGGAGCGTCGTCCGGACCCGGACGACGCCCGCGCCGGCATCCTCGACCTCACCGGCGACGGCCACGCCGTCCTGCAACGCGCCCGCGAGCGCAGCGGCGAGATCGTCGCCGCCGCGCTCGAGCACTGGAGCGAAGCCGAGGCCCGGCAGCTGGTTGATCTGCTCACCAAGCTCAACGGCGATCTCCGCGAGGAGCTCTGCGGGGGAAAGGAACGCGTCCGATGACGACAGAGGCTGCTGCGCCTTCGACGATGTCCCATCGACAGGTGCTGGAGGCGATGTCCGGGCTGCTGCTCGCCATGTTCGTGGCGATGCTGTCCGGGACCATCGTCGCCAACGCGCTGCCGCGGATCATCGGCGACCTCGGCGGCAACCAGGACCAGTACACGTGGGTCGTGACGGCGACCCTGCTCGCGGCCACGGCCACCACCCCGATCTGGGGCAAGCTGTCCGACCGCATGAACAAGAAGCTGCTCGTGCAGCTGTCGATCACCGTCTTCGTGATCGGCTCCGTCCTGGCCGGGTTCTCCCAGAGCACCGAGGGCCTGATCGGTTTCCGCGTCCTGCAGGGCCTGGGGCTGGGCGGCCTGCAGGCGCTCGTGCAGATCGTCATGGCCTCCATCGTCAGCCCGCGTGAGCGCGGCCGGTACATGGGGTACTTCGGTGCCGTCATGGCGGTGGCGACGGTCGGCGGCCCGCTGCTGGGCGGCTTCCTCGTCGACTCCAGCCTCGGCTGGCGCTGGTGCTTCTGGGTCGGCGTCCCGTTCGGGATCGCCGCGCTGGTGCTGCTGCAGCGGACGCTGAAGCTGCCGGTGCTGACGTCGAACACCAAGATCGACTGGCTGGGCGCGCTGCTCATCCCCGGTGGCATCAGTGTGCTGCTGATCTGGGTCACGCTGGCCGGGTCGAACTTCGCCTGGGCCTCGTGGCAGAGCGCGGCGTTCGTCGTCGGTGGCGTCCTGCTGATCGCGCTGGCCGTCATCGTCGAGCGGCGGGTGGAGGACCCCGTGGTGCCGCCGCGGCTGCTGCGGCAGCGGACCATGGTGCTGGCGATCATCGCCAGCGTCGCCATCGGCATCGCGATGTTCGGCTCCTCGGTCTTCTTCGGCCAGTACTTCCAGATCGCGCGCGGCTACTCGCCGACGGCGGCCGGCCTGCTCACGCTGCCGATGATCGTCGGCCTGCTCCTCGCGTCGACCATCACCGGCCAGCTGGTCACCCGGTTCGGGCGGTGGAAGAGATTCCTCGTCGCGGGCACCGGGCTGATCGTCGTCGGACTCGGGCTGCTGGGCACGATCGACCACTCGACGTCGCTGGTGCTGATCGGCGTCTACATGGCCATCCTGGGCGTCGGCGTCGGGTCGAGCATGCAGAACCTGGTGCTGGCCGCGCAGAACGGCCTCGACTACCGCGACCTCGGCGCCGGGACGTCGACGGTGACGTTCTTCCGCTCGCTCGGCGGCGCGGCCGGAGTCTCCGTCCTCGGCGCGATCCTGGCCACGCACGTCACCGACCTCATCACCGAGGGGCTGGCCTCCGTCCCGGGCGCCGGCAGCGCCACGCAGGACGGCGGCTCGACGTCACTGGACCTCAGCGGGCTGCCCGGGCCGGTGCGGGTCATCGTCGAGCACGCCTACGGCGACGCGACGGCGCTGGTGTTCCTCATCTCCGGGGCGATCGCGCTGCTGGCGTTCGTCGCCGTCCTGTTCATGCGGGAGACCTCGCTGCGCACGACGGTGGGCGACGCCGAGGCGGTCGAGCTGGAGGAGGTCGCCGCGCGGGCATAATGTCGTAGTCAGACGACATCGAACCCGGGAGAACTCGCGTGCACCGCTGGACCGATCTCGACCAGGTCCCTCCCGGGTTCGGCCCGTCGGTCGTCACCATCGGCAACTTCGACGGCGTCCACCTCGGCCACCGGCAGGTCCTCACCCGCATGGTGGCCGACGCCCGTGCCGCCGGTCGCGCCCCCGGCACCCAGGCCGTCGCCGTCACGTTCGCCCCCCACCCGCTCCAGCTGCACCGGCCCGACGAGGCTCCGCCGCTGATCACCGGCGTGCGCGACAAGCTCGAACTGCTCGCGTCGACGGGGCTCGACGCGGTGCTCGTCCAGCCGTACACCTGGGAGTTCGCCCGTCAGTCGCCGGAGGAGTTCGTCCGCCGCTTCCTGGTCGACGGCCTGCACGCCGTCACCGTCGTCGTCGGCCGCGACGTCCGGTTCGGCTGGCAGAACGCGGGCGACCTGTCGACGATGCTCGCGCTGGGCGAGCGCTACGGCTTCAGCGTCGAGGTGATCGACGACGTCAGCACCCCCGAGGGCGGCCGCCGCTGGTCGTCGACGTGGGCGCGCGAGCTGCTGCTGCTCGGTGACGTCGCCGGTGCGGGGGAGATCCTCGGCCGGCCGCACCGCATGCGCGGCGTCGTCGTCGAGGGCGACAAACGGGGCCGAGAGCTCGGCTTCCCGACCGCCAACCTCTCGTCGGACGCCGACGGCCTGGTCCCGGCCGACGGCGTGTACGCGGGCTGGCTGTCCGTCGTGGCGGGCGAGCCGGAGCGGCTGCCGGCCGCGATCTCGATCGGTACCAATCCGACGTTCTCGGGCGTGTCTCGGCGGGTGGAGGCCTACGTCATCGGCCGCACCGACCTCGACCTCTACGGCGACGAGATCCTGCTCGAGTTCGTCGAGCGCCTGCGCCCCACCGTCAAGTTCGACTCCATCGACGACCTCGTCGCCACCATGACCGACGACGTCGCCAAGGCCCGCGTCGTCCTGGGGGTCTAGGGCGTGTCGTTCCAGCGTCTGGTCGCCGGCGCGCAGGGCGTGGCCCCCACCGTCAGCGCCGACCACGCCGCCGAATGCCCCTCGGAGTGTTCGCCCGAGCTCGGGGCGACTTGCGCCGGGCCCGGGCGGTTCGCCTCCATGCCCACGCGCAGGCGGGTGGTCGTCGCCGGGGTGTTGACCTGAGCGCCAACTGTTGTCGTCACGTCAACAGGTCGGGATGGTGCCCGGCAGGGTCCGGCCGTGTCACCTGGGTGCGGCCGTCCGCGCACGGCACCCCTGGGGAAGCTCGCCTACGCCGGAATCCTGCTCGGGCCCGGGAAGTCGGCGCGCACGACGTCCATCAGCAACTCGTCGCAGGACTCGCCGCGCCACCAGCCGGCCTGCCGCAGCCGTCCGGCCGGACGGAATCCGGCCCGTTCGTAGGCGCGGATCGCGCGGGCATTCGGCTCCAGCACTTTGAGCCAGACCATCCGCAGCGCCGCCAGGTGCAAGCCCCAGTCGAGCGTCAGCACGGCGGCTTCGGCGGCGAAGCCGTGCCCGCGCGCCTCGGGCGCCAGGATCATGAAGAACTCCGCCGTCCGCACCGCCGGGTCGACCCGCAGCACCGTCGTGCCCACCGGCGCGCCGTCGTCCAGCCGCACCACCTCGAACGCCGTGCGCTGGTCGTTGCGGGCCTGTGCCTCGTATCCCGCCGCCCGCGTCTCCCAGCTGACCGGCACCTGGGTGCCGTACCCGAGCATCGTCGCGGGGTCGGTCTCCCAGCGGTGGTACTCGGCCAGGTGCTCGGCCGTCGTCAGTGCGAGCGCCAGCCGCTCGCCACGGAGCAGCAGGTGCGGGTCACTCACAGCGGTCTCCGAACTGTCAGTTGATCGGGGTGTAGAGCTCGGTGTCTGGCGGTTCCTCCACCGGGCGCCCTTCGCCGTCGGCGAGCCAAGCGTGAAACCGCAGTGGATCCGTGGCCGCTCCATGGGTCCAGCAGCCGCGACGACCAGCAGCAGCCAAGAGCAGATTTGCCGCGACGGACTCCTCCAGACACGCAACCCGGGCGGGAACGCCGTGCGCGCGTCGAGCGCTGGTTGCTGTCGTTCGAGCACCTCTGTTCACCTCCCGAGAGATACGTAGACATCGCGTTCTGGCCGGTCGCGACGCTTGACCTCAACGATGACCGATCGCAAGGCGGACGAGAAGGTGTCATGTTGGTGACGTGGGTTCGTCACCTGCGGACGTGTGAGACTGGATCGCATGGCAGGTGCTTCCGCTCCCGCGTGGTCGCGGCGCATTCGCCGTGAGCGTGCGCTCCGGGGTTGGTCGCAGGCCGACGCCGTGCGCGCGCTGCTGGCACACGGCGACGGCACGCTGCCCGACCGCGAGCACGTTTTGCGCCGATGGAAGGCGTGGGAGTCGGGCGAGTCGACACCGGGCGGCCGCTATCAGGCGCTGATCGCGAAGACCTTCGGCACGACGCGATACGCGATCTTCCCGGCCCCGCATCGGCCGGACGAGACGGCTGACGGTGGCATGGAAACACTGGAGATTCTCACTCGCCTGCAACGCTCTGATGTCGACGTGGCAACGCTGGATGCACTGCGCATCACGGTCGACCGGCTCTGTGCCGAGTATTCCTACCGGCCGGCAGAGCAGTTGCTCATCGAGGGGCGCGAGTGGCTTGGTCGCGTCGCCGAGTTGCAGCAGCGCCGGCTCACCCTGGCTCAGCACCAGGAAATCCTGGTCATGGCAGGCTGGCTCGCGCTCCTGGTCGGCTGCGTCGAGCACGATCTGGGCCGGTCCCACGCTGCAGAATCCACCCGGCGGGCGGCGCTCAGCTTGGGCGTGGAGGCTGGTCATGGCGAGATCCAAGGCTGGGCGCATGAGATGCGGGCGTGGTTCGCGCTGACCTCTGGTGACTTCCGCGGCGTGATCGAGGCGGCGCGGGCCGGCCGCGTCGTCGCGGGCACCACCAGTGTGACGGCGCAGCTTGCTGCTCAGGAGGCGAAGGCTTGGGCGCGCATGGGAGACAGGCGCCAGGTCGAGCTGGCGCTGGACCGCGGACGCGAGATCCGCGACGCGTTGCCCTACCCGGACAACGTCGCCCATCACTTCGTCGTCGATCCGGCCAAGTTCGACTTCTACGCCATGGACGTCTACAGGATCATCGGGGTGGACTCGGTGGCCGAGAGCTTGGCGCAGGAGATTCTGCACTCGGGGTTCGCCGAGCGAGCGCCGATGCGAGTTGCTGAGGCAAAGATCACCCTCGGGGTTGTCGCCGCTCGCACTGGTGAGTTGGAGGCAGCGGTCGAGCACGGACAGCGGGCGATCGGCGACGGCGCTCGCCGGTCGATCCCGTCGCTCCACCTGGCTGCCGACGAACTGGCGGCAGAGCTGCGTGCTCGGTATCCGGAGGAGCGCTCTTCGCGTGAGTACCTCGATCGAGTCCAGGAGCTCAGGACGGAGCCGGGTTGACCGTACGAAACACCTTGGCCGGACTGTGCTCGCCGCTGTGCCGGCGAAGGAGGCCCGATTGGGTACGGGCTGGGCTGCGCTGGTATCCTTGGCGCCGCCGTTAGAACGGCCGCGGTTCGAGAGTGCCCCGGTGGACATGCCCGGATGCGCCGCGCAACAACACGACAAGGAGTCCCGTGCCGACCGACACGAAGACCAAAGAGACCATCATCGCCGAGCACGCTCGCGGCGAAGGCGACACGGGCTCGCCCGAGGTTCAGGTTGCGCTGCTCACGCACCGCATCAACCACCTCACCGAGCACCTGAAGGTGCACAAGCACGACCACCACAGCCGCCGCGGGCTGCTGTTGCTGGTCGGCCAGCGCCGCCGGCTGCTCAAGTACCTGCAGCGGGTCGACATCGAGCGCTACCGTGCGCTGATCGAGAAGCTCGGCCTGCGCCGATGAGCTGACGCCGAGGGGAGCGGACTCCCGAGACAGGGATCCGCTCCCTCGGCATTTCAGCCGCACAATTGAACAAACGCCCAACCGATCAGGGCGGCCGTCTTGAACGCGGCAGGCCGGTCCTCGGTTGTGGCCCTCGGGAACGACTGACCCGCGGGCTTCCATCGAAGACCGGCGCGTACGAGATCTCATTCGAGCGGCCTCCCGCCACGTTCCAGGAGGACGACCCATGACGGGTCCCCAGATCCACAGCGCCGAAGCCGTCATCGACAACGGCAAATTCGGCACCCACACCATTCGCTTCGAGACCGGTCAGCTCGCCCAGCAGGCGGCCGGCTCCGCCGTCGTCTACCTCGACGACGAGACCATGCTGCTCTCGGCCACCACGGTGTCGAAGAACCCGAAGGAACACCTCGACTTCTTCCCGCTGACGGTCGACGTCGAGGAGCGCATGTATGCCGCGGGCCGCATCCCCGGCTCGTTCTTCCGCCGCGAGGGCCGGCCCAGCGAGGAGGCCATCCTCACCTGCCGGCTCACCGACCGGCCGCTGCGCCCGTCGTTCGCCAAGGGCCTGCGCAACGAGGTCCAGGTCGTCATGACGGTCATGTCGCTGCACCCCGACCACCTGTACGACGTCGTCGCCATCAACGCCGCGTCCGCGTCCACCCAGCTCGCCGGTCTGCCGTTCTCCGGCCCCGTCGGAGCCGTCCGGGTCGCGCTGATCGAGGACCAGTGGGTCGGCTTCCCGAACCACTCGCAGCTGACCGAGGCCGTCTTCGACATGGTCGTGGCCGGCCGGGTGCTGCCCGACGGCGACGTCGCCATCATGATGGTCGAGGCCGAGTCGACCGCCGAGACGTGGGGCCTGGTCCAGGCCGGCCGCACCGCGCCGACGGAGGAGGTCGTGGCCGCCGGCCTCGAGGCCTCGAAGCCGTTCATCACCGCGCTGGCCAACGCGCAGAAGCAGCTGGCCGACGCCGCGGCGAAGGAGACGGCTGAGTTCCCCGTCTTCCTCGACTACACCGACGAAATCTACGCCGCCGTCGAGGGCGCCGCCCGCGACGAGTTGGCCAAGGCGCTGACCATCGGCGCCAAGCAGGAGCGTGAGCAGCGTCTCGACGAGCTCAAGGGCGAAGTCAAGGAGCGGCTGGCCGAGCAGTTCGAGGGCGCCGAGAAGGACATCAGCGCCGCGTTCCGCTCGCTGACCAAGTCGGTCGTCCGCGAGCGGGTGCTGCGCGAGCAGGTCCGCATCGACGGCCGCGGCCTCACCGACATCCGGACGCTGTCCGCCGAGGTCGGCCCCATTCCGCGGGCGCACGGCTCGGCGCTGTTCGAGCGCGGCGAGACGCAGATCCTCGGCGTCAGCACGCTGAACATGCTCAGCATGGAGCAGAAGCTCGACACCCTCTCGCCCGAGAAGTCCAAGCGCTACATGCACAACTACAACTTCCCGCCCTACTCGACCGGTGAGACCGGCCGGGTTGGCTCGCCCAAGCGGCGCGAGATCGGCCACGGCGCGCTCGCCGAGCGGGCGCTGCTGCCGGTGCTGCCGGCGCGCGAGGAGTTCCCGTACGCCATCCGGCAGGTCTCCGAGGCGCTCAGCTCCAACGGCTCGACGTCCATGGGCTCGGTCTGCGCGTCGACGATGTCGCTGCTGAACGCGGGTGTGCCGCTGCGCGCCCCGGTCGCCGGCATCGCCATGGGCCTCATCTCCGGTGAGGTCGACGGCGAGCAGCGCTACGTCACGCTCACCGACATCCTCGGTGCCGAGGACGCCTACGGCGACATGGACTTCAAGGTCGCCGGCACGCGCGAGTTCGTCACGGCGCTGCAGCTGGACACCAAGCTCGACGGCATTCCGGCGTCGGTCCTGGCGGCCGCGCTGCAGCAGGCCCGCGACGCCCGGCTCACGATCCTCGACGTCATGGCCGAGGCGATCTCCGAGCCGGACGAGATGAGCCCTTACGCGCCGCGGATCATCTCCATCAAGATCCCGGTCGACCAGATCGGCGCGGTCATCGGCCCCAAGGGCAAGGTGATCAACCAGATCCAGGACGACACCGGCGCCGAGATCGCCATCGAGGACGACGGCACCATCTTCATCGGTGCGGTCGACGGCCCGTCCGCCGACGCCGCGCGCAACGCGATCAACGCCATCGCCAACCCGACGATGCCCGAGGTCGGCGAGCGCTACCTCGGCACCGTCGTCAAGACGACGAGCTTCGGCGCGTTCGTCTCGCTGCTGCCGGGCAAGGACGGCCTGGTGCACATCTCCAAGCTGCGGTCCCTCGCGGGCGGCAAGCGGGTCGAGAACGTCGACGACGTCGTCTCGGTCGGGCAGAAGATCCAGGTCGAGATCACCGAGATCGACGACCGCGGCAAGCTCGCCCTGACGCCGATCGTCGACGAGGAGACGCCTGCTGCCGCCGCCGGCGAGGCGGACGAGTCCTGACGGTCGCGTGACAACCCCGTCGACGCGGACACTGCTGGGGGAGGACGAGGGCGGACTGGTCCGCCGCACCGTCCTCCCCGGTGGGCTGCGCATCGTCACCGAGGCCGTGCCGACGGTCCGGTCGGTCGCCTTCGGCATCTGGGTGGGCGTCGGCTCGGTCGACGAGCAGCCGACCGAGGCCGGCGCCACGCACTACCTCGAACACCTGCTGTTCAAGGGGACGCCGAAGCGCACGGCTCTGGACATCTCCGCGGCCATCGAGTCCGTCGGCGGTGAGATCAACGCGTTCACCGCCAAAGAGTTCACCTGCTACTACGCGCGGGTCCTCGACACCGACCTGCCGCTGGCGGTCGACGTCGTGGCCGACATGGTCACGTCGTCGCTGATCACGCCGGCCGATGTCGAGAGCGAGCGTGAGGTCGTCCTCGAAGAGATCGCCATGCGCGACGACGACCCGTCCGACGCCGTGCACGACCTGCTGGCCGGGCACATGTGGGGCGACAGCCCGCTGGGCCGGTCGATCCTCGGCACGGTCGACAGCATCACCGGCATGGCGCGCGACACCGTCAACGACTACTACCGGCGGCACTACCTGGCCCGGAACATGGTCGTCGCGGTGGCCGGCAACGTCCGCCACGACGACGTCGTCGCGCTGGTCGAGAAGGCGTTCGGCACGGCCGGATTCCTCGACGGCGACGACGAGCCCGCGGCGCCGCGTACCGGCGGGGTCGCGCCGTCGTCCGGTCAGGGCGTCACACTGCTGCACCGGCCCACCGAGCAGGCCAACGTCGTGCTGGCCGTTCCCGGGCTGGCCCGCAACGACGAGCGCCGGTTCGCGCTCGGCGTGCTGAACGCCGCACTCGGCGGAGGCATGTCGTCGCGGCTCTTCCAGGAGGTCCGCGAGCGGCGCGGCCTGGCGTACTCCGTCTACTCGTACGCGGCACAGCACGCGGCGGCCGGGCTGCTCGGCGTCTACGTCGGCTGCCAGCCGAAGAAGATCGACCAGGTGCTGGAGCTGTGCCGCACGGTGCTGGCCGACGTCGTCAGCGGCGGCATCACGGCCGAGGAGCTCTCCCGCGGCAAGGGCCAGGCCCGCGGCGGGCTGGTGCTCGGCCTCGAGGACACCAGCGCTCGGATGAGCCGGCTGGCCAAGGCCGAACTGGTCTACGACGAGCTGCCCAGCGTCGACGAGCTCATCGCCCGGGTCGACGCCGTCACCGTCGACCAGGTCAGCGAGCTCGCCCGGACGCTGCTGCCGGCCTCGCCGACGCTCGCGGTCGTGGGGCCGTTCGAGTCGGCCGGCCGGTTCGAGGCAGTGCTGGGTTGACGATGCCGTCGCCGCGCGGGCTGCTCTATCGGTGGTACGTGCGGCGGCTGTCGGCTGCTCTGCCGGCCGGCCGGCTGCCGCGGCACGTCGCCGTCGTCATGGACGGCAACCGCCGCTGGGCCCGGCAGGCCGGCTATGCCGACCCGTCGATCGGGCACCGGTTCGGCGCCGAGCACGTCGACGACCTGCTCGGCTGGTGCTCGGCGATCGGCATCGGGCACGTCACGGTCTACGTCGCCTCGGCCGACAATCTGCGCAAGCGCGACTCCGGCGAGGTCGACCACCTCATGCGCATGGTCGAGGAGGTCGTCGCCGAACGACTGGCCGACCCGGCGCACACCTGGCGCCTGCACGTCGCGGGCCGCCTCGACCTGCTGCCCGACAGCACCCGCGACGCGCTGAAGCTGGCCGTCGAGGCGACCGCCGGGCGGTCCGGGCCGGCGCTGACGGTGGCGATCGGCTACGACGGCCGCCAGGAGATCGTCGACGCCGTCCGCGCCCATGTCGACGACGCCGAGCTGGCCGGCACGCCCGTCTCCGTCGCCGACCTCGCCGACCGCCTCACATCCGACGACATCGCCCGGCACCTCTACACGCACGGCCGGCCGGAGCCCGACCTCGTCATCCGCACCAGCGGCGAGCAGCGGCTGTCCGGGTTCCTGCTCTGGCAGTCCACGCAGGCCGAGCTCTACTTCTGCGACGCCTACTGGCCCGGCTTCCGCGAGGTCGACTTCCTCCGCGCGCTGCGCACCTATGCGCGGCGGAAGTCCCTGGCTCAGCGGTAGTCGGGGTTCTCGAAGCCGACCCGGCAGCCGGCCTCCCACTCCGAACGGCGATTGCCGTAGGCCGGCACCCCGCCGGCGCGCGCGAGCATCGCGGCCAGGTGCATCAGGTTGAAGGTCATGAACGTGGTGTTGCGGTTGGTGAAGTCGTTCTGCGGCCCGCCGGACTCCGCGTCGAGGTACGACGGCCCCGGACCGGCTTCCCCGATCCAACCGGCGTCGGCCTGCGGCGGGATGACGTACCCGAGGTGCTGCAGGCTGTAGAGCACGTTCATCGCGCAGTGCTTCACACCGTCCTCGTTGCCGGTGATGAGACAGCCGGCGACGCGGCCGTAGTACACGTACTGCCCGGCATCGTTGAGCAGGTGCGAGCATCCGTACAGTCGCTCGATCACCCGCTTCATCACCGACGAGTTGTCACCGAGCCAGATCGGCCCGGCCAGCACCAGGATGTCGGCGGCCAGCACGCGCTCGTACAGCTCCGGCCAGGCGTCGACGGCCCAGCCGTGCTCGGTCATGTCGGGCCAGACACCGGTGGCGATGTCGTGGTCGATCGCCCGCACCTCGTCGACGGTGACCCCGGCCTGTCGCATGATCCGCGTGCTGAGGTCGATCAGTCCCTGGGTGTTGCTGATCTGCGGCGATCGCTTGAGCGTGCAATTGATGAACATCGCGCGCAGGGCGCTGAAGTCCGGCGCTGTGCCATCGACGGCTGTCATCGGATCCCCCTGTCCTCGTGCCGACAACAGCACGCTACCGACTCCCGGACCCCTTTCGGTGCGGCGTGATGGGGCGGGGCTGCCGCACTGTCAGGTCGGTGGCCGACGCTGCGCGTGCAACCGCCGGCCGTGCTCGACCACCTCGTCGGCCAGGGTCTCGACGTGCTCCGCCTCGGTGCGGTAGCTGATCAGACAGGCGCGGATCGCGTAGCGTCCCGCGACCACGGCGTTCGACGGGTAGACCCGGCCGGCTCGCTGCACGGCATACAGGATGCGCTCGTTGAGCTCGTCGAGGTAGTCGTCGTCGTGCGTCCCTGGCGGGACGTAGCGGAAGCAGACGATCGAGAGCTCCGGGTCGGCCAGGGCCTCCAGTTCGTCGTGCTCGCCGACCAGGTGGTGCAGCCATCCGGCCAGCTCGACGTCGTGCCGGATGCGCCGCGCGCTGGCGTCCCAGCCCTGCGCGAGCAGCGACACCCACACCGGCAGCGCGTCGAACGGCCGCGTGAACTGCGGCGTCCACTGGTAGCGCAGCATCATGTCGCTCTGCGCCACGGCGTCCAACTTGGCGTAGTCGGGCTGCAGCGTGAACGCGGCGACGTGCCGGGACGGGTCGCGGAACAGCACGAGGCTGGCCGAGATCGGCATGTTCAGCCACTTGTGCGGGTCGCAGGTGATCGAGTCGGCCCGCTCGATGCCGGCGAACGCGGGCCGCAGCTCGTCGACCATCGCGGCAGGTCCGCCGTACGCGGCGTCGACGTGGAACCAGCAGCCGTGCCGCGCGGCGACGTCGGCCAGCTCGGCCAGCGGGTCGATGGCGCCCAGCTCGGTCGTCCCGGCCGTCCCGACCACGGCGAGCGGCCGGACGCCGTCGGCGACGTCACGCAGGACGGCCGCCTCGACGGCGTCCGGGCGGAGCCGGAACCGATCGTCCGTCGCGATGCGGCGGACCGCCGCGGTGCCGAGTCCGAGCAGGTCGGCAGCCCGGTCGACGGTCTCGTGCACGTCGTCGGAGGCGTAGATCGCCAGCGGCGGCCCGGCGGCGACGCCGTCACGCCTGACGTCCCACCCGGCCAGCGCGTCGCGGGCGACGGCCAGCGCCATGAGGTTCGCGGTGGCGCCGCCGGTGACGAACGCACCGGACGTCTCCGGCGGCAGCCCGAGCCGCGCGGCGAACCAGGCCAGCACGTGGTTCTCGATCTCCGTCGCGGCCGGGCCGAGCGGCCAGCCGCCCAGGTTCTGGTTGATGCCCGCGGCCAGCAGCGCGGCGGGCGCTCCGGGGACGGTGCCGGCCCCGGTGATGAACGCCATGAAGCCGCCGTGGCCGGTCTGCGCGCCGTGCTCGAACACGACGGTGCGCAGATGCGCGAGCAGTTCGTCGTCGCCGAGTGGCTTGTCGGGCACGTCGCGGCCGTCGAGGACGGCGGCCCGGGTCTGCGCCGGGGTGTGCGGGTGCGTGACCGGGAGGCCGGGCAGCCGCCGCAGGTACTCCGTCCACAGCTCCAGCGTGGTCCGGCCGAATTCGGCGGCGCGGTCCGGCGTCCAGTCGAGGTCGGGGAGGGGTTCGGGTCGCTGCATGGCCCGACGGTACGCCCGTGCGCGTGTGACGGGCCGAGTGACGTCAGACGCCGGTGTAGTCGTGCTGGCGCCAGGCCTCGTAGACGGCGACGGCGGCCGAGTTCGACAGGTTCAGCGAGCGCCGTCCGGCCAGCATCGGGATGCGGACGCGGTCGGTGACGTGCCGGTCCTCGAGCACCTCGGCCGGCAGGCCGGTCGGCTCCGGGCCGAACAGCAGCACGTCGCCGGGCTGGTAACGGATGTCGCTGTGCCGCGTGGTGCCTGCGGTGGCGAACGCGTAGACGTTGGCCGGCGTCAGCGTGGCCCAGGCCGTGGCGAGATCGTCGTGCACCGTCACGCTGGCGAGGTCGTGGTAGTCGAGGCCGGCACGGCGCAGCTTGGCGTCGTCGAGGTCGAAGCCGAGCGGGCGGATCAGGTGCAGGTGGGCGCCGGTCGCAGCGACCATGCGGATGGCGTTGCCGGTGTTCGGCGGGATGCGCGGCTCGTAGAAGACGACGTGGAACACCCTGCGAGGGTACGGCGTCAGCTGCGGAAGGTGCGCCGGTAGCCGGACGGCGACACGCCGAGGCTGGCGCGCAGGTGCTGGCGCATCGAGGCCGGTGTGCCGAAGCCGCAGCGGCGGGCGACCTCGTCGACGGTGAGGTCGCTGTCCTCGAGCAGGTGGCGGGCGCGGTCGACGCGCTGCTGGATGAGCCACTGGCCGGGGCTGACGCCGGCCTCCTGGCGGAACCGGCGGGTGAACGTGCGCACGCTCATCGCCTGGCGGGTGGCGAGCTCCTGGAGGGTGAGCGGCTGGTCGAGGTGTTCGAGGGCCCAGCGGCGCGCGTCCGCGGTGGTGACGGCCGCCGGCTCGGGCACCGGCTGGTCGACGTACTGGGCCTGGCCGCCGTCGCGCCACGGCGGGACGAGGCAGCGGCGGGCGGCCCGGGTGGCGACGGCGGTGCCGAAGTCGCGGCGGACGATGTGCAGGCAGAGGTCGATGCCGGCCGCGACCCCCGCGGAGGTCAGGATGTCGCCGTCGTCGACGAACAGCACGTCGGGGTCGAGCTTGACCTGCGGGAACAGCTGCGCGAAGCGGTCGGAACTGCGCCAGTGCGTCGTCGCCGGCCGCCCGTCGAGCAGGCCCGCGGCAGCCAGCGCGAACGCGCCGGTGCAGATCGAGACGAGCCTCGTCGTCCTGCCGATGCGGTCGAAGGCCGCCGCGAGGTCGTCGGGAAGCGTGCCGTCGCGCGAGATGCTGGTCGTCTCGTACGACGCCGGGACGACCACGGTGTCGGCCGTCGTCAGCGCTTCCGGGCCGTGCGGGACGACGACGTCGAAGTCGGCGTCGGTGCGGACGGTTCCCTGCTCGAGGCCGCAGGTGCGCACGTCGTACAGCGGCCGGCCGTCCGCGGTCCGGGCGCTGCCGAAGATGCGCGCCGGGATCGACAGCTCGAACGGGATGACGCCGTGCCGGGCGAGCACGACCACGCGATGGGCCATGGCCGGATTCTTTCACATAGTGGCTGTCCGGCCACTGGTGGAGCTGCCTGCCGGTGCCGCACCATCGTCGGGTGACGCAGACCGTGCCGGCCCACCCGTCCTCTGGTTCGCCGTCTTCTGGTTCGCCGTCCGCGCCGCGTCGCCCCGCCCGGATTCACCGGGCCTGGTGGGTCGCGCTCGTCGCGTTCGTCGCCCTGGTGGGTGCGGCGGCGTTCCGGGCCACGCCCAGCGTCATGATCGAGCCGTTCCGCGACGAGTTCGGCTGGTCGCACGGCACCATCTCGTTCGCGATCTCCGTCAACATCATGCTGTACGGGCTGACGTCGCCGTTCGCGGCCGCGCTGATGGAGCGGTTCGGCATGCGGCGGGTGGTCTCCTTCGCGTTGTCGCTGGTCGCCGTCGGGAGCGGGCTGACCGTCTTCATGACGGCGAGTTGGCAGCTGGTGCTGTGCTGGGGCCTGCTGGTGGGCCTGGGGACGGGGTCGATGGCGCTGGCGTTCGTCGCCACCGTCACCGACCGCTGGTTCGCCGCGCGGCGGGGGCTGGTGTCCGGGATCCTCACCGCCGGGACGGCGACCGGTCAGCTGGTCTTCCTGCCGCTCCTCGCCCTGCTCATCGAAGACCACGGCTGGCGGCCGGCGTCGCTCATCGTCACCGGGGTCGCGTTGGCGGCGGTGCCGCTGGTGTGGTTCCTGCTCCGCGACCGCCCCGAGGACGTCGGTCTGCTTCCCTATGGCGCGGCTGCTCCGGATGGTGCGGCTGCTCCGGCTGAGTCACTCGGCACCGGGACGCCTCCGTCCGGGCCTCTCGACTCCGTGACTCTTCCGCCTGGGACTCGTGGCTCCACGACCGTCCAGGCCGGGGCGCCGGGTTCCCCCAACGTTCCGTCCGAGTCGCCCGCCGCTGCCCTCGGCCCCTCTGATCAGGCCGCGTCTGCGCCTCTCGCCCCGTCAGCCGTCGAGCCCTCGCAGCGCGGGACGGGTGCGGCCACGCGCGCGATCACCGCCCTGACCACGGCCGCCCGGACGAAGGCGTTCTGGCTGCTCGCCGGCACCTTCGCCATCTGCGGCGCGTCGACCAACGGCCTCGTGGGCACCCACTTCGTGCCCGCCGCCCACGACCACGGCATGCCCGTCACGACGGCTGCCGGTCTGCTGGCGGTCATCGGCATCTTCGACCTGATCGGCACCGTCGCCTCCGGCTGGCTCACCGACCGGTTCGATCCGCGCCTGCTCCTCGGCGTCTACTACGCGCTGCGTGGGGTGTCGCTGATGGTGCTGCCGCTGTTGCTGGCCGGCGAGGTGCATCCGCCGATGCTGTTCTTCATCGTCTTCTACGGGCTCGACTGGGTCGCCACCGTCCCGCCGACGATCGCACTGTGCCGCGAGCATTTCGGCTCCTCCGGCCCGATCGTCTTCGGCTGGGTCCTGGCGTCGCATCAGATCGGGGCCGCTCTGGTCGCGTTCGGCGCGGGGCTGACGCGGGACGCCTACGGCAGCTACGACCTGGCCTGGATCAGCGCCGGCGCCCTCTGCGCCATGGCCGCCGCGATGGCCCTCGCCATCCGTCGCCGCATCCCACGGGGGCTCACCGCCGCCGACCAGCTGTAATTCGGCCGATGCCGGCAGCCCGGTGAGCGGGTGCGCCGGGCGAGCACGTCCTCGCCCGGCCATGCTCATGGCGCTATTGGTGCTGCCCCGACGACACCAGCAGCGCCATGATCATGGTTCTCGTCGGTGCGGGGGCCTCGCTCGCGGTGTCGTTGACGGTGCGCGCGTGGGTTCCTGCGATGGCGCCTGACACCAGCCCACGGCACGGGCGCTGCTCGCTCCGGCGTCGACCTCGATTGCCGGAATCGCCTTCTCGGCCCGGGGTCGGCGTCGGGTCCGCGTCCCTGGCTCTCGACGAGCGCCGTCGGCGGCCGAGCCGCTCTCTTGTGCCCAGCGACCCTGAGGCGGCCACGGACACGCCGCCACCGAACAGAAACGCCACCCGCCTCCGTCGTGCTCGTCGGGGTTGGCCTCGGCTCGTTTCCGTCGTGCTCGCCGGCTCCGACACGAACCGAGGCATGGACCCTGCTGGGGCTCGCATGACCGCCGCGTCCATCGCCGGCACCGTCCGACCGCCCGCCGTCGTCGTCGACGCGGCGCGTCGCCCGGATGTCGCTGAGTCCCCCGTGCCCCGGCGTCGACGTGCAGACCCTCCTAGATGTCGTCCGCGCGAACGGCCTCGGCGATGCGCCGCGTCGCTCGGCTGGCTCGCTGGCGTGCGGCCGCCCAGCTGATGCCGTGCCGAGCCGCCGCCGCACTACCGCCCGCGCAGCCGGGCGCCGGCGCGTAGATGTCGACCAGCAGGGTCGCGTCCTCCCGGCTGACCGTGCCATTGCCGACTGCCCAGGCGAGCAATTCGAACACCTCCAGGTCCGCCGGCTCCGACACGCCGGCTCGGCCGGCCGGTTCGTCGGCGATGGCCGGGTGCAGGTACTCGGGGCTGGACGGAGTCTCGTGCCGCTGGTGGGCAAGCTCGGTCACGGTCAGCCGGAGTGTGTCCATGGCGATGTTCGCCGCCACCTTCACCGGCCGCCGCTCGATCGGATAGCCCGCGACGACCGTCCACAGCGCCGTCACGGCAGCCTGCTCGAGGTTGGCCCGCGAGTCACGTCCAGAGTGGGTGGCGGCGATGCGGACCGCCTTGCCGAGCATGAGCTGGAACGCCGATCGCAGTGCCAGCCCATCGCCCGCCCGGCCCAGCCGCAGCAAGGCCAGCAACACACCGTCGGCATCACGCCGGACGGCGGGCTCGAGGTCGGCCAGCGACCACACGTCAGCGAGCCGCCAGCCGGCAACGGCCGCCGCCGTCGCCGGGTCGGCGCTCAAGCGGAGCCATTCGGCGTTCAGCTGCCCGACGAGGCTGTCGTCGCAGCGCCGCGCCGGACCCGTCGGACGGCCCGGGCTGGTGGGCCGGCTGGCGCGGGAACGATCCTTCGAGCCGGCCGACGGGCGAGCCGTGGCGGCATCGGTCGATCCGGCTCGGCCGGTCTCGGCGATGGCGCCTTCCGCTCCCCGGAGACGAACCGCTGCCGACGCCACGGCGGACCTGGGGTCGTCGGTGTCGGCGGCGTCGCGGCGAGGGTGCTCGGCGTCGACTGGCCGCTCGCCGGGGAGGCGCGATGACCGGCGGCGGGGGTGCTCGATGTTCGCCGGCGGGTCGTCCGGGACGCGAGCAGCCCGGCGGCGGGGATGGTCGGGGTCGGCCGGCACGTCGCGGGGAACGGCACTGGCTTGGCCGCGACGAACGCCTGCGGGCACAGGGGCGGTGGTGGCTGCGGACACGGTGGCTCCCTCCGGGGGTGGAACGCCTCCACGCTCGCGAACCGCTCTTGCCCGGAGACTTGCCCGAGCGCCGTGTACGCAGATCAGAGCGGTTGCCCGACTGGCCCGGGCCACTTGCCCGGCCACGTTCGGGCGCGGTTCTCCACAGGCTCAACTGGTCTGCGGAGTTGTCCACATTCCGGCGGATCGCCGTTGATCCAGTTGAGCGGTCGGAGGAGGGTCGAGCCATGACGAAGACACGCGCACACAAGCGCCGCGCCAAGCGGCGAGTCACCCGCCGCAGCGACGACAGCGGCCAGATCCGCTTCTCCACCCGCGACCGCGAGTTCGTCCTCGAGGCCATGACCGCCGAACAGGACGGTGACCTCGAGCGCGCCCTCGGCTGCCTGCGAAGAACACCTCATCGGTTCGGCAGTCCCTGGGCGAAACAGGTGGCCGAGCTGGTGACGCTGGGCGACCGCGCCGAACCCTGGCAGTGGGCCAGGTTCGCCGTCGCCGCCGGGCAGCGGTGGGTCGGCGTCATCCCGAGTCCGCTCGCTGCCAAGATCGAACGCGAGATCTGCGCCGGAGCTGGAGTCACGCTGGTGGCGGAACCCGGCGAGCATCCCTGGCAGATGGTGGCCGAACACGTCGCCATCGCCCGCATGGCCGCCGACGTGCTCCTGTTCGACGAGCTCATGCTCGAGCTGTTCCTCGTCCGCATCGCGCCCGCCCTCGACTCGCGAGGCGGGGGTGGCCGGCAGTGGGCGAGCACCTCTGCGCGGGTGTATGAGCTGGGCGACATCGACGGCATCCAACTCCGCCTCAGGGATCGCGGCACAGGGGAGTGGCACGTGGTCCGGCACCTGGGCGAGGCCGTGGGGCTTCCGTCCGACGCCCTGCTCCTGGGGCGCATCCTTCAGGTGCCCGGCACACCCGGGGGAGTCTTCGCCGGACCGCCCGTCGTTGTCGACCAGGCCGCGGCAGAGCAGCTGGCCGGGTTGCCCGACGCGGAGCCACACCACTTGGTCGAGCGGTGCGCCATGCTCGGCGCGGCGGCGCGGTCCGGTTTCACGTACCTGCAGGCGCCACCGGACTATGAGGAAGAGCCGGCCGCGGGTGTGCGGCTGCTGATGGAGCAGGGCCTCGACCGGGTAGCGGCCGAACGGTTCGCCATGGTGCAGTCGCTCGTGGCGATGTACGCGGTCGATCCCGGGTCGACGCCGGTCTACGCCTTCCACGCTGCCGACGCCCTTGCCGATCCACCGGTCGAAGCCGAGGTCCGACGTCGCCTCGTCGGCCCGTCGTATGCGGCGTTGTGGCGGGCGCTGGCGGGGGCCAGCAACGGGCTCGACCGCGAGCGCTTCCTGTCGCTCGCCGCCGCTGAACCGGCGAATCCGCAACCAGCGCGGTGACGGGCACGACGATGACAGCCGACCAGGGCGGGAGACGATCACTGGAGTACGAGAGACTGTGCCCATGACGTTACGGGTGGCGGTGATCGGTGCGGCCGGTCGGATGGGTCAGCAGGTGGTCGAGGCGGTCGAACGCGCCGACGGCCTCGTGCTGGCCGGGCGGTTCGATGCGGGCGACGACCTGGGCGACCTCGGCGGCGCCGACGTCGCGGTGGAGTTCACCGTTCCGGGCGCCACGCTCGCCAACGTGCTGCATTGCGTCGATCAGGGTGTGCATGTCGTCGTCGGCACCACCGGCTGGACCGACGAGTCGCTGAGCCAGGTCCGTGCGGCGCTGGCCGTCCAACCGAAGGTCGGTGTGCTCATCGCGCCGAACTTCGCCATCGGCGCAGTCCTGACGATGCGGTTCGCCGCACAGGCGGCCCGGTTCTACGAATCGGTCGAGGTGATCGAGCTGCATCACCCGGACAAGGTCGACGCGCCCAGTGGGACGGCGGTCCGGACCGCCGAGTTGATCGCCGAGGCTCGCCGCGCCGCGGACGTCCCGCCGGCGCCGGATGCCACGGCCAGCGCGCTCGACGGTGCTCGTGGTGCTCAGGTCGACGGCGTGCCGGTGCATGCGGTCCGGCTGCGTGGTCTCGTGGCGCACGAGGAGGTCCTGTTCGGATCGCCCGGCGAGACGCTGACCATCCGGCACGACTCCTTCGACCGCGCGTCGTTCATGCCGGGCGTGCTCGCCGGCGTGCGCGGCGTGGTCGACCGGCCCGGGCTGACGGTCGGGCTCGAGGAGATCCTCGACCTGTGAGAGGCGAACGGCGCGACCGCATCTGGGCCGCGGGCATGGCGGTCCTCGTCGGCGCACTTCTTGTGCTGGTGGTGTGGCGCGGAGTGCTGCTGCTCGGGTCCGGGACGGCGGCGGGTGTGGGCATCGGACTGGCGGTCGTGGTGATCGCGGTGGTCGGCGCGTGGGTGTTGTGGCGGTCGGTGCGGTTCGGGCTACGCATGCAGACGCTGGCACGCGAGCTCGAGAGCGAGGGCGGCCTGCCGGTCGACGACCTCCCGCGCCGGCCGAGCGGGCGAGCCGACCGAGCAGCGGCGGACGAGCTGTTCGAGCGGCGGCGCACCGAGGCCGAGGCGGACCCGGAGGACTGGCGCGTCTGGTTCCGGCTGGCGCTCGCCTACGACGACGCCGGCGACCGGTCGCGCGCTCGCGAGGCCGCCCGGCGTGCGGTCGCTCTGCACGGCTGACCACGGCTGCGAGTCCCGTTCACCGACTCGGCACGGCCGCGTCGACGGCCGCGCTCGACGGGTGACGTGATCGGCACGATTCCGGGTGCTTGCATCGTGCTGGTCCGTGGCTCGGCTGTTCGTGCTGGTATCGCTGACGGCGCAGGCACGGGGCGTCGGCGTTGTCCGGGTGCGGGTGCGGGTGCGCGTGCGAGTTCGGGTTCGGGGCGTCGGCGTTGTGCGGGTGCGGGGTCGGCGTTGTCAGGGTGCGGGGCGTCCTCGTCCGAGCGTGGGCCCTGGCGTCACGGGCATCGCTCGGGCAGGTTCGCGGGACCGGGGGCGCTGCGCGGACCGTGTGCGCGTCGCCGTGCTGCGTCGGCTGAGCGAGCGGGCGGGTGGGACGGTTTCGGGGGTCACCGGGTCCGCGGCGTGTGTGCGAGCAGGGCCGGGCAGGTACGCGGCGGCGTCGAGGGCACGTGTGAGGGCGCCGTGCGTGCGGCGCGGGCCGGTACAGGGCGTCGAGGGCACGTGTGAGGGCGCCATGCGTGCGTTGAGGGCCGGTACGCGGCGTTGAAGGGACGCGGGCGGGTGCGCGGGGTCCAAGCGCGGGCGGGGTGCCGTGCATGCGGCGGGGGCGGTTCACGGCGCCGAGGGGCGGGGTCGGTGCGCAGTACGGTCGCGCGTCGCGGGACGTCCGCGCGCCGGGTAGTGACCTCGGTGGTCCGGAGCGATGTGACCGGCGGAGCGACCGTTGGTGACGAACCCCTTCTCACGGTGATCGAAACCCGGCAAGGTAGTGCCGCACGGGGGTGAGAGCCGAGAGAGCTGGGTGATGGGTGTGCAGCGGAGTAGGCGGACAGCAGCCGTGGTCGCGGCCGGGGCGATCGCCGTGGCAGGAGCCGGGTTACTGGCGCCGGCACAGGCGGCCGAGTCCGATCGGACCGGGCCGGCCGAGCGACGGCACGCCTCACCGCCACCCAAGCAGCCCACCGCGACGGGTTATGGCGGTGCGGTCGCGACCGTCGACGCCGACGCGACGGCGGCGGGACTGGCGGTGCTGCGCCGGGGCGGGACGGCGGTCGACGCGGCGGTGGCGGCGGCAGCGGCGCTGGGTGTCAGCGAGCCGTTCTCCGCGGGCATCGGCGGCGGAGGGTTCTTCGTCTACTACGACGCCAGGTCCGGCGAGGTCAGCACACTCGACGGGCGCGAGAGCGCACCGGCGACGGCGACGGAGCAGCGGTTCGTCGACCCCGCCACGGGAACGCCGCTCGCCTTCGCCGACGCCCGCGTGAGCGGGCTGTCGGTCGGGACGCCGGGCACACTCGCCACGTGGGCCGAGGCGCTGGAGCGCTGGGGCCGGTTCGGCCTCGCCCGCAACCTGCGCCCCGCCATCGACCTGGCCGAGGACGGCTTCGTGGTCGACGAGACGTTCCGGTCGCAGGTCGAGGCCAACGCCGCGATCTTCGCCGACTTCCCGGCGACGGCCGAGCTCTACCTCCCCGGCGGCGTGCCACCCGCTGTCGGCACCGTCCTGCCGAACCATGATCTCGCCGACACCTACCGGCAGATCGCCCGCCACGGCATCGACGTGTTCTACGAAGGGCCGATCGCCGACGACATCGCCGCCACGGTGCAGGACCCGCCGGTCCGCGACGGCGCCACGCGCAACGTCCGGCCCGGAGACCTCACGACCGACGACCTGGCCCGCTACGAGGTCATCGAGCGCGACCCCACCCTGGTCGAGTACCGAGGCCGGCAGGTGTACGGCATGCCGCCGCCGTCGTCGGGCGGCTCGACCGTCGGCGAGGCGCTGAACATCCTCGAGAACTACGACCTCGGCGCCATGGACGAGGCGCAGGCGCTGCACCACTACCTCGAGGCGACGGCGCTCGCGTTCGCCGACCGCAACCGCTACGTCGGCGACCCCGACGTCATCGACGTGCCGCTGGACGAGTTGCTGTCGCAGGAGTTCGCCGACGAGCGCACCTGCCTGCTCGACCCCGGCGCCGCCGCGCCGAAGCCGGTCGCGCCGGGCGTGCCGGACGGCGACTACGGCGACGGCTGCACCACCGCGCCCGACCCTGCCGCCGTCCCCGACGAGGGGTCCACCACGCACCTGACCACGGCCGACCGCTGGGGCAACGTCGTCGCGTACACGCTGACGATCGAGCAGACCGGCGGCAGCGGCATCACCGTTCCCGGCCGCGGTTTCCTGCTCAACAACGAGCTCACCGACTTCAACTTCACCCCCACCCAGGGCAGCGCGCCCGACCCGAACCTGCCCGGCCCGGACAAGCGGCCGCGCTCCTCGATGGCGCCGACCATCGTGCTCGACGAGGACGGCGACCCGCTGCTGGCGGTCGGCAGCCCCGGTGGCGCGACCATCATCGGCACGGTGCTGCAGACCCTGGTCAACCGCATCGACCTCGGCATGGACCTGCCCGAGGCGGTCGCCGCGCCGCGACTGTTCCAGCCGAACGGGGTCAACACGTCGACGGAGGGCGCGATCGCCTCCGGGCCGCTCGGTGCCCTCCTACGTGACGAGTACGGACACTCGCTCGCGACGACGGCGGAGATCGGCGCGGCCACCGGCATCGAGTTCCTGGGACGGCATCGGCTGCAGGCGGTCGCGGAACCGGTCCGCCGCGGCGGCGGCAGCGCGGGAGTGGTTCTTCCCCGGCCGTAGCGGGTGTCCGACGGCGAGCTGTAGTTCCCCGTGGGTGGTGAACGCGGGCGGCGCGGTGAGGCTGCGAGGCGCGAGTCGTGTGGTTGTGCGTCGCGGGCGGTACCGTGCGGCGCGAGGGCGGGGTCGTGGTGCGGTGCGGCAAGGCGGACGAGGAGTCGACGCGGTGCCATCGAGCGACCTCGATGACAACGCTGGTCTCGCCGACGGCGTCAGATCATGCGGTCGGCTGCGCGCATCCGCTCGACGTCTGGACTTTGGTCCGGGTCCGCGCCGCCGAGGATCCGTGGGACACCCACTGGACGAGTGCGCCCGATCGTCGGTGGTGGGGCTGCGGTGTGCCCGGGGATCGCGGACCACACCAGGCGTTCTCCCGCTCCACCAGGCAGGCATGCCACGTGATGCGCCAGAACGCCTGATGATGGCCCGTGTCCGCGACGACTGCTCAAGAGAACGGGCGAGCGGAGGACCGCCGACGTGCGGCCGGTGGTGACCGCCGGCTCGACCTGCGCGGCCGGTCCGCCCTCGGGCGCGGCCTCGAACGGTGAACCCGGGCCCGACGACCTACCGGCGGACCGGAGCGGAGAACCTCATGCGGACTCACTCGCCCCGGGGAGCAGCGGGCGCATGAACGTCCGCTCGTACCGGACGACGCACCCGGTCTCGTCGCGGATGGCATCGGCCGCGACGAAGTCCGGGTGCACGCCGAAGAGCGTCCGATACGCCTCGTAGGCGGCCAGGCTCGGAAAGCTGAACAGCGCGAGAGCCTGGTCGCTGGCGCCCTCACCGGGCAGGAAGTAGCCGTGGTGGGTCCCGCCGTGCTCGTTCACCAGCTCCATCCAACGGCGCGCGAACCGCTCGAAGTCGGCGATCTTGCGCGGGTCGACGGTGTAGGTGACGACGCACGTGATCACGCGCCGACACTAGCGGGCGGTGGTCAGGTGAGCGCGCGCAGGAGCGCCGTCGTTGCGGCGGCGACGATGATCACCACGAGGAACGACTGCCGCAGCAGCAGGGCGACGACCCCGGCGGCGACGCCGGCGAGCAGGCGCAGGTCGAGGCCGAGCGCACCGGCGTCGTCGAACAGCTCGACGGCGACGAGGCCGGCCAGCATCGCGACCGGCAGCATCGCCGCCACCCGCTGGACGTCGTCGCGCTCGAGGACCGACGGCGGCAACGAGACGCCGGCGAGCTTGAGCAGGTAGCAGCCGACGGAGGCGACGACGACAGCGACCCAGATGTCCGTCATCGCGTCGCCTCCCGCCGCGGCAGCAGACCGGCGACGACGGCGATGGGAGCCGTCGCCAGCACGGGCACCCCGGCCGGCACCAGCGGGATCAGCACCGTCGCCACCAGAGCGCCACCGGCCGCCACCCAGCGGCCCTCCGCCGTCCGCAGCCGCGGCCACAGCAGCGCCAGGAACGCCGCCGGGATCATCGCGTCGAGCCCGAGCGTCGCCGGGTCGCCGATCGCCGACCCGCCCACCGCCCCGGCCAGCGTCCCCGCGTTCCACAGCAGGAACAGCAGCACACCGGTGACCCAGAAGGCGTACCGCTGCGCGGGCCGCTCGTCGTGCCCGACCGCCATGGCCGTCGTCTCGTCGATGACCAGCTGGGCGGTCACCAGCCGGCGCGGCCCGGCCAGCGAGCGCCGGCCGAGGATGCGGGTCAGTGGCACTCCGTAGAACGCGTTGCGGACGCCCAGCAGCAGCGCCGTCGGGACGGCCGCCAGCCCGGCGCCGCCGCTGCCGATGACGCCGACCAGCGCGAACTGCGACGCGCCGCTGAACATCACCAGGCTCAGCACCATGGTCTGCCACACGCTGAGGCCGGACGCGACGGACACGGCGCCGAAGGACGCACCGAACGCGGCGGCGTACGCGGCGATGCCGGCGGCGTCGCGCCGGATCGCCGGCCGCGAATCGTCACTCATGCGGCCAGACAGTACTGAACGGCGCAGACAGTGATGAGCCCGATTCCGCATCGCGATACCGCTACGCTGATGCGCGTGCTGTTCCAGAAGCGCTTCTGGGCGGGCATCGCCGACGGCACGGTGACGCTGGCGTTCCGGCGCTGGGCCCGTCAACAGGTGCTGCCCGGCCGCCCGTACCGTACCCCGGCGGGCCGCATCGAGGTCACCGCGGTCGACGTCGTCGACCCCGCCGCCATCAGCGACGACGATGCGCGCGCCGCGGGTCATCCGGACGCCGCCAGCCTGCTGGCCGACCTCCCCGGCGACCCGGCGAACCCGACGTACCGCATCGAGTTCCGCCCTGCGGCCGACCCCGACCCGCGTGCCGAACTGGCCGCGGGCGGCGACCTGGAGCCGGCCGAGATCGCGGAGATCACCAAGCGGCTCGACCGCCTCGACCGCGCTTCGTCCTACGGGGCGTGGACCCGCGAGACGCTCCGGTTGATCGAGCAGCACCCCGAGCGCCGGGCCGGCGACCTCGCCGACATGGTCGGCCGCGAGCGGGCGCCGTTCAAGCTCGACGTGCGCAAGCTGAAGAACCTCGGGCTGACGCAGAGCTTCCCGATCGGCTACCGCATCTCGCCCCGCGGCCGGGCGTTCCTCGACGCCACGACCGGCGGCTGACGCGCGACGCGGCCGCGGGCCCGCAAGCGGCGCGCGCCCGCGAGCGGTCCGCGCCGGCGAGCGGACCCCGACGACCGGCGTCAGCGGCGCGGCTGGTCCGACGGCCCGACGTGGTCGTCGAGCCACCGCTTCAACGGCGCCAGCTCTCGCCACGCCGTCGCGATGTGCGTCGCCGCCGCCGGGGTGTGCAGCCAGTCGGGCGCGCCGACGTCGATCCAGCCGACCAGCGCCTTCTGCCGCAGCAGCTCGATGCGGGGGTGGTCGGCGTCGTAGCCGCGAGGTCGCGTCTTCAACGCGTCGCCGCCGACCACGTACCCGGCGTCGCGCACCGCCTCGACGATCTCGGCCAGCGGCTCGCCGCGCCGGGAGTCGTCGACGGCGACGCGGTAGCGGGCGATCTGGTCCGGCGCCATCTGGTAGTAGCCGACGGCGACGAACAGGCCGGGCGCGCCGACGTGCACGTAGTGGCCGCCGACGACCACGCCCTGGTGGGTTTTGTACGGGCTCTTGTCGGCGGCGAACCGGACGTCGCGGTACGGCCGGAAGAACCGGATCGGGCCGAACTCGGGGGAGAGCTCCTCGGCGAGCGCGCGCATCGGGTCGCGGACGGAGTTCTCGTAGACCTGCTTGTGCGCGGTCCAGAACGACTTGCTGTTGTCGTTCTCGAGGTCCTCGTAGAAATCCAGGGCCTCGACCGGGATGCCGGCGAACGTCACGACCCCGTCTCCGTCTCCGGAACGAGAGAGGTGTGCAGCCGCACCTGCCGCAGCGTGGCCGAGCCGTCGCCGGTCAGGTCGAGCGTGCGGTGCGCGGTGTCAGGCGCCCAGCCGGCCGGTTCGAGGAACCCGCGCATGACGTCGTCGCCGACGACAAGCCACATGCGGGCACGGGTGAAGCCGTCGGCGCGCAGGGTGTCGGCGACGGCGGCCAGCAGCCGGGAGCCGTGCCCCTCGCGGAGCTCGGCGGGGTCGACGTGGAACGCGACCACCTCGCCGTCGCCGGGCTGGGTGTCGGGGTCCTCGGACGGAGCGGTGGCGGCGAACCCGACCACCCGGCCGGCGTCGAGCGCGACCAGCACCCGGTGCCGGGCCGACGGCGGACGGGTGACGGCCTCGCGCCAGGCGGCCGCGAACGACGTGGCGTCGACGTCGGCGAGCAACGCCGGCGGCAACAGGGAGGCGTAGGACGCCGTCCACGCCCGGGCCTGCACGGCACCGATGGCGTCGGTGTCGGCGGCCCAGGCGAGGCGGACGGAACGATCGGCGACGGGCTGCTCGGACACCCGCCCTACGATACGACGCGGCTAGGCACCGGTCCGCGCGTGGTAGGGGCACTCGGCGGGAACGTCGTCGCCCTGCGGCGGGGTCCAGCCGGGACTGGGCAGGAAACCGGGCAGCACCGTGGAGTCGTCGTAGTAGCGGTGGTAGGCCGGTGACGTGGTGCTGGACAGCGGCGGGACGACCCACGACCACTCGGCGTGCGCGGTGCGTCCGGCCCGCTCCTCCTTCTCGACGAACCGCATGAACATCTCCGACTCGTGGTGGTGGTCGGCGATCTTCACGCCCATGGCGTCGAATGAGTGCAGCACCGCGCGGTTGATCTCGACGAGGACGCGGTCCTTCCACAGCGACCGGTTGTCGTCGACGTCGAGGCCGAGCAGCCGGCCCACCTGCGTCATGCGGTCGTACCGGTCGGCGTCGACGAGGTTGCGCGAGCCGATCTCCGTCCCCATGTACCAGCCGTTGAACGGCGCCGTGGGGTAGGTGATGCCGCCGATGCGCAGCGGCATCGACGAGATCGCGGGCACCGCGTGCCACTTGAGGTCCAGTTCGGCGAACCAGGGGAACTCGGGGTGCGAGAGAGGTACCTCGAGGACGGCGTCGCCGGGGATGTCGAACAGTCGGACGCCGTCCTCGGGGGTCTCGACGGCCAGCGGCAGCACGTCGAAGTCGGTGCCCTTGCCGGACCAGCCCAGGCCCTCGACCCAGCGGGTGAACTCCGCCTGGGCGGGATCGCCGATGACGGAGTCCATGCCCTGATAGCCGGCGTACCGGATCAGCTGGCTGTTGTGCAGCCGCGGCGCGGGCCGGCCGGGCTGGTCGGGCGCGAACAGCGTGAGAACCGGCCGGAGGCGTCCGTCGTTCGTGGCGACGCGCAGGTGTTCGACGCACTCGGCGGCGACCCCCTCGGCCGTGCGGACGGACCGGCGGTCGCGGACGATCAGGCTGCGCCAGTAGAGCCGGCCGATGCAGCGGTTGGCGTTGCGCCAGGCCAGCCGCGCACCGAACTCCAGTTCCTCGGTGGTGTGGCTGAACATGCCGCGCCGGCCGAACTCGACCAGCGCCTCGCTGAACCGCTCCTCGGGGTCGGGAGCGTGGAGGTTCTCAGCCGCGTGCTGCCGGAAGAACGCTTCGGCTTCGCTGAGATCGACGGAGTGGATCGGAACGTCTGGAAGGCCCGGATGGTGGTGCGTCCCATCGGTCGTCACAGGGTCAGCTCCTCCGCTGTCGCAGGTGGCGGGTTACCGGATTCCAGATGCGGACATTTCCGGCAAATCGCCCCGAACATGATCATCGTGCCGTGAAAATGACGCACCGTCACGAATAATCTCAGAAGGCGGACGGCGGCGTCTGGTGATCCACGGAATCCGTCCGGATCGGATGAAGTCAACCCGAACCGGGCGCTGGTCGTGAAGATCGAATCGGTGCAGGTCATGGCGTCGACATCGATGATCATCAGGCCGTGACCAGGAGTGATGTGGTGAGAAGAGTCCCACGGGTCACTCCGGTACCGAGCGTGACGGCCGTCACGCTGCGTGACGAAGCCGGAGAAAACCGCTGGACCGTCGCCCTCGCCCGCGGCTAGTCATGGGGGATGACGGAGAACGGGTCGCGAGCCGCGCTGGGCCGGGTCGTGCGACGGGTCGGCGGCGGCGACGTGCTCGAAGTGCTGGCCGGGCTGCCGGGATCGGAGCTGACCACGCTGCAGCTCGAGTTGATGCGCCGCCGCGCGGGTGCGCTGTCGCCGGCTGCGGTGCTCGAGCGGTACCGGCGCGACCGGTTCACCGCGCCGGCCGCGGTGCCGTTCGAGGCGTTGCGGCGGGTCGAGGACGTACTGCTCGACGCGCTGGCGGCGCAGCCGTCGCCGGTCGAGGTGGTGACGCTGGCTCCGCTGGCGCCGCTCGGGGCGCACTCGGTGCTCGCGACGGTCGACCAGAACAAGGTGGTCTCGACGGTCCGCGGCACCGACGTCGCCGCCGACCCGACCAACGGGCTGGCGCTCGAGGCGGCCGTCCGGCGCCAGGATCTCCAGCGCGCGGCCGCGGGTGCGGCTGCCGACCGGACGACCGCCGGGCAGGCGTCCGCCGGGCAGGCGACCGCCGGGCGGCCGAGTGGGTCGGCCGGGGTGGTGCGGCTGGCGGCCGTTCAGCGGGTCGTGCGCGCCCAACTCGTCGACGGGCCGGCGATGTTCGCCCACTTCTCCCTGTTCGCGCAGGTGACGGCCGGCCGCGACCTCGGCGGGCGCGAGTTCGAGCGAGCCGCGCTGGCGGAGCAGCTGGCGGTCATCACGCGCGCGTTGCCGCTGCTCGGCGCCGAGGCGGTGGAGGTGCGGCTGACGGTCCTCGATCCACGGCTCGAACAGGTCGCCGACGCGACTCTCGGCGCCCTCGGCCCCGACGCCGCCCCCTCCGACGCCGCCGCCCCCGATGCCGGCCCGGGCGCCGGCCCCGGCGTCGTTCCCGTCACTGGCGTCCTCGATCCGGGCCGTGCGTCCGGGCGTGGCTATTACGAGGGCCTGTGCTTCAAGGTGCTGGCCCGGCTCGGCGGCGAGCTGGTCGAGGTCGGCGACGGCGGGTTCGCCGGCTGGACCCGTGAGCTGCTCAGCAACCGGAAGGAGCGGCTGCTGATCAGCGGCCTCGGCATCGACCGGCTGGTCGCCACCCGCTCGTGACGCGTCAATGTTGTTACACCGAAGCAGCAGGAATGCTGGACAGGTGTCACATCCGGGCCTAGCCTGGAGCCATGGCGCCAACCGACCAGCGAGCCGACGAGCGAGAGGCGGCGTTCTACGCGATCGTCGACTCCGACGGGCGCATCGAGCCGCGCGACGACATGCCCGAGGCGTACCGCAGGACGCTGGTGCGCCAGATCGCGCAACACGCCCACTCCGAGATCATCGGCATGCAGCCGGAGGGCAACTGGATCAGCCGGGCGCCGAGCCTGCGCCGCAAGGCGATCCTGCTGGCCAAGGTGCAGGACGAGGCCGGCCACGGGCTCTACCTGTACGCGGCGGCCGAAACGCTCGGCGTGAGCCGCGACCAGCTGCTGGACCTGCTGCACACCCGGAAGCAGAAGTACTCGTCGATCTTCAACTACCCGACGCTGACGTGGGCCGACGTCGGCGCGATCGGCTGGCTCGTCGACGGCGCGGCCATCACGAACCAGGTGCCGCTGACCCGCTGCTCGTACGGTCCGTACGCCCGCGCGATGGTCCGCATCTGCAAGGAGGAGTCCTTCCACCAGCGGCAGGGCTTCGAAGCGCTGCTGACGCTCACCCGCGGCACTCCCGCGCAGAAGGCGATGGCCCAGGACGCGCTGGACCGCTGGTGGTACCCGAGCCTGGCCATGTTCGGCCCGCCCGACAGCGGCGAGCAGGTCTCCGGCGGCCACACCGAGCAGTCGATGCGCTGGGGCATCAAGCGCTTCAGCAACGACGAGCTGCGGCAGCGCTTCGTCGACATGACGGTGCCGCAGTCGGAGGTGCTCGGGCTGAGCATCCCCGATCCCGATCTGCGCTGGAACGAGGAGCGCGGCCACTACGACTTCACCGCGCCCGACTACGACGAGCTGTTCCGCGTCATCAAGGGCGACGGTCCCTGCAACGCACAGCGGCTCGAGCACCGCGTCACCGCGCACGCCGACGGCGCCTGGGTGCGCGAGGCCGCGGCGGCGTACGCGAGCAAGAAGAGGGAGCAGGCGGCATGACCAGCACCGAATGGCCGCTCTGGGAGGTCTTCGTCCGCGCCAGGCGCGGCCTGTCGCACATCCACGTCGGCAGCCTGCACGCGCCCGACGCCGCCATGGCGGTCCGCAACGCCCGCGACGTCTACACCCGCCGCGGCGAGGGCGTCTCGATCTGGGTCGTGCCGTCCGACCAGATCACCGCCAGCAGCCCGGACGAGAAGGACGCGTTCTTCGACCCCGCCGCCGACAAGGTCTACCGTCACCCGACCTTCTACGAGGTGCCGGCGGAGGCGAAGCACCTGTGAGGGACCGCTACGCACTGGCGCTCGGCGACGACGCCCTGGTCCTGGCGCAGCGGCTGGGGGAGTGGGTGGCCCGGGCGCCCGAGCTGGAGGAGGACGTCGCGCTGGCGAACATCGCGCTGGACCTGCTCGGCCAGGCCCGCACGCTGCTCACGTACGCCGGCGAGCTGGAGGGCGCCGGCCGCGACGAGGACGTCCTCGCGTACTGGCGCGACGACCGCGACTTCCGCAACGTCCTGCTGGTCGAGCTGCCGAACGGCGACTTCGCGGTGACGATGGCCCGCCAGCTGCTGTTCGCCGCCTACCAGTACGAGCTGTACGACCGCCTGCGCGCCAGCACCGACGACACGCTGGCCGCCGTCGCCGGGAAGGCGGTCAAGGAGGTCCACTATCACCGCGACCACGCCACCCAGTGGGTGCTGCGCCTCGGCGACGGGACGGACGAGAGCCACCGCCGCATGGCCGAGGGCCTGCGGGCCGTCTGGCCGTACGCCGACGAGCTCTTCGACGGCGACGACGTCACCGCCGCGCTGAGCGCCGAGGGCGTCGCCGTCGACCCCGCGACGCTGCGCGAGCCGTGGACCGCCTACGTCGGCGGCGTGCTGGCCGAAGCCGGCCTCGAGCCGCCCGCGGACGCGACGCCCCGCCGAGGCGGCCGCCGCGGCCTGCACACCGAGCAGCTCGGCTACCTGCTCGCTGAGATGCAGCACCTGCACCGGTCGCATCCTGGGGTGACGTGGTGAGCGGCGTGCGCGAGATCGTCGCGGCGGTCCCGGACCCGGAGCTGCCGGTGGTGACGATCGAGCAGCTCGGCATCCTGCGCGACGTCCGGGTCGGCGACGGCGGGCAGGTCACCGTCGACATCACGCCGACGTACTCCGGCTGCCCGGCGATGGACGCCATCCGCGCCGACATCGTCGCCGCGCTGGCCGGGCAGGGGATCGACACGGTCGACGTCCGTACCGTGCTCGCGCCGGCGTGGACGACCGACTGGATCACCCCCGACGGACGCACGGCCCTGGAGGAGCACGGCATCGCCCCGCCCGGGCCCGCGCCGGCCGGCGGCGCCGTCACCGCCCTCACCCTCACCGTGCGCTGCCCGCACTGCGGCTCGCCGGACACCCGCGAGCTGTCCCGGTTCGGCTCGACGGCGTGCAAGGCGCTCTGGGTCTGCCGGGCCTGCCAGGAGCCGTTCGACCACGTGAAGGCGCTATGACGACGACCACCTCGGCCCCGCGAGCCAGACGGCACTCCGTCACCCACCGGCTGCGCGTCGCCGGCGTCGAGCGGCTGACCGACGACGCCGTCGCGGTCACGTTCGCCGTGCCGGCCGAGCTGGCTGCCGACTACGACTTCGCCGCCGGCCAGCACGTCAACGTCGCCCTGCCCGGCGGCGACGGCACGCGGCGCAGCTACTCGATCTGCTCGCCGGCCGGGTCCGGAGTGCTGCGCATCGCGGTGAAGCGGATCCCCGGCGGCGTCTTCTCGTCGCACGCGCTGCAGACCCTCGCGGCCGGCGACGAGGTCGACGTCATGACGCCGGCCGGGCGGTTCACGCCGTCGTTCCGGCCGGAGCAGGCCCGGCACTACGCGCTGGTCGCGGCCGGCAGCGGCATCACGCCGGTGCTGTCGATCGTCTCGACGGCGCTGGAGACCGAACCGGGCAGCCGGGTCACGCTGCTCTACGGCAACCGGACGTCGTCGTCGGTGATGTTCCTGGACGAGCTGGCCGATCTGAAGGACCGGCACCCCGACCGCCTGCAGCTGGTGCACGTGCTGTCGCGCGAGCCCGGGTCGACGGAGCTGCTGTCGGGGCGGCTCGACGGCGAACGCCTCGGCCGGGTGCTCGACACCCTGCTGCCGCCGGACACCGTCGACGACTGGTACCTGTGCGGCCCGTACGACCTGATCACGACCGCCCGGGCCGTGCTGGCCGGCCGCGGCGTCGACCGTGCCCACGTCCACGCCGAGCTGTACCACGTCGGCGACCCGCCGCCGGCGATCCGCTCCGAGGTCACAGCGGCCCGTTCCGCCGCTGTGACCTGTGCCGTCTCCGCCTCGCTCGACGGGCGTCGCACCGAGGTGACCGTCGACGACCCGGACGAGACCGTGCTCGAGGCCGTCCTCCGCGTCCGCAACGACGCCCCGTTCGCCTGCAAGGGCGGCGTCTGCGGCACCTGCCGGGCGAAGGTGCTCGACGGCGCCGTCACGATGGAGCGCCGCTACGCCCTCGAGGACGACGAGATCGAGGCGGGCTACGTGCTGACCTGCCAGTCGCACCCCACGACGCCCACCCTCGAGGTCGACTACGACGCCTGACCCACGAGGCCGTTCTCGTAGGCGGCGATGACCAGCTGGGCGCGGTCGCGGGCGGCCAGCTTGGCCAGCAGGTGGCCGATGTGCGTCTTCACCGTCTTGATCGAGATGGTCAGCGCCGCCGCGATCTCGTCGTTCGACAGCCCGGCGGCGACCAGTGCCAGCACCTCGGTCTCGCGCTCGGTCAGCACGTCCAGCCGGGCGCCGGCCGGACCCGCGGCGGGCCGGCCGAGGTAGTGCTCGACCAGCCGGGTCAGGATGCTCGGCGCGAACAGCGACTCGCCGTCGTGGGTGCGCCGCACCGCGTCGAGCAGCTGCTCCGGCCGGGCGTCCTTGAGCAGGAAGCCGCTGGCGCCGGCCCGGAGCGCGGCGTACACGTACTCGTCCAGCTCGAACATGCTCAGTACCAGGACGCGGACGGCGGCGAGCGCGGGGTCGGCGGAGATGCGCCGGGTGGCCTCGATGCCGTCGCCGCCGGGCATGCGGATGTCCATGAGGACGACGTCCGGCCGCAGCTCGGCGGCGAGCCCGGCCGCCTCGCCGCCGGTCGCGGCCGTCCCGGCGACGGCGAGGTCCGGCGTGGCGTCGAGCAGCAGCGCCAGGCTGTGCCGCAGCAGCGGCTGGTCGTCGGCGATCAGGACGCGGACGGGCGCGGTCACGTGGCGGCTCGGGCGTCGTCCGGCAGCGCGGCGGTGACGGTGAAGCCGGCGCCGTCGGCGCCCGCCGTGAGCGTCCCGCCGAGCGCCGTCACCCGCTCCCGCAGGCCGGCCAGACCGTGCCCGGCTCCGGGCCGGGGCTCCCAGCCGGCGGCCGGGCCGTCGTCGCCGACCGTCACGACGAGCGTCGCGCCGTCGCGGCGCACGCCGACCCGCACCCGGGTGGGGCCGGCGTGCCGGGCGGCGTTGCTCAGCGCCTCGCGGACGACGGCGCACCCGGTGAGCTGTGTGCCCGGCGAGACGCCGGCCGGCCCGAGAGGGTCGAGGGACGCCTCGAGGGACGCCTCGAGGGACGCCTCGAGACCGGCGCCGCGAGCCGCCGCGACGATGCCGGGGAGGTCGGCCAGCGACTCGGCCGGCCGCAGCGCCGGCGCGGCGTCCGGGGTGCGCAGGACGGTGAGCATGCGGCGCAGTTCGGTGGTGGTCTCGCGGCTGACCGTCTCGATGTCGGACAGCGCGGACGCCTGCTCGGCCGAGCCGTCCGGGCCGGTCAACCGCGTGGCCACGGCGGCGCGGACGGTGATCAGGCCGAGCCCGTGCGAGACGAGGTCGTGCAGGTCGCCGGCGATTCGCAGCCGCTCCGCCTGCGCGGCCCGTTCGCCGGCCCACACCGCCAGCCGGTCCTCGTGGGCACGGCGCTCGCGGCGGGTGCGCCAGACCGCCCAGACCGAGACCAGCACCGCCAGCGCGACGACGGTCAGCGGCAGCACCCGTGCCGCCGGTCCCGTGGTCCCCACCACCATCAGCACGGCGACCAGCAGGAAGAGCGCCACCCACGCCGCCGGCCAGGCCCGGGAGCGCCAGGTCGGGCGGCCGGTCTCCATGCGCCGAGTCTAGGGACGCCACGGCGCCTGGGCATCGGACCAGGGTCCGAGCGACCGTGGCCCGATGACAACGCGTCCGCGCTGGGCTGACATGGGCGCATGCTGACCTTCGACGATCTGGTGAAGCGCCGCGGCTCGCGCGACGTCCTCGCCGGTGTGACCTTCCGCGCCGAGCCGGGCCGCGTCACCGCCTTCCTCGGTCCGAACGGCGCCGGCAAGTCCTCGACCCTGCGGATCCTGCTCGGGCTGGATCGCCCGACGTCAGGCCGCGCGCTGGTCGGCGGGCGGCCGTACCGGGACCTGCGGCGGCCGCTGCGGGTGGTCGGATCGGTACTGGACGGGTCCGGCGCACACCGGTCGCGTCCGGCGCGGCAGCACCTCGCATGGGTGGCGCGCAGCAACGGCATCGCGCGGCGGCGGGTCGGCGAGGTGCTGGAGCAGGTCGGGCTGGCGGACGCGGCGCGGGTGCGGGCCGGTCGGCTGTCGCTGGGGATGGGGCAGCGGCTCGGGCTGGCCGCCGCGCTGCTCGGCGAGCCGGCGGCGCTGGTGCTGGACGAGCCGGTGAACGGGCTGGACCCGGAGGGGATCCGGTGGATCCGCGGGCTGCTGCGCTCCTACGCCGACGACGGCGGGACGGTGCTGCTGTCCAGCCACCTGATGGGGGAGGTCGCCGCGCTGGCCGACGACCTCGTGGTGATCGCCGGTGGACGGATCGTGGCGGCCGGGCCGCTGGGCGCCGTCACCGCCGGGTATCCGTCGCTGGAGGAGGCGTTCTTCGCACTGACCGCAGGGGGCTCGCGATGAGCCGGCCCGACGCCGTCGCGGCCGAGTGGCGCAAGGCACTCACCTTGCCGGCGACGGTCGTGGCGCTCGCGGTCGCCGTCATCGGGCCGGTCGCACTGGCCGGCCTCAACGCGAGCCAGGGCGACACCGGCTCCGCCGCCGAGGCCGCGTTCGCCGCGTCGCCGCTGCTCACCGTCGGCGCGATCGTCATCGGCGCCGTGACCATGGGGAGCGAGTACTCCGGCGGCCGCCCGGTCGCCGCCACGTTCGCCGCGATGCCGCGCCGCGCGATGGTGCTGGCGGCGAAGGCGGCCGTCGTGTCCGGGCTGGTCGTCGCGGCGTCCGCCGTCGCGATGCCCGTGGCGCTGGGGGTAGCCGGCGGCGCCCCGGGCGATCTCGAGCCGGGCCAGTGGCTCGGCGTCACCGTCTACGCGGTGCTGACGGCGCTGATCGCGCTCGGCATCACGACGCTGACCCGCAGCATCGTCGTCCCGCTGATCGTGCTGGTGGCGAACGGGACCGTCGTGTCGGTGTCGTTCCTGCTGCACGGGGTGACGCCGCTGGCGCGTTACCTGCCCGACCTCGCCGGCATGCGGCTGCTCGCCGGCGACGACCAGCTGGCGATCGACGACGCGCTGGCGCCGGTGCCCGGCGGGCTGGTCATGGCCGCCTGGACGGCGGCGCTGCTCGCCGTCGCCGGAGTCGTCCTGCACCGACGCGACGTCTGAGCCGGGCGGCGCCCGCTAGGCTCCCATGCCGTGGTGCTGAAAGCCGATGCGATCCTGCTCGACCTCGACGGGACGCTGGTCGACTCGACCGACTCCATCGCGCGCTCCTGGCTGCGCTGGTGCCGTCAGTACGACGTCGACCCCGCACGGCTGGCCGACGCACACGGGCGCACCACCGCCGACATCGTCGCCGACCTCCTGCCGGGGCCGCTGGTCAGCGCCGCGTTGGCGCGCATCGACGAGTTCGAGATCGAGGACGCCGGCGCGGTGCGGCCGATGCCGGGCGCGGCCGAGCTGCTGGCGTCCATCCCGGCCGGCCGCCGCGCCGTCGTCACGTCCGGCAGCACCGTCATCGCCACCGCCCGCATGCGTGCCGCCGGGCTGGAGCCGCCGGACGTCGTCGTCACCGCCGACGACGTCCTGCGCGGCAAGCCGCACCCGGAGCCGTACCTGCTCGGCGCGCAACGGCTCGGCGTCGAGCCCACCCGGTGCGTGGTCATCGAGGACGCGCCCAGCGGCATCACCGCGGCCCGGGCGGCCGGCATGGCCGTCGTCGGGATCGTCTCGACCCACGAGGCGCGGCAGCTGGAGGCCGACCTCGTCGCCGCCAGTCCCGCCCACGTCCGGATCGACGGAACCGGCCCGCTGCTCGTCGACGTCACAACCCCATGACCGGGCCCGTGAGCGCGCTCGCGCCGCACCAGCCGTGGAGCCGGCAGCAGCGCCGGCGCGTCTTCTGGCCGGTCCTCGGGCTGGTCGCGGCGGCGGTCTGCGCCGTCGTCGTGGTCGGGCTCGCGGTCGGCGACCTCCCGGCGTCGACCGTCGCCACCGCCACCCTGTTCGCGCTGCTCCCGGTCGTCGTGGTCGTCAGCGCGTTCCTGTGGCTGGACCGGTGGGAGCCCGAGCCCGGGCGAACGATGCTGGCAGCCTTCCTGTGGGGCGGCGGCGTCGCGACGCTCGGCGCGCTGCTGGTGAACTCCGTGGTCGCGGTGACGTACGGCGAGTACACGTCGTCGGTGGTGTCGGCGCCGTTCGCCGAGGAGGCGCTGAAGGGCGCGTTCCTCGTCGGCCTGCTCTGGCGGCAGCGCGACGAACTGGACGGACTGGTCGACGGCATCGTCTACGCGGGGCTGGTGGCGGCCGGGTTCGCGTTCGTCGAGAACATCCTCTACCTGGGCCGGGCCTTCGACACCGCGTCGATCGACGGCTACAGCGTGTTCGTCGTGCGCGGCATCTTCTCGCCGTTCGCGCACCCGCTGTTCACCGTGTTCATCGGCATCGCCGTCGGCATCGCGGCCCAGCGGCGGTCGGTGGCGGCGCGGGTCGTGCTGCCGTTCGTCGGGTATCTGCTGGCGGCCGGGCTGCACGCGCTGTGGAACGCGTCGGCGCTGTGGGACGACGGCCAGGGCTTCGTCGCCGTCTACGTCGTCGTCATGGTGCCGCTGTTCGCCGGCATGCTCAGCATCGCGCTCTGGCAGCGCCGCCGCGAGCAGCGCGTCGTCGCGTCGCGCCTGGGCGAGTTCGTGCAGGCCGGGTGGATCCCGTGGTACGAGGTCGACCTGCTGTCGACGATGCGCAGCCGGCGCCGCTGGACCGCGGCCATGAAGGCGCAGTATGGACGCGAGGCCGCTGGCGCCGTGCGTGCCTACCAGGGGGCCGTCACCGAACTGGCGTTCCTCGTCACCCGGCTGCGACGCGGCCGCGTGGACGAGCGCACCGACCCCCGGCTGGCCGAACTGCTCGGCTTCGTGAACCAGACCCGCGCCCGGGCCGTCGCCCTGACCAGCGCCGGACGGTGAGGCGAGTCGGCTCGCGAGCCCGGATCACGGTAGCCTTCATCCATGCCTGACGAGCTCTTCACCCTCGCCGCCGCCACGTCCGGCGCGCCTGGGGCCGCACCCTTCGGCCGCGTGTCGGTCGCCATGGTCACGCCGTTCCTCGACGACGGCGGGCTCGACCTCGAAGGGACCGCCGCCCTGGCGGAGAAGCTCGTCGACGACGGCGCCGACGGCATCGTCGTCTCCGGTACCACCGGCGAGAGCCCCACCACGTCCGACGCCGAGAAGGACCTCGTCCTGCGGGCCGTGGTCGAGGCCGTCGGCTCGCGCGCCCGCGTCGTCGCCGGCGTCGGCACCTACGACACCCGCCACACCAGCGAGCTGGCGCAGGCCGCGCAGAAGGCCGGGGCCCACGGCCTGCTGGTCGTCACGCCCTACTACAGCCGCCCCCCGCAGGAGGCGCTGTACCAGCACTTCACCGCCATCGCGTCGGCCACCGACCTGCCGGTCATGCTCTACGACATCCCGGTCCGCTCCGGCGTGCCCATCAAGACCGAGACGCTGGTCCGGCTGGCCGAGCACGACCGCATCGTCGCGGTCAAGGACGCCAAGGGCGACGTGTTCGCCTCGTCGGAGGTCATGGCCCGCACCGGGCTGGCCTACTACAGCGGCGACGACGCCCTCAACCTCGCCCTGCTCGCGCACGGCGCCGTGGGCGTCGTCAGCGTGGTCGGGCACGTCGCGGCCGGTGAGTACGCGCAGATGGTGCGCGCCATCGACTCCGGCGACCTGCCGCGGGCCCTGGAGCTGCACCGGCGGCTCATCCCGGCCGTCCGCGGCATCATGACCCGAACCCAAGGAGCCATCATGGCCAAGGCCGCCGTCGAGCTTCGCGGCGTCATCCGGAACCGCACGGTCCGCTCGCCCCTCATCCCCGCCACCGACGAGCAGGTCGCGCTGCTGCGCGCCGACCTCGCCGAGGCGGGGCTCGCATGAGCCATCCGCACCCGGAACTTCCCTCGCCACCACCGCTCGACCCGGCCGCGCTGCGCGTCGTCCCGCTCGGCGGACTGGGCGAGGTCGGCCGCAACATGACCGTGTTCGAGCACGGCGGCCGGCTGCTCGTCGTCGACTGCGGCGTGCTGTTCCCCGAGGACAACCAGCCCGGCGTCGACCTCATCCTGCCCGACTTCGAGTACATCAGGGACCGCCTGGACGACGTCGAGGCGATCCTGCTCACGCACGGGCACGAGGACCACATCGGCGCCGTGCCGTTCCTGCTCCGCGAGAAGCAGGACATCCCGGTCGTCGGCTCCCGGCTGACCCTCGCCCTGGTCGAGGCGAAGCTCAAGGAGCACCGCATCGACGCCTACCAGCTGCAGGTCCGCGAAGGTCAGACGGAGCGGTTCGGCCCGTTCGAGGTCGAGTTCCTCGCGGTCAACCACTCCATCCCGGACGCGCTGGCGCTGGCCATCCGCACCCCCTCCGGGGTCGTGCTGCACACCGGCGACTTCAAGATGGACCAGCTGCCGCTCGACGGCCGGCTCACCGACCTCAACGGCTTCGCCCGGCTCGGCGACGCCGGCGTCGACCTGTTCATGGTCGACTCCACCAACGCCGAGGTGCCGGGGTTCACGCCGCACGAGCGCGACATCGCCGACGTCCTCGACGGCGTCTTCGCCCGCGCGCCGCGACGCGTCGTCGTCGCGTCGTTCGCCAGCCACGTGCACCGCGTGCAGCAGGTGCTCGACGTCGCCGTCGCCCACGGCCGCAAGGTCGCGTTCGTCGGCCGGTCGATGGTGCGCAACATGGGCATCGCCCGCGACCTCGGCTACCTCACCGTCCCCGGCGGCACGCTGGTCGACCTCAAGAGCATCGACAACCTCCCGCCCGACAAGGTCGTGCTCATGTCCACCGGCTCCCAGGGCGAGCCGATGGCGGCGCTCTCGCGCATCGCCAACCGCGACCACCCGGCCATCCACATCGAGCCCGGCGACGTCGTCGTGCTGGCGTCGTCGCTGATCCCGGGCAACGAGAACGCCGTCTCCCGCGTCATCAACGGCCTCACCCGCGAGGGCGCCACCGTCGTGCACAAGGGCAACGCCAAGGTGCACACGTCCGGGCACGCCTCCGCCGGCGAGCTGCTGTTCGCGTACAACCTGGTCAAGCCGCGCAACGTCATGCCGATCCACGGCGAGACCCGGCACCTGTTCGCCAACGCCGACATCGCCGTCGCGGCGGGGGTGCCGCGCGAGCGGGTGGCGCTGGCCGAGGACGGCGTCGTCGTCGACCTCGTCGACGGCGTCGCACGCGTGGTGGGCGCCGTGCCGTGCGGCTACGTCTACGTCGACGGCTCCAACGTCGGCGGCGTGGCCGAGGCGTCGCTGAAGGACCGCCGGATCCTCGGCGAAGAGGGCTTCATCTCCGTCGTCGTGGTCGTCGACTCCGTCACCGGGAAGGTCACCGGCGGTCCCGAGATCCACGCCCGCGGGTTCGCCGAGGACGACAGCGTCTTCGACGACATCCGGCCCGAGCTGATCAGCGCGCTGGAGAAGGCCGCCGAGGGCGGCAACGCCGACACCTACCAGCTGCAGCAGACGGTGCGCCGCACCATCGGCCGCTGGGTCGGCGGCCGGCTGCGGCGCCGCCCGATGATCATTCCGGTGGTCGTGGAGTCGTAGCCGAGCCCGCCGGCGCAGCCGGCCGACTCGGGGTGTCGCGGCTGGGCAGCAGGGTTCGGTGCCGAGGTGTAGACGCTGACGCCAACAGCTGGCGTGTGCGTCTACACCTCGACGGAGGACTCCCCGCCCCGCGTCGTCCAGTGCGGCATTGAAACCTCAACCATCGCGTTCATGCCGCCGTGCATGGGCCGGAGACCTGTGCTGCCGGACGCCGCCGCCCTAGCCTCGTGACGGGCGGAGGAGGTGTGCGGTGCGATCTGCCGGTGTCGCGGTGCTCGCGCTGGTCATGGCGAGCTGCGGGCTGCTCGGCGACGACGGCGACAGCGACGCGGTGGGCGTGCTGGACATCGAGGTCGGCCAGTGCTTCACCGCACCCGCCGAGGTGCAGGCCGAGCTCACCGAGCTGACCAGCGTGCCGTGCGACAGCGGGCACGACCAGGAGGCGTACGCCGTCGTCGCCTACACCGGTCCCGACGGCGAGGAGGCAGGCGCGTTCCCGGGAGCCGACGCGCTCACCAGGTTCGCCGACGGCGCCTGCGCGCAGGAATTCGGTGAATACGTCGGCACGAGCTATCTGGATTCTTCGCTCTTCTTCACCTATCTGCTCCCGTCCGTACGCGGCTGGGAGGACGGCGACTCCGATGTCGTGTGTTTCGTGACCACAACGGGCGCGAAACTCGACGCGTCCGTGCGCGACTCCGGAATGTAGGCGCAATTCGAGGGAGAAACGACATGGGTGCTCCGCAGGTGGTCGACTCCGCGCAGACGATCTGCTCGTTCGGCACCGCCCCCTCGTCGCTGGGCGTGCTGCCACTGGCGCGGGTGACGGTCGAGGGCCGTCCGGCCGCCACCGTCGACGACGCCGTCCCGCTGGTCAACATCCGGCCGTTCAACACCTGCGTCAGCCTGGCGAACCCCATGGTCGCGGCCGCGACGAGCGCCGCGATGGGCGTCCTGACACCGCAGCCGTGCCTACCGGCGACATCGACGTGGCTGCCCGGCTCGCCGCTGACGACCGTCGGCGGGCGACAGGCGCTGACGCTCGGGTCGACCTGCCGCTGCCAGTGGGGCGGGGTCATCGTGGTCGCACAGCCGGGCAGCGTCCGCACCACGTCCTGACGCCATTCGCGCGTCCATGCGCGCGTGCATGAGCCGAAGCAATTCCGAAGCGCCGACGTGGTGCCCAAGAATGGTGCCTCGAACGATTCCGGGACCGGCGGGGACGTGGTCGAACCGGTGCGGATTCCACGCTCGAGAAAGAGGTCGTCGTGCCCACTTACACAGCGCCAGGCGTGTACGTCGAAGAGGTTCCCTCGTCGCAGAAGGTCCTCACCGCGGTCCCCACGGCGATCGCCGCTTTCGTCGGATTCACCGAACGCGCCCCGGCCGACGACCCCGCCGACCCGCAGGGCCTCGCACCCCGTCTGGTGACCAGCTGGTCTCAGTACGAGCAGCTCTACGGCGGCTTCGCCAAGGGCGCCATGCTGCCGCTCTCGGTCTATGGGTACTTCCAGAACGGCGGCGCGCTCGCCTACATCGTCCGGGTGCCCAACAGCGAGCCCGCGGGGGAGCCGTCGGCGGTGGCCCTGCCGGCCGCCGACCGCAGCCTCGGCAGCCCACTGGTCATCGAGAGCGTGGAACCCGACGCGGCGCTGACGGTCGCGGTCACGGCCCAGGAGCCGGACGACGTCGACGACACCGCGCCGGCGCCGTTCACCATCGACATCCTCGACGGCGACGACGTCGTCGAGTCCTACCCCGGCCTCACCCTCGGTGGGCCACGCGACGCCGCCACCGTCGTCAACGCCGCCTCCACGCGGGTCACCGTGAAGGTCGCGCTGGCCGAGGACACCGACCTCACCGGCCAGCTCGACCTCATGCGGCCCGGTCAGTACCCGCTGCAGCCGGCCACGCCCCGGCCGGTGCCGGTGACGGGCCGCCGCTTCGCCGGCTCCGAGTCCGCACGCACCGGCATCAACGGCCTCGCCATCGCCGAGGACGTCACCATGATCGTGGTTCCCGACCTCATCACGGCGGCCACCACGGATGACGGCAGCGTCGACCTCAGCCTCTGGAAGGCCGTGCAGACTGCGCTCATCGCGCACTGCGAGCAGTACTCCAACCGGATGGCCGTCCTCGACGCCCCGCCAGGCATGACGCCGCAGCAGATCAAGGAGTGGCGCTCGGACCAGGCGCAGTACGACTCGCCGTTCGCCGCGCTCTACTACCCGTGGATCACGGTCGAGAACCCCGGCGCCACCAACGGCGACGCCACGGTCCTCATCCCGCCGTCCGGCCACGTCGCCGGCGTGTGGGCGCGCACCGACCAGGCCCGCGGTGTGTGGAAGGCCCCGGCCAACGACACCATCCGCGGCGTCCTCGACATCGAGCGGCCCATCACCCAGAACGAGCAGTCCGTCCTCAACCCCGTCGGCGTCAACTGCATCCGCCCCTTCGGCACCCGAGGCATCCGCATCTGGGGCGCCCGCACGCTGTCGTCGGACACCGACTGGACCTACCTGAACGTGCGCCGGCTGTTCAACATGGTGGAGGCGACCATCATGGACGGCACCCAGTGGGCGGTGTTCGAGCCCAACGACACCAAGCTCTGGGAAGGCGTCTCGCGGACGCTCACCGGTTTCCTGCACGGGCTCTGGCAGGCCGGCGCGCTGTTCGGGCAGTCCGCGGCCCAGGCCTTCTACGTCAAGTGCGACGCCGAGACCAACCCGCCGGACTCCATCGACCAGGGCAAACTCGTGGTCGAGGTGGGTCTCGCGCCGGTCAAGCCGGCGGAGTTCGTGGTGTTCCGGATCAGCCAGACCAAGCAGAGCGCCGCCTGACCGGCGACCACCACCGAAGGAGACCGACATGCCTCAGGCAGGACTGTTCCGCAACGACCCGATGATCGCCATGAACTTCTTCCTCGAGATCGACGGGGAAGTGGTGAGCGCGCTCATGTCGGTGGGTGGGCTGGACATCGAACTCGGTGTCATGAAGGTGACCCAGACGGGGCCCGACGGGAAGAAGCAACAGGTCAAGTCGATCGGCCAGGTGGTCGAGACACCGGACATCCAGCTCACCCGGGTGGCGAGCAGCGACATGGCGCAGGACCCGCTGTGGCAGTGGTTCAACGACATCCGCACCGCCGGTCTCGGCTCCGATCGTGCCGCCAAGCGCAAGAACGGCTCCGTCGTCATCTACGACTCCGCCTACACGGAGGTCTCGCGGTTCAACTTCTTCAACGGCTGGCCCAGCAAGATCGGCACCGACCAGCTGTCCGTCGACGGCGGCGAGGCGATCAAGGAGACCATCACCCTGGTCGTCGAGCGTCTCGAGCGGGTCAAGTGAGCCTGCAGACCCGGTACGAGTTCGTCCTGCCGCGCGGGTACGTCGACCGCGACGGCACCCTGCACCGGGGCGGGACCATGCGGCTGGCGACGGCGCGCGACGAGCTCGAACCGCTGCGCGACCCCATGGTCGACGGTCCGGACGACCCGCGGCTCACGATCCTCGTGCTGGCCCGCGTCGTCGAGACCCTCGGCTCGCTGGAACTGGTGACGCCGCACGAGATCGAGAACCTGTTCGCCGTCGACCTTGCGTTCCTGCAGGACTTCTACGGCGTCATCAACTTCGGTAGCCAGGACGACTACGAGGCGTTGCTGCAGGGCCAGCAGGAGCTGCTCGGGCCGGTGCGGGGCGCCGATGGCACGGGGGCACGCACGACCGCGCCGGCGGCGGAGGCGGCGGCCCCGAATGAGCCGGTCACCGTCGGCGCGCCGGAGCCGGCGGTGCGGGCACCGCGTCCCGGACGGTCGGCGATCGAGGAGCTCCCGGGCGTCGGCAGGTGAGCCGAGGTGCTGCGCTACCCGGCCGACGCGCTCTGGCAGGAGATCGCGTACCTCGCCTACCACCTGCACTGGCCGCTGGACACGTTGCTCGACCTGGAGCATCTCGACCGGGTCCGGATGATCCGGGCCGTCGGATCCTTGAACGACCGCGCATGGGAGGCGGTGCGCGAGCATGCCTGAGGCGGACTACCTGGGCGGCGAGCCGACCAGCTCGAACCGGTTCCTCTTCGAGGTCGACGGTGTCGAGATCGGGACCTTCCGCGAGGTGCGTGGCCTGGAGGTGACGGCCGTGCTGGAGGAGTACGCCGAGGGCGGTGAGAACGGCTACGTCCATCGTCTCCCCGGCCGGTTGAGCTGGCCCAATCTGGTCTTCCGGCGCGGCCTCACCCAGGGCGACGCGCTGTTCGCGTGGGTGAACAAGACCGCGGGCCAGGGCTTCGCCGCGGCCGGCGACTCGCTGGTCCGCAGCACAGGTGCCGTGACGGTCCTCGGCGAGCGCGGCGAACGGTTGCGCGCCTGGGAGTTCGACGGTGTCTTCGCGGTCCGCTGGACCGGGCCGAATTTCGACGTCGAGAGCGCGCACTCCTTGGAGGAGGAGCTCGAGGTGGCGCACAACGGTTTCCGGTCGCGGACCTCGAGCGGATCGGGTGCCACGTGAGCGGGGGCGTCGGGGGCTGGGCGAGCACGGCGAGTTCCGCCGGCACGGCGGATGCTGCCGGGTCGGCGGGTGCGGCGGGTGCGGTCGTTCGGGATGAGGCGGCCGGTTCGGACGAGGCGGACCGGTCCGCGCTGGGGCGAGCGGCCGCGATGCGACACCGGCCGGCCCGGCGTGCCCGTGGTGCGTCGGACCGCTCCGGCCTCGGCGACCTCGCGTGCGGCCTGAACGCCTTCGCGGTCACCGTCGGCCGGTCCCGTGTCGTGCGGCGGGCGCTGACCTCGGTGACGGGACGTGGGGTGCGGCCGGCGGGCGTCGCTGACGCCGAGGTCGTGGACGGTCCCGTGCGTCCGCCGCGCTGGTGGTGGCCGTCGACGGCCGACACTGTGGCCGGCGCCTCGGCCGACACTGTGGCCGGCGTCGCGGCCGGCACCGTGGTCGGCGTCGCGGGCGCGCACGCAGCTGTGGCGCCTGGGCTGGCCCGGGTCGTGCGACGGGTGCCGAGGGAGTCGACGTACGCTCCCGGCGGGTTCTCCGGGCGGCTCGCCCCCAGAGCCGTGCCGATGCGGTTGCCGGTCGAGGTCGCGGCGGCCGGTCCCATGCTCGCGCCGCAGGACTCGCGCCGCCGGTCGGCACCCCGCGCCGGATCGAGGGCCTCGGCCGTGGTGCCGGCGGCCGCCGAGGGCGACTCGCGGGGCGTAGCCGCGGCAGACGAGGGCTCACCCGTGGCGCCGGCGGCGGTCGGGAGCGGCGCAGTCGTGGGCGGCGGGGTTGTGAGCGGCGCGGTCGCGAGGGGCGCGGTGCAGGCTCTGCGCCGGGCGGCCACGGCCGCGGCGGGCGGAGCGCCGGCCCGGCAAGCGCGGGTTCGCCGGTCGATGGCCAGGACGACGGTCGCGGTGCCGGTCGCGCGCAGTGCCGCCGCGGGATCGACCCGGGGCGCCGGGCCGCACGGGCTTCACGGGCTGGTCCCCGCTCCGAGTCCCGGTCCGGCGGTGGCGTCCGGCGGCCGCTCCGGTGGTGGCGGTGCTGGGACCCCTGGGCGTGCCGACGCGGGAGCCGTCCCGGGAGCCGGCGCGGGAGCCGTCCCTGGGGTGGCCGACGTGGGCGCCGGGGTCGGCCCCGTGGCGCGGCGAGCGACGGTCGTGACCGGCGATTCGCGCTCGAGCCTCCGGCCCAGCACCGCGCCCGCGGCCGCAGCGGCCCGCGTGGAAGCTGGGCGACCAGCCCGGCCCGAGGCGGTGACCGGCGCGGCGGTGACCGGCGCGGCGGTGACCGGCGCGGCGGAGGCGGCGGGCGGTGCGGCGGGCCGGCGGGCATTCGGCCGTGTGGCGGCCCTGGTCGCGGCCGCCGGGCGTCGTGTGGACACTGTGGCGGAGAGCGGCTCGCACACCCGGCCCGGTGTGGGCGGGAGTGTCGGCCGTCGTGCACTGGAGCGGCCGGCATGGGGGCTCGCGTCGCGGGTGGCGGCGGTTCGTCGTGCTGGCGGCCGTCCGAGCTCGACCGACGCCGGTGGTGCGGCGTGGCCGGACGTGGCAGACCCCGCGATGCGGCCTGGTGGAGGTCGTGCGGGCACGGGCGGCGAGGACTCGGCCGCGACAGCGGGCGGCGGATCGCGCAGTGTGGTCGCGGGCCTTGCGGATGGGAGCGAGGAGGCTCGACCCGCGCAGGCCCGGCTCGGTGCCGAGGGAGTGGGCCGAACGGTGAGGCGCAGCGTGACCGGCGCGGCGCGAGGACTCGCCCCCGCAGCCCGCCCGCCGGAGGCCGGGTACGCCACCACACCACCCGGCGGGCTCGGAACGGCGTTCTCGCGTGGCGCCATCGGCGACGCGCGGTCGCCGGTCGGCGCGACGGCTTCGGCAGTCCGGTGGACGCCGGCCGGGCGGTTGTCCCGCGCGGTGGGCGCGAGCGCACGGCCGGACGCCGGCCGTGCGCATCCGGGCGAACCGGAGGCGGCCGGCGCCGGCCTGGGAAGAACCCCGGCGGCAATGCGCGGCCGGTCCGTGGCGATGCGCGGCCCAGCCGTGGCGACGACCAGCCCGGCGACGACCAGCCCGGCGACGACCAACCTGCCTGCGACGACACGCTCGGCCGAGCGGCGACCGGGGTCCGGTGCCGCGGGGACGGCTGGGCCTGGCGTGGCGGGGGCGGCCGGGCGCGGCGTGGCGGGCGATCGGTCCGCCGGATGGGTGGTGGGGGGCGTGCCGGCGCTGCACCTCGGCGCGCGTGGGCGTGGCGCGCGCGGTGGCCGGTCGGTGGCACCGGCGGTGTGGGGCGCGCCGTCGCGCAGCACCGTGCCGGTCAGGCGCCGAGCGCGCGACGACGGAGCGGAGTTCGCCCGCGGGAGGACGAGTCGCGCGAGGACGACCGGAGGACAGCCCGTGCGAGTGCCGCCCGGCACGGTCGTGGGGGGTTCGATCGTGCCGGGCACCGCGGCGGCGGGGCCCGGGCCGTGGGCCGCGGCCGGGACCGCGGGGGTGCACGAGATCGCCCCCGCGGTCCTCGGCCGGGTGCTGGCGGGTGGGCTGACGCGACTGCCGGGGCCGGCGCCGACCGTCCTGCGAGCCCATGACGAGGCGGCGCTGACGGGGACATCCATGGGCGTGCGGACGGACCGGGTGGCGCCGCCGCGGATGTCGATCGCGCCGCCGGTGGCCGTCGTCGGAGCGCCGGGGGTCCGGCCGGGCGAGACGGCGACCGGGATCGTGCGTGCCGCGACTCGTCCGTCCGGCTCCGGACCGCTGCCGACGAGACCCGACGTCCCGGCCGCCGGAACGGTCGCCGGCACGGCCGCACCCGGCTGGGCGGCGCCGCCTGCCGCCGGTCCGACCGGCGCTGCCCACCCGGCCGGCACGGCCGGACCGTCCGGTCAGCCGGCCGGACCGTCCGAGCCGCCCGGCGGACCGGAACCGCCGGCCCGGTGGCGTCTCACCGACCTGGATCCCGCCGACCTGGCCGAGCTGGCGGACCTGGTGCTGGAGCGGATCGAAGGACGCGTCCGCGGTGAGTTGGAGCGGCGCGGGCGCCGCGGAGTACCGGGGGTGTTCTAGTGGCGACGGAGAAGGCGTTCCTGGAGATCGAGGGCGGTGAACGGCTGCCGTGCCTGTTCAACCCGGCCCAGCTCACCGTGGGCAGGACGAACGAGTGGGCGGCCGACCGGCTGCCGGGCAAGGGTGTGCCGACGCTGCGCTACGCGGGCGCCCGATCCGGTTGGCTGCGTCTGGAGCTGTTCTTCGACACCACCCACGACGGCAGCCCGGTGACGAAGTACACGGGGAAGATCGTCGGCCTGATGGAGGTCGACCTGAATCTCCCCGGGACGGACGAGACCACGAACAACGCGCGCCCGCCGTACGTGACGTTCCACTGGGGCGACCTGCACTCGTTCAAGGCCGTCGTCAGTGACCTGGAGCTGGCGTTCACCTACTTCTCGTCCGCCGGGGTGCCGCTGCGGGCCCGGCTCTGGCTGACGCTGCGCCAGTACGAGCCGTCGAACGCGTTCGGGCCGCAGAACCCGACGTCGGGGACACCGCGTCCGCACCGGGTGCACCGGGTCCGGCCAGGCGAGACGCTGGACCGGATCTCGGCCGCCTACTACGGCGACGCCACTCGCTGGCGGGTGCTGGCCGGGGCGAACGCCATCGCCGACCCGCTCGACCTGCGGCCCGGCCGCCTGCTCTCGATCCCGAGGCTGGAATCGTGACCACGGCGCCGGAGGTCCGGGTCGGCGGATCGCTGCTGACCGGCAAGTGGCTCGAGGCGCTGGTCGAGCTGCGGGCCGACCGCGGGCTGCGCACCGTCGGCTCCATCGTCCTGCGCTTCACCGACCCCGGCTACGCCCTGGCCTCGTCGTCGGCCTTCGGCGTGGGGACGACCATCGAGGTCGGCGTCATGGGCAAGGGGCAGCTCGCCGAGGGCGCCGTCACCGGCATCGCCGTCGAGCAGCGCGACGGGCTCCCGCCGGAGCTCGTCGTCACGGCTCACGACGGCGCCCGCAAGCTGGCCGGGAGCCCGGTCGTGCGGACCTTCACCGAGCAGTCCTTTCACGACGTGGTGGGGAAGGTGGCGGGCGCCGTCGGGCTCGGTGTGCGGCTGCCCGGCTCGGAGACCGGGATACAGACCCACGTCCTGCAGGTGGGCACCGACCTCGAGTTCCTCGACGAGGTGGCCGACCGGCTCAGCTGGGACTGGTGGGTGGACGACGGCACCGTCGTCGCGACGCTGCCCGGCACCGGCCCGAAGCTGACCCGAGCCCTCGGCAAGGACCTCCAGGAATTCTCGGCGAGCGCGGTCGACGTGCCCACCGAGGTCCAGGTGCGCGGCTGGAACCCCTGGAAGAAGGAGGCCGTGGCGTCCGATCCCGCGCTCGTCGATGCCACCACAGTGATGTCCAAGGCACCGCTGCTGGACGTGTTCAGCGGCGCGATCGGGAACACCAAGGAGAGGAAGCGTCGGGTCGACGTCGTGCGGACGGTCGCGAACAAGAACGAGGCCGACGAGGTCGCCGGGTCGCTGCGCGACTCGATCGCGCGGGCCGCGGTCACCGCACGGGGCCGTGGCCTGGTGGACCCGGCGATGACGCCGGGCACCGCGCTGACGGTGACGAACGCGGGTCCGGTGTCCGGCACCTACCACGTCAGCCGCATCGAGCACGTGTACCGGCGCACGGGCTTTCACACCCGGTTCGTGGCCGGCGACCGGGCGCCCGCCTCGCTGGTGGACCTGCTGGGCGGCCGCGAGGACGTCGGGCGCGGCCGCGCCGACGCCGGCGGCCGGTTCTACGGCCTGATGAGCGGCATCGTCACGGACGTGCGGGATCCGGAGAAGCGCGGCCGGGCGAAGGTGCGCTTCCCCGCGTTCACACCCCTGGACAACAGCGACTGGGCGCGGGTCGCCACCGTCGGCGCCGGCCCCGGCCGCGGTCTGACGGTGCTCCCGGAGGTGGACGACGAGGTTCTGGTCGCGTTCGAGGGCGGCGACCTGCGTCACCCGGTGATCCTCGCCGGCCTGCACAACAGCAAGGACAAGATTCCGCAGCACGAGATCACGGCGGGCACCGGCGTGCAGCACCGGCGTTTCACCTCCCGGCTGGGTCACGTGATCGAGCTGGCCGACGGCACCGGGGAGAAGAACGAGCACGTCCTGATCGCGCTGGCCGGCGGGAAGCACCGGATCCGGCTGGGCAAGGACCGCATGGACGTCGAGCTGCCGGCGAACGTGCCGATGTCGATCAAGGTGGGCCGGGCCACGATCACCGTCGACGGGCAGAACCGGATCGCCGTCGAGGCGGCGGAGATCTCGGTCAAGGCGGAGGACAAGCTCACGCTCTCGGGCAACAGCGTCGACATCAAGGCGACCGCCACGCTCGGGCTCAGCGCGAGCACCCTGACGGCGAAGGGCACCGGGGCGGCGAGCCTCGAGAGCGACGGCGTCGCCACCGTCAAGGGAAAGGCGGTGGCGATCAATTGAGCGACGACGACGGCCCGGTCCGCGCGCCGCTGCCGCCGGACCGCCTCGACGCCGACGTCGTCGGCCGCGGGTTCTTCTGGCCGCTGCAGGTCGACCACACCGGCTCGATCCGGCTGACGACAGGGCCGGAGGAGCTGGACCGTTCGATGCGGGTGATCCTGCTGACCGCGCCCGGCGAGCGGGTCATGCGCCCGCAGTTCGGCTGCCGCATCTGGGAGCTCATGTTCGAGCCGATTACACCGAACCTCATCGGGCTGATCGCCGAGGCCGTCCGCGAGGCGATCGCCCGCTGGGAGCCGCGGGTCGAGGTCGAGGAGGTGACACCGGTCCAGGACGACGAGGAGTCCGGCCTGGTGCGCATCGGCATCGTCTACCGGGTCCGGACGACGAACGACCGCCGCAACCTGGTCTACCCGTTCTACGTCATCCCGCGTGAGGAGTGAGCCATGCCGTTGCCCGCACCGAACCTGGACGACCGGCGGTTCCAGGACATCGTCGACGAGGCGAAGCGGCTGATCCCGCGGTACTGCCCCGAGTGGACCAACCACAACGTCGCCGACCCCGGCGTCGCGCTGATCGAGCTGTTCGCGTGGATGAGCGAGAGCGTGATCTTCCGGCTCAACCAGGTGCCGGAGAAGCTCTACGTGCACTTCCTCAACCTCGTCGGCATCGAGCCGTTCCCGCCGTCGGTGGCGCGGGCCGACCTCACGTTCTGGCTGTCCGCGGCGCTGGACCGGACGGTGGTCGTGCCGGCCGGCACCCCGGTGGCGACGGCGGGCGCGCCGGACCGGGTGGTGTTCGCCACCGTTGACGAGCTCGCGATCCGTCCGCCGCGGCTGACCGGGCTGATCACCTCGGACGCGGCCGAGCGGATCAGCGACCGCTGGAGCGACTTCACCGTCCTCGGTCTGCCGGTCGAGTGCTTCTCGCCGCGGCTGACCCCGGGGGACGCGGTCGTCCTCGGGTTCGCGGAGAGCCTCGCCGGCGCCGCCGTCCGGTTCACCATCGCCGCCGAGGCCGAGGGCATCGGGGTCGATCCGCGTCGCCCGCCGCTGGTGTGGGAGGCGTGGACGGGGGAGGCCTGGGTGGCCGCGGCCGTGCACCGCGACACCACCGGCGGGCTGAACCGCGACGGCGAGATCGTGCTGCTCATCCCGCGCGAGCACCGGTCGTTGCGCCTGGGCGACCGGACGGCGTACTGGGTGCGCGGGCGGCTGCGTGAGCCCGACCCCGGTCAGCCGACCTACCGTCGGCCGCCGCGGATCCGGTCGCTCGAGGTGGCGACCATCGGCGGCACGACGGCGGCCGAGCACGCCAGCGCCGTCCCGGCCGAGTCGCTGGGCCGCTCCGTCGGCGCACCGGGCCAGGTGTTCGCCGTCTCGGCGGCTCCCGTCCTGCCCAGGCGCGGCGACGAGGTGGTGCGGGTCGTCGACCGTGACGGGGCGCGGACCTGGACCGAGGTGCCCGACTTCGCCGACAGCGGCCCGGACGATCGGCACGTCGTGTGGGACGCGGCGACGGGCGAGGTGCGGTTCGGGCCACGGGTGCGCTATCCCGACGGCAGCAGCCGCCAGCACGGTGCCGTTCCTGCCGACGGCGCCGAGATCGCCGTCAGCGGCTACCGCACCGGCGGCGGCCGGTCCGGCAACGTCGGCACGCACACCCTCACCGAGCTGCTGACGACCGTCCCTTACGTCGCGTCGGTGACGAATCTGGCACCGGCGGCGGGCGGCGTCGACGCCGAGACCGTCGCCGAGGCGAAGGTGCGTGGCCCGCTGACGCTGCGCACGGGGCGCAGGGCGGTGACCGCAGGCGACTTCGAACGGCTGGCCCGTGAGGCGTCGGCGCAGGTGGCGCGGGCACGGTGTCTGCCCGGCGACGGCACCGCGCGCGTCATGCTCGTCCCGCACGTGCGCAGCCATCCGCGCGACCACCGGCTGGACGACTTCGCGCTCACGCCGCACCTCCTCGACACCGTCGGCACGCACCTGGACCGGCACCGGCTCGTCGGCACCGGCGTCGAACTGGCCACGCCGTACTACCAGGGCGTCAGCGTGGTGGCCATGGTCCGTGCGGCGCCTGGACGGCCCGCCGAGCTGGTCAGCGGCCGCATCGTCGAGGAGCTCACCCGGTACGTGAACCCGCTGACCGGCGGGGCCGACGGCGCCGGCTGGCCGTTCGACGCCGACCTCAGTTTCGCCGCCGTCTCGCAGCTGATCGAGGCGGTCGACGGCGTGGACCGCGTGGACGAGGTGCTGCTGTTCGAGTACGACCTGCGCACCGGCCGCCGGCTGGGCAGCGGACGTGACATCATCCGGCTGTCGCCGGACTCGTTGTTCCTGTCCGCCGCCCACCAGGTGGTGGTCCGGTGAGGCCGCCGCAGTGGCTGGTCACCCAGATGCCGACCGGCATGCTGGACGACGACTTCTTCGTCCGGTTCCTCTCGATCTTCCAGCACGGCGCCGACTCGCTGGCCGAAGGCGCGGACAACCTCGAGCACCTGGGCGACGTCACCGTCGCCCCGGACGCGATGGTGCGCTGGCTGGCAGGCTGGATCGGGCTCGACGGCCTGGATCCGTCGCTGCCCGGCCGCGCCGCACGCACCGTCGTCCGGGCCTCGGCGCAGACGCTGGCCTGGCGCGGCACCCGGCACGGCCTGACCCGCACGCTGGAGGTCCTCAGCGGCGGGCCGGCCGAGGTGGTCGACGGCGGCGGCGTCTGGCTGGAGGGGGAGGCGCCGCCCGACCCGGCCTGGGTGCGGATGACGGTGTCCGCGACGGGCTGGCTGTCCGAGCCGGACTTCGCCGCGGTCGTCGCCGACGAGGTCCCCGCGCACGTACGGGCGCAGTTGTGGGTGGGCGACCGGATGATCTGGACGTCGGACGGAGGCGGCCATGGCCCTGGATCGCACTGATCCCGAACCGCGCGTCGCGCCGGCCCGCGTCGACGTCACCCCGGTCGCGCTGGAGCCGCTGGACCCGCCGCCGGCGGCGGTACCGGCCGGACCGGTCGCCGCCACGGCCGTCGGCCCCACACCGGCCGTGGGCGCGGCCGAGCCCGTCGTGTGCCCGCGCTGCGGCACGCCCGGCCTGGTCGACCTGGCCCGGCGCGACGCCGCCGGCTTCTGCGCCCGGTGCGACTATCCGCTGTTCTGGGTGGTCCGCCAGTCCGCGGCCGGTGCGGCCGACGCCGGCGACGACGCCCGCCGCCGGCTGCCCGGCACCGTCGGCGCGCAGACCATCGCGTCGCTGCCCTGCCCGCACTGCGCCGAGCCGAACCCGCCGCGGGCCGAGGTGTGCCTGCGCTGCGGCCGGCCGATGGTGGTCGTGCCCGCGCCGGTCCCGGTGGCCGTCGTCGTGCCGCCGCCGCCCGCTCCGGCGCCGCCGCCGGCTCCCTGGTATCCGCCGCTCTGGCTCGTGCTGTTCGTCGTCGGCCTGATCGTCCTCACCGGTCTCGGCCTGGTCGCGCTGCTCGGCTGACCGGCGACGTCGTCACCCCTCGTCGGCGAGCACCGTGACGACGACCGGTGCGGAGTCGACGGCGTGCGGGCCCGTGCCGTAGCGGACGATGAACGTGTGCTCGCCGGCCGCGAGCTCCTCGACGGCGAACTCGCCCTCGCCGCCGGCGCCGGGCGACACCGCGGCGCCCACCGGCCCGTCGGCGTCGTGCAGCCGCAGCGTGCGCCCGCTGACCACGGGGTCGACGACCGCGAGCAGCTCGACCAGGTCGCCGGCGCCGACCGCTCCCGCGGGCCCGGTCAGCGTGACCAGCGGCTCGACGACGGTCACGGTGAGCAGGTCCTGGGAGCCGCCGTGATCGGCGGACTCGAAGACGGCCTCGACCGTGTGGCCGCCGGGGTCGTCGAACACGTGCTCCAGCTCGGCGGTCCCGTCGTCGACCGGCACGGAGCCGATCTCGTCGCCGTCGACCACGAACGTGACGCTGCCGCCGCCGGCCGCGGCGCCGGCGGACGTCACCGTCGCGCCCAGCGTCGCCGCCGCGCCGGCGACCGGTTGCTCGGGGGTGACCGCCAGCTCCAGCGTCGTCGCGGGCGGGCCGGTCAGCGTGAACCGGGCCGGCACGTCGGCCGCGCCGAGGGGCACGTCCACGGTGGCCGGCGTGACGGTCCAGCCGGCGAACCCGCCGGGCACCTCGGCGGCGACGGTGTACGCGCCGGCGGGCAGGTACGCGGTGACCGTGCCGGCGTCGACCAGCAGGTCGTCGGCGAACACCGTCGCGTCGTCGGCGCCGGTGATCACGACGTCCACCGACCCGGGCGCGTCCTGGCCGGCGGACCGGGCATCCATGCGCACCCGCACCTCGGTCACCTCGATGGTGAGATCACGGCTGCCGTCCTCGGGCGGGTCGCTGCGGTGCACACCGACGTGCCCGGCCGGACCGGTCAGGGTCGCGGACCAGTCACCGGGCGGCACCTGGGCGAACGTGGTCGCGTAGGTGGAGCCGCCGGAGCGGACCACCGGCTGTGGCGCCGGCGCCGGGTCGCCGCCGGCGCTGGTCAGCGTCACCATGGCCCCGGTGAGATCCCAGCCGTTGACCGCCTCGGCGGTCACGGTGACCGGCTGCGCCTCGGCATAGAGGACGATGTCGAAGGCGACGATCTGCCCGGCCGCCACCGTCACCGTCCGGGTCGTGGGCGTGTACGGCTGCCCGGCCCGCGGACGGACGTCGACCAGGTAGGTGCCGTCGGCCAGCGCGGCGAACTCGAACACCGGCCCCGCCTGGACCGGGTCGTCCCCGGCCGCCGGGCAGCGGTCGTCGACCACGTCCTCGACCCGGCACAGCCAGGTGTCGACCTCGTCGAGCGGCTCGGCCGGGTTGGTGCCGGACTGCCCGCTGACCGTGCCCTGAACCGTGTTCGTCAGCTGCGTCACCGGCACGTTGAAGGTGCTGGCGGCGCCGGGCTCGGGCCGGACGGTGAGGGTCAGCGGCGCGTAGTTCTCGCCGCTGACCCGCAGCGTCTGCGGGACGGGCGGCACGCCGGTGAACCGGTAGCAGCCGGTGCCCCCGTCGCAGGGGGCCGCCGTCTGGACGACGCCGCCGCGCAGCAGTTCGACGGTCATGCCCGGCAGCGGCTGCGGCGGCTCGCCGCCGGTTCCGGGCACGTAGACGTTGACGAACACGTCGACGGGTTCGGCGGTGACCGCGACGACGAACGGGTCGGCGTTGCCGTCGGGGTAGACGGCCTGGTGGTCCGCGGTGATCTGGACCGGCAGCGGCGTCGCGTCGAAGGCGTACCCGTCGGGCGGGTCGGCCCGCACCTCCCACGTGCCCGGCAGCAGCCCGGCGACGTCGCGGCTGCCGGTGACGGTGAACCGGCCGCCCGGCCCCGACACCGCGGAGAACTCCAGTCCGGACGCGTGCCGTGCGACGACGGTGCCGCCCACGAGCGGTGCCGCCACGACCTCGCCGTCGACGACGGTGTGCGACCGGAGCACGCCGCTGATCTCGCCCAGCTTCACGAGCGCGAGCTGGTAGGAGCCGACGCCGTCGGGTGGCACCTGGAACGGGGCCGGGTCCGGCTCCGGCACGCCGCCGGTGACGGGCCGCCCGGCGGTGAAGCTGTCGAACCGGTAGCCGGCCGCCTCGACCCGCACGGTGTAGCGGCCGCCCGGTGGCAGCAGGCTGGGCAGTTCGGTGAAGACGGTGCGGTTGGTGCCCGGCTCGGCGGCCCGGGTCTGTTCCGGCACGCCGGGCGCGCTGAGCACCAGCCGGGCGCCGTAGACGGGTTCGCCCGCGGCATCGACGGTGGCGAGCTCGAGGGCGCCGTGCCGCGACAGCACGAACCCGTCGAGCTGCTGGCGGCCGCCGGTCGTGACCAGGGCGACGTCCACCTGGACGCTGACCTCGGCGTAACCCGGTAGCCGTGCCTCGACGACGTACCGGCCCGGACGTGCCAGCGTCGCGCGGGTGTCGCCGGGACCCTCGCCGCACTCGTTCGTGTAGCCGGTGTCCACCCGCTGGGCGGGGTCGGACCAGATCAGGCATCCGCCGGGGGTGACGGTGATCCGGGTCGCCTCCGCGCCCGGCGGGGCAGCCGTCACCGTCAGCTCGGCCTGCGACAGGTCGGCGGCGGCCTCCGGGACCAGCTGGACCCGGCCCTGCACCGGCCGTCCGGTGGGGGTCAGGGTGAGCCGCAGCTGCTGCCCTTCGGAGACGGCGACGCCGATGAGCCGGGACCGCTCGTAGCCGTCCTTCGTGGCGGTGAGGTCGACCCGTGAGTCGACGATCGGCAGCACGGCCTCCGGGAGCGGGCTCCGGCCGGGTTCGGGCACGACCGCGAACAGGCCGTCGGCGTCGGTGAGGACGGTGGCGCTCTGGTGGACCGGCAGCAGGCCGTCGTAGCCGACGATGCCGGTGACCTGCACCTGCACGCCGCCGACCCCGACCGGGCCGGTGTCGTCGAGCTCGTGCGCCACCTGGCCGGTGAAGCTGCGCGAGGCGCCGGTCAGGGTGAGGGCCAGCGGGATCTCGTTGTTGAGGCCGGCCGTCGAGAGCACCTCGCCGGTGAGCACCCGCGGCGGGTCGGACCCGGGGACCGGCCAGCCGAACAGCACCCGGTACTGCACCCCCGGCCGCAGGTGGGCGACGGCGTACACGCCGCTCGCCTCGTCGGTGCGGTCGACGCGGACCTGCTCGGTGACGTCGTCGTCGCCCGCGAACACGCGGACGGTGGCGCCGGCGGCCGGTTGCGATGCGCTCTCGCCGTCGTTGGCCTGCACCGTGACGCGCAGCCGGCCGAGCCGGTCCAGCGCGGCGTCGTAGCGGCGGACGTCGCCGGGGAACAGCGTGATGGTGACGGGGTCGACGGGACGGTACTCCGGGTCGCCGGGCCGCACGGACACGTCGTAGCCGCCCGACGGCAGGCCGGTCAGCTCGTAGCCGCCGTTGACGCCGGTGAACGCGCAGTGCGCGCCGCCCTCGATCCGGCACCGCGGCGCGTCCGGGTCGGGGGTGACGGGGACGCAGTCGCCCAGGCTCTCGGGATCGGCGCCGGCCGGTGCGGCGACGACGCAGGTGCCGTCGGGGACGGCGCCCACGCGGGCGGTGATCGTGCCGACGACGGACGGCGCCGGCAGCAGCGCCGCGACCGGTGCGTTCACCGTCGCGTCCATGGGGACCTCGACGCGGATCCGCTCCGGCTCGTAGCCGGGCGCGGTGACCGTCAGCTCGTACAGGCCCGGCAGCAGGCCCGGTTCGTCCGGCCCGGGCAGCGTGTAGCTCGCGTCCGGGGCGAACGTGGTGGTCAGCTCGCGCGGCGCGCCGTCCAGGCCGGTGGCGGTGGTGGCCACCGTCACCAGGCACGGCTCGTCGGGAAGCAGCGCCGGACAGCTGACCGGCCCGCCGCCGGTGCTCGCGTCGACGGCCCGCCCGACGATGACCGACGTGTCGGTCAGCCCGTTGCCGGGGATCGGTGTGAGCGCCAGGTCCGCCGTCGCCACGGACCCCGCCGTCACCTCGACCCGCGCATACGCCGTGACGTGCCCGAACACCTCCGCGGACAGCACGTAGGAACCGGGCGCGACGCCGGAGACGCGGTAGCCGCCGGTGCCGGCCGCGCTCATCACCTTGTACGCCGCGCCCTCGTCGCCGGAGAGCGTGAGCCCGCCGGCCAGCGGCCGGCCGGCGTCGTCGGTGACCACGCCGGCCACCTCGCCACCTGCCGGGACCAGCCGGGTGTCCAACCGGCGCACGGGCCGGCCGGGGTCGGTGAGCGTGACCTCGCGGGTCTGCGTCTGGTAGCCGTCGCCGGCGACGGTGACCGTGTAGCGGCCGGGCAGCGGGAGGTCCGGCAGCGTGAACAGACCGGGGCCGCCGGCCTCGCCGCCGGTGGTCGCCGTGGTGGCGGTGCGGACGGTCCGGCCGTCGTCGGCCGTGACGGTGACGCCGCCGAGCCCGCGGGTGGCACCGGTGGCGTCGCGCCCCGTGACCTGGCCGGTCAGCGTGGTGACGCCGCGGCGCAGCGCGAGGTCCCGCGCCTCCTCGCCGCCCGCGTCCAACTCGACCAGGGCCGCGCTCGCACCGAGGCCACCGGCGGTGGCGGTGACGAGGTACGTCGACGGCGCCGACAGTCCGTCGACCGCCCAGCTGCCGACGTCACCGGTGGTGCTCGTGCTGGTGGTGACGGTGACGGTGCCGTCGGTGAGGGTCAGTTCCGCCCCGCCCACCGGGCCGTCCGGTCCGGTCACCGTGCCGGACAACCGGCCGTCGCCCGGCCGCAGCTCCACCTCGATCGGCTCGGCGGCCGCCGTGGCGTCGACCACGCGGCGTTCGGTCTGGAAGCCGGCTTTCGAGACCGTGACCAGGTAGTGGCCGCCGGTGCCGAGACCCGCGAACGCCCAGGCGCCGTCCTCGTTGGTGACGGTGCTGCGGGTCTGGTCGACGGCGGCGCCGCCGGCCCTTCCGGGGGCCGCGGCGGGCGGCGGGACCTTCGCGTCGTCGCCGGACTCGCCGAACGCCGACGTGGGCGCGACGGAGACGGTGACGCCGCCGGGCTGATCGGCCTGCACCAGGCCGCTGAGCCGCAGCTCCTCCGTGGCGGCGCCGTGGTCCTCGCCGGTGCCGCCACCGCCGGCGTCGCCCTCGCCCTCGCCCCCGCCCTCGCCGGAGCCGGAGCCGGTGCCGGCGCCCGGGCGCCCGCCGTCGTCCGCGGCCGTACCGGCCTCGGCCTGCCGTTCCTCGAGCCGGTCGACCAACCGGGGGAGCCCGACGACAGCCGCCGCGACCCAGACCGCGAGCACCGCCGCCAAGGCGACCGCGCGCTTCGCCACCGACCCGATCAGCGGCCTGGCCACGACCACACCGTGCGCCGTCGCCGGGGCGTGTGGCCCGCGCGCGACCGCCGAGTAGCCGAACCGTGTCGTGTCGCCCGTGAACCGGAGCCGGCGCGGGCCGACCCGCCCACCCACCGCCAGCGCCGCCCGGCCCGGCACCTCGACCGTGCGCCGCCGGGGGGTGGCTCGCAGACCGTCCGGCGCGTGCAGCTCGAGGTCGACCGTCGCCGGTTCGGGCGCGGCGTTGGTCAGGACGAGGCGGATGCCGCGGCGCCAGGCGGTGCGCACCTCGCCGGGTTCCGCGGACACCGTGACCGAAGGCGGCCGGTCGACGGTGAGCACGGACTCGGCGACCGTGGCCCGGCTGGTGACGGCGCCGGTCGCCGGGTCGCCGCTCTGCGCCGCCACGACGAACGGGTAGGCGGCGGCGACCGTCCCCGGCGGCGGCAGGAGCTCCAGCTCGACCGTCGCGACGGTTCGCGGCGGCAGCCCGACCACGCGCGCCGGGACCGGTGCCCACCCGCCGTCGAGCCCGAGGACGGTGAGTGTGACGTCGCGCGGGCCATCGGCGCCGTGGTGCACCCGCACCGTCAGTGCGGCGGGCTGCCCTGCGGCGCCCTGCGGCTCGCGGGTGACCTCGACGACCGGCCCGGCCTCGATCATTCCCAGTCTCCGTTCGGAGTGGTCCCGGTCGAGGCGGCGGCCGCGACGTTCAGCGTCACGGCGGCCGCCTCGCTGGCCGCGACGGTGAACGGCGGCGAGGCGGCGGCGGGCGCCGCGCCGGCCTGCAGGCGCACGTCGACGACGTAGTGCTCCGGGGCATCCAGCTCGGCGAAGAAGGCCTGACCGTCGCTGCCGGTGCGGACGGAGGCGACCGGTGCCGCGGCGGTGCCGTACTCGGTGGCCCGGTAGAGGTCGACGACGGCGCCGGCCACCGGGCCGTCGTCGGCGACGACGGTCGCCGTGACCGAGGCGGGCGCGGCCAGTTGGAGGTCGAGGTCGCGGTTCCCGCCGGCCTCGAGGGTGACGGTGGTGGCGGCCGGCGTGGAGCCCGGCCGCGACGCCGTGACGGTGTACGTGCCGGGCGGCAGCTGCGGGAGCACGTAGCGGCCCACGTCGCCGGCCGGCTGCGACGACGACGTCACGGCGTAGGTGCGCGATCCGGACACCGCGGTGACGGTGACGTTGCCGGCCGGGCCCACACTGCCGTCGACGGCGTTGCGCAGGCTCACACTGCCGGTGAGGTCGGCGCCCGCCGGGTGCAACGCGACGGTGACGCCGTCGGCCGGCGACCCTCCGGCGGTGATGGCGCCGAACGCGTCCAGCATCACCTGCACGGTCTGCGCGGCGAGGCCGGGGCCGGCGAACGTCACGGTGTAGGTGGCCGGGACGGGCAGCCCGCCCAGGCGCCACGAGCCCGCCTCGCCGGTGCTCTGCGTGACGGTGCTCAGCGACGTCGTGCCGTCGCTGACGGTGACCTCGACGCCCGTCGCCGGTCCGCCGCCGGGCAGCTCCGTCACCCGGCCGAACAGTTCGCCGGCGTCGGTGCCCAGCGTCACGGACACCCCGGTCAGCTGCTGCCCGGCGGACAGGTCGAGCGTGAGCGTCTGCGCGGCGTGCCCGGGTGCCGCGACCACGACGGTGAACGTGCCCGGCGTCGGCAGGTTCCGCAGCGTGAACGCGCCGACGTCGCCCTCGGTCAGCGACACCGTCCGCGCGGTGGAGTCGCCGGCCGTCGCCACCACGGACGCGCCGCCGATCGGCCCGGCGGCGCCCCGCACCTCGCCGGCGATGATGCCGTCGCCCTCGCGCAGCCGGATCGTGATGCCGGTGCGTTCCTCACCGCCGGTGAGGTCCACGCGCTGGACCTCGGTGGCGTAGCCGGGCTTGCCGACGACGACGTCGTACACCCCTGGCGAGGGCACGCCGTCGATCTCGAACGAGCCGTCGGAGCCGACCGGCACCTCACGCAGGACGGCGCCGGCCGCGCCGCCCTGCGGGTCGGCCACGGCGCCGTCGGCCACGCCCGTCTCGGCCTGGCCGCCGAGCTGCTCCAGCGGGATCCGCAGGCTCACCGTCGCCCCAGAGACGTCGGCGCCCTCGACGGTGCCGGCCAGCACCGCCGGAAGTCCGCCGAGTGCCACGTCGGCCGCGTCGGGGCTCTGGCCGCCCGTGACCTCGACCGGTGCCGCCGCCGCGCTGTCCATCGCCGCCGGGTACCAGAGGTCGGAATAGCCGGCGCCGCGGAAGCGCAGCAGGTAGCCGCCGTCGGACAGTCCGTCGACCACGTACGTGCCGTCGTCCTCGGTCGCGGTGGTGGCCACCGGCGCGGTGGGGTCGTCCACGGCGTACGCCTCGACGGCGACGCCGGGCAGCGGCGCACCGGTGGTGATGAGGCGGACGGTCCCGGTCAGCGTCGCTCGGCCGGCGCCGGCGGCGTCGTCGCGCGACTGGGCCACCTCGATGGCGAGGTCGCGATCGGCGGCCGAGCGGTTCACCACGCCTGCCAGCGCGGCGGTGATGACGACGGCGAACACCGTCACGGCGGCGAGCAGACCGGCCAGGGCGATCGTGCCGCGACCCAGCACCGGGCGCTGCACCATGCTGCCGGGCGCCTCGCCCAGCGGCTGCGCGCCCGCCGCGGCCGCGGCGTCGACGTCCGGCTCCAGCCGCACGGCCAGCGCCCGCACCGCGGGCGAGCCGAGCAGCGGGCGGCGAGCGCGCGCCTCGACCCGGGCGGACAGGCTCTCCCCGGGCGCCAGCCGCACCGACGCGGGCACGAACCGGAAGCCGATGCGGTCCTCGGGGTCGGTGCCGGCGAACGCACCCTCGACCGTGGTGTTGCCGGTGTTGCGCACCGTGACACCGAACGAGGCCCGCCGCCCGGCCGTGACGGCGGCCGGGTCGAGCGTGACGGTGGTGCCCGGCGCCGCGGCGACCCGCAACTCCAGCTCGGCGACCGTGGCGTGGTGGGGCGGCGTGGTCTCGCGCACCTGGACGGCCAGCCGGCGCTCGCCGGCGGGCAGGTCGGGCGGCGGCGTCAGCGTGACGGTGACGACGACGCTGCTCCCGGGGAACAGCGTCGGCGTCGCGTCGTCGACCGTGACCCAGGCCGGGTCGGCGCCGAGCACCCGCACCTGATAACCGCTGATGATCTCGCCGGTGTTGGTGATCTCGACCCGTACCGTCGCGGGCCCGCCGGTGGCCTCCAGCACCTGCGGCGCCGCGGTCACGCGCACGTCAGCGCACCGCCTCGAGCCGCAGGTGCGCGACGGTGTCGGCGGCCGGCTCGACCTCGGCGACCGCGCTCGCCAGCACCCGGCCGTCGACCCGGACCGACACCGTGTAGACGCCGGCCGGCACCGCGGCCAGCACGTACCGGCCGCCACCGGTCGACGTCGTGCTCCACACCGTCGCGCCGTCGGTGAGCTCGACCGTCAGCCCGGCCGCCGCACCGTCCTCGGCGTCGGTCACCCGGCCGGTGACCCGGCCCAGTCCGTCCAGCATCGTCACGGTGAGCGGCGGCGTCGCGGCCGACCCGGACACCGTCACGGGGACCGTCTGCGGCTGATAGCCGTCGTGTTCGAACGTGAGCGTGTACGCGCCCGGCGGCAGCCCGCCGACGGTGAAGCCGCCGACGGCCCCGTCGGTCAGCGTCGTCGTGGTCACCGGCTCGGCCAGCCCGCCGACCGTCACCGTCGCGCCGCCCAGGCCCGCACCGCCGGGCGTCAGCAGGGTGCCGCTGACGGTGCCGGCGCCGCCCGTCAGCGACACCGCGAGGTCGGTGACGGCCTGTCCGGCGGCCAGTTCCACCACCGCGGTCTGCGCCGCGTAGCCGTCGAGCACGAACGTCAGGACGTAGGTGCCCGGCGTCGGCAGGCCGGGCAGCACGAACCGGCCGACCTCGCCGACGGTGGGCGTGCCGGCGCTGATCGCCTCGTCGCCGACGGTGGTGCTGACGGTGACCCCGCCCAGTGCCCGGTCCCCGTCGGTGACGACACCGGCGATCCGGCCGTCGCCGGTGGCCAGCCGCACCTCGGAGACGAACCGCTGCTGCCCGCCGGTGACGTGCTCGACGACGGTGGCGGGGCGGTACCCGTCGGCCTCGAAGGTCAGCTCGTAGCTGCCCGGTGCCGGCAGCCCCGCCAGCGTGTAGGAGCCGTCGGCCGCGGTGGTCGCGGTGTACTCCGCGGGCGAGGCGCCGTCGTCGCCGGTCCACGCGGGCCGGGCGGTCACCGTCGCCGGGACGGGCTCGACGGCGTCGCCCGGGTCGACGGCGCCACGCAGCGACGCCGGCTCGCCGGTGACGACGACGTCCGTGCCGGAAGTGGTGCGCTGGGCGGTCGCGGCGACCGGCTCGGCACCCGCGTCGTCGGGAGCGGCCGGGTACCAGACCGGCGGGTAGCCGTCGGCTCCGAAGCGCACCAGGTAGTCGCCCGGGAACAGCCCGGCCAGCGTGTACCCGCCGTCGGCCTGGCTCGCCGCCGAACTGACCACGACCAGCCCGCCGGGCGTGCGGCGCAGCGCCTCGACGGTGATCTGGCCGACCGGCTCACCGCTGGCCGCGCCGGTGACGGTGCCGGTGATGGTGCCTCCGACGCCGGGCGGCAGCAGGCCGTTCTTGGGCAGCGCCCCGGCGGGCGCCTCGGCGGCCGGCGCCGCCGTGCCTCCGGCCGTGCCGTCCGCCGTGTTCTGCGCCGCCGGCTGCGTCGCCGCGAAGAACGAGGCCGGCGCCGTCCTGACCGCCGGCTCCGCGCCCAGCACCTGGGTGATGCCGAGCAGGAACGCCGCCGCCCACAGGGCGACGATCGAGGCGAGCACCAGGACGGTGAGCAACCCACGCCCGACGACCGGTCGCTGCCGCAGCGTGAGCGGCAGGCTCGCCTCGGCGTCGGGGCCGCTGACCTGCGCGGTGAGGATGCGATCGAGGTCGCCGCCCAGCCAGCGCCGCGGCGCTCGGGCCGTGACCAGCGTCGTGGCGACGGCACCGGGCCCCAGCCGCAGCGTCGCCGGGGTGAACCGGAGGCTGGTGGCCCGGCCGGCGTCGGCGGCCGTGCAGGTGAGGTCCAGCGTGGTGTTGCCGAGGTTGGCCACCTCGACGGCGAACTCGGCGCGCCCACGGCTGCGCACCACACTCGGCCGGGCCGCCAGCGCGACGGCCGGGCGTCGCGGCACGGCGAGGTCGAGGTCGACGGTCTCGGCGGCGGGTCCCGCGTGCTGTGAGTCCAGCGCGACGACGACCGGATGCCGCCCGGCCGGATGGGTGGGCGGCACCGTGACGGTGACGGCGATGGTGCCCTCGGCGTCGGGGAAGAGGGACAGCAGCGGCGGCCGCGCCGTCACGGCGCCGGGCGGCAGCCCCAGGGCGCGCACGGTGAACCCGTCGATGACGTCGGCGGTGTTGGTGACCGTGAGCAGCAGCTCGGCGCTGCCTCCGGGCTCGACGTCGAGTCGTGCGGCGCTGGCCGTGACCCGCGGGCCGGTGCCGACGCGGCTCACCCGCGCCGCCCGGTCTCGGTGACCGCCGACACCGCGCGGGTGCGGCCCTCGACCCGCTGCACGGGCGGAGCGGCCGGCCGCCAGTCGGGAAGGTCGGCGGCCACGGTCGCGATCAGCGTGAACGAGGCCTTGTGCGGGCCGCCCAGCGAGCTCCAGAGTTCCCGGGTGCGGTGGGTGTCGTCCTTGCCCAGGCTCAGCCGGACGCCCGCCGCCAGTGGCGCCGCCAGGTGCTCGGGCGGTACGGCCTGGTGGCTCAGCGCGAGTCCGAGCACATCGCCGAGCAGCCGGTGCTCCTCCGGCACCGTGGCCGCCCAGGCGCTGACCAGGTAGTGCAGGTCGACCAGCGGAGCGTCGTCGCGCACCTCCCGGCGGCCGTCCGGGCCGAGCCGGCTGCCGCCGCCCACCGGGGGCAGCGTGCTGCGGCTGACGGCGTAGAGGAACAGGTTGACGACCACCCGGCTCAGCTGAGCCGACCAGGTGCCCGACGGCCGTTCGAAGGAGACGTCCCCGATGTCGGGGGGCAACGGGAGGGTGGCGCGCAGGAGCCGCTCCAGGCCCTCGTCCACCGCCGGAATCTGCATCGCTCCGCCCACCTCGCCTCCGCGACCGCGGCTCTCATCCAATCCGGCGCCGGGCGCTCGCGGCAGGCCCGGCGAACCTGCGAGTCGGCATGAACGCGGCCGGCGCTCAGCCCGCCGGCGGCCAGCCGGCCGGCAACCGGCGGCCCAGCTTGCGGTACTCGCGGGCGGTCGCCGCCACCAGCAGGCCCATGCCGACGGCCGCGCCGGCGACGGCGGCGTCGTAGGCGGCGGCGAGGACGATGTTGCGGATGTCCGCGCCGCTCAGCTCCGCCGCCGCGGCCAGGGAAGCGAGGTCCGGGGGATCGGCCGGGTCCGTGCCGGCGAGCTGGCGGACGTGGTGCGCCCAGAGGCGCTCGCGGGTGGCCGGGTCCGGGTCCGGGAAGTGGATGACGAAGTGCAGCCGCCGGGAGAACGCCGCGTCCAGGTTGCCGCGCAGGTTCGTCGCCAGGACCGTGATGCCGTCGAACCGCTCCATCCGCTGCAGCAGGTAGGACACCTCGAGGTTCGCGTAGCGGTCGCGCGAGTCCTGCACGGCCGAACGGCTGCCGAAGATCGCGTCGGCCTCGTCGAAGAACAGCACGACGTCGTGCGTCTCGGCCTCGTGGAACACCCGCTCCAGGTTCTTCTCCGTCTCGCCGACGTACTTGTCCACGAGTCCCGCGAGATCCACCTGGTAGAGGTCGAGACCCAGCGCATCGGCGACGACGTGCGCGGCCAGCGTCTTGCCGGTGCCGGGACCGCCGCTGAACATGGCGGCGATGCCGGTGCCTTTGCCGCCCTTGCCCTGCACGGCGCCCTGCGCGAGCACGTCGCCGCGGTGCCGGGCCCACTGGACCAGCCGGGTCAGCTCCGCCCGGGCGTCGGGCGGCAGCACGATGTCCTCGAACGAGGTCGCCACCGGCGCCGTGGGCCCGGCGTGCCGGTGGACGGGTCCGCCGCCGCTGAGCCGCCGGACCGACTCGCGGACCAGCGCGGCGTCGGCGCCGCCGCCGCGGACGGCGGCGAGCATGCGGGTGTGCTCGGCGGCGACGGCGATCTGGCCGGGCCCGAGCCGCGCACCGGCGGCGATCACCGCGTCGCCACCGGCCTCGTCGCCGAGCTCGCGGGCCCACAGCTGGGCCCGCGAGGCGACCGGCAGCGGTGGCACCGCCGCGATGTACGGGAGCCGGCGGGTGGCCCGCGGGTCCCAGGCGCGCTGCCCGACCGCCACCACCGGCACGGCCGCCTCGAGCAGCCGGTCGAACAGCCACCTGTGCTCGTCGCCGGCCAGGTCGTCGGCGCCGGCCAGCACCAGGCCGGCGGTCTGCAGCGCCGCCTCGCGGGTCAGCTCGGTCAGCAGGCCCGGCAGGTCGCAGCCGGCCGGGCGCCGGCTGAGGTCGGCGACCAGCCAGTCGACGCCGAGGCGGGCGAACGCCGCGGCCGCGGTCTCGGCGCCGGGGGAGCCCGGCGGCCCGTGCAGCCAGCAGAGCCGGACCCCGGACCGGATGGCCTCGGCCAGCTCGGCGCCGTGCTCGGCCGCGAGCGGCTCGGCGTGCAGCACGAGCCGCTGCAGCTGGGGCTCGGGCAGGTCGTCACCGACCAGGTGGGCGACCACGCGGTCGGCGATGCGCAGGCACCGGGTCAGCGCCGGGCCGTCGCCGGTGAGACCGGCCAGGCCGTGCCGGACCAGCCGGCCCGACGACGACAGCCTGGCCCGGCCGGCCGCCGACAGCGCCGGCACCCCGCACAGGTGCAGCGCCAGGGCGGCCGTCGGGCGTCCCTGCGTCGCCTCACCGCCGAGCAGCGCGAACACCGTCGCGAACGAGGGATCCGCCTCGGCGGCGAACGCGGTCAGCAGCAGGTCGGTCTCGAGCGGGTCCAGGCCGAACACGGCGGCCGTGCTCGCGAGCAGGTCGTCGCCCTCGGCCGACTCGCCCGCGTGGTCGCGGCGCAGTGCGTCGACCGCGGCGGCCAGCCGCGGGCCGGCCGCGTCGCCGGGCAGCTCGCGCTGCTTCACCACGTCAGCGACCGCGTCCACCAGTCGACCCAGGCTCGGTGCCATGGCCGGATGCTAGGCCCGTCCGGCCCGCCCGCGGGAGGCCGGCGGCGCCCGGCCGGCGCGATTCATGCACACGTGCTTGTGCCGCGTCCGGCCCGCCCGCGGCGACGCGCTGCTTGGCTGGACGCAGCCGGCCGACGACAGGGGAGAGCATGTCCGTGCACCGTGACCGGGCCGTGAAGCCGGCGGCCCGCACCGACCGCCCCGGACCCGGCGAGGACGCGTCGCTCGCGGCCTGGGGATTGCTCGAGCCCGCGCCCGGACGGGCCCACGACACCGCTCGTCGCGCGCCCGCCGGCCACGCGGACCCGCTCGGCGGCAGCCTCGTCGCCCCGGACGTGGCCGCGCGGCTGCGCCGCCGCCCGGCCGGACGCCCGCTGCCCGACGGCGTGGCCGGCTCCATGGGCGCGGCGTTCGGCGCCGACCTGAGCGGCGTGCGGGTGCACACCGACGCCGAGGCGGCCGGTCTGGCCGCCTCGTTGCAGGCCACGGCCTTCACCGTCGGGTCGGACATCTACTTCGGCCGCGGCGCCTACGCACCCGCCACCGACGCGGGGCGGCGGCTGCTCGCCCACGAGCTCGCGCACACGCTGCAGGCCCCGGCGGGCACGGGCGGCGCGCTCACCGTCGGGCGGGCCGACGACCCCGCGGAGCGCGAGGCCGACCGGATGGCCGACGCCGCCCTCGCCGGCGTCGCCGTCCGCCGCCACCTCGCCGACGGACCGGCCGGCGCCGCCGCCGTACGGAGGTTCGTCACCGCCGCGCAGTTCGACGAGTGGACCAGCGAAGGGCCGCTCACCCGTGCGAGTACCGCACAGAAGGCGATCAAGAAGCTGCTCGTGGAGTACAGCGCGCTGTGCGTCCCGGAGAACGACCTCGCCGGGCTCAGCACGAAGAAGCGAAGGTCGACGCTGCGCGGCCGTACGGGTGCCGTCCCGGCGGACCGCATCGACGAGGCGCTGGACCTCATCGCCCGCATGAACGAGGCCGCGAGCCTCTGGGTGCAGAACCACCGGCTCACCGACGAGACCACCGCGGGCAACGGCGCCGACCTCGTCGACGACCCCACCCGTCGGCGCCGGATGGCCGGTATGACCGACTTTCTGCGCGACCTGAACGTCGAGAAGGCCGCGCTCGAGGGCCGCAAGGGCCAGGGCGGCGACGCCGCGGCGGTGACCCAGCGCGACTTCACCGGCGATCCCGACGCCCGGGCGAAGCTGCAGAAGCACTACACCGGCGACCTCGACTCGATCCTGACCGGCCTGGCGGCGCCGCTCGACCTGCTCCTGCCGCACGCAGGCGACGGCGCCACCTTCGACGTCGGCTTCCTCGTCCCGATTCCCGACACCCCGGTGATGATCGGCGGCATCCTCCGGTTCGTGACCCTGCGCAGCGACGGCGGCGCGGTCTCGGTGCAGCTGGAGGTCGCGCCGCAGATCGCGGTCGGCATCCCGATGGGCCAGGTGAAGGCGCTGTTCGGCGGCTATGTGAAGTCGTCGGGCAAGACCGCCGCGCATGCCATGACGCTGCTGTCGTACCTGCTCTACCGGCAGCTGCGCGAGAGCAACCTGCCCGAGGAGATCACCACGCTCATGTGGGGCGGCGGCACCACACGGTTCCACCGCATCAAGGCCGACCAGTGGTCGCGCGGGGTCGAGAAGACGATGTGGGGGAGCACCACCCCCGGCGACGACGCCGCCAACTACGTCGAGATCGGCTCGTTCGGCGAGGCCTCGGCCAAGGTCGGCAACGAGGACCTGCTGGCCGTCACGGCGACCGCGAAGGTGATCGCCGGCGAGCGGTACGACCGCACGTCCATCGACAACCGCAAGAAGGGCGGCGCCGGCGCCCGGAACGTCCGCTCCGACGGCCTGTTCACGCGCAAAATCGCCGCGTTGGCCGATCGCGGCGCCGAGAAGCACCTGTCGCGCAAGACCTTCACGCTCACGTTGTCGGAGAAGGTGGTCGCGGGCCCGGTGTTCTCCGGCGATCTCATCGGCACCGTGACCCTCCGCGAGCAGGGCCTGCGTAAGGAGAACCGGAAGAAGGACGGCTCGGTGAACTGGCTCATCGAGGACATCGGCCTCACCGGCAAGGTCAGTGCGAAGCTGCCGCTCGGCGGCGCGGCCCAGAGCGCGGTCAAGGGCGCCGCGGAGCTCACCCGGCTGTTCCGCGCGTCCAGCGTGAAGCTCGCCGGCGAGGCGAAGCGCACGGCCGCTCAGAAGGGCGGCTCGGTCGGCAACCTCGCGAGCTTCGCCACCGGCGCCGCCGACCTGCCGCCGCCGGCGGAGGCCGGGTTCGCCGGCCTGGCCGGCACCGTCGCCGAGACCGGGGCGACCATCGCCACCAGCGTCGGCCTGCGGCTCGAGCTGTCCGGCAACCTCGCGCTCAGCGCGGCCGGCGACCCGAAGTGGACCGTCGGCATGGACGTGCGCATGTTCAACTCCGGCGCCGCCACCGACCTCGGCTATGTCAGCGCGAACGTCGAGCGTTCCCAGCGGCTGTTCGGGCTGAAGTGGGAGAGCGGCAAGGGCGACTGGACGAAGGGCTTCGCCGAGCGCTGACGGTGGCCGGGCCGCGCGACGACCCGGCCACCGTCCGGCCCGGGCTCAGCCGGCCGCCGCCAGCGGCATGCTCAGCACCGCCTGGCCCATGGTCGGCACGGCGTCGGCCGGCGTCGGCGGGGTCAGCAACGAGTCGATCAGCGCGAGACTGGCCTGGGCGAACAGCGTCCCGGCGCGCAACGGGTCGTTGCCGAAGGCGTCGGGGTCGGTGAGGTAGCGCAGCGCGAGGCCGTAGGACATCGCGTTCACCGCCTCGGCGATGTCGCCGGAGTCGATACCGGGCAGTGGCTCCCGGCCGGCCGCGGCGTAATGGTCGTCGGCCAGCTTCGCCCATCGTTCGTGGTCGTCGGAGCGGGCCTGGCGCATCATCGCGTTCAGCGCCGGATCCGTCGCCGCCAGCGAGGTGAACATCGCCCACAGGGGGAACGCCTCCTCGCCCAGCATCCGGTGCACCGCGGCCGCGGCGATGCGGTACGCCTCCGGCGTGCTCACCGGCATTCCACCGCGAGCCTCCGCGACGTGGTCCATCTGGGCCTGGGTGGTCGAGGACTCGACCCGCTGCACCACCCAGGCGACGAGGTCGCGGTGGAAGTCGGCCATGCGGACCCACCGGTCCTCGACGATGGCCTTGCTCCGGCGCAGCCCGGTGCGGTGGTTGTAGGCGCGCACCAGTTCCTCGCGGGTCGGCCAGCGCAGCTGGGGCACCCGCTGAGTGAGGTCCGTCGTCACCTCCGTCTGCGGTTCCAGCATCAGGCCGACGCCCAGATCGAGCAGCGCGTGCGTGTCGGGATCGTCGGCCTGCGTGTGCGGCCTTCGCAAGTGGCTCAGGACGGACCCCACCCTGGTCTCGGACATCGTGCTCTCCCACCCTCGAGTGCCGGACGCCCCCCGCTGACGATGGTGGGATCGCTAGATCAACTTCGCCATGGGCGGAGTGCACGGTCATGAGTGAGCGCTCTGTGTATTCCGCCCTATCGGCCGAAAGGTGAGTGTGCGGGGGAAAGGCGACCAGTCGCCGACTTCCGGAGAATTGCGGTTGATTGTCCGGATTAATGGTTTTCGCGGGAGTGTGGATTCGGCCCGCTGCCTGCGGAAACCGGGCACCGCATTCGGTGCGTCGGCCCCCACGACATACTGGATGACATGCCACGCTCAGAATCCGCCGTCATGCTGGCGGAATTGCTCGCGCTCGGCCTCCTCGGCGAGCACGACGTCGTGGCCGGACACCGCGGGCTGGCTCACGAGGTCACGTCGGCGGTGGTCGGAACGTCGCCGCGGCAGCTCGACGAACTGCCCGCCGGCTGCCTGCCGCTGTTCCCGCGCGAGCGCCTGGCGGTCGAGGAGGTGTCCGCCGACGTCGCGCTCCGGGTGGCGCATCGACGCGGGCTCGCGGGGCTGGTCGCCGAGCGCACCACCAACGCGCTCCCCGAGGTCACGAGCCGGTTGGCCGACCGGTTCGGCATGCCGCTGGTCCTGGTCGACAGGCTCGACGCACAGGCCGCCGCGGCCGCGATCGACCGGCACCTGCGCGGGCCGCAGTTGGCCGGGCTGCGCATGGTCGACACCATGCTGACCCGGCTGCGTCGGGTACCCGACAGCGCCGACGGACTGCTCGCCGCGGTCCAGGCCGCGGCCGGACTGCCGGCGGCCATGATCGACGGCCGTGGCGCGACGGTGGCCGGCGATCCCGGCACCGTCGACCCCGGCTCCCGGGCCGAACTGGTGAAGCGGCTGCCCGGCGGCGGGCCGGCCGCGCCGGTGATGCTGTTCGGCGAGGGCCACACGCTCATCTGCCATCCCGCCACGGTCGCCGACGGCCTGCCGGCCAACCTGTGGCTGGTGGCGCGGCTGCCGCTGGCCGGGCGCGGCATGGTCGAGTCCGTCGGCCGCGTGCTCGCGCTGGGCTCCTGGGCGTACACCGCCTGGATCGCCACGACCTCGCTGGACGGCGAGCGCGACGCCCGGTACCGCGCGGTGGTCCTCGCCGACGTCGTCGAGTACGCCGACGACATCGCGCCGGGCACGTCCGAGCGGGCGACCGCGCTGGGCTGGCGGCTCAGCGGCTGGCACGTCGGGATCCACCTCAACATCGACCAGGCCGTCGGGCCGGGCGTGCGGCCGACGTCGCTCATCGCGGGGCTGGAACGGGTGCTGCGCGACAACGATCTGCCGCACGATCTCATCCAGCGCCCGGGCGGCTGGGCCGCCTGGCGGACCCACCAGAGCGAGCCGGAGCCCGAGGAGGTCGACCGGCTGGCCCGGCGGCTCGGCCACGCGCTGCGCACCTTCCGCGACGACCACCCCGGCGTGCTGGTCGCCGGAGGGCTGGGCTCGGGCCATGAGGGCGCCGAGGGCATCGGCGCGTCACTGCACGAGGCCCGCCAGGCCAGCCTGCTGGCGCGGGCCCGCGGCGGGTCGGGTGCGGTCGAGACCTTCGGCTCGATGAGCGTCGAGCGCCTGCTGTCGGGCTGGCAGCGCTCGGAGCCGCTGCTGCGTGCCACGTCGTCGCTGCTGGCGCCCTTGCGCGAGGTGGATCCGGGCGGCGACCTCGTGCGCACGCTGATGATCTATCTCGACCACGAGTCGTCGGCCACCGCCACCGCCAACGTGCTCAACGTGCACCGCAACACCGTCCTGCAGCGACTCGAGCGGATCCGCGGGCTCCTGCCGCTGGACCTCTCGCGGCCCAACGACCGGCTGGTCGCGCACCTGGCCGCTCGCGCCGTCGCCGACGAGGAGGCGTGATCCGCCCGGACCCGATCAGGGCTCCGCGAGCGGACCGGCCGCCGTCACCACCACCCGCGCGGAGTCGCCGGGCAGGTGGGCCAGTGGCACCTCGAAGATGCGGGTGATGCGCACCCGGTCCGGTGCGGCCCCGGCCCGGACGGCGGCCTCGTGCGCCAACTGCCGGGCCTCGTCGAGGCAGGCCCGGCGGCTGGTGAGATCGAACCGGTACACGCGGTGGGCGGTCCCGGAGGCCTCGGCGACGGCCGCGCCCACGGCGTTCGCCACGGCGCCGTCGGCGGGCCGGACCACCGCCCGGATGCCAGGCAGCTCGTCCGGCACCAGGTGCGCGGCACCGCCGACGGCCACCAGCGGCAGAGTCCCCGCGGAGGCGCGGATCCGATCGGTCAGCTCGGCCAGGCGGCGGTCGACGGAGGCGACGACGGCCGCCGCGGTCGGCCCGTCGACCGGCAGCTGCGACGCCGGGACCGTCCCGAACGCCGTCCGCCCGGCCACCACCGACACGTCGCTGAGGGTCAGGACGGCGCCGCCGAAGATCAGCGCGTCGGTGCTGATGGCCGCGCCGACGCTCTGCGGGCCGACGGCGTAGCCGCCGTCCGGCGCGGGCCGGACCACGCTGCCGCCGCCGAGCGCGCTGGAGATGAGGTCGGGCAGCAGATAGTTGGTGCGCACGCCGCCGATCTCCGTCGGCATCGTCGACACCCGCGGGAACCCGCCGCTCAGCACGCCGACATCCGTGGAACTGCCACCGACGTCGACGACCACGGCGTCGTCCAGGCCGCTCAGGTGGTGGGCGCCCCGCATGGAGTTCGTCGGGCCGGAGGCGATGGTGCGCACCGGATACCGGGCGGCGCGGTCGGCGGTGAGCAGCGTGCCGTCGTTCTCCGTCAGGTACGTGGCGCAATCCAGGCCCAGCTCGCGCAGCGCGGCGCCGAGCGCACGCACCAGCCTCGCGATGACGCCGGTCAGCGCGCCGTTCAGGATCGCGGCGTTCTCCCGTTCGATCAGGCCCGGACCGCCCACGCGGTGCGCCGGCGTGACAGTGCACGACGGCAGCAGCCGGTCCAGCATGTCGGCGGCCCGCTGTTCGTGGTCGGCGTTGACGACGGAGCCGGTGGCCGCGACGGCCACCGCGTCGGCCCGGTGCGCGCAGGCCGCCGCGAAGGCGGCCACGGCGTCCTCGTCGAGTGGCGCGAGCTCCTTGCCCTCGTGGTCGTGCCCGCCGCGGACCATGGCGACCGGCCCGCCGGCCTGCTCGACCAGGTCGCCCGGCCAGCCCGTGAACGGAGGCACGAGCGACGTCGCCGGCGCTCCGATGCGCAGCACCCCGACCCGTGCCAGCATGCGCCGCTCGACGATCGCGTTCACCGCCTGCGTCGTCCCCAGGACCAGCCTGGTCACGGCCTGCCGGTCGACATCGGCCAGGACCGCGGCCAGTGCCTGCCGGATCCCGACCATGAGGTCGCCGCTGGTGGTGGCCTTGTGCCTGGCGACGACGGTGCCGTCGCGGTCGACGGCGGCGGCGTCGGTGTTGGTGCCGCCGACGTCGACGCCCACGCGCAGCGTTCTCACACCGGCAGCCCCCTGTCCACGTAGTCGAGGTCGTAACCGAACGCGCGCGGCCCGCCCAGCGCGAGCCCGTCGGGCTCGCGCCAGCGCTCGTGCGCCGGCACGACCAGCACCTCGACCCGCTGGCCGTACGTCACGCTGTCGGTGGTCACCGGCCAGCCGGTGTCGACGTCGAGCAGCGTGATGGCGTCGGGGACGGTCGCGACGGCCCGGCCGGCCTCGGTGACCACCAGGTTCTCGTTCTGGAAGTCCACCCGGAGCAGCCGGTCCGGCTCGGCCAGGTGCTCCAGCGTCGCGGTGCCGCGGGTCGATCCCCGGGAGGTGCGGCGCAGCACGTCCGTCACCGTGCCGCTGAACACGACCTGCGCTCCCGTGGAGGCGAGGAAGGCGGCGTGGGCGCCCGGGGTGCCCGAGTGGATGGCGCGCAGCAGGCGGCCGACCTCGCGGCAGCGGCTCAGCGACCCCAGGGCCGCGTGCGCACGGCACTGCTCACCGTTCATGGGGTAGGCGGCGACGGTGGCGACCATGCCCAGCTCGGCGACGGCGGCCCTGGTCAGCCGCTCACCGGTGTGGTTGTCGGTGGCGTCGATGACCAGGGTGTTGCCCAGCGCGCCGACCACGCAGACCGGGGAGACGTCGATGCCGGCGAGGGTGAACAGGGTGGTCTCGAGCCGGGGGAACGGCCGTCGCATGCCGTCGGCGTCGATGCACGGCAGGCCGACCTCCGCGGCCGCGACCAGCGGGAACAGGGTCCTGATGCCGCCGATCCCGAGCGGCAGGACGGCCACGCCCCGGCGTCCGGCGTACCGCTGCATCGCCTCGAGTGCGCGCCGGGCGTCGCCCTCGCCGGGGAACTGCTCCGCCAGGACGGCGGGCGCGCCGGCCACCGCGACCGGCAGCACCAGGCCGTCGGCCGGCACGTCGCCCGCCTGCACCACGGGCACCGGTCCGTGCAGGTCGATGGCCCGGTGGAGCATGAGCTTGGCCAGGTGGGCGTCGCCGCCCCCGCCGCACCCGAGAACGGCCGCGCCGAGCGCCAGATCGTCGACGTCAGCACTGTCCACCTGTTGCACGAGCCGCTCCGTTCCACCGACGCGCCGGTGCCTGTGGGACTAAAGATACGAGTGTGTCGGATGTAATGTGATCTCCATGGCGACCCGAACAGCCACGGCTCGGTCGCGAAGCTCGTCGGGTACCCCGAAGCGGCGTACCCCGGCTCGCGGCCGGAAGCGTCGCGCCCCTGAGCCACCCCCGCCGCCGCCACCTCCGGAGCCGAGTCTCGCCGCGCAGTTCTTCGGCGGCATCGGCCGGATGTTCGTCGGCATCTGGATGGGCATCGCCCACCTGGTCGGCGGCGTGACGCGCAGCATCGGGCGCACCGCCACCAGTCTCGAGGCCGACCAGCGCCGCGACGGCGTGGGGCTGTTCCTCATCGGCACGGCGTTCATCGTCGCCGCGTCGGTGTGGTGGACGCTCGACGGCCGGGTCTACGAGGCCGTCTACCAGGGCATCGCCGGCGCCATCGGCACCGGCGCCTACGTCGCTCCGGTGCTGCTGGCCATGGCGGCGTGGCGCACGCTGCGCCATCCGGACCGCAACGGTCCCGGCGGCCGCCAGGTCATCGGCTGGGTGTGCCTCGCCCTCGGCACGCTCGGCCTCGCGCACGTCGCCGGCGGCATGCCGCGCCCGGTCGACGGGCAGGTCGCCATGGAGCGGGCCGGCGGCGCCATCGGGTACGTCTCCTCGACCATCCTCGCCGACCTGCTGACGGTGTACGTGGCCGGTCCGCTGCTGGGCCTGCTGACGCTGTTCGGCGTGCTGGTCATCACCGGCATCCCGCTGTACGAGGTCACCGCGCAGCTGCGCGCCGGCGCGCTGGTCGTCGGCGGCTGGCTGGGCTTTCGCCGTCCGGTCGCCGAGGGCGACGCCGACGCCCGCGGCCGCCTCGCGCCCACCGACGACGAGCCCTACGACTCGCCGGTGCTGCGCGAGAAGCCGAAGCGCAAGCGGCGCGAGCAGCCCGCCGAGACCGACGACGCCGACACCGCCGAGCTCGGCAGCGTCGACGGCGACGACGAGACCCCGACCGAGCCGGCCGTGGTCGCCCGCGAACTGCGCAAGAAGAAGAAGGTCAACGACGGCCCGGCCGAGCCGCCGCCGCACACGCCCATTCCGCAGCGGGTCGAGCAGCTCGCGCTGTCCGGCGACATCACCTACACGCTGCCCAACAGCGACCTGCTCCGGCAGGGCAGCCCGCACAAGGCCAAGTCGGCCGCGTCCGACCAGGTCGTCGACTCCCTCATGGGGGTCTTCGACCAGTTCAACATCGACGCCGTCGTCACCGGCTACACCCGCGGCCCGACGGTCACCCGGTATGAGGTCGAGCTGGGCACCGCGGTCAAGGTCGAGCGGGTCACGGCGCTGTCGAAAAACATCGCCTACGCGGTCGCCTCCGCCGATGTCCGCATCCTGTCGCCGATCCCGGGCAAGTCGGCCATCGGTATCGAGATCCCCAACACCGACAAGGAGATCGTCAGCCTCGGCGACGTGCTCCGCTCGCCGGTGGCGCGCAAGGACCACCACCCGATGGTGGCCGGCCTGGGCAAGGACGTCGAGGGCGGCTTCGTCGTCACGAACCTGGCGAAGATGCCGCACCTGCTGGTCGCCGGCGCCACCGGTTCCGGAAAGTCCAGCTTCATCAACTCGATGATCTCGTCGGTGCTCATGCGGTCGACGCCCGACGAGGTGCGGATGATCATGGTCGACCCCAAGCGGGTCGAGTTGTCCGCGTACGAGGGCATCCCGCACCTCATCACGCCGATCATCACCAACCCGAAGAAGGCGGCCGAGGCCCTGCAGTGGGTCGTGCGCGAGATGGACATGCGCTACGACGACCTCGCCAACTTCGGGTTCCGGCACGTCGACGACTTCAACAAGGCGGTCCGCGCCGGCAAGGTGAAGGCGCCCGAGGGCAGCGAGCGGGTACTGACGCCGTACCCGTACCTGCTGGTCATCGTCGACGAGCTGGCCGACCTCATGATGATCGCCCCGCGCGACGTCGAGGACTCCGTCGTCCGCATCACCCAGCTGGCCCGGGCGGCCGGCATCCACCTGGTGCTGGCCACGCAGCGGCCGTCGGTCGACGTCGTCACCGGCCTGATCAAGGCCAACGTGCCGTCGCGGCTGGCGTTCGCGACGTCGTCGCTGGCCGACTCGCGGGTCATCCTCGACCAGCCGGGCGCGGAGAAGCTGGTCGGCCAGGGCGACGGCCTGTTCCTGCCGATGGGCGCGAGCAAGCCCATCCGCGTCCAGGGCGCCTGGGTCACCGAGACGGAGATCGCGTCCGTCGTCGCGCACTGCAAGGAGCAGCTGGAGCCCGACTACCGCGAGGACGTCACCGCTGCTGCGGCGTCGTCGAGGCGCGAGGTCGACGAGGACATCGGCGACGACCTCGACCTGCTCTGCCAGGCCGCCGAGCTGGTCGTCAACACGCAGTTCGGGTCGACGTCGATGCTGCAGCGCAAGCTCCGGGTCGGATTCGCCAAGGCGGGCCGGCTGATGGACCTCATGGAGAGCCGCGGCATCGTCGGCCCGTCCGAGGGGTCGAAGGCCCGGGACGTGCTGATCAAGCCCGACGACCTCGACGAGGTGCTGGACACCCTGCGCGGTGGCTGAGCCCGAGTACGTCCTGACCGAGGATCGGCCGCGCGGCGATGTCCGCGCGGCCGTCCTGTTGCTGCACGGCGGCCGGTCCGAGAGCCGCGAGCCGGTGCGGTCGCGGCAGCCGTCGGTGCTGCGGCTGCAGCCGTTCGCGTGGGCGCTGCGGCGGGCCGGCGGGCCGCTGGGGCTGACGGTGTGGCGGCTGCGGTACGCGATCCGCGGCTGGAACGGCGCCGAGGAGTCGCCGCTGGCCGACGTCCGGGCGGCGGTGGCGGCGGTGCGGGCCCGGCATCCGCGGGTGCCCGTCGCGCTGGTCGGCTACTCGATGGGCGGCCGGGCCGCCGTGCGCGTGGCGGGGGAGCGACCGGCCGGCGACGGCGTGGCCGCGGTCGCCGCGCTGGCGCCGTGGCTGACTCCGTCGGAGCCGCCGCAGCTGCTGGCCGGGAAGCACGTCCTGCTCATGCACGGCAGCGCCGACACCACGACCGACCCCCGTGCGACGGCGGCGCTGGCGGCCGCGCTGGACGGTGTCGCGGCGTCCTGCCGGTACGTCCCGGTGAGCGGCGACGGGCACGCGCTGCTGCGCCACCCGTCGGTCTGGCACCGCGAGGTGACCCGGTTCGTGCTGGCGCGGACGGGGTTGGACCCGGCCGATCAAGCGCGCTGACGGCGTCCGGTGCCGCCGCGCTGGGCGGGGCGCGGGCCGTCCAGCGGCCGGTAGTTCACGCCCAGCGCGTCGAGGCGCCGCAGGTGCGCCGGCAGCCGGCGCAGTAGGTCGGCGGCGTCGCGGCGCTCGGGCGCCGTCCACGCGACCTCGGCCAGCGCGCTGAGCCGCGGGAACGCCACGTACTCGACGGCGGCGGGCGTCGGCAGGTACTCGGTCCAGTGCTGACCCTGGACGCCGAGCAGCCGGCCCGGCCCGCCGCCGCTGGGCGGTTCCCACGCGGCCACGTCCTCGACGGTGGTCAGGCCGCCGATGGCCAGCGGCTCGCCGTCGCCGCCGTCCTGGTAGTGGTCGAAGTAGGTCACGTCCTCCGGGCTCATGACGACGTCGTGGCCGGCCGCCATCGCCTTGATGCCGTGCTCGCTGCCGCGCCAGGCCATGACGACGGTGTCGGCCGGCATCCCGCCGTCGTCGGCGACCTCGTCCCAGCCGACGACCCGCCGGCCTCGCCCGGTCACGTGCTCGTGCAGCCGGCGCAGGAACCAGCTCTGCAGCTCGTCGACGGAGGCCAGGCCCAGCTCGGCGGCGCGGGCGGCGGCCGCCGGGCTCTCGCGCCACTCCGTCCGCGGGCACTCGTCGCCGCCGAGGTGCACCCACGGGCCGGGGAACACGTCCAGCACGGTGTCGAGGACGTCGCGGGCGAAGGCGAGCGCCTCCTCGGTCGGCGCCAGCACGTTCGTCGAGATGCCCCACGTGCGGCGGACCTCGACCGGCTGCCCGGTGTTGCCCAGCTCGGGGTACGCCGCCAGCACGGACTGCACGTGGCCGGGCAGGTCGATCTCGGGGACGACGGTGATGGAGCGCTGCGCCGCGTAGGCGACGATCTCGCGCAGGTCGTCGAGCGTGTAGAAGCCACCGTGCGGAGTGCCGTCGAACGTGCCGGTCCGGCCGACGACGGTCTCGGTGCGCCAGGAGCCGACGTCGGTGAGGCGGGGGTGGGCCGGGATCTCGATCCGCCAGCCCTGGTCGTCGGTGAGGTGCAGGTGCACGACGTTGAGGCGGTGCAGCGCCGCGAGGTCGATGAACCTCAGCAGGAACGCGACCGGCATGAAGCGCCGCGCGACGTCCAGGTGCACGCCGCGCCAGGCGAACCGCGGCGCGTCCTCGATGACGCAGCACCCGATCTCCGGTGGCGCGTCGCCGACCGGCGCGCGGCGCAGCGCCGCCGGTGGCAGCAGCTGGCGGAACGTCTGGACGGCGCGCGCCAGCGCCTCGGCGGATCCGCCCTCGAGCACCGCCCGCCCGGGCGTCACCGTCAGCCGGTAGCCCTCGGCGCTGTCGCGCACCGGCGCGGCCACGCGCAGGACGATCGTCGCGGCCGGATCGGCGGCCGGGACGACCGGCGCGCGGACCCCGGCCCCCGCGAGCACGTCGTGCAGGACCCAGGCGGCCCGGCGGGCGTCGCCGTCCGCGCCGATCGAGGTGCCGTCGCCGACGGCGAACGTTCCGGGGCGCGGCTCGTGGACGAGAGGCAGCGGGATGTGCGCGGGCATGCGGGACAACGTAGCTGGCGCGCACGACGAGTAGAGTGACGGGCGACATGAGCAAACATTCCGTCGCGATCGTCACGCTCGGCTGCAGCCGCAACGAGGTCGACTCCGAGGAGCTGGCCGGCCGTCTCGACGCCGACGGCTTCGAGCTCGTCGACGACCCCGGCGCCGCCGAGACCGTCCTGGTCAACACCTGCGGCTTCGTCGAACAGGCCAAGAAAGACTCCGTCGACTCGCTGCTGGCCGCCGCCGACCTCAAGGCCGGCGGCGCCACCAAGGCGGTCGTCGCGGTCGGCTGCATGGCCGAGCGGTACGGAGTCGGACTCGCCGACGAGCTTCCAGAGGCTGACGCCGTCCTGGGCTTCGACGACTACGCCGCCATCGGCGAGCGGTTGCGCGGCATCCTCGGCGGCTCCGCCCACGTGTCGCACGTGCCCCGCGACCGCCGCAAGCTGCTCCCCGTCACGCCGGTCGAGCGCCAGGCCGCGGCCTACGCGGCGCCCGACCTCCCGGCCGGCATGTCGCCCGCGTCCGGGCCGCGATCGGTGCGGCGGCGGCTCGACGGCGGCCCCATGGCGCCGCTGAAGCTGGCCAGCGGCTGCGACCGCGCCTGCACGTTCTGCGCCATCCCCATGTTCCGCGGCTCGTTCCTGTCGCGCCGCCCGTCCGACGTGCTGGCCGACGCGCGCTGGCTGGCCGAGCAGGGCGTCCGTGAACTCTTCCTCGTCAGCGAGAACTCGACGTCCTACGGCAAGGACCTCGGCGACCTGCGGCTGCTCGAGACGCTGCTGCCCGAGCTGGCCGCCGTCGAGGGCATCTCGCGGGTGCGTGTCTCGTACCTGCAGCCGGCCGAGATGCGCCCGACGCTGACCGAGGCCATGCTGTCGACGCCCGGCGTCGTCCCGTACTTCGACCTGTCCTTCCAGCACGCCAGCACGCCGCTGCTGCGCCGCATGAAGCGGTTCGGCGGGACGTCGTCGTTCCTCGAGTTGATCCAGTCGGTCCGCGACCGGGTCCCGTCGGCCGGCATCCGGTCCAACGTCATCGTCGGTTTCCCCGGCGAGACCGACGACGACGTCGCCGAGCTCGAGTCGTTCCTCACCCAGGCCCGCCTCGACGTCGTCGGCGTGTTCGGCTACTCCGACGAGGACGGCACCGAGGCGGCGTCGTTCGACGGCAAGCTCGACTCCGACGAGGTCGCGGAGCGGGTCGAGCGCGTCGGCGACCTCGTCGAGGAACTGGTCGCCCAGCGTGCCGAGGACCGCGTCGGCGAGACGGTGTCGGTCCTGGTCGAGTCGGTGGGTCCCGACGGCGTGGTCGAGGGCCGCGCCGAGCACCAGGGCCCCGAGGTCGACGGCACCACGACGGTGTCCGGCGTGCGCGCCGCCGTCGGCGACATCATCACGGCGACCGTCACCGGCAGTGACGGCGCCGACCTCCTCGCCGTGCCCTAGCCTTGCCCCGTGGCCGAACCGTCGACCCTCCCGCCGAGCCCCTGGAACATCGCCAACGGGCTCACCGTTCTCCGCGTGGTCCTGGTTCCGCTGTTCGGCTGGCTGCTGCTGCGAGAGGGCGGCGACGACGACCCGTCGCGCATCGCCGCGTTCGTCACGTTCGGCATCGCGATGATGACCGACCGCCTCGACGGCGACCTCGCCCGGCGGCGCGGCCTGGTCACCGACTTCGGCAAGATCGCCGACCCCATCGCCGACAAGGCGCTCACCGGCATGGCGTTCGTCGGGCTGTCACTGCTGGGTGAGCTGCCCTGGTGGGTGACGGTCGTCGTCCTCGTGCGTGAGTGGGGCATCACGGTGCTGCGGTTCGCCGTCCTCCGCTACGGCGTCATGGCGGCCAACCGTGGCGGCAAGCTGAAGACCGTCCTGCAGGCCCTGGCGCTCGGCCTCTACATCCTGCCGATGCCCGGCTGGTTCGACCCGATCGAGGCGTCGGTCATGGCGCTCGCCGTCATCGTCACCGTCGTCACCGGCGTCGACTACGTGCTGTCGGCCATCCGGCTGCGGCGCAGCGCGACGCCGTGAGCGCGCCGTCGCCCGAGTCCGTGGTGCGGCAGCTGATCGCGCGCGGGCTGACGGTCGCCGCGGCGGAGTCGCTGACCGGCGGGCTGGTCTGCGCCGCCCTGACCTCGGTGCCCGGCTCGTCCGCGGTGGTGCGCGGCGGCGTCGTCGTCTACGCGACGGAGCTCAAGGCGTTGCTGGCCGGAGTGCCCGAGCCGGTACTGGCCGCGTCCGGCCCGGTGGCCGCGTCGACGGCGCAGGCCATGGCGTCCGGGGTCCGGATACGGCTCGGGGCGGACGTCGGCCTGGCGACCACCGGCGTGGCGGGGCCGGACCCGCAGGACGGCCACCCGCCGGGCACGGTGCATGTCGCGGTGGCCACGGCGGCGGGCGGCCTCAGCGTGCGTTCGTTCACGGGCGGAACGGCGTTGCCGGGCGGCCGCGAGGCCGTGCGGGCGGCCACCGTCGACGCCGTCCTGACGCTGCTGTCCGGGGTACTGTCCGAGGTGTGAGACGCGGCTCCGGCGGCCGGGAATCCTCGGGTGTGCCGGGACGTTTCAACCTGCGAGATGAATACTTCTGTGCACCCCGTCTTTCCCGGCGAGGCTGGAAACGCAAACGTACGAAACAGAAGGTACGGTGGACTCAAGCACAGTCGAGACGAATCGCGAGAGGGGTAGCCGATGGTTCTCATCAGACGGCTCGTCGGCGATGTCTTGAGGCGTCGCCGGATCGAGCAGGGCCGCACTCTCCGCGAGATCTCGGCTGCGGCGCGCGTGAGTCTCGGGTACCTGTCCGAGGTCGAGCGCGGCCGCAAGGAGGCGTCGTCCGAGCTGCTCGCGGCCATCTGCGAGGCGCTGGACCTGCCGATGTCCGAGGTGCTCCGTGAGGTCAGCGACGAGATGATGCGCGTCGAGGCGGCGGCGGTGGGTGCGCTCACCGAGCTGCGTCCCCGGGAGTCCGCCCGGCCTCGCGATGTCGTCAAGGTCGGCTGACGCTGCTGCCGGAGTCGTTGCCGCGGTCGAAGCCTGCGCCGGAGTTCCGCGACGCCATGGCCCGCTTGGCGGGCGGTGTGGCGTTGCTCACGGTGCTCGACCCGGTCGGCCGTGACTGCGGCCTCACTGTGACCGCCGTGTCGTCGGTGTCGTTGGAGCCGCCGCTGGTGCTGGCGTGTGTCAAGAAGGACGGCTTCATCCACGACGCGCTGTTCGTTGCCGACGGGTGGTCGCTGTCATTTCTGGCCGCTGACCAGTTGGCGCTGTCCCACTACGGCGCGCGCGAGCGTCATCCCGGCGCCCGCGACGACTTCTCGCCCTGGCCGACGCGGCGCGCGGCCCGGGGTGAGCTGATCTTCACCGGCGCCGTCGCCGCCGTCGAGTGCGTGCCCTTCGACCTCGTCGACGCCGGCGACCACACCATCGCGCTGGGCCGCGTCACCGCCGTCGCGGGCGACGCGGCCGGCGCCGTCCCTCTCGTTCACGGCGACCGGCGCTACTACGAGCCCGGCGCGGCCATCGGTTGAGGCTCGTCGCCGCTGCCGTCGCCGTCGCCGCTCAGCGGATCAGGTGCGTGGCCGTCGGCCCGGAGCGGATCATGAAGCGGTCGAGCGACTCGATCGGCCCGAAGCCCAGCGGTGCGTACACCCCGTGCGCGTCGAGGGTGGCGAGCATCCACCGCTCGACGGCGGCGTGCTCCGGGTGCTCCAGGACGGCGTTGACCAGGACTCTGGCCAGGCCCTTGCCCCGATGCTCGGGCAGCACGAACACGTCCGCCAGCCACGCGAACGTCGTCCCGTCGCCGACCACCCGGGCGAAGCCCGCCTGCGCACCGTCGGGTGCGTACAGCCCGACCCCGAACGACCGGCGCACGGCCCGCTCGACGGTGTCGCGCGACCGGTGCTTGCTCCAGTACGTCGTCAGCAGGAACCCGATGACGACGTCCAGATCGAGCCGCTCCTGGTCGTCATCGACCTCGTAGCCGGCGTGGGTGGCGAGGATCATTCGCCCAGGCTACTCAGCGGCAGCGCCCGGGTTGCGGCGGCAGGGCGCCGGTCGCGTGGGGCTGGTCATCGCGCCGACCTCGGCCCTGGTGTCGGGTTCGGCGCCGCGCGTGTCGGGTGGCGTCGGCCCCGTGCGTGTCGGGTGGCGTCGGCCCTGCGCGTGTCGGGTGGCGTCGGCCCCGTGCGTGTCGGGTGGCGTCGGCCCCGTGCGTGTCGGGTGGCGTCGGCCCTGCGCGTGTCGGTGGCGTCGGCACCCTGGTCAGGGTTGGTGTCGGTGTCGGCCGCGCGCGTCTTCGCCGTCGCTGCCGCGGACCGGCCGTTCGTGCCCTTGCCTGCGGCCATCCGGCGCGCCGATTGTCCCGCCGGTGTCGCCACCGTGCCGGCGTGGCGTGCCTTGGCAGGGCCGGCTATGCCCTTGGCAAGGTCCACAGTCGCTCGACTGTCCGATTCGGACGGGTTTGCGGGGCGGTGAGCCTAGCCAAGGTGACCGCGTCCGTATCAGCCCTGCACCCGGGAGGCGGGGCTATGAGGCGTTCTCCCGCTCTACCAGGCATGCATGCCTGGTAGAGCGGGAGAACGCCTGGTGTGGTGCGCGATCGTTGATGATCATCGTTGTCCCCAAGCACGCTGCAGGTTGTCGGGCGCACCGGCACGGCCGTGCGGTGCGTCGCGACCGACGCCGACGCCAATGCCGAGGCGGATGCCGGGGCCGGGGCTGCCGGCGGTTTCAGGGCGCAGCCGGTGTCGCGGTGGCGGTGGCTGGGGCAGTTCCCGTTGTGCCGGCGAGCCGATGCCGAGGCCACGGCTCCGTGTGCGCCGGAGCCGATGCGTCAGTTGCGCAGCGGGTGTCGCGGTGGCTGGGGCAGTTCCCGTTGTGCCGGCGAGCCGATGCCGAGGCCACGGCTCCGTGTGCGCCGGCGCCGGTGCGTCAGTTGCGCAGCCGGAGGCCGCGCGGGGTGACATGGAAGCCGGCGGCGGTGAGGGCCTCGCCGAGGGGTGTGGTCGTGACCTGCGCACCGTCGGCGCGCTCGACCCGGAGGGCGCCGAGCGCACCCTCGCGCACCGACAGGGCCAGCGCGTCGGCCGCGGAGCGCAGCCGGGTGGGATCGTCGGTCCAGGACAGCAGCGTCCGGCCACCTCGCTCGACGTACAGCGACAGCTCACCGTCGATCAGCACGACCAGTGCGCCGGCCTTGCGGCCCGGCCGATGCCCGGCCGAGCCCGACTCGCCCCGCTCGGGCCAGGGCAGCGCCGCGCCGTACGGGTTGGCCGGATCGGTCGCCGCCAGCACCAGCGCGCTGGCCGGCCGCGACTCGTCGAGCTGCGAGTAGGAGCGCAGCCGGTCGACCGCGCCCGGCGTGCCGAACTGCGCCGCGCCCAGGCCGGCGATGAAGTACCCGCGCCGGGCCCGGCCGGTGTCCTCGAACGCGGACAACACCCGATAGGCCGCCGCGAACCCGCCGGGCAGCCGCTCGGCCTGCACGGCACCGCGGGTCACGACGCCGTGGCGGTCGAGCAGTGCCTCGGCCGCCGCGTGCGCCCGGCGCGTGGTGTCGGTGTCGCGGTCGGGCAGCAACGACCAGCGACCGGCCGCCGCTGGGGGACCGGTGCGCGACGGCATCGCCGGACGGCCGCGGGCGTATCGCGACCGTGGCCGCGCCGGCCGGCTCCGGTGCGCCGGCCGGCCGGTCAGCAGCGACCGCAACGGCGCCAGCGTGTCGTTGGTGACCAGCCCGGCCCACACGAGATCCCACAGCGCCGTCGTGAGCGCCGCGTCCTCGGGCGGCGTCGCGACGTGAGCCGCCACCGCGTCGCTGAGCTGCCGGAAGAAATACGCCCCGCCGCTGGTCAGTGTCGTGAGCACGGCCTGGTGCAGCTCACCGTCGGCCGCACCGAGATCGACGTCGGGCAGGGTCAGGTGTGCGGTGTCGGCCAGGTGCAGCGACACCCAGCCGTCGGACCCGGGCAGCGTCCCGTGCCCGGACCACACCACCTCGCCGGCCGCGGTCAGCTCGTCGAGCCAGGCCGGCGAGTACGCCGCGACCCGCGCCGGCAGCACCAATGACTCCAGCGCGCTGGCCGGCACCGCCGCCCCGCCGAGCTGCTCGACCACCCGCAGCACACCGTCGGCCCCGCGCAGCGAGCTGCCGACCGACTGCCACGCCGGCAGGAACCGGCCCAGCGTCGCGGCGTCGACCGGCTCGGCCTCCTTGCGCAGCGCCGCCAGCGACCGGCGGCGCAGCAGCCGCAGCACCTCGGCGTCGCACCATTCGGTGCCGGTGCTGCCGGGCCGCAGCTCGCCCTCGACGACCCGCCCTTCGGCGGAGAGCCGCCGCAGCGTCTGGACCACGACCGCGACGCCCAGACCGAACCGGGTGGCGAGGTCGGCCGCGTGGAACGGGCCGTGCGTGCGGGCGTACCGGGCCACGATGTCGCCGAGTGGGTCGGGCACCGGCGCCGTGAACGCGTCGTGCACCCCGCCGGGCAGCGCCACGCCGAGCGCGTCGCGCAACCGGGCGGCATCCTCGACGGCGGACCACACCTCCTGACCGGCGATGCGCACCGCGATGACCCGCCGCTGCCTCACCAGTTCGTCGAGGTGGGCCGGGGCGTCGGCCGGCTCCGCGGACCGCGCCGCCACCTCGTCCGTCGTCAGCGGGCCGAGCAACCGGAGCAGGTCGGCGACGGCCTCGACGTTCTGCGCGCGGCGCTCGGGGACCAGCCGCTGCAGTTCGGCCTCGGTGCGCTCGATGACCTCGAGGTCGAGCAGTTCGCGCAGCTCGGTCTGCCCGAGCAGTTCGGCCAGCAGCGCGGAGTCGAGCGTCAGCGCCTGCGCCCGCCGCTCGGCCAGCGGGGAGTCGCCCTCGTACATGAACGCCGCGACGTACCCGAACAGCAGCGATCGGGCGAACGGCGACGGCGTGGGCGTCTCGACCTCGACCACCTTGACCTGCCGGCCGGCGACGCGGCGCATGAGGTCGCGCAGGCCGTCGAGGTCGTAGACATCCTGCAGGCACTCGCGCATGGTCTCGAGCAGCATGGGGAACGATCCGTACTTCGACGCCACCTGCAGCAGCTGGGCCGACCGCTGCCGCTGCTGCCACAGCGGCGACCGGCGGTCGGGGGAGCGACGCGGCAGCAGCAGCGCCCGCGCGGCGCACTCGCGGAACCGCGACGCGAACAGGGCCGACCCGCCGACCTCGCCGGTGACGATGTCGTCGAGCTCGTCGGGGTCGAGCACCACCAGCCGGGCGTCGGGCGCCTCACCGGACAGCCCGCCGTCGTCGCCGACACCGTCGAACCCGATGCCGTCCATGGTGTCGGGGATGCGCAGCACGATGCCGTCGTCGGCATGCGCGGCCTGGACGTCGACGCCGTAGCGCTCGCGCAACCGGGCGCCGATGGCCAGCGCCCACGGCGCGTGCACCCGCGCGCCGTAGGGGGAGTGCACCACCAGCCGCCAGTCGCCGAGCTCGTCGCGGAACCGTTCGACGACCAGCGTGCGGTCGTCGGGCACGTGACCGGTCGCTTCGCGCTGGTCGCGGACGTAGTCGAGCAGGTTGTCGACGGCCCACTCGTCGAGCCCGGCGCTCGCCGCCCGCTCGCGCGCCTTCGGCTCGGCCAGCCGGTTGATCTCGCGGACGAAGCCGCCGACGGCCGCGCCCAGTTCGGCCGGACGGCCCAGCGTGTCGCCGTGCCAGAACGGCAGTTTGCCCGGATGCCCGGGCGCGGGGGAGACCATGACGCGGTCGTGCGTGATGTCTTCGATGCGCCAGCTGGTGGCGCCGAGCGCGAACACGTCGCCGACCCGTGACTCGTACACCATCTCCTCGTCGAGCTCGCCGACCCGCGCGCCGCCGCGCCGAGGGTCGGAGCCGACCAGGAAGACGCCGAACAGCCCGCGGTCGGGGATGGTGCCGCCGCTGGTGACGGCGAGCCGCTGGGCGCCCGGGCGGCCCTTGAGCACCCCGGCGGTGCGGTCCCAGACCAGCCGCGGCCGCAGCTCGGCGAACTCGTCGGACGGGTAACGGCCGGCCAGCATGTCGAGGACGGCGTCGTACGACGACTGCGGCAGCGTGGCGAACGGGTGGGCCCGCCGAGCCAGCGACAGGAGGTCGTCGACCGGCCAGTCGTCCATGGCCACCATGGCGACGATCTGCTGTGCGAGCACGTCGAGCGGGTTGCGCGGGACGGTGAGCTGCTCGATCTGCCCGGACACCATGCGCTCGGCGACGACGGCGGTCTGCACGAGGTCGCCGCGGTACTTCGGGAACAGCACGCCGCTGGACACCGCGCCGACCTGGTGACCGGCCCGGCCGACCCGCTGCAGCCCGCTGGCCACCGACGGCGGCGACTCGACCTGCACGACGAGATCGACCGCGCCCATGTCGATGCCCAGCTCGAGACTGCTGGTGGCGACGACGGCGGGCAGCCGGCCGGACTTGAGGTCGTCCTCGATGAGCGCCCGCTGCTCTTTGCTGACCGAGCCGTGGTGGGCGCGCGCGATGGTGGCCGCGGCACCGTGACTGGACCCGGCCTGCGCCATCAGCGACGCCGGTGGCGGGTGGTTCGTGGCCGGCTTGTCGTCGGGGGGACGGCCGTCGGCCCGCTCGGCCGCGATCTCGTTCAGCCGTGCCGTCAGCCGCTCGGCCAGCCGCCGCGAGTTGGCGAACACGATGGTCGACTCGTGCTGTTCGACGAGGTCGACGACCCGCTGCTCGACGTGTGGCCAGATGGACGCGTTGCCGCCGTCGCCTTCGTCGTCGAACCCGACCGGGGCCGGCACCGGCGGCGCGACCGCGTCGAGTTCGTCGAGGTCGGGCACCGGCACGACGACCTTGAGATCCCACCGCTTCTCGCTGGGCGGCGCGACCACCTCGACCGGGCGGCTGCCGCCGAGGAACCGGGCCACCTCCTCGATGGGGCGCACCGTGGCGGACAGGCCGATACGCTGCGCCGGCCGTTCGAGCAGCGTGTCGAGCCGTTCCAATGACAACGCCAGGTGCGCGCCACGCTTGCCGCCGGCGACCGCGTGCACCTCATCGACGATGACGGTCTCGACGGAGCGCAGCGACTCGCGCGCCTGCGACGTGAGCAGCAGGAACAGCGACTCGGGTGTGGTGATGAGGATGTCGGGCGGGTGTTTGGCGAACCGGCGCCGCTCGTCGGCCGGGGTGTCGCCGGTGCGGACGCCGACGGTGATGCCGGGCGCGGCGAGGCCCAGGCGGCCCGCGGCGTGCCCGATGCCGGCCAGCGGCGAGCGCAGGTTGCGCTCGACGTCGACCGTCAGCGCCTTCAGCGGCGAGACGTAGAGCACGCGGCAGCGGTGGGTGGGATCGTCCGGCTCGGGCTCGGACGCCAGCCGGTCGAGCGCCCACAGGAACGCGGCGAGCGTCTTGCCCGACCCCGTCGGCGCCACCACCAGCGCGTTGTGGCCGGCCGCGACCGACCGCCAGGCGCCCTCCTGCGCCGCCGTGGGCGCGGCGAACGACCCGGCGAACCACGCACGCGTGGCCGGGCCGAACAGCTCGAGGACGTCTGCCATCCACCCATCATCGCTCTCCCCACCGACAAGGTCGGGCGCCGTTCGCGGTGAGGGATACTGGCCGGGTGCGGTTGACGGATTTCTGGGAGCGGATGGAGCACCAACTGGGCTCCACCTACGCCGACTCGTGGGCGCGCGACTACGTCATCGAGGGCCTCGGCGGGCGGACGGTGCACCAGGCGCTGGCGGCCGGCGAAGACACCAAGGTGGTCTGGCGTGCCGTCGCCGACGCCCTGCGCCTGCCACCCGGCGAGCGCTGAGGACGTGACGATGCCGGCCCGGCGGGCGTTCCTCTCGGCGGCCGCGATCCTCGCGCTGACGGTGACGGCCGGTTGCACCATCCGCGTCGGCGGTGACGACGACGGCGGCGCCCAGCTCTTCGGGGACGGCAACACCCTCCAGTGGGACCTGACCCGGCCGCTCGAGGCGGAAGCCCTGGGACTCCCGGCGGACCAGATGGTGATCGTCGACGTGCCCGACGACCCCACCGTGAGCCTCAAGCTCCCCACCGGCACCTGGTCCGGGCGCACCGAGCAGATGACGGTGACCACCCGGCACGGCTACGTGGACCAGGTCAACCTGTTCTGGACCGAGGCCGACGGCCAGGCCGCCGCCGACCGGATGGTGGCGGACGCAGAACTCCTCGGCGTCGATGCCGAGCGGGTCGCCGGGTGGGCTGAGAGCGCGCGCTGGGCCGAGACCGCCGACGTCAACGTGACACGCCACGAGAAGAACTACAACGGCGCGAACGGTGAGGTGTCCACCGCGATCATGCCCCGGATGGCCATCGGCGAGGGCGAGGGAACGCCGGTCCGGCTCTGGTACCTGTTCTACGTCCGAGACGTGGTCCAGACGGCGGGCTGAGCGGGCGCATCCGGGCGAAACTCGGATGCCCGCTGTCGGACCGGCGGGGTAGCGTCCGGATGTGTGACGGATCACGCCGGCGACCAGCCCATGATCAGCGCCCACCGGCTCACGAAGCGGTTCGGCGAGTTCGCCGCGGTCGACGCCATCGACGTCGAGGTGCGGCGGGGTGAGGCGTTCGGCTTCCTCGGGCCGAACGGCGCCGGCAAGTCGTCGACCATGCGCATGATCGGCTGCGTCTCGCCGCCCACCGACGGCAGCCTGCGCATCCTCGGGCGCGACCCCGCGACGGACGGGCCGGCCATCAGGGCGCGGCTGGGCGTGGTGCCGCAGCGCGACACGCTCGACGAGGAGCTGACGGTGCGCGAGAACATCCTCGTGTACGGCCGCTACTTCGGGCTGTCGCGGGCGCACGTGCGCGCCAAGGCCGACGAGCTGCTCGAGTTCGCCCAGCTCACCGAGCGCGCGAACAGCGTCGTCGAACCGTTGTCGGGCGGCATGAAGCGGCGGCTCACCATCGCCCGCTCGCTGGTCAACGACCCCGAGCTGCTGCTGCTCGACGAGCCCACCACCGGGCTCGACCCCCAGGCCCGGCACGTGCTGTGGGACCGGCTGTTCCGGCTGAAACGCTCCGGCGTCACGCTCGTGCTCACCACCCACTACATGGACGAGGCGGAGCAGCTCTGCGACCGCCTGGTCGTCATGGACGGCGGCCGCATCGTCGCCGAGGGGTCGCCGCGCGAGCTCATCGCGCTGCACTCCACTCGCGAGGTGCTCGAACTGCGCTTCGCCGCCGACGACCACGCGCCGTACGCCACCAAGCTCACCGACCTCGCCGAACGCGTCGAGGTGCTGCCCGACCGCCTGCTCCTCTACACCGACGACGGCGACGCCACCGCGGCCGCGGTGCAGGCACGCGGGCTCGAGCCGCTGTCCGTCCTGGCCCGCCGCTCCACGCTCGAGGACGTGTTCCTGCACCTCACCGGCCGGACGCTGGTCGACTGATGGCGACGACGACGCTTGCGCAGCCGCGCGAGGGGCGCATGGCCGGGCGCGCGTTCGCGTACTGGCTGGCCAACTACCGGCGGGTCTGGCGCGGCTCGATCATCAGCGGCTTCCTGGGCCCGCTGTTCTTCCTGCTCGCCATGGGGTTCGGGCTCGGCACGCTGGTCGACGGCGGCGGGCTCGGCGCGCCCGGCTACGTCGAGTTCATCGCGCCGGGCATCCTCGCCGCCCAGGCCATGCAGACCGCCGTCGGCGAGTCGACGTTCCCGGTCATGGGTGCGCTGAAATGGCAGCGGCAGTACCACGCCATGCTGGCCGCGCCGCTGGGCATCGCCGACCTCGTCCTCGGGCACGTCGCGTTCGTCGCCATGCGCATCGCCATCACCAGCGTCGCGTTCGCCCTGGTTGCCGTCGCGCTGGGCGCCATCACGTCCTGGTGGGTCGTCGGCGCGGTGTTCGCCGCCATCCTCACCGGGCTGGCGTTCACCACGCCGGTCTTCGCGTTCGCCGCCCGGCAGGACAACGACAGCGGCTTCAATGTGCTGTTCCGGTTCATCATCATGCCGATGTTCCTGTTCTCCGGCACGTTCTTCCCGGTCGAGCAGCTGCCCGCGGGGCTCGAGGCGGTCGCCATGGCGACACCGCTGTGGCACGGCGTCGAGCTGTGCCGCAGCCTGGTCATGGGCACGGCGACGGTGGCCGGCTCGCTCGGGCACGTCGCCTACCTGCTGCTGTGGGTCGTGGGCGGGCTGTGGCTGGCGCTCGCGAGCTTCCGGAAGCGGCTGGTCACATGAGCGCCGTCAACGCGATCGCCCGTGCGCTGCCCATTCCGGCCGGCGCCGGCCTGGCCCGCACCCTGATCGAGCGCAATGCGCGCGCCTTCCGGCACGGCTGGATCACGCTGGTCAGCGGCATCTTCGAGCCGATCTTCTACCTGTTCTCACTCGGCGTCGGGCTCGGCGCGCTCATCGGCGACGTCGACACCGGCGGCGGGCGCATGGTCGAGTACGCCGCCTACGTCGCTCCGGCCATGATGGCGGCGGCCGCCATGAACGGCGCCGTCTTCGACTCCACGTTCAACCTGTTCTTCAAGCTCAAGTACGCCAAGCTGTACGACTCCGTGCTGGCCACGCCGCTCGGGCCGCGCGATGTCGCCGTCGGCGAGATCGGCTGGGCGCTGCTGCGCGGGCTCTTGTACTCCACGACGTTCCTGATCGTGGCCGCGGCCGCCGGCGTCGTGCACTCCTGGTGGGCGCTGCTGGCGCTGCCGGCGGCCAGCCTCATCGGGCTCGCGTTCGCCGCCGTCGGCATGTCCGTCACCACCTATCTGCGCAGCTGGCAGGACTTCGACTACATCCAGCTGGCGCTGCTGCCGATGTTCCTGTTCTCGGCCACGTTCTACCCGCTGTCGACGTACGACGAGTCGATCCGGTGGATCGTGCAGGCGACGCCGCTCTACCACGGCGTGGCGATGATCAGGGACCTCATGCTCGGTGACGTCGCGTGGGGCATCCTGGCGCACGTGGCGTATCTCGCGGTCATGGGTCTCGTGGGCGTGCTGTTCGCGGCGCGGCGCATCGAACGGCTGCTGCTGCGGTGAGCGAGGCGCAAAGCGCCGGGGCCATCCAGGCGGTCCAGCGGAAGACCGTGCGGACGCTCGTCGCCAGTCAGGTCACGGGTGGGCTCGGCGTGTCCGCGGCCATCGCCGTCGGCGCCGTCGTCGTCACCGATGTGTTCGGCCGCGACGACCTGTCCGGCCTGGTGCAGAGTGCACAGGTGCTCGGCGCGGCGCTGCTGGCGATGCCGGCCGCGTCGCTGGCGATGTCGTACGGCCGGCGCGTCGGGCTCGGCGTGACGTACGCGCTCGGTGCCGTGGGCGCGTTGATCGCGCTGGTCGCGACGCAGCTACAGGTGTTCCCGCTGCTGCTGGTGGGCACGGCGCTGCTGGGCGGTGGGACGGCGGCCGGGCTGCAGGCCCGCTATGCCGCCACCGACCTCGCGCCGGCCGCCGGTCGCGGCCGCGCGCTCTCCGTCGTCGTCTGGTCCACGACGGTGGGCGCGGTGGCCGGGCCGAACCTCGCCGGTCCCGCCGGCGACCTCGCGTCGTCGCTGGGCATCGAACCGCTGGCCGGGCCGTTCCTCGTCGGCGCCGTGGTGCTGGGGCTGGGTGCGCTGGTCATCCTGGGCGGTCTGCGGCCCGACCCGTTGCTGACGGCCCGGCGGCAGGGCGCGTCCGGTGACCGGCCCGCGCGGCGGCGGGGTGTGCTGCGGGCCGGGTGGACGGCCATCTCGGCCAGCCCGCCGGCGGTGCTCGGGTTGGTCTCCGTCGTCGTCGGGCACACCGTCATGGTGACCGTCATGGTCATGACGCCGGTGCACATGACGCACGGCGGCGCCTCGATCTCCGTCATCGGCTTCGTCATCAGCGTCCACGTGGCCGGCATGTTCGCGTTGTCGCCGGTCATGGGCTGGCTGGCCGACCGCGTCGGCCGGGTCCCGGTCATCCTGGGCGGGGTGGTCGTGCTGCTGGCCTCGGTCGCGCTGGCGGGCACGGCGCACGAGGGCCACTCGCCGGGGCTGACGGCCGGGCTGTTCCTGCTCGGGCTGGGCTGGTCGGCGTGCATGGTGGCCGGGTCGACACTGCTGACGGACGCCGTCGACGCTGCCGACCGTCCTGCCGTGCAGGGCTCGTCGGACCTGCTGATGGGACTGGCCGCGGCCGGCGGGGGAGCGCTCGCCGGGGTCGTCGTGGGATCCTTCGGGTACGGCGTGCTGAACGCCGCCGCTGCCGTCCTGCTGGCGGCTCCGGTCGTCGCGATGCTGATTCCGGCGTGTCGTTCGCTCTCGAACACCCGTTCGGCATAGAGTCTCTTCTGTCCACACCGAAGCTCGGTTGGCGCGGTTGTCCACAGGTTCGGAGTTCGTTCTCGATCTTGTCGGTGGCACCGCGTAACGTCTCCGGCGATGACCAAGAAAACGCAGGGCCGTGCGCCGGCCCGTCGACCCCAGGTGGTGCCCATGGCTGTTTCCGCGGACCGCGATAAGGCGCTCGAAGCCGCGCTCGCGCAGATCGAGCGCTCGTTCGGCAAGGGCTCGGTGATGCGGCTGGGCGAGGAGGCCCGGGTCCCCATCGAGGTGATTCCCACCGGAGCCATCTCTCTCGACGTCGCGCTCGGCATCGGCGGCCTGCCGCGCGGCCGGGTGATCGAGATCTATGGCCCTGAGTCCTCCGGTAAGACCACCGTCGCGCTGCACGCGGTGGCCAACGCCCAGCGCGCCGGCGGCGTCGCCGGTTTCATCGACGCCGAGCACGCGCTCGACCCCGACTACGCGAAGGCGCTGGGGGTCGACACCGACTCCCTGCTCGTCTCCCAGCCCGACACCGGTGAGCAGGCGCTCGAGATCGCCGACACCCTCATCCGCTCCGGCGCGCTCGACATCATCGTCGTCGACTCGGTGGCGGCGCTGGTGCCCAAGGCCGAGATCGAGGGCGAGATGGGCGACAGCCACGTCGGTCTGCAGGCCCGGCTGATGAGCCAGGCGCTGCGGAAGATCGCCGGTGCGCTGAGCCAGTCGAAGACCACCGCCATCTTCATCAACCAGCTGCGCGAGAAGATCGGCGTGTTCTTCGGCTCGCCCGAGACCACCACCGGCGGCAAGGCGCTGAAGTTCTACGCCTCCGTCCGCCTCGATGTCCGCCGCATCGAGACGCTCAAGGACGGCACCGACGCGGTCGGCAACCGCACCCGCGTCAAGGTGGTCAAGAACAAGGTGGCCCCGCCGTTCAAGCAGGCCGAGTTCGACATCATCTACGGCGAAGGCATCAGCCGCGAGGGTGGCCTCATCGACCTCGGCGTCGAGCAGAGCATCGTGCGCAAGTCCGGTGCTTGGTACACCTACGAGGGCGACCAGCTGGGGCAGGGCAAGGAGAACGCCCGCAACTTCCTCAAGGACAACCCCGACCTCGCCGACGAGATCGAGAAGAAGATCAAGGAGAAGCTCGGCGTCGGCCCGAAGATCGATGCCGCCGTCGAAGAGGCTCCGGTCGACTTCTGAGCCAGCCGTGGTGAGCAGCAACGCCGGGCGGTCGCGGCGCGGCCGCCCGGACGACCCCGAGCGGGCGGACGACCCTGCCCGCTCGGCCGGCCCGGACGACCGCCTGGCCGGCCTCGGCCAGCAACCGGACGTCGACCGGAGAGCGGATGTCGACCGGCCGGCGGACGTGGACCGGCCGGATGCACGTAGCCTCCCGACCGCTCGTGGCTCCCATCGGGGTGGCGGCGGCGACGACAGCGGTGCTGACTTCACTGATGCCGACATCGCCGGTATCGACGCCGGCGCTGATGGCGTTGACGACGCGCGAGATCGGGTCAGCACCGGCGTCGGCGATGTGCACCGGCGACCCGCGGCCGGCCGCCGTGAACCCGATCTCGGCGGTGTCCGAGCCGCCGACGCTGAGGGCGAGGTGGCCGAGGACCGGCCGGAACCCTTCGGTGGGCCGGCATCCGACGGCGGCCCCGTGCGACGCCGGCCGCGGGGGCGCCGGAGCGAGACCGGCACCGGCACCGGCGTCACCCGTGGCCGTCGCGGTCGCGGCGGTTCCGGCGGTGAGCCGGGGCCTGAGCTCGATCCTGACGCCGATCCGGAGTCGGTGGCGCGGACGGTCGCGCTGAACCGGCTGTCGGCCGCGCCGCAGACCCGAGCGCAGCTCGATGCCGCGATGGCGCGCAAGGGCGTACCCGAAGAGGTCCGCGACGGCGTGCTGGACCGCTTCACCGACGTCGGCCTGGTCGACGACGCGGCCTATGCGCGAGCGTGGGTCGAGTCCCGGCACGCTGGCCGAGGCCTGGCCCGCCGCGCGCTCGGCTACGAGCTGCGCAAACGCGGCGTCGAGCCCGCCGTCGCCGACGATGCCGTCGAGACGGTCGATCCCGAGCAGGAGGAGGCGACCGCAAGGGCGCTCGTCGCCGCGCGGCTGCCGAGCACCCGGCGCCTCGAACCGGTCGCCCGCACTCGCCGGCTCACCGGACTGCTCGCGCGCAAGGGCTACCCGCCCGGCCTCGCCTTCCGGGTCGTCCGCGAAGCCCTCGAGTCCGACGGCGTCGACGGCATGGACCTCCCCGACGACTTCCTCGCCGACTGACTCCGCCCGCCCTGCGGGGTGACGATGAGTGATGCGACCTGACCCCGCTCGGCCCTCAGAGCGACGGCCGCCTGCGGCCTGACCCCGCTTGCGGCAAACGTCGGAACGACCCCCCACATCACCCAGCCGCCGATGACGGGGGATCCCGGAGACCCATGATCGTCGGCGATCACCGGTGCCAGAACACCAGCGAACGCCGGTGATCATCTGGTCGCCCGAGGAGCTGCCCGTTGATCATGATCCCTCGCGGTCGCTGACACGCCGCGACCGCACATGATCAACGGCCAGGACCGAGCCGGCCGCGAAGCGGGGCGAACGGGCGGACGTCGACGGCTGATTCGCATCGTCGCAGCGCACAGGCGCAAAACGCGGCGTGGCACGCGTTCGCGCTGCTTGACCGTGTGTACACCCTTACGTAACCTCAACTCCAAAGGTGGAGAACAACTCCGCGACCGCGGATCGGACATAGTGAACATGGCAATGCTCGACACCACAGCACCGTCGAGGCCGGCGCAGGGCAGGCCGAAAGGGCTGGTCGAGGCGTGCATGCCGCAGCGTTGATGCGGCATGCCGGTGGTCCGAGAGGCTCGCGCCGTCCGCGGTGCGGGCGCGGTCGTGGTGCGGTTCCCGCCAGCAGCCGATCTGCCTGCGCAGATCGCCATATGTGAGGGAGCCCGTCGATGAACACCGGAACGGCAATTCTGCTGGTCGGACTGGTGGTCGTGGCGCTACTGGCTGTAGCGCTCTACGCCTTGTTCAGTCGGCTCCGCGGCGTCGAGGGCACGCGCGCCAACTCCGCTGAGCTGTTCGCACAGATCGAAGCCGATTCCATGCGGCTACGGTCGACGGCCCAGAGTGAGGCCGATGACGTCCGGGCGAAGGCCCGGCGCGACGTCGAGGAACTGCGCGCGACCGCCGCCACCGAAGCCGCCGAGCTGAAGACCCGCGCCACCGCCGAGGCCGAGAAGGCCCGCGAGCGCGCCGACCAGGCCGGCGCCGACCTGCGAGAGCAGCGCGCCGACCTCGACCGCCGCGAGCAGCGGCTGGTCGAACGCGAGGAACGCGTCACGGCCGACACCCAGTCGCTGGAGGAGCGGTTGCGCGAGGTCGAGACGCAGGCCACCGAGATCGCCGGCCGCACCGAGGAATTGACCGCACTGGAGGCCGAGCGCCGCGCCGTCCTCGAACGCACCGCGCAGCTGACCGCCGAGCAGGCCAAGGCCGAACTCGTCGCCGCCGTCGAGGACGAGGCCAAGCGCGCCGCCGTCATGCGGGTGCGCGACATCGAGAAGGAAGCCAACGAGAACGGCCAGGCCCGCGCGCGCGAGATCATCACGCTCGCCATCCAGCGGCTCGCCTCGGAGCAGACGGCCGAGTCCGTCGTGTCGGTGCTGCACCTGCCCGGCGACGAGATGAAGGGCCGCATCATCGGCCGCGAGGGCCGCAACATCCGTGCGTTCGAGCAGGTCACCGGCGTGAACCTGATCATCGACGACACACCCGAGGCGGTGCTGCTGTCCTGCTTCGACCCCGTCCGCCGCGAGGTGGCGAGGCTGACGCTCGAGGAGCTGGTGCTGGACGGGCGCATCCACCCGCACCGCATCGAGGAGCAGTACGAGAAGAGCAAGGCCGAGGTCGAGGCGCTGTGCGTGCGCGCCGGCGAGGACGCGCTGGTCGAGGTCGGCGTCACCGACATGCACCCCGACCTCGTCTCGCTGCTGGGCCGGCTGCGGTACCGGACGTCGTACGGGCAGAACGTGCTCAAGCACCTCATCGAGTCCGCCCACCTGGCCGGCATGATGGCCGGCGAGCTGGGCCTCGACATCAAGCTGACGAAGCGGTGCGCGCTGCTGCACGACATCGGCAAGGCGCTCACCCACGAGGTCGACGGCAGCCACGCGCTCATCGGCGCCGAGATCGCCCGCCGCTACGGCGAGAACGACGACGTCGTGCACGCCATCGAGGCGCACCACAACGAGGTCGAGCTGCGCACCGTCGAGGCCGTCCTCACCCAGGCCGCCGACGCCATCTCGGGTGGCCGCCCGGGCGCCCGCCGCGAGTCGCTGGAGGCGTACGTCAAGCGGCTGGAGCGGCTGGAGGAGATCTCGATGAGCCACGACGGCGTCGAGAAGGTCTTCGCCATGCAGGCCGGCCGCGAGGTGCGGGTCATGGTGCTGCCCGACGTCGTCGACGACATCCAGGCGCAGGTGCTGGCCCGCGACATCGCCAAGCAGGTGGAAGAGGAACTGACCTACCCCGGTCAGATCCGCATCACCGTCGTCCGCGAGTCCCGGTCGACCGAGTTCGCCCGCTGAGGAAGGCCTGAGGCCGGCCGGGAACTGCGGACGTCAGACGGAGATGCCGGTGGCGGTCGTGCCGCCGATGGCCGCGTCGTCGGCCTTGGCCACGCCACCGGCAGCCTTCGCCGTGCCACGCCGCTCCAGGTAGACCGCGAGCCGCGAGAGCGTGAAGTTGACGGCGATGTAGATGGCCGCGCCGACGACGAAGAACTGGAACCAGTAGCGCTGGCCGAAGAACTGCGTGTTCAGCTGCAGCCGCCGTAGCAGCTCCGCGTAGCCGATGATGAACCCGAGCGACGTGTCCTTGAGCAGCACCACCAGCTGGCTGACCAGCGACGGCAGCATGCGGCGAATGGCCTGGGGGAGCAGCACGGTGAACAGCGTCTGCCACCGGCTCAGCCCGATCGCGTAGCTGGCCTCGGACTGGCCCTTCGGCAGCGACACGATGCCGGCCCGCAGGATCTCGGCGAAGATCGCGCTGTTGTAGATGACCAGGCCGAACACGACGCCCCAGAAGATCGGCAGGCCGACCGCGATGACGCCGAAGAACATCAGCAGCACGACCGGCAGGCCGCGGAAGAACTCGATGACCGTCGTGACGGGCCAGCGCACCCAGCGCGTCCCCGCCATCCGCAGCACCGCGAGCAGCACGCCCAGCGCCAGCGCGATGACGGCGGCGATGCCCGCCGCCCGCAGCGTCGCGCCCAGACCGTCGATCAGCAGCGAGCGCCACACGTCGCTCGCGCTCTGGCCGAGCGGCGGTTCGGTGAAGATCTGCCAGCGTTCCGGTTCCCACTGGCCGCGGGAGTCGAGCTGCCGGTAGGCGAGGTACAGCAGGCCGAGCACGAACAGGGCGCCGACGACCGACCACACCATGGTGCGGCGGCGGGTGCGCGGGCCGGGGGCGTCGTACAGGATGGAGCTCATCGGGCGAACGCCACCTTCCGCTCGACGTATCCGGCGAGGATTCCGGCCGGAATGGTGATGATCAGGTAGAAGGCCGCAATGCCGATCAGCACGGGGATGATGTCGGCCGGGTGCGCATTGGTGAGCTGCCGGGCGACGCCGAACAGCTCGGCGACGAAGAAGCCGCCGGCGACGGAGCTGTTCTTCGTCAATGCGATGAAGATGTTGATCAGCGGCGGGACCACCGTGCGGAACGCCTGCGGCAGCACCACCAGCCGCAGCGTCTGCGGGAACGTCAGCCCGATGGCGCGCGACGCCTCGGCCTGGCCCAGTCCGACGCTGTTGATGCCCGACCGCACCGCCTCGCACACGAACGCCGCCGTGTAGACCGACAGCGCCACCACCGCGGGGGCGAAGAAGTCCGACGGCGTCCAGCCCAGCTGCGGCGCCACGAACACGAAGAAGATGAAGACCAGCGTCAGCGGGGTGTTCCGCACGATCTCGACGTACACCGTGCCGAACCAGCGCAGCGTCGGCACCGGCGACACCCGGAAGGCACCGAGGATCGTCCCCACCACCAGCGCGATGACGGCGGACAGCAGGGTGAGCGCGAGCGTGGTGGTGAACCCCTCCCAGTACAGCGGGAGCTCGTCGATCACGGTGTCCATCTGGCAGCCCTTCTCGGACGGTCGGACTCAGAACGGATGGACCGCCGCCCGTCGTGGGCGGCGGTCCATCCGATACGGGCCGTCAGTAGCGGTCGACCTGCGGCGGCTCCGGCGTGTCGAGGACCGCGCCCGCGGTCGCCTCCCACGCCTCGGCCCAGCGGCCGTCCTCGTAGGCGGCCTCGAGCACGTCGTTGATCCAGTTGCGGAACTCGGTGTTGCCGTGCTCGAGCCCGATGCCGTAGGGCTCCTCGGTGAACGGGTCGCCGACGAGCTTGAACTCGCCCGGGTTCTGGTCGACGAAGCCCGACAGGATGACGTTGTCGGTGGTGACGGCGTCGACCTGACCGTTGCGCAGCGGCTCCAGGCAGTCGGAGTAGGCGCCGGTCGGGAACAGCTCGGCCTCGGGGTAGTTGGTGCGGATGTTCTCGGCCGGCGTCGAGCCCTCGACGGAGCAGACGCGGCGGCCGGCGAGGTCGTCGGGGCCGTTGATGTCGCTGTTGTCCTCGAGCACCATGATCGTCTGACCGGCGATGAAGTACGGGCCGGCGAAGTCGACCAGTTCCTTGCGCTCGTCGTTGATCGTGTAGGTGGCCACGACGATGTCGACCTGGCCGTCCTGGATGAACGGCTCGCGGTTGGCGGAGACCGTCTCGACCCAGTTGATGTTGTCTTCGCTGATGCCGAGCTCGGTGGCGATGATCTTGGCGATCTCGACGTCGAAGCCGACGGGCGTGCCGTCGGGGCCGACCAGGCCGAACAGCGGCTGGTCGAACTTGGTGCCGACGGTGATCTCGCCGGCGTCGGCGAGCTCGGCCATGGTGCTGCCATCGGGGAAGTCGCTGGCCTCGGCGGTGGCCTCGTCGCCGCTGCCGCTGTCGTCACCGCCGTCGTCGTCGCCACAGGCGGCCAGCACGAGCGACGCGGTCAGCGCCGTCGCGGCCAGTGCGCTGAAGCGGCGCAGTCTGGGTCGGGTGGTACGCATGGAGTTTCTCCTCTGGTTGCTTCGGCGTCTCAGTGCGTGAGGATCTTGCTGAGGAAGTCGCGGGCCCGGTCGCTCTGGGCGTTCGTGAAGAACTCCTCCGGGGTGGCCTCCTCGACGATGCTGCCGGCGTCCATGAAAACGACGCGGTTGGCGGCCCGCCGCGCGAAGCCCATCTCGTGCGTGACGACGATCATCGTCATGCCGTCGTGGGCGAGGGTGGTCATGACGTCGAGCACCTCGTTGATCATCTCCGGGTCGAGCGCGGAGGTGGGCTCGTCGAACAGCATGACCTTGGGCTTCATGGCCAGCGCCCGGGCGATGGCGACGCGCTGCTGCTGACCGCCGGACAACTGGGCGGGCAGCTTGCCGGCCTGGTCGGCGACGCCGACGCGGTCGAGCAGCTCCATCGCCGTCTTCTCCGCCTCGGACCTCTTCACGCCCTTGGCCTTCGTCGGCCCGAGCGTGACGTTCTGCAGCACGGTCTTGTGCGCGAACAGGTTGAACGCCTGGAACACCATGCCGACGTCGGCGCGCAGCCGGGCCAGCGCCTTGCCCTCGGCGGGCAGCGGCTGGCCGTCGACGGTGATGGTGCCGGAGTCGATGGTCTCCAGACGGTTGATGGTCCGGCAGAGCGTCGACTTGCCCGACCCGGACGGGCCGATGACGACGACCACCTCGCCGCGGGTGACGCTCAGATCGATGTCGCGGAGCACGTGCAGAGCGCCGAAGTGCTTGTTGACGCCGCTCAGCTCGACCAGCGGCCCGCCGGCCGGCTCGCCGCTCATCGTGCGACGTCCAGGCTGCGGTTCCGGCTCATGGACTCACACCACCACCTTCACGACGTTCCCGGGACAAGCGTCAACCGTATGGCGGAGACGACCGCCTGTCATGCCCTTTGAGCTGCGGTTGAGGTCACCTCTTGGTAACGAACTGGGAACTCGTCGCGTGACCTTTCCCGGCCGTCCCGGTCACGCAGGGGCCGGGGCGGCGCCGGAACCTCAGCACCTGCTCAACACGGGTTCACCGGGCGTCCGGGCACTGCTTGCATGCGAGTGCGGGGGTCAGGAGCCAACGAGCGGCCGGGCTGCGAGGTCCGCCCCAACGAGGAGGTTTCCATGACGACGAGACGTGACCGCGTGCGCGCGGTCCTGACCGGTCTGGCGACGGCGGCGACGACGACGGCGTTGCTGGCGAGCGCGGCGACCACGGCGACGGCCGCCGAGGAGCCACCGCGGACCGGGTTCGAGCTGCGGGGCGGCGAGAGCTGGACGACGTTCGACGAGGAGCAGGCCTACCTGGAGCAGCTCGACGCGCTGACGGACCGGCTCGACATCGAGCAGTTCGGCAGCACGCTGCAGGGCCGGCCGTTGCACCTGGCCCGCATCGGCAACCCGGCGCCACCGGAGGTCGACGAGCTGGACGGCACCAAGACGGTGTTCATCGTATGCAGCCAGCACGGCAACGAGCCGGCGCCGCGGGAGATGTGCCTGCAGGAGATCCGCGACCTGGCGCTCACCGACGACCCGGAGCTGCTGGAGTTCCTGCGGACGACGACGGTGCTCGTGGTGCCGACGGCGAACCCGGACGGACGCGAGGCGAACACCCGCGGCAACTCGAACGGCACCGACGTCAACCGCGACCATCACTACCTGGAGGAGCTGGAGTCGCAGGCGATCGGCCGTGTCCTGCGCGATGTGCGGCCCACCATCTCGTGGGACGCGCACGAGATGGGCTCGCGGACGCTGGACTTCGCCATGCTGTGGCCGCGCAACCTCAACGTCGACGACCCGCTGCGGGCGCTCTCCGGCGAGCTGGCGCAGAGCATGCGCGACGTGCTCGAGGACGAGGACTACGTGGTCGACTGGTACACGTCCAGCACGGAGGGCGACGAGCGGATCTTCCGCAACGTCGCCGGCCTGCGGGGCGGAGTCGGCCTGCTGACGGAGAGCAGCACGGCCAACCCGCCGCTGGAGCGGGTCCGCATGCAGGAGCTCGGGTTCTACTCGACGCTGGACTTCGCCATCGAGAACGGCGACGGGGTGCAGGAGTCCATCGCGGCGGCCCGGGCCCACGAGCTGGTCAAGGGCGCATCGGGCGCGCCGGTCTTCTGGGGCGGCCAGGACAACCGGCCGCCGGCCCCGGACGAGATCCTGGCGCCGGCCGCCTGCGCGTACGTCCTCACCGACGACCAGCTGGCCGCGACCGAGCTGCACCGCGACCTGTTCCGGGTCGAGTCCTACGCCTCCGGACGCGGTTTCGTGCCGATGGCGCAGGAGGCCCGGCCGATCGTCCCGCTGCTGTTCGACGCCGACGCTCGCTACCCGATCGTCGAGGCGCGGCGGGAGTACCCGGACCTGCGCGGCACCGTCGTCGTCGGTGACGTCGACAGCGGTGTCCCGAACGCCACGCTCGCCGACGGCTGCACCGTCAACAACCGGGTGCAGGACGACGTGGAGTGGGCGTCGCACGGCGCGTTCGTCCGGCACGTCACCGCCGCGGTGAACGAGCTGCGCGCGGACGGCGTGCTGACCGGTCGCGAGGGCGGCGCGATCGTCCGCGCGGCGGCAGGGTCGGCCGTCGGTCATTGATCCGGAGTCACCCGTCGAGTCGCTGGACGCCGCCGAGATCGCAGCTCGGTGGCGTCCAGCTCTGTCACGACCACTGTCAGGTGGCGTGTGATATGGCATTATTTGCCGCATATCACCCCGATCCCCGGAGCGTGAATCCATGCGCGTGGTGCTGGTCGAGGACGACAATCACGTCGCGGGCGCGCTGGCCGCGGTGCTCACCCGGCACGGGTACGACACGGTGCGGGCCGAGGACGCGGCGGCCGCGCTGCGCGCCGTCGACAGCGGCACCGACATGGTGCTGCTCGACCTGGGCCTGCCCGACATGGACGGGCTGGAGCTGTGCCGGCGCATCCGCCGGGTCTCCGACGTCCCGGTCATCATGGTGACGGCGCGCTCGCAGGTCCACGCACGGGTCACGGGTCTGGAGGTCGGCGCCGACGACTACCTGGTCAAGCCGTACGACGTGCGCGAGCTCATCGCGCGGATGAGCGCCGTCGAGCGCCGTGGCCGGCCCCGGGTGGGCCCGGGCGGCGAGCTGGTCCGGGTCGGCGATGTCGTCATCGACCTGGCCGCGCGGCGCGTCGAGGCGGGGTCGCACCCGGTCGCGCTGACCAAGAAGGAGTTCGACGTCGTGGCGCTGCTGGCTCGGCACCCCGGCGTCGCGCTGCCCCGTGAGCGCATCCTGCGTGAGGTCTGGCAGACCAGCTGGCGCGGGCTCGGCCGCAGCCTGGAGGTGCACGTCGCCTCGATCCGGCGCAAGCTCGGGCCCGACGACGTCATCGAGACGGTCCGCGGCGTCGGCTACCGCCTGGCCTCGCGGTAGGCCCGGTGCGCGCCCGGCTGATCGCGGTGCTCACCATCCCGCTGACCGCTCTGCTCGTGGTGCTCGGCGTCGCCTACGCCCGCAGCCTCTCGCACGCCGGTCACCAGGAGCTGTACCTCGACCGGCTGGCCGACGCGAACCTGTTCGTCGCGACGGCCCGGCAGGCGTTCGCGGCCGGCGACCCGCAGCTGGTCGACCGCGAGCTGGACCGCTACCGCGACGTCTACGGCATCCAGGCCGCCGTGCTGGACAACTCCGGCGGCATCTGGGCGACCAACGGGCTGCGCATCGACGACCTCGAGCAACCGCGGCAGCGGGCGGTCGACGCGGCTCTGTCCGGCCGCTCCGAGAGCACGCTGGACGAGATGTCGCCGTGGTCGGCGGGGGAGCTGCTGGTGGCCGAGCCGGTGTTCGACAGCGGCGACCTGCTCGGCGTCGTCGTCACGTCGTCGAGCAGCCGGCAGCTGGCCGAGCAGCACCGGCGGCAGCTGGCGGTCCTGCTGCTCGGCGGGGTCGCGGCCCTGGCCGTCGGCGTCCTGCTGGCCAGCCGACTGGCGCACTGGGTGCTGCGGCCGGTCCGCATGGTCGACGCCGCCATGACGGAGATCTGGCACGGCCACGTCGGGGCCCGCATCGCCGGCGCGTCCGGCCCGCCGGAGCTGCGCCGCGTCGTGACGGCGTTCAACGGCATGTCGGAGAAGGTCGAGCAGCTCATCTACAAGCAGCAGGAGTTCGTCTCCAACGCCTCGCACGAGCTGCGCAACCCGCTGAACGCGCTGCTGCTGCGGGTCGAGGCCCTGGACCTGTCGCTCGGCGACACCGCGACGCCGGAGATCGAGCACGTCCGCGAGGAGGGCCGCCGGATGGCGCGGATCCTGGACGCACTGCTGATGCTCGCGCGCGACCAGGGGGTGCCGAACGCCGTCGCACCGGCCGAGCTGGGCGCGCTGGTGCGCGGCCGGCTGAACGCCTGGCGGCCGGTGGCCCGCGAGGCCGGCATCGCGGTCGCCCTGGACGCCCGCGGCGAGGTGTGGTGCGAGGTCGACGACATCGTCGTCGAGAGTGCCCTGGACGCCGTCGTCGACAACGCGCTCAAGTTCGCCCCGGCCGGCAGCATCGTCGATGTGCGGGTCGAGGCGGCCGGCGACCGCGCCCGCATCACGGTCCGCGACCACGGGCCCGGGCTCGCGCCCGAGGAGATCGACCACGTCACCGACCGGTTCTGGCGCAGCCCGCAGCACCAGAACGCCCGCGGCGCCGGGCTGGGGCTGGCCATCGCGACCGAGTTCCTCGGCTCCTGCGGCGGTCATCTCGACGTCGCGGCGGCCGACGGCGGCGGCCTCGCGGTGACGCTGTGGATCCCGATCGAGGCTCCGGTCGCATGAGACGGGTGCTGGCCGTCCTCGCCGCCGTGGTCGTCGCGGCCACCGGCTGCCTCGACGGGGCGCAGCCCGGTGCCGCGCCGGTCGTCGTCGCCGGCGGCGGCACCACCGGCGTCTACTACGCCTACGGCGACCGGCTGGCCGGTGAGCTGGCGCGGCAGCTCGGCGTCGAGGCCGGCGTGGTCGAGACGGCGGGGTCGGTGGAGAACCTCGGCCTGGTGGCCACCGGTGAGGCGTTGCTGGGCTTCACCGCCGCCGACGCCGCGGCGGACGCCGTCGCCGGCCGGGCGCCGTTCCGGGCGGCGCTGCCGATCCGGGCCGTGGCCCGGCTCTACGACGACCTCGTGCACGTGGTGGTGCCGGCCGGCTCCGACGTCACCGAGCTGGCCGACCTGCGCGGCCGGCGGGTGTCGCTGGGGGCCGTCGGCTCCGGCACCGAGGTCATCGCGCGGCGGCTGCTGGCCGCGGCCGGCGTCGACGAGAGCGAGCTGGTGGCCGACCCGCTCGGCATCGACGGGTCGATCGCGGCGCTGCGCGACGGCGCGCTCGACGCGTTCTTCTGGTCCGGCGGGCTGCCGACGCCGGGCGTGGCCGAGCTGACGCGGACGGTGCCGATCCGGCTGGTGGACCTCACGCCCGAGGTCGGCGTCCTCAGCCGCGCCTACGACGGCGTCTACCGTCAGGCTGTCGTGCCCGCCGGCTCCTATGGGATGACCGAGCCGGTCATCACCCTGGCCGTTCCCAACTTCCTGGTGACCGGTGCCGAGGCCGACGACGCCCTCATCGCGGAGGTCACCGCGACGCTGTTCGGCCGGCGGGCCGCGATCGCCGACGAGGTGGCGGCCGCCGCCCAGCTCAACGGCCGCCGGGCGATCTACACCGGGCCGGTCGACCTGCATCCGGGTGCACTGCGGCACTACCGAGAACGGAAACCCTAAGAGCTGCTCAAGTGGCTTCCGGCCGCGGTGGCCGGGCTGCTTGCGTGGTATCTCCCCGAGGAGGTCATGATCATGAGTCTCACACGACGAACGGCGCGGGTGGTGATCGTCGCGGCGGCGACGGCCGGTCTCGCCGCGGCCGGGCTGTCCGCGCAGGCCAACGACCCGTCGCCGGACCCGGCGCCGGTGCGGCAGGAACTCCCGCTGCCGGACGAGCGCGTGGTGCGGGTCCACGTCCCGGGCAGCGAGGCCCTGTACGCGATGGAGGACGCCGGGTACGACTTCGCCGGCCAGTACGAGCGGGTCCCCGACGGCGTCGTCGTCGACGCCCTGCTCACGGCCGAGCAGCTGGCCGGGCTGGACGAGTACGGCGCGACGGTGGCGGCGGAGGTCCCGGTGACGACGGCGGCACCGGCGCCGGCGCCCCGGGCGGCCACGGCGGCCGACACGGACGCCGTCGTCGTCGGCCGGGTCGACTGGTTCACCACCAAGGGCCAGGGCTTCCTCTCCGTCGAGGCGAAGTCCGACGCGCTCGACGGCGCCACCCTGACGCTGAGCTGGGACGGCGGCTCGGTGGAGCTGCCGGCCTACATCGACTCCGGCGAGTACCTCTACCACCGGGTCCTGACGAGGGCGGACGGCCCGCGGCCGGACGAGATCACCGTCACCAGCTCGCTCGGCGGCAGCTCGACGGTGCCGGTGACCGACTGGCTGCACGAGGCCGACGCCGACGTCGACCGGCCCGGCTACGAGTACGACTTCATCGACGGGTACATGAACCCGACCGAGATCTACGAGCGCCTCGACGAGCTGCACGCCGAGCACCCGGACGTCACCGAGATCGTCGAACTGCCGAACCAGTCCAACGGTTACCAGCGGCTCGCCCAGGCGGTGTTCGGCACGGCCAACGACAACCGGGTCGCCGTCGACTCGCTGGCCTGGGGCCACGAGGGCGGCAACGACATCTCCGTCGAGCTGGCCGCCCCCGGCGTCGCGAGCAGCGCGCTGGACGTCACCGTCGACGGCGACGCGGTCACCGTCCACCTCGCCACGGACGCCGCCGGCGTCGTGACCAGCACCGCCGCCCAGGTGGTCGCGGCGCTGAACGCCGAGGCGGGCACGCTGATCCGGGCCTACACGTACCGCGGCAACGCCGGCGCGGGCGTCGTCGCCCCGGCCGCGCCGACGCTGCTCAGCGACTTCCTGTCGGCGCCGAACTCGGTCGAGCGCGGGCCGTTCCCGCTGCGGGCGCTGCGCATCGGCGAACACCGCGACGGGTCGAAGCCGGGCGTGCTGATCATCGCCCAGGACCACGCCCGCGAATGGGTGACGCCGCTGGTCGCGCTGGAGGCGGCCGAGCGGCTGCTGGCCAACCGCGACAACGACCCCACGACCCGGCGGATCCTGCGCAACGTCGACATCCTCATCGTCCCGTCGAACAACCCCGACGGCGCGCACTACAGCTTCTTCGACCGGGCCGGCCAGCGCCGGAACATGACCAACCACTGCCCGCTGACCGGGTCGGCCGACGCCAACGCGCGCGGCAACTGGGGCGTCGACCTCAACCGCAACTACCGGGTCGGCTCGGCGGTCGACGGCTACGACGGCGCCTCGTTCTCCTGCACCAGCGACACGTACATGGGCCCGGACAAGCTGTCGGAGCCGGAGACGCGGAACATCGTCTGGCTGGCGGACACGTTCGACAACCTGAAGTTCTTCATGACGGTGCACAGCTACGGCGGCCAGCTGTTCTGGCAGCCGGGCGCGTACATCGCGGACGGCCGCGTCACGACGCCGCGCCCGCCGCTGCGCGACGAGACGTACTACTGGGACATGGCGGAGGAGATCCTGTCCAACGTCAAGGGCCTGCGTGACACCGTGGTCCAGCCCGGCAACGTCGGCGGCTCGTCCGACGTCCTGTACTCGTCGGCCGGCAACGTCCGCGAGGACCTCTACTTCAACTACGGGATCTACGCGTTCGGCTGGGAGATCGGCGGCGTGCAGTGGAACCCGGAGACGGGTGGCTGGGACTCCGGCGGCGGCTTCCAGCCGGCCTGGCCCGAGGCCCACCAGCAGTACCAGGAGTACGCCAGTGGCGTGATCGAGATGTTCGAGATCGCCGCCGACTACGCCGCCGACCGGCAGCCGGCGACGACCCGCCTGGTGCAGGAGCGCCAGCCCGACGGCACGGTGCACGTGACGTTCGAGCCGAGCGAGCCGGCGTCGATCCACTACACGACCGACGGCAGCACGCCCACCACGGAGTCGCCGGTGTACGAGGCGGCCGCCATGCGCGAGCCCGGCGAGGTGATCGAGGTGTCCGCCACGACGACGTTCCGCTGGATCTCCGTCGATGTGAAGGGCCACCAGGAGAACGCCAAACGCTTCACCGTGCGCGTGCGGTAAGGAGCGAGCGGGGTTCGGGGGCGCCGGGGCCCCCGAACCCTGACCGGCGAGCCACTATCCTGGTGGCGACATGAACGCGCGCACGTATGAGGTTCGCACCTACGGGTGCCAGATGAACGTCCACGACTCCGAGCGGCTGGCCGGGCTGCTGGAGGACGCGGGCTATGTCCGCGCCGGTGACGAGGCGACGGCCGACGTCGTCGTGCTCAACACGTGCGCGGTCCGCGAGAACGCCGACAACAAGCTGTACGGCAACCTCGGTCACCTCGCGTCGGTGAAGGCCGGCCGCGACGGCATGCAGATCGCCGTCGGCGGCTGCCTGGCGCAGAAGGACCGATCCGAGATCACCCGCCGGGCGCCGTGGGTCGACGTCGTGTTCGGCACTCACAACGTCGGCTCCCTCCCGGCCCTCCTCGACCGCGCGCGCGTCGAGGAGGAGGCGCAGGTCGAGATCGTCGAGGCGCTCGAGACGTTCCCGTCCGACCTCCCGTCGCGGCGCGAGAGCCCGTACGCCGCCTGGGTCGCCATCAGCGTCGGCTGCAACAACACCTGCACGTTCTGCATCGTGCCGGCGCTGCGCGGGCGCGAGCGCGACCGCCGGCCGGGCGACGTCCTGGCCGAGGTGCAGGCACTGGTCGCCGAAGGCGTCATCGAGGTCACGCTGCTGGGCCAGAACGTCAACGCCTACGGGGTCGAGTTCGGCGACCGGTACGCGTTCGGCAAGCTGCTGCGCACCGTCGGCGCCGTCGACGGGCTGGAGCGGGTCCGGTTCACCAGCCCGCATCCGCGCGACTTCACCGACGACGTGATCGAGGCCATGGCGTCCACGCCCACCGTCATGCCGCAGCTGCACATGCCGCTGCAGTCCGGCTCCGACAGCGTGCTGCGGGCCATGCGCCGCTCGTATCGGCAGGAGCGCTACCTCGGCATCGTCGATAAGGTGCGTGCCGCCATGCCGCACGCCGCCATCACCACCGACATCATCGTCGGTTTCCCGGGCGAGACCGACGCCGACTTCGAGGAGACGCTGCACGTGGTCCGCGAGGCACGGTTCGCGTCCGCGTTCACGTTCCAGTACTCCAAGCGCCCCGGCACCCCGGCCGCCACCATGGACGACCAGGTGCCGCCCGAGGTCGTGCGCGAGCGCTACCAGCGGCTGGCCGCACTGGTCGAGGAGGTGGCCTGGGCCGAGTCCCGCGCCTTCGTCGGCCGCGAAGTCGAGGTGCTGGTCGCCGAGGGCGAGGGCCGCAAGGACGGCGCCACCCACCGGCTGTCCGGCCGGGCCCGCGACAACCGCCTGGTGCACTTCTCCGTCCCGTCCGGTGCGGCTGCGCCGCGGCCGGGTGACATGGCGACGGTGCAGGTCAGCTACGCCGCGCCGCACCACCTGGTGGCCGACGGTCCCACGTACGAGCTGCGACGCACCCGCGCGGGCGACGCCTATGAGCGGGCCACGACGGCGCCGGTGGCGGCCGCGCCCGGGGTGCTGCTGGGTATGCCGACGGTGGGCGCGCCGGCCCCGCTGCCGATCGCCGACGCCGCGCCGGTCTGCGGGCATGCCTGACGGTTCGGTCCTGCGCGCCGTCGACGCCGTCGTGGTCCGGGTGCCCGATCTCGACGCCGGCCTGGCGTTCTACCGCGACCAGCTGGGGCACGAGCTGCTCTGGCGGCACGACGCGATCGGCCAGGCCGGGCTGCGGCTGCCCGGCGGCGAGAGCGAGCTGGTGCTCGCAACCGACGTGCCGCCCGGGCCGGTGTGGCTGGTCGACGCGGTGGAACCGGCCCTGGCACAGGTCGTCGACGCTGGCGGGACGGTGGTCTCGCCGCCGGCCGACGTCCCGGTGGGCCGGGTCGCCGTCGTCGAGGACCCGTTCGGCAACGCGCTGGTGCTGATCGACCTGTCCCGCGGCCGCTACCGCACCGATGCCTCCGGCCAGGTGACCGGCGTGGCGCCTCCGTCCGCGCCCGCGCCCCCGCCCCCAACCCCAACCCCACGTTGATCTTGGAGTTCTTCGGCCATCTATCGGACATTTCGCCCGGATTGGCCGAACAATTCCAAGATCAACGTGGGGCGGGGCGGATGAGGCCGAACCGGCCGGCGACGGGACGCTGCGGATCGTCCCGCCGCCGGCCGAGCTCTGGACTACGCCGCGCCGTCGTCGACGAGCAGGGCGAGGATCCGCCAGTAGTTGCCGGTCGGACTCGACAACCGCAGGTCCACCGTCCGGCCCTCCGTGCCGCCGTCGAGCGTGAACTGCTCCCAGGCGTACGACCCGGTCGGCAGCGTCGCCCGCGCGGGCACGACCACCGCCCCGTCCGCCTCGACGACGAACCCGGAGGTCGAGAAGTCCGGGTCGCCGGTCAGCAGCGACACCGTGTGCGGCCCTGGCGGCAGCGCCACCCGCAGGACGCCCGGACCCCGGTTGTCCAGCACGAAGTCGCGCCGCAGCGCGTCCGGGCGGCCGCGGTCGCGCTGCAGCGGCGCGCCCGTCACCCAGCCGTACCCACGCTCCGCGCTCCACGCGTGCGACGGCGCGAGCCGGGCGTACGACTCCAGCACCGGGCTGGTGTCCGAGCCGCCGTCCAGGGCCAGCACGAGGTCGTCGCCGTGCGGGACGGCGTACGTGCGGGCAGCAGGCGCCCCGGCCACGACGACGCCGGTCGCGGTGACGGACGCGGTCAGCGTCGCCTCGGCGAGCGGCCCGGCCGTGACGCCGCCGGCCGGCGCGGTGACCGGCACCTCCAGCGTCGCGGACCCGCCGGGCGGCACCGTCGCGGTCGCCGAGCCGGCCGTCCACCCGGAGGGCACGGTCACGGTCGCCGTCACGTCCGCGGCGGCAGCCGAGCGGTGGTTCGTCACCGTCACCGACGCGGCCGACGACCGGCCGGCGAACAGCGGCGCGCCGATGCTCACCGCGTCGGCCGACACCGCCGGCCGCACCACCACCGGCGCCGACAGCGCAACGGTGACCCGCTCGCGGCCGACGTGGGCGTACCCCGCCGATCCGGTCAGCGCGACCTCACCGGGCGTCGCGCCGGCCGGGACCGCGACGTCCCATGCTCCGGTCAGCGTCGCCCCGGCGGCCAGCGACGTCGCCGACGTCGGACCGGCCGCGACCGCCTGCCAGCCCTCGGGGAGGTCGAGCGAGACCGCCGGGGACCGCACGGCCGCGGTGCCGCCGTTGGTCAGCGTCGCCGTCACCCGGGCCGTCTCGCCCGCGGTGATCGCGCCGCCGTCCACCGCCAAGGTGGCGCTGACGCCGTCGACGGTGCCGATGACGCCCTCGAGCGCGGCCGCCGCCTCGTCCAGCGGAGTCGCCAGCGCGGCGGGCAGCCCTCGCCCGGCGACCCACTGCCGGGTCTGGTTGACGAAGATCAGCGCGCGGTCCAGCGACCGGGCGAACGCCGGGTCGTCGGTCGCGGTGTCCATCGCCAGCGTCAGCTCGCGGTCGATCCGCTCCTCGGCGCTCGCCACGTACGCGGCCTGCTCCTCGGTCAGCTCCACCGCGTCGGCGGCGGCCGCGAACTCCCGCACCGCCGCCCGCGCCGCGCGGACCCCGTCGAGCAGCGTGTGTCCGAACCGGAACGAGTCGACGTTGAACAGGTAGTCGTCACCGGGCTCGTTGGTGAAGACGAGGAACAGCTCGTGGCTGCCACCCGGGTCCTCGACCGCGATGTCGGCCTCCTCGAACGCGTACGCGCCGCCGGTCGGTTCCAGCCGCCCGCTGCCGACCACCGGCCCGTCGACGGCGTCCAGCCGCACCGTCACCGTCCCGCCGGTCCCGGCCGACGCGTACCGGAACGTCAGCCGGTTCACGCCGCGCAGGTTCACCGGTTCGTAGGACAGGTGGTCGCCGTGGCCGATCTGGCCGACCATCCGGTTCCCGGTGCCCTCCTGCGTGTCGTAGAGGACGACGTCGCTCGCGGACGTCCAGTGCTCGGCCTGCTTGTGCCGCGGTTGCAGGATCGCCGAGTCGCCGCCGGTCAACGGCTCGACGCCGTCGCCGCCCCGGTCGGTGTACGTCGAGTCGACGATGTAGAAGATGTTGTCGGCCTCGTCGTGACCGTCGTCGACGATCGTCTCGATCTCGCCGGTGCAGCCGGTGTACTGCTCCAGCGGGTGACCGTGCTGGTCGTGCCCGAGCGCCGGCTGGGTGACGACGTCCTCGCAGTCGACGCCGCCGCCGCTCACGCCGTCCTCGGCGTCGTCGACCCGCACCTCGAACGGCACCGGCTCGCCGAAGTCGAAGACCTGCCCGTCCAGCGGTTCGACCAGCTCGACCTCCGGCCGGGTGTTGCCGGCACTGATCGGCACGTTCGCCACCCCGGTCCGTCCGGTCGGGTCGGTGACGACGAGTTGCGCGGTGTAGTCGCCGTTGACGGTGTAGGTGTGCGACGGGTTCGGCTCGGTGGAGTCGACGACGCCGTCGGAGTCGAAGTCCCACGCGTAGGTGATCTCGTGCTCGTCCGGGTCGCCGGAGCCCGCGCTGCTGAACCGGACGGCGAGCGGCGGCTGCCCGGAGGTGGGGTCGGCCGACGCCCGCGCCACCGGCGACCGCTCGCCAGGCTGGGCGTAGTTGATCTTGTAGATGCCGGAGTCGGTGTTCGGGTCGCCGCGGCCGGAACCGCCGTAGTTCGAGCCCCACTCGATGACGTACAGCGAGCCGTCCGGGCCGAACTGCAGGTCGATCGGGCGCAGGAACTCGACGCCGGGCAGGAATCGGTTCATGATCGCCGGCTGGCCGTCCTCGTCCAGCTGCACCTCGAAGATCGCGTTGCGGGTCCACTCGGCGATGAAGACGGTGTCGTCGTAGTACTCCGGGAACTTCGCCTCCGACGGGTTGTCGCCGTCGAAGTGGTACGTCGGGCCGCCGATCGCCAGCCGCCCGCCGGTGCCCAGCTCCGGGTACTCCGGCGTGAGGTCGTACTGGTACGGCAGCCAGGCCGGCTGGGCCGGCGGCAGCTGGGTCAGGCCGGTGTTGTTCGGCGAGTCGTTGACCGGGCCGCCGGCGCAGTCGTACAGCGGGCCCGACTCGCCGGTGGCGAAGTCGTGGTCGTTGTACGCCTGGTTCGCGCCGATGCAGTGCGGCCAGCCGAAGTTGCCGGCGGTGCGGGCCTGGTTCCACTCGTCGTAGCCGCGGCTACCGCGCGCCGGGTTGTCCACGCGGGCGTCCGGGCCGACGTCACCCCAGTACAGCCAGCCGGTCTCCTGGTCGACGTGGATGCGGTACGGGTTGCGCAGCCCCATGACGTAGATCTCCGGGAGGGTGTTCTCGGTACCGGGCGGGAACAGGTTGCCCTCGGGGATCGTGTACGTGCCGTCGTCCTCCGGGTGGATCCGCAGGACCTTGCCGCGCAGGTCGTTGGTGTTCGCCGACGATCGCTGCGCGTCGTTGTACTCGAACCCGGGCCGCTCGTCGGTGGCGCCATAGCCGCCGCAGCACGGCGAGGCGTTGTCGCCGGTCGCGACGTAGAGGTTGCCGTCGGCGTCGAAGTCCATGCCGCCGCCCTCGTGCGCGTTGACCTCGCGCTGCGACGGCAGCTCGAAGATCGTCACCCGGGACCCGGGGTCGATGGTGCCGGTGGCCTCGTCATAGGTGAACCGTGCGACGACGGTGTTCTCCTCGTCCCGCGGGGAGTAGTACAGGTAGAGCCAGCGGTTGGTGGCGAAGTCCGGGTCCAGCACGATGCCGTGCATGCCGTGCGTGTGCTCGACCAGTACGTCGAATGTCGCAGCCAGCTCCGTCCGTGCCGTCGCCGGGTCGTACACCTTCACGTCGCCGCCGCGCTGCACGTAGAAGACCCGGCCGGTGTCGTCGATGTCCATCGCCAGCGGGTCGTCGGTGTTGCCGTCGAGCTGGACCTTCTCGAAGTTGTGCTCCGATGTCGCGCCGCAGTCGCCCTCGGCCACGCCGGCCGCCCACTGGATGCCGCCGAGCAGGTGCTGCACGAACAGCGGCTCGTCGGTGAACGCCGACGACGCGTGCCCCATCCCGGTGTACCAGGACCGGCCGCCGTCGAAGTTCTGGCACCAGCTGATCGGGTGGTCGGCGCCCATCCGGTGCCCGCTGTAGGACGTCGAGTCGTAGCTGGCCAGCACGTGGACGTCGCCGCGCGGGTTGGTGACGAAGTCGTACGGCTCCTCGGTGCGGGTCCACTCCTGGGGCAGGTGGTTGGTCGATGGGTGCACGGTGTCGTCGACCTCGACCTCGAGCTCCTGGACCGCGGGGTGGCTGAGGAAGAACGCGCCGACCAGCTCGCCGTACCACTCCCAGTCGCGCTCGGTGCCCGACGCGGAGTGGATGCCGACGTAACCGCCGCCGGCCTGGATGTAGCGCTCGAACGCGGCCCGCTGCTCGGCGTTCAGCAGATCGCCGGCCTGGGGCGTCGAGTTGGTGTTGTTGAAGATCACCACCTCGTATTCGCCGAGCGTCTCGTCGGTGAAGTTCCCCGGGTCGTCGGAGACCGTGACGTTGAACCCGTGCTCCTCGCCGAGCTGCTCGATCAACGCCTGACCTGCGGGGATGGAGTCGTGGTAGAAGTTCGTGACGCGCGAGAAGACGAGCGCGTCGAAGCTCTCGTTCGCCGGTTCCTCGGCGGCGGTCGCCAGGCCGCCACCGGTGAGCGCCGAGGCCGCCAGGACGGCGGCCAGCCCTGCTCGGAGCATGCGCCGCCTCCCGTCAGAAGCGCAGGTCGCGGAGGTACCGGAAGCTGTTGCGGGCCGTGCTCAGCTCGTCCGCCGGGTTGTCGTGCTCGACGAGGAACTGGCGGACGCCGCCGCGGTGCGCGTGCTCGAACATCGCCGCGAAGTCGAGCGTCCCGGAGCCGACGTCGGCGAACCCGCCGCCCGGCGCCATGTCCTTGACGTGCAGGGCGGGGAACCGCGCGGGGTGGCGGACGAAGTAGTCGCCGGCGTCGTAACCGCCGCGGGCGGCCCAGTAGACGTCGAGCTCGTAGCCGACGAGGTCCGGGTCGGTCTCCTCCAGCAGCACGTCGTAGAGCACCCGGCCGCCGTCGGTGCGGAACTCGGCGTCGTGGTTGTGGTGCAGGACCTTCAGCCCGTAGGTCGCGGCGACCGCGCCGGCCCGGTTGAACTCCGCCGCGGCCCGGCGGATGCCGTCGAGCGTGTAGAGCGAGCCGGGCAGGCTGGACGTGACGACCCAGTGGCCGCCGAGCGTCAGGACGTCCTCGCAGGCGCCCTCGAGGTTGTTCGTCAGGCGGTCGTAGCCGACGTGCTCGAGGACCGCCTTCAGGCCGGCGGCGTCGAGCATGGCGCGGATGGCGGCCGCGCTGTGGCCGTGACGGCCGCTGACGCCGACGGTGGCGTAGCCGATGCCGGCGAGCGCCTGGACGGTGCCGGCGAAGTCGACGGCGAGGGAGCGGCGCATCGTGTACAGGTGCATGCCGATCGCGGGGCGGGGGATCGGCCGGCGGCCGCTGCCGGCGGCGGCGGGGAGGACGCCGGCGGTCGCCGCTCCTGCGGCGAGGGCGGTTGCGGCGGTGGTGCGCAGGAAGGCACGGCGCTCGATCAGGCGTCGGGACATGGGGCGACTCCACCTTTCGTTGTTCGACGATGAACTTCTCGCGGTGGTAAGCGCTTTCCGTGTGTTGCTCGTACCGTAACGGCGGGGCACGGGCCGAGTCAACGGCTCGGGCGGATCCGGTGATATCCGTGCATTCCGGCCGTGCACAGGACGGCCGCGGCGAGGCCGGCGAGCGGGGCGCCGGGCACGCCGGCGATCGTCAGCACGACGCCGAGCGTGGCGGCGGGCAGCCACATGGCGGCGCTGACGGGGCGCGGCGGGCGCCGCTGCCGCCGTCGCACCCGGGCCTCCCAGCCGAGCGGGACGACGAGCGGCGGCAGCACCGCGGCGAGCACCGTCAGCCAGGGGAGCAGGGCGTTCTCGAACCCGGTGAGCGCCAGGGCCAGCCCGGCGACGCCGATGACCGCCGTCGCCGCCCGGTCCGGCAGCCGTTGCCGGTGCCCGCCCGTCGGGTGGGCAGCCCCACCCAGCCGGGCGGGCACCACCGACTGCAGCGCCAGACCGCCGGAGTGGAACGCCGTCAGGCACGGCGCCGCCACCGCGACCACCACGAGTGCCGTCCCCAGGTCCGACGTGCGCAGGTGCGCCACGAGGTCGGCGGAGTCGCTGCGCAGCGCGATCATCGTCCCGGCGGTCGCCGCGACCAGCGTCGGCAGCACCAGGATCGCCGTGCAGGCCCACAGGTCGCCGCGGCCGCGCAACCCGGCGGTGAAGTCCGGTGCCCGCAGCCCGAACACCGCGACGTACCCGACGAACACGGCGATGTCGGTGAGCAGCGTCGACGAGGTGCCGAAGCCGGCGTCCAGTGGCGGCTCACCGGCGGGGGAGCCGTGTGTCGCGATGACGACGATCAGCGCGAGCGCCGCCGCCGTCGTCACCAGGGCCAGCGCGTTCCAGCGATGCTGGCCGGCCGCCGCGATCGCCAGCAGCGGCAGGCCCAGCACCACCACGCCGGCCCACTTCGGCACGTTCAGCAGCGACCCGAGCGCGGCGCCGCCCAGGCCCGCGTTGAAGCCCAGCCAGCCGGCCATCGCCAGCGCCATCAGCGCACCGACCACCGTGCGGTCGCCGCGCGGCAGGTACGCCTCGAGCAGCTGCGCCAGCGGCCGGCCCTCGCCGTACGGTGGCCGCAGCCCGAGCCGTCCCGGCACGAGCAGCAGCACCGTCATCGCGACGCCGCCGGCGAGCAGCGCGCCGACCGGCACGGGGCCGTCGTGCCGGTCGGCGATTCCGGCTCCCAGCACCAGCGCCGCCGGCCCGGTGCCGATCGCGAGCCACGCGCCGGCGGTGTTCCACCAGCGGCGCTCGGGCGTCATCCGTGGTGGCCGCTGGCCCCCAGCAGCACCCGGATCTCGCGCGCCAGCTCCTCGAACGTCGAGCTGGACATGGTGGCGCCGTAGTCGCGGACCGCGGGCAGGTCGACGTCGTAGACCCGCTCGATGCGGCCCGGTCGCGGCGTCATCACGACCACCCGCTGGCCGAGGTAGACCGCCTCCGCGATGGAGTGCGTCACCAGCACGACCGTCGTGCCGGTCTCCCGCCAGATGCGGTGCAGCTCGACGTTCATGTGCTCGCGGGTGAGCGCGTCCAAGGCGCCGAACGGCTCGTCCATGAGCAGCACCGGGGGCTCGTGCAGCAGCGCCCGGCACAGCGCGACCCGCTGCTGCATGCCGCCGGACAGCTCGTGCGGCAGCGCGCTCTCGAACCCCGTGAGTCCGGTCAGCTCGATCAGCTGGTCAGCCCGCGCGGCGGCCTGGCGTTTGTCCATGTTGCGCATCTCGGCCTGGAGCAGGATGTTCGCCCGGACGCCGCGCCACTCCAACAGTGCGGCCCGCTGGAAGGCGAAGCCGATCTCGCGCTGCGGCCCGGTGACCGGGTTGCCGAGCAGGCGGACGTCGCCGCTGCTCGGCGGGACCAGCCCGGCGACGATCTTCAGCAGTGTCGACTTGCCGCAGCCCGACGGTCCGACGATGCTGACGAACTCGCCCGCCTCGACCGACAGCGAGACGTCGGTGAGCGCCGTCGTCCGCTTCCGTTTGCTGGTGAACGTACAGGTGAGGTCCGTGATGTCGATGGTCGTGGCCGCGCGCTGCTCGCCGGCGGCCGCCGCAGGCTGTGTCGTCATGGTCTCCGGCATCTCCGTGCTCACCCGGCCTCGCTGAAGGACGACTCCCAGTAGGTCCCCGGGTCGCCCGGGTCCGACAATGAGCCGGCGTCGGACAGCAGGTCGATGGTCTCCTGCCACTGCTCCTCGGTGTTGACGCCCGGCGTGCCGGCCTCGTCCAGGCGGAGCAGGCCGATGCTCTGCTCCAGCTGGGCACGCAGCACCTCGGCGGGCGGGGTCTCGTCGGCGCCCTCCTCCATGGCCGCCGCGGCGCCGTCCAGGTCCTCCGCGGCGGCCTCCCAGGCTCGCGCCGTCGCCCGCACGAACGCCTCGGCCAGCTCCGGGTTCTCGTCGATCGTCTTCTGGTGCGCGATGATGCCGGTGCCGAGCAGGTTCATGCCCCAGTCGGTGAACAGCAGCGCGTCGACGTCCTTGCCACTGAGGTCCTCGATCGTCGGGCCCTGGTCGTGGAAGAAGCCCATGATCGCGTCGGCGCGGCCCTCGACCAGCGCCGCGATCTTGCCGGACGGGTCGACGTTGACCACCTCGACGTCCGCCGGATCGACCCCGTTGAGCTCCAGCCAGGCCGGGAACGTCGCGTACATCGCGTCGCCCGGTGTTCCCGCCACGACCTTGCCGACCAGGTCGGCGGGCTCGCTGATGCCCTGGTCGGTGAAGAACTCCACCGAAGCCGGGCCGGTCTGCAGGAAGACGCCGAGGCTCTTGATCGGCATGCCCTCGGTGATGCCGTTGAGCAGCGGCGGCGTGTCGGCCCAGCCGAAGTCGGTCTGCGACTGGGCGACCTGCTGCACCGTCGTGCCGGAGCCGCTGCCCGGCTTGATCTCCAGGTCGATGCCCTCCTCCTCGTAGATCCCCTCGGCGACGCCGTAGTAGAACGGCGCGTGCTCGCCGTACGGGACCCAGTTGAGGGTCAGGGTCACCTCGGTCAGGTCGCCGCCGTCGCCGTCACTCGCGGCGGTGGTGTCGTCGCCACCGCAGGCGGACAGGACGAGGAGTGCCACGGCGGAGGTGGCCAGCAGGCTGCGTCGCATGATCGGCCCTTTCATGAGTGCGTCGATGCGGGGTTCATGACGGGATCGGGACTGGTGCTCATGACGTGGTGAGGGGAACGCCCTGCCGCCGGCTGGCGTGCCAGGGGATCAGCAGCTTCTCGGCCACTTCGACCATGACGAACAGGACGACACCGAGGGCGGACATCAGGATCAGGTCGGCGAACAGCAGCGACGAGTTCAGGTTGCCGCTGGCCAGCAGCAACACGTATCCGAGCCCTTCGTCGGCGCCGACGAACTCGCCGACCACCGCGCCGACGACGGCCAGCGTCACGGCGACCTTCAGGCCGGACAACAGGTGCGGCAGCGCGTTCGGGAACCGGATCTTCCGGAAGGTCTTCCACCGGCTCGCGCCCATCGTCGCGGACAGGTCCAGCAGCTCCGGATCCGTCGATCTCAGGCCCGCGACGCCAGAGACCACCACCGGGAAGAAGGCGATCAGCACGGCCAGGATGACCTTCGGCATCGGCCCGAACCCGAACCAGACGACGAGGATCGGCGCGATGGCGATCTTCGGGATCACCTGCGCGAACAGGATCAGCGGATACAGCGCCTTCTCCAGCGTCGGCGAGTACACGATGAGGACGGCGGCCAGCATCCCGATCGCCGCGGCGAGCAGGAAGCCCAGCACCGTCTCGTACGTCGTCACCCACGTGTGCCGGGCGAGCATCTCGCGCTCTTCGATCAGCTCGTTCGCCACGTCGCCCGGCGCGGGGACCAGGTAGGCGGGGAACACCTCGGCCGCAGTGATCGCCCACCAGCCGAAGACCAGCAGCACCAGGAGGAGCGCGGGTCGCCAGACGGCGTCGAGGAGCTGGATCACTCGCTGGGCGGCGGTGCGCCGTGCGGGCGCCTCGTCGGTCTCTGGTGCGGGCGGCGCGGCCCGGGAGATCACCTCAGGCATCGAATACTGTCCTCGTCGTCGGGCTGGTCGCTGGGGGACTGGCGACGACCAGCGCGCGAAGCTCGCCGATCGCCCGGTGCCGGGTGCCCGGCGGGATCGGGAAAGCGCTCAGCGGGCCGGCCGGGTGCGCGACGCCGTCCAGCTCCACCTGGCCCTCGCCCTCCAGGACCACGTAGAACTCGGTGGCCTTGCGGTGGTAGTGGCTGGTGGCGGCTTCGACGTCGAGCAGATGGACGCTCGCCGTTCCCGGCTCCACGTCGACGAACGCGCGGCGGGTCTGCCCGCAGGAGCACGCGCGTGGCTGGATCGCATCGAGCCTGGCTGTGGCGGGTGCGGTCGAGGGTGCGGCCATTCGCGCCTCCTTGCGGAAGTACGTCAATGGAAAACGCTTTCCTGTGGCGGCCGACGTTACCCGTGCGCCGCCGAGATGGTCAAGAGTCCGGTCCGTCTTGATCGTCCGGATGCCTGACGAACGCGGTGACGGGCGGTTTCGTGGCGGGCGCAGGAGGGCGCAGGAGGGCGCAGGAGGGCGCAGGCGGGCGCAGGGTGAGCGGGTGCGGTGCGGTGCGGGTGCGGGTGCGGGTGCGGGCGTAGGGCGGATCGGCGGTCTGCGGGGCCTTGGGTCGCGGGGGCGGCGGCCGGGCGAGTGCCTCCGCCCGGCGCCGAGGTTCAGCCGGCGGGTGGCGCGGGAGGAGGCGGCGTGCCAGGCGGGACGCCGACCACCCGCACCGGCGTCCGCCGCCGAGCCGACGCCGGCCGAGCCGACTCCGGCGGGGGTGGCGGGGGAGGAGGAGGCGGCGGCGGAAGCTCGGCGCCGTTCACGGTCCTGGCGGTGACCCTGGCCGCATCGGGCCTCGACCGGTCCGGCCGCTCGCGCTTGCGTGCCGGCTTCGGCCGGTCGGTTCTGCCCGCCGGCATCGGCGTCGGCTGGTCCGGATCGGCTGCCGACGTGTCGTTCGACGGCTTCGGAGCCGTCGCGTCCCGATCGGCGCGGGCCGAATCCGATGCCAGCCGGGCGAGCCGACCCCGGACTCCGTCACGCAACCGCCGGCCCCACCCTGAGGCGGCGTCCTTCGTCGCCTTCGGCGTCGCTGGTTCGGGGGTCACGGGCTTCGGGGTTGTGGCGGCCGGGGTCGCGGGCTTCGGGGTTGCGGGTTCCGGGGTTGCGGGTTCCGGGGTTGTGGCGGCCGGGGTCGCGGGCTTCGGGGTTGCGGGTTCCGGGGTTGCGGGTTCCGGGGTTGTGGCGGCCGGGGTCGCGGGCTTCGGGGTTGCGGGTTCCGGGGTTGTGGCGGCCGGGGTCGCGGGCTTCGGGGTTGCGGGTTCCGGCGTCGCCGGGCGGGTCCGCTCGTCGATGCGTGGCACGGATCCGCCGCCCTTGCCCCGCGCCGGTTTGTCCTTGCGCGCTGGCTTGTCGTTGCGCGCCGGCTCGCCCGGCGGCTCGGGGCGCCGGCTCTTCGGTGCGGCGCCGTTGCGCTGCTCCTCGCCGGGCTCGCGCTGCTCGTCCAGCCGCTCGAGCCGGATCACCGTCAGCCGCCGCAAGGCGTCGCGACGGGCCCAGGGGACGACCTCCTGGGCATCGTGCGGGAGAGCGGCATCCTCGGCCGGAGCCGCCGGCCGCTCGTCGAGCTCGTCCAGCCGCGACGTGGTCAACCGGCGCAGCGCGTCGCGGGCCCGGACCCAGGCCGGCCCACTCTGCTCCTCGCGTGGCTCGGGCTTCTGCTCCTGCGGCGGCGGCTCTTGGTCGAGCTGCTCCAGCCGCGATGTGGTCAACCGGCGCAGGGTGTCGCGGGCGCGGACCCAGTCGGGCCCCTTCTGGTCGTCCTGTGGTTCCTCGACGGGTCCTGGCGGAGCCGCCTTGGTGCGGCCGAACGCCGCCCGGAGCCGCGTGCGCCATGGCGTCGCCGGCTCGGCGTTTCCGGTGTCGGACTCGGTCGGCTCGTTCGTGGTGCCGGTGTCGGTCGGCTCGTTCGTGGTGCCGGTGTCGGCCGGCCGGTTCGTGGTGCCGGACTCGGTCGGCGGCCGGTCCGGCCACGACGCGGAGATGCGATGGCTCATGGCCCGGCGCAGCTCGAGCTTCGAGCGGCTCGGGCCGGTCTCGGTGGCCGGCTGTTCGGCCGGTTTCGGGTCGTCGGGCTTCGGCTCGGCGGGCGTCTGCTGGGTGGGCTTCGGCTGGGTGGGCGTCGGCTGGGTGGGCGTCGGTTCGGTCGCCGCCGCGTCGGCTTCGGACGTTCGGCGGGTGGCGGCGAGCCTCCTGGTGAGAGCGTCGCGGAGCTGGGCGCGGGACCGCCCGGCGCGGGTGCTCTCGGTCTGCGGTGCCGGTTGCCGTCGGCCGCCGAGCTGTGCCGCGTCCGCGGCCTCGGCGGGCGGCTCGGCTGCGGGCTCGGCCGGCGGTCCGGCCGGCGAGTCGGCCGGCGATTCGGCGGGCGGCTGCGCAGCAGGCGGCTTCGTGCGCGTGCGCGGCGCGCCGAACGTACGGCGGATCACGCCCGACGGGCGAGTCGCCGACTGAGCGGCGACGCTCTCGGACCGCGCCTGGAGCTCGCGCTCCTGCACCGGCTCCGGTTCGCTCTCTGGCTCCAGCCGCGTCACGAGCTCGGGTCGCTCCGACGATTCGGTCCGGGTGGACGGCACGGGCTGGAGGTCCGGCTCGGCGTGTGCGGCCTGCGTCGGCTGGGCGGCGGGCTCGGATTGCGCTGCTGGCTCGGCCGGCGTCGCGGGCTCGGGACGAGACGCCGGCTCGGACCGCGGGGCTGGCTCGGTCTGGGCAGCCGGCTCGGCCAGGGTCGCCGGCTCGGCCAGGGTCGCCGGATCGGAGCCAGCGCCCGGCTCCGGATGCGTGGCCCGGTCCAGCTCGGCCGACCGTTCAGACGGCGCCGATGGCTCCTGAACCGGCATCGCCGAGACCGAGGAGCCGGCGGGTTCGTGCCCGTCTCGTCGGGCATCCGGGTGGGAAACGGCGAGTGCTGCGGTGCTGGTCGCCGCCCCTGCCGCGACCTCCGCAGTCTCGTCGTCGGCGACCTCGCCGGCGGCGGCCACGCCGGAATCGGCGGACGCTCCATCAGCGGCCCCGCTGACCTCGGCCCGACCGTTCGTGGTGGGACTGATCGTGGTTCGACCGGCCATCGCATGGGTCGGCGCAGTCGGCGCGGCCGTCGTCGGATCGGTCGTGGCCCGATCGGCGGTCGCCGAGCCGGCCGGGGCCGGAGTGGCCGTCGCCAGGTTCGCATCAGCCAGAGTCGCCGCCGCCGGATCAGCCGCGGCGGGACTGCTTGTCGCTGGGCCGAGCGCGAGTGAAGGGGCTCCACCTGCCGCATCGCCGGCAGCCATCCCGCCGGCCGTCACCCCGCGGGTCGCCACGCCGCCCGCCGCCACCCTGCTGGTCGCCGCCAGCCCGGCGATCGCCGGCCGCTGCCGCGGCCGGACCGGGCCGAACCGGCGCCGCATCGCGACCCGCAGCCGCACCCGGGCGCGATCCGCGATGGCCAGCGTCGCCAACGCTCCCGTCGCCGCCACCACGAGGGTCGCTACCGCGCGCAACTCCGTCGGGACCCGGGTCAGCGGCCCCCAGCCTTCGAACGTCCCCAACGCGGCCAGTCCGGCCAGGACAGCCGCCACCACGATGCCGCCGCGATGCGGGCGCGGGACCTCCGGCTGGGGCTGCGCCTCCCAGGCGATCAGCCCGCCCATCGCGGCCAGCGAGAAGCCGAGGACGCTGCCGAGTCCGCCGAGGTCGGCGAATCCCATGATGAGGCCCGCGGTCACCAGCAGCCGCGTGGGCAGTCCGGCGGCGTCGCGGCGGCGCGCCGGGAGCCAGGCGATGATGCAGCCGAGGCCGAGCAGCAGCACCACACCGGCGGCGGTGAGGAGGAGGCTGTTGTCGGCGTCGAACATATCCGACATTCGACCATGAAGAAGGTCGGTGGCGCAGCCGGGCCGCGCCGCATCTAGGCTTCGGTTGTGCTCATCGCCGCCGCGATCTGCCCATATCCGCCTCTTATGGCGGTTTCCGACGACCGCCGGCTGGACGACGTCCGGGTGGCCTGCTGGTCCGCACTGGACGACCTCCGGGCGGCGAGTCCCGACGTCCTGGTGGTGGTCGGGCCGGGTGAGTCGACGGCGGACGAGGCGGCGCGGGTCGGCAGCCTCGCGGCCTACGGCGTCGACGTCACGGTCGCGCTGCCTGGGGACGAAGCGCCCCCAGCGGAGCCGAACCTGCCGTTGTCGGTCAGCGTCGGTGCCTGGTTGCTGCAGCGTGGCGGCTGGGACGGGCCGGTGACGTCGGCCACGGTGGCCGGCGACGCGGGTGACGGCGACTGCGTCGAGCTGGGCCGGCGCATCGCGGGCCGGGCCGATCGCGTCGCGCTGCTCGTGATGGCCGACGGGTCGCCGCTGCGGGCGGACACCACGCCGCGGGAGCTGCGCGCGAAGGCCGAGAGCTACGACGCCGCGCTGGCGGGTGCCCTACGCGACGGCGATCCGCAACGGCTGCTGGACCTCGACGCGGAGCTGTCCGCGGAGGTCGGGTCGCCCGGACGCAAGGCGCTGCGGGTGCTCGCGGGCGCCGCCGACGACGGGCTGTTCGACGCCGAGGTCGGCTACGACGGCGCACCGTACGGCGTCGGTTACCTGGTCGGCGTCTGGGAGCGGCACGGCTGACCGCGCGCGCCGCTCCCGTGCCGGAAGCGGCGAGGCGTCAGGACGGCTTGTCCTCGCCCTTCTCGCCGTCGAGGCCGTCGATGAAGTCGCGGGCCTTGTCGTCGACGCCTTCGAGGTGCTCGCTGTACTTGCCGCCGGTCTTGTCGTCGATGAAGTCCGTCGCCTTGTCGACGCCGTCGCTGACCTTGTCGGCGTTGCCGGACACCAGGTCCTGGACCTTGTTCTTGATCTCGTCGAAGCCCATGATCGGCACTTCCCCTCGTTGACGTGCGCCGCCGGGCCGCCCGCTGCGACTCGACCAGCGCTCCCACCGACGTTCATACCCCCACCCACCACGGCCCGCAACGCGTTCGGAACATTCCGGCGGCGCCCGGCCGGCATGGCACACTCGGCGGGTGAGTCAGCACGTCCCCGTCGTCGCCGTCGTCGGGCCCACCGCCGCGGGCAAGAGCGATCTCGCCGTCGACCTCGCGCTTCGGCTGGACGGCGAGGTCGTCAACGCCGACTCCATGCAGCTCTACCGCGGCATGGACATCGGCACCGCGAAACTGGCGCCGCGCGAGCGCCGGGGCGTCCCGCACCACCTCCTCGACCTGTACGAGGTCACCCGCCCGGCCACCGTCGCGGAGTTCCAGCAGCTGGCCCGCGACGCCATCGACGACTGTCGATCCCGCGGCGTCACCCCGATCCTGGTCGGCGGCAGTGCGCTCTACGTCCGCGCGGTCCTCGACCGGTTCGAGTTCCCCGGCACCGATCCCGGCGTCCGGGCCCGGCTGGAGGACGAGCTCGCGCGGGTCGGCGCGGCGGCCCTGCACCAGCGGCTGGCGGGGCGGGACCCCGCCGCCGCGGCCGCGATCCTGCCCACCAACGGCCGCCGGGTCGTGCGCGCACTCGAGGTCATCGAGCTGACCGGCCGCCCGTTCACCGCCACGCTGCCGCCGCGCGAGTACCACTACGACGACGTCGTGCAGATCGGCCTGGACGTCCCGCGCGACGTCCTCGACGAGCGCATCGAGCGACGGGTCGACGTCATGTGGGAGCTGGGCCTGGTCGACGAGGTCCGCGGCCTGGAGGCGTGCGGCCTGCGCGACGGCCCGACGGCGAGCCGGGCACTGGGCTACGCGCAGGTGCTCGCCCACCTCGCGGGCGACCTCACCGAGGATGCCGCCCGCGCCGAGACGGTGCAGCTCACGCGCCGGTTCGCCCGCCGCCAGCACGCCTGGTTCGGCAAGGACGACCGCATCGGCTGGGTGCCGTTCGACGCCAATGACCGGTTGGAGCGCGCTCTGACCTACCATCGTCGGTCGTGAGCGGCATCTCCTTCGTCAAGGGCCATGGCACCCAGAACGACTTCGTGGTCATTCCGGACGCCGACGGCGCCCTGGCCGAGCGCCTCGACGAGCAGACGGTGCGGCGGCTGGCCGACCGGTACTCCGGCATCGGCGCCGACGGCGTCATCCGCGTCACCCGTACGGAGACCGCCGACGAGGTCCGCGAGCTGGCCGACGACGCCGAGTGGTTCATGGACTACCGCAACGCCGACGGCTCCGTCGCCGAGATGTGCGGCAACGGCGTGCGCGTCATGGCCCGCTACCTCTGGGAGAACGGCCTGGTCGAGGGGCCTGTCCTGGCCGTGGCGACCCGCGGCGGGGTCCGCACCGTGCACGCCGAGCCCGACGGCCAGATCACCGTCGAGATGGGCCGGGCCAAGCCGGCCGCCACCCGTCAGCTGGCCTTCGTCGCCATCGGCGGGCACACCTGGGAGGCCACGCCGGTCCGGGTGCCTAACCCGCACGCCGTCGTGTTCGTCGACGACCTGGAGGCGCCCGGACCGCTCACATCCGCGCCGGACCTGCGGCCAGCGTCGGTCTTCCCCGACTCCGCGAACGTCGAGTTCGTCGTCGACCGGGGGCACAAGCACATCGCGCTGCGGGTGTGGGAGCGCGGCGTCGGTGAGACCCGGTCCTGCGGCACCGGCGTCTGCGCGGCAGCATGGGCGGCCATGCGGCGCGACGGCGTCGGCGTCGGCGCTCGCTACCTGGTCGATGTACCCGGCGGCCGGCTGGTCGTCACGGAGCGGCCGGACGGTGAACTGCTGCTCACCGGCCCTGCGGTGCTGGGCCTGCGGGGTACCGTCGAGCTCTGACGATCGCGATGTGACCCAGATCACAGCATCCTGGGAAACCCCGAGGACGTCTCCTTCAGTAGAAGGAGCACGACGTCAGACTCGCGGTCGATGCAACCGCCGGGGAGCGGGCCTAACGTTGTGAGCGTGGGGCGGCAACGGGGCCGGCCGCGCGCCTGACGGGAGGCGAAGCCATGGGTGCAACGGAGAAGCAGCGGCGCGAAGCCGTGCTGCAGGAAGTGGCCAGGCGCGCCCAGGAGAAGTCCACGGGCAAGGCCGGACGACGAGCGGCCACGTTGCGCGCCGCGGCGAAATTAAGGTGGGCGGCGTCCACCGGGTCGAGCTATGGTCGCTCCTGAACACGTCTTTCGGCGAAAGCAGGAGAATTGAGCAATAGTCCAGGCCACGCATACAACCCCTATGACGACTCCGCCGAGGTGCCGGAGGTCGATGAGTTCGACCTCCTGGACGGCGACACCACCGGGGACTACGACCTGGACGAGCGGCACGCGCTGCGGCGCGTGGCGGGCCTGTCGACCGAGCTCGAGGACGTCACCGAGGTCGAGTACCGGCGGCTGCGGCTCGAGCGGGTCGTGCTCGTCGGCGTCTGGCCGGGCGGGTCGTTCATCGAGGCGGAGAACTCCCTCGCCGAGCTGGCGGCGCTGGCCGAGACGGCCGGCTCGCAGGTGCTCGAGGCGCTCGCCCAGCGTCGGCTGAAGCCCGACCCCGCCACCTTCATCGGCTCCGGCAAGGTCGAGGAGCTGCGCGAGGTCGTGCAGGCCCAGGGTGCCGACACCGTCATCGTCGACGGTGAGCTGTCGGCATCGCAGCTGCGCAACCTCGAGGACAAGGTCGGCATCAAGGTCGTCGACCGCACCATGCTGATCCTCGACATCTTCGCCCAGCATGCGAAGAGCCGCGAGGGCAAGGCGCAGGTCGAGCTGGCCCAGCTCGAGTACCTCTCCCAGCGGCTGCGCGGGTGGGGCGCGAGCCTCTCCCGGCAGGCCGGTGGTCGCGCCGGCGGCGCCGGTGGCGGCGTCGGCACCCGCGGTCCCGGTGAGACCAAGCTCGAGACCGACCGCAGGCGCATCCGTACCCGGGTCGCCAAGCTACGTCGCGAGCTCGCCGACATGCGCACGGCCCGCGACACCAAGCGGGCCGACCGCCGCCGCAACGCGGTGCCCGCGGTCTCGATCGTGGGCTACACCAACGCCGGCAAGTCGTCGCTGCTCAACCGCCTCACGGGCGCGGGCGTGCTGGTCGAGGACGCGCTGTTCGCGACCCTCGACCCCACCGTGCGCCGGTCGCAGACGGCCGAGGGCCGGGTGTTCACGCTCGCCGACACCGTCGGGTTCGTCCGGCACCTGCCGCACGAGCTGGTCGAGTCGTTCCGGTCGACGCTCGAGGAGGTCGCCGACGCCGACCTGCTGGTGCATGTCGTCGACGGCTCGCACCCCGACCCCGAGGGCCAGCTGACGGCGGTGCGCTCGGTGCTCGCCGACATCGGCGCCAGCGGCGTGCGCGAGGTCGTCGCCGTCAACAAGTCCGACGCCGCCGACCCCATGGTGATGGCCCGGCTGCTGCGCAACGAGCCGCACGCGGTCTCCGTCTCCGCCCGCACGGGCGCCGGCGTCGACAAACTCCGTGCGCTCATCGAGAGCGAGCTGCCCCAGCCGCCGATCGAGGTCGACGCGCTGGTGCCGTACGACCACGGTGAGCTGGTGGCGCGCATGCACAGTGTCGGCGAGGTGTTGTCGGTCGACCACGAGGCCGAGGGCACGCGGGTTCGGGCGCGGGTGCCCGAGTCGTTGGCCGCGGCGCTCGAGCCCTACACCGTCGCCGCTCGCTGATTCGTCGCAAGGGCCGAAGAGAGGGGAGTGGCGCGTGCTCGCGTGAGGGCACGCGCCACTCCCGTATCTGCTACTCCTGTACGCGTCCGCCCAGGTGGGTGGCGAGGAAACGCTCGGCGGCGGCGTAGAACCGCTCGCGGTTCTCGGGCCGGGCCAGGCCGTGGCCCTCGTCCTCGAACAGCAGGTACTCGTGGTCGAGACCCTTCTCCTCGAGCGCGGCCACGATCTGCTCGGCCTCGGCGATCTTCACCCGGGGGTCGTTCTTGCCCTGGGCGACCAGCACCGGGATGGTGATCTGGTCGACCTTCGACAGCGGCGAGCGCTCCCACAGCAGGTCGCGTTCGGTCTCGGGGTTGCCGACGCGGTTGTGCATGAGCGCGATCTGCGGCTTCCAGTACTCCGGCACCGACGCGAGCAGTGTGAGCAGGTTCGACGGCCCGACGATGTCGACGGCGCAGCGGAACACGTCGGGCGTGAACGCCGCACCGGCCAGCGCGGCGTACCCGCCGTACGAGCCGCCGTAGATGCCGACGCGGTCGCGGTCGACGAGGCCCTGGCCGACGAGGTGGTCGACGGCGTCGAGCAGGTCGGTGTGCATGGCCCGGCCCCACTCCTTGTTGCCGGCGTTGCCGAACGCCTTGCCATAGCCGGTCGAGCCGCGGAAGTTCACCTGGACACAGACGTAGCCGCGGTTGGCGAACCACTGCGCCTCGGGGTCGTAGCCCCAGGTGTCGCGCGCCCACGGACCGCCATGGACGTCGAGCACCGCCGGCAGGCTCGCACGGTCGACGCCGCGCGGGTAGGTCAGATAGCCGTGCACCGTCAGGCCGTCGCGGGCGGTGTAGGAGAACGGCTCCATCTCGGCGAGGTCGTACTGCTCCAGCTCAGGACGGTGCGAGAACAGGAAGGTGAGCTCGCCGGAGTCGCGGTCGTAGCGGTAGTACCGGACCGGGCCGTCGGACAGCAGGTCGTGCACCAGCCAGGTGCGGTCGTCGCGGACCGGCCGCGCGATGCCCACGTCGCCCTGCAGCTGCGACGTCAGGCGCTCGACCTCGGCCCCGAAGTCGGGGTCGAGGAAGGTCCAGGACTTGCGCTCCTTGATGTACGTGACGGCCTGCGGCTCGAGCGTCTCGGGATCGCGGGCGATGCCGGCGACGTCGTACTCGGGGTCCTCGGCGAGCACCGTCTCGGCGCCCGTCGCGAGGTCGACGCGGATGAGCCTGGCCGCGTTGACGCCGGTGCTGGAGAGCAGGAAGGCGGCCGAGCCGTCGCGGTTGAACCCGGCGACATCGGTGGTGAGGACGTCGTCGGGGCCGATCTCGAACCACGGCTCGTCGGTGCCGTCGTCGCCGCGGCGGTAGACGACCGCGCCGCCGTCCTCCGTCATGGCGACGCCGCCGCGGATGCGCTGCTCGGAGTCGACCAGCCAGCCCGCGTAGCCGGGGTTGGCGGCGATCTTCGTCAGCTCGCGGGTGGTGAGGTCGAGCCGGTAGACGTCGTGCAGCTCGGGGTTGTCGGCGTTCAGGCCGACGAGCATGGACGTGGGGTGCCACCGGTTGTGCTCGAGGATGTGCGCGGTGACCTTGTCCTGCGGCGTGACCAGTGTGGTCTCGCCGGTCTCGAGGTCGAGCGCGTAGAGGCGCCAGTCCTCGTCGCCGTCGGTGTCCTGCAGGTACGCCAGCGTGCGGTCGTCGTGGCAGAACATGAACGTGCGCACGCCGCGGTGGCGGTCGTGGGTGACCGGACGCGCCGCCGCGGGGTCGTCGGCGGGCCCGACCCAGACGTTCAGCACGCCTTCGTCCGGGGCGACGAAGCCCAGCCGGGAGCCGTCGGGCGACAGCGTGGGAAGTAACCGCTCGGGGTTGCCGAACAGGACGTCCCGGGGGATCAGCGGCACCGCGTCATACGTCATTCCGGCATTCCATCACGCGCCTCGGACATGGTCGAGACGCGGCTGTGGACAACCGCTTTCCGGGTCGCGTGGTCGGGTAGTGTCGGGCCGGTGAGCCAGGGTGATGTGACGGTCGAGAAATTGCTGACGGCGGCCGTCGGGGCCGTCGGCGGTGCCGAACGCCCTGGTCAGGTCGAGATGGCCGAGGCGGTCGGCGAATCGGTCGCCGACGGCAAGCATCTGCTGGTCCAGGCCGGCACCGGCACCGGCAAGTCGCTGGCCTACCTGGTGCCGTCGCTGCTGCACGCCGACGCCGCCGACGGACCGGTCATCGTCGCGACGGCGACGCTCGCGCTGCAGGCGCAGCTGGTCGACCGCGACCTCCCGGCGCTGGCCAAGGCGGCCGAGCCGCTGCTGGGCCGGCTGCCCAGGTGGGCAACGCTCAAGGGCCGCGCCAACTACGCCTGCCTGCACCGTGTCCGCGACGGCGCGCCCGACGACCAGGGCGAGCTGGTCCCGGTCGAGGAACTGTCCGCCGGGCCGCTGGGCGCCGAGGTGCTGCGGGCTCGCGAGTGGGCCGAGCAGCAGGCGGCGACCAGGGGCACCGGCGACCGCGACAAACTCGAACCCGGGGTCAGCGACCGCGCGTGGTCGCAGGTCTCGGTGTCGTCGCGCGAGTGCCTGGGCGCCGCACGCTGCCCGTACGGCCAGGAGTGCTTCGCCGAGCTGGCCCGCGCCCGCTCCGACGGCGCCGACGTCGTCGTCACCAACCACGCGCTGCTGGCCATCGACGCGCTCGAAGGGCTGCCGGTGCTGCCCGACCACGACGTCGTGGTGGTCGACGAGGCGCACGAGCTGGCCGCGCGCGTCACCGGCGTCGCCACGGCCGACCTGTGGCCGGGGGTCATCGACCGCGCCGCGGTGCGTTCACGGGTGCACGTCGACGACGGCGACGCCGAAGAACTGCGCGCGGCGGGCGAGCGCCTGCGGGCGGCGCTGCTCGACGCGCCGGTGGGCCGGCTCGACTCCGTGCCCGAGGCGCTGCTGGCCACGCTGGTCGAGCTGCGCGACGCGGCGCGGGCGGTGCAGTCGGGGTTCGCCGGATCCGCCCGCGAAGAGCGGGCCGCCGACGTCGAGGCGTCCCGGCGGGCCGCGAAGACCATGATCGACGACGTCTACGGCACGGCCGAGCGGCTGGTCGCCAACAGCGAGCACGACGTCGTGTGGGTCGAGGACCGCGAGCGCGGCGGCCGGTCGCTGCGGGTCGCACCGCTGTCGGTGGCCGGGCTGCTGCGCGAGCGGCTGTTCGGGCAGAACACCGTCGTGGCCACGTCGGCCACGCTCGAGCTCGGCGGGTCCTTCGACTCCGCCGCCGGGGCGTTCGGGCTGATGGGCGAGGGCGCGCCGGCGTGGCGTTCGCTCGACGTCGGGTCGCCGTTCGACTACGGCAAGCAGGCCATCCTCTACGTCGCCCGCGACCTCCCGACGCCGGGCCGCGACGGCCTGCGCCCCGAGGCGGTCGACGTCCTGGTCGAGCTGATGGCGGCGGCCGGCGGGCGGACGCTCGGGCTGTTCTCGTCGCGGCGGGCGGCGCAGGAGGCGGCCGAGGCCGTGCGCAAGCGTCTGCCCGATCTCCCCGTCCTGTGTCAGGGCGACGACGTGGTGGCGACGCTGCTGCGCACGTTCGCCGCCGACGAGAAGACCTGCCTGTTCGGGACGCTCTCGTTGTGGCAGGGCGTCGACGTGCCGGGCGGGTCGTGCCAGCTGGTCGTCATCGACCGCATCCCGTTCCCGCGGCCCGACGAGCCGCTCGCGTCGGCGCGGCAGCGCGCGGTCGAGAAGTCGGGCGGCAACGGCTTCATGTCGGTGGCGGCCACGCACGCGGCGCTGCTGCTGGCGCAGGGGGCCGGGAGGCTGATCCGCCGGTCGACCGACCGGGGCGTGGTGGCCGTGCTGGACCCGCGCCTGGTCACCGCCCGATACGGGAGCTACCTGCGGGCGTCGCTGCCGCCGATGTGGTTCACGAGCGACAAGTCGGTCGTGTCGGGCGCGCTGCAGCGGCTGGCGGTCTCGTCGTAGCTGTTCGTGGCCGAGTGGGCACCAGCCGGGGCGTGTGGTGGCCTGAACGCCCCGGCCGGAGCCGGCTCGGTCGTCTCAGATGCGGCGCATGACCGCGACCACGCGGCCCAGCACCGTGGCGTCGTCGCCGTCGATGGGCTCGTAGTCGGCGTTGTGCGGCAACAGCCAGATGTGGCCGTCGCGCTTCTTGAACGTCTTCACCGTCGCCTCGCCGTCGATCATCGCGGCGACGATCTCGCCGTTCTCGGCCACCGGCTGCTGACGGACGACCACCCAGTCGCCGTCGCAGATGGCGGCGTCGACCATGGAGTCGCCGACGACGCGGAGCATGAACAGCGTGCCCTCGCCGACCAGCTCGCGCGGCAGCGGGAAGACGTCCTCGACCGCCTGCTCGGCCAGCACCGGCCCACCTGCGGCGATGCGGCCGACCATCGGGACGTACGACGGCGTGGGCAGGTTGCTCTCTTCGTCGTCCATCATCTGGCGGGTGAAGTCGCCGGGCGCCGTGCCGGGCGGCAGGACCTCGAGTGCTCGGGGGCGGTGCGGGTCGCGGCGGATGTAGCCCTTGTTCTCGAGCACGCCCAGCTGGTGGGCGACGCTGGACGGGCTGGACAGGCCGGCGGCCTGTCCGATCTCGCGCATGCTGGGCGGATAGCCACGACGGCCCACCGACTCGCGGATGACCTCGAGCACCTTGCGCTGCCGCACCGTGAGGTCGGCCGGATGCTGGTGGGTCTCCGGGAAGTTGTGCACCGAGGCGACGGCTGCCTCGCCGCGCTCCTCGTCGTCGTTGTTGGCCACCACGCCACCTCCGGCTACTCGTTGATGTCACTGCGGTCGATGCGACGGCGCTTTTCGCAGCATCCGTTCGAAAACGCGTCGCAGGGTCGATTGATGTGGTCACAGTAGCCGGAATGCAAGACACGATCAAACATCTGTTCGAACGTGTCTCGACTCTGTCAGTGGCAGCGTGTACAACTATTCGTACAGTCGTTCTATCGAACGGATGTGCGACAAGACCGGAGGCTGACCATGGCGACGACGACCTACATCCCGCCGTTCGAGACCCGCACCCGCGTGGTCATCGAGCCCGAGCGCACCGATGCCCCGCCGCGCCGCCACGTCGCGCGTCGGCGTCCGGCCGGGCGCCCGGCGGCGGTCGCGTGCGTGGGTTCGGCCGAGCCGTCGCTGCACGGCTCGCGGCTCACCCGGCGCGGTCGGGTCGTCGTCGGGCTGGCGTGGCTGCTGCTCATCGTCGCCGGCGCCCTGGCGTTCGTCCGTCCGTGGGACGGTGGCGCCCCCGCCGGTGCCGCTGCCACCACCACGACGGTCGAGGTCCGCGGTGGCGACACCCTCTGGGAGCTCGCCACCGACGTCGCCCCCTCGGCCGACCCGCGCGAGACGGTCGCCGCCATCATCCAGCTGAACGGCCTCTCCTCGGCGGGCGACATCCGCCCCGGCGATCTCATCCAGGTCCCGTCCGGCCTCTGACCGTGTCCCGGTCCGGCTGTTGGCCGGGTCCTCGGTCCGGTGCGCCGTGCGGGTGGATGGGCATCGCCTCCATGCCCCCACGCTCGTCGGTGCGCCCTGACCGCTGGCTTTCCTCGGCTGTTCGACTGGTTCGACCGTTGATTCTCGACCCCTGCTGACCGATCGTCGTCGAGTCGCGGTCGTGCGCCTCGACCGCTCGGGCGCTTCGCGCCGACTCCGGCCTCTCGATACGCGTCGCGTTGCTCGCGCCGACTCCGGCCTCTCGATACGCGTCGCGTTGCTCGCGCCGACGATGGCCTCTCGATACGCGTCGCGTTGCTAGCGCCGACGACGACCGCTGGACCCGCGTCGCGTTGCCTCGCGCGATTCCGTCCGGCGCTGGGATGGGCGTGGTCCGGGCGTGCGGGTCCCGTTGGCGTGTTCGCTGTCCGCCCCACCCGAACCGGCTCATGCCTCATGGGCGGCTGGCAGGGGACGGGAGGGCGGCACGGGCGTTCAGGTCCGCTGGAATCTCGCGGTTGGCGCTCTTCTCGGCCGAGTCCGCTGATCGATGGCGTTCTTCATGATCATCCAGGATTCGATGCACTATAGGGTGTCGGATCCTGGATGATCATGAAAGCGGCTCGGGGAATCGGTGGGTGCCCGCTGGTACGGGTCATCGCGACGAGGTCCAGGGCATCACTTGGCCCTGCATGCCGGCCATGGCACAAGCTCGCGCAGCGCCCGTCGACCGGCGACGTTGGCCGTGGCCGGCGGACGGCAATGCACGGCGAAGCCGGTAGTCGTCGGTCCGTGGAGTCGCCAGCGGCCAGCGGACAATGGGCCGAGCGGAGTCGGTAGCCGTCGGTCCGTGGAGTCGGCAGCGGCCAGCGGGCCGGGACCAGTAGTGGGTCGGTCGCCGACCCCAGCGAGGTCGCCAGCGGCCAGCGGACGGTGGGCCGAGCGGAGTCGGTAGCCGTCGGTCCGTGGAGTCGGCAGCGGCCAGCGGGCCGGCAACGCATGGCGGAGTCGGTAGCCAACCCCGGCGAAGTCGGCAGCGGCCAGCGGAGCCGGACCAGCAACGGAGTCGGTCGCCGGAACACCACCCATGGCCAGAGGCGGCCAGCGAGCCAGGTGCACAGCGAGCAGGGAAGCCGGGGCCCATGGTTGGGCCGGCCCCTGATGCTGCTTGAACGGGGGCGCGGGTGGTCGGGTCAAGCGGTCGTCGCCGCGCGAAGCGCCCAACGGAGTCCGCTTGAGGCGGCCTCCCGCGCTCCCGACCATGGAGAGCAGCAGGGGGCAGGCCAACGCGGCAGACCCAACCCAACGAGAGCCCGGCCCACCGAACACCCGAAGAGCCGACGAGCCGGAAGAGCCGACGAGCCGGAAGAGCCGACGAGCCGGAAGAGCCGACGAGTCCGAAGTACCGACGAGCCCGAAGTACCGAAGACCGGGCCCACGGGGGACCCGGCCAACGGACACCCCCACATCTTGTGGTCGCCCCTCTGTCCACAACCCGGCGACCCCGCCGTCATCCACAACCCACAGGCCTCCGGCCCGGCGGCAGCCCGGCGACCCGCCAGGACGGCCCAAAACCGCTCCCGACCTGCGAAAACCAGCCGCGTCCGGGGATCCGGCCGGCAACGACGTGAGGCCCACCACAGGACCGCGCGACGCGCCGAACGACTTGATCGACTCATCCATGACCTGCGGCTTTGAAACCCCCTCCGCCGAGTACGTCCATGTCGGTTGCAGACGCCCCTCCGGCCGACGTACCGTACCCCTATATCTAGTAGTTACACAGGTGTAAGCTGTCCACAGGTAGTGGTCGAGAGTGCACAAGTTGTCCCCATCTCGTCCACAGGTCCAGCGTCGAGGAGGTGCCCCACATGCACTGTCCGTTCTGCCGTCACGCCGACAGCCGGGTGGTCGACAGCCGTACCGCTGACGAGGGCACCGTGATCCGCCGGCGGAGGCAGTGCCTTGGCTGCGAGCGCCGGTTCACGACCGTCGAGCAGTTGACGCTCGCCGTGGTGAAGCGGTCCGGGGTCACCGAGCCGTTCAGCCGCGAGAAGGTCGTCGCCGGGGTGCGCCGGGCGTGCCAGGGGCGGGGTGTCAGCGAGGACTCCCTGGCCAGGCTGGCCCAGCGGGTCGAGGAGCACTTCCGCGCGTCGGGGAGCGCGGAGATCCCGAGCCGCGAGGTGGGCCTGGCCATCTTGAGCCCGCTGCGCGAGCTGGACGAGGTCGCGTACCTGCGCTTCGCCAGCGTGTACCGCGACTTCGAGAGCCTGGACGACTTCGAGAACGAGATCGCGACGCTGCGGGCCGACCGCGAGCGGGCCGAGCGTCACCGCGACGAGAACGAGGGGCAGGAGCAGGACTCCACCCTGACCGTCGCGGAACCGTGAGCCAGCAGTCCAGCACGACAACCGAATGAACAGGCCCGGACACACGGGTCAAGCCGGGGGAAGTGAGGAAGGTCCATGACGGAGACGGTGAGCGGGCCGAGCCGCAACAGCGCGGGGAGCCGACCGGGCGGACGGTCGAAGAAGGCGCGCGGGCTGAGTGTCCAGCGCATCTACACCACCGCCGGTGTGCACCCGTACGACGAGGTGACGTGGGAGCGCCGCGACGTCGTCCAGCAGAACTGGAAGACGGGCGAGACCGTCTTCGAGCAGAAGGGCGTGGAGTTTCCGGACTCCTGGTCGCTGAACGCCTCGACGATCGTCACCACGAAGTACTTCCGCGGCGCCGTCGGCACCGACGTGCGCGAGTGGAGCCTGCGCCAGCTCATCGACCGGGTCGTGAAGAAGTACCGCACCACTGGTGAGGACGAGGGCTACTTCGCCACGCCCGAGGACGCCGAGATCTTCCAGCAGGAACTCACCTGGATGCTGCTGCACCAGGTGTTCAGCTTCAACTCGCCGGTGTGGTTCAACGTCGGCACGAAGTCGCCGCAGCAGGTGTCGGCGTGCTTCATCCTCTCCGTCGACGACTCCATGGAGTCGATTCTCAACTGGTACCGCGAAGAGGGCATGATCTTCAAGGGCGGCTCGGGCGCCGGCCTGAACCTGTCCCGCATCCGCTCCAGCAAGGAGCTGCTGTCCTCCGGCGGGACGGCGTCCGGCCCGGTGAGCTTCATGCGCGGCGCCGACGCTTCGGCCGGAACTATCAAGTCCGGCGGCGCCACCCGGCGCGCGGCCAAGATGGTCGTGCTCGACGTCGACCACCCCGACGTCGAGGAGTTCATCCAGACGAAGGCGCGCGAAGAGGACAAGATCCGCGCGCTGCGCGACGCCGGCTTCGACATGGACCTCGGTGGCTCCGACATCGTCTCCGTCCAGTATCAGAACGCCAACAACTCCGTCCGGGTGAACGACGAGTTCATGCGCGCGGTCGAGGACGGCGGCGAGTTCGGCCTGCGTGCGCGCATGACCGGCGAGGTCATCTCCACCGTCGACGCCAAGAAGCTGTTCCGCGACATGGCGCAGGCGGCGTGGGAGTGTGCCGACCCCGGCATCCAGTACGACGGCACCATCAACGACTGGCACACCAACCCCGAGACCGGCCGCATCACCGCGTCCAACCCGTGCTCGGAGTACATGAGCCTCGACAACTCCAGCTGCAACCTCGCCAGCCTCAACCTGATGAAGTTCCTGCAGCCTGACGGGAGCTTCGACGGCGCCACGTTCGCCAAGGCCGTCGAGCTGATCATCACGGCGATGGACATCTCCATCACGTTCGCCGACTTCCCGACCGAGTCGATCACCGAGACCACCCGGGCCTACCGTCAGCTCGGCATCGGCTACGCGAACCTGGGCGCGCTGCTCATGGCGTCCGGCCTGGCCTACGACTCCGAGGGCGGCCGGGCGCTGGCCGCCGCCATCACCTCGCTGATGACCGGCGCCGCCTACAAGCGCTCCGCCGAGCTGGCCGGCGTCGTCGGCCCGTACGAGGGCTTCGCCCGCAACGCCGAGGCGCACGCCCGGGTCATGCGCAAGCACGCCGCCGCCAACGACGACCTCCGCTCGGTGTCGTCGCTCGACGCCGACGTCCGCAGCCTGGCCACCAAGGTGTGGGCCGAGGGCAACAAGACCGGCGAGAAGAACGGCTGGCGCAACGCGCAGGCCTCGCTGCTCGCGCCCACCGGCACCATCGGCTTCATGATGGACTGCGACACCACCGGCATCGAGCCCGACTTCTCGCTGGTCAAGTTCAAGAAGCTGGTCGGCGGCGGCTCCATGCAGATCGTCAACCTGACGGTCCCGAAGGCGCTGAAGAAGCTCGGTTACGCCGACGAGACCATCGAGGCGATCGTCGAGTACATCGCCGAGCACGGCAACGTCGTGGACGCGCCCGGCCTCAAGCCGGAGCACTACGAGGTGTTCGACTGCGCCGCCGGTCAGCCGCGGGCCATCGAGCCGATGGGCCACGTGCGCATGATGGCCGCCGTCCAGGCGTTCCTGTCCGGCGCCATCTCCAAGACGGTCAACATGCCCGAGTCGGCGACCGTCGAGGAGATCGAGGAGATCTACCTGCAGGGCTGGAAGCTCGGCCTCAAGGCGCTCGCCGTCTACCGCGACAACTGCAAGGTCGGCCAGCCGCTGTCCGACGCCAAGGCGAAGCCCGCCGTGAAGGAGAAGGCCGGCAGCGAGGTCGTGGTCGAGTACCGGCCGACCCGCCAGCGGCTGCCGAAGACCCGCCCGAGCAGCACCACGTCGTTCACCGTCGGCGGTGCCGAGGGCTACATGACGGCCGGCTCGTACCCCGACGACGGCCTCGGCGAGGTCTTCCTGAAGCTGGGCAAGCAGGGTTCCACCCTGGCCGGCATCATGGACGCGTTCTCGATCGCCATCTCCATCGCGCTGCAGTACGGCGTGCCGTTGGAGACGTACGTCGAGAAGTTCACCAACATGCGGTTCGAGCCGTCGGGCATGACCGACGACCCGGACGTGCGCATGGCGCAGAGCGTGGTCGACTACATCTTCCGCCGGCTCGCGCTCGACCACCTGCCGTTCGAGTCGCGCGCCGCGCTCGGCATCTACACGGCGACGGAGCGGGCCCGCCAGCTCGACACGGGGGAGTACACCCCCGACTCCTCCGACGTCGAGGTCGAGGTCGACACCTTCCGGCAGTCGGCCCCGGTGAAGGCCGAGGCCGCCCCGGCCCAGCCGGCTCCGGTCGCCGAGGTCGCGTCCGCCCGTCCGGCCCCGGTCCAGGCGCACACGTCCGCCGAGCTGCTCGAGGTCATCCAGGGCACCAGCACCGACGCGCCGCTCTGCTTCACCTGCGGCACGAAGATGCGCCCGGCCGGCAGCTGCTACGTCTGCGAGGGCTGCGGCTCCACCAGCGGCTGCAGCTGACGCACGCACACGACGACGGCGGCCGCGGGGACGAATCCCCGCGGCCGCCGTCGTCGTCCTGGCTCAGCGGGCGAGCCGGGCGCAGGTGACGGCCAGCCACGTCCAGCCGGCCACGATGCCGGCGCTGAAAGCGAGCACGCCCCAGGTCGCGCCGGCGCTGGACGAGATCGCGAGGAACCCGGCCAGGATCAGCGACCCGCTGGCGACGGCGTAGGCGCCGGCGCCGCGGTGGCCGGCCCGGCGCAACCGGCGGCCCAGGGCGAAGCACGCGACCGTGAGGCAGGTGAAGCCGACGGCGCCGGCGGCCAGGTGCCCGAGCCCGTGCCAGCTCATCGTCTCGGCGGCCGACGCCGGGGTCCCGGGCGGGAAGCCCTCGACCGGGTCGGCGACGAAGACGGCCGCGGCCAGCAGCGACAGCCCGAAGACGCCGACCAGCCGGGGCGCCCACGTGCCGGCCAGCCCGGTACGGCGCAGCCCGGCCGCGGCCAGCACCGTCAGCACGCCCGCCAGCAGGAAGTTCGTGGTCTGCAGCCAGCCGAGGTCGCCGTTGGCCAGCACGCTCGCCGCGTGCCGCGTCGGGTCGTAGCCGTCGCGGAGGAAGTACTGCGCGACGACGGTCGCGACGTACAGCGGGCCGGCGACGACCCCGGCGGCGAGCAGCCGGTGCGACGTGCATCGAGCGGCGGTCGTGGCGGTGACGGCGGGGGAGGCGGCGATCGCGGTCATGGTCCTGGTCCTTTCGAAGCGTCGTGTGCGCGGGTGACTCCAATCTCACACCGAAAAGAAAAGTTGTCAAGACTCACCGGATTGTCGGTTGGCGGGCCGCAGCGGGGGAGGCGCCGCCGGAGAACTCCTGTGCGTGGACGACGTCGTGCGCCATGGCGGCGGTGATCGCGAGCATGGCCGAGCCGGGGCGGGCAGGCGTCGGTGACCCGGCGAGCGCGCTGATGCTCGGGACGGGTGCGCCCGCGGCGCCCCGGCCCGCTCCTGACGACGCCCCGACGGCGTCCTGACCGGCTACGAGGGCGACAGCCGTGGCTTGACGCCCGCGACGAGCTCCCGGACCCGGGACGGCTCGACGTAGCGGGCGCGGACGGCGCCGCCGGCGAGCTTGCGGACCAGTCCGTCGTCCGGCAGCGGCGCCTGCGAGGCGACCAGCAGGACGTTGCCGTAGCGGCGGCCTCGCAGCTGGCCCGGCTCGGCGATCATCGCGACGTTCGCGAACACCTCGAGCGCCGTCGCCGCGTCGATCCGCGCCTCGCGTACCTGCGCGGTGTCGGCGACGTTCCCGATGTAGACGCCGCCGTCGGTGAGCACCCGTGCCGCCTCGCGGTAGAACGCGACGTCGGTCAGATGCCGCGGCACCTCCGCGCCGTCGAAGGCGTCGCGGATGACGACCGTGGAGTAGGCGTCCGGCAGTGAGCGCAGCCCCTCCAACCCGTCCATCGTCTTCAGTCGCAGCCCGCGTACGGCGCGCAGCCCGAACGCCTGGCGCATCAGCCGGACCAGGACGGCGTCGATCTCGAACACCGTCTGCGGTGACCCCGGCCGCGTCGCCGCCACGTACAGCGCCAGCGTGCAGCCGGCCCCGCCCAGGTGGACGACGGACAGCGGCGACCGCGGCGGCGCGACGACGTCGAGGACGTGACCGGTCCACTGCATGTACTCGAAGTCCAGCCGTGTCGGGTCGTCCACGTGGACGTACGAACTGGCCAGTCCGTTGAGGCGGATGGACCAGCCGCCGGGGTCGGAGCGGTTCTCGGCCAGCTCGGCGGTGCCGGAGTCGACGTGATGGAGTCCGGCGAAGCGTTCGGGACGGGGGCGGTCGCTGCCACGGTGCGGGGGCATGGACGATAGGTTCGCAGCATGGCTGACCGTCCGACAAGAAACCTCCATGTAGGCGCGCCGTACCGAGCCGACGAAGCGCGCTACATCGACACCCCGTACCGCCGCAGCGGCCGCACCGGACTGAAGCTGCCGGCCATCTCGCTGGGACTGTGGCAGAACTTCGGCGACGAGTCGCCGCTGGCCACGCAACGGGCCATCCTGCGCACCGCGTTCGACCGCGGCGTCACCCACTTCGACCTCGCCAACAACTACGGCCCGCCACCCGGCTCGGCGGAGAAGAACTTCGGCCGCATCTTCGCCGAGGACTTCCGTCCGTACCGCGACGAGCTGATCATCTCGACGAAGGCCGGCTACGACATGTGGCCCGGCCCGTACGGCGAGTGGGGCTCGCGCAAGTACCTGCTGGCCAGCTTGGATCAGTCACTGTCGCGTCTCCAGATGGACTACGTCGACATCTTCTACTCGCACCGGTTCGACCCCGACACGCCGCTCGAGGAGACCATGGGCGCCCTCGACACCGCGGTCCGGTCCGGCCGGGCGCTGTACGCGGGCATCTCGTCGTACTCGCCCGAGCGAACCCGCGAGGCGGTCGCCATCATGCGCGAGCTGGGCACGCCGCTGGCGATCCACCAGCCGTCCTACTCGATGTTCAACCGGTGGATCGAGGCCGGCTTGACCGAGGCGTGCGCCGACGAGGGCCTCGGCATCATCGCGTTCTCGCCGCTGGCGCAGGGCCTGCTGACGAACAAGTACCTCGGTGGTGTGCCCGACGGTTCCCGCGCGGCCCGCGGCGGGTCGTTCTCGCCGTCCCTGGTCACGCAGGACGTCGTCGACCGGCTCAACGCGCTGGCCGGCATCGCCGAGTCGCGGGGGCAGACGCTCGCGCAGCTGGCGCTGTCGTGGGCGCTGCGCGACGAGCGGGTGACGTCGGTGCTGATCGGCGCCCGCACGGTGGGCCAGCTCGACGACAGCCTGGGCGCGCTCGACCGGCTCGACCTCACCGACGACGAACTGGCCGAGATCGACAAGCACGCCGTCGAGGCGGGCCTCAACATCTGGGCCCGGTCGAGCGACGCGTGACCCGATGAACGAGCGTCTGCGCCGCAACCCGCGCACCGAGGCCATCTGGGCGCAGCTGTACGACGCGCTGGCCGCGCTGGGGACGTCCACCGGCCGCCGCGAGCTCGACATCGTCGACCTCGGCGGCGGGAGCGGCGTGTTCGCCGTGCCGCTGGCCCGCATCGGGCACCGCGTCACCGTCGTCGACCCGAGCCCGAACGCGCTCGCCGCGCTGGCCCGCCGGGCGGCCGAGGCGGGCGTCGGCGACCAGGTCACCGGAGTCCAGGGCGACGCCGCCGGACTGGCCGGCGTCGTCGGACCGGACGGCGTCGACGTCGTGGTCTGTCACGGCGTCCTCGAGGTGGTCGACGACCTGTCCGGCGCGGTGACGGCGATCGCCGGGGCGCTGCGCCCCGGCGGCCTCGCCAGCGTCGTCGTCGCTCAACGGTTCGCCGCCGTGCTCGCCAAGGCGCTGGCCGGGCACTTCGCCGACGCGCGGCGGCTGCTCGACGACCCGGACGGCCGCTGGGGCGACTCCGACCCGCTGCCGCGCCGGTTCGACGAGGACGGTGTCCGGGCGCTGCTCGCGGACGCCGGCCTGCGGGTCGACGAGGTGCACGGCGTCCGGGTGCTCACCGACCTCGTCGCGGGCAGCGTCGTCGACGACCCCGCCGAGGTTGCCGCACTCGCCGAACTGGAGGCCGCTGTCGTGGCCCATCCCGCATTCCGGGCAGTGGCCGCGGCCCTTCACGTGCTCGCCGGAAGGCCCGCGGGGGCGGACGTATGATCGGCCCGCCGGCGGGTACTGCGACATCCATCGGCTTCGGTCGAACGCCTGGCTTTCTTCGGTGGCGTCGGCCGCATATGCTGGTCCTTACAGCAGGTGCCCAAAGATATCCGTGTTCATTGGAGGGGAACGGTGCCACTCTCCGATCATGAGCAGCGGCTGCTCGAGCAGATGGAGCAGGCGCTCCTCGCTGAGGATCCGAAGTTCGCCACTGCCATGCGTGGCGCGGATCTTCGGCGGCGGTACCGGCGGCGTGCGGTTCTCGCCGGTCTGGTCTTCGTTGTCGGTGTCGTGTTGCTCATGACGGGCGCGGTCACCCAGGTGATCCCGCTCGGCGTCGCCGGCTTCGTCGTCATGCTCGGTTCTGCCTTCTACGCCGTCACCTCATGGCGGCGCGTCCCGCCCACCGACGCCGCGGCCGCAGCTGCCGCGGGTGGTGGCAGTGGTGAGGTCCCCGACATCAGCCCGGGGTCGCCCCGTCGGCAGCGTCGTCCCAAGGGACCGCGCAACAGCGGCTCGTTCATGGAGCGCATGGAGCAGCGCTGGCGCAACCGGCGCGAGCGGGGCTACGGGCAGTAGCGTCAACGGTCCACGCGGTCAGCGTCGCCTGCGGGCGGCGCTTTCGCGTTTCTGGGGGCGACTAGCCGCGGTCGCGTGACGTCGCGACTGCCGGACGGCGTGCGTCGGGGCGGCGCCGTGAAGGCGTCAGGTGCGGCGGCGCGGGGGAGTCGGTGCTTGTGGCGGGGCCGCGGGGCCCAGCCCAGGTGGTGTCGTGCCGGCCTGCGCGGCGAAGATCCGTGCACCCCGGCCGACGCTTCGCCGGTCCCGGCCACTGTGGATGGAAGAACGCATCGGCACCCGCATCAACACCACCCGCACCACCGAAGCACTCGGCGCCGACACCATCGCCGTCGGCTGCCCGTTCTGCCGCGTCATGCCCTGGTGCCGCCGGCGTGGTCGCCTGAACGGCGCTCGTGTCCGATGGTCCGCCACCTATCACGCCGGACGCCGCCTCCGTCAGGCCGGACGCCGGCGCCCGGCGAGGCCCGCCGCCGCGTCACCGACCTGGTGAGCCCTGCTTCCGGCGCGACAGCCGCGGACCGATCGTCGCGCCGGAAGGCGGCCTACTCGGCGGGTGGGCGGGTTGCCGGGAGCCGCCGCCGGAGGGTGGCCGAGGCGACGGACGAGCGCATGCGCTCACCTGTGGCGTCGATCCAGTCGAAGCCGTCGACCAGGCGGCGGTTGGCCTCGACCGCGCTGTCGCGGTAGCGGGTCGGCAGCAGGAACGCCTGGATGCGCCGGCCCAGCGAGGCCGAGCGGGCGATGGAGCGGCGCACCATGTCGGTGTCTTCACGCAGGGCCTCGACGGGCGGGGCCTGGCGGGCGTAGCGGGCGCGTTCGACGGCGCCGACGAGGTGGTCGAGGAGTTGCCGCTCGTCGTCGTCGAGGGAGGAGGCGGTAGCGAGGCGGCGGCCGGTGACCCGCGGGGTGGCCGCGGGGTTCCAGGGACGGCCGGCGTCGCGGGCGGACTCGCGCAGGTCGGCCCAGGCGGCCTCGGCCAGGGCGCCCGGGTCGTCGCCGGCCCGGCGCCAGCGCCGCTCGCGGCCGATGCGGGCGGCCACCGACGGCGTCGCGAAGAACGCCGCCAGCGCCAGCGCCCCGAGCACGATCAGCGGCCACCGCGACGGAGGCTCCTGGCCGCCGGACGTGGCGCCGCCGCCGAGCTGATCGTCGCGCGGAATGGACGGGGCGGTGCTGGTCGGCTGCGGCGTCGGGGCGGACGGATCGTTGGGGTCGGGCACCGGCGCGTTCTGGCTCGGCACGAGCGTCCAGTCGGGCGCGATGCCGGTGATCGCGGCCGGGGTGGGCTCGAACCGGACCCAGCCGGACCCCTCGAAGTACAGCTCCGGCCAGGCGTGGGAGTCGTGCGAGCGGACGAGGTACGTCCCGTTGCCCTGGTAGTCGCCACCGGTGAAACCGACCGCGACCCGCGCCGGGATGCCCAGGTAGCGGGCCATGATGGCCATGGTGGCGGCGAACTGCTCGCAGTAGCCGGTCCGGTCGGTCAGGAACTCGACGAGCGCGTCGGCCTTGTGGCCGGACGTCGCCGTGATGTCGTAGGTGAAGCCGCCGCTCGGGCCGCGGAACCACTGCTGCAGCGCGGCGGCCTTGCTGAAGTCGTCAGGGGCGTTCCGGGTGACCGAGTCGGCGAGGTCGGTGACCATGTCAGGGAGGTTGTCGGGCAGCTCCAGCATGGCGTCGACGTCGTCGCTGGGCGGGCCGGCGTTGCGCAGCGCCTCGACGGTCGGCTCGACGACCAGGCTCTGGACGGTGTACCTGCGGGCACGGACGTCGTCGCCGTCGGCCACGACGTCCAGGGTGGGCGCGTGATAGCGCCAGTCGCCCTCGATGTTGACCGTCTGCGCCGGGTAGGGGAGCGGCAGCCAGCTCGAGCTGAAGTCGTCGGTGACGCTGATGTCGTAATCGGCGACCGGCCAGTCGGCCTGGACGAGGCCCTGCGGGTAAGGCAGCCCGGAGTCGACGGAGTCGGGCACGGGCCGGTCGGACGTCTTCCACTCCTCGCCGTCGAACACGTCGAGGGTGACGATGCGGATGTAGGAGGGCTCCTCGGTGGAGGAGGTGTACCGCAGCACCTCGACGTTCTGGTCGCGCTGCAGGTTGCGCTGCAGGTCGATGATCGGGTTGTCGGTGCGGATGGTCTGCCCGCCACCCCCGCCCCCGCCTCGGCCCGGACCCAGCACGCCCTCGGTGAGCACCGGCGCCAGGCCCGGGACGGCGACCGCCACCGCCAGCGCCACCGCGCCGACCCGCCGGCCGTTGCGCGCCAGTGAGTCGGTTTCGGGGATGCCGCTGCGCCGCGCCGACGGACTGGCCGAGCGTCCCCAGGCGGCCACCCGGGTCCGTCCCTCGGAGACCAGCAGCGCCAGGAAACCGGCCGCCGGCGGCAGGAACCACCACCAGTCCAGGCCGATGCTCATGACCGCGGCCGCGACGCCGTAGCAGGCGGCCAGCGGCACACCGGCCAGCGGGACCCGGCGCAGCCAGACGACGAGGGTGTCGACCAGGACGGCCACCACGCCGGCGCCGCCGACGACCAGCATGAGGACGCCGCGCGGCACCGGGATGGGGGCGATGTACGTGGAGGTGACGTCGAGGCCTTCGCGGAACACGTCGACGAGCCGGGTGGCCCAGTCGGTGGTCGGGATGAACCCGAGCAGCGCGACGTCGTTGGCCACCAGCACGCCCAGCCACAGCACGACGACCGCCAGCTGCGCGATCGGCACCAGCAGCGCCGGCACGCCGAGCTTGCGCAGCACGTAACCGCCGCCGGCGACCAGCGCGATGACGATGGCGGCCGGCACGATCCAGTCGTCGGTCTGCGTGATGGCGAACAGCGGCAGCACCGACAACCAGGCCGCCACCGCCGCGACGATGGTCAACCGGCCCTGTGCACTCAGCGACGACATCAACCCGCCTCTTGTCCGCTCGTGGCGCCGGCCGGCGTGGGAGCCGACACGGCCGGTCGCTGCAGCCCGAGCCGCTCCCACAGCGTGGCGAGGTGCTCACCCCGCTTGGCGACGATGACGTTCCAGCCGGCGCTGCGCAGCACCTGGACGCCGGCGGTGAGCCGTACCCGCTCACGGTTGTTCTCGCCCATCGACGTCCATGACATGACGTCGAGGACGACGGCCAGCGCGGCCGTGGAGCCCTGCCGCAGGCCGGCGACGAGGCGGGCCTCCTGCTCGGTGAGCCGGCCGAACACGCCGACCAGGAGGCCGGTGGCGGCCTCGGCGCCGCTGAGGAGGTCGGGCCAGCGGCCGACGGACGCGTCGCGCTGCGGCTGGACGACGGCGAGCGCGTCGAGCAGCGACACCTTGGCGTCGCCGGGGCCGCTGGCGGGGTCGTGCCAGTTGGTGGAGACGGCGCTGCCGTGGTCGGTGGCCAGCCGGACGGCGTAACCGCGCTCGGACAGGTGCACCCCGATGGACGCCGCCGCCGTGACGCTCCACTCCAGCGAGGAGTCGATGCCCTCGCCGGTGTGCCCGGACGTGCGGGTGTCGAGCAGGATCGTGGCCCGGCTCTGCCAGGGCTGCTCCTCGCGGCGAACCATCAGCTCGCCGTGGTGGGCGGTGGCCCGCCAGTGCACGCGGCGCATGTCGTCGCCGGTGCGGTAGGCGCGGATCGTGGCGTCCTCCTCGCCGGCGGCCGCGATGGCCCGCGGCCGGCTCTCGCCGCTGCCGCTCCACTCGCCGACCAGCCGGACCGGCGGCAGCTGGTGCACCGTCGGCGTGACGATGAGCGTGCCGACGTCGCTGAACGCGCGCCGCAGCTCGACCATGCCGAACGGGTCGGTGACCCGCACCGTCAGCGGGCCCACCTTGTAGCGTCCGCGCACCACCGGGTCGATGGCGTAGGTGACGTCGCGCCGGAACCGCGACCACACGTGGTCGAGGACGAACCGCGGCCGGGCGCCGAGCGTGAACGGGATGCTGTCCTCGACCAGCAGCACACCGGTCGGGATGCGCGCGGAGTTGGCCAGCTGCAGGTGCACCGTCGCCCGCTCGCCCACCGAGACCCGTGGCGGCTCGATGGACCGCGACGCCGCCAGCCGCACCCGGCTGCGCAGCGCCACCATCAGGCTGATGGCCGGGATGACGACCAGCAGGATGCCGGCCCGGAGCACGTCGCGCTGCCCGGCCAGGACGGCGGCCAGGATGGCGCCGCCGCCGACGGCCAGGAAGGCCCAGCCGCGGCGGGTGAGACCGGACAGTGCGTCGTTCATGAGGCCCTACCGGGCCGGTTCGGGCTGCGGGACGCGCTGGACGAGATCGGTGACGATGCTCGCGGCGTCGCGCCGGCCGATCTGCGCCTCGGCCGTGGGCAGCAGGCGGTGGCCTAGCACCGGCGCGGCCAGAGCCTGGATGTCGTCGGGCAGGACGTACTCGCGGCCCTCCAGGCCCGCCCACGCCTTCGCCGCCCGGATGAGGTGCAGCGTCGCCCGCGGCGACGCCCCCAGCCGGAGGTCGGGAGACGTGCGGGTGGCGCTGGTGAGCGCGACCGCGTACTCCTTGATCGGGTCGGCGACGTACACACCGCGGACGAGGCGGACCAGCTTGTGCACGTGCGCGGCGTCGGTGACCGGCTCGAGCGGGTCGAGCGCGCTGGTGGAGCCGTGGGTGTCGATCATCTCGATCTCGGCCTGCTGCGACGGGTAGCCCATGGACAGCCGCATCATGAAGCGGTCGCGCTGCGCCTCGGGGAGGGGGTAGGTGCCCTCCATCTCGATGGGGTTCTGCGTGGCGACCACCATGAACGGCGCCTCGAGCTGGTACGTCGTGCCGTCGACGGTGACCTGCCGCTCCTCCATGCACTCCAGCAGCGCCGACTGCGTCTTCGGCGAAGCGCGGTTGATCTCGTCGCCGACGACGATGTTCGCGAACACGCCGCCCGGCTTGAACTCGAACTCGCGGGTCTCCTGGTTGAACACCGAGACGCCGGTGACGTCGCTGGGCATGAGATCGGGCGTGAACTGGATGCGGCGCACCGAGCAGTCGATGGCGCGGGCGACCGACTTGGCCAGCATGGTCTTGCCGACACCGGGGACGTCCTCGATGAGGATGTGCCCCTCGGCCAGCAACACGGTCAGGGCCAGCTTGATGACCTCGGGCTTCCCCTCGACCACCGAGCCGATGGCCGTCTGGATGCGCGCCGCGGTGTCGGCGAGATCGCTCAGCGCCAGCTCGGGTACGAGCTCGCTGGATCCCTGCTGTTGATGACGGCCCGGGTTGAACGGCTCAGGCACGTTTCCTCCTTCGATCCCCGACCTCGTCGGCGTGACGTGCCTCGGCCGATCGCGGAATTCCGCTTTCAAGTCTCGCAGTGTGCGACGTTCGACCCACCCTGCAGGTTCCGATCGGCCCCGGCTTTCGCTTACCCGCAGAGCCTATGTCCACTCGCTATGCACGCGCATCCATCCGAAGCGGACATTCGATGTTCGCCTGGCCTGGTGGGACGGTGTGTCGCGGCGCCCTCGATCTTGGAATCGGGGCGCGGCCGTGGCGAGTCGCCGCCGGGCCGCACCGCCCTCCTCCACCCGCGCCCGGCCGGGCGTTCCCCACTTCCCTCCACCACCGCGTCCCGCCGGCGGCCCCGCCGCGCTGAGCTGGGGTGACGCGCGAGCCGTTCGGCCGTCGCGGCCCGGCGAGCCGCCTGCGCCCCACAGCCGCTCCACCTCGCCTCCCACCGCGCTCCACCCCTTCGCCGGCGCCGTCCGACGGTCCCGTCCATGGCGCTTCTACCAGGGCGGACGCCGGCCCGGTGGGTCCGTCCGCCCCGCCACGTCGCCGCCGTCCGGCCAGGCCCCTCGTGGGGCGTGGTGGGGCGCGATGGGGCCGAATGTGGTTGCAAGTGGGGGAGAGTGGAGTAGAGTGGCGGGCAGTGGAGGAAGAGTGGTCCGGGGTGGCGATCAGCGGAAGTTCCGGTGACGGTCACGGCGGACAGCGGGGAGGTGGGCCGTGTTCCTCGGCACCCACACGCCCCGGCTGGACGACAAAGGGCGGCTCATCCTTCCGGCGAAGTTCCGGGACGAACTGGCGGAGGGCGTCGTGATCACACGAGGGCAGGAGCGCTGTCTCTACGTGTGGCCGCGGGCCGAGTTCCTCCGGTTCACCGAGCAGTTGCGCGCCGCCCCCATCACGCACAAGGGCACGCGTGACTTCGCCCGGATGCTGGCCGCGGGGGCCAGCGACGAGGTTCCGGACAAGCAGGGCCGCATCACCATCCCGCCGGGACTGCGTACGTACGCGGCCCTGGAGCGCGAATGCACCGTCGTCGGGGCGATGACGCGGGTGGAGATCTGGTCCGAGCAGGCCTGGGAGACGTATCAGGCGGAGAAGGAACCGATGTTCGCCGACATCTCCGAGGAGGTGCTGCCCGGCATCTTCTGACCGCCGTCGCGTGGAACGCACGACGAGGTCTCCGGCCGCTCAGTCACTTGACGCACCTTCCCCGGTGGCAAGAGACCAGAGCTGGCAAGCAAGCCCGAGCGGGCGGGGACCTGGTCGTACGAGCCGCGATGGCAACAGCACTGTGAAGCAACGACGAGAGACGCGGGGGTGTCGATGACTGAGCAGGGGGCGCACGTCCCGGTGCTGCTCGACCGCGTCGTCGAGCTCCTGGCTCCGGCTCTGGAGCCGGCGTCCGCGCCGTCCGAGGCAGGACGGCGTGTGGTCGTCGATGCCACGCTGGGTCTCGGCGGGCACGCCGAGGCCCTGTTGCGCCGCAGCTCCACGGCCCACCTGGTGGGCCTCGACCGCGACCGCGAGGCGCTGGCCCGGGCCACCGAGCGGCTGGCGCCGTTCGGCGACCGGTTCACCGGCGTCCACGCGGTCTACGACCGGATCGCCGACGTCTTGGCGGGCCTCGGCATCCGGCGCGTGCATGGCGTCCTGTTCGACCTGGGGGTCTCGTCCCTCCAGCTGGACGAGGCCGGGCGCGGCTTCGCCTACGCACGGGACGCGCCGCTGGACATGCGGATGGATCAGTCCACCGGCATCACCGCGGCCGAGGTGCTCAACACCTACGCCGCGGCCGACCTCGCCCGCATCCTGCGCCGCTACGGCGAGGAGCGGTTCGCGTCGCGCATCGCGGCGGCGGTCGTGCGGGAGCGCAAGCGGGCGCCGTTCGACACCAGCGCCCGGCTGGTCGAGCTGATCCGCGACACCATCCCGGCGCCGGCGCGGCGCACCGGCGGCAACCCGGCCAAGCGCACGTTCCAGGCGCTGCGCATCGAGGTCAACGGCGAGCTGGAGGTGCTCGAGCGGGCACTCCCGGCCGCCATCGACGCGCTCGCGCTGGGCGGGCGCATCGTCGTGCTCTCGTACCACTCGCTGGAGGACCGCATCGTCAAGCAGCTCTTCGCGGCGCGCTCGACGAGCACGGCGCCGCCCGGGTTGCCGGTCGAGCTGCCGGAGCACCGGCCCGAGCTGCGGCTGCTGACCCGGTCCGAGCCGCCCACCAGCGACGAGATCGCCGCCAACCCGCGCGCGCAGTCGGCCCGGCTGCGTGCCGTCGAGCGGATCAGGGAGGTCGCATGAGCGCCGCGGAACGCGCCTACGCACCCGTCGCCGCGCCGCGCCGGCCCGCGCTGCGCAGCGTGCAGGCCCGCGCCTCCCGTGCCCCGCGCGCTCCGTTCGTCGTGCTGGTGCTGCTGGTGCTCGGCATCGGGTTGATCGGGCTGCTGGTCCTCAACACCGCGCTGCAGCAGGGTGCCTTCGAACTGGGCGAGCTGCAGTCGACCACGGACGAGCTGCGCGACCGGCAGACCGAGCTCGCCGACCGTGTCGCCGCCCGCAGCGCGCCCGACGCGCTGGCCGACCAAGCGGTCCGGATGGGCATGGTCGCGTCCGAGGAGCCGCCCACGTTCCTGGAGCTGCCGCGCTCCTCGTCCGGCGACGCCGGTGGTGCCGGCTGATGCCGCCGAAGGGCCGGGACGGCGGCGGCACGGCCGGGACCGGCCGTGGCACGGCGGGGCGGGGAACGGCGGCAGGTGCTGGACGGGGCTCGGCGGCGGGCCGTGCCGCGCGGCCGGCGCCCAAGGCCGCCCCGAAGGCGTCCGCCAAGAGCACGGGCAAGCCGGCTCGCAAGACGGCTGCCGCGAAGCCGGTCCGCAAGACGGCCGCCGCGAAGCCGGTCCGCAAGACGAGCGCCGCGAAGCCGGTCGGCAAGACGGCCGCCGCGAAGCCGGCCCGCAGGTCCGCCGCGGCCGCGAAGGGCGCGGCGTCGCGGCGCGGCGCCACCGCGCGCCCCCGTCAGGGCGCGCCGAAGAGCGAGCTCGACGCCGCCTGGCGCAGCGCACCGACGGCGTCCCCCGGCGGCCGCGCCGACGGTCCCGCCCGCGCCGGTCGCCGGATGGAGGTGCGGGCCGGCGCCGTCGGCTCGGCGACCCGGGGCCGCCCGTCCGGCGCGTCGTCCCGCGGTGGCAAGCCGGCTCGCGCCGTCCGCACGCCCAAGTCGTCCCGCGCGCCGCGGCCGCCGAAGCCGCCGAAGCGGCCGAGGTCACCGAGGCCGCCGAAGCAGCCGCGCACCGTCCGGCTGGCCGACCCGCGCAAACGGCTTCGGGTCTCGCTGATCGGCGTCTGCGTGGTCCTGTCGCTGTTCGGCGGCCGGCTGATCCAGTTGCAGGGCATCGACGCGTCCACGTATGCCTCCGTCGCCGATCGCATCGGGCTGAAGACGGTGGCGGTGCGGGCCGACCGCGGCGTCATCATCGACCGCGACGGTGAACCTTTGGCCAGCACCGTCGAGGCCTACACGGTCGAGGTCGACCAGACTCAGGTGACCAACCCGGCCGCGTACGCGCTGCAGCTCGAGGGCATCCTCGGCACCGACGCCGCCGCGCTGCAGCGCGACCTCACCGGCACGGACCGCTACGTCGTCATCGGGCGAGGGGTGCCGGGATCGGTGTGGCGGCAGGTCCGGGCGCTCGGCCTGGCCGGGCTCACCGCGGCACCCGCTCCCGCCCGCGACTACCCGGCCGGCATCGTCGCCGGCAACGTCGTCGGGTTCCTCGGTGCCGACGGCCTGGGCCTCACCGGCCTCGAGCAGGCCATGGACGAGACGCTGGCCGGCGTCGACGGCGAGGCGACCTACCAGTTCAGCCCCGGCGGCATCCGCATCCCGAACAGTTCGGCGAACCACGTGACCCAGCCGGTCGCCGGCACCGGGCTGCGGCTGACGCTCGACGGTGACGTGCAGTGGAACACCGAGCAGGTGCTGGCCGAGGCGGTCGCCAACGCCGGCGCGGCCGACGGCGTCGCCGTCGTCATGGACGTCGACACGCAGGAGATCGTCGCGCTGGCCGCCACGCCGGCGTTCGACCCCAGCGACCCGAGCAAGACCGAGGCCGCCGACCGCGGCAGTGCCGCCGTCGAGGACGCCTACGAGCCGGGCTCGGTGTTCAAGCCGATCACGATGTCGGCCGTGGTCGACCAGGGGCTGGCCGACCACACCACCGTCTTCTCGGTGCCCGACAGCATCAGGCGCGGCGGCGAGACCATCCACGACTACTACAGTCACGGCGAGGACCAGATGACGCTGGCCGGCGTCGTGGCGAAGTCGAGCAACGTCGGTACCGTCCTGGCCGCCGAGACGCTGGACAAGGACGTCTACCACGACTACCTGCGTCGGTTCGGGTTCGGCACGGCGCCGGACCTCGGGCTGCCCGGCGAGACCGGCGGCCGGCTGCCGTCCGGCGACGACTTCACCGACCTGACCCGCGACAACGTCGCTTTCGGCCAGGGCATCTCGGTCAGCGCCGTGCAGATGGCCTCGGCGTACGCGACGATCGCCAGCGGCGGCGTGCGGGTCGACCCGCGGCTCATCGCGGCGACCATCGGCGCCGACGGGCGCGAGACGCCGGTGGAGCCGTCGGCGCCGGAACGGATCATCAGTGAGGAGACCGCCGCCGAGGTGACGACGATGATGGAGGCCGTCATGGGCGAGGGCGGCACCGGCAAGCCCGCGCTGGTCGACGGCTACCGCATCGCCGGCAAGACCGGTACGGCGCAGCGGGTCGACCCCGACTGCGGCTGCTACGCCGACTACAACTCGTCCTTCATGGGCTTCGCGCCGGCCGACGACCCGCGGTACGTCGTGGTCGTGTCGCTGTTCGACCCGAAGAACGGCAACTCCGGCAGCGCGCTGGCCGGTCCGGCCTTCGCGGACATCATGCGCTTCGCTCTCGAGCAGGGCGGCGTGGCACCGACCGGCACCGAGGCGCCGCAGGTGCCACTCTTCGCCGACTGACCGAGTAGATTGCTCTGTCGTGCCCGACCGCCCAGGACTGCGCCCCCGCCACGTCACGCCGTTGCCGCTGACGGCGCTCGACGCCGCCGCGCCGGCGGACGTGCTGGTGACGGGCGTCACCCACGACTCACGGCAGGTCCGGCCCGGCGACCTCTACATGGCGCTGCCCGGCGCGGTGACGCACGGCGCCCGGTTCGCGGCCACCGCCGCGCAGGCCGGTGCGGTGGCGATCATGACCGACGACGACGGCATCGCGCTGGCCGGCGACGTCGCGATACCGGTGCTGCGGCTGCCGGACCCGCGGTCGCGGCTGGGCGAGATCGCCGCGACGGTGTACGGCCACCCGGCCCGTGACCTGCTGATGCTCGGTGTCACCGGCACCAACGGCAAGACCACCACGACGTACCTGCTGGAGTCCGGGCTGCGCGCCGCCGGGCACGTCACCGGGCTGATCGGCACCGTCGAGACCCGGGTCGGCGACGAACGGGTCGCCAGCATCCGCACCACGCCCGAGGCCACCGACGTGCACGCGCTGCTCGCCGTCATGCGCGAGCGCGGCGTCACGGCCTGCGCCATGGAGGTGTCGAGCCACGCCATGGTGTTCGGGCGGGTCGACGGCGTGGTGTTCGACGTCGCCGGGTTCACCAACCTCACCCAGGACCACCTCGACTTCCACCACGGCCTCGACGACTACTTCGCCGCGAAGGCCCGGCTGTTCACGCCGGAGCACGCCCGCCGCGCTGTCGTGGTGGTCGGCGACGAGTACGGCCGGCGGCTGGCCGCGTCGACCCCGCTGCCGGTGGTCACGGTCGCGCCGCCGCACGTCACGGCTGAGGCGGACTGGCAGGTCGACTGCTACGGCGACCGCGCGACGCTGGCCGGGGCCGACGGCGACAAGCTCGAGCTGCGCGTCCCGATCCCGGGCGAGTTCAACGTCTCCAACGCCGCGCTGGCGGTGACGATGCTGCGCGCGGCCGGCGTCGACCTCGTCGCGGCCGTCGAGGGCGTGGCGGCGTGCCCCGGCGTTCCCGGCCGGATGGAACAGGTCGTCGACGACGCCGCCGGCGGTCGCGCGCCGGTCGCCGTCGTCGACTTCGCGCACACGCCCGACGCCATCGACAACGTGCTGCAGGCACTGCACCCGCGCGGCCGGCTGATCGTCGTCGTCGGGGCCGGTGGCGACCGCGACCGCGAGAAGCGGCCGCTCATGGGGGCGGCGGCCGCGCGCGGCGCCGATGTACTCGTCGTCACCGACGACAATCCTCGTTCCGAGGACGCGGCCGCCATCCGGGCCGCCGTCGTCGCCGGCGCCCAGGCGGTGCCGGACGCGGAGCGGGCGGGGGAGATCCTCGAGGTGGGGGGCCGCCGCGAGGCCGTCCGCGCGGCGCTGCGCAGCGCCCGCGGGCCTGACGACACCGTCGTCGTCCTCGGCAAAGGGCATGAACAAGGGCAGGAGATCGCAGGCGTCGTGCATCCATTCGACGATCGAGACGTGCTCCGCGAGGAGCTGGTGCGGTGGAGTGAGGAGCAGTCAGCTTGATCCCGCTCACCTTGGCCGAGGTCGCCTCGGCCACTGGCGGACGGCTGGACGCCGTCGCCGACCCCGCCGTCCGGGTGACCGGACCGGTGGTGACCGACTCACGTGAGCTCGGCCCCGGCGGGCTGTTCGTCGCACGGCAGGGAGAGGCGCAGGACGGGCACGACTTCGCCTCCGCCGCCGTCGAGGCCGGCGCCGTGGCGGTGCTCGCCGCGCGGCCGGTCGGCGTGCCGGCCGTCGTCGTCGACGACACCGAGGTCGCGTTCGGCCGGCTGGCCCGCGCCGTCCTCGACCGCCTCCCGCAGGTCACCGTCGTCGGCGTCACCGGGTCCTCCGGCAAGACGACGACGAAGGACCTGCTGGCGCAGGTGCTCGAGCCGCTCGGACCGCTGGTCGCGCCGCCCGGCTCGTACAACGGAGAGATCGGCGTGCCGCTCACGGCGCTGCGGGTCGACGAGTCGACCCGGACGCTCGTGGCCGAGATGGGCGCGCGCGGGCCGGGACACATCGCCTACCTGTGCGGCATCGCGCCGCCTCGCGTCGGCATCGTGCTGAACGTCGGCAGTGCGCACCTCGGCGAGTTCGGCGACCGCGAGACCATCGCCCGCACGAAGGCCGAACTGGTGGAGGCACTGCCGCCCGACGGCACCGCGGTCCTGAACGCCGACGACCAGGTCGTGCGCCGCATGGCTGAGCAGACGCAGGCTCAGGTCGTCATGGTGGGCGAGTCCGTCCACGCCGACGTCCGCGCCGAGGACGTCGCGCTCGACGCCGCCGGGCGCGCGTCCTTCCGCATCGTGACGGCAGACGGCGACGCCCGCGTGTCGCTGCGGCTGGTCGGCGAGCACCAGGTGTCCAACGCGCTGGCCGTCGCGGGTGCGGCGCTGGCGCTGGGCATGTCGCTGGACGACGTCGCGACGCGGCTGTCCGCGGCGCTGCCGCGGTCGCGGTGGCGCATGGAGGTCACCGAGCGGCCCGACGGCGTCACCGTCGTCAACGACGCCTACAACGCCAACCCCGAGTCGATGCGCGCGGCGCTGAAGACGCTGGCGTCGCTGCGGCCCGCCGGCGAGGGCCGCACGTGGGCCGTGCTCGGCGAGATGCGCGAGCTGGGGGAGGCGTCGATCGCCGAGCACGACGCGATCGGGCGGCTGGCCGTCCGGCTGAACGTGTCGCGGCTGATCGCGGTCGGCGACGGCGCCCGGGCGATCCACCAGGGCGCGACGCTCGAGGGGTCCTGGGACGGCGAGTCGGATTGGGCACCCGACGTCGACGCCGCGTTCGAACTGCTCCGCGCCGAGCTGCGGCCCGGCGACGTCGTCCTGGTCAAGTCGTCACGCGATGCCGGCCTGCGCTTTCTCGGCGAACGGCTGGTGGAGGACAAGTGATCTCGATCCTCACGGCCGGCGTCGTCGGCCTCGTGGTGTCGATCCTGGGCACCCCGCTGGCGATCCGCTGGCTGGTCAAGCGCGGCTACGGCCAGCTCATCCGCGACGACGGACCCACCAGCCACCACACCAAGCGCGGCACGCCCACCATGGGCGGCGCCGTCATCATCGTCGCGGCCGTGATCGCGTACTTCGTGGCGCACCTGGTCCGGCCGTCGCCGCCGACGGTGTCGGGCCTGCTCGTCCTGTTCCTGGTCGTGGGCCTGGGCATCGTCGGGTTCCTCGACGACTGGATCAAGATCGCCAAGCAGCGCAGCCTCGGCCTGCGCAGCCGGGCCAAGATGGCCGGGCAGATCTCCGTCGCCGTCGTGTTCGCGATCCTGGCCATCAACTTCCCGGACGAGCAGAACAACACGCCCGCGTCGCAGGCACTGTCCGTCCTGCGCGACACCGGGTGGGTGCTGCCGGCCGCCGTGTTCGTGCTGTGGGCGCTGTTCCTCATCTCCGGGTTCTCCAACGCCGTGAACCTGACCGACGGCCTGGACGGCCTCGCGACCGGCGCCGCCGTCATGGTGTTCGGCGCGTACACACTGATCGGCGTCTGGCAGCTGAACCAGTCATGCGGCGTCGCCCCGGGCCCGAGCTGCTACGAGGTGCGCGACCCGCTCGACCTCGCCGTCGTCGCGGCGGCGCTGGTCGGAGCCTGTTTCGGGTTCCTCTGGTGGAACGCGGCGCCGGCCAAGATCTTCATGGGCGACACCGGCTCGCTCGCACTCGGCGGCGGCCTGGCCGGTCTGGCGATCACGACGCGGACCGAGCTGCTGCTGATCGTGCTGGGCGGGCTGTTCGTCGTCATCACGCTGTCGGTGATCCTGCAGGTCGGCTGGTTCAAGATCTCCGGCGGGAAGCGGCTGTTCCGGATGGCGCCGCTCCAGCACCACTTCGAGCTCAAGGGCTGGGGCGAGGTCACCATCGTCATCCGGTTCTGGATCATCGCCGGCATGTTCGTGGTGCTCGGGCTCGGCCTCTTCTACGCCGAATGGGTGGCGACGGCATGAGCTCCGGCGGCGCTGGTGCCTCTGGGGCCGATAGTGCTGCTGGGGCCGGCAGCGCTCCCGTGGTCGGCGGGGTCGGCAAGGCTGATGGGGCCGCCGCGGCGGCTGGGGCGGGCGAGTCCGCCGAGCCCGCGTCGTCCGGTGGTGTGTCGTCGGGCGGGTCCGGGTCGACGGGCGGGCCTGGGTCGTCGGGTAGTGCGTCGTCCGGTGGGCCGGCGCCGTCGTGGCTGGAGGAGGCCCGGCGCGACAGCCCGTGGTCCGAGCTGCGGGTGACCGTCGCCGGGTTCGGTGTGACCGGGTACGCGGTCGCCGACACCCTGATCCAACTGGGCGCCCAGGTGACCGTGCTGGACGACCGCGACGGCCCGGACGAGCAGGAGCGCGCGACGATCCTGCGCATCCTCGGCGCCCGTATCGAGCTCGGCCCCGGCTCCACCGCGTCGCTGCCGCCCGGCACGCAGCTGGTCGTGACGTCGCCAGGCTGGAAGCCGTCCGCGCCGCTGCTGGCCGCGGCGGCTGCCGCCGGGGTGCCGATCTGGGGCGAGGTCGAGCTGGCCTGGCGGATCCGCGACCCCGCCACCCCGTGGCTGGTGCTGACCGGCACCAACGGCAAGACCACCACCCTGCGGATGCTGACGTCGATGCTGCGGGCGTCCGGCCTGCGCGCGGCCGCCGCCGGCAACGTCGGCGACCCGATCGCGGCCGCCGTCATGGACCCCGGCGGGCACGACGTCATCGCCGTGGAGCTGTCCAGTTACCAATTGCACTGGACGTACTCGATGGCCGCGCGGTCCGCCGCCGTCCTGAACATCGCGCCCGACCACGTCGACTGGCACGGCTCGATGGAGGCGTACGCCGCCGACAAGGCGCGCATCTACGCGGGCGTCGAGACCGCCTGCGTCTACAACGTCGCCGATCCCGCCACCGAGCAGATGGTCCGCGACGCCGACGTGCGCGAGGGCGCCCGGGCGATCGGGTTCACGCTGGGCATCCCGTCGGTCGGCATGGTCGGCGTGGTCGACGAGTACCTGGTCGACCGCGCGTTCATCGCCGAGCGCCAGACGTCGGCCGCCGAGCTGGCCGCCATCACCGACGTGCAGCCCGCGGCGCCGCACAATGTCGCGAACGCCCTGGCCGCGGCCGCCCTGGCCCGGTCGATCGGGGTCCCGCCGGTCGCGGTCCGTGACGGCCTGCGCGGCTTCGCGCCCGACCCGCACCGCATCGCCACCGTCGCCGTCGTCGCCGACGTCACCTACATCGACGACTCCAAGGCGACCAACCCGCACGCCGCCGCCGCGTCGCTGGCCGCCTACGACCCCGTCGTCTGGATCGCCGGCGGCCTGGCCAAGGGCGCGTCGTTCGACGACCTCGTGCGTGACGTCCGCGGGCACCTGCGCGGCGTCGTCCTGCTGGGTGCGGACCGTGCGGTCATCGCCGAAGCGCTCGCACGACACGCACCGGATGTACCGGTTGTCGACGTTCCCGACACCGACAATGAGGCCATGGATCGCATCGTGGCCGCCGCCGCCGGGCTCGCCCGCCCGGGCGACACCGTGCTGCTGGCGCCGGCGTGCGCGTCCATGGACATGTTCGCCAACTACGGTGCCCGGGGCGACGCCTTCGCTGATGCGGTGCGACGTCTGCCCGGGGGCCGCGCGACGCCGTGAGCACGGTCGATCAGCAGGCGCCGGGCGGTTCGGCCGGCGCCGCTGGCGGCGGGCCGGGGGGCTCGCGGGCCGGGGGCTCCGGCGGTTCGGGGGCCGGCGCGAAACCGATGCGCGCGGCCGCGGCCGAGGCGCTGCGCCGGCTGCTGAAGCGGCCGCTGGCCTCGTACTACCTGGTGCTCGGCTCGGCCGGCCTGCTGCTCGTGCTCGGCATGATCATGGTGTTCTCCGCGTCGAGCGTCATGTCGCGGGTGCAGTTCGGTTACCCGTACTACTACTTCGCCCGGCAGTTGGCGTGGGTCATCGTGGCGCTGCCGATCGCCTGGATCGCGTCCCGCATGCCGGCCCGGCTGATCCGCCGGTTCGGGCTGCCGATGCTGGTCGTGGCGGCGATGCTGCTGGCGCTGACGTTCGTGCCCGGCCTCGGTGTCACTCGTGGCGGCAACACGAACTGGCTGGACCTCGGCGGGCCGTTCCTCATCCAGCCGTCGGAGCCGGCGAAACTGGCGCTGATCGTCTGGGGCGCCGGCATGTTCGCGTTGAAGGGCCGGCTGCTGGCCCAGTGGAAGCATCTGATGATCCCGTTCGTGCCGGTGGCGGGTGCGATCGTCGCGCTGACGATCGGCCAGCACGACCTCGGCACGGCGCTCGTGCTCATGGCGATCGTGCTGACGCTGCTGTGGGTGGTCGGCGTGCCGACGTGGCTGTTCGGGCTGGCGCTCGGTGTGGTGGGTGTGGTGGGGGCGTACTTCGTCACCGCCTCCGAGAACCGCATGTCGCGCGTCGTCAGCTTCCTCGACCCGTTCTCGGACTTCTCCGGCACGGGTTACCAGGCGGCCAACTCGATCTATGCCTTCGCGACCGGCGGCTGGTGGGGGAGCGGACTCGGCGCGAGCCGGCTCAAGTGGGGCCAGCTGCCCGAGGCACACACCGACTTCATCTTCTCCATCCTCGGCGAGGAGCTCGGACTGCCCGGCGCTCTGATGGTGCTCGGGCTGTTCTTCACGCTCGGGTTCGCCGGCATCCGCATCGCGATGCGCACCACCGACACGTTCACCCGGCTGGCGGCGGCCGGCATCACGGGCTGGCTGATCGTCCAGGCGATCATCAACCTCGGCAGCGTCCTCGTCGTCTTCCCGGTCATCGGCGTGCCGCTGCCGCTGGTGTCGTACGGTGGCGCTTCCATGGTCGTCGCCATCGTCGCGGTCGGGATCCTGATGGCGTTGGCCAAGGAGGAGCCCGGCGCTCGCGAGGCGCTGGCGGCCCGCAAGCAGGCGCGGCGGGAGCGCCGCCGGTTGAGGAGGATCCGCGCGTGAGGGCGCAGGCGTGGTCTGGGGTCGGCGCGGTGTCGCCGGCCCGCGAGGTCGTGTTCCAGTGGTGTCGCCGGTCCGGCGCCGATGTGGTGCCGTCGGTACGGGCGCTCGCGTTTCAGCAGCGTCGCCGGTCGGGGAGGATCTGCGGGTGAAGGTCGTCCTGGCCGGCGGCGGTACCGCCGGGCACATCGAACCTGCCCTGGCAACGGCCGACGCGGTGCGTCGTGCCGATGCTGACGCGCAGGTCACCCTGCTCGGGACCGAGCGCGGACTGGAGGTCCGCCTCGTTCCCGAGCGCGGCTACGAGCTGGCGCTGATCCCGCCGGTCCCGTTGCCGCGCCGGCCCACGCCCGACCTCCTGCGACTGCCCATGCGCGTGCGCGCCGCCGTCCGGCAGACGACCGAGGTGCTGCGGTCGCACCAGGCCGACGTGCTGGTCGGCTTCGGCGGCTACGTGGCGCTGCCCGCGTACGTCGCGGCGCGCCGGCTCGGCGTGCCGATCGTCGTGCACGAGGCGAACGCCAAGCCGGGCCTGGCCAACCGCATCGGCGCCCGCTTCACCTCCTTCGTCGGGGTTGCCTCGCCCGGTGTCGAGCTCCCGCACGCCCAGCACGTCGGGATCCCGCTGCGCCGGTCCATCGCGCTCCTCGACCGCGACGCCACCCGCGCCGAGGCGCGCGCCTTCTTCGGCCTCGACCCGTCGCTGCCCACCCTGCTCGTCTTCGGCGGCAGCCAGGGAGCACGCCGGATCAACGAGGCGACCGCCGGTGCCCTCCGCGCCCTGCTCGACGCCGGCTTCCAGGTGCTCCACGCCGTCGGCCGCGACAACCTGCGGGCCGCCACCGAGGCTGCCGCGGCGCACGGAATCCCGGTCGCCGGCCCGGCCGCTTCCGCTGGCCCGGGGACGGGTGACCCGGGCACGAGTGGTCCGGGTGCAGGTGGTCCGGACGGCGCCGATGCGGTCACAGATGGTCCGGACGGGTCCGGTGTGGCCACCAGTGGTCCGGGCACGACAGGTCCAGGCGTGGCTGGTCCGGGCGCGACGGGCGCCGGCGCGGCGGCCGGGGAGCCCCGCTACGTCCCGGTGCCGTACGTCGACCGCATGGACCTCGCCTACGCCGCCGCCGACCTGGTCGTGTGCCGTGCCGGCGCGATCACCTGCGCCGAGCTGGCCGCCGTCGGGCTGCCGGCCGTCTACGTCCCCCTTCCGCACGGCAACGGCGAGCAGCGGTTCAACGCCGTCCCGACCGTCTCCGCCGGCGGCGGAGTGCTGGTCGCGGACGGTGAGCTGACCTCGTCGCGGCTGGCCGGCGAGGTGACTCCGTTGCTGGGTGATCGGGCTCGGTTGGACGCGATGGGTGCCGCAGCGGCTACTCTCGGTCGTCGCGACGCCGACGATCGCCTGGTCGACTTGGTCCGGCGCGCGGCTGCACAGAAGAGCGTCGGAGGTTGACCACGTGATCGTCTCGCCACCGGAGCGGACCGTGCCCTCGGAGAAGCTGGGCCGGGTCCACTTCGTCGGCATCGGCGGTGCCGGCATGAGCGGCATCGCCCGCATCCTGCTCGCCCGCGGCGTGCCGGTGTCGGGCAGCGACGCCAAGGACTCGGGCGGGCTGGCCGGACTGCGCGCCCTCGGCGCCGAGGTGCACGTCGGCCATGCCGCGTCCAACGTCGGGCTGGCCGAGACCGTCGTCGTCTCGACCGCGATCCGCGAGAGCAACCCCGAGGTCGTCGAGGCGCGTGAACGCGGGCTTCCGATCCTGCCCCGGGCCGCCGCGCTGGCCTCGGTGATGGCCGGGCGGCGCGCGATAGCCGTGGCCGGCACCCACGGGAAGACCACGACCACGTCGATGATCACGGTCGCGCTGCAGCACTGCGGCGCCGACCCGTCGTTCGCGATCGGTGGCAACCTGAACGAGTCGGGCGCCAACGCCCACGACGGCAGCGGCGACATCTTCGTGGCCGAGGCCGACGAGAGCGACGCGTCGTTCCTGGCCTACGAGCCCGAGGTGGCGATCGTCACCAACGTCGAGGCCGACCACCTCGACTTCTACGGCACTCCGGAGGCCTACGAGGCCGCCTTCGACGCGTTCGTCGACTGCGTCTCGGGCTTCCTCGTGGTCTGCGCGGACGACCCCGGCGCCCGAGCCCTGGGGGAGCGGGCCGCCGGACGGGGCGTCGTGGTGCACACGTTCGGGGAGTCGCGCGACGCCGACGTGCGGGTGACCGAGCTGGACATCGCCGGGCCCGGCGCGTCGTTCGAGCTGGTCGCCCGCGGCCGCCGGCAGGAGCGGATCCAGCTGCAGCTGCCCGGCAAGCACAACGCGCTGAACGCGGCCGCCGCTTTCACCGCCGCGCTCGGCCTGGGCTTCCCGGCGGGCGACGTGCTCGACGGCCTGGCCGGCTACACCGGGACCCGGCGCCGGTTCGAGCTCAAGGGCGTCGCCGGCGGTGTGCGTGTCTACGACGAGTACTCGCACCACCCGACCGAGGTGGCCGCCGCGATGGCCGCCGCCCGTGGCGTGGCCGGGGCGGGCCGCGTGGTCGTGGTGTTCCAGCCGCATCTGTTCAGTCGCACCCGCATCTTCGCCTCGGAGTTCGGGGTCGCCCTGGGCGCCGCCGACGAGGTGGTGGTCATGGACGTCTACGCCGCCCGCGAGGACCCCGAGCCCGGCGTCACCGGCGCGCTCGTGGCCGCCGCGGTGCCGCTGCCGCCGTCGCACGTGGTGTTCGAGCAGTCGTGGTCGGCGGTGCCGGAACTGGCGGCGTCGCGGGCCGAACCCGGTGACATCCTGCTGACCGTCGGCGCCGGCGACGTCACGCTGATCGGTCCGGAAGTGCTCGACGTGCTGGCGGCACGGTCGCGATGAGCGTCGCGTCGCGGTCGCCCAGCGCCCAGCTCTTCGCGGCCCGGGCGCGGCGGCAGCGGCTGCGGAGGCTGCTCGGCGTACTGCTCGCCCTGCTCGGGGTGGCGGTGGTGTCGGGCCTCGTGTGGTTGGTGGGCTGGTCGAGTGTGCTCTCCGTGAAGTCGGTATCGGTCGAGGGTGTGCCGTCGTCGCTGTCGGACGAGGTGCTGTCACTGGCCGAGGCGCCCGTGGGGACGCCGCTGGCGCGGGTCGACACCGATGCCGTCGCCGAACGAGTCGCCGAGCTGCCCGAGGCCGCGTCCGTCGAGGTGCGCCGCTCATGGCCGTCGACGCTGACCATCGACGTCACGCCGCGCGTCCCGGTGGCCGCGGTGTCGGTCGACGGCTCGTGGTGGAGCGTCGACGAGACCGGCGCCCTGTTCGGCGCCGCGGACTCCAGGCCCGACGGACTGCCCGTGCTGAGCGCCCCCGGCGACGACTCCGCCTCGGACGTCGACGACGCGGTGCGCGCGGCCGGAGTGACCGTGCTGACCGGCCTGCCCGACTCGCTGTACGACCTGGTCGACACCGTCGAGGCGCGCTCGGAGGCCGACATCAGGCTCGAGCTCTCCGACGGCGCTCTGGTGCGTTGGGGCACCGCCGACGACATCGACCGCAAGGCCGAGGTGCTGCTGGCGCTGATCGACTCACAGGAGGAGCCGCCGTCGTCGTACGACGTGTCCGCTCCGGAGCATCCCGCCGTCAACTCCTGACCCGCGGGCCAGCGGCAGAACGGCGCCGCCAGGCAGGTCGCGGCGCCCAGCCCGACACCGACCGTCGCCTGGACGCGGACGCCGGCAACGCCGCCGGCTCGTCCCGTCCGCCGACCGAGCGCTGGCCAGAACGCGGTGGACGCTCTGGTGCGGTGCGCCGGCCATATCGGGCGGCGTCGCGGTAGCGCGCCCGGAGGCGTGCCGGCGACGGGGCGGGTTGGCCGCCCCAGGCGTGGCAGGCGCAGTCGGCCGTGTCCGGGCCGCAGCCACTCGCACAGGCGGGGCGGTGGGCCGTAGCCGGGACGGCGGCCCACCGCCGCGGGCTGCAGCCGGGACGGCGCGCTACAGCTGCGACCAGGGTCTGCGGCCGCGCTGGCGGGCAGTCGGCCGCGACGGCCGGTTCCGAGCGCGGCTGACCGGCGTCGTGCCGGTCAGCCGGCTGGGCCCCGGGGCGCGGGTCAGGTTCTTCGTCCGCAGACCGGGCAGAGGGCCAGCACGCTCGTCCCGCCGCCCGGATCTCGTCCGAGCAGCGCGGGTGGTCGCGGCTGGGCGCAGTGGCAGGTCTGCTGCGGCCTGGCCGCGAGCTTCTCGAGGTGCAGGGCGGTCTTCGCGTACCGGCGGCGTCGTTCGAGAGCCTCGCGGTCTTCTCGGTGACGTCGTCGGCGCGCCGTTCGTTTGGCGAGGTCGGCCTGGACGCGGTCGCGGATGATCCGCGCGATCTCGTCGTCGAACCGGGTGCGCCGCCGAGGTAGGCCTGGCTGGTGAACCTCCTGGTCGTCGATGGTGAGTGCGGCGGTGTGGGGGTGGGTGTCGGTCATGGATCCATCTCGCCAGATCGGAGGGCGCGGCGCCATGACGAAGGCGGGGAATGTGGACAAGCCGGCGAATTGGTGGGGGTTGTGGATGGAGCCCTGATCAGGCCGCGGACGGGAGCGCGCGGTCACGCCAGAGGATGGACCGCTCCGCGGCCGTCCAGGTGGCGGAGAGCAGCAGGTAGAGCCCGGCCGCGAGCGGCAGGAACGCGGCCGCCACGACGGTGCCGAACGGCAGGATCCGGCCGAGCCGGGCCATCAGCGCCTCGACCTCGATCGGCGCACCGGGACGGCCCGCGGACCGGCCGGCGGCCGACGTCGCGGCGAGCTGTGCCGCCGAGCGGGCGGCGAGGCGCGAGGACCACCAGGCGACCAGGGTGAGCAGCACGAACAGCGCACCGAACACGAGCAGCTCGGCCGGAATGATGCCGGACCCGATCGCGGCCAGCCAGCTGTCGCTCAGCGGCACGCCGAGCAGCGTGTGCGTGAACAGCGCGTTCGCCCCGCCGTTCAGGGTGGGGGCGGAGAACAGCCGGTACAGCACCATGAAGAACGGCAGCTGCGCCAGCGACGCGCCGAGTCCGGCGAACGGCGACGTGCCGTGGGAGCGGTGCAGGGCGGTGAGCTCGCGGCGCAGGCGGACCGGGTCGCGGCGGAAGCGTTCGCGCAACCGCAGCTCGGCCGGCCGCAGCGCGAGCCGGGCACGTCCGGCCCGGGCGGCGCGCAGGCTCAGTGGCAGCAGCAGAATCCGGACGAGCACGACGACGAGGAGGATGGCGGTGCCGGTGGCGGCGTCACCGGCCACTGGCTCCACAGCGGAGGAGAGGGCGAGGACCAGCTCGGAGACGGCCTGGGCAGGCGTGTCGAGAACGGAAAGCATGACGGGACCCTTCGGAACGAGAACACGTGGACGGACAGCTGAGCGGAACCAGCTGTCCGGACGGTGCTCTCGGCCGCGGGCGGGCGGCGGCGTCGGGGTCGGTCTGGGCGATGACTATCGGGGGAGCGGCGGCCACGCGGCGCAGGCCGGGGCCGTAGCGCGGGCGGGCCGGGGTGCGGGAACGCGACGTGGCCAGCATCGCCAGCACCATGATGAGGACGGCGAGCAGAGCGACCACGCCGGGCGCGGAGCCGAGCGGCGTGGCGAACACGCCGGCGAGGATCGTCGCGACGACGACCATGGCGGCGGCCAGCCAGCGTGTGGCGAAGCGCGTCACGGCCGCGCCCAAGCCGCCGATGCGGCCGCGGCCCGCGAGGCTGCCGGCAGCAGCGCGACGGCCACGGGCAGCAGCGCGACGGCCGCCGGACGAGCTGGCGCTGTCGCCGGCCTCGCGGTCGCCGGCGGCAGCGCGACCACCGTCGCCGGCCGTGGAGCCGCCGTTCGCGTCGTCGCCTGCTCCGGCGCCGAGCCACCGAGTCATGGCGACCAGGGTAAGCGCACTCGGGCATGCGGGACCCATGGGGAGGCCAATCCGTGCCGACTACGGCGTGTCTACGGGAGCCGAGCCGGATTCGCGCTTAGCGTTTCATCATCCTCAGGTTGACATAACTATAAACCTCAACTTGAGGGTGAGGGTTTGAACACGACGAAAGGCGATGTCCAGTGACTGCTCCGCAGAACTACCTCGCGGTGATCAAAGTCGTCGGCATCGGCGGCGGCGGAGTCAACGCGGTCAACCGCATGATCGAAGTCGGGCTCAAGGGCGTCGAGTTCATCGCGATCAACACCGACGCGCAGGCGTTGCTGATGAGCGATGCGGACGTGAAGCTCGACGTCGGCCGTGAAGCGACCCGGGGGCTGGGGGCCGGTGCCAACCCGGACGTCGGCCGGAAGGCTGCCGAGGACCACGCCGAGGAGATCGAAGAGGTGCTCAAGGGCGCCGACATGGTCTTCGTCACGGCGGGCGAGGGCGGCGGCACCGGCACCGGCGGCGCGCCCGTGGTCGCGCGCATAGCGCGGTCGCTCGGCGCGCTGACCATAGGAGTCGTGACCCGTCCGTTCATGTTCGAGGGGCGCCGGCGGGCGATGCAGGCCGAGGCCGGCATCGAGGCGCTGCGCGAAGAGGTCGACACCCTCATCGTGATCCCGAACGACCGGCTGCTGTCGATCAGCGACCGCCAGGTCAGCGTGCTCGACGCGTTCAAGAGCGCCGACCAGGTGCTGCTCTCCGGTGTCCAGGGCATCACCGACCTCATCACGACACCGGGCCTGATCAACCTGGACTTCGCCGACGTGAAGTCGGTCATGAGCAACGCCGGCTCGGCGCTCATGGGGATAGGGTCCGCCCGCGGCGAGGACAGAGCTGTGGCGGCGGCCGAGATGGCCATCTCCAGCCCGCTGCTCGAGGCGTCCATCGACGGCGCGCACGGGGTGTTGCTGTCAGTCTCCGGCGGCTCCGACCTCGGGCTGTTCGAGATCAACGAGGCGGCCAACCTGGTCGCACAGGCGGCGCACGACGACGCCAACATCATCTTCGGTGCGGTCATCGACGACGCGCTGGGCGACGAGGTCCGGGTCACCGTCATCGCGGCCGGGTTCGACGGCGGCCAGCCGGTGCGCCGCGAGCTGGGCACCGTGAAGAAGCCCGAATCGGCGTCCGGGGCATCCGGTCCGGCCGCCGCCGGGGGTATCGGCTCGGTCGCGACGGCCACCCCGGCCGCGAGATCGAGCGATCAGGGGGACTCGGGCGGCGCCGACGGTGACGGCGCACCCGCCGCGCCGCCCGCCCCGCCCCGTGAACAGCGCCGCATCGTCCCGTCCACGGCCAGCGACGACCTGGACGTGCCCGACTTCCTGAAGTAGTAGTGCTCCGCGACACCAGCGTGGCCGGCGCCGTCCGGTTCGCCTTCACCGATCGGCACGGCGGCGTCAGCGCCGCGCCGTACGACGAGCTGAACCTCGGCGGCCACGTGGGCGACGATCCGGCGGCGGTCCGGCGCAACCGCGAGGTGCTGGCGACGGGCATCGGTCTGCCGTCGGACGCCGTCACCTACATGAACCAGGTGCATGGCAACGCCGTCGCCGTCGTCGACGGGCCGTGGTCCGGTCCCGCGCCCGAGGTCGACGCGTTGGTGACGACAGAGCCGGACCGTGCGCTCGCCGTCCTCGTCGCCGACTGCGTGCCCGTGCTGCTGGCCGACCCGGAGGCCGGGGTGATCGCCGTCGCGCACGCGGGCCGGCCCGGGCTCGCGGCCGGCGTGGTGCCGGCGGCCATCTCGGCGATGCGCGACCTCGGCGCCCGCAAGCTCGTCGCGCGGGTCGGGCCGGCGGTCTGCGGACGCTGCTACGAGGTCCCCGAGGCCATGCGGGCCGACGTCGCCGCCGTCGTGCCGGAGGCGTGGGCCGTCACCCGGCAGGGCACGCCGGCGCTCGACGTCCCCGCCGGCGTCGTCGCCCAGCTGCGCGCGGCGGGCGCCGCCGTCGACACCGTCGCGACCTGCACGATCGAGGACCCGCACAGCTACTCCTACCGCCGAGACGGCGTGACAGGACGGTTCGCGGGGGTGGCATGGATGAGTCAGGCGTGATTGGTGTGACTGCTGCGACACGTGGGCGTGTCGCGCTCACAATCCCCGGATCCGGTCGCGGCCAGGGCTAGTGTCTGGATCAACAGGGGACCGTCCACCACTAGTCCGGAGGACTTGAATGGCCGGCGCAATGCGCAAGGTTGCGGTCTACCTCGGCCTCGTGGAGGACCGAGACCGCTACGACGACGAATACACCGACGACGACTACGACGAGGCCTACGCCGACGAGTACGAGGAAGCGGCGGCCGAGGAGCCCGAGGAGCGGCTCCCCGAACGCCGTGAACGCGAGCGGGCGCCTGAGCGCGAGCACACCGCCACGGTCGCCTCGCTCGCCGACCGCCGGCCCGTCGCCGCGGTACGGAGGGCACCGGCCATGCGCGAGGCGCGCATCATCACGCTGCACCCGCGCACGTACAACGAGGCGCGCACGCTCGGCGAGCACTTCCGCGACGGCACGCCCGTCATCATGAACCTCTCCGAGATGGACGAGGCCGACGCCAAGCGGCTGGTCGACTTCGCCGCAGGGCTCATCTTCGGGCTGCGCGGCAGCATCGACCGCGTCACGGCGAAGGTGTTCCTGCTCACACCGGCCGACGTCAGCGTGACGGCCGAGGACAAGGCCCGCATGGTGGGCGGCGGGTTCTTCAACCAGAGCTGACCTGGGCCGGGTGTGAGTCGCAAACTCCGCGAACTCGCGCCCGGCTCGCCGTGTCCAAGTCCTCGTTCCGGCCCGGCGTCAGGTAAGTTCAGGTGTTGTGTCGGCTGTGAGTCAGATCCTCTCCGCGGTGTTGTGGCTGTTCTTCATCGCTCTGTTGGTCCGCCTCGTGGTCGACTGGATTCAAGTCTTCGCGCGCGAGTGGCAGCCCAAGGGGTTGGTGCTGGTCGTGTTGGAGGCCATATACACGGTGACCGACCCGCCTTTGCGGGCGATTCGTCGCGTCCTTCCGCCGTTGCGGATCGGCTCGGTTGCCCTAGACCTGGCGTTCATCGTGCTCATCATCCTGGTCCAGATTCTGCTTGTTGTTGTTGGATCCCTAGGATGACGCGGTACGGTGACATTCTGCCTATGCCCACATCCGAGGTGACGCTATGCCACTGACGCCCGAGGACGTCCAGAACAAAGAGTTCACGACGGTCCGCCTGCGCGAGGGTTACGACATGCAGGAGGTCGACGAGTTCCTGGACGAGGTCGAGGCCGAGCTTGCGCGCATGCAGCGAGAGAACGACGAGCTGCGCGACAAGCTCTCCGCCGTGACCCGTGGCGGCGGAGTCGCCGCGTCGGCCGAGCCCATCCAGGCTCCGCGCCAGCCCGAGGCGCCGAAGGCCCCCGAAGCCCCGCCGTCGGCTGTGGCCGCCGCGCCTGTCGGCGTGCAGCCAAGCGACGCCGCGGCCAAGGTCCTCGCCCTGGCCCAGAAGACGGCCGACGAGCTCGTCGCCGACTCCAAGGCCGAGGCCGATCGCCTCATGGGCGATGCTCGCTCTCGTGCCGAGAAGCTGGACTCCGAGACCAAGGCCAAGGCCGCGAAGATCGAGCAGGACGCCCGTCAGCGGGCCGACTCGATCGAGCAGGAGGTGCAGAAGCGCCGCACTCAGGTCTTCGGCAAGCTCGAGTCCGACCGTGCCGACCTCGAGCGCGAGCTCGAGACGCTGCGGGCGTTCGAGCGCGAGTACCGCAGCCGACTGAAGTCCTACCTCGAGCGTGAACTGCGCAAGCTCGAGACCGGCGGCGCCGACGAGGCCGACACCGGCGTGGGGCAGGTCCCCGCGGCGGCCGCGGGCGGAGGCGGCGGTGCGCCGCAGCCGTCCGGTCCCGGCGGCAACGCCCAGGTGACGCAGACGGGCGGTTCGCTCCGCTCGGTCGCCAGCCTGCTCGACGACGAACAGCGCTGACGCACCACCCGGACTGACGCTCCACCTGCACCAATGGTCCACGCGAAAGGGGCCCGACGCCGGCGGTGATCCGCCGGCCGGGCCCCTTCGCGCGTTTCTCGCCCCGGCACAGGCCGGATGGGCCGGACTTCGCGCGTCCGGAGCTGGCGAAGCCGTGGCACGACGGTGCGCAGCGCCGGGGCGTGTGTCGCTGCGACGGGAGGGCGGCAGGGCGGCGTGGTCGTCGGGTGGTGCCGGGTCCGCGGGTTGGCCTGGCTGGCCCCAGGATGCACAGTCGGCTGGCCGGATCGGCTGGTCGGGGTCGGCTGGACGACGAACGGCGTCGGGCAGTGCTGGGGCACACCTGGGCCCGCGGGGTGGGCTGGACCGTCGGGGTCGCCTTGGGCGCGCGTGAGACCGTCAGTCCGAGCGTGACCACGCCGGACGCACCGACGCGCCCCGGCCGACGTGGCCGGAGCGCGTCAGAACGCCGTGCGTCTCGCTGTCAGGCCGGGGCGTCCACCCGGCGCACCCGGAACGTCAGCCCGAGGTCGGCGTCGCCGTGTTCGGGGACGCCGGCCAGCGCGTCCAGTCCCTCGTGGACGGCCGTCGCCAGGACCTCGTCGGCCAGCAGGGCGCTGTGCTCGCGCAGCGCGTCCGCCAGCTGGTCGGTCGCCGACCACGCCAGCTCGATGCGGTCGGACACCTCGAAGCCGGACGCCTTGCGGGCCTCCTGGACCAGCCGAACCGCTTCGCGCACCAGACCAGCCCGAACCAGCGCGTCGGTCAGCGTGAGGTCCAGCGCGACCGTCTCACCCTCGCGGGCGACCGCCCAGCCCTCGCGCGGCGTCTCGGTGACGACGACGTCGTCGGGGGCCAGGTCGACCACGCCGAGGCCGTCGACGGAGACGGTCGCCGTCCCGGACGTCTTCAGCGCCGCCGCCAGCGCCGACGCGTCGGCGGCCGCGACCGCGGCCGCCACGCGCGGGGTGTCCTTCGCGAACCGCTTGCCCAGAGACCGGAAGTTCGCCTTCGCCGACACGTCGACCAACCGGTCGCCGGCCGCTCCGACGTCAGAAAGTGACAGCACCGACGCGACATTGAGCTCGTCGGCGATCTCGGCGCGCAGCTCCGCCCGCAGCGTCTCCCAGCCCCGGGCGCCGACCACCGCGCGCGACAGCGGCTGCCGCGTCCGCACCTTCGACTCGGCCCGCGCGGCCCGGCCCAGCTCGACCAGGCGCCGGGTCAGCGCCACCTCGGTCCGCAGGGCGTCGTCGATCAGCGACTCGTCGGCCTCGGGCCAGGTCGCGGCGTGCACCGACGACGCGGCGTCCGGGGTGGACGGCACGACGAGGTCCTGCCAGACCCGCTCGGTGACGAACGGCACCAGGGGCGCCATCAGGCGGGTCAGCGTCTCGACGCACTCGTGCAGTGTCGCCAGAGCGGCCGGGTCGCCCTCCCAGAACCGCCGCCGCGACCGGCGCACGTACCAGTTGGACAGGTCGTCGACGAACGCGGTGAGGCGCGCGCCCGCCGCCTGCGTGTCGAAGGTGTCCATCGCGGTGTCGACCTCGCGGACCAGGCGGTGCAGCTCCGACAGCGCCCAGCGGTCGAGCACCGGCCGCTCGGCGACGGGCGGCACCGACGCGTCGCCGGGCGTCCACCCCGCCGTCCGCCCGTACAGCGACAGGAACGACGCGGTGTTCCAGTAGGTCAGCAGCACCTTGCGGACGATCTCCTGCAGCCGCGCGTGCCCGACCCGGCGTGGCAGCCACGGCGAGCCGCTGGCCAGCATGAACCAGCGGACGGCGTCGGCGCCGTGCTCGTCCATCAGCGGGATCGGCTCGAGGATGTTGCCCAGGTGCTTGCTCATGCGCCGGCCGTCCTCGGCCAGGATCAGCCCCAGGCAGACGACGTTCTCGTACGACGACCGGTCGAACACCAGCGTCCCGATGGCCATCAGCGTGTAGAACCAGCCGCGGGTCTGGTCGAGCGCCTCACTGATGAACTGCGCGGGGTAGGACTTCTCGAACGCCTCGGCGCTGCCGGGCGCGAACGGGTACCCGACCTGCGCGAACGGCATCGCGCCGGAGTCGTACCAGACGTCGATGACGTACGGCTCGCGGCGGAACGTGCCGGGCACGCCGGGCAGGGTGAACGTGACGTCGTCGACGTAGGGCCGGTGCGGGTCCAGCTCGGAGAGATCCTGGCCCGACAGCTCCGACAGCTCCTGGAGCGAGCCGACGCACATCATGCGGGACGGGTCCTCGTCGTTGCGCCAGATCGGCAGCGGCGTGCCCCAGTAGCGGTTCCGCGACAGCGCCCAGTCGACGTTGCCGCGCAGCCACTCGCCGTAGCGGCCCCACTTGATGGTCTCCGGGTACCAGGCGGTCTTCTCGTTCTCGCGCAGCAACGCGTCCTTGATCTGCGTCGTGCGGATGTACCAGGACGGCTGCGCGTAGTAGATGAGCGGCGTGTGGCACCGCCAGCAGTGTGGGTACTCGTGCTCGTACGGGACGTGCCTGAACAGCACGCCGCGGTGCTCGAGGTCGTTGACCAGGTCGGCGTCGGCGCGCTTGAAGAACTGGCCGCCGACCAGCGCGACCTCAGGAGCGAACGTGCCGTCGGAGCGCACGGGGTTGACCACCGGCAGGTCGTAGCGGCGGCAGACCCGCAGGTCGTCGGCGCCGAAAGCGGGCGCCTGGTGCACCAGCCCGGTGCCGTCCTCGGTGGTCACGTAGCCGTCGACGACGACGAAGTGGGCGTCGGGGATGTCGACCAGCTCGAACGGGCGCTGGTAGGTCCACCGCTCCATCTCGGTGCCGGTGAACCGCGACACGACCTCGGCGTCGTCGCCCAGCACCGCCGCCAGCAGCGGCTCGGCCAGCACGAGCAGTTCGGACGACCCGGCCGCCCGGGCGGCGACGTAGGTGACGTCGGGGTGCGCGGCGACCGCTGTGTTGGAGACCAGCGTCCACGGGGTCGTCGTCCAGACCAGCAGCGATGCCTGCCCGGCCAGCGGCCCGCCGGTCAGCGGGAACCGCACGTAGACGGACGGGTCGACGATGGTCTCGTAGCCCTGCGCCAGCTCGTGCGACGACAGCGCCGTCTCGTCGCGCGGGCAGTACGGCGACACCCGGTAGTCCTCGACCAGCAGGCCCTTGTCGAAGATCTGCTTGAGCGACCACCAGACGCTCTGCACGTAGGACGCGTCCATGGTGCGGTACGCCTGCGAGAGGTCGACCCAGTAGCCCATGCGCTCGGTGAGCTGCTCGAACGCGTCGACGTGCCGCAGCACCGACTCGCGGCACCTCGCGTTGAACTCGGCGACGCCGTACGCCTCGATGTCGCTCTTGGCCTCGAAGCCGAGCTCCTTCTCGACGGCGATCTCGACCGGCAGGCCGTGGCAGTCCCAGCCGGCCTGACGGGGCACGTGGTAGCCCTTCATCGTCTGGTAGCGCGGGAACACGTCCTTGAAGGCGCGGGCCTCGATGTGGTGGGTGCCGGGCATGCCGTTGGCGGTGGGCGGACCCTCGTAGAAGGTCCACTGCGGGCGGCCCTCGCTGGTCTTCACCGTCTGGGCGAACACGTCGTTGTCGCGCCAGAACGCGAGGACGTCGTGCTCCAGCGTCGGCAGGTCGACCTGGGCGGTCACCTCGCGGTAGCCGGTCGGCTCGGTCGCGTTGGTCATGGTCGTCTCTCGAATCCTCCGTCAGCAGCTCCCGACGGAGGGACGAGGCGGACCCCGCGGTACCACCCTCCTTGACCGGCGACGCCGGTCCACTTCGTTCGCCGCGGCCGGGTCTAGTGGGCGCCGTGGCGCCGTTCTTCCGGCGGCTCGGAGGTGATGGCCCCGTCAACGCCTGCTCGCGACGGAGCCAAGTGTACGACGCGCGGAGCTACCCTGGGGGCCGTGCGCGTGACGATCCGGGTGCGGCCCGGCGCCTCCCGGACGGCGGTGGGTGGCGGCTACGGCGAAGCGCTCGTCGTCGCGGTCCAGGCGCGTGCCGTCGACGGCGCCGCCACCAAGGCCGCGCTCGATGCCCTGGCCGCCGCCCTGGGAATACGCCGCAGGGAGGTGACGTTGCTCACCGGAGCGACAAGTAGGACGAAGACTGTCGAGGTCCCGGACGCGGCGCGATCGCGCCTGGCAGATCTCATGCGCGAGGCGGATTGATGACGGACGATTCTCGATCTATCCTCGCGGCACCTGGCCCGATCGACGTGAGCAGTGCAGGGGTGGGCCGGGGCAACGGGGGTATTGAAGGGTGGCGAGGCAGATGGCGGGTGCGAAGGCGAAGGTGGACACCATGGCCGGGAACAGCAAGGTCGAGGCCACTGAGGCGGCCGCACTGGTGGTCCGCGAGGACGAGAAACCGTGGACCGAGGCCGAGCTCGCGGAGCTCCGCGAGCTGCTGAAGTCCGACAGCGCGCGGCTGCGTGAAGAGATCTCGGAGGCCGAGGCCGACATCGCCGACCTGCTGCGCAGCGGCGACACCGGCGGCGAGGACCAGGCCGACACCGGCACCAAGACGTTCGAGCGCGAGCACGAGATGTCGCTGGCCGCCAGCCACCGCGACATGTTGAACCAGACCGAGCGGGCGCTGGGGCGCATCGAGAACGGCACCTACGGCATCTGCGAGAACTGCGGCAACCCCATCGGCAAGGCCCGGCTGCAGGCGTTTCCGCGGGCCACGCTGTGCATGACGTGCAAGCAGAAGCAGGAGCGCCGCTGACGGACGGAGGGCGCCGGCGTACCGGCGTCCTCCTGACCGTCGCGGTCGCCGTGCTCGCGGCCGACCAGTTGACGAAGATCCTGGCGGTCGCGCTGCTCGATCCGGGCCGGGCGGTCCCGGTCATCGGCGACCTCGTCCAGCTGCGGCTGATCCGCAACCCGGGCGCCGCGTTCAGCCTGGCCACGAACATGACACCGGTGCTGACAGTGGTCGCCATCGCGGTCGTGCTGGTCATCGTGGCGGTGAGCCGCCGGGTCGCGCACCGGGGCTGGGCCGTCGCGCTCGGCGCGGTGCTGGGCGGCGCACTCGGCACCCTGACCGACCGCATCTTCCGCATGCCCGGCGCGTTCCGCGGCCACGTCGTCGACTTCGTCGAGCTGCCGAACTGGCCGGTCTTCAACCTCGCCGACTCCGCCATCGTCGCCGGCGCCGTGCTGGTCGCGGTCCTGAGCGTGCGCGGCGTCCCGCACGACGGCGTCCGCCGCGCCTCGCAGTCGCGCGAGAAGGCGGCCGCCGCGTGAGCGAGAACCGCAGCCTCCCCGTCCCCGACGGTCTGGAGGGCGAGCGTCTCGACGCCGCCCTGGCCAGGCTGTTCGGGTTCTCCCGCAGTAAGGCCGCCGCGCTGGTCGAGGACGGTCACGTCGTCGTCGACGGCGATGTGGCGCAGAAGTCCACCCGGGTCCGCGGCGGATCGTGGCTGGAGGTCGAGATCCCGTCGCCGCCGGCGCCCGTCCAGGTGGTGCCGGAACGCGTCGAGGGCATGCGCATCGTGCACGACGACCCCGACATCGTGGTGGTCGACAAGCCCGTGGGTGTCGCGGCGCATCCCAGCCCCGGCTGGACCGGCCCCACCGTCGTCGGCGGCCTGGCCGGCACCGGCTTCCGCATCTCGACCAGCGGCGCCGCCGAGCGCCAGGGCGTCGTGCACCGCCTCGACGTCGGCACCAGCGGGCTCATGGTCGTGGCGAAGTCCGAACGCGCCTACACGTCGCTGAAGCGGCAGTTCAAGGAACGCACGGTCGACAAGGTCTACCACGCGCTGGTCCAGGGCCACCCGGACCCGTCCCGCGGCACCGTCGACGCGCCCATCGACCGCCACCCCCACCACGACTACAAGTGGGCGGTGGTCGCGGGCGGCAAGCCCAGCGTCACGCACTACGAGACGCTGGAGGCGTTCCCGGCCGCCAGCCTTCTGGAGATCCACCTGGAGACGGGCCGGACGCACCAGATCCGGGTGCACCTCAGCGCGCTGCGGCATCCCTGCGTGGGCGACCTCACCTACGGCGCCGACCCGACGCTGGCCGCCCGGCTCGGGCTGACGCGGCAGTGGCTGCACGCCAAGCGGCTGGGCTTCGAGCACCCCGGGACGGGGGAGTGGGCCGAGTTCAGCTCGTCCTACCCCGACGACCTGCAACACGCTTTGGACGCCATCCGCCCGTAGTCGTCCCCAGGGTGTCTCCCGAGTCCGTGGCCCACTGCGCGATGCACCCGCGGTGCCTCGTTGCGGCCGAGATTCGGGAGACGCACCCCGTCTGAGCGAGTCCGAACGAGGCACCACCGCCGACGATCGGACTCACCTACCTAGCTCGCCGGCCGGATGTTCTGGTTGACTCGGAACAGGTTGCCCGGGTCGTACTGGGCCTTGACGCGGGCGAGCCGCTCGTAGTTGTCGCGGTAGCTCGCGCGGACCCGCTCCTGGCCCTCGTCCATCATCATGTTCACGTACGCCCCGCCGGCCGAGTACGGGTGCAGCGCCGCGAAGTAGCCGACCGACCACGAGCTGATGAGGTCGACGTTGGCCGGATCCGCGTCCACTCCGGCGAAGACGGAGCCCCAGCGCGCGTCCCGGTAGCTCCAGGCGGTGTCGGCGGGACCGGCGTCGTGGGCCGCGCCGTCGACCGGATACAGGTGCATCGTCGACTTCCAGGTGGGCAGCCTGGCGCCGAAGTCGGCGTGGATCGCCACGGCCTCGTCCGGGATCTCCTTGACGAAGTCCGCCCGCCAGTACCACTGGTCTCCCGGCGGGTACAGCCCGTCGAAGGCGCTCTGCAGTGCCGGGTGCGGCATCGGCGCCGGCGCGTGCAGGAGCGGCTCGGGCAGCGCGTCCAGGAACGGTGCCATGTCGGCAGCGGCCTGCTCCGGGGAGCCGACGTGGCACCAGACGACGCCGCAGATCGTGCGCAGGCGCAGCTCCTCCGGGAACGGCGGTGCCGGCGGCACGGCGCCCACCAGGAAGAACCCGTTCAGGTCGCGCGGTGCCGCCGGCAGGAAGTCGCGGTAGGCCGAGAGGACCTCGGCGGTCTGCTCGACCGGCCAGAAGGTCGGACCGGCGACGACGGTGTCGAGCTCATGCAGCCGGAACAGGAACGACGTGACGACCCCGAAGTTGCCGCCGCCGCCCCGGACGGCCCAGAACAGGTCGGGGTGCTCGGCCGCGCTGGCCGAGACGCGCTCACCGTTCGCGAGCACCATCTCCACTTCGAGCAGGTTGTCGATGGCCAGCCCGAACGCGCGGGTCAGGTGCCCGAGGCCGCCGCCGAGCGTGAGGCCGCCGACACCCGTCGTCGAGATGATGCCGCTCGGTGTGGCCAGGCCGTGCTCGTGGGTCGCGCGGTCCACCTCGCCCCAGGTGCAGCCGCCGCCGACCCGCGCCGTCCTGGCCTCCGGGTCGACGGTGATGTCGCGCAGGTCGCCGAGGTCGATGACCACACCGTCGTCGACCACGCCCAGGCCACCCCCGTTGTGGCCGCCCCCGCGCACCGCGAGGAGGAGCCCGTGGTCGCGCGCGAAGCGGACGACCCGCGCGACGTCGTCCTCGTCGGCGCACCGCGCGATGAGCGCCGGGCGCCGGTCGATCATGGCGTTGTAGACCTTGCGGGCCTCGTCGTAGCCGGCGTCCTCCGGCCCGGTCAGGCGTCCGCGAACGTCGGTCAGCTCGCGGTGCGCGATGCGCCAGGTCTCGATGGCAGTGGTCATGGTTACCCCCGTCGGTGGGTCGTTCGGACGCCGGAGACGGTTCCACCGCCCGTTGCGGTGCCGTTGCGGTCACCCCGCGGTGAGCCCTTGACCGGCGCGGACATGAGGAGTACGACCTGGTGCCATGGGGGGTGGACGCGGCGGACGGGGCTGAGCTGCAGGTGCGCCTGGTCGGCGAGCTGACCGTGGCGCGAGCCGGGCGCACGCTGGACGCGGGCGAGGTGGCCGACCGCAAGGGCCGGACCCTGCTGGCCCTCGTGGCCGTCGCGGGTGGCCGGCCGGTCTCCATGGACCGCATCGTCGAGGCGTTGTGGGGCGAGCAGGCGCCGCGGCGGCCGGCGGCGAGCGTGGCCACCCTGGTGAGCAGGTTGCGAGCGGCCCTCGGTCCCGACGTGGTCGCCGGCGGCCGGTCCGGGTACCGCCTCGGCGAGGGCACACAGGTCGACCTGCACCGTGCTGCCGACCTGGTGGGAGAGGCCGAGATCCGGCTGGCGAACGCGGAACCGGCGATCGCCCTGGCCGCGGCCCAGGCCGCGCTGGACCTCGTCGGTTCGGCGCCGTTGCTCGCGGACGAGGCCGACGCGTCCTGGGCCGGCGAGGGCCGGCGGCAGCAGGCGGATCTGATCGGCCGGGCCCGCGCGGTCGCGGTCGAGGCGGGCCTGAGCACCGGGGACGTCGCGGCGGCGCTCGTCGCGGCGGAGGCCGCGGCCGAGGCCGAGCCGTTCGACGAGCGCTCCGCCCGGGCGCTGATGCGGGCCTACGACGCTGCCGGCGAACCGGCGCGGGCGCTGGCGGCGTTCGAACGCCTGCGCGACGGGCTGGCCGCCGAACTGGGCATCGACCCGGCGCCGTCGACCCGGGAGTTGCACGTCGCGATCCTGCGCCAGCAGGCCGCGCCGGTGGCGACGCCGTCGGGCGTCGAGACCACCCCTGGCGCCGAGCGGCTCGCCGGGCGGACGTCCGAGCTCGCGCGTCTGACCCGGCGGTGGGAACGCGCTGTCGCCGGCGACGGTGCCCTGGTGCTGCTCGCCGGCGAGGCCGGGATCGGCAAGACCGCGCTGGCCGAGGAGGCCGCACGGATCGCCCGGCGCACCGGCGGGCTCACGCTCGAGGCGCGCTGCTACGACGTCGAGCGCTCGCTGTTCCTGCAACCGGTCGCCGAGGCGCTGGGCCGGTTGGTCACCCGGTTGCCGGCGTCTGTGCTGCGGCGGGCCGCAGCGGACCGGGCCGGTGCCCTGGCCACGCTCGTCCCGGAGGTGGCGTCGCTGCTGGGTGAGCCGCCGCCGGAGCGGCGCAGCGCTGCGGCCGGTCGACGCCGGGTCTACGACGCGGTGGTCCACTTCCTGCGCCGGCTGGCCGCCCGGCAGCCGGTCGTGTTCGTCGTCGACGACCTGCACCACGCCGGCGCAGCCACCGTCGAGCTGCTGCACTACCTCGGCCGGCAGCTGGCCGGTGGCCGCCTGCTGGTCGTGGGGACCGTCCGGGCGGACGAGGGCGAGCGGGTGCTCGCCACGCTGGCCGGCGTGTCCGAACGCCTCGACGTCGGACCACTCGACGAGGCGGCGATCTCGCGGCTCGCCGCCGAGGCGGGCCAGGAGGCGCACGGAGCGGAGATCGCCCGGCGCACCCGCGGGCACACGCTGTTCGTGGTCGAGACGCTGCGTGCTCTGGCCGCCGGTGAGGAGGGGATCCCGGACTCGCTGCGCGACAGCGTCATGGCCCGCGTGCGGCGGGCCGGCCCGCAGGCCGAGGAACTCCTGCACGCCGCCGCGGTGCTCGGCACGTCGTTCACGCCGATGACGCTGGCCGGCCTGCTCGACCTCAGCGCGCAGGAGGCCGCGCGGCGTTGTCACCGGATGCTGCCCACCGGGCTGCTCGTGGTGGCCGGCCGCCTGTACGAGTTCGAGAACGACCTCGTGCAGGAGACGCTCTACGCCGCGACGCCGCAGCCGACCAGGGTCGCGTACCACCTGCGCGCCGCCGCCGTCCAGGCAGGCAACCCGGAGGCGGTCGGCTGGCACGCCGCGGCGGCCGGCGACTGGGCCCGCGCCGGGCCGGGCTGGCTGGCCGCCGGGGACCAGGCGATGCGCCGGTACGCCGTCGGCGACGCCGAGGCACTGCTGGACCAGGCCATCGAGGCGGCCCGCCGCTGCGGGGACATCGGCCTGGAGGGGCGGGCGCACCTGGCAAGGGGCCGGGCGCGCGAGGCGATGTACCGGTACGACGGCGCCGTCGCCGACCACGCGGAGGCACTCGACGCCGCGCGGGCGGCCGGCGACCAGCACCTGGAGATGCGTGCGCTGCGCCAGCTGGGCGGCCCGGCCTGGGCGGGCGGTGGCCGGCCGGTCGGCGAGGGGATGCTCCACCTCGAGGAGAGCCTGCGACTGGCGCAGCTGCTGGGCGACCGGCCGGCGGAGTCGGAGCTGCTGGCGTGGCTTTCGGTGCTCTCGGCCAACCGGCTGCGTTTCGCCGACGCCCTCGCGTACGGGCGGCGGAGCCTGGACCTCGCCAGGGTCCTCGGCGACGACGACACGTTGGCGGAGGCGCTGGACGGGTTGAAGACGGCGTACGCCTACCAGGGCGAGGTGCGGGAGCTGCACGGCGTGCTGGACGAGCTGGAGCCGCTGTGCCGCCGCTCCGGCGACCTGTGGCTGCTGCAGTGGTGTGTGTTCGAGTCCGCCTTTCCCGCGATCGCTCGCGGTGACTGGGACACGGCCACCGCGCGCGTCGAGGAGGCGCTCGCGGTCAATCAACGCAGCGGATACAGCGGCTACGAGTCCTGGTACGTGTCGAACCTCGGCTGGATCGCGCGACTGCGGGGTCGATACGACGATGCCGTCCGGTACGGCCGCAGGTCCCTGACCCTGCAGGCGCACGCATGGTTCAGCGCGGCGAGCATGGCGAACTACGCCACCACGCTGCTGGAGCTGGACGAGACCGCGCAGGCCGTCGCGCTGCTCGAGCGCGGGTTGGCGGTGGCCGACCGGCACGGCACCGAGGCCTACCGGCTGCCCTGCCTGGCGGCCCTGGCCGGGGCGACGGACTCGCGCGAGCTGCTCGACGAGGCCGAGGCGATGGCGCGGGCCGTCAGCGCGCCGTCCGGATCGGCCTGGCTCTATGGCGCGGACACCTATGTGGCGCTGGCCCGCGCCCGGATCCGCCGCGGCGACCCCCGCGGGGCGGCCGATCTTCTCGCACCACTGGCGGCCGCGGGGGAACGGACCGGCTGGACCGCCCCGCTGGCCGCGGTGCACGAGGTCGTGGCGGCCTGCCGCGAGGCGCTCCGGTGATGCTGTCTCGCCATGCGAACCGATCCGTCCGGTCTGTGGACAGGCGGCGACCACGCCGGTACCGTCCCTGCCATGCGCACGTATCCCGCCTTTATCGAGCCGGCCCGGGTCGCCGGCCGCGTTGAGGCGTAGCGCGGCCTTCATCCGAGTCGGCTCACGAGGCTTCAGGCGCCGCCTGGGGCCTCTTGTCATGTGCCCCGAGCGGCCGGCTCCCGAGGTGACGGCCGCCCACGGAAACAGGAGCATCTCGTGACCGCATCCCCGCACCGCACCGCCGCCACCGACAACCCGGCACCGCCGGCGGCCCTCGCCGCGCCACGGCCGCCCGTCATCGCACCGCCCGGCGCCGGTGGCGACCTCGACCACGACGCCATCGCGGCCGGGTCAGTGACGTTCGTGGACGGCGCCGACCCCGCGGCGATCGCCGACGCGCGCCGGCACGGGCGGCCCGTGGTCGCGAACCTGGGCGAGCGGCCGGAGCTGGCAGCGGCCGCCGTCGCCGCCGGAGCCGACGGGCTGTGGCTGGAGGGGCCGGGCACCGCGGCCGCCGGTCAGGCCCGCGAGGCCGCCGCACGCGTCGCGCCGCTGGTCCGGTCCACCGTCCCCGACACCGTCGCCGGGTGCCGCGCGGCCATCGACGCCGTCGACGCGGCCCTGGCCACGCTGCTGGAGCACCGCGTGGCGCTGGCCGGACGGGTGCAGCGGCTCAAGCCGGTGGGCGGGCACGCAGGCCGCGACCCGCGGCGCGAGGCCGCCATCGTCGCCGCGATGGCCGAGCGCGCGCCGTCGCTTCCGCCGGAGTCGCTGGCACGCGTCGTCACCGCGATCATCGAGGCCGGGCTCGACGCGGCCGAGCGTGACGAATCGGGCGAACCGCCCGTCTGGCGGTTGTGAGCGGACTCTCTCGGAGTGGCACCGAGAAGCTGTCGGGGCCTCGGCATAGGCTGTCTCCAGTCCCCGGCGCACACCCCTCTGACGCCGGTGGAGTGTCTGCGTGAGGAGGCGTCTGAGCGTCGTGTCGAGTGCTGCCAGTTCCGCCGGATCGAGCTTCGTGCATCTGCACGTGCACACCGAATACTCCATGCTCGACGGCGCCGCCCGCCTCGACGACCTCTTCTCCGAGGCCGCCAAACAGGGCATGCCGGCACTGGCCACCACCGACCACGGCAACGTGTTCGGCGCCTACGACTTCTACAACAAGGCCAAGAAGCACGGCATCAAGCCGATCATCGGCACCGAGGCGTACCTCACGCCGCGCACCAGCCGGTTCGACAAGACCCGGGTGCGCTGGGGCGACGGCGGCGGCGACGACGTCTCGGGTAGCGGCGCCTACACCCACATGACGATGTTCGCCGAGAACACCGGCGGCATGCACAACCTGTTCCGGCTGTCGTCGCTGGCCTCCATCGAGGGCTTCTACTTCAAGCCGCGCATGGACCGCGAACTGCTCGAGAAATACGCCAGTGGCATCATCGCGACCACCGGCTGCCCCAGTGGCGAGGTCCAGACGTTCCTGCGGCTGGGCAAGTACGACGAGGCCATCAGGGCGGCGTCGGACTTCCGCGACATCTTCGGCAAGGACAACTTCTTCCTCGAGCTGATGGACCACGGGCTCGACATCGAGACCCGCATCCGCGAGGACCTCCTGCGGCTGGGCAAGGACCTCAACCTGCCGCTGCTGGCCACCAACGACCTCCACTACACCCACAAGGCCGACCACGGGGCGCACGCCGTCCTGCTGTGCGTGCAGTCGGGCTCCACGCTCGCCGACCCCAAGCGGTTCAAGTTCGACGCCGAGGACTTCTACCTCAAGACCGCGGCCGAGATGCGCGAGAAGTGGGCCGACTACCCCGAGGCCTGCGACAACACCCTCCTCATCGCCGAGCGCTGCGACGTCAAGTTCGTCGAGGAGGCCGGCAAGTACATGCCGCGCTACCCGGTGCCGCCGGGCGAGGACGAGGTCTCCTGGTTCGTCAAGGAGGTCGAGCGCGGCCTGCACCAGCGGTTCCCGGGCGGCATCACCGACGAGGTCCGGGCGCGGGCGAACTACGAGACCGAGGTCGTCACCGGCAAGGGCTACGCCGGCTACTACCTCGTCGTCGCCGACTTCATCAACTGGGCCAAGGAGAACGGCATCCGGGTCGGCCCGGGGCGTGGTTCGGGTGCGGGCTCCATCGCGGCGTACGCCATGGGCATCACCGACCTCGACCCCATCCCGCACGGCCTGATCTTCGAGCGGTTCCTCAATCCCGAGCGCAAGTCGATGCCCGACTTCGACATCGACTTCGACGAGCGCCGGCGTGGTGAGGTCATCCGCTACGTCACCGAGAAGTACGGCACCGACCACGTCGCGCAGATCGTCACCTACGGCACCATCAAGGCCAAGCAGGCCATCAAGGACGCCAGCCGCGTCCTCGGCAACCCGTTCGCGGTCGGCGAGCGCATCACCAAGGCCATGCCGCCCGCCGTCATGGGCAAGGACATCCCGCTCTCCGGCATCTTCGACCCCGAGCACAAGCGCTACGCCGAGGCGGGCGAGTTCCGGTCGCTGTACGAGTCCGACACCGAGGTGCGCCGGGTCGTCGACACCGCCAAGGGCCTGGAGAACCTGAAGCGCCAGTGGGGCGTGCACGCGGCCGGCGTCATCATGTCCTCGGCGCCGCTGCTCGACACCATCCCGGTCATGAAGCGCGAGCAGGACGGCGCCATCATCACCCAGTTCGACTACCCGACCTGCGAAGAGCTCGGGCTGGTCAAGATGGACTTCCTGGGCCTGCGCAACCTCACCATCCTCGACGACGCACTGAAGAACATCGTCCGCAACGGCAAGGACGCCATCGTCCTCGAGGAGCTGCCGCTCGACGACCGCGGCACGTACGAGCTGCTCGGCCGCGGCGACTCCCTCGGCGTGTTCCAGCTCGACGGCGGACCCATGCGGTCGCTGCTGCGGCAGATGAAGCCCGACAACTTCGAGGACATCTCCGCGCTCATCGCGCTGTACCGCCCCGGCCCCATGGGCGCGAACAGCCACATCAACTACGCGCTGCGCAAGAACGGCCAGCAGCCCATCACGCCGATCCACCCGGAGCTGGCCGAGGCGCTCGAACCGATCCTCGGCACCACCTACGGCCTGATCATCTACCAAGAGCAGGTCATGGCCATCGCCCAGCAGCTCGGCGGCTACTCGCTCGGTAAAGCCGACCTGCTCCGCCGCGCCATGGGCAAGAAGAAGCGCGAGGTCCTCGACGCCGAGTACGTGCCGTTCTCCGACGGCATGAAGGCCAGCGGGTTCGGCGACGCCGCCATCAAGACGCTCTGGGACATCCTGGTCCCGTTCTCCGACTACGCGTTCAACAAGGCGCACAGCGCTGCCTACGGCGTCATCGCGTACTGGACCGGCTACCTCAAGGCGCACTACCCGGCCGAGTACATGGCCGCTGTGCTCACGTCGGTCCGCGACGACAAGGACAAGACCGCGCTCTACCTGTCCGAGTGCCGCCGCATGGGCATCAAGGTGCTGCCGCCCGACGTCAACGAGTCCGCCGGCGACTTCACCCCGGTCGGCACCGACATCAGGTTCGGGCTCACCGCCATCCGCAACGTCGGCGCCAACGTCGTCGACGGCATCGTCTCGGCCCGGCACGAGAAGGGCCGGTTCGAGACCTTCCCGGACTTCATGGACAAGGTCCCGGTGCACGTCTGCAACAAACGCGTGGTCGAGTCGCTGGTGCGGGGCGGCGCGTTCGACTCCCTCGGCTACGCCCGCCGCGCGCTGGCCGCCATCGTCGACGACGCCGTCGACACCGTCATCTCGCTCAAGCGCAACGAGGCGGTCGGCCAGTTCGACCTGTTCGGCGGTGCGGGCGACGACACCGGCAGTGGCTTCGAGGTCACGGTGCCGGAGCTCACCGAGTGGGACAAGAAGCAGAAGCTGGCGTTCGAGCGCGAGATGCTGGGGCTCTACGTCTCCGACCACCCGCTGCTCGGGCTCGAGCACGTCATCGCCAATGCCTCCGACCGGCCGATCTCCGCGCTCAGCGACGAGGAAGAGGTGCCCAACGGCACCACCATCAGCGTCGGCGGTCTCATCACGTCGCTGCAGCGCAAGGTCAGCAAGCGCGGCGACACCTGGGCCATCGTCACGGTCGAGGACCTCGAGGGCTCCATCGACGCGATGTTCTTCCCGGCCACCTACCAGCTGTACGCGCTGCAGCTGGCCGAGGACGAGATCGTCGTGGTCAAGGGCCGGCTGGACCGCCGCGAGGAGGCCCCGCAGCTGATCGCGGCCGAGCTGAGCCTGCCCGATCTCTCCGACGGCCCGTCCGGCCCGGTCGTCGTCACCATGGCCATGAGCCGCTGCACGCCGCCCCTGGTCGACCGTCTGAAGGACGTCCTCACCACGCATCCCGGCGTCACGCCGGTGCACCTGCGGCTCACCGGGTCCACCCGCACCACGGTCATGAAACTCGACGATCGCCTGCGGGTCACCCCGTCCACGGCGCTCATGGGCGACCTCAAGCAGTTGCTGGGGCCGACGTGTCTGGCGTCGTAGTGACCCGCGCCCAACGGCTGGGGCACGGCGCGCCGACCACCAGGCGCGTCGTCGTCCAGATCGTCGTCGCGTCGGTCGTCGCCGGGGTGCTCATGGGCGTGCTGTGGTGGCTGCTGGCGCCCGACGTCCACGGGGTCGTGGTCAACGGGGGACTGGGCTACGACTCCCGCGAGGGCCGTCACCTGTTCACCCGCGACGCCGTGTTCACGCTGCTCGGCGGCGGGTTCGGGCTGGTGCTGTCGATCGTCTTCGTCATCTGGCACCGGCGCAACCCGGTGGCCGCCCTGGTGGCGCTGGCCGCCATGGGCGTCGTCGGGTCGCTGATCGCCAAGTACGTGGGCGAGTTCCTGGGGCCTGACGGCGACGTCTCCGGGCTGGCCGACGGTGCCGCGGCGCTGATCCCGCTACGGCTGGGATCCGACGCGGCGCTGCTGGTGTGGTCGATGGTCGCCGTGGTCGTGGCCGCGGTCGTGGCGTTGTTCCGTGAGGACCGCACGCCGTGGGCGCCGCCCGGCGTCAACGGTCCGTGACGCCGTCGCGGGCGCGACACCGGCGAGGTCGGGCGCAGGGGTGCGGGTGGGGAGCCGCCTGCCCGACGCGGGGGCGTGACGTCGGGCAGGGCCGTGCAGGTCAGCTGGTGCGGCCGATGGTGGCGGTCTTGGCGCCGGTCAGCCGGACGAGGTCGGCCGGGGTGATCTCGACGTCGAGACCTCGGCGGCCGGCCGAGACGAACACCGTCGGATAACCGTAGGCAGACTCGTCGACGATGGTGGGCAGGCGGCGGCGCTGCCCGAACGGACTGATCCCCCCGACCACATAGCCGGTGGCCCGCTCCGCTTGCGAGGTGGCGGCCATGACCGCCTTCTTACCGGATGCGGCGCGAGCCAGCGACTTGAGGTCCAGCGACCCGGACACCGGCACCACGGCGACGACGAGCTCGTCGTCGACCTCAGCCAGGAGGGTCTTGAAGACGCGCGTCGGCACGACGCCGAGGGCGCGGGCGGCCTCCAGGCCGAAGGATGGCGCGGAGGAGTCGTGGTGGTACGGGTGCACGGTGAACGGCACTCCCGCTCTCTCCAGCACCAGTGTGGCCGGTGTTCCTGTGCGCTGGCGTGTTGTTGTCCCCATTAGGGCAATCTAGACCCAACCAGAGTGATTCGTCATCGCACGCGCCGCGTTTCGAGCGCAGCCGAAGACCTGCACCTCGGCCAAGGACAACGCCGTGTTACCGGCAAGTTGCACACGGACGTACCGCCCGGTGCGCCCGACGTCGAGCGCCGACGGCGTGCCGCCCTGTGCCGCATGGTGGTACGACCACACGCCCCGGCCGTGTCAGCGTCTGACGCAGCGACCCCGACGTGAACGGGGTGTCGGACACGACCACGGAGAAGTCGGTCAGCCGGTCGGCGCAGCGGTCCGTCCGGTTCCGTACGGCGATCCCGCCGATGTCCTCGATCGCGCCGAGGTCGACCTGCCACCACGACTCCGGCTGGAACTGGGTGTGCGTGACGGAGCCGTTGCCCCAGTTGCCGCTGGTGGTGCCGTCGACCGTCCGCGCTGGCACGCCGCCGGCCTCCGTCGTCGACGGGGTCGCGGGCTTGCCTCGGGCCAGGTTCGGACGCAGTATCTGGACGCCCAGCCGGACCGGGATGCTCCAGTCGTCCGACGCGATCCGCGCGGTGATCCGGTAGGAGCCGTCCGGTGTTCCCTCGGGGACCGCGAGCGCGAACTCGGCCGTCCGGGCGCCGCCCTTGACGACGGGCGGCAGCCGCGGGGTGGACGGCGTGACGGTCCAGCCGCCGGGCGCCTCGAGCCGACGCCGAGTCGTCGGGACGGCTCGCTGCTCGGCCGGCGCCGGCGACACCGTCACAGGGACGGTCGCGCCGGGGCGAAGCGGCCCCGCGAGGACCGTCGCACCGGTCCGTACCTGTGCGACGATGCGGTAGCTCCGGCCCGCCTCGGTGGCCAGTGTGAGGCGGTCGCCGTCGGCCGTCGCGGGCACCACCCGGCCGTCGCCGTCGTACACCCGGCGGGGCCGGCGAACGCGGGGTTGCGCGCCCACCGCCTGGCCGCCCGCGTCCGCTGTCGCCGTACCCGACGGCCCATGCCGTGCCTCCACGGTTCCTTGGGGAGATACATCGGATGGGTTGGCGGACGAACGGCGATGATCACCGGGATCAAGCGGGTAAAGTGACGGCTCTGATCCGATCTCTTCGGGTCGAATAAGGTGATCCGACCACACTTAACGACGCCTCGCGGAGGACGCCCGCCATGCCGTTGTTCGACAAGCCCCTCTCGGAACTGCGTGAGTACCGCCCGGAGCGGGACGAGCAGCCCGATTTCGACGAGTTCTGGTCGCGGACCCTCGACGAGGCCGCCCAGTTCCCGCTGGACCCGCAGTTCGCCCCCTACGACGCCGCGTTGAGCCTGGTCGACGTGTTCGACGTGCGGTTCTCCGGCTGGGGCGGGCACCGCATCGCCGGCTGGCTGATCGTGCCGGCCGGCGCCTCGGAGCCGCTGCCGACCGTCGTGCACTACATCGGCTACGGCGGCGGGCGCGGCTTCCCACACGACTGGCTGGCCTCCGCGGTCGCCGGGTTCGCGACGTTCGTGATGGACACCCGCGGGCAGGGCTCCAACGGCTCCCCGGGCGACACCCCCGACCCGACCGGCGGGCAGAACGCGCAGACACCGGGGTTCATGACCCGCGGCGTGCTCGACCCGGACGACTACTACTACCGCCGCGTCTACACCGACGCCGTCCGCGCGGTCGACGCCGCGCTGGCGCACCCGCTCGTCGACGCGTCGCGCGTGGTGATCGGCGGCGGCAGTCAGGGCGGCGGCATCGCCACCGCGGTGGCCGGCCTGCGCTCCGGCCTCGTCGGCGCGATGATCGACGTCCCGTTCCTGACCGGGTTCCGGCGGGCCACGGAGATCGTCGAGACGCAGCCGTACTACGAGATCGCCCGGTACCTGTCGATCCATCGCGACCACGAGGAGCAGGTGTTCCGGACGCTCTCGTACTTCGACGGCATGAACCTCGCCGCACGGGCGACCACCCCGGCCCTCTACAGCGTCGCGCTGATGGACACCACCTGCCCGCCGTCCACGGTGTTCGCGTCGTACAACCACTACGCCGGGCCGAAGGAGATCAAGGTCTGGCCGTACAACAAGCACGAGGGCGGTCAGACGTTCCAGACGCGCGAGCAGCTGCACTGGTTGCGCGACATCGCCAAGGGCGCCTGAGCGGAGGCGGGGCGGCCGCGCGGCCGCCCCGCACCGGATGGCCCGATATGATGAGCTCACCTACACAACGTGGTTGTGCATAGCGCAACAGAGGTGAGCCGGTGGAGCGGAACAACTCGTCGTCGCTGCGACGGGGGATCGCCCTGCTCGATGCCGTGGCGGCGGCCACCCCGTCGGGCGGGGCGACGCTGACCGAGCTGGCCGCCACCGTGGGCGTGCACAAGAGCTCGGCCCTCCGGCTGCTCGCCCCACTCGCGGACGCCGGCCTGGTCCGGGTCGAGCGGGGCCGGCACCTGCTCGGCCCGCGCACCGCCCAGCTGGGCCGCGACTACCTCGACTCCGTCGACCTGCGCGCGCTGGCCCAGCCGGCGCTGCGCCGGCTGGTCGAGGAGTCGGGGGAGTCGGTGCATCTCGTGCTGCCCGACCTCCCGGACATGGTCTACATCGACAAGATCGACGGGCCGGGGCGGGTGCGGATGAACTCCTACGTCGGGTCCCGACAGCCGGCCCACTCGACCGGCGTCGGCCGCGCCTACCTGGCCTTCGCGCCGGGCGAGACCGTCGAGGCCGTCGTCGCTCACGGGCTGACGCGGCGGACCGAGCGGACGGTGACCGAGCCGGCCGCGTTCCGCGCCGGGCTCGTCACGATCCGCGAGCGCGGGTATGCCGTGGACGACATCGAGAACGAGCCGGACATCCGCTGCGTCGCCGCGCCGGTGTTCGACCACGACGGCGCCGTCGTCGCCGCCGTCTCCGTCGCCGGGCTGGCCACACGCATCACCCCCGACCGGTTCGAGCGGCTCGGTGAGCTCGTCGTCGCCGCGGGGCGGGCGATCTCCGGCCAACTCGGCGCACCACCGTTGAGAGAGGAACCACGATGACCGACCGCATCCCACCGAGCGCCCAGTTGCGCGAGACGGGGGTCATGGCGATCCTGCGGGCCCGCTCGGCCGACCGGTTCGGCGAGATCAGCCGGACGCTCGTCGACGCCGGCATCACCTGCCTGGAGATCACCCTGACCTCGCCGGGCGCCGTCGACGCGATCCGGGAGATCCGCAAGACGCTGCCCGGCTCCGTCGACGTCGGCGCGGGGACGGTCGTCGACGCGGAGCAGGCGCGGGCCGTCGTCGAGGCGGGGGCCGGGTTCGTCGTGTCGCCGTCGGTCGAGCCCGACGTCGTCGCGGTCGCGCGCGAGGCCGGCATCCCGGCGTACCCGGGCGCGTTCACGCCGACGGAGGTGCTGGCGGCGTGGCGGGCCGGCGCCACCGTGGTGAAGCTGTTCCCCGGCTCGGCGGTCGGGCCGTCCTACATCACGGCGCTGCGCGGGCCGTTCCCGGACATCGCGATCATGCCGACCGGCGGCGTCAGCCTCGACAACATCGGCGACTGGATCCGGGCCGGCGCGTCCGGCGTCGGGCTGGGCGGGCCGCTGCTGGGCGACGCGGCCGACGGCGGCGATCTCGGTGCGCTGGCCGACCGGGCCGCGCGGGCCCTGGCGGCCGTGCGCGACGCGCGGGCGGGCGCGTGAGCGGGCGGGGCCTCGTCACCATCGGCGAGGCGATGGCGCTGGTCGCGGCCACCGAGACCGGCGGCTGGGCGCACCACCGTGCCATGCAGCTGTCCGTCGCGGGCGCGGAGCTCAACGTCGCGGTCGGTGTGCGGCGGCTGGGCCGGCCGGCGACGTGGATCAGCCGGGTCGGCGCCGACGGGTTCGGCGAGCTGATGCTGCGCGAGCTGCGGGCCGAGGGCATCACCGCCATCGCCTCCGTCGACGACACCCGGCCCACCGGGCTGATGGTGAAGGAACGGCCCAACAGTCTGCACACCCGGGTCCGCTACTACCGGGCCGGCAGCGCCGCGTCGGCGCTGACCGCGTTCGACCTGCCGCTCGAGGCGATCCAGCAGGCCGCCGTCCTGCACGTCACCGGCATCACCCCGGCGCTCGGGCCGGGGCCCGCGTCGGCCGTGCAGCTGGCCGTCGACACGGCGCGGGCAGCCGGCACCACCGTCTCCCTGGACGTCAACTACCGCTCGGCGCTGTGGAGCCGCGACGACGCCGGCGCCGCTCTGGCGCCACTGGCCCGCCAGGCCGACGTGCTGTTCGCCGGGCCGGAGGAGGCGTCGCTGATCGTGCCCGACGGCGACCCGGAGGACCTGGCTTACGCGCTGGCCGAGCTGGGCCCGGCGCACGTCGTCATCAAGCTGGGCGCCGACGGCGCGGTGTCCCTGGTCGACGGCGAACTGCGCCGCACGCCGGCCGTCCCGGTGCAGGTGGTCGACACCGTCGGCGCCGGCGACGCGTTCGTGGCCGGCTACCTCACGGAGTTGATGGAGGGCGCTCCGGTCGAGCGGCGGCTGGCGACGGCGGTCGCGGCGGGTGCGTTCGCCTGCACCTCCCTCGGCGACTGGGAGGGCCTGCCGACCCGCGCCGACCTGCCAGCGCTGCGGGCGACCGAGGCGGTGCACCGCTGACCGAGCTGGTCGCCGTCCCGGCCGGCTGGGTGACGCTGTCGGACCGGCGGACGAAGCGGCGCTGGACGGTCGACGTCGCGGGGTTCTCCCTGGGTGCGGTGCCGGTGACCCAGGCGTTGTACGCCGAGGTCACCAGCCTGCGGCCGAGCGCCTCCGACGGTGACGCGCTGCCGGTCGAGTGCGTCTCGTGGTGGGACGCGGTCCGCTTCTGCAACGCGCTGTCGGCGCGCGAGGGGCTCACGCCCGCGTACGACGTCGACGAGGCGGCCGAGCGGGCCGAGTGGGACGCCACCGCCGACGGCTACCGGCTGCCCACCGAGGCCGAGTGGGAGCACGCCTGCCGGGCCGGGACGACCGGGCCGCGGTATGGCGCGCTGGACGAGATCGCCTGGCACCGCGGCAACTCCGACGAGCGGATCCATCCCGCCGGCACCCGCGCGCCGAACCCGTGGGGGCTGTACGACCTGATCGGCAACGTGTGGGACTGGTGCTGGGACGTCTACGACGCGCAGGTGTACGGCACCTACCGGGTGCTGCGCGGCGGCGGCTGGTTCGACGAGCACTGGAGCTGCCGCGCCTCGGTCCGCCGCCGCAGCCACCCCACCTACCGGGTCGACGACGTCGGGTTCAGACTGGCGAGGTCGGTCGTCGCCGGCTGAGCGGCGACGTTCTCGCGCAGGCCGATCCGGTCGTGCAGCCGGCGCAACGGCCCGGGCGCCCACCAGTTCGCCCGCCCGGCCAGCCGCATCAGCGCCGGCACGAGCACGCCGCGGATCAACGTCGCGTCGACGAGCACGGCCAGCGCCATGCCGATGCCGAGCTGCTGCAGGAACACGACCTCGCCGGTGGCGTACACCGCGAACGAGGCCGCCAGGATCACCGCGGCCGCCGTGACCAGCGGCGCCGACCGGGCGATGCCGCGCGGCACCGACCCGTACACGTCGCCGGTGCGGTCGTGGTCCTCCTTGATGCGGGCCAGCAGGAACACCTCGTAGTCCATCGACAACCCGTAGGCGACGCAGAACATCAGCAGCGGGATGCTCGGCTCGATGACGCCGGTCGGCGTGAAGCCGAGCAGGTCCGCGAGGCCGCCGTCCTGGAAGCCCCAGACCAGCACGCCGAACATCACCGACAGGCTGAGCAGGTTGAGCACCGACGCCTTCAGCGGCGCGACCACCGACCCGGTCATCAGGAACAGGACGACGAACGTCACGCCCAGGATCAGCCCGCCGACCAGCGGCAGCCGGTCGACGACGCCGTCGCGGTAGTCGGCCAGCTCGGCCGGGTAGCCGCCGACCAGCACCTCGGCGGGCGCGGGCAGCGCGCGGACGTCCGCGACCAGCCCGGTCGGGTCGGCGGCCAGTCGCTCGCCGGTCGGTACGACGGCGAACCAGGCGCCGGCGCCGTCGGCGTAGCGGCCCGGGTCGGCGGCGACGGCGAGCCGGTCGCCGTCCGCGTACGCGCCGGCCGCGGAATCGACCCGCTCGACGCCGTCCAGCTCCGACAGGGCCGCCGCGTACGGCGCGATCCGCGCGTCGTCGAGCGCCGGCGCGACGACCTGCACGGCATCGGCGTCCTCCGTCGCGAAGTCGGCCCGCACGGTGTCGTAGAGGTCGCGCACCGGCTGGCCGGCGGGCAGCACGCGGTCGTCGGGGGAGCCGAACTCGACGCCGAGCGCCGGCGCGCCGAGGCCCAGCAGCACGACGAGCGCCGCGGCGCCGCTGACCACCGGCCGGCGCATGACCGCCGTCGAGAGCCGGAACCAGAAGCCGGTCTCGCGTCCCGCGTCCCGGCGGCCGGGACGGCGCGCGGCCCGGTGGCCGAGCAGCGTCAGAGCCGCCGGCAGGATCACCGTCGCCCCGAACACCGCCGTCAGCACCACGGCGATGCCGGCGTAGGCGAACGACGACAGGAACGGGAACGGGAACACGAACAGCACGGCCAGCGACGCCGCGACCGTCGCGCCGCTGAACAGCACCGTCCGCCCAGCTCCGGCGACCGCAGCCCGGACCGCGTCGGGGACGGCGACGCCGCGGGCCAGCTCCTCGCGGAACCGGTACGTCACGAACAGGCCGTAGTCGACGCCCAGCCCGATGCCCATGACCAGCGCGATGTTCGACGCGAACGTGGACACCTCGGTGAACAGCGTGACGACGCGCAGGATCGCCAGCGTCGCGACCACGGAGAACAGCCCGACGCCGAGCGTCACCAGCGCCGGCGCCAGCCGCCGGTAGACCAGCCAGAGCAGCACGCCGACCAGTGGCAGGATGACGATCTCGGCACGCACGAAGTCGGCCCGGGCCTGCTCGGCGACCACCCGGAACACCTCGTCCCCGCCGCCGACCGTGACCTCGATCGGGCCGTCCTCGCCGGCGAACCGCTCGGTCAGGCCGGGCAGCACGTCGCCGCGGACGTGGTCGGCGTCGCCCGGGACCCAGGCCAGCACCAGCGCGTGCCGGCCGTCCTCACTGCGCAGCGTCGCCGCGCCGTCGCTCCAGTACGACCACGCGTCGCCGACGGCGGATTCGGCGGCCAGCCGCTCGGTCAGCGCGGCGCCCGCGGCGGCGACGCCGGCGTCGTCCACGGAGCCGCCGGCTGCCGTCACCAGCAGCGCGACGTTCGACGTGCTGGTGCCGAACTGCTCGGCCAGGGCGGCGCGCGCCTGCAGCGACTCCGAGCCCGGCGCCTCGTACCGGTTGAGGGCGAGCGCCTCGATGACGGACGCCGCCAGCACGCCGGCGAGCAGGAACAGGGCGACGGTCCCGACGAGGATCCGGCGCGGTGCGCGGGTGACGTATCGGCCGAGCATGATCGGCGGCTCCCTCGTGGTAGCGTCGATGAAAAGACGAGTCGAAGCTCGCGTTTTGGAGAATACGAGCGAGTGCTCGTATTTGTCGAATCGACGCTGGGGTGGGTGGTGTGACGAAACGGCAGGCGCGGGGCCAGGCGCGGATGGAGCAGATCCTCGCGGCCGCGGCCGAGGCGTTCGCCGAGTCCGGCTACGAGGCCGTCAGCACCAACACGATCGCCGCCCGGGCCGGTATCTCGCCGGGCTCGCTGTACCAGTTCTTCGCCAACAAGGACGACATCGCCCGGGCGCTGGCCGAGCGGTACGCCGCGCAGCTGGCCGAGCTGCGGTCGGCGGCGTTCGACGGCGCCGACCTCGCCGCGTTGCCGCTGGACCAGCTGATCGGCGCGATCACCGCGCCGCTGGTCCAGTTCAACCTGGCCAACCGCGGGTTCAAGGCGCTGTTCGCCCGGCCGGACCTGCCGCCATCGCTGACCACCGCGGTCGCGCCGCTGCACGCCGCGCTGCTCGGGCGGGTGTCGGCGTTGCTGTCGGTGCGTGCGCCGGGTGTCGCTCCCGACGTCGTGGAGCGCACCGCGACGGTCGCGATCCAGCTGGTCCGGGCGATGATGCCGCTCATCGTCGCCGCCGACGGCGCCGAGCGGGCGGCCCTCGAGGGCGAGCTGCGCGCCGTCCTGCACGGCTATCTCGAGCCGGTGATCGGATGAGCCGCCGGCGCTGGCTCCTGCTGGCCGCCGCGACGGCCGTCGTCGCCCTGGCGGTGCCGTCGGTCTGGGCGTACACGGCGAGCGCCGGGCGCATCCTGTCCGAGCCGGCCGACGCGCCGTCGAGGGACGTGACGCTGGTGCTGGGCGCCGGTGTGCGGGCCGACGGGCAGCCGTCGCGGCTGCTGGCCGGGCGGCTGGACGTCGCCGCCGCGCTCTATCACCTCGGGCGGACGCGGACGCTGCTGGTCAGCGGCGGCACGGCGCCCGGCGGGTACGACGAGCCGGCGGCGATGCGGCGGTACCTGGTGTCGGCCGGGGTGCCGTCCGAGGCGATCGTCGAGGACCCGCTCGGCGTCGACACCTGGGCGTCGTGCATCCGCGCCCGCGACGAGTTCGGGCTGTCGCGGCTGCTGGTGGTCAGCCAGCGGTTCCACCTGCCGCGGTCGGTCGCGTTGTGCCGGTCGCTCGGCCTCGACGCGGTCGGCGTCGCGCACGACTCGAAGGACTCGAATCCGCCCGGTACGCGGCAGGGGTACCTGCGCGAAGTGGCCGCGTCGGTGCCGGCGATGGCGCGGGCGATCTTCGGCTAGGGCGCCGGCCGTCCAGGGTCGGCGTCGGCGTCGGTGAGGGCGCGCCGGGTGACCGTCTTCGCCAGGGCGGCGACCACCCGCCGCGGTCGTCGCGGGTTGAGGTGGGCGCCGAGCGCGTTGCCCAGCCCGGGGACGACGTAGGCGCGGTCGCGGTCGAGGCCGCGCAGGCCGGCGCGCACCACCGCCTCCGCCGTCATCATCCGTCCGCCGATCGCGGCCCGCTCGCCGGTGGTGTCGAAGAACGACGTGCGGGTCGGGCCGGGGCAGAGTGCGAGCACGCGGACGCCGCGGCCGCGGTACTCCGCGCGCAGCGCGAGGCTGAAGTTCAGCACGAACGTCTTGCCTGCGGCGTAGGTCGCGAAGTAGGGCGAGGGCTGGAAGCCCGCGGTCGAGCCGACGTTGACGACGGCGCCGCTGCCGCGGCCGAGCATGCCGGGGATCAGGCCTCGGCACAGGTCCACCAGCGCGACGACGTTGAGCATGAGCTGGTCGTGGTCGCGGCCGGCGGCGATCTGTTCGAACCGGCCGGCCGTCCCGTAGCCGGCACTGTTCACGAGGACATCGATGCCGCGGTGCCGCTGTTCGCCGGCCAGCGCGGCGGCCGCGCCCGGCTCGGCGAGGTCGCGCGCGACGACGTCGGCGGCGATGCCGTACCGGTCGCGGAGCTCGCCGGCGAGGGCGTCGAGCCGCCGCCGCGAGCGAGCGACGAGCACGAGGTCGTGGTCGCGGGCCGCGAGCCGGCGGGCGAACTCGGCGCCGATGCCGGAGGACGCTCCGGTGACGAGGGCGATCGGCATGCTGCTCCTTGGGTGGCGCGATTACCTACTGAATTGCAACATGACTGTATCAGTTATGCGGAGAGTTGTAGCGTGGGGGAGGTGAGTGCATCGTTGGAGCGGCCGCTGCGCGCCGACGCCGAGCGCAGCATCCGGTCGATCCTGGAGGCCGCCGAGCGCGTCCTGGCTCGCGATCCCGGCGCGTCGCTGGAACAGGTCGCCCAGGCCGCGGGCGTCGCGCGGACCACCGTCCACCGCCGCTTCGCCACCCGCCAGGCCCTCGTCGACGCCATGTCCGCCGCGGCGGTCGAGCAGCTGGCCGCCGCCATCGAGGCCGGTCGCCCCGAGACCGCACCCCCGCTCGTCGCGCTGCACGAGATCACCGCGAACGTCATCCGGGTCAAGGTGAGCTGGCCGTTCGCGCTGGCCGGCTCGATGCGGCCGGACTCCCAGGTGGCCGAGGCGCAACGGGGCATCGCCCGCCGCTGTGTCGAGCTGCTCGGCAAGGCCCAGGCGGCCGGCGCCCTCGACCCGGCGACCGACCTGGAGTGGGCGCGGCGCGTGTACTACGCGCTGATCGGCGAGACCCTCGCCGGCGACGACCCCGGCGTCCGCGACCCCGACGCCCTCGCCGCCCGCGTCGTCGACACCCTGCTGCGCGGAATCGGCCCTCGACCTGCGTAGACGTGTACCTGTGGATCACTGACGGCGTCCTCCGGCCGGGCAGGGCGGACGGATCGCCTGACCGTGATCGGGAGGGTCCATTGGTGGCGTCGCACGCCTACATCGACGAGTCCGGCCGTCGCGACTACGTCGTCTGCGCACTCCCGGTCGCCGCCACCCTCTTCATCTCTCGGCACCCGGTCGACCGCGACGGTCGCTCGGAGATCATGCGGCGCATGGTCACCGACCTGACGGTCGAGGGTCTGGTGATCGAGTCAGGCGTGGGCCAGGACGAGCGGGACCGCACCACCCTCGACGAGGCGGTGCGCAAGGCGGGCTGGAAGGCGGGTTCAGCTACCGGCACCTGCCGCCGAGGGCGGAGCCGTTGCGCTGGGTGCCGGACGCGATCGCCTGGGCCTGGGGCGCGGGCAAGGACTGGCGTCGTCGAGTGGCGCCATTGATCACCGCCGTCGTGGTGGTCGCGCCCTGGACAGCGCAACGCCCGAGCGCCACCACCGTCCGGAGGGGTCTCGGGCTCACTTCCTCGGGCTGATGCCCTCACCGCGCATCTTGCGATGCGGGCAATGCGTCCGAGGGGTGAGCGGCGCACATAGACTCGGGTGAGTGATACGCCGCATCGACCTGCGGGGGAGGCTCGCCGCCGGCGAGAACCTCGACTACCGCTCGCTCGTCCCACGCGCCCCGATCGACGTCGAGGCGGCGCTCGATGCCGTCCGGCCGATCTGTGCCGACGTGCGGCATCGCGGGCTCGCGGCGGTCAAGGAGCTCACCCTCCGGTTCGACGGGGTCGAGCTGCAGGACGTGCGGGTGCCGCAGCAGGCCATCGACGCCGCGCTCGACGGCCTCGACCCTCGCGTCCGGACGGCGCTCGAGGAGTCCATCCGCCGCGCCCGCCTCGTCCACGGCGACCAACGCCGCGCCGACGTCACCACCACGGTGGTGCCGGGCGGGACGGTCACCGAGCGGTGGATCCCGGTCGAGCGCGTCGGCCTCTACGTGCCCGGCGGCCTGGCCGTCTACCCGAGCAGCGTCGTCATGAACGTCGTCCCGGCGCAGGTGGCGCAGGTCGGCAGCCTCGCCGTCGCCAGCCCGCCGCAGCGCGACACCGGCGGCCTGCCGCACCCGACCATCCTCGCCGCCTGCGCGCTGCTCGGCGTGACCGAGGTGTACGCCGTCGGCGGCGCCCAGGCGCTGGCGATGTTCGCGTACGGCATCGACGGAACGGTCGAGCCGGTCGACCTGGTCACGGGACCCGGCAACGTCTACGTCGCGGCGGCGAAGCGGCTGTTGCGCGGCGTCGTCGGCATCGACGCCGAGGCGGGGCCCACGGAGATCGCGGTGCTCGCCGACGACACCGCCGACCCCGGGCACGTCGCCGCCGATCTCATCAGCCAGGCCGAGCACGACCCGCTGGCCGCGTCGGTGCTGGTCACCGACAGCGAGCAGCTGGCCGACGCCGTGACGGCCGAGCTAGAACCGCGTGCCAAGGCGACCAAGCACGACGAGCGGGTGCTGACGGCGCTGGGCGGCGAGCAGTCCGGCATCGTCCTCGTCGACGACGTCGACCAGGGCCTGGCCGTGGTCGACGCCTACGCGGCGGAGCACCTCGAGATCCAGACCCGCGACGCCGCGGCGGTCGCGCACCGCGTCCGCAACGCCGGCGCCGTCTTCGTCGGCCCCTGGTCCCCGGTGAGCCTGGGCGACTACGCGGCCGGCTCCAACCACGTGCTCCCCACCGGCGGCAGCGCGCGGCACTCGTCCGGCCTGTCGGTGCAGACGTTCCTGCGCGGCGTCCACGTGGTCGAGTACGACCGCGCCGCCCTGAGGAACGTCGCCGACGACGTCCGCGCGCTCGCGAACGCCGAGGACCTGCCGGCCCACGGCGAGGCGGTCACCGCACGGTTCGAAGGCGACCAGCGATGACCGACCTCCCCATCCGCGACGAACTGCGCGGCGTCGAGCCCTACGGCGCGCCCCAGCTCGACGTGCCGGTCCGCCTCAACGTCAACGAGAACCCGTTCCCGCCGTCGGAGCAGCTGGTCGCCGACGCCGCCCGCGCGGTCGCGCACGCCGTGCGCGACCTCAACCGGTACCCGGACCGCGAGGCGACGACGCTGCGCGAGCGGCTGGCCGGCTACCTGGAGGGCGAGTCCGGCGTCACGCTCGAGACGTCCCAGGTGTGGGCGGCCAACGGCTCCAACGAGATCATGCTGCAGATCCTGCAGGCCTTCGGCGGCCCGGGACGCACGGCGCTGAGCTTCGCGCCGACCTACTCGATGTACCCCGAGTACGCCCGCGACACCTCGACGGCCTGGGTGACGGCGCAGCGCGAGGACGACTTCGGCATCGACGAGGACCGCGCCCTGAAGGCGATCGCCGAGCACCAGCCGACGGTGGTCCTCGTCGCGTCGCCCAACAACCCGACCGGCACGGCGGTGCCGCTCGACCTCGTCAGCGCCCTGCACGAGGCCACCGACGGCGTCGTCGTGGTCGACGAGGCGTACGCGGAGTTCCGCCGCGACGGCGTCCCCAGTGCGCTCAGCCTGCTCGACACCCACCCGCGGCTCATCGTCACCAGAACCATGAGCAAGGCGTTCGCGTTCGCCGGCGCCCGGCTCGGCTACGCTGCGGCCGGCCGGCCGATCATCGACGTCCTGCGGGTCGTCCGGCTGCCCTACCACCTCTCGGCGGTCACCCAGGCGGTCGCCGTGGTCGCGCTCGAGCACGCCGCCGAGCTGCAGGCCCGGGTTGCCCAGTTGCGCGACGAGCGCGACGCCCTGGCCACCTGGCTGCGCGACGCCGGTCTCGAGGTGGCCGAGTCCGACGCGAACTTCGTGCTGTTCGGCCGGTTCGCGGACCGCCACGCCGTCTGGCAGGGTCTGCTGGACCACGGGGTGCTGATCCGCGAGACCGGCCCGGACGGCTGGCTGCGGGTGTCGGTGGGCACCCCCGACGAGACGACGGCGTTCAAGGTCGCCCTGAGCGACGTACTGCGGGAGGGAACGGTATGAGCCGCACCGCCAAGGTCGAGCGCGCGACCAGCGAGAGCAAGGTCAGCGTCGAACTGGACCTCGACGGCGAGGGCCGCCACGATATCGCCACCACCGTGCCGTTCTACGACCACATGCTGACGGCGCTGGCCCGCCACTCGCTCATCGACCTCACCGTCCGGTCCGAGGGCGACACCCACATCGACGTCCACCACACGGTCGAGGACACCGCCATCGTCATCGGCCAGGCGCTGCGCGAGGCGCTCGGCGACAAGGTCGGCATCGTCCGCTACGGCGAGGCCACCGTCCCGCTGGACGAGGCGCTGGCGCATGCCGTCGTCGACGTGTCCGGACGGCCGTACTTCGTGCACTCCGGCGAGCCGGCGGGGCAGGAGTTCGTGCTGATCGGCGGCCACTTCACCGGCTCGCTGACGGCGCACGCGCTGGAGAGCCTGGCCCACCACGGCGGCCTGACGATGCACGTGCGCGTGCTCGGCGGCCGCGACCCCCACCACATCGCCGAGGCCCAGTTCAAGGCCGTCGCGCGGGCACTGCGCACCGCGGTCGCCATCGACCCGCGCGAGCGCGGCGTGCCGTCGACGAAGGGCGCGTTGTGACGGCGCTAGACCTGCACGGAGGCGTCGTCGGCCCGCGTCGCCAGGCCGGTCAGGAACGTCGTCACCGCCGCCTCGTACCCGGCCGGGTCGAGGTTCCAGTTGCGGACGTGCTCGGCCTCGGTGCGGACGTACGTGACGAGGTCCGGCCGGGCCTCGGCGAACCGGTCCGACGACGTCACCGGGACGGTGGTGTCGGCCGACCCGTGGATCAGCAGCACCGGGACGTCCAACTGGTCGGCGTGCGCCACCTGGTCCATCGCCCAGACGTTGATGCCGGTGCGCGCCCGCACCACCGACGCCGCGACGGTGGCGCCGAAGGCCGGCACGCCGCGCAGCCGCGCCTGGTAGGCGAGGATGTCCAGCCACGACAGCACCGGCGAGTCGAGGACGACACCGCTGACGCCGTCGGACCCCTGCGTGCGCAGGTGGTTGCCGACGATGGCGCCGCCCATCGAGTAGCCCGTCAGGACGAACTCGCGGGCGCCGTGCTCGCGGGCCCAGTCGAGGGCGGCCGCGAGGTCCTCGGACTCCGTCCAGCCCAGCCCGTACTCGCGGTGCGGGCCCTCGGGCGCGCCGTCGTCGTTGCGGTACGAGATGGACAGCTGCGGCAGCCCCAGCCGGTGCACGGCGGGGACCAGCCGGTACGCCTGACCCCGGGTGGCGCCGCGGCCGTGCACGTGGATCAGCCAGCGGTCGCCGTCGGCCGGCAGGTAGGTGGCCGGGTAGGCGCCGAGCGGGCCGTCGAACTCGATCGTCCGGGCGGCGACGCCCGCGACACGCGACAGATCGCGCAGGTCGTCGGGCGCGGCGTAGTAGGCGACCCGCACGTTCGTGCCGACGGCGGGCAACTGCGGGTAGGGCTTGATGCTGCGCAGGACGTACTCGCCCGCGACGTCGATGTCCGGGCCCACGCGGGCGAACCCGCCGGGCCACTCGAGGCCGACGACGCCCGCCTCGTCGGCACCCGGGCCGGAGAGCGTGACGGTGGACCCGACGACGGCGACGACCTCGACCGGGTAGTCCGGCGGGTCGGGGCGCACCTGCAGCAGCTCGTCGGCGTAGTACCAGCCGCCGGCGCCGGTCGTGGCCAGACCGGCCACCGCGACCGCCGCGGAGCCCACGGCGACCCGCAGCGGCCAACGCCGTCCCGCACCGGTGAGTGCGCCGGCACGATCGTCGAGGGTCACGCTGGAAGTGTGACACGCCGAGGTGGACGATGAGTGACGTGCAACCCAACCACGGCGTTTCCACAGCCGGGTCTCCCGAGAGCAACGCTCCCAGGCTCGGCACTCGGCGTCGGTCGCTGGTCGTGTTCGACTACGGATCCGGCAACGTCCGGTCCGCGACCCGCGCCCTGGAGAAGCTCGGTGCGTCGGTCACGCTGACCGCTGACCGCGAGGCCGCCGCCGAGGCCGACGGCCTCGTCGTCCCCGGCGTCGGCGCCTACGCCGCCTGCATGGCCGGCCTGCGCGCCGCCCGTGGCCACGAGGTGGTCGGACGACGGCTGGCCGGGGGCCGCCCGGTGCTGGGCATCTGCGTCGGCATGCAGATCCTGTTCGACCGCGGCGTCGAGCACGGCGTCGAGACCGAGGGCATGGGGGAGTGGCCGGGCACCGTCGAGCGGCTGCAGGCGCACCCGCTGCCTCACATGGGCTGGAACACCGTCGACGTGCCGGCCGGGTCGGTGCTGTTCGACGGCGTGGAGAAGGAACGGTTCTACTTCGTGCATTCGTACGGTGTCCGCCAGTGGGTCATGCCGCCGCCGGAGCGGCTGGCGGCCCCGCTGGTGACGACCTGCGGACACGACGGCGACACCTTCGTCGCCGCCGTCGAGAACGGGCCGCTGACCGCGACGCAGTTCCACCCGGAGAAGTCCGGGGACGCGGGGCTGCACCTCCTGGAGAACTGGATGAGGAGCTTGTGACCGTGACCAACTGGGACGCGCGCGCCTACGACCGCGACTTCGCGTTCGTGGCCGCCTATGGCGCGGAACTGCTCGACTGGCTCCAGCCGCAGCCCGGCGAGTCCATCCTCGACCTCGGCTGCGGCACCGGCGAGCTGACCCAGCGTCTCATCGACGCCGGCGCGCGGGTCATCGGCATGGACGCCGACCCCGCGATGATCGAGGCCGCCCGCGAGCGGCTGGGCGACGCGGCCGAGCTGCGGGTCGCCGACGCGCACGACTTCACCGTCGACGAGCCGGTCGACGCCGTGATCTCCAACGCCGCCCTGCACTGGATGACGTCGCAGGTCGAGGTACTCGGGTGTGTGTCCGACGCGCTGCGCGAGGGCGGCCGGTTCGTCGCCGAGATGGGCGCCACCGGCAACGTCGCGTCCATCACCGCGGCCGTCGACCGCGCCAGCCGCGAGGCCGGGCTGCCCGACCGCACGTGGCCGTGGTTCTTCAACTCCCCGGCCGAGTACGCCGCCATGCTGGAGGACGCCGGGCTGGAGATCCGCCAGCTCGACTTCTACGACCGGCCGACCAAGCTGACCGGCCCCGACGGGCTGACGAGGTGGCTGGAGATGTTCGCCTCGTCGCAGGTCGAAGCGCTGCCCGCCGAGGTGCTGACGCGCGCCGAGGAACTGGCCCGGCCGGCGCTGTGGCATGACGACGCCTGGTGGGCCGACTACCGCCGGCTGCGGTTCCGGGCGGTGAAGCTCTGATGGCGATCCTCGAGCTGCTGCCGGCCGTCGACGTCACCGAGGGCCGGGCGGTCCAGCTGGTCCAGGGCGACGCCGGCAGCGAACGGTCCTACGGTGATCCCCTGGAGGCCGCGCTCAACTGGCAGCGGGCCGGCGCCCCGTGGGTGCACCTGGTCGACCTCGACGCCGCGTTCGGGCGTGGGTCGAACCGCGAGCTGCTGGTCGAGGTCGTCGGCCGGCTGGACGTCGACGTCGAGCTGTCCGGCGGCATCCGCGACGACGAGTCGCTGGCGAACGCGCTGGCCACCGGGTGCCGGAGGGTCAACATCGGCACCGCCGCGCTGGAGGACCCGGAGTGGACGGCGTCGGCCATCGCCCGCCACGGCGACCGCGTCGCCGTGGGGCTGGACGTCCGCGGCACCACCCTGGCCGCCCGCGGCTGGACCCGCGAGGGCGGCCAGCTGTGGGAGGTGCTGGAGCGGCTCGACCGCGACGGCTGCGCCCGCTACGTCGTGACCGACGTGAACAAGGACGGCATGCTGCGCGGTCCCAACCTCGACCTGCTCCGCGAGGTCTGCGCTCGCACCGACCGGCCCGTCGTGGCCAGCGGCGGCGTGTCCAGCCTGGACGACGTCGCCGCACTGCGTGAGCTGGTGCCTCTGGGCGTCGAGGGCGCGATCATCGGCACGGCGCTATACGAGGGCAACTTCACCTTGGACGACGCTCTAAAGGTGGCGACGTCTTGAGCGTCGCCGTCCGCGTCATTCCCTGCCTCGACGTCGACGCCGGCCGCGTGGTCAAGGGCGTCCGGTTCACCGACCTGCGCGACGCCGGCGACCCGGTCGAGCTGGCCGCCGCCTACGGCGCCGAGGGCGCCGACGAGCTGGTGTTCCTCGACATCACCGCGTCGTCGGACGACCGGTCCACCATGTACGACGTCGTCTCGCGCACGGCCGAGCAGGTGTTCATCCCGCTGACCGTCGGCGGCGGCGTCCGCTCCGTCGACGACGTCGACCGGCTGCTGCGCGCCGGCGCCGACAAGACCGGCGTCAACACCGCGGCCGTCGCCCGGCCCGAACTGGTCGCGGAGATCGCCCACCGCTTCGGCAGCCAGGTCCTGGTGCTGTCGGTCGACGCTCGGCGCGGCGGTGGCACCGAGTCCGGCTTCGAGGTCACCACGCACGGCGGCCGCCGCGGCACCGGCATCGATGCCGTCGGCTGGGCGGCGAAGGCGGCCGAGCTGGGCGCCGGGGAGATCCTGCTGAACTCGGTCGACGCCGACGGCACCAAGGACGGCTACGACCTCGAACTGCTGCGGGCGGTGCGCGCCGTCGTCGACGTGCCGGTGATCGCCAGCGGCGGCGCGGGCGCGCTGCCCGACTTCGCGCCCGCCATCGACGCCGGGGCCGACGCCGTCCTCGCGGCCAGCGTCTTCCACTTCGGTGACCTGCGCATCGGCGACGTCAAGACGGCGCTCGCGGAATCCGGTCATACCGTCCGGTAGGGCGCGGGCGACACCTATCGGGTCGAACCGCCACAAGCGGCGCCGATACCGCTAAGCTGGCGCGGTCCGCCGCCCGGCGGCGGACCCGACACGACACTTTCTGTTTTCTTTTGCGGCGGCGCCCCTGGCGTCGTCATGCCTTGAGGGGGGCACCCAGTGAGGTCTCTGTCGTATGCCCGCAGGACGTCCGCGCTGGCCGCGGGCGCTGCGTTGCTCATCGCCGCCGGTGCGCCGGCCGCGTCGGCCGCCGAGGAACCGGCCTCGCGCGCCGGCTCCACGCCGCTGTCGGCCAAGGGGGAGGGCGTCGGCGACCAGACCGTCGCCGACCTCGAGACCGGCGGCCTGTCCGCCGACGAGATCGTCCAGACGCTGGTCGGTGACGGCGTCACGGTCGACAACGTGCGGTACACCGGCAGCCCGCTGGCGGCCGGCCTGGCCGGCGGCTTCGACGACGTGTTCGGCGTCGTCGGCGGCGTCGCGCTGTCGTCCGGGTCCGTGGGCGGCGACCGCGGCTCGATCCTCGGCCCGAACGTCTCCGACGACATGACCACCGAGCACGGCCTGCCCGGCGACCCCGACCTCGGCGCCCTGGCGTCGTTCCCGACCTACGACGCCGCCGTGCTGGAGTTCGACTTCGTCCCGGAGACCGAGCAGATCAGGTTCGGCTACATCTTCGGCTCCGAGGAGTACAACGAGTACGTCGACGACGTGTTCAACGACGTCTTCGGCTTCTTCGTCAACGGCGAGAACTGCGCCGTCGTCGGCGCCGACGCCCAGCCGGTCTCGATCAACACGATCAACGGCGGGACCAACGCCGAGCTGTTCGTGGACAACGAGCTGCCCGACGCGGCCGACGCCACCGAGCTGGACGGCTTCACCACGGTGCTCACCTGCGCCGCCGACGTCGTCGCGGGCGAGACCAACCACATCAAGCTGGCCATCGCCGACGCGTCGGACGAGCAGCTCGACTCCACCGTGATCATCGCGGCCGGGACGTTCGAGGCCAACCACCCGCCGGTCGCCGACGACCAGGCCGTCGAGGCGTATGTCGACACCCCGGCCGGCATCGTTCTGACCGGCACCGACGAGGACGGCGACGCGCTCACGTACGAGCTGGCGTCCGAGCCGGAGCACGGCACGCTGAGCGGCGAGGCGCCGGACCTCACGTACACCCCCGCCGAGGGCTACACCGGCGACGACGCGTTCACGTTCACCGTCTCCGACGGCACCGCGACCTCCGAGCCGGCCACCGTCACCGTCAGCGTCGTCGAGGAGCCGACGCCCACGCCGACCCCGACGGCGTCACCGTCGCCGACCGACGCGGGCACGCCGTCGCCGTCGTCGCCCAGCCCGTCGCCGGACGAGACCGGTGAGCCGCTGCCGGACACCGGCTCGGGCCCCGGCCTGCCGCTGGCGGCGGCCGCGCTGCTGGGCATCGCCGGGCTCGCGGTGCTGCTGCGCTCGCGCCGCGCCACGGTCTGACGCCGCCGCACGTCACCCGCTGCCCGCCCCGCCACCCGGCGGGGCGGGCAGCGGCGTTCGGTGGGGGTGTGCGCCGTTGGCCGTAGTGCTTCAGTTGGCCGTCTCCTGCTGCCCATTTTCGCCACGCACGCGCGCCTCAAGCGGGCTATTTGGCGCTTCGCGCGACGATGACCGCTTGACCCGCGCACGCGGTCTAAGAACTGGCAGCTATCAGGGGGCGGGGGAAGAGCGGGCACAGCCCGCACCGGTCCACCGTTCGCGGTGCCTTCGCTGCACCGCGCACCGGCCCGTGCCGGTCGGGGCGACGCTTGCCCGTGCCATCAGCGCACCCTGCACTGGTCCGCGTCGGTCGTGGTGGCGTTCGCCGTGCCTTCGGTGCGCCGGGGCGCCGGCGTCGGGGCGTACGGTCGGCTCCGGCCGTCAGCGGTGCCTGGATGTGGCGGCGGATGCCCGTGGCTCCGGTGCGCCGGTTCGCTGCCCGCTGGTGTCCACGTGGTGAGATTTTACCGGCGTTTCGGGAGCCATCACCAGGCGTTCTGGCGCATCACCAGGCATGCATGCCGAGTGGAGCACGAGAAGTCCTAGTGATGTGCACGATCCTGGATGATCATCACGGTCCACAACACCCCGCAAACCAGGCAAATCGGGCATCCCGGGATCGAGGCGTGCCCACACTCCTCCCGTCGCCACAACGGCGCACGGCACGGCGCCCACGAGCACCCGCGCCCACCGAGAGTGCGCGGCCACCGGCGACCGGCGGGCACCGGTGATCCTGCCCGGCCGCTGGCCCGCGGACGCTGGAAACCGATTACAGGTGTGTCAGTGCCAGTTGGTACCGTACAAAGCCGGGCACCCCACGGAATTCGCGCGAGCGGCCGATCACGCCTGCGCGCTTCCGGGGCCGCAGTCGGGCGCGCAGAGAGCGAGTGATGTGAGGGACGAGCGGCAGGCCACCCTGCGCGAGGGGGTCCGGATCCTCGTCCGGGCCATGCGCGACGAGCCGGTCATCCTCGGCATCGCGGTCGCCGGCAGCGCCGTGTACGGCCTCGCGACGGTGGCGACAGCCGAGGTCATCGGGCGGGTCACCGACCGCGTCATCGTGCCGGCGTTCCGCGACGGCGAGACCACCACCGGCGCGCTCGCGCTGGCGGCGTTGGCCATCATGGTGACGTCGCTGGTCAAGGCCGCCGGCATCGTGGTGCGCCGGTATTTCGCCGGGCTGGGCCAGTACCTCCTGAACGCGCGCTACCGGCGCCAGGTCAGCCGCCAGTACCTGCGGTTGCCGCTGTCGTGGCACCACCAGCACTCCACCGGCAAGCTGCTGTCCAACGCGAACGCCGACGTCGAGTCGTCGTTCTGGCCCATCGCGCCGCTGCCGTTCGCGCTCGGCGTCGTCGTCATGCTGGTGTTCGCCCTGGTGTCGATGTTCCTGGCCGATCCCGCGCTGGCGCTGGTCGGCGCGCTGCTGTTCCCGGCCATCCTGCTGCTCAACTTCTTCTACCAACGCCGCCTGTCGCCGCTGGCCACACGCGCGCAGGCGTTGCGGGCCGAGCTCTCCGGCGTGGCGCACGAGTCGTTCGACGGCGCCATGGTGGTCAAGGCGCTGGGCCGCGAGGCCGCCGAGACCGCCCGGTTCGCCAAGGTCGCGGGCCAGCTGCGCGACGCCAACGCGGCGGTCGGCCGGGTCCGCGGCGCGTTCGACCCCATGCTCGACGCGCTGCCGAACCTCGGTGTGCTGGCGGTGCTGATCATCGGCTCGGTGCGGGTCGCCGACGGGTCGCTGGCGGCCGGCACGCTGGTCCAGGTCGCGTACCTGCTGACGATCACCGCGTTCCCGATCCGCGCCATCGGCTTCGTGCTCGGCGAGCTGCCCCGTGCGAGCGTCGGCTGGCGGCGTGTGCGGGCGGTGCTCGACGCCACCGGCGCGCTGCCGCACGGCACCGACCGGCTGTCGGCGAGCGGCGACGACGGCGCCGCACACCTCGGCCTCCACGACGTCGGCTACTCCTACGTCGAGGGCACGCCGGTGCTCGACGGCGTCCACCTCGACGTCGAGCCGGGCCGCACCGTCGCCGTCGTCGGGTCCACCGGGTCGGGCAAGTCGACGCTGGCCAGCCTGCTGGTCCGGCTGGTCGACCCGGTCAGCGGGGCGGTGCTGCTCGACGGCACCGACCTGCGCCGGCTCGAGCCGGGCCAGGTCGCCGCCGCGGTGTCGCTGGTGTTCCAGCAGCCGTTCATCTTCGAGGACAGCGTCCGCGACAACGTCACGCTCGGCCTCACCGTGCCCGACGACGACGTCTGGGCGGCGCTGCGACTGGCCCAGGGCGACCGCTTCGTGCACGAGCTGGCCGGCGAGCTCGACGCCCGCATCGGCGAGCGTGGCGCCACCCTGTCCGGTGGGCAGCGGCAGCGCCTGGCGCTGGCCAGAGCGCTGGTGCGCAAGCCGCGGCTGCTCGTCCTCGACGACGCCACCAGCGCTGTCGACCCCGAGGTCGAGCGGCGCATCCTGGCCGGGCTGCGCGACGCCGCGCTGCCGTCCACCGTCGTCGTGGTCGCCTACCGGCGCGCCACCATCGCGCTGGCCGACGAAGTCGTCTACGTCGAGAACGGCCGGGTGTCGGCGCGCGGCAGCCATCCGGAGCTGCTCACCACGTCGCCCGGCTACCGCGACCTCATCACCGCGTACGAACGCGACGCCGTCGAGCGGGCCATGGCCGGCACCAACCAGGAGAAGCGGTCATGAGCACAGCAGCCGGCCCAGGATCGCGCCTGGGCGACGTCCGCTCCGGCTCCGCCTGGGCGACATTCCGGCGCGGCCTGGCGCTGTCGCCGGAGATCACGCAGGGCCTGACACCGACGCTGCTGCTCGCGCTGGTCGCCACCGCCGGCCGCGTGGTCGTGCCGATCGCCGTCCAGCAGACCATCGACGACGGCCTGAACGCCGCCGGCGGCCCGGACCTTGGCTTCGTCCGCTGGATGGTCGGGCTGGCAGCGGTGGGCGTCGTCATCACCGTCGTCGCCGCCTACCTGATGAACCGGCGCATCTTCCGGGCCAGCGAGGCCGGGCTCGCGACGCTTCGCACCAAGGCGTTCCGGCACGTCCACGACCTCTCCGTGCTCACCCAGGACACCGAGCGGCGCGGCTCGCTGGTCTCACGGGTCACCAGCGACGTCGACACCATCTCCCAGTTCGTCCAGTGGGGCGGGCTGATCATGCTGGTCAGCATCGGCCAGCTGATCCTCGCGACCATCGTCATGGCGGTCTACAGCTGGCAGCTGACGCTGCTCGTCTGGGTCTGCTTCCTGCCGCTGTTCCTGGCGTTGCGGACGTTCCAGCGCATGCTGTCCTCGGCGTACATGGTGGTCCGCGAGCGGGTCGGCGGCATGCTCGGCGCCATCTCCGAGTCCGTCGTCGGCGCCCAGGCGGTCCGCGCCTACGCCGTCGAGGGCCGCACCCAGCAGCGCATCGACGACGCCGTCGAGTCACACCGCGTCGCGGCCAGCCGGGCACAGCGGCTCGCCGCTACGGCGTTCTCCACCGGCGAGGTCGTGGCCGGCCTGGCCAATGCCGCCATCATCGTGGTCGGCGTACTCCTCGGCGTCGCCGGCGACATCACGCTCGGCCGGCTGCTCGCGTTCCTCTTCCTCGTCACGCTGTTCGTCGCGCCGGTCCAGGTCGGCACCGAAGTGCTCAGCGAGGCGCAGAACGCCATCGCCGGCTGGCGGCGGGTGCTCGGCATCCTCGACACCCCGGCCGACGTCGCCGACCCGGGTGAGGACGGCGTCCGGCTGCCCCGCGGCCCCATCGACGTCCGCTTCGAGGGCGTCTCGTACGCCTACCCGAACGGGCCCACGGTGCTGCACGAGGTCGACGTCGCGATCGCCCGGCACACCCGGGTCGCCGTGGTGGGCGAGACCGGCTCCGGCAAGACGACGTTCGCCAAGCTGCTCACCCGGCTGATGGACCCGGTGCACGGCCGGGTGCTGGTCGACGGCACCGACCTGCGCGACGTGCGGTTCGCGTCGCTGCGCGAACGGGTGGTCATGGTGCCGCAGGAGGGGTTCCTGTTCGACGACACCCTCGCGGCCAACCTGCGCTACGGCAAACCCGAGGCGACCGACGAGGAGCTGCTGCTCGCCGTCACCGAGCTGGGGCTGCGCGAGTGGCTCGACTCGTTGCCGGCTGGGCTCGAGACGCCGGTCGGTCAGCGCGGCGAGTCGCTGTCGGCGGGGGAGCGGCAGCTGGTGGCGCTGGCCCGCGCCTATCTGGCCGACCCCGACCTGCTGGTCCTCGACGAGGCCACCAGCGCGGTCGACCCAGCGACAGAGGTGCGGCTGGCGCGGGCGCTCGAGGGCGTCTCCCGCGGCCGGACGTCGGTGACCATCGCGCACCGGTTGTCCACCGCCGAGGCCGCCGACGAGGTCTTCGTGTTCGATCGCGGCCGGCTCGTGGAGGCCGGGCCGCATGCCGAGCTGGTCGACAAGGGCGGCGTGTACGCCGCCCTGCACGCGGCCTGGGTCAGTCAGTCGCGCTGACCCAGGCCGCGGCCGGAGCTCAGCGGTTGGCGCCCTCGAGGGTGCCGGTCACCGGGCCGGACGGGTCGAGCACGGTGCAGACGAGCTCGCGGTCGCCCTGCGCCCACGACTCCTCGGTCGGCTCCAGCCACTGGATCTCCAGGACCGACTCGCTGTAGTCCATGCCGACGAAGGTCGCGAACTCGGTGACGCAGTCGGACTCGACCTGCGACTGGAACGTCTCCGAGCCCGGGAAGTCGCCGTCCGGGACCTCGTAGACCGCGAACACCTCCTGGTCGTGCTCCTCCTCGCACGGGATGACGGTCAGCTCGCTGACCTGCTCCTCGGCGTTGAAGTTGCTGATGCAGTCGCCCAGGCCGACGTCGAAGACGTCCTGGGTCTCGCCCTCGGGGGCCTCGGACTCCTCCTCGGCCGGGGTCTCGTCCTCGGCGGGGGTCTCGTCCTCGGCCGGGGTCTCCTCCGGCGAGGTCTCTTCTGTGGCGGTCGAGTCGCCGCCGGCGTTGTCGTCAGACGAGTCGTCGCCACATGCGCTCAGGCTCAGCGCCGCGACGGCGGCCAGCGCCGTGACAGCAGTACGAATCGTGATCCGCACGATCATTGTCTCCTTCAGGTTGTACACGCCGATGACACGGCGTCTTACGGCCGCCGACCGCTCGGACGGTCGGCGGAGTTCATGGGGGTGGTCACCGAGCTCAGCGGTTCGCGCCCTGCAGCGATCCCGTGACCGGACCGGCGGGGTCGTTGACGAGGCAGACCAGTTCGCGGTCGCCCTGATCCCACGATTCGGTGGTGGGCTGCAGCCAGGTGAAGTCGAGCGCGGACTCGGTGTAGGGCAGACCGACGTAGGTCTCGAAGTCGGCGGTGCAGGCCTCCTCGGCCTGCGCGCGGAGGTCGTCGTCGCCGGGCAGTTCGCCGTCGGGGATCTGTGCCGTGGCGTAGATCTCCTGGGCGTGCTCCTGGTCGCAGGGGACCACGGAGACGTCGGTGACCTGCTCCGAGTCGCCGAAGTCACCCAGGCAGTCGCCGACCTGCACGTCGAACACATCGGCACCGGCGGACTCGGTGACGTTGCCCGACGCGTCGCGTCGAGGCTCGTCACCGTCGTCCGAGCAACCGGCCAGCAGCAGAACCGCGGCCACGGCGGCCGGCGCCGCCATGGCGACGCGGGGCGTGCGTGCCACGAGAATGCTCCTTCGTCAAGAGGTCGGTGCCCTGTCGTACCCAACCACGGCACCCTAGTTGGTCATCGGCTCGTCCACGATGCGATACCGAAGATCCGGACGCGTGTCGTACGCCACGAAGGGCGTCGGAGACAATGGGGGCATGCCCGGTCTCGACCCCACCGTAGCCGCCCGGCTCAAGCTCACGCCCGACGGCCTGCTCCCCGCGGTCGTCCAGCAACACGACACCGGAGAGGTGCTCATGCTCGCGTGGATGGACGCCGAAGCGTTGCACCGAACGCTCACGAGCGGCCGGGCCACCTACTGGAGCCGCAGCCGCAGCGCTTACTGGGTGAAGGGCGAGACGTCCGGCCACCGGCAATGGGTGCGCGAGGTGCGTCTCGACTGCGACGGCGACACCCTGCTGCTCAAGGTCGACCAGGAGGGACCGGCCTGCCACACCGGCACCCGCACCTGCTTCGACGACGGTCTGATCGACTCCGTCACCGGGACGGCGGCATGACCACCGCGGCCGTCGACGTCACGCCCGATCTCGCGACGTTCCGGGTGCTGGCCAAGGAGCACCGCGTCATCCCGGTGGTCCGGCGGCTGCTGGCCGACGGCGAGACCCCGGTCGGGGTGTACCGCAAGCTGGCCGCCGACCGTCCCGGCACGTTCCTGCTGGAGTCCGCCGAGCACGGCGGCGTGTGGTCGCGCTACTCGTTCGTCGGCGCGCGGTCCGCGGCGGTGCTGAGCGAGCGCGACGGCGAGGCCGTCTGGCACGGCACCCCGCCGGTGGGGCTGCCGTCCGGCGGCGACCCGTGGGAGGCGCTGCGCGGCACGCTGCGGGCGCTGAACAGCCGGCGGCTGCCCGGCCTGCCGCCGCTGACCGGCGGGCTGGTCGGGTTCGTCTCCTACGACGCGGTGCGGCGGCTCGAGCGGTTGCCGTCGACGACGATCGACGATCTGCGGCTGCCCGATCTCTCCTTCCTGCTGGCCACCGACGTCGCCGTCCTCGACCACGACGACGGCACCATCCTGCTCGTCGCCAACGCCGTCAACTGGGACGACAGCGACGAACGGGTCGACCAGGCGTGGGCCGACGCCGTCGAGCGGCTGGACCGCATGACCGCCGAGCTGGCGCAGCCGACGCCGTCGTCGGTGGCGTCCTACGACCCCGGCACGCCGCCGCGGCACGACAGCCGTACCGAGAAGGCCGACTTCCTCGCCGCCGTCGAGCGGGCCAAAGAGGAGATCCGGGCCGGCGAGGCGTTCCAGATCGTGCTCTCGCAGCGGTTCCAGACCCCGACACCGGCCGACCCGCTGGACGTCTACCGGGTGCTGCGCCGCGACAACCCGAGCCCGTACATGTACCTCGTCCGGCTGCCCGGTCCCGACGGCGACGACGACGGCGCCTACTCGGTCGTCGGGTCCAGCCCGGAGGCGCTGGTCAAGGTCAACGGCGACCGCGTCATGACGCACCCCATCGCCGGCACCCGGTGGCGCGGCGACACGCCCGAGGCCGACGCCGCGCTGGCCGACGAACTGCTCGCCGACCCCAAGGAGCGCGCCGAGCACCTCATGCTGGTCGACCTGTCGCGCAACGACCTCGGCCGGGTCTGCGCGCCCGGCACCGTCGAGGTGGTCGACTTCATGACGGTGCGCCGTTACAGCCACGTCATGCACATCGAGTCGACGGTGGTCGGGCGGCTGCGCGACGACCAGGAGGCGCTCGACGTGCTGGCCGCCTGCTTCCCGGCAGGCACGCTGTCCGGCGCGCCGAAGGTCCGGGCCATGGAGATCATCGACGACCTCGAGCCGGTCCGCCGCGGCGTCTACGGCGGCGTCGTCGGCTACCTCGACTTCGCCGGCGACCTCGACGTCGCCATCGCCATCCGCACCGCGCTGATCCGCGACGGCGTCGGTTACGTGCAGGCCGGCGCAGGCATCGTCGCCGACTCCGACCCCGAGGCGGAGTGGACGGAGTCGCGCAACAAGGCCGCGGCGGCGTTGCGGGCCATCGCCGTCGCCGAGACGATGCGGCCGGTGCGGTGAGCCCGCAGGTCCGCCGCGAGTACCTCGGCGCGCTGCTCCTGCTGGCCGCCGGTGGTGTGCTGGGCCTGGTGGCGGCGTCCCGGCCGTGGGGGACCGGCGAGCAGTCGTCGTCACTCTCCGTGACGTCCACGACGGTGTCCGGCTCCGACCTGCTGCCGCTCGCGCCGGCCGTCGCGCTGGTGGCCCTGGCGGCCGTCGTGGCGGTGCCCGCGGTCCGCCGCGTGGGCCGCCGGATCGTCGGGGTCGTGCTGGCCGTCCTGGGCGCCGTCCAGGCCGTCATGGCCGCCGTCGTGCTGCCCGACCTCTCCGGGCGAGTGTCCGACTGGCTGGCGACCGGTCCCGAGGCCGCCGGGCCGGTCGACTCCGTGTCCACGTCGCCGGTGTGGCCGGTCGCGGTGGTCGTCGCGGGCCTGCTGGTGCTGCTCGCAGGACTGCTGGTGGCCGTGCGTGGGCCGTCCTGGCCGTCCATGGGCGCCCGGTACGAACGCTCCGGCGGCCGCGCCCCGCGCCGCGCCCCGAAGCCCGCCGAGGGCAACCGGGCCACCTGGGACGCCCTCGACCGCGGCGACGACCCGACCTCCTGAGCCGGACCACGCGTCACCGCTGGTCAACGGGATCCAGGGGTACCTGATACCGCCCTGGAGCTCTGCCGTCGCTTCCGACGGCAGAGCTCCATCGCGCGCGATCGCGCTCTGCCGTCGCTTCCGACGGCAGAGCTCCAGCGGGGCATCGGGCCTGCCTGCGGCGCCGGAACGGAGGTCGGCCGACGAGCGGCGGTCGTCATCGGGCACAATGGCGGGTAAGGCCACGACGACAGGAGACGTGACACAGATGGCGCACAACGAGCACGGCCACACCCCGGCTGCCTGGACCACGGTCATCCTGATCCTGGCCGGCTTCGTGGTCGGCTGCATCGCCGTCATCCTGCTCAACTGGCCGCTGTTCTGGATCGGCGGCGTCGGCCTGGTCGTCGTCGGCGGCATCGTCGGCAAGATCATGCAGATGATGGGCCTCGGGCAGCGCGACTCCACGGCCGGTCCCCGGCAGCCCGCCGCGGTGACGGGCGAGGACACCGTCGGGTAGCCATGGCGCGTGCCGGCAGGACGACGTCGGACCGGACCCGGGCGGGCCCGCCGATCGTCTCTGTCGCCGGTGTGACGCTGGACGTCGACCACCGCCGGGTGGCGACGCCGGGCGGGCGCGAGGTCGCGCTGACGCCCTTGCAGGCCGCGCTGCTGGCGCATCTCATGTGCCGGCCCGGCCGCGTGTGCACGCGCGCGGAGCTGATGTGCCAGGCACTGGGCTATCCGGTGCCGGTCGGCAGCCGCACCGTCGACGTGCACGTCGCGACCCTGCGCGGCAAGCTCGACGGCGCTCTGACCATCCGGTCGGTACGCGGCGTCGGCTACGCCCTCGACGCCGATCCGGAGGGGTGAGCACATGGCCGTCGAGCGTCCTTCACCGGGGGTATGTCGAGAGCACCCCTCACTCGCCGTTACTCTGGACCAGCCGGGTCGATCGATCCGGGCGGGCGGCACCGGCGAGGGGCGGAGATGAGCGTTCTCGAAGAGATCATCGACGGGGTACGCACCGACCTGGCCGAACGTGAGAGCCAATGCCCTCTCGATCAGCTGAAAGAGATGGCGGCGAAACAGCCGCCCGCTCGTGATCCGCTGCCCTTGCTCCGTTCGCCCGGGGTCTCGGTCATCGCAGAGGTGAAACGGTCGAGCCCGTCGCGCGGTTCCCTGGCCGAGATCGCCGATCCCGCCGCTCTCGCCGTCGACTACGAGTCCGGCGGCGCCGCGGCCATCAGCGTGCTCACCGAGCGGCGCCGGTTCGGTGGCACCCTCGACGACCTCAAGACCGTCCGGGCCGCCGTCGACGCGCCGGTGCTGCGCAAGGACTTCATCGTCACCAGCTACCAGCTGTGGGAGGCACGCGCCTACGGCGCCGACCTCGCGCTGCTCATCGTCGCGGCGCTCGAGCAGATCGCGCTGGTGAGCCTCATCGAGCGGGCCGAGTCCATCGGGCTGACGCCGCTGGTCGAGGCGCACACCGCCGACGAGGTGGCGCGGGCTGCCGACGCCGGTGCGAAGCTCGTCGGCATCAACGCCCGCAACCTCAAGACCCTCGACGTCGACACCACCACGTTCGAGCGGCTGGCCCCGCTGGTCCCGGACGGCATCGTCAAGATCGCCGAGTCCGGGGTGAAGTCGCCGCGCGACGTCATCGACCTCGCCCGGGCCGGCGCCGACGCCGTCCTGGTCGGCGAGACGCTGGTCACCGGCAAGGACCCCAGGGCCGCGGTCGCCGACCTCGTGGCCGCCGGCGCCCATCCGGCGCTCAACCGGGGCAGCCGCCAGGGTTGACGGCTGCCCCGCCGGTCACGCGAGCGAGCGGGCTCGCAGACCGTCGGTGACCCGTGGGTCGGTGGACACCACCGGCGACTCCGTGCGCACCCAGGGGTCGCCGCCGAAGTAGGTCCGGAAGATCTTCTCCGCGGTCCGGGTGGCCAGCGCCTGCGAGGTCAGCGTCGGATTCGGGCCGCCGAGGGAGTTGGCCAGCGCCGAGTTGTCCGCCACGAACAGCCGCTTCACCCCGCGGGCCTCGGCGTTCGCGTCCAGGACGGAGTCGGCCTCGGACACGCCCATGCGCATCGACGACTGCACGTGCAGCAGCAGCGGCGGCCAGTCGACCCGGATCACCTTGCGGGCGCCGGCCGCGCGCAGCGTCTCGGCCGCCCGGGCGGAGACGAACTCGCGGTTGCGCAGCGTCCGCGCAGACCGTTTGCGCTGGTGGAAAGCGACCTTCGGCACCGGGCCGTGCTCGTCGGCGGGCAGCGCGGACAGGGTGACGCGGTTCTGCGCCTCGACGTCGTCGTCGGTGATGACGAGGATGTTCAGCAGGCGGTCGACGCCGTTCATCAGCGCGTCCTTGAGCTCCGGGCCGATCATCCGGCCGGCCGCGCCGTCCCACGGGCCGGTCGGGCCGCGTCCGTTGCCGTAATGGCCGCGGATCCCGCTGTCGGAGAAGACGGCGGCGAACTGCTGCAGGCCGGGCGTGAGCCCGACGTTCTCCATGCCGCCGCGGCCGGGGAACTCCGCCCGGGCCGCCGACGCGGCGCCTCGGCTGGACCCGGTGTTCTCGTCGAACAGCCCGATGACCCAGTCGAAGAAGTGGTCGGTGTAGCCGCGGCCGACCCAGTCGTTCGGGGTTCGGCAGCCGGCTGTTCAGCCACAGCCGCGGGCTCTCCGTGCAACCGGCGGCCAGTACGACCACGCGGGCGTCCTCGCGGTGCGTGTCGCCGGTCGCGCCATCGCGCCAGGTCACGCCCGTCGCCACGGTCTCGCCGTCGCGCTCCTCGCTGTGGATCCGGGTGACGACGGCGTCGGCCCGCAGTTCGGCGGCCCGCCCGCCCGCCGCCCAGCTGTCGGCCGTCAGCGCCATCGGCACGTAGCTGTTGTCCGTGGACCGCTTCGCTGCCAGGTTCCTCGGCGCGCCGGCCGGCTTGCTGCAGCCCTGCATGCAGTAGCCGCAGAACGTGCAGCCGGTCGCCTCGGGATAGCGCAGTCGCGGGTCGTCGCGCCCGGTCACTTTGCCGGCGAACCCGCCCGGCTGCAGGATCGCGTTCTCCTGCGGCCGGAACGAGTCCTCCGTCGTCGTCTTCGTGGTCTGCACCGGCAGCCCGATGCCCTCGCAGCCGCGGAAGAACACCTGCTCCTTCGTGCCCATGGCGGCGGTCTGGACCGGCAGCGTCGCCTCGACCCACTCGAAGTACGGCACCAGCTCCTCGTAGCCGAACGGGAACAGGTGGGCGGTGTCGTAGGCGTCGCGGTCCGGGCCGTCGTAGCCCTGGAACACGCCGGGGTAGGCGCGCGGACAGTTGCCGAAGTAGTGCTGCGTGGTGCCGCCGACGCCGGACAGCTGCCAGATGAACGAGTTCTGCGGCGTCTCGCGGTACCACGCCGGCGATTCGCGGTCGGACGGCCCGAACCGCAGGAACCCGGTGAGCGGGTTGTTGGCGTCGTTCTCGTAGTGCGTCCACTCGCGAGCCGGGTCGGCGTGGCGCGGCCCGGCCTCCAGCACCAGGACGTCCAGGCCGCGGGCGGCCAGCTCCTTCGCGACGACGGGCCCGCCGCCGCCCGCGCCGATGACGATGACGTCGCGCATCAGGCCTCCACCTCGGTGCGTCCCTCGTAGTAGCCGATGAAGTCGGCCCAGCCGTCGACGACGCCGTCGGGCTGGTAGCCGGACAGCTCCCAGCCGACCGGCCGCTCCGTCACCGTCCGCCGGGCGCCGTCGTACACGCCCCACTCGTTGTAGGAGCCGAACGCGGAGAACTCGAGCAGCGCACCGGCCAGGAACCGCAGCAGCCCGCTGATCGACGAACGCAGCGGCTCCGGCAGCCCGGCGTCCAGCAGCGCCACCAGGGCGGCGTCCGGGCCCTCCAGCAGCTCGAATGCGGAGGCCTTCTCATCCAGCGAGAGCCGCGCGAACGGTGACAGGAACGGCCCGTTCAGCGCCAGCGGGTTCACCTGGGTCGCGACGACGTTCAGCAGCAGCGCCACGACCAGCGACAACGGCAGTGCGTCGTCGTTCTCCAGCAGCTGCTGGAGCACGCGGTCCAGCGTCCACACCGGCGGGAACAGCGGCGGCAGCAGCCCAGGTGGCAGCGGCAGCCCGATGTCGTCGACGGCGGTCGCCAGCGCGGCGGCCAGGGGAGTGGCCAGCTGGTCCGGGAACGGCACGAAGCCGTCCAGCGCGGCGATCATGAAGTCGTCGCCGCGGGCCTCCAGCGCGCCCGGCTCGTCGCGCGGCGTCCCCTGGGCCCGCGAGTACGCGTCCGGGCCGGGGCAGACCATGACGACCAGCCCGCGGAGGGTGTCACGCGACAGTTCGGCGAGAACCGGGCGGAGCAGGCCGACGAGCGGCGAGAGCGCGGCCGGGGGAGCGGCCGCGGAGGGCGCCGCGAGCGCGGGGATCGCCGCCGCCGCGCCGAGCACCCCCATCCGGGCGAGGAACGCGCGACGGCCGAGGTCGCGGCTGGGCACGGACATGGGTGCCTCTCTGGTCGTCATTGACACTCAACCCTCGGGTCACGAACTGTTACTCGCGGGTAATGGGGGCTGGAACGTAACGACGGCACTGACGCAGCGTCAAGCGGTTCGGCAAAAGCGAACGCGATTGGGGCCGTGTCCACCGGCTGCGATACCGTCACGGGTGACGGCGCACGCTGCGCTCCCGTCACCTGTCAGCCATCTCTGCCACGCATCGAGGAGCTACTCGGGTGGACACCAGGCCCGACCCTGGGCACGTCCTTTCCGCCGACCGCGCGGACCGGCCCGGCCGGTTCGGCCCCTACGGCGGCCGTTATGTCCCGGAGGCGCTGATCGCGGCGCTCGACGAGCTCGACCGCGAGTACACCGCGGCCAAGCAGGATCCCGCGTTCACCTCCGAGCTCGACCACCTGCTGACCACCTACACCGGCCGGCCCACGCCCGTCACCGAGGCGGCCCGGTTCGGTGCCGAGGCGGCTGGCGGCGCGCGCGTCCTGCTCAAGCGCGAGGACCTCAACCACACCGGCTCGCACAAGATCAACAACGTGCTGGGCCAGGCGCTGCTCACCAAGCGCATCGGCAAGCCGCGGGTCATCGCCGAGACCGGCGCCGGCCAGCACGGCGTCGCCACCGCCACGGCCGCCGCGCTCATGGGCCTCGAGTGCGTCATCTACATGGGCGAGGAGGACACCCGCCGGCAGGCGCTCAACGTCGCCCGCATGCGGCTGCTCGGCGCCACCGTGGTCCCGGTCACCACCGGCTCGCGCACGCTCAAGGACGCCATCAACGAGGCGCTGCGCGACTGGGTCACCAACGTCGCCACCACCAACTACGTGTTCGGCACGGTCGCCGGGCCGCACCCGTTCCCGACGCTCGTGCGCGATCTGCAGCGCATCATCGGCGTCGAGGCTCGGCAGCAGGTGCTCGACCTCACCGGGCGGCTGCCCGACGCCGTCGCGGCCTGCGTCGGCGGCGGGTCCAACGCCATCGGCATCTTCCACGCGTTCGTCGACGACCCCGACGTCGCCCTGTACGGCTTCGAGGCCGGCGGCGACGGCGTCGCCACCGGCCGGCACGCCGCGACCATCACCGCCGGCTCGCCCGGCGTGCTGCACGGCGCGCGGTCGTACCTGCTGCAGGACGACATGGGCCAGACCATCGAGTCCCACTCCATCTCGGCCGGCCTCGACTACCCGGGCGTCGGCCCCGAGCACGCCTGGCTGAAGGACACCGGCCGGGCCACCTACGAGCCGGTCGACGACGCCGACGCCATGGAGGCGTTCCGGCTGCTCTGCCGCACCGAGGGGATCATCCCGGCCATCGAGAGCTCACATGCGCTGGCCGGCGCCCGGCGGCTGGGCGAGCGACTCGGCCCCGACGCCACCATCCTGGTGAACCTGTCCGGGCGCGGCGACAAGGACGTCGACACCGCGGCGAAGTGGTTCGGCCTCATGGACGAGTCCGGGGAGGTCGCACCGTGAGCACGACGGTCGCGTTCGAGAAGGCGCGCGCCGAGGGCCGCGCCGCCCTGGTCGGCTACCTGCCGGCCGGCTACCCCAGCGTCGACGGTTCCATCACGGCCATCCGGGCCATGGTCGAGGCCGGCGTCGACGCCGTCGAGATCGGGCTGCCCTACAGCGACCCGCTCATCGACGGCCCGGTCATCCAGAGCGCCGTCGACGCCGCGCTGAAGGCCGGCACCACCACGACCGACGTGCTGCGCGTCGTCGAGGCGGTCGCCGCCACCGGCGCGCCCGCCGTCGTCATGTCGTACTGGAACCCGCTCGACCGCTACGGCGCGGCGGCGTTCGCCCGCGACCTCGCGGCGGCCGGTGGGTCCGGTGTCATCACGCCCGACCTCACGCCCGATGCCGACGACTCCTGGATCCCGGCGGCCCGCGAGCACGGCCTCGACACCGTGTTCCTGGTCGCGCCGTCGTCCACCGACGAACGCATCGCCATGACGACGTCGGCCTGCCGCGGCTTCGTCTACGCCACGTCCGTCATGGGCGTCACCGGAACCCGTGCGCAGGTGGGTGACGCCGCGGCCGGGCTGGTCGCGCGGACGAAGGCGACGACGGATCTCCCGGTCGCGGTCGGGCTGGGCGTCTCCAACGGCGCGCAGGCGGCCGAGATCGCCGCGTTCGCCGACGGCGTCGTCGCCGGTTCCGCGTTCGTCCGCCGGCTGCTCGAGGCCACCGATCTCGCCGCCGGGGTCGCGTCCGTCGCCGAACTGGCCGCCGACCTCGCCGGGGGAGTGCGTGCGCGCTGATGGCCAGTAGGCGAGACGACGACCACCCGCCGCCGGCCCGGGGCTCGAAGAGGGAGGCGGCCCGGCAGCGGGCTGCGGAGCTGCGCAAGGAGGCCGAGGCCAAGGCGCTGGCCGAACGCCGGCGCGAGCGGTTCCTCCGGGCCGGTATCTCCGTCGGCATCCTGGTGGTCGTCGCGGTCATCGCGATCGTGCTGGTCAATCGGTCGACGCAGGGGCCCGAGGGCACCGGCGCCATCCCTTCGGGCGCCGTCGACGACGGCACCGGCGTGGCCGTGGGCGAGGCGGACGCGCCGGTCACCATCGACTACTGGTTCGACTTCCAGTGCCCGTTCTGCGGCCAGTTCGAGGCCGAGAACGGTCCGGTGCTGGAAGAGCTGACCACCGCCGGCACCGCTCGCGTCGTCTACCACCCGGCGGCGTTCCTCGGCGACGAGTCCGACCGCGCGAGCAACGCGTTCGGCTGCGCCGTCGACGCCGGCCGGCCGGTCGAGTACCTCACCGAACTGTTCTCGAACCAGCCCCAGGAGGGTTCCGGCGGCTACACGACGGACGACCTGCTGGCGGCCGGTCAGGCGGTCGGCCTCGACGACGCGGTGTTCGAGTCGTGCGTCCGCGACGGCACCTACGCCGACTGGGGCCGCCACGTCCTCGACGCCTTCCGCGCCGAGGGCCTCGAGGCGACCCCGTCGGTGCTGCTGAACGGCCAGGCCCTGGAGAACCCCGCGGCCATGAGCGCCGACGAGTTCCGCGCGGCCGTCGAGGCCGCCGTGACGACATCGTGATGACAGTGGCCGGAACTCACGTCATGGTCAATGAAGTTGTACCCTCGTCAATCCCCGTGAACTCACCCGTGTCGAAGGAAGCCCATCGATGAGCAGCAAGAAGGCCGAGGCCCGCGAGCGCATCAAAGCGATGCGCGAGGAGCAGGCGCGCCAGGACAAGCGGCGCGAGCGCATGATGCGCTACGGCGTGGCGGTGGCCATCGTGGCCGCGGTCGCGATCATCGCGGTCGCCGTTGCGGCCAGCCGCGGAGGCAGCGACGGCCCGGTCGCGGTGCCCGAGGCCGTGGGCTCCGGCAACGGCCAGGTCATCGAGGGCGACGGCGGCGGCATCCTGGTCGGCGACGCCGGCGCGCCCGTCACCATCGACTACTGGATGGACTTCCTGTGCCCGCACTGCGCCGACTTCGAGTCGGCCAACGGCGCCGCCATCCAGTCGCTGGTCGACTCCGGCCAGGCCAACATCGTCTACCACCCGCTCGACTTCACCGGCGCCGTCTACTCGCGCCGGGCGAACAACGCGTTCGCCTGCGCCGCGCAGGAGGGCCAGGCCGCGGAGTTCAAGAGCGCCGCGTTCGCGGCCGCCGGCACGCAGTGGTCCACCAGCTCGCTGGTCGACCTCGGTGAGCAGATCGGCATCGGCGGCGACTACGAGGGCTGTGTCCGCGACGACGACTTCGAGGACTGGGCGGCCGCCGTGCCCGAGTCGGCCCGCGACCACGAGATCACCGGCACCCCGACGGTGTTCCTCAACGGCGAGCCGCTCGACTCCACCCAGTGGACGCCCGAGGGCATCAACGCCGCTGTGGCGACCGTCGCCGCCGGCGGCAGCGTCGCCACCCCCGCCCCGGACGCCAACGCCACGACGCCGCCGGCCACCCCGCCGGCCACGCCGCCCGCGGCCGAGACGCCCAACCCGTCCGCCACTCAGTGATCTGGAGCACACCGCGATGACGCACCGGTTCGACCGGTCCGGTACGGTTCGCCTGTGATCGCGACGCCGGCCGTGGTGCCCACCTTCATTCCCAGCCCGAGCAGCAGTTCCATCGACATCCTCGGGTTCGAGCTGAGGGCGTACGCCCTGTGCATCATGGCCGGCATCGTGCTCGCGATCTGGCTCGGCAACCGACGCTGGCTCGCCCGTGGCGGCGAAGCCGGCGTCGTCGCCGACGTCGCGGTGTGGGCGGTGCCGTTCGGCATCATCGGCGGCCGCATCTACCACGTCATCACCGACAACCAGCTCTACTTCCGCGAGGGCCGCGACCCCTGGCAGGCGCTGGAGATCTGGCGGGGCGGCCTGGGCATCTGGGGCGCCATCGCCATGGGCGGCCTCGGGGTCTGGATCGCCTGCCGCCGGCGCGGCGTCCCGTTCGCCGCCATGGCCGACGCGCTGGCCCCCGGCATCCTGTTCGCCCAGGCCATCGGCCGGTGGGGCAACTGGTTCAACCAGGAGCTGTTCGGCCGTCCCACCGACCTGCCGTGGGGCCTGGAGATCGATCCCGCCCATCGGCCCGACGGTTACGCCGACGTCGCGACCTTCCAGCCGACGTTCCTGTATGAGTCGCTGTGGGCCGTCGCGCTGGCCTTCCTGCTGCTGTGGCTCGACAAGCGGTACACCATCGGTTACGGCCGCCTGTTCGCCCTTTACGTGGCCGGCTACACGCTGGGCCGCGGTTTCTGGGAGTACCTGCGCATCGACCCCGCCAACCACCTGTTCGGCGTCCGCGTGAACCTGTGGGTGAGCGGGCTGATCTTCGTCGCGGCCGTGGCGTACTTCTTCTGGTCGCTCAAGCGGCACCCGGGACGGGAGGACCCCGAGGCGCTGCGCGGCTTCTACGACCAGCCCGACCCGTTCGACGACAAGGCCAAGGCCGAGGACGAGACGCCCATCACGCTGCCGGACGACGAGCCGGAGGACGGCGCGAAGGACGAGAAGCCCGCGGCTGAGGAGAAGTCCGCCGACGCCGGGAAGCCGGCGGAGGACAAGCCGGGCGAAGAGAAGCCTGCCGAGGACAAGCCCGCCGACGCCGGGAAGCCGGCCGAGGTGACGGCCGACGCCGGGAAACCGGCGGAGGACAAGGCGGCGGAGGACAATCCGGCCGCGGCCAAGAAGACCAGCGCCGCCGTCGCGTCCGCCCCGGCGCGGACGACGGCCAAGACCACCGCGGCCAAGAAGACCACGACCGCCAAGAAGGCGCCGGCCAAGAAGGCCGCCACCGAGCCGGCGGCGAAGAAGGCCGCGGCCAAGAAGACCACGGCCGCGACGACGGCGACGACGGCCAAGAAGGCGCCGGCGAAGAAGGTCGCCGACGCCGAGGCAGCCGCCGCTCCGTCGAAGGCCACGGCGGCGAAGAAGACGACGACAGCCAAGAAGACCCCGGCCAAGACGACGACCGCCAAGAAGGCACCCGCCAAGAAGGCACCGGCCAAGAAGGCACCCGCCAAGAAGGCGACGGCCGCCCAGGCACCGGCGGAGGCACCGGCGGAGACACCGGCCGCCGACTCGACCAGTACGCCCGCCAGCGGCAGCTGACGCGCGCGTCGGGTCACGTCGGGCAGGGCTTCCGTTCGCAGGGGCCTGCCCCGTTGGCCGGTCCCCGTGAAGGCAGCATCAGGGGGCCGGCCCAGAGATGGGCCCCGGCAGTCCTGCTCGCTGGTGGTGCCGGTCCGCTGGCCGCTCGCTCCATGATCATCAAGGATCTGGTGCGTGATGACGCCGCGCATCCTTGTTGATCATGGAGAAGCGCAGCCTTCCGGCGTTCCGGAACCCGCATTTCTCCATGATCAACAGTGGCTGCCGCGAACATCGCGACGTGTTACGTCACGAAACGGCCACGAACCGCGCTCGCCACGCCGGGCGTGGCGACGTTCACAACTGCGTGGACGTCAATGTACTTGTACGGTTCGACAGTCCGCTGACCTGACGATCTGCGGCAACGACCGGTCATCGGTGGAGAATCCGATGATCAACAGCGGGTTCGCGTCTGTGCCTATCGGCACCGTCGCCGATATCATGGAGAGACGCGACAACACACGACGGCCGAAGTGTTGTAATCTCCACGAAACTTCACGCACGGGCCAGAGCCGTCCCTGCACCCGCCGCCAGTCTGACGACGACGGGAGTGCCATGCGCCTCACGCCTCACCCCCAGGGTCTTTACGACCCGCGGTTCGAGCACGACGCCTGCGGCGTGGCCTTCGTGGCCACGCTCGACGGCGTGGCCAGTCGCGCGATCATCGATCGCGGGCTGACCGCCCTGAGCAATCTCGACCACCGGGGCGCCTCGGGCGCCGAGCCCGACTCCGGCGACGGTGCCGGCATCCTCATACAGGTGCCCGACGCGTTCTGCCGGGCGGTCGCCGGTGTCGAGCTGCCCGCCGCCGGGCATTACGCCACCGGGCTGGCCTTCATCCCCGACGACGACGCGCAGGACGCCGAGATCACCGAGGCCACCGCGCGCATCGCCGCCGAGGAGGGCCTCACGGTGCTCGCCTGGCGCGACGTCCCCACGACGCCGGGGCTGCTGGGCAAGACGGCGCGGTCGACGCTGCCGCGGGTGCGCCAGCTGTTCGTGGCGGCCGAGGCACGCCTCTCCGCCGAGGACGAGAATGTGGCAGGCGGCGACGTCCGTTCCATCAGCGGCATCGAGCTGGACCGCAAGGCGTTCGTGCTGCGCAAGCGGCTCGAGCGCAGCACGGAGGCGTACTTCCCGAGCCTGTCGTCGCGCACCATCGTCTACAAGGGCATGCTGACGACCGGCCAGCTGGAGCCGTTCTTCCCCGACCTCTCCGACGAGCGGCTGGCCAGCGCCATCGCCGTCGTGCACTCGCGGTTCTCGACCAACACGTTCCCGAGCTGGCCGCTGGCGCACCCGTACCGCTTCGTCGCGCACAACGGCGAGATCAACACCGTCCAGGGCAACCGCAACTGGATGCGCGCCCGCGAGTCCGAGCTGGCCAGCGACGTCATCAGCGGTGACCTGTCGCGGCTGTACCCGGTCATCGCGCCCGACGGCAGCGACTCCGCCAGCTTCGACGAGGTGCTCGAGCTGCTGCACCTCGGCGGCCGGAGCCTGCCGCACGCGGTGCGCATGATGATCCCCGAGGCGTGGGAGAACCACCAGGGCATCCCGAAGGCGCGACGCGACTTCTTCGAGTTCCACAGCACCATCATGGAGCCGTGGGACGGCCCGGCGGCGGTCGTCTTCACCGACGGCAGCCTGGTCGGCGCGGTGCTCGACCGCAACGGTCTGCGCCCCGGCCGCTACTGGATCACCGACGACGGCCTGGTCGTGCTCGCGTCCGAGGCCGGCGTCCTCGACCTCGACCCGTCCACGGTGGTGCGCAAGGGCCGACTCGAGCCGGGCCGCATGTTCCTCGTCGACGTCGCCGGCCACAAGGTCATGGACGACGACGAGGTCATGGACAAGCTGGCCGCGGCCGAGCCCTACGGCGAGTGGCTGCACGCGGGCCTGATCCGCCTGGGCGACCTCCCCGAGCGCGAGCACGTCGTGCACACCCACGCCAGCGTCAGCCGGCGCCAGCAGACCTTCGGCTACACCGAGGAGGAGCTGCGGCTGCTGCTCGTGCCCATGGCCAAGGCCGGCGCCGAGCCGATCGGATCGATGGGCACCGATACGCCCATCGCGGCGCTGTCGAACCGGCCGCGGCTGCTGTTCGACTACTTCTCGCAGCTGTTCGCGCAGGTCACGAACCCGCCGCTGGACGCCATCCGCGAAGAGCTGGTCACGTCGCTGGCCGGCACCATCGGTCCCGAGGGCAACCTGCTCGATCCCGGGCCGGCGTCGTGCCGCCAGCTGGTGCTGCCGTTCCCGGTCATCGACAACGATCAACTCGCCAAGATCATCCACACCAACCGCGACGGCGACCTGCCCGGCTACGCCACCCACGTCATCCGGGGCCTGTACGACGTCGCGGGCGGGGGAGCGGAGCTCGGCCGCCGGCTCGCGGAGATCAGCGCCGAGGCGTCGAAGGCCATCGAGTCCGGCGCGCGCATCATCGTGCTGTCCGACCGTAACTCCGACACCACGCTGGCGCCGATCCCGTCGCTGCTGCTGACGTCCGCGGTGCACCACCACCTCATCCGCGAGAAGAGCCGCACCAAGGTCGGCCTCGTCATCGAGGCCGGCGACGTGCGCGAGGTGCACCACGTCGCGCTGCTCATCGGCTACGGCGCCGGCGCGGTGAACCCGTACCTCGCCATGGAGAGCGTCGAGGACCTCGTGCGGCAGGGCACCCTGCTGCCCGACGTCAGCCCCGAGAAGGCCGTCGCCAACCTCATCAAGGCGCTCGGCAAGGGCGTGCTCAAGGTCATGAGCAAGATGGGCGTCTCGACGGTCGCGTCCTACACCGGGGCGCAGATCTTCGAGGCGGTCGGCCTGGCCCAGGACGTCGTCGACCGGTACTTCACCGGCACCACGTCGCGACTGGGCGGCATCGGGCTCGACGTCGTCGCCGAGGAGGTGCGCCGCCGGCACGCGCGGGCGTACCCCCGCGGCGGCAGCGCCACCCGGCACCGCAAGCTCGAGGTCGGCGGCGAGTACCAGTGGCGGCGTGAGGGCGAGCCGCACCTGTTCGACCCCGAGACGGTGTTCCGGCTGCAGCACTCCACCCGGGCCGGCCGCTACGACGTCTTCAAGCAGTACACCGAACAGGTGAACGAGCAGTCGAAGCGGCTCATGACGCTGCGCGGGCTGTTCACGCTGAAGACCGGCGAGCGCACGCCCGTCCCGATCGACGAGGTCGAGAGCATCGAGAGCATCGTCAAGAGGTTCTCGACCGGCGCCATGTCGTACGGCTCCATCAGCAAGGAGGCGCACGAGACCCTCGCCATCGCGATGAACCGCCTCGGCGGCAAGTCGAACACCGGCGAGGGCGGCGAAGACGCCGACCGCCTGTACGACCCCGAGCGGCGCAGCGCCATCAAGCAGGTGGCCAGCGGCCGGTTCGGCGTGACGTCGGACTACCTGAGCAACGCCGACGACATCCAGATCAAGATGGCGCAGGGCGCGAAGCCCGGCGAGGGCGGCCAGCTGCCCGGGCACAAGGTGTACCCGTGGGTCGCGCGCACCCGGCACTCCACGCCGGGCGTCGGCCTCATCTCGCCGCCGCCGCACCACGACATCTACTCGATCGAGGATCTCAAGCAGCTCATCCACGACCTCAAGAACGCCAACCCGCGGGCCCGCATCCACGTGAAGCTGGTCGCCGAGGTCGGCGTCGGCACGGTCGCGGCGGGCGTCTCGAAGGCGCACGCCGACGTCGTGCTGATCTCCGGTCACGACGGCGGCACCGGCGCGGCGCCGCTGACCAGCCTCAAGCACGCCGGTGGCCCGTGGGAGCTGGGGCTGGCCGAGACGCAGCAGACGCTGCTGCTCAACGGCCTGCGCGACCGCATCGTCGTGCAGACCGACGGCCAGCTCAAGACTGGCCGCGACGTCGTCGTCGCCGCGCTGCTGGGCGCCGAGGAGTACGGCTTCGCCACGGCGCCGCTGGTGGTGTCCGGCTGCGTCATGATGCGGGTCTGCCACCTCGACACCTGCCCGGTCGGCGTCGCCACGCAGAACCCCGAGCTGCGCAAGAAGTTCACCGGCCGGCCCGAGTTCGTCGTCAACTTCTTCGAGTACATCGCGCAGGAGGTGCGCGAGTACCTCGCGGACCTGGGTCTGCGCAGCCTCGACGAAGCCATCGGGCGGGCCGACCTCCTCGACACCGAGGCCGCGGTCGGCCACTGGAAGGCCGCCGGGCTCGACCTCTCGCCGATTCTGCACGTGCCCGACCTGCCCGACGGCGCCGCCCGGCGCCAGGTGGTCGGCCAGGACCACGGCCTGGAGAAGGCGCTGGACAACCAGCTGATCGCGCTCGCCACCGACGCCCTCGAGCAGGGCGAGCCGGTGCGGGTGAAGCTCGAGGTGCGCAACGTCAACCGCACCGTCGGCACCATGCTCGGCCACGAGGTGACCAAGCGCACCGGCGGCGCCGGGCTGCCCGACGACACCGTCGACGTCACGTTCACCGGCTCGGCCGGCCAGTCGTTCGGCGCCTTCCTGCCGGGCGGTGTCACGCTGCGGCTGGAGGGCGACGTCAACGACTACCTCGCCAAGGGGCTCTCCGGCGGGCGGGTCGTGGTGCGCCCGGACCACGCGGCCGTCTTCGCCGCCGAGGAGAACATCATCGCCGGCAACGTCGCCGCCTACGGCGCCACCGGCGGCGAGCTGTTCGTCCGCGGCCTGGTCGGCGAGCGGTTCTGTGTGCGCAACTCCGGCGCCACGGCCGTCGTCGAGGGGGTGGGCGACCACGCGCTGGAATACATGACCGGCGGCACCGTCGTCATCCTCGGCGCCACCGGCCGCAATATCGCCGCAGGCATGTCCGGTGGCACGGCGTTCGTGCTCGACCTCGACACCAGCCGGGTCAACCCCGACATGGTCGAGGTCGAGACGCCCGACGCCGGCGAACTGGCCCGGCTGCACGGCATCATCGAGAAGTACCGCGACGAGACCGGCTCGGTCGTCGCCGAGGCGCTGCTGGCCGACTGGCCCGCCTCGATGACCCGGTTCTCGCTCATCATGCCCACGGACTACAAGCGAGTGCTCGCCGCCAAGGCCGCCGCCGAGCGCGAAGGACGCGATGTGGACGTCGCGATCATGGAGGCGGCGCATGGCTGACCCACGAGGCTTCCTCAAGACGCAGCGCCAGGGCGCCGAGGCGCGCCCGGTCGAGGAGCGGCTGCGCGACTGGAACGAGGTCTACCCCGCTCCGGGCATCGGCCGCACACTGCTGCCGATCATCGTCGAGCAGGCCGGGCGCTGCATGGACTGCGGCATCCCGTTCTGCCACCACGGCTGCCCGCTGGGCAACCTCATCCCCGAGTGGAACGACCTCGTCTGGCGCGACGACTGGAAGGTGGCGGCCGAGCGGCTGCACGCCACCAACAACTTCCCGGAGTTCACCGGTCGGCTGTGCCCGGCGCCGTGCGAGGCGGCCTGCGTCGTCGCCATCGCCGACGACGCCGTCACCATCAAGAACGTCGAGGTCTCCATCATCGACAAGGCGTTCGACGAGGGCTGGGTGGCGCCGCTGCCGCCCGAGCGGCTGACCGACCGCACGGTGGCCGTCATCGGCTCCGGCCCGGCCGGCCTGGCCGTCGCCCAGCAGCTGACCCGCGCCGGGCACACGGTTGCCGTCTACGAGCGGGCCGACCGCGCCGGGGGGCTGCTGCGCTACGGCATCCCCGAGTTCAAGATGGAGAAGAAGCACCTCGACCGCCGGCTCGACCAGATGCGGGCCGAGGGCACCATCTTCCGCACCGGCGTCGAGGTCGGCGCCGCCATCACCGGCAAGGAGCTGCGGTCGCGCTACGACGCCGTCGTGCTGGCCGTGGGCGCCACCGACTGGCGCGACCTCCCGATCCCCGGCCGCGAGCTCGACGGCGTCCACCAGGCCATGGAGTTCCTGCCGCAGGCCAACCGCAGCGCGCTCGGCGAGACCGTCCCCGGCCAGATCACCGCCGAGGGCAAGCACGTCGTGATCATCGGCGGCGGCGACACCGGCGCCGACTGCCTGGGCACGTCGCACCGGCAGGGCGCGGCGTCGGTCACGCAGCTCGAGATCATGCCCGAGCCGCCCGGCGCCCGGCACACGTCGACGCCGTGGCCCACCTGGCCGCTCATGCTGCGCTCGTCCAGCGCCCACGAGGAGGGCGGCGAGCGCGTCTACGCCGTCTCCACGCTGGAGTTCACCGGCCAGGACGGCCGCGTCACGGCGCTGCGGCTGGTCGAGGTCGAGCGGACGTCGTCGGGCTTCGAGCCGGTGCCCGGCACCGAGCGCGACCTCCCCGCCGACCTCGTGCTGCTGGCCATGGGCTTCGTCGGCCCGGAGAAGTCGGCGCTGGTCGAGCAGCTCGGCGTCGAGCTCGACACGCGGGGCAACATCGTCCGCGACGACTCCTTCGAGACGACCATCCCGGGCGTCTTCGTGGCCGGCGACGCCGGGCGCGGCCAGTCCCTCATCGTGTGGGCCATCGCCGAGGGCCGATCGGTCGCGGCGGCGGTCGACCGGAAGCTGACCGGAGTCGACCGGTTGCCGTCCCCGGTCTCGCCCACCGACCGCCCGCTCGCGGTGTGAGCCTGAGCATGAGTAGTGTTGGCGGACGTGCGTAGAGCGAAGATTGTTTGCACTCTTGGTCCAGCGACCGACTCGCCGGAGCGGCTGCGGGAACTGATCGACGTCGGCATGGACGTCGCCCGGTTCAACCTCAGCCACGGGAGCCACGCGGAACACGAGGAGCGGTACCTGCGGGTGCGCAAGGCGGCCACCGAGGCCGAGCGCAACGTGGGCGTCCTCGTCGACCTGCAGGGCCCCAAGATCCGGCTCGGTGAGTTCGCCGGCGGGTCGGCCGAGCTCGAGGTCGGCCAGACCTTCGTCATCACGGTCGAGGACGTCGACGGCACCGCCGAGCGGGCGTCGACGACGTACAAGGGGCTGCCCGGCGACGTCACGGCCGGCGACACCGTGCTCATCGACGACGGCCGGCTCGCGCTCGAGGTCACCGAGGTCACCGACACCGACGTCGTCACCACGGTGGTCATCGGCGGCAGGGTCTCCAACCACAAGGGCCTCAACCTGCCCGGCACCGCCGTCAGCGTGCCGGCGCTGTCCGAGAAGGACATCGAGGACCTCCGGTGGGGGCTGCGCATCGGCGCCGACATGATCGCGCTGTCGTTCGTCCGGTCGGCGTCCGACGTCGACGACGTCCACCGCATCATGGCGGAGGAGGGCGTGCGGCTGCCGGTCATCGCGAAGGTCGAGAAGCCGCAGGCGGTCGAGAACCTCGCCGAGATCGTCGACGCCTTCGACGGCGTCATGGTCGCCCGCGGCGACCTCGGCGTCGAGCTGCCGCTGTGGGACGTCCCGCTGGTGCAGAAGCGTGCCGTCGAGCTGTGCCGGCGACGGGCCAAGCCGGTCATCGTCGCGACCCAGATGCTCGACTCCATGATCACCAACCCCCGTCCGACCCGCGCCGAGACCTCTGACGTCGCCAACGCCGTCCTCGACGGCGCCGACGCCGTCATGCTGTCCGGCGAGACCAGCGTCGGCGCCTATCCCATCGAGACCGTCGCCACCATGGCGAAGATCGTCGAGACCGTCGAGGACCACGGGCTCGAGCGCATCCCGCCGCTGGGCACCCAGCCCCGCACCAAGGGCGGCGCCATCACCAAGGCCGCCGTCGAGACCGGTGCCCTGCTGGGCGCGAAGTACCTGGTCGCGTTCACGCAGAGCGGCGACTCCGCGCGCCGGATGGCCCGGCTGCGGCCCGACATCCCGCTGCTGGCGTTCAGCCCGCTGAGCGCCACCCGGCACCAGCTGGCGCTGTCGTGGGGCATCGAGGCCTTCACCGCCGAGCACGTCGACCACACCGACGAGATGGTCAAGCAGGTCGACCGCATGCTGCTCGAGCAGGAGCGGTGCCGTCGGGGCGACCTCGTCATCATCGTCGCCGGGTCGCCGCCCGGTATCCCCGGCTCCACCAACGCCATGCGCGTCCACCGCATCGGCGACGCGGTCGGCAAGGTCGCGCCGGCTTACCACTGACCGGCTGACACCGCGGCCGGCCGACGCTCAGGCGTTGGCCGGCTGCAGCACTTCATCGAGCTGGCCTTCCTTGGCCGACTCGACGATGACCCGGAACTGGGCCAGGCTCATCTGCACCCGCTGACCGAAGTCGTCGGTGATGACGACGCGACGCTCCGGGGGAGCGTTCTGGTCGAGGAACAGCTCCGGACACCCGCAGTCGCAGTTGCCGCAGAACGTCGCGATGTGCTGGAGACGGTCCATGGGCGGCCTCGTTTCTCGCGCTCGGAAAGTGCAGCTGCTCCTTTCGGACGATAACCGAATCGGCCGCTCGGCGCACAGTCTTGTTCCCGAATGTGGGGACGCGTAAAATGCGCCCTGGCTGTCGCCGGTAATTCGTCCGATTTCGCCCCGGGTGAGGATGATCCGTGACCATCGGGCAAGCGTTGCTCTCGTTCTCCGTCGTCGCCGCTCTCCTCACCGTCATCCCCGGGCTCGACACCGCGTTGGTGCTGCGCGCCGCCGTCAGCCGCGGCCGTGCGCACGCCGTCGCCGCCGCGCTGGGGATCGGCGCCGGCTGCCTGGCGTGGGGCGTGGCCGCGGCCGTGGGTGCGTCGGCGCTGCTGGTGGCATCGGAGACGGCGTACCGCGTGCTCACGCTGGCCGGTGCGGTCTATCTGGCCGGTCTCGGTGCGCACCTGCTGTGGAGCAGCTTCCGCCGCCGCGACGACGACGAGTCGCCGGCGGCCGAGTCGTCCGGCCGCGGCTCGTTGTGGGGCTCGTGGCTCACCGGACTGGGCACGAACATCCTCAATCCGAAGATCGGCGTGTTCTATGTGGCGACCATTCCGCAGTTCATTCCCGACGGCACCTCGCCGCTGCTGATGGGAATTCTGCTGGCGGTCGTGCACAACGCGATCGGAATGATCTGGTTCGCGTTCGTCATCGGCGGCGCCGGATTCATGGTGCGGGCGCTGGGCCGGTCCCGGTTCGCCCGGGTGGCCGACCGCGTGACGGGGGTCGTGCTGGTCGGTTTCGGCCTGCGGCTGGCGCTGCAGCACCGCTGACGCCGTCGCCGTCGAACGTGTCGGCGGACGCCGCTACGGTAGGTCCGGTGAGAGTCGCCACCTGGAACGTCAACTCCGTCAAACAGCGCCTGCCGCGGCTGCTGCCCTGGCTCGACCAGCGCCGGCCCGACGTCGTCTGCCTGCAGGAGACCAAACTCGCCGACGACCTCATCGAGGATCTCCTCGGCGCCGAGCTCGAGAAGCGCGGCTACCAGGCGGCCTACCACGGTGAGGCGCGCTGGAACGGCGTCGCGCTGTTCTCCACGGCCGGCCTCGACGACGTCGTGGTCGGGCTGCCCGGCGGGCCGGGCTTCCCGCACCAGGAAGCGCGCGCGGTCTCGGCGACGTGCGGGGGAGTGCGGGTCCACTCGGTGTACGTCCCCAACGGCCGCGAGCCGGGCTCCGACCACTACGCCTACAAGCTCGAGTGGCTGGCGGCGCTGCGGGCGCAGGTCGAGGCCGGCCCCGACGCCGTCATGGTCTGCGGCGACATGAACATTGCGCCCGCCGACGCCGACGTATTCGACCCCGACGCCTACGTCGGCCAGACCCACGTCACCGAGCCCGAGCGGGCCGCCCTGGCCGACCTGCAGTCCGCCGGCCTGCGCGACGTCGTCCGCGACCGCTGGCCGTCCGAGCGCGTGTTCACCTACTGGGACTACCGCGCCGGCATGTTCCACAAGGACCTCGGCATGCGCATCGACCTCGTGCTGGCCGGCGCGCCGGTCGCCGGTCGCGTCGCCGCCGCCTGGGTCGACCGTCACGCCCGCAAGGGCACCGGTCCCAGCGACCACGCCCCGGTCATCGTCGACCTCGACGACGCCCCCGACGGCGACATCGGCCCCGTCGTGCCCCCGCCGTCGGCCGCCGCGCCCCGCCGCGGGTCGGTGAAGCTGCCGCAGTCGAAGTGACCCTCGGGCCGCCCTGGCCGAGGTGCGCGAGGTGGCCGAGTACACCTGGCCGCGGCCTGTTCTGCTCGGCCTTTGACGCATGCCGATATCGGCATATGATGACGGCGTGGCACGAGCAGCGACGACGTCGGACGTGTTCAACGCGATCGCCGAGCCGCAGCGCCGGGAGATCCTGGTGCTGCTGCGGTCGGGTGAGCGGCCGGTGACGGAGCTGGCCCAGGAGCTGGGGATGACCCAGCCGGGGGCGTCCAAGCACCTGCGCGTGCTCCGGGAGGTCGGGCTGGTGCGCGACCGCAAGGTGGGCAAGCAGCGCCTCTACGGCCTCGACGCGCGCGGGCTGCGACCGGTCCACGAGTGGGCCGGAGGGTTCGAGCGGTTCTGGAACGAGAGCTTCGACCGGCTGGACGCCTATGTGCGGAACCTCGAGCAGGCAAGGAACGAAGGAGCAGCCGAATGAGTACGACGGGACGGAACCTGCCGGCGCAGCCGGGGACCGCCGACCGCGAGATCGTCGTCTCCCGCACCATCGAGGCGCCGCGGGAGCTGGTGTTCGAGGCGTTCACCGAGGTCCGGCACCTGTCGCGGTGGTGGGGGCCGGACGGCTTCACCACGACCACGCGGGCGTTCGAGTTCCGCGTCGGCGGGGCGTGGGACTTCGTGATGCACGGGCCGGACGGCACCGACTACCCCGAGTGGATCACCTGGACCGCGATCACCCCGCCGGAGCGGATCGAGTTCCTTCACGGCGAGTCCCGCGACGACCCGAACGCCTTCGAGTCGGTCCTGACCTTCGAGTCCGACAGCGCGGCGACCCGGATCCGGATGCGCACGGTGTTCCCCACCCAGGAACTGCGCGACGAGGCGGTCGAGAAGTACCACGCGGTCGAGGGTGGGCAGCAGACTCTGAGCAACCTGGCCGCCTACGTCGCGGAGCACCTTCGGAAGGGAGCGGGGAGCTGATGGCCGGCAAGGTGTTCTTCAGCGTGTCGATGTCGCTGGACGGCTTCATCGCGCCCGAGTCCCTCTCGGAGCTGATGGGGCGGCAGTGGGTGGAGCTGCAGGCGTGGATGTTCCCGCTGCGGTTCACCCGCGAGAACCTGAAGCTCGGCGGAGGCGGTGAGGACGGGCGCGACAACGACATCGCGCGGGAGACGTTCGAGCGCACCGGCGCGAGCGTGATGGGCAAGCGCATGTTCGACGCCGGCGAGGAGATGTGGCCCGAGGAGGCGCCGTTCCACACGCCGGTGTTCGTCGTGACGCACGAGAAGCGTGATCCCTGGGACCGGCCGGGCGGTACCACCTTCCACTTCGTCAACGACGGCGTCGAGTCCGCACTCGACCGGGCCCGCGGGGCCGCCGGCGACCGCGACGTCCGCATCGCGGGCGGCGGCGTGACGATCCTGGAGTACCTGAACGCGGGCCTGATCGACGAGTTCTCGGTCGCGCTGTCACCCGTGCTGTTCGGCTCGGGAGTCCGCCTGTTCGAGGGCGTCGACGCGGGTCGCGTGGCCTTGGAGCCGCTGCGCACCGAGGCGTCCCCGAGGGTGACGCATCTGACCTACGCCGTCCGGGAGCGGTAGGCGCACCGCCCTGCGCCCGTGGGACGCCTGGTCGCGCCGGCCGCCGTTCGATCTCTGCGGATCGGTTGACATCGGCCGGGAAATGCGAGGAGATGGAATTCTCACAATGGCCGGGCGCGTCCCGTTGCCCGGCCGTGGAGCCCGTGGTCAAACAGCGTGCCACCTGCTTCGTTTGCGAAGGGGTGTGTGCATGCCGACTCGAACCTCGTCCGATTCGTCCCTCGGCCAGACGCGTCTCCGTCCCGATCGGCAGGACCGATGGCGCGAGCGGCGCGAGCATGACGACCTCACCAACGATCTCCTGCGCCGGGCCGCCCGCCTGTCCGGTCGCGACCGGCAGCGCGCCATCGAGGACGTCGTCGTCCGTAACCTGGGGCTGGCCGAGGCGATCAGCCGCCGCTATGCGGGGCGCGGCATCGATGCCGAGGACCTGCACCAGGTGGCCAGCGCCGGCCTGGTAGCCGCCGCCCAGCGCTTCGACGCCGATCGCGGCGGCGACTTCCTCTCGTTCGCCGTCCCCACCATCGTCGGAGAGGTGAAGCGGTACTTCCGCGACCACGGCTGGACCGTGCGCCCACCCCGTCGCATCCAGGAGCTCCGGGCGTCGATGGCCGCGGCGGCGGAGGAACTGTCGCAGACCCGCGGCACCCTCCCGACCGCGGCCGAGCTGGCCGCCCATCTCGGCGCCGATCTTCCGGAGGTCCTCGAGGCCGGCCGCGCGGGCGACTGCTACGCGGCGGTCTCCCTCGACCATCCCACCCTCGACTCCGACGGCGACGGCGCTACCCTCGGCGACCTCCTTGGCAGCGCCGACCCCGGCTATGCCCACACCGAGGCCGTGGCGACCCTCGCCGCCGCGTGTCGCGCCCTGTCCCCGCGCGACTCGCGCGTCCTCTACCTGCGCTTCTTCCGCGGCCTCACCCAGCAGGAGATCGGCGACGAGCTCGGCGTCACCCAGATGCAGGTGTCCCGGCTGCTGATCCGCATCCTCCGGCGGCTGCGCACGAAGATCGGTGAGCTCGAACCCATGGCGGCGGCCTCCGAATCGTCTCCGTGATCATGGGCACGTGCGGGTGGTCGTCACCAGAGGTCGGCGGAGTGGGTGGAGACGTGGGCCGCGAGGCGGGCGATCGCCTCGGCGGCCGGTAGTGGGTCGAGCCGGCGGCCGTCGCGCAGCCGCAGCGCCACCTCGTCCGCGGCGGCCTCGCGCGGCCCGACGACCCCGACGTACGGAGCCGGCCGGGCGGCGTTGATGCGGGCGCCGACGCTGTCCTGCTCCGCGCCGGCGACCTCCACTCGCAGCCCGGCGTCGAGAGCGCGACCGGCCAGAGCGCGCGCGGCCGCGTCCTGGCCGGAGCCGACTGGCACCAGCACGACCTGGACGGGCGCGAGCCACGGCGGGAACGCGCCTCCGTGCACCTCGATGAGCTGCGCGACCGCCCTCTCCAGGCTGCCGATGATGCTGCGATGGACCATCACCGGCCGGTGCTGCCCACCGTCGGCGCCGACGTACCCGAGGTCGAACCGGGACGGCTGATGGAAGTCGATCTGGACGGTGGACAGGGTCGACTCGCGGCCCGCGGCGTCGGCGATCTGGACGTCGATCTTGGGGCCGTAGAACGCCGCCTCGCCCTCCTCGGCCTCGTACGACACCCCGGATGCGGACAGCGCCTCCCTCAGCAGCGCCGCCGACCGATCCCACTGCACCGATGAACCCGCGTACTTCCCGCCGGCACCGGGTAGCGACAACCGCAGCCGGGCCGGCCGGATCCCCATGGCGCGATGCGCGTCGCGGATCAGCTCCAGCGCGGCCGCCGCCTCCTCGGCCGCGGAGTCGACGGCACAGAACACGTGCGCGTCGTTGAGCTGGATCGACCGCACCCGGGTCAGCCCGCCGAGCACGCCGGACGGCTCGGAGCGGTACATGCCGCCGAGCTCGGCCAGCCGCAGCGGCAGCTCCCGGTACGAACGGCCGCGGGACCGGTAGATCAGCGCGTGGTGCGGGCAGAGGCTCGGCCGCAGCACGAGCGACTCCCCGCCGACGGGCATCGGCGGGAACATGTCGTCGCGGTAGTGCGACCAGTGGCCGGAGAGCTCGTACAGCTCGCGTTTCGCCAGCACGGGGGAGTGCACGTGCTGGTAGCCGGCCCGCCCCTCGACGGCGTGGACGTACTGTTCGAGCTCGTGCCGAACGGCGGCGCCGGCCGGCAGCCAGTAGGGCAGGCCGGCGCCGATGAGCGGGTCGGAGCCGAACAGCTCCAGCTCGCGGCCGAGTTTTCGGTGGTCGTGCATCGTGGTCTCCTCGGTGAGGGCGAGGCGAGTGACCACACGGCGACGCCGCGGGGGCACTCGCCCCGGGCATCGTCGGACAGGAATCAGCGCGCCGGGACGGTCTCCGGCGTCGTCGTCACATGAGCGCGCTGCATGGCGGTGACGGTAACATCCGGCCGGTGCCGCCCGCGCGGGAGTTTCTGACCCCTGCACCAAATCCTACTGAATTGATAGGATAAGGCCACCGACGCCGACCGAGGAGGCCGCCATGCCGGTTGAGCAGCACGATCGCCCCATCGACCTGGTGGTGCTGACGGCGGGGACAGCGCCGTCGTCGCGCATCCGGGCGGTCGCTGCGGCCTTCGCGGTCGAGCTGGCCGGCCGGTTGCCGCGGCCGCCGGTCTGGCGCGACGTCGTCGACCTCACGGAGCACGTGCCCGACCTCGCCGGCGTCCCGTCGGCACGGGTCGCCGAGCTGGTCGACACGGTTCTCGCGGCCGACGTCGTGGTGCTGGCGACGCCGGTCAGCCGCGCGTCCTACACCGGTGTGCTCAAGCTCTTCCTCGATCGCCTGCCCGACGACGCCCTGGCCGGCACGGTCGTGATCCCGGTGACGCTGTCGCACGACGCTGCCGAGCGGCAGGCCGCCGACCTGCAGCTGCGCCCCGTCCTCGACAGCCTAGGCGCCGCACTGCCGGTCGCGTCGTTCGTCGTCGACGAGGGAGAGCTGGCCGACGTGGCGGTACTGGCCGACGCCTGGGCGCGCCGGCACGCCGGGTTGCTGGCCGCGGCTGTGATGGAGCTCAGGCGGCCGTCCGCTCGTTGCGATACCGGCCCGGCGGCCGGGCGTACTCGCGCTTGAACGCGGCCGCGAACGCGAACTCCGACGTGTAGCCGACCCGGCGGGCGACGGAGCCGACCGGCAGGTCGGTCTCGGCCAGCAGCCGCGCCGCCGTCGTCATGCGCCACCAGGTGAGGTACGCCAGCGGCGCGCTGCCGATCAGGGTGGTGAACCGGCGGGCGAACGCCGCCCGCGACAGTCCGGCCACCGCGCCCAGCGACTCGACCGTCCACGGCCGCTCCGGGCTCGCGTGCATGGCGGCGAGCGCCGCGGCGACGGCGGGGTCGGCCAGCGCCGCGCCCCACCCGGTGGGGTGCGCGCCCGCGCAGGTCTCGTCGCTGAACCAGGCCCGCAGCAGGTACAGCAGCAGCACGTCGAGCAGGGCCGGCACGACGGCCTCGGAGCCGGCCTCGGCGGCGTCGACCTCGCGGCCGAGCAGCTCGACGGCGGCGCGCAGCGACGGGTGCCGGCCCAGCCGGTTCGGCAGGTGCACGACGTCGGGAAGCGCGGCCAGCATGGGATGCGGGCGGTCGCGGTCGACGAGGTACTGGCCGCACAGCACGACGAGCTCCGGCGTCGCCGACTGCGCACCGGCGGTGAGCACGCGGTGCCCGGGATCGCCCGCGCAGAGCTCCGCGAGCGGCGTGCCGGGCGCGTCGGAGAGTCCGTGCCCGGTGCCGTGCGGGAACAGGACGACGTCGCCGGCGCTCAGCGCGATGGGCTCGCCGGACTCGGGACGCAGCCAGCACGACCCCTGCAGCACGACGTGGAAGGCGGCGCCGCGCACCGGCGGATAGCCCCAGCCCCACTCGCCGGCTCCCTGCAGCCGGAACGAGCGCGGCCGCCCGGTGCGCATGACGGAGACGACCTGGCTCAACGGGTCCATGGCGCCACCCTACGGCGATCGTCTCGCTCGCGGCTCGGCCGCGAGACGATCGCGCAGGACGGCGAGACGTCCGCCCATGGCCACGGCCCGGGTGGAGTTCCTAGCGTCGAAGGCATGACACGCATCGCGATCATCATCGGCAGCACGCGGCCGGACCGGGTCGGTCCCACCGTCGCCCACTGGCTCCTCGACCTGGCCAAACAGCGCGGCGACGCCGACTACGAGCTGGTCGACCTGGCCGATTTCGACCTCCCGCACCTCGACGAGCCACTGCCGGCGTCGACCGGTCAGTACACCCGCCCGCACACCCTTCAGCTGGCCGAGACGGTCGCGTCGTTCGACGGCTTCGTCTTCGTGACGCCGGAGTACAACCACTCCTACCCGGGCGTCCTGAAGACCGCCATCGACCTGGTCTACGCCGAGTGGCAGCACAAGGCGGCGGGCTTCGTCGGCTACGGCGCCGACGGCGGCATCCGCGCGGTCGAGCACCTGCGCGGAGTGATGGGCATGGTGCTGGTGGCCGACGTCCGCGCGCAGGTGGCGTTGTCGCTGTACGACGACTTCACCGACTTCGTGCGGCCCACGCCGCGGGAGCGGCAGGCGGCGCTGGCAGGGACGATGCTCGACGAGCTGGTCGCCTGGGCCGGCGCGCTGGCGCCGCTGCGCGCGGCCTGACCGCGTCACACTCGCAGCACGGGGACGGCGGCCAGCAGGTCGCGGGTGTAGGGGTGCCGCGGATCGGCGAACAGCGCGTCCGCGGCGCCCTCCTCGACGATGTCGCCGTCCTTCATGACGACGACCCGGTCGCAGATCCGCCGAACGACGCCGAGATCGTGCGAGATGAACAGCATCGTCAGCCGGCGCTTGCGGGACATCTCCCCGAGCAGGTCGAGGATCTGTGCCTGCACGGTCGCGTCCAGCGCGGACAGCGGCTCGTCGCAGACCAGCACGCGCGGCGACGTGATCAGCGCGCGGGCGATGGCCACCCGCTGCCGCTGGCCGCCGGACAGCTGGGCCGGCGTCCGCTGGAGCAGCTCCGGTCCGAGCCCGACCTCGGCCAGCAGCTCGACCACCCGGTCGTGCCGCTCGGCCCGGCGCAGCGGCGTGTGCAGGATCAGCGGTTCCTCGACGATGCCGCCCACCCGCGAGCGCGGATCGAACGAGCCGTACGGGTCCTGCGGGACGAGCCCGATCTCGCGCCGCAGCGGCCGCCGTCGCGCCTCGGTGAGCTGCGAGAACGGCTGCCCGTCGTACTCGACGACGCCCGCGGTGGGCGGCGTGAGCCCGAGCAGCAGCGCCGCCAGCGTGCTCTTGCCCGAGCCGGACTCGCCGACGACGCCGGTGACCAGGCCCTCCGGGAGGTCGAGATCGGCGGAGCGGACGGCGACCAGCTCGCCGCCGCCGGGCAGCCGGTAGGTCTTGCGCAGGCCGCGTCCGGTGAGGACGGGAACCCGCGGCGCCTCGTCGGACGCCGGGTCGGCCACCGCCGGTCCGCGCGTCACGGCGGCCAGCAGGTCGCGGGTGTGCTGGTGTCGCGGCGCCCGCAGGACCTCGTCCACGGGGCCGTGCTCGACCACCCGGCCGCCGTGCATGACCAGCACCTCGTCGGCCAGCTGGGAGACGACGGCGAGGTCGTGCGAGATCAGCAGGATGCCGGTCCCGGCGTCGCGCAGCTGCCGCAGCACGCCGAGCACCTGCGCCTGCACCGTGACGTCGAGCGCCGTCGTCGGCTCGTCCGCGATGAGCACTCCCGGCCCGGCGGCGATCGACGACGCGATCAGCGCCCGCTGCCGCAGTCCGCCGGACAGTTCATGCGGATACTGCCGAGCGCGCAGCTCCGGGTCGGGCACGCCGACGTCGGCCAGCAGCTCACGGGCCCGCACCACGCGCTCGGACCGCCCGGCCAGCCGGTGCTCGCGCAGCACCTCGCCGACCTCGGAGCCGACCCGCTTCAACGGGTCCAGCGCCTGCAGCGCGTCCTGCAGGACGAAGCCGATGCGCCGGCCACGGATCCTGCGCCAGCCGCGCTCGGACAGCGACCGCAGGTCGGCGCCGTCAAGCGTCAGCTCCTCCGCCCCGACGGCCGCACCCCCGCCCACCAGCCCCACCAGCGCCCGCGCCGTCACCGACTTCCCGGACCCGGACTGCCCGACGATCGCCACGACCCGCCCCGCACGCAGCTCGAACCCGACGTCGTCGGCCGCCGGAGCGTCGGCGCCGGGGAAGCGCACCGACAGCCCGCGCACCCGCAGCAGCGGCGCCTGAGCCGCGCCCGTCGCCGTCATGCCGTCCTCCGGTCGAACCGCGCCTTGAGCCGCCGCCCGACGAGGGTGACGCTGACCACCGTCACCGTCAGCACGAGGCCGGGGAAGAACCCGGTCCACCAGGCGTGCGCCAGCAGGTCGCGGGCCGCCGCCAGCATGAGGCCCCACTCGGGGGCCGGCGGCTCCGGGCCGAGGCCGAGGAAGCTCAGCCCCGACGCGGCGATGATCGACGTGCCGATGCCGAGCGCGGCCAGCACGACCACCGTCGTCAGCGAGTTCGGCAGGATCCGCCGCAGGATGTACCGGCGCGGCGGCGACCCGATCGCGACGGCCGACGTCACGTAGCCGGCGCCGCGCACGACCATGATCTCGGCGCGGGCCACCCGGGCGAAGCCGGGGATCGCGGCGATCCCGATCGACACCAGCACGTTCACCGTCCCCTTGCCGAAGAACGCGATCACCACCAGGGCGAACAGCAGGTTCGGGAAGGCCAGCAGCACGTCCAGCACGCGCAGCAGCGCCGCGTCCAGCCAGCGCGGCCCCAGCGCGCCGAGCGCGCCCAGCAGCACGCCACCGGTCGCGCCGATCGCCGTCGCCCCGATGCCGACCAGCAGCGACGTCCGCGCCCCGTGCACCGTCCGGGCATAGACGTCGCGGCCGAGGTTATCGGTGCCGAACGGGTGGTCCAGGCTCGGCGGGCGCAGTGCCGCGGCGAGGTCGTTCGTCAGCGGCGACTGCGACGTGAACAGCCCCGGCCAGGCGGCCATCAGCGCCAGCACGACGAGCACGGCGACCGGCAGCGCGACGCCCGCGGCCCGCAGCACGCGCCGCGTCACGACCGTGTCCCCAGCCGCGGGTCGACCAGCCGGTACACGACGTCCAGCACGATCGTGATCAGCACGAACACCAGCGCCGACAGCAGCACCAGCCCGACGATCAGCGGGATGTCCTGGTTGACGACGGCCTGCAGCGTGAGCCGGCCGAGCCCGGGCCGGCCGAACACCGCCTCGATCAGCACCGCGCCGCCGACGACCCCGCCGACCACCCAGCCGCCCACCGTCAGCGCCGGGATCGACGCGTGCTTGAGCAGGTGCCGTGCGGTGACGGCGAGCCGGCTCAGCCCGCGGGTCCGGGCGGTCAGCGCGAACGGCTGCCGCTCGGCGTTCTCCGCGGCCTCGCGCAACACCTGGGAGAGCAGTCCGAAGATCGCGATCCCCATGGTCAGCGCCGGCAGGACCAGTGCGCGCAGACCACCGTCGGAGAACGCCGGGAACCAGCCGAGCCGGAAGCTGAGGAACGCCAGCAGCACGATCCCGACCCAGTACGCCGGCGCGGAGATCGCCACCACCTCGAGCACGACGGCCAGCTGCCGCGCGATGCCGGACCGGCCGGTCGTCAGCACCGCGAGCACCGTCGCCAGCAGGGCCGCCACCAGCAGCCCGGCGGCCGCCAGCTGCAACGTCGGCGCCAGCTGGTCGCGGATCAGGTCCGCGACCGGCTGCTGCAGCAGGTAGGACCGGCCGAGGTCGCCGCGTGCGAGGTTGCCGACGAACGTCAGGTACTGCGCCGGCAGCGGCCGGTCCAGCCCGAAGTCGGCCCGGACCTGCGCCCGCAGCTCCTCGGTGACCAGCAGTTCCTGCCCCAGGATGACGTCCTCCGGGTCGCCCGGCACCGCGTGCATGGTGAAGAACACCGCCGTCGCGGCGCCCCACAGCACGACCAGCGCCGAGCCGGCCCGGCGCAGGACGGCGACGAGGACGCGGGCGGTCACTGGGCCTGGTCGAGCCAGACGTCGAAGAACGACCACGGCACGCCCGGCGCGTCGAAGTGCACGCCGTGCACGCCGGCGCTGGTGCCGAGCAGGTACGTCGGGACGTAGACCGGGATCGCGACGCTGCCGTCGCTGAGCCGCTGCTGCACCTGGGCGTAGAGGTCCGAGCGCTGCGCGGGGTCGGTGGCGCGGGCGGCGTCACCGAGCAGCTGGTCGACGTCCGGGTCGGCGAGCTGGGTGTAGTTGACCCCGCCGCCCGACGGCGTCAGCGTCGACCGGTAGGCCAGGTTCAGCATGTCGCCCTCGGCCCGCGACTGGCTCATGTCGGTGAGGTCGTAGTCGCCGGCCTGAGCGCGGGCGGTGAACGTGCCGGGATCGAGCGTCTCGCGCTGCAGGTCGATGCCGAGCTCGAGGGCGGCGTCCTGGATGCCCTCGCCGAGGACGTCGCGCTGCTCGCGGATCCACGCCTGGTTGACGATCCAGGCGGCCTCCAGCCGCTCGCCGTCGCGAACCCGGATGCCGTCGTCGCCCGGGACCCAGCCGGCGTCGTCGAGCAGCTGCTGTGCGGCGGCGAGGTCGTGGCCGTACTCGCCCTCCAGCGACGCGTCGTACGCGTTCGCCGTCGCCGGGGTCAGCAGGCTCCACGCGCGCGGGAACAGGCCGTGGTACAGCGACTCGACCAGCGTGTCGTAGTCGACGCCGACCCGCAGCGCCTCGCGGACGGCCGGGTCGGCGAACGGGCCGGTGGCGGTGTTGAGCTGCAGCGAGTACGGGATGCCCGGCGCCTCCGCCGTCAGCACGTCGGTCTCGCCGCCGCGCAGGTTCGCGACGTCGACCGGCGGCACGTTCGACACCAGGTGCGCCTGGCCGGACGAGAGCGCGCCGACGCGGGTCGAGTTCTCCTGGATAAACGTCACCTGCACGCCGTCGAGATGGGCCGCGCCCGTGTGGTCGGCGTTCTCCGGCGCCCAGTCGTAGTCGTCGTTGCGCTCCAGGGTCCAGCTCTGGCCTTGCACGTAGGCCGCCGAGCGGAACGGCCCGGAGCCGACGATCGCCTCGCCGCCCGCGCACAGCTGCTCCGGCGTGTACTGCTCGACGGACGCGGGAGAGACGATCGAGACGATCGGCATGCTGAGGATCTGCAGCAGCGGCGCGTACGGCTCGGTCAGCTGGACCGTGACCGTCCGCGGGTCGGTGGCGGTGGCACTCTCGTACGGGACCGACGGAGCCAGGTTGATGCCGGAGGCGATCCAGCGGTCGAGGTTGAACGTCACGGCCGCCGCGTCGAGCGGGGTGCCGTCGTGGAATGTGACGCCGTCGCTCAGGTGGAAGGTGTAGGTCGTGCCGTCAGGGCTGACCTCCCACGTCTCGGCCAGCCAGCCGTGGAACTCGCCGTCGGGCGTCAGCCGCACGAGCGAGTCGAGGACGTTGCGCAGCAGCGTCTGCGACGCGATGGTCGACTGCTGCTGCAGGTCCCAGCAGGTCGGCTCGACGTCGGTGACGTAGTTCAGCACGCCGCCCTGGGCCGGCTCGCCGGCGGCGTCCGGAGTGGCGCTCTGGCCGGTGCCGCCGCTGTCCCCGCCGGAGCAGGCCGCGGCCATCGTCAGGACCGCCAGGACCGCTCCCAGCCGGGCCGGCATTGCGCTGCGCACGACAGTTCCCCCATGTGGTCGGACGGGTCTACGCCGCGTAGCGTAGTTTGCCCATTGAAATACTAGGAAATTGGTGGACGGCGCGTCTCGGCTCGTGAGACCGTCCGCGCTGGGCGGCGCCGCGCTGATCGGCATGCACGAAGGGCTGGCATACATGTGGCGCACGCCGTGGCTGCTGGCCACTCTGCTGTTCGCCAGTGTCGACTTCTTCGTGTCCATCTCGCTCATGCCGGTATCCATGGCGCTGGCCGGTCCGATCTCCTAGTTCATCGGCCTGCGGGCAACGTTCGTCATCGCCGGCGCGGTGGCGGCCGTCGTGCCCGACCTCCATAGCGAGAATCGCGCGGAACGGGCGCCGGGGCCGCCGAGGTGGCGTTCTTGCTATGGAGGTCGGCCGGGGCGGCCTCAGTCGACGGTGTCGTCGCGCGTGAGCTGCGGGACACGGTCACGGTGGGGCCTTCTTCGCGGTCGTGGCCTGCGGGGACGTGTCGTCATCCTGCGGGGACGCGGTGGCGGCGACGTGACCGCCCGGCCGCGAGGAGGCGACTGGACCGTGAACGCGGGAACATCGGCGCGGTCCTGTACGTTATGGGAATCGTTCTCATAGGGAAGGGGTCGCGATGAAGGTGCGCAACTCGCTCAAGTCGCTCAAGAACCAGCCGGGCTCGCAGGTCGTGCGCCGGCGTGGCCGGCTCTTCGTCATCAACAAGCAGAACCCGAGGCTGAAGGCCCGGCAGGGCTGAGGCCGTCTCACTCACGTCTGGAAAGGACGCCCATGGCACGCACCGACCTGCGCCCCGTCGTGAAGCTCCGCTCGACGGCCGGCACCGGCTACACGTACGTCACCCGGAAGAACCGCCGCAACGACCCCGACCGCATGGTGCTGCGCAAGTACGACCCGCTCGCCCGGCGGCACGTGGAGTTCCGCGAGGAGCGCTGAGCCACCCGGCCGGGCCGCGGTCGTAGGATCGCGGCATGGCCGATGACGACGCCGCTCGGCGTGCGGTGCAGCGCGTCTCCGACGCCGAGCGCGAGAAGATCGCCGAGCGCATCCGCACGGCGGCCGCCGACGGCCGGCTCGGCCTCGACGAGCTCGACGACCGCCTGGGTTCGGCCCTGGCCGCGCGCACGCGTGGTGACCTCGACGCCGTCGTCGCCGATCTCGGTGACGACGGCGTCGCCGCGCGTCCGGCCGTGGAGCAGATGGTGATCCGGGCCCAGGGCTCGCCCGTCCAGCGCTCCGGCCCGTGGGTCGCGCCGGCGCGCATCATCGTCAAGGCGTCGATGTCGTCGGTGCTGCTCGACTTCACCGAGGCGACGTTCGCTGCCGACGGCTGCCGCGTCGAGCTGGAGCTGTCGGCGTCGTCGGTGCAGATCGTGGTGCCCGAGGACGTCGCCGCCGACGCCGACGTCGAGTCCCGCTTCTCCAGCGTCAACGTCAGGGTGCAGGCGCCGCCCGTCGAGCCTCGCGCCGTCATCCAGGTCGTGGGCACGGCGAGCATGGGCAGCGTCGACGTGCGGAGGCCGGGCTGGCGCCGTCGCCGCAAGCTGCGCAAGGCGCTAAGGACTCGTCAAGGCTCTTGACGACGGTGTCCCGCGGGGCGTTGATGGAAGGGTGAGGACGCGGGAGGGTCGGACCGCCCTGATCCTGGTGCTGGCGTTCGTCGCGCCCTTGGTGGCGTGCGCGCTGCTGGCCCCGTTCCGCACCGGCATCGCGAGCGCCAACGCGGCGCTCGTGCTGGTCCTGGTGGTGGTGGCGGCCGCGGCGACCGGCCGCCGGAGCGCGGGCGTCGTCGCCGCGCTGTCCGGCGCCGCCTGGTTCGACTTCTTCCTGACCCGGCCTTACCAGACGTTCGCGATCGACGACCGCGACGATATCGAGACCGCCGTCCTGCTGACGCTCGTCGGTCTCGCGGTCACCGAGATCGCGCTGTGGGGGCGGCGGATGCAGGCCAGGGCCAGTGCGCGCGAGGGCTACCTGTCCGGCGTCGTGTCGGCGGCCGAGCTGGTCGCGTCCGGCTCCGCGCCGCCGCCGGCCGTCGTCGAGCACGTCGGGCGGCAGATCGTGTCGGTGTTGGACATCGACGGCGTCCGGTTCGAGTCCGGCGCCGGCCGGGGTCGCGCCTACCCTCGGCTGCACCGTGACGGCTCGGTCACCCGGCGCGGCATCGTGGTCGACGTCGACCGCGACGGGCTGCCGACCAACGACGAGATCGAGCTGCCCGTCGAGTTCGGCGGCACCGTCCGCGGCCGGTTCTACCTGACCGCGGCGACGCGGATCGCCCGGCCGGGGCTGGAGCAGCGGCTGGTCGCCGTCACGCTGGCCGAGCAGGCCGGCGCCGTCACGGGGGTCAGCCCAGCTCCATGATCAGGTGCGGACGGCTCCAGCCGATGCGCCCGTGCGGCGCGATGACGCCGACGTCGCGGAAGCCGCAGCTGCGGTAGAACCCGGCCGACGGCGGGTGCGACACGACGTGCAGCCGCCGCAGGCCGAGCGTCGCCGCCTCAGCCCGCAGGTGGTCGATCAGCAGCCGCCCGATGCCGCGCCCCTGCGCGTCCTCGGCGACGAACATGAAGTCGACCTCGCCCTCGCCCGGCCCGCCGCGCCCGGGGACCTGCAGGGTGACGAACCCGAGCAGTTCGCCGTCCGGTCCGTGCGCGACGCGGGTCAGGTGCCGCCCGATGTAGGCGGCGTCGATGGTCTGGTTCGCGACCATCACCCGGTACTCGCCGGTGTAGGCGGCCGACGTGCGGACCATGGTGGTCAGGGCTTCGGTCTCCGCGACCGTCGCCGGGTCGATCTCCACCTGCAGCGTGCTCGTCATTTTTCTCCTCCTGATACATATACCCCGTAGGGGTAATCTAGATACGGGGGAGGGGTATGTGCAAGAGCCGCGCCGGGGCGTGTCTATGGTTGCCGTCATGAGGACCGCACGACGCGCACCGCGGCAGCTGGCGCCGCGGCTGCTGCTCGTCGTCGTGCTGGCCCTCGGGATGGTCGCGATGCACCACCTGGCCGGTGCGGGCTCGGACGAGCCGGCACCGCAGGGCATGGTCGCGGCCATGGACGACGACCGTGCGCCGGCGGGCCACGGCGCGAAGGCCGCCGACGACGACGGCGCGGGTCACGGACTGTTCCACCTGTGCCTCGCCGTGCTGTCCGCCGCCGTCCTGCTGCTGGCCGGCTGGCTGCTGCTCGGGCCGCGACGGTGGACGGCGCTCGCGCCGCCCGGTGCGTCGCTGGCCCCACCGGCGCCGGCGCGGCCACCGCCGCGCCCGCACGGCGCTGCGCTCCTGGTGTCCCTGTGCGTCATGCGGACGTGACGGGTCGGGCTTCCGACCCGCACGTTCGCATGCCCACGCACACCCTCGAGAGGACACGATGGATCGCACGCGCTTCACCCTGCCCGCCGCCGTCATCGCAGCGGCAGGCCTGTTGCTCGCCGGCTGCGGCGGCGACTCCGGCGACCCGGCCGCGGACGCCGCCTCGGGTGTGCCGTCGTCCGCCGCCAACGCGGCCGACGCCGAGTTCGCCCGGCAGATGATCGAGCACCACACCCAGGCCATCGAGATGGCGGCGATGGTGCCGGCCGACGGTGTCAGCCCCGAGCTGACCGACCTGGCCGCCGCCGTCGAGGCCGTCCAGCAGCCGGAGATCGACCAGCTCACCGCCATGCTCGAGCGCTGGGGCGAGGGCGCCTCGCCCGGCTCCGGCGGTGGCCACGGCGGCCACGGCGGCGGCTCGGGCGCCGGCGGCATGATGTCGGACGAGGACCTGGACGCGCTCGCCGCGGCGACCGGCGTGGAGTTCGAGCGCTCGTGGCTCACGATGATGATCGAGCACCACCGCGGTGCGATCGCCATGGCCGAGACCGAGCTGGCCGAGGGCGCCGACCCCGAGGCGCGGGCGCTGGCCCAGGCCGTCGTCGACGCCCAGGAGGCCGAGATCGCGCAGATGGAGGCGATGCTCGGCGGCGGTGACGGCACGGCCGCCGGGCCCGCGTTCAGCCACATCCACGGCCTCGGCGCCGTCGGCGGGCTGCTCTACGTCGCCACCCACGAAGGCCTGTACGAGATCGGCGCCGCAGGCGAGGTGGTGCTCGCCGGGCCCGACGACCACGACTTCATGGGCTTCACCACGACCGGCACCGGGGAGTTCCTCGCCAGCGGCCATCCCGGCAGCCGCACCGACCTGCCCGGTGACCTCGGCCTGCTGGAGAGCGCCGACGCCGGCGCCAGCTGGGTCAGCCGGTCGCTCTCCGGCGAGGTCGACTTCCACGCCCTCGACGCCAAGGGCTCGATGGTCTACGGCTGGAGCAGCGGCACCGGTGAGCTGCTGGCCAGCGCGGACCGGACGACCTGGGACCGCCTCGGCCAGGTCCCGCTGGCCGACCTGACCATCCACCCCGACGACGACCAGACCCTGCTCATCACCACCGAGCAGGGGCCGCGGCTCAGCAGCGACGGCGGGCGGACGTTCGGCCCCCTGGGCGGCGCACCGGTGCTCTTCCTCGCCGACTGGCCGCGCACGGCCGAGCTGTACGGCGTCACGCCCGACGGCCTCGTCCAGCACAGCGCCGACGGTGGGACCACGTGGCACGAGCGCGGCGGGCTGGGGGAGCGGCCGCAGGCGATCGCCGTCGGGCCCGACGGCGCGGTGTACGCGGCACTGGCGAGCTCGATCGTCGTCTCCGCCGACGGCGGCGAGACATTCGCCGAGCTGTACTCCTGGGCCTGACCGTCGCGGGTCCGGAGGGGCGCGTCCCCTCCGGACCCGGTCGTCCTCGGGATCCTTTCTGTGTTCGTCAGGCCGGGTTGTGGGCTGTGGTGGTGCGGCCTCCGGCTCGGCGTCGCCGGACGTGGGCGCGGGTGTGTGCGTCGTGGGTCAGGCGGCTGAGGCGAGTGGCGCACGGTGCTGACTGAGACTCGATGCCCGCGCGCACCACGAAGCGTCTACTGGTCAGACAGGATCGGTGAACGAGATCGGCTTGCCGGTGGCGTGGGCATAGGCGATCTCTCTGCTCGTGGACTCGCCGATATACCCGCCGGGGTTGACGACCAGAACCCTGTCAGCCAGGTCGATCTTGCGCAGGTGGAGGGCGTCCAGCGCGGTCTTCTGCTCATCGGTGATCAACTCGTCTGCTTCGCCTGGCGCGACGACGATGACACCTGCGAAGGTCAGGTCACGGTTCGCCGCACGCATCTCGTCCACGAACCGGCTGGAGCCGCAGATGCAGACGATCTCGGGTCGGTCGGGCACGGCTCGGTCCTTCGGTCGAACGGAAACCGTCAATGTGCACGGTGACATCACCGTAGGCACACCTGCGACGACCAAGGCAGGAGCGGCCGACGCCATTTGCGCCAGCAGGTCCCGGACCGGCCACCGCGAGACACCCGCTAGATGAGTGAGTCCGAAGGGGTTCTTCGGTGGTTCCGCGGTTCTGATCGCGTCGGTGGCGTCGGCCGGTCCGGTGAGCGGTGTGGGATCGCCGCCCCTCAGCCCCCGGCCCATCCGGTTCGAGCATGATCACCTGCCTCCGGGCACGGCAGTTCATGGCGCTGTCAATCGTCATCAAGGACGAAGGGCCGGGTCACAACGTCACGCCGTGGCGCCGACGCGACAGCTACCCGTGCGGCGGACCCGTCCGTCCCGTCCTCGACTCCCGACCTGCCGTCCTCACCATCATTCGGACTCACTCATCTAGGCGACCAGGGGGCCGGAGCCGGGGCGGGCGGAGCGCCCCCAGAGGGCGACCGCGACGACGCCCAGGACGGCGCTGAGCACGAACGGCGCCTGCAGTCCCTGCCAGGACGCGACCGCGCCGCCGCCGAGCGCGCCCACGGCGCCGGCGCCGAACACGACCGTCCGCCAGGCCGCGGTGACCCGTCCGAGCAGTCCTGGCGGCGTGAGCCGCTGCCGCACCGACACCGCGGCGACGTTGAGCACGCCGAACCCGCCGCTGGTCGCCACCACGACGACCACCGCCGCCCAGATCGTCGGTGCGACCAGCAGCAGCGCCGGGGTCACGGCGATGGCGGCGATGCTGCCCAGCAGCACGGCCCGGTGCCGCCGCCGGCCGATGAGGCGGTCGGCGACCAGCGCGCCGGTCAGCCCGCCGGCCGCGCCGATCGCGAGGAACACGCCGAAGCCGAGCGCGCCCGCGTCGAGCCGCGCGTCCAGGTAGAGCACGAACACCGCGAACCAGGCGGCATCGGCCAGCATCACCAGCGCGACCGCGCCCAGCAGCCCGCGCAGCACCCGCTGCCGCGCCAGCCAGCCGAGCCCGGCCCGCACCCCGTCGGCCACCGCGGGCGCGCCGGCCTCGCCGCCCCGGGCAGTCGCGGACAGCAGCGACGCGGGCAGCGAGAGCATCAGCAGAACGGCGATCGCCAGCGTCGCGCTGTTGGCCGCGAACGGCAGTGCCACCCCGGCCGCGAACAGCGAGGCGCCGATCAGCGGTCCGACGAACTCGTTGCCGGCCACCTCGCCCGCGACCAGCCGCCCGTTGGCCCGTTCCAGCAGCTCCGACGGCACCAGCCGCGGCACGACGGTCTGGGCGGCGGTGTCGCGGACGGTCTCGGCGACACCCAGCGCGAATGCCGCGCCGGCGACCACCGGCAGCGTCGCGGTGCCCGTCAGCAGCGCCGTGACCAGCCCGAGCAGCACCACGATGCGCCCGAGGTCGGCCGCGGCGAGCAGCGTCCGCGCGCTGCGGCGGTCGGCCAGCGACCCGGCGGCCAGCCCGGTCAGCAGCCACGGCAGTGCGGTCGCCGCGCCGACCGCCGCCACCGCGAACGCGTCGTCGGTGAGCGACGCGGCCAGCAGCGGGAACGCGGCCACCCGAATGCCGTCGCCGAGATTGACGAGCGTCGTTGCCGTCCAGAACCGCCAGAACCGGCCACCCAGGCGCATCGGCCCATCCTAGGTCGCCGCCTCGGTCGTCAGTGTCAGCGCCAGCAGCGGGCACAGCGCGACCGCCTGTTCCGCGTCGGCGACCGACCCGGGCGGCACCTCGGTGAGCAGCCGGCCGGGCGTCGAGCGGTGCGGCAGCGGGTAGCCCCACTCGTCGCGGCCCAGCAGATCCGGCAGCAGCTCCACGCACAGGCCGCGACCGTCGCAGCGGGTCCAGTCGACGTGCAGGCCGGTGCGGTTCACGGCCGCCCACCCGCGACGCACCGGCCGGTGGCGTGCGCCGCGACGTCGTCGGCGAACGCGTCCAGCGCGCTGAGCACCAGACGGCTGGTGCCGTCCGGGTGGTGGCAGGCGCCTCGTCCGGCGACCGTGGTCGCCAGCCGCCGCACCCGGCCCTCGGTCCCGACGGCTGGGCGACCGGCCAGCTCGCCGACCGCGCCGGCCAGCGCCGGAAGCCCGAACCGGCACGGCCCGCACTGCCCGGCCGACTGGCCCGCGAGGTAGCGCACGATCTGCGCCGTCAGATGCAGCCCGCAGCGACCTGGCCCGAGCGCGATCAGCACGCCCGCCCCGGGCACGGCCCGGCCCGACGGCGAGAGCCTTGCGTCCACTTCCGCTGCCGGCAGCCAGGCACCGTGGTAGCCGCCGACGAGCACCGCGGCCACCGGCCCGGTGCCGCAGGCCGCGAGCACGTCGGCGACGCGGGTCCCGCCGGGGATCTCCAGCACCCCGCCGGCCGGGAGATCGCCGGACACCGTCACCAGCCGGGTCCCGGGATCCTCCAGCGTGCCGGCGCCGCGGAACCAGGACCCGCCGTAGCGTGCCACCAGCCCGAGATGCGCCAGCGTCTCGACGTTGTGCACCAACGTGGGCCGGCCGTCCAGGCCGGTCTCGCTGAGCCGGTGCAGCCGGTCCGTCGGCAGCGCGACGCCCTGTCCGACGGCGTTGACCACGGCGCCGGCCTCGCCCGACACGAACGTGTGCGGCGCGACGACCACTCGGACCCGGCCGCCGTCCGGGCGCTCGGCCAGCGCCCGCCGGATCGGGGTCCCGCTACCGGAGCGCACGTACAGATACACCCGGCTCGCCCGCACCGCGTCGGCCGCGGCCAGCAACCCGTCGACGACCAGATGTGGCGCATGCTGCACCAGCGTCGCGTCCTTCCGGCTGCGCGGCTCGCCCTCGGCGCCGTTCCCGATCACCACCGGGCGTCGTCCGGCCGCCGTCGCCGCCAGCTTCCGCCAGACGGGGAAGGCGGCGCCGCCACGCCCGGTCAGCCCGGAGAGCTCCAGCTCACGGATCAGGTCCGTGCCGGAGCTCGGCGCCGGCCCGTAGGCGGCCAGATGGGCTTCGTGGCCGGCGCCCGCGCCGGCCACGAACAACCGGCCGGCGGTGTCCGGCCGAGTGGGCGACCCGGTCGCCACGGCGGCCGGACGGGCGTTCATCGCAGCTCCTGGCGGGCGTGGGACGACTCGACGAACCAGGCCGACAACCGCCAGACCACCGCGATCGTGACGGCGATCAGGCTCACCGCGGCGACCTCCAGGAACCAGCTCGTGCGCGCGTCCGTGCCGTTGCCGACGGCGTGCAGGAACGCGACCGGCCACATCGCGTAGACCAGCCAGTGCACCGTCCGGTAGGTGCGCAGTCCCAGCCGGTGGCGCAGCAGCGCGGTGACGACGACGGCCAGCAGCACGTCGAACGCGACCGTCCCGAGGCCCTGCCAGAACGGACGGAACGCGCCGGCGAAGGGCATCAGCAGGTCGGTGACGGAGAGCCGGGCCAGCGGGTCGAACAGCAGCGTCAGCACGTGCACGCCGACGAACGCGGTCGCCGCCAGGGCGACGTCGCGGTGCACCAGCGCGATCGAGAACCGCGGCAGCCCGGGCAGCGGCCGCCCGGACCGGTTCAGCACGCCCAGCACGACGGACGCCGTCAGCAGCGCCAGCGCCGTGACCCCGCTGGCCCGGCCGGCCGCCCAGAGCGCCTCATTCACGGCCCGCGCCTCCGTCCGGGTCCGGCCAGCGGCCGACGGTGACGACCGCGGCCCCGTCGCCGACCAGTCGCGCGTCGACGTGCCGTGACGCGAGCCAGCTCGGCGCCCGGTGGCCGCGCACGACGGCGGCGGTGCTGTACGCGTTGGCCAGCAGACAGCTCGGCGCGACCACCGTCGCGCTGCGCCACACCGGCTCGGCCGGCAGCCCGGTGCGCGGGTCGACGATGTGGTGCACCTCCCGGCCGTTCCAGCGGTGTCGCCGGCGGCGCGTGCTGGACGTCGCCATCGCCCAGCCCGAGCGCAGCGACACCTGCTGGGCGGGGTCGTCCGCGGTGTCGCGCACGACGACCTGCCAGCGGAAGCCGGCGGCGCCCGCGGTCGCGATGTCTCCGCCCAGCGACACCAGCACCCCGGCGCCGAAGCGGTCGTGGGCGGCGTGCGCGGCGAGGTCCGCGGCCAGCGCCTTGCCCGACGCGCCGAGGTCCAGCCGGACGCCGCCGGGGACGGTGAGCCGACGGCCGCGCAGCCGGATCGTCGTCCAGTCCGGGGGTGGCGCGGCCTTCGCGGGCTCCAGCGGGACGTCGATGACGTCGACGCCGAAGCCGAGCGCGTCCAGCTGGGCGCCCAGCGTGGGGTCGACGTCGCCGTCGGTGCAGCGCGCGGCCTCCAGCGCGCCCTCGACCAGCGTCGCCAGCATCGGGCTGACGTCGACGCCACGGGCCAGCTCACCGTCGGCGCGGGCCAGCTCGGAGTCGTCGCGGTACCGGCTGCAGGCGGCGTCGACCTCGGCGAGAACGGCCTCGACCAGCCGCACCGACGGTTCGAGTACCTCCGGCGCCGTCACCACGGTGGCCGCTGTGCTCCACAGCGGCCACTCGTGCCGCGCGGTCTCCATCACGACCCCGACGACTGCGCGTGCGGCGCCGTGCCCAGGCCCGGCAGCACCGGCGACTGGCCGGCCGAACCCCTGTCGTCGTCGTCGCCGGTCGTGCCGGAGACCGTGCTCGAGCCGGTGCCGGTGTCCGTCCCGGTGGCCTGCGCGCTCGCGGACCACAGGGCTGCTGCACCGGCGGCGGTGACGGCGATGCTGGTCAGGCCGACGACGGCGGTGGTCGTGGCGGCTCGGCGGCGGCCGGTGGCTGGTGGCACCATGTCGTGACCTCGATCCTGGAACCGGTGCTCCTCCCACCACGATGGGGCGGGAATCTTCCAGGATTCTTGGAGCCGGTCAGGGCTGCCGGGGCAACCGCACGGTGACGACGGCGCCGCCGCTGCCCTCGTCGCGGCCGGCCCGCACGTCGCCGCCGTGCCGGTGCGCCACCTCGGCGACCAGCGCCAGCCCCAGGCCGTAGTGCCGCTGACCGGTGGAGTCGCCGGACCGGCGGCCGCCGGCGAACCGCTCGAACGCCTGACGCTCGGTGCCGGGCGGGAACCCGGGACCGTCGTCGCTGATCCGGATCTGCGCGTCCTGGCCGGCCGTCTCGACGGTGACGGTGACGGTGGAGCGCGCGTGGTCCAGCGCGTTCCAGACCAGCGCGGAGCACAACCGCGCCAGCGACACCCGCGAACCGCGGATCGTGACGGGCGTCGTCGCGCCGGTGCGGTCCAGCCGCAGCCCGCGGCGGTCGGCCTCCGCCCGGTGGCTGCGGACCGTCTCGTCGGCGAGCGCGACCAGGTCGACGGGCGTGTCGTCGACCACCTCGCGCGGATCCGCGGCGAGCAGCAGATCCTCCAGGATGTCGGTGAGCCGCTGGGCGTCGGTGACGATCTCGTCGACGCCGGCGCCGACCGGCTCGTCCAGGTCCGGCCGCTCGCGGACGCGCAGCTGGAGCAGCTGGGCGCGGGTGCGCAACAGCGTCAGCGGGGTGCGCAGCTCGTGGCTGGCGTCGGCGATGAACCGCCGCTGCAGGGCGAGCGACGCGGCCAGCGGCGCCATCGCGCGCCGGGCCATCCACGCCGCGATCAGCGCTGCCACCAGCACTGCGGCCAGACCGGCGATCGCCAGCGCCCAGGCCAGCCGGGTCAGCTCCTCGGCGTTCTCGTGCTGGTCGACGGCGACCTGGACGATGCGGCCGCGCTCGTGGGTGGTCCGGACGAGGAAGTCCTTGTCGCCGGTATCGACGTCCCGCTCGACCGGGTGGCCGGTCCGGGCGACCTCCTCCAGCGCGTCGCGGTCCGGTAATCCGTCCGGCATGCCGGACGAGAGCAGCAGCCTGCCGTCCGCGAGCACCGCGACGAACACGCCCGGCGGCGCATCGTCGACCGAGGCGGTGCGCGCGGTGTCGGCGAGCAGGTGGCGGTTGTCCTCCGCCTGGCTGCGGGCGACGATGACCAGTACCAGGGCGGCGACCCCGGCCAGCAGTACGACGATCAGCAGCGTGAGGAGGGCGGCCAGCCGCCGGGCGCCGCGGTGCACCTGGACGTCGTCGCCGCTGGTCATGTCGCAGCGCCGAGGCGGTAGCCGAGCCCGCGCACGGTCCGCACGGCGGTGCGGCCGAGCTTGCGCCGCAGGTAGTGGACATAGGTGTCGACCACACCCTGATCGTCGGCCTCGGGGAACGCCGCCGCCAGCAGCTCGCGCCGGGAGAGGACCTGTCGTGGATGGCGGGCCAGCTGTTCGAGCAGGCCGCACTCGCGCTCGGAGAGCGCGACCTCGCCGCCGTCGTCCAGCCGCACGCTGCGCGTCGTCACGTCCAGGACCCCGCCCGGGACCCGCAGCGCGGGCGCCGCCAGTTCGTGCCGGCGCAGCAGGGCGCGCAGCCGGGCCAGCAGCTCCGCGACGTCGAACGGCTTGGCCAGGTAGTCCTCGGCGCCGCGGTCCAGGCCCTCGACCCTGTCGGCCGGGTTGCCCAGCGCCGACAGCACCAGCGTCGGCGTCGTCACTCCACTGCGGCGCAGCCGGGTGAGCACATCGAGGCCGTCGAGCGCCGGCAGCCCGCGGTCCAGCAGGATCACGTCGTACGCGCCGGCCAGCCCTTCGTGCAGCGCCCGCTGCCCGTCGCGCGCGACCGCGACGCCGTAACCCGCGCCCTCGAGCAGCTCGGTGAGCATGGCGCACAGCCGGGCGTCGTCCTCGACCACCAGGATCCGTGGTTCCCCCACGTCAGCAGCATAAGGATGACGCGCGGCCGGGATCGGGGCCCCCGGCCGAGTCCGTACGACGAGGCACTTCTCGGGTCAGTTCAGTGCTCGGAAGGCCTCGTAGACCATGAACGCCGGCCAGAACAGACCTTGGAGGACGGCTAGCACGTGTTCCCAGAACGTGTCGGCCTGCTGCCAGAAGAACACCAGCGCTCCGAAGATCCCGAGTCCGTAGATGGCCCCGCCGCCGGCGGTGGCTCCTTTGTCCGCCATGTGTCCGCCTCCTCACGTGTGCGCGACGGCGATCGTGTTGCCGGTCATGACGGGTCTGGGCTCGGGTGGCCGGGTCGGCTCGGGTACTTGGCGAGGATGTCCTTGAGGCCGTCGACGAAGCGCAGCGACGAGTCGTGGTCACGCTGCCAGATGTTGCGGCCGAAGATCAGGCCCGTGGCGCCGGCCTCCATGGTCTGACGGGCCTTCTCCAGCATCGCGTCGTCGCCGGCCCGCGTCCCGCCGGAGACCAGCACGAGCGTGCGGCCGGCGGAGCGCACGACGGCGTCGATCGCGTGCTGTGGGGTGACGCCGACGTCGTATGGCGGCTTGACGCCGGTGCGCTTCTCCGGGTGGGGGAAGTTGACCTTGACGATGTCGGCTCCGAGTTCGCTGGCGGTACGGGCGGCGTAGTCGACGGCGTAGAACGAGTCCTTGCCGCCCTTGGCCTCGATCGCCGATCCGCGTGGGTATGCCCAGACGATGAGCGGCATGCCGAGCCGCTCGGCCTCGGCGCGGACGACGTGGTACTGCGCGAAGTCCCGTTCCTGGGCTGGGGTGCCGACGTACATGGTGTAGCCGACGGCGTCCGCGCCCAGCCGGACGGCGTCCTGCACCGTCGCGTGGACGGGGGAGAGCGCCGCGTCGTCGGGTGGGATGTCGGTCTTGCCGTTGAGCTTGAGGATCAAGGGGATCTCGCCGGCATAGTCCCAGTAGAACTTCTCCGCCAGCCCGATCTGGGTGACGATCCCGTTGAACTCTCCCTCGCGTGCGAGCCTGGCGATGTACGCCGGATCGCTCGCCTCCGGGTTGGCGAAGAAGTCGCGCGGTCCGTGCTCGAGGCCCTGGTCGTACGGGAGGAAGAGCGCTGTTCCGTTGCGCAGGCCGTGCTCGAAGAGGATGCGGTGCAGGCGCGCCTTCTTGCCCGTGTTCAGCCCCAGCTGGGTCATCGTCGGCCGAGTCGTCATCGTGATCGCCCCTCGATGCGGCGGTGGTGACGCGGTCAGCATCCGCTCCGGCGCCGTCGCGCCGCGGGCACCGGTCCGGTCCGCGTCCTCATGCCTCGAGCGTCCGCCTTGTGGGCGCGGGAGACGTAGAGCCGGAAGGCCGTGAGCGCGGGACTTTCGGCCCGACCGGGTCCAGCGGCCCGCCGCTCGGATGTCGCCTGCGGTCGCGGTGACCAACGTCGGGACCTTGGGCTCTGCCGACCCGAGGACTTCGTGGCGACGGTGGGAGCAGGAGGGATCGGCGGGAGGACGCCATGGACACGCGTGAACGACTCCTGGTCGTCGTCGGCGTCGAGACGACCGCGCGGGTGCTTCCCGGCGGTGGGAGCACCCCGATCGCCACGACGGTCGTCGAGGGCGCGCCGAGACCGGTCCTGGCCGAAGCGACGCGCGGGGCTGACCTGCTCGTCGCGGGCAGCCACGGCCGTCGTCGCGTCTTCACCGCGCTCATGGGTTCGATCAGCGAGTACTGCATCCGCAACGCCGCGTGTCCTGTCGTGGTCATCCCCGTGCGCGTGCGCCTGCCGTCGGAACCGCGCGACGCGGTGGCACGACCGTGAGGGGAGTGGACATGACGCACACTGTGGTGCACTTCGAGATCGGCGCCGAGAACGCCGGCCGGCTGGCCGCGTTCTACCACGCGCTGTTCGGCTGGACGTTCGACCGGACCGATCCGGCATATCCGGTGGTGGCCGACACGGACGGTGGCGTCGGCGGCGGCATCATGCAATTGCCCGCCGACGTGGCGCCCTACGTGACGGTCTACGTGTCCGTCGACGACCTCGCCGCCATGCTGCATCGGGCCGAGGATCTGGGCGGCAGCACGGTCGTCAAGCCGACGAAGATCCGCGACATGGGCGAGTTCGCGATGTTCACGGACCCGGAGGGCCATGTCGTCGGGCTGTTCGCCGCGGACGAACCTCCCGCGCGGCACGCTCGTCGAGGCGGCCGCCGCCGCCCGCTGCAGCCGGGCTCGGGCCGGAGCCCCGGCTGAGGCCGGCACCGGTCCTCGTGCGGAAGGCCGCCAACGCCGCCGGGTCGATCGCCGGGTGGCTGGACGCCCGCCAGCCGGTGTGATCCCGCCGGAGCTGATCCATCGCGGCGATGGTGAGCTTCGCAGCCCATCGGCTGCCACTCCAACGCTCCGGGGTGTCGCTCTCCTTGCTGGTGGGCGTCACTCTCAGCCTCCACCGGCGGTGAGGACGTCACCAGAGCCGTCCGTCCCCGATCCGGGAGGACCGAAGCCCCGCTCAGGACGCCGGGTCGCCATCCACCCCGCCGTCGTACGTCCGCCGGGCGGTGAGCGCGCGCGACAGCTCCTCGACGAGTCTCACCCGGCGCGTGCCTCTCCCCGCCGACAGCTCCATCACCGGGCGCCACCCGTAGGCGACCAGCTTGTATGCCGTGTCGAGACAGGGGGCGTCCGCTGACGTGCCCACCTTCCAGCGCTCGAGAACGCCCGCGACCGTCGAGACCCCGGCCGCGACCAGGAGCCCGCGGCCGGGTGAAAGTCGCGCGCGGACAGGCCGCAGGGTGGCCGGATCCGTCATCCCCTTCGCGCAGGTAGGGCAGCGCCATCGTCACCTCGTGGAGATCGGTCACCGCGGCATCGGACATGGCCACACCGTCGCGCTGCCGCTCGACGGCGGGTGGAGCCGCAAGTCCTGCCGCACGGCCTGGCGGGCCAGGACCTTCGTCTCTGTGTCCTTCCGCTGCTGCGGCCAAGGCTGGATGGTGGAAGCGAGAGACCTCGCGGAGGCGGATCATGACTGGACGAGTGGGCATCAACGGGTTCGGCCGCATCGGGCGCACCTACCTGCGCGCCGCGCTGGAGCAGGGGGTCGAGGTGGTGGCCGTCAACGATGTCGCGGACGTCGACACGCTGGCGCACCTGCTCGCCTTCGACTCCACCTACGGACGACTCCGCCGGGAGATCGAGACCGACGGCTCGGCGCTGCTCGTCGACGGACGGCGCATCGCCGTTCTCGCCGAGACCGAGCCGGCCCGGCTGCCCTGGGGCGATCTCGGCGTGGACATCGTCATCGAGTCGACAGGCAGGTTCCGGACCCGTGACGACGCGGCCGGACACCTCAAGGCCGGCGCGCGCAAGGTGCTGATCTCCGCGCCGGGCAAGGGCGTCGACGCGACCCTGGTCATGGGCGTCAACGAGTACGTCTACGACCCCGCGGTGCACGACGTCGTCTCCAACGCGTCCTGCACCACGAACTGCGTCGCCCCGATGGTCAAGGTCCTGCACGACACGTTCGGCATCGTCAAGGGCTTCATGACGACCGTGCACGGCTACACCGGCGACCAGCAGTTGCTGGACGGCCCGCACAAGGACCTGCGCCGTGCGCGGTCGGCCGCCGTCAACATCATCCCGACCAGCACGGGCGCCGCCCGCTCCGTCGGCGTCGTGATCCCGGACCTGGCCGGCCGGCTCGACGGCGTCGCGCTGCGGGTGCCGGTCGAGGACGGCTCGCTGGTCGACCTGGCCGTCGTGCTGGACCGCGAGGTCACCGTCGCGGAGGTCAACCGGGCGTTCCAGCTGGCCGCGGGAAGCCGGCCGCTGGCCGGCCGGCTGTCCTATGTCACGCGGCCGATCGTGTCCCGCGACGTCATCGGCGACTCTGCCGCCTGCCTGTTCGACTCCAGTCTCACCGAGGCCAACGGTGAGCTGGTCAAGGTTTTCGGCTGGTACGACAACGAGTGGGGCTACGCCGCGCAGCTGGCCGACCTCACCGCGTACGTCGCCGACCGGCTGTGAGGAAAGGGCACGGCGATGTCCAGCTCCATGTTCCAGGTGCGCATCCACGGACGCGGCGGGCAGGGCGTCGTGACGGCGGCCGAGTTGCTGTCCGTCGCCGCGTTCGTCGAGGGCCGGTACGCCCAGGCGTTCCCGAGCTTCGGCTCCGAGCGCACCGGCGCGCCGGTGGTCGCGTTCTGCCGGATCTCCGATGTCGCGATCAGGCGGCGCGAGCCGATCGTCGACCCTGACGCGATCATCGTCCAGGACACCACCTTGCTGGAGGGCATCGACGTCTTCGCCGGGCTGAGACAGGACGGCTATGCCCTGCTGAACGCGCCCGTGCCGGCGAGCGAGCTGGGCCTGGTCGAGCGGCTGCGATGGTATCCACCCGGCCGGGTCGTCACCGTCCCCGCCAGCGAGCTGGCCCAGCGGCATCTCGGCCGGCCGGTCCCGAACGCGGCGCTGCTCGGCGCCTTCGCCGCGCTGACCGGCGTCGTCTCCGCCGCCTCGGTGATGGCTGCCATCCGCGGCCGGTTCGGTGACGGTCTGGCCGAGGGGAATCTCGCCGCGGCCACCGAGGCGTACGACCTGGTCCGATCCGATCAGGGGAGTGCCGCCCGTGCTTAGGCAGATCGAGGGCTCGCAGGCGGTCGCGGCCGCCGTCGCGGCCTGCCGGCCGCAGGTGATCTGCGCCTATCCGATCTCACCGCAGACGCACATCGTCGAGGCGCTGAGCGCGACGGTGAAGTCCGGCGCACTGGCGTCGTGCGAGTTCATCAACGTCGAGTCCGAGTTCGCCGCGATGTCCGTCGCCATCGGCGCGTCGGCCGCCGGCGCCCGTGCGTACACCGCGACGGCCAGTCAGGGGCTGCTGTACATGGCCGAGGCCGTCTACAATGCCGCCGGGCTCGGCCTGCCGATCGTCATGACGATCGCCAACCGGGCCATCGGCGCGCCGATCAACATCTGGAACGACCACAGCGATTCGATGGTCATGCGCGACGCCGGCTGGGTCCAGCTCTACGCCGAGGACAACCAAGAGGCGGCCGACCTGCACGTGCAGGCGTTCGCGCTGGCCGAGCGGCTGTCGGTGCCGGTCATGGTGTGCATGGACGGCTTCGTGCTCACGCACGCGTTCGAGCGGGTCGACGTGCCCGAACAGGACGCCGTCGACGCGTTCCTGCCGCCGTACCGGCCGCGCCAGCGGCTGGACCCGGCAGACCCGGTGACCATCGGCGCGATGGTCGGCCCGGAGGCGTTCACCGAGGTCCGCTACCTCGCCCATGTCAACCAGCTGCGTGCGCTCGACGCGGTCCCGGCCATCGCCGCGGGCTTCGCGGCGGCCTTCGGACGGTCCACGGGCGGCCTGGTGCGTCCGTACCGCGTGGACGACGCGGACACTGTCGTGGTTGCGCTCGGCTCGGTGCTCGGCACCCTGAAGGACGCCGTCGACGAACTGCGCGACGGCGGCCTGCGGGTCGGCGTGCTGGGCGTCACCACCTATCGCCCGTTCCCATCCGCCGCGGTCCGCGCCGCGCTCGGCGGTGCTCGGCGGATCGTCGTACTGGAACGGGCGTTCTCAGCCGGCACCGGCGGCATCGTCACCGCCGACGTCCGCGGTGCCCTGCCCGGCGCCGGCGCCGGCACCGTCACCGTCGTCGCCGGACTCGGCGGCCGCCCGATCACCCGGGCGTCGCTGCGCCAGGTGCTGGCCGACGCACACGGCGGCCGGCTCGAGCCGCTGACCTTCCTCGACCTCGACCTGAGGCTCGTCGAGCGCGAGCTTGCGCGCACCCCCACCGGCTGAAGGGAGTGCTCGGCAATGCCTGTGGAACAGATCCCGCACCAGCAGACCGGCAGCCTGGTCGCCGGGAACCGCCTGCTCGCCCCCGAGCAACGGTCCGGCCAGGCCCGGCCGGACCGTGCCAACTCGCTGACCTGCGGCCACCGGGCCTGCCGCGGCTGCGGCGAAGCGCTCGGCGCGCGCTGGGTGGTGGACGCCGCCCTGCGGGCGACCGGCAACCGGCTGATCGCCGTCAACGCCACCGGCTGCCTGGAGGTGTTCTCGACTCCGTATCCGCAAAGCGCGTGGCAGCTGCCGTGGCTGCACTCGCTGTTCGGCAACGCGCCCGCCGTGGCGACCGGCGTGGCCGCGGCGCTGCGCGCCACGGGCCGCGCCGACGTCCGTGTCCTGGGCCAGGGCGGCGACGGCGGCACCGTCGACATCGGCTTCGGCTGCCTGTCCGGCATGTTCGAGCGCAACGACGACGTGCTCTACGTCTGCTATGACAACGAGGCCTACATGAACACCGGTGTGCAGCGGTCCGGCGCGACCCCGGCGGCCGCTCGGACGGCCACCACACAGGCCGTGGGCACTGAGCCCGGCAACGTGTTCGGCCAGGGCAAGAACCTCCCCGCGATCGCGATGGCGCACGAGATCCCGTACGTCGCGACCGCCACCGTCGCCGACCTGCGCGACCTGGAGGCCAAGGTCACCCGCGCCATGGACGTGCAAGGCGCGCGCTACCTGCACGTGCTCGTGCCGTGCCCGCTCGGCTGGGGCAGCGAGGCGCACGACACGATCCGGCTCGCGCGGCTGGCCACCCAGTGCGGGCTGTTCCCCGTCCTCGAGGCCGCGTACGGCGAGGTCACCGCAGCGACCCGGATCCGCCGCCGCGTCCCCGTCGAGGGTACCTGCGCCGGCAGTCCAGGTACGCCCACCTGTTCCGGCCACGCGAGCGGGCCGACGTGGTCGCCCGTATCCAGGCGCAGGCCGATCGGAACATCGCCCGGTACGGCCTGTTGGCCGCACCGCCACCCGAGGAGGTGGCCTGATGGAGACCCCGTACGCCATCACGCTCGGCTCGGCGTCGAGCCGGACCAATCGGACCGGCGCCTGGCGCGTCGAGCGACCCGTCTACCGCGACCTGTTTCCGCCCTGTGCCGCCGCGTGCCCCGCCGGCGAGAACGTCCGTGAGTGGTTGCGACTGGCGCAGAACGGCGACTACGAGGCGGCCTGGCGGGAGATCATGCGGATCAACCCGCTTCCCGCGATCATGGGCCGGGTCTGCTACCGGCCGTGCGAGACCGCCTGCAACCGCGGGCAGCTGGACGAGACCGTCGGCATCAACTCGGTCGAACGGTTCCTCGGCGACGAGGCCGTCCGGGCCGGCTGGACGGTGTCGGCCGGCCCGTCCACCGGGCGGCGCGTACTGGTCGTCGGCGCGGGGCCGGCCGGCCTGGCTGCCGCCTACCACCTGCGGTTGCTCGGGCACGACGTGACGATGCGCGACGCCGGCCCGGAACCCGGCGGCATGATGCGCTTCGGCATCCCGGCGTACCGGCTGCCACGCGACGTCCTCGACGCGGAGATCCGCCGCATCGTCGACCTCGGCGTGACGCTCGAGCTGAACACCCGCGTCGACGACGTTGCCGCCGTCCGCGAGACCGACGGGTTCGAGGCGGTGTTCCTCGCCGTCGGCGCGCAGCTCAGCCACCGCACCTACGTGCCGGCCGGCGACTCCGCGCGGCTTCTCGACGCGCTCTCCGTCCTGCGCCACACGGCGGGCGGCGCCCCGCCGCTGCTCGGTCGCCGGGTCGCAGTGTACGGCGGCGGCAACACCGCCGTCGACGTCGCCCGTACCGCTCGGCGTCTCGGCGCTGCCGACGCGGTCATCGTCTACCGGCGTACCCGCGACCGCATGCCCGCCCACGAGTCCGAGGTCGCTGAGGCCGAGGAGGAGGGCGTGCGGATGTGCTGGCTGTCCACCATCGCCCGGGCCGGCGAAGGCCGGATCACCGTCGAGCGGATGCGGCTGGACGAGTCCGGCTTCCCGCAGCCGACCGGTGAGTTCGACGAGCTCGACGCCGACGCCGTCGTGCTCGCGCTCGGGCAGGACAGCGACCTCGGCCTGGTGTCGCAAGCACCGTCGGTCGCGACCGCGCACGGCCGCATCGTCGTCGACTCCGCGTTCATGACCGGCCTGCCCGGCGTGTTCGCCGGCGGCGACGCCATCTCCGGCGACCGCACCGTCACCAGCGCCGTCGGCCACGGCCGCCGGGCAGCGCAGGCGATCGACGCCTGGCTGCGGGGGAGGGCCACGGCGGAGGAGGCACTGGTCCGCGAAGCGGGCTACGACCTGCTCAACCCGTGGTACTACACCGAAGCGCCGCGCCAGCACAGGGCGAGGCTCGAGGCCGCACGCCGCACGTCGACGTTCGACGAGGTGGTCGCCGGCCTGGACCCCGCGACGGCGCTGTTCGAGGCACGCCGCTGCCTGTCCTGTGGCGGCTGCTTCGAATGCGACAACTGCTACAGCGTGTGCCCGGACGACGCCGTCATCAAGCTCGGGCCCGGCCTGCGGTACGAGATCGACCTCGAGTACTGCAAGGGCTGCGGGCTCTGCGCCGCGGAGTGCCCTGCCGGCGCCATCACCATGATTCCCGAGCAGAGACAGCCCACCTGAGCGGACGCGCCCCGCGTCGCCGGCCGCGGCACGCCATGCGCACTGCCGGGGAGTAGTACGCATGGCGATCACCGATTCCTCAGGTGCACGGACTCGTGGGTCATGTCCTCGACGTCCGCCGTCGCCATGTCGAGCAACTCGTCGGCGAGCGCCCGCATCGCGCGGGCGGCGGCGATCTGCGCCCGCCGTCGTGCGGGTGGTGAGGCGAGCTTCGGCATCGGTCTCCCCGTCGTCGTGCTCGCCGGTGTCGAGGTCGACGGTCCAGTGCTTGGTGGCTGCCATGACATCAGCCTGAGGCTGAGCCAGGTGGCCGAGACCCGGACGCCACGGTCGTCAGGCCGGCGCAGCGGGTTCAGTCCGGCGTCGGCTCGAACGACCGGCCGGTGATCTGGTCGCCGTGGACCCGCACGAACCACTGCTTCGGGTACGCCGTCCACGACGGCAGCTCCAGTTCCTCGGCGCGGTAGATGTCGGCGAACCGTTCCAACCGCTCGGCACGTCCCTTGACGACGACGCTCCACGCTCTGCCGGTGGCGGGATCCACACCGTCGGCCTCGACGGCGACCCGGGGAGCGATGACCGCGGCAGCCAGTTTCGTGCCCTCGCCGGTCCGGAAGACGACGGTGTGCTCGTCAACGACGATGTTGACCGGGAAGACCTCGACATCACCGGCGATCGCCACGGCCACCCGGGCGAGGGCGGCGGTGCTCAGCAGACTCCAGCAGAGGTCCTCGCCCAGGATGGTCATGCGCGTGCGGGGATCGGTGGTCACAGTGGTCACCTCCCGTCCACTGCCTCAGTGGTGGACGCCCACTCCCGGTGCTTCGACCTTCGACCCGCGCGCGGCGTGACACCACCTTCGTTGGGCCCGTGACATCGGGACCTTTGGCTCCAGGTCGAGGCTCGGCGAAGTACGCTCCGGCCTCGTGCCCGGCTGGTCCTCCGCCGCGCCGCCGAACGGCCGCTGGGGCGCGGGGCCTTCGGCTCTGTCAGCACGGCCACTCATGCGATCGACTGGAACGGAGCCGATCGAGGAGACCAGCGTGACGGCGACATCGGGCAAGGCCAGGCGCCTCGCGACGTCTGCCGGTGAGTGGCGCGGCCTCGTGGCTCCGGCGCTGCTCGTGACGACGACGGTGCTGTTCGTGGTGGGCGTGATCGCCTGGCTGATGGACGCCCCAGCGGCCGCGGATGTGTGCTGGCTCGTGGGGACGCTGGTCGCGCTGATCCCGGCGGTGGGCTGGGTCGTGGCCGAGCTGCTCAGGCGTCGAGCTGGTGTCGACCTGATCGCCGTCCTGTCGCTCGTGGGGACGGCCCTGGTGGGCGAGTACGCCGCGGGCGCGTTGGTCGCGGTGATGCTCGCGACCGGCCGCACGCTCGAAGCAGCCGCACAACGCCGCGCGTCGCACGACCTCGATGCCTTGATCGAGCACGCGCCGCGGGTCGCCCGGCGTCGCGTCGGCGACCAGGTGACCGTGGTTGCGCTGCGCGACGTGCGTCCTGGTGACCTGCTGGTCGTCGGACCCGGCGAGGTCGTGCCCGTCGACGGTGAGGTCGCCGGCGGCGCGGCGGTGCTGGACGAGTCCGTCCTGACCGGTGAGTCGCTGCAGGTCGAGCGGGACGCCGGTGAGCCCGTGCGAAGCGGCGTGGTGAACGCCGGGCCCGCATTCGAGCTGCGGGCCACTGCCACCTCCGACGAGAGCACCTACGCGGGCATCGTGCGACTTGCCCGGCAGGCCGGCGCGGAGGGAGCGCCGGTGGTCCGCCTGGCGGACCGGTACGCGGCCTGGTTCCTGCCGCTCTCGCTGCTGGTGGCCGGTGTCGCGTGGATCGTGAGCAGTTCGGCCGTCCAAGCCGTCGCCGTGCTGGTGGTGGCGACCCCGTGCCCGCTGTTGCTCGCCGCGCCAGTCGCCATCGTGGCCGGTCTGTCGCGGGCCGCTCGTCGCGGCGTCGTGGTCCGCGACGGCGCAGCCCTGGAGAACCTCGGACACGCGACGACTCTGGTGATGGACAAGACGGGGACACTGACAGCCGGGCGGCCGGCGGTCCTCGATGTCGCCTGCGCGCCGGGCTGGGAACCGGACGAGGTGCTGAGGCTGGCCGCATCGGCCGATCAACTGTCACCGCACGTGCTTGCTTCCGCGATCGTCGCCGAGGCGCGGGTGAGAAGGCTGGCGTTGTCGTATCCGGTCGGTGTGGTGGAGGAGCCCGGCAGGGGAGTGAGCGCGACCGTCGACGGACACCGGGTCGAGGTGGGCGGTGCGCGCGGCTCACCTCCCGACGTGTCGTGGGCGAGTGCGGCGCTCAACCGCGCCGCACTCGACGCTGCGGCGATCGCCTGGGTGAGTGTCGATACCGAGCCGGTCGGTGCGGTGCTTCTGCGCGATCCAGTGCGACGGGACGCTCCGCGCACGTTGCGCCGGTTGCGGAGCGCGGGTCTGACGCGGCTGATCATGCTGACCGGTGACCGGCGTGAGCCGGCGGCGGAAGTCGCGTCGGTGCTCGGTCTCGACGATCTGTACGCCCAGCAGAGTCCGGCGGACAAGGTCGCCGCCGTCCGTGCGGAGCGGCAACGCGCGGTCACCGTCATGGTGGGCGACGGGGTCAACGACGCCCCCGCCCTGGCGGCCTCGAGCGTCGGCGTCGCCATGGGTGCGCGCGGTTCCACCGCCTCGTCGGAGGCCGCCGACATCGTGCTCATGGCGGACCGGCTGGACCGGCTGGGCGACGCCATGCAGATCGCCCGTCGTTCTCGCCGGATCGCCGTGCAGAGCGCGGTCGTGGGTATGGCGTTGTCGATCGCGGCCATGGGCGTCGCCGCGATCGGCTGGCTGCCTCCGGCGGCCGGCGCGTTGCTGCAGGAGGGCATCGACGTGGCAGTGATCCTCAACGCGCTGCGAGCGCTGCGCGGCGGCCGTGGCACGGACGTGGCGCTGCCCGGCGGCACCGCGCGCCTGGTACAGGGGTTCGCCGCGGAACACGACGACCTCCGCAAGACCCTGACCGTCCTGCGCCGGGCCGCCGACCAGCTCAGCCGCGGCGTCGACGACGAGGCCCTCGTTGCCCTGCGCGGCGTCGTCGGCTACCTGACGGAGCAACTGCTCCCGCACGAGCGAGCCGAGGAGGCCGATCTCTATCCGGCGCTCGCAGAGGTGCTCGGTGGCTCCGAAGCCACCGCCACCATGAGTAGGAGCCATGCGGAGATCGAACGCCTCGCCCGAAGAATCGGGCATCATCTCGCCGTCGCCGAGGCGGCCGGCGGGGTGCGTCCGGAGCAGTTCGACGACCTGCTCGCCTCGCTCTACGGGCTGCACATGGTCCTCCTCCTTCACTTCGCGCAGGAGGAGGAGAACTACTTCGTTCTCGCTGACGAGACGACCCGGTGACACGGCGCCTTGCGTTGCGAGGCCGGCGTCGTTGCCGTGCGTGACGAGTTGGTCGATCACCTCGAGCGGCGCCGCGAGCCTCAGCGTCCGCGCTGGATGGCCGAGGCTCGCGACCCGTGCGCCTGGTGGAGCACGATCGGTGCGGTTCGGAGCACCTCCGGACTCAGGCTCGTCTTCCGGCACTGACCTCGAGTTCGTCGAGGAGCGTGAGGACGCGGCGTTCGATCTCGTCGCGGATGGGGCGGACGGCGGTGAGGTTCTGTCCGGCGGGGTCGTCGAGGGTCCAGTCCTCGTAGCGTTTGCCGGGGAAGACGGGGCAGGCGTCGCCGCAGCCCATGGTGACGACGACGTCGGCGGCGCGGACGGTCTCGTCGGTCCAGGGCTTGGGGAACTCGGCGGCGATGTCGATGCCGCGTTCGGCCATGGCGGCGACGGCGATCGCGTTGACCTGCTCGCCTGGTTCGGAGCCGCCGGACCAGGCGATCGCGTTCTCGCCGGCGTGGTGGCGGAAGAAGCCGAGGGCCATCTGGGAGCGGCCGGCGTTGTGCACGCACAGGAACAGCACGGTGGGTCGGCCGTCGTGGCTCAGGCCCTCGACCCGGGCGAGGGCGGTGAGGCGCTGGCGGGCGAACCGTTCGGCCAGCAGCGGGAGGAAGTTCGCGACGACGGCTCGGCCGGCGAACTGGTCGTAGGAGGTGTGCAGGAACCGCTCGATCGTCTCGGTGCCGAAGGTCCCTTCGAAGTCGCTGGCCAGGCGGGTGGCGGCGGTAGTGAGGGCGACCTGCTGGTCCAGCGTGAGCGGTTCGCGTTCGTAGGTGTTCGACATGAGGTGCTCCGTTCAGGAAGCGGTGAGTCGTGGGGCGAGGCCGCCCACGCGGTCGGCGAGTGTCGTGACGGCGGCATCGAAGGCCTCGTTCGTGCCGGCCGGGACGGGATCCGGGATGGACCAGTGCAGGCCGCCGAGGTCGCCGATCTCCTCGTGTGCGTGGTCGCAGACGGTGATGACGAAGTCGTCGTCGGCGGCGATGTCGGCCAGCCGGCGCGGACGTGCCGGTCGTATCGGCAGATCATGGCGGCGTGCGGCGGCGACGGCACCGGGGTCGATGCGCGCGGCGGGGTGGGTGCCGGCCGACGTCGCGGGGATACTGCTGGCGCGCCGCCAGAGTGCCGCTGCGAGCTGCGAGCGGGCGGAGTTGGCGGTGCAGACGAACACCACGCGGTGCGCGTGCCCGACGGCGCCGGGGGACAGCCCGTCGAGTGCGCCGGGGTTGAGCCGGACGTAGCTGCGCCGCCGGTCTGCCTCGGACCGGCGGCGCGTCAGCAGTCCCGCCGCCTCGAGCGCCCTGAGGTGGTGGGCCAGCAGGTTCGACGGCATCCCGAGCCGTTCCTGCAGCTCACTGGGGGAGAGATCGCCGAGGCTGAGCAGGTCGACCATGTGCAGCCGCGCCGGATCGGACAGCGCTGCGTGCGTCGCGGCGCGCCGCTCCAACTCGGTTCGCTCAACATTCATTGCCTCAATCTTGACTGAGCTAATCCGCTCCGTCAAGATGTGGCCGTGATGCGGAGACGTTTGCTCGCCGAGTTCCTTGGCACGGGTCTGCTGGTGGCCGTCGTTGTCGGCTCCGGGGTCGCTGCGCAGCGGCTGTCGCCGGGCGACGTAGGGCTGCAGCTGTTGCAGAACAGCACCGCGACCGTGCTGGGGCTCACGGTGCTGATCCTGCTGTTCGGGCCAGTGTCGGGGGCGCACTTCAACCCGGTGGTGTCGCTGGCGGACTGGTGGCTGGGCCGCCGATCGGGCAGCGGGCTCTCCGGCAGCGAACTCGGGGCCTATGTGGTCGTCCAGTGTGCTGGCGGCATCGGCGGGGCGCTGCTGGCGAACGTCATGTTCTCCGTCGACGCCGGGCTGGCGACGACGGAACGCAGCGGCGCCGGCCTGCTGGTCGGTGAGGTGGTGGCGACGGCCGGGCTGGTGCTGCTGATCTTCGCCCTCGCCCGATCCGGCCGGGCCGCGCTGGGCGCTCCGGCGGTCGGCGCCTATATCGGGGCGGCGTACTGGTTCACCAGCTCCACCTCGTTCGCCAACCCCGCCGTCACCGTCGGGCGGATGTTCACCGACACGTTCGCCGGTATCGCGCCGTCCTCGGTTCCGGGGTTCGTCGGCGCCCAGCTGGCCGGCGGCGCCGTCGGCGTCCTGCTGGTGCTCGTCCTGTACCCGATCGCGGTCCGCACGGCCGACGCCGTCATCGTCGATGCCGAACCCGCCCGAGCCTGAGAGGCACCCGTGCACATCGTCGCCATCGGCGGCAGCGACGCCGGCATCTCCGCCGCGTTGCGCGCTCGCGAGCTGGACCCGTCGGCCGAGGTGACGTGGTGGTCGCCGACGCCTACCCGAACTTCTCCATCTGCGGGATCCCGTACTACATCTCCGGCGAGGTCGGGCACTGGTCGAACCTGGCGCACCGCACCCACGCCGACCTGGAGGCCACCGGTATGCGGCTGCGGCTGGACACCCTGGCCACCGCGATCGACGTCACCGGGCGGCGGCTCGCGCTGCGGGAGAGCGACGGCACCGAGACGACCCTGGGCTACGACGAGCTGATCGTGGGCACAGGCGCGCTGCCGGTGCGCCCGCCGATCACCGGCCTGGACGAGCTCGGCGCGGCCGACGGCGTGCACGTGCTGCACTCGATGGGCGACACGTTCGCGCTCGAGCAGAGCCTGGATCGCATCAAGCCCTCGACGGTGCTCATCGTCGGCGCCGGTGACGTCGGGCTGGAGATGGCCGAGGGATTGACCGCCCGCGGGATCGCCGTCACCCAGGTCGAGATGCTGCCCGAGGTGCTGCCCACCGTCGACGCCCGACTCGGCGCGCTGGTGCATGCCGAGCTGGACCGCCACGGCGTCACCGTCCACACGCAGTCGACCGTCACGTCGATCTCCCGCGGGGCCGCAGGCCTGCACGTCGACGCCGCGGGGCCCGACGGCGAGCCGCTCGCCTGGGACGTCGACGTCGTCCTGGTCGTGGTCGGGGTGCGCCCGGACACCGACCTGCTCGTCGCCGCCGGGGCACAGACCGGGCCGCGCGGCGCCGTCGTCGTCGACGAGACCATGGCCACCGGGCTGCCGCACGTCTGGGCCGCCGGCGACTGCGTCGTCACCCACCACCGCCAGCTCGGCGTCACCTACTTGCCGCTGGGCACGACGGCGCACAAGCAGGGCCGGGTGGCCGGCGAGAACGCGCTCGGCGGTGCCACCCGATACGCGGGCAGCCTCGGCACCCAGGTCGTCAAGGTGTTCGACCTCGTCGCCGCCCGCACCGGACTGCGCGAGCACGAAGCGACGGTGGCCGGGTTCACGCCGGTCAGCAGCACCGCCACACCGGACGACCACAAGGCCTACTACCCGGGCGCCCAGCCCATCACCATCCGCATCACCGGCGACGCCGGCACCGGCCTGCTCCTCGGTGCCCAGCTGGTCGGGCCGCGCGGCACCGAGACCGCCAAACGCCTCGACACCTACGCCACCGCGCTGTTCCACGCCATGACCGTCGACGCCTTCAGCGAGCTCGACCTGTCGTACACCCCGCCGCTCGGCTCACCCTGGGACGCTACCCAGATGGCCACCCAGGCCTGGGTCCGCGAGCACCAGCTCCCGACGCAGGTGCGTGCGCTGACCCGCGGATAGGCACGGGTCCGCCGTCGGCGCCGTTCGTACGATGTGCCGGTGGAACCCTCGGGGGAGTCCGCGCCGATGGCGGACCGCGCCGCGCGGGCCGGGTGGCGTCGTCACCCGGTGGTGGTGTTGGGTGCCGGTGCCGTCGTCGGCCTCGTCGGCGGGATGATGGGGCTCGGCGGAGCCGAGTTCCGGCTGCCGCTCCTGATCGGCGTGTTCGGGTTCGCCGCACTGGCCGCGGTCATCCTGAACAAGGCGATGAGCCTTGTCGTCGTTCTCACCGCGATCCCGGCCCGCTTGATTGCGGTGCCTCTGGAGGACCTGACACCGCACTGGGACGTCGTGGTCAATCTGCTCCTCGGCAGCCTCGTCGGGGCCTGGCTGGGAGCCACCTGGGCGACGCGGGTGCGCTCGGCCACGCTCTACAGGGTTCTTGCCGTGCTGCTCGTGGCCATCGCCGCCGCTCTGGCAGCCAATCATCTCGGGCCGGCTGACGGACTCGATCTGCCAGCGGGGTTGACCGTCGTTGTCGGCGTCATGGCCGGGGTCGGGATCGGTGTGGTCGCGGCCCTCATGGGGGTGGCTGGTGGTGAGCTGCTCATCCCGACGATCGTGCTGCTCTACGGGGTGGACATCAAGATCGCTGGAAGTCTGTCGCTGGCCGTATCACTGCCGACGATGCTGGTGGCGTTCGCCCGGTACAGCCGCGACCGCAGCTTCGTCGTCGTGCGCCAGCAGTCCCGGTTCGTCATCATCATGACGGCGGGCTCCATCGCCGGCACCGTTATCGGTGGCCTGCTCCTGGGCGTGGTGTCCGACCTCGTCCTGATCCCCGCTCTCGTCACTCTGCTCCTGCTGTCGGCGATCAAGATCTGGCGGCATCGTTGATGGTTGCCGTCCCGAGTGCGATGAGGGCAGCGGCACCGGCGATCGCGGTGAGCACGGCGAACATGGCCGGGTAGGAGCCGACGGTGGCGGCGATGGCACTGCCGGCCCAGGGCGCGAGGGCCATGGCGAACGCGGTCAGTGCCGAGGCGATGGTGAGGCAGATGAACGCCCGGCTGGTCGCGACCGTGTGGACGTGGCCGTTTCGCAGTCGCGCGTGCGCTGTGTGGTCGGTGGTCGGCCATGCAGCGTTGAGGCCCAACGCGTGGCCCGGAATGGTCGTGACGGCCAGCAGCACCGCTAGGGCGAGGTAGGTCTGCCGCCAGGAGAGGTGGTCGAGCAGGGCCGCGGTGGCGGGGCGGCGGCGAACCAGCCGACACTCGGTGCGGAGGCCACTGCGAGCGTCGCGGCGACGCCGATGACCGACCCGAGCGTCATGACCCAGCGTGGGCCGTGCCGGTCGATGATCCGGCCGACCGCGATGCCGGCGACGGCCGCGACGACGAGGGCGGCCGAGAACGCCGCCGTCGTCGATGACTCGGACCAGTCGGTGCCGGTGGTGATCGCGGGCAGCGCGACCGGGAACGAGTAGTACAGGACGCCCCAGCCGACGATCTGGGTCAGGCACAAGGCGGCCAACACGCCGCGGGGACCGGCGAGCTTGGAACCGCGCTGATCCCCGCTCGGGCGGACTCGTCTCACAGCCCGATGATCGCGTGTGCCTGCCGGACGTGCGCGGCCAGCGGCCGTGCGACGTGGTCGGCGTCGCGGCTGACACCGCGGATGGTGTTGGACGAGAACGAGCGCTGGAACTCCAGTCCCAGGTAGACCAGCCCGGGATGGGTGGTGGAGATGCCGTCGACGTGCAGCGGCAGGCCGTTCTCGTCCAGGGCGCCGAGCGGGCGCAGGTAGTCGACGCTGGGCCGATAGCCGGTAGCGAAGACGACGGCGTCGACGTGCTCGCGCTCGCCGTCCGGCCAGCTGACGCCGTCGCCGTCGAAGGCGGTGAACATCGCCCGGCGGGGGATGCGGCCGGACTCGATGCCCTCGCGATAGCGGCCGGTGTCCAGCACGAGCGGCTTTCGGACGATGTGGCGCAGCCAGGCCGCGGGCAGGTGGTCGAAGCCGGTGACCTCGAGCCAGTGGTGCAGGTCGCGGCCGCGGACCACCTGGGGGAGGAAGTGCACCGGTGTGAGCGTGGCCAGTGTCAGGTCGGCGACGGCGGCGAGCTCGTCGGCGATCTGCACGCCCGAGTTGCCGCCGCCGACGACGATGACACGCTTGCCGGCGTACGGGGCGGGGCCGCGGTAGGTGGCGACGTGCGGCAGTTCCCCGGCGAACGATTCCTGGCCGGGCAGGTTCGGGACGATCGGGCTGCCGAACGACCCGGACGCCGCGACCACGCCCGCGGCCGACAGAGCGTCGCCGTCGGCGGTGTGCACGACGAACCCGGTGCCGTCGGCCTCCACCGCGGTCACCCGGGTGCCGGTGCGGATGTCGGCGTCGAGGTGTTGGGCGTAGCGGTCGAGGTAGTCGGCGACCTCGTCGCGGGTCGGGTAGCGGTCGGGGTCGCCGTCCATCGGGAAGCCCGGCATGGCGCTGTAGCGGGCGGGGGAGAAGACCCGCAGGCTGTCGTAGTAGTGCGGCCAGGATCCGGCCGCGCGATCGCTCGCCTCGAGGATGACGGGGTGCAGGCCGGCGTCGCGGACGGCGCGGGCCGCGGCGAGCCCGGACTGGCCGGCGCCGACGACGATCACAGGGTGTGCTGGGCTGGTCATCACGACAACGTATCGTCGAATCGCGATATATCAAAATGGCGATGTGTTGCGTATGCTCGACGGCGTGAGCGATGTCGTCCAAGCGGGGGAGCGCAGGTCGTTGCCGCTGGTCACCGACGACTTGGCCGAGCTCGGCGACGCGACGCTCGAGTTCCTCAAGGCGCTCGCCAGTCCGGCGCGGCAGAAGATCCTGCTGCTGTTCGCTCGTGGCGCCGAGCTGTCGGTGGGGCAGATCGCCGAACTCGCCGGCATCGGCCAGTCGACCGCGTCAGAGCAGCTCAAGTTCCTGCGGCGCGGTGGCATCGTCACCTCGCGGCGCGACGGCAAGACCGTCTACTACCGCGCTGACAAGGACGGCATGGCCCGCGCGCTCGATGACCTGCAGAACTACCTCAAGGTCTGCTGCTGAACGCCGTGCGTCTGGTGCTGATCGAGAAGCGCCGAAGGCCCGACGACGACCGCTACACCTGGCAGCGGTTCGAGCTGAGCGAGCACTTCAACGAACGCTGGTGGAACGAGCCGCGGCTCTTCGATGACAGTGCGACCTACTTTGAGGTGCGTCTGGACGGCGTTGAGGTTGCCCGCGTCGAACTCGACGATCGGGTTGGCTTCGCCCGCGACTTCGGTGCACCCCAACTGGGTGCTGCCGCACTCGAGATCCAGTTCATCGAAGTTGCGCCTGCCTACCGTGGTAGGGGCATCGGAACCGAGGTGGTCACGCGCATCGCGGCCCTCCACCCGGGCTGCCGGCTCATGGCGCTCAGTGAGCACGCCGACGAGTTCTGGTCGTCTCTGGGGTGGCAACGTTATGAGCGCCCTGAGCGTCATCTCCGCGGGCAGCCCCTCTACCTCCAGCCGCCCTGACGTCACCGGCCCAATGACAGGGCGTCGCGGATGGCAACCAGGCGCTCCGGGATCACGCGGTAGTAGATCCAGGTGCCGCGACGATCTCCGGTGATCAGGCCCGCGTCGCGCAGCAGCTTGAGGTGGTGGCTGGTGGTGGCCGCCGTCTTGCCGATGCTGGCCGAGAAGTCGCAGGCGCAGACCTCGTCGGCGTTGAGCAGCATCGACAGGATCTTCACCCGGGCCGGGTCGGCCAGCGCCTTGAACATGCCGGCCAGCAGCGAGGCGTCGTCGTCGCTCATGGTCGAGCTTGGCGTGCAGCAGTCGTTCAGCACCGGCAGGGTGCGAGCGCTCCCCGGCGCGATAGGGCTGATCGCGGTGGTGGTCATCGTCGCTCCAGGCTACCTCGGGCGATCCGCTGTTTCCATGATTCTCGAAGTTTGTTTTGACATTCATCGAATCAGTGTTTAGATGAACATCGAAACAAGGTCGGTCTGTTCCGGCCCCGTGGATGTTGCCGAGGAGGCGTCATGGACCCGTACCTGCCCGAGACGATGGCCGCGGAGCGCCGGCGCGACCTGTTCGCCGAGGCCGCCCGCAACCGTCTCGCCGCGTTGGCGACCTGCTGCCGCCCGGGCGCCCTAGGACGCGCGACAGCGCGTATCCGCGACGCTTGGGCAACACGTGCCGCCCGCCGCGGCACTGCCTGCTGCGTCACCACCTGACCGGCGCCCCACCGCTCGTGCGTGAGGGGAGGTGACCACGATGGACTGCTGCGACGACCAGACAGCGGACTGCTGCGACACCGGTTGCTGCTAACGGTCCCGACCCGCGGCGGCGCTGGCGTTGGGTCAGCGCCGCCCACCGGGGTTCGGCGCGGAGTCAGGCCGGACGCTACCGGCCCCGACCAGCTCGATTCGACAGCCTCGGGGCCTCGTCGCCGTCGACGTAGCGGACGGGGATCCCCAGGATCGAGGCCCCGGAGATGGCGCCGAGCTCGTGGTTGCCCACCGTCACGCCGCGGGATCTACGGCGCACCGCGGCCAGCATCGCCATCGCCTCCGGGGCCGGCGTGCTCGCCGTCCGGAGGATGCTGGGCCACAAGGACGCCTCGATGACCCTGAATGTCTACGCGGACCTGTTCGACACGGATGCGCAGGAGCTGGCTGACCTGCTTGACCGGCTCGCGTCGGCCTGGACCCGGCTGTGAGGGAGCGGGGGAACGCCTGCTCACTGTGCTCACAGGGCGGCCTGAAAGTAACTGTTCAGAGGGTGTTTGTGCTGGTAGCCCGGGTGGGACTCGAACCCACAGACACCGCATTTTGAGTGCGGCGGCTTTGCCAATTTGCCTACCGGGCCGCGCTCTGGCGGCGACAGGGGCCCAGCCTACCCTCATCCGTAACATGCGCCGAGTAGGCTTCGCGAGTGACCGAAACGCCTACGCCAGCCGCGCCCGCCCGACGTGTTCTCGTCGCCGAGGACGAGTCGCTCATCCGCCTCGACCTCATCGAGATGCTGGGTGAAGAGGGCTATGAGGTGGTGGGAGAGGCCGCCGACGGCGCCAGCGCCGTCCGGCTGGCCGAGGAGCACCGCCCCGACCTCGTCGTCATGGACGTGAAGATGCCGGTGCTCGACGGCATCTCGGCCGCGGCCCGCATCGTCGAGCAGCGCATCGCGCCCGTCCTCATCCTGACCGCCTTCTCCCAGCGTGACCTCGTCGAGCGCGCCCGCGACGCGGGGGCCATGGCGTACCTGGTGAAGCCGTTCAGCAAGGCCGACCTCGTGCCGGCCATCGAGATGGCGCTGTCGCGGCACGAAGAGCTCACCCAGCTCGAGAACGAGATCGCCGACCTCAACGAGCGGCTCGAGACGCGCAAGCTGGTCGACCGCGCGAAGGGGGTCCTGCAGACGAAGTACGGGTTGAGCGAGCCCGACGCGTTCCGGTGGATCCAGAAGGCGGCCATGGACAAGCGCACGTCCATGCGCGAGGTCGCGAAGGTCGTCCTGTCCGACACCGAGGGCGAGCCGAAGAGCTGACATGTCGTTGCGTCGTGGCGCGGGGTGGGCCGCGCTGACGGCGGCTGCTGTCCTGCTCTCGTCCTGCGGCATGCTCGGCGCGCTGGGCGACGACGACGCGGGCGCGCAGACGGCGACCGTCGGCGTGCTGGTGCCCGGGAGCGGCTGGCAGCAGGCCGACGGCGAGGCGGTGCTGGCGGCGGTCCGCGCCGCCGTCGAGGAGACGGCGGGCGACATCGCGGGCTGGACGGTCGAGGTGGTCGCCGTCGACGAGGGTGAGAAGGGCGAGGCGACGGCCGACGCCGTCACGGAGCTGGTCGACGGCGACGCTGTCGCGGTGGTCGGCGGGCTGAACACGCGGGCCGTGCGGGCGGCACAGCCGGTCCTCGACGACGACGACGTGCTGTTCGTGTCGCCGGCCGACGTCGTGCCGGCGCACACCCTGGGCGCCGACCCGAGCGCCCCGTTGCGGCCGTACCGCTCCTACTTCCGCACGGCGATCGGCGCCGAGCCGCCGGCCGCGGCGCTGGCCAGGTACGCCGTCAGCGGGTTGCGGGCGGAGTCCGTCGCCGTCGTCGACGGGGGAGACGCCGCCGAGGCGCGGGCGTTCACCGAGACCGTCGACGACCTCGGCGGCACGGTCGTGGCCAGTGGTACCGACGTCGCCACCGTCATCGCGAAGGCGAAGACCGAGGGCGCCACCGCCGTGTTCGTGGCCGGCGACCGGGAGGTCGCGGCCCGGGTCGACCGGCAGGTCCGCAGCTCACGGCTGGAGGCGACCCTGCTGGGCGCGACGGCGTTCGGCGGTGACTTCGCCGACGACGCGGCCTCCGGCGCGGTGCGGGCGCGACCGGCCGAGCTCGACGCGACGGCCGGGGTGCGGTCGGGCCGGCTGGCCGATGAGATCGGCGTCGCGCTGGGGGAGTTCGGCGCCGCCGCCTACGACGCCGGGACGGCGGTGGGCACGGTGCTGGCGCGCTGTCTTCCCCCGGCCAGTTCGGCGTCGTCGGCCCGCCGCGGCTGCCTGGGCGAGATGAGTCAACTGGACTTCGCCGGAGCCACGGGAGAGGTCTCGTTCGACGGGTTCGGCGACCGCGCCGGCGGCGGCGTGCGGTTCAGCGTACTGCGCGACGGAGCCTGGGAAGTCGTGGGTGTTGACGGCTGATGTCCAAGGTCACAGTGTCCTAACAAGATGATCCTGGTTCGCCACCACTACTACGTTTAGGCCCTTCCACGGCATAGGTTTCGGAAATCATCGCAGACCAAACCGGCGGCCGACGGCGGCCGGCTCGGCGAAGGAGACAACTCATGACCCGCACATCGCGACTGTGGCGGTCTCTTGCCGTCGCCGGAGCGGCCTCGCTCGTCCTGGCCGCTTGTGGTGGCGACGACGACGGCGGTTCGGACGACGAGTCGCCCGGGGCCGGCGGCGACGGTGGCACGGCGACCAGCGAGGAGCCCCTGCGGCTCGGCACGCTGCTCCCCGAGACCGGCAACCTGGCCTTCCTGGGCCCGCCGGAGTTCGCCGGCGTCGACCTCGCGATCCAGGAGATCAACGACGCCGGCGGCGTGCTCGGCCACGACGTCGAGGTGACGCACACCGACTCCAGTGACGCCAGCAACACGGCGGTCACCCAGCAGTCGACGGACTCGCTGCTCAACGCGGGGGTCGCGGCCATCATCGGCGCCGCGTCGTCCGGTGTGTCGTTCACGGTGCTCGACCGCATCGTCCAGGACGAGACCATCATGTTCTCGCCGGCGAACACCTCGCCCGACTTCACCACGTACGAGGACGACGGCCTGTACTTCCGCACGGCGCCGTCCGACGTGCTGCAGGGCCAGGTGCTCGGCGACACCATCCTCGGTGACGGCCACGCCAACATCGCGATCATGAACCTCGACGACGCGTACGGCAACGGCCTCGCTCAGTACCTCACCGAGACCATCGAGAGCGGCGGCGGCACCGTCGCGGCGCAGATCGTCTACGACCCGCAGGCCTCGAACTACACGTCCGAGATCAGCCAGCTGGCCGCGACGGCGCCCGACGCCATCGCGCTGATCGGCTTCGAGGAGACCGTCACGATCATCCCCGAGCTGGTCACGCAGGGTGTCGGCCCGCAGCAGATCCCGCTGTACTTCGTCGACGGCAACCTGTCGAACTACGGCGCGGAGCTGCCGGCCGGGCTGCTCGAGGGCAACAAGGGCACGCAGCCGGGTGCGGAGATCGGCGACGACTTCCGCCAGCGGATGCTCGACACCGACCCCGACCTGCAGGACTTCAACTACGGTCCTGAGTCGTACGACGCGACCGTCCTGCTGGCGCTGGCCGCCATCCAGGCCGGGTCGGTCGAGAGCCGCGACATCGCCGACAACCTGGTCCAGGTCTCCCGCGACGGCACCGAGTGCGCGACGTTCCAGGAGTGCGCCGACCTGCTGGCCGACGGCGAGGACATCGACTACAGCGGTGTCTCCGGCCCGATCGAGTTCACCGACGCCGGCGACCCCGAGACGGCCACCATCGGCGTCTACCAGTACGGCGCCGACAACACCCTGACGCCGCTGGACTTCGTCGAGCGGACCATGTCGCAGTGATCTGACATCACGTCAGCGAAGGCCCCGCCGGGCACGCCCGGCGGGGCCTTTTCGCGCGCCCGCGCGGGGCGTGATACGACCGTTGACATTTTATACATTGCTCTTGTACGTTCCTCGTTCAAGGCGCCGAAATCATCCTCAGCCGACCTATTTCGACATCCGTCCTGCCTTGGCGCGACCACTCTGGTCGCGTCCGGGTCAGCGGTTCCGGCGACGGCGCCACGCCGCTCATCCCCGCAGCTCAGACGCCTGTCCGGCCACTTGTGGCCGCAGTGAGGAGCGAATGCGATGTGCGACACCGACCACAACGAACCCGTCAGCAATCCGCAGTTCAGCCGGCGTCAGGCGATCGGCCTCGGCGCCGCCGCGGCGGCCGCCGCGACCGTCGTCCCGGGGCTCACCGGACGGCAGGCCGCGTACGCCGCGGCGGAGGTGAGCCCGGACAACTACGAGGCGCCCACCGGCCTGGCGATGGACAGCAACGCGAAGGACACCGCGCTCGGCGTCATCGACCGCAACGCGGACTCGATCACCGGCCTCAGCGACACCATCTGGGAGTTCGCCGAACCGTCGCTGGCCGAGTGGAACTCCGCCCTCGCGGAGGCGGAGTTCCTGCGCAAGAACGGGTTCCGCATCCAGTGGGCGGTCGGCGGCCTGCCGTCGACGTTCGTCGCGACGTTCAGCAACGGGACCGGCAGCCCGGTCATCGGGTTCAGCGGCGAGTACGACGCGCTGCCCGGCGTCTCGCAGAAGAAGGGGTCCACCGCGCACGACCCGCTGGTCTACAAGGATGACCCGTACTCGCCGAACTACGGGTACGGGCACGGCTGCGGCCACTCGGCGCTCGGTGCGGCGGCGGCCGGGGCGGCGGTGGCCGCGGCGAGCGCGCTGCGCCGGCACCGGCTCGACGGCACCGTCAAGTTCTTCGGGTCGACGGCGGAGGAGCAGCTGGTCGGCAAGGCCTACGACGTCATGAAGGGCGTGTACGACGGCTGCGACGTGTTCGTCGACTGGCATCCGGGCCGCAACACCAGCACCGGGTTCGGCTCGAACAACGCGCTCAAGGCGATCGCGTTCAACTTCAGCGGCACGCACGGCCACGGCGGCAGCCCGCTGGGCAACAAGAACGCGCAGAACGCCGTCCGGGCCCTGACGGTGCTCACCGATCTGCTGCGCGAGCACCACGTCGCGCCGTCGGGGCGCATCCATCACGCGATCCGGCACTCCGCCGAGGCGCCGAACGTGCACGCCGCGCTGGCCGGCGCCTGGTTCTTCGTCCGCGAGGCGACGCCGGAACGGGTGGCGATCCTGGCGTCGAAGGTGAGCGACTGCGCCCGGGCGGCCGGCATCGCCATGCAGATGGAGGTGCACGAGCGCACCGTCGCGAACATCTGGAACATGCTCCCGAACAAGCGCGGCGCCGAACTCGTCCACGACAACATGGTGCAGATCGGCGCGCCGGAGTTCACCGAGGAGGACCAGGCGTACGGGAAGGGGCTGCAGGCCGCGGCCGGTATCGCTCAGAACGGCTTCAGCACCGGCGTCGCGGACCTGCGCCCGCCGGAGACGACCTTCCTCGGCGGCGGCTCCACCGACGTCTCCGACATCAGCTGGATCATCCCGACGCTCAGCCTCGGCACCCCGGTGAGCCCGTCGGGGACGGCGAACCACAGCTGGCTGACGACCGGCTCGACGGTGTCGCATGCGGGCCACGTGGCCCTGCTGGCCGCCTCCCGCTACCTCGCCGCCATCGCCGTCGACCTGTTCACGCAGCCGGCGCTGGTGACGGAGATCAAGGAGGAGCACGCCGCCCGCACGGCGAACGTCGACTGGGCCAGCCTGCTGCCGGCGGACTTCCAGCCGCCGGTCGTCGAGCCGCCGGAGTGGTTCCTCAAGCGGACCGGGCAGAAGTGGCCCAACGGGCAGATCGCCTGGCCGCCCGAGCGGATCGTCGGGCACACCAAGTGGGAGAGCCTCGGCCCGCCCATCCCGCCGGGCAACGTCCAGCCCTACGAGTGACGGACCGGGGCGGGGGCTCGCGCACCGGCGAGCCTCCGCCCGCCGGAGTGTTGCCCAGCCACCGTCCCCCTGCTGCGGGCAGTTGTCAGGGGGCGTTCTCCTGCTCTACCAGGCATGCATGCCTGGTAGAGCGGGAAGAGTCCTAGTGGGGTGGGAACGGGCGCGCGAAGCTGCGGGCTGCGCCCGCTCGTCCCCTGCGAGCGTGGGTCAGGCGCGGGCCAGCGACCCGAGGTAGAGCTCGATCACCTTGGGGTCGTTGATGAGCTCGCGGCCGGTGCCGGTGTAGGCGTTGCGGCCTTGGTCGAGCACGTAGCCGCGGTGACAGATCTGCAGGCAGCGCCGGGCGTTCTGCTCGACGATGACGACGGAGACGCCGGCCTTGTTGATCTCGCGGGTGCGGATGAACACCTCGTCCTGGAGGACGGGGGAGAGGCCGGCGGACGGCTCGTCGAGGAGGATGACGCTGGGGTCGGCCATGAGGGCGCGGCCCATCGCCACCATCTGCCGCTCGCCGCCGGACAGCGAGCCGGCCCGCTGCTTGCGGCGGTCGCCGAGAGCGGGGAAGAGGTCGGTGACGAAAGCGAACCGCTCGGTGAACCGCTTCGGCGCCTGGTAGACGCCCATCTCGAGGTTCTCCTCGACCGTCAGGCCAGGGAACACGTTGTTCGTCTGCGGCACGAAACTGACACCGCGCGACACCAGCTGGTTGGCCTGCAGGTTGGTGATGTCCTCGCCCTTGAGGGTCACCGAGCCCTCGCGTACCCGCACCAGCCCGAACAGCGCCTTCAGCAGCGTCGACTTGCCGGCGCCGTTGGGGCCGATGATGCCGACGATCTCGCCCTGCTGGCAGTAGAGGTCGCAGCCGGTGAGGATGTTGACGCCCTCGACGTACGAGGCGACGATCTCGTCGGCGCGCAGGACGGCGCCCTCGGCGCCGGCCAGGTGGGCCGAGCGGTCGGCCGCGGTCGTGCTCTCACTCTGGCTCATCGCCCGTCCTTCGTCTCGCCGCTGGTCTCGGCCGCGACCGGCGCATCGGTGCCGGCCAGCTCCGCCTCGGCCTCCGCGGTCAGCGCACCGGTCTCGAACTCCTGCTCCAGCTCGGCCAGCGACTGGTCGTGGTGGGCGCCGAGGTAGGCGTCGATGACGCGCGGGTCGGACATGACGGCGTCGGGCGGGCCCTCGGCGAGGACCTTCCCCTGGCCCATGACGATCACCCAGTCGGCGATGTCGCGGACCATGTCCATGTCGTGCTCGACGAACAGGACGGTCATGCCCTGCTCGCGCAGGTTGGAGACGTGCTCGAGCAGCGACTGGGTGAGTGCCGGGTTCACGCCGGCCATCGGCTCGTCGAGCATGACGAGCTCGGGCTCGACCATGAGCGCGCGGGCCATCTCGAGCAGCTTGCGCTGGCCGCCGGAGAGCGAGCCGGCGAAGTCGTCGCGCTTGGCGTCGAGCTTGAAGCGGGTCAGCAGCTCCTCGGCCCGCCCGGTGATGGCGTCCTCCTGGGAGCGCCAGGTGAACGGCAGCAGCGCTCGCCAGAACGACTCGCCGCGCTGCCCGGTGGCGCCCAGCCGCATGTTCTCGATGACCGTCAGCTTCGACAGCGCCTTGGTCAGCTGGAACGTGCGCACCATGCCGGCCCGCGCGACCTTGAACGGCGGTGTGCCGTGCAGCGAGCGGCCGTTGAACGACCACGAGCCGGAGTTGGGGCGGTCGAACCCGGTGAGCAGGTTGAAGAACGTGGTCTTCCCGGCGCCGTTGGGGCCGATCAGCGCGGTGATGGAGCCGCGCTGCACCTCGACGTGTTCGACGTCGACGGCGAGCAGGCCGCCGAAGTGCCGCTTGACGTCGTCCGCGACGAGGATCGGGTCGGGCTTCTTGGCCCCGGGCTCGCGCGGCACATCGGCGAGGGCGGCGACCGCCGCCTCGCGCTTTGCCGTCAAGGACGCCGGGGTCCTCTGGTCGTCAGCGGGCATCGAGCGCGATCTCCCTCCGGTCGCCGAGAATGCCTTGCGGGCGGAACACGAGCAAGAGCACCAGGACGACACCGGTCAACATGAATCGTACGGCGCCGACGTCGTTCGAATCCATCAACCAGCTGGGGATGTAGTCCTGCTGGATGGCCCCGCGCAGCGCGAGGTCGATGAACTGGAAGGAGAACCACATGATCGCGGCGCCCAGCACCGGGCCGAACACCGTGGCCGCGCCGCCCAGGATGAGGATCGCGTAGGCGAAGAAGGTGAAGTTGGTGGCGTACACGTCCGGCTGCATCGCGCCCTGGAACAGGGAGTAGACGATGCCGGCGAGTGCACCGATGACGCCGCCGATGACCAGCGACTGCATCTTGTAGGCGTAGACGTTCTTGCCGAGGCTGCGCACGGCGTCCTCGTCCTCGCGGATGCCCTTGAGCACGCGGCCCCACGGGCTGCGCATGAGCAGCCAGACGACCAGCGTGCAGATGGCCACCAGCGACCAGCCGACGACCAGGACCCACAGCACCCGCTCGCGGAACTCGAACGGGCCGAACGAGAACGGCTCGGTGAACGGGTTGAGGTCGTAGAACGCCCTGCTGAAGCCGGTGATGCCGTCGGAGCCGCCGAAGATGTCGCGGCCCGACGCGGACCGGCCGACCAGGCGGACGATCTCGGACGCGGCGATGGTGACGATGGCGAGGTAGTCGGCCCGCAGCCGCAGCGTCGGGATGCCGAGCAGGAGAGCCAGGATGATCGCGCCGACGACGCCGACCACCAGGCCGAGCCAGAACGACATGTCGTAGGTGGTGACGATGACGGCGATGCCGTAGCCGCCGACGGCGGCGAACGCGGCCTGGCCGAAGTTGAGCAGGCCGGTGTAGCCGAACTGCACGTTGATGCCGATGGCGGCGAGAGCGAACACGATCGCCTGCACGCCGATCAGCTCGCGCAGCGACAGCTCGAGGATGTTTCCCCAGTCCATGGTCGTAGCTCCTTCCGCCTCAGCCGACCCGCTCGCGGCGGCCGAGGATGCCCTGCGGCCGGACCAGGAGGATCAGGATGAGCACGACCAGCACACCGGCCGTCTTGAGTTCCGATGGGACCACGTAGGCCGAGACCTCGATGAAGATGCCGACGACCAGCGCGCCGACCATGGCGCCCCAGGCGGTGCCGAGCCCGCCGAGGACCGTCGCGGCGAACACCAGCAGCAGGATCCGCATGCCCATGAGGTAGTCGACGCCCTGGATCATGCCGAAGAAGATGCCGGACAGGCCGGCCAGCCCGGTGCCCACCGTCCACACCACGGTGATGACGCGGTCGACGTTGATGCCGGAGGCGGCGGCCAGCGCCGGGTTGTCGGCGACGGCGCGGGTGGCCTTGCCCATGCGGGTGCGCGTCAGCGCCAGCGCGACGGCGGCCAGCAGCACGACGCAGATGCCCATGATGATGAGGTCGCGCGGTGTGATGCTGACGGGGCCGATGGAGATCGGGTCCTGGTAGGTGTACTCGTCGTAGGTCTCGCGGCCGCCGCCGATGATGAACTGCGTGAGATAGCGCAGGATCAGCGACACACCGATCGAGATGATCATCAGTGCGATCAGCCCGGTGGGTTTCTTGCGCAATGGTCTCCAGAACCCGCGGTCCTGGCCCCACCCGAAGAGGGCGCTGAGGATGGTGGCCAGTACGGCCGCCAGCAGGATCGGCACGCCGGCCTGGTTGAGCAGCAGCGCCGCGACGGCGCCGAAGACGATCAGTTCGCCGTGCGAGAAGTTGGTGAGGCCGGTGGTCCCGAAGACCAGCGACAGCCCCAGTCCGGCGAGGCCGAGGATGAGCCCGAACCGCAGGCCGCTGACGAACAGTTGCAGCAGCTGGTTGTTACCGCCGGTGGCGGTGAGGTCCTGCCCCGCCTCGGACTCCGCGCCGCTGCCGGACTCGGTGCCGCCCGGCGCCTCGCTCTCGCCCTCGGACGGCGCGGACTCCGATGGTGACGGCTGTTCGCCGCCGGTCTCGGGTGCGCCGATGCGGAAGAGGACGACCTTGCGCTGCTGCGGGTTGACCGTGGTCTCGATGGTCTCGCGGACGACGCCGGGCGCCGTCGGCGGCAGCGTCGCCGCGTCGAGCGTCACGGAGTAGTCGCCAGGGCCGGGCACGGGCACCGCCCAGGTGCCGTCGGCGGCGGTCTGCGCGGTCCCGATCTCGGTGCCGTCGGCGGAGGCGACCGAGATGGTGACGCCCGCGACGGGCGCGTCCTGGTAGGTGAGCGTGCCGTTGACCGTCTCGCCGCTGCCCTGGGCCACCGCGGGGGTGGCGAGCAGGACGGCGGCCAGGACAGCGAGCAGCGCTCCCAGACATCTGGCCAGCTTCTGCACGTGTGATGTACCTCCCGCTCCCAGGACCGGCCGCACGTGTGGCAGACACACGTCAGATCGGTCGTCCGATCGTCAGACGTTCGTGCCGGAGCATAACTCGCTTCTGGGACGCCGCCGTTGCCACGGCGTCGCCGAGTCCGGACCGATACCACATGGTGACGTTCGGGCATTCCCGCACGTCAGGTGCGAATGGCGGCGACAATACTGACAAGTAGGGGCGCCACGAGGAGAGCGGGCAGCAGATCACCGACGGGAAGCGGCTTCATCCGCAGCAGCCGCAGCGCCACGCCGACGAGTAGCAGCCCGCCGGTCGCCGTGATCGCGGACACATAGGCGTCGCCGAGCAGGCTCCCGGCGATCACGCCGACGAGCGTCAGCAGCCCCTGGACGACGGCGACGGCGATCGCGGAGGCCATGACGCCCCAGCCCAGCGACGCCGCGAACGCGACCGCCGCGAACCCGTCCATCGTCGCCTTGAGCGCCAGCTGGTCGTAGCCCAGGCCCATGCCGTCGGACAGCGACCCCAGGATGGTCAGCGGGCCGACGCAGAACAGCAGCGACGTGCTGACGAACCCCTCGACGAAGCGCCGCCGCGCCTCGCCGTCGCCGGCGCGCGACAGCCGCCGCTGCAGCCCGGACCCGACGTCCTCCAGCCGCGCCTCGATCCGCAGCAGCGAGCCGGTGATGCCGCCGACCAGCAGCGCCCCGAGCACGATCAGCACCGTCGCGGAGTCGCCCACGTCGGCGGCGAACCCGGCGTCCAGGACGGCGGCCGCGGAGATCGCGGCGATGAGCAGCGTGACCAGCCCGAGCGCGTCGGTGACGACATCGCGGGTGCGCTGCGGCAGGCGGTGGCCGACGAGCAGGCCGGCGGCCGAGCCGGCGACGACGGTGACGACGTTGAGGACGGTGCCGAAACCCGGGAACATGCGCGGCGTCAGGCGCCCGGTTCGATCGGGATCAGGAAGCAGGTGAGCCGCGCGGTGCAGACCCGCCGGCCGTCGTCGTCGGAGATGACGATCTCGTAGCTGGCCGAGCTGCGGCCGAGGTGTGCCGGAGTGGCGACCGCGGTGACGTGCCCGGACCGCACCCCGCGGTGGTGGGTGGCGTTGATGTCGACGCCGACGGCGTACTTGTCCGGCGCGCCGTGCAGGTTGGCCGCCACCGAGCCGACGCTCTCGGCCAGCACGCACGACGCGCCGCCGTGCAGCAGCCCGAACGGCTGGGTGTTCCCCTCGACCGGCATGCGGGCGACGACGCGCTCGGCGGTGGCCTCGACGTACTCGATGCCCATGCGGTCGTCCAGGGGAGCGGACGGCAGGCCGGGCTGGCGGTTGTACGCGGCGACGGAGTCACGGGCCGGTTCGGTCATGGCCGGACGATATCGCGGCACGGATGGCGGTCGTCCGGGCAGACCCTGCGACAATGTCGGAACCGGCTACTAGGGTTGCCGCGTGGTCGCTGCATCCGATTCTCCCCGCCTCCTGCTCCTCGACGGTCACTCGCTGGCCTACCGGGCTTTCTACGCTCTGAAGGACGCCAACCTCGTCACGACGACGGGCCAGCACACCGAGGGTGTGTACGGCTTCACCTCCATGCTCATCAACGTGCTGCGTGACGAAGCGCCCACGCACGTGGCGGTGGCCTTCGACGTGTCGCGCAAGACGTTCCGCAGCGAGAGGTTCCCCGAGTACAAGGCCAACCGCAGCAAGTCGCCCGAGGAGTTCAGCGGCCAGCTCGACCTCGTCAAGGAGGTGCTGACGGCGCTGCGCATCCCATACGTGGAGAAGGACGGGTTCGAGGCCGACGACGTCATCGCCACGCTGGCGACCATGGCCGAGAAGGACGGCCTCGACGTCTCCATCTGCACCGGCGACCGCGACGCCTTCCAGCTGGTCACCGATCGCGTCACGGTGCTCTACCCGCGACGTGGCGTGTCCGACCTCTCGCGCATGACCCCTGAGGCGGTGCAGGAGAAGTACGGCCTCACGCCGGCGCAGTACCCCGACTTCGCGGCGCTTCGCGGCGACCCCTCCGACAACCTCCCGAACATCCCGAGCGTGGGGGAGAAGACGGCCGTCAAGTGGGTGGTCGAGTTCGGCGACCTCGACCAGCTCGTCGCCCGCGCCGACGAGGTCAAGGGCAAGGCCGGCGACGCGCTGCGGGCCCACCTCGGCCAGGTCATGACCAACCGGCAGCTCACCGAGCTGGTCCGCGACGTCCCCATCGACGTCCGCATCGACGACCTCGCCCGGCAGACCTGGGACCGCGAAGAGGTGCACCAGCTCTTCGACACCCTCCAGTTCCGGGTGCTGCGCGACCGTCTCTACGAGTACCTCGAGCCCGACACCGCCCCCGAGGCCGAAGAGGGCTTCGAGATCGACGCGGTGCACCTGCGCCCCGGTGAGGTGGCCGGCTGGCTGGCCGAGCACCTCGGCCAGGGCCGGGCCGGCGTGTCGGTGCGCGGCCACTGGGCCCGCGGTTCCGGCGAGGTCACCGAGCTGGCCGTGGCGACGTCCGACGGCGCCGGCGCCTGGTTCGAGCCGGCCGACCTCACCCCCGACGACGACGCGGCCGTCGCCGCCTGGCTGGCCGACCCCGCGCGCGGCAAGGTCATGCACGACGCCAAGGGCCCCATGCACGCGCTGGCCGCCCGCGGCTGGCCGCTGGGTGGCCTGGCCGCCGACACCGAGCTGACGGCGTTCCTCGCGTTGCCCGGCCAGCGCTCCTACAACCTCGCCGATCTCGTGCTGCGCTTCCTCAGCCGCGAGCTGCGCGCCGAGGACGCCGGCGGCGCCGTCCAGCTGTCCCTCGACGGCGGCGACGAAGAGCAGCTGGGCGCCGACGAGACCGTCCGCGCCCGCGCCGTCCTCGACCTCGCCGAGGCGCTCGAGGCCGAGCTCGACAAGAAGGGCGGCCAGACGCTGCTCGAGCAGGTCGAGCTGCCGCTGGTCGGGGTGCTGGCCGGCATGGAGCGGGCCGGCATCGCCGTCGACCTCGACCACCTGCACGCGCTCGAGTCCGAGTTCGCCGGCAAGGTCGCGAAGGCCGCCGACGACGCCTACGACGCCATCGGCCGCCGCGACGTCAACCTCGGCTCGCCGAAGCAGCTGCAGGCCATCCTCTTCGACGACCTCGGCATGCCGAAGACCAAGCGCACCAAGACCGGTTACACCACCGACGCCGACTCCCTGGCCGAGCTGTACGCCAAGACCGAGCACCCGTTCCTCGCCGCGCTGCTGCGCCACCGCGACGCCTCCAAGCTGCGGGTCACCGTCGAAGGGCTGCTCGGCTCGGTCTCCGACGACGGCCGCATCCACACCACGTTCGTGCAGACCATCGCGGCCACCGGTCGGCTGTCGTCCACCGACCCCAACCTGCAGAACATCCCCATCCGCACCGACGAGGGCCGGCGCATCCGCGAGGCGTTCGTCGTCGGGGCGGGCTGCGAGGCGCTGCTCAGCGCCGACTACAGCCAGATCGAGATGCGCATCATGGCGCACCTCTCCGACGACCAGGCGCTGATCGAGGCGTTCGCGTCGGGCATGGACTTCCACTCCGTCACGGCGTCGCGGGTGTTCGACGTCCCGGCCGACGACGTCAGCCCCGCGCAGCGGGCGAAGATCAAGGCGATGAACTACGGCCTCGCCTACGGCCTGTCGTCCTACGGGCTGTCGCGGCAGCTGAACATCGCGGTCGCCGAGGCGCAGGGCCTCATGGACGAGTACTTCGAGACGTTCGGCGGCGTGCGCGACTACCTCAGCGAGGTGGTCGAGCGGGCCCGCATGGTCGGCTGGACCGAGACCATGCTGGGTCGCCGTCGCTACCTGCCCGACCTCACCAGCGAGAACCGGCAGCGCCGCGAGATGGCCGAGCGCATGGCGCTCAACGCGCCCATCCAGGGGTCGGCCGCCGACATCGTCAAGGTGGCGATGCTGCGGGTCGACCAGGCGCTGGCCACGGAGAAGCTGGCCTCGCGCATGCTGCTGCAGGTGCACGACGAGCTCGTCCTCGAAGTCGCCGAGGGCGAGCGCGAGCAGGTCGACGAACTCGTCCGGCGCGAGATGGGCGCGGCCTATCCGCTGCGGGTTCCACTCGACGTCTCGGTCGGAATCGGACGTACGTGGCACGAAGCGGGCCACTGAGTCGTCCGTGTAAACCACACGTTGGTCGGCTGTTTGCATTGTGGGGTAGACCGAACGGACGATCACATGCGAGGCTCGTGGGGACGTCGTGAGAACGGGAGTCCGCATTGCGACCAGTGTTCCGAGCAGCTGGGGCCGTCGTGGCGACATCGGGGGTCCTCTGCCTAGGCGGCGCGGCGGGACTCCCGGGACCGGCCCAGTTGGTCTCGTCCTCCGAGTATCCCGACGGCCACGACTCCGACGGCATCTATCAGGGCCGCGGCGACGCCATCATCTCCAGCGACCCCACTGACGGTCAGGCCTCGGTCACGGTGGTCGCCGACAATGCGGCCGCCGTCGCGGCCGGCTTCATCGTCGGCCCGAGCCCGTCGCCGGGCGTCATCACCCAGACACTCGCCAGCGGCCTCGGCATCCCCAGCATCGTGCTCGAGGCGTATCAGAGCGCCGCGGCGCAGATGACTCTCGAGAAGCCCGGCTGCGGCATCCGCTGGGAGATCCTCGCCGGCATCGGCAAGATCGAGTCCGGGCACGCCAACGGCGGCCAGGTCACGGCCGGCGGCGACGTCCAGCCGCGCATCGTCGGCCCGGCGCTCAACGGCAACGGCTTCGCGTCCATCGGCGACAGCGACGGCGGACGGTGGGACGGCGACACCGTCTGGGATCGCGCCGTCGGCCCGATGCAGTTCATCCCGGGCACCTGGAAGGCCTACGGCGTCGACGGCAACGGCGACAGCGTCGTCGACCCGCACAACATCTTCGACGCCACGCTCGCGTCCGCGCAGTACCTGTGCGCCGGTGGCGGCAACCTGGCCGACGAGGCGCAGCTGCGGGCGGCGCTGTTCCGCTACAACCCGTCGTCCACGTACGTCGACAACGTGATGGCCTGGATCCGCGCCTACGACAACGGCAACGGCTACGTCACCGAGACCCCGGGTCCTGGCCCGGCCGGTCCGCCGCTGCCGCCGCCGTCGACCGACGCGCCGAATCCGTCCGGCTCCCCGAGCCCGACACCCACGCCGCCGCAGGACCCGCAGCCGACGACGCCGCCGAACACCCCGCCGACGACGCCTCCGCCGTCGACGCCTCCGTCCACGCCGCCCACCACGCCGCCGCCGACCAACCAGCCGACGACGCCGCCCACATCGACGCCGACGCCCACGTCGTCGCCGACTCCCACCCCCACGCCGACTCGCACTCCCACGCCGACTCCCACGGAGACCCCGACGGAGACTCCCACGGAGACCCCGACGGAGACGCCCACCGAAGATCCGACGGAGACGCCCACCGAAGATCCGACGGAGACGCCCACCGAAGATCCGACGACGCCGCCGGGCGAGGAGCCCGACACCGACTGCCCGGAGGACACGGCAGTCGACCCGGCGACGGGTGAGGTGATCGATCCCGCGACGGGTGAGGTGGTCGACCCCGACTGCGAGACGCCGCCGTCCACCGAGCCGCCGACCATCACCGGCTCGCCGGCGCCCACCGAGGACTCGCCGTCACCGACCGTCGCCGAGACGCCGAACACCGCGACGCCCACGTCGCGCTCGACCAGCCGGCGTCGCTGGCTCGGCCGGCTCGGCGCACGCTGAGTTCCGGACGCCGCGTCACCTGACCGTTCCCGCGGGGGCGGTCAGGTGAGCGTCGCCGGGCTCTCGCCCCTGTCGTAGCGGCTCGGCGCGCCGAACCGCTCGCGGGCCAGCCCCCACAGCACGATCAGCCCGGCGGCGACCAGTCCCGGCAGCAGCACGCCGGCCAGCGTCGACGCCCACACCTCGACGGTCACCACGTAGCCGGCCAGCACGATCCACAGCACGCCGGTGGTCCACCGGTCCCGCTGCGCCAGGTGCGCGTACACCAGCAGGTGCGCCAGCGCGTACAGCGCGCCGAGGCCGGCGAACCCGGGCACCCACGGCACGACGTCGTCGTAGGACGGCCCGGCGACGAGGTCGACGGCGGGCTCGGCGACCAGCCAGCAGAGCACCGTCAGCGCCGCGCCGCAGCCCGCCACGGCGGCCACCCCGATCGTGACCGCGGTCCGCCGCCGGGCGGGGTCGGTCAGCGCGGGGAACGCCAGCATCGGCACGAACTGCGGCAGCCAGAACGCGATCTTGGTGAAGATCGACCCCGCCGCGTAGAGCCCGCTGATCTCCGGGGGCAGCACGTGCCGGGCGAGGATCACGTCGATGTTGGTGAGCACGACGAAGCCCAGCAGCATCGCGCCCGACGCCAGCGTTGCCCGGACGGCGAAACCGCCGCGCGACGACAGCAGCGACGACGGCCGCGCGACCAGCCAGGCCACGAGACCCGCGGCGGCGAAGCCGAGGGCGATGCCGATCAGCGCGCTGGTCGCGGTCGGCTCCAGCGCCATGCCGACCAGCCCGCCGCCGACCCGCAGCGCCGCCTGGACCGTCACCAGTGCCGCCAGCAGCCCGAAGCGCTCACGGCCCTGGATGATGCCCAGTGACGGCGCGGTGGCGGTGAGCGACGCGATCGCGACGGCCGCGGCGATCGCCGGCACCGGCGACGGCAGCTGCAGCACCGACTCGACGAGCGGGCTGAGCGCCGTCAGGCCGACACCGATGACGACGGCGAGGACCAGGCCGGAGCGGACCGCCGGCGCGACCGGCCGATCGGTGGCCGCCGCGCGCGCCGTCGTCGCTTGGACCGCCAGCGCCGCGACGTTGCCGACGATGATCAGCGCCAGCAGCGCGCTGAACGCGCCGAACTCGTGCGGCCCGAGCCGCCGCGCCCCGACCACCGTCAGCGCGTATCCGAGCAGGTTGGCGACGCTGGTGCCGAGTGCGAGCAGCCCGGCGGAGCTGCGCCCGGCACCGAGCAGGCGTCTGGCGAGCTGCGGCACGGGCCTATCGTGCCAGTCCGTCGCGCCGATCGGTCCAGGGTTGCCCGGCCTGTCCGGTTGTTCTTGCATGACCAAGTTTCTTGCCGGAAGTACTGGCGCAACTTGTTACTGACTGGTAAGAAGTCTCCTCATCGATGACGGTGGCCGCGGACGTCCGCCGGAGAGGAAGCGATGAGGGGCTATTTCCTGCCAGGAGTGTTCCTGGCCGTGGCGACCGGCGTGCTGGTCTTCGGTGGCGACTGGCTCGGGCTGGAACTGGAACACGTCGCCCTGCTCGGAGCGGCGCTCGGCGGGGCGACCGGCGTCGTGCCGGACCGCGCGCCGTGGGAGCGGGCGGCCGGACTGCTGGCCGGCGCGGTGCTGGCCTGGCTCGGCTACGCGCTGCGGGCCGCCTGGCTGCCGGACACTTCGGCCGGACGCGGCGTCGCCGCGATGCTCGTGGTGCTGGCCTGCCTGCTCATCGCGTTCCTGACCTCCGGCCGGCTGCCGCTGTGGTCGTTCCTCATCGGGGCGGCCGCGGTGGTCGGCTCCTACGAGGTCGCCTACACCGCCGCGCCGCCGGAGTTCGTCGAGACCTCGCCGACGGCACTCACGACCGTGCTGCTCGCGGCCGCGTTCGGCTTCCTCGCGACCGTGTTCCTCGGCAACACCATCGAGGAGGACCGGGCCCGCGAACGCGGCCGGTACGCCTCGGACGACGAACCGGACGCCGTCCAGCCCGAGCCCGGCGAGACCGCCGACGACACCTCGCGCGGCCCGTTCTGGGAAGGGGCGCTGCGATGAGCCGCCGGATCGCCGCGGCGGCCGCCGGAGCCGTGACCCTCGTGCTCGTGGTCGCGCCCGCCGCGGCCGCGGACGTCGACGTCACCAACACCGAGACCGTCCAGGTCTACCTGAACCCCGACGGCGGCGTGGACCGCGCCCGCGTCTACGACCAGCTCGACCTCACCGGCAGCGGCAGCGTCGACCTGCGCAACCCGGTCACCACCGACGGCCTGCGCAACCTCGACGGTTTCGGCGGCACCGACACCGAGGACGGCGAGGCGCTACTGCAGACTGACGTCGACGGCGAGCAGCGCCGGCGCACCGTCTCCGACTTCGCCGGCGAGCTGCCGCTGTCGGTGTCGGTGGAGTACCGGCTCGACGGCGAGGTCGTCGACGCCGGGGACGTCGTGGGAGAGTCCGGTGAGCTGGAGGTCCGCTACCGGGTCGTCAACGAGACCGGCGAGCCGCGCGAGATCGAGTACGACGACGGCACCGGCACCATGGTGAGCGCCGAGGAGGACGTCTACGTCCCCATGGTCGGCACGATGACCACCACCCTGCCGCCGTCGTTCACCAGCGTCAGCTCCGGCGAGGCGAACATGGGCGGCGACGGCCGGGGCGGCACCAGGCTGACGTACGCGCTGACCCTGTTCCCGCCGATCGGCTCGGCCGAGCAGGAGTTCGGCTACACGGCCGTCATCGAGGACGGCGTCATCCCGCGGGCGACGCTGTCGGCGCTGCCGGTGTCGCCGCTGGACAGCCCGACGTACGCGACCGGCGTCGCCGGGTACGAGGGCGGCATCGACTCCGGCATCGCGCTCACCGAGGGCGCGCAGACCATCGACGAGAACCTGCTGCGGCTGCGAGACGGCGCGGCAGACCTGCTCGGCGGGCTGATCCAGCTGCGCGACGGCGCGCAGGAGCTGAGCACCGGGCTGTCCGACCAGGCCGCGCCGGGCGCTCGCGAGCTGGCCGACGGGCTCGGCGACCAGCTGGCGCCGGGTGCGCGCGAGCTGCAGGCCGGCGCGCAGGTGTTCTACCAGGGCGTCAACGGCGAGCTGGCGCCGGGCGCGGCGCAGCTGTCCGAGGGCGCCGGCGTGCTGGCCGAGGGCCTGGCGGAGCGGCTCGTGCCGGGCGCTGGGCAGCTCGCCGACGGTGGAGCGGAGCTCGCCGAAGGGCTGCGGGGCCGGCTCGCGCCGGGCGCGAACCAGCTCGCCGACGGCGCCTCCGACGCCGCCGACGGGGCCGGGCAGCTGGCCGAGGGCCTCGAGACCGCGGGCGACCGCGCGCCGGAGCTCATCGGCGGGCTCGAGCAGGTCGGCTCCGGCCTGGACCGCGTCGATGCCGGCCTCACCCGCCTGTACGACGGCGTCGGCGGCCTGCCCGAGCAGGCGCAGCCGCTGGTCGACGGCATCGCCCGGCTGCGCGCCGGCATCGGTGACGTCGACGACGGCGAGACGTTGCTCGGCGGGCTGGAGACGATCCGGGTCGGCCTCGAGGAGCGTGCGGTCCCGGCGCTGCAGCAGATGGCCGAGGGCGTCTACCACGAGTCCGCCTCGGAGCCCGGCGCCTACCAGCGCCTCGGCTGCGCCGTCGTCGTCCTCCAGGACATCGCCGACCGGAAGACCAGCGGGTTCGGGCCGCCCTGCTACACGCCCGAGCAGGCGGTGCTGCTGAACACGGCCCGCCCGACGCTCGGCTACGACGTCGACGTCATCACCGACCAGGTGCTGGCCGGGCTGCGCGATCAGCTCGCCGACGGCCGCGGCGCCCTGGCCAACCCGGACGACCCCATGGACCAGGACACCCTCTACGGCGGGCTCAACACCCTGGAGGCCGCTCTGACGAGTGGCGACGGGGTCCTGCGCGGCCTGCTGCGGCTGCAGTGCGGCCTGTCCAACCGGTCCACCGACGTCTGCGACCGCGACGAGCCGGGCCTGCTGCAGGGCCTGAACCTGCTCGACGACGGCGTCGGGCAGCTGGTCAGCGGCGTGGTCGGGTCGGTGCAGGGCGGCATCGGCCAGCCCGACGACCTCCCGGCCGACGAGACCCTGCGCGGCGGCGTCAACGGCCTCAGCGACGGCGTCGACCAGATCATCGCCGGCGGCAACGCGCTGGTCTCCGGGCTGATGCAGCTCACCGACGGGGCCCACCAGCTGCACGACGGCAACCTGCGGATCTCCGAAGGGGCCGGCGAGCTGGCCACCGGCGCGCAGGATGCCGCCGACGGCGCGGGCCGGATCGCCGACGGCGCGGGTCAGCTCGAGGACGGCGCCCGCGACGCCGCCGACGGCGCCGGGCAGATCGAGGACGGCGCCGGCCGGCTCTCCGAGGGCGCCCAGGACGCCGCCGACGGCGCGGGGCAGATCGCCGACGGCGCGGATCAGCTGGCCGACGGCGCCGACGAGGCCGCGGTCGGGGCCGGAGTGCTGGCCACCGGGCTCGAGGACGCCGCCGACGGCTCCGTCCAGATCTACGACGGCCTGCTCCAGGCCGCCCAGGGCGCGCCGCAGCTCGTCGACGGCGCCCAGCGGCTGTCCACCGAGGGCGCGTCGCAGCTGGCCGGCGCCGGACAGGAGACCGCGGCCGACTTCGGTACCCGGTACGCGCTGCTCGAGGCCGGCGCCGATCGGGCGAAGAACGAGGCGCTGGTCAACGGCGCGCCGGCGGGCGCGACGCTGAAGACGGCGTTCACCTTCGAGATCCCTGAGGTGAGCGGCGAGGGCGGCCGCAACGTCACCCGCGGTGTGGTGGCGCTCGGCGTGTTCGCGGCCGCTGCCGCCGCGGCGACGTTCGTCCGCAGCCGCCGCACCTGAGGACGCGGGGCGGCCGCCACGCCCCCCGGTGGCCGCCCCGTCTCACCCGTCCGGATACGCCGCCGCCTTCGCCGCCACCCGAGTTGATCATGGAGAAGTACAGCTTCCGGTTCAGCGGGAAGCTGTACTTCTCCATGATCAACTCGGATTCGGGGAGTTGGACCGCGTCGTACCGGGCTGTGGGAGAGCTGGCCGAATCGCCCCGTGCGCCGCCGCCGCGACCGTTATGCTCGCGGCAAGGTCGATCATGCGGGGAGGAGCTGGTGTGACCGCCCCGCAGGCCGTCGCCCGTCGCGACGCAGCGCCCGACAGCGGGGCCCGGCACCGGCGGGCGCACCGCGGCGACTGGATCCTGCTCTGCTGGTGCGTCCTGCTCACGGCCGTCATGCTCGGCCCGCTGGCGGCGCCCGGCTACGTGCTCTCCTACGACATGGTCGCGGTGCCGGACCAAGCGCTGTTGCCGTCGTCCGTGGGGCTGAGCAGCGCGGTGCCCAGGGCCGTCCCGCTCGACGCCGCGGTCGCGCTGGCCGACTCCGTGCTCACCGGGCAGCTTGTGCAGAAGCTGGCGCTGGCCGGCATCGTGCTCGGCGCGGCCCTCGGCGCCGGGCTGGCGCTGCCGACGGTCCGCACGGGGACGCGGCTGGTCGCGGCGTCGGTCTATGTCTGGAACGCCTACGTGTTCGAGCGGCTGGTCATCGGGCACTGGCCGACGCTGATCGCGTACGCCGCGCTGCCGTGGCTGCTGATCCTCGGCCGCCGGGTCCGCCGCGGCCGGACCTCGGCCCTCGCGCCGGCCGTGCTGCTGGCCGGGGTGTCCGCGCTGACGCCGACCGGCGGGCTGCTCGCGGCGGCGCTGTTCGGCGCGCTGCTCCTCGCTCCGGGCGGCCGGCACGGCCGGCGCACGCGTGTCCTGGGTGCCGTCGCCCTCCTGCTGCTCCAGGCGCCGTGGGTGGTCCCGTCCGTCCTGCGGCCCGACCCGGCCGTCTCCGACCCGTCCGGCGTCGCCGCGTTCGCCGCCGCCTCCGACTCGCCGCTCGGCCTGCTCGGCAGCCTGCTCACGCTCGGCGGCATCTGGAACGGGGGCGTCGTCCCGGACAGCCGGGCACTGCCGTCCGCGCTGGCCCTGACGGTGGTCGTGCTGGCGCTCGCGGTGTTCGGCGCGACGGAGCTGCGCCGGCACCTGGGCCGCGCGGAGCTGGCGACGCTGGGCGCGCTGGCCGCCACCGGCTTCCTCGTCGCGGTGAGCAGCGCGCTGCCGGGCGGCGGGAGCGTCCTCGAATGGCTGGTGTCTGAGGTCCCCGGCGGCGGGCTGATCCGCGACGGGCAGAAGTTCCTCGCCTGGTACGCGCTGCTGGTCGCGCTCGCCGCTGCCGCGGGTGCCGCCCGGCTGGTCCGGCTGGCCGCGAGCAGCGCCGCCACGGCCGCCGGCACCGCCCGCGCTGACACGAGCAGCGCCGCCACGGCCGCCGGCGCCGCCGCGAACCGCACGACGTTGTCGGCCCCCGCCCGTAGGGTGGGTGGCCCACCCGGCCGGGCGGGGTCTGGCGTCGCGGTCGCGGCCGCGCTGATCCCCGCTCTACTCCCCATCGCGGCCCTGCCCGACCTCGCGTGGGGGGCGGCCGGCCGGCTCGAGCCGTCCAGCTACCCGGCGGCGTGGTCCGACGTCAGGGCGGCCATCGACGGCGGCCACGGCGACGTCGTCGTCCTGCCGTACCAGCCGTTCCGCCGCTTCTCCTGGGCCGGCGACCGCACGGTGCTCGACCCCGCTCCGCGGTACCTCGGCGTCGAGGCCGTCGTCCCGGACGCGCTGCCGGTCGGCGATGCCGTCGTGCCGGGGGAGGACCGCCGGGCCGCGGAGGTCGCCGCAGCGCTCGACGGCGACGATTCTGCGGGCGAGCTTGCCGTCCTCGGCGTCGGCTGGGTCGCGGTCGAGCGGGACACCCCGGGCGCCGTTCCGGACGGACTCCTCGAATCGCTCGAATCGGTCGAAATCAACGGGACGTTCGACCTCTATCGCGTTCCGGGTGTCATAGGCACGTGGACCCGCATTCCGCCCGCAGCGCCAGTCATTGCCGCCGATATCGTCTTTTCGGTCATTCTCGTCGTCGCATCGGCTGATGTTGCTCGAAGGGCCTTCTCTCGGCGACGACGGTCGTTACGCTCCCAAGAGTCGTGATTTCCGCACCGCTCGAGGAGTGCATTCGTTCATGGGCAATTTCGGAGGCGTTGTCGCCGCCATTGTGGGAGTGGTGCTCGCCGGTCTGACCGTCGTCACCGCCGTGAACGTGAGCCAGCCGAGCGACGCCGACGACGTCAGCCACGAAGAGCTGATCAACTACGACGACAACTGACCCGGCGTCAGCGAAAACATCACAGTGCATTCCCCGGAGACCCTGGTCGAGTCGCGCCCATTGCGCGTCGTGCTGCTCAACTGGCGCGACACCACCCACCCGGAGGGTGGCGGCTCGGAGCGCTACGTGGAGAACGTCGCCGCCGGCCTGGCTGCCGCCGGGCACGAGGTCACGTTCTTCTGTGCGGCCCATCCGGGCGCGCCGAAGGTGGAGCGGCGCGACGGCTACCGGATCGTGCGGCGCGGCGGGAAGTTCTCCGTCTACGCGCATGCGGTCCGGATGCTGGCCAGCGGGGCACTCGGGCGGCCCGACGTCATCGTCGACGTGCAGAACGGCATTCCGTTCTGGAGCCGCCTGGCCGCCCGGTGCCCCGTGGTCGTCCTCGTCCACCACGTCCACCGCGAGCAGTGGGGGGTCGTCTACGGCCGTGCCACGGCCCGGCTGGGCTGGTGGCTGGAGTCCCGGCTCGCGCCCCGCGTGTACCGGAACTCCCGCTACGTCACCGTCTCGGAGATCACCCGGACGGAACTCGCCGAGCTCGGGGTCGGTCCCGAGCGAGTGGACGTCGTCCACAACGGCACCGCGCCGGCACCGGCCACGACGACGCCGCGGTCCGATGCGCCGCGCATCTGCGTCCTCGGCCGCCTGGTGCCGCACAAGCGGGTCGAACACGCCCTGCGGGTCGCGGCCCGGCTTCGTGCCAGCCGGCCCGGCCTGCGGGTGAGCGTCATCGGCGACGGCTGGTGGTCCGAGCGCCTCACCGCCGAGGCCGAGCGGCTCGGCGTCGACGACATCACCGACTTCCTCGGCTTCGTCGACGAGCGGGCCAAGCACGAGGAGCTGGCCCGCAGCTGGCTCATGCTGGCGCCGTCGGTGAAGGAGGGCTGGGGGCTCACCGTCGTCGAGGCGGCCCAACACCAGGTGCCCACCATCGGCTACCGCAGTGCCGGCGGTCTGGCCGAGTCGATCGTCGACGGCGCCACCGGCCTGCTCGCCGACGACCTCGACGGCCTCACCGCGGCCACCGACGAGCTGCTCGCCGACGCCGTCCGTCGCACCGCGCTGGGTCGCGCCGCCGCCGCCCGCGCCGCGACGTTCACCTGGGACCAGACGGTGCGATCGTGGGACGCGCTGCTGCGCCGCACCGTCGCCGAGGCGCCGGCCGAGCGGTCCGCCCGCCGGGTCGCCGCGGCCACCGCCGGCGTCGCGCTGGACCCGCACCGGGTGCCCGTCGGCGCCAACGGCGGGCCGTTCTTCCACCAGTCGTGACGAATCGCCACAACCGCCACGGTAATTGTCGTAATGTGCCGACGTGCTCCTCACCGAATCCCCGGGCCATACAGCGACGCTGAGCCGTTCGGTCCGGCTGTTTCGGGCATTTCTCTCCGAGCAACGTGACCCGGATCATTTCTATGGGGTGCTGGCCGCCGACTCTATTACGCAATTGTCCGATTATGCCGATTTGCGGGGAGCGTTGGTGCTCGACGTCGGTGGCGGGCCGGGCTATTTCCGCGAGGCGTTCGGCCGGGCCGGTGCCCGCTACGTCTCCGTCGACAGCGACCTCGGTGAGCTGTCCGCCCGCGGCCGGCCCGAGCCGGGCACCGTCATGGGCAGCGGCATGGCGTTGCCGATCCGCGACGAGGCCGTCGACGTCTGCTACTCGTCGAACGTCCTCGAGCACGTGCCGGACCCCTGGGCGATGGCCGAGGAGATGCTGCGGGTGACCCGGCCCGGCGGCGTCGTCTTCCTCTCGTTCACCGTCTGGCTGTCGCCGTGGGGCGGGCACGAGACCGCGCCCTGGCACTATCTCGGCGGTGAGGCCGCCGCCCGCCGGTACGCGAGCCGGCACGGGCACGATCCGAAGAACCGCTACGGCACCAGCCTGTTCCCGGTCTCCGTCTCCGACGCGCTGCTGTGGGCGCGGCACACCCCGAACGGCGAACTGCTCGAGGCGTTCCCGCGCTACCACCCGTGGTGGGCGCGGGGCGTCGTCCGCGTGCCGGGCCTGCGTGAGCTCGCGACGTGGAACCTCGCGGTGGTGCTGCGCCGCCGATGACCGCACAGTCTTCTGGGGCGACTGACGTCGGACCTCGCGGTCGGCTACCCCGTCGGCGCGCGCCGCGCCGACGGGGTACCCGACCGGCGTGGCGGCTGCCATTCGTCCGTGGCGCTTCGCGCCGTCACCTGCCGGCGTGGCACGTGCAGCTCGCCGTCTGCTGCCTCGGGCTGATCGCGCTGGCGTTCCGGCAGGCGCCCGGGCAGATCGTCCCCGACACCAAACTCGACCTCACCGCCGACCCGGCCGGGTTCCTGCAGCGCGCGCTGCACCTGTGGGAGCCGGCCGCCGCGTTCGGGCAGCTGCAGAACCAGGCCTACGGCTACCTGTGGCCGATGGGCCCGCTGCACCTGGCGGGCGACCTCGCCGGGCTGCCCGCCTGGATGGTGCAGCGGCTGTGGTGGTCGCTGATCCTGGTCGCGGCGTTCCTCGGCGTGGTCCGGCTGGCCGGCGAGATGGGCATCGGCCGCTCGTGGACCCGGCTGCTCGGCGGCCTGGTGTACGCGCTGGCGCCGCGGATCCTGGTCTCGCTGGGAGCGGTGTCGATCGAGGCGTGGCCCACGGCGCTGGCTCCGTGGGCGCTGATCCCGCTGGTCCGGGCCTGGCGCGGTGGTCCGGTCGTGCGCAACGCGGCGCTGTCGGCGCTGGCCGTCCTCTGCATGGGCGGGGTCAACGCGGCGGCGACCGCCGCCGCCGTCATACCCGCCGGGCTCTGGCTGCTGCTGGCGCCGCACTGGCCCGGGCGCTGGCGGTTCGCGGCGTGGTGGGTCGGCTGCTGCGCGGCGGTGACGGTGTGGTGGTGGGTGCCGCTGCTGCTGCTCGGGTCCCACAGCCCGCCGTTCCTCGACTGGATCGAGACGGCCGGCAACACCACCCAGCACACGTCGCCGATCGAGGTGCTGCGCGGCAACGACCACTGGCTGTCCTACCTGTCCGTGGCCGGCGGTCCGCAGTGGCCGGCCGGCTGGCTGCTGGCCAGCGAGCCGGTGCTGATCCTGCACACGGTGCTGATCGCGGCGATCGGGCTGGGCGGGCTGGCCCGGCGCGACATGCCCGGGCGGCGGGTGTTCCTCACCGGCGCGGTGCTCGGGCTGGCGCTGGTGTCGGCCGGGTACGTGGGCGCCGCGGCCGGGCCGCTGGCGGCGACGGTGCGCGAGCTGCTGGACGGGCCGCTGGCGCCGTTCCGCAACGTGCACAAGTTCGACGTCGTCCTGCGGCTGCCGCTCGCGCTCGGGCTGGCGCACGCGCTGTCGATGCTGCGGGTGCCGGCCATCTCCGTGCGCCGGTTCCGGGTGCTCGTCGTCGGTCTCGCCGTGGTGGTGATCGCCGGGGTGGCGACGCCCGCGCTGGCCGGACGGCTGCCGCAGGCGGGCTCGTACGACGCGATCCCGGGCTACTGGCACGAGGCGTCGGACTGGCTGGACGAGAACGCCGGCACCGGGCGGGCGCTGCTGGTGCCGGGCGCGTCGTTCGCCGAGTACACCTGGGGCGCGCCGCGCGACGAGCCGCTGCAGGCGCTGGGCGACACCCCGTGGGCGGTGCGCGACTCCGTCCCGCTCTCGTCGGCGGGCAACATCCGGTTGCTGGACGCCGTCGAGACGCGGCTCGCGGCCGGCGACGGTGGCGCGGGCGTCGTCGACACGCTGCGCCGCGCGGGCGTCACCCACCTCGTCGTCCGCAACGACCTCGACCGGTCCCGCACCGACGCGCCGCGCGCCGCGCTCGTCCACCAGGCCATCGCCGACCTGCCCGGCGCCGAGCGGGTCGCGGCGTTCGGCCCGCAGGTCGGCGCGACCGACGACCCCGCTGCGGCGTCGGACTCGCGGCTGGACGTGCGGTACCCGGCCGTGGAGGTCTTCGCCGTCGCCGACCCCGAGGTCGATGAGCACCGCGTCCACGCCTACCCGCTGGACGGCACGCTGCGGATGTCCGGCGGGCCGGAGTCGCTGCTGACGGCCGGAGACGCCGGGCTGCTGGACGGGCGGGCGGCGTTCGTGGCCGGCGACGGCGCCGGCATCGCCGACCCGAACCCGGTGCCGGTCGTCACCGACGGCCTGCGCCGCCGCGCCGTCTGGTTCGGGGCCAGCCGCGACAACACCACCGAGGTCCTGCGGGCCGGCGAGGACGGCGGCCTGGGGCGGGTGGTGCGCGACTTCCTGCCGTCCGGCGACGACCTCGCGCGCGAGACCGTCGCCGTCGTCGACGGGGTCGCGTCGGTGACGGCGTCCTCGTCCGGCTCGGACCCGCGGGCGACGATGGCGCGCGGCGCGGAGAACTCGCCATGGGCCGCCGTCGACGACGATCTCGGCACCAGCTGGGTGTCGGGGGAGTACGGCAGCGCCGTCGGGCAGTGGCTGGAGATCACCTTCGACGAGCCGCGCCGCGTCCCCTCCGTCGAGCTGACGCCGCTGACCGGCGGCCCGGTGAGCGCGCCGTTGCGGCGCGTCGCCGTCCAGACCGACACCGGGATCCTGGAGAGCGACCTGAGCCCCGGCGACGACGCGCAGGTGCTCGCGGTCCCGTCCGGCGAGACCAGCACACTGCGCGTGACCGTCGTCGCCGTCGGCGAGGGCACCGTGAGCGGCGTCGGCATCCGCGAGCTCACCGTCCCCGACTTGAAGGTGACCCGCACGCTCGCCGTGCCGGCCGTGACCGAGGCGGACCTCGGCGGCTCGGCGTCCGGCGACCCGGCGCCGGCCACGCTGGTCTTCGCCGTCGCCGACGGCCGCCGCGGCGAGTGCGTCGCGACGGCGACCGGCGACACCGACGTCGCGCGGTGCGCCCGGCAGCTGGCCCGGCCCGGCGAGGAGAACCGCGACCTGCGCCGCAGCGCCGAACTCGCGGCCGCCGCGGACTACGAGGCCGAGCTGACGGCGCGCCCGCGCCCCGGCCGGTCGTTGGAGGAGCTGCTCGCGCCCGATGCGGACGCGATCGTGGCGACCGCCAGCTCGCGGGCCGTCACCGACCCGCTCGGCCGCCCGCAGGCCGCCGTCGACCACGATCCCGGCACCGGCTGGGTGGCCGCGCCCGACGACGAGTCACCGTCGCTGACGCTGACCTGGGGGCCGCGGCGCACCATCGAAGGGCTGCGACTGCAGGTCGAGCCATGGCTGGCGGCGTCGCGGCCCAGCCTGGTCGAGGTGCGGGCCGGCGAGGCCCGGTTCCAGACGGACGTCGGCGACGACGGCGCCGTCACGTTCCCGGAGCCGGTGCGCACCGACGAGCTGACCATCCAGATCGTCGAGGTCGCCGAGGTCGAGGACCGGGACCCGGCGTTCGGGCTGCGCTCGGTGCTGCCGGCCGGGGTGTCCGAGGTCGAGGTGCTGGGCGCCGACGACCTGCGGCTGCCGGTCGACGAGTCGCGCACGGTGAACATCGCCTGCGGTGACGGCCCGGAGCTGGTGGTCGGCGGGTCGTCGGTGACCACGCGCGTCGAGGCGACCGTCGGCGACCTGCTGCGCGGGCGGCGGCTGGACGTGCTGCCCTGCGGCGACGGCGCCGAGCCGGTGCCGGTGGACGAGGGGGCACTCGACGTCGTCGTCCGGTCCACGGGCGCCGTGCGGCCGGAGTCGGCGACGCTGCGGCCGGTCGACGAGCTGCCGGAGCCGTCGTCGTCCCTGGACGTCACCGTCCAGACCTGGGATGCGGCGGCGCGCGAGGTCGTCGTGCCGGTCCGCGACGAGCCCGCCGTCCTCGCCGTCACGGAGAACCTCAACACCGGTTGGACTGCCACCCTCAACGGTGAGGCGCTGGAGCCGGTGCGGCTGGACGGCTGGGCGCAGGGGTTCGTGCTGCCCGTGGGCTCGGCCGGCGTGGTGCGGCTGACGTACGGGCCGGACGGCCCGTACCGCTGGGCGCTGCTGGCCGGGCTGGGTGCCGTGCTGGTCGTCGGCGTGCTGGCCTGGCGGGGAACCCGCGTGCCCGCGGCGCCGTCGCCGGTGCCCGCCCAGCGGGTGTCCGGCGAGGCGGTCGCCGCCGGTGGCGGGCGCCGGGCGCGGCGGACGGTGCCGCTCGGGGCCGGCGCGCCCACCCGGCCGGTGACCGCCCGGCCGACGGCCAGGCCACTCGCCCGGCATCGCCGGCAGCGGGCCGCGCCGATCATCGTGCTCGGCGCCGCCGTGCTGGTCCTGATCGGCGGGGCGGCCGGGCTGGCCGCGGCCGCCGTCGGCGCCGTCGTCCTGCTCGCCGGGCCGGGGCGGCCCTGGCTGACCCGGCTGGCGCCCGCTCTCGCCGCCGGGGCCGTCCTGCTCGCCGGCTTCGTCGTCGCGCTGCGGCCCTGGCCGGGTCCGTCGCCGGGCGCCCACTCCGGCGTCGCGCAGGGGCTGGTGCTGATCGGGATCGCCCTCGCCGTCATCGGCTCGGTGGCCTGGCAGCGCGCGGGGAGCGTCCCCGAGGACGACGAGTTCGTCCGGATCGACGCGATGCTCGACCCGGCCGCCGAGTACCGGCCGCCGGAGCGGACCGCCGAGCCCGGACACGGGGACGAGCCGGCCCGGCTCAGCGCGTCGGTGGCACGACGGTCGCGGTCGTCGTCGCGAGCGAAGGGGCCGAGGTGACCGAGCCCAGGCAGCCGCAAGCCCAGCGACTTGCCCGGCAGCCGCGCGACGGTGCTCGAGCAGCTCGTCAAGGGACTCCGGCGCCGCTCTGATCGGGCGCGATGTTGCCGAGTGGCATGCACAGGCGCGGATCGGAGGGTAGTTTCACGAAGAGCCCCCGCGCCGCCCCGGGGCCGCGCCCGGCGGTGGTCTCACGCGGGCCGCGCGGAGACCCCGATCCGAGGAAGGCTTGTCCATGCGGCGCAGTATCGGCCTGGTCCTGGTGGGACTGGGCGTGTTGATGTTGGTGCTCGCGCCGATGTCACGCTGGTACGCCTACCCGCGGCTGGCGGTCGTCTCCAACGACGTCGCCGAGCGGGTGTCCACCGGCTCCGACGTCACCGTCCTCGACCTCGGCGCCGTCGTGCGCCAGGAGCCGGAGGTCGAGCGCGTCACCGACGTCCGCTCCGTCCGGCGGATCATCCCCGACCGGGGCGACAGCACCGACGACACCGCCGTCTGGGACACCAGCGTCACCAACTTCGACGGCCTCGGCGCCGGGGCGACCCCCGAGGAGAACGTGCTCTCGTACTTCGAGGAGCGGGTCGCGTTCGACCGCCACACCGGCGACTCCGTCGACGGCCACGACCAGTACTACACGCCCACCGGCGAGCGCGCCGACCGCGTCGAGGTCGACCACGAGGGCTACTACTTCAAGCTGCCGTTCGGCACCGAGGAGCGGTCGTACCCGTTCTGGGACTCCACCATCCAGGAGGCCCGGCCCATGCAGTTCCAGAACGAGACCACCCTCGAAGGCCTGTCGGTCTACGTGTTCCAGCAGGTCATCGAGCCGACGCCGGTGTCGGCGCTGGAGATCCCCGGCGCTCTGTTCGGCCAGGCCGGGTCGATCGTCGCCGACCGCATCTACAGCAACACCCGCACCATCTGGGTCGAGCCGCACACCGGCGCGATCATCAAGGGCCAGGAGGAGCAGGACTCCTACCTCGACTTCGAGGGCACCCGCGGCCCGACGATCGTCCAGGGCACGCTGACCTACACCGACGACCAGGTCACCGCCAACATCGACGAGTTCTCCTCGAGCGCCGACCGCCTCGAGCTCGTCCGCGACACCGTCCCGATCGCGGCCGCGGCCGGTGGCCTCGTGTTCGTGGTCCTCGGCCTGCTGCTCGCCCGCCGCGGCGCCTACCACGGCAAGCGCCGGGCGCCCGGCCTGGAGGACGACGGTCCGGACGGGCCGGGTGGGTCCGGCGGGTCCGGGGCCGGTGCCGTCGCGGCTGCCGCGCCGGGGGTCGTCACGCGGCCGGCCGAGGACCGGATGCCGCTGCGGCAGCGGCCACGCGCCCAGGAGTCGGTCGGGCAGTCCCGCTACCAGCCGGCCCACGACGACCGCTACGACGACGGCGGGCATGGCGGCGGTGACGACCGCCGGTACGGGGAGCGGCCGCGGTACGAGGACGCGGCGGCGGCCGCCCCGGCCCCGGCGGCGGAGCAGCCCTACGCCGACCCGCCTGTTGAGCAGCAGCCGCGGCTGCACGGCGAGACCGCCCGCGGCGCCGGGTACGGCCGCTGGGACGACCAGGCCGGCGAGTACGGCACCGCCGGCCAGGCCGCCCACGCTGCCCCGGCCCACGCCGGCGGCTGGGACGAGCAGGCTGACGGGTACGGCACCGCCGGCCAGGCCGATGAGTACGACACCGCCGGCCAGGCCGCACGAGCCGACCAGATCGCGCCGGCCGGCCCGCCCGCTGCGGCCGACGACGCCCGCTGGTCCGAGTCCCGCGGCTGGGACGAGCAGGCCGGTGGGTACGACACCGCAGGTCAGGACGCCTACGCCGATCAGTCGGCGGCGGAGGGGCACCGCGACCAGTTCGCGCCGGGCGTCCGCCCTGACCAGGCCGACGAGTACGGCAGCGCCGGCGAAGCCACTCAGGCCGGCCAGCTGGCACAGCCCGGCCAGCCGGCACCGCCGCAGCAGACCACGGGGGAGCGCCAGCTGGACCAGCGAGCCACCCAGTCGCTGCCGCGTCGCCGCCCCCAGACGGGAGCCGTCCGGCCGCCGGTGGGACGGCAGCAGGCCCAGGCACAGTCGGCGCAGTCGCTGCTCGGCCAGTCGCCGACCGGCCCGCTCACGCCCGACCACCCGCAGGACTTCGAGCCCGACCGCCCGCAGGACCGCGTGCCCGACCAGCCGCAGGACCGCGTGCCCGGCCGCCCGCAGGACGACCGCTCGCCGGCCCGGCCGGCGGCCGATGGCGCCGCGCCGGTCCAGTCGACCGACAGCCGCGACGCCCATCCCGACCAGGGCGAGTCCCACGACACCCGGGCTCACGACGCGCGGGCTCACGACAGCCGCTCCGAGGACCGCCGGCCAGCGACGTCGTCCGCTGCGGAGTCCGCCGAGTCCGTCCACCTGGACCGGACCCGCGCCGACCTCGCCCGGCTCGAGCAGGCGCGTGCGGAGCTGGCCCGGTTCGCCCAGGAGCACCCCGACCTCGCCCCGGCCGACCAGAACGCCGCCGAGTCGCCGAGCCCCCATCCGGCGCCCGCCGAGCCTGAGCCGACGCACGCCGCGACCCCGTCCCAGACCGCCGGCGCACCCGACGACGGCGCGACGTCGCGGCCCGCCACACCCGCCCAAGGCCGTCGCCGCGCCCGCGACGACGAGGGCCTGTTCGACGAGTTCGACGAGGACGGCCAGTCCGCGGGCAGCCTGCACCGCTACTGACGGCGACGTCTCATACGCCGTTCTGCCTGCGCCGATGCAACGCGATCCCATCCGGTCGAAGGGGAGTATTCTGGTGCGCAACGAGGAACGGGGGCATGACGCCCAGTGACCCCATAGCCGAATCGTTCGCCGTGATCAACTCGCGACCTTGCGCCGATTGACCCTGGTCGTCGCGGGCAGGTAATCTATGTGTGCGCTGTGGGCCTGCGCGAACCTCGGACGGAGCAGGCTCGCGCTCGTTATTGTCGGTTGGCGGCACAGGGGATACAGCACCTGGTCGGTGATGGCACAGCGATCCAAGGGTCCTGGCGCGTGAAGCTACCACCGAACCTTGTCCGGAGTCCCCTTCCACATGACGAGCAGCATCGAGGCCGAGACGCCCACCTCGACGGCCCCCAGGACGACCACGCAGGTCGCGATCAACGACATCGGGTCCGAGGAAGCCTTCCTCGCCGCGATCGACGAGACCATCAAGTACTTCAATGACGGCGATATCGTTTCCGGTACCGTCGTCAAGGTCGACCGGGACGAAGTCCTACTCGACATCGGCTATAAGACCGAGGGCGTCATTCCCTCGCGCGAGCTGTCCATCAAGCACGACGTCGATCCATCCGACGTCGTCGCGGTCGGCGACGACGTCGAGGCGCTTGTCCTGCAGAAGGAGGACAAGGAAGGCCGCCTGATCCTGTCCAAGAAGCGCGCCCAGTACGAGCGCGCCTGGGGCAAGATCGAGGAGATCAAGGAGGCCGACGGCGTCGTTTCGGGCACCGTCATCGAGGTCGTCAAGGGCGGCCTCATCCTCGACATCGGTCTCCGCGGCTTCCTGCCGGCGTCGCTGGTCGAGATGCGCCGGGTCCGCGACCTCCAGCCGTACGTCGGCAAGGAGATCGAGGCCAAGATCATCGAGCTGGACAAGAACCGCAACAACGTGGTCCTGTCCCGCCGGGCGTGGCTCGAGCAGACCCAGTCCGAGGTCCGGTCGACCTTCCTGCAGACGCTGCAGAAGGGCCAGATCCGCTCCGGCGTGGTCTCCTCGATCGTCAACTTCGGCGCGTTCGTCGATCTCGGCGGCGTCGACGGCCTGGTGCACGTCTCGGAGCTCTCCTGGAAGCACATCGATCACCCCTCCGAGGTGGTCGAGGTCGGCCAGGAGGTCACCGTCGAGGTGCTCGACGTCGACATGGACCGCGAGCGCGTGTCGCTCTCGCTCAAGGCCACCCTCGAGGACCCGTGGCAGCAGTTCGCCCGGATCCACCAGATCGGCCAGATCGTGCCCGGTAAGGTCACCAAGCTCGTCCCGTTCGGCGCGTTCGTTCGCGTCGAGGACGGCATCGAGGGCCTCGTGCACATCTCCGAGCTGGCCGAGCGCCACGTCGAGGTGCCCGAGCAGGTCGTCACCGTCGGCAAGGACGTCATGGTCAAGGTCATCGACATCGACCTCGAGCGTCGCCGTATCTCGCTGTCGCTGAAGCAGGCCAACGAGGGCGACACCGCCGCGCACGTCAGCGAGCACTTCGACCCGACGCTGTACGGCATGGCCGCCGACTACGACGACCAGGGCAACTACAAGTACCCCGAGGGCTTCGACCCGGAGACCAACGACTGGCTCGAGGGTTACGAGAAGCAGCGTGAGGAGTGGGAGCGGCAGTACGCCGAGGCCCACGCTCGCTGGGAAGCGCACAAGTCCCAGATCGAGAGCGCGCAGGAGGCCGACGCCGAGGCGAAGGCCGACAACCCGTCCACGTACTCGTCGGGCGCGGCTGAGGAAGAGGGCGCCGGCACGCTGGCGTCCGACGAAGCGCTGCAGGCGCTGCGCGAGAAGCTCACCGGTAACTGAGCCGAAACGCATCGCACGAGCCCCGCACCCACTTCGGGTGCGGGGCTCGTCGCATCCGGGCCTCGCCACGCGGCGCCTGCGTGCTCGGGGCGACGCGGGACGTTACGGTGTGCTCGTGACGAGCAGACTCCTCCGGCGGACCCGGCCCACCGCGGCGGCGACGCTGTTCCTGCCGCTGCTCCTGGTGCTGGCCGGTTGCTCGAACGGCAACGAGCCCGAGGTGCCGGTCGTGCCCACCTCGGGGGAGCCGACGGACGGCGACGGCACCGCTGCGGCTGGTGAGCCGTCCGCGTCGCCGAGCTCGACGACGGGCGTGCCCGAACTGTGCGGCGACCTCGCCACCGCGGGCGAGATCGCGCAGATCCTGCAGGTCCCGATCCAGGGCGAGACCGTCCGCGTCTACAACGACGAGTTCCTGCCCGACTCCGGTCGCACCGGCCGGCTGACCTGCAGCTACGGAGTTCCCGAGGCGCCGGAGGCTCCGACGCCGGCGCCGATTCCTGCGCCCACCCCGGCGCCCACGCCCACACCGGCGCCGGTGCCGCTGGAGATCGCCGTCAGCGGCTACACCGACGCCGACACCGCGGCGGGCCGCATCGACTCCACCGTCGATGGCGCGCAGGCCGCGGGTGCGGTCGTCACCGCCCAGACGGTCGCCGGTCACGACGGCTTCCTGCTGTCCGACGCCGAGGACGTGTCGTTCGTGGTCGCCGCCGACCTCCGTACCTACGTCATCACGTTGCGGCACGGCGTGGTGGCGGCCGCGGCGGAGCCGGTGGTGCTGGTGAACCTGGCCGCGCACCTGCTCGGCGGCGAGGCCTCCGGCACGCCGACGCCCGTGCCGACGGGTTCGGCGACGGCCACACCGGGCGCGTCCGCGACGCCGACGCCGTAGCTGAGTGAGTCCGGATGAGGCTCTGCACTCCGGTCCGCTGGTAGGTTGCGCCCCGGGTTCGCCGGAGTCGGCGGCATCCACCGGAGGCCGCAGGTTGGCAGTGCCCTGCTGCCCATTCTCTGAGCAGCCGTCACACGAGATGGGCCATCATGTGGCGTTCTGGTGCATCGCGAGGCGTGCATGCCTGGTGGAGCGGGAGAACGCCTGGTGTCGTACGCGATCGTCGATGATCACCGTTGTCCACCAGCACTGACCGCTGCCCGGCTCACGTCAACGCGCGCCTTGATCAAGGGTGAGTCGTCATCGCCACAGCAGCACCGACCCGCACCTGATCACGGTGCTCGCCGAACCCGAGCGCGCCGCCGCCCGGCCACCGGCGATCGGACTCACGCGGCTAGGAGTTGGTCGCTGCGGTCGCGGCGGCGACCGCGACTGCGCTGGCCGCCGACGCGACGATGCCGGCGTAGGTCGTCATGACGGCTTGCGTGGCCGGGTCGGTGGCCCACTCGCCCTGCTGGATCTCGCTGGCCCGATTGGCGACGGTGCGCCAGGGCAGGTCCGGGCCGCTGACGACGATGTGCAGCACGTTGATGGCGTTGAGTAGCGCGATGATCGCCGCTGTGCGAGCGTCGGGCTGCTCGCCGCCGACGAGGACGCGCCGCAGCCGTTCACGCAGCTCGGCCTCGTGCCGGACGTCGTCGGCCGGCCACGTCGTGGTCCGGAACAGTCCCAGGAACTTCCGCGTCTCGCGGCGGATCAGGCCGCGCTCGACCAGCCGTTCGGTGACCCGGTCGGAGAGACCCTGGCCGAGCACGAAGAGCAGCGCGTGCGTGCCGCGGCGCTTCTCGGCGACCTTGGCGAGGGCGTCGTCGAGCAGCGGATCGTCCAGCGGCGGCCCGTCGACGACCGTCACGCCCTTGGACTCGATCGTGATGCGTCCCGCCAGCGCGAGGTCGACGAGCAGCGCGCCGCCGAGAGAGTAGTGCAGGGTGCCGGCACCGGCCGGGCTACCGCTCTCGTCGTCGAGCAGGAGCAGCATGAAGTCGTCGACGATGAGCAGGTCCATTCCGCACCTCGTTAGTACACTGTGCCAACCGGGATTTCACGGTAGCACCGTGGGCCGGAGGCGGGAGGTGGAACCGCGCTGAACGAGCGGCAGGAGCAGATCGTCCGCGCCGCGCGCGAGCTGATCGCCGAGAAGGGCACGGCCGGCTTCAGCGTGCGCGGGGTGGCGGCGAGGGCCGGCATCGGCGCCAGCACGTTGCGCTACTACTTCCCGTCGCAGCGCGACCTCTACGAGGCCGTCTTCGGTGCCGCGATCGACGCGACGATGCTCGATCTGCGCATCCGCGACACCGCCGTCCCGCCCGGCGAGCGGCTGGCCGAGTGCCTCGCACAGCTGCTGCCGCCGGCGCCGCCGCCCGAGCAGGCCGTCGAGCGCTGGATGGACGTCATCACGTCGACGTTCGGCCCCGGCGGGGCGCCGGAATCGCGGCTGGCGTGGTCGGCCGTCTCGAGGCGGGCGCGGGCGCGCGTGACGGCCTGGCTGGAGGCGCTCGCCGCCGAGGGGGCCGTCGCGAGCGACCGGCGCGCGGTCGAGCGGCACGCCCGGCTGCTCCTCACGGTGGTCGACGGTCTGGCGCTCGGCCGGCTGGTCCCGATCGAGCGTCTCGACGAGCGCCAGGAACGCGGCGTCCTGGCCGACGCTGTCGCCGCGGTCGTGCATTGAGCCCGGCGGTTCGCCGCGATCCGGCCGCACGCCCACGGGCCGGGGGCGGCCGTTAGGGTCGTGGGGTGCTGAGAGTCGGGCTGACGGGCGGAATCGGGGCAGGCAAGTCGGTGGTGGCGCGCCGCCTGGCCGAGTGTGGGGCGACGGTCGTCGATGCGGACCTGATCGCTCGCGAGGTGGTCGAGCCGGGGACACCGGGTCTGGCCGCCGTCGTCGAGGAGTTCGGGCCCGGCGTCCTGACGCCGGAAGGCGCGCTGGACCGGCCCGCGCTCGGGAAGATCGTCTTCGCCGACGAAGGGCGCCGGACGGCGCTGAACGCGATCGTGCATCCGCTGGTCGGCCGGCGCCGGGCGGAGTTGGTCGCCGCGGCGGGGCCGGACGCCGTCGTCGCCGAGGACATCCCGCTGCTCGTCGAGAACGGGCTCGCCGCCGGGTACCCGCTGGTCATCGTCGTGCACGCGCCGGAGGAGGAACGGCTGCGGCGACTGGTCGACGACCGCGGCATGACGCCCGCCGACGCGCTGGCCAGGATCCGAGCGCAGGCCACCGACGACCAACGGCGGGCCGCCGCGGACGTCTGGCTCGACAACTCCGGCCGGCTTGTGGCTATCGAGGCGGCGGTCGATGCCCTGTGGACGGAGCGCCTGGCGCCGTTCGCGGCGCACCTGCGCACCCGCACGCGCGCACCTCGTCCGCCGCACGCCGTCATCGCCGAACCCGACCCCAGCTGGGCCGCTCAGGGGGAGCGGCTGCTGGAGCGGATCCGGCGGGTCGCGGGCGACCGGCTGATCCGCTCCGACCACCACGGCTCGACGTCGGTGCCCGGGCTGCCGGCGAAGGACGTCATCGACGTGCAGCTCGTCGTCGCCGACCTGCCCGCGGCGGAGACGGTCGCCGGTGAGCTGGCCGAGGCCGGGCTGGTCCGGCTGCCGGACCGCTGGTGGGACGTCGGCCGCGACGGCGTCGAGCACGACAAGGCGATCGTCGTCAACGCCGATCCCGGCCGCCCCGTCAACTGCCACATCCGCCCGGTCACGTCACCGACCTGGCGCGACGCGCTCCTGCTGCGCGACTGGCTGCGCGCGCACCCGGACGCCGTCGCGGAGTACGCGACGCTCAAGCGGGAGCTCGCCAGTCAGCCGCACGAGACCATCGACGAGTACGCCACCCGCAAGACACCCTGGATCAACTCCGCCCTCGCCCGCGCCGACGCCTGGGCCGAGCGCACCGCCTGGCAGCCCTGACGGCAGGCAGCACCGGCCGGTCGTCGCGCAGCGCCAGGCGTACCCACGGTCTCACCGGGAACGCGGGGTGGTGAAGCGGCTGACGTCCTCGTGGTGGCGGCCGGAGCCGGCGTCGGAGTCGGCGCCGAGCAGGCTCCGGGTCAGCATCTCGGTGTCGCCGAGCAGCTCGTCCAGTGCGGTGGACAGGTCCTCGTCGCCCGGCGGATGGCCGGCGTCGGCGGCGGTGAGGACCGCCCGGCGCATGAGTTCCTTGGCGAACGACGCCGTCGTGCCCTCAGCACGGTCGGCCGCCGCGTCGAGCGCCGGCGGGGTGAACGGCAGGTCGCGCGCGTACAGCCGGTTCAGCCGCCGCCGAGCACCGACGTCGGGCAATGGGATCTCCGCGGCGAGGTCGACGCGGCCGGGACGCTGGGCGAGGGCGGGTTCCAGCAGGTCGGCCCGGTTGGTGGTGAGGACGAACGCGACGTCGGCGTCGTCGGCCAGGCCGTCGAGGGCGTCGAGCGCCTCGAACAGCAGCGGCTGTGGCCCGGCCGTGAGGCTGCGGTCCTCGGCGATCAGGTCGCAGTCCTCCAGCACGACGACGGCCGGCTCCAGCGCGCGGGCGGTCTCGGCGGCGGCCTGGATCAGCCGGAGCGACTGCCCGGTCAGCACGATCACCGTCGTGCCGGGGCTGACCGCCATGAGGTACTTGACGGTGTGCGTCTTGCCGGTGCCGGGCGGCCCGAAGAGCAGGATGCCACGCTTGAGATGCTGGCCGGCGGCGGCGAGGGCGTCGCGGTGGCGGGCGACGCCGGTGAGGTGCCGCTCGACTTTCGCCAGCACGCCGTCGGGCAGCACGACGTCGTCGGCGCTCAGGCCCGGGCGGGGCAGGAATGTGACGTTGCCGTTGCTGGCGCCGAACTCGCTGGGCGTGAACGTGACCACCTGCCCGCGCAGCACGCTGTGCTCGGCCATGAGCCGGCGCAGCTCGTCGAGCAGGGCGGGAACGACCTCGTCGACCGGCGCGAGCACCTCGAGGTCGGGGTGCTCACGGCCGAAGTGCGGCTGCGGGGCGCGCTGGAGGACGGCCACCGGGACGCCGTCGTACGTGAACAGGTGCAGGCCGAACGTCACGACCTGGCGGCTGGCCTCGGGGCCGGTGGGGACGCGCGCGTAGTCGACCGGGCCGACGGGGAACTGCCGGCGGCCGGCGAACTCGATGATCTCGGCGAGTGACGAATGCCGCCGCTGCTGACCCCCGCCGATGCCGATGAGCCGCCGGCCGCCGTGCCGCTCGGCGAGCAGCTCGAGCGCGACGTCGGCGTCGGTGAAGCGCTGTGTCGAGACGCGCTCGCCCACGACGGGCAGCGTGCGCGGCGGCACGCCCAGGTGCTGCTCGAGCACGGGGAGCAGCGGCTCGCCGCCGGGGTCGCCGCCGGGGTCGGCCTGATGCACGACGTCTTCGAGGAAGCTGCGGAACGTGGTCACGAACCTGCGGGTTTCGTCGTCCATCGCTGTGAGCGTAGCCGTAGCCCAGGACCTTGTCGGTGGGAGCGCATACCGTTGTTCTCATGCGTGCGGCAGGTGAGATCTCCCGGGTGGTGGCGCCCTTCAAGGTCGTCAGCGAGTGGGACCCGTCCGGCGACCAGCCGGCGGCCATCGACGAGCTCGAGCGGCGGGTCCGCGCCGGCGACAAGAACACCGTCCTGCTCGGCGCCACTGGTACGGGCAAGAGCGCGACGACGGCCTGGCTGGTCGAGCGGCTGCAACGGCCCACGCTGGTCATGGTGCCGAACAAGACGCTGGCCGCCCAGTTCGCCAACGAGCTGCGCGAGATGTTCCCGAACAACGCGGTCGAGTACTTCGTCTCGTACTACGACTACTACCAGCCCGAGGCGTACGTCCCGCAGAGCGACACCTACATCGAGAAGGACTCCTCCATCAACGAGGAGGTCGAGCGGCTCCGGCACTCGGCCACGTGGTCGCTGCTGACCAGGCGCGACGTCATCGTGGTGGCCACGGTGTCGTGCATCTACGGCCTGGGCTCGGCCGACGAGTACCTCCATCGCATGGTGCACCTCAAGGTCGGCGACGAGAAGAACCGCGAGGGGTTGCTGCGCGAGCTGGTCGACGTCCAGTACACCCGCAACGACCAGAACCTCACCCGGGGCACGTTCCGGGTCCGCGGCGACACCCTCGAGATCATCCCGATGTACGACGAACTGGCCGTGCGGGTCGAGTTCTTCGGCGACGAGATCGAACGCATCATGACCATGCACCCGCTCACCGGCGAGGTCATGCGCGAGGAGCAGGAGACCTACGTCGCGCCGGCCACCCACTACGTGTCCGGCCGCGACCGCATGGAGCGCGCCATCGCCAGCATCGAGACCGAGCTCGAGGAGCGGCTGGCCGAGTTCGAGCGGCAGGGCAAGCTGCTCGAGGCCCAGCGGCTGCGCATGCGCACCACGTACGACATCGAGATGATGCGCGAGGTCGGGTTCACGTCCGGCATCGAGAACTACTCGCGGCACATGGACGACCGCGCGCCCGGCTCGGCGCCCAACTGCCTGCTCGACTACTTCCCCGAAGACTTCCTGCTGGTCATCGACGAGTCGCACGTCACGGTGCCGCAGATCGGCGGCATGTACGAGGGCGACATGAGCCGCAAGCGCACCCTCGTCGACCACGGCTTCCGGCTGCCCAGCGCCATGGACAACCGGCCGCTGCGGTTCGAGGAGTTCCTCGAGCGCATCGGGCAGACGGTGTACCTGTCGGCCACGCCCGGCCCGTACGAGATGGAGAAGGTCGACTCCGTCGTCGAGCAGATCATCCGCCCGACCGGCCTGGTCGACCCCGAGGTCGTGGTCAAGTCCACGAAGGGCCAGATCGACGACCTCATCCACGAGATCCGGCTGCGGATCGAGCGCGACGAGCGGGTCCTCGTCACCACGCTCACCAAGAAGATGGCCGAAGACCTCACCGACTACCTGCTCGAACGCGGCATCCAGGTGCGATACCTGCACAGCGAGGTCGACACCCTGCGCCGGGTCGAGCTGCTGCGCGAGCTGCGCACGGGCGAGTTCGACGTGCTGGTCGGCATCAACCTGCTCCGCGAGGGCCTCGACCTCCCCGAGGTGTCGCTGGTCAGCATCCTCGACGCCGACAAGGAGGGCTTCCTGCGCTCCGGCACGTCGCTGATCCAGACCATCGGCCGCGCGGCTCGCAACGTGTCCGGCCAGGTGCACATGTACGCCGACACCATCACGCCGTCCATGCGGAACGCCATCGACGAGACCAACCGCCGGCGCGAGAAGCAGGTCGCCTACAACCGCGAGCACGGCATCGACCCCACGCCGCTGCGCAAGCGGATCAGCGACATCACCCAGCTGCTGGCCCGCGAGGACGCCGACACCGAAGCGCTCATCGGTGGTTCGGGTCGGGCCGCCAGCCGGGGCAAGTCGCCGGTGCCGGGCGTGCGCGCGAGCGTCGGCAGCGCCGGCAAGCACGCCGCCGACCTCGCCGGCATGCCGGCCGCCGACCTCGCCGGCCTCATCCAGCAGCTCAGCGACCAGATGCACGCCGCGGCGGCGGAGCTGCAGTTCGAGCTGGCCGCACGGCTGCGCGACGAGATCTCGGAGCTGAAGAAGGAACTGCGCGGCATGCACGAGGCCGGCGTCGGCTGACCTGCCCGCCTCATCCGCCGCCGCGCGGTGCGGTTCGGGAGCGTCGCGGTGCACGGGCACTGGCCCCGGCTCGGCGGTCGCGGGTGGGTGCGGTGCGGCGTGACGGTGGGGGACCGGGCTCGTCGCGGTCCACGTGCGCTGGCCCGGCCCGGCGGCCGCGCAGGCGGTGTGCCGGCGCCTCGGGCGGCGATCGGCCGAGCTGACCGGCGACGCTGCCGAGGCGGCTGACCTCGCCGCGTTCCTCGGTACGCGCGGTGGGTCCCGGCACGCGGCCCGTCTCGGCACACGCGACCGCATCCCGGCACGCGCGGCGGGTCCCGGCACGCGCGGCCGTCTCGACCCACTGCGTTGTCGCGCAGGCGTGCCGGGGATGTCCTGGGCAGGCTGGACCATCGTCGGTGCGCCCGGAGCGTGGCTGTCGTCGAGCGTGCCGGCGGGCCAAGAGCGCTCCGCCGGCCATCACGTTGCCCCGGCCACCACCGCAAGGCGGCCACGTCCGGAGCCGCGGGCGGCGGGCGGCACTCGGCGGACCGCCCGCACCCCCGGAGGAGTGGGCAGCCCGCCGGCGCCGGGGACGTCAGCCGAGCTCGTAGGCGCGCAGCACGTCCTGCTCGATCCGGTTGCCGTCGCGATCCCAGGCCTCGACCCGCAGCGACAGGTGCGAGGCGTCGCCGGGCACGCGGTTGACCAGGGCGCGGAACGTCCCATCACCCCGCGGCAGCACCCGCGCCGGCCGCCAGCTGACGCCGTCGTCGAACGAGACGGAGACCGTGGCGCCGGCCACCGCAGAGGCCTCCGAACCGGGCTGGTGCCCGACAGTGATGTCGACGAACTGGGTGCCCGGCTTGGCGGCGACGTTCAGCAACGAGACGTCGACGTCGTAGGAGAGCATCAGCAGGGGGAGCGCCGCCGGTTCATCGACCGACGACGATCGGACCGTCCACGCGGTCGAGGTCGACGTCGACGCGAGCCACCACGGCGCCGACCTCGCGACGTCCAGTTCGACCCGCAGCGTCGACGGCGACGAAGGCACGGCGAACGTCCCGTCCGCCCGTCCGCCCGACGCCACCAGCGCACCGTTCGCGAACAGCCGGAACGACGGCGTATCGACCCCCGCCACCGCACCGCCCCAGTGCCCGTACCCGTCGGTCCACTCCTGCAGCCGCAGCGTCACGTCGTCGCCCGACCGGTACGCCGCCGCGTTCTCCGCGCCGAAGTCGACCGGCAGCACGCCGGGCGCGAGCACCTGCCGCAGCCACGCGTCCGACAGCACCGTCCCGTTCGCGTACGTCCGCGGCGCCGACTGCAGGAGGAACCCGAACGGATCGGCGTCGGTCGATGCGCCGTAGAGGTACTGCGCCCACGTCGTGTCGCCGCCCGAGACGTACTCCACCCGCTGTTGCGGCGCGACCGTCCGCCGCAGGAACCCGAACGAGAACGAGTCCCACGGCCGCCACTTGTGGCGCAGCTCGCCGATCCCGTGGTCGCCGACGTGGCTGTGGTAGTCGACGGAGATGCGCGTCGTGTTGGAGGAGTCGATGACGTAGTCCAGCGACGGCGGCACGACGTCCGGCTCGACCAGCACCAGGTCGTAGAGGTAGGGGCTGACCGGGATCGCGTCGACGGCCGCCGTCACCGGACCCTGGTCCAGCAGCGCGAGCAGCGCCTGCCCCTCCTCGCGGGTCATCGACATCGTCGGCACCGTCGACGGATCGCCGCCGATCGGCAACGGCCCGGCGACGTTGTTGAAGATCATCACGAGCGAGGCGCCGGCCGCCGCCGCATTGTGCATCTTCTCCAGGAACGTGATCTCGCCGCGCTGGATCAGCGCGATCTTCCCCGCCACATCGAGCCCGGAGAAGTCCGAGGCCCGGCCCAGCCCGGCGTACACCATCGGCAGCTCGAACGACCCGTCCAGCAGCGCGGAGTTCGACACGTACGACGCCGCGATCGGCCGCTCCACCGGGGTCAGCGTCCGCACCTGGATCAGCGGGGCGACCATGGAGTACTGGGTGTAGTACTCGAAGTCGCCGACGGTCACCGGGTCGGTCGGCGACGCGAACGAGGGCTGCGCGCCGACGGAGAACGAGTGGGCGTACGACGCGCCGGACGGGTCCGACCGCCACCACGCCAGCATGGTGTTCGTCGCCTCCACTGGATCGGCGGTGTCGACGGAGATCGGCACCGTCGAGCGCGCGTCCAGCGTGACCGACGTGTCGCCGGCGACGGTGAACTCCGGCGCGAACACCGCCGCGGTCTCCGTCGTGAACACGTGCGGCTCGTCGTAGGTGAACACGTAGCCCATCGCGGCGTACCGGCCCGGCGGCACCCGTAACGTCGCCGCGCCGTCGGCGAACCCGACGCTGGTCGCGGCGAACACCGACGTGTCGTCGACGTTCACGACGTCGACCAGGCTGATCCCGCCGGCCGGGCGGCCGTCGCGGGCGATCCCGCGCACGGTGAGGTCGTACCGCTCGGACTCCTTGTAGAAGCCCAGCGCCGTGCGCACGCTCACGCCGTCCGGGCCGGTCGCGACCAGCCAGCCGCCATACAGGCCGTAGTCGCCGGCGGCCGGGTCGACGGTGACGGGGACGTCCGCGGTCCCGCCCGCGGGCACCGTCACCGAGGCCGAACCCAGCGTCACCATGCCCGGCGCGGGCGCCGTCCCGGCCTCGTCGCTCACCGACAGGGCGAGCGACAGCGTGACGGGGGAGGAGCCGGTGTTGCGGTAGGCGACCGTGCCCGTGACGGGCGCCGCGTCGTCCTGCGGGTACGGGAAGTAGCCGGCGTCCAGCGGCCCGCTCGCCGCGAACACCTGCTGCGTCGTCGCGCGGGCGAGGTCGATCCGGCCCGCGCCCTGCTCGTACACCGTCAGGTCCGCGCCGGGCGACGACGTCGAGGCCAGCGCGGCCTTGAGGTCCGGCCCGGCCCAGTCCGGCCGCTGCTGCAGGAGCAGCGCCGCCGCGCCCGCGACGTGCGGCGTCGCCATCGAGGTGCCGTCCAGGGCGAGGTAGTCGTCGCCGACCGGGGTCCCGATGACGGCGTTGGCGGCGCGCGCCGCGATGATCCCGACGCCCGGCGCCGTCACGTCGGGCTTGAGGGCGAAGTCGCCGGCTCGCGGGCCGCGGCTGGAGAACCCGGCCAGGGCGTCCTGCTTGTCGACGGCGCCGACGGTGAGCGCGCTGGTCGCCGCGCCGGGCGTGGTGACGGTGCCGTCGCGCGGGCCGTCGTTGCCGGCCGCGATGACGAACAGCGCGTCCGACTCCGCGCTGAGCCGGTCGACCGCCTGGCTGGCCGGGTCGGTGCCGTCGGTGTAGCCGCCGCGCACGCCCAGGCTGAGGTTGACGACGTCCGCGCCGTTGGCGACGGCCCACTCCATCCCGGCGATGACCTCGGACATCGGACCGGAACCGCCGTCGTCGAGCACCTTGACGTTGATCAGGTCGGCCTCGTACGCGATGCCGCGGCGCTGCCCGTCCGACGCGGCGCCGGTCCCGGCGACGATCGACGCGACGTGCGTGCCGTGGCCGAACCGGTCGGTCGTGCTGTCCGACGCGCTGAAGTTCGCCTCGGCGACGACCTTCCCGGCGAGGTCCGGGTGCGTGCTGTCGATGCCGGTGTCCAGGACCGCGACGGTGACGCCGTCGCCGGTGAACCCGGCCGCCCAGGCGTCCGGTGCGCCGATCTGTGGCGCGCTGTCCTCGTCGACGGTGCTCATCGCCTGGTCCAGCCAGATCTTCTCGACGCCGGCCAGCGGGTCGGCGGCCCGCGCGGCGGCCTCGTCCAGGGCCCGGGCGCCGGTCAGCGCGTCCGCGAGCGACGCCGCGGCGTCCTTGTCGACGTCAGCGGCGACCGCTCCGATCGACTCCAGCGTGTCCGTGGCGGTGACGGCGGGCAGCGCCGGCGCCGCGGCCCGGCCGCGCGAGGCGGCCGACTCGACGATGACCGGGAGCACGTCGCTGCTCGCGTCGTCGTAGCCCTGCTCGACCAGGGCCGTGACGTCGAACAGCGCGCGGTCCAGCAGATCGGGGACGAGCGGCGCCACGTCGGCCGGCATGATGTACAGGTGCCCGTCCAGCTCCTGCTCGTGGAAGCCGGGCACGGTGCCGTCGGCCCTGGTGGCGGGCTCGACGGTGGCCGCCTGGCGGCCGTCGGGCTCGGTCGTGACGTGGACACGGTCGCCGGTGATCAGCGTGACCGTGACGCCGCCGACCGGCCCGGCGGGGGGTGGGGACGCCCCCGCCGGCCCGGTCGGCTCGGCGGTCGCGGCAGGGATCCCCTGCGCGACCAGACCGGTGAGGACGACGGCGGCCGCGGCCGCTCTCCAATACCTGCGCAACGCTCTGCCCTCCGGGGGTGCGGGCCGTGCCGTCAGCCGATGCGGTGACCGGATCGTCCCGAAGTTCCGATCTACGTGACAAGGGCTATGCTTTGGCGAAAATCCGTCAGTGGCGCGTTTTGGCCAGCGGTCTCGACCCCCGGGAGCCGCGCATGCTGGAACAGCTCGGCCTCAGCGACGAGGAGCAGACCGTCTACCTCGCCCTGCTGGACCACGCCCGGCCCACCACGGCGGCGGAGCTGAGCGCGGCGGACCCCGCCGGCCCGCCGTCCGACGCCGTCGAGAAGCTGCTCGACGCGCTCGAGCGCCGCGGCGTCGCCGACCGGCTGCCGGGGGAGCCGCCCGCGTACCGCCTGGTCGACCCCGCACTCGCGTTCGCCGAGACGCTGGCCGCCCGCGAGCGCGACCTGCAGCGCAGCCGCATCCTCGTCGACGAACTGGCCGTCCGGCACCGCCGCCGCCACGACGCCGTCGAGCCGGGTGACCTCGTCGAGATCGTCACCGGCTCCGAGGCGACCGCCCGCCGGCTCGTCGACGTCTACAGCGGCGCTCGCACCGAGGTCCGCGCCATGGAACGGCCGCCGTACGGCGTCGTGAACAGCGAGCCGAACCCGATCGAGGTCGAGCTGCTGAGAGCCGGCGTCCGGCATCGCGTCCTCTACGAGCAGAGCGCGGTCGACCTGCCCGGCCGGCTGTCCGACCTGATCGGCGGCATCGCCGCCGGTGAGGAGGCCCGGGTCGCGCCGACGCTGCCGGCCCGCATGCTGCTGATCGACGACCGGTTCGCGATGATCCCGGCGACGGCCGGCGCGCTGATCACCGACCAGTTGCTGGTCGTCCACCCCGGCGGGCTGCTCGACGTGCTGGCCGAGGTGTTCGAGGAGACCTGGCTGCGGGCGATGCCGCTGCGGCTGGCGCCCAGCGACCAGGACGGCCAGGTCGACGACGACCGCGTCATCCTGAACCTGCTGGCCGCGGGGCTGACGGAGCAGTCGATCGCCCGGCACGTCGGCGCCAGCCAGCGCACCGTGCAGCGGCGGATCAAGGAGATCAGCGGCCGGCTCGGCGCGCGGACACGGTTCCAGGCGGGTCTGCAGGCGGCCCGCAACGGCGTTCTCTAGCGCGGCGATAACGTCGGGCGGCACAACGAATTGCGCTTCCGGCGGTTGCTGTGAAATATACTGGGGACAGCGTGGAGGGGAGTAATCCCGACGCGGTGGCATCGTCATCACGGATGCTCCCTACACCGGGGAGCCTCCCGGTGCCTCCGGCCCGGTGATCCTGGGCGGACGAGACCTCCGGTTGCGCACAGCGCCCGCTGTGCGGTCTGCTCACCGGAGAGGACTCTGTCTTCGTGTTGGACCTGCCCGTGTGGTTCGAAGTCGGAACGTTCGTCGTTCTGATCCTGCTACTCATCGCCGACCTCCTCATCGTCACCCGTCGCCCGCACGCCCCGTCCATGCGCGAGGCCAGCCTGTGGGTGGGGTTCTACGTGGGGCTCGCCGTGGTGTTCGGCATCGTCCTGGGGTTCGTCGGCCATGGTCAGGCGTCGGGCGAGTTCTTCGCCGGCTGGCTCACCGAGTACAGCCTGAGCGTCGACAACCTGTTCATCTTCGTCATCATCCTGGCCCAGTTCCGGGTGCCCAGGAAGTACCAGCAGTCGGTGCTGATGTTCGGCATCCTCACCGCCATCGTGCTGCGTGGTGTGTTCATCCTGCTCGGCGCCGCGCTGATCAACGAGTTCGCCTGGGTGTTCTACATCTTCGGCGCGTTCCTCGTGTACACCGCCGTCAAGCTGGCCAACCAGCAGGTCCACCACGAGGAGCACGACGAGGAGTACGAGAACGCGTTCGTCCGGCGCGCCCAGCGGGTGCTGCCGATGACGAAGGAGTACCACGGCGTCAAGCTGCGCATCCGCGAGAACGGCAAGCGCGTCTACACCCCGATGGTCATCGTCTTCCTGTCCATCGCCTCCGCCGACCTGCTGTTCGCCGTCGACTCCATCCCGGCCATCTTCGGCCTCACGCAGGAGGCGTTCATCGTCTTCACCGCGAACATCTTCGCGCTGATGGGCCTGCGGCAGCTGTACTTCCTCATCGGCGGCCTGCTGGAGAAGCTGGTCTACCTGTCCGCCGGCCTGGCCGTCATCCTGGCGTTCATCGGCGTGAAGCTGGTCCTGCACGCCCTGCACGAGAACAACCTGCCGTTCGTCAACGGCGGCGAGCCGTTCCACAACGTGCCCGAGGTACCCATCTGGCTGTCGCTGTCGGTCATCATCGGCACCTTGCTGGTCACGACCGTGCTCAGCCTGCTCAAATCCCGCCGCGACGACCGCAAGGCCGCCGAGGCGGGCGACTCGGCCGGCACCGCCCACGACGAGGTCGAGGGCCCGGCCGGCTCGGACAGCTCGGCCGGCTCGGCCGGCTCGGCCGGCTCGGCCGGCTCGGCCGGCTCGGCCGGCTCGGACAACGGGGTCGAGGTCGTCGACGGCGAGCGTGCCGACGACACCGCCGACCGCTCCTCCTGACCGACTCGACCCCGACTCGACCACGTAGCGGGCGTCCGGCCACGGCGGCCGGGCGCCCGCTGCGTGCGTCTGCTAGGTACGACCGCTTGGTGCGTCCGCTTGTCGGTGGTGGGGCGCGGTGTGCCCGGGGATCGGGTACGACACCAGGCGTTCTCCCGCTCTACCAGGAATGCATGCCTGGTGATGCGGGAGAACGCCTCGTGATGGCCCGTCGCGCCGGGACCTTCAGCCGCCGACCCGCCGACCCGCCGACCCGCCGGGCCGCCGGCCCATCAGGCGGCCAGCTGCGGACGTTCGGCGCCGAGCGTGCGTGACCTCACGCGGCGTCCTGGAGGTGTACCCCGCCCCGTGAGGGAGGGCCCCCACCCTAGGGACGGGCACCGACACACTCGCCGACGCCGGGGCGCGCGGGAGTGCGCAGCCGTGGCGACGACGCAGACCAGCGGCCGCGTCGTCACCTCTTGGGCGCCGGGACCACCGGCCGTGGGCGTCGTGGTTCGGGTGGTCGGGCCTGCCGGCCGCGGGCGTCGCGGTTCGGGCGGCCGCGACCACCAACCAGGGGCGTCGCGGTTCGGGCGGACAGGGACCAGCCGGCCGCGGGCGTCGCGGTTCGGGCGGCCGCGACCACCAACCACGAGCGTCGCGGTTCGGGCGGACAGGGACCACCAACCAGGGGCGTCGCGGTTCAGGCGCCAGGACCAGCCGGCCGCGAGCGGCCCGGCTCAGGCGGCCGGCACTACCAGCCGCGGGCTCGCCAGGCGGCCAGCTGCGGACGTTCGGCGCCGAGCGTGGTGTCGTCGCCGTGGCCGGGGTAGACCCAGGTCTCGTCGGGCAGTCGGTCGAACAGCTTCGCCTCGACGTCGTCGAGCAGGGACGTGAAGTCGTCCGCCGAGTGGGTCTTGCCGACGCCGCCGGGGAAGAGGGAGTCGCCGGTCCACAGGTGCGGCGGCCCGGTCGGGTCGTCGTACAGGACGGCGAGGCCGCCGGGCGTGTGGCCGGTCAGGTGGACCAGCTCGACCGACACGTCGCCGAACGTCAGCCGGTCGCCGTCGTGGGCGGCCAGCGTCGTCGGCACCGGAATGGCCGGTGCGTCGGCCGCGTGCGCCACCGTGACCGCGCCGGTCGCCGCCGCCACCTCGGCCAGCGCGCCCCAGTGGTCGGCGTGCCGGTGGGTCGTGACGACGTAGCGCAGCGGCCCCTCGCCGCACAGCGCCAGCACTCGCGCGGGCTCCGCGGCGGCGTCGATCAGCAGCTCGTCGCCGGCGAAGCGGTCGCGCAGCACGTAGACGTTCGACGACAGCGGACCCACCACCGCCTTCGTGACGACCAGCCGGGCCAGTTCGTGCACGCCCGGCACACCGCCGGGGGCGACGTGGCCGGTGTACATGGTCACAGCCAGGACGGCAGCGCCGGCAGCCGGTCGGCCGGCTGGACCCGCAGCGCGGCGCCGTCGGATCGGCCGATCAGCCAGCTCAGCAGCTCGGCGGGGTCGCCGCCGACGGTGACGGGCGCCTCGGCGCCCAGGTGCTCGACGCCGGCGTCGTCGATCTCGAGCGTGAGTGCGGGGACGTCCTCGCGGCGGCCGAACGCGCGCACCGTCTCGTCGAGCGCGCGGCGGACGAACGCGGCCGGCCAGTCGGCCGGTCCGTAACCGGTGCCGAGGTCGACGTGGTGCACCTCGAGCTCGCGCAGCCGCAGCCACAGCACCCGCCGGCCGGGCAGCGGATCGCCGCTTGCGGCGGGACCGCCGCGCACCTGGCGCTCCCAGCCGTCGTCGGGCATCTCCATGACGGCGCGGACGAATCGGTCGGCGGTGATGCGCAGGTCGTCGACGATGTCGGCGGCGGGACGGCGGGCGCCCGCCTCGATGTCGGCGGCGCGGGACTCGCGGCTGGCGTACATCGGGTTCTCGCGTCCGGTGCGCGCCCAGGCGAGCAGGTTGGCGCATCCGTCGGCGTTGCGGGCCACATGCGTGAGGACGTGGGCACGCGTCCAGCCGGGACATAGACTGGACGCGGCCAGGTCAGCGTCGTCCAGCGTGGCGGCCGTGGCGATGAGACGCTCGGTCGCGGCGGTCACCGGTCCGGCGGGGGAGTCACCGCCGGAATCATGGGACATCGGTTCGGCGTTCACGGTGGGCACGTGTTCGAACCTAGTCGTCATCGGCCGTCGCGGCGACTGAGTTGGTGGTCCCGGACCATTCGTCCGAGCGACCTTGTCGGACCCGCCCCGTACGATGCAATGAACCGTACGTCTGTCCACTGCACCACCACCGATACCGGAGTCCACGGGACCTCATGACCGAACGAACCGCCGCCCGCGTCAGCGACCGCCTGGTGGTCCGCGGCGCACGGGAGCACAACCTCAAAGACGTCTCCCTCGACCTGCCGCGTGACGCGCTCATCGTGTTCACCGGGCTGTCCGGGTCGGGGAAGTCCAGCCTGGCCTTCGACACCATCTTCGCCGAGGGCCAGCGCCGCTACGTCGAGTCGCTGTCGGCGTACGCCCGGCAGTTCCTGGGGCAGATGGACAAACCCGACGTCGACTTCATCGAGGGGTTGTCGCCGGCGGTCTCCATCGACCAGAAGTCCACGTCGCGCAACCCGCGCTCCACCGTGGGCACCATCACCGAGGTCTACGACTACCTGCGCCTGCTGTACGCGCGGGCCGGGCATCCGCACTGTCCCGAGTGCGGGCGGCCCATCGGCCGGCAGACGCCGCAGTCCATCGTCGACCAGGTGCTCGACCTCGAGGACGGCTCCCGCTTCCAGGTGCTGGCGCCGGTGGTCCGCGCCCGCAAGGGCGAGTACGCCGACCTCTTCCGCACGCTGCGGTCGCAGGGCTACTCCCGGGCGCGGGTCGACGGCACGGTCCACCAGCTCACCGACGTGCCGAAGCTGAAGAAGCAGGAGAAGCACACCATCGAGGTGGTGGTCGACCGGCTGGCGGTCAAGGAGTCCGCCAAGCGCCGGCTCACCGACTCCGTCGAGACCGCGCTGCGGCTGTCCGGCGGCCTGGTCACGCTCGACTTCGTCGACCTGCCCGAGGACGACGACCACCGCGAGCGCGTCTACTCCGAGCACCTGTACTGCCCCTACGACGAGCTGTCGTTCGAGGAGCTCGAGCCGCGGTCGTTCTCCTTCAACTCGCCGTTCGGCGCCTGCCCCGAGTGCACCGGCCTGGGCACCCGCATGGAGGTCGACGAAGAACTGGTCGTCCCCGACCCGTCCAAGAGCCTCGACGACGGCGCGCTGGCCCCGTGGGCGCCGGGCAACACGTCCGAGTACTTCGACCGGCTGGTCACCGCGCTCTCCGAAGCGCTCGGGTTCCGCACCGACGTCGCGTTCGAGAAGCTCCCGAAGAAGGCCCGCGAGGCCGTCCTGCACGGCCACCCCGAGCAGGTGCACGTCCGCTACCGCAACCGCTACGGCCGCGAGCGCTCCTACTACACGTCCTACGAGGGCGTGCTGCCGTGGGTGCGGCGCCGCTACGCCGAGGCCGAGTCCGACGCCAGCCGCGAGCGGTTCGAGGGCTTCATGCGCGAGGTCCCGTGCCCGGCCTGCGGCGGCGCGCGGCTCAAGCCGGTGGTCCTGGCGGTCACGGTGGGCGGCAGGAGCATCGCCGACGTCGCGGCGCTGCCCATCGGCGAGTGCGCCGAGTTCCTGCGCACCCTGACGCTGTCCGAGCGCGAGGAGCAGATCGCCGCCCGCGTGCTCAAGGAGGTCAACGAGCGGCTGCAGTTCCTCGTCGACGTCGGCCTGCACTACCTCAGCCTCGACCGCGCGTCGGCCACGCTGGCCGGCGGCGAGGCGCAGCGCATCCGGCTCGCGACGCAGATCGGCTCCGGCCTGGTCGGCGTGCTCTACGTGCTCGACGAGCCGTCCATCGGGCTGCACCAGCGCGACAACCACCGGCTCATCGAGACGCTGATCCGGCTGCGCGACCTCGGCAACACCCTCATCGTCGTCGAGCACGACGAAGACACCATCAAGGTGGCCGACTGGGTCGTCGACATCGGCCCGGGCGCCGGCGAGCACGGCGGCCAGGTCGTCGTCAGTGGCACCGTCGACGACCTCCTGACGCAGGAAGACTCCCTGACGGGGGCGTACCTGTCCGGGAAGAAGCGCATCGACATCCCGGCGGTGCGCCGCCCGCCGACGAAGGACCGCGCGCTCAAGGTCGTCGGGGCGCGGGCCAACAACCTCCAGGACGTCACCGTCAGCTTCCCGCTGGGCTGCTTCGTCGCCGTCACCGGCGTCAGCGGCTCGGGCAAGTCGACCCTGGTCAACGACATCCTCTACACCTCGCTGGCGAAAGAGATCTACAACGCCCGGGCGGTGCCGGGCCGGCACAAGCGCATCGAGGGCATGGGCCTGGTCGACAAGGTCGTGCACGTCGACCAGTCGCCCATCGGCCGCACGCCGCGCAGCAACCCGGCCACGTACACCGGCGTCTTCGACGTCATCCGCAAGCTGTTCGCGGAGACGCAGGAGGCGAAGGTCCGCGGCTACCAGCAGGGCCGGTTCTCCTTCAACGTCAAGGGCGGCCGCTGCGAGGCGTGCTCCGGCGACGGCACCATCAAGATCGAGATGAACTTCCTGCCCGACGTCTACGTGCCGTGCGAGGTCTGCCACGGCGCCCGGTACAACCGCGAGACCCTCGAGGTGCACTACAAGGGCAAGAGCATCTCCGAGGTGCTTGAGATGCCCATCGAGGAGGCGACGGAGTTCTTCGCCCCGGTCGAGCGCATCGCCCGGCACCTGCGCACGCTCAAGGAGGTCGGGCTGGGGTACGTGCGGCTGGGCCAGCCGGCGCCCACGCTGTCCGGCGGCGAGGCGCAGCGGGTCAAGCTCGCGGCCGAGCTGCAGAAGCGGTCCACCGGCAAGACCATCTACGTCCTCGACGAACCCACCACCGGCCTGCACTTCGAAGACATCCGCAAGCTCATCGGCGTGCTGCAGGGACTCGTCGACAAGGGCAACACCGTCGTCGTCATCGAGCACAACCTCGACGTCGTCAAGACCGCCGACTGGATCATCGACATGGGCCCCGAGGGCGGCACCGGCGGCGGCACCGTCGTCGCCACCGGAACGCCGGAGCGGGTGGCCAAGGTCGAGGCGTCGCACACCGGCGCGTTCCTCAAAGACATCCTCGGAGTCTGACGCGGCACGGCGTCTCCGGCCTGCCCGGCCGGAGACGCCGTTGCCGCACGGGTCGTTCGCACCCGTCAGGGATGCGGGTCCTCCAGGACCTTGAGCGTGCTGACCATCGCGTCGCGCCCACCGGTCGCGCCGATCAGCTCCACCGTCAGGTCGCCACCCGGGTGCTCGACGGTCGCGGTGTGCGTGTCGGCGGTGAGCGCGCCCACCTCCGCCCGCACGTCGTGCTCGTACAGCACGACCTCGCCGTCCACCAGCACGTCGAACCGGCGCATGCCCGGCTTGACCTCGGCGATCTCGGCGAAGCCGAGCTCGATGACGTAGCTGCCGGCGGGGGCGTCGTCGAACACATAGGAGAAGGTCGGCGCGCTGCGCTGGGTGCGGAACAGGTCGTCGTCCTCGGTGCCCGCGATGCCGGCGCGAGTGGTGTCGGCGTCGCCGCCGACGTGCCCCCACGAGCCGTCCGACCACGCCTGGTCGGCGGACCACGCGAAGCCGTCGGCGCCGGTGAAGGCCGCGCCGCCCGCGTTGACCCCGACCCAATACGCCGACGACGCCAGCGTGACCGGCACCAGCTGGTCCGGGTTCCGTCCGGTGTCCGATGACACGAGGACGTCGCCGGTGAGCAGCCCGGGAGCGGCATCGGAGGTGTCGACCGCGGCCGTGACGGTCGTGGATTCGCCGACTGCGAGCTCGGTGGTCCCCTCCACAGCATCGCCGGCGAGGGTGAGCCATGGCAGGCCGGCGGCCGCGTCGCCACGGGCCCGTTCCGCGACCGAGACCGTCAGCGGCGCCGAGCCCGTGTTGGTCACGGTCAGCTCGGCCGTGGCCTGCTGGTCCGGGCCGAGCAGCCAGTCCAGCTCGGCGCCGGAGACCTCCGCGACGCCCGTGGTGAGCGCCCGGTCGAGCGTCTCGGCCTGCCCGCGCTCGGTGACGGTGACGGTGTCGGCCGTCGCGACGTAGTTCGGCGCCGAGACCTCCACCGTGTGCTCGCCGAGCAGCAGTTGCGCCTTCCAGAGCCCCTGCTCGTTGGTGGTGACCGTGCGGGCGCGCCCGTCGGGTGCGGTCAGCGTGACGACCGCGCCGGCGACCGCCTCGCCGTCGTTCGCGTCGGTGACCGCGCCCTCGACCGTGCCGGACGCCGGGAGCGTGTACTCCAGGCCCATGCCCGCGCTCACCGCGGGCTCGTCGTAGGAGTAGACCAGCGCGGGGGCCCCGTTCAGGCCCTCCACCCCGATCGTCGCCGACGCACCCCTGGTCAGCGGATTCTCGCCGCCGGCCCCGCCGGCGTAGCCGATCTGGATGCGCCCGTCCTCGACGAGGGTGACGGAGAAGCTCACCCGTTCCCCGGGCGCGTCCCGGAACGTGACGTCGCGGTACTCGATGATCTGCGCGCGCAGGCCGTCCACCTCGGTGACGCCGACGTAGATGCCGGCCGCGGCGTCGACGGCCAGGTAGTCCCAGAACGGATAGATCGCGTCGGCTCCTCGGCCGCTGGTCGGAAGATCGGTGTTCACCGCGATCGTCCGGCTGCGGTCGAAGGTCAGCATGCCGGTCGGCGACACGCACACCCCGTCCCAGGTCGTGTCGTAGAAGGGGAAGTCGAACGTGAACCAGAGCACGCCGCAGCCGAAGGTGCCGGTCCAGTTCGTCCTGGTCGTGCCCTCGCGGTACAGGCCGGTCGTGACCTCCTGGGTGTACGAGCGCCCGGCGGGGGCCACCTGCACCTCCTCCGGCTCCTCCTCGCCGGGATCCCCGGGTCCCGGCGGCTCCTCGGCGCCGCGCGGGTCGAGCGTCACGCGCAGGGCCGCGATGCTCGGCCCACGCCGCCCGCGCGAGCCCCTGAGCTCGACCGTCAGCGGACCGCCGGGATGGTCGACGACGTGGGTGCGGACGTCCGCGGTCCCGGTGCCGACAGCTCCGGCGATGTCGTAGGCGTACTGCGTCACCACGCCGTCGACGAGGACGTCGAAGACCCGCGTGCCGGCGTCGACCCGGTCGATCTCCGCGAAGCCCAGATCGACGACGTAGGCGCCTGCGGGCGCGTCGTCGAACACGTAGGTCAGGTCGGGCCGCGGCGTGGTGCGCTGGACCTGGAACAGGGCGTCGTCGGCCGTTCCGTCCACGCCGGACCTGGTGGAGATCGTCCTCGACGCCCCCTGGTAGCCCCACGACCCCTCGGCGTACGCCTGGTCGGCCGCCCAGGTGAAGCCGGCGCCGTCGGTGAACGACGGGCCTCCGGCGTTCACGGCGACCTGGTACTCGGTGGTCGTGACGGTGACGGGCACGTACTGCTTGGACTGCCGGCCCGCGTCGGAGGTGACGAGGATGTTCGCGGCGAGGACGCCGGGTTCGGCGTCCTCGGTGGAGAGGGCGACGTCGACCGTCGTCGATTCACCGGGCGCGAGGGTGCCGCCGGTGGCGGACAGCGACAGCCACGGCAGGTCGGTGACCAGGTCGTCCTCGACGTCGACCAGCAGCACCTCGTTCGCGATCTGGTCCGTGGCCCACAGGGCGCCGGACACGTCGGTCGCGAGGCCGCCGCCCTGGTTCGGCTTCGGGTCCGGGAACCACCAGGCGTTGATCAACGAGCAGTCGGCCGGGTCGACCTGCAGCAGCCGGCTCCGGGCGCTGGCCCGGTCGGAGTACCAGATCGTGTCCGACGCCGCGTTGTACGCCAGGCCCATGACCTGGGGCAGCGGCGGCGCGCAGAAGGACAGCAGCTCGCCGGGCGTCTCGTGCGACGTCCCCGCGACCGTGCCGATCAGGCCGTTGCGCCGGCCGCCGACGTAGAACACGTCGCGGCCCGCGTCGTAGGCGAGGCCCGTCAACTGGACCGTGGACCAGTCACCCTTGATCTCCCGGGTCTTCTCGCCCGTCTCGCGGTCGAAGCAGTGGATGTAACTGTGCGGGCTGTCCTCCATCTGGCACATGTCGCCCGTCAGCGTGTCCAGCGCCAGGTCGAACGCCTTGTAGTCGGGGTTCCACCGCGCCGCGAACTCCTTCCCCGCCGACCGGCCGGTCACCGTGTAGGCGGTGTTGGTCTCCGCGTCGTAGTCGTGCACCCAGACGTCGCCGTCGTACCCGAGGCCCGTCGGCGCGGGATCGCCGCTGGACGTGGGGGTGAACCTCGCGAGGACGTCGCCGCCGGAGAGCGTGCCCATGGTGTCCGACGCCTCCGAGCCGGCCGCGTCCCCGGCGGCGGCGTCCGCGTCGGACGCCTCGTGCCCGGCCGGCGCGTCCGCGGACCAGCGGGCGAGGTCGATGCTGGTCTCGGCGCCGGTGACGGTGCGCGTCACGACCTCCTGGGCGTCGAACTCCGGATGGCGGGCCACCTCGCCCAGGTCGAACGTGATCGGGGCGGAGCCGGTGTTGGTCACGGTCAGCGACCCGGTGCCGCGCTGGTCGACGCCGAGCACGGCGTCGAGGCCGTCGACCGTGAGGTCGCCGACGCCGGTGCTGAGCTGCGCGTCGACCTCGGCCGACGCGTAGAGCTCGGCGAGCGTGAACTCGTACGTCTCGGTGCCGTAGCCCGGCGCGGCCGCGGTCATCGTGTAGTCACCGGTGGGGAGCTGACGGTGGAACGCCCCGGTCGCGTCGGTGGTGAAGTTCTCGACCACGCCGCCGTCGTCCGCGATCGAGATCTGGGCGCCGGCCACGGGCAGCCCGTCGTTCCGGTCCACCACCGCGGCGTCGAGGTAGCCGAAGTCGGGCAGGTCGTAGGTGATGACCAGCCCGTCCTCGAGCACGGGGGTCCTGGCCGAGAACTGGATGCCGGGCAGGTCGCCGGGTCCGTGGATGCCGGTGCTGGCCGTCGTGCCGGCGCTGAGCGGCTCGTCGCCGCCGACGCCGTCGCCGTACGCGACGATCACCGTTCCCGATCGGGTGAAGGTGACGGAGAAGGTGATCCGCGCGTTCGCGCCGGAGAAGTCCTCGGCCCAGACGATCACGTCGCGGTACTCGACCACGAACGCGTCCTCGCCGTCCACCGTGGTCCGCGCGGTGTAGACGCCGCCCTGGTCGTCGATCTGCAGCGGGCGGCCGGTGTTGAAGGCGAGCACCGCCGCCGACCCCGACGTCTCGGGCGCGATCAGGCCGCGCAGCCCCACGCCCAGGGTGTCGAAGGACTCGTCGTAGAGCGGGACGGGGAACGGCATCGCCACGTCGGCCCAGACGCCGGACGGGAAGCTCACCTTCTCCGTGCCCTGGCGGTGCTCGCCCCGGGACACGGCACAGGTGTAGCCGCCGCCGTCCACGACGAGCTCGACCGGGACGGTCACCGACTCCTGGCCGTCGACGGTCAGCGCCGCCGTGGTGGGGGAGAAGCAGGCGTTCGGCCGCACGCCGAGCCGGTAGTCGCCGACCGGCACGCCGGTGAACGTGAAGGTGCCGTCGGCGCCGGTGCGGACGGCGGGCAGCGGGGTGTTCTCGACGGTCACGTCCGCGTTCGGGACCGGGTCGCCCTCGGACGTGACGACCGTGCCGGTCACGTCGTGCCGCGCCGCGGTCGTGAGGGTCGCGGCGATCGTGGTCTCCTCGTCGACGGCGACGACGGCGTCCGTCGTGGCCGGCAGGTAGCCGAACGCCGTCGTCGTGACCTCGTAGTCGCCCGCGAGGAGCTGGATGGAGAAGGCGCCGTCCGCGTCCGTCGTCGCGGAGCGCGAGTGCACGCCGTCCGCCGTGACGGTGGCGCCCGCGATCGGCGCGCCGTCGGCGTCGGTCACCGAGCCGGACAGCTGACCGGCGCCGCCCGCGGCGATCCCGGCGTTGACCAGCGCGAGCGCGTCCAGCTTGCCCTCGCCCCAAGTGGGGTTGTCGTCGGCGGTCCCGCCGCAGGTGGTGTCGTCGACGTCGTGCGCCGTCTCGTCGAGCAGCGCGCGGGTGCTCTCGATGTCGCCCACGAGCGCCGGAACGGCCGACCAGAGCAGCGCGACGGCGCCGGTGACGTGCGGAGCCGCCATCGAGGTGCCGTCCTTGACGGCGTACGTCCCGTCGCCCATCGCCGAGCGGACGTCGTCACCGGGCGCGGCGATGTTCGGCTTGATCTCGCCGTCCTGGCCCGGGCCGCGGGACGAGAAGCCGGCGATGGCGCCGTTCTCGCTGTACGCGCCCACCGAATAGGTGAGCGTCCGCGACCCCGGCGAGCCCGCGGTCTCGCAGGCCGGGCCCGCGTTGCCGTTGGACCACACGGAGAACATGCCGGCGGCATCCCACGCCGCGATGATGTCCTCCATGAAGGGCGCGTTGGTCGGCGCCTCCGACCCCCACGAGTTGTTGATGACGTGCGGGCGCCGGGCCGGGTCGGGGTCGCTGCCGTCCGCGGCGGTCGGCGCGAGCATCCATTGCGCGGACGCGATCATCGCGACGTCCGAGCAGGAGTCGCAGCCGTTGGCCGCGATCCACCGCGCGCCCGGGGCGACCCCGATCTGGTTGCCGTCACCGTCGTCGCCGACCACGGTGCCCATCGTGTGCGAACCGTGGTCGAACCGGTCGCACGGACCGGCACCGTCGGGGCAGACGCCGTCGACGTCGAGGAAGTTGTAGTCGTCGTCGAACGCTCCGGTCGCCGCGTCGAAGCCGCGGTAGGTGTCGCGGAGCGCGGCGTGGTCGGCGTCCACACCCGTGTCGATGTTCGCGACGGTGATGCCCTCGCCGGTGATCCCGGTGGCCCACACGTCGTCGGCGTTGATCTCGCGGATGCCCCACTCGGGGCCGTCCGCGGCCGCGATCGCGTTCGAGGTGGCGCCCGCGGGCTCCGCGACGGGCGGCTTCTCCAGCGCGAACTCCGTGGTCTCGACGATCTCGGCGACGGCGGGCCGGCCCGCCAGCCTGGTCGCGAGGTCCGCCGTGCCGTCCCGAACCAGGACCGCGTTGGTCACCCAGTAGGTCTCGTAGTCGGCGCCCAGGTCGTCGAGCTCAGCGACCAGGTCCGCCTGGGCCGTCTCGGCCGACGCGCGCAGCGCGTCGTGGACCGCCCGGCCGCGCTCGGCCCAGTCGTCGATCTGCCGCGCCCGCGTCAGGTCCGGCCGGTCGGCGAACCGGACCCAGAAGTCGGTCGCGTCGTCGGTCTCGAGCGTCCGCCGCAGCTCCGGTTCGATCTTGTCGGCCGGGGCGGCGTCGTCGTCCGGTCCGGACGCGCCCGGCTCGGCGGCCGACGCCGGCGGCGCCGTGAGGGTGAGGCCGGCCAGCAGCGCCAGCGACAGCAGTCGGGCCATGAGTCTCATCGGGGGGTGTCCTCTCCGTAGCTCGGCCAGCGGGAGTGCCCGGCACGGTGTCCCTAAAGGGGCTGGTACGGGTCCCGGCGGCCGCGGCCGGGTTCTGCGGCCCCGGTCCGACCGGCGTCGTCGCCGTGGCCGGGCTCGCCCTGGGGGTCCTGCGGGGCATCGGAGCCGGGCTCGTCACATGCCGAGCTGGGGCGCTCAGACATCCGCTGTCCCGGTGGCATCCGTCATGGGCTCATGCTGCGGGGCCGGCCCTGCCGTCGCTATCCTGCGGATGCGTCAATCAACCTGATCCGGAGACCCTAGGGTTCCTCCGAGAACACTCCGGCCTCCACCGCGGTCACCGCGAGAGCGGTCCGCGACGACACCCTCAGCTTGCGCATCGCCGAGCGCAGCTGCTGGTCGACCGTCGCCGGCGACTTGGTCAGGATGCGGCCGATCTCGCGGTTCGTCTTGCCGGCGATGACCAGGCGGACGACCTCGAGCTCGCGGGGCGAGAGGCGGTCGCCGTAGCCGCGCCGGCCGCCCCGCCACAGACGGGGCACCTCGGCGCCGTGCTCGCGCAGCCGCTGGGCGACGCGGTCCGCATCGCCGCGAGCGCCGAGCCGGAAGAGCTGCTCGTAGGTCCGCGCCAGCAGGTCCAGCCCCGGCTCGCTCCGGCCGGCCGTCAGCAGCGCCCGCGCCTGTCGTTCGCGGGCGAGCATGGCGTCGTACGGCCGCGGCAGCGCGTCCCACTGCTCGGCCACGAGCGCGAAGCCGTCCGCGGCGGTCAGGTGGTCGTCGGCGGCCGCCGCGAGCAGGGCCCGGCAGGCCGTCAGCGCGGCATGCGGGCCCGGGGCGTTGCGCCCCCGCAATCCAGTCGCGAACCGTTCGGTCAGCCGGGCCGCCGGCTCCGGCTCACCGGCGGCCAGGTGCGCCTCGACCCGGGCGGGCGCGAGGTCGGTGGCCCACACCCAGACGCCCTTGGTCTCGACCGTCTCCATCGGCCGGTCGGTCACCCGGAGCGCACGCGCGGGCTGGCGCTCCGCGAGCCGGTGGCGGGCCAATGCGGCCGCCGGCTCGACGGTGTCGTCGACCGCGCCGAGCCTGGTCGCCTCGTCGAGCACCAGACTGAACTGCTCCTCGGCGGTCCGCCACCGGCCGCGCGCCGCGGCCAGCCGGGCCGTCAGCCGCACGCTGGCCAGGTAGATGGCCGGCCGGTCGCGGTCGGCTTCGGCGAGCTCCGCCGCGCGCTGCTCCAGCTCGTCCCACTGCCCGGTGAACCAGTCGAGATTGGCCTGTTCGAGCAGGATGTTGAAGCGGAGCCGGCCCAGCTGCTCGGCCTCGGCGAGGGCCAGGGCGGCCGCCAGATGCTGCCGCGCCTCCGGGTAGCGGCCCCACATCAGCGCGCCGGTGCCGATGTTGGCCTTGATGCGGGCCACGTCCTGCCGCTCGGCCGGCGTGTCACCAACGGACGGGACGTCGGCGACGGCCTGCCAGGCCTCCTCCTCTCCGAGCATCAGCAGCGCCGCCGCGCGGTTGCCGGCGAGCGACAACCGGATGGCGGGGGAGCTGATGGCGTCGGCGAGGCCGGCGGCGCGTTGCAGCCAGCGCAGGTGGGTGGCGGCCGGCCAGGGCCCCGCGTAGGCCCAGCCGAGGTAGGTCATCGCCTGTGCGGCCTCGACCGGATCGTGGTCGAGGTGCGCCACCGCCTGCTCGAGCTCGGTGAGGGCCGCCTCGGCCTCGCCCCCGTTGATCAGCAGCCGGCCGAGCGGGTTGCGGATCTCCGCCTGCTGGCGGTCGGTGAGACCGGGTGTGGCGAGCACGGCGCGCAGGGTCCGCACCAGCCGGTGCCAGACCTCGTCGACGGGCTCGCGGCGGCCCAGCGCCGCCACCGCCGCGGTTCTCGCGATCCTGGACCGGTCCGGCGGCTCCAGCTCGGCCGCGGACAGCAGCTCGTCGAGCAGGACGATCGCGGTGGTGTGGTCGCCGGAATCGATCGCGCGCCGCGCGGCGCTCTCGGCGTAGCGGGCCCAGAGCGCGGTGTCGCCCGCCTCGCGGAAGTGCCGGGCCAGCTGGGCGACCGGCGGCGGATCGTGGTCCGCCAGCGCCCGGCCCGCGCGCAGGTGCAGCACCTGCCGGTCAGGGCGCGGGATGGCCTCGTACACCGCGGTGGCGGTGAGCACGTGCCGGAACCGCCACCGCCCGCGGTCGTCCTCGTCCAGCAAGCCGGCCGAGAACGCCTCGGCCACGCCGGCGCGGCACGTGGGCGGCGCGAGCCCCGCGGTGGCCGACAGGACCGCCTCGCCGGACGGTTCCGCCAAGGCGGCCGCGGCGCGCAGCACCTGCTGCGCCGTCGGCGACAACCGTCCGGCCCGTTCGCGGGTGGAGTCGCGGACCGTGGGCGGCACCTGCAGGTCGCTGAGGCTCAGGCGGACCCACTGGCCGGCGCGGAACACCAGGTCGGCGCGGTCGCACATCAGGCGCACCGACTCCTCGACCGCGAGCGGCACGCCGTCGGTGCGTTCGTGCAGGAAACCGGCGAACTCGTCCGACATGGGCTCGCCGTCCAGCATCGACGACACCAGTGTCGCGGTGTCGTCGCGGCCCAGCGGCGCCAGGGCGATGCGCAGCTGGGTGCCGCCGGCCGGTGGCCGCGACGACAGCCGCAGCAGCAGCGACTGGTCGCCGACCTCCTCCGGCCGGTAGGTCACCACCAGGTTCGGCCCGCCGGTCTGACGCCGGGCGGTGAGGAACAGCAGGAACTCCAGCGTCACCTCGTCCGCCCACTGGGCGTCCTCGAGGACCAGCAGCTCGACCGCGAGCGTCCGGATCAGCTCGGCGAGTGCCCGGAACAGCCGATGCCGTGCCGCTTTGGCGTCGTCGAGCGGCTCCGGCGGCTCCGGCAGGCCGGCCGTCCACTCCGGGAACAACGGCCGCAGCGCTCCGGCCAGCTCGCTCAGCCCCAGCCCGGCCACCTGTGGCCGGGCCTCGCGCAGCGCGTCGACGATCGGGCCGAGCGTCAGCGACTCGCGAAGCGCCGGGCACACCGACACCAGCGCCCGCGGCGCTGACTCGGACGCGGTCAGCGCCTCCTGGACGAGGCGGCTCTTGCCGATGCCGGCCTCGCCCTCGACCAGCACCACCGCCGGTGGCCGGGCCAGCGCGTCGAGGAGCGAGGCCACCTCGCGGGAACGGCCCACGAACGCCGGCGGCGAGACCGACAGCGGATGCCTGCCGGCCGCCGGCGGGAGGTGGACCATGCGCGATGGTCTCCCGATCGGTCGCCGGGACGCAAGGCTGCTGGCGGCGGTACGGTCGTGCCCACCGGCGCGCGCAATCCATCCCGGCCGCTGGTCCGTACAACCCTGGGACGGGCGCACGCAGGACCACCGAGAGGCGATCGATGGCACAGCACCAGACGGCAACCACCCCGACCGGCGAGACCGACGGCGACCATGCCGGCTGCGGCCACTGCATCGGCCGCCGCACCGCCCTGATGGGTCTGGGCGCCGTCGGCGTCGCCGGCCTGCTGGCGGCCTGCGGGGGAGGTGACGACGAGCCGACCACCGGCGGCGCGCCGTCCGCCACCACCGAACCGAGCGCCGACGCCACCACGCCGGCCGAGGGCACCACACCGGCCGACCCGACCTCCGAGGCCTCGACCCCGGCGGGCGAGCCGGGCGGCGAGGCGCTCACCGGCACGGCCGACGTCCCCGTGGGCGGCGGGGTCGTCCTGCACGTCCCCGGCGTCGTGGTGGCCCAGCCCGAGGCCGGCACGTTCGTTGCCTACAGCAGCACGTGCACACACCAGGGCTGCGCGGTCACCACGGTGGCCGACGGCCTCATCACCTGCGACTGCCACGGCAGCCAGTTCAACGTCGCCGACGGCTCGGTCGCGCGCGGCCCGGCCGAGCAGCCGCTGCCGCAGGTCGCCATCGTCGTCGAGGGCGACCAGATCCTCGCCGGCTGACCGCCGCGACCATCGGCGTTGATCTTGGAGTTGTTCGGCCATCTATCCGGCAAATCGGACCCCGTGAGCCGAACAACTCCAAGATCAACGTGGCTGGGTGGCGGGGCGTCTGTCCACACCTGAGGGTCGCGGCGAGGGTTGTCCACATTCCGGTGTTCGGTCGCGGTGGCGGCGCCGCGATTCCGGGAACGTCGGAGTGTGCGGCATGGACGAGACGACCCCGGCCGCCGGACGCAGCCGGTTCCCGTACGGCTCGCCGGCGCGGAGTTCACCTATGCCACCGCTCGAGCCGCCGGCGTCAGCAAGGATCGCCTCTGCGGCCCGGCGTACGTCCGGCTGCACCGCGGTGTCTATGTCGCGCGCGAGCTCGAGATGGACGACGACCGGCGCGTGCGGGCGTTGCTGCTGGCCTTGCCGGCTGACGCCGCGTTGTACGGAGCGACGGCGGCCGCCTGGATGGAGCTCCCGGCCGAGCTGCCGGCCGACCTGCAGGTCATCGTCCCGCCGGGCACGGTGCCGCGGCGGCCTGGGGTGGAACCACACGAGGGCCTCGGTCCTGACGACGCGATGGTGTATCGCGGCGTACGGGTGACGACCCCCGAGCGCACGTGGCTGGATCTGTCACGGACGCTCGACGACACCGAGCTGGTCGTGGTGGGCGACGCGATGGTGCGGCGCGGGCTGACTACGTGCAACCGCCTGGTGGAGACGGCGGACGCGGCGCGACGTCGGCGCGGGATCGTCCGGGTGCGGTCGGTGGCCAGGATGGTCCGCGCTCGGGTGGACTCGCCGCAGGAGAGCAGGCTGCGCCTGGTGCTCGTGGCCGGGGGCCTGCGTGAGCCCACGGTCAACCCGGATCTGTCGGACGGACGCGGCGGCTGGATCGGCCGTCCGGATCTCGCCTACGAGGACGCGAAGCTCGCGATTCAGTACGAGGGCGACGTCCACCGAGTGAATGCCCGGCGCTGGCGTGCGGACATCGGCCGCGACGAAGTGCTGCGCGATCACGGCTGGGAGGTCGTGCGTGTCACCGGAGCCGACCTCGCCCGTCCGCAGCAGCTGTGCGCCCGGATTCGGCGCTTGCTCGACCACCGGGGCCGTCGGCTCGGCTGACCCGCTCGGCCACCGCGCCCGCGCACCGGGGTCGTCGGCGCGGCTGACGCGTCCGGCCACCGCGCGCCCCGCCACCGCGCTCGACCACCGGGACCGTCGGCCCGGCCACCGTCGGCCCGGCCACCGCGGCCCGGCCACCGCGGCCCGGCCACCGCGGCCCGTCCGTCCCCCCGAAGTTGATCTTGGAGTTGTTCGGCCCACGGGTCCGATATGTCGGATAGATGGCCGAACAACTCCAAGATCAACGGGAGGTCGGCTGTGGAGGGGCTGACGGGGCCGCACCCGGCCGGTGCGAACGGGGTGAACCGGCGGCCGGGTGCGGCGTCAGGGGAGCCTGGGTGTGACGTCCGGGTCAGGTGCCCGGATTCGGCTCCGTCGGCGGTGGTTGCTCGTCGCCGAAGAGCGACGGGCCGGGCGGATCGGCCGGCGGGTCCGCGAGCGCCGCTGACCCGGCCGAGCCATACGAGGGCGCGGTGGCGGCGCGGCCCATCGGCCGGTCGAAGTTCGACGGCGACAGTTTCGTCCACCACTCGCGGGCGGTGTTGATGCCGCCCACGCCGAACGCGATCGTCCCCGCGACCAGAACCGCCAGCGGCAGGTACTGCAGCAGCGTGTTCTCGATCTTCGACGTCACCGACGGCGCGAAGTTCAGCGTGTCGAACGCGGCGAGGATCCCGATCACCAACACGCCGATGCGTACGGCGCTGCTGACCCAGGCCATGTTGCGGCTCTCCGCGAACGGCCGGACGACATTGGCCGCCCAATTCGCGATCGCGGCGGCCACGAACAGCACCAGCAGCGCGACGGCCACCAGTGGCAGATAAGCGATCAGCAGATTCAACATCGACGTCAACTCGTGGATCTGCAGCACTTCCGCCGCGATCTGCACGAAGATGATGAAGACGAGGAAATAGGCCACTTGGCCGATCAGCGCGACGCCGTTGGTGCCGGCCTGGCGCAGGGTGTTCTCGATGCCGGCGGCCTCGGTCAGCCGACCCGCGCCGATCTTGTTCAGACCGGCCGTGAGCAGCCGCCGGATCAGTTTCGCGATCCAGTGTCCGACCAGCAGCAGTACTAGCGCGACCACCAGGCGCGGCACGAAGTCGCCGATGTCGGAGCCGAGTCGGCTGAACGAATCGCCGAGTTGGTCGACGAAATTCTCTGTTCGCACAGATGTGGGCATTCCATGCCTCCCGCCCTGTCTCGAAGGTGCCCCGAACATAGTTCCGGCCGGCGAACCGATCATGGTGATTCCGATTTGTTCCGCTATTCGGCCGAGGGAGGTGTGAGAATTGTCGGCACATCGCGGCACATGGCCGGTCGGCCGCTCGGTCACGCCCACGGCGAACGTCACGGTGCCACCGCTGTCGGTGCGAGGTCATAGGCTGTCAGTCGTGGCCGATCCGACGACATACCGACCGGCCCCGGGGTCGATCCCGGTCGAGCCCGGGGTCTACCGCTTCAGCGACGCGCGCGGCCGGGTCATCTACGTCGGCAAGGCCAAGAGCTTGCGGCCGCGGCTGTCGTCGTACTTCCAGGACCTCTCCGCCCTGCATCCGCGCACGTTCGCCATGGTCACCACGGCGGCCAAGGTCGAGTGGACGGTCGTGCGCACCGAGGTCGAGGCGCTGCAGCTCGAGTACTCCTGGATCAAGGAGTACGACCCTCGGTTCAACGTCCGCTACCGCGACGACAAGTCCTACCCGTACCTCGCGGTCACGCTGAACGAGGAGTACCCGCGGGCCATGGTCATGCGCGGGGCGAAGAAGCGCGGCGTGCGCTACTTCGGCCCCTACGCCCACGCGTGGGCCATCCGCGAGTCGCTCGACCAACTGCTGCGGGTGTTTCCGGTGCGCAGCTGCTCCAAGGGCGTGTTCAACCGGTCCCGCCAGATCGGCCGGCCGTGCCTGCTCGGCTACATCGGCAAGTGCTCCGCGCCGTGCGTCGGCCGGGTCGACGCCGACGAGCACCGGCAGATCGCCGACGACCTCGTCTCCTTCCTCGACGGCAAGACCACCGGCTACGTCCGGCGGCTGGAGAAGGAGATGAAGGCCGCGGCCGCGGAGCTCGACTTCGAGCGGGCCGCCCGGCTGCGCGACGACATCGCCGCGCTCGACCGTGCCATGGAGGCCAACGCCGTCGTGCTGGGCGACGGCACCGACGCCGACGTCGTCGCGCTGGCCGACGACGCCCTCGAGGTCGCCGTCCAGGTGTTCTACGTGCGCGGCGGCCGGGTCCGCGGGCAGCGCGGCTGGGTCGCCGACAAGGCCGACGACGCGCCGCAGGGCGAGCTGGTCGAGCGGTTCCTGCTGCAGCTCTACGGCGAGCTGGGCGGCGAGGCGGTGCCGCGCGAGGTGCTGGTGCCGGCGTTGCCCGACGACGCGGGCGAGGCGGCCGCGCTGACGGAGCTGCTCGCCGAGCTGCGCGGCGGCCGGGTCGACATCCGGGTCCCGCAGCGCGGCGACAAGCGGTCGCTGCTCGAGACCGTCGCCGCCAACGCCAAGCAGTCGCTCAACCTGCACAAGACCAAGCGGGCCAGCGACCTCACCACCCGCAGCCGGGCGCTCGAGGAGATCCAGGAGGCGCTCGAGCTGGACGAGCCGCCGCTGCGCATCGAGTGCTACGACATCTCCAACCTGGCCGGCACCGAGGTGGTCGGCTCGATGGTGGTGTTCGAGGACGGCCTGCCGCGCAAGAGCGAGTACCGCAAGTTCACCGTCCGCGGCGAGCAGGGCGGCACGGACGACGTCGCCTCCATCCGGGAGGTGCTGACCCGCCGGTTCCGCCGGCTGCGCGAGTCGCACCAGGCCGACCAGGACGAGGCCGCGCCTGACGGCGAGGCCGCGCCTGACGGCGCGGCCGCCGCGCCCGAGCTGCGTCCCGGCATCGACCCCGAGACCGGCCGGCCGCGCAAGTTCTCCTACGCGCCCGGCCTGGTGGTCGTCGACGGCGGCCAGCCGCAGGTCAACGCCGCCCGGCAGGCCATGGACGAGGCGGGCGTCAGCGACATCCCCGTCGTCGGCCTGGCCAAGCGGCTGGAGGAGGTGTGGCCGCCCGACTCCGACCACCCGATCATCCTGCCGCGCACCAGCGAGGGCCTCTATCTGCTGCAGCGGGTCCGCGACGAAGCGCACCGGTTCGCCATCACGTTCCACCGGCAGCGCCGATCCACGTCCATGGTCGACAGCCTGCTCGACGGCGTGCCCGGGCTGGGCCCCACGCGTCGCAAGACGCTCATGACCACGTTCGGGTCGCTGAAACGGCTCCGAGCTGCGACCATGGAGCAGATCGCGGAGGTCCCCGGCTTCGGTCCTGCGACGGCGCAGGCGGTGGTCGATGCGCTGGCGGAGCGCCCGGCCGCCCCGGCCGTCAACACCGCAACCGGCGAGATCCTCGATCCGTGACCAGCCATGGTCGCGGTCGCTCTCCGGACGCGCTCCCACAAGAGAACATCCACCGCCGCACCGCACAAGGGGATCGCACCATGAACGACCAGGCCCGACCCGAGGCCTCGGAGAAGCTCGACCTGCTTCTCGTCACCGGCATGTCCGGCGCCGGGAAGACGGCGGCCACCGCGGCACTCGACGACATCGGCTGGTTCGTCGTCGACAACCTGCCGCCGTCGCTGCTGATGGACCTCGTCACCACCGTCACCCAGCGCACCGACCTGCGCCGCGTCGCCGTCGTCGCCGATGTCAGAGGCGGCGTGTTCTTCGGCGAGCTGCGGGGCGCACTCGACCGCCTCACCGAGCAGGGCTACCGCCCGACGGTGCTGTTCCTCGAGGCCGGCAACGAGGCGCTGGTGCGCCGGTTCGAGTCCGCGCGGCGGCCGCATCCGCTGCAGGGCGGCGGCCGCATCCTCGAGGCCATCGAGCGCGAGCGTGAAGAGCTGGCGTCGCTGCGGGTCGCCGCCGACGTCGTCATCGACACCTCGCTGCTCAATCCGCACGAGCTGGCCGGCCGGGTGCGGTCGGCGTTCTCGGCGCCCGAGATCACCGGGCTGCGGGCCATCGTCATCTCGTTCGGATTCAAGTACGGTCTGCCGGTGGACGCTGATCTTGTCGCCGACATGCGGTTCCTGCCGAACCCGCACTGGGTGCCGCACCTGCGGCCGCAGAACGGCACGGACGCCGAGGTCAGCGACTACGTCCTGACGCAGCCGGGGGCCGAGGACTTCCTCGAGCACTACAGCGAGCTGGTCGCCATGGTGGCGCCCGGGTACCTGCGTGAGGGCAAGCGGTTCGTCACCATCGGCATCGGCTGCACCGGAGGCAAGCACCGCAGCGTCGCGATGAGCGAGGCGCTCGCGCAGCGGCTGCGTAAACAGGGCATCGAGACCCTCGTGGTCCATCGCGATCTCGGACGGGAATGACCGGAACACTCACCAGCAAGGCGGGCGAAGCGGCCCGCGGCCGGCTCGCCGGCCCGAAGGTGGTCGCCCTCGGCGGCGGGCACGGATTGGCGGCGTCGCTGTCGGCGCTGCGTCGCATGGCGGGGCGGCTGACCGCCGTCGTCACCGTCGCCGATGACGGCGGCTCCAGCGGACGGCTGCGCGAGGAGCTGGGCGTGCTGCCGCCCGGCGACCTGCGCATGGCGCTCGCCGCCCTGTGCGGCGACGACGACTGGGGCCGCACCTGGGCGCGGGTGCTGCAGCACCGGTTCCTCAGCGGGGGAGAGCTGCACAACCACGCGGCCGGCAACCTGCTCATCGTCGCGCTGTGGGAGCTGCTCGGCGGCCACGTCGAGGGCCTGGACTGGGTCGGCCGGCTGCTCGGAGCCCAGGGCCGCGTGCTGCCGATGGCGCTCGTCCCGCTGACGATCGAGGCGCTGGTCGGCCGCCCGGCCGCGGGGCCCGGCGCGCCGCGCGAGATCTTCACCGTCAGCGGGCAGCACGAGGTGGCCACCACCGACGGCGACATCGTCGCGGTCGGCCTGGTCCCCGAGAACCCGCCGGCCTGTCCCGAGGCGCTCGACGCGATCGCCGACGCCGACTGGGTGGTGCTCGGCCCCGGCTCCTGGTTCAGCAGTGTCGTCCCGCACCTGCTCGTCCCCGAGATCCGCGACGCGCTGGTCACGACGTCCGCGCGGCGCGCGGTGACGTTGAATCTGTCCGAGGAGGGCGGCGAGACCACCGGCTTCACCCCGGAGATGCACCTGGAGGTGCTCGGGGCGTACGCGCCGGACCTGCGCCTCGACCTCGTCATCGCCGAGCGGCGCTCCTGCGCCGACGAGAAACTGCTGCGGCGCATCGCGGGCGAGATGGGCGCCGAACTGGTCGTCGCCGACGTCGCCCGCAGCGACGGCAGCGCCCAGCACGACCCCGCCCGGCTGGGCCGCACCTACGCCCAGGCGCTCGTCGTCGGCCCCTGACGCCGAAGCGCGCCCGTCGGTCGGGTTGGCTGGGTGCGACAGCCGGCCGTCCCCTGCTGGCCAAGAACGGGCAGCCATCAGGGGGACGGAGGAAGAGCGGGCACCTCGATGTTCGCGGCCGTCGCCGGGCCCCCGGTCTTCACGAGCATGACGGTGACCTCACCCGCCACGAGTACACCTCACCCGCCGCAGGACCACACCCGGCACCGATCCGGCCACCGTCTGGTTCCTACGCGAGTGAGGTGCTCCCCATCCGAGGAAGGGACCAGTCGCCCCACCTCCCCGGCGCAGGGGAACGGCCCCGTCCGGCATGCAGTGACCGTGACCGGACGGGCCCTCCGGTGTGGCAGGATCACGGCATGGCGATGACAGCATCCGTGAAGGACGAGCTGGCTCGCCTCGAGGTGACCAGGACGTGCTGCCGTAAGGCTGAGGTGTCGTCGCTGCTGCGCTTTGCCGGCGGCCTGCACATCGTCAGTGGGAAGATCGTCATCGAGGCCGAGTTGGATACGGGGGTCGCGGCCCGCAGGCTGCGACGTGACATAGCGGAGGTGTTCGGCCACGACAGCGACCTCGCGATGGTCGCGGCCGGTGGGCTGCGCAAGGGGAGTCGCTACGTCGTGCGCGTGGTGCGCGACGGCGAGCGGCTGGCGCGGCAGACGGGGCTGATCGACGGCAGCGGGCGGCCGGTCCGCGGGCTGCCGCCGCAGGTGGTGAACGGCGCCGACCACGACGCCGAGGCGGCGTGGCGGGGCGCGTTCCTCGCGCACGGCTCGCTGACCGAGCCGGGACGGTCGTCGGCGCTGGAGGTCACCTGCCCGGGGCCCGAGGCGGCGCTCGCGCTGGTCGGCGCGGCCCGGCGGCTGGACATCTCGGCCAAGGCGCGCGACGTCCGGGGGACCGACCGCGTGGTGGTGCGCGACGGCGACGCCATCGGCGCGCTGCTGACCCGGCTGGGCGCGCACGACAGCGTGCTGGCGTGGGAGGAGCGGCGCATGCGCCGCGAGGTCCGGGCCACGGCGAACCGGCTGGCCAACTTCGACGACGCCAACCTGCGCCGGTCGGCGCGGGCCGCCGTCGCCGCGGGTGCGCGGGTCGAGCGGGCGCTGGAGATCCTGGGCGAGGACGTTCCCGACCACCTGCGTCAGGCCGGCGTCATGCGGCTGGAGAACAAGCAGGCCAGCCTCGAAGAGCTGGGCCAGCTGTCCGACCCGCCGATGACGAAGGACGCCGTGGCCGGCCGCATCCGCCGGCTGCTCGCCATGGCCGACCGCAAGGCCGCCGACGAAGGCATCCCCGACACCGAGGCCAGCCTCACACCGGACATGCTCGCCCCGTGACCGGCTGTGTCTCTCGGGTCTCGGCCGTTGCGAGCGGCGTCCAGGTCGATGCCTCGCAAGGCCGAGGAAGGAGTCATAGCGGTGCCTATGGCGACTGACGAGAACGCCGCGAGGCGCCGCCTGGGCGTCGCGCGGTAGTCCATGGACCCGGGAGACACACCCGAGGCCGGCCCGCCGGCCGGGCCGGACGCGTGGGCGATGCAGATCGTCGTCCACCTGCCCAGGCCCGGTTCGGCGGAGGGCGACCCGCCCACCCGGCGGGCGTTGCTGGAGGCGGTCGCGTCGGCGGTCGCCCGGCTGGTCGACGCCGGGTACGCCGACGACGCCGACCCTGAGTGGGCGGCCGCGGTCCGTCAGTACGAGGACGGCTGGATCCGCAAGGTGGTCCGCCGCGCCCGCGGCATCCACTGGCAGCGGGTGCGGGAGCTTCCCGGCGTCGGGGTGACGCATGGCGGCGCCGGCGTGCGGGCGCTGCTGCCCGGCCCGGTCGGCGAGCTGCCCGACGAGGTGCGCAGGCTGCAGGTCGGCGGCACCGAGGTGCGCGACGCCGAGGGCGAGCCGCTCGACGCCGAGCCCGCCGCGCTCGCCGTGGCCCTGAACCCCGCGGTGGCGATGACGGCGGGCAAGGCCGCCGCCCAGGCCGGGCACGCCGCCCAGCTCGCCTGGCACGCGATGCCGCCGAGCCGGCGGCGCGAGTGGACGGCGGCCGGCTGCCCGGTCCGGCTCGTCCCGGTGCCGCCGCGGGAGTGGGCGACGGCGCTGGACCGCGTCGCCGTCGTGGTCCGCGACGGCGGCCTGACCGAGGTCAGGCCCGGGACCACGACGGCGATCGCCTGGTGGTGAGCGTCAGGGCCGCGGCACCGGCACGCCGTCCGGCGCGGCGCCGTCGGACGAGCCGTTCGAGCCGCCGAGCCGGCCCACCGCGCCCGACGCGGCGCTCTTGATCAGCTCGTCGAGGTCGAGGCCGGTCGCGTTCTTCAGCATCTCCAGCGTCTGGACGACGTTGTCGGTGACCTGCCGGGGCAGCGAGCTCACACCGTCGGTCGACACCACCGTCAGCTTGTCGATCGCGCCGATCGGCGCGGACACCTCGCGGGCGATGGTCGGCAGCACCTCCACCAGCATCTGGAGCACCGCCGCCTCGTTGTAGTGCGCGAACGCCTCGGCGCGCTTGTCCATCGCCTCCGCCTCGGCGTGACCGCGGGCGAGGATGGCCGACGCCTCGGCGTCGCCCTCGGCGCGGACGGCCTCGGCCTCGGCGACGCGGCGGGCCTTCTCGGCCTCACCGCGCTTGGCGCCCTCGATCGCCTCCGCCTCGGCCAGCGCCGCGCGGCGGGCCTTCTCCGACTCACCGACCAGCCGGGCCTCCTCGGCGCGGCCCTCGGCGGCGGCGATGGCGGCCGCCTTGCGCGCCTCGGCCTCGGCGATGTCGGAGTTCCGCTTGCCCTCGGCCTCCTGCTCGACGCGGTACCGCTCGGCGTCGGCGGGCTTGCGCACCTGGGTGTCCAGCTGCCGCTCCGTGAGCGCGGCCTGGCGGACGGCGACCTTCTCCTGCTCGGCGAGGATCGCCTGGTCCTGGTCGGCCTGGGCGAGCGGGCCGGAGGCGGCCGCCCGCGCCGACGCGGCGTCGGTCTCGGCCTTGATCTCGGCCTGCCGCAGCGCCAGCCCGCGCTGGGCGACGGCGATCTCCTCCTCGGCCAGGATGCGCGCCTGCTCGGCAGCCTGCCGCGCGTTGGCCTCGGCGATGGCCGCCTCCTGCCCGATCCGGGCGGCCTCGGGGCGGCCCAGGTCGGACAGGTAGCTGCCGTCGTCGGTGATGTCCTGGATCTGGAAGGTGTCCAGCACCAGGCCCTGGCCTGTGAGGGAGTTCTCGGACTCGTCGGCGACGCGCTGGGCGAACGCGGCGCGGTCGCGGATGATCTGCTCGACGCTCAGCCCGCCGACGATCGACCGGAGCGCACCGGCCAGGACCTCCTGCGTGAACGTCTCGACCTCCTCCTGCTGCGTGAGGAAGCGCTGCGCGGCGGCGCGGATCTGGTCCTCGTTGCCGCCGACCTTGACGATGGCGACGCCTTCGACGTTGAGCTTGACGCCCTGGCCGGACACGGCGCCGCGGATCTGCACCGACAGCCGGCGGCTGGAGAGGTCGAGGATGTGCAGCTTCTGGACGAACGGGATGACGAACGTGCCGCCGCCCATCACGACGCGCTGGCCGGACAGGTCGGTGGAGATGATGCCGGTCTCGGGATTGCGGACGGCTTTGCCGCGGCGTCCGGTGACGATGTAGGCCTCGTTCGGCCCGGCCACCTTGTAGCGGCTGGTGATGAGCAGGACGATCAGAACAAGAAGGACGATGAGTCCGATGACGGTGATGGTCGTTTCACTCATATGTGGATCTCCCCGTTGGCGGAGCCCGCTACAGGCGGGCGACGGACACAGCGGTGGGTGACAGGACGCCGACGACGGTGACCGGGGCGCCGCTCTCGATCGCCTCGACGGCGCGCGCGTTCAGCCGGGTGAGATGCCCGCCGACGCTGATACTGACCACCCCGAACCCCGCCTCCGGGATGGTCGAGACCACGACGCCGTCGTAGCCGATGATGTCGGTGGTGCGCGGAGTCTGGTCGGTGGCGCCGTCCTTGAGCAGCCTGGTCAGCCAGGCGGTGAGCGCCGCGACGAGCGCGCCGGCGGCCACGCCGAGCCCGAGCGTCGCGGCCGTGCCGAGGTCGGCGGACTGCGCCAGTGAGGCGCAGAAGCCGAACGCGGACACGAATGCGGCCGCGGCGGCGCTGGAGAACCAGTCGCCGCCGATGTGGAGGACCCCGTCCAGGAACTCGCCGGCCAGTAGTGACACCAGCAGGAAAGCGAGCCCGGCGAAGCCCAGGACGAGATAGATGGTCACCCGTTGATCCCCCTGCCGGCCGCGTGGACGGGCCGATGGTAGCGGGTGCCGCTCCGAGGGCCGAGGAGGGTACTAGCATGCGGATGACGGGCCACTCAACGTTTCCGGTAGTGATGCCCTAATGTTTCGTCTGGGTCACCACGACGGGGTGGACGACCGTCCTTGATCACCCTGAACCGTGAAGGAGCATCTCCTGATGACCGTTCGTGTTGGCATCAACGGATTCGGCCGGATCGGGCGCAACTTCGCCCGCGCGGTCTTCGCTCAGGGCGGCGGCGACATCGAGATCGTCGGCGCCAACGACCTCACCGACACCAAGTCCCTCGCGCACCTGCTGAAGTACGACTCCATCCTCGGCACGCTCGCCGACGTCAGCCACGACGGCGACACCATCAGCGCCGGCGGCCAGTCGTTCAAGGTGCTGTCCGAGCGCGACCCGGCCCAGCTGCCGTGGAAGGAGCTCGGCGCCGACATCGTCGTCGAGTCCACCGGGTTCTTCACCGACGCCACCAAGGCGAAGGCGCACATCGACGGCGGCGCGCAGAAGGTCATCATCTCCGCCCCGGCGAAGAACGAGGACGTCACCGTCGTCCTGGGTGCCAACGAGGACACCTACGACCCGGCCGCTCACTCGATCATCTCCAACGCCTCCTGCACCACCAACTGCCTGGCGCCGCTGGCCAAGGTCATCAACGACGCGTTCGGCATCGAGCGCGGTCTCATGACCACGGTGCACGCCTACACCGCCGACCAGAACCTGCAGGACGGCCCGCACAAGGACCTGCGCCGCGCTCGTGCCGCCGCGCTGAACATCGTCCCCACCAGCACCGGTGCGGCCAAGGCCATCGGCCTCGTGCTGCCGGAGCTCAAGGGCAAGCTCGACGGCTTCGCCCTGCGGGTGCCCACGCCCACCGGCTCGGCCACCGACCTCACCGTCACGCTGTCGCGCGAGGTCACCGTCGACGAGGTCAACGCCGCGTACAAGGCGGCCGCCGAGGGCGCGCTGGCCGGCTACCTGCGCTACACCGAGGACGAGATCGTCTCCTCCGACATCGTCACCGACCCCGCCTCGTGCATCTTCGACTCCGGCCTGACCCGCGTCATCGGCGACCAGGTCAAGGTCGTGGGCTGGTACGACAACGAGTGGGGCTACTCCAACCGTCTGGTCGACCTGGTCCGCTTCGTCGGCGCCTCGCTCTGAGCGTGATGAGGGGAATCGACGAGCTGGGGGACCTGCGCGGTCAGCGGGTCCTCCTGCGCTCCGACCTCAACGTGCCGTTGGAAGGCGAGGCCGGCGAGTCCGTGATCACGGACGACGGCCGGGTGCGGGCGTCGGTGCCGACCATCCAGCAGCTGACCGCGGCGGGTGCCCGGGTCGTCGTCATGGCGCACCTGGGCCGCCCGAAGGGCGCACCCGACGCGAAGTACTCGCTGGCGCCGGTGGCGAAGCGGCTGTCCGAGCTGCTCGGCGCCGAGGTCGCGTTCGCCACCGACACCGTCGGTGAGAACGCGCAGAAGACGGTCGCCGCGCTGGCCGACGGCGACGTCGCACTGCTCGAGAACCTGCGTTTCGACGCGCGCGAGACCAGCAAGGACGACGCCGAGCGCGGCGCGTTCGCGGCCGAGCTGGCCGAGCTGGGCGACGTGTTCGTGTCCGACGGCTTCGGCGTCGTGCACCGCAAGCAGGCCAGTGTCTACGACCTCGCCAAGGCGCTGCCGCACGCGGCCGGGCTGCTGGTCCAGGCCGAGGTGCGGGCGTTCGCGAAGGTCCTCGACGACCCCGAGCGTCCGTACGTCGTCGTGCTGGGCGGCTCGAAGGTCTCGGACAAGCTGGGCGTCATCGACAACCTGCTCGAGAAGGTCGACCGCCTGCTCATCGGCGGCGGCATGGCGTTCACGTTCCTCAAGGCCCAGGGCTACGAGGTCGGCGGCTCGCTGCTCGAGGAGGAGCAGCTCGACACCGTCCGCGAGTACCTGTCGCGCGCGGCTGACCGCGGCGTCGAGCTGGTGCTGCCGGTCGACGTCGTCGTCGCGGCCGACATCAGCGCCGACGCCGCCACGTCCGTGGTGCAGGCGGCGGCCATCCCGGCCGACCAGAAGGGCCTCGACATCGGCCCGGCCACCATCGAGCTGTTCCGCGGCAAGCTGGTCGACGCGAAGACGGTGGTCTGGAACGGCCCGATGGGCGTGTTCGAGCTGGCCCCGTTCGCCGAGGGCACGCGAGAGGTCGCGGTCGCCATATCTTCGCTGGTCGGCGGCACCAGCGTCGTCGGCGGTGGCGACTCCGCGGCCGCGGTCCGACAGCTGGGCCTCGACGAGGGCGCGTTCACGCACATCTCGACCGGCGGCGGGGCCTCGCTGGAACTGCTCGAGGGCAAGGAGCTTCCCGGCCTCACCGTGTTGGAGGACTGACGTGGCACAGACCACCCGCCGGCCGTTCATGGCCGGCAACTGGAAGATGAACCTCAACCACCTCGAGGCCATCGCGCTGGTGCAGAAGCTCGCCTTCTCACTCAACGACGATGACCTCGAGAAGGTCGAGGTGGCGGTGCTGCCGCCGTTCACCGACATCCGATCGGTGCAGACGCTGATCGACGCCGACCGCTACAACATCGCGTACGGCGCGCAGGACCTCTCCCAGCACGCCTCCGGCGCCTACACGGGCGAGATCTCCGGGGCCATGCTGGCGAAGCTGGGCTGCACGTACGTCGTCGTCGGCCACTCCGAGCGGCGCGAGTACCACGGCGAGACCGACGAGCTGGTCGGCGCCAAGATCAAGGCGGCGTACCAGCACGAGCTCACGCCGATCCTGTGCGTCGGCGAGCCGCTGGAGGTCCGGCAGGAGAACCGGCACGTCGAGCACACGCTGGCGCAGCTCGACGGCGCGCTCGACGGTCTGCCCGCCGAGCAGGCCGCCAAGATCGTCGTCGCGTACGAGCCGGTCTGGGCCATCGGCACCGGCGAGGTCGCGACGCCCGACGACGCCCAGGAGCTGGCCGCGGCCATCCGCGAGCGGCTGGCCAAGCTGTACGGCGCCGAGGTCGCCGCGGGCATCCGCATCCTCTACGGCGGCTCGGTGAAGGCGGCGAACGTCAAGCCGATCATGGAGCAGCCCGACGTCGACGGCGCCCTGGTGGGCGGTGCGAGCATCAACGCCGACGAGTTCGCGCTGATCGCCCGGTACCACCGCAACCCCTGAGCACCAGCACATTCGTGTCCCCGTCGTCCGGCCCGTCTCATCGGCCGGGGGCGGGGACATGATCATTCCCAGCGAGCGGGTACCATTCGGCACGACGGGCTCGAACGCGTAGTCTTGGACCGTGCGACCGGCGCTCTGCCGGCCGGCCGATCCGGAAGGACGAAGGCACACCACCGTGGAACTGGCATTCTCGATCCTGCTGGTCATCACCAGCGCGTTGCTGATCCTGCTGGTGCTCATGCACAAGGGCAAGGGTGGCGGCCTGTCCGACATGTTCGGCGGTGGCGTGTCCACCTCGCTGGGCGGCTCCTCGGTCGCCGAGCGCAACCTCGACCGGCTCACGATCGCCCTGGGTCTCGTCTGGGGCGCCGCCATCGTCGCGCTCGGCCTGCTGAACGCCAGCTAGAACCGTCAGAGAGGACGCACCGTGGTCGGAGGCAACGCGATCCGTGGCAGTCGGGTGGGCGCCGGGCCCATGGGCGAGGCAGAACGCGGCGATTCCGCACCACGCCGCAGGGTCACGTACTACTGCGAGCACGGGCATGAGAGTTCGCCCAGCTTCGCCGCCGAGGCTGTCATCCCGGAGTCCTGGGACTGCATCCGCTGCGGGCTTCCGGCCAGCCAGGACCCCGATCACCCGCCGGCGGCGCCGCGCACCGAGCCGTACAAGACGCACCTCGCGTACGTGAAGGAGCGGCGCAGCGACGAGGACGGCGCGGCCATCCTCGAAGAGGCGCTTCAGGCGCTGCGCAAGCGCCGCTCGCTCTAGCCGTTCTGGTCCAGGAACTGCTGGGCGGCGTGGCGCATGGCCTCACGTAGCTCCACGGGCTCCAGCACCACCACGTCGCCGGCCAGCCCGAGCAGGTGGATCCGGGTCTCGTGGGCCGATTCGAAGGTCATCGCGACCTCCGACCAGCCGTCCTCGTCAGGCGCCGACTCGGTGTCGACGACGGCGTTGCGGGCCCAGCGCAGCCGCACGGCGGCGTAGCCGCGGACCCGTAGCCGGACCGGGTAGCGGCGCAGCTCGGCGAAGTAGCGGTCGCTGCCGCGCCGCCAGTGCTCGGTGAGATCGAAGTCGTCCGGCCGGTCGAACCGCTCGTCGGTGGCGTCGGCGTGGACGATGCGGTCGGCCCGGTAGGTGCGGAACTCCCCGGTCGCCTTGCGGGCGACGAGGTACCACGACCGCTTCTTCGCGACCAGCCCCAGCGGCTCGACGTCGACGGCGTCCGGCGCGCTGCCGTAGGTGAGGCGGACGCGGGTGTCGTCCCAGACCGCCTGCTGCAGCACCGGCAGCCACGGTGACGGCTCGCGGGTGTCCATCCAGTCGGCGTGGTCGACGAGCACGCGTTCCCGGGCGAGATCGGCCTGCCGCCGCGCGTGCGAGGGCACCGTCGCGAGCAGCTTGGCTTCGGCCGTCCCCGCGGCGGCGTCCAGCCCGAGATCGGCGAGGACGTGCGCCGTCGACGCGACGAACAGCGCGGCGGTCTCGGCGGGGGAGAGGCCGGTCAGCCGGGTCCGGTAGTCGGCGGCGAGCGACCAGCCGCCGGACCGGCCGCGGTCGGCGTAGACGGGGAAGCCGGCCCCGCTGAGGGAGTCGAGGTCGCGCTGCACCGTCCGGGCCGACACTTCCAGCCGCCGAGCCAGCTCGCCCGCCGTCAGCCGGCCGTGCGTCTGCAGTAGCAGGACGATCTGGACGAGGCGTTCGGCGCGCATGTCTTCCTTTATATGACAGACGGTGTCCTATTTGGGTCCTACCGTGGTCTGCATGACGTGGAGCACGGACCTGCTCGACCAGCTCGAGTTCTACTGGACTGTCCATTTCCGGCCGCGCCTGGCCGGCCTGACCGACGACGAGTACCGGTGGGAGCCGGTCGACGGGGCGTGGAGCCTGCGCCCGGTGGGCGAGGGCGGCGCGCTGGACCTGGAGTCCGTCCAGCCGGAGCCGCCGCTTCCGCCCGTCACGACGATCGCCTGGCGCGCCATGCACGTCGGCCGCGACGTGCTCGGCAAGCGCGCGCGGGCGTTCTTCGACCCGGCCGCGGCCGACGCCGACATGTACGACGCGCGGCACTGGCCGGAGCCGCTGCCGGCGACCGCGGAGGGGGCGCTGACGCTGCTGGACGAGGCGTACGAGCTGTGGCGCTCCGGCGTCGCGGCCTTGGACGACGAGGCGATGCTGCGCCCGCTCGGGCCGCGTGGCGGGCCGTACGCCGAGGACTCGATGGCCAAGCTCGTGCTGCACGTGAATCGCGAGGTGATGGCGCACGGCGCGGAGATCTGCCTGCTGCGCGACCTGTACCGCGCCGAGGCGGACTTGCGGGACGACGTCGTGGCGGCGGCGCTGCGTGGAGACGCGGCCGGCGTGGCGGCCGCGCTCGGTGCCGGTGCGCCGGCCGTGCGTGCGACGCTGACGGCCGAGGCGGCCGGACTGCACCATTGGGACGTGGTGCGGGCGCTGGCGGCGGCCGGCGCGCCGGTCGACGGGGCGCTGCACTACGCCGCCGGGGCCGGCGCACTGGACGTCGTGAAGCTGCTGGTCTCGCGCGGTGCGGACGTCTCGGCCCAGGACGACCGCTTCCACCTCGACGCCGCCGGCTGGGCCGACTTCTTCCAGCACCCCGACGTGGCCGCCTTCCTCCGCGCGCCCGCCCCGGAATGATCACGTTCAGTGGGGTTACTCCCGCTCACCCAGGAATGCATGCCTGGGTAAGCGGGAGAAGTCCTGTGTTCGGCGTCGGGCCGGCGTGTACTCGCTTCACCAGGCATGCATGCCTGGGTGAGCGTGAACACGCCAACTGAACGTGATCATTCCAGGCGGGGTCGGCGTCAGACGGTGCGGGCGGCGGCGACGGCGGCCTTCGGGGGTTTGGCGTCGAAGGAGTAGCGGCGCTTGCTCTCGCGCTCCAGCAACCCCGCATCGGCCAGCCGCTTGAGCACGACCGGGCACACCTTGCACCGCGGCCGGTCGCGGCAGCACTTCTTCTTCGCCTTCATCGACGCCACGCGGGGAAGGATAGGCAAGCCTTCGCCGTTGTGTCACATCTGTCCCGATGTAGGGCGATCTCAGGGCGACGCCAGCCGGTCCAGTCCGGGCGGGAGCTCGGCCGCGGCGGCGCGGTCGAGCAGCCACCGCGTCGCCCGCCGGCCCTGGGCGCCGGCCGCCGGGATCTGCACCGGCCCGGACCCGCCGAGCGCCAGCCGGACGGCCGTCGCCTTGTCGGCACCGGCCACGACCAGCCACACCTCGTCGGCCGACCGGATGACCGGCAGGCTCAGGCTGACCCGCTCGGGCGGCGGCTTGGGCGCGCCACGCACGCCGACCACCGTGCGGTCGTCGTGCAGGCCAGGGTGCTCGGGGAACAGCGACGCGACGTGGCCGTCCGGCCCGACGCCGAGCAGCAGGACGTCGAACGCCGGCGCGCCGGAGTGCAGCCGCTTCTCCGTCTCGTCGGCCAGCACGTCCGCGTACCGCGCCGCCGCGTCCTCCGGGGTGAGATCGCCCGACGCCGCCGGCATGGCGAACACCCGCGCCGGGTCGACCGGCACGTGGTCCAGCAGCGCCGCGCGGGCCTGCGTCTCGTTGCGCTCGGGGTCGCCGGACGGCAGGAACCGCTCGTCGCCCCACCAGACGGACAGCGCTGCCCAGTCGACGGCGGAGCGGGCCGGCGAGGCCGCCACGGCCCGCAGCGTCGCGATGCCCGCCGTCCCGCCGGTGAGCACCACCGACGCGTCGCCGTGGGCGGCCTGGGCGTCGACCAGACGGGTGATGAGCCGGGCCGCCACCGCCTGCACGAGCACCTCGGCGTCGCGGTGGATCACGATCGTGGGTGTGGTCATCGCCTGGCCTTCGCCTTGGTCCGGGTGATCTTGCCGGTCTCGTGCAGCTCCTCGAGCCCTTCCTGGATGACCTCGGCGTAGACGTCGTCGGGGTCGAGGCGGCGCAGCTCCTCGGCCAGGGAGTCGCCGGCGGAGCGACGGGGGAGGGCGACGCGGCGGTCGGCCCGGCCGGGGACGGTCAGCGTCGCGACCTCCTCGTCGGGCCGCTCGATGCCGATGGCGCCGGACGGGCGGTCCAGCCGCACACTGAGCAGGCCGTCGACGCCGGTCGCCTTGGTCCGCGTGACCGGGACCCGCAGCGTGTGCGCCAGCCACCCGGCCAGCAGGTCGGCGCTCGGGTTGTCGGGCCCGCCCACCACCCGCGCCGCCATGATCTCCTCGTGCGGCGGTTGGTCGAGGGCCGCCGCCAGCAGCGCCCGCCACAGCGTGAGCCGGGTCCACGCGAGGTCGGTGTCGCCCGGCTGGTAGCTCTCGGCCCGTTCCTGCAGGGCGGCGCTCGGCCGCTTGCACGCCGCGGCGTCGGTGATGCGCCGCTGCGCCAGCCGCCCGACGGGGTCGTCGGCGGGCACCGCGGGCGACTCGGCCGGCCACCAGGCGACCACCGGGTTGTCGGGCAGCAGCAACGGGATCACGACGGACTCCGCGTGCCCGGTGAGCGGCCCGAACAGCCGCAGCACGACCACCTCGCTGGCGCCGGCGTCGCCGCCGACCCGGATCTGCGCGTCCAGCCGTGCCGACCCGCGCGACGTGCCGCGGATGACGGTGATGATGCGGCACGGGTGCTCGTGGCTGGCCTGGTTCGCCGACTCGATGGCGTCCTCGGCGTTGGCCTCCTCGGTGACGATGACCAGCGTCAGGACGCGGCCCAGCGCGACGGCGCCGTGCTTCTCGCGTAGGTCGACCAGGCGCTTGCCGACGTCGGCCGCGGTGGTGGAGGGAATGTCGATGATCATGGACGCCTCCAGCTGCGGCCGTCGCGGGCCAGCATCTCGTCGGCTGATGCGGGGCCCCAGTCGCCCGGGGGATACTGCTCGGGCCGCACGGAGCTCTGGGCCCAGAAGTCCTCGATCGGGTCGAGGATCTTCCAGGACAGCTCCACCTCTTCGTGCCGCGGGAACAGCGGCGGGTCGCCGAGCAGGACGTCGAGGATGAGTCGCTCGTACGCCTCCGGGCTCTCCTCGGTGAACGAGCCGCCGTAGCCGAAGTCCATGGTGACGTCGCGCACCTCCATGGCCGTGCCCGGCACCTTCGACCCGAACCGGATGGTGGTGCCTTCGTCCGGCTGCACCCGGATGACCAGCGCGTTCTGGCCCAGCTCCTCGGTGGCGGTGGACTCGAACGGAAGGTGCGGCGCCCGCTTGAACACGATGGCCACCTCGGTGACGCGGCGCCCGAGCCGCTTGCCGGTGCGCAGGTAGAACGGCACGCCCGCCCAGCGGCGGGTGTCGATGTCGAGGCGGACGGCGGCGTAGGTCTCCGTGGTGGACTCCGGCGGGATGCCGTCCTCCTCGAGGAAGCCCTTCACCTTGACGCCGCCGGCCCAGCCCGCCGCGTACTGCCCGCGCGCCGTGTGCTCGCTGAGGTCGTCGGGGAGCCGCACCGCCGAGAGCACCTTCTCCTTCTCGGCGCGCAGGTCCGACGCGTTGAACGACACCGGCTCCTCCATGGCCACCAGCGCCAGCAGTTGCAGCAGGTGGTTCTGGATGACGTCGCGGGCCGCGCCGATGCCGTCGTAGTAGCCGGCCCGGCCCTCGATGCCGATGTCCTCGGCCATGGTGATCTGCACGTGGTCGACGTAGTGGGCGTTCCAGATCGGCTCGAACAACTGGTTGGCGAAGCGCAGCGCCAGGATGTTCTGGACCGTCTCCTTGCCCAGGTAGTGGTCGATGCGGAAGATCGCGTCGGGCGGGAAGATGTTCTCGACGGTCGCGTTGAGCTGGCGGGCGCTCTCGAGGTCGTGCCCGAACGGCTTCTCGATGATCACCCGCCGCCACTGCTCCGGGCCGTCGGGGTGAGCCAGCCCGGAGCGGTCCAGCTGCTTGCTGACGATGTCGAAGAACGACGGCGGGATCGACAGGTAGAACGCGTAGTTGCCGCCGGTGCCCTGCTGGTCGTCCAGCTCGTGGACGGTCTCGGCCAGCCGGTCGAACGCGTCGTCGTCGGAGAAGTCGCCCGGGACGAACCGGAACCCCTGCGCGAGCTGCCGCCAGGTCGCCTCCCGGAACGGGGTGCGCGCGTGCTGCTTGACGGCGTCGTGCACGATCTTGCCGAAGTCCTGGGTCGCCCAGTCGCGCCGGGCGAAGCCGACCAGCGAGAAACCGGGCGGCAGCAGGCCGCGGTTGGCGAGGTCGTACACCGCCGGCATCAGCTTCTTGCGCGCGAGGTCACCGGTGACCCCGAAGATCACCAGGCCGGACGGGCCGGCGATGCGGGGCAGCCGCTTGTCGCGTTTGTCGCGCAGCGGGTTCTGGACGTTCACCTCAGGATGCCCCTCAGGGTCTCGATGCCTGCCTTGCGGTCGGTCAGGTGCAGCCGGAGCACCGGACGGTCGTGGTCGGCCAGCACCTGGGCGTCGCCGGTGGCCTGGGCGGCGATCAGCTGCCCGAACGTGAACGGCCGCTCCGGGATCTCGAGGTCCTCCGCCGGCGCGCCGGTGACCTGCAGGTACACGCCCTGCGCCGGGCCGCCCTTGTGGTACTGCCCGGTGGAGTGCAGGAACCGCGGGCCCCAGCCGAAGGTGACGGGCCGCTCGGTGCGCCGCTCGAGCGGGACGCGGACGTCGGCGAGCTCGGCGTCGGCGCCCTCGCGGTCGAGGTAGGCCATGACGGCGAGGTAGCCGTTGGGCGCCAGCCGCCCGAGCAGGGCGTCGACGGCCCCGGAGAGCGAGTCGACGCCGTCGAGCAGGCCGGCCGAGCCACGGACCTCGACGACGCCGTCGGTGAAGGCCGGCGCCTCGGGCTCCGGCGTGGCGTCGAGCAGGCCGCGGGCGGCGACCTTCGCGCTCTCGACGTCGGGCTGGTCGAACGGGTTGATGCCCAGCAGCTTCCCGGCGACGGCCGTCGCGTACTCCCAGAGCAGGAACTGCGCGCCCAGCTCACCGGCGACGACGACGCCCTTGGCGGGCGGCTGCGCGGGGGAGCCGACGACGGCGGGCAGGACGTCGGCGGCGGGGTGGGCGACCTCGGGGTCGTCGACGCTGCCGCTGGCGATCGGCAGGACGCCGGTGCCCTGCTTGCCGGTGGACTCGGCGATGAGCTGCTCGGCCCAGTCCGCCAGACCCACGATGCCGGAGCCGGAGTCGGCGATGGCGACCTTGTCGTAGCTCTCGGCCGAGGTACGCTCCTCAGCCGAGGCCGGAATGTGACCGCCGTGACCGCCGGCGAGCGCGGCGCCCAGGCGCAGCGCCGGGTTGTCGGGGACGTCGCCTGAGAGGACGGCGGCGACAGCACTTGCGGAGTCCAGCAACGCGGCGATGTCGGCGCCGGCCAGCCCGCTCGGGACCAGGCCGAAAGCCGTCAGCGCGGAGTAGCGGCCGCCGACGTCGGGGTCGGCGAGGAACACCTTGCGGTAGCCCCGCTCGGCCGCCAGGTCGGCGAGGCCGGAGCCCGGGTCCGTCACGACGACGATGCGGCTGGCGGCGTCGATGCCGGCCGCCGTGAAGGCGGCCTCGAACACCCGGCGCTGGCTGTCGGTCTCGACCGTCGAGCCGGACTTGCTCGACACGACCAGGACGGTGCGGTCGAGCCGGTCGGCCAGCGCCCGGCGCACCGCGCCCGGGTCGGTGGTGTCGAGCACGGTCAGCTCGACCCCCGCCGACCTGGTGATGACCTCCGGCGCGAGCGACGAGCCGCCCATGCCGGCCAGCACGATGCGGTCGAGGCCCTCGGCCCGCAGCTGCGCCGACAGCGCCTCGATCTCGGCCAGCAGCGGCCGCGACGTCTCGTGCAGGTCGGTCCAGCCCAGCCGGATGGACGCCTCGGGCTCGGCCTCCGGGCCCCACAGCGTGGCGTCCTTCGCCGCGATGCGCGACGCGACCTTCTCGCCGACCAGGCCGTCGACGACGGCGTCCGCGTCGACGCCGAACGTCGTGACGGTCAGAGCGGTCACTTGGCGGCCTCCAGCTTGGCGTTGACGGACTCGAGCAGGTCGTTCCAGCTCGTCTCGAACTTCTCCACGCCCTCGCGCTCGAGGACCTCGCTGACGTCGTCGAGGTCGACGCCGGCGGCGCGGACCGCGGCGAGCGTGTTCCAGGCGTTCTCGCGGTTGGGCCGGATGGTGTCACCGGTGATGTCGCCGTGGTCGGCGACGGCCTCGATGGTCGCCTCGGGCATGGTGTTGACGGTGTCGGGCGCGACGAGTTCGGTGACGTAGAGGGTGTCGGGGTAGTCGGGGTTCTTCGTCGACGTCGACGCCCACAACGGCCGCTGCCGCTGGGCGCCGGCCGCCTCCAGCCGCTGCCAGCGGTCGGCGGCGATGACGTCCTCGTACGCGGCGTAGGCGAGCCGGGCGTTGGCGACGGCGGACTGCCCGCGCAGCCCCAGTGCCTCGTCCGAGCCGATGGACTCCAGCCGCTTGTCGATCTCGGAGTCGACCCGGCTCACGAAGAAGGACGCGACCGAGGCGATGCCGTCGAGCGACTCACCGGCGGCGACCCGCTGCTCGAGTCCCGCCTGGTAGGCGTCCATGACCTCACGGTAGCGGTCGATGGAGAAGATCAGTGTGACGTTCACGCTGATTCCCGCCGCGATGGTCGCGGTGATGGCCGGCAGGCCGGCCTTCGTCGCCGGGATCTTCACGTAGATGTTCGGGCGGTCGACCTCGCTCCACAGCTCGCGGGCCTGGGTGATGGTGGCGGCGGTGTCGTGCGCCAGCCGCGGGTCGACCTCGATGGAGACCCGGCCGTCGCCGTTGGTGCTGCGCCCGGCGACCGGCGCGAACAGGTCGGCGGCGGCGCGGACGTCGTCGGTCGTGAGGTCGCGTACGGCGGCGTCGGCGTCGGAGCCCTGGCCCGCGTGGCGGCGGAGGTCGTCGTCGTACAGGCTGCTCTTGGTGATGGCGGCCTGGAAGATCGACGGGTTGGTGGTGACGCCGACGACGTGCCTGCCGTCGATCAGCGACTGGAGGTTGCCCGTGGTCAGCCGGTCGCGCGAGAGGTCGTCGAGCCAGATGGCGACGCCTTCGGCGGAGAGCCGGCCGAGCGGATCGGTTGCGTTCATGATGTCCCTCTCAGGCGTTGGAGATGGAATCACGGGCCGCGGCGACCACGGCGTCCGCCGTGATGCCGAACTCGCGGTAGAGGGTCTGGTAGTCGGCCGAGGCGCCGAAGTGCTCGAGGCTGACCGCGCGGCCGGCGTCGCCGAGGTAGCGGTACCAGCTCATCGCGATGCCCGCCTCGACGGAGACGCGTGCCTTCACGGCGGCCGGCAGCACCGACTCGCGGTACTCGGCGTCCTGCTCCTCGAACCACTCCTGCGACGGCATCGAGACGACGCGGGTGGGGACGCCGTCGGCCTGCAGCGTCTCGCGGGCCTCGACGGCCAGCTGCAGCTCCGAGCCGGTGGCGATGAGGATCACCTGCGGCGTGCCACTCCCATCGTCGGTGGCGGCCTCGGCGAACACGTAGCCGCCGCGGGCCGTGCCCTCGGCCGACGCGTAGACCGTGCGGTCGAAGGTCGGCACGTTCTGCCTCGTCAGCGCCAGGCCGGCCGGGTGCTTCCGCTCCAGCACGGTGCGCCACGCGACGGCCGTCTCGTTGGCGTCGGCCGGACGGATGACGTCGAGGCCCGGGATGGCCCGCAGCGCCGACAGGTGCTCGACCGGCTGGTGCGTGGGGCCGTCCTCGCCGAGGCCGATGGAGTCGTGCGTCCACACGAACGTCACCGGCAGCTGCTGGATCGCCGCCAGCCGGACCGCGGCCCGCTGGTAGTCGCTGAACACCAGGAACGTCGCCGCGTACGGGCGGGTGAGGCCGTTGAGCGCGATGCCGTTGACGATCAGCCCCGAGGCGAACTCGCGGACGCCGAAGTGCAGCGTGCGGCCGTACGGGTCGCCGGGGAACATCTTCGAGGAGCGCTTCTCGGGCAGGAAGCTCGGCTCGCCCTCGATGGTGGTGTTGTTGGAGCCCGCGAGGTCGGCCGAGCCGCCCCACAGCTCCGGCAGCACCGGCGCGACCGCGTTGATGACCTTGCCCGACGCGGCGCGGGTGGCGATGCCCTTCTCCGACGGCTCGAAGACCGGCAGGCTGTCGGTCCAGCCGTCGGGCAGCTCGCCGCTCCGCAGGCGGTCGAGCAGGGCGGCGCGGTCGGGGTTGGCCTCGCGCCACGCGGCGTAGCGCTCGTCCCACTCGGTGCGGGCCTGCTTGCCGCGGGCGCCGACCTCGCGGGCGTGCGCCAGGACCTCGTCGGCGACGTCGAACGACGTCTCCGGGTCGGCGCCCAGCACCCGCTTGGTGGCGGCGACCTCGTCGGCGCCCAGCGCGGAGCCGTGGATGGCGCCGGTGTTCTGCTTGTTCGGGGCCGGCCAGCCGATGATGGTGCGGACGGCGATGAACGACGGGCGGTCGGTGACGGCCTTCGCGTTCTCCAGCGCCTCGTAGATGGCCTGCGGGTTCTCGTGGTACTCGCCGCCCGCGGTGAAGTCGACCACCTGGGTGTGCCAGCCGTACGCCTCGTAGCGGGCGACGGTGTCCTCGGTGAAGGCGATGTTGGTGTCGTCCTCGATGGAGATGTGGTTGTCGTCCCACATGACGACGAGGTTGCCCAGCTCCTGCGTGCCCGCCAGCGAGCTGGCCTCGCTCGACACGCCCTCCTCGAGGTCGCCGTCGGAGGCGATGACGAAGACGTGGTGGTCGAAGACGCTCTCGCCCGGCAGCGCGTCGGGGTCGAGCAGGCCGCGGACCCGGCGCTGGGCGAACGCCAGGCCGACCGCCGACCCGAACCCGGACCCGAGCGGGCCGGTCGTGACCTCGACGCCGTTGGTGTGCCGGAACTCCGGGTGCCCCGGCGTCGCCGAGCCCCAGGTGCGGAACGCCTTCAGGTCGTCCAGGGTCACCTGGTAGCCGGACAGGTACAGCTGGATGTACTGGGTCAGGCTGCTGTGTCCCGCGGACAGGACGAACCGGTCGCGGCCCAGCCAGTGCTGGTCGGACGGGTCGTGGCGCAGCACCCGCTGGTAGAGCGTGTAGGCGACCGGTGCCAGGCTCATCGCCGTGCCCGGGTGCCCGTTGCCCACCTTCTCGACGGCGTCCATGGCCAACAGCCGCACGGTGTCGACCGCCCGGTCGTCGAGCTCCGTCCACTCGAAGTCTGCGCTGTTCTCGGGTGTCGTGTTCACCGGCGTGACGTTCCTCTCAGGCGGATGGGTCCCTACGTCTGTGATCATGGCGGCGTCGGCGAGACGGCCGTTCCACGGTCGAGCGTATCGACGTCACCCGCACGTGTGCCCGGCCGCTCGGCGGTTTGGGCGCACCGTTAGACTCAACAGGCCATGCTGGCGGATGTTCCCACTCCCGCCTGTCGCTTCGACCACACGAAGGTGAACGTTGACGTCCGTCGAGCCGAGTCCCGCGGCGACCCGGCGTACACCACAGCCGCCCACGCGGCTGGGGCGGCTGGGTTCCGTCGTCGGCGCCTACGTGTCGCTCATGAAGCTGCGCGTCGTCGAGCTGCTGCTCATCACCACCCTGCCGGCCATGGTGCTCGCCGAGCGCGGGCTGCCGCCGCTGGGTCTCGCCCTCGCCACACTGGTGGCCGGCACGCTGGCCGGCGGTAGCGCGCACGCGTTCAACCAGGTGCTCGAGCGCGACATCGACGCCGTCATGCACCGCACCCGGCGCCGGCCGCTCGCCCGCGCCGTCGTCGCCCCGTACCCGGCGTTCGCGTTCGCCTCGGTCCTGCTGGCCGCCTCGGTCGCGATCATGCTGGTGTGGGTCAACCCACTGGCCGCGGCGCTGACCATCGCGGCCAACCTCTTCTACGTCCTCGTCTACACCATGCTGCTCAAGCGGCGGACGTCACAGAACATCGTCTGGGGCGGGGTGGCCGGCTGTGTGCCGACGCTGATCGGCTGGGCCGCCGTCACCGGGTCGCTCGACTGGCCGCCGGTGCTGCTGTTCCTCGTCGTCTTCTTCTGGACGCCGCCGCACTACTGGCCGCTGGCCATGCGCTACCGCGACGACTACGCGCGGGCCGGCGTGCCGATGCTGCCGGTCGTGGCGTCGGCGCGCACGGTGGCGCTGCAGATCCTGCTCTACTCGTGGGCCATGGTCGCCACGACGTTCGTGCTGTGGCCGGTCGCCTCGCTCGGGTGGATCTTCGGGCTGGCGTCCGTGCTGACCGGCGTCTGGTTCCTCGTCGAGGCGCACCGGCTGTACGGCCGGGCGAAGCGGACCCCCGACGGCGCAGGGCTGACCGCCATGCGGCTCTTCCACGGCTCCATCACCTACCTCACGGTGGTGTTCGTCGCCGTGATGGCCGACGTGCTGATCCTGGGCTGACGCCGTTCCGCCGCCGCGGGTTGTGTGCACGGTGGCCGCGACCATGCTGTCGTGACCGGTCTGCCATGGCCCGAGGAGTGGCGCGGCACCGTCCTGGGCGGCTGGGCCGGGTTCGTCGTCGAGTATCTCGGCCTGGCCGTGGTGGCGTCTGTCCTGCTGTCGGTGGTGCTCACTGACCGTGCCCGCAGCGTGGCAGTACGCGCCCCGGCGCTCCCAGCCGGTCGGGCCATCGGCACAGGTCAGGGTGGCCGGCCTGGTGTCCTCGGGAGTGCGGTTCCCGCTCCGCACGGTGCCGGTGCCGGTGGCGGTGCTGTTCATCGCCCTCGGCCTCGTGGCGACCGGCGTCGTCGCGGCTGCCATGTCCGGGCTGCGCGGGCAGGAGGACTTCGGTGTCCTGCTGTTCACCGGGCTCGTCGCCCGAGCTGACCCACACCACGTCGCCGCGGGCTGGCCCGGCTCGGCTCGTCGACACCGAACTGCCTGGTGGTCCACGCCTCGCCGGGCATCGTAGCCGGCGAGGTCGACGCCCTCACGCAGTTGTGGCATCGGTTCACCGGCGTGCCCGCCGAGGTCGCCGCCACCGTGGTCACGGCCCGACTGGTCAACGATCCCGCGGTCGTCCACCACGGGCTCCGGTTCCATTGGCGATACCCCGCGGCGCACGGCGAACTGGCCGACGGGACGGCGCAGCAACGGCTGGCGTCCGGACGGCTCGCCTGGTGGACTTGACCCTCCTGTTACTGGAGACACCACGGTGGTTCTCGTGAACGACGACGGCGCCTTCCTCAGCATCGGCGACCTGGCCCGGCGCACCGGACTCCCGGTGAAGACGATCAGGTACTACGCCGACATCGGACTGGTGCCGCCGACCGACCGATCCCCGGCGGGCTACCGCCGCTACGACGCCGTCGCCCTGGCTCGGCTGGATCTCGTCCGCACGCTCCGCGAGCTCGGCATCGACCTCGCGACCGTCCGGCGGGTCCTCGACCGGTCACTGTCGCTGGCCGACATGGCGACGGCGCATGCCGCGGCTCTGGACGCGCAGATCCGGTTGCTCCGGACCCGGCGTTCGGTGCTGCGGGCGGTGGCCGCGCTGGGGATCGACGACCACGAGGAGCTGGATCTCATGAACCGCCTGGCCCACCTGTCCGCCGCCGAGCGGCAGCAGATCATCGACGACTACTGGTCGTCGGCCTTCGAGGGCCTCGACACCGACCCCGCGTTCGCCGACCGGATGCGCTCGGTCCGCGTCGACCTGCCCGACGACCCGACACCGGCCCAGGTCGACGCCTGGGTCGAGTTGGCCGAGCTGGTACAGGACCCGTCCTACCGTGCGCGGGTGCGCCAGATGGCCGAGGCCGGCGCCGCCGCGTCCGACTCGTCCGGTCCATCGCCCGCCGAGGTGGCGCTCTACCAGAGCGTGACCGAGCTGGTGGCGCCACTGCACACCGCCGGTGTCGCCCCGGCCTCACCGGACGGGCAACTCGTCGTCGACCAGCTGGCGCCGCGGTTCGCGCACGCCCGCGGTGTCGACGACGCCGCGGACTTCCGGCGTGAGCTGGGCGAGCAGATCGCCCTGTTCTCCGACCGCCGGGTCGAGCGCTATTGGGAGCTCGTCGGCGTCATCAATGACTGGCCGGCCGCGCAGGTGAGCTCGGGCAGCGTCGCCGCGATGGAGTGGTTCGCCCAGGCCCTGATCGGGTCGGAGTCCGCCGACTGACCCGCGCCTGGTGGCTGTTCGCTGCGCACCCGCCTCGCCGTCCGGGCATCCGCGAGTGTGCCGCACGGCCGGCGCATGGTCCCGGTGGTGGGGGTGGTGCGCCGGGGTCCTCGCCGCGGCGGCCGGCGTGAGAGCATCGTCGCCGTGACGACGCTGCCGTGGCCGCCGGACTGGCGCCGTCCGCCCCTCGGCGGCTGGCTCGGCGTCGTGGTGTCCGGGGCCCTCGCGGCCGTCCTGGTGCCGGTCGCGGCGATCGCCGCAGCCGACCGCCAGTGGAGCGCGGCCGCCGTGATCGGCGGCGTCCTGCTGCTGCTCGCGCCGATCGCCGTCGCCGGACGGCCCCGTCGCCGCACCTCCTCCGTCGTGGAGGTGTCGCTCGAGCTGGACGGCGACCGGCAGACCGGGGTGCGGATCCCCGTCCGCCCGACGTCGCCGCTGGTCAGCCTGGCGCTGGCGGTCCTGGGGCTGGCGCTCGTCGCGCTCGGCGTGGCGGCTCTCGTCGTCGCGGCGGTTCGCGGCGAATGGTCGTCGGTGGTGGGCTTCGTCGTGCTGCTGGTGGTGGGGTCGGTGCTGGCGCTCGGCGGGATCGTCGGGTTGATCGCCTCCCGCCGCCGGCTCGGGTTGGACCTCACTCCGTCGCACCTGGTCGTCGGGCTGGGTGGCGAGCCCGTCGAGCTGACCTGGGAGCAGGTCGAGCGCATCGGCACGACGTCGATCCGCTACGGGATCGGCCTGGCGCCGCGGCCCGTGCAGAACTGGCTGACGGTGGTGACGCGCGAGCCGGTGAACGTCGCGGCGCGGATATCCGGCCGCCGGACCGCGGCGCTCGGCCGCCTCACGGCGACGGCGCCGGCGAACACGGCCGCGGCGATCCCGGCCGAGCGCCTCGGCGCCGACCCGGTGCTGGCCTATCACGCGCTGCGCTACTACCAGGAGAACGCGGACGCCCGTCCCGAACTTGGGACGGGCGCCGCCGTGCGCCGGATCGCGGCCGGTGCGGTCGTGCGCTGAACCAGCGTGATCAGAGCGGGTCGACGTCGTCGCGCCGCTCGACGTACTCCCTGGTGCGCGGCCGCTCGACGTACTCCGTGCTGCTGGCGCGACGGCTCCGCATCGACGTGACCATCATCGACACCACGATGGCCAGGGCACCGACGCCGGTGAGCACCCAGCCGATGACGCTCAGGTCGAAGTCGGCCAGCCGGTCGCGGACACCGAGCGCCAGGATCAGGCCCAGCGCCATCAGAAAGACACCCAGACCGATGTTCATGTCGAACAGACCTCCCAAATCGGCATGATTCGCCTTCGGGAGGTACCCGGCCGCCTGACGGGCAAACGGCGCCGGTGCGGAGCCGGCGTCAGCGCACGATCGGCGCAGCCGGTCGCCGCGAGGGCAGCCAGCGCGTGGCCAGCCAGGCGTCGGTTGCGGCCATCACCATGAGCGCCGCGCCGAGCATGTGCAGTCCGACCAGCAGTTCCGGCAGCTCGAGCCGATACTGCACCAGCCCGATGACGCCCTGCCCGAGCTCGACGGCGAGCAGGACGGCGGCGGCGCGTGCGGCCCGCCCGGGGGAGCCGACCGCCCGCGCGGTGAAGTACAGGCCGATCGAGACGCCCATGAGCAGCAGGACCGAGTCAGCGTGCACCTGCGTCACGACGGCGACGTCGAGGCCGGTGCGCTTGGAGTCGGGGTCGCCGGAGTGTGGCCCGCTGCCGGTGACGACGGTGCCCAGGTAGACGGCGACCGCGGTGACCGCCAGCGTCAGCAGGGCGAGCCGTTCCAGCCACGGCTGCCCGACGCGGGCCGGTACGGCTCCGTGCGGCCGCTGCGCCCGTCTGACCAGCACCGTCGCGACGCCGACCAGCGTGGCCGATACCAGGAAGTGGAACATGACGACCCACGGGTTCAGGTCGGTCCAGACGGTGATGCCGCCGATGACCGCCTGTGCGGGCACCACGCCGAGCAGCACCGCCGACAGCACCAGGAGATCGCGGCGGGGCCGGTCGGAGGTGAGCGTCCGCAGCACCGCGACCAGCATCGCGAACGCGACGGCGCCGACCACGAACGTCAGCAGCCGGTTGCCGAACTCGATCGCGCCGTGCAGCCCCATCTCGGGTGTGGCGGCGATGGAGCCCGCGGTGCAATGTGGCCAGTCGGGGCAGCCGAGCCCGGAGTCGGTGAGCCGGACCGCGCCGCCGGTGACGATGATTCCGGCCTGTGTGACCAGCGATGCGACCGCCAGCCGCCGCAGTGTCAGCTCCGACGGGAGCGGCAGCCGCCGCACGAGCCGGGCGGCCCGGCCGGGCGCCGGAGCCGGAGTCGTCGGAAGGGTCGCGGTCACCACGTCATGGTAGGACCCGGCCTCCGCTCGCGATCTCCGGGTCCTCCGTTGCCTGCCCCACCGCCGGGCGTTCTGTCAAGGGTCTGCGACCTGCCCGACTCGCGTCCGCGTTAGCCCGGAAGTTAGCCCTCACCACGTTTCGTGGGTGGTCGCCGTTAGCCCGGAATCGGGCAAACGTCCAGCTCATTCGGGCAAACGGCGAAATCGTGAACCGGGCCGGGTTCGGGCTTAGCGTCCGGGTCATGGTCCTTCGGTCCGCTCGTCTCCGCGCCGTACTGGCGGTCGTGCTGCTCGCCGCCCTCGCCGGTGGCGGGCTGCTCGGTGGTGGGCAGGGTGGTGGCGACCCGCGTACTCCTGGCAGCGGGCCGGGTGCCGGCCTGGGGGAGTACGCCGCTCCGACGGCGTCTGCCGCGTGGCCGATCGGTGCGCTGCCGGCGCCCCTCTCCTTGGCGGCAGCGTCGGCTCCGGCCCCGGCGCCGTCCGGCGGCCGGGTCGGACCGGGAATGGGGCGATCCGTGACGCCACACCTGGGGCACCCGGACCCGCGCCGGTCACAGCTGGGGCGGCCGGATCCGCGTCCGTCGCGGCCCTCGGCGACGGACCTGCCAGGATCGCCGGCTGTCGCCGCTCTCGCCGTTCTCACCGAGCGGCGGCGTGCCGTGGCCGTCGCATGCCGCTGCCATGGCGGCGACCGCGGACCGGCGCCCCAGGCCGAGTCCGCCGCGACCGCCACGACGTGGTTCGTCCCGCTTCGGTCGCCTCGGCACAGCGGCTCCGATACCGTGCGTCTACGGGCACGCCATGATCGCCGTGAGAGCCGCCGTGGGCACGCCGGCGGGCTCCGGCAGTCGGCTCGTTCACTGCGACGATCTGCGGGAGGACAGCGACATGAGCAGCGCCACTCGGCTGCGACCGCCCCGAAACTGGCTGGACCAGCGCGTCATGGCGTGGTGGCGGGCCCAAATCGGTGTGCTGACTGCCGTGGTCGTCGTGCCGCTGCTGATCCTCGGCCTGCTCATCGCCCCGGCCCGGGCGTGGTTCCTGATCCCGGCCGCCGTGCTCGCGGTCGTCGGGCTGGTGGGCATTCTGCTGCTGCCGCCGTGGTGGTTCCGCATCCATCGCTGGGAGGTCACCGACCAGGCCGTCTACACCCGCGGCGGGGTGTTGTGGCAGGTCTGGCGGGTGGCGCCGATGTCACGCATCCAGACGGTCGACACCATGCGAGGCCCGCTGCAGCGCGCCTTCGGCCTGTCGACCGTCACGGTCACCACGGCGTCGTCGGCGGGTGCGGTGAAGATCGAGGGACTCGACCACGAGCAGGCCGCCGACCTCGCCGAGGAACTCACCCGCATCACCCACGACACCCCGGGCGACGCCACGTGAGCGACACCGGTCCCGCCGACCCCGCGTTCGACCATGCGGCGGCCGCGCCGGCGCCGGACTCGGTGGCCACCACCACGCCCACCGCCGGTGACGAACCGGGCTGGCTGGCGCTGCACCGCGACACCGTCAAGGTCACCGGCGTCTGGGTCTTCATCCTCGCGCTCGGCGGCGCCATCCCCACGACCATCGGCATCGGCTCCGGCACCTCCTACGGCACGGCGCTGGCGTGGGTGGTGCCGGCGGTGGTCTTGGTCGTGCTGGTGTCGGCCATCGCCGACTACGTGCGCTGGCGGCACAGCCGGTACCGCGTCACGCCGACGCGCATGGAACAGCACAAGGGCATGGTCTTCACCACGAAGCGCTCGCTCGGCCGCGAGCGCATCCGCACCGTCGACCTCTCGGCCGATCCGGTCCAGCGGGTGTTCGGCCTGGTGAAGGTCAGCATCGGCACCGGCGAACAGGTCGAGGCCGGCGGGCCGGGGCAGTCGCCGCAGACGATCGTGCTCGACCCCGTGCACCGCGACGAGGGCGAGCGGCTGCGCGCGCTGCTACTCGACCGCGCGCCGGTCGCCGCCGACGGCACCGAACCCGACGTACGCGTCCTGGCTCGCTGGGACCCTGGCTGGCTCCGCTTCGCGCCGCTCTCGTTCTGGACGCTCGCACTCGCCGGCATCGCGGTCGGGGGCCTGTTCCAGGTGCTGAACTGGTTCGGTCGCGAGAGCCTGCCCATCGACACCACCCGCGACATCGTCGAGGACATCGGCGCGACGCAGACACTGGTGCTGTTCGCGGTGGTGTTCGTGCTGGTCGGGGCCGTGGCGACGTTGGCGCTCACGCTCGAGGCGTGGTGGGCGTACCGCCTCGAACGCGAGCCGGGCGGCACGTTGCGGGTCCGGCGGGGGCTGCTCACGACGCGCTCGGTCAGCATCGAGGAGCAGCGTGTCCGCGGCGTCGAGATCGTCGAGCCGCTCGGTGTGCGGTCCGCCGGCGCGGCCCGCGTCGACGTCGTCACGACGGGTCTGCGCACCGACCCCAAATCCGAGGCGTCAACGCTGCTGCCGGCCGCGCCCATGACGGTCGCCGCGTCGGTGGCGGCGGCTGTCGCCGGCGTCCGTCCGGGCGGGCGGTTGCGACGACATCCGGTCGCGGCGCGCACACGCCGGTTGCGCTGGGCGCTCGCGGCCGACGTGGTGCTGGCGGCGGCGGTGGTCTGGCTGACGGTCGCCTCACCGGTGCGCGACTTCTGGGCCGTCGTGCTGACGGTGCTCGCGGCGGCCTGCTGCGTGGCCCTCGTCCTGCTGGCCGGCGACGCCTACCGGTCGCTCGGCCACGACCTCGACGGCGACTACCTCGTCGCTCGCAAGGGCAGCCTCCGGCGGGCGACGGTGTACCTGCAGCGCAACGGCATCATCGGCTGGCGGCTGAGCCAGTCGGTCTTCCAGCGTCGCGCGGGCCTGCTCACCCTCACCGCCACCACGGCGGCCGGCGCGCGACGGTACTCCGTCGTCGACGCCGACGAGCACGAGGTCCTCGACTTCGGCGCCGAGGCCGTTCCCGGCCTGCTCGACCCTTTCCTGGTCCGGGATGCTCCGGTCGCGGCTGAGCCCGAGCAGGCGGCCTTCCGGGAACGCTGAGCGCCGCCGACGACACAGCTCGATGCGCCGGCGCTGCGTTGTCAGGCCGGCAGGGTGGGCGGCTCTCTGAGGCGACCGGGCGCTGTGCGCGTGGCCGGAAAGTACGCGATGAGTCGTGTTGCGTGTGGTCGCCGATGCGGCGGGCAGGCCACGGCGTCGCGCTCAGTCCCAGCGGAACCAGCGGGCCGCGGCGGCGAGACCGGCCACCGCCCAGACCGCGAGCACGGCGACCGATCCCCACGGCAGCCCGGCACCGTCGGCCAGGACCGAGCGCAGACCGTCCGCGAGGGCGCCGGTCGGTGTCAGCTCGAGGACCGTCCGCACGCCCGACGGGAAGCCGGACAGCGGGATCACCACGCCGCCCAGAACCAGCAGTAACAGGTAGACGAGGTTGGCAGCGGCCAGCGTCGCCTCGGCGCGCAGCGTGCCCGCCATCAGCAGGCCGAGCCCGGCGAACGCCAGTGTCCCGGCGACCAGCAAGACGATCACGGCCAGCGGCGACCCCGACGGCCGCCACCCGAGCGCCAGCCCGAGTCCGCCGACCAGCACGACCTGCAACGCCTCGACGACCAGCACGGTCAGCGCCTTGGCCAGCAGCAACGTCCAGCGGGGGAGCGGCGACGCGGCCAGGCGTTTGAGCGCGCCGTAGCGCCGCTCGTACGCGGTCGCGATCGCCAGCGACGTGAACGCCGTCGACATCACGCAGAGCGCCAGGATCCCCGGCACGAGGAAGTCGACCCGCTCGTAGTCGCCGGTGTCGAACACCGGCGCGGCGGTCAGCAGCCACAGCAGCACGACGGGGATCGCGGCGGTCAGCAGGAGCTGTTCGCCGTTGCGCAGCAGCAGGCGGATCTCGAACAGCGTCTGCGCCAGCAGCATCCGGCCGACCGGCGCCGCACCGGGAGCCGGCGTGAACAGGGACGGCCGTGCGGACGAACGGCCGGACGGGCCGGGCGACGACTGGGAGTCGGGGGCGGGGGAGGCGCCGGACGAGCGCGGCGACGGCTGGGACGGCCGGGCCGACGAGCGTCCCGACGGCTCGGGCGGTCCGGCGGTGGGGCGGGTCGGCTGGGACGGTCCGGCGGTGGGGCGCGGGGTTTCGGGCGGTCCGGCGGCGGGGCGGGTCGGCTCGGGCGGTCCGGCGGTGGGGCGCGGGAACTCGGGCGGCTGGCCGGTCGAGGGCGTCTCGGTCACGGCGCCGTCCTCTCCGCCGCGGCCCCGATCAACTCCAGGTACACGTCCTCCAGCGACCGGTGCCCGACCTGCAGACCCTCCGCCAGGATGTCGTTCGCCGCGCACCAGGACGTCAGCGTCGCCAGCAGCCGCGGATCCACCACCGCCGCGACCTCGTACGAGCCCGGCGCGACCTCCTTCACCGAGGAGCCGTCGGGGAGCGCCGCCCGCAGCGAGGCGACGTCCAGACGCGGCGGCCCGCCGAAGCGGATCACGTCGTCCGAGACACCGCTGGTCAGCTCCTGCGGCGTCCCCTCGGCCAGCACCCGCCCCGCGTCGATGATGACGACCTGGTCGGCGAGCCGCTCGGCCTCGTCGATGAGGTGCGTCGTCAGCACGACGGTGACCCCGGCGGCCCGCAGCTCGTCCAGCAGCTGCCACGTCGCACGCCGCGCCTGCGGGTCCAGCCCGGCCGTCGGCTCGTCGAGGAACACCAGCTCGGGCCGCCCGACCAGCGCCGCCGCGAACGCGATGCGCTGTCGCTCGCCACCGGACAGCCGGCGCAGCGGCGTCCGTCCGCGGGCCACCGACTCCAGGCCCAGCCGAGCGACCAGCATCGGCACGTCCAGCGGATCGGCGTGCAGGCGCGCCAGGTGGGACAGCAGCTCGACCGGCCGCGCGCCCGGATAGAACCCGGCGCCCTCCTGCAGCATGACGCCCACCCGCGGCCGCAGCCCCGCGCCGTCGCGCCAGGGGTCCAGCCCCAGCACGCGCACGGACCCGGCGTCGGGCCGGCGGAAGCCCTCGCAGATCTCGACGGTCGTCGTCTTGCCGGCGCCGTTCGGCCCGAGCACGGCGGTGAGGGTCCCGGCGGCCACCCGCAGGGACAGGCCGTCGACGGCGGTGACGGCGTCGTAGCGCTTGACCAGAGAAGTGATCTCGACGGCCGGCGCTGTGCTCATCCCGCGAGTGTCGCACGGCGGCACCGGCCTGCCGCCGCCCGGTCGGGGCCTGCCGGAGCAACAAAGGTAAGGCTGACCTGCGTGATGCATCGCACGATGAGGAGGTTGAGTCGGCGAATGAAAAAGAGCACGATGGTGTTGTGAAAAACGTGCGCGAGGCCACGCGGGCACCGGGCGACGAGCCCGGCGTCCAGGAGGCGCACGCACGCACCCGGGAGCGGGTCGCCCGCTCCATCCTCGAGAACGGCCCCTCGACGGCGGCGGCGCTGGGCGAGCGCCTGGGGCTGACCCCGGCTGCCGTGCGGCGCCACCTCGACACCCTGATGGGCGACGGCGTCATCGAGTCCCGCGAGGAGCGAGTCTACGGCCACCGCGGCCGCGGCCGCCCGGCCAAGGTGTTCGTGCTGACGCCGGCCGGTCGCGACGCGTTCGAGCAGGCCTACGACGACCTCGCGGTCGGTGCGCTGAGGTTCCTCGCCGAGACCGGGGGAGAACACCTCGTCGCCGAGTTCGCGCGTCGGCGCATTGCCGACCTCGAGGAGCGGTACCGGCCTATCATCGAATCGGTACCACCGGAGCAGCGCGCGGCCGCGCTCGCCGACGCCCTCAGCGCCGACGGTTACGCCGCGTCGGCCCAGGCCTCGCCGGTCACCGGCGAGCAACTGTGCCAGCACCACTGCCCGGTGGCACACGTCGCCGAGCAGTTCCCGCAGCTGTGCGAGGCCGAGACGGAGGCGTTCGCCCGGCTGCTCGACACCCACGTCCAGCGCATCGCCACCATCGCGCACGGCGAGGGCGTCTGCACCACGCACATCCCCCGCGGCGGCAACGCCACGGACACCACGGGAAAGACGGAGAGGATCTCCCAGATATGACCACCACCGCTCACCCCGAGCTCGAGGGCCTGGGTCGTTACGAGTACGGCTGGGCCGACAGCGACAGCGCCGGCGCGGCCGCGAAGCGCGGGCTGAACGAGGACGTGGTCCGCGAGATCTCCGCCCTCAAGAACGAGCCCGAGTGGATGCTCGAGACCCGGCTCAAGGCACTGCGGCTGTTCGACAAGAAGCCCATGCCGACGTGGGGCGCCGACCTCTCCACCATCGACTTCGAGAACATCAAGTACTTCGTCCGGTCGACGGAGAAGCAGGCGGCCTCGTGGGAGGACCTGCCCGAGGACATCAAGAACACCTACGACAAGCTGGGCATCCCCGAGGCCGAGAAGCAGCGCCTCGTGGCCGGCGTCGCGGCGCAGTACGAGTCCGAGGTCGTCTACCACAAGATCCGTGAAGACCTCGAGGAGCAGGGCGTCATCTTCCTCGACACCGACACCGGCCTCAAGCAGTACCCCGAGCTGTTCAAGGAGTACTTCGCCTCGGTCATCCCGGCCGGCGACAACAAGTTCTCCGCGCTGAACACGGCGGTGTGGTCCGGCGGCAGCTTCATCTACGTGCCGAAGGGCGTCCACGTCGAGATCCCGCTGCAGGCCTACTTCCGCATCAACACCGAGAACATGGGCCAGTTCGAGCGGACGCTGATCATCGCCGACGAGGACTCCTACATCCACTACGTCGAGGGCTGCACCGCCCCCATCTACACCTCCGACTCCCTGCACAGCGCGGTCGTCGAGATCGTGGTGAAGAAGGGCGCCCGGGTTCGCTACACGACCATCCAGAACTGGTCGAACAACGTGTACAACCTGGTGACGAAGCGCGCCACGGCCGCCGAGGGCGCCACCATGGAGTGGATCGACGGCAACATCGGCTCGAAGATCACCATGAAGTACCCGGCCATCTACCTCATGGGCGAGCACGCCAAGGGCGAGACGCTGTCGCTGGCGTTCGCCGGCGAGGGGCAGCACCAGGACTCCGGGTCGAAGATGGTGCACCTCGCGCCCAACACGTCGAGCTCGATCGTGTCGAAGTCGGTCGCCCGCGGCGGCGGCCGGACGTCCTACCGCGGCCTGGTGCAGGTCATGCCGCGCGCCAGCCACAGCGCCAGCACAGTGCGCTGCGACGCGCTGCTGGTCGACACCATCTCGCGCTCCGACACCTACCCGTACGTCGACATCCGCAACGACGACGTCTCCATGGGTCACGAGGCCACGGTCTCCAAGGTCAGCGAGGACCAGCTCTTCTACCTGATGAGCCGCGGCCTCACCGAGGAGGAGGCCATGGCGATGATCGTGCGTGGCTTCATCGAGCCCATCGCGCGCGAGCTGCCCATGGAGTACGCGCTGGAGCTGAACCGGCTGATCGAGCTGCAGATGGAGGGCGCGGTCGGCTGACGCCGCCGCCCGGACCGACCAGCAGCGCGACCACCCACGAGAGAGAGCAGATGACCACGGCTAACATTCCGGCCTCGACGGAGAAGCATGCCTCGGCCGGTACCGCTCAGCAGGCCCAGCACGGCCTCACCGAGCACTCGCACGGCGCCGGCGCGCCCGACCACGGCGGCAGCGCCTTCGACACCGTCGCGTCATTCGACGTCGCCGACCACGAGGTGCCGCGCGGGCGCGAGGAGGAGTGGCGCTTCACGCCCATGGCGCGGCTGCGCGGCCTGCACGACGACGCCCCGCTCGACGGCCACGACTACGAGGTCAGCGTCGACGCCGACCCGCAGGTCGTCGTCGAGACGGTCGAGGCCGGCGACCCCCGGCGCGGCTCGTCCGGCTACGTGCCGAACGACCGCGTCAGTGCCCGGGCCTGGGCCGAGGCCGACAAGGTGCTCGCGATCACCGTCCCGGCCGACGCGATCGTCGACAAGCCGACGATCGTACGGCTGCGCGGCCTGAGCGCCGAGAAGGCCGCCGCGGGCCACGTCGTCATCACGGCCGAGCGGTTCAGCCAGTCCGTCGTGGTCCTCGAGCACGAGGGGTCGGCGGCGTTCGCCGACAACGTCGAGGTCATCACCCACGACGGCGCCCGGCTGACGCTGGTCACGCTGCAGGACTGGGCCGACGACGCCGTGCACCTGTCGCACCACCACGTCAGCGTCGGCCGCGACTCCGTCGTCAAGCACGTCGTGGTGAGCTTCGGCGGCGACCTCGTGCGCACGTCCGTCACGCTCGACTACTCCGCCCCCGGCGGCGACGCCGAGCTGCTCGGCCTGTACTTCGCCGACAGCGGCCAGCACCTCGAGAAGCGCCTGTTCGTCGACCACAACCAGCCCAACTGCCGCAGCAACGTGCTCTACAAGGGCGCGCTGCAGGGCTCGAAGGCGCACACCGTGTGGATCGGCAACGTGCTCATCCGGCCGGCCGCCGAGGGCATCAGCACCTACGAGCTCAACCGCAACCTGGTGCTCACCGACGGCGCCCGCGCCGACTCCGTGCCGAACCTCGAGATCGAGACCGGCGAGATCGAGGGCGCCGGGCACGCCAGCGCCACCGGCCGGTTCGACGACGAGCAGCTGTTCTACCTGATGGCGCGGGGCATCCCGGCCGACGAGGCCCGCCGGCTGGTCGTGCGCGGCTTCTTCACCGAGCTGATCAACAAGATCGGCGTACCGGAGATCGCCGAGCGGCTGACCGCCACCGTCGAGCGCGAGCTGGCGCTGGGCGAGGGCCTGCCGGCCGCCACGACGACGCACTGACCACCGAGAACACCCGAGAGGCATCGAGAATGAGCACCCTGGAGATCCGCGACCTGCACGTCTCCGTCGAGACCGAGGCCGGTCCCAAGGAGATCCTGCGCGGCGTCGACCTCACCGTCCGCAGCGGCGAGACGCACGCCATCATGGGCCCGAACGGGTCCGGCAAGTCCACCCTGGCCTACTCCCTGGCCGGGCACCCGAAGTACACCGTCACCAGCGGCGAGGTGCTGCTCGACGGCGACGACGTGCTGGCCATGACGGTCGACGAGCGGGCCCGCGCCGGCCTGTTCCTGGCCATGCAGTACCCGGTCGAGGTGCCGGGCGTGTCGGTGTCGAACTTCCTGCGCACCGCCAAGACCGCCGTCGACGGCGAGGCCCCGAAGCTGCGCACCTGGGTCAAGGACGTCAAGCAGGCCATGGACCAGCTGGCCATCGCCGACGACTTCGCCGAGCGCGACCTCAACACCGGCTTCTCCGGCGGTGAGAAGAAGCGGCACGAGATCCTGCAGCTGGAGCTGCTGAACCCGAAGTTCGCCGTCCTCGACGAGACCGACTCCGGCCTCGACATCGACGCGCTGCGGGTGGTCTCCGACGGCGTCAACCGTTTCTCCGCGGGCGGCGACAAGGGCGTCCTGCTGATCACGCACTACACGCGCATCCTGCGCTACATCAAGCCCGACTTCGTGCACGTCTTCGTCGCCGGCCGCGTCGCCGAGGCGGGCGGCTCGGAGCTGGCCGAGAAGCTGGAGGAGAAGGGCTACGTCGACTACGTCGGCACCCCGGCCTGACCCCGCCACCGCTCGATCACTGAGGAGCCATCGTGAGCGCACCGCACAGCCCGCTGGACGTGGATCGGGTCCGCAAGGACTTCCCGATCCTCGAACGGCGGCTCGCCGGTGACCACCCGCTGGTCTACCTCGACTCCGCGAACACGTCGCAGAAGCCGACCGCCGTCCTCGACACCCTCGCCGAGCACTACACGCGCCACAACGCCAACGTGGCGCGCGCCGTGCACCAGCTCGGCGAGGAGTCGACGGCGGCCTTCGAGGGCGCTCGCGACAAGCTCGCCGCGCTGATCAAGGCGCCCAGCCGCGACGAGGTCATCTTCACCAAGAACGCCTCCGAGGCGCTCAACCTGGTCGCGCACACGCTGGCCAGCGGTCTGGCCGACGACCCGCGGTACCGCCTGGGCCCCGGCGACGAGATCGTCGTCACCGAGATGGAGCACCACTCCAACATCGTGCCGTGGCAGCTGGCCGCGAAGCGCACGGGCGCGGCGTTCCGCTGGTTCGGGCTCACCGACGACGGCCGGCTCGACCTCTCGACGATCGGTGAGCTGATCAACGAGCGGACGAAGATCGTCTCGCTGGTGCACCAGTCGAACAGCCTCGGCACCGTCAACGACGTCGCCACCGTCGTCGCCCGGGCCCGCGAGGTCGGCGCGCTCGTCCTGCTGGACGGGTCGCAGTCGGTGCCGCACCAGCCCATCGACGTCACCGCGCTGGGCGTCGACCTGCTCGCGTTCACCGGCCACAAGATGGTCGGCCCCACCGGCATCGGCGTGCTGTGGGGCCGCCGCGAGGTGCTCGACGCGCTGCCGCCGTTCCTGGGCGGCGGCGAGATGATCGAGACCGTCGCGATGACGGGCTCCACCTTCGCCCCCATTCCGCACAAGTTCGAGGCCGGCACGCCGCCCATCGCGCAGGCCATCGGCCTGGGCGCCGCCGTCGACTACCTCACCGGCATCGGCCTGGACCGCGTCCACGCGCACGAGCAGGCACTGACGGCGTACACGCTGGAGAAGCTGAACGCCGTCGACGGCGTCCGGATCATCGGCCCGAACAGCACCGAGAGCCGCGGCGGCACCGTCTCGTTCGTCCTCGACGGCGTCCACCCGCACGACGTCGGCCAGCTCCTCGACGAGCGGGGCGTGGCCGTGCGCGTCGGGCACCACTGCGCGCGACCCGTCTGCGTCCGGTACGGAATACCCGCGACCACCCGAGCGTCGTTCTACCTGTACACCACGTTCGACGAGATCGACGCGCTCGCCGACGGTCTCCACCAGGTGAAGAGGTTCTTCGGGTGAGCGACAGCCTGTACCAGGAGATCATCCTGGACCACTACAAGAATCCGAAAGGGCGCGGACTCCGCGAGCCGTTCGGCGGCGAGGCGCACCACGTCAACCCCACGTGCGGCGACGAGATCACCATCCGGGTCGCGCTCGACGGCGAGAAGATCACCGACGTCTCGTACGACGGCCAGGGCTGCTCGATCAGCCAGGCGTCGGCGAGCGTCCTGCACGAGCTGCTCACCGGCTCGACCGTCGACGACGCGTTCGCCACCGAGCGGGTGTTCACGGAGCTCATGCAGGGCCGCGGCCAGGTCGAGCCGGACGAGGACGTGCTCGGCGACGGCATCGCCTTCGCCGGCGTTGCCAAGTACCCCGCCCGCGTGAAGTGCGCGCTGCTGAGCTGGATGGCGTTCAAGGACGCGACCGCCCGGGCGCTCGCCGGCGCCGGGCCAATCGAGGAGGAGACCCGATGACCGCCACCGTCGACCTCGAGGACCTCAAGGAGGCCCTCCGCGACGTCGTCGACCCCGAGCTGGGCATCAACGTCGTCGACCTCGGCCTGATCTACGGCGTCACCGTCGACGAGCAGAACGTCGCCACCGTCGACATGACGCTCACCAGCGCCGCCTGCCCGCTCACCGACGTCATCGAGGAGCAGGCCGCGGCCGCCACCGACGGCCTGGTCGCCGAGCTGCGCATCAACTGGGTGTGGATGCCGCCGTGGGGGCCGGACAAGATCACCGACGAGGGGCGGGAGCAGCTGCGCGCGCTCGGTTTCAACGTATGAGCGCGCCGCAGACCGTCGTCTTCGATCTCGGGGGAGTGCTGGTCGACTGGGACCCGCGCTACCTTTACCGCACGCTGCTGCCGTCCGAGGACGAGGTGGAGCGGTTCGTCACCGAGGTCACGACGCCGGAGTGGAACGCGGCGCAGGACGCCGGCCGCACCTGGGCCGCGGCGGTGGCGGAGCTGTCGGCGCGGTTCCCTGAGCACGCGGAGCTGATCGCGGCCTACGACGCCCGGTGGCTCGACACCATCGGCGGGCACATCGACGGCACCGTCGACCTCCTGCGCGAGTTGCGCGACGGCGGCTCGGTGGGGCTGTACGCGCTGACCAACTGGTCGGCCGAGAAGTTCCCGCTGGCCTTGGAGCGGTTCGAGTTCCTCTCCTGGTTCGAGGGCATCGTCGTGTCCGGGACCGAGCGGCTGGTCAAGCCCGACCCCCGGCTGTACCAGGTGCTGCTGGACCGCTACGGCCTCGACGCGTCGTCGACGGTGTACATCGACGACAACCCGCCCAACGTCGACGCCGCCGCCGAGCTGGGCATGACCAGCCTGCACTTCACCGACCCCGGCCGGCTGCGCGACGAGCTGTCGCAGCTGGGCCTGGTGTCACCCGATCGTTCTCCCGAGGAGTGAGAGATGGCCGTCCGACCGATCCGGCTGTTCGGCGACCCGGTGCTGCGCACCGAGGCCGAACCAGTGGTCGACTTCGACCGTGAGCTGCGCCAGCTCGTCACCGACCTCGTCGACACCATGCAGGCCGCGCCCGGCGCCGGCCTCGCCGCCCCGCAGATCGGCGTCTCGCTCCGCGTCTTCACCTACGACGTCGACGACGTCGTCGGGCACCTGATCAACCCGACGCTGGAGCTGTCCGAGGAGGAGCAGTTCGGCCCCGAGGGCTGCCTCTCCCTGCCCGGTCTCGAGTACGACTGCCGCCGTGCCCTGCGCGTCGTCGCGCACGGCTTCAACATGCACGGCGACGCCGTCGCCATCGAGGGCTCGGAGCGGCTGGCGCGCGCCATCCAGCACGAGACCGACCACCTCGACGGCATCCTGTTCATCGACAAGCTCGACCGCGAGGCCCGCAAGGCGGCCATGAAGGTCATCCGCGAGGCCGACTGGGCGGGGGAGCAGACGCCGGTCATCAAGGACTCGCCGCACGCCACCTTCGGCCGCGCCATCTGACCCTCGCCCCTTCCCGCGTTGATCTTGGAGTTGTTCGGCCAACGTGGGGTGAAATGTCCGATAGATGGACGAACAACTCCAAGATCAACGCTGCCGGGTGCGACTGACCAGCCGGGCCAGGCAGTCGTTCCAGCCCTGGGCGTGGTTGGCGCTGTCGCCCGGGTCGGTGAACCGCTCGTGCGTGACGACGACGTCCGTGCCGTCGTCGGCGCCGGGGAGGAACTCCACCGTCACCAGGGTCTCGGCCTCCTCGCCGTCCCACCGCCAGGTGTGGACGAGCCGCCCGGCCGGTGGCGGCTCGACGGCGGCGAACTCGCCGCTGACGGCCAGGCCGGCGGCCGCCGACGAGATGCGGAACCGGCCGCCGACCCGCAGGTCGACGTCGCACGACGTCGCGAAGGAGGCCGGCCAGTACCAGCTGACGAGCTCGGCGGGGTCGGTCCACGCCTGCCACACTCGCGCGGGCTCGGCCGGGACGGGCCGCTTGAGCTGCAACGTCAGGGGCATCATGACGGGTTCTCCTTCGGGTAGGACGTGAGGGCGTCGAGCCGGTCGCCCCGGTAGGCGCCGTGCTCGGCCAGCCAGGCGGCGGCGTCGCGCAGCGGCGCGGCCGTCAGCGCGCAGTACCGCTGCCGTCCCTTCTTCGCCGTCGTCACCAGGCCGGCGCGTTCGAGGACCGCGAGGTGCTTCGTCATGGCCGGGAGGCTGGCCGACAGGGGAGTGGCGAGCTCGGTCATCGTCGCTGGTCCGAGGCGCAGACGGGCGACGACGGCGCGCCGGGTCGGGTCGGCGAGCGCCGCGAAGACGACGTCGAGCTGAGCTGGTGCGGGGCGCATCGCCACGCACAATACTTCACCACTCGGTGAACTATCAAGCCACCTGTTTTGCGTTCGTTGGTTCTGCGGTGTTACGGTTCATTAGTCAAGTAAAGAACCTAGGAACCAGAGGGGGTGCTGATGTTCGACGACCGGAGCCCGATCTACCACCAGATCGCGGAGGCCATCAAGAACGACATCCTCAGTGGCGAGTTGGGAGCTGACGAGCAGGTGATGTCCACCAACCAGTACGCGGCCTACTACCGCATCAACCCGGCGACGGCCGCCAAGGGGTTCCAGCAACTGGTGGACGAGGGCGTCCTCTACAAGCGACGGGGGATCGGCATGTTCGTCAGCTCAGAGGCCCGCGACATGCTGCTGTCCCAGCGGCGCGAGCGCTTCTTCGCCGACGTCGTCGAGCCGATGGTCGCCGAGGCCCGGGTCATCGGCATCCCGCTCGACGACGTCGTCGCCCGCATCCAGACGCTGAAGGGTCGTGAGTCGGCATGACGTTCGGTATCGACATCCAGAACCTGACCGTCCGCTACCCCGGCGTCACGGCGATCGACGACCTCACGCTGAAGCTCGAGGGCGGCAAGATCTACGGCCTGCTCGGCCGCAACGGGTCGGGCAAGACGACGCTGCTGTCGCTGATCGCGGCATACCGGAAGGTCACCGAGGGCACCATCCTCGTCGACGGCAGGACGCCATGGGAGAACGAGGAGCTCACCCAGGAGATCGGCCTGATCCGCGAGAGCAGCGACCTCGTCATCGAGGGCGAGAACGTCAAGGGCATCCTGCGCCGGTCGCGGCGGTTCCGGCCGCGTTGGGACGACGAGTTCGCGCAGCGGCTGATCGATCTGTTCGAGCTGCCGCTGAACCGCGGCGTCACCAAGCTGTCCCGCGGGCAGCGGTCGGCGCTCGGCATCACCGTCGGGTTGGCGTCGCGGGCCCCGCTGACCATGCTCGACGAGTCCTACCTCGGCCTCGACGCGCCGTCGCGCTACGCGTTCTACGACGTCCTGCTCGCGGACTACATCGAGAACCCGCGCACGATCATCCTGTCGACGCACCTCATCGAGGAGGTCTCGCGGCTGTTCGAGCAGGTGATCATCATCGACCGCGGCCGGCTGGTCGCCTACGACGACACCGAGTCGCTGCGCATGCGCGGCGCCGCGGTCGTCGGCCCGGCGGCGGCCGTCGACGACTTCACCACCGGCATGACGGTCCTCGGTGAGAAGCGGCTCGGCGGGACGAAGTCGGTCACCGTCTACGGCGACATCGACCCGGACGCGCGCAGCGTCGCCGCCGACTGGGGTCTGGAACTCTCGCCCGTCGCACTGCAGGACCTGTTCGTCCACCTCACGAAGGGAGACCCGGCATGAGCTCGCTCACGTACCGCCGCGCCCGGGCGTCGTTCCTGGATCTCTCGTACGGCTTGTCGAAGGCGCTCGTCCTGTTCGTCGCGATCGTCGCGGTGATCTTCCTGGTCATCGGCCTGATCGTGGCGCTGTTCCAGGACGGCGGCGACGGCAGCGAGAGCATCTGGGAGAACTCCCAGTACGCGACGCGCTACTTCCCGCTCTCGATGGGCATCATGATCACCGCCGCCTACCTGCCGGTCGCCGTCGCCTCCGGCGTGACGCGGCGCAGCTTCGGCTGGGCCGGCTCGGCCATCGTCGTCGCGATGGCCGGCGTCATGGCGGTGCTCGAGGCCGGCGGCTATCTCGTCGAGTACGGCCTGTACCGCGCCGTCGACGAGACACCGACGTTCACGACGCCGCACCTGTTCGACCACGGCTACCAGTTCTGGCTCATCGTTCCCGAGGTCTGGATCGTCGTCGCGGCCAACGTTGCCGGCGGCTGGCTGATCGGCTCCGCCTACTACCGGTACGGCTGGCTCGGGCCGACACTGGCGCTGCCGTTGCTGCTGCTCCCGCTGCTGGCCGTCGAGGCGATCATGTCGGTCGGCTGGGCCGGCGCGGCGATGGACGACCTCGGCGTCGAGCGGCTGCCCGTCGGCCTCGCGATCGCCGCCGCGATCGCCGTCCTCGCCCTCACCCTCGCGGGCATCCAGCGCTTCATCCGCACCATCGACCTCCGGCCGCAGAAGGCCTGACCCCCTGACCTGGAAGGACGGCAGCACCATGCCGATCATCGACGTGACCAACCTGCACAAGGTCTACGGCTCGACCGTCGCCGTCGACGACGTCTCGTTCGCGGTCGAGGAGGGCGAGATCTTCGGGATCCTCGGCCCCAACGGCGCCGGCAAGACCACCACGGTCGAGTGCATCGAAGGACTGCGGCGGCCCGACGGCGGCAACGTCAGCGTGCTGGGCCTGGACCCCGTCCGCGACCGTGCCGAGGTCCGCAAGGTGCTCGGCGCGCAGCTGCAGGAGAGCGAGCTGCCGGAGAAGATCACCGCGGCCGAGGCGCTCGACCTCTACGCGTCGTTCTACCCGTCGCCGGCCGACCCGGCCGAGCTGCTCGCCGACCTCGGGCTCACCGAGAAGGCCGGCACCCGGTTCGAGCAGCTGTCCGGTGGGCAGAAGCAGCGGCTGTCGATCGCGCTGGCGCTGGTCGGCAACCCGCGCATCGCCGTGCTGGACGAGCTGACCACCGGCCTGGACCCGCAGGCGCGGCGCGACACCTGGCAGCTGATCGAGCAGGTTCGGTCGCGTGGCGTCACGATCATCCTGGTCACGCACTTCATGGACGAGGCCGAGCGGCTGTGCGACCGGCTGGCGCTGATCGACGGGGGCCGGGTGGCGGCCATCGACAGCCCGGCCGGGCTGATCGCACGGGTCTCCACGGAGCAGACGCTGCGGTTCCGCCCGTCCTCGCCGCTGGACGAGACCGTCCTCACTGCCCTGCCCGACGTCACCGGCGTCCGCCGCGACGGCGCGCACTACGTCGTCAGCGGCACCGGCAACCTGCCCTACACCGTCATCACCACGCTGGCCGCACACGATGTCGTCGCCGCCGAGCTGCGGATGGACCAGGCCAGTCTCGAGGACGCGTTCGTCGCGATGACGGGCCGGTCGTTCGAGCCCCAGCCCGTGGCCTGACGCCGTCCGCGACCCGAAGAGGAGACCTCGATGTCCACCCTGACCAAGATCACCACGGTCGAGTCCAAGCTGTTCCTCCGCGACACGACGTCCGCCGTCATGACGTTCGCCCTGCCGATCGGCCTGATGGTCGTGTTCGGCTCGATCGGGCTGGGGGAGGACGACCCCGAGACCGGCATCACCAAGGCGTTCCTGCCGGTCATGGCGCTGGCACTGTCGGCGGCGCTGCTCGGGCTGAGCGTCCTGCCGACGGTGCTCGCGACCTACCGCGAGAAGGGCATCCTGCGCCGGCTGTCGACGACGCCGGTCCATCCCGGCAACGTGCTGGCCGCGCAGCTGCTGGTCAACCTGGCGGCGCTGGTGGCGGCGGCGGTCATGGTGGTGCTGCTCGGCGCGATCGCCTTCGACCTCGGAACGCCGTCGAACGTGGGCGGCTTCGTCGTCGCCTTCGCGCTGACGGCGACCGCGCTGTTCGGCGTCGGCCTGCTGGTCGCCGCCCTGGCGCCGACCGGCAAGGCGGCGACGTCCATCGGCATGCTGCTGTTCTTCCCGAGCATGTTCTTCGCCGGCGTCTGGACGCCGGGCGACCTGATGCCGTCGTGGGCCCGGCCGATCCGCGACGTGTCGCCGCTGGGCGCCGGCATGGAGGCACTGCAGGACGCGTGGAACGGCTCCTGGCCCGAGGGGACGAACCTGCTCGCGCTGGCCGTGGCGACGGTGGTCGCCGGCGGCATCGCCGCCCGGGTGTTCCGCTGGGAGTGACGGCTCAGACGACCTCGGCCAGCTGCGGTGCCCGTCCGGCCGGGAGCGCGGGAAGCGAGCGCGCGGTGTCCTCCAGCAGGTGGACGCCGCGCGTCAGCTCGTCCACGCGACCGGTGTAGGGGATCCGCAGGAACCGCTCGAACGCCCCGTCGACGCCGAACTTGGGGCCGGCGATGAGGCTGACGCCCCTGGTGAGGCCGAACAGCGCGAGGGCGGAGCTGATCGGCGCGCCGAGCCCCACCCACAGCGACGCCCCGCCGTCCGGTACCGGCACGTCCCACTGGGGCAGCCGTTCGCGCAGCTCGCGCACCAGCACGTCGCGATGGTGTCGTAGCTGCTCGGTGCGCCGCTGCACGAGCGTGTCGTAGTCGTCGAAGACCTCGGTCGCGACCAGCTGCTCCAGCTCAGGCGTCCCGAGGTCGCCGGCCGCCCGTGCCGCGTGCAGCGCGCCGATGACGTCGTCGTCGGCCCGGATCCAGCCGATGCGCAGGCCGCCCCAGACGCTCTTGCCGAGCGAGCCGATGGTGACGGTGCGGTGGCCCTCCGCGCGGGCGGCGAACGGCACGTCCGTCCAGCCGCGGTCGATGTCGAGGTCGGCCGTCGTCTCGTCGATGACGAGGACGGTGCCCGCCCGGCGCGCGTGCCGGACGACGTCGTCCCGCTCGGACGGGAGCATGGAGGCGCCGGTGGGATTCTGGAAGTCGGGGATCAGGTAGGCGACCGACGGCCGCACCCGCTCGAACGCGTCGCGCAGCCTGTCGCCGTCCCACCCGTCGGCGGTGACCGGCACGGTGACGAGCCGCCCGCCGCTCATCCTGAGCCCGTCCAGCGCGTGCGGGTAGGTCGGTGACTCGACCAGCACCCGGTCGGCCTGCCGCACCAGCGTCCGCGTGACCAGTGCGATCGCGTGCTGCGCGCCGAGCGTGATCATGAGCTGGCCGGGGTGCGTCGGCAGGCCGCGCTCGGTGTAGTGGCGGGCGATGCGCTCGCGCAGCGTCAGGCTGCCGATGAGGTCGAAGCCGCTCTTGCCGAGCACCTCCGGGAGGTGGGCGGTGGCGCGCTGGATGATCGTCTCCAGGCCGCTGATCGCCGCCGGCGCCGCCCGCGCGAAGTCGACCACGGCAGGCAGGGGGAGCGCGCCCGGCCGCTCGTGCGCGTGCGGCAGCGCGACGACACTGCCGGAGCCGCGCTGGCTGATGACGTGGCCGGTCTGTCTGAGCGCGCGGTACGCGGAGACGATGGTCGTGCGGCTGCGGTCGAGCTCGTCCGCGAGTTCCCGCTCGGCCGGCAGCCGCGTCCGCGTCGGTATCCGCCCGTCGATGATCAGCAGCCGGATGCGGTCGGCCAGCGCGTGGTACGTGCTCTGCCCGTCGGTCTCCCACTCACCGAGCAGGGTCCGCAGATCCTTCGGTCCCAGCCGTGCGCCGTTCATCAGTCCAGTGTTCCACGATTGGCATCTTGTTGCGAAGAGTGGACTGGTGTTTGGTTGGAGTGAGTTCGAAATTGGTCTGGTGCTTCGGGTGGCGGGTTGATCATGGGAGTCGTTGTGGTCGTGATGGTGTTGCTGCTGGCGTGGGCGTTGGCGGCCGGTCTCTGGGCGGCGCAGCACGGCGACGTCCGCGCCCAGCCCTTCCGCACCGACTACGACAGCCGGCGGCCGCGGCCCTGAGCCGTGCGCTCCGGCTGGGCGTGTCAGAAGTGGTGCCTCAGAGGCGGTACACTGTTCATCGCTCGGCCGCGCTCGTGGCTGGGGTAGCCACGGGCTGTGGCGCAGCTTGGTAGCGCACCTGACTGGGGGTCAGGGGGTCGCAGGTTCAAATCCTGTCAGCCCGACA
>NZ_QVAI01000030.1 GCF_003427025.1 Jiangella endophytica
TCGGCGCCGGCCACCCGCAGCTCGTTGACGGCGCGGAGCATGGTGTAGGCGTTGACCTGGTGGTCGGGGTCGCTGATGGTCATGATGATGCCCGGGCCGGTGGCCGGAATGGTGCCGGCCAGCACGCCGGTGGTACGGGCCCGCTGCTCGGCCTGCTCGAGCGCGGCGGCCTCGGTGTCGGCGCCGCTGACGAGGTCGCGGCGGTCGGACTCGAGCTCGCCGACGTGGTCGTCGAGGCGGTCGGCCTGACGGCGCAGGCCGTCGAGGATCTGCACGAGGTCGTCGCGCCGGGCGTTGGCCAGCGCGTCGTCGTCGTCGGAGCGCACCTGCAGGACGGCACCGAACCCGAGCAGCGCGACCAGCAGGGCCACCAGCACCTGGCCGACGTCGGGCCGCTGCCGGACGGCGTTCCAGAGCCGCTTGGTGCCCGACGGCGCGGCCGGCGTGAACCGTCCGCCGCCCGGGACGAACGGCTGCGGCGCCGCCGCGGGCTCCCCGGCGGCCACGGGCTCGTCGCGCCCGTCCGGCGCCGTGGGCCGGGGCTCACCGCGCTCGCCCACCTCCGGCTCCACCGGAGCCGCGTCGGCGGCCTCCGCGGGCTCGGACGGCGCCTCAGGCGCCTCAGGCGCCTCAGGCGGCGTCTCAGGTGGCTCCTGAGGGTCGTGACGGTGGTGCGCGTGCCGCGGCGCGCCGCCCGGCGCGGCCGGGGACGTGACGCCGTCGGCGCCGGAGGGGTCGGTGGTGGAGTCAGGCATGGAAGATGTGCCGCCTGATCGTCGCGACGTTGGTGAAGATGCGGATGCCCAGCACGACGATCACCGCCGTCGACAGCTGCGAGCCGACGCCGAGCTGGTCGCCGAGGAACACGATGAACGCGGCGATCAGCACGTTGGCGATGAACGACACCACGAACACCTTGTCGTTGAAGATGCCCTCGATGACCGCCCGGATGCCGCCGAACACCGCGTCGAGCGCGGCGACGATGGCGATGGGCAGGTACGGCTGCAACTCCAGCGGCACGGAGACGTCGAAGTAGAGGCCGGCCAGGATGCCGACCAGGAGCCCGGCGAGTGGGATCACGGAGCGCCCTCCCCCGGGATCGCGATGGTCAGGGGCGTGTTGCCGGCCGGCAGCGTCAGCGACTCGTCGGAGTCGACGTCGTACCGGATGCCGCTCTTGGAGGCGACCTCGCGCAGCCACACCCCACCGCTGCCGTCACCGAAGTCGCGCGCCAGCGAGCGCGGGTCGCCGATGGCGGAGACCTCGTACGGCGCGTTCATGGGCCGGTAGTTGATCTGGATGACGTCCTGTGCGGAGCGGATGGCGGTGAGCGGGGTGATGCGCTGGCCGTTGATGGCGACGGCCTCGGCACCGGCGGCCCAGAGTCCGTTGACCACCTGGCGCAGGTCGAGGTCGAGGACGCGATCGGTACCGTTCTCGGCGCTCTGCTCTTCGGCGTTGTCGACCGTGACCACCACCCCTGGTCCCGTCACGGCGATCGCGCCCGTTGTCGCCTGCAAGCTCTCGACTTCCTCCCGCGTCTGCTGCCCGGCCGCGGAGTTCTGCAGGAGGTCGCTCTCCAGCCGCCCGATCTCGGACTCCAGGGAGCTGACCTCGTCCTGGAGCCTGCTGACGCGCGCGTCCTCGTTGTGGATCTGCTCGATGAGCCCCTGCCGCTCCGAAGAGACAACACTAGCGGTGTTGCGGACCTGCAACACCGACATGGTCAGCAACAGCCCGAGCGCGACCAGCCCGATCGCCAGCGCGGGCGACCGCCAGGTGCGCTTCGACGTCGGCCGTTCGCCCGCGGCCCGGCTGCGCGCCGCGGCCTCTTCGTAGCCGGGGTCGAGCGGCTTGGCGAACAGGTCGTTGAGCAGCGACATCGACTCGTCCGGCCGCCGCAGCGGACGGACGCGGGAAGCCTGCCCTGTCACCACGGTCCTATGCTCGCACGCACGTCACGGCGTTCCGTACCGACATCCGCGTCGAGCACTCAGGAATTCCGGCCCGCGGCCAGGGCGGTGGCGAGCACCTTGCGGGTCTGCTCGGTGTAGAGGACCGCCGCCCACCAGTACAGCGCCACGCCCCAGATGACGAACGCCCAGCCGAACACCCGGGCCAGCATGGGGATGGTGCCGTCGCCGTCGCCCCACAGCAGCAGCGGGAACGCGTAGAGCAGGCAGGCCGTGGCGGACTTGCCGAGGAAGTGGACGGGCAGGCCGGTGATGCCGCGGCGGGCGCGCAGCAGCGCGACGATGCCGGCCATGTACACGTCGCGGGCGACCAGCAGGACCGCGAACCAGAGCGGGATGATGTCGCGCAGCGTCAACGCGACGATGGTGGTGAGGATGTAGAGCCGGTCGGCGAGCGGGTCGAGCAGCTGCCCGACCCGGCTGATCTGGTTCCAGCGGCGCGCCAGATAGCCGTCGAGGTAGTCGGTGAACCCCGAGACCGCGAGCAGGATGATCGCGAGGGTGTCGGCCTCTTCGACCAGCACCAGCCAGAGGAACACCGGCACACCCAGCAGCCGCAGGAACGACAGGATGTTCGGAATCGTGAACACCCGGTCGGTCTGCACCGCCGTTTCCTGCGCCATCGCGGCCCGCCCCTCCCCCGTACGTCGTGTTGCCGCCCCCAGCGTACGCGTCACGATCCGGCGGGGTCGTACGTCTTGGTGGTGTGGCGACCAGGAGACCGGGACGGAAAATGCGATGCGCGACCACCTGTTCCGCGGTCATGCTTGCGGGCGTGGACGGGGACCGGGGGCAGCACGGGCGTGATCACTCTCACACCCGCAATGGTTGCACGTGCGTTAGCATTCTCGGGTGCCCGACTCCGAGCTCGAGCTCGTCACCGCCCTGGAGGCGTTCCTCCGTCAGCTGTCGTGCACCAAGGCAGACTCCGACCTGCGGTCCATGGTCGAGCTGGATCTCTCCATCTCGCAGTTCCGCTGCCTCATCCTGCTCCGCCAGCACACGGAGGCGCTGCCCATCAACGAGCTGGCCGACCGGCTCGACCTCACCCTGGCCACCGCCGGGCGCAACGTCGACCGCCTGGTCGCGCACGGCCTGGTCGAACGGCGTGAGGACCCGCAGGACCGCCGCGTCCGGCTGGTCTCGCTGTCCGACGCCGGCCGGACGATCATGACCGAGATCGACGAGGCCCGGCACAACGCCGTACGGACCTTCGCCCGGTCCCTGGACCCGACGGACCGGGATCGGCTGACCGCCGCGCTCGCTCCGATCGTCGAACCATCCGCACCATCTCGCCTGGAGGAACAACTCTCATGAGTGCACCGGCCGGACCCCCCGACACCGGGTCCGACGACAAGCTCGATCGCGGCGTCCTGAAGGTCGCCGGGGTGGTGGTGCTCGGCGCCATCATGTCGATCCTCGACATCACGGTCGTCAGCGTCGCGCTGCCGACCTTCCAGTCCGAGTTCAACGCCTCCGTCGCCACCGTCGCGTGGACGATGACGGCGTACACGCTGGCGCTGGCCGCGGTCATCCCGATCACCGGCTGGGCGGCGGACCGCTTCGGCACCAAGCGGCTCTACCTGACGTCGCTCGTGCTGTTCGTGCTGGGCTCGGTGCTGTGCGCCTTCGCCTGGGACATCGGCCCGCTCATCGGCGCCCGCGTGCTGCAGGGTCTCGGCGGCGGCATGCTGATGCCGCTGGGCATGACGATCATGACCCGCGCCGCCGGTCCGGATCGCATCGGCCGCGTCATGGCCGTCCTGGGCATCCCGATGCTGCTCGGCCCCATCGGCGGCCCGATCCTGGGCGGCTGGCTCATCGACGTCGCGTCCTGGCACTGGATCTTCCTGATCAACCTGCCGCTCGGCATCGTCGCCTTCATCGCCGCGTTCCGCGTGCTGCCGAAGGACCAGCCGCAGCCGTCGGAGAGCTTCGACTTCGTCGGCATGGCGCTGCTCTCGCCCGGCCTGGCGCTGTTCCTCTACGGCGTCTCGTCCATCCCGGAGCACGGCACCGTGCGGGCCACCGAGGTGCTGGCGCCGGCCATCATCGGCCTGGTCCTCGTGGCCGCGTTCGTCTTCCACGCGCTGCGCAAGGACCACCCGCTGATCGACCTGCACCTGTTCCTCAACCGGCACCTCACCATCGCCGTCGTCACGATGTCGCTGTTCATCGTCGCGTTCATGGGTGCCGGGCTGCTGTTCCCGAGCTACTTCCTGCAGGTCCGCGGCGAGAGCACGCTCATGGCCGGCGTACTGCTGGCCCCGCAGGGCATCGGCGCCATGGTCACCATGCCGATCGCCGGCCGGCTCACCGACAAGACCGGCCCCGGCAAGCTGGTGCTCGGCGGCATCGTGCTCATCGCCATCGGTATGGGGACGTTCACCCAGCTCGAGGCCGACACGTCGTACGCGCTGCTGCTGGGCTCGCTGTTCGTCATGGGCCTCGGCATGGGCATGACGATGATGCCGATCATGAGCGCGGCGCTGGCCAGCCTCACCCACGGCGAGGTGGCCCGCGGGTCGACGCTGATGAACATCGTCCAGCAGACCGGCGGCTCCATCGGTACCGCCGTCATGTCGGTCATCCTGACCAACCACATCCTCAACAACCAGGCCGCCACGGCGTATTACGGCGCCGTGCAGGCCGGCGCCACCGACCAACTGCCGCCGGACCTCCTCCAGGCCGGCCAGAACGCACTGGCCGAGGCGTTCGGCAACACCTACCTGGTGGCGATCGTGCTCGTGGTGCTCTGCATCATCCCGGCGCTCTTCCTGCCGCGGTCGAAGCAGGAGCTGCGCACCGACCCCCGCGAGGAGGGTGAAGGCGAGGACGACGCCAGCCAGGCGCCGCCGGTCGTCCTGCACTGACCGGTCCCGCCCCTTCTCACGCCCGGCCCATGATCATCAATGATCCGACCCCTTATGGGTGGTTGGATCATTGATGATCATGGAAGGCCGGAGTCGCCGGCCGCTCCCCTGCGCGACGCGGGTCTAGTGTCGAACTCGGGACGGGTCCCGTCCGGGGGCCCGGACGTTCTCCGACGAGGAGGTCGGTCATGAGCACGCGCCTCAACCCCTACATCGGGTTCCGCGACAACGCCCGGCAGGCGATGGAGTTCTACCAGTCGGTCTTCGGCGGAGATCTCCAGCTCAGCACGTTCGCCGACTTCGGCGCCAGCGAGGACCCGGCCGAGGCGGGCAAGATCATGCACGGCCAGCTGGAGGCCGAGAACGGCCTGGTCCTGATGGCCGCCGACACCCCGAACGAGATGGAGTACACGCCCGGCGGCAGCGTCTCGATCTCACTCAGCGGCGACGACGAGCCCACGCTGCGCGGCTACTGGGAGCAGCTGTCCGGCGGCGGCACCGTGACCGTCCCGTTGGAGAAGGCGCCCTGGGGCGACGCCTTCGGCATGTGCGTCGACCAGTTCGGCGTCGCCTGGCTGGTCAACATCACCGGCGAGCCGCCGCCGGGGTAGGCGGCTCCGCCCGATAGGCCTCGGCCAGGCGCCGCGGCCGAGCCCGAACGCGGTCGTCATCGGCTGACACGGTCATGCACGGCCGGCCCATGCGATCCGCACGGCCGGGAGGTGACAGCGTGCATCTACGACCGTGCGCCGTACGGGCCGAGGCTGCGGGTATGACAGTCGCACACGCCACCCACCACCACGGACGACGCGCGTTCGTCCGTCACTACCTCGAGATGCTGGCGGCCATGGTCGCCGGGATGATGGCCGGTCCGCTGCTGCGTTCAGCCGCCGGGCTGGAGCCGTCCGCCGGCGCGGGCGCCGTGCTGATGGCCGTCGACATGTCGGTCGCGATGGTCGTCTGGATGCGGATCCGCGGCCACGGCTGGCCGGCGTCGCTGGAGATGGCCGCCGTCATGGTCGCGCCGGTCGCCGTTCTGGCGCCGTTGCACTGGCTGGGCCTCTTCGGCGCGGACGTCCTGCTGATCGCCGAGCACGTCGTCATGCTGCCGCTCATGTGGCTGGCGATGCTGCGCCGGCCCGCCGAGTACGGCCGCTGGTCGCAGGACCGGCCGACTTCGTGATCGCCGCCCGGATGGTGCTCCATCTCCAGGCATCCTGGGGTAAGACTTGTGCTGACGAGCCGCTGGAGGTCACATGGGCGAGGACGTCGGCCGGCAGGAGTTCACCCGGGCGGACCGCACGAAGTACCGCGCCAAGGTCCACCGGTGTCTCGACGCCTTCGAGCGCATGCTCCGCGAGTCGCAGTTCGAGTTCGACCGGCCGCTGACCGGGCTGGAGATCGAGCTGAACCTCGTCGACGACCAGTACGACCCGGCCATGCGCAACGCCGAGGCGCTGGCGGCCATCGCCGACCCCGCCTTCCAGACCGAGCTGGGCCAGTGGAACCTGGAGATCAACCTCGCCCCTCGCGAGCTCGACGGCCCCGGCGTGACGGAGTTCGAGGAGGACGTCCGCGCCAGCCTCAACGCCGCCGAGCAGAAGGCCGGCGCCATCGGCACGCACCTGACCATGATCGGGACCCTGCCGACGCTGCGGCTGGACCACCTGACCGGACACGCACTGTCGGTGAACCCGCGCTACGAGCTGCTCAACGAGCAGATCCTGGCCGCCCGCGGCGAGGACCTGCACCTGGCCATCGACGGCGCCGAACGGCTGCGGGTCTCGTGCGACACCATCGTCCCGGAGGCGGCCTGCACCAGCACCCAGTTCCACCTGCAGGTCAGTCCCGAGCAGTTCCCCGCCGTCTGGAACGCCGCCCAGGCGATCGCCGGCGTGCAGATCGCCGTCGGCGCGAACTCGCCGTTCCTGCTCGGCAAGCAGCTGTGGGCCGAGACCCGCATCGCGCTGTTCGAGCAGGCCACCGACACCCGCAGCGAGGAGCTCAAGGCGCAGGGCGTGCGGCCGCGGGTGTGGTTCGGCGAACGGTGGATCACCTCGATCTTCGACCTGTTCGAGGAGAACGTGCGCTACTTCCCCGCGCTGCTGCCGATCGTCGTCGACGAGGACCCGATCGCGGTGCTGGACCATGGCGACACCCCGGAGCTGACCGAGCTGCGGCTGCACAACGGCACCGTCTACCGCTGGAACCGGCCGGTGTACGACGTGGTCCGCGACCGCGCGCACCTGCGGGTCGAGAACCGCGTGCTGCCGGCCGGGCCGACGGTCGCCGACACGCTCGCGAACGGCGCGTTCTACTACGGCCTGGTGCGGAAGCTGTCCGAGGAGGACCGGCCGGTGTGGACGCAGATGTCGTTCAGCGCCGCGGAGGAGAACTTCCACGCCTGCGCCCGTGAGGGCCTCGACGCCCAGGTGTACTGGCCGGGGCTGGGGCACGTCCCGGTCGCCGAGCTGGTGCTGCGGCGGCTGCTCCCACTGGCCTACGACGGCCTGCGTTCGTGGGGTGTCGGCATCAAGGAGCAGGAGCGGCTGCTCGGCATCGTCGAGCGGCGCTGCGCCGAGCACCGCAACGGCGCCGACTGGCAGGTCGCCGCGTTCCACCGCCGGTTCGACCGCACCTCCGCCGAGCGCCACGACGCGCTGCGCGGCATGCTGCGCTCGTACATCGAGCACATGCACAGCAACGAGCCGGTCCACACCTGGCCCGTCGACTGAGCCTTCGCCGCACCGCGCGCCGTCGTTCCCGGATCGTTCATCGCCCATTCAATGCCCCACTCAAAACTATGCGGGTTAGTACTGCCGTCATGAGTAGAGAGAGGGCATCCCATGGGCGAGCGGGTCGAGGGACCGGACCAGGGTCTGTCGCGGCGCCAGCTGGTGAGGTACGCGGGCGTCGGGGCGACGCTCGCAGCGGCGACCACCGTGGCCGGAGGCGCCACCTCCTGGGCCACCGAGGACGACCGGCGGGGCCGGTCGCCGAGCGCGCCGCGCGGTCGCGCCTGGCGGGCCGGCGATCACCACATCCACTCCGAGTACAGCGGTGAGTTCGACACGTCCGTCAGCCCGCCGGTCTTCCACAAGGGCGCCGACGCGGTCTATCCGATCGTCACCAACGCGATCATGGCCAAGAACTTCGGCCTGACCTGGGCGATGTGCACCGACCACGGCGGGCCGGCGCACTCGAAGGTCAACCTGGAGCAGGCCTACCCCGACCTGCTGCTGTCGCGCCGCCTCGTCCCGGACGTGCTGCAGTTCTGGGGCATGGAGTTCGACGCGCCGGCGCTGGACCACCACACACTGATGATCCCCCGTCACGACGACGAGGCCCGGATGCTGTACGAGCTGGAGAGCCGGTTCGCCAAGAACGACCCGTTCCCGCCCGCGCCGGACGGCAACACCGAGGCGAAGATGGTCGAGTTCCTCAGGGCGGCCAAGGACCTGAACCCGAAGCCGCTGGTCATCGCGCACCACGCGGCCCGCTCGGCGACCGGTCTCGGCGTCTGGGGCCAGGACACTCCGCACGAGTTCCGCAACGGCAACGACGCCGCCCCCGACGTCTACGTCGGCTTCGAGGGCGCGCCCGGTCACCAGGCCGGCCCGCTCAACGGCGGCGCCCGCGGCGGCTACGGCAACTACCCGACCCACGGCGGCTACGACCAGATGACCGCGCGGGTCGGCGGCCTGTGGGACTCGCTGCTCGGCGAGGGCCGCAAGTGGTGGATCACCGCGACGTCGGACTCGCACGTGCACCACACCCGCGGCGGCTCGGACTTCTGGCCCGGCGAGTACAGCAAGACGTACGTGCACGCGAGGCAGGACTACGCCGACATCATGGAAGGCATCCGCGCGGGCCGGATCTTCGTCACGACCGGCGACCTGATCACGTCCCTCGACCTGTCGGCCACCAGCCGGCGCAAGAAGGTCACCGTCGGCGAGACCCTCACCCTGGATCGGCGCGGTCGCAACGACGTCGAGATCGAGATCCGCTTCCGGCCGCTGGACGGCAGGAACGCCCACGGCGACCGCCCCGAGGTCAGCCGCGTCGACCTCATCATCGGTGCGGTCACCGGCCCGGTCGGCGACCTCGACGCCGCCACGAACCCCACCACGCAGGTCATCGGCCGCTACGGCCCCGGCGACTGGCAGCGCCAGGGCGACGAGTACGTCATCCGGCACACCGTCCGCGACGCTCAGGCCAGCTTCTACGCCAGGGTCCGCGGTACCGGCACGGACGAGCTGGAGCCCGAGGCCGACGGCCTGGAGAGCCCGTGGGACGACCTCTGGTTCTACTCGAACCCGGTGTTCGTCCGCATCCGCTGACGGCGCCGGCACCATGAGCGACGGGCTCACCCCACGGCACGGACCACGGCCGCCGCCACCACGCCGAGCGGGACGGCCGCCAGCACGCCCAGCCCGGCCAGCCCGAGCACCATCGGCCCACGTCTCCCCGGGCCGGCGTGTCCGAGCAGTCGCTCCACCCGCACCGCGACATCCGTCGCCGCAGCGCCCAGCCCCACGACCGGCCGCGCCGACCCGGCCAGCTTCACCAGCGCCGACGCCGTCGTGAACGGCGACGTACGGCGAGCCGCGGCGTCGTCGGCGTGCATCTCCGCCAGCACGCGCAGCGCCCGAGAAACCACTCGAGCGGCCGGGAGCCACGGCGCCGCCGCGGCGAACGTCCCCGCGACGGTGAGCAGCCGGTCGTGCCGGGCCCGCAGGTGCGCCCGTTCGTGCTCGAGCACCGCATCCAGCTCGGGCCGGCTGAGCAGGTCGCGGGCGGCGGTCGTCAGGACGACGGCGCCCGGCCGGCCCGGTACGGCGTAGGCGGCGGGCTGGACGGCGTCGACGACCAGCACGCCGGTGTGCGCGGCCGGCCGGGCCACCAGCGCGACCGACCGCAGGTGCGAGCGCCGCGCCAGCCCCGCCCGGCGCACCGTCACCCCGACCGCGACGACGCCGGCCAGCACGACCGCCGCCTCGGCGGCCGCGATGACGCCGTCGAGCGCGGGCCCGCCGACGTGATCGTCGCCGGCTCCGTCCAGCCCGCCGGGACCGGCCGGCAGCAGGTGCAGCGCCATCGACAGCCCCGCGGCCAGCAGCGCGCCCGCCGTCGCCGGGAAGAGCAGCAGCCAGGCCGCGATCCCGGCGCGCGGGAACCGGTAGGTCCACCGGGCGGCCAGCAGCGGACGCGGCAGCAGCCACAGCCCGGTCAGCCCGAGCGCCGCCACCGCGCACGCCGTCACGACGTCGCGTCCGGCCGGTCCCGATGCCGCTCCAGCGCCTCCACCAGCCGCCGGACGTCGGCGTCGTCGAGGCGGTCGGCGAACCGGATCAGGACCGCCGCCGGATCCGGGCTGTCCGAGAGCGCCGACTCGACGAGGTCGGCGGCGAACTCCTCGCGCGACGTGCGCGGCCGGTAGACGTGCGCCCGGCCGGCCAGTTCGCGGGCCAGCACGTCCTTGCGGAACAGGTTGTCCATGACGGTCAGCACGGTGGTGTAGGCGACCGGCCGCGACGGCGTCAGGATCTCGGCCACCTGACGCACCGTCAGCGGCCCCGGCGACGTCCACATGACGTCCATGACGGCCGCCTCCAGCGACCCCAGCCGGCTCCTCGCCATCGCCGTCCCTCCCCCGGTCCAGGACCGAAGCATAGAACCCCCGGTTTAACCGGATGAGGTCTGTCGGTGCCACGTGTTAGAACTTCCGCACCATGACTACCACCGCGACACGCACCGAGTTCACCGTCGCCGGCCGGCCGCAGTACGACCGGCGCGGCCCGGTGCGCTGGATCGTGTCGCATCAGCTGCGCAACCCGTGGCACCTGGCCGGCTTCCTCATCGGCTCGGTCACCATGGTGGTGCTCAACTCCATGGTGCCGGGACTGGTCGGCCGCGCCTTCGACGCCGTCCTCGACGAGTCCGCCGACCGCCGGGCCGAACTCACCACCGTGGTGGTGATCCTGCTCGTCGTGGTCATCGGACGGTCGGTGCTCGACTTCGTGGCCCGGCTGTGCACCGAGGTGCTGGCCAAACGCATCGAGCGCGACGCACGCGACGAGCTCTACGTCAGCCTGCTCGGCAAGAGCCAGACGTTCCACAACCGGCAGCGGGTCGGCGACCTCATGGCCCGCGGCGCGGGCGACGTCCGGCAGCTCGGCACCATGTTCAGCCCGGGCGTCGACCTGCTGGTCGACTCCCTCACCCAAGGCATCGTCCCGATCGTGTTCATCGCGTTCCTCGACCCCCGCCTGCTCGTGGCGCCGCTGATCTTCGCCGTCGCGTTCGTGTGGTCGATCCGCCGGTTCACGCGGCGGCTGTCGCCGGTGTCGGCCCGGCTGCGCGAGCACTACGGCACGCTGAACGCCGGGCTGAACGAGACCATCCGCGGCATCGAGGTGGTCAAGGCGACCGGCCAGGAGCGGCAGGAGCTGGGCAAGTTCAGCCGCAACGCCGGCCGCTACCGCGACGCCTACGTCGAGCAGGGCCTCATCCAGGCGCGGTACCTGCCGACACTGCTGCTGGCCATCGCCACGGCCGGCGGTCTGCTGCACGGGCTGTGGCTGCTCGACGCCGGCGAGCTGAGCGTCGGCGGGCTGATCACCTACATCGGGCTGCTCGGCCTGCTCGGCTTCCCGGCGTTCATCTCGATCTTCTCGTTCTCGCTGGTGCAGAACGGCATCGCCAGCGCGAACCGGCTGCTCGCGCTCATGCGCGAAGAGACCGAGCTCGACCACAACGAGGCCGGCCACGCCGCGCCCATGCGCGGTGTCATCGAGTTCCAGGACGTCACGTTCGGCTACGGCGGGCAGCCGGTGCTCGAGCACCTGTCGTTCCGCATCGAGCCGGGCCAGACGGTCGCCATCGTCGGCGAGACCGGCGCCGGCAAGACCACGCTCACCAAGCTGGTCAACCGCATCTACGACACCGGCTCCGGGCGCGTCCTGGTCGACGGCGTCGACGTGCGCGACTGGAACCTCGACTCCCTGCGCTCGCAGATCTCCACCATCGAGCAGGACATCGTCCTGTTCAGCCGGCCGGTGCACGAGAACATCGCGTTCAGCCTCGGTCAGCAGGCGCACCGCGACGACGTCGTCCGCGCGGCGAAGGACGCCCAGGCGCACGAGTTCGTCACGGCGCTCGACGACGGCTACGACACCGTCATCGGCGAGCGCGGCGTCACCCTCTCCGGCGGGCAGCGGCAGCGGCTGGCCATCGCGCGGGCACTGCTCACCGACCCCGCGATCCTCGTGCTCGACGACTCCACCAGCGCCATCGACAGCGCGACGGAGGACGAGATCCAGCGGGCCATCCAGCGCGTCCTCGAAGGCCGCACCACGTTGCTCATCACGCACCGGCTGTCGCAGATCCGGTGGGCCGACAAGGTCCTGCTGCTGCAGCGCGGCCGGCTGGTCGACGAGGGCTCGCACGACGAGCTGCTCGGCCGCTGCGCGCTCTACCGGCGCATCTTCGCCCACCACGAATCCAGTCCGGCTGCGGGCTCGGCCGACCCCGACGACGTGGAGGTGAGCGGCTGATGGCCTTCATCATGAACGGCCTCGACGCCGAGGCCTACGACCGCACCTACGACGACCGCGAGCTGCTGCGCCGCATCCTGCGCTACTTCCGGTCCAAGGCGCGGGTCATGGGGTTCATCGCCACGGCCATCGTGCTGCAGTCGCTCATGCAGGCGGCATTTCCCATCCTGGTCAGCGAGGGTCTCGACCGCGTCGTCGACGACCGCACCACGGGGCTGGTGGTCGCGCTGGTGTCGGCGGTGCTGGTCACCGGCGTGCTGGGCTGGGTGTTCAACTTCGTGCAGCGCTGGTACACCGCGAAGGTGGTCGGCGACGTCGTGCTCGACCTGCGCGAGGACGCCTTCGACGCCGTCCTCGACCGCGACATGTCCTTCTACGACGAGCACTCCTCCGGCAAGGTGGTCAGCCGGGTCACCTCCGACACCGAGGACTTCGCCACCGTCGTCACGCTGACGCTGAACCTCGTCAGCCAGGTGCTGCTGGTCGGCCTCATCACGGTGCTGCTGTTCACCCGCAACCTCGGCCTGGCGCTGCTGGTCATGGCGGTCGTACCGGTCATCGTCGCCATGGCGCTGGGGTTCCGGCGCATCGCCCGCGAGACGACGCGGCACCAGCAGCGGTCGCTCGCGAAGGTCAACGCGACGCTGCAGGAGACCATGGCCGGCATCTCCGTCGCGAAGAACTTCCGCCAGGAGCAGACCATCTACGGCGAGTTCCAGCCCATCAACGGGCAGAACTACCGGGTCACGCTCAAACAGGGCTTCGTGTTCGGGGCGATCTTCCCCGCGCTGTTCGCGGTGGCCGGGCTGGCGACGGTCCTGCTGGTGCACGTCGGCGGCGGGCGGGTCCTCGACGGCGGCATCTCGGCCGGCGACTGGTATCTGTTCCTGCAGAGCGTCGCGCTGTTCTGGCTGCCGCTGACGTCCATCGCGTCGTTCTGGTCGCAGTTCCAGCAGGGCCTCTCCGCGTCCGAGCGGGTGTTCGCGCTGATCGACGCCGAGCCGCTGGTCGTGCAGCGCGACCCCGCTCCGGTCGGGCGGCTGGCCGGGCGCATCGAGTTCCGCGACGTCACGTTCGGCTACACCCCGCAGCACGCCGTCCTCACCGCGTTCGACCTCACCATCGAGGCCGGCGAGACCGTCGCGCTGGTCGGTCACACCGGCGCGGGCAAGTCGACCATCGGCCGGCTGCTGGTGCGGTTCTACGAGTTCCAGGACGGGCAGATCCTCATCGACGGCACCGACATCCGCACCGTCGAACTGACCGGCTACCGCCACCAGCTGGGAGTCGTGCCGCAGTCGCCGTTCCTGTTCTCCGGCACCGTGGCCGACAACATCCGCTACCCGCGGCCCGGAGCCTCCGACCACGACGTCCGCACGGCGGCCGAGTCGGTGGCCGGCGGCGACTGGCTCGACGCGTTGCCCGACGGCCTCGCGACCGAGGTGGGCGAGCACGGGTCGGCGCTGTCCATGGGCCAGCGCCAGCTGGTCGCGCTGGCGCGGCTGCTGCTGCAGGACCCCGCCATCGTCATCCTCGACGAGGCCACCGCCAGCGTCGACCCACTCACCGAGGCGCAGATCTCCGAGGGCCTCGACGTCGCGCTGGCCGGGCGCACGTCCATCGTCATCGCGCACCGGCTGTCCACCATCGAGCACGCCGACCGCATCATCGTCATGCGCGACGGCGGCATCGTCGAGGAGGGCACGCACGACTCCCTGCTGCGGGCCGGCGGCGCCTACTGCGACGTCTACAACACCTACTTCCGGCACCAGTCCCCCGACTACCGGCCGGGCACCGGCTTCGTCGGCGTCGAGGTCAGCTGAGCAGCAGCGCCGGGTGCCGCGGGTCGTCGGCGCGGACCACGAGGTCGGCGACGGCCTCCGGACCGGTCTCGGCGGCGTAGCGCTCGCAGGCCTCCAGCGTCCAGGCCTCCGCCGGCGGCACCCGGCCATGCCGTCACTGTCCGGCCCGTGTCCTACTGTGACCTCACCAAGAGCGGAGGGGCGGGCGCATGCGGCTCACGGGATCCACCATCGTGCTCACCGGCGCGACGTCCGGCATCGGTCGGGCGACGGCGCTCGAGCTGGCCGCCACGCGGCCGCGGCGGCTGGTGGTGCACGGCCCGCAGCCGCCCGCCGAGGTGGCCGGGCTGGTCGACGAGCTGTCCGCCACGCTCGGGCGGGCCGGCGACGTCGTGTACCTGCCGGCCGACTACGGCGTTCTCGACGAGGTCGCGGCGCTGGCGGCCGCGGTGCGGGCGGCCTGCCCCGACGGCGTCGACCTGCTGATCAACAACGCGGCCCGCCCCGGCCCGCGCACACGCACGCTGACCGGCGACGGCCACGAGGCCACGTGGCAGACCAACTACCTCGCGCCGGTCGCGCTCACCACACTGCTGCTCGACGCCATCGGCGCCGGCCGCGCGGGGCGCATCGTCAACGTCGCGTCGGCCACGCACTTCTCCGCCGAGCTCGGGCTCGACGACCTCGAGCTGGCCGGGCCGCGCTACTCCCCCGCGTCGGCGTACGCGCGCTCCAAGCTGGCGCTGGTGACGTGGAGCTGCCGGCTCGCCGGGCACCGGCCGCGGCCGACCGTCGACGTCGTCAGCATGCACCCCGGCGTCATCGCGACGGACCTGCTGCACGCCATGTTCTCCGTCGGCGGCGACACCCCGCAGCACGCGGCCGGCAACCTGCTCGCCGTCGCCCGGGGCGAGCGCGACAACGGCACCTACTACGACGAACGGCGTCCGGCCACGCCCAACCCCATCGCGCTCGACTCCGTCGCCCAGGAGCTGCTCGACCAGCTCACCCGGCCGGCGCTGGCACCGGTGCTGCCGGCCGCCACCGCCTGAGCGTAGGTTCGGCGGGTGACCAGCTACCTCATCGTCAGCGCCACCGAGGCCGAGGCCCGCTACGTCCCCGCGGGGCTGCCCGTCGTCGTCACCGGCATCGGCAAGACAGCGGCCGCGACGGCGACCACCCAGGCGCTGGCCGGACGGGCGCCGGGCGAGCTCGTCGTCGTCAACATCGGCACGGCAGGCGCGCTGCGTCCAGGGCTGAGCGGACTGTTCACCCCCGGCCGGGTGCTCAACCACGACCTCGACGCCGAACTGATCCGCGCGCTCGGGTTCGACCCGGAGGAGCTGATCGAGCTGCCCGGCGGCGACGACGTCACGCTCGCGACCGGCGACAGGTTCGTCGCCGACCCGGCGTTGCGCGACGAGCTGGCGCGCCGGGCCGACCTCGTCGACATGGAGGGCTACGCCGTGGCGTACGCGTGCCGGCGGCTGGGTGTGCCGGTGCGGCTGGTCAAGCACATCTCCGACGCCGCCGACGAGTCGGCGATGGACTGGCCGTCGGTGGTCGACGCCAGCGCCCGGGTGCTCGGCGCGTGGCTGGAGGCCGAGCTGGCCGGCTGAGCGCCGCCGGTCAGCCGCCGAACTCCAGCACGGGCAGGCCGCGGACGCCGGGCTCACGGATCGCGAACAGCGCGCCGTCGCCCGGCCCGGCGTCGTCGAGGCCCAGCCGCGACGTCGTCACGATCAGCTCGTCGAGACCGGCGCCGATGAACGCGACCGCGGTGGCCCGCTGGACCGGCAGGTCGACGACGGCGTCCAGCCGGCCGTCGGCGTCGTAGCGGCGCACCTCGCCGGTCCAGTACGTCGCGACCCAGACACCGCCCTCGACGTCGACGGCGAGACCGTCCGGCCCACCCGGCACGTCGGCCCACGGGCGCCGTCCGGTCAGCCCGTCGTCCGCGGACCAGTCGAACGCATCGATGCGGCCGGTGTCGGTGTCGACGTAGTACGCGCGGGTGCCGTCCGGCGACCAGCCGAGGCCGTTGGAGATCGTCACGTTCCCGACCGCCGTGGTCACGGCGCCGGACGGGTCGATGCGGTGCAGCGCGCCGGCGCCGGGCGTCTCGTCGTAGGCCATCGAGCCCAGGTAGAACGCGCCGTCGGGGGCGCAGCCGCCCTCGTTCGAGCGGATGCCCGGGTCGGTCCACAGCTCCGGCCCGCTGGTCAGGTCCGCGTCGAGAGCGTCGCCGGCCACGACCGCGACCGCCCGCTCCGTCGCGACCAGCCAGCCCGCACCCCGTCGGGGCCGGATGATCGCCGCGACCGTGCCGACGCCGCGGCGGGCGACCTCGCCGGACGGGCTCAGCTCGAGCACGTCGCCGGCCAGCATGTCGACCCAGCGCGGCCCCGCCCAGCGGTCCGAGTGGACCGGGCCCTCGCCGTGCTCGCACACCGCTGCCGTCAGCTGCTCTGCCTTCATCGGCTCTCCTCCGTCGATACCCGGCCATGGACTGCCTTGGGACGATAGTCCTTTGATCAGGGTCTTTACGGCCCTACGGTGATGAATCAGGCGGATTCATCCTGAGGCATGAGCAAGTACGTGAGGCCGGTGCCGGCCGTCCGCACCCTCGTGGTGGTGTGCGCGCATCCCTACGACGCGACGTTCGCGCTGGGCGGCGTCATCGCCGCTTTCGCCGGCGCCGGGACGTCCGTCCACATCGTGTGCCTGACGCACGGCCGCAACCTCGACCCGCGGCCACGACGGCGCCTGGACCGGGCCCGCGACCTCGGTCGCGCCACCCGCCACCTCGGCGCCGACGACGTGACGCTGCTCGACCACGCTCCGGGGACTCTGGCGCTGACCAGCCTGGACGCACTGGCGGAGGAGATCCTCACCATCCGTCCCGCCGCCGACGCCATGCTCACCGTCGACGCCACCACCGATGACGCGCACCCGGACCATGTGCGTGCCATGCGGGCCGCCTATCGCGCGGCGGTGAAGCAGGGCAGCACGCTCTACGCGTGGACCCTGCGGCCCGGTCAGGCCTTCCGCGGCCACCAGGTTCTCGTCGTCGACGTGGACCGGGAGCGGCAGCGCGCGGCCACCGCCTGCCACACCGGCCTCGCCGCCGACGACCCACTGCGCCGCCGCTGGCAGCGGCTGCAGGACCGCACCGAGCGACTCGTCGTCCTGCGCACGGAGCGCACCGCCGCTCCGGTCTTCGCCCGCAACGCCTGAGCGCTCAGCCCGGCGCCGTCACCCGGGCGGCGCCGAGATCGAGCGCCGGCGTGGCGCCGAGCAGGACGTCCTCGACACCGACGTAGCCGTGCACCATCCCGGCCGCGACGTGCAGCCGGACGTCCACACCCGCACCGGCGAGGACGTCACGGACGAGTTCGCCCTGGGGCCGGACCGGATCGCACTCGGCGGCGAGCACGGTGGTCGGCGGCGACGACGGGCCGAGCAGGCCGAGCGGATCGCCCGCGGCGTCGGCGCCGCCGGCGTAGAGGCTCCGGCCCCAGGCGAGCTCGGCGCGCGAGAGCAGCACGCCGTCGTACACCGGATCGAACCAGCGGTCGAGGTCAGAGCTGACGATCGGGCACAGCAGCAGCTGATGCGCCACCGGGACGCCCGCCGCCCGCAGTGCGGCCGCGGCCGCCACCGCCAGTCCGGCGCCGACGGAGTCGCCGCACAGCACCAGCTCACGGGTGCCGGGCCGGCCGGCCGCCCAGGTGGCGACGTCGACGACGTCGTCCACCGCGGCCGGAGCGGGGTGCTCCGGAGCCAGCCGGTAGCCGGCGGCGACGACGGGCAGGCCGCTGGCGTTCGCCACCGCACGGCAGACGCGGTCGTGGGAGTCGAGGCTGCCACGGACCCAGCTGCCGCCGTGCGCGAACACGATCGCCCGCCGGGCGGCCCCGCCCGGGTGATCGGGGACGTAGCGGCGCACGGCCAGCGGGACCGCGTCGCGTGCCTCGATGCGGACGGTCGAGACCGCCGCCACCGGAAGGGGCGGGAACGCCGCGTAGGCGCCGTCGAGCAGCCGCCGCGCCTCGGCCAGCGGCATCCGGTGCGGCTCGGCCTGCCCGGCCTCGGCCATCGCCGCCACCACGGCGGCGGCCGCCGGGTGCATCCGGCTCACGAGGCCCTCGCGGGCGCCGTCAGGGCCTGGAGCCGTCGTTCGGACTCCGAACCGCGGGCCACGACGTAGGTGCCGAGGATCCAGTCGTCGTGATCGGGCAGCCGCATGGACTGGTGCACCAGGTCGAGGTCGCCGGCGACCGGGTGGCGGAACGCGGTCTGCGCCGGGCTGCGGTCGCGCAGCACGTGGGCGGCCCAGCGCTCGGCGAACACGGGACTGACGTCGACGAGCTCGGCCACCAGCCGCTCCAGCGCGGCGTCGTCGGGATAGCGGGCGCGATGCGCGCGGAGCACGCCGACGACGTCGTCGACCTTGTGCTCCCAGTGGCCGAGCGCCTGCCGCAGGTCGGGGTCGAGCAGGACGATGCGGGCCCAGTTGGGCCGCGTCTCGGCGTGGTCCGGCGCGTCGGGCGCGGCGTAGGGCGCGAACAGCAGCCGGCACGGCTCGGTCCAGGCGAGAACGTCGAGCCTGCGGCCCAGCAGGGCGGTGGGCACATGGCCGAGCTGGCCGAGCAGCACCCGCAGCGGGTGGCCCACCACCTCGTCGCCGGGATCTCCCGTGACCGCCGTCAGCGGCGACGACAGCCGCAGCAGGTGCTCGCGGTCGGCGGTGTCGAGCCGGAGCGCACGGGCCACGGCGTGCAGCACCTCCGGCGACACCGCCTGCGCCTGGCCCTGCTCGATGCGCGTGTAGTACGACGGGCTGACGCCGGCCAGCTGGGCGACCTCCTCGCGTCGCAACCCGCGCACCCGGCGGGTGCCGTAGGACACGACGCCCGCCTCGTCCGGGTCGAGCTGCTCGCGCCGGGCGCGCAGGAACGCTCCGACCTGGGTGTCGCGCTGCGTCATCGGCGCCTCCCTCGTCCGTCCGCGGTGCCGTGCAGGCGAGCCTAGCCCGCCCGGAAGCGGCCACGACGGCTCGTGCCTGACCCTGTCAGGGATAGCCGGACTGGAGTGTGGTTGCCCGGTCCCGGCTCGCCCAGGGTGGAGACCAGACAGCCGCCGAGACAGTCCGGCGGACGGACGGAAGGACACCCACATGACCCTCACGACCTCGGCACCGGAGGCGCCGGCCGTCACGGCGACGGTCGACGCCTACCTCGCCGCCTGGACCGAGCCCGTCGCCGATCGCCGGCGCACGCTGATCGAGCGGTGCTGGAGCCCGGCCGGCGCGGTCGTCGACCCGCCGCTCGACGGCCACGGTCACGACGGCATCGACGCACTCATGCAGACGCTGCAGCAGCACTACCCCGGCACGCGCTTCGTCCGCACGACGGAGGTCGACGTCCACCACGACGCCTTCCGGGTCGGCTGGGAGCTCCGTGGCGCCGACGGTTCCGTCGTCCTCGCCGGCACCGACTACGCCACGCTGGACGCCGACGGCCGGATCACGCGGCTCACCGGGTTCTTCGGCGCTCTGGCGCCGCTGCCGGGCGGGGTCGCGTGATGGCCGCCGCGACACAGGCCGGCCGGCGGCCGCTGCCCGCCATCGCCGACCGGCGCCGGCTCTGGTTCGGCCTCGACGCCGTGGTGACCGCGGCCAACGGCGCCGGCTACCTCGCGCTGGCCGGCCTGCTCGACGGCGTCCTCGGCGCCGGTGTCCCTGCCCTGCGCGCGGCCGGGGCGTTCCTGCTCGGATTCGGCCTGCTGGTCGGCGGATACGCGCTGCGGCGAAGCACGGGCACCCGGGCCGGGTGGGTCCTGGTGACGGTCAACGCAGCCTGGGTCGTCGCCTCGCTGGTGGTCGCGGCGGCCGGGCCGGGCGACCTGACCACGGCCGGCCGGGTGTGGATCGTGCTGCAGGCGCTGGTCGTGGGCGGCCTGGCCGTCCTGCAGGCCGGCACGCTGCGGACCGGGCCCCAGCGGCGCTGGTGACACCGGGTCCCCGGCGGCCGCGTCCACCGGCCGCCGGGGCATCGACGACGGGAGGTGATCGACGATGGCCGAACGGGCGACGACGTCGCTGCGGCTGGGCCGCCTGCTGCGGGAGCAGCGGGTCGCGCTGCGCCCCGAGTACGTGGGGCTGGCGGGCCACCGTGGCCGGTTGCGGCGGTTCGAGGTGGCGCAGTTGCTCGGCGTCAGCGCCTCCTACGTCGCCGCTCTCGAGACCGGCCGGGTCCGGGCGATCGACGCCGAACTCGCCGAGGACCTAGCGCGGTTGTTCCGCCTCGACCACGCCGCCCGGGAGCTGGTCCAGTCCCTGGTGACCGGCCGGCCGCCGCGCCGGGCCGCAGCTCGGGACGCCCCACCCGCCGGGCTCGCCGGCGCCCTGGCCCGCGCGCAGCCCGGTCTGACGCTCCTGCTCAGCGCCGACCTCGACGTCCTGTACTGGTCCGCCGACGCCCGCGAGCTGTTCGCGGGCCACGTCGGCGGCTACCGGCAGCCGCTCGAGGCGGTGAACCTGGCGGTGCTGCTCGCCTGCGATCCGCACGTCCGGGCCTCGGTGCAGCCGGGTGCGGAGCTGCTCCGGCTCTCGGCCTGGGCACTGCGCCGCCGGGCCGCCGGACCGCGGGCCGCCGGCGCCCGGCTGGCGGCGGTACTCGGCCGGCTGGCGCTGGTGGACGAGGTCGCGGCGGCGTTCGCCGAGCCGGCACCCGCGCGGCAGCCGCCCACGCCCGAGGTCGTCCGGGTCCACCATCCCACCGTCGGCCCGGTCGCCGTGCGGCCGCTGATCGTTCCGGTCCGCGCGGCCGGCGCGCCCATCCTCGTGCAGTGCACCCCGGCGTCGCCGCGCGACGCGCATGCGCTGCTCCTGCTCCGGCCGCATCCGGCACGGCAGGAGGCCCGATGAGCGGGTCCCGTTCCGTGCCGGACACCGTCGCGGGTCCGTGGCCGGCGCGGATGCTGCGGGCCCGGCGGCTGGCCCTGCGGTCCACCCGCGGTGGCGGGGCGCCGTCGGCGACCGAGATCGCGCTGCTGGCCGGCGTCGACCCGGCCCACTACGCCCGGCTCGAGGCGGGCGCGCCGCCGTCGCCGTCAGCACTGCGGCCGGTGCTCCGCGTGCTCGGGCTCGACCCGGCCGAGGTCGCCGCGGTCGAGACCCGGCTGGCCGCCCGGCCGGGCGGGCGGCCGCGGTCCGCGCGACCCGGCCGGCCCGGACCGCTGCTCACCGACACGGTCGGCGTGCCGTTCCTGGTCGTGACCCCGGCGCTGCGGGTGGTGCGCGCCAATCCGGCCGGCACCGAGCTGCTGCGGCGGCTCACCGGCCGGGCCCGGCCCGTGCCGCTCAGCTGGGCGCACTACGTGCTGTGCGCCGACGCCGCACGCGCGCGACTCCCCCGCTGGGCCGGCGAGGCCGCCGTCGTGGTCGCCCGGCTCCGGCGGGCCGCCGGCCACGGCGATCCGGACGCCGTCGCCCTGGCGGGCCGGCTCTGGTCACGGCGGGCCGACGTCCGCCGGCTCTGGGCGGCCGGCGCGCCGGACGGCGCGGACCTCCTGCTCGACCTGGACGGCGAACTCCGCCGCTACCAGCGGACGCGGCTGCCCAGCGGCGTCCTGCTCCTCCCCCGTACCGACCCATCACTCAGGAAAGAGGAACCATGACCGTCTCCAGCATCTACCCCGTCCTCATGACCGACGACGTCGCGGGGCAGGCCGCCTTCTGGACCGAGCACTTCGGCTTCGAGGTGACGTTCGTCAGCGACTGGTACGTGAGCCTGCGCCGCGACGCCTGGGAGCTGGCCGTGCTCGATCACGCGCACCCGACCATCCCGGGCGGCCATGGCCGCCCGGCCGGCGGCGTGCTCGTCAACCTCGAGGTCGACGACGTCGACGACGAGTGGCAGCGCCTCGTCGTCGACGGGCCGCTGGCGCCCCTGCTGTCGATCCGGTCCGAGGACTTCGGCCAGCGCCACTTCATCGTCGCCGGACCGGACGGCGTCCTGGTCGACGTGATCACGAACATCGCGCCCGCCGGCTCCTACGCCGACTCCTATACGTGAGTCGGCGCCAGAGCGTCCGTCAGCAGCGCGACCAGCGCCTCCAGCTGCACGTCGGCCGCCGACGAGATCTCCTCGTCGGAGCCGTCGAGGGCGCGGGCGGCGAGGCCGGCCTTGCCGTCGATCAGCTCGGCGATGCGGGTGTCGACGGTCTGGGCGGCGATGATGCGCCACGCCGTGACCGGCTCGGCCTGGCCGATGCGGTGGACGCGGTCGATGGCCTGGGTCTGCTCGGCGGCGGACCACGACAGCTCGGCCAGCACCAGGTTCGACGCGACCTGCAGGTTGATGCCGACGCCGGCGGCCGTGAGCGAGCAGACCGCGACGGCGACGTCGGGATCGTTGACGAACGCGTCGATGTTCTGCTGCCGCTTCCGCGTCGTCTGCTCGCCGCGGATCGACGAGTAGCGCAGACCGCGCTCGGCGAAGATCGCCTCGGCCGCGTCCATGACGTCGATGTGCTTGGCGAAGAAGACGACCTTGCCGACGCTGCGGGCCAGCTGCGCGGCGTAGTCGGCGGCCAGCCCGGCCTTGGCCTGGCCGATGCGGCGGATCATGCTGAACACGTTCTCGCCGGTCTTCGCCGACTTGTCGGCCAGTTCCGCACCGGCGACGCGGCGGACGAGGTCGGCGTCGACGCCGTCGACGGTCGCGCCCTCGCCGCGCGCCTCCAGGGCGGCGCGGTAGCGGGCCACCAGGCGGTCGGCCAGCTCGCGCTCGGCCGCGCGGATGGACCTGCCGGCGGCGTCGTCGAGCTCGACCGGCAGGTCGGCCACGCGGCGGGCGGGGATGTCGGCGGCGACGTCGGCCTTGCGCCGGCGCACGATGCCGAGGTCGATCACGCGGCCGCGGGCGGCGGAGGCGAACCCGGGATCGACGGGCGTGAGGCCGGTCTCCTCCAGCGACTCCATCAGCTGCGGGCCGGGCTTGCGCTCGTCGATCCAGCCGAGGAACTGCCAGATCGCGCGGAAGTCGTCGATATCGTTGATCAGCGGCGTGCCGGTGAGCGCCATCAGCAGCGGGCGGACGGCGCGCGAGCGCAGCTGCGCCGACAGCTGCAGGACGTGCTGCGAGCGCTGCGACTTCTTGTTCTTGATGAAGTGCGCCTCGTCGACGACCATGCCGCGGAAGCCGAGGTCGCCCAGCCAGCCGACGTGGCGGTCGAGCACCTCGTAGTTGACGACGATGATGTCGGCGAAGCCGTCGATGGTGTCGCCGTCGCCATGGATGACGGTGGCCGGGTGGCCGGGCGTCCACAGGTCGGCCTCACGCGCCCAGTTCGTCTTCACCACGTTCGGGACGACGACGAGCAGCGGGTAGGCGTTCGCGGCCTGCGCGGCGAGCAGCGCCTGCGCCGTCTTGCCCAGCCCGGGCTCGTCAGCGAGCAGGAAGGTCCGGTGGCCGGCCTCGGCGGCCGCGACCAGGCGGGCCTGGTGCGGCATCAGCTCGAGGCTGTCGGGCAGCCGGACGTGGGCCGCGGCGGGCAGCGCCATGGAGGCGGTCGTGCCGTCGGTGGCGTTCTCGAACGAGCTGAGCAGCGGGCCGATCAGCTCCCAGTTGACCAGCCGGCGCGGCCGTGTCTCGCTCTTCTGCGCCGGGCGGGCCGCGGCCGCGGACTCGTAGTCCGGAGCGAGGAACGGGTTGGCGAGCTGCCGCGAGATGACCGCCTGCGGCACCACCCGACGCTTCGGCGCGGTGACGGCGGAAGCCGCGGGCGCCGCGACCGGCACCTCGTCGGCGGCGGGTGTCCGGCCGGCGTCGAGGAGCATCTCCCGTCGCAGCGTCCTGGCCGCGTCGGTGACCGGCGCGTCCTCGGCCAGCAGCCCCAGCAGCGACGCGTCGCGCACGGCGACCTTCGCGAGGATGGTCGCGATGCCGTCGAGCCGCTTGAGCTGCTCCGCGCGGTACGCCTCGCTGCGCGACTCGTCGGTCTTGACCTGGGCCCGTTCCTCACGCACCAGCAGGGCGATGACCTGGAACTTCGTGCTCACTGACGGCTTCACCGAGCCGCGCTGGACGCTTCCCTCGACCTCGCGCACGGCGCGGGCGAGCACCGACATGATGCCCTGGTCGTCCTGGGCACGGTCGCGTCGCCGCGACCGGTTCGCCGTCCGGCTGGTGCCGGGACGGCGCCTGGCGTCTCTCGCCAAGTGCTCCTCCTCTGGAGTTGCCACGCTGTCGAGCCGTGGCCGCCGGGACGTCATACCGCTCGCGTCCCGGTCTCGGGGACGCCTGAGCCGGATTACGCCGGGTCACCGTCCCTTGGTGTGACCCGGCCCCCCTTGGCCCGGCGTGGCCCTGAGAGCCACGCCGATACGAGCGAGTCCGGTGTCGTCCGGACTCTCGCGTCCCTGACCGCATGTGGGAGATCCCGTTCCGCGGGCTCCCCACCTGCCGGGGCGGCTTCCAGCCGAGTTTAACGCCTACGCGGCCCGTACGGCGCCGGATGGGGTGCGCGTTGCCGCGATTTCTACCAGATCCAGCCCGATCCGGCCTCCGGTTATTCCCGTGACGCCCCGTGCGACGACGCCGAGCGGTTCGGCTCGACTAGGATGGATCCCGGCGAGGAGTTGTCCGATGGATGCCAGTTCGACGACCGCGATCGTCGCCTACCAGGGTGTCTCCGCCGACGAGGCAGAGATCTTCCGCTTCGTGCTGTCCCAGCTCCCTGACTTCCGCACCGTCACCGTCGGCACCGCGCTCGGGCAGGTGGCGGGTCCGGGCGGAGTCCAGGTCGTCGACGCCACCCTCGGCCAGGTCAACGCGCCCGCGGTCGTCGCCGTCCCCGGAGGGGTCGGATCCGACCGGCAACCCGAGATCGCCGCCTGGCTGCGCCGCGTGTCGCCGCGCTGGCTGCTCGCGAGCTCGACCGGCTCCGCGTTGCTGGCAGCGGCCGGCCTCCTCGACGACGCCACCGCGGCCACCCACTGGCTCGCCGGCCCACTGCTCGAACACTACGGAGCCCACCCGTCCCACGAGCGGCTGATCGTCGACGGCCGCATCATCACCTGCTCCGGCGGCCCCACCGCGTTCCGCGCCGCGCTGATCGTCGCTCGGGCCTACGGCGGAGCCGAGCTCGTCGCTCACATCGGCGCCACCGCCGTCGCCGCACGCGAGAAGCGGGCCCGGCCACAGCACCGAAGCCTCTGGGCACGGCTCGGCGGCGCGGTCCGAGGCCACGAGCCGTCACCACCGGAAGCCGGCTCGCTGGAACACGCGCTCGACGAGCTCGACCCGCTCGACCTCGGCGCGATCACTCCGCTTCCGGACCACCGCGCCGACCAGCGCTGACCTACTCCCCGGCCGTGGCCTCGCGCTGCCGAAGGACGTAGGCCGCGGTGAGCGCGATCGACGGGTCGTCGCTGCGCGCGAGGTCCGTGAGCGCACGGGTGGCCGCGGCTCCGGGGATGTCCGCCAGCGCCTGGCCGACCCGCCGCCCCGCCGGTGCACCGGCGCCGTCCTCGCCGAGCCGGGCGACCAGCTCGCCGACGATCCGATCCGCGACGTCACGACGTCCCGCCAGCGTGCTCAACGCGTCCGCGGCGTCGACGTCGTTGGCGCCGTCGACCACCATGTCGATCAGCACCGGTACGGCGTCGGCCACGCCGCGCACCCCCAGCGACAGCGCCGCGGCCCCGCGGACCGCGCCGTCGGCGTCCGCCAGAGCGTCCCCGAGCAGGGCCGTCGCCTCGTCGTTCGGCACCTGCGCGATCAGCAGGACGGCACGCCTGCGGACCTCGGCATCGGCCGCGACGAGACCCGCGCCGAGCTCCGCGAGCCCGTCGCCGTCCGATCGCCTCAGCGCCCATCGCAGGGCGCCGGCGACGTTGGGGTCGGCCTCGGCGAGCGCCGCCTCGACCAGCAGCTCCACGGGCGCCGAGGCGTCACCGGCCGACGACAGAGCCGCGCGCTGGCGGATCCGCGCGCTCTCCGACCCCAGCGCCTGCAGCAGCGCGACGATGCCGAGCGCCTCCTCCCAGTCGGCGGGCTCCGCGGCATCGATGTGTCGCAGCCGCGCGAGCAGCTCGTTCTCACGCGTGATGCGCTCGTGCGTCTGACGGATCAGATCGTCGAGCAGACCGGCGGGGTCGAATCCGGGGTCGTCGAGGGCGCGCCCCACCTCGCGCAGCGACAGTCCCAGCGACCGCAGGCTCTCGACGTGCAGGATGCGGCGGATGTCGTCGCCGGAGTACTCCCGGTAGCCGCCGGCGCTTCGCCCCGTCGGGTGCACGAGGCCCAGCGCGTCGTAGTGCCGGAGCATGCGCGCGCTGACCCCCGATCTCCGCGCCACCTCACCGATCAGCACTACCCAGCGCCCTTCTCCTCGTCCGGGCCGAGTGCGACCACCCGCTTGGCCTCCTCGATCGCGAGCTCGAAGCCCACGTCTGGATCGTGCCACAGCCGCTCGGTGGCGATCGCGTGCGTGCGCACCATGGTCTCCGAGCTCGTCGCGGCGGCCGCCAGGACCGGCGGAACCGCGTCCCCGAGCGCGATCAACGCCCGGCTCAGGCTCAGCTGGGTCTCACGGTCTCCACGTCCGAGCTGCGTCGAGAGCGCCGCGGCCAGCTCGGCCTGCTCCCCCTCGGGCACGAGCACGACGGCCGCCCGCCACGCGCTTCGGGCCACCTCGCTGTCGGCATCGAACAGCAACGCCCGGGTGATCGCCGGCCACGCACCCCGGTCGCCGATCTTGGACAGCGTGTGCAGCGCCTGGCTCCGCGCCTGGGCGCGCTCCGAGCCGAGCTCCTCGACCAGTCGGGGAACGGTGACCGATGCCGGGTGCCGGGTCAGCGCCCAGGTGAGCATGTCGCGCACGAAGAAGTCCGGTTCGATCGCGCAGCGCTCGACCAGCTGCTCGACCTGGCGAGGGTCCGGCCGGGTGCCCGCGGACATCGCCGCCCGCAGTCGCACCGAGGACCGCGGATGGTCCAGCGCCTCCACCAGTCCCGTGTCGCCCGCGCTCTGCCGCGGCAAGGTCATCATGACCACCTCCCGCACACCAGTGGAAGCGTTGACATCGTGTCAAGGTCAAGGCGCGGAGCTCGGGACCATATCGTCGGCGTATCGAAAACCCCATACGCGCGGGCAACACCACGCCGCCTTGACTGGCGGCATGTCCGACAGCGAACCGGCACGCCCCGCCCGGCCCCTGGTGTCCTCGCCCTCCTCGACGTCGGAGCACACCACCGAGGCGCCGGGGTCACGGGCGTGAGCCTGACCGTCAGGCCGATCAGCGCCGCCGAGCACCTCGCGTTCGTGCGGACTCAGCGGTCGGTCAGCTTCCTGCAGACCCCGGCCTGGGGCCGCGTCAAGACCGAGTGGCGCGGCGAGTCCCTCGGCTGGCACGACGGCCGGCGGCTGGTCGGCGCCGGGCTCGTCCTGCACCGCCCGGTGCCGCGGCTCGGGCGCTTCACGCTGGCCTACCTGCCCCAGGGCCCGGTCATCGACTGGACCGGTGAGCTCGACGCGTGGCTCGACCCGCTGGCGGCCCACCTCGAGGCACACGGCGCGTTCGCGATCCGGCTCGGCCCGCCGGTGCGCACGAACACCCTGAGCGCCGCCCAGGTCAAGGAGGGCATCGCCGACCCCGGCATCAAGCGACTCACCGAGATTCCCGGTCAGCGGACCGATCCGGTCGGCGCCCGCGTGACCAGGCGGCTCAGGGACGCGGGCTGGCTGCCGCAGAGTCCGGAGGACGGCTTCGCGGCCGGGCAGCCGCAGTTCACCTTTGAGCTCCCGCTGGCGGGCCGGACCGAGGACGACCTGCTCAGGGGCATGAACCAGCTCTGGCGGCGCAACATCAAGAAGGCTGCGAGAGCGGGCGTCGAGGTCACCGTCGGTGCGGACCTGAAGGCGTTCCACGACCTCTATGTCCACACCGCCGAGCGCGACCGCTTCACGCCGCGCCCGCTGGGCTACTTCGAGACCATGTTCGCGGCGATGAGCGCCGAGGACCCCGAGCGGATCAGGCTCTACCTGGCCCACCACCAGGGCGACCTGGTCGCCGCCACCATCCTCGTCCGCGCCGGTGCCCATGCGTGGTACTCCTACGGCGCCTCCTCCACCGAGAAGCGCGAGGTGCGCGGCTCCAACGCCTGCCAGTGGGCGATGATCCGCGACTCGCTGGCGGCCGGCTGCGACGTCTACGACCTGCGTGGCATCACTCCCACCGTCGACGTGGACGACCCGCACGTCGGGCTGATCCAGTTCAAGGTCGGGACCGGTGGCCAGGCGGTGCGCTACGTCGGCGAGTGGGACCTGCCGCTGCGGCCGATGGTCTACCGGGCCTTCGACCTCTACCTGCGGCGGCGCGGGTCCAGGATGCGGCGCGGGCGATGACGCCGGACCACGCCGAGAGGACGACGAGCATGCGGATCCGACCGGCACGCCGCGCCGACGCCGCGGCCGTCAACGAGCTGCTCGACCAGCTGGGCTATCCCCAGGACGGTCCGGCGGCGACGGCCGGTCGCATCGAGAGCTGGGCCGACGACGCCGCCAGCGCGGCGTACGTGGCCGAGGCCGGCGACCACCTGCTCGGGCTGATCGCCGTCCACATCTGCCCGTTCTTCGAACGCGCCGGCTCCTGGGGCCGCATCGTCGCCCTGGTCGTCTCCGATCGAGCCCGCGGCCGCGGCGTCGGCACCCGGCTCGTCGCGGCCGCGGAGTCCTTCGCCGCCGCTCACGGCTGCGTGCGGATGGAGGTCACCAGTTCCGATCGCCGGCATGAGGCGCACGCGTTCTACCGCCACCGCGGCTACCTCGACCTGGCCGGGACGTCGTCCCGCTTCCGCCGTGACCTCCCCGACCTCTCGGCCCAGCCCGCCCCTGGACGAGAACCATGATCATGGCGTGGTTGGTGTCGCCAGGGCAGCAACGACAGCGCCATGACCACGGAACGCATGCCTCGTAGAGCACCGTCTAGGCGAGCGCGGCGGCGACCTCGTCGAGGCGAGCCGCGCGGGAGGCCTTGACCAGGACCACGTCGCCGGCGGCGAGGTGGCCGCGCAGCCAGTCGACGGCCGCGTCGTTGTCGGCCAGTGCCACGGCCCGCTCCCCCGCGCCGTCGGCGATCGGCCGCGCCGCCGCGCCGACCGCGACCACCATGTCGGCGCGGGCGGCGGCGTACTCCCCGACGGCGCGGTGTTCGGCCTCGCTGTCGTCGCCGAGCTCGAGCATCGCGCCGAGGACGGCGATGCGGCGCCCGCCCTCGATCGCCGCCAGCGCGTCCAGGCCGGCGAGGGTCGATTCGGGGTGGGCGTTGTAGGAGTCGTTGAGCAGCGTCGCGCCACCGGCGAGGTCGCGCAGCTCCAGGCGCCACTTCGACAGCGAGGCGGTGGCCAGCGCCGCCGCGGCCGCGTCGAGGGGTACCCCGGCGGCCAGCCCGGCCGCCGCCGCGGCCGACGCGTTGTAGGCCTGATGGGCGCCCAGGAGTGGCAGCACGACGGCCGCCGAGGTGCCGGCGGCACGCAGGGTGAAGGACGGCCGGGCGAGGCGGTCCAGCGTCAGGCCGAGCACTCGCACGTCGGCGTGCTCCGCCCCGCCGAAGGTCAGCACCGGGCCGTCGGTGAGCGAGCGCATGGCGGCGACCAGGGGATCGTCGCCGTTGAGGACGGCGGTGCCGCCGGGCGCCAGCCCGCGCACCAGCTCGCCCTTGGCCTGGGCGATGGCCGCGCGCGATCCGAACTTGCCGAGGTGTGCCCGGCCGACGTTCAGGACGACGGCGATGTCGGGCACGGCCAGGGCGGCGAGGTCGGCGATGTGGCCGATGTGGCGGGCTCCCATCTCGAGCACCAGGAACCGGGTGCTCTCGTCGGCGCGCAGCATGGTGAGCGGTGCGCCGAGCTCGTTGTTGAGCGAGCCGATCGTGGCGACGGTCGGCCCCGCGCTGGAGAGCACCGCCGCCAGCAGGTCCTTGGTGCTCGTCTTGCCCTGGGATCCGGTCACCCCGACGACGGTCAGCCCGACGCGCAGCCGGGCGACCACGTGGGCGGCGAGCGCCTGCAGTGCGGCCTGGGCGTCCGCGACGACCACGGTGGGCAGCGTCGTCGGCCGGGAGCCGAGCACGGCCACCGCGCCGGCCCGCCCGGCCTGGCCGGCGTGGTCGTGGCCGTCGACGTGCTCGCCGGCGAAGGCGACGAAGAGGCCGCCCGGCTCGGCCTGCCGGCCGTCGAGCACGGCCGGCGCGGTCACCGTCACGGCGCCGTCGCCCTCGACCGTCCCGCCGACGACCGCGGCGATCTCGTCGACGCTGAGCGGGATCATGCCCGGACCGCGCGCGGGCCGGTGTGCGGGAGCGGGCTGAGGAGGGAGGACCGGGCCGAAGCCGGTTCGCCAGGGGTCATGCGACCCAGTCAAGGAAAGCCGGCGTTGCCGGGTCGTATGCGATTTCCGATATGCCGACGATATGTTACCCGCCGGTAGGATATCGTCGGCGTATTCAAAACCACATACGTGCCGGCAACACCACGCTGTTTTAGATGGGTCGCATGACCCACAGCGAGCCGGCGCGGACGGCGCTGGCGCCCGCGTCCCCCTCGGCCGTCGCGGCCATGGGAATGGCGATCTACGGCTGCGGACCGGACGAGGCCGCCCTGTTCCGCGAGCTGGCACCTCGCTTCGGCGTACGGCCGGCCATCACGGCGGCAGCGGCCTCCGAGGCCAACGTCGACCTCGCCTTCGGCAGTCGATGCGTCAGCGTCGGTCACAAGACCCGCATCACCGACGCCACTCTCCTGGCACTCAGCCGTGCCGGCGTCGAGTACGTCTCCACGAGAAGCATCGGATACGACCACATCGACGTGGACTACGCCGCGAGCGTCGGCATCGTCGTCGAGAACGTCGCCTATTCGCCCGACAGCGTGGCCGACTACAGCCTGATGCTGATGCTGATGGCGGTGCGACACGCCAAGGCCATGATCAGGCGCGCCGATGTGCACGACTACCGGCTCAACGAGGTCCGTGGGAGAGAACTGCGCGATCTGACCATCGGGGTCATCGGAACGGGACGCATCGGCGCCGCGGTCATCGACCGGTTGCGGGGGTTCGGCTGCCGGATCCTGGCGCACGACAGCCGCCCCATGACCTCCGCCGTCTACGTGCCGCTCGACGAGCTGCTGCGGCAGAGCGACATCGTCACGCTCCACACCCCGCTCACCGCCGAGACACACCATCTGCTGAATCGCCGGCGCATCGAGCGGCTGAAGCGCGGCGCGTTCGTCATCAACACCGGACGCGGTGCGCTGATCGACACCGAGGCGCTCCTGCCGGCGTTGACGAGCGGCCGATTGGGCGGCGCGGCGCTGGACGTCCTCGAAGGCGAGGAAGGGATCTTCTATGCCGACTGCAGCGACAGAGCCATCGAGAGCACGTCGCTGGCGCGGCTGCAGGAACTGCCGAATGTGCTCATCAGTCCGCACACGGCCTTCTACACCGATCACGCCCTGAGCGACACGGTCGAGAACTCCATCATCAATTGCCTGACATTCGAAAGTGGGGATCAGCGTGGATAAGTTGAGGATCGGAATCATCTTCGGGGGACGTTCCGAAGAACATCCCGTCTCCGTCAAGTCCGCGCGGGAGATCGCGAAGCACCTCGATGCCGAGAAATACGAACCGTTCTACATCGGCATCACGAAGGACGGCGCCTGGCGGCTCTGCGACGGCCCGGACGCCGACCTGGAGAGCGGCGCCGGCCGTCCGGTCGTGCTGTCACCGGACCGCGGCGCCCGCGGGTTGCTCGTCCTGGAGGAGGGGCGACACGAGACGATCGGCCTGGACCTGGTGCTGCCCGCCCTGCACGGCAAGCAGGGCGAGGACGGCGCGATCCAGGGTCTGCTGGAGCTGTCCGGCATCCCGTACGTGGGCTGCGACATCCAGAGCTCCGCCGTGTGCATGGACAAGTCCCTGGCCTACGCCATCGTCCGCGGCGCCGGCATCGCCACTCCGAACTTCTGGACCGTCACGGCGAACGAGACCATCGATCCCGACCGGCTCCACTACCCCGTCTTCGTCAAGCCGGCCCGTTCGGGGTCGTCGTTCGGCGTCAGCAAGGTGACCAGCAAGGAGGAGCTGCCGGGTGCGGTGGAGACCGCGCGGCGGTACGACTCGAAGGTGCTGATCGAGGAAGCCGTCGCCGGCAGCGAGGTCGGCTGCGCCGTCCTGGGCAACGAGCTGGAGGTGATCACCGGCGAGGTCGATCACATCGCGCTGACCCATGGCTTCTTCAGGATCCATCAGGAGAACACGCCGGAGAGCGGTTCCGAGAACTCGACGCCCATCGTCCCCGCTGACATCCCGGCCGAGTCCCGCGCCCTCGTCCAGGAGACGGCGAAGGCCATCTATCGAGCCCTGGGATGCAGTGGGCTGGCGCGGGTCGACACGTTCCTCCTGGAGGACGGAAGGGTGGTCCTCAACGAGGTCAACACCTTTCCCGGCATGACCTCCTACAGCCGCTACCCGCGCATGATGGCGGCCGCGGGGGTGTCGTTCGCCGAGATGATCGACAAGCTGGTGTCGCTGACCTTGACGGGGAAGCTCCGGTGAATGACGACTTCGTCTTCGTCGAGGAGTTCGTCGCCGGAGTGCGCTGGGATGCCAAGTACGCCACCTGGGACAACTTCACCGGCAAACCGGTGGACGGGTACCTGGCCAATCGCATCGTCGGCACCAGGGCGCTGTGCACGGCCCTGGACCGGGCGCGGGAGCGGGCCGAGGCCCTGGACTTCGGCCTGCTGCTCTGGGACGGCTATCGCCCGCAGCGTGCCGTCGACTGCTTCCTGCGCTGGTCGAAACAGCCGGAGGACGGCCGGACGAAGCGGCGTCACTATCCGAACATCGACCGGGCCGCGATGGTCGAGCAGGGATATGTGGCCGCCAGGTCGGGCCACAGCCGGGGCAGCGCGGTCGACCTCACGCTTTACCATCTGGCCACCGGTGAACGCGCTCCGATGGGCGGCGACCACGACCTGATGGACTCGATCTCCCACCATGGAGCGCCGGGAATCACGCAGGTCGAGGCGCGCAACCGGCAGTACCTGCGGTCGATCATGGAGGCCGGCGGTTTCCGCTCGTACGACTTCGAGTGGTGGCACTACACGCTGAAGGACGAGCCCTATCCGGCCACCTACTTCGACTTCCCCATCACCCAGTCGGGGCCGGCCGGCGGAATCGGCACAGCGGCGAAGGCACTGATCACGTGACGGCGCCGCGCGTCGTCGTCGCCGGCGGCCACTCGGCCGGGCACATCGAGCCCACGATGAACTTCGCCGACGCGCTGCGCCGGCTGGAGCCCGCGGCCGAGATCACCGCCCTCGGCACCGTCCGCGGCCTGGACACCACGCTCATCCCGGCCCGCGGCTACCCGCTCGAGCTCATCCCGCCGGTGCCACTCCCCCGCACTGTGAACAGGGACCTGCTGCGGGCGCCGGGCCGGCTGCGCGACTCGGTGCGGGCGGCCGGGGCGGTGCTCGACCGCGTGCGGGCCGAGGTGGTGGTGGGCTTCGGCGGTTACGTGGCCGCGCCGGCCTACCTCGCCGCCCGCAGGCGGGGCCTGCCGATCGTCGTCCACGAGGCGAACGCCCGCGCCGGAGCGGCCAACAAGCTGGCGGCCCGGATGACGACGCACGTGTTCACCGCCGGGCCGAAGGTGCGGCTGGCGCACGCCACCGCCATCGGGATCCCGCTACGGCCCGCGATCACCGGGCTCGACCGGCCCGCGCTGCGCGACACGGCCCGGCAGCGCTTCGGCCTGCGACCCGGCGGCCCGGTGCTGATGGTCACCGGCGGTTCCCAGGGCGCCCGGACGATCAACGCCGCGGTGTCCGGCGCGGCCGCGGCGTTGCGGGCGGCCGGCGTGCAGGTGCTGCACGTCACCGGGCCGCGGCACGTCGTCGAGGTGCCGGACGGCGACCACGCCGACCCGCCCTACGTCGTCGTGCCCTACGTCGACGAGATGCGATACGCGTACGCCGCGGCCGACTTCGTGATCTGCCGCTCGGGGGCCATGACGTGCGCCGAGCTGGCCGCCGTCGGCCTGCCGGCCGCGTACGTCCCGCTGCCGGCGCGAGGCGGCGAGCAGCGGCTGAACGCCGGGCCGGTCGTCGCGGCCGGCGGAGCGCTGCTGGTCGACGACGCCGGCCTCGACGCGGCCTGGATCGAGACCACGCTGCTCCCGGTGCTCACCGATCCCGGGCGGATCGCGGCGATGTCCGCCCACGCGTCGGCGGCCGGCGCGCCCGATGCCGACGTCGTCCTGGCCAGGCACGTGCTGACGGCGATCAGCGATCGGCGGGCAGCCGCACGGTGACGCTGAGTCCGCCGGCGGGGCGGGCGGTGAGCGTGAGGGTGCCGTCGTGGGCCTCGGTGATGGCCTTGACGATGGCGAGGCCGAGGCCGACCCCGACGTGGTCGGTGCGGATGCGTCCGGTGCCACGCTGGAACGGCTCGACCAACGTGGCGACCGAGTGCGGGTCGAGCCGCTTGCCGGCGTTCTCGACGGTGAGCACCGCCTGCTTGGCGTCGGCGCTGGTCGTGACCGAGACGCTGCCCTGATCGGGCAGGTTGTGCACGATCGCGTTGTGCACCAGGTTCATCGTCAGCTGCAGCAGCAGCGCGTGCGAGCCCATGACGGGGGCCGGGTCGCCGGACGTCTCGATGGTGAGGCCGCGCTTCTCCGCCAGCGGGAGCAGGGTCTCGGTGGCCTCCTCGGAGATCAGCGAGAGGTCGACCAGTTCGCGGGTGAACGAGCGCTGGTCGGCGCGGCTGAGCAGGAGCAGCGCCTCGGTGAGGTCGATCGCTCTGGTGTTGACGGCGTGGAGGCGGTCGACCAGCTCGCCGGTGTCGCTGTGCGGATCGTTGCGGGCGACGTCGAGCAGCGTCTGCGTGACCGCCAGCGGGGTGCGCAGCTCGTGTGAGGCGTTGGCGGCGAAGCGCTGCTGTTCGGCGACGTGCGACTCGAGCCGCGCCAGCATCGTGTCGAAGCTGTCGGCGAGATCGCGGAACTCGTCCTTGCGGCCCTCGAGCCGGATGCGGTGCGACAGCGACCCGTGCGCGGCCATGCGGGTGGCGTCGGTGATGCGCGTCAGCGGCGCGAGCATGCGACCGGCCAGGATCCAGCCGCCCACGAGACCGAACACCAGCAGGAACGCCAGCGCGATGATCGCCACCTGGGTGAAGGCTCGCTGGGCGCCGGAGCGGCCCGGAGCGAACGCCCCGCCGATGCCGGACCGCGTGTCCCTGATGACCACGGCGTTGGGGAAGTTCCACATGAGGAACAGCCACAGGGCGAGCAGCAGAACCCCTGCGAGCACGAGGAATCCGGCGTAGCTGAGGGTGAGTTTGAGGCGGACGCTCAGCCCGGGCGCCCTATCCACGGTCATCGCCGTCGGATGCTGCGTCGATGCGGTACCCGACGCCGGGCACCGTGGCGATCAGCCACGGCTCGCCGAGGCGTTTGCGCAGCGCCGACACCGTGATGCGCACCGCGTTGGTGAACGGGTCGGCGTTCTCGTCCCAGGCCCGCTCCAGGAGCTCCTCGGCGCTGACGACACCGCCCTCGGCGGCGACGAGGACGTCGAGCACCGCGAACTGTTTGCGGGTGAGCGCGACGTAGCGGCCGTCGCGGTAGACCTCGCGGCGGAACGGATCCAGCCGCAGACCGGCGATCTCTCGCACGGGCGGCCGGTTGTGCGTGCGTCTGCGCTCCAGTGCTCTGAGCCTGAGCACGAGTTCTCGCAGTTCGAACGGCTTGGTGAGGTAGTCGTCGGCGCCGAGCTCGAACCCGGTGGCCTTGTCGTCGATGCGGTCGGCGGCGGTGAGCATGAGGATCGGCATGCCGCTGCCGGACGCGACGATGCTCTCGGCGATCTCGTCGCCGGAAGGGCCCGGGATGTCGCGGTCGAGGACCGCGATGTCGTAGGCGTTGACGCTCAGCAACTCGAGCGCGACATCGCCGTCACCGGCGATGTCGGCCGCGATGGCTTCCAGGCGCAGGCCGTCGCGAATGGCCTCCGCCATGTAGGGCTCGTCCTCGACGACCAACACACGCATGCTCTGGATGCTACGAGGCGGCGCATATCGTCGGCATACCGAAAACCACATACGGGCTGACAACACGGCGCTGCCTTGACTGGCGGCATGAGTCATACGGCAGCAGCACGAACGAGGTCCCCCCGGACTCCCTGGCCCACGGCGTTCGGCCTGATCGTCGTCACCGCCGCGATCATCGCGACCGCCGTCTATCGGTCGGCGTCGTCGTCGGCGCACACGTTCACCGAGGTCGCCCCGGGTGACCACGCCGGCACGACGACCCAGGCCGACGGCGTCCTCCCCGACGGCGCGACCGTGTTCGACGAGTACCCCGGCGTCGCCAACCTCGACCCCGATCTGCTTCAGGCCCTGCGCAAGGCGGCGACGGACGCCGCCGACGACGGCGTCGAGTTCTTCGTCAACAGCGGCTGGCGTTCCCCGGCCTACCAGATCCGGTTGCTCGATGACGCCGTCGCCAAGTACGGCTCGGCCGAGGAGGCCGCCCGCTGGGTCGCCACCCCCGACACGTCGGCCCACGTGCTCGGCCACGCGGTCGACATCGGACGCTCCGACGCCAGGGCGTGGCTGTCCGAGCACGGCGCCCGGTACGGACTGTGCCAGATCTACGCCAACGAGCCCTGGCACTACGAACTGCGCCCCGACGCCGTCGTCCACGGCTGCCGTCCCATGTACCCCGACCCCACGCACGATCCGAGGATGCGGCGGTGACCTGCTTCTTCGGTCGAGCGCGCCGGGTCGAGGTCAAGGCCGGGCTTCGTCCCCGGGAGGTGTGGTGCCGACGGATCGCCGTGCTCGCTCGAACACCCGCTTGTCGAAGCCGACCATGAGGCTGACGTACCTGCTCGGCATCAGGCGCACGAGCCGGTCGAGCCGCCTGGCCTCGCTGATCAGCACGCGCGCCCGGCCCCGCTCGACGGCGGTCAGGATCGCCCTGACGGCCACGTCGACGGGAGTCTTGAGCAGGTCCCTGTTGTAGACCTCGGACTCGCGGGCGAGTTGGGCCACCATGGCGGTGTCGACCTCGCCGTCGGCGTCGGTGACCAGGGCTGCCGCGTCCGGCCCGGTCCGGACCCTGTTCGCGATGTCGGTGGCGACGCCGGCGGGATGGACGACGGTCACCTGGACCGGAAGCCCGTCTCGCATCATCTCGGCGCGGAGGTTCTCCGTGAAGCCGCGCACGGCGAACTTGGACGTCGTGTACGCCGAGAGGCTCGGCTGCGCGGCGAAGCCGTTGACGCTGGAGACGTTCACCACGTGCCCGTCGCCCGATGCGATGACGTGCGGCAGGAACTCCTTCGTCCCGTGGATGACGCCCCAGAGGTTGATGTCGAGCACCTTCGCGTAGGTCTCGTACGACGTCTCCGCGACCGACGTCATCGGCACACCGATGCCGGCGTTGTTGTAGATCTGGTGCACGACGCCGAAGCGGGCCGCGACCTGCTCGGCCCAGTCCGCGACCGCCGCCCGGTCGCTCACGTCCACCGCCGACGAGCACACGTCCGCGCCGGCGCTCGTCAGGAGCTCGACGGTCCCGGCCAGCCCCAGCTGGTCGACGTCGGACACCGCCACCCGTGCCCCGCGCGCGGCGAGTCCGAGCGCGAGCGCTCGCCCGATCCCCGAACCCGCTCCGGTCACGGCGGCCACCTTGCCCTGGATCCTCGTCATGTCCGGCTCCTCACGCGGTCGGCGGCGGTGTCGTTCCCCGGGTGCTCGAGCCTTGGTCGCCTCGCGACGTAGCCGTCGGGGCGGACGAGCACCGCACCGGGTGCGGTGAGGCCGTAGGCCGACGCGGCCTCGTGCTCGCCCGTCAGATGAGCGACGTGAACCGGCCCGGCGCCGCCGGCGGCGATTCCCGCGGTCGCCTCCTCGGCGACCCCGTCCGGCAGGTCGAAGCACAGGAGGGTGTGGCCGCGGTCGTCCAGCAGCTCGTGCACGCGGCGCGCCCCGCCGGCGCCGCGCACCAGGGGCGCGTCGGGCGCCCGGTCACCGACGGCCGCCCGCCCGCGCGGCGCGGCCCCGGACCGGTCGTGGTACGAGACGTCCAGCTGCGCGACCGCACGGGTGAGTCGCGTCCGCACCCGGCTGAGCACACGCGGCGCCAGATGCCGCCGGAACCAGGTGCGCACCGGACCCTTCAGCAGGGTCAGCCGGGTGATCCGGCGCGTGCCGTCGACGAGTCGCTCGGCGACGGGGGTGCGCTCCGAACCGTAGGAGTCCAGCAGGTCCGCAGAGGCGTCGCCGCGGATCACCGCGGCGAGCTTCCAGCCGAGGTTGAACGCGTCCTGGATGCCGGTGTTCATGCCCTGCGCACCCACCACCGAGTGGATGTGCGCGGCGTCACCGACCAGGAAGACCCGATCGACCGAGTATCGAGACGCCCGGCGTTGGTTGATCCGGAATCGTCCCGACTGGCGGACCTCGACGATCCTGGCCGGCCCCGGAACCGTGGCGTCGAACGCGCGCTGGAGTTCCTCCAGCGTGACGTCGCCCGTTCCCGGGTCGTCGGCACGTCGGGCGATGGCGACCCGGTGCCAGCCCTCGAGCATCGGGAACATGGCCACGAACCGTCCACGGTTCAGGAACGCGAAGAACTGGTCGTGCTGGCGGGCCCACTCCACGCGCAGGTCGGCGACGGTGAAATTCTCCTCGAACGACGTGCCCGCGAAGTCCAGTCCGAGCTGCTTGCGCACCGTGCTGTGCGCACCGTCGGCGCCGACCGTCCAGCCGACGCTCGAGTGCTCGGCGGTGCCGTCGGCGTGCTCGAGTACGGTCAGCACCCCGCCGTCGACCTGGGTCAGCCCGGCGAGGGTCACCTCGCGCTCCACCCGGACGCCGTGGGTCGCGAGCTGGGCGGCGAGGATCGCCTCGGTGCGGTCCTGCGGGATCATCAGGAGGAACGGATAGGCCGAGTCCAGGTCGCCGAAGTCGGCGTCCAAGATCGGTCTTCCCTCACTGAACACGTTGAACCGCGTGGCCCGGAGCCCGTGTCGCAGCAACTCGCCGACGATGCCGTGCCGCTCGAAGAGCTCGAGGGTCCTGGCCTGCATGCCGAGCGCGCGGGTCTCGCCGCTCGGCCCGGGGGCCTTGTCGATCACGCGGACCGGCACCCCGCGGCGGGCCAGCTCGAGGGCGATCGTCAAGCCCGACGGCCCGGCGCCGACCACCAGGACGCGGGACGACGTCACCGCCGTCACGGCACGATCTGCGTGTTCTGGCCGGCGACCAGGTGCCAGCCTTCCTCCCCGCGGGCGACGACGTAGGTCGGCCTGCCCTGCGGGATCTCGTCGAGCGCGTGGCCGTCGAGGTCCACGGCGCGTTGGGCGACGTTCACGACGGCGACGTCCGCGCGGACCCAGACGACGTGCGTGACCTCGTACCGAGCGGTCGTCTCGCGCATCGCCCCGGGCAGCACCTTGCCGGTGAACTCCGCGATCTCCGCCAGCCCGGTCAGCCGCCGGCCATGGGCGGTCGTCCAGACCGCGTCGGACCGGAACAGGCGCACGAACGCATCGACGTCCTCGGTCTGCTGCGCTCGTTCGAGCTCGGCGACGACTGCGCGGACGGACGCTTCGGCGTCGGTGTGCTGGGCGGGTGTTGTCGATGCCATGGTCGCCAGCATCGATCGCCGGGCTCCGCCTCCGGATCAGGCAGATGCCGTATTTCCCGGGCCCGGCAGGCTCGCCGGCTACGACACCGGGTCAGGCACGACGGCGCGTGGCGGCCTCGGTCCGGGTGGCCGCGCCGAGCTTTCGCAGCACCGCCGAGACGTGCACGGAGACGGTCTTCGGCGAGATGAACAGCCGTTCGCCGATCTGCTTGTTCGTCAACCCGTCGGCGACCAGCGCCAGCACCTGTTCCTCCCGGGCCGTCAGGGTCTCGGGTCCGTCGGCAGCGCCTTGCCCGCGATCGGGCGGCCTGGTGAGCCCCGCACGGTCCAGGAGTGCGGCGGCCCGGTCCGCCACGAGGCCCGCACCGATCGCCCGTGCTTCCGTGAGGGCCGCGGTGAGGCGGTCGCGGGCACCGAGTCGATCGCCGGCCTCGATCAGGTCGGCGCCGTCGCGGTACAGCGCGTAGGGGCGATGGATCGCCGCGCCGGGTAGGTCCATGACCGCCGACCACGTGCCCTCACCGAGCTGTGCGGCGAAGAGCGCCGACCACACCGCGAACGTCGGCCAGTCCGAGCAGCGGACGAGGACCTCCCGGTACGGCAGGTCGTCCGCCGCACGGCCACGCGTACGCAGGTCGGCGACGGCGTGCGCGGCGATGAACAGCAACGGCAGGACGTAGGGCGGACTCGGCCGGGGATCGTCGTCGAGCACCCAGGACACCTGCCGCAGGGCCTCGTCCGGATCGCCCCGGATCAGGGCGAGCTGGCCGAGCACGCCGGACATCCGCGAGCGCACCTGCAGCTGCGTCCGTGCATGCCGTTCCCAGGTCGCCCGCCAGGACGCGGCAACCGACTCGGCGCCCTCCACGTCGCCCATCCACAGCAGCAGCCACGCATGGTCGACGCGCAGATGCGTCGTGTAGGTGTCCTCGCCGACGACGTCGAGCCACCGCGCGAGCAGGGCCGGGCCACTGGACCATTCGCCGAGGGCGCGCTGCGCTTCGGCGAGGGTGTTCTCCAGAGCCAGGCGTGCACCCCGCCCCGCCCTCAGCTCCCGGGCCCGTGCGGCACCCTCGCGGGCGACCCGGGCCGCGTCGGCGAACGCGCCGCTCAGCAGCAGCACGTCGGCCAGCGTGGTGTAGTAGACCACCTGGGCCCGCCAGTCGTCGCCGGCCGCTTCACGGGCGGCCTCGAACACGACGGCGGCGCCGGGGTCGCCCAAGCGCGCCAGTGCGGTGGCCTGGTAGCTGAGCGCACGAGAGACGTACTGCTCGTCCCCCGAGTCGCCGGCCGCGGTGAGCGCCGCACGCGCGTGGCCGAGGCCCTCCTCGTCCCGGCCGGCCCGAAGCGTGGAACGTGTCCGTTCCAGGAGGAGCTCCGCCCGGATCGCAGGATGCTCCCCGGGCGGCAGCAGCTCGAGCGCGCGTTCGACGAAGGCCGGGCCGTCGTCCCGTCCGGCCATCGCCGACATGCGCGCCAGGCCGCCGAGCAGCTCGGCCCGCCCGGCCACATCGTGTCTCGGCCACTCCTCGTAGGCCTGCCAGGCCAGTTCCCGGGCGCGGTCCGGGCGGGTGTCCTCTCGCACCAGATCGGCCACCTCGTACAGCAGCGCCGCATGGGTCACGCCCACGACCCGCTCCGGGGCCTCGAGCCGGTCCCACAGGTCCAGGGCACGCTCGCCCAGCTGGACGGCGGTCGATGCGGCGAAGGCCGCACGGGCCGCCCGCATGCCGCGCACCGCGGCGCCGAGCGCACGCTCCAGGTCGTGCGCCCGCCACCAGTGATCGGCGACCCGCGCGAGACCTGCCACCGACTCCGACTGCTGCTCCAGCGCACGCGCGTACGCCGCGTGCAGGTCACGTCGTTCGCCCGGCAGCAGCTCCCCGTAGACCGCCTCCCGGACCAGCGCATGCCGGAACGTGAAGCCCGAGGCGTCGGCCTGCAGCAACCGGGCGTCGACGGCCTCCCGGATGGCGGTATCGCTCGCCGGAGCATCGGCCAGCACCGAGGAGACGAGGTCGTGCGGCACCGAGATCCCACCGGCCGCGACGGCGCGGCAGAACGCCCGCGCGTCGCCGGTCAGCTCCTCGTAGCGCACCAGCAGGATCGCGCGCAACGAGTCGGGAAGCTCGTCCCGGGCGACGCTCGCCAGCTCCTCGATGTAGAACGGAACACCGCCGCTCCGCTCGACGACGCGGTCGACATCGACGTCGCCGCGCTCTCCGGCGTCGGCCAGGGCCCGGACCATGCGCCGGGCCTCGCCCTGCGCCAGGCGCCCCAGGTCCAGTCGCCGGGCAAGGCGCGCCCGCTCCAGCTCGGCCAGCAAGGACCGCAGCACGTGCCGCGGCCCCACGTCATCGGTCCGGACCGTCAGCAGCACCAGCAGCGGCGCCTCCGCCGTCCGACGCGCGAGCCGCACGACGAGCGCACGGGTCGCGTCGTCCGACCAGTGCAGGTCCTCGAGCAGCACCACCAGCGGCCGCTCACTCGCCCGAGCGGCCAGGAGGTCGGCCACGAGGTCGGGGATCCCGTGCCGGTCGCCGTCCGCGGGAGCCTCGACCAAGCCTGGCCACAGCCTGCCCAACAGGCCTGCGGCCGGGCCCGCGCCGTCGATCAGCGCCTGGCGGCCCACGACATCGGCCAGCGACCGCACCAGGTCGGTCAGCGCCGCGTAGGGCACCGGTCCGCCACCTGAATCGGCGCACTGCCCGCGCAACACCAGCACGTCGTCCGGCAGCACCCCGAGAAACTCCGTCGCCAGGCGCGTCTTGCCGATACCCGCCTCGCCACCGATCACCACCGTGCGTCGAGCCCCACCGCGAACCTCGTCGAACGTCTCGTTCAGTGCGGCGAGCTCACGCGAGCGGCCGATCAACGACGCTCGGGCTCTCGGCATGCGGTTCAGCGTAATGACCGGCCGCGACACCATGGGCGAGCACCTCAATCGAGAGCTATGCCCGCCGACTCCACCAGAGGCACCATCCTGTCGGCCGCAATCGGCGCGCCGGCACGCCGCAGCGCCGCGATGGTCGATGCGTCCGTGGCACCGCGCAGCCGGCGCGACACAGCCAAGACATCACCTCATCGAGTCACTCCGCCCAGAATGACGCGCCGGTGTCGCCACCGACCTAGATAAGACCACGCTCAGTTCGCTCAGTGACACCTCGGCAAGCGTGCTCAGCTCACATGGCTTGTTCGACGACGCGGCCCAGAGCCATGGCAATTGGGCGCATCTGATGCGACGAGTCCTTGTGGTGGTGATCCACTAGTCTGCTTCGCAGGCAAACCCAAGGACCGGATCCTGCGGTCAGGAGTGGTGGTGGAGATGGACTTGCGCGAGCTGCGCGTCTTTATGGCCTCTCCTGGGGACCTGACCGACGAGCGTGATGCGCTTCGTGACCTCGAGCGCCGCTTGAACGCGATGCTCCGCGGGCGAGGCGTCCGTGTCTCCATCGAGGGCTGGGAAGAGGTGCTGCCTGACGCGGGCGCCCCCCAGGACCTGATCAACCCCCTGGTCTACGACTGCGACGTGTTCGTCGGCCTACTGAACATGCGCTGGGGCACGCCCACTGACAATGACTCGTCCGGCTTCTCCGAGGAGTTCAACATCGCGTTGAGGCGTCGCGAAGAAAGCGGGACCACGCCGGCGATCGGGATGTACTTCCGCGACATCGACCCAGAGCGGCTGCGAGACAAGGGGCCGCAGCTTGAGGCGGTGCTCGCGTTCAAGGAGCGGGTCGAGGCCGAGCGGCTGGTCCTGCATAAGCCGTTCAGCAGCGCAGCTCACCTCGCTTTGGAGGTGATGAACTTCCTGCTGCCGCACGTGCTGCGTCTGGCTGACGAAGTGCCAGCCGGGGCGGGGGGTCAGGGTTCAGGTTCATCGGGATCGACTCCTGCGGATGACGAGCCTGAGGCCCTGGAGGCGGCCGAGACCAAGGCCGATGACGGCTCCTCGGCCGACGCAGCGCCGGAAGGGCTGGACTCGGCACAGCGTCAGATCGTTTCCGCGCTGACCTCGTTCTCGAATATGTTCTCAAGTCGCGCGCCTATCGATCCGGGCGCTCGTGATCGCGTGACACTGGCTGCCGCGGCGTTCGCACAGGACGTCCGGACGCTCGGGCCGCACCACGTCAACCGTCTGTTCAGCGATCGTGACGACCTTTACCTGACGCTCGGCGAGATCAGGATCTGGTACCGAACGTTCTTCGAGAGCTACGCATCGACTGAGCGCGCCGGCCGCATCATTCCGATGTGGGGTCTGGTCGAGCCTGACCGGTTGGATGACCGGCTCATCGCCGACTTGGGAGCGTTGGCGTCCGACGAGGACAAGAACGTAGTGCGAGGAGTCTTGCGGTTCATGACCGAACATCAGGTCCGTCCAGAGTCGCTCTGGGAGCCCAACCCAGCCGACGTCGATGGCGAAGGTGTATTCGTCGAGTCGCGGACGACGAAGAAGGTGGCAGCTCGGTGGGCCGAATTGTTCGAGAGATTCCCGGGCATCGACTCGGCTCTGAACTACGTGGTTACGGTCGCGCGCCCGCAGGATGCCGAGCTCCTCACGAGTGTTGCCGAATCGGACGGACCCGATGACCGAACCCGACATCTGATTCGGGTCGCCGCCAATGTGGTGGCTGGCGACTCGAAGTCTGTCACCGATCTCGCACCGACTAGATACAGCGGGGACGACACGTCGGCGCTTCGTGACCTCGTCGTAAACTCGATTCCTCAGTTGACGGCCGAGCAGTGGGACGGCTTGCTGACAGGAACCCATCGACAGATCGCTGTTGCGGCGGCCATCCAGATCGTTGAGCACGAGAATGTTTCAGCGGAGCAGTTGAAGGCGATCTTCGAGCTGGGATCCGCCGACGTCGAACAGGCTCTCGTAGAGCGCGCGAAAAGCGATCTCGACTGGGCAGTTACCCAGATTCAGGAACTGGCAGATCTCGACAAGTACGGGTCCGCGGACTTGGTCAGTCGGATCATGGCAGCGGCCCTGCCGAGAGAGATCCTGGAGGGTCTCGATCGAGACGAGGCGCTCAGCGCAACGACATGGGTGGCCCTCACGATTCGGGAACCAAACAGCTATCTTGAGTCGGCACGCGAGGTGTTGGACGGTACCTCCGAGTGGCTCAACGAGCGCAATGCGCCGCTGATGGAAAAGTACGCCGCGATCGCTAACCACACGACCGCGACAGCCAAGGGTGCGGCATGTAGCGTGCTATCGCAAGCTGCCGAGATCACCGAGGCAGACGTCCAGCGTGTCGTCACAGAGCTTCGGCGCGACCATTACGTATCTCGCTCCCATGCGCTCCTGGCATTGGTGACGATGGTTGAGCGGCTGGACGCGGACCCCGACCGCACCGTGCCGGATCTCGGCGACCTTTCGGTGTTTGACAGCTATGGGTTCTCGAACGACATGGACCTCGTCCTGGACAGCCCGTTGGGGAGGATGGTCGTACCGGTTTGGCGGGATAGCGACATCCAGACGCTGCGGGACTCGAGTCGTGCTTGGGAGCTTCGTCAGCCCGAAGTGTCGGACGCGGACCTGGAGGAGGCCCTGTACCTGGACAGCCAGGACCTCCGGATGGTTGCGCTCGACCAGTTGATGTCGCGTTGGAACGATACCCAGCTCGACGAGCTGCTAGGGCGCTACGACGATCAGGGCAGGCCGTGGTGGTACAACGTCGTCACCGCGTTGGACGAGCGGCTGTATGGGTTCGGCCGCCATAGCGGCCGAACCCATACAGCGAGTAGCTCCTCAAACCTCGGCTCTTAGGGCCGACTTCCCGGCTAGGCAGATGAGAGGGCGACGGGCCAACAGCGTGTCGTTCCTCCAGATCGAGGCCCCGTCGAGCACTACGCCCTCCGTGAGCTTCGGTACATGGTTCGGCGAGTAGCTCGGGTTCGCGCGGCAAGCGGTCAACCGGCTGTCGCAAGGTGGATCCTGTGACCTTCGTTGATGCCCTCACTCCGATCAGCCTCAACCAACGCCGACGCAGGTGTCAGCCGGCCACACCAACCAACTTTGAGGGCGTGACGCTCTCGCCGAGGGCGACAATGAGCACGCCGTGAACGTTCAATAGCGAATGCGACCACTCCAGGCGGTCGGGGGACACATCATCCAACGAGGTGCGTCGTTTCGCGGCAAATGACGCAGCGCGAGCTAAGACCCCGGCCCTGCGGCGGAGGACCTTCACCTGCTTCACCACCTCGGCAGCTCCAATGGCGTTCGCGGCGAAAGCCGCCACGATCGCTGCCGCGACGATCGCCGCCAACAGGATGCTCCTGGGCCGCAGGGGCTGATGGCTACGGCATCGCCCGCGGCGCGTTCACCTAGCACGGGCGCACAGCCGCCTGGGCATCCGCGGCTCTGACACCCGAATGCGGATGCACGACTGCCGGCAAGATGCGTCGCCAGCACGATGTCGACCAGAGGCACCCGCGCGCGAGCCGCAGCACACGCATGCAGCCGCACGGCGGCACCAGGGGTTGAGATGGCGATCAAATGAGCGGCTGACATCCCACAAACGAGGAAGGCCCTGGAAGCCGCCGGCTACCAGGACCCATCTGTCGGGCTGACAGGATTTGAACCTGCGACCCCTGGATAAAACCGCTGGTCAAAGCACCTACGGTCATCTCGTAAGCTTGCGGATCCCCTGCTCTTAGCTGGGAACCGGTTGGTTCTCGCTCTCCGACTGTATCGGGTCTCCGATGGTCAATGCGGGTTGTTTGCGATGGGTAAGCGATGGAGCACGCGGTGGTGCCGTCTCAGCCGAGAGCGATGCCGGCCTACTCCAGCAGAGGCACCATCCTGTCGGCCGCGATCGGGGCGCGCGCGCACGCTCGGGCGCCACGATGTTCGATGCGTCCGTGGCACCGCGCAGCCGAGCAACCGCGCTCGAGTCCACGGCGAGCATCTGAGCCGGGTACTCGGCGATCAGAAGCCTTGACAACGCATCGGGGAGTCATGTTCTCGAACCCGAGCGGTCGCGCCACTTCCTCCGGGCGTTCTTCCTGTCGCCGCGTACAGACGGCTGTCGGGGTTTGCCGCTGCCTGACGAGGATGACCGTCATGTAATGGTCGCTGCCGTCGCGACCACGAACGACTTCAGCCGACCGCACAGCTCGGTCGGCACGCTCACCCACAGCAGGGTGGCCCGAAGATGCTCGACCGGACGTCGGCGAGCTCGAGCAGGGGTCAGCGCGAGCCACCGTTCCATGGCGGACCCGAACGCCGCGATCGCCAGGCTCCATTGGGGGACGGCGCCGATCACGACCCGCCCCTGTCGCGCACCGACGCCACCCAGCCGGCTCTAACGCTCGGGTACTTGTTGGGCTGGTGCTGGCGCGCTCGGGGGCGCAGGTGGTCTTCCAGGGGAACTGGCTGCCGACCATGACCGGGTGCGGAGCGGTTCGCGTGGTGACGAACAGGAGATTCAGCAGTACCACACTAGCCGCGTTCGCACGTCAGCCGTGCCCGTCGATCCTCCTCAGCATCCGAGGTTCGACCGGCCGATTCCGTCAGCGCTGTCCGAACCTGGATCGAGCCACTCCCACGGCACACCATGAGATGGCGGCGACAGCGGTGACGAAGCTCGCCGGCGCTACGAGCGAGTCCGTGACTTCCACGAGCGCGGTAAAGACCAAGGGCGCGGTACCGCCGAACAGGACGACGCCGAGGTTGTAGCTCGTCGAGACGCCCGAGGTCCGAATCTGCGTCGGGAACAGGGAACTCATCAGCGCCGGAAGAGGCGCGAAGTAGAAGGCCAGGACGACACCCAAGACCGCCTGTGCCACCGTCAGCATCCAGACGCTGGGCTGCTGGGTGACGAGCAGGAAGATGGGGACGACGGTCAAGACGCCGAGGCCGGCGGCGATCCGCATGACCGCCACGCACCCTCGCCGGTCGGCCAATGCTCCGATCGCCGGGCTGCACGCCAGCAGTAACGCCCCGCCGATGATGCCGCCGAGGTAGCCCGAGTAGAGCGGAAGGTCGAGGTGCTTGACCGCGTACGTCGGCAGGTAGATCAACAGGTACATCGTTACGGTGGCGAACCCGACGCAGCCCGCCGCCGTGCATACCCGGACGACATGACTCTTCAGGAGCTCACCGATCGGCGACCTGAGTACCTCGACGGCTTTGAACTCGGCAGGGTCGTCCATCGTCGTCCGGATGTAGAAGCCCACCGGTCCGATCAACAACCCGATGGCGAAGGCCAGCCGCCAGCCCCACGAGTCGAGCTGGACGTCGCTCAGCGTCGCGGTCACGATCAGGCTGACCGATGCCGCGAGAAGCAGAGCCGCACCTTGCGTGGCCGTCTGCCAGCTGGCGTAGAACGCCTTGCGCTCGAGAGCGTGCTCGGTGAGGAACGTCGTGGCGGAACCAAACTCTCCGCCGGCCGAGAACCCCTGCAGGAGGCGGGCCAACAGGACGATCGCTGCGCCCGCCGCTCCGATCTGCTGGTGGGTCGGGGCAACGGTCAGGAGCAGCGTGCCGGTGAACATCAAGAGGATCGTGAGATTGAGGGCGAGCTTGCGCCCCCGGGTGTCGCCGAGGCTGCCGATCACCAGCGCTCCCACCGGCCTGATCAGGTACGACACCGCGAACGTGCCGAAGGTCAGCATGAGGGCTTCGAAGTCGCTCCCGCCCGGGAAGAACAGGCGGCTGATGACGGCGGCGAAGTAGCCGTAGATGATGATGTCGTACCACTCGAGCGCATTGCCGATGGACGCGGCCGTCACCGCCCGCCGGGTGTGCGACCGCCCGCTCGGCGCGACCTCCGACCGGGCCCTGCCCGTCGTCTCGCCCATGTCACGCGTCCCGCATGGTGGCGATGACACCGTCGAGAACCCGTTCACAGGTGCGGATCTGCTCGATCGAGACGTACTCGTCGGCGATGTGCGCCTGCTCGATATGGCCCGGTCCGCACACCACGGTGTCGATGCCGACTGAGGAGAAGAAGCCGGCCTCGGTGCCGAAGGCCACCTTGACACCCGGCGCCTCCGCACCGGCCGCGGTCAACACATCGACGAGCGCGGAGTCCGTCGTCGCCGTCAGTCCGGGCGCCTGCGCGAGTACCGTCACGTCGATGCCGGTGCTCGGGTGGCGTTCCCGCATCGCGGCCTCGACCTGCCCTGCCCGCTCCCGGATGCGTGCCACGACGTCGTCAGACTCCACGCCGTCGATCGTGCGGAGGTCGAACCTGATCTCGCACTCCCCGGGCACCGTCGTGCTGAAGCTGCCACCGTTCAGATAGTCGACACTGATGGTGCTGAACGGCACCGTGTAGCCGCCGTCGAAGGGACCCTCGCGCTCGAACTCCTCGGCGAGCTCCTGGACGAACGTGATCACCTGCGCGCCGTGGAAGGCGGCGCTGACCAGGTGCGGTGCCATGGAGGAGTGTCCGGGCAGCCCACGCACGACGATCCGGGCCAGGGTGATGCTCTTGTGCGCGGCGACGACCGCCATCCCCGTGGGTTCGCCCACGATGCAGCGCGCCGGTGTCAGACCGAGATCGCGCAGATCACCGACGATCTGAGCGCCGCCGAACAGGCCGACCTCCTCGTCGTAGGTGAGCGCGAAGTGGACGGGTTCGCGCAGAGGTGCCTCCAGCATCGTCGGCACCGCCGCCAGCGCCACCGCGAGGAACGACTTCATGTCGGACGTCCCTCGACCGTAGATCCGACCGTCGCGGACGGTCGCCGCGAACGGGTCGCTCGTCCACTCCTGCCCCTCCGTCGGCACGACGTCGGTGTGCCCGGACAGGACGAGTCCACCGTCCATCGAGCCGTCCGCCGCGGGCAGGGTCGCGACGAGGTTGGCCTTGTCCCCGGTCACGTCCGGTCGGACCGCGGTCACGAAGCCCGCCGTATCGAGGCGATCGGCCACCTCGTGGATGAGCGGAAGATTGGAGTGCCGGCTCACGGTGTCGAAGCCGATGAGGCGCTCCATCCACTCGATGGACCGGGGCAGCTCACTCACGGGGTCTCCTTCGTCCGAGGCGTCGGGTGCACCCGGTGACTCCATGTCCCGCGTGGGGCCGGCCGAGTCGTCCTTACGCTAGGAACGTCGTGAGGTCTGGCTCACAGATCAGCGGAATCCATCAGAATACGGGTCGTCGGAGGTAGTTCATGCCGATCTCAGTCCTGTCCGAGGAGGATCTGACCCTTCTGCACGCGCTGCAGATTCATCCTCGCGCCACCTGGACGGCATTGTCGGACGTGCTGGAACGCTCACCGGCGGCGCTGGCCGCTCGATGGTCCCGGCTGCGTTCCTCGGGGCTGGCATGGGTGACGGTGCACCCGGTCATCCGCGGGTCCGGAACGCAGATGGCCTTCGTCGAGGTCGACTGCCTGCCAACACGACGCGACAGTGTCCTCGAAACCCTCAGCGCCTCACCTGAGATCATCTCGATCGAGATCTCGGCTCGAGGGAGGGATCTGTTCCTGACCGTCGTGAGCTCGGACTGGACCGCACTTTCCGACCTCATCTTGACGCGACTCCAGGTCGACGGGATCCTGCGGCACCGCGCGAGTCTTGTCACCGCGATCCACCAGGAGGGAAGCGACTGGCGTCTGGATGCGCTGAACAGTGAGCAGATCGCAGCTGTGACACGTATCGAGGCGACCGACACACCCTGCGCGGCGCGTGAAGGGCCGGTCGACACCGGTCTCCTCGATTTCCTGGTCGCGGACGGACGGATGACGTTCACCGAACTCGCCCGGGTGAGTGGCCGTTCCACCTCGAGTGTGCGCCGCCAGTTCTCCAAACTGGTGGCATCGGACAGCATGCGCTTCCGATGCGAGGTTTCGCAGGAAAGCTCGCGCTGGCCGATCTGCTGCACCTGGTTCTGTCGGGTCGACCCGCGCCAGCACGCTGAGACGGCTCAGTTCCTGCGGACGGTTCCTGAGATCCGTGGCTGCTTCTCGGTGGCGGGGGACGCGAACTTCATGTTCACGGCGTGGACGCGTTCAGTCGGCGACCTGCTGCGCATCGAGCGGCACATCGCTCAGGCACGTCCCACGCTGCGGCTGGTCGACAGCGCCGTGGCGCTAGCGACCCGGAAGCGGTTGGGCTGGCTGCTCGACGCCGCGGGTTGCGCGACGGGCGAGATCGTGGCACCCAGGTTCTAATACTGCAACGGCACCTGATCATCAGTGAGTGGATCATGGTCGTCGTGGTGGTGGGATGTCTCGCGTCACGTAGTCGGCAGGCATTGATCTTGGTTGAGGGTGGGCGTGGCGGGGTCGGCCGGGCCAGATGGACGCCCTGGGGCCGGTTCCAGGCGATGGCCTCGTGCGGGCGGGTCTGGTTGTACTCGATCCGGTAGTCCTCGGCGTGTTTGGCCAGCATCAACGCGTTGACCGCGGTCGCGACGGTGCGGCGGAAGGCGTGCGGTGTGACGCCGTCGATCTCGGCCAGTTTCATGACGCGACGCAACTGGCGCCGCACGTTGTTCGGCGTCAGCGGTGTCCCGTTGCGACTGCAGAACAGCAGCGCCTCCGGGGACCGCTCCCCCATCACTGCGAGCCGCTGGCGCACCGCTTCGGCCGCATAGGACGGCAGCGCCACGATCCGACGGGACTTGGCGGTCTTCGGGTGGTCCTGCCGGTGAGCGGGCTCGCCACAGCGGGTCACGATGGTTCCGGCGATCCGCAGTGTCGGAGGCGAGCCGGCGACGTCGACGTCGCAGCGCCGGATCGCCAGCACCTCCCCGATGCGGGCAGACGAACCCAGCATGACCTCGATGATCTGGCCGAGCTGACCATCGGGACGCGGCCCGGACCGCGACAGCCCGGACTCCCAGTGCCGGACGGCGTCGACCTCGGCGACCGTGAGCGCATCCGGAGTCGACGGAGTGCGGTGCAGGCGGGCGATATGGTCCATCGGGTTCCTGGGGAGAATCTCGTGCCGCACCGCCAGCGCGAGCGCAAGGCGGAGGACGACGCGGGCGTGCTTGGCGCGGCTGTAGCTCTGTTTGGCCAGCTGCTTGATGAATCGGTCGCATCTGGCGACGCCGATCTCGCGGAGCGTGAGCTCGGCGAAGGCCGGCAGGACGAGGGTGCGCATGTCGCGCTCGTAGAGTTGGCGCGTGGACGGTGACAGCCGGTCCTCGAGGTCGAGGTCTTCGAGCCAGTACTCCACGAGGGCGGGGAACCCGCTGTCCGGTGTGAGTTGGGTGAACGAGCCCTGGAACAGCGACCGCTCGGACAGCTTCAGCCGGGGCCTAGGCATCGCGGATCACCCCGCCCCGGGCTCGCGCTGCGCGGCCAGCCACGCCCGCACGTCCGAGACCGCGAACTTGAGCCGCTTCCCGAACCGATGCGCCGGCGGACCCTTCCCGTGGGTGCGCCAGTCGTAGATCGTCGTCACCGGGACGCCGAGGTACTCGGCCAGCTCCTCGATGTCGATGAGTGGTTCCAGACTCCACGGGCCCGAAGGCTCCGCCATATCGTCCATGCCGGCCAGGTGCATGGCCGACGCCCTGACGACCAGGGCCATCGACAGCCGACCCGCAGTGACCGAGCACGACGCGATGAGGCGCCGCTGAGCGGCGGGGTTGGTGATGGGTTTTCGATGGGCGGTTCACATTCCACCTGCCAGGAAGGTCCTGGGAACCGCCAGCTACCAGGACCTATCTGTCGGGCTGACAG
>NZ_QVAI01000031.1 GCF_003427025.1 Jiangella endophytica
ATCGTTCAGTGTCGTCGACGCCGTCACGATCAGGCCGACGTGTTCGGTCACCGCCGCCACATGGGCCCAGTTGACCGCCGGCTCCAGATGAGCCGGGTTGGCGTCGTACGACGGATTCCCCAACGCCGGTCCGTCGGCCAGGAACAACGCGTCGAGCGTGCCCCGCTCGGCCGTCCGGCCGATGTGCCGCCAGTACGTGTCGTCGACGAACGAGTCCTTCTCCAGCCGTTCGCTCTGCCAGGCCGCCGGCAGATAGCCGAGGACGAGCACGTTCACGCCGAGGATCACGTGGTCACTCACCCTGGCCACCGCCCTTGTTCTCGAACACCTCGACGGGATCGGCCGCGTTGACGTGCCAGTCGCCGATGACGCGCTCCTTGTAGACCCGCGGGTTGTGCGAGGCGAGCGTGCGTGCGTTGCGCCAGTGGCGGTCGAGCAGCAGGTCCTCGGAGACGCCGGACGCGCCGAGTGCGTCGAACACGATCGTGGTCGCCGTCAGAGCAGCGTCGACGATGACCAGTTGTGCCCGTGCCACCGCGATGTGTCCGTCCACGAGCCGGAGCTGGCCCGCCTCCTCATCGCCGCGGCGATGAGCGTCGGCGATGTCGTCGAGACTGGCGGTCGCGGCGTCCAGGGCAGCATCGGCGGCGAACGACGACGCCGACACCCGGCCGACGACCTCGAGCAGCTGCGGGTCCTCGGCGACGGTCTGGGTGACGGCATGGCGATAGGTGCGCTTGCGGTTGCGCAACGAGGTCACGCCGTCGCGCAGCGTTGCGCGCGTGATCCCGGCCAGTACCGCGAGCAGCGCGGCCTGGTAGAAGAGACCCTGGTAGCTGAACCGCTCGGTGGCCGGGAACAGGTCCTCCGGTTCCACCCTCGCGCGGGTATAGGTGGCGCTGCCGCTCGATGTCGTCTTCTGTCCGAAGCCCTTCCAGTCGTCCACGAGTTCGACACCGGGCTGGTCGGCTCGGACCAGCGCCGTCACCAGAGTGTCGTCGGGGCCGAGCCCGATCACGTCGAGCCAGTCGGCGAAGAGGCTCCCGGTGGCGTAGTACTTGGCGCCGGTCAGCACCCAGTGCTCGCCGTCGCGTTCGATCCTCGTCTTGATGTTCGCGTAGGTGCCGTTGTTCGCCTCGGTCCAGCCGCCGCCGACGATCTCACCGGCCAGGAATCGCGCAATCCAGGTGTCCGTCGACTCCGACGGCGGCGCGTTCAGCCGGTCCTCGACGAAGGCGAGGTGGTTGCGCCACACGTGCGCGACGTTCGGATCAGCCGCCCCGAGGTCGCGCAGCAGTTGAAAGGTCTGTGTCAGGGAGGCGCCGAACCCGCCGAGTCGTTCGGGGACGCGGAGCGTCCCGAACTTCGCGTCGGCCAGCCAGCGGACCTGTTCGAACGCGAACACGCGACCCTTCTCGCGTTCGAGGTTCCCTTCGGACACCTTGTCGAAGATCGGCTGGAACAGCTGCCGGAGCTCGCTGATCTGCGCGGTCGCGGGCTCCAGCGACGATGTGGGAGCGGACATGACGGGGCCAACCCTTCGTTGCGGGCACGGCGCGACGGCTCGTTGATTCAGGAGGAGAGAGCGCGGCGCACGCGAGAGGACGATGGCGCCGGGCGTGTCGCGCCCGGCCGAGATCGTGGTCAGCGACAGCGGGTGCTGGCCACGCGCATGTAGTCGACCACCCGGCGGATGGTGAGTTCGACGGACGCGGCAGCCATATCCACATAATTCCTATAGTTAAGGTAGGTAATCAATCCGCGTCTTGGATCCTGAGATCCGCGGACGGCGATCAGAGCATCGCCTCAGTGGGCGTCGGCTACGCCTGCGGCCACGGCCTCGTCGTAACGTCCATGCGCGGCGAGAACCTCGTCGATGTTCGCCTCGGCCCAGTCCTTGACGGCCCACTGGAGGGGCAGCAGGCGGACACCGAGATCGGTGAGCGCGTAGTCGACCCGCACCGGAACGGCCGGCGCCACCATCCTGGCGCCGATGCCGTCGCGCTCGAGCCGCTGCAGGGCTTTGGTGAACATCCTCTGACTGGCGCCCGCAACGACTCTCACGAGCTCGTTGCACCACAGGGCGCCGTCGCCGAGCGCGCTCACCACGAGCGTCACCCACTTGTCGCTGAGCGCAGCCAGCAACTGGTGGCCCGGACACTCAAGGAGATTCGCGTTGTAGACGCGACGGGCCTCGGCACGTCGCGCGGCGGCCGTCTGCGTCACCCGGACCTCCCCAACGCCACTTGAATCACGGAATCGGCATCTCGGAATCCGAGACGTCGGTTGATTACCTACCTTATCCATAGGAATTATGTGGATATGGCTGCCGCGTCCGTCGAGCTCACCATCCGCCGGGTGGTCGACTACATGCGCGTGGCCAGCACCCGCTGTCGTTGACACCTGGATCCTCCCGCAAGCGGAGCACTCTCCCAGATCCCAGCTCGTCGTCCGTCGGCATCACGGCCGACGCCACCCGTGCCGCACCACCGTGTCGTCACACGGCCGGCCCGCGGCACCTCCATGCGTCATCGCCGGAAGGAACACCACCGTGAGAATCACCAGAGGTCGCCGTTCAGTGGTCCCGGCCATACTCGCGCTCGCGTGCGCGCTGGTGCTGGCCGCGTGCGGCGGTTCCGCCGGCGGCGGCGAGTCCAACGGCGGCGATGCGGCCCAAGGCGACGGGACACCACAGGCGGGTGGCTCGCTGGTGGTGGGCCTGTACCTGGAGCCATTGGCTCTGGACCCGCACCGCCAGGCGTTCTGGGAGACCTTCCGGGTCTCTCGCAACATCTTCGAGTCGCTGGTCAACGAGGACCTGACCGACACCGAAGGGCCCACCGAGCTGGTGCCGGGCCTGGCGACGGCGTGGGAGTCCAACGCGGACGCCACGGTGTGGACGTTCACGCTGCGTGAGGGCGTCACGTTCCACGACGGCTCGCCGTTCGACGCCGACGCGCTGCATCTGAACGTCCGCCGTGTGTGGGACGAGACGTACGAGTACTTCGACGACCAGAGTCAGCCTCGGCTGCTCCAGTGGCTCGGCACGCTCGCCGACGCCCGAGTGGTGGACGAGTACACGTACGAGTTCGAGTTCTCCACTCCCCAGCCTGGCTTCCCGCGCGGACTCGCCCAGGCGATGTCGACGCTGCCGATCGGCAACCCGGCGGTGTGGGAAGAGGTCGGCAACGACGCGTTCGCCGACCAGCCGTCGGGGACAGGCCCGTACCGCTTCGTCTCCCGCACGGTCGGTGACCGGATCGTGCTGGAGAAGAACCCGGACTACTGGGGTGAGGAGCCGTACCTGGACGAGCTGGTGTTCCGCATCATCCCGAACAACCAGACCCGGCTGGCGGCACTGATCAGCGGCGAGGTCGACCTCATCAGCTACGTCCAGCCCGACGACGTGGGAACGCTGGAGCAGCAGGGGTTCCAGGTGCCGGAAGGTACCGGCGCCGCCTACCTGTATCTGAGCTTCAACTTCCAGAACGAGGACTTGCAGGACGAGCGAGTGCGCCAGGCGCTGATTCTCGGACTCGACCGGCAGCGGTTCGTCGACGAGGTCTACAACGGCGACGCACTCGCGGTGTACTCGTCCCTGCACCCCGGCAACGAGGCGTACGACCCCGACGCACGGGACTTCGAGTACGACCCGGACCGGGCCAGGGAGCTGCTCGCCGAAGCGGGCTTCGACGAGTCCAATCCGCTCACCTTCACCATCGTCATCGACGTCGCGAACCAGGCCCAGGCCGAGTGGCTGCAGAGCCACTACAAGGAGATCGGGGTCGAGGCCGACCTTGTGTCGCTCGACCGGCCCAGCTACGGCGCCCGGGCGGTCGCACCGGAACCGGGCGACGGCTTCGACATCTCCGAGTACGGCGGCACCTACGCCGAGTGGCTCTACTACGCGGTCAACACCGGCATCGCACGGCGTGGCTTCGACGTCGCCACGCAGGCTCCCGAACTGGTCGCGGCCATCGACGAGGCGTCGCGCACCACCGACCCGGCCGGGCGGATCGCCAACTGGCAGGCGGCCGACGCCCTCCTGCGAGAGAAGGCACTGACCGTGCCGCTGGTCACCCACACGCGGTACTACGCGCTCGGTCCCAACGTCCGGGGCTTCGTCTGGCCGGCCACGAACTGGTACGACCTGACGAAGGTCTGGCTCGAGGACTGAGCCGGAGCGAGGCGACGCGATCATGGGCACGCTCAAGCACATCTCCTGGCGTCTGGTGAACGTGGTCCCCGTGCTCGTCGTGGTGTCAGTGCTGACCTTCGTCCTTGGCCACCTGACTCCCGGAGACCCGATCGAGGCGCAGTTCGTCCGCACCCACACCGCGGAGCAGATCGACGCCATCAAGCTGTCCTACGGCCTGGATCTGCCCGTCTGGCGCCAGTACCTGAACTGGGTCGGCGACCTGTTCACGGCCGGCGGCGGGAACTCCATCGCCCAGGGCAGGGAGGTCTTCTCGATCTTGTGGCCGGCCTTCGTCAACACGCTGATCCTCACGGTCGCCGGCGTGGCCATCTGCGTCGTGTTCGGCGTCCTGATCGGAGCGGTGGCAGGTCTCAACCACGGCCGCCTCCTCGACCGCCTGTCGATGCTGGTCGTGCAGGTGGGCAGCAACCTGTCGGTGTACTGGTTCGGCCTGGTCCTGATCTGGATCTTCGCGCTGCGCCTGCAATGGCTCCCGGTGAGCGGCATGGAGTCGCGGGGCGGGGGCGGGTTCGGCGACCTCGTCGCCCACCTCGTGCTGCCGGGATTCTCGGCTGCTCTGATCGCGATGCTCGTCCTCGCACGGTTTACCCGGCTGGGCATCGTCCAGGAGTCGAATTCGGACTACGTCCGGACGTTCGAGTCGCAGGGCCTGCCGCGACGCCGGATCGTCGGCAAGCACATCGGCCGCAACATCCTCGCGCCGATCGTCAACATCACCGGGCTGGAGATCGGAACCCTCATCACCGGGGTGATCTTCGTCGAGAGCGTCTTCAACTGGCCGGGCATCGGCACCCAGCTGCTGAACGCGGTGTACGGCAAGGACTACGTGCTCATCCAGGGCGGTGTCGTACTTGTCGCTATGTGCTACCTCGTCGTGAACCTGCTGACCGACGTCGTCGTCGACGTGCTCAACCCGCGACTCAGGAGGGCCTGACCATGGCGCTACTGGAACGAGAGGCCGATGGCGCGACCCCCGTCAGGCCGGCACAGGCGCCGCGGCGGCGACCCCGCTCGCGGCGCCGCCGCAACACCCAGGTCACCATCGCCGTCGTCATCATCGCCGTCCTGGTGCTCGTCGCGCTGCTCGCACCGTGGATCGCACCCTACGATCCGCTCCAGGCGGACGGGGCGAACAAGTACCTCCCGCTGGGCAGCGACGGGCACCTGCTGGGGACCGACGACCAAGGTCGCGACATCCTCAGCCGGCTGATCTGGGGCGGCCGGACGTCGCTGCTGGTGGCGTTCATCGCGTCGTTCGCCGCGACGGTCATCGGCAGCGCGTTGGCGCTCGTCGCCGGGTTCTCCGGCGACAAAATGGCCGGCCTGATCATGCGCACGATCGACGTCATGTTCGCCTTCCCGGTCATCATCATCGCGGTGGTGTTCGCGCTGGTCTTCGACCCCGGCGCGTTCGTGGTCATCCTGTCGATCATCTTCGCCGCGGTGCCGTACGTGACCCGGGTGGTCTTCACCGAGGTCAAGCAGCAGCGCGGGCGCGAGTACATCGAGGCGGCCGAGTCGCTCGGCGCCGGGCTGCCCTCGATCCTCTTCCGCGAGGTGCTGCCCAACGTCGTCAGCCAGATCGTGGTCTACGGGACCGGCCTGGTCGGCGGCATGATCGTGTTCTCCTCCAGTCTGAGCGCACTGGGCATCGGCGTGCAGCCGCCCACCGCGGACTGGGGCCGCATGATCTCCGAGGGAGCCAAGGTGATCATCTCGGGCAACATCTACGTGGCCCTGCTGCCCGGACTGGCCGTCCTGCTCGTCGCGCTCGCCTTCAACTGGCTCGGCGACGGGCTGCGCGACGTGTTCGACCCGCATCAGAGGAAGGCCCGCCCGTGACCGACGTCGCCTCGCTCACCACGGCGGAGCCGGCCGCCTCCGCCACGCCGCCGCTGCTGTCCGTCCGCGACCTCGCCGTCGAGTTCCAGGTGGACGGAGAGGTCCACCGCGCCGTCGACGGCATCGCCTTCGACATCGCCGAGGGCGAGACGTTCGCTCTGGTCGGTGAGTCCGGATCGGGCAAGACGGTCACCGCGTCGGCGATCATCGGGCTGCTGCCCGGCAACGCGCGGGTCGCCTCCGGCTCGATCGCCCTGCAGGGCGACGAGATCCTCGCCCAGGGCCGGCCCACAGCAGTCAGGTTCCGGGGCTCGCGGATCGGGATGATCTTCCAGAATCCGCTCTCGTCGCTCGACCCGTCCTTCAAGATCGGCAACCAGCTCCGCGAGATCATCGGCCTGCACCGGCCGGAGACCACCCGGCGCCAGCAGGAGGAGACGGCGCGGACCTGGCTGGGCCACGTCGGCATCGGCGACGCCGACCGCGTCCTCAACGCCTACCCGCACGAGCTCAGCGGCGGCATGCGCCAGCGGGTGATGCTGGCCCTGGCCAGCCTCTCCCAGCCCGCGCTGCTGATCGCGGACGAGCCCACCACCTCGCTCGACGCGGTCATCCAGCAGCAGATCCTCGACCTGCTGAAGAGCGTGACCACCGAGACCGGGAGCTCCCTGCTCATCATCACCCACGACTTCGGCGTCGTCTCGTACATCGCCGATCGGGTCGCGGTCATGCGAGCCGGCCGGATCGTCGAACTGGACGAGCGCGACCGGGTGCTGTCCGACCCGAGCCACGAGTACAGCCGATCGCTGATCGCGGCCGTCCCCGAGATCGGTGCCCGGTTACACCTCCGCGAACTCGGCCTGGTCAACCGGCTCGGACCGCTCGATAGCCTGCCGCCGGCCACGCGCCGCAGGGACGTAGGCCGCGACACCGTCCCGCGAGCCGGCGACCTCCTGCGCCTGAACGACGTCAGCAAGGAGTTCGTCATCGGCGGGCTCGGCACCGGGCTCCCCCGGCGCCGGTTCAGCGCCGTGGACGAGGTCTCGCTGAGCATCCGCCGCGGCGAGGTCTTCGGTCTCATCGGCGAGTCGGGCTCGGGCAAGTCGACGCTCGCCCGGCTGATCGGCGGGTTGCACCCCGTGACGAGCGGGACCATCGCGTTCGACGGACACGAGATCGCCAATCTGTCCAAGCGGAGGCTTCGCGAGCTCCGGCCCCGCTTCCAGTTCGTGTTCCAGGACGCGACCAGCTCTCTGAATCCCCGGATCCGGGTCGGCGAGCAGATCGTCCGGCCACTCCTGCGCTTCGGCAAGGCCGCCTCCCGCAAGGCGGCCGCGGCCCGGGTCCGCGAGGTGCTCGGGCTCGTGAACCTCCCGGACTCCTACGCATCGCGCTTTCCGCACGAACTCTCCGGCGGCCAACGTCAGCGCATCGGCATCGCCCGCGCGCTGGCACTGGAGCCCGACCTGCTGATCCTCGACGAACCCACGTCAGCGCTCGACGTCTCGACCCAGGCGACCATCCTCAACCTGCTGCTGGACCTCAAGGACGAACTCGATCTCACCTACCTGTTCATCGGGCACAACCTCGCGATCATCGAGTTCCTCTGCGACCGCATCGGCGTCCTCGACAACGGCGCGCTGCTCGAAACGTTCGACGCCACCGAACTCGCCGCAGCCGAACGCCACCCCGTCACGAAGGCGTTGCTCGGCGCCGTCCTGCCCATCGACCGGGAGCCGTGAGCATGCCGAAGAAGCTGATCCTCAACGCGACGGAGATGAGCACCCCCGGGCACATCGCGTTCGGGCTGTGGCGGGCGCAGACCGCCGATGTGCCGCGCTACACCGACGTCCGGTACTGGACGGAGCTCGCCACCGTGCTCGAGGCCGGAGGCTTCGACGCGCTGTTCCTCGCCGACGCGCTCGGCCAACTGGACTCCTACCGGAAGACCGCCGACCCAGCCCTCGTCGACGCGGTGCAGACGCCGCTCGACGACCCGCTGCTCATCGTGTCGGCCATCGCCACCGTCACGCGGAGCCTGGGCGTCGCCGTCACCGTCTCCACCACCTACGAGCAGCCCTACCTGCTGGCCCGGAAGTTCACCACACTCGATCACCTGACCGACGGCCGCATCGGGTGGAACATCGTGACGTCGCAGCTGGACAGTGCCGCGCGCAACCTCGGCCATGAGCGGCAGGTCCCGCACGACGAGCGCTACGAGATCGCCCAGGACTTCGTCGACGTGGCGTACAAACTCTGGGAGGGCTCGTGGGACGACGGCGCCGTTCTGCGCGACCCGGTGAAGGGCATCTACGCCGACCCGGCGAAGGTACACGCGATCGGCCACAGCGGTCCGTACTACTCCGTGCCCAGTGCCCACCTCTCCGAGCCGTCGATCCAGCGGACTCCGCTGATCTTCCAGGCCGGATCGTCGCCGCGGGGGCGCCGGTTCGCCGCCCGCAACGCCGAGGTCGTCTTCGTCGCCGGGCACACCGCCGCGGCGCTGCGCCGAAACGTCACCGAGATCAAGCGACTTGCCGCCGAGGAGGGACGTGAACCGGACTCGATCAAGTTCCTCGCCTCGGTCACCGTCGTCACGGCAGAGTCCGACGCCGCCGCTCGGAGCAAGCTGCGCGACCTGCAGCGCTACCGCAGCGTCGAGGGCGCTCTGACCCACTTCTCCGCGGTCACCGGCATCGACTGGAGCGAGTACGACCTGGACGCTCCGCTGTCCTACATCGAGACCGAGAGCAACCGGTCGATCCTGGCCAGTCTCACCAAGGACGCGCCGGGCGAGGAGTGGACGCTGCGCAAGGTGCTCGCGCCCGACGATGGGTTCGTCTACGGAAACGCCCTCGTCGGCGATGGTGCGTCGGTCGCATCCGCACTGGAGGCTCTCGCCGACGACGCCAACATCGACGGATTCAACATCTCCGGCGCACTGCCGATCGAGAGCTACCGCGACCTCGCCGACCACGTCATTCCCGAACTGGCTCGCCGCGGAAGGATCCGCGACCGGATCCCGGGCCGGACCTTCCGCGAGTCCGTCTTCGAGAACGCGAGCCCGCTCCTCCCCGACGACCACCCCGCCAGCCGCTACCGCGGCGCCTTCGCCGGGCGGCCATCGTCGGCGCCGACGTTGCTCGCATGACCACGCCACACGACCCCGGGAGTCCTGCCATGTCCGATCGCCGATCGACCATCGCCAACGGGCAGCGAGTCCGCGTCGACTGCGACCACCGTGCCACGGCCCGGACGGCGTCGGCCCACGTCTCGCCACGTCCCACGCCGGCGCCGCCGCAACCGCCAGCGGGTGTCGACGCGGATGCCTACAAGGCGGCCTTCCGACGACACGCTGCCGGAGTGGTCGTCATCACCGCCGACGCAGGCCGAGGCCCCTCGGGCTTCACCGCCACGTCGCTGGCGTCGCTGTCGCTCGACCCGCCGCTGGTCTCCTTCGGCCTGGCCAGCACCGCCTCGAGCTGGCCGACGGTCGCCGCCGCGGACAGCGTCCTCGTCCACTTCCTGGCCGCGGACCAGGAGCAACTCGCCCAACGCTTCGCGACCAGCGGCATCGACAGATTCGCCGCCCCGACGCGGTGGTCGCGACTGTCCACGGGCGAGCCGGTGCTCGACGATGCGCCCCGCTATCTTCGTGCCGAGGTCGATCACCGGCTCCCGGTGGGCGACCACCACCTCGTCGTCGCCCGAGTGGTCGGCGCCGTCACCGTCCGCGACCACCTGCCACTCGTCTACCACGCCGGCACCTACACCACTCTCCCGAACAGCCGTACCGACGATGGAGGCCTCGCATGGCAGTGAGCTGGATCGCCGGCGACTTCGGTGATCTCGACGTCCTCAGCCTGGTCGAGACCGAGGTCGCCGCTCCCGCGGCCGGTGAGGTGACGATCGACGTGCGGGCGGCCGGGGTCAACCCGGCGGACCACAAGCACCTCTCCGCCGGCCGCGGGACCGACCGCCCGCTGCCGCTGCGGATCGGTTACGAGGTGGCCGGCGTGCTGGCAGCACTCGGCCCGGACACGGCCATCGCCTCCGGTGATGCAGCGATCGGCGATCCCGTCGTCGCGTTCCGGGTCACGGGCGGGTACTCCTCCCGGCTGACCGTGCCGGCTCACGATGTCTTCGCCAAACCCGACGCACTCGACTTCCCCGAGGCGGCGAACCTGTTGCTCGCCGGGGCCACGGCCGCGCAGATGCTGCACGTCACCGGTGTGACGGCCGGCCAGACGATCCTGGTGCACGGTGCCTCCGGAGCCGTCGGCGTCAGCCTGCTCCAGCAGGCGCGGATCATCGGCGCGTCGGTCGTCGGCACGGCGAGCGAGCACAACTTCGACCTGCTCCGGGAATTCGGCGCGGTGCCCATCCGCTACGGCCCCGGCATCGTCGAGCGCGTCCGGGCATCGGCCCCGGACGGCGTGGCGGCCGCCCTCGACACCGTCGGCACCCAGGAGGCCATCGACACGTCCGTCGAGCTCGTCCCCGATCGCCGCCGCACCGTCACGATCGTCGCTTCGGAACACAGCCGATCCCTGGGCATCCCGTCGATCAACGGCGCGCAACCGGACAGCGCGGCCTTCCGCGACGACGTCAGGCAGCGCCTGCTGGACTGGGCCGCCGCCGGCCGGCTGATCGTGCCGGTCGCGCGGACCTTCCCGCTCAGCGAAGCCGTCCAAGCACTGGAGCTCGTCCGTACCGGGCATCCAGGCGGGAAGGTGGCACTCATCCCGTGAGCCAGCGGGGTCCGGGCCGCGCCGGGCCTGACACGCGCGACCTGCGCCTTCACCGCGACCCGACCTCGAACGGACACGATCGAGCCTCGAAGGGCACGGCTGCCGCCCGAGCGCGGCCCAGGGGTCGCCCAAAGTCTGCCTCTAGTTCACCGTCCAGGATCCCGACGGCAACACCTGCTCGTCACCGACCGATAGCTCGCCGCTCAGGACGTGGACCCTCCGCGCACGCATGGGGCCGCGCGGCATGCCGCTGATCGATCCGCGGTCGCCGGCCGAGCCCTCGCAGGCGAGCTATAGAGCTCGCGCGCACCACGAAGCGCACACAACGGCCGTCATCCCACCGCGTCCCGAACCTCCCGCGCAGGGCGCCAACCGATCGCCGGTCCGATCCTGCCGGCCAGGACGTCGATGCGTGCCCGCACGTCATCGGCATCGAATTCGCCGGCGTGGGAGAAGTTCGCTACGAAATCGGTCGCACCAGCCGCGATTGCCGGATCGGCCCGGACACGCTCGGCGATATCGTCCGATGAACCGTAGAACGGCACCAGGTCCAGATAGTCGCGGACGGTCAGCCCCCGCAACGACTCGTTCCCGCTGCGCGCCGCCCGCTCGGCCAGCAGCGTCAGCCGCGACCCTAGCACCGGCTCGACCTCATCAACGACAGCCTCCTTACTGCTGCCCGAGTAGACGAACCGGAAGATTGCCACCCGCGGCGAGCCGGCGCGCCCGGCGGCCACCCACTCGTCGAGGTACGCCTCGACCTTCGGACGCTGACCCGCATCGGCAGGGTCGAAGAACGCGCCCTGCTGGAGCCCGTCGCCGGCGCGGGCCGCCGCGCGGGCACCGTCGACGCTGGTCGCCGCCTGCCACAGCGCCGCCCGGATGCCATCTCCGGAAGGGAACAGCCGTGGTCCGTCGCCCCGGTCGTCCAGTGGCGCGCCATCGAGGACGTGGTGCAGCCGCTGGACCTTCTCCGCGAAGATCGCATGCCGCCGCTCCGGTTCCAGCCCGAAAGCACGGAACCCGTCGAGATTCGCGCCACCGGTGCCGAGTCCGAGCTGGATCCGGCCCGGGGCCAGTGCGTCCAGCACGGCGGCGTCCTCGGCGAGCCGGAGCGGGTCCTCGAACGGCAACGTCGTGATGCCGGTGCCAAGGACAATCCGGTCGGTGCGCTGCGCCGCCGCCGCGAGAAACACCAGCGGCGACGGGAACGGCCCGTCGGTGTTGTCGAAGTGGTGCTGGCCGATCCAGGCGCTGTCGAGTCCCGCTCTCTCGGCGTGGACGATCGTGTCCAACACGTCCTCGTACACGCGGTGGACGCCAACGGCGCCCCGCGCTGTCGTCCTGATGTTGACCGCGAAGCCGATGCGAAGGCCAGCCATGCAACCAATTTCCTATAACTTCAGTAGGAATTCAAGAGGCTACTTGTATCACGAGACGCAGGACCGACCTCCCGGAAGGAAGAGATGACCCGAGAGTTCTACCGAACCGTCCACGAGCTCGCCGCAAAGGCCGACGGGGCCACACCGCCACTGATCACGTCGTCGTTCCGGTTCGTCGTGGGCTCGACCGAAGAGGAGGCGAAGTCCACCGAACGCGAGGCCTACGAGTAGCCTGCAGGTACGCCCCCGCGGGTACATCGCAACTCTCACCGCGTCTGCAACGGCTCCATTTGGCGGTGACCGTCTGGCAAGGGGCCCTGGTCATCCCCAGGCTTGAGGGAACTCTGGTGGCCGGGTGTCGTCGCTTATACCGTCACCAACGAACCGTCCGGCTCACCAGTCGCAAGAGGACACGTTCGACGGTCACCTGATCATCGGCGCAACTCGACAGAAGCCCTACCCGGAATGACAACGACACTTCGCCACGCATTGCCGTCGTCACGCGCAAGCGCGTCCTTTCCGCCCCCAGAAACGCAAGGAGAAAGCTGTCGTGACGATCATCGGCATTCTTGGCGCTGGCCAGGCCGGAAGCACGCTTGCCCGCGCGGCGATCACTTTGGGCCACGACATCGTCATCGCCAACTCGCGGAGACCAGAGACGTTGAAGGATCTCGTCGGCGAGCTGGGCCCGAGGGCGCACGCCGCCAGCGCGGCGGAGGCCGCAGCCGCAGCCGCAGCCGACTTTGCGATCATCGCGTTCCCGTATCGACCGGGCGACAAGCTGCCGGTCAACGAACTCGCGGGGAAGGTCGTTCTCGACAACAACAACTACATGGTCTGGCGCGACGGGAACTACCCTGAGGTCGATGCGGGCCTCAAGACGATTCATGAGTTGCGTCAGGAGCAGCTCCCAACCTCGAAGGTCGCGAAGGCACTCTCACACATCCAATTCCACGCGCGCCTGCCAATTCGTGTCGCCAGCGACGCGCTGCCGGCCTTGGTCCGACTGGCCAGGCCCGCCCACGACCCTGACCGAAAGGCCCTGGTCGTCTCCAGCGACCATCCAGAGGCCGTCGAACTCGCCACCCGTATCCACGACGAGCTCGGGTTCGACACTGTCGACAACAGTCCCCTGAGCGAATCGTGGCGCAGTGCCCCTGGCACGCCGATGTGGAGCGACAGCATCGACGGGCAGAGCCGCGAGCAGCTCATCCGCAACCTGCGTCGCGCGGAGCGCATTGTCACCTGACGCCAGGAGTCGGCCAGGGAGGTCCATCTGATAAAGAGAGAAGCCCGGGCTGCCCGCATGACCGCACTCATCCAGACCAGCCAGGCCGCGCTCATGCTCGACAAGACCGACATCGGCCCGGTGACCGCCGCCATCTGCCTGACCGCCTGGTCGCATCACGGCCGGGTACGCTCCGAGGCCGCGTTCGCCACCCTGGCCGGGGTGAACCCCATCCCCGCATTCTCCGGGAACACCGTGCGCCACCGCCTCAACCGCGACGGAGACAGACGCCTGAACCGAGCCCTGCGCATCGCCGTCCTCACCCGCATGACCCACACCCGCAAGTCCGCGCCTACGTCCAGCGACGCAGAGCCGAAGGCCGCACCACCAAAGAGATCCGACGCTGCCTGAAGCGCCACCTAGCCCGCCAGCCCACGACGGCGCGCCGCGCCGACCCGGCTCCAAGACCATCCACCATCCTGACCTGGGCCCAGCTAGCCGAATCGCGAACAGGTCACCGCCGGATCAGCCGGGAGTCGAGGCGATGCGAAACGCTCGCCTAGCTCGCCACCGTCGACATCCTGCTCAAGCTCCACGCGCAGGTGAAAGCGCGATGAAGACGCGATGAAGACGCTGCCGGACATGCTCGCACCACATCGACGAGTGGACACCGCCGTGGCCAGGTGACACGGCAGGTCCCGGAAGCGGTGAAACCGCTGAGCAAAGGAGCAAGTCAGTGCTTTCAATCGACGCCGGCGCCTCGGTCGCTCGACCCCGGATTCCGGTGATCCGCGGAATCCTTGCCGTGATTCTGTTGTCGCTCTTGTCGCTGGCGGCGCCGCCTGCAGAGGCGGCCGATCTGAATCAACTGGAGGGTAGCCCGACGGCAGGCGAGGTGGGCTCGAGTTCGTGGACGCCGGGACTGAGTCCGTTCTATAGCGCGACGGAGTTCGTTTGGCACGATCAGAACGGCTCCCAGCGCCAGAGCCGCCTTGAGTCGTGCCCACTCGGCTATCTCTGTCTCGCCGCAGGCCAAGGCGATGGCCGCCACACCGTCTATTGGCTCCGGGAATGCCCCGAGCGCTCCATTTGGAACTTCATGGATGCTGGCGCGGTCATCAACCACCAGACTGGCAACGCCGTGGCCGCGTTCAGATACAAGAGTCACGCGCTCTACTGGGCCCTTCGTGCGGACAACGAGATCTATCCGATTGCCTGGAGGGATGTCTGGTATGTCGATCCCTGCTGAGCTCGACGGTGAACACCGTCAGGGGTCCGCTGCGACAGCCTGCCGTACGACGAAAGACTCGTGATCGCCGCCGGCCGGCCCTGACGGAGCGCCCCTCGGCCGCGTCGACGGGCGAGGGGGCGCCCCGTGGCGGCGTGGCCAGACGTCGTCTCTCTCGGTCGGACGTGTTGAAGCATCCTAAGACGGCGGTCCAGCCGGCCACGACGGGCGCCCGCGGTTTCGCAGCCGCCCGCCGGACGCGGGCGCCGGCTCCTTTGCTGCTCGCTCACAGATCGTGTTCCATGTGCCGAGCTCACCACCGGACAGTCGCTGGTCCCAGTGACCAGAGTGCTCGTCGTGCGCTGGGACGGCGGGAGCGAGCAAGGTCGATGACGCCGTCACGGACTGTGATCCAGGATCGTGCCAAGCCGGACTCAGCTCGGACGGGATGAAGGTCGTCCCCTCGCCCCCGGAGCGACCCTGCCCCAGTTGTGCGCGACCGCAGACTCCGAAGCCAACTACCTTGCCGGGATCGTCGAACGCTGGACCGAAGCGCGCATCCAACCACAAGGCGGCACCGTCATGGCCCCTGCCGAGCGCGTCGCTGAGACAACGACGCGCCCATCCTGAGCCGCAACCTCTAGGCTCGGTGTGGTCCGGCGCAGCGACGGGCTGGACCACACCGAGCCATGCCCGCCAACACCAAGGGGATAGTCGACGATGCTCGTCACCGCGGTCGAACACCAGGTGATGACGACCTACCGCAGCTTCGGTCTCATGGGCGACGGCGACATCGACATCTACAACGTTTCGACGACCGACGTGCTGGTGTGCGGCACCGGTATATGCCTGTTCACCAGTGGAGCATCCGACCACGCCGCCGACGTGCGCATCGAGATCTGGGACTCCACCCCGGAGCCCCCGGACGGCTGGACGTCGACTGAGTACGGCGCCGACGAGCTCGACGCCACCGAGTTCGAGCAGCAATCGCTTGCCATCACCAACGACATCAGCGTCCCCATCATCGGACCCCCTCGGATTCCCATCGAACCGATCCGCTACCGCGTCGAGGCCTGGGTGACCGGGCGAGAACGCTCCAGGCAGACTCACACCTACGGCGCTACCGGCCTAGAACGCTGGCTCATCCGACTCTCGCCGGCGCGGTAGTTATCCCGTCGCGCCAAAGCCGGGCCAGTGGCGCGATGATCGTCCCGCCCGCGGCGACCTCGATCAGCGGAAGCGTGGCGCGAGTGGCTGGGTCATGGATGCGTCCAGTGGCGTCACGGCGAATGACGAGCCGACACGCCGCCGACCTGCGGGCATGTTAGTGAGGAAGTCCGGTCAGTTCTTCCAGGCGACGTCGTGCCAGTACGCGGCGTTCGCGCTGGTCTGGCGGACGATCCGGTCGGGTGCCGGGGGCGCCGGCCAGAGCTGCAGAAGATACCGATCCGGGCCGGGGCGCGCGGTGTCGACCTGCCGCCCAGCCTCGAAACCCGCGGCGCTGTAGCGGACCCGGTGCGGCCCGGTGGCAGGCAGCGTCAGCGGGTGCCAGTCGTCGAAGCTCCTGATCGCCGCCATCGTCTCGGCGACGTCGAGCGAGACCTCGACGACCTCGTCCCACTCGTCGTCCAGCGGCGGCTCGGCGGGTAACCACGCGACAGTGAAGACCACCGACCCGGTGTGCAGCCCGGTGACGAGGTACACCTGATGCGCGACCGCCGCCCCGGCCAGGCCGTTCCTCTGCCCTCGCCGAGCCGCATCGGGCATGCCCGGCTCCTCGGCGCCGTTGGTCAGCAGATGCGCGAAGCCGTAGTGCACCAACACCTCGCCAGAGAACAGCTCCCCCATACCGCCGATCCTCCCCGAAGGCCAGGACACATGCTCACCGGCGACACCCTGGGCTTGGATCGCACGGGCAGTCGCGGCCGTCGGCTGCACTGCATCGAGCATCGTGGCAGCCAGCATGGCTCTCAGCGACGGCGCCGGGTCGTCGCTCGCGCAGGACCATGGCCCTGAGCTGGTCGCAGGCCTCGTTCGGAAGCCCGCCGTCCAGGCAGTAGCAGTCCGGATCGACGCCCTCGGCATCGAACAGCGCTCGGAGCTCGGCCACGTTCACCGGCTCAACCTACGCCTCCCGACCGACGAAGCACCGGTGCTGGCCGCGCCGACCCACCTGTGGTGGCAAGGACGACAGCGTCGAAGGAGTATCGATGGGCTTGGTCGGTGCACGAGAATCGCATGCCGTGACGGGCGATCTGCACCTGTGGGTGCGCTACGACGGAGAGGAGAGGTTGTCGGTGAGCGGTGCCCGCACCCGGTTCCGGTGGACGGCAGAGTCCATCGATGGCGACACCTCGGGTTCGTCTGCGTCCGGCCCCATGTACGGCCCGCCGAACACGGACGTGACGAGCGCGGACGCCCTGCAGGCGATCGCCTGGTCACTGGCCAAGGTCGCCGAGGGACAAGGGCCAAGCCTCGGCATGATCGGCGACTACCCCGACTGGTTGATCGACATCGCGCACCGCAACGTCGAGGAGTTGCGGACGACGGTGGCCGTGACGGGCTCCGTCGCGACCGCAGACCGCGAATCGGCGAACGACGTCAGCGGGCTCGAGGCCGACCTCCTGGCGGTCGAGGTCGCGCGAGAGGTCATGCGCCGAGCACCCGACATTCTCGCCGCCGATATCGGTCACGCCGCAGACATCGCAGTCGCCCACGATGTCGCCGAACTCGCCGATCCAGAGGTCGTGATCCCCCATCCCCGCGACCCGCTCGGTACGCCGCCGCGCTACGAGGGGCGAGCCGCCGAGGCCCACCTGCGCCTCGAGCCCGGCGTCTACCCGGCCCGGAACACGCAGGACGCCTCCGAACTGGTCGTGGTCGTCGGCACGTCACCGTTCTCCGACAACGGGCTGGCGTCGGCCGCGTTCCCTGCCGCCCGCCAGGACCCTCCCCCACGGCGCGCCCGGTTCATGCCGATGGAGCAGTCACCGAACGGCGTGGATCGCCCAGATCCGGGCATCGTCCTCTGAGCTGGGCTCAGGAGGACGTGCCAGCGCGGGCCGGGTGCCAGACCGGCAGATGGTCCGCGTCACGGGGGAACAGCCGGTGGTCCTTGAGCATCAGCGCCTCGTCGGCGTCGCCTCCGGCGTCGGGATCGTCGTCGTCGACCATGCCCCCCAACGGCGGGTTGTCATAGTCGTAGGTGGCCCTGACCACTGTGCTGCCGGCATCGACGGTGAACGTGGCATTCCACCACGTGCCCAAGCCCGGCGTGTACATGGCCTTGCGCAGTGCCCGGACGGCGTGGTTGGCGTCGTCCGGGGCTTCGACGTCCTCAGTGCTGCCGTCGGGCATCGCCGCCTGGAAGCCGCTCTCGATCAGGTCGCCGGCGGCCGTGACGTCAAGCGTCAGTGCCTTCCACCCGCTCGGCACCTCCTCCGCAGCGATCATGGCTTCTCCAACCGCCTTCTCCAGCGGCTGATCGGGGATGCTCACGATGTCTCCTCCGGCGGGTCGTTGTAGAGCGTCACCTTACGGCTCTTCTCGCCCTCGATCTTGTAATAGACGCTGATCCAGACCGGCCGCCGAGAATCCTCCTCGAAGGCCAACTTGAGCTTCAGGTCGACGGACTTGCCGCGGCGGACGGCGCGGTCCCAGCGGCGTTCCAGGCCGCGAACTCTTCCCGGTTCAACGTCTGGCTCATCGGGACGAGGTTGAGCTTGTCGCCGATGCCGCCGAGCATCCTGGCGATCAGATGGCCGGCATCGTCGCCTTCGAGCTTCCCCGTCAGCGTCCGCTGCGCGTACTTGTTCCGCTTCCCGGGTGCCGAGCCCGTCAGTGTCGCCTCGGTGATGACCACCCGGCGTTGTTCGTCCGTGGTGTACACGACCGCTTGGTCGTCGACGACGATGACGTGGTTGGGCGGCGGGTTCCGCCGGATCGCAGCATCGGCCCGGCTGGTGCTCGACATGTGGATGACGGGTAGCCGCTGGGGCGGAAGCTCCGCGGAAGGGGTAATCGTCGAGGCCGGCGCCGCCTCGCCGTCGGCCCGGCGGATCACCTGTTCCAGCTCGTCGATCGCCCCCGACAGGACCGAGCCGAGCTCGTCGCCGAGTTTGCGGACGTCGGTGAGCATGTCGCGCACGACCGGATCGAGCTTGGTTGCCGCGTCCTGGGCGAGTGTTCGTCGGGTGGCGCGCTCGACCAGGCGGCGTAGGTTCTCCGCGTCGCCGGTCAGGATGTCGATCACGCTGTCGACCTCGCGAGGTACGGCTTCGTCGCGCACCTGCCGCAGCCCGTCCGCGCCGTCCCGGATAGGTCGATCACTCACACGACCACCGCCCCTGCTCGGTCGCATCAGGATCTCATGTCGAGCGCGGCGCCGCGTCGGTGCCGGGCGTATGGAGATCGACACCGGCAGCACGATCCGGTGCGCTCGGCAATGCGCGCGCCTCGCGGAAGGCGCGCTCCGCGCGGTGGAAGTCGATGAGTTCGCGGTCGTCGGTGGGCCTCGGGCCAGTGGGGTGATCGTCGGTGATGCCACGGAGGTCGCGGTAGGCGGCGATCACGCGAACGCAGTCGGTCCAGGCTCGATCCGCGGCCGGCTCGTGCGGGCGGCGGCCGCATCGACGCACCCACTCCTGATCGTCGGAGAGCGCGGCCGCGGCAAGGGCGTCCGCCCGGTGCTCGATGAGTCCGTCCAGCTCGGCAAGAGCAGCGGCGACGTCGTCGGCGATCAGGCCGGCAACCCGCGGGATGAGGCCGACGATGAGGCGCTGCCGTCCGGGCATGACCCGTGGGGCACGACTGGCCTCGGTGAGCCGTCGCACGCGATACCGCAGGATCGTCGTGAGGTCGTCGACCTCGTCCAGGCGCCCGGAGAGCACCGCTTGCCGTGTCACCACGGCCGGGTTGAAGCCTGCTGCCCACGCCCGGCGCAGCGTGCTCACGAGCGACCCGAACGCCTCGCTGCTGACGACCGCCTCTAGCTGGTCCTCATCGAGCCCGGCGTCGGAAAGCATGGTGGCGACGTGGTCGCTCTGGGCGTGCTCGGCGATGGTCTCGTACTCCGCGGCGAGTTGGGCGAGGCTGCTCCAGTGGTCCTGTTCGGCGGTGAGGGTCTCGTGCGCGGAGAGCTCGCTGCCGCTGTGTTTCAGGACGGCGCGCAGGATGTCTCCCGCCGTCGGCTCCTCGATGCCTGCCTTCTGGTGGTCTTCCAGATGGATGCGGTCGGTTGCGACGTAGGCGATGTTGCTGTGCCGGCCGCGTGTCATCGCGACGTAGAGCGCCTCTCTGGTCATGGAGCTGGAGCCGACGATGACGTGAGCGGTGTCGACGGTGCTGCCTTCGGCGCGGTGGGTGGTGATCGCGTAGCCGAGGTCGAGGTGCTCGGCGACGTACCAGGCTGGGAGCGTGACGGTCCCGTGCCAGGTACTGCCAGCACGGCGCAGCGAGACGGCGCCGTCGAGGTGGCAGGCAGTGACGACCCAGCGGTCGCCGTTCTTCACCCAGCCTCGGCCGGTGCTGAGCCTGCGCTCGTTGCGGCGGGTGATGACGATGTCGCCTTGGCCGGCGCGGTTGCCGTCGGCCAGCGTGGTGCCGGTATCGGCGACGAGGCCGGCGAGGACGCGGTCGTTGCGAGCGCGCGCGTTGAGCGCCGCGACGGTCTCGCTGTCCTCGGTGATGAGCGACGTGATGCGCCCGGCGTCCTGGTCGGCCTGCCAGGCCCGGTAGGCGGCCTCGAGCATCTCGTCGTGATCGCCGCCGGCTACCCGCCCGTGCTTCTCGTAGACGGCGACGACGCTGGACCGACCCAGCCGGAGGCTGAGCGACGCCGACTTCTCCCACCGGTGGACGAACCGGCGCGCGTCGGTGAGCCGCGGCGCGTCGTCGCGTGAACGCGCCAGTAGCCCGAACGCCCCACTGGTGTCGACGGCATCGAGCTGAGCCCAGTCCCCCACCAGCACCAGCTTCGCGCCGGCCTCGGCCACGTGCGTGGCGATGGCGTCGAGCGCGAACGTCCCGGCCAGCGACGCCTCGTCGAGAACGACGAGCTGGCCCGGACGCAGATCCCACCGTCCATGCCGGTGCTCGTGCAGCCACTTCGCCGTCGTCTCGGTCTCGACACCGAGATCAGCGGCGAGGACCTCGGCCGCCGTGGCTGACGGCGCGAGACCGACGACGCGGCCGGCGCTTGTCTGTGCCTCCCAGGCTCGGCGCAGCCCGCTGAGCGTCGTCGTCTTTCCCGTGCCGGCCGGCCCGACCAGCACGTCGACGACGCGTGCGGAGGTGGCGATCTTCTCCACCGCGAGCACCTGGTCCGCGGCAAGCACGACCCCACCGTCGTGGTGACCGACGGCACGAGCGACCACCTCCAGATCGACGGTCGGCGCAGTACGGGCGTCGGCCAGCCCCAAGAGCCGATCCTCGGCATCGAACACGGCCGCCGAGGAGTACACCGCGCCGTGCTTGGGCCGGAACACGCTCGACCCATCGGCGCGTTGGAACGCCTCCGGCGTCGACGCCAGCTCCGGCGGCGTCAGACGCAGTGACGCCTGCTCGGCGGTGTCGACGACCAACCCGATGACGGCCTCCCGGTCGCTTGTCGTCGCGAATCGCAGGTGCATCAGCTGCCGGGAGGCCTCGGCGTGGAGGTTCCACCGCCGCCAGGTCGGCCGCCGGTCCCCCACCCGCTCGACGACGACGGCCGCCAGTTGCTCCGCCACGTCCCGAGGGAGGTCGTCGACGCGCAGGACGGCGCGCCCGTTCCCCGCGGCGAGGAGGTCCACTGCCCAGGCCACCGGAGCGGCGTCGAGGAGCGGCTCCGCACGGGTGCGCCACAGCTCGGTCAGCTCGGCGAGCGATCGCACCTCCTTGTCAGGGCGCGTCGCCAGTGTCGCCTGCTGTCGCAGCCGCAACACCGTCCGTGGTGAAGGGCGCCGGCCGTGCGACTTGACGTACTCGGCGATGAGCCGGTCCTTCTCCACCTCGATGTCCGCGGCCCGCGAGGAGAACTCCTGCACCAGGTCGTCGCCCACGCCGGCGATCTCCCAGGCCGGGTTGCGGTCCCGTCCACGATCGCGGCGCTCCCACTCGATGCCGAGGTCGCGGGTGAGCGTGTCGGCCAGGACGGCGTTGTAGTGCTCGGACAGGGCAACGACCGCCGCATGCATCGGCCGGCCGTCCAAGGTGCGCCACACACCGTCGCGGCCCTGCACACGATTGGCGATGACGACGTGCGTGTGCAGCTGCGGGTCCGAGGCTCTGGAGTCGTAGTGGTCGAACCCCGTCGCAACGACGCCGCGGGTCTCGACCTGCGCGACGCCATCGGTACCTGTGCGTGTCATCGCGACGTCACGCTCCAGCAGCTCGATCACATCGGCGACGGCGGCGTGGTGCGCCTGCACGATCAGTGCCTGGGTCCCGACATCGGCGAGCGCCCAGAGCACCGAGACCGACTTCGGCACCGAGAACGTGTAGTCATAGCCGGCCACCGTCCGCGGGCTCGAGCGCGCCTTCTCCTCTGCCGTGAGCTCCTTGATGCGCTTGTCGCGCTGTTCGGGTGAGAGCCCAGGAGCCAGGGCGGCCGTCCGGATGGCGATGCGTTCGGCGAGTGGCTTGAACTGGAAGTACGCCCGACCCAGCGGCTCGTTCGTCAGCGGGTCGTGACCCCTACCCAGCAGGCGGCGCAACTGCTGCTCCGTCACGACGTCGCCAGGCGTCAGCGAACCGTCGCCCAGGCCGCTCACCCCGGTCCCGATCCAGTAGCCGGGCGGGGTGCCCTTCTCCTGGTAGTACCGGGTCAGCGGAGTCGACAGCGACCGGTCGCCGTCACCGGCCGCTACCGACGTCAGCAGGTAGCGATACCCCGCGCCCGCGCTCATCACGCGCATCGACACCGTCACCGACCACAGGTGCGTAGCGACGATCAGCGCTTGCTCGGCCGAGGCTCCGGGTGATCGCCAGGATCGCGTTGGCGCCGAGCTTGAGGCCGTTCCAGCACGTCAGCAGGACGACGAGGTTCAGCCAGCCAGGCCCGCCCGACTCCACGACCAGGACACACACGACGCCGACGGCGAAGAAGGTAGCGGCCAGAACCGCAGCCACACCGCCGGACCGGAGAGTGGGCCGACGGCGGAGTCGTCGCACGAGACGGTTGATCGGGAACGCCTGCGACCAGGTGTAGACAGCGGTACCGAGATGGACGAGAAGATTCACGTTGCAGCCTCCGACGTCGCAGGCGCACACGGCACCCATGGATCATGCGGATGGCCGGTTCCGTCGCCCCGAAGGAGCGTCCTGCAACGTAGAAGTACACCGACCTGGAAGAGGCCCCTAGCCTACCGCGACGGCTCTGTCGCAGCACGCGACAGCAAAGCGACACTGCGGCGACGCGGCCGCGCCGGCGGCCGGCCTCACCCGGGGCCGCCAGGCCCCGTCGGGCAAATGCAAGACGTGTGTAGTACTCCAAGCCGACCGTGGGATGGGCTAACACGTTCCGATTATCGAACATGTGTTCTATTCTCAACTTGTGATCCGATTGAAGTGTCCGCTCGAGCGGTGTGCAGTCCTGGAGTTCCCGGACGACTCGGGATCAGACGTGCTGGCCGGGGCGATGTCCGACCACCTCGCCAAAGACGGGTTCTTCGGCGGCACCTTGGTGAAGCGGCTCGCCGACGTCCGGGTCGTGTCCAGGCAAGCCGGCTCCGTCGATCTGGTCACTCGCATCGACCGGCCGCTGCTCGCGGAAGACGCCGCCGGCCGGCGTCACGCGTTGCCACCCGGCCCTGTGACGGCGGATGGTCGCGGCCCGGCGGCATGCAGTTCGAGCCGCACGGTGAAGCTCGTCCTGTCAGTCGACGGAAGGCCGCTTCGTGCCACCGCTCGGAAGGAACCGGGGACCGTCCAGCCGCAGTGCACGAAATGCCGCCGCCGGATCTGACGGTTGCGGGCCAGGAAGCCATGCGCACAGCGATGGGCCCAGCACCCGCCGTCCGGGTCCTGGGCCCACGCCTTGAGCGTGACGGCTACTCCACTGGTTCGCCGATCACGGCTGAGGTCGCGTCGACGGTCGTCGTGGGCTCAGCTATTGGTGCCTCGACGACGCGATCGTCCTGGCCAACAGGCTCCGTCTCGGCGATCGCGAGCTGCTCGACGTCGGAGAGGGTGTAGCCCCACGCCGCCAGTTGCATCAGGTAGCGGCGAGACCTGCCGGAGGGATTCCGCCAGGTCGACCGCTCGATCGAGGATTCGAGTGCCCCAAGCGCAACGGCCAGAAGGACGTGCACGGTCTTGCTGCGCGACTCCGCAACCATCCGCGCCAGGTATTCACTGGCTGTTCCTACCTCGGCACCGAGCAGAGCCCCCGCCATCGGATGGCCCTTGCTGACCGCACGCTCGATGGCGAAGGATTCCTCCACCAGCACGCTGACCGAGAACGCCACTGCGTCCGTCGGCAGCTTCTTACGGCCCAGCAGCTTGCGGATCCAGGCGCGCCGGACCTTCTCGGCTGACGCCCAGGCCCGATTGTTGGCGACTACGACGCGGCGGCCTTCCTTCTCTTCCTCGGTCATCGGGCCGCGAGCAGTCTTCCCTTGAGCATCGACGTGGCGCAGCCCGTGCTCGCTCCACGCCACGATGACAGGCTCGGCGCTGACTCCACGCCAGCTCTCACCGACCGCGACCGCGTAACCAGGCGTGCCCGCGTGAGTCTCCTCGGTCACCCGTTCGCCGTCGGCAGTCCTGAGCCGGTCGAGGAACGCCACATTCGTGTCGTTCCAGGAAGGCCAGTCGACGACGGTGACGCCCTTGGCCTCGTAATCGGCGCGCAGCCTCGCGAGCTCATCCTTCCTCTCCCTCGCGTCCAGAAGCTCCTGTGCCCTGTGGTCGAACCGGGCAGGATCGGACTTGGCGACCTTGCGCAGTTGCTCGACCGCCTCCGGGTCCTCCTCCAACCGGATCAAGACGGCCGCCTGCTCCAGTGTGATGTCGTAGTCGGCCACGGCCTGGCTGGCCGCCTCATGCCTGGCAACTGTGAGTCCGGCCTCGACAGTCGCGCGCTTCGTCCCGGTCCTACGGGCGATCGTGGCCGCGCTCATGCCTTCAAGGGCGAGCTGCTGCCAAGCGACAGCCTCCTCGGCCGTGGACAGGGCACGCCGGTGGAAGTTGGTGACGTACTGCTCGATGATCCGCGCGGTCTTCTCGTCGCTGACGTCGACGACGAAGGCGGGCAGTTTGTGCTCGGTCTCGCGGGCCGCCATGAGACGGCGTCGTCCGTCGCGAATGAGGATCTTGCCGTCGCTGCCGGTCCGAGCCAGCACGGGCACGAGCACGCCGTGCTGGCGGACGCTGGCGACGAACGCCTTGTCCAGATCGACGTTCCAGCGGATGTTCTCCTCCGGCTCGACCTCATGAGGATCGAGCATCACGAGGGCGGGCACGATCGGCTGGCCGCTCTGGGGCTCGACGGCTTCGGTGGTCTCGGCAGCATGGGTGACGATGGACATCGCCGGTCTCCCTTCGCGCGAGGTCCGGGACGCACCTGGTGCTTGTCCTGTGTTCGGACCCCACTTGCCTTTCGGCAGCTGCCGGTCAGCGGGTCAGGGATGAATGGGCAAGACCGGAGCAGGATATTTCCGCTGCTCACGGGGGCAGGTTCACTCGGGCGGAAATGTGCTGCGGAGGCCTTGCGCAGAAGGGAATGACCCGCACAATCTCACAGCCGAAAGGCACTCCAGGCCCCTCAACGCCGGGCGCTTCAGCCCTGGGGCCGTGGCTCAGGTTGATCCGCTGCCAGGGGTTCCGGACCTGCTCGCCCACCTCTCCGTCGACAGGGATCGCCCGCTCGACACCTGGGAGACGGCGACATGGCAACAAGCAAGGAGCGGGCGGCAGCGCGCGAAGCACGCCTGGCCGAGTACAGCGCCAAGCTCGAGGGCGCGGTCGAGGGCCTGGTCACCGGTGAGGACTGGATGCGCGCGATCCAGTTCGCCGCGAAGTTCCGGTCGCGGTCGTTCGGCAACACCCTGCTGATCTACGTCCAGCACATGCAGGCGTACCTCGAAGGCCGGGTCCCTGAGCCGATACCAACCTTCGTCGCGGGCTTCAGGCAGTGGCAGCATCTCGGCAGGTCTGTCAACGGCGGACAGTCGGGGTACGCGATCCTCGCGCCCGTGACCCGCCGCTTCGCCACCACCAACCCCCTCGATGCGGACTCCTGGCGCCCGCTCGACTTCGGCGAGAAGGCCCGACCTGGTGAGGTCGTCCGGACCAAGGTCGTCGGCGTCAAGCCTGCCTACGTCTGGGACGTCAGTCAGACCTCCGGCGAACCGATCCCGGAGCAGCCGGCGCCGCGGCTGCTGTCCGGGCAGGCGCCGGAGGGGCTCTGGGATGGGCTCGCTGCTCAGGTCGAGACGGCCGGCTACGCCCCCAGCCGGGTGGACGCCGCAGCCATCGACGGCGTCAACGGCCGCACGGACATCCGGAACAGGACGGTTCAGGTTCGGGCCGATCTCGACGAGGCGACCGCCGTCAAGACGCTGGCGCACGAACTGGCCCATGTCGTCCTGCATGCCAGCCCGGATGGAACGAGCAATGTCGCACACCGCGGCATCGCCGAAGTCGAGGCCGAGTCGGTGGCGATGATGATCGGCGCCAGTTACGGCCTCGACACCGCCGAGTACTCCGTGCCGTACGTCTCCACCTGGTCCGATACGGTCGCCGACGCTGAACCCCTGCAGGTCGTCCGCGCGACCGGCGAGCGTGTCCGGAGAACCGCGCTCGCGATCCTCGACCAGCTCCCCGATCCGCCGACCGGTGACGGCCTGCCGCCCGGGCTCGGCTCCCCTGGCTCCTCGGCCACGCCGCAGAACAACGAAACGCCGGCGGGCGGCGTCCATCAGCCCACCGGCGTCCCCGAGCCCGGCGGCGCGCAGTCCCGCACGCCGCCCGCTGCGCGCTGACCTCTCAGCTCCTAGGCGGAGGCATGCGCCTGCCGCGTCGCGGCCTCGACGAGCGAGTCCCCGATGGCTTCGGCCTCGTCCGGCTGGAGGTCCAGCACCACCGACGGACCGTGCCGGGGAACGGCCGTCAGTTCGATCTGACGTCGCCCGGTCTCGGACTCGACGAGGTTCACGCCCAGCATCCACCGGCCACGACCGGCCACCACCGACGTGACGTACTGCCGGTGCGTGCGGTGCTCGCCGGCCTCGTTGCACCACTTGAGGGCGCATTCCTGGTTGGACGTGGTGGCGGTCATCGGGGCAGCTCGCTCTCGTGGGTGAAGAAGTGGCGAACGTGGTCGAGCTCGCTCTTGACGCTGCTGAGCTGGTCGACGGCCTGCTGGTAACTGGACAGGTGTTGTTCGGCGGCGTCGACGGCGCCGGCGGCTCGGTCGAGCAGCTGGTTGCCGGTCTCGGCGACGAGGATGCGCCCGGCCCGCCAGTCGATGTTGCCGCGAAAGCCGAGCACGAGCCCGCCGAGCCGTTCGGTGAGCGCGTCGAGCCGTTCGATGATCTGCTCGTCGGACAGTCCAGGCAGGTACCGCTCCCGGGCGTCGGCGAGTAGCGCCGGGGTCCAGCCGGCCCGCTGCGCAGTGTCGGCGATCTCCGTCAGCTGCCGGGCCAGTGCGCGGGCCTCGCTCGGGGTGAGGGAGACGTCCGCCCGCTGGCCGGAGTCCTCGGGTTCGAGGTGGATGGCGATGGTCGGACCCTCGCCGTCGCGCCAGGCGATGATCTCGCCGACGTCGTCACTGATGAACGGCTGGCGCACGATGATGTCGCGACGCTCTTCTTCTCGATGTGTGCTGACCACGGATCTCCTCCGTTGCTTCGTGCGGATCAGCTCGCGAGCTCGGCTGTGCAACGCATGGACCTGCGATACCGGGTCCACGACGACGTGCGCGTGAATCCGAGCGAGGTCAGGACGGCGTCCCAGTCCGCGACGTCCAGGACAGGCGCCCCGACCGCGCCGCTGGCGACCAGCAGATCCTCCGCCTCGTTGAGCACGAAGATCTGCGCGCCGTCATCGCCTCCGACCGGCTGATCCCAGGCCACGAACTGCTCCTTGCCCATCCGTTCTGGCGGTCTGCTACCGCTCACCGCGCGACACCTCTACGCGAGCTTCGGCACCACCACTCAATCCTCCTGAGGAGGTCCTCACACTCCATGACCGACGTCATCGATCCCCTGGCACCACCAGTCACGCTACGTCTGACACGCACACGAGGCAAGCCCCAGCTTGCCTGCCATGCTCGGTGGGTGCCGATCACGATCGACGGACTCGAGTACATGGACCGAGCGGAGCTCGCCACGTACCTCGGCGTCGAGCAAGACACCATCAGCGCCTGGGCAAGTCGCGGCACGATGCCCAAACCGACTCGCTACGTCGGTCGTTCACCCTTGTGGCTGGTCAGCGAGATCGACGCGTGGAAGGCCGAGAGGCCCGGCAAGGGATGGCGCGGAAGGTGAGCGATCAGCGCTCGCCCGGTACCGCGTAGTAGTCGGCAAGCATCACCGACGGCCATTCGGGTTCGCTGACCTGGCCGCGCGGCCCCATGACGGCGAACCACGGCTTGATGTCCAGAACCGGTGTCCCGTCGATGGCGTCGAGATCTTCGACATGCAGATCGAGGCCGTCCACCTGGATGAGCCGGCACCGGGAGACGCCAAGCCAGTTGAGGCGGCGCATGTTGCGGTGCCCGAACGTGCCGACCTCCGGCCAGTCCGGGTTGTCACGAGGGCGCCGCGCGCCGAGGTTGAGGTCCGCCGGGTCTGTGAGGTGGAAGCGGAACACCACTTCGAGGTGCGAGAAGTCGTCCAGCCCTTTGACGGCGTCGGTGGTGAACCGCGAGCCGTCGATCCGGATGATCGAGCGAGTGCCACCCCAATAGTCGTCGGTCGGCTCGACCCGCCCGCCGACGACGTGCGCAACGGGGACGACCTCGTACGACTCCGTCATGGACACCCTTCCCGCGAGCAAACGAAGCGCCGGCAACGGCCGGCGCTGGCCGGTCAGGACACCGACTCGCTCACCGTATCGAGGTAGTCCGTCGCCCGGGCGTCCAGGTCACGGGCCGCGGGCGCCTTCGCTCGGCGGTACGGGGCTAGGGACGTGCGCATGTCGAGGACGACCTGCCGGGTTCTGCCGGAGTCCACACCGTCCATCGCGTCCAGAGACGACGCCCAGGTCTCGAACGCGGCGTCGACGTCGCCCTGGCGCAACTGCACCGAGCCGAGGTATCCGAGCGTGACCGCATGAGTCCGTGTGAACGCGCTCGCCTTCCGCGTGCGCACGCTTCGGGCGAACTGCTGTTCCGCGCCGGCCAGGTCGCCGAGGTCACGGAGCGTGCAGGCGGTCTCGTGCGCCAGGCTTGCCTCGCCGAAGAAGAACACCCGGGCCGGCTCGGCGTCACGGGATCCGGCGGCGGCAAGGTCGTCCTCGGCGCGGTTCAATGCCGTCGCCGCCTCGGCATCTCGACCAGCACTGGCCAGCGCTCGCGCATGGACGACGCCCAGCAGGGCGCGCTCGCGTGGGGCGGCCATCGCGTACCGCTCGCCGTCGACAGAACCGCCCGCCAACTGCAGGGCGCGTGAGGGCTGGCCGAGATCGACGGCCTGATGGGCCATCGCTCGCAGCACGTGTCCAGCCAGCGGTGCGTCGTCGGCTTCGCCGGCCAGCTGCACCGCGGTACGGAAGTCGCGCCAGGCGACGTCGTGGTCGCCCGCGTCGAAGGCCATCCATCCGGCGAGATAGGCGAGTTCGCCGGCCGCCGAGAACATCGCGCTCCGCACTCGATCATCGTGGAAGGTGCCGTCGAGGAGGGGCGCGACCTGGGCGGTGAAGTACTGGACTGCGGCCGAACGCGCGTGCCCGCCGCCCCGCCGCTGATCCATCCGGGAGAACAGGCCGACCATGTCGAGGACGGCGTCGACCTCGCCCTTGCCGATCCGTGACCGGCCCGATGGCCCTCCGAGCATGCCGCGCCCGGCGCCGGGAAGGGCGACGGCAGCGGCACCGAGCGCAAGGGCACCCAGCGCCTGCCTGCGCTCGATCTCCACGTCGATGCTCCCAACGTTCGCCGTCTCGTCCGCCGACACCGGCAGACTACTGAGCAGCCCTGGATCGGCCGGCATCAGCACGACGCGGCCTTCGACGAGGACGGGGACGACCACGGACGGCGTCGACCCGGCCGCCGGCGGCACGCCGCCCACGGGTTCGACCAACTCGGCGAAGCGATCGCGGGCATCCAGCACGGACCTGCTCAACGCGACGTCGAGCAACTCCTGATTGTCCGGAGTCAGAGTGATGTCGGCGCCACGGCTCTCCCACTTCGACACCGTGCGGATCGCAACCCCGAGGTGCTCGGCGAATGCGCGCACGCTCATGCGGAGGGCATGCCGCAGTGCCCTCGTCTCGACCCCGGTCCAACGCTGCACAGTCATCTGACACCACGCTTACACCGTGACACTCGGTCACTGAGGTAGTGAACTGAGCCACAGTACGCGGCGCGTCAGATCGGCACAAGGCATCACGACGTCACGTGGTCGTCGGGCGTCGGCGGGTCGAGCCAGACGATCTCCGAATCGCCTCCATGTCCATGGATCCGCTCGATGTCGCCCACAGACGCGAAGACGGTCACGGAGCGGACCGCGCCGCTGCACCAGGCCAAGGTCGCCTCTCCGCTCGGGTACCACGTGCCGAAGGCGACGACACCGACGCCGGAAACGCCGGAGCGGTCACGATGGCGTTGCAGGGCGAACCGCCGCGGAGCCGGACCGAGGTTCACTCGTCCGGCCCAGCTTCGGTGTACCGGCCGTCCCAGACCGGCAGTGCGACGGCGGCCGCGACGCCGACCGGCCGCAGCCGGTCGCCGTCACGCTCGACGGGACGAGCCAGCCAGCAGTGTGCCTGCGCATTCCACAGCAGCACGTATTCGGTATCGCGACGCAACATGGTCACTCTCCAGCCGAATCGGCGATGAGCGGGTCCTGTGCACCCCACGTTCGAATCCGATCCTGCGCCTAAGCGTGTGCAGGCCCAATGAACCACCGTGGCACCGCCGGTGTACCGGCGATCCCAGGGCCACCCCTCATCAGTGGCCACGCCCGGATCATCCGAGCCGCGCGCACGTCGACCGGTTCCACACCGGTGCAGTGCGGATTCATTGGAGCGAGGCGCGCTGAGGGAGACGTTTGAAGGTGGCCCCGATGGCGGCGGCGCAGAGAGCGCCCGCCGGCTTCGGGCGCCAGCTGAATTGCAGGGCGGCGAAGTCATCGCACCCGGCAGCCGATGACTATAGGTAGCGTCGGGCGGTCGGTCAAGCGCTGGACGACGCGGCCGCGGGGGCGTGTGCTCGTGTCGCAGCAGGTCGGCGGCGCGGATCGGTTGGCGTACCTCCTGGTCAGAGGGCCACAGGAACTGAGTGTGCCTGCGACGGAGGAGGTCCGAGGCATGTCCGACAACCCGTTCCTCGACGCTGCCCTGGCGGCAGCCGATCGGGGGTGGAGGGTCTTCCCGATCAGAAGCGGCGGCAAGCGTCCGGCGTTCGAACGATGGCAGCAACTCGCGACGACGGATCATGAGCAGCTCCGCTCTTGGTGGCGCGCCGCCGATCGCTGGAACATCGGCATCGCGACCGGCGAATCTGGGCTGCTCGTGGTCGACCTCGATCCGGCACACGGAGCAACGGCGCCCATGCGGTTCAGAGGCGCCCAGCATGGATCCGACGTCCTGGCGATGCTCGCGGCTGATGCCGGCGCCGAACCGCCGACGGACACCTATACGGTCACCACGCCGAGCGGTGGCCGGCACCTGTACTTCCGGGCGCCGGGCGGCGGCGCGCATCGGACGACCATCGGCACACTGGGCTGGCGGATCGATACCCGCGGCCGCGGAGGCTGCGTCGTCGGCGCGGGTTCGTCGCGCGCGGGCGGATCGTACGACCTGGCGCTCGAGCGTCCGGTCGCTGAGCCGCCTGCTTGGCTCGTCCGCGCCCTCACCCCGCCTCCCCCACCGACGCCGGGGCCACCGCTACGACTCTCGGCCACCCAGGCCGGCAGGTATGTCCAGGCGATCGTGGCGAGCGTGACCGCAGACGTGGAGTCGGCCCAGCCCGGCTATCGCCACGACGTGGTCCTCAGGGCGGCGCGGACCTTCGGCCGCCTGGTGGGCGGCGGCGAACTCGACGCGATTACCGCACGGCAAGCGCTGCTGCAGGCCGCAGCCGTACACGTCGGCGTCGAGGGCTGGACGGCCAGGGAGAGTGAGCGGACGATCGATGACGGCCTCGCCTACGGGATCCGGCTACCACGCTCGATCAGCGGGGCCGCCGCCCCCGTTACGCCGGACGCACGCGAAGGCGTCGGCCGATGACGGCGGCCGACGACGGCGCTGAACCCGAGGCGGTTCCGGGCTGGGTGGCCGGTACCGCCGTGGCGGGCACGGTGGCGATCGCGCTGGGTGCGTTCTGGTTGTCCTTCACCTCGCTCACCGATCTCGCGCGCCGGTCGGGGATCGACAGCAGCCAGGCCTGGGCGTGGCCGCTCATCGTCGACGGCATCATCGTCGTCGCGACGATCTCGGTGGTCGCGCTGCACGAGCACGGGCGCAAGGCCACCCGGTATCCGTGGTCGTTGCTGCTGGCAGGCGCAGCTGTCTCGGTGACGGCGAACTCGGTCGATGCGGTGGTGTCAGCCGAGGCGTCGGTGCCGCCGGTGGTGGCCGCCGCGGTCTCGGCAGTGCCGCCGCTCGTCCTCCTGGCGATCACCCACCTGACCGTCGAGCTCACGCGGCGCACCCGGTCCGGCCCGGCGACGTTCGAGCGTGTCTCCCCAGAGCTAGCGGCCGACCCGAGGCAAGCGGCACGTCGCCTGCGCGCCGACGGCGGCTCGTACCGCGGGATCGCCGCCGAGCTCGGCGTGCATCCCTCGACGGTCGGCCGATGGCTCAACCGACCCGAGACACCCGGCCCAGAGGAATCGGGAGCGCTGGTGCACCTCACCGCCAGGGAGGGAGCACGCGTATGAGAAGTCAGAACACAGGATCGGCCTCGCTCGAGGCGGACGTCGAGCAGTTCATCAGCACGCCAGAAGGACTACGAGCCGTCCTGACGGTCATCGATCGGCTCGGGCCGGAGGGATGGCAGATGCCCGCCGTCGAGGTGTTGATGAGGGTCGCCGCGCGCCGGTACACGCCGGTGGCCCGCGCCTGGAGGAGGCCACCGGAGGACGCTGCCCATGCCGCGTGGCTGGCGATGCGCGGCCGCTCCGCCCGCACCGCCGACGACCCGTGGGGCGTGGTGACCCGGGCGGTGGAACTGTCGATGCAGGCCGAAGCGTATGGCGAGCGGTTGTTGATCTCTCCGGAAAAGGCACGCCGACCCAAGTTCCGTCCCAGCGAAGCACCGGTCCGCGCCGGCGAGCACGAAGAGTTCCTGTACGACGTGATCTCCACCGACGGCGAGGAGGGTCGCGGCGACGGCATCGATCGTCTTGTCGCCACGATCGCGGCACTCCTCGTGGTCGCCGGGTGGAATCACCACGACGCCCGCTGGGCGGTGGAGTACGTCGCTTCACGCACGGCCGACCTGGGATCACAGGAGTCGGCGCGAGACGTGCTGCGCCGCGACGGCGTGATCCGCCTGCGCTTGGGACTGCGGCAACGCGCGTGGACACGACTGCTCGGGCTCCTCATCGGCTCGCGCCCCGGGGCCGCGCCCGCCGGGCAACTGGGAGTGCTGGAACGGGTGTTGCTCGGAGACACGCTCACCGACCTACTGGCCGACGTCGAGCTGGTAGAGCTGGCCCGGCGGATCCGAGACGAGCCCGGCGATGGCTGACGGGTACGTCCTGCGGCACGCCGTCGACGGGATCCAGGTCGGCCGCGCCTACCGGACGGATCTCGGCGATGTCGACGGGCTCGCGGAGTCGATCAGGACCGTCGGCCTGCTGCACCCGATCGTCGTGAGCAAGGCCGGCTGGCTGATCTCCGGTCTGCGGCGGCTCGAAGCGGTGCGTCGGCTCGGGTGGCGCGAGGTGGACGTGTGGGTGGCTGCGAAGGTGTCTGACGATCTGCAGCGCGCGCTCGCCGTGCGCGACGAGAACAGCCTGCGCAAGGGGCTCAACCCGATCGAGGCCGCCACGCTCTACGGCGAGCTCAAAGTGCTCTACGCCGAGGAAGCCGGCCGGCGCCAGGCGAGCACGCGTTTCGGCGCCCCGAAGAGTGGCTCCACCGGTTCCGTCGATTCGACGGAACCGTTGGACGCCCGGGTCCAGGCAGCCCGCGCGATCACCGGCCGCGACTCGCACGGCATGCTCGACCAGGTCCTCGAGCTGCAGCGCCTGGTCGACGACGACACCACGCCCGCCTGGCTACGGGCGCAGGTCGAGGACGGTCTCGCCGGGATCAACGTCGACGGCAAGGTCAACGGCCGCTATCTGGCCATCACGACCGCCCAGGGACGCCATGAACTCGAACAGGCCGCGAACGACGACACTCAGCCCGCGGCGGCGCGCGACGCCGCGAGAGACGAGCTCGACCGGCTGGCGGGCCTGCGCCATCCGCAGGCCGCTGCTCAGGCCGCGAAACGGGCGACCGAACGCGTCCGCAAGGCGGCGGGGCAGGTGAGCAGCCGCGCCACAGCCGAGGCCGCCGCCCTCGTGAAGCGGTTCACGGCCGGTGTGAGGAAGCACTACGGCTGGTGGGACCTCGTCGACCCACGCACCGTCGCCGAGCACCTGAGCGACGAGCAGTGGGAGCTCCTGACGTCGTCCTGGGTGGCGACCCAGCAGTTCATGGGCGAGGCGATCACCGCACGAGAACAGCGGGATTCCGAGGCGGGCGGCTGAGCGCACCTCCCGGGTGAACCCTCAGACGCACCCCTCATCGAGGAGACACCCAGGTGATCACCAGCCCCCAGCACTGGACCGCACGCCGCCGGCTCGTCGCCGCCATCGCCGGCGTTATGGCACTCGCCGCCGTCGTGGTCGTCGGCCTGTACGGGCTGGCCGGCGACCCCGAGCCGGAGGCCGGGCCGCCGGCGACGCTCGATCCGGTAGGACCGCTCCCCCAGACCCCCGCGACCGGTGATCCGACCGACTCGCCGCAGGCGGCGCCGGATCTTCCGGTCCTGCCGGAGACCGGCGATGCCGTGCCCTACGCCCGCGAGGTCGCGAACGCGCTGTTCACGTGGGACACGATGTCAGGGCTCACCCCGCGCGACTACGCCAACGTCCTGATCGCCGACTCCGACCCGTCCGGCGTCGAGACCAGCGGCCTCCTCACGGACGTCGCGACCTACCTGCCGGCCGACGACGTCTGGCGCCAGCTGCGCCAGTACGAGACCAGGCAGTGGCTCGAGGTCTACGGCATCCAGGTGCCCAGCTCGTGGGGCCAGATCGTTGCCGAGTCGCGCGGCCAGATTCCCGAAGGGACCACCGCCGTGACCGTCCGCGCCTTCCGTCACCGCGAAGGCGTCTGGGACGGCCAACAGGACGCCACACGGGAGAAGGTGACGTTCACGGTCTTCGTCGGCTGCCCGCCGCGGTTCGACGAGCGCTGCTACCTGCTGCGGCTGTCCGAACTCGACAACCCGCTCTGACAACCCGCCCATGCTGAAGAAGACCTTGCTCGCTCTGGCGGCCGGGCTCGTGCTGCTGGCCCCGACGATCGGGCTGCTCGCCGTCGCAGCGCTCATGAACCCCGCCGGCCAGTCCGCCGGGGGCTGCGCCGAGCCTCCGGGCAGCCCGTCCGGCGACCTCGCCGACGACGCACCCGTGCCCGATGCCGCCCGCCCCTGGATCGCGATCGCCACCCAGGCATGTGCCGACCTGCCCGAGACCTGGGTGGCCGCGGTCATGGCACAGGAGTCCTCGTTCCGGCCAGACGTCTTCGCCATGGACGTCAACGGCGGCACCTGGGGACTGTTCCAGATCAACCAGCACATCTGGCGCACCGTCTACGGCGACTGGGACACCGACCGCAACGGCAACGGCATCTGGGACATCCGCGAACCGGAGACCCACGCCGAGTACGGCGCCCGCTACCTCTGCGACCTCCTCGACGACGTCCGAGCGACCCGCGCCGCCCACCCGGACTGGCCGTCGACGGTCGAGCTCACCGAACTCGAAGCGCTCGTCATCGCCCACAACGCCGGCCCCGGCCGGCTCTCCACCTACCCCGACATCCCGGCCGTCACTCGGGAGTACCTGGACAACGTCCGGGAGCGGATGCGGGAGTGGGCCACGCCGGCGGCGCCCGCGCCGACTCGCGCTACCTCGGCCACACCGGAGGCGTCACCACCCGGCGGCGAGGTGTGCAAGCCGGACGCTCCCGGGTCGGTGGGCGAGTTGCCGCCACCGCCGGCGCCGTTCGCCGGCGTCCCGGGCGGCTTCATCCCCGATCCGACCAGCTCCGGGCTCATCACCCGCCAGCTGCTGCATCTGATCGCCGAGACCAGACGCGCATTCCCCGAGACCGGCTGGGCCTGCTGGTCACCACGCCCCGGCACCAGCTCCGAACACCCCGTCGGGCGCGCCTGCGACGTCACCTTCGGCAATCAGATCGGCACGTTTCCCACCGACGTTCAGGTCGCCGAGGGCTGGCTCATGGCTACCTGGCTCCAGCAGCACGCTGCTGCCCTCCGGGTCGAATACCTCATCTGGCAAGGCCTCATCTGGTCACTCGCCCGCGACGACGAAGGCTGGCGCCCCTACGACGGCGGCGGCATGCACGACCCCAACTCCCCCACCGGCGGCCACTACGACCACCTCCACATCACGGTCTTCTGAACAAGATGAAAGGCAAAGTCGGCTGGTCGCCGAACCTCGTGCACGCCGCGATACCGTTGCTCCGTCTTCCCCATGCGCGCGATCGGGACCCGGCGGACGGCGCTCCGCTCGCCCTGCACTCTATTCCCGGCAACAGTGACTGCTACTCACCACGGACAACGCCAGAGACGGCCCGCACGCTGCGGAAACGTCCGCCATTCGCGTGCGGACCGTCCAGACATCTGCGCGGTTCGATCGCAGGAAGATCGTCGTCGACTTAACGGCGCTTCAGTCAGCCCGTGAGCGGGACAATTCCCCAAAGGCCGTATGCGGTATGGATCGACGTAAACACGGCCTCGCATGGCCCGGTCGGCTGATTCGGACGTGTCGCACCACTCTGGATTCCGACCGCACGGGACCCCCCGGACACACCCTTGATCCATGGACCGCCGCTATCCCCAATAAATACGCACGGCCCGGAAGAGTCGGCGACATGCACCAGTGGATACACCCAGGCACCACCGATAGTCGCCGAAACATCCACATCGACGACGTCCCAACCGCAGTTGTTTCCGCCATTGGCACCACTTAGACACAGATTCGTTTCAGTCGTCGAGGGAAAGTCCGTATTGAAAGACTTGATCGTGCTGTACGCCGTGGCTCGCCTGCCGCCCCAAAAAATTGTTGGGTCACCAGCATCAATTGGCCAAACCGTCAGATCCCCGTAGTAGTGGCCATTGATAGCCCATGACGCACCGCTCGAGTTTAGCGTGTTCGTCGCCCCACTAGCAGAGCCCAGCAGGTTCGCCCATACAGAGCCGTCGCCGACCAGGCTGTAGGCGGCATTGTATGACGCCGGTCCGCTTGTGCCGATACAGTGGCCCGCCGTGAGCATATACTGCACGTTGTTACTCACTCGACGCATCGCGAACCCACTGGTGCAGCTCGCTTCGCTATAGGGGAAATTCAGCGGCGCGTAGCCAGCGCCCCCGCTGTACGGATAGCGATCCTTCCACCTGTCAGGGCCCAAGGTGGGCTCAAAACGTTGCCCCTGCCGAAAGCGGACGTCGTCGCCAAACACGACCCGAGCAGCATTAACCGAGTCTTCATCTACCTCAGTGAGACTGATGATGAGCCTGTTCTCTTCAGGATCCACCGTGGCGCCGACCACCGATGCGCCAGCGAAATCCATCTTCGGCAGTCGCGGATCCAGCACCTCTCGCATTAGCTCCTGGCTACTATGGTCGACCTCACGGATCCGAATCGGCGCCGAGGCGTTGGTGACGAGCTCGTTGAGGTCCTCACCGACGACGCGCTCCCACCCGGCCGTTACGTTCACAACCACCGTACCGTCTGGATCGAAATGATTCTTGCCCCAGATTTCCATGTGGTCATCCAGCATCGCACTCGCGTCTTCGAAGATTGACAATTGCTCTTGCCCGGCACTGACCTTCACTGAGGATGACGGCGCCACCACGAGGCGCTCCCAATCATCTTCAGAAACGCTGGAGCCCGAGGCCTGGGGAATCGCCACGGCCGCCGTAAGCGGCACTACAAGAGCAATGGCCGCACCGATGAGACGCTTCTTCAACGGAATCACACAGACCCCCCCATGTCAGTCCAGACCTATGCAAGGAGTGTCATATCACGTACTTGGATATGTCAACCCCTTGATCATCATGTGGCCGGATTTGTCCCACTCGCATCCTAAGTAGGGATGATCTATAATCCGCGGCAGGGCCGCTCGGCGGTCGGGCGGGCAGCCTCGCCCCGGGTCCTTCCTGCGTTCGAGCCGCGTGTCCGAGGCTGATCGTGTGTCGATCTGTAGCGAACCGCGGTGCGGCGCACCCACCTCTCGTGCATGCATCACAGCAAGCAATCGGTCACACCGTTGCAGCCACTGTCATTCGTTGACATTTCTCCGAACGACGATGGGCTACCCGGGATCGCCGCGCTGCGGGACATCGTCGGCGCGGGGATGACGATCGGGTTGATCCTGTCGGTGCTGGCGCTGATCGTCGCGGCGGTGATCTGGGGGTTCGGCGCGAACTCGTCGAACCCCCACCTGGCCAGCCGTGGGAAGACCGGTGTCCTGGTGGCGTGTGGCGCGGCGATCCTGTGCGGCGCCGCAGTCACGCTCGTGAATTTCTTCTGGGACGTCGGGCAGGGCATCTCCTGATGCGGGCGGTGCGGAGATGAGTATCTGCGACGTCCCGGTGATCGCGGAAGTCTGCAATCTGGGCGGTGAGGCGGCCGGCGCTCTGGTCGCGGCGCCGTTCAACTGGCTGGCCCAAGCCGTCGGTGGTGCCGCGGCGTGGATGTTCGAGAGTGTGTGGGCGATCTTCGACACGACGACGCTCGTCGATCTGACATCGGAGCAGTACGTCGCGGTCTACAACGTGGTGTTCGGTGTCGCGATCTTCGTGATGCTGATCTTCTTCTTTCTGCAGGTGGTCTCCGGGCTGATCCGTCGCGAGCCGGGCGCCTTGCAGCGGGCGGTGCTGGGGTTGGCGAAGTCGGTCCTGGGTTCGTTCGTCGTGATCACGCTGACGGCGATGCTGCTGGAGATCGTCGACCAGCTGTGCGTGGGGATCGTGCACGCGACCGGGACGACGATGGAGGAGATGGGCGAGCGGATCGCTGCCATGGCGCTCGGCCTGACGGCGATCAACGTGGCTGCACCCGGCGTCGGGGCGATCCTGACGATCGTGCTGGGCGGGATGGCGGTCGCTGGTGCGGCGATCGTCTGGGGCACGCTGCTCATCCGTAAGGCGCTGCTGCTCGTGGCGATCGTGGTAGCGCCGCTGGCGCTGTCGGGAGCGTCGTGGGATGCGACCCGCGGCTGGATCGGGCGCTGGGCGACGTTCGTGCTGGCGCTGATCGTGTCCAAGCTGATCATCGTGCTGGTGTTCCTGGTGGCGACGGCGCAGGTGTCGTCGCCGCTGGACTTCGATCTGGCCTCGATCGCCGATCCGATCGCCGGCATCGTGCTGATGTTCATCGCCGCCTTCGCCCCGTACATGACGTACCGGTTCATCAGCTTCATGGGCATCGACCTGCATCACGCGGTGTCGGCCGAGCAGGAGTCGAAGGCCGCGGTCGGGCGTCCCGCTCCGATGTCCGCTCAGCAGCTTGGTGGTCTGGAGACGGTCGTCGGTGGCCCGGCGGCGGCTGGTGGAGCCGGCAGGTCCGGCGGCGCACCGGGACCGGGAGCTGCGACTGCGACGACGGCACGTCCGGCGGGCGCGTCGGCCGCGATGGTCCCGCCGGCGAGTGCAACTGCGGCGGCCGGCGCCGCACTGTCGAAGGCGGGTCCCGCCGCGCAGGCCGAGCAGGCGGACGGTGGCGAAGGGGCCGCCGCTGGGAAGGCCCCTCGCAGCCACGGCGGCTCCGAGCCCGCCGCTGCCGGGCCCGAGCGCACGGATCAGACGGAGCCACCCTCGGGTCACCGAGATCGCGCGGCGCCGGCAGACGGGCCGCATGAGAAGGCGCCGGACAGCGGTCCAGAACCATCGCGCCCCGGCGCGGATCCGACGCCGTCATCCACGACGTCCCTCCCGGCTCCTGACCAGGCGCCACCGGCGCAGCCGCCGACACCGACCCCGCAGACGCCGCCGGTGAGACCGGAGCCGAAGCCCTCGGACGGTGGAGCACAGAATGGCGGCTGACGCTGGCACGGACCTCGTCGCTGTCAAGTTCTCGCGGCTGACCCGGCGCGGCGTCCTGCTCGGCCTCTCCGCGACGCAGCTGGTCACCGTCTCGCTGGGCATCGCCATCGGCGTGGTGAGCCTCTACATTGCCGGCGGTACCGGCCTCGTGCTCAGCTCCCCGTTCCTCATCAGTCTCGGCCTGCTCACCTGGGTTCCGCTCGGCGGCCGCAAACTCGTCGAGTGGCTCCCTCTGACTGGGCACTGGCTGCTGCGCACCGTCGTCCGCCAGCTCGGCTACCGCCGCCGGATCGTCAAGCCGCGACCGGCGGGCACGCTCGCGCTGCCGGGTGACGGGGCGGCGCTGCGCCACTATGACGACCCGGAGTCCGGCGCGGTCATGGTGCACGACCCGCATGCCGCGACGCTCACCGTCGTGCTCGAGGTGAAGCATCCGTCGTTCGTCCTGCTGGATCCGGCGGACCAGCAGCGCCGGGTCGCCGGCTGGAGCCGGGTCCTCGCAACCTGCTGCCGATCCGGCCGGATCGCCCGGCTCCAAGTGCTCGAGCGGACACTGCCGGACGCCGGCGCCGGGCTCACCGCCTGGTGGCGTGAGCACGGCGTCGACGACGGTTCCTGGGTCGCCCAGACCTACACGGAGCTGGTCGAGCGGGCCGGTCCCGTCGGTGAGCAGCACGTCACGACCGTGTCCCTCGCGCTGGACCTCAAGGCCGCGGCGCGCGAGATCCGCTCGGCCGGCGGTGGTCTGCGTGGCGCGGCGCACGTCCTGCGCCAGGAGATGGCCACGCTGATCACGGCACTGCGGTCCGCAGACCTCACCCCGTCGCCGTGGTTCACCCCGGGTGATCTCGCCGTCGCGCTTCGCACGGCATACGACCCGGCCGTCAGTACCGCCCTCCAGCGCACGAGTGACATCGGCCGCGACCTCACCACAGCAGGGCCGCTTGCTGTCGAGGAGACCTGGGACCGGCTCCGCTCCGACAGCGCCCATCACGCCGTCCTGTGGATCTCCGAATGGCCGCGTACCCAGGTCTTCCCCGGTTTCCTCCACCCTGTCCTGCTGACCAGCGGCGTGCGCCGCAGCGTCACGTTGCTGTGCGACCCACTGCGCACGGACCGTGCCGCCCGCGACATCCGTAAGCGGCGCACCGAGTACGTCTCCGACGCGACTCAGCGTGCCCGCCTGGGGCAGATCGAGGACGCCCAGCAGACCGCGGAGTACCACGACGTCCTGCAGCAGGAATCCGACCTGGTCGCCGGTCACGGCATGCTGCGCTACACCGGGCTCATCGCCCTCTCGGCACCCACCGTCGACGAACTCGAATCAGTCGTCGCGCAACTGGAGCAGGCCGCCGTCCAGGCCTCCTGCGAGACCCGCCGCCTGGTCGGCCAGCAGGCTCAGGCCTTCGCCGCTGCGGCGCTCCCCTTATGCCGGCCCATCTGACCGGCCGGTGCGCCGCACCTTCCACGTGACCAGTCCATCCAACCGTGATCACGAGGAGCAGCTCCGTGCCCAGCTACAACGCAGCCGTCGCAGACCCACTCGAAGCGGCCGAGGCGGCCCGTGCTCTCGCCCACCTCACCCAGGACATGGACAGCCCGGAGGCTACCTACCGCGTGCTCGGCGCGCTGTCCTCCACCCTCTGGTCGCTGCGGCAATCGCTGGACCAGCTCGCTGCCTGGCACGAACGCAACGCTGACCGGGCCTACGCAATCGATGCGCCCCCACCGGGCGGCGCGGAGACATCGCGGCAGGTCGCCGACGATCTGCGGTTCGCTGCTCTGTCCGTCGCCCGTGCCGGCGCTCACGTCGACAAGGGCTGGAACCGCAACGGACGGATCCTCTGGGCGCAGGGCCCCGATCGGCCCACCCCATCCTCCGTCGCGACGCACGACCAGGTCTCGGCGCGGACCCAGTCCGACGGCCTCGGGCGCTGACTCCATGGCTGACGATCAGCGACGACTCTTCACCACTCCCCTCATCCGGCCGGCGGGTGAGCGACGCGCGCAGCGCCGGTCACGCCGCACCGCGTCGACCCAGCTGCGGCGGCAACAGGAGGAAGCCCACAGCGCCGGCGCTGACGACTACTGGAACGACGACCACGAATCGACCCCGTTGCTCCCCCGCTCCGGCGATCCCGGACCGCTCGCGCTGCGGACCAACCGGCGCCTGCGGATACCCCGGCACCAGGACACCTCCGCCACGCTGGGGGCGGCGTATCCGTTCCTCGCCGAGAGCGGACTCGGGTCCGACGGTGTCGTCGTCGGGCAGGACCTCTATTCGGGTGCCGCCGTCGCCTACGACCCCTGGGTGCTCTACGCCCGCGGTGTCATCACCGCACCCAACGTCGTGCTCGCCGGCATCGTCGGGTCCGGGAAGTCGTCGCTCGCCAAGAGCCTCTACACGCGGTCGATCGCGTTCGGCCGCCGCGTCTACGTCCCCGGCGACCCCAAGGGCGAACACTCACCGGTCGCCGAAGCCGTCGGAGGCCGGGCCATCCGGCTCGGGCACGGGCTCAGCACCCGGCTCAACCCGCTCGATCACGGCCACCGGCCAACCGATCTGTCCGACGAGGAATGGCGCAGCACCGTCGGTGCGCGCCGCCGGGACCTGCTCGGCGCCCTCGCGGAGACCGTTCTCGCCCGGCCACTGACGCCACTGGAGCACACCGCTGTCGATGCCGCGCTGACGTCCGCTGTAGCCGCATCGGACGTGCCGGTGCTGCCAATGGTGGTCGACCGGATCCTGTCACCCGATCCGGCCGGCGACGCGCGCCTCGCCGACGACGGCCGGCACGTCGGCCACGCGCTGCGCCGGCTCGTCGCCGGAGACCTCGCCGGCCTGTTCGACGGCCCCTCGACGATCGCGTTCGACCCGTCGCTGCCGATGATCTCCCTCGACCTGTCCCGAGTCACGGAGAACGCCACACTGCTCTCGGTGCTGATGACGTGCGCGTCCGCCTGGATGGAATCGGCACTGCTCGACCCGGCCGGTGGGCAGCGCTGGGTCGTCTACGACGAGGCCTGGCGGCTGATGTCGCACCCGGCGTTGCTACGGCGGATGGATGCGCACTGGCGGCTCGCCCGCCACTACGGCATCGCCAACATGCTCGTGTTCCACAAGCTGTCCGACCTGGACACCGTCGGCGACGCCGGCAGCGCGGCCCGGGCGCTCGCCACGTCGCTGCTGGCGAACGCGGAGACGCGGATCATCTACCGACAGGAGTCCGACCAGCTCGGCGTCACCGGAACACTGCTCGGGCTGACCGGGACCGAGCAACGACTACTGCCGTCGCTCGGCACCGGGCAGGGTCTGTGGCGGATCAAGGACCGCGCGTTCGTCGTCCAGCACCAGCTGCATCCCAGCGAGCTCGCGCTGTTCGACACAACCGCACGCATGGTGCCCGGCCGCGATGCGGGTGCGCCGTGAACCGGCGGCAGGTGTCGCCCTGGGACGCACCGGTGGTGAGGGCTCTCGACGCGGTGGAGGAGTTGCCCGGCTTCGAACCCGAGCACGTCGGCTGGGACGACTTCCGCTTCCACGGAACGGGAACCGCCTGGGAGATGGACACGGTCTCGATCTACGCCTACCCGGTGAAGGGGCGCGGTTTCGTGCGATTCGCAGCGACTAGCGACGGGGCCACGGTCACCGGGCCGGGACGCCGTGAACTGACGGCTGACCAGGTGGCGCGAGCGCTCAACGTGCCGGTCGAGAGCGCCGAGGCGACGGTCGCGGCCCTCGATGCGGCCCTCGCGCTCGCGCTCGTCGAGTTCAACGCCGGGCACGCTCCACCAGCCCGGCCGCGCACGAAGCTCCGTCCACAGCAGACGCCGCCGACGCCCCCGCACGGTGCCGACGCTGCCACCCGCCGACCACCGCCAGACATCGGCCGCTGACGCCCGTGTCCTGCGGGGCCTGCAACGCTCGCCGACCTCACGGTCGGCCGCGACTACCTAGCGGACGTGAGACACCACAGACGACCCAGCGCGATGAGCGCGACATGAGCTGGCGACGCAGCCGGACCCCGTCCACGGCACCGGTCGTGCTCCCCCGGCTCACAGTCACCCCGGACGACGACGGCTTCACGCTCACGCTCGACGGCGAGCCCGTCGCCGGCTCTCCAGTGTCGAGGGCGGAGCTCGGCCAGAGAATCGCGGCGACCATCGACGTGGCGGGTGGCCCGGTCCGGGTCGACGTGACCGACCCCGGCGGCGGCGTCCACTCCGACATCATCGACCCATCACCGCACGGACCCGATCCGCGGCCGTCGCGTACCGACCAGGCTGCCTTCGCGGTGCATCATCGCGGATTCCTGCCCGGTGAGCAGGTCGTCATCGCCGTCGTCGAGCGCACCGAGACAGCCAACGACAACGGCGTCGTCACTCTGAGCACCACCAGAGAGCTGGCCGGCGGCATGGAGCTCCTGCTGTTCGGTCGCGTCTCCGGGACGACGTTCGTCGTCGGCCCGCGATGACCGGCCGGGCCGGCACGACCGATGACGCGTTGACGAATCTTGGGCTCGGACTCCTCGCCGCGTCCGCAGCCGGACTCGGGCTGCTCCGCGGCGCTGCGAGCATCACCGCCGCCATCACCGGCCGTCCGCAGCCCGATGCCGGGCTCGCCGGCGCGGTGGCTGCCCTGCGGCGTCCGCTCGAGGTCGACGACGCCTACGGCAGTCCGGGGCTGAGTGCCGGGCTCTACTGGGCTGTGGTGGCCGCGGCAGTGGCCATGGTCGGCGTCGGGGCCGTTGCGGTGTGGCGGATGGTTCGCGCCCGGCCCAGCTCGGTTCGGGCTCGGCTCTCCCGGCTGCCCGGCGGGGCGACGCGCTCCGACGTCACACAGGCCGCCTCGGCGGCGGCCCTGCGTAGACGAGCAGCCGTGCTCCGCCCATCGGTTCAGCACCCGCGACCCGCCGACGTCGGCTACCGGATCGGCACCAGCCGCGGCCAGGACGTCTGGGTCACCGTCGAGGACTCGATCCTGCTGATCGGGCCACCACGCTCGGGCAAGGGCGTCAACATCGTCATTTCCGCCATCCTCGACGCGCCCGGCGCCGTCCTCACGACCTCCACCCGGCCGGATAACGTCACCGCCACCCTGCGGGCCCGCGAACGCAGCGGCCCGGTCGCCGTCTTCGACCCCGAACGGCTCGTGCCCGGGCTGCCGGCCGGGCTGCGCTGGTCACCCGTGCGCGGCTGCGACGACGCGCTCACCGCGATGATCCGCGCCGGCGGACTCGCCACGGCGACCAACTTCTCCACCGTCACCTCCGGCGACTTCTGGCAGGGCAAGACCACCGCCGCCCTGCAGGCCCTGCTGCACGCCGCAGCGCTGGACGGCCGCGACACCGCCACCCTCTACCGATGGGCGCTCAACCCGGTCGCCGCCGGTGACGCCGTGCGAATCCTGCAGACCAACCCCGCGGCGGCCGACGGCTGGGCCGACTCCCTCGACGCCATGCTGTCCGCCGATCCCCGCACCCGCGACTCCATCTGGCAAGGCGTCTCGCTCGCCATGGCACCGCTCGCCGACCCCGGCGTGCTCGACGCCGTCAGCCCACGGCCCGGCGAGTCCTTCGACCCCGAAGCCTTCCTCCGCGACCGCGGCACGCTCTACCTGCTCGCCACCGGCGCCGGAGCCAACGCATCGGCCGCTCTGGTCGCCGCCTTCGTCGAAGACCTCACCCAGACCGCCCGCCGCCTCGCCGCCCGCTCCCCCGGAGCCCGGCTCGACCCGCCGCTGCTGCTCGCCCTCGACGAGATCGGCAACCGCGCACCACTCCCGTCACTGCCGACCCTCATGGCCGACGGCGGCGGCACCGGCATCACCACCATGCCCGTCCTGCAGTCCATGGCCCGGGCGCGGGAGAACTGGGGCGACCACAACGCCGCCGCCATCTGGGACTCCGCGATCGTCAAGATCATCCTCGGTGGCGGGTCCGACAGCCGCGAACTGCAGGACCTCTCCGCGCTGCTCGGGGAACGAGACGAGCACACCGAATCCATCACCGTCGAACGCGGCGGCGGACGCTCCACCCAACGCTCCGTCCGGCGCATGCCGGTGATGTCCGCGGACATGCTGCGCATGCTGCCGTTCGGCACCGCCGTCGTGCTGCTGCGCACCACGCCGCCGATCATCACCAGGCTCCGGCCATGGACCAGCCGCCCCGACGGAAAGCAGCTGGCCCGCGACCGCGCCGCCGTCGAGAACCTCCTCCGGCCCTCCTGACTCCTCCGGTCGAGGCGCCCCACCTGACGAGCGACCGATCCGCTCCCGTCGACACGCAGGAGGCAACGGCGTGAAGCGCTACGAGGGCATCTACGGATTCATCGCCTCAGACCCCGACCTCACCTACAACGCAGACGGCAAACCACGCCTGTACATCCGCATCGGCATCAACCACTTCCAATCGCTGCCCAGCGGCAGGCTCAACCGACTGCCACCGACTTACCACGACCTGGTCCAGTTCGACCGCGCCGCCGAACTCTCCCACGAGCGGTTCCAGAAGGGCGACGAATTCGCTGCCATCGGATACCTCCGCCAATACGACCGGACCGTCGACGGCCAGCCCAAGAAGGCGGAGCAGTTCGTCGCCTACCGGCTCATGCACGACCCGAACACGACCACCTACGAGGTCCATCGACGACCCCGCAACACCGAGCGCGACGCAGCCGCATCCGGCCCCGACCTCCAGAACCGTTCCGCACCCGCCCAGGCACCAGCTTCGCCGCCACAAGCCCCACCCTCACCCCCACCCCCACCCCCGCCGGCGCCCTCCGCCGACGGCCTAGGCCGCTAGAGCGACAACGACGCCCCGAGGAGAGCCATGCCCGAACCGACCGACCCCGACAACCGACCCGACCCGATCCCGGGCGACTTCGTCTTCGGCGACCCGGACGACGTCTCCGCCGGCCCGACAGACCATGCCGGCGCACCGCCGGAGTCACCGGCCCCGGCGCAGCCACTGAACTGGCGGACGCTCAGCGCCGACGAGGCCGAACAGGAATGGCTCGCCCTCAACCAGTGGGTGCACTGGCTCCGACGCGAGTTCGGGCTCAGCGCCGCGATCCTCCCGCCGTACTGGCACCGCCACCCCGAACTCGTCTGGGAGCTGTCCGCGCTGCACCAGCGCTGGCTCGCCGCCTACGACCCGTACCAGGACCCGTCCGCACCACTGGTCTGGATGGCCGAGTTCGCCGCCACCCGGCAGCGCCTGCACGAGTGGGTCGCCGTCTCCGGCACTCGCCTCGACCGCGACCGCCCCACCCGCCAGACCAGCTGGCCCGGCGAAGACCCGCCACCGATCGAAGCTGAATCCCGCATCACCCACCGCGAAGACGACTTCGTCCGCCACGTCCTCGACGACGTCAACCGGCGCAGACAAGCCGAAGCCGCCTTCCTCGACGACGAAGTCCAGCCATGACCAGCGACGCTGACCTGCCTGAGCCGCTGCAGGAGGCGTGCAGTTGGCTCCGGGCGGCCGAACGCCACCTGGGAGACCCCGCTGCCGATCACGAACTCGACGACCGGCTCACCGCGGGCGAGGCACTGGACATCCTCACCGACATCACCTCGCCCTATTCACAGCCGATCCACGACCGCACGCCAACCCCGCTGCCGGCGGTGCTGCCGCACATCCTGAATACGCTGAGCGCCGCCGCTGGCGCCGCAGAGGTGTCGGTCGGGGAACGCCTGCGCATCGCCCATGCCGTCCGGGTCCTCACCCGCCGCCGATCGGGATGACGCGCGATGGCCTACGAAGCGGACGTCCAACGGCTCTCCGAACACCTGGCACACCTCCTGACCACCCCGTCCTCCGTCGACCGGCAGGAACTCGAGGTCGTCGACGCCGCGCGGATCGCCGTCCGGCAACTCTGCTGGCGAATCCTCCGCGACGTCACCTTCACGCCGCTCGGCGATACACCGACCGCTGACCTCAGCTCACGCACCGTCGCGACCCTCCAGCACGTACTACGCACCGAGGTGCACCGCCTCGCCGACACCGCCGGCCCGGGCACGGGATGGATCGACTACGCGACGACGACCGACGCCGGGCGCTCCTGGCGAGAGGTCCACCGCCACGCAGTCCTCACCGAGCACGAATGGGAGATGGTCTACCCCCAAGCGCACCCGCACGGAACCGGCGCCTGGCCGATCATCACCGACGTCGCAGCCATCGCCGAAGCCATCGCCCACCTGGAGCAGGACGCCGCACGAGACCACCCCGCAGCGATGGACCAAGCAGCCGCCCTCGCCCTCGCCGCCGACCAGGTCCGCCGGCTCGCACCACCCGGAGCGCTCGACACCGACCCGGCGCCGCTGCCGTCACGCAGTCACCAGTTGCTCCTGCGCATCCGGTCAGCCGCCGACCTCTCCGGCGGTACGGCCCGGCTCGCCTACCTGCTGCGCACCGCACACCGCCTCGAACCCGCCACGGTCCGCGCCGTCGCCCGCAGCCAGGCCCAAGCACTGCTCACCATCGGCCGCCTCATCAAGACCGACACCCTCTACAGCCCAGCGCAGCCGCAGCTACGCCCGCTCGCCACCTCCCTGGCCAGGCTGAGCCGGCTGGCCGAAAGAGTCCGCTCCAGCGCACCCGGCGACGACCGGCCCCGCCAACAACTGCAGCTTCTGCACGATTGCTGGCGCTTCCTCGACGGCCCACACGAAGCCACCCAAGCCGAACGGGCAGCCGCCTACCTCGCCATCCACCCCGCTCTCGACATCGTCCACGCCCTGCACGAGGTCATCCACCATCACGTCAGCGAAGGCCAGTGGTACCAGTACCTCAAAGGCGGCCGCCACCCATGGCGACTGACGTCCGACACCACCGAGCCCCGCATCGTCGAAGCAGCACAACGCGCTGTCCAGCAAGCAGAACAACTGGCACATGCGCTACCACCTACCGAGCAGCCAGCAGCCACCGTGCGAGCGCCCCGGCACGTCCTCGCGGGGCCGCCGGCTACCGCTCGCCCACCTGCGGACCCCCGCCCTGCCCACCTGGACGCGACTCGGTAGCAGGAGCAACACGACCTGGGCGAAGGGGCAGGAGTGAACCGTCGCAAGGACAACCGCGTTCAGCGCCCAAGACGGCTACTCACATCCACAGGCCGACTCCCTACGGCGTCGTGCCCGCCTGCAACACCACGGCCAGCTCGTCCCGGCGGCCCGTCATTCCGCCCAGAGTGCTGCACATCGTCGGCAAGGGCGATAAGCCCGCTGCCATGCCGCTGACCGCACCTGTACTTCGGGTTCTCGAGGCCTGCCGAGGCGAACGCACAGAGGGACCTCTCGTTCTACGGCCGAACTCGGGCAACCCGATCGACCGCCGCGATGCTTACGGATGGTCGCCCGGATCGCAAAAGGCCGCCAGCATCTCCAGGCACATCAGCCCCCATTCACCTCGTCACGCCGCCATCACCACGCTCTTGACGCCGGCGTACCGCTCCGCGACGTCCAGATACTCGCCCGGCCCGCCGATCCTCGCACTACCGAGTACTACGACCGCGCCCGCGGCAACCTCGACCGCCACGGCGTGCACTTCCTAACCGCCTACGTAGCCGGGGTGTAGCGGCACGGACTCATGCAGCCGCGAACCCCGCCGCCAGTGGAGCGTCAGCTCCGCCCAGATTGACGCGAGTGCCAACACTGGGATCTGCCGCAATTCGAGCATTGCGGCACGGGACCGTTTTCCGCTTTCCGCTAGCCCGACGAGGGGCGTGGCGCGTCTCGCGACGCATCAGACGGGCCATACAATTGAAGGCCGGCAATCGGGCATTCCCGGCCGGCAACACGACCGGGGGGTCTAATGCGACTCGCTGCCCTGCAGCTGACCAACTTCCGTGCCTGCCGTAGTACCTCGGTCGAACTGACCGCAGATCTCACGGTCCTGGTCGGCGAGAACGCCTCCGGCAAGAGCGCCATCATCGACGCACTCCGACTGGCCACCTACCCGGCTTCGGGGCGCACGACCGCGTGGTTCTCGCCCGACAGAGACCTCAATCATCACGCAGTCGAAGGATCCCCAGTCTCCATCACGGCCCGCTACTCAGAGCTCACCGAGCCCGAGAAGGCCATCTACCTCGCGCAGCTGGTCGATAACCACGACGACCTTATCTACACCGCCTCCTTCGCAACCGCGCCGGATACGCCACGGCGCAGCATGCTGAGCTGGAGCGTCGGCGAGACGTTCGGCGAAGACCCCGAGCCCAACCTTCGGCGCCGCATCGCGCACGTGTACCTCCCACCCCTACGGGACGCTGTACGCGACATCGACAGCGGCGATCAAGCCCAACTCCACGAAGTCCTCCAGATCCTGATTGGCAGCGACGCGGAGAAAAAGACCAACTTTATAGACAGCGCCAACACCGCCTTTGACACCGTCGCACGCCATCCTCTCGCCGAGGAGGTGCGGCACTCGATCGAGACCTTCTTCACCCAGACCACCCCTCCCAACCGGCAGCACCGGCTCGAACTCAACCGTCGCGAAGTTGAGCTGCGCCGCATCGCGCGGCTCCTGCGACTACAGCTTGCCGAGCGCGACATCGCCATCGGCGATATCGCGTCCACCGGCCTCGGCTACGCCAATCTGCTCTACATCTCCATGATCGTGCTGCAGTTGACCCGCCGACACGACAGCGACCTGACCGTCCTGCTTGTGGAGGAACCAGAGGCCCACCTGCACCCACAGCTACAACTGGTGCTCCTGGACTTCCTGCGGCAGCAGGCGCGCCGCAGCGACGTCACCGGTCAAGC
>NZ_QVAI01000032.1 GCF_003427025.1 Jiangella endophytica
TGTCGTCGGCGACCTCCACACCGTCCTCCCACAAGCCACTGCGGCCATTTTTCAACGCACCTCTTGACGAATCTTCCACGCATGTGTTGACTCGGCTCTCAGGAGGCGATGAGCATGGGCAATGTGCAGTGGATCCCGCTGGTGCCGGTGGCCGAACTCCCCGCCGATCTCGAGCTGATGGCGAAGAAGTGGATCGCCATGGAGGACGGAGACCCGAACTTCATCCAGACCGTCGGGCAGGTCCCGGAGACGCTACGGCCGTACATCCGGTGGAGCTCGCCGATGTGGCGCAAGGGACTGATCCAGCACCGCACCAAGGAGCTGTGCCGGATCAGGATCGCCAACGCGAACGACTGTCCGTACTGCATGAACATGCGGTTCGAGACCGGGCGCCGGCAGGGCATCGACAAAGTGCTTGAGGACCAGCTCGGCGACTACGAGGCCGGTGACTTCACCGATCGTGAGAAGGCCGCGCTCCGCTACACCGACGAGATCTACATGGACAACATCCTCTGGGACTATCAGCGTGTTCCGGCCGACGTCTACGAGCGGCTGTCGCTGCAGTTCACCGAGGCCGAGATCGTGGAACTGACGTGGGCCATCTCGGTCGCCATCGAGTACGGGCGCAATTTCACCGTCTGGGGTGTGCCCGTCACCAATGAGAAGACCCGGCTCCCGCTGCAGCAGCTGCAGGAGCGCATGAGCCCGAAGCTCGAGGTCGACAGCGCGACGGAGGCGGAGTGCCGCGCCGAGCTGTTGCGCATCTACGACGAGCAGCCCAAGGACGCTGTAGCGCTGAGCACTCTGCTCGCCCGGCCCGACATGCTGCACCCGGTGCTGCGGTACTACCGGCACCTCACCGACGGCGGGCCGCTCGAACCGAGCGTGAAGCACGCGGTGAAGACCAAGATCCTCCAGCTCGACGAACGGATCACCGACGGCGACCAGCCGGGCCAGGCGACGGAACGTGTGGCGGCCGCGACCGAGTGGGCCGCCGCGATGGCGGTCGACTTCCGGACCCTGGTCGGCAACACGGACGCACGAGACCGGCTGGCGGCGGTGTTCAGCGTGCCGGAGCTGGTCGAGCTGGGCATGTGGTCCGGCTTCAGCCTGATCCTGCGCCGGGTCGCCGCTGTGCTCGGCTCCCGGGTGTTGCCGGCGACGTACGGGCTGCAGGCTCCGACTCGCTGAACTGAATGGTGAGGAGATCGATGTACGAGGACGTCTTCGTTCTGGACTCGCTGGTGCACGCGCTCAACTGGACGGAGGAGAACTGGGCCGACCGGACGGCGTGCAAGGCATCGTGTGACGCGGCCGCCTTCACCGCTGCCAACCACGGCCACCCGGCCTACGACATGCCGCCCGAGTTGTTCCTGCGCGACTGGACGCCGGAGGATTCTGCCAACCTGCTGTTCCGTGAGAGCACGACGAGCGTGGGTGTGTTCAACCCGCAGCCGCTGTTCGTGTTCAAGGACGGGCAGACATCGGTGGAGAAGGCCGTCGAGGCCGTGACGAAGTACCCGAGCCGCTTCATCGGCAGCTACGCGGCGATCGACCCGCTCCGCGACGGCTGGCGCACGCACCTGGCCGAGCAGATCGCCGAGCTGAGGCCGCTGGGCATCAAGGTCTACCCGGCCAGCTGGCAGGAGCAGGGCATGCGGACCTGGGCGCTGAACGACCCGAAGGTCGCCTTCCCGCTCTTCGAGTTCGCCCTCGAGCACGGGATCCGCCACATCGCCGTCCACAAGGCGCTGCCGATCGGGCCGATGGAGTACCGCGGCGCCTTCGGCCCAGCCGACGTCGAGGGCGCGGCGGCACACTTCCCGGAGATCGACTTCGAGGTCGTGCACGGTGGCATGTCGTTCGTCGAAGAGACCGCCTGGCTGCTGGCGAAGTTCCCGAACGTCTACATCAACCTCGAGAACATGAACATCGTCGTGGCGCGGCGGCCGCGCACCTTCGCGCGGCTGCTGCTCGGCCTGCTGCACGTCGGAGGCAACGCGCTCTACGACCGCATCCAGTGGGGGACAGGTACCTTCCAGTTCCACCCCCGCCGTTGCATCGAGGCGTTCCTCGACTTCGAGTTCCCCGACGACCTGCTCGAGGACACCGGCCTCTACCACCCGGTCGAGCAGATCACTCTCGAGCGCAAGCGGGACATCCTGGCGCGCAACTTCGCCCGTCGCCACGACCTCGACCTCGACCGGCTCCGGCAGGGGATCGCCGGCGACGAGTTCGCCCGGCTGCCCGGAGAGCCGCTCCCGGCGCCGTACTCGACGCTGAGCTGGCTGAGCCCGGACGTCCACGCGGCCACGTTCGCCCCGCTGGAGGAGCCGGCGACCGCGAGTGCGCCATGACCGCGCTCGCGCACGTCGGCTGGTCGGTACCGGGAGGCCTGGGGGCGGCGGTGGAGGACAGGCTCGACCAGATCATCGACCCCTGCAGCACCGCCAGCGTGCTGCCGATGAGCATCGTCGAGATGGGGCTGGTCGCCGACGTGACGCTGGCGGGCGGCCGGTTGGCCGTGCACCTGCGGCTCACGTCGCCGTCCTGCCTGATGGTCGGCTACATCGCCCGTGAGGTGGAGGAACGGCTGGCCGGCCTCGCCGACGGCGTCGACGTCGTGCCCGACGCCGGACTCGACTGGGATCCGGGCCACGTCGATCCGGAGATCGCCGCCGAGCGAGCGCGCCGGCTCACCTTCCTCGACCTGAAGGGGTTAGCCCGGCCGGCGGGGTGACGTCGCTCGAACCGGTCAGGACACCAGGCCGGCGAAGTCCATCTCCGGGACCGGTTCGACGATCCGGCGGATCGCGTCGAGGTCGGCGCCGGTCAGCTCGATGGTCAGAGCGCGGCGCAGCGCGTCGACGTGCTCGGGCGCCTGGACGCCGACGATGGGGATCGCCGTCACGGGGTGCGACCGGGCCCAGGCCACGGCCAGTTCGGGCAGCCGCACGCCGTGCCGAGCGGCGATGTCGGACAGCCGGGCGGTCGCGGCGACCCGGGCGGCGTAGCGATCGCCGCCGAAGTCGGGTGACTGGCTGCGAAAGTCGGAGCTGGGAAACGCCGGGGCCGGCCCGAAGGTCCCGGACAGGTAGCCCTGGGCCAGCGCAGCGTAGCCCAGCACCGTGACGTCGTGGCGTTGCGCAAACGGGAGGATCTCCCGCTCCACGTCGCGGCTGAAGAGGCTGTACGGCACCTGGACGACGTCCAGCGGCGCCGTCGCGGTGAACCGGGTCAGCTGCTCGACGGTGAAGTTCGAGACGCCGACGGCGCGGGTCAGGCCCTCGTCGACGAAGTCACGCATCGCCGCCGCCACCTCGTCGACCGGCACCTCGGGGTCGAACCAGTGCACGAGATACATGTCCAGCTGCTCCACGCCCAGCCGGGAGAGCGACGTGAGCAGGGACGAGCGCAGGAATTCCGGCCGCGAGTTCGGCACGAACGGGGTGGCCGCGCCGGGCCGGTCGCGCAGTTCCAGCCCGCCCTTGGAGCACAGAACCAGACTGTCGCGGTCGCGCCGCAGGCGATCGGCGAAAAGCGTGCCCAGGATGCGCTCGGCGCGCCCGTAGGCGTGCGCGGTGTCGAAGAGCGCCAGGCCTTGGTCCACTGCGTGGGCGAGCGCCGCCTTGGACTGCTCGGGATCACCCGCCCAGACCGACGCCAGTGTGTACGTGCCGATGCAGACGGGCGGCAGCTCGCGCCCGGTCACGAGAGCAGCCCCTGCTCCTCGGGGGTGGCGTCGTCGCGAAGGACGACCCAGAGGCCCTCGCCGCTGGCGGCGACCACGCCGTCGCGGCGGATCTCCCCGGTGACGAAGAGCTTGCGGTTCTCGCGCCGGATGATCCGGGCACTCACCTGGAGTGGGATCCCCACCGGCAGTACCCGCCGATAGTCGACGTGCAGGTAGGCGGTGCGGCTCGGCGGGCCCGCGTTCGCGAGGCGCCCGAGGACCTCGTCGAAGGCCAGTGCGATGGCGCCGCCATGCGCCGCCACCCCGCCACCGAGGTAGAACGGCGAGAACGCGAACGTCCCTTCCGCGGTGTCGTCGTCGATGCTCGTGAAGTCGATCGGCACGGAGAGTGGATGACCCCGGCCGGCGACGTCGCCGCGCAACCCGCTGTACTGGCGGCCCACCTCGACCCGGGCCTGGGCGAGCACAGTCGATGCCTGTTCGATCAGGGCGCGGGCGCTGTCGGCGATCTCGGACGAGGGATCGGAGCAGGTGACGAGATCCTGTAGCTCGCGGAGGGCGGACACGAGGGCCACGAAGGACGATCCGCCCGGGGTGATGCCGCCGGTGTCATGGCCCCAGTAGCGCCGGGGGTCGGCGATGGCGGTGTCGGCACGGCGATCGGTCACGTTCGGCTCCTCCTCGGTCCGGCACGGGCGCACTGTCAATGTACCCGTTGACGAATTCTCGACCATCGGCCTACGCTCGTCAACGGGTACGTGGACAGAGGAGGAGTCTCAGATGGCGGGAACGCAGTTGCTCGACGCCGGGAGCGTCGACCTCGACGATCTCTACGGCGACCTGGCGACCAACCATCCCGAGGTCTTCTATGCCCGGGTCCGTGAGGCTGGGCGCGTCTACCGCAACCGCCGGTGGGGCGGGTGGATCGTCACCGGGTACGACGAGGTCGCGGCCGGCTACCGCGATCACACCCGGCTGAGCTCCAATCGGATGGCCGGACCCTGGGGCGAGAAAGCCGGCCGGCAGCGGGGCGAGGGTGAACTCTCGCCCGTCTTCCGGATCATGGGCGCGTTCTTCGGCTGGATGGACCCACCCGACCACACCCGGTTTCGCACGTTGCTGCAGTCCGCGTTCACGCCGGGCTCGATCGAGCAGATGCGCCCGCGCGTCGCCGAGCTGGTCGCCGAGTACGCCGAGGCCATCCCCGATAGCGAGCCGTTCGACTTCATCGACCGCTTCGCGTTCCACCTGCCCGTGACGGTGATCGCCGAGTACCTGGGCGCTCGGGCCGAGGACCGCCACCTCATCGGGGAGTGGTCGGAGGACCTGGGGCACACCATCTTCGCCGCCAAGGACGGCCTCGACCCGGCCGAGCGGGCGCGGCTCGGTGACCGGGCGATCGAGAGCTTCCGGGCGTACTTCGAGGAGATCATCGCCGAGCGGCGCAGGTCGCCTCGCGACGACCTGATCTCACGGCTCGTCACGGCCGGGACGCCGCTCACGCAGGACGAGATCGTGGCGCAGAGCATCGTGATGATCTTCGCAGGTCACGAGACCACCACGAATCTGCTCGCCAACGGCATGGTGGCCTTCGGCCGATCGCCGGACCAGTGGCGCCTGCTGCGCGCCGATCCGGGGTTGGCCCGCACGGCCACCGAGGAACTGCTGCGCTACGACGGGCCCATCGGCGCCCAGGGCCGCTGGGCGACCACCTCGTTCGAGTGGGATGGTCAACTGATCCGCGAGAACGACCGCGTCATGCTCGTCCAGTGGGCGGCGAACCGCGATCCGCGCGGTTTCGACCAGCCCGATCGTTTCGACATCACGAGGAAGCGGAATCGACACCTGGGATTCGGGCACGGTATTCACACCTGTCTCGGTTCGCCGTTGGCTCGCGTCGAGGTACAGGAGGCACTGAAGCATTTGGCCGGCCGGTTCGCCGAGGTGCGGATCGCGACCGACCCGCTGCGCTACAAGTCCACGCTGACATCGCGGAGCCTCGCCCGGCTGGACGTCTGTCTCGTCCCTGGCTGAGCGTCGGAGTAGGCTCGCCACTCGGTGCCTGCGATACTGGTGGCGTTCCCGCGCGCCCACGGGCGCGGGTGACTCCAGAGCTCAGATGAGGTGTTGCGCTTTGTCCAGTGGAATCGGGAAGCGGCGTCAGGCGGCGCGTTCTGGGGGCCGCGAGTCCTACGAGGAGCGCCGGCGCAAACTCATCGAGGCCGCCGCGGCGGTCTTCCAGGAGAAGGGCTACGGCGCCGCCAGCCTGGGGGACGTGGCGAATCTGCTCGGCTCTGATCGTGCCTCGCTGTATTACTACGTCTCCAGCAAGGAAGAGCTCTTTCATTCCGTCGTGTTCCACGCGGCCGAAGAGAACGTCCGCATCGCCGAGGAGATCTGCGCCAGTGACATCCCGAGCGGGGAGAAGCTCGAGCAGCTGATCCGGGCATTGATGCTTTCGTATGAGAAGCACTATCCCTATCTCTACGTGTACGTGCAGGAGAAGATGAGCCTCTTCGGTCCCGAAGAGGACCGGTCGGTCTGGGCGTCGGACATGTGGGAGCTCAACCGGCGCTATCAGGACCTCGTCACCGGCGTGGTCGAGGAGGGCATCAAGGAGGGCGTCATCAAGGACGTCGGCCGGCCGCGGGTCATCGCCTACGGCATCATCGGCATGGTCGCCTGGACGCACAGGTGGTTCCGCCCCGAGGGCCAGTCCACCGGTGAGGAAGTCGCCGAGGCGCTCGCCGAGATCGCCATGCGTGGCGTGCTGGCAGACCGCACCTGACCCTCCGCTCGTCGCCGCGCTGATCCGTCGCGGGGCGGCTTCTGCCTGCTCTTTTGCCGCCTGCCTAGCCGCCGCGGTGGTGCGGGCGATTCTGTCAACACACCTTTCCACAAGGGTGTTGACAGTTCTTCTGGCCGATCGTAGCCTCGGCGCCAAGCGAGCTCGGGGCTCAGCCCCGGCCGGGCACCAAGGAGGGTGCACATGGGCAAGAGAGTCGCGGCGGCCGCGGGTGTCGGCGTTCTACTGGCCGGGATCACCGCGTGTGGCGGGTCCGGCGGGGACGAGGTCTCCGGTGCGGCGGGATCGGGAGAGCCGATCAGGATCGGCGTGGACCTGGATCTCTCCGGGCCGTTCTCCATCGGCGGGCAGGGTGCTCTGAAGGGCATCGAGGCGTACTTCGACGCCGTCAACGAGGCGGGGGGGATCGCCGGCCGGGAGGTCGAGCTGACCACCCTCGACAGCGCCGCCGACGTCAACCGGGCGCTGAGCAACGTCCAACAGCTCATCAACCAGGACCAGGTCGACGCGCTCCTCGGCGTCTCCGTGAGCAGCATCTCCGAGGCCCTGGATCCCGTCGTGGCGGACCACGAGATCCCTCTGGTCTCGGTTGCCGCGGCGCCGAGTCAGATCTTCCCCGACCCCAGTGATTGGGTCGTCATGGCCCAGTCGGTGCAGAACCAGCAGGTCGGCCCCGCGGTGCAGTTGATCGGCGAGCTGGTCGACTCGGATCAGCCGCGGGTGGCGTACATCCACTTCGACTCCGCCGCCCACCACGGGTTCGGCAACGGGCTGACCGAGGCGGTCGAGTCGCGCGGCTGGGAGCTGACCGCGGCCGAGGTGGTGCCGCTGACGGCCGCGCCGGATGTGCGCGCGCAGGCGTCGAACATCGTGGCGTCGCGGCCGGACGTGGTGGTGAGCCTCATGACCGACAAGAACTCGAAGCTGCTGCAGGAGACCCTTCGGGTACAGGGGTTCACTGGCCCGATCATCCAGAACCCGGACACCGGCCCGGACGTCCTGGACCAGGTCACAGACGACCCGAACTTCTACCTGATGACGCACACGTACATCGACAACACGGAGAGCGACGACATCGGCGGTGACGACAACTGGGCCGCGATGACGGATGCCTTCGACGCCACGGGCGTGCCGGTCGACACGGCCTACAGCGTGCGCGGGTACATCAACGCCCAGGTGCTCGGCAACGCGCTCGAGGAGTGCGGAGGCTGCACGGGCGCCGAGCTGCGCGACACCCTGGTCGGAACCACCGTTCCCACCGATGGCATCACGCCTGGCGATATCAGCTTCGCCGAGGACAACCACCAGGGCGTCGAGGCCGTGCCGATCTACCGCTGGAACGGACAGCTGGAGCACGTCGGCGACTACCCGACCGGCACCGGGCTCGACTGACGACTGCGGCGCGGGTGGGTCACCGGCGTCGACGGGATGCGCGGCGCCGGATCACCCGGTCGGGAGGGTCGAGCATGGGCTCTGGTCGGCGTTTCGAAGATCGGCTCGCCGGATGTGACTGCCGGGTTCTCCGCCGAGGGGTGGCGGTCGACGCTCGCGGGCATCTCGTGGGTGGCTACTACGCGGTGCACGCCGCTCCGCACGGCGACATCCGAGCGGATCCCGCCGGAGATGAAGGACGCGATCATTGCCTCGGGGCGCGGATCCGTCGCACCGGCCGGCATGGCTGCGACCATGGCGCAGCTGGCCTCTGATGAGGCGTTTGACCTGGCCCGCGCGGTCTTCCTCTCGAACGTAGGCCCCATCGAGCGGCCTTGAATACGATTCGTCAACACCATTTTCTACACAGGCGTTGACAGACTGATCCGGGCGCTCGTAGCCTCGACGAAACATTCGGGCGGAGGGCCTGTCTCGCACCGTGATCTCGGGAATCAGGAGGAAATCGATGCGCAGGACCCTTGTGGTGGCGGCTGGTGTGGTCGTGCTGGCGGCATGCGGTGGCGGCGACGGTGAGACGACGGGCGGGTCCGCGGAGAGCATCGTGATCGCGTACAACGGCGATCTGTCCGGCCCGTTCTCGATCACCGGGCAGGGCGCCCTGAAGGGCATCGAGGCGTACTTCGACGCCGCCAACGCGGCAGGTGGAGTGGCCGGCCGGCAGGTCGAGCTCGTCACCACCGACGACGGCGCGGACGTGAACCGCGCGCTGAGCAACGTCCAGCAACTCCTGGCGCAGGACGAGCCAGCAGCGCTCACCGGCATCACCGTCAGCAGCATCTGCGAGGCGCTGGACGAGACCGTCGCCGCCGCCGAAGTGCCGCTGTTCTGCACCGCCACCGCGCCGGGCCAGATCTCCCCGCCGGAGCCCAGCGACTGGGCCTTCCAGCCGCAGTCGGGCCCGAACTTCCAGGTCGCACCCGCGGTGCGGCTGATCGAGGAGCTGGTGGAGTCGGAGCGGCCGCGCGTGGCGTACATCCACTTCGACTCCGCCGCCCAGCACGGGTTCGGCGAGGGACTGACCGAGGCGGTGGAAGCGCTGGGGTGGGAGTTGACGGCGGGCGAGGTGGTGCCGCTGACCGCGAGCCCGGACGTCCGAGCGCAGGCGTCGAACATCGTGGCGTCGCGGCCGGACGTGGTGGTGAGCCTCATGACCGACAAGAACTCGAAGCTGCTGCAGGAGACGTTGCGGGTGCAGGGGTTCACCGGTCCGATCATCCAGAACCCGGACACCGGCCCGGACATCCTGGCGCAGGTCACGGACGATCCGGCCTTCTACCTGATGACGCACACATACATCGAGAACACCGAGTCCGACGACATCGGCGGCGACGACAACTGGGCCGCCATGGTCGCGGCCTTCGAGGCTAGCGACCTGCCTTTGAACACGTCCTACGCCGCCCGGGGCTACGTCTACGGCGCGGTCATCGCTCAGGCGCTCGAGGACTGCGACGCCTGCACCGGCGAAGACCTGCGGCAGGCGATCCTCGAGGTGACGGCGCCGACCGACGGCATCACCCCTGGCGACATCACCTTCACCGAGGACAACCACCAGGGTGTCGAGGCCGTACCGGTCTACCGCTGGAACGGACAACTCGAGCACGTCGGCGACTACCCGATCGGCACGGGCACCGACGGCTGAGCCCGTCGCGCCGCCCCACGGACCGAAAGACGAGGCCTGACGATGACGCGGGACCTGGGAACACTGCTGGTCGGGACCATCGTCGATGGCTCGCTTTACGCGACCATCGGCGTGGGTTTCGTGATCCTGTTCAGATCGACCGGAGTGATCAACTTCGCGCAGGGCGCCTTCATGGCCCTGGGCGGCTACCTCTACCTGGCGGCGACGCAGACGGGTCTGCCCTGGCTGTTCGCGCTGCTGGCCGCGGTGGCCGCGGCCGGTGCCATCGGCGCCGGCGTCTACGTCCTGTTCTTCCGGCGCCTCGTCGGGGCTGAGCTGTTCCCGCTGGTCATCGCGACACTCGGGCTGTCGACCGTCCTCACCGTCGGGATGATGCTGATCTGGGGACCGCAGATCCGCACGCTGCCGGCGGCCTTCGAGATGCGGGCGCTGTTCACCGTCGGCGGCATGCCGGTCACGGCCCTCGACGTGTTCGTGGTCGTGCTCGCGGTGGTCGCGATCGCCGGGGTGGCCGGCCTGGTGCAGGGCACCCGGCTGGGCACCCGCATGCGCGCGGTGGCCGACAGCTCACTGCTCTCCGGCCTCATGCGCATCGACGTGAACAAGGTGTCCGCGCTCGCCTGGGGACTGTCCTGCGCGTTGACGGCGGCCGCCGGCGTGGCCTTCGCGCTGCGCAGCACGCTCGACCCGATCACCTCGCAGGGCTTCGGGCTGGTCGCGTTCGCGGCCGTGCTCATCGGCGGTCTCGACTCGCTGCGCGGCGCCGTGGTGGGCAGCCTGATCCTCGCATTCGTGCAGACCTCCGCCGTCCTCGTGCTCGGCGGCTCGTGGGCCGAGGTGACGGCGTACGTCGCGCTGCTGCTGATCTTGTTCACCCGGCCCCAGGGGGTGTTCGGCAGTCCGAGCGTGGTGCGGCTGTGAGCACCCAGCACGGCTCCGCGCCCGTCGCCCGGCAGGAAGGCACCGCCATGCGCCAGTTCCTGGCTCTCGCCAGCCGCTTCGGCTGGATCGTCGTACCCGTCGCGTTCGTCTGGGTGCTCGCCTCCGGCGACCGCTACTGGCAGTTCGTGGCTGGGCTGGTGATCATCTATGCGCTCAGTGCGCTCGGCCTGGACTGGCTCATGGGCCGGGCCGGTATCGTCTCGCTCGGCAACGGCGCGTTGATGGCGGCCGGCGCGTTCAGCGCCGCTTATCTCAGCCAGTTCGAGTGGGCCAGCTTCCCGGTGACCTTGCTGCTGGTGACCGCGCTCGGCGGCGTGCTGGGCCTGCTGATGAGCATCCCCGCCGCACGGTTGCGGGGCATCTACTTCGCGCTGGTCACGCTCGCGCTGCACTTCATCGTCGTGTTCGTCGGACATCAGTACCAGCAGACCTCGACGGCGTTCCTCGGCGGCGTGCCGGTCGCCGATCCGGTGCTGTTCGGCTACGAGCTGGAGCTCGGCGTGCCGTGGCTGCTCTTCCTCGGCGTCCTGCTCGGCGTGGTCTGGCTGCTCCTGCACAGCATGTACGCCGCGCACCCCGGTCGCATGTGGTTGGCGATCCACGAGAACGAACTGGCCGCGCGGACGATCGGGGTCGTCGCGCCGCGGTGGAAGCTGAGCGCCTTCGTCGGCAGCTCGGCGCTGATCACGCTGTCGGGCGGGCTGCTGGGCTTCTACACGGGGCGGGTGTCGGCGGACACCTTCACGCTGATCTTCGCGATCGGCTTCGTGGTGATGGTGATCGTCGGCGGCCAGCGCTCCGTCACCGGCGTGCTGCTCGGCGCGACCGCGGTCACGGTGGCACCGCTGCTGTTCGGCCAGCTCACCCGCGACCTCTCGTCCGGGCAGGCCGGCTTCCTGGGCTGGCTGCGCGACAACGTCTTCGTCCTCAACAGCGGACTTTTCGGCGTCTTCGTGCTGGTCGTGCTGCTCTACCTGCCGCGCGGGGTGGTGCCCAGTCTCGCCGAGTGGGTGCGGGCGCGGGTGATCCACGGTGCCGCCCCGTCCGCCACACCGGCGCCGCTCTCCGCCGCGTCGACCGAGGCGGCCGAGGTGGAGTCGGGGGAGCCGCCGCTGCTGGAGATCCGGGATCTGCGGCTGACCTATCGCAACGGCGCCCGTGCCCTCGATGGTGTCGATCTCGGCCTGCGGCGGGGCGAACTGCTCGCCGTCGTGGGCCGCAACGGCGCCGGCAAGTCGAGTCTGATGCGTGCGGTCACCGGCTTCTACCGATCCGAGGGAGTGACGCTGCGCGGCCGGGTCGCGGTCGACGGCGTCGACATCGCCGGGCGGTCGCCGGCCCGCAGCGCCCGGCTGGGCATCACGCTCGTGCCGGAGCGCGACAAGGTGTTCGGAGGCCTGACGGTGGGCGAGCAGCTGCGCAACGTCGGCGACATCGACGCCGCCAAGGACGCGATGCCGAACGAATGGGAGCTGCTGGAGAGCCGGTGGAACTCGCCCGCCGGGTTGCTCAGCGGCGGCGAGCGGCAGATCCTGGCCATGACGATGGCCGCCAGCCTCCGGCCGCGGCTGCTGCTCGTCGACGAGATGTCGCTCGGTTTGTCGCCGATCGCCATCGACCGGGTCACCCGGGCGCTACGCGATCTGCACGAACGGACCGGCGTCACCATCCTGATCGTCGAGCAGAACGTCGACGTGGCCCGCGGACTCGCGGACCGGGTGCTGCTCATGGAGGCCGGCACGCTGCGGCCACTGGGCGAGCCCGACGGATCACCGGCCGGCGCGGCCGCCGCACGGGAAGGGAGCATCGATGCTTCACGTTGACGATGTCTCGCTGGACTTCGGCGGGATCAAGGCGATCGACTCGGTCTCCCTGGAGGTGCAGGAGGGCCGCTGCTTCGGGCTCATCGGTCCCAACGGCGCGGGGAAGACCGCGATGCTGAACTGCGTCTCGGGGGTGTACCGCCCGACCAGTGGCGCGATCCGGTTCCGCGGCGAGAGCCTCCTGGGGTTGGCCCCGGACCAGATCTCCGCCCGCGGGGTCGGCCGGACCTTCCAGTCGATGGAACAGTTCGAGGACTTCCTGGTCCTGGACTACCTGCTGGTCTCACGGTCGGCGCAGTTCTCCACCAGCACGCTGCTCGCGGCGCTGCGGTGGCCGTCGCTGCGCCGTCGCGAGCGGGACGAGCGGGCCAGAGCGGGTGAGACGCTGGAGAAGCTCGGCATCGCCCAGTACGCCCGGCACCGGCTCTCCGAGGTTCCGTACGGCACGCAGAAACTCATCGACATCGCTCGCGTGCTGTGCTCCGCGGCGCCGTTCGTCCTACTGGACGAACCCACCTCGGGCACGACGTCGGGCGAGCGCCCCAGCATCTCCGAGGCGCTGGACCTGCTGCTGGCCGACGGTCGCACGGTGGTGGTCGTCGATCACGACGTCGACTTCGTGACGCGGCACGCCGAACGCGTGGCGGCCCTGGACCGCGGCGTGCTGCTCGCGACCGGGACGAGTCGCGAGGTGCTGGCCGATCCGGTGGTGCGGCGCATCTACCTGGGACTGGTGAACGATGGCTGAGGCGTTGCGGCACACCGGGGCGACGGTCGTGGTGACGGGCGCGGCCAGCGGCATCGGGCGCGCCCTCACGACGAGGCTGCTGCGCGAGGGCGCCAACGTCGTGGCGTTCGACGTCGCCGCCGACAAGCTGGCCGAACTGGAGAAGGAGGCCGGCGGCGCGGCGCTCGTCACGGTGACCGGCGACGTGAGCGTCGAGGCCGACGTGCGGTGTGCGCACGACGCGGCCGTCGCGACGTTCGGCGGCTATGACGGCCTGGCCAACGTCGCCGGCGTCATGGACTGGTTCGTCCCGGCGCACGAGCTCGACGACGACACCTGGGAGCGGGTCTTCGCGGTCAACGTCACCGGCCCGATGCGGACGACCCGCCTGGCGCTGGATCAGTTCCTGCGCCGCGGTCGCGGAGCGATCGTCAACGTCGCGTCCGAGGCGGCCCTGCGGGGCGCCGCGGGTGGTTTCGCCTATACCGCCGCGAAGCATGCGGTGCTGGGGCAGACGAAATCCGTGGCGTGGGCGTACCGCGGCGAGGGGATCCGCTGCAACGTGGTCTGCCCGGGCGCCGTCGACACCAACCTGGGCACCTCGGCGACGCCCCGAGGGGACTTCGGCATCGACAAGCTCCGCCCGGTCCTGCGCTTGCGCGGACCGAGCGTCGACCCGGACCAGCCGGCCGGCACCATCTCGTGGCTGCTCAGCGCCGAGGCGGCGAACGTGACGGGCGCCGTGCTGGTGGCGGACGGCGGATGGGGCGCCGGCTAGTCGATCACTTTCGGCCAAAGGAGGCAGGCAATGATCGTCAGAGACATCATGAAACGCGCGGTGGACCGCTTCCCCGACCAGGTGGCACTGTCCGAGGCGGACCGGTCGCTGACCTTCGCGCAGGCGTGGGAGCGCGGCAGCCGGATGGCGAACCTGCTGCGCGACAACGGCGTCCAGCCGGGTGACCGCGTGGCGTCGTTGGAGGACAACACCATCCAAGCAGCCGACCTGCTGCTGGCCTGCACGATCGGCAACTTCGTGCGGGTGCCGCTCTATGCGCGCAACGCCGTGGCTTCGCACGTGCACATGGTCGCGCACACCGCGTGCACCGCGCTGATCGTCGACCGCGACCACGCGGGCGATCTCGACGAGATCGTGGCCGGCTGTCCCGTGCTCAAGTTCGTGCTGGTGCGAGAGGACGACTACGAGGACGTCCTGGCCACGGCGGATCCTGCCGACCCGGCCCCGGCTATCGCTGAGGACGACTACCACATCATCCGGCACACGGCCGGCACCACCGGGCTGTCTAAGGGCGTCGCTTTCACCAACCGCCGTTGGATGGCGGTGGCCCGCGACTGGCTCTACGGTTGGCCGCCGATCGAACCTGGAGACACGTTCCTGCACCAGAGCCCGATCTCGCACGGCTCCGGGTACTTCTTCACGCCGACCTGGATGGCCGGCGGGCGCAACTACCTACTGCGCAAGCTGGTCCCCGATCAGGTGCTACGGCTGGTCGAGCGGGAGCGGATCACCCACATGCTCGGCATCCCCACGATCCTGGGCAGCCTCCTGAAGCACCCCGACGCGAAGAACTGCGATCTGTCGTCGTTGAAGGCGATCACCGTCAGCGGTGCACCGATCGCCGACGAGACGATCCGGCTGGCGTACGAGGCCTTCGGCAACGCGCTCTACACCGGCTTCGGCCAGACGGAGATCAACCCGGTGACGTTCATGCACGTCAAGGAGTGGCTCAGCGAAGTGCCCGGTTCCAACCCGCTGCGCTCGGCCGGCCGGGTGCAGTACTTCGGCGACCTCCGGATCGTGGACGTGGCGACGCACGAGGAGCTGCCGATCGGGGAGGAGGGCGAGATCGCCGCGCGGGCCGACGGGCAGATGGAGGGCTTCTGGGACGACCCGGACTCGACGTCGGAGCGGATCGTCGACGGCTGGGTGCTCACCGGCGACATGGGGCGCATGGACGCCAACGGCTACCTCTACATCATGGACCGCAAGAACGACATGATCGTCTCCGGTGGCTTCAACATCTACCCGGCGGAGCTCGAGAACGTCATTCTCAGCCACCCCGAGGTGCGCGAGGTTGCCGTCTTCTCCGTCCCGAGCGAACGATGGGGCGAATGCCCGGCGGCGGTCTGCGTCGTCGGCGACGACGCGTCGGTCACCGGCGCGGAGATCGTCGACCTCATCAGCCGCGAGCTCGGCTCCTACAAGAAGCCGGGAGAGGTCGTCGTCACCACGACGCCACTGCCGAAGAGCGCCGCCGGGAAGATCCTCAAGCGACAGCTGCGCGAACCGTACTGGGCCGGTCACGACCGCCGCGTCGCGGGCAGTTGACCGGGGGCGCGCCGCTTCGGCCGGCTCTGGCCAGAGCGGTCGCCTGTGACCTCAACGGTCTGCTTCCGGTGGGGTTGATCGGTGCGCTCGGCGTGCTCGTGTGCCGTGACCTCCGTGCGCCCGAGTGGGTCGCCGGGATCCTGGTCGGTGCCTTCTTCCTGGGCGGTGCCTGCTTCATTCTCACCACCGGGCGCGCCATCGACCGGTTCGGCTGGCGCCGCGCGGCTCTGGCCGGCCAGTTCGGGACGGTGGCGGCACTCCTCCTGCTCGCCGGCACCCCCGGGCCGTGGCAGGTTCTTCTCGCCGGCATCGCGCTCGCCGGCGTGGGCTCCTCGATCACCCAGCCGGCGACGAGCGTCCTCCTGACGAGGTACGTCGAGCCCGCGCGGCGCGGGTTCGCGCTGAACGTGAAGCTCGCGGCCGTTCCCGCGGCGCTGCTGCTGGCCGGCGTGGCGGTGCCCACCCTGGGCGAGGCGGTCGACTGGCGTTACGCCTTCCTGGCGGCGGTGGTGCTCCCGGTGGGCACGATCCTCCTGCTGCGCGGGTTCGATCCGGCACCGGTCGCCGTGCCCGCGGCCGCCCCGTCGGACCCGCGGGCCGGGTTCCGTCCCGGCTGGCGGCCCGGGCTGAGCATGCTGCTCGGGTCGATGCTGCCCGGCGTGGCCCTGGCGTTCACCGTCCCGTCGATGGTCGCGGTGTCGATGACCCCCGGCCAGGCCGGTCTGTGGTTCGCGGCACTGAACGTCGTCAGCGTCGGCACGCGGCTGGGTGTGGCGTTCCTGGCCGACCGCCCGCGCTTCGACGGCGTCCGGCCGGTGGTCGTGATGCTGCTGCTCGGTGGGCTCGGCTGCGCGCTGATCGCGGTGCCGACCACGCCGACCGTGCTGGTGGGCGCGCTGCTGGCGTTCGGCCTGGGCTGGGGCTGGACCGGTCAGGCGTTCGCGGTCGTGCTGCGCTTCGCGGAGCGACCAGGCGCCGTCGCCGGGGCGATGCAGTCCGGCGGCATGGCCGGCTCGGCGCTCGGCCCGATCCTCGGCGCGGCGGCCGTGCACCTGTGGGGGCTCGCCGGTGCCTGGCTGCTGGCCGGCGCCGCGGCGGTCGCCGCCGGGTTCGTCATCGCCGGACTGCCGGGCCCGGGGCCCGTCCCGCTGGTGAAGGAGGAGCTCGCGTGAGTCTCGCCGTCCCCGAGCCGGTCGGCTCGACCCTGGACCTCGCCGAGCTGAGCCCGGACGTGTTCGGCTCCACCGGTGCCCACCGGATCGCGACGGCGGACGCGCGCGGCGGGGCCGCCAGCCGCGACGGCGACCGGCGGCGCGTGTTCGGCGGCCAGTTGCTCGGCCAGGCGCTGCGGGCGGCCTGCCGGTCCGTCCCGGCCGGACGGCTGCCGCGATCGCTGCACGCTTACTTCCTCGCCGGGCCGGATCCGGGGCTGCCATTGGAGTACGTCGTCGAGCGGGTACGCGACGGGCGGACGGTGTCGCATCGCCGGGTGCGTGCCCGGCAGAGCGACCGTGAGCTGCTGTCGCTGGAGGCGTCGTTCGACGCCGCGGAGCCGGGCTTCGAGTTCCAGGACCGTCCGGCCGCCGGTGCCGGCCCGGACCAGCTGTCGGCGGCCACGGGCGAGGCGGCCCACGACTGGAGCGGCGTCGAGCTGCGGTTCGCTGAGAACACTGCGGCCGGATTCCACGCGGCGCACCGCCGGATCTGGATGCGCACCCGGCATCCGCTGCCGCCCGACCCCGTCCTGCACGCCTGTGCGCTGACCTATATGAGCGACCTCGCGCTGATCAGGACGGCCCTGCTCCCGGAGCCGGTGGCCAGCCACGAGGCGCCGGTCCGGCTGGCCTCCCTGGACCACGCCGTCTGGTTCCACCGGCCCGCGCCGGCCGATCGCTGGCTGCTGCTGGAGAGCATCGCGCCGGCGTCCCGTGGCACCCGTGCGCTCACGATCGGGCACGTGTACGACGAGGCCGGCCGGCTGGCCGTGACCGTCGCCCAGCAGGGCACGCTGCGGGCGCAGCCGGGCCCTCGCTGAGGTCCAGACCAATTCGTCAGCACCTGCGTTGACAACCGCTCCGGACGGCTCCTACAGTGAATTCGTCAACGCATGCGGTGACAAGCGGCACTGTGGAGGTGAACGCCCGTGACGGAAGTCCTTTCGGCTCAGGAAGTGCCGACGATCCGGCTGGATGTCCTGGATCCGCGGTTCGTCGTCGACCCGTACCCGTTCATGGAGGAGGTCCGCGCCCTCGGCCCGGTCGTCCGGGAACGGGAGTCGGGCTACTTCCTGGTCACGGGCTATCGCGACGCCGCCCGCGTCATGGGCCTGGCGAAGAGCTTCGCCTCCGACGTCGAGCACTTCGTTGCCCTCTTCGGCGGGGCAACCATGGAATGCATGGACAACCCCCGCCACGACCAGGTCAAGAGCATCTGGGCGAAGGACTTCCAGCGGGGCACCCTCGCCGAGCGCCGCGCCTTCGTCGAGCACGTGGTCGACGAGCAGACACGCGACGTCATCGACCGGCTGCGGGCCGGTGAGACGGTCGACGCGGTGACCGGGATGACCCGCGCGATCCCGACGATCATCATCGCGACCATGATGGGAGTCCGCCCGGAGGACTTCCGCCAGTTCGTCCAGTGGAGCGACGACATGGGCGGCGTGCTGGAGGCACGCGACGACGGCAGCCCGGAGGGTCGCGCCCGGGTCGAGCGGGCCAACCGCGCCACCCGCGAGCTCAACGCCTACCTCCTCAAGGAGGTGGCCCGGCGGCGGGCTGAGGGCGGCGACGACCTCGTCGCCAAGATGGCCACCAGCGACGTGCCGATGGCCGAGGACGAGATCGTCGCGAGCAACACCCAGTTGGTCTTCGCCGGCAACGAGACCACGTCGAAGCTCATGGGCTACGCCATCGCCGCGCTCGCCCAGCACCCGGAGCAGCGACGCGAGTTGCTGCACGACCGCTCGCTCGTCCCGCAGTCCATCGAGGAGGCGCACCGCTGGACCAGCGTGCTGGTCTACAACCTGCGCTTCGTCAAGGAGGAGGGCACGGTCGTCGGCGGGGTGGCGCTGCCCAAGGACGCGACCGTGATGGTGCTGCAGGCCGCGGCCAACCGTGACCCGGACCGCTGGGACGACCCCTCGGCGTTCGACCTGCACCGCCCGCCTCAGGCGCACCTCGGATTCGGGGCCGGGCTGCACAGCTGCCTCGGCCTCAACCTCGCGCGCTTGGAGACCGAGGTGCTGATCAACAAGCTGCTCGACGAGGTGCCCGACTGGGAGGTCCTGGAACCGGCGTGGGGGACCAACCCGATGGTGCGGGGCGCGTCCGCGATCCCGCTGCGACTCCCGAACTGACGGTCGTCCCGGCCCCGCCGGCTGCGAGAGATGTGGAGAACATGAAGGTCTCGATCGACAAGGACAAGTGCATCGCCAGCGGCGGATGCGTGTTCGCGGCACCCGAGGTGTTCGACCAGGACGACGACGGCATCGTCGTGCTCCTCGACGGCAACCCGCCCGAGAACCAGCGGCCACGGGTGACCGAGGCGATCGATGCCTGCCCGGCAGCCGTCATCGGCCTGGGCTGAGGACGTCCGGGTGAGTCACGGGAAGGGCGCCCGCGTCCTCGTCGTCGGCGCGTCGGCGGCCGGGTTCTCGGCCGCCGCCGCGCTCCGGCGCCGCGGCCACCACGGGCCCATCACGCTGCTGGGTGCGGAGCGGCATCCGCCGTACGACCGGCCGCCGCTGTCGAAGCAGTACCAGACACACGGCTGGGACGCGGAGCGACTCGGGCTCGCGACGCGCGAGCGGCTGGCCGGCCTTGACCTCGAGCTGCGCCTGGGCGTCCGGGCCGCGGCCCTGGACCTGTCCGAGCGGGTCGTGGAGGACGACGACGGCGGGCGGCACCGCTACGACCAGCTGGTGATCGCCACCGGTCTCGTCCCTCGCCGCCTGGCGGCGCTCGCGGGCGTCCCCACCCTCGAGCTGCGCACGCTGGAGGACGCCGACCGGCTGAAGGCGGCCCTGCGGCCCGGATCGCGGCTCGCCGTGGTCGGCGCCGGGTTCGTCGGGCTGGAAGGGGCGGCGACCGCGCGCAGGTTGGGCGCCGACGTGACGGTGGTCGAGCCCGTGGCGCATCCGCTGGCCGATCGCATCGGCTCGCGAGCGGCGACGCGGCTGTGCCGGCTGCACGAGGCGAACGGCGTCGACCTGCGGTGCGGCAGCTCTGTCGCCGGCGGCCGGGTCGACGGCGACGGGACCGTGCTGGAGCTGAGCGATGGCACCGAGCTCCTGGCCGACGCTGTGCTGGTGGCCGTGGGTGCGTCGCCGTCCACCGGGTGGCTGCGCGACTCCGGGCTCGACATCATCGACGGCGTCCGCTGCGACGAGTACTCCCGCGTCGCGGAGTCGGTCTGGGCCGCAGGGGACGTCGCCCGCTGGCGGCACATCGGCTACGGCGAGTGGCTGCGCGTCGAGCACCGCACGAACGCCACCGAACAGGGACAGCAGGTGGCCGCCGGCATCCACGGCGAGCTGACGCCGTACGTCCCGGTGCCGTTCTTCTGGACCGACCACTACGACGTCCGCGTCCAGCTGGCCGGCCGGTACCGCGACGGCCTGACCGAGACCGACGTCGAGCTGCCGGACCGGCCCGGCGCCTCGGTGACGTTGTTCCACGCCGGCGATGAACTGCGTGCCGCCCTGGCCTGGAACGCGCCCAAGGAGCTGCACCGGTACCGCCGCGAGTTGCTGGCCCGATTCGCCATGGAGAGGAGCGTCGCGTGAAGGAGGTCATCTGCCCGGCCTGCGGTGCGCTGACCGAAGGCACGACCGACGAGGAACTGTACGAGGCGACTCGTGCGCACACCGTCGACGCCCACCGCTACGACATCCCACGCGAGCACGTGCTCGCCGCCGCGGTCGAGGTGGACGCATGAACGCCTTCGAGTCGATCCGCGTCCTCGACCTCACCCACGGGGTCGCGGGCCCGTTCAGCACCATGATCCTCGGCGACCTCGGCTGCGACGTGCTCAAGATCGAGCGCCCGGGCCGCGGCGACGCCAGCCGCTACATGAACGTCAGTGAGCGGTTCCTGACCGACATCCCGCTGGTCGGCGGCGACTACTTCATGGCGATCAACCGCAACAAGCGCTCCGTCACCATCGATTTCAAGGACCAGCGGGGCATCGAGCTGGTCCGCCGGCTCGCGGATCGCGTCGACGTCGTGGTGCAGAACTTCCGCCCCGGCGTGGTGGACCGGCTGGGCATCGGCCCCGCCGAGCTGCGGGCGCGCAACCCCAGCCTGATCTACGCCTCGCTGAACGCTTACGGCGACGAGGGGCCGCTGGCCACGCATCCCGGCATGGACGTCGCCGTCCAGGCCCGGTCCGGGGTCATGTCCATCACCGGGCACGGCGGCCCCGAGGGCCCGGTCAAGCCCGGCGTCTCGCTGGCCGACTTCTCCGGCGGTGTGCACCTGTCGCTGGCCGTCCTTGCGGCGCTCTTCCAGCGCTCGGTCTCCGGGCAGGGCGACGACGTCCGCGTCTCGCTGCTCGACGCGACCATGTCGATGCTCATCAACTACTCGGTGGCGGTGACCGACGGCGCCGCCGACATCGCGCCGATGGGATCGGGCCACCCGCAGCTGGCGCCGTTCGAGGCGGTCGGGACGGCCGACGGGTACGTCGTCATCGCGCCCGGCACCAACCGGCTCTTCGCCGGCCTCTGCCGTCTGCTCGGCCGGCCGGACCTGCTCGACGACGAGCGCTTCGCCAGCAACCCGCTGCGCGTGCGGCACCGGCCGGAGCTGATGGCCGAGCTACAGCCGCTGTTCAAGGAGCGCACCACTCAGGAGTGGCTCGGCGTCCTGGAGGAGGCGGGCATCCCGTGCGCGCCGGTCAACACGCTCCGGCAGGCGTTCGCCGATGAGCAGCTGGTCGCCAACGGCATGGTGCAGAGCATCCAGCACCCCACCCTGGGCGCGCTGACCCAGCTGGGCTCGCCGTATCGCTTCGCCGGCGTCCAGCCGAGCCTGCGCCGCCACCCACCCCGACTGGGCGAGCACACCGAGGAGGTGCTCGGCGAACTGCTCGCGATCACCGCGGACGAACTGGCCGGGCTGCGAGCGGACGAGGTGATCTGACCATGGCCGACCTCGACCTGCTCTTCTCGCCCCGGTCCGTGGCCGTCATCGGCGCATCGGCGGACCCGGGCCGGCTCACCGGGCGGCCGCTGCGCATCCTGCGGCGGCACGGCTTCGCCGGCGAGGTGTTCGTCGTCCACCCCCGCGAGGACGAGATCGACGGCGTCCGCTGCTACCGGTCGGTCACCGAGCTGCCGTCGGTCCCGGACGTCCTGATCGTCATGCTGCGCGCCGCCGCCGTCCCCGCGGTGGCGCGGGAGGCGGGCCGCAAGGGCGTGCGCCACCTGGTCGTGCTCAGCTCCGGTTTCGAGGAGACCGACGAGGGGGTCGCGCTCTCCGCCGAGCTGAGGGACATCGCGCACCAGCACGGCATGGGCATCGTCGGCCCGAACAGCGAAGGGCTGTGGCATCTGCCCGCCCGGACGCTGCTCACCTTCGGCAGCGCCGCGATGCGCGACGACCTGCGCTCCGGGCCGATCGCGGTGCTGAGCCAGAGCGGCAGCATCGGCGCGTCCGTCATGCGCCGCCTGAACGACTCCGGCACCGGGGCGGACCTCTTCGTGAGCCTCGGCAACGAGACGCTCCTCGGCGCGGCCGACTACCTCTCCTGGATCGTCCGGAACCCGACGGTCCGCGTCGTCGCCTGCTTCCTCGAAGGACTCCGCGACGGGCGCGCCTTCCTGGAGGCGGCCTCAGCCGCCCGCGCGGCCGGCATCGCGGTCGTCGTGCTGAAGGCCGGCGCGTCCGAGCAGGGCCGGGCCGCCAGCGCCTCGCACACCGGCAAGATCTCGACGGCGGCAACGATCTACGACCGGCTGTTCGCCCAGGCCGGCGTGATCCAGGTCGGGTCGGTCGACCAACTGGCCGAGACGGCGGCGATGCTGAGCCGCGGAGGGCTGCGCGCCGGCGGTGCCTCGGACGCCGGCCTGACCGTCATCGGGCTCTCCGGCGGCAGCAGGAGCATCATCGCCGACGCCGCCGACCGGAACGCGCTGCCGCTCTCGGTGCTCGCCGCTGACACGACCGAGACCCTCGCGGAGTTCATCCCGCACTTCGGGGTCGTCACCAACCCGGTCGACCCCACCGGTCAGGTGATCAGCGACCCCGAGCTCTTTCCACGGACGATCGCGGCGCTGGCGACCGATCCGGCGACCCGGGCGCTGCTCGTCCAGTACGCCAACGGCGGCACCCGCCTGGTGCGCGAGCACCTGCCGGCGCTGACGCGCGCGGCCGCCGGCGGCGTGCCGGTCGTCGTCAGCTGCCTGCTCGACCAACTCGGCGGCGACGATCCGCTGCGGCGCGACCTCTGTGCCGCCGGGATCGGCTACACCCATGACCCGGTCGCGGCGGTCGAGCTGATCGCGCCGCTTTTCCGGGCCGCGGAGACGGCACCGGGACCCGTCCTGCCGGCCCCGCCGCCCGCGGACCCGAGGCCGGTGACCGAGTGGACCGACCTGGTGCCGCTGCTCGCGGAGGCCGGCATACGCGTCCCCCGCGAAGCCGTCGTACCGGCCGGCGCGGCCCCGGCCGAGATCGAGGCCGCCGTCGCCGCGGCCGCCCTGGAGCCCCCGCTGGTCGTCAAACCGTCACCGGACGACGTCGCGCACAAGTCGGACCTCGGGCTGGTCTTCCTCGGCCTGCCGGACATCGCCGCCGTGGTCGCGGCGGCGGGGGACGTCGCGGCCGCGCTCGGAACCGGCGCGCGCGCCGTCGTCCAGGAGATGGTGTCCAGCGACACCGAGGTCGTGGTCGTCCTCCAGGACGATCCGGACTTCGGCCGCATCATGGGCGTGGGGCTGGGCGGGTTCTTCGTCGAACTCCTCGCCGAGATGACCTACGTCTCCGTTCCCGCCTCGCCCGCACAGCTGATCGCCGCGATCCGGGGGACACGCCTCGAACGCGTGCTGGCCGGCTATCGCGGACGGCCGGCCGTCGACCTGGAGAAGCTCGCCGATCGTCTTGTCGCGCTCGGCGACCGCTACGCCCGGCTGATCGATCCGCCACAGGTACTCGAGCTCAACCCCCTGCTGGTCCTCGCGTCCGGCGAGCCGGTCGCCGTCGACTCCCTGATCGAACGACGAGGAGCGGCATCGTGACCACCGCGGGCTCGCTCGACGGCGTGCGTGTGCTGTGCGTCGACAACTACCTCGCCGGCAACTACGGCGCCATGTTGCTGGCGCTGCACGGTGCCGACGTGGTGAAGGTGGAGACGCCGTCGGGGGAGGCCATGCGGCGCAGCCGGCCGCTCGTCCCGGCAGGAGACGACCAGACGTGGAGCCACTTCGCGCTGCGGATGATGCGCGGGAAACGCTCGATCAGCCTGGACCTGGACGGCAGCAAGGACGACCGGTCGGCGTTCGAGGAGCTGGTGGGTCTCGCCGACGTGTTCTGGACGAACCTGCGCCCGCGGTCGGCGCGGCGGCGGCGGGTCGATGCGCAGACGCTGACCGCGCTCAACCCGCGGCTCGTGTACGTGAGCGTCACCGGCTTCGGACTGCCGGAAAACGGCGAGGGCGAGTTCTCCGACGTGCCGGCCTTCGACATCCTCGTCCAGGGCCTGGCCGGGATGCTCGACCGCAACGCCGACGAGTACGGCCGGCCGGCGTACAACGGTCTGCCGATCGCCGATCAGGTCACCAGCACGTATGCCGCCTTCGGCGCCCTCGTCGGCTTGCGTCAGCGTGACTCGACCGGGGTGGGCTGCGTCGTCGACGTGCCGATGTTCGACTCGATGGTCGCCCTCAACGAGAAGGCGATCAGCATGTTCGGTATGCAGGGCGCGGTGCCGCCCCCTCGGTTGTCTGCGACCACCGCGCCGTTCGGCCTCTATCGAGCGGCCGACGGCTGGGTCTGCATCGCGGTCGGCAGCGATGGCGTCTGGCGCCGATTCTGCCAGGTGGTCGGGCCGCTCATCGGCCTGCCCGAGTTGGAACGCGACGAGTCCTACCTGGTCGGTACCGACCGCGTGCGGCGCCGGGACGAGCTCGGCGACCTCGTCGAACGCTTCACGTTGCCGCGCACGGCGAAGGAGGTCGTCGACCTGCTCCTCGCGAACGAGGTTCCGGCCGGCCTGCCATTGGAAGTGGATCGGCTCCTCGAGACCGATCAGGTGAAGCAACGGGGGATCGTGCGTTCGCTGGATCTCGCGCACGGACCGGCGATCCCCGTGGTCATGAGCCCGGTGACGGTCGGCGGAGCGCCCCAGCGGGTGGACCTCCCGCCAGTGCTCGACGCCGACCACGACCAGGTACTGAACGACTGGCGAGAGTGTCAACGATCACGTTGATAATTCGTCAACGCACGTGCTAACTTTTCGGCACCGCCATGAGAACAGCGAGGTGAGGCATGTCGTCGCACGACTTCACGGTTCGAGGCGAGATCCGCGAACTGGCCCAGGTAGTGGGTGAGTTCGTCCAGAAGGAGATCCGCCCGCGCGAGCAGGCGCTGCCGCCGGATGCGCGCTGCCTTCCGGACCAGGACGTCGCCGACCTCCAGAAGCTCGCGCGCAGCGCCGGATTCTGGAACCTCGCGGCACCGACAGCACTGGGCGGGGGAGGCCTCGGCGCCTTCGACATGGCGATCGTCGACGAGCAGGCCGCCAAGCACACGTTCAGCTTCCCGATCGTCGGCAACGGCGCGTTCGGCTACCCGCCGCCGTCCATCCTGTACGGCGGGAGCAAGAAGCAGATCGAGGAGTACGTCGTCCCGACCCTCGAAGAGGGCTGGCGCTCCTTCACCGCCATCACGGAACAGGGCAGCGGCTCCGACCCCGCGCGCAGCATTCGCACCACCGCGGTCAGGAAGGGCGGCGCGTACGTCCTGAACGGCCAGAAGATGTGGATCACCCATGCCGACAAGGCGCGCTACGGCGTGGTCTACGCGCGGACGGATGTGAACAAGGGCCGCGACGGCATCAGCGCCTTCATCGTCGACAAGGACACGCCCGGGCTGACCGTCCGCCCCATCCCGGTGATCCGCGACCTCTGGACCAACGAGGTCAGCTTCGACGACGTCGAGATCCCTGCCGAACGCCTCATCGGCGAGGAGGGCCAAGGGTTCGCGATCGCCCAGAACTTCCTCGGCAAGTTCCGGGTGCACTTCGCCGTCACCGCGATCGGCGTCGGCGAGGAGTCGGTCCGACTGGCCTCTGAATTCGTCAAGAACCGTGAGTCGTTCGGCCTTCCCTTCGCGCAACGCCAGGGCGTGCAGTTCGCGCTCGCCGACGCGCACGTCAAGCTCAAGGCCGCCCGCTGGCTCACGTGGGAGGCGGCCAAGAAGCACGACAGCGGTGCGAACGCGCGTATCGAGTCGTCCATCGCCAAGCTGTACGCGACCGAGGCCTGCTTCGAGGTCGTCGACTCGATGATGCAGCTCATGGGCGGTATGGGCCTGGCCAAGGAGATGCCACTCGAGCACTGGTTCCGCGACCTGCGGGTGGCTCGCGTCGTCGAGGGCCCCTCGGACATCCACCGATTCGTCCTGGCCAGGGAGCTCCTGGGCAGCGCCGCCCTGCCGAGCAAGTCATGAGCGACGTCCTGCTGGTCGACGACAGCGAACCGGGGATCCGGGTCCTCACCCTCAACCGGCCCGAGCGGCTCAACGCCCTCGATGGCGACCTCGTGATCCGCCTGCTCGCTGCCGTGGAGGAGTGCCGCGCTGCCACACCGGAGCTCAGGGTCGTCGTGGTCAAGGGCAGCGGCCGCGCCTTCTGCGCCGGCGCAGACCTGAAGTGGCTCGCCGAGGGCACCTTGGCCGATCACGCCGCGCACGGGGTGTTCCAGGACAACCTCAACCGACTCTGCAACGGCCTGGAGGCCCTCCCGCAGGTCGTGATCGGACAGCTCCACGGCTATGCGCTGGCCGGCGGTCTGGAACTCGCCCTGTGCTGCGACCTGCTGACCGTTGCCGACGACACACAGCTGGGCGACGAGCACATCCGGCGCAATCTGATCCCAGGCGGAGGCGGCTCCCAGCGGCTGCCGCGCAAAGTCGGTCTGGCTCGCGGCCTCGGCATGTTGCTCACCGGGCGGAGGCTGACCGGCGCAGAGGCGGTCGACTGGGGCCTCGCGGCCACGAGCGCGGCCGCAGGCGACCTGGACGGCGCCACCATGGAGCTCGCCCGGGGAATGGCCGCGACCGACGGCCACGCACTCGCGACGATGAAACGGATCGTCCGGCGGGGCCTGGAGCTGCCGCTGGCCGACGCCCTGTGGCTGGAGCTCTACGAGCAGCAGCGCTACCGGGCGATGTCCGACGCGATGGACCGGGGCGTGTCCGACTTCGCCTCGCACGGATCATGATCGACCTGCGCGGGAGAACCGCGATCGTCACCGGGGGCGCGTCCAACATCGGACGCGGCATCACCCTGCGCCTGGCCGAGCAGGGCGCGCGGGTGGTCATCCTCGACCGCGATCTGGAGCAGGCGGAGAAGACGGCCGCCGACGCCGATGGAGAGGTGTCCGCCGTGGCCGCCGATCTGCTGGACCCGGGCTCGCTTCGGACGGCCGTCGACGGCCTCGCGAGCCCCGTCGACATCCTGGTGAACAACGCGGGCTGGGTGCACACCGTCGGTTTCCTCGAGAAGGACCCGGCCGAGGTCGAGCTGGAGATCCGGTTGAACCTGCTCGGTCCGATGCTGCTCACCCAGCTGGTCGTGCCGGGCATGGTCGAACGGGGCTGGGGCCGGGTCGTCAGCATCGCGTCCGAGGCCGGTCGGGCGGGTCAGCGTGGCCAGGTCGCCTACAGCGGCGCCAAGGGCGGCATCCTCGGCATGACCCGGTCCCTCTCTCACGAGGTGGGCCGGCACGGTGTGACCGTCAACGCGGTCTCGCCGGCCATGACGGTACCCGAGTCTGACGGCGACATCGGCACGGGGAGCATGCAGCAGTCGCGTGACCGGCCGCCCGAGGTGATGGCCAAGATCGTGAAGCTCTACCCGGTCGGCCGGGTCGGCCACCCACGGGACATCGCCGCCGCCGTGGCCTTCCTCTGCTCGGAGGAGGCGGGGTTCATCACCGGGCAGACGCTGCCCGTCAACGGCGGGTTCGTCACCACCTAGGGATCGGAGTTTGCGATGGCCGAGGTCAGTTGGAGCGCGTGGGCGCCGGACCCGAAGGCGCCCGACTTCAGCGACATCATCTACGAACGGTGCACCAGGTCGACCGGTGGCTCGGTGGCACGGCTCACCATCAACCGGCCGGACCGGATGAACGCCTTCACCAAGCACACGATGAAGGAGCTCATGGTCGCCGTCGATCACGCCAACCACGATCCGTCGGTCGGTGTCGTGGTGCTGCAGGGCGCCGGCGACAAAGCGTTCAGCAGCGGCGGCGACGTGGCCTGGGAGGCCGACCGGAGCCCCGCGGACTGGTTCTTCGACGTCCCGCCGAACCACGTCGTCCGATTCTCGAGCAAGCCGGTGATCGCCGCGGTACGCGGTTACGCGATCGGCGGCGGCAACCACCTCGCCTATACCTGCGACCTGACCATCGCGGCGGAAAACGCGGTGTTCGGGCAGATCGGTTCCCGCGTCGGCAGCCCGGCCGACGGCTACATGGTGCGCTACCTGGTGCGGGTGATCGGCGCCAAGCGGGCCCGGGAGATGTGGCTGACCCGGCGGCGGATCTCCGCTCAGGAGGCGCTGGACTGGGGCCTCGTCAACGCCGTCGCGCCATTGGACCGGCTGGACGACGAGGTCCTCGTGTGGTGCGACCGCGTGCTGGACGGCAGCCCCACTTGCGTCCGGATCCTCAAGGCCGTCTTCGACCAGGAGATCGACGAGATGGCAGGCGACGTGCGCCGCACCGCCCACCTCATCCATCCCGGGTTCGGCCAGAGCGAGGAGGCTCGCGAGGCCCAGCAGGCCTTCTTCGAGAAGCGCCCGCCGCGGTTCTGGCCACAGCCCGACGTCGCCGACGACGCCACGACAGGAGCACCGCGATGACGAACACCACCGAGCCGGATCTTCTCGGGCGGGGCCTCACCTGGCAGGAGATGCCGGCGGGCATGCAGTTTCGCACCTCCACCCGGACGGTGACGGAGACTGATCTGGTCACGTTCATCACCTGGGCCGGCATCGTGAATCCGCTCTTCACCGACGCACGCTTCGCCCAGGAGGTCGAGGGTTACGCGGGACGCCTGGTGCCGGGCATGGTCACCTACTGCTTCGCCGAGGGGCTCCTCGCCCAGACCGGGTTCATGCGGGGCACGGGCATCGCCATCGTCAGCACGGGGGTGCTGGAGCACACGGCGCCGGTGTTCGTCGGCGACACACTGCACGCAGTGGTGACGGTGACCGAGTCGCGCGCCTCGAGCAAGCCCGGCCGCGGGGTGGTCGCGAGCACGGTCAGCGTCCGCAAGCAGGACGGTGACGAGGTGCTGACGTACGCGCCGGTGCGGCTGATGCGGGGGAGCGACGCATGAGCGCGAACCCGGTGCCGAAGGCGGCTGACATCAGCGAGGAGATGCTCGAGCACACCCGGTCGCTGATCGGTGTCTGGCTTCGGCGCGACGTGCACTGGCCGTCGTTCGCCGAGGATCTCGCGCCCATCGACATCCGCCGTTGGGCGATGTACTCGGTCGGCGACGACAATCCGCTCTGGAGCGACGAGGAATACGCCCGGCGCTCGCCGTGGGGCGGCATCATCGCGCCACCGACCTTCCTCTACACCGTCGACAGCACCATCGTCGCGCCTGGGCTGCGGGGCGTGCAATGGATCTACGGCGGCACGCGCTGGCGGCACTTCCTGCCGGTCCGCGTCGGGGACCGGATCACGGCGCGGGCCCGCCTGACCGACGTCGTCGAGCGGTCCGGTTCCCGCGCTCGTCGCCTGGTGGTGCAGACCGGCGAGATCCTGTACCACAACCAGCGCGGCGAGCTGGTCTCGCGCGCCGAGGCCGACGTGCTGCGCATCCCGCGCAGGACCAGCGGCAAGGGGATGGTCGGGTTCGAGCAGCGCCAAGCCGAGGGCCGGCGGCAGTGGACGCCGGAGGAGATCGAGGAGATCCGCAAGGCCTATCTCGCCGAGGAACGGCGCGGGGCCGAGCCGCGCTACTGGGAGGACGTCAGTGTCGGCGACGTCCTGCCCACGGTCGTCAAGGGGCCGCTGACGCTGGTCGACATCATGGCGTTCTACGTCGGGCGCCGGAACACCTACCCGCCGCTGAAGCTGGCCTTCCAGGAGCGGGAGCGGCACCCGGCCAACGTCTACGTCAGCCCGTCGACCGGCATCCCGGTGCATCCGGCGGCCGGGCACTTCGACGACGAGATCGCCCACGAGGTGGGTATGCCCGGTGCCTATGACCAGGGCTGGATGCGCGCCAACTGGATGGGACACCTGGTGACGAACTGGGCCGGCGACGACTCGTGGGTGGCCGAGCTCGACGTGCGCCTGCACCAGCCGAACCTGGTGGGCGACACGACCTGGTGCTCGGGCGTGGTCCGGGCCAAGTTCGACCAAGACGGCCACCGCGCCGTGGAGATCGAGTGCTGGGGCGAGACGCAGCGGCGGGAGAAGAACGTGACCGGCCGCGCGGTCGTCCGGCTGCCGTCGCGGACGGGTGGAGGTGGCCGCCCGTGACCACCGCCGCTCCGGCCACGCTGGCCCGTGAGGTCCGGGAGTTCCTGACCGAGCCGCACGGCATGCTGATCGACGGGCGACCGGTCACGGCGCGGGGCGGACGGACGATGCCCGTCGTCGACCCCGCCACCGGTGAGGTCATCGCCGAGGTACCAGACGGCGACGAGCGCGACGTGGCGGACGCGGTCGCCTCGGCCTGGGCCGCATGGCGGGAGCGGCGGTGGACGGGCCTCACTCCGGCGCGACGCGCGGAGCTGCTGTGGCGGCTGGCCGACCTCATCGACCGCGACGCGGCGCTGCTCGCACAGATCGACACCATCGACGTCGGTACGCCGATCGGCCAGACCCCGGTCAACCCCGCGGCCGCCGCACGGACGCTGCGGTATTACGCCGGCTGGTGCACCAAGATCTTCGGCACGGTCAACCCGGTCGGCGACGGACTGCTCGGCTACACGGACCGCGACCCCGTGGGGGTGGTCGTGGGCATCGGCGCCTGGAACTCGCCGCTGGTCATCGCGGCGAGCAAGACCGGGCCGGCGCTGGCGGCCGGCAACACCGTCGTGCTCAAGCCCGCAGAACAGGCGCCCCTGTCCACCCTGTGGTTCGCGAAGCTCGCCGTCGAGGCCGGCATCCCGCCCGGGGTCGTCAACGTCGTGAACGGGGTGGGCTCCGTGCTCGGCCCGGCTCTTGTCGAGCATCCGCGGACCGCTCTGGTGACGTTCACGGGCTCGGTCCCGGTGGGCCAGGACATCCATCGACGCGCCAACGCCGGCCTCAAGGAGGTCGTGCTCGAACTGGGCGGCAAGAGCCCGTTCCTGGTCTTCGCCGACGCCGACGTGGCGACGGCCGCGGCGTCCACGGTGCGGCAGATGCGCTCCAACGCCGCCCAGGTCTGCTTCACCGGGTCGAGGGTCCTGGTGCACCGGTCGGTCGCGGCGGCGTTCCTCGAGGAGGCGAGCCGGCTGCTGGCCGGCACCAGGGTGGGAGCCGGCATCTCGCCCGACACCGATCTCGGCCCGGTCGTCTCCCAGCGCCAGCAGGAGCGGGTGACCGGATACGTCGACGGCGCGCTGAGCGAGGGGGCCGAGACCGTCTTCTCCGGGTCGACGCCGGACGGGCCTGGGTACTTCGTGCCGCCGACACTGCTCACCTCGGTCACCAACGACATGACGGTCATGCGGGAAGAGGTGTTCGGCCCGGTGATCGGCGTCATGGAGTTCGACGACGAGGCCGAGGCCGTGGAGCTCGCCAACGCCACGCCGTACGGCCTGGCCGCCGGCGTGTGGACCCGCGACGTGGCCCGCGCCCACCGGGTCGCCCGGGAGTTGCGGGCGGGCACGGTCTGGGTCAACACCTACGGCGTCCTCGACCGCTCCGCGCCCAGCGGCGGGTACGGCCTGTCCGGGCTCGGCCGCGAGCACGGAGAGGCGTGGCTGAACCACTTCACCGAATACAAGTCGGTCTACGTGGATCTCACCGGCACGACATGAGAACGGAGCGAGCATGAGATTCCAGGACAAGGTGCTGGTGTGCACGGGCGCCGCCTCGGGCATCGGTGCCGCGGTGGCTCGCCGGTTCGCCGCCGACGGCGGCAGAGTCGTGCTCGTCGACCGGAACAAGGCCGGGCTGGACCACGTCGCCGCCGAGATCGGCGCTACCGCGATCGCCGTGCCGGTCGACGTGGCGTCGGAAGAGGACGTCGCGGCGGTCGTCGCCGCCGCCACCGACGCGTTCGGCACGATCGACGCCCTCTACAACGGCGCGGCGGTCCTCATCGCTGGCGAGGCGATGAGCGCTTCCGCGGCCGACCTGGAGCGACATCTGTCGGTCAACGTGGTCGGCACCTATCTCATGTGCCGCGCCGTGGGCCAGGCGATGAAGGACCGCCGGGGCGGTGCCATCGTGAACACCTCGTCGGTCGTCGCGTTCGTGGCCCGCGCCAACCGCAGCCTCTACGCCGCCAGCAAGGGCGCGATCCTGCCGCTCACCCAGCACCTCGCGCTCGAGCTCGCGCCGCACGTGCGCGTCAACGCCGTCTCGCCAGGCCCGACGCTGACCGGAATGACCCGCGAGCACTACCTGAAAGCGGCCGGCACCGAGGCCGAGGCGCTTCGTATCGTGGGATCTCAGGTCCTGCTGAACCGGGTGGCGGACCCGTCTGAACTGGCAGCCGCCATCTGCTTCCTGCTGTCCGACGATGCGAGCTACGTCAACGGAACGCTGCTCACCGTCGACGGCGGCATGACGGCCGAGTGACCCATCGCCCGACGACCCGGAGTCGCCACGTGAACGACACACCGTCCCACGACCACCCGGACCGCCCGCTCGAAGGCGTGCGCGTGGTCGACCTCAGCGTGACGCTGCCGGGCCCGTTCGCCAGCCAGATCCTGCGGCGGCTGGGCGCGTCGGTGCTGCATCTCGAGCCGCCGGCCGGGGACTCGCTGCGTCTGATGGCACCTGCGGCGCACGCCTTCCTCGCCGAAGGGAAGGAGAGCGTGGCGGTCGACCTGAAGCAGCCGCCGGAGCTCGCCCTGGCGCTGGACCTGCTGGCCGAGGCCGACGTCGTGGTCGAGGGCTGGCGGCCGGGCGTGGCCGATCGGCTCGGCGTTGGTTATGCCGCGGTCTCGGCGCGCAACCCGCGCGTCGTCTACTGCTCGCTGTCGGGCTACGGCCGCGACTCGCTGTTGCGCGGCCGGGCCGGTCACGACATCAACTACGTGGCGGAGAGCGGCGCGGCCGAGATGCTGACCAGCAAGGGGATGCCGGTGGGCGACCTGGCCGGCTCCAGTGCCGCGGCGACGCGCATCCTCGCCGAACTGCTGCGGGCCGCCCGCACCGGCCACGGCGCCCACCTCGACGTGTCCATCACCGGCACGCTGGCCGATTGGGTGGACGCACTGGGCGGCACCGAATGGTGGCGCTTCGTGGACGTCCTCCAGAACGCCCACTACGGGCACTACGAGACCAAGGACGGTGAACGCCTCGTCCTCGGGATCGCGCCGATGGAGCAGCGGCTGTGGGCGAACGCGATCACGGCGTTCGGACGTCCGGACTGGGCGTCGCTCAGCTACGACGAGCGGCTCGAGCGCCACGACGAGATCGTCGAGTTCCTGGCGAAGACGGTGGCGTCGATGACGGCCGACGAGCTCCAGGACGCGCTCGCCGCGGTGGACACCTGCTGGAGCCTCGTCCGGCGCCCGGGCGCCGCCGGGGGCCTGACGGGCCGGATGCCGAACCCGCCCGGGACGGCGCCCGCCCTGGACGAGCACGGCCGCAAGTATCGGGAAGGACCTCGAAGGGAGTAGAGGGTGGATGTCAGATCGCTGTTCCTGCGCGCCGTCGAGACCTGGCCCGACCATGAGGCCATCGCCACCGAGGACGTGCGGCTGACCTTCGCGCAGGCGTGGGAGCGCGGGTTGCGGCTCGCGAACGTGCTGCGCGAGCACGGGGTCGAACCGGGCGACCGGGTCGCCGTCCTCGAGGACAACTCGCTGGGCGCCGCCGACTTCTACCTCGCCTGCACCGCCGCGAACATCGTGCGGGTGCCGCTCTATGCGCGGAACTCGACCGAAGCGCACGTCCACATGATCACCAACACCGACTGCAAGGTCGTGGTGGTCGCCGAGCACTACGCGGGTGAGCTGCCGGCCGACCTGGCGGAACTGCCGGGAGTCGCTCGAGTCCTGGTGCGCGACGAGACGTACGAGGACCTTCTCGCGGCTGCGTCGCCGGTGGATCCGGCTCCGCGGGTCTCGGCGGACGACATCTACGTCATTCGGCACACCGCGGGCACGACCGGCCGGTCCAAGGGCGTCGCGTACACGCACCGGACGTGGCTCGCGTACTGCCGTGACTGGATGTACCAGTTCCCTCCGGTGCAGGTGGGCGACACCAACATGTGCGCCTCGCCGATCTCGCACGGGTCCGGCTACTTCTTCACCCCGACGTGGATCGGCGGCGGCCGCAACTACATGCTGAACAAGGTCGACCCGCCGGTGACGCTGGAGATCATGGAGAGGGAGCGCACGTCCTACATGTGGTGCGTGCCGACCCTCCTCGGCATGCTGGCGCGTGTGCCCGGGGCGAGCGACCGCGACTGGTCGTCGATCAAGGGGTTCCTGGTCGCTGGTGCGCCCGTCAGCGAGACGACGGCACGGGCCGGCCGCAAGGCCTTCGGCGACGTGCTCTACAGCGGCTACGGCCAGACCGAGTGCTACCCGATCACCTCCATCACGCCCCAGGAGTGGTTCGCAGACCTGCCCGGCTCGCAGCCGCTGCGTTCGGCCGGTCGCCCGTACGCTTTCGCGATGGTCCGCATCGTCGACCCGGCGACCGGTGAGGATGTTGCGCCGGGCGGTGAGGGCGAGATCGTCGCACAGACGGACGGGCAACTGCTCGAATACTGGAAGGACCCCGCGGCCACTGAGGAGAAGCTCCGCGACGGCTGGGTGCACACCGGCGACATCGGCCGCATCGACGAGAACGGCTTCCTCTACCTGTTGGACCGCGCCAGCGACATGATCATCTCCGGCGGCTTCAACATCTACCCGGCCGAGCTGGAGAACGCCATCGCGAGCCATCCCGAGATCATCGAGGTCGCCGTCTTCGCGGTGCCGCACGAGACGTGGGGCGAGGCACCGGCGGCGGTCTGCACGGTGACGGATCAGGCGTTGGTCACCGCCGAGGAGATCATCGAGCTGTGCCGCCGCAAGCTCGGGTCGTACAAGAAGCCTGCCGAGGTGGTCATCACGGCCGACCCGCTGCCGAAGAGCGCGGTGGGCAAGATCCTGCGGCGCGAACTGCGCGAGCCGTACTGGGCCGGGAGGAGCCAGCGGGTGTCGGGCAGCTGACGTGAGGTCCCGGGCCGCGCGGCCGAGCCCCTGGCTTATGCTCGCGGTGGGGATCGAGGCGCAGTTCGCCGGCACCTTGGCCGTATACGCGCCGATGTTCCTGATCCCTCAGCTGCATCTGCGCGACGGCGTGGGCCTCGCGGCCGCGACGCTGGTCGCGGCCGCTCCGCGCTTCGGGTCGCTGCTGGCGATCTTCGGCTGGGGTGTCCTCGTCGACCGGTTCGGCGAACGGCGCGTCCTCGCCGCGGGCTTCGCGCTCACCGTCCTGGGCTGGCTGGTGGCGCTCGCCGCGGAGACGGTACCGGAGCTGGGAGCGGCGCTCGTGGTCGTCGGGCTCGGTGCGTCCTGCGTCAACTCCGCGAGCGGGCGGGTGGTCGCCTTCTGGTTCCCGCCACGGCGGCGCGGGCTCGCGATGGGGATCCGGCAGGGGTCTCAGCCGCTGGGCATCGCCGCGGCCGCCGCCGTCGTCCCGGCGCTGGCCGCGGCGCACGGCACAAGGGCGGCGCTCGCCGTTCCGGCCGCTGTGTGCCTATTGACCGCCGTGCTCTGCGCGGTCGCCGTCGTGGATCCGCCGCGCGCAGCCGCCGGCGACGACACGGTCCGGTCGTCGCCGGCGAACCCGTACAGACGTGACCGGTCGCTGCCGCGCCTGCACCTGTCGTCGGCGATGATGATGGTCCCGCAGATCGCGATCTGGACGTTCGCGGTCCTCTGGCTGATCGAGACGTGGTCGTGGTCACCGGCGCGGGCCGGCGGTCTCGTGGCCGGCTGCCAGGTGGCCGGCGCGGTGGTCCGTGCTTCGGCGGGGGCCTGGTCGGATCGGGTGGGCAGCCGGCTGCGGCCGATGCGTTTCGTAGCGGTGGCCTCCGCCGTGGTCATGGCCGCGCTCGGCCTGCTGGGCGAGACGGAGCTGGGTATCGGCCTGCTGGTGGCCGCGTCGCTCGTGACGCTGGCCGACAACGGTCTCGGCGTCACCGCCGTCGCCGAGGCGGGTGGCGACCGCTGGGGCGGCCGGGCGATCGGCGTGCACAGCACCGGGCAGCTCGTCGTGTCGTCCATGGCGCCGTCGGCGCTGGAGGTGGTGCTGCGCACGGGCGGGTACGGCTGGATGTTCGGGCTCGTGGCGGTGCTGCCGCTGGCGGCGTTCTGGACGTTGCCGATCGCGTCGGAGACGGCGGGTTGGGGACCCAGGTCGGTGCCGTGACGACGCGACCGGCAACGGGCTCCTGAGGTCAGTCGAACAGGATCACGCCGCGCAGGTTCTTGCCCGCGTGCAGGTCGGCGTAGCCGTCGTTGACCTGGTCGAGGGTGTAGCGGGTGGTGATCAGCTCCTCGAGTTCGAGCTGACCGGACCGCCACAGGTCGATCAGCCGCAGGATGGTGTAGCGCGGCGACGCGTTGCCGTACAGCGAGCCGACGAGGCGCTTCTGGTAGAAGGTCAGCTCGGCCAGCGACACCGGCAGCGGCGTCGTGTCGAGGAGGCGGCCGAGTCCGGTGACGGCGACCGCGCCGCCCTTGCGTATGGTCGCGAACGCCTCTGCCACGTGGGCCGGCTCGACGACGCCGATGGTCACGACGGTGCCGTCGGCGCCCTGGCCGTTGGTGACGCCGCGGGCGTGGGCGCCGGCCTCCTCGAGGGTGGCGAAGGCATGCGTGGCTCCGAGGGCGAGCGCACGCTCGCGCTTGAACTCGACCGGGTCGACGGCGATGATCGTCGACGCGCCGGCGTGCGAGGCGCCTTGGACGGCGTTGATCCCCACGCCGCCGATACCGGCGACGATGACCGTCTGGCTGGGCTCGGCGTGGATGGAGTTCACCGCGGCGCCCCAGCCGGTGGTGACCCCGCAGCTGATCAGGGCTGCCAGCTCGAGGGGGATGTCGTCGGGCAGCTTCATGACCGACGGCAGCGAGACCGTGGTGTACTCCGAGAACGTCGACACCGCGACGAACTGGCCGATCGCCTCGTCGCCGATGTGGATCCGGTACCGCGACGGGTCCTCCGGCGCGGCGCCGCCGAGCAGTTCGGCGTTGAGGTCGCACAGGTTCTGCGCGCCCATGGCGCACCACTTGCAGATGCCACAGCCGGCGTCGCAGAGCATGGTGACGTGATCGCCGACCCGGTAGTCGGTGACGCCCGGCCCGACCGCGGTGACGACGCCGGCACCCTCGTGTCCGCCGACGACCGGGTAGTGGCCGAGCGGCAGGTCGCCGGTCGTGATGTGGTCGTCCGAGTGACACAGGCCCGCGGCGGCGAGCTTGACCTGGACCTCCTTGGGGCCAGGGTCCGCCACCTCGACCTCTTCGATCTTCCACGTGCCGGGCGCCTCACGGAGCACCGCCGCGCGACTCTTCATGTCAACTCCCTTCTCGGCCGCCGCTCAGGCGGGCTGGTGCGCCGGCAGGACGATCTGCTTGATGCTGGTGAGCTCGTACATGCCCTCGGGTCCGGCCACCCGTCCGTAGCCGGACTTCTTCACACCGCCGTACGGAGCGCAGAGCACCGGGAAGTTGCCGTTGATCGCGAAGGCGCCGACCCGGATCCGGCCGGCGACCTCCCATGCCAGCTCGTCGTCGCGGGTGTAGACGGCCGACGCGAGCCCGTACCTCGTGTCATTGGCGATGCGGATGGCGTCGTCGACGTCGTCGTAGGCGATCACCGAGTACACCGGCCCGAAGATCTCGTTCTGGGCCACCTCCATGTCGTTGGTGACGTCGACCAGGAGTGTCGGTTCGAGGAAGAACCCCTTGTCCAGCCCCGCCGGCCGCTTCCCGCCATGGGCGATGCGGGCACCGGCCGCCACCGCCCGTGCGACGTAGCCCTCGGCGCGGTCCCGGATGCGGGCACTCGGCATCGGCCCGAAGGTGACCGACGGGTCCGCCGGGTCGCCGATCGTGATCTCGCCCAGTGCCGCCACCAGCCGCTCCACGAGCTCGTCATGACGCGCGCGGGAGACGAGGATCCGAGTGAACGCGACGCACAGTTGGCCCTGGTAGGTCGTCATCCCGGCGACGAGAGACGGGACCACGGTGTCCAGGTCCGCGTCGTCGGCCACGATCGCGGCGGCCTTGCCGCCCAGTTCGAGCACGGTCCGCGCAATGCGTTTGGCGCACACCGCGGCGACGTCGGCGCCGATCTCGGTGCCGCCCGTGAAGTGGACGAGGTCGACGTCCGGATGTGCCACCAGGTGCTTGCTCACCTCGACGTCGGCGGTCAGCAGGCTGACGACTCCGGCAGGGAAGCCCGCCTCTGCGAAGGCGTCGGCGATGAACTGGCCGACCAGCCGGTTCTCCGGCGGCAGCTTGACGACGACGGTGTTGCCCATCAGCAGGGCGGGCAGTACGCCGAACGCGATCTCGGTCCCCGGGCCGTTGTAGGTGAGGATCGCCAGGACCGTGCCGACGGGTTCGCGGATCACCTTGACGCTGCCGACCGGGGTGTCGCGGACGTCGGAGAGCGCGATCGACTTGGCGGTGGCGATCGAGTCGTCGCCGATGACGGCGCACATCGAGCTGAACGCGTTCGCCACGACGACGGGCATGCCCGCTTCGGCGCCCCAGGCCGCGTTGATCTCGGCGCCGCGCGCGTCGAAGGCCGTCCGGAACCGTTCGACGTACGGGGCGCGTTCGACCACGGTCATCGACGCCCAACCACCGGTGTCGAAGGCCGTCCTCGCCGCGGCGACCGCGGCGTCGGCCTCGGCGATGGTCGTGGCGGGGAGTCGCGCGACCAGCTCCTCCGTCGCCGCATGGACGACGTCGACCGTGCTGGTTCCGCGGGCGGTGACCCAGGTGCTGCCGATGAACTGGTCCGTGGGGTGCGGGACGGCGGTGCGGGCGAGGGCGTCGGCCATGCGCAGGGACCTCCATGACGGTGACGGCTGTGAGGTCGCCCCAATGTTTCACGGAGGTGTTGACGGTGTCAACGAGTGCGTGGAATTGTTCGACATGGTCGTTGACGGCCAGTCACTCCAAGTCTGCGGCCAGCGCTGACCGGACCGCCGTCAGGCGACCAGCCGGGTGAGGCGGTGCGCCTCCTCGAGCAGCAGACGGCCCAGCACCGGCTGCCGCTCGGGGCGGAACCGGGACTCGATGCCGGTGATGGTGAGCGCCCAGCCGGGTGAGACGGCGGCGTCGAACACGGCGGCGGCCATGCCCCATGACCCCTCCACGATCAGGCCCGGGTTCAGCGACCAGCCGTCGGCCCGGGTCGCGGCCAGTCTGTCCCGGATCGCGGCTTCGGAGTGCGACACGCCCCAGCGGCTCTGGAGGTCGGTGCGCGCGAGGTACTCGTCGATCTCCCGGTCGGACAGGTAGGCGAGCACGACGAGGCCGGCGGAGACGACGCCGAGCGGGAAGCGGGCGCCCTCGTACAGCACATAGGAGCGGATCGGGAAGTCGCCGTCCTCGCGCAGCAGCACGACGGTCTCGTCGCCGCGGCGCACCGAGAAGAACGCGCTCTCGCCGGTCTCGCGGGCCAGACGGCGCAGACTCAGCCGTGCCTCGTTGGTGAGGTCGTAGCGCTGGCTGGCGGCCATGCCGAGGACGTAGAGCTCCGGCCCGAGATGCCACCGGCCGGACCGCGGATCGCGGTCGGCGAGGCCTTCGGCGAACAGTGCCTCCAGCAGCCGATGGGTGGTCGTCCGCGGCAGGCCGACCTGACGGGCGAGGGCGGTCGTGGTGTCGCCCTCGGCGCCGCGCTGGGACAGTGCGCGCAGCACCTGGGCGGCCCGCCCGATGACGCTCGGCGGCTCGGTCACGCGGCCCAGCCTAACGTCCACTGAGCGGACGTCTGGGTTTGCCGCTCCCGTTGTACGGAAGGAATCAACGCCGCTCTTGACGGTCTCCTGGCACGTCAGGGTAGGAACGGGTCCCGGATCTGATGGACCGCTCAGCGGGCGTGAAACGACTGGAGACTCGATGGAGAAGCTGCGGACGAGCGCGGGGGAGGCCCTCGCTGGAGTCCTGCGAGACGGGTTGACGATCGCGGTCGGCGGGTTCGGGCTGTGCGGGATCCCTCGCGACCTGATCGAGGCCGTTCGCGACTCAGGGGTACGGGAACTGACCCTGATCTCCAACAACATGGGGGTCGACGGCAAGGGGCTCGGCCTGCTGCTGGAGAACGGTCAGGTCGCCAAGGTCGTCGCCTCGTACGTCGGTGAGAACCGGCTGTTCGCGCAGCAGTACCTCGACGGCGCGCTCGAGGTGGAGTTCTCGCCGCAGGGCACGCTCGCGGAGCGGCTGCGCGCCGGGGGCGCCGGTATCGCCGGCTTCTATACACGCACGGGTGTCGGTACCCCGGTGGCCGAGGGCAAACCGATGGAGGTCTTCGACGGACGCACCCACGTCTTGGAGCGTGGCATCGTCGCCGACCTCGCACTGGTCCACGCCCGGGTCGCCGACCGCGAGGGGAACCTGCGCTACCGGTACACCGCGCGCAACTTCAACCCGCTTGTCGCCACCTGCGGCCGGGTCTGTGTCGCGGAGGCCGAGGAGGTGGTCGACGGCCATCTCGACCCAGACGACGTGATGACCCCCGGGATCCACGTCAACCGCCTGGTGCGCGCCCTCGACCGGCCGAAGGACATCGAGCAGCGCACCGTCCGGCCCGCCTCGCGGATCGGAGCCTGACGTGGCGTGGACGCGCGACGAGATGGCCGCCATCGCCGCGGAGGAGCTGCACGACGGCGACTACGTCAACCTGGGCATCGGCATCCCGACGCTGGTCGCCAACCACCTCCCGCCCGGGGTGAACGTCATGCTGCACAGCGAGAACGGGCTGCTGGGCATCGGGCCGTTCCCGGAGGACGGCGAGGAGGACCCGGATTTGATCAATGCGGGCAAGCAGACGGTCACCGCGCTGCCGGGAGCGTCCTATTTCGACTCGGCCACGAGCTTCGCGATGATCCGCGGCGGCCACGTCGACCTCGCGGTCCTCGGGGCCCTGCAGGTGGCCGCCAACGGCGACCTCGCCAACTGGACCGTCCCCGGCAAGCTCGTCAAGGGCATGGGTGGCGCCATGGACCTGGTGAGCGGTGCCAAACGCGTCGTCGTCGTCACCGAGCACGTCGCCAAGGACGGCAGCCCCAAGATCGTCGAGACCTGCACCCTGCCGCTCACCGGCGCGGGCGTCGTCGACCGGATCATCACCGATCTCGGGGTGTTCGATGTCGGGCCGGCCGGCCTGCTGCCGCGCCGCCTCACACCGGGCCTGACCCTCGGCGAGCTGCGGTCCGTGACCGGCGCTCCCGTCGCCGAGGTGGTCTGATGGACGCCCTGGTCCGCTATGAACGCGTCGGAGGCGACGGCCGCGCCCATGCCCGCGTGACGCTCGACTCCGACCGCAACCGCAACGCGCTGTCGGCGCGGCTTCTCGACGAGCTGCGCTCAGCCCTGCTCCGATCCGCCGAGGACGACGTGCGCGCCGTCGTCATCCAGGCCGACGGGCCGGTGTTCTGCTCCGGCGCCGATCTCGCCGAGGCGCACCGCGACGGAATGGCGACCTCCGCCCGGGACCTCGCCGGCACGCTGCGCACGATCCTGACGTTGCCGTTGCCCGTCGTCGCCCGAGTGCACGGACCGGTCCGCGCTGGAGGCATCGGGATCGTCGCGGCCTGTGACGTGGCCGTCGCGGCCGACGACGTCACGTACGCCTTCACTGAGGCCCGGCTCGGGCTCGCGCCGGCCGTGATCTCGCTGACCGTGCTGCCTCGCATGACACCACGTACGGCCGGCCTCACCTTCCTCACCGCCGGTCCGTTCGACGGCAGGTTCGCCGTCGACAGCGGCCTGATCACGCTCGCCGTACCGGGCTCGGAGCTGGACGAAGCCGTCGACGGTGTCGTCGGCGACCTTGTCGCGGCGGAACCGCAGGGGCTGCGGGAGACCAAGCGACTGCTCAACACCGAGGCGCTGCGCTACCTCGACGACCACCAGCCGGCGATGGTCGACCTGTCCGCCCGGCTGTTCGGGTCCGAGATCGCCCGCGCGCACATGGCCCGTTTCCTGGGCGGGACTGGAGAGGAGACCCCGTGAACCGGCTGCCCGAAGTGGTGCTGCTGTCATTCGCTCGTACGCCGATGGGCCGGCTGGGCGGGTCGTTGTCAGGGCTGAGCGCGGTGCAGTTGGGAGCGGTGGCGATCCGGTCCGCCGTCGAGCGCAGCGGGCTGCGGCACGACGAGGTCGACCAGGTGATCATGGGCCAGGTGGTGCAGGCCGGCGCTGGGCAGAATCCCGCGCGCCAGGCCGCCGCCCAGGCGGGGCTGCCGCTGTCCGTGCCCGCGCAGACGGTCAACAAGGTCTGCTTGAGCGGGCTCAGCGCGATCGTCGAGGCCGCCCGGGCGATCCGGCTCGACGAGGCCACCGTCGTCGTGGCCGGCGGCCAGGAGTCGATGAGCCGCGGGCCGTACCTGCTGCCGGGGGCACGGGCGGGCTGGACCTACGGGCACGTCACCACACTGGACTCCGTCGCGCACGACGGCCTCACCGACGCCTTCGACGGAGAGTCGATGGGCTCGTCGACGGAACGTGGCAACGCCGAGCGAGGGATCGGCCGCGCCGAACAGGACGAGGTCGCCGTCGCGAGCCATCAGCGGGCGGCCGAGGCCGCCGAGAAGGGCGTGTTCGCCGAGGAGATCGCCGCCGTCGAGGCGCCCGCGGGTCGCGGTCGCACGGCCGCGGTGACGTCCGACGAGGGCATCCGGCCCGATGCGAGCCTGGAGTCGCTGGCGCGGTTGCGTCCCGCGTTCGCCGCGGGCGGCACCATCACGGCAGGGAACGCGTCGCCGCTGACCGACGGTGCGGCGGCGGTCGTCGTCGCCAGCGGCGCCTTCGCCCGTGAGCAGGGCCTGGACTGGCTGGCCGCGGTAGACGCGGCCGGTCAGGTCGCCGGGCCGGACACCGCGCTGCACTCCCAGCCGGCTCGGGCCATCCAGGCGGTGCTGGACCGCGCCGGGTGGAGCCGGTCCGACCTCGACCTCGTCGAGATCAACGAGGCGTTCGCGTCCGTCGTCGTGCAGTCGCTGCGCGATCTCGACTATCCGCTGGAGCGTACGAACATCCACGGTGGCGCGATCGCTCTGGGCCATCCGATCGGCGCTTCCGGTGCACGGCTGGCCGGGCACGCCGCTCTCGAGCTCGCCCGGCGCGGTTCGGGCCGTGCGGCGGTCGCGTTGTGCGGTGGCGGCGGCCAGGGGGAGGCACTGCTGCTGTCTCGGACCTCCGGATGAT
>NZ_QVAI01000033.1 GCF_003427025.1 Jiangella endophytica
CTCGACGCCGTCGCGTTCGAAGTCCGGGTGCAGGGCGTCTAGCGGGAAGTCGGGCTGCTGCCAGTCCAGCAGCGAGTGGTAGAACCCGACGCCCAGGCCCTCGCGGCGGAACGCGTCGGTGATGGGCCCGACGAGGTCCTTGCCCCACGGCGTCGAGCGCACCGAGTAGTCGGTGAGCTCGGAGTCCCACAGGCAGAAGCCGTCGTGGTGCTTGGTGGTGAGCACCAGGTACCGCATCCCGGCGTCGTGCGCGGCGCGGGCCCAGAGTGTCGGGTCGAACAGGTCGGGGTCGAAGCGGTCGAGGTAGGGCTGGTACTCCTCGCGGCTGAGCCGTTCGCGGTTGCGCACCCACTCGTGCCGAGCGGGCAGGGCGTAGACACCCCAGTGGATGAACATCCCGAAGCGCTGCCGGCGGAACTCGTCGAGGCGGGCCGGGTCGGCTGCGGTCATGACCTTCTCCTTCAGTTAGGGGTGGTGGTGGCGCCGAGACGACCTGCTGGTCACAGGAGGACCGTGCCGGACCCCGCGTCCGCGAGGCCGGTAGCGGGACCCTGGTAGTACGTGGTGTCGAACCCGGCGCCGATCACGGTGCTGGTCGAGGAGCCCACGCCGAGGTTGAGCGCTGACAGGTTGTATCGCCCCCATGGTGCTGCCGCGGCGGCCGTGGTCGTGAACAGTTTGGCTGCCTCGGGGCTGTTGGTGACGGTGTTGCGGACCAAGGCGTTGGACCGCACGATCGGACCTGCCGGAGTGGTCGAGGCACCGGCGGTGTTGGTGTAGCTGTAGAAGACCCGGCCGGTGTTGATGTCGTTGTCGCTCACCTCGTTGTAGAACTGGATCTTGTAGTCGAACGACGGAGCGGTGCCGCGCAGGGCTGCCGCTCCGCCGACGCCTTGGTCGAGGCCGGTCGATCCGCTGGGAAACGCCCCGTCCCCGTCGAAGGTGTTCTCGGCGCAGACCGAGTAGTAGGACGGGCCGTAGTTGCCCAGATATTTCGGGCAGGTGGTCACGGTGTTGTGCACGTAGAGCTGCCGCACGTGCGCGATCACGACCGTGATGATCGAGGTGGAGTCGGGGACGACCGACCACGGCTCGGCGACGGTGACGGTGTCGGTGGTGTGTGACTGGACGCGCCGTACCTGACCCTCGCCGGTCCCCGAGAGGACGAACACGTGGGCACCGATGACGTCGAAGGAACCGGCGGTGTCGAAGGTGCCGGTAGGAACCGTGACGGTTGTCGGGGTTGCGCCGGTGACGTGGAGTTGGACGCGTTCACCGGGCTTGGTGGTGAAGGTGTCGCCCACGAAGGCCTCGCCGTTGTTGCCGTGGGGTTCACCGGCACCATCGAGGGTGTTGTGGGCGACGATCACGTCCTCCAGCCCACACGCTTCGTCCGGGCCGTAGGAGAAGGCGGCCAGCTTCGAACCGCCGGCACCGACTCCGCGCGCGTAGTAGAACGTCGCCGACGAACGCTGGAAATCGTTGCGGCGCACCGCGATCCGCCGGCTCCCGGCGATCTTGATCGCGGTGTTGTCTGCGTCGGGTTGCGGGTGGTTGGGCTCGCCGTTGACCCGTGGGAAGCACGCGCGGAGAGCGCAGTCGGCGATCTCGACGTCGAGTACCGCGCCCAGCACCACGCCGTTGTTGCTGTCGATCTCGCACTCGAGTACTCGCAGGTTCCGGCAGCCGTAGGCGAAGATGCCGTTGGCGCCGGTCCGTAGCCACACGTCGGCGGGGTAGTCGTTGCAGACGACGGTCGTCCGCTGGATGGTGACGTTGTGCCGTCGGTTGACACCGATCCCGACGGCGCGCCTGTCGTTGGCGTCGATGCTCAGGTCGCGGATGACGACCGCGCCATTGGCGGCGTCCAGATAGAACAGGGACTTCTGGTCCGTGGGGCCGACGCCGTAGACGTCATCGGGCGTCTCGAGGGGAAAGTCGGCACCGAAGGCCGAAGCGTCGCTCATCCGGACCGTCGTACTGCCCTGCCCGTCCCCGACGAGGTGGATCGGGTTGGAGGTCGCCGGGAACGTCATGCGGCCGGAGACCGCGTAGTGGCCGGCCGGGATCGAGACGACCGCACCGCCCGCGGTCGTGGCGGCTGCGTCGAGGGCCGCCTGGATCGCGGCGGTGGAATCGGCGGTGCCGGTGGGATCGGCGCCGTGATCGATGACCACGTCGATCGACCCCGTCGGTGCCGCGGCAGGAGCGGTGACCTGGACGGTGAGTCTCTCGGAGTAGCCGTGATGACCGCCGTGGCCGTTGGAGACCAGGAGGTCGTAGCTGCCGGGCGCCACTGACGCCGGTACGGTGAGGGTGAGCTCGAATCGCGACACGACCGTCACCGCGCAGGCGTGCAGCGTGCCGGATGAGTCGCGCAGGTAGGCCGCCGGGGTGCCGCCGCCCAGATGCAGGTTGAGCCCGATCACGTCGATCGCCTGCCCGGGCTCCGGCGCCGGCCGGGTGTGGAACCACGGCTCGGCCGCGTTGAGCAGGAGTGGCGACGACCACGTGGTCACGTCCGCCGAGGACACGTAGGCGGCGGTCACGGTCCTGGTGCCGCTTGGCGGGATCGCCGCCATGCTCGTCGCGGTCACCCCGGCCGGTGTCAGAGCAACGGCGCCGGCCGGCGGCACCGCGGGCAGGGCCGGCACGCCGCCGCTCGGCGGCGTGGTGTCGTCCGGAACGTGCCAGAGACGAAGTGCGCAGGTGGCGGTGAACCCTGCGCCGCTGAGTTGGACCGCGGTCGCCGGCACGAGGTTGCGCAGCTGCTCCGGATACAGCGCCGGCGCGGTGGCGTCGGCACGCGCGGGGAGGGCCGGAATCCCCGCGACGGCGAGCGCCGAGGTGGCTCCCATGGTCTTGAGGACGGTGCGACGCGAGATCTGCCTGGTCATGGTGTGGTCTCCGTTGCTGTGGCGGCCGTGGGCTCGATCAGTACGGCTCCTCGAAGGGCGGCGCCGTGGCGATCAGGTCCCTGGTGTCCTCCTGACGCAGGATGCGGTTCGGGACCCGGTCCATGCGGTTGAAGCGCACGAGGTTGTTCTTGCCGCCACGGGCCAGCACGCCGTTGTCGTCCTGGAAGACGTAGTTGGCCTCGACGACGGTGGAGTCGCAGCGCCGCAGGTTGATGGAGGCCTCGAGGTTCGGGTCGGCCTCCGCAGGCCGGGAGAACCAGATGTTGTAGTACTGGTTGGTCTGGCAGGCGGACCCGCGGGACCAGACCTGGTTGCGCCGGACGGTGTTGGCGAACATGCCGCCTGGGACGTCCTCCTGGCCGGCGGTGTTGCCGCCGTAGAGATTGATGGCGTCGGAGCCGGTGAGCATGTTGGTGTAGATGAGGTTGTAGGCGCCCGTGCTGCGCCGCGCCTTGCCCTGCACGGTGAACCCGGACCAGATGCTCAGGCCGCCGGCGCTGCGGATCTCGTTGCCGGTGATGATGTTCTCGAATCCGCTGCCGTAGAACGGCTGCATGAAGCCGCGGCCGTTGCTGTAGACGTTGTTGACCCAGAGGTTGTTGACCGCGGGGTGGGTGATGATGTCGATCTTGGTGGTCGCGTCGGGGACGGTGCGCCAGGGCTGCTCCAGCGTGAGCGTTCCCTGGCCGTCGTTGTCGGCGATGCGGCGCAGCTGCCCGAATCCGCGGCCCTCGGCGATCCAGGCGTAGAGCTCGCTCGAGGTCGCCCTGGCGGCTCCTGCGGGGAGCGTCGAGCTGGTGGTCACCGTCGTGGCCGCGGCGCCCGACACGGTCACCTCCTCCAGCGCGTAACCGGATTCGGCCATGAGGACCTCGGAGGCGTTGCCGCGACCACCGATCTCGTGGATGCGGTTGCCGCCGAAGTAGACCCGAGAGGTGTTCATCTGGCAGATCAAGCCGCGCCCGCCGGAGTAGAGCTCGTTGTCCTCGAACACGGAGTCCGACCAGCCCATGATCATGCCGATGTTGGAATCCTGGCGCTGGTGGGAGGAGAGTGAGTTGCGGACGATCATCGCGTGCCGGTGGGCGTGGCGGCCGGCGTACATCGCCAGGGGTTCGTGGGCGTCGATCACGCAGTCGGAGATCACGAGGCGGGCGGTCGGGCTCACGACGTGGATGCCCGCGTTGGTCGGCGTGAAGGCGCTGCGCAGCGCGTACCTGGTCGCCCGTATGGTGAGGTCGACCCGCTTGACGAACACGTCCTCCTGGATCTTCTCGGGATCGGAGTTGCCGATCAGCACGGCGGTGAAGTCCCGCGATCCGGCCTGAATCGAGAGGTCCGACAGGCCCGAACTACCCTCGAGCCACACGAGCGGCTGGTGCGGAGCCCAGTACGGGGTGTAGTCGCCGGTGAAGCCCGTGACGAACGATGGAGACGGAAAGAGGTCGGAGACCGCGAAGGTCCCGGCGAAAGCGGATCCCAAGGGAGTGGTGAGCCGGGTGGCGCCGCGCCCGCTGCCCTCCAGGACGACGCCGTCGGGCACCCGCAGCGTCGTGCCGATCGCGATCGGGCCGGCAGGGAGCCGGACGATTCCGCCGCCACGGCGGCGCCCCACCGCGTCGAGCCGGTCCTGGATGCGCCGCGAGTTGTCGTTGTACCGGGCGTCGTCGGGAATGCTGACGACGTCGACGCGGACGGACCCGGATGCGGTTCCGGGCTGGTCGGTCAGGTCATGACGGGCGAGCCGGTTGACGAGGGTGCGGGCGGCGCGTACGCGGACCGGCACGGAGTTGCTCCAGCCGTTCTCGAGTCCGTAGCGGGTGTGGACGGAGAGCTCGTACTCGCCGTCGGGGATGTCCGCGGGGATGCGGATCTGGGCGACGTGCGGCTTGTAGTTGGGCCGGGCCTGTCCCTCGCCGTCGTAGAGCTGGGCCCAGTGGACGGTGTCGCCGTCGGCCTCGCGCAGGGCGATCGGGTAGTCGTAGTTGGCGCCCGTGACGCCGTACGTCGCAAGGAAGTTGCGGCCGAAGAGCCGAATGGTCTCGCCAGGGACCAGTACGTCGGTCTCGGCGAAGAAGATCGCCGGCTTGTTCATGACGTAGGGCCGGGACCAGTGCTCGCCGGTCTTGACCCAGACAGCCGTGGGGAACACGGCGACGTCGGCGGCCGGGTTGGGGTAACCGACCTGACCGGCGACGAGGACCTGCTCGCGGGCCGCGCTCACCAGCGTGGCCTTGACCGCCCCGCTCGGCGGGCTGTCGGGCAGCGTCGCCTGGCCGCCGAAGCTCGCCTTCGCGTCGTCCAGGGAATCCTTGGCGAGCTTCAGTAGCCAGACCTCGGACTGGGCGGTGAAGCCGTCGCCGACGATCACCATCGACGAGCCGTCGTCGACGGCTTCCGTCACGTAGGAGATCGCGACGGGGGCGTCGGCCGGGTTCACCGGGTCGACCGCCCGGAGGTTCTGGGGTGCCTGGCGCGGCGGTGCGGCGAACGCGCGGCCGCCGAGGGTGGCGACCGCCACCGTGGCGCCGGTGGCCTGGAGGAGAGTGCGCCGCTTGACGTCGATGTCGGGCATGGGCGTGCCTTTCTGGACGGGGACTCGGTCAGGCGTTGCCGTGCGGGGTCGATTCGCGGTGCAGCCGCGCGTCGCGTGCGGCGGGGTCGGGCTGGGAGATGACGCTCCGTTCCACCCGGTCGGGACGCGCCCGGGTGATCGCGTCCTCGGTGAAGCGGGCCAGCAGCACCTGTCCGTCCGTGCGGCGGTTGTGGTCGTAGGACACACAGATCCGCCCGTCGGGCAGTTGGGCGATGTCGGGGTAGGACACCTTGGAGCGGCCGTCGAGGAGCAGGCCGCTCGTCCAGGTGGCGCCGTCGTCGTGCGACAGGTAGGCGGTGAGCTCGCTCCGGCCGTGACCGGGAGCGGGCCGGTGCAGCTCGGAGCCGTTCTTCACCAGCAGGAGGGCGCCGCTGCGCAGTCGTTCCAGCGCGTGGCGTGAGCTCGGCTGGCGGATGCCGGGCGATGGGCGCGGCGGTTCCCACAGGGTGGCTGTCGGGTCGCCGATGGTCTCAGCCAGCCCGCCGGCGGCGATCCGTGCCGTCAGCCAGAGAGCGCTGTCGGTGCGCTGAACCAGTCGCGGTTCGTCGAACTCGGGCGGCTCGAACCGGATGGTGGCGGTGTGCTCCCAGGAGCGCCCCTCGTCGCGGCTGCGCCGCACCCAGGCGCCGCGGTGTTCGTCGAGGTCGCCGAAGCGGTCGCGGAAGGGGTTGACGGCCCACGGCGCGGTCGCTTCCGGCTGGCCTGCCTCGATCCGCGTGCGATCCCAGAGAGAACCGGCGGCGACCCAGGAGCCGTCGGCGAGCACGATGGGCTTGTTCAGCAGTGCTCCGTCGCCGATCCGTCGCGGAGTGCTCCAGACGAGCGTGTCGGCGTCGGCATCCGGGGAGGTCAGGGCCCAGGTGCCGGCCCGGCCGTCGAAGTAGGTCACGGACTGGTCGACGAAGAGCCAGAGCCGGTTCCGGGGGTCGACCCACACGGCCGCGACGAGGCTGCGGCGACGGAGCGGATCGCCGGCGTTCCCGGCGTTGACCAGGGTGACCGGATCGGACCAGGTACACCCGCCGTCGTCGCTGCGGCGAAGGACCACGAACCCGAGGTGGTTGTCGCCCCCGGCGATCGACGCCGACCACAACCGACCTCCGGCCGTCGCGTCGATGCCGAGGGTCATGCCGTAGTCGAAGCGCGCCGGAAAGCGGGTGAGCTCTGCACCGGCGACGATCGACGGGCTGCGTAGTGCTGACGCGAGGGCGGCGTCCAGCTCGGCGGGCGTGGGTGTGGGCGTGGGTGCGGGTGAGTCGGTCATCGATCGGCCTCCAGGAAGGCGTCGCGGGCGTCGGCGGCGGCGCGGTGCAGCAGGGCGGACTCGCTGGACCAGCTGAGCCAGGTGCACCCGAGCGCGAGCGCCCGGCTCGCGAGTGCCGCGTTCGAGGTGATGACGCCGGTGGTCAGCTGGTGCGAGCGCGCGGCCACCCCGATGGCACGCAGCGCCTCGTCCAGTACCGGATGGCCGAAGTGTCCCGGGGCGCCTGCGTCGGTCAGCAGGTCGTTGGGCCCGAGCACGAGCCCGTCCAGCCCGGGCACCGAGGCGATCGCGTCGAGCCGGTCCAGCGCGGCGACGGTCTCGATCTGCGCAAGTGCGCGGACGCGGGCGTTGGCGCGCCCGAGGTACTCGGCGACGTCGACCCGCTGGAAGTCCGTGTGCGCTCGGAACGTGCTGACCCCGCGGCGACCGAGGGGCGGGTACTTGGTGGCTTCGACGAGACGCTCGCAGTCGGAGCGCGTGGAGATCATCGGGGCGACGATCCCGGTCGCGCCGGCGTCGAGGTAGCGCCCCACGCGCGCACGCTCGGACAGAGGGACACGGACGTAGATGTCGAGAGCATCGTGGGCCGCGGCGATCAGGGCCGTCACCTGACCGTCGTCGAACGCCCCGTGCTCGCCGTCGACCACGGCGAAACCCAGTCCGGCCGAGGCGAGCAGCCGCGGTATCGCAGGCCCGGCGAACTCGCAGATCATGGTGCCGAGGCGCAGCGGAGGCGGGGACCGGTCAGGCATGGCCGGCCTCCGGCGCCCGGTCGCCGGTCGGAGCGGCGGCAGGGACCGCGCCGGGGTCGGCGAGGCGAGCGAGCCCGAGGATGGCGTGATCGTGCGCCGGGTCGTGCTGGACGGGCACCCCTGTCAGCCGTTGCAGCGTCTGCCGAAAGGCCGGTCGCCGGCGTGCGGCGCCTCCGGTGACGACCAGCCGGGCGGCGTCCCGGCCGGTGTTGAGCAGATCGACCGCGGCGGCGAAACGGCGCGCCGAGCGCTCGCCGGAGTCGGCGCCGACCGTCCGTCCCGGCGGCAGTCCGGAGACGACTCGCAGGTAGAGGCCGTCCAGGTGCGGGCGAAGCTCGGCGCGCGCGGGCGGTATCGGTTCACGGGCGGGACGGCTCACGAGCCCGGCGGTCCCAGCCGCGACGACGATGCCGGTCGGGTCCGTGACGCCGGCCCCGGCCACCGCGGCCTGGTTGTCGCCCAGGTCGGGATGGAGGGTGACTCCCGTCCGGCGGCAGGAACCGATGGGCATGAGGTCGTGGACGACCCGCGGGAAGGCGAGCCCCGACAGCCCGGCGTACCCGATCAGATCCTCGCTCCAGCGCGCGGCGACGAGGTCGTACAACCCGGTGGCCGCCGCGCACGTGACGTGGGTGACGTGTTCGCCCGACAACTGGTCGAGGACGAGGCTGCCGAGGGTGTGGAACCGGCCGCGCGGTGGCCGGCCGGCGGCTCGGGTGAGCGCGTAGGCGTTCGCCAGCGGTGAGTCCGGCCGCAACCGGGTTCCGGTGCGGGCCATCGTCGCCGGCGGGATGCGGACGACCAGGTCGTCGAACGGTGTGGTGCCGCGAACGGGGCGCGAGGCGTGGCCGGCCTGCCAGGTGAGGTAGCGCAGTGGCAGGTCGCCGTCCTCGATCGCGAAACCGCGCATGTGCGTGCTGAGGCGCAGCGCCCCGATCGGCTCGGGCGCCTCGGTCTCGCGCGCGATGAGTGCCGACACGGTGTGCCGCACGGCGGCGGCGCTCCAGGTCGCCTCGTCGTCCGCCCGGCTCTCGACGAGTCCTGAGGCCGGCAGCGGGTGCCGCGGTTCGATCACTCCGCCGGCCGCCACCGCGGACTTGATCCAGGTCGTCCCGAGGTCGACCAGCAGGGTGCGGGCCGACGAGACCGGTCCGGCTGTGCGGGGATCCGGCCGTCCGGTTGGGCCCGGTGGCCGGTGCTGGTCGGCCATCACCCCTTGAACTCGTCGAGCTGCTCCTGCGCCTCCTGCAGGATCCGGGGCAGGCCGGCCCGCTCGACGGCCGAGCGCAGGTTGGACAGCGCCTCATCCGCGTCGAGTTGTCCGGTGAGCGCCAGCGGGCCGTGCTCGTCGATGGCCGCGGTGACCGCGGCCACCTCGGTGCGGATGCGGTCGGTGGTGAGCGAGAATCCGATGGCCTTGGACGGGACGGCGGAATCGTTGAGCTCACGCTCGCGGTCCCAGCGCCTCGCCTCGGCGTCGGCCGGATTGCGGTATGGCGCGTTGAACTGGTTGCCGAACACCCAGTCGGTGTTGGGGTCGTAGCCCGCCTGCTGGGGTCCGGCCTCGACCAGGTCCTCGTGGTCGGCGCTCGTGACGTAGTGGGTGCCCTCGATGCCGAAGCAGACCGTGCGGTACACCTCCAGGTCGGTGTTCAGGGCCTCGAGGAACGACAGCACCGCCGCCGGGTCGGGGGTGTCGACATTGATGCCGGTGAGCGTGGCGAGGACGCCGTCGGTGTTCAGCAAGGGGGTGCGGACGAACGTGTTGCCGATGGTCGGGAAGTCGGTGTACTGCGGATTCGTCGGGAGGTACTGCGCATCGGCGAACGCGGTCTGGCCGGCGTTCCAGCGGGTCTGCATGTCGTTCGCCGACGGCGGTGTGGGCTCCACGAGGCCGAGCTCGCTCCAGCGCCGCATGGTGCGGACCGCGTCCTCGAACTCGGGGGTGTCGAACCATGAGAACGCCGTGAGTGAGGCGTCGTCGTGGCGGACCGCCAGGCTCAGCGTGGTGGCGATGGGATCGAAACCGTGGATCTCCGGCTGGAACAGCTTGCCGTGGGCCTGGTTGGAGGTCGACCACGGCAGCAGCTGCCCGGCCTGCTTCACCCGGGCCAGGAAGGGCTCGAGCTCGGCGAAGGACGTGATGGTCGCGGGATCCATCCCCAGTTGGTCGACGACCTCCTGCTTGGCCTGGAAGCCCCACATCTTGGGGAAGCGCTGCTGGTTGATGACGCCGTAGATCCGGCCGTCGACCCGAGCGGCGTCCCAGACGTCCGACGACATGCTGGCCAGCAGCTCGGGTGCGTGCTCGGCCAGCAGGTCGTCGAGTTCGAGCAGGTTGCCGTCGGAGGCGTTGGTGGCGTACGAGTTCGACCACGGCGCCGTGAAGTAGAGATCGCCCGGGTCACCCGAGGCGACGCGCAGGCCCATCGCCTGGTTGTAGTCCTGGAGTGGGTCGAGCGTCACCGTGAACGACGCGCCCCGCTCGGCGAGCAGGTCGTTGAGCGCGTCCTGCACCTTCCCGGCATCGGGCAGCTCCTTGGTGGCCATGAAGGTGTAGGTGAGGTCGGCCGAGCCGCCGCTGCGGCCGCTGTCGCCGTTCCTCGAGCAACCGGTGAGGAAACCCGCCCCGACGAGGCCCGCGGCGATGCCGCCGCCGGAGACCAGGAGGGAGCGCCTGCTGATGGTGTTCATGACTGCGGTGTCCTTTCGGTCCTTCGGCGGGCGGTCAGTCCTTGACGCCGCCGAGAGTGATGCCCTTGACGAGGAACTTCTGCAGGAAGAAGAAGGCGATGACGATCGGGCCGATCGCGAGCACCGCGATCGCCGCCCGGGCCGACTGCACCGGGATGACGTCGAAGCTGCCGGCCAGCTGTGGGTTGGTCAGCGCGAAGTCGATGTTGGAGTTGATCCGGTAGAGCAGGAGCTGAACGGGGGTCAGCGCTCGGTCCTGGATGTAGAGCAGGCCCAGCCACCAGTCGTTCCAGTACTGGAGCATGACGAACAGGCCGACGGCCGCGAGCGCCGGCTTGGACAGCGGGAGCACGACAGAGCGAAAGACCCGCAGCTCACCGGCGCCGTCGATCCGGGCGGCGTCGAAGAGCTCGCTCGGCAGACCCATGAAGTAGGTGCGCAGGAGGAGCACGTACCACGGTGCGACCAGGTACGGGAGGATCAGCACCCAGAGCGTGTCCTGGAGCCCGTAGTAACGGGTGATCATGATGTACAGCGGGACCAGCCCGCCGTTGAAGATCATGGCGAACAGCACGGCGAGCGTGATCGGCCGCCGAAGGCGGAAGTCCGGTCGTGACAGTGCGAACGCCATGAGCGCCATGACGAGCAGCGATGCCGCTGTGCCGCAGGCGGTCACGACGATGGACACGGCGTAGCTGCGCAGGAGCTGATCGGCGTTGTCGAGCACGAAGCGGTAAGCGTCGACCGTGAACCCTCGCGGCCAGAGCCCGTAGCCGTGCTCATTGAGCTGGGTCTCGTCGGAGAACGACGCCGAGATCATGATGACGAGAGGGAGGACGAAGGCCGCGGCGACGCCGGCGGCGACGACGCGCAGTGCGTAGGGCGCGCGACCGGCGCCGCTCGGCCTGCGCCGTCCGGCCCGGTTCGGCCGGACGGGTCCAGCCGAACGCGCGGTGACCTCAGAAGAGAGCATTGTCCGGAGTCCTCCTGCGCACGTACCAGTTGGCCGAGGTGACCAGCACGAGCCCGACGACCGCCTGGTACAGCCCGGCCGCGGCCGCCATGCCGACGTCGCCGGTGGTGGTCAGCGCTCGGTACACGAACGTGTCGATGACGTCGGTGGTGGGGTAGAGCGCGGGGTTGTTCTGGGTCACCTGGAAGAAGAGCCCGAAGTCGGCGTTGAACATCTTGCTGACCGACAACAGGACGTTGATGACGATGAGCGGGAGCAGCAAGGGAAGGGTGATGCGGCGGATCTGCTGCCATCGTGAGGCGCCGTCGATGTCGGCGGCTTCGTACAGCGACGGGTTGATCGCCAGGATGCCGGCCACGTAGACGATGACCCAGAACCCGACGCCCTTCCACAGGTCGACCGACACCAGGATGGCGGGCCAGTACTCGGGTTCGGAGTACCAGTTCACCGCGGGCAGGGCGGCCGCACCGAGGATCTGGTTGACCAGGCCGCGACCGGAGTCCAGGAAGGCCGTGACGAGGTTGGCCACGACCACCCAGGACAGGACGAACGGCAGGAACATCGCCGACTGCGTGACGGTGGCCAGCAGCGGTGATCGGGCGCGCAGCTCGTGCAGGAGGAGCGCGAGGGACAGCGCCACCACCAGAGTCGCGACGATGAACAGGAGGTTCATGACGACGGTGTTGCGCGTGATCCGTGCCGCGTCACCGGCGAACAGGTAGGCGAAGTTCTCGAACCCGACGGTCCGGCTGCCGAAGATCCCGTCACGTGGGCGGAAGTCCTTGAAGGCCAGCACGATCCCGAAGAGCGGCGCGTAGTTGAACAGCACCAGCAGCGCCAGTCCGGGTGCACACAGGCCGAGGTAGAGCAGTTCCCGACGGATGGCCCGAGAGCGCCGCTGGCTGAGTCGCGGCTGCACGCGAGGCTCACTCTGCACGGCGCCATCACCTGCTTCGTTGCTGGGGAGCGGAACGGGACGCGTGGAAATTTACTTCGCCGACACTCGAATGAACATTGATTTCATGCGGCTGGTAGGATTATTCTCACGGTCGTGCTCATTGGTCAAGTACCTCAGCCCGGTCGTAGTAGCGGTGCCATCGACCGCATCCACGCCTACCTACCGAACCTGTCGCCGGCGGAGCGCCGCGTCGGCGAGGCCATCATCGCCAGCCCTGGTGACGCCATCGGGATGACGATCATGGAGTTCGCCAAGGAGTGCGGAGTCGCCCAGGCGACCCTCACGCGCTTCGCCCAGCACGTCGGCTTCGACGGCTACCCCGCGCTGCGCCTCAGCCTCGCCAACGATCGGGCGCTGACCGCGCAGATCCGGGCCGAAGGGCCGGCGGAGCGCGACATCCAGGCGGCCGCACACTTCGGGAACGACGACCACCTGCCCATGCTCGCCGCCGCGCTCCGGCACACGTCGATGGTCGAGATCTGGTCGTCCCCGGACACCGACGTCGGCGCCGAACTGCTGGCCACCGAACTGCGTGCGCTCGGTGTCCATGCCAGCTGGTCGAACAAGCCGCGGCACTGGGCGATGACCGCCGGTGCGCTGCCGCCGACCTCGATGGTCGTGCTCTTCGGGCCGACCGGTCCGCATTCCGGCGACACCGAGCGCGCGCTCGTCCTGGCGCGGGCGCGTGGTGCGTCGGTCGGGATCGTCGGCGGCGCCCTCCCCGGCGGCCGGCCCGAGGCCGGGACCTACGTCCTCACCCTCCCGCAGGGCGCCACGCCGGAGACGGCCTCGATCATCGCGGCGCACTCCATCGCCCAGGCCGTCCGGGCCGTGTCGCACATCGTCGGGGACGGGCCGGCGTCGCCGTGGACCCCGTGGCCCCACCTGCGCGACCTCTACATCCCGTTCCCGGACCACGACCCCATTCCGGCGACGCTGCTCAGCCAGCCGCCGGACTCCCCGTCGGCCAGCCTCGTCATCCTGTTCGGGGGACACCGGTCGTCGCGTGAGCAGGCCGTGCCGCCGGGCATCCCGGTGAACCGCGAGCTGCCCAGCCATGCCGCGGCACTGCTGAACGACGGGCACCATGTCCTCGTCGTCGAGAATCCAGGGCACGGTGCGCGCAAACGAGAATGGGAGAACGCCTCCGACCTCGTCGGATTCAGCCTCGACGGCCGCGGTGAGGACGTGCTCGAGATCGCCTGGACGCAGGCGCCCCACATCGTCGACGCGGTCCTCGACCTACCCGAGCGGATCGATCCCGGACGCATCGCGGTCGTCGGTCAGTCGTGGGGCGGGCTGCAGGCGATGCTCACGGCGTCGGGGGACCAGCGGCTGCGCTGCGTCGCCGCGCTCATGCCGGTCTGTTTCCCGACGACCGTGCGTGAGTACGGCAGGTACGCCGGGCGCCCGCGAGTCGAGCAGGCGAGTCTGCTGGGGGAGCGGGGCCGGCAGCTCGCGACGCGCCCGCTGCTCCTGGTCTCCGGTGAGCACGACCATGTGGCCCCGTCCCCGGAGGTCCGCCGGCTCGAGGAGGGGCTACGGCCTCAGTACGAGAGTGGCGGGCGCGGCGAGGAACTCGTGCACGTCGAGCTGGCGAACGTCGGCCACACCTTCAGCCGGGACGCCACGGAACAGATGCTCGCGTGGGTCGCCCGACACACCGGGGGCGGCGAGCCGTCCGCCACCGGTCGGCGATGACCATGACCACTCGATCGGCAGACCAGCGGACCCGGATCACCGTCACCCCCGCCGGCGGCGCCTTCCCCGCCTGGGCCGTGCTGCAGCGCAAGCTCATCGACGAACTGGACCGGGCTTGGCGGGTGTTCCGGGACCGGTGCACCGAGCCCGACGGGCGGGTCCGGTTCGACAACGCCGGCTACCTCAGCTCCCGTGACGCCGTCGACGACTTCTACGAGATCTTCTTCAACTGGCCGACGCTCGCGCTGATCACCGGGTCGGCCGACCTGCTGGAGGCGTCGAAGCGGCACTGGACGGGCACGACCCGGATGCTGGCGGAGCTCGGCCGGCTGCGCGACGAGTACGAGGTGGGCTACGACTGGTTCCACCAGGGCGAGGGCAACCTGTTCTTCTACGGCGTCTGCCTCGCGGCGCCGCAGGATGACCAGTTCGTCGAGCGGGCCCGCCGGTTCGCCGACCTCTACCTGGGTGGCCCGCCGCACAACTACGACCCCGATCTCAACATGATGCGGGCCATTCACACGGGGGCCGGCGGTCCACGGTACGGGCTGCGCGACGAGCCGGTGGCGCGCTACCCGTGGACGCGGTCGATGGATCGCTACGGCCTGCCCTTCACCTGGCTGCCCGGCATCGACAGCTACGACGCTCTGCTCGCCGACGACTCGCTCCAGCGACGCCTCGGGGAACAGATGGAGCGGCGCATGGGCCGTGGCGACGCCGTCGTGAGCCTGGCCGTGACGAGCCTGGCCATCAACGCCTACCTCATGACCGGTGACGAGACGTACCGGGACTGGATGCTGCGCTACACCGACGGCTGGGTCCGGCGCGCGGCCGAGAACGGCGGCGTCGTCCCCGACAACGTCGGCCCGGGCGGCGGGGTCGGCGAGCTCATGGACGGACGCTGGTACGGAGGGCACTACGGCTGGTCGTTCCCGCACGGCATCGAGAGCGTGGGCAGCGCGGTGCTGGTCGCCGCGATCAACTGCCACCTCGTCGCGCCGGACCGCGGTTACCTGGACTTCGCCCGCCGCCAGTTGGACTTCTGCCTCGACCATGCGGTCGTCGCCACGCCGGACCGCATCCATCCCGCCATGCGTGAGGAGTTCGTCCGTCGTCACGGCCTGGATCCGCACGCGCCGACGCTGCTCGCGCCGGCCCGCTACACCGACGGCGGCCACTTCGATCTGCAGCCTCCGCCGCTGGATCTCCTCGCCGCACTGTGGAACGTCAGCCAGGACGAGCGGGACCGCACCCGTATCCGTGACCTCAGGCGGGCGAGCAGCGCCGATCCCACCGCGTTCGCGCTGTTCCGCAACAAGGGCGAGGACGGCCACAGCGCGCCCTGGCTGGCCTTCCTGGACGGGGAGAACCCGCGCTATCCCGAGGACAGCCTGGCCGCCGCGCTGAGCATCCTGTCGCGGCGCCTCGAGCTCATCGAGTCCGACACGACCGATCCTCAGAGCATGACCGAGTGGCACTACCAGGCGCTCAACCCCGTCCTGACCGAGGTGCTCCTCCAGCTCACCTGCGGCTCCCCACAGGTGATCTACAACGGCGGCCTGTTGCAGACGCAGGTCCGCTACTTCGACGCCGCCGACCAGACGCCCGGGCTTCCCGCCGACGTGGCGGCCCTGGTCTCGCGGGTCACCGACACCGAGATCGAGCTGTCTCTGGTGAACACCTCGTTGGCTCGGTCGCGTGAGGTCACCATCGTCGGAGGCGCGCTCGGCGAGCACCGGGTCACGGCCGCTGCCTGGCACGAGGTCGACTCCTGGCCGGGCTCGATCGAGGAACAGTTCGCCCCGACCGGTCCTTCGACGGCCCACCGCACGGTGGTGGAGACGGGTGTCCTGGACGTCCGGCTGGCTCCGGGAGCCGAAGCCCGGCTGACCCTCACCGTCGACCGGAACGCCTTCACTCCGACCTACCGCCCCCTGGAGCGCCGGGCCGACGTCCGTGCGCGGAAGGAGACCTCGTGAGCACCGTGACCCCTGCGCCCGCCTGGCCACTCCCCGTGATCGGCGCCGTACCGCCTCGCCCGGACGCCGCACTGCTGCGCCGGTTCGAGCGCATCTCGGCGGCCACGGCGTGCGCGATCCTGCACAAGCTGGGGATCAGGCGCACGTGGCTCGAAGGTCCGGTGCCGCTGGCCGCCGCACCTCACACGGTAGGCGTCGCGCGGACCCTGCTGCTCATGCCGCAGCGCGAGGACATCATGAGCGGGCTCGACCAGGAGTACGTCGAGCGGCACTCCGCCCTGTGGCGGGTCTTCGACGACGTCACGCCCGGAGACCTGCTCGTGGTCCAGGCCAACGCGGCACCCCGTTCGGGCTGCGTCGGGGAGATCCTCGCCACCGCCTTCGGCAACCAGGGCGGTCTGGGCATCGTCGTCGACGGCCGCGTCCGCGACACTCCCGCGCTGCTCGAGCTCGGTCTGCCGGTGTGGTGCACGGGCGCCACACCGCACTACGCCTCACAGGACGAGCTGTTCCCCTGGGGCTTCCACGTGCCCGTCCAGGTCGGTGGCTGCCTGGTGCTGCCCGGCGACGTCATCGTCGCCGACCGCGACGGCGCCGTCGTCGTTCCGGCCGGCCTGGCCGAGGCGGTCGCCGACAGCGCCGAGGAACACGAGGACTGGGAGGCGTTCAGCCGCGAGCGGATCCGCGCCGGCGCCCGGCTCGCCGACTACTACCCGCTCAACGAGAGGACGCGGCGCGAGTACGAGAAGGAGCGCGGCCGATGACGGGTGGGTCGCGGGTGCCGGCACTCCCGCCCGTGGGTATCGGGACGGCGCCCTTCGGCCGGCTGTACACGCCCGTCTCGGCACGTACGGTAGCCGCGACGCTCGAGGCCGCTCGCGCGGCCGGGATCGGCTATCTCGACACCGCCCCCGGCTACGGCGACGGCCTGAGCGAGGAGCGCATCGGCCGTCATCTCGCGGCCTCGGGGACGCGGCCGGTCATCTCGACGAAGGTGGGCACCGTCGTCGACGCCCTGCCGCCGCTCGACCTCGGCGACCCCGACGCCGTCACCATGGAGCCCGGCCGGGTGCACCGCGGCTGGTCGGTCGCCGACGTCCGGCGCTCGGTGGCCGACTCCCTGGCCCGCCTGCGGGTCGACGCCGTCGACGTCGCCCTGCTGCACGACCCCGAGACCCACGAGGATGAGGCCGCCACCACCGCGTACGAGGCCCTGCGGCAACTCAGGGTGGAAGGCGTGATCGGCGCCATCGGCGTCGGCTGTAACCACGTCGACGTCGCCACCCGGTTCGTGGAGCGGCTGGACCTGGACTACGTGCTCATCGCGGGCCGGTACACGCTGCTCGACCACTCCGCACTCGACGACCTGCTGCCCAGGGCGCTGGACCGGGGGACCAGGATCATCGCCGCCGGGGTGTTCAACACCGGCATCCTCGCTTCCGGGCAGCCGGGCGACCGTTTCCACTACCGGCCGGCGCCGGATCACATCCGGGAGAGGGTCGGCCGGCTGGTGGAGCTGTGCGACCGGCACGGGGTCGAACTCGGCGCGGCGGCCGCCCAGTTCCCATCCGGGCACCCGGCCGTCGCCAGCACCGTGGTCGGCATGCGGTCGCCCGACGAGGTACTGGCCAACGTCGAGGCGCTGCGTCGGCCCATCCCTGCCACCTTCTGGGACGAGCTGCGCGAGCGAGCGTTGCTCCCGGCGACCGCGCCGGTCCCGCGCGTCGCACCACTGATGTCCGGAGGCCTGCCGTGACGACCGGGCGCTACCCGACGGACTACGACCTGGCGGGATTCCTCGAGACGGCGCCGGACCCACGCGCCCTGCCGGCCGGCGCCGGCGCGACGGTCGCGGACACGATCGACGACTACTACAGCACCCTCGTGCCCGGGCTGTTGCGTACCTCGCCCGACCTGGCGTTCCCCTATGTGGTCCCGGGCGCCCAGTACCACTCGGTGTGGACCTGGGACACCTACTTCACCGGCATGGCGCTGCCGGAGGAGTTCCTCGATCACGAGGTCGGATCGCTGCGCACCCTCCTCGCGCACGTCTCCGGCGACGGCCGCCCGCCGTCGCGGGTCGACCCCGATGGCACCGCCGACCACCGGCATGCCGCCCAGCCGATCCATGCGGCCTGGGCGCTGTCGGTCCTCGACCGCAGTGGCGACACAGAACTGCTCCGCGAGCTGTGGCCCACCCTGGTGCGGCTCCGTGCCTGGTGGGATCGCACGACGCTGGCTCGCCGCGGTCTGTACGCCTGGGTCCGCGACTCCGGTACAGGGATCGACAACGATCCCGCCATCTACGGCCGGTCCGGTGACACCGTCGGACTCGTCGACGTGAACTGCTTCCACGTCCGCGAGCTCACCGCGATGGCGCTGCTGAGCGACCGGCTGGCGACCGGGGACACGGGCCGGTGGCGGCGCCAGGCCGACGACCTCGGTGCAGCGATCAACACCTACATGTGGGACGAGCAGTACGGGACCTACTTCCACCTCGACCTCGCCCCGCACACGTGGCGGACGTTCCAGCAGGTCACCTGGGAGGTTCCGCTGCTGACCCAGACCTGGGCGAACCTGTTCCCGCTGTGGACCGCAGTGGCCGACCAGCGCCGGGCCGACCGCCTGATCGCCGAGCACGTGCTGGAGCCGAGACGCTTCCGCTCCCGCTACGGCCTGCGTTCCACGCCCGCCGACCAGCGCTTCTACAACAACGTGGTGATGGCGAACCCGTCGAATTGGCAGGGGCCGGTCTGGGCGTTGCCCACCGCGCTCACGGCCTACGGTCTCGCCCGCTATGGCTACCGATCCGAAGCACTCGCGCTCGCGCACGACCTGCGCGACACGTTCACCCGCGACCTCGAGACGACCGGCGCCATCCACGAGTACTACGACGCCGAGACCGGAAAGCCGCTCGCGCACCCGCATTTCGTCAGCTGGAACCTGCTGATCACCCGCCTCATCGACGATCTGGTCGCCGGCCACGACCCGACCGCGCTGTACTGAGTGATCGCACGTGGACGCCATGATCGAGCGATTTCTCTGCGGGCGTTCGCCTCGGGACCGGCTGACCCGGGTGCCGTGCGCGCGACGACGCACCTGAGGTTCAGCACCGGCTGCAAGTCACGAGGGAGGGCCGCGCACAGCGGCAGGGCCAGACGGGGGACTCGAGCCCTCACCGGCATTCCACTGGTGAAGGGTGATCCGAGAGTGTCCGAGGTGGGACTAGCCCACCTCGACTCACCCTCCGAACCGCTCTCGGGTCGACTGCCGCCCCGTGCGTCGAGGCCTCGGCCGCGCTCGGGACCGAGCCGAGCCTCGATGACGAGGCGGCCACAAGGACCGTCCCACGCCTGAGCTGACCTCAGGACGACTCGAGCAGGCCGGCGATGCAGGCAGCCGGTGCGGCTGCCGGCGAGGCGCCGTCGCCGTGCGCCGTGATGGTGTGCTCGTGCTGCAGCTGTGCGACGGTCAGCTCGAGGATGGGGCGGTCGCGGCGCTCCATGACCTCCGCCGTCAGCAGGGCCAGTTCGTCGGCGGACAACCGTCCACCGGCGAGCAGTCGCTGCTGGATCGGCGCCCAGGCCGCCTGCGCCATGGGGGTCAGCAGCACCGGCCCGCGATCGGTGACGTACTGGAGCTCGCGCATGGCCCACCACGCGGAGTCGTGGCTCGGGTGTTGGTCACCGGTCTCCAGGGCCGGCGGCAGCGGCAGCTCGTCGGCCGCCAGTTCCACCACCATGCTCGCGGCCGTCGACCCCTGCGCGATGCCGGGGTGCAGGCAGACGGTGCGCTGCAGCGGCGCCCCGTCGGGTGGGGGCGCGTTGACGGTGCCGGACGCGAAGTGGTCGCGCAGGTAACGCATCATGCCGGGGACGCTGAACTCGTCGTTGTCCGCCAGCAGCCGGCAGCCGACGCCGAAGCGTGGCTCGGTCCAAGGGCACGACTCGCGGTCCTCGTAGGCGGCCCGGAAGTCGAGCTTGGTCGGCCTGGGTGCATCGGGTTCGGTGCCGCGGCCGATCTGCTGGCCACCAACGCGCTCTTCGGTGCCCTCGGCGTTCATGGGGAGAGCATCGCGATCGGCCGACGCTGCGCCAGCCTCTCGAGTCGATCTTCAGAGTGCTGTCGCACATCCCGCCGGCGTATCGGCGCCGGCCGGCGCCGGAGGCCGGCGTGGTTCACCGAGGCCGAAGCGGCCTGGCACGCGGCGGAGGACTACACCGCGGTGCTCGTGCGCACCCTGGCTGCCCGGGCCTGACGATCGCGCACCACCTCGGTACGCCGGGCTGCCCGGCCACGAACAGCGATGCGCAGATGCAGCCGGAGGCCTCGTGTACCCGCTCCGATCGGTCAACGGCGCACCCGATAGCGCACGTGAAGCACCCGGTCGCCCTGAAGCACCACCTCGGGATCCTCCAACAGGTGCTGCGCGTGGACCGACCCGAAGTAGCGCTTGCCGGACCCGAACACGACGGGTACGACGTCCATGCGCACCTCGTCGACCAGGCCCGCGGCAAGCACCTGGCCACCGACGTCGCCGGCGGCGACCTCGACCATGCGGTCACCCGCAAGCTCCCGCGCCTTGGCCACGGCTGCCTCGACGCCGTCGACGAAGTGGAACGGCGCCTCGGGGTCCCAGCCCTCGGGCGCCGGCCGGTGCGTCACGACGACCACGTGGTCGATCCCGGCCGGAGGCTTCCCGTCCCAGCCGTCCGTCAGGTCGAAGACGTGGCGGCCGGCGACCGTCACCCCGATCTGGTCCCAGTACGCCCGGGTGTAGTCGTAGGACACCTGCGACACCTTCAACGCGCCGCTCTCGTCCAACGGGACGTCACCGCTGGTCAACCAGTCGAACAGCGGCCCGGGCTGGTCGTGCTCGTCCGCGATGAAGCCGTCCACCGACACCGAGCTGTACATGACCACCTGGCCCATGGGGCGCTCCTCTGCCTTGGAATGCCCCCAAATTAACGCGTCGTGAGCTGTCGCTCTTGTAAGAAATCAATCGGCCGGCAGCGGCCAGCCGTCCAGCGTGTGGCCGGGATGTTCGCGCAGGAACCGCCGCCGGACCTCGACGTACCGGGTCGGCGTGAGCCCGGTGAACGCCCGGAACTCGTGGCCGAAGTGGGCCTGGTCGAAGTAGCCCGCGCGAGCGGCGACGTCGCCCCAGTCGATCGGTTCGGCGGGGTCGATCGCAAGCATGGTGGCGGTGAAGCGTTGGGTGCGGGCCAGCCGCTTCGGCGTGACGCCGACGAGTTCCTTGAACCGCTGTGCCAGATGAGTGGTGCTGACACCGGCTGACACGCTCAGGCCGCCGATCGTCACCGCCCCGCTGGTCGCCGCGATGACGCTGCTCGTATGGCGGACCAGCCCCAGCCCGGCGGTCTCGCACAGCCGTCGCAGGAGCTCCTCCTCGAGCAGCGTCATCATCTGGTGCGGTCCGTCCGCCGTGGCCAGCCGGTCTCGCAGCTCAGCAATGGCGCGTCGTCCCCAGACCTGCTCGATCGTCACCGGCCGGTCACACAGCTCGGCCGCGGGCATCGGCAGGAACGGCGCCAGCCCCCATGGCTTGACGTGCACGCCGACGGACCGGGTCCGGAGCGGATAGCCGAACTCCCACGCGCGGGTGGGCGTGGTGATCATGCAGCCGTCGACGTACTCGCCCGTCTCGATGTCGGTGCCGGCGCGGATACGGAACGGCGCCCCGAGGTTGACGATGAGCAGCGCCGACGGACTCGGCGGCAGCGTCAGCCGGGCGTACGGAGGCGCACCCTCCAGGTAGTAGAGGTCGTCGATCAGCCCGTCCAGCGGCGGTCGCGGCGCTCTGGACACGTACTCCATGCCCACAGCATGGCCGATGTCCCGCCGACATCGTCCAGCGCCGGTCGAACCTATCCGGCGGGAGGTGGAGTTCGTCGGTGGCGTCGGGCGCCGAACCGGAGGATGTGGAAGGTCAGGGAGGGCAGCAGCTGGGCCAGATCCTCAGCGGTCATCCGTGCCCGCCGCCCGGAGCCGGCGAGGAGCCGCGGCAGCGCCACGGTCCGCATCACACAGGAGGGGTACGAGACCCTCATCGATCCGACGGACGTCGCAGCCGGCTGTGTCACGCGGTTGCGGTCGCGCGCTCCCGAGACCTGGATGGTGCCGGAGGAGAAGCGGATGCACGAGCCGATCGTCGACGACGAGCTGTTCGAGGCCGTGCATCGGCGACTGCACGGAGGCCGACGGGCGCGCAGCACCCGACGCCTCAGGCTCAGTGCCTACCCGCTGTCCGGGCTGGAACCGCTGCCGGGCCCGCACCCGCAGACCAACAGGGACCCGCAGATCGGACCTGCAGGTAGCGGCAACGAGCGGCAGCGAAGTAGCGCCGAGATCGTTCTCATGGTGCGGGCGGCGGGGACCGCTCGCGTACGCCGGCGCGGTCAGGGTCCCAGAGATCGGCCGCCGGCGAGCACGCCGGCTTGACCTTGACGTCGGGTCAACCCTCCATCCTGGCTCCCGGCACCACGGAAGCAGAGAAGGAGGTGGTCCCATGGAGATCGAATCGACCATTCGCGTGCGAGGTCTGAAGAAGTCCTACGAGAAGCTCGACGTGTTGCGCGGCGTCGACTTCGACGTGGCACCGGGCAGCGTCTTCGCCCTGCTCGGATCGAACGGGGCGGGCAAGACCACGGTCGTGCGGATCCTCGCCACACTGCTCAAGGCCGACGCGGGGACGGCCGGCGTCAATGGCTTCGACGTCGCGACGGAACCGGAGCGGGTGCGAGAGTCCTTCAGCCTTACCGGACAGTTCGCGGCCGTCGACGAGATCCTCACCGGACGGGAGAACCTCGTGCTCGTCGCCCGGCTGCGGCACCTCGACGACCCGGGCGCGCTCGCGGACGACCTGCTCGACCGCTTCGGGCTGGCCGAGGCGGCGACGCGGAAGGTGGCGACCTACTCGGGTGGGATGCGCCGCCGGCTGGACATCGCGATGAGCCTCATCGGGAACCCGCCGGTGATCTTCCTGGACGAGCCCACCACCGGGCTCGACCCCGAGGGCCGCCTCGAGGTGTGGCAGACGGTCGAGCAGCTGGCCGGGCGTGGCACGACGGTCCTGCTCACGACGCAGTACCTGGACGAGGCCGAGCGACTCGCCGACCGGATCGCGATCCTCCACCAGGGCCGCATCATCGCGAACGGCACCCTCGACGAGCTCAAGAAGCTCCTCCCGCGCGCCAGGGCCGAGTACGTCGAGAAGCAGCCGACCCTGGAGGAGATCTTCCTCACGATCATCGGCACGAACCACGAGGAGCAGAGATGAGCACGTACTTCTTTGCCGACACGGCCGTCCTCACCGGACGGACTCTGCGTCACGTCACCCGCAGCCTCGACACGATCATCACCACCGCGATCATGCCGATCGCCATGATGCTGCTGTTCGTCTACGTGTTCGGCGGCGCGATCGAGACCGGCACGGGCTCCTACGTGACGTACATGCTGCCCGGCATCCTGCTCATCACGGTCGCCTCCGGCATCTCGTACACCGCGTTCCGGCTGTTCACGGACATGAAGGGCGGCATCTTCGAGCGATTCCAGTCGATGCCGATCGCCCGCTCCGGCGTGCTGTGGGCGCACGTCCTGACCTCGCTGGTCGCGAACCTCATCTCGCTCGTGATCGTCGTGGGCGTCGCCCTGCTCATGGGCTTCCGCTCGAGCGCCGGGGTGACGGCGTGGCTCGGGGTCGCCGGCGTCCTGGTGCTGTTCACGCTCGCGCTGACCTGGATCGCGGTCATCCCCGGCCTCTCGGCGACGTCGATCGAGGGCGCGAGCGCGTTCTCCTACCCGCTGATCTTCCTGCCGTTCCTCAGCTCGGCGTTCGTGCCCACCGACACCATGCCCGGCCCGGTGCGGTGGTTCGCCGAGAACCAGCCGGTGACGTCGATCGTCAACACGATCCGCGACCTGTTCGCCCAGCAACCGGCCGGCGACGTCTGGATCGCGCTGGGCTGGTGCGTGGGCATTCTCGTCGTGGCGTACGGCTTCGCGATGGCCGCCTACCGGCGGAAGGTCGCCTGAGGCAGGCTGGGGCCATGCTCACCATCAGCCGGCTCGCGGCGTACGCGGGGGTGACGGTGCGGGCGGTGCGCCACTACCACCGGATCGGGCTGCTACCGGAGCCCGAGCGCGACCACTCCGGCTACCGGGTCTACGACGCCGCCGCGGTCGTGCGGCTGATCCGCATCCACACCCTGGCAGCGGCCGGCGTGCCGCTGGCCAGGGTGCAGGAGCTCCTCGACGCCGGCCCGGACGAGTTCGCCGCCGGCGTGGAGGAGATCGACAAGGAGCTGCGCGCCGAGATCCGGCGGCTGCAGGGCACCCGCAGACGGCTCGCCCGGCTGGCCGCCGGGGACCACCTGGCGCTCCCGCAGAGCGTCGTGGACTACCTCGACCGCGTGCGGGGTCTCGGCGTCGAGGAGCAGTACATCGAGATGGAGCGGGATGCCTGGATCATGGTCGCCGCTCAGGTGCCGCACCTGATCGACGCCGTCATCGCCAAGAAGCACGAGGACCTGGACGACTCCGACATGGTGAAGCTCTACAGCTACCTCACCGGGGTGGTCGACTGGACGGTCGACGATCCCCGGGTCGTCGAGATCGCCGACCTCCTGGATCGCATGGTGACCCGCGCCGTCGAGGCCGGCGAGGTGGGCGACGACGGCCTCGACGACCGGTTCGTCGACCTGCTGGACGCGACGTTCCTGGAGTCCTCGCCGATCGCCGAGCTCCTGCTCACTCTCCTGGAGGAGCGCGGCTGGAAGGGCTGGACCCGGGTCGAGCGAGTGCCGGGCGGCCGAGCCGGGAGCTAGAGCGTGTCTGCTTCGCGAAGCGCTGGGACTCTGCTACCAGGAGTACACGACGTCGAAGCCGACGACGTCGACACGCTCGCCACCTACGACCATCCAATTCCTCCGGGACGTCGCGGCGATCACCTCACGCGATCGGCGCCGGCCGGGTGACCTGGGTCGGCACACTCCCCAACGAGCCTGCTGCGGCTGCGCTGCTGCCTTGGGCGCTCGACGAACGCCGTGTCACCACCATCAGCTCCATCTGGGACGACATCCCAGCCCAGGTGAGCATCCACAGTGGCGTCACCCAGACCCGCGGCAGGTGATTTTCGTGGGAGCGACCGGGTGCGCGGCTCGTGGCGCCGCCCTCCTCTGCGATATCGCGGCATCGCGTCCGCCGCCGCCAAGGACGACGGGCACGTGATGTGTCCTGGCCGGCTGGCCGATGAACACGGAGATGTCGTCGGTGTTCCCGGTGATGGCGACAGACTGATTCTCGCCGGCAGGTGCGAGTCACAGACGGTGGTCGAAGACGCGTGCCGCCCCGTGTTCGATGCGTGCGCGTAGCGTGGCCGGCAGGTTGGCGAGAACCGCTCGGGGGTCCGGGGTTCCCATGGGGAATGGCCAGTCGCTGCCGAGGGTGAGCTGGTCTGGGCCGAAGACCGCCGCGGCCAGTTCGACGACGCGCGGATCGTGCGAGAGCGTGTCGGTGGCGAGTCGTCTCAGTGCCGCGCTGGGCGCCTCGGCCGCGGGATCCAGGCCCGGCCGGTTGGTGTCGTGTCCGCGTTGCCACCGGCCCGCGAGTGCCGGCACGGCGCCGCCGCAGTGGACGAGCAGGATCCGCAGGTCTGGCAGGCGGGTGAGGACCCCGCCGAACACGAGCTGTGCCGCGGCGACCGCTGTCTCGACCGGGTTTCCGAGGAGGTTGGCGAGGTAGTACTCGCGCAGGCGTGGATCGGCGGAGTCTCCGGGGTGCAGCAGCATGGCGGCGCCATCGTCGGCGAGCCGTCTCCATAGCGGTTCGAGAGCGGGGTCGGCCAGGCTGGCCGACCGGCCGCCGGCCGACGCCGACGCACCGACCCAGCGTGGGTCGGTGCGTCGGCGCTCCCATTCCGCGAGCGCCACCGCAGGCTGATCCAGCGGCAGGTACGCGAGTGGGCGCAGGGCGGCGTGCTCGGCGACGCGCCGGAGCAGGCCGTCGTTGACCGTCGAGACCCAGGCCGCGGACGCCGTTTCGTCCTGGCCCTGCCGGAAGTACGGGGGAGGGATCGACACGATCGCGGCGTCGAGTGCGTTCACGGCCAGGTGGGACGTGAGCGCGTCAGGATCGTGCAGTGCGGCGGGCACCGCCGGGGCCGGCACGTCGTCGGGCAGCATCGGGGCGAGGTGGGTGTGGGCGTCGATCACCGGCAGGCTCACAGCGTCGTCCTCGCCACGCGGTTGCGGAGCTCGCCGAGCGGGCCGCCCAGCGTCGTGATCTCGTTGCCGTCGGCCAGGAACACCTGGGGTTCGCGGGCGTTGCCGATGCCGGCCGGCGTACCGGTGAGCAGGACATCCCCGGCCCGCAGCGTCATTCCCCGGCTCAGCTCGGCGATCAGGCGCGGAATCGTGAAGGCCATCTGAGCGACCGTCGCCTCCTGCATCCGCCGGCCGTCGAGGTCGCACGCGATCGGGAGGGCGTCGACCTCGTCGATCTCGTCCACGGTCGTGAGCCACGGGCCCAGCGGCATGGTGCGGTCGATCGACTTGCCCTTCAGCCACTGGCCTCCGTGCGCGCGTTGCAGGTCGCGCTGGCTCACGTCGTTGGCCAGACAGAACCCCACGATGTGCTGCCAGGCGGCTGCTTCGTCGATGGATCGGCCGTCCTGACCGATCACGACGACGATCTCTGCCTCGTAGTCCCACTTCGTCGAGAGCTCCGGGTCGAAGGCGATGTCGTCGTAAGGCCCGATCACCGTGTCGGGGCCCTTGGTGAAGAACGTCGGGTGCTCGGGCGGCGCGAGCGGGTCCTGGCCCTCCCGTTTGCCGCGGGACTCCTCGAAGTGATCCCAGTAGTTCCAGCCGGTGCACAGGATGTCGCGGCGGAAGCGGGCGAGTGGTGCGAGCAGCGGCAGCGAACCGGCCGGATGGGGCATTCCCGAACCCACTGCCGCCGCGATCCGTGCCCGGTGCTCGTCGTCGCCGCGGACGTAGTCGTCGACGTCGCCGAGTTCCTCGGGCAGGACCTCGAGAGCACCGTCTGCTGCGACGGAGGCGAGCCGTGGACGGTCGGCCAGCTCTACGCGTGCCAGCCGCATCAGTTGCCGACCGCCGCGATCGCGTTGATCTCGATGAGGTATTCGGGCTTCACGAAGCCCGACACCTCCACCATCGTCGATGCCGGTGGATCCGCGGTGAAGTACTGGCGGCGTACGGCGTGGATGGCCTCGAAGGCTCCGATGTCGCGTACGTACACGTCGAGGCGCACGAGGTCGTCCAGCGTCCCGCCCGCGGCAGTGACGGCCGCGCGCAGGTTACGGCACACCTGGTGCGTCTGCTCCGTGATGTCGCCGACCCCGGCGATCCCGCCGTCGGCGGTCCGGGCCGTCATTCCGGAGATGAACAGCAGCTTCGCCGGGGCGGTGACCAGCACCGCCTGCGCGAAATGCCCGTTGGGGGGCGCCAGCTCGCCGGACACGATCGTCTGACTTGTCGATGTCGTCATATCGCTCTCCGGGTCAGTTTGCGTCGTCGGGGGAGGAGTACCACTCGGGCTGCGTCGGGTAGTGCGGGCCGTCGTAGACCTCGAGCAGCACGGTGTCCTCGTGCGCGAGCGTCGGCCCGTGGGCGCTGCCTTCCGGGTTCCAGTAGAACGAGCCCTTCTCGAGGGTGATGCCGGACGGGAGATAGCTGTAACGGCCCTCGAGGCAGAACATGAACTGGTTCGACGCGTGCGCATGCCGTGACGGGATTCCGCTGCCGGCGGCGAACCGGACGAGTGCGATCGACGCTCCGGTCCGGTCGTTGCGCCAGAGCATCTTCTGCGAGAGGCCGGCGAGCGTCTTGTCGATCCAGTCGAGGTCGTCGACCTGCAGCATGATCTCGCGGAAACGCGCGAGCGCGACTCCGGACGCGTCGGCGACGGGATCGCCGACGCGTCCGCTGTCGCCGGCGGCACCGGAGTAGGCCGCCGGTGCGGACAGGTTCTCGTCCGCGGGCCTCTGGTCATCGGACATGGCTGTCTCCTTCCTGGAACACGGTGGAGGCGGTCCCGAACTCCTCCGCGGCGGCGGCGAGGGCACGGAGCGTCGCCGGTGAGACCGGCACACCGATCTCAGCGCTGCGGCGGGCCGCCTCGGAACTTCCATCGCCGGGCAGCCGGACCGGGGCGGATCCTGGCGCGCGGGTACTCGACCGAACACGATCGGCGAGGAGGGTCGATCCCCGGCGGAACTCGGTCGCGCCCGGAAACCGGCTGGGATCGAGCGCGATGAACGTGTGCGACGACCCGTTGGGTGCGGTGACGTCATGGTAGAGGCCGGCCACGTCGGTGGTGATCGCACCGCCGGAGAGGGCCCCGGTCAGCAGCTCGACCATGAGGGCGAGGCCGAAGCCTTTGCGTCCGCCGGTGGGCAGCAGCATTCCCTTGATCGCCGCGGCCGGGTCCGTGGTGGGCCGGCCCTCGTGGTCGGTGGCCCAGGTGGGCGGGATCGCCGTGCCCTCGGCCTCGGCGTTGCGGATCCGTCCGAGGGCGACTTCTGACAGGGCGAGGTCGACGACGACGGGCGCACCGGCCGTTGGTGCCGCGAACGCGAGCGGATTGTTGCCGACGACGGGCTCCGCGCCGCCGGGAGCAGGCATCAGCGGGCGGGTGTTGGCCATCGCGATCCCGATGAAGCCGGCGTCGGCCGCGCGCCGTGCGTACGCGCCGGCCGCGCCGAAGTGGAATGCGTCGTGGACCGTGACGACGCCGACACCGAAGCCCGCGGCTTTCGTGACGGCGAGGTCCATGCCCTGTCTGGCGCTCAACTGCCCCAGCATCCGCTCCGCGTCGAGCACGGCGACCGCCTGCTCGTCGCGGACCACCCGGGCGCGGGTCGCGGTCGAGACCGAGCCGGCGCGTAGGCGCGCGAGGTACATCGGCGTGAGCATGACGCCGTGCGAGGCGATGCCTCGGGCGTCGGAGTCCACCAGGCTGGTGGCGACGTCGTGGGCGGCCGCCGTGCTGAGTCCGGCGGCCGAGAAGAGCTCGCTCACGGCGTCGACCAAGTCAGTGAGCGGAAGGTAGCGGGTCAGAGGGATCTCCGGTTCGGTCATGGTGCCGAGGCGCCGCTCGGGCGTCGGCCCTGCCGGGCGAGCATGCCCGACTCGATGCGTTCGGCGGCGGTTGTCAGATGCTCGGTGAACGCGCTGGCAGCGGTCTCTTCGTCGTGCGCGATGCAGGCCTGGAGGATGCGTTCGTGTTCGCGCCGCGTCCGCTCGAGGTGCTCTGCGGTGAAGTGAGTGCCGAATCGGTAGCGCTCGCTGTTGCGCCAGACGGGCTCGATGGCGCGCGGCAGCCAGCGTGACCCGCATGCGCCATAGATCGCGAAGTGGAACTCGGTGTGCGCTGCGCGGGCGCCGACGGCATCGCCCGCCTCGACGGCAGCGACGAGTTGGTCGAGAGCGGTGCGGCTGGCCGCCGCTGCGACGTCGTCGAAGCGCTGCGCGGCTTGGCGCACCGCGATGGTCTCGAGGGTCAGGCGTGTCGCGGTGGTGTCGCGGAAGTCGTCGAGGTCGAGTTCACGCACCCACGCCCCGCGATGCGCGATGATCTCGACGATCCCGAGACTCTCGAGCTTGCGCAGCCCTTCGCGAATCGGCATCGGGCTGGTTCCGAGTCGCTGCGCGAGGTCGATGAGGCGGATGGGCTGTCCGGGCTCGAGCTCGCCGGTGATGATCATCTCGTGGATGTGCGCGGCGGCTGCTTCTGACATCGTGCGGTGCTCCATCGTCAGCCCTCTCGATTGTGTCGCAGGATCAGTGGCCCTATCGCGCTCGCCGTGCCGACAGCAAGGAGCGCGAGCAGCACGATGAACAGGATGACGGCGTAGAGCTGATCCATACTGAACGCGGTGCCGTAGGTCTTCACCAGCCCGCCGAGGCCGACGATGGCGATGAGGACCTCGCCGTTGATGAGGCCCTTGACACCACGCGCGACCCCCAGCCGGACGCCCTCCAGCAGATACGGCGTCGCCTCGACGATGCGGATCTGCCGAAGCACTCCCCAGCGGGTCGTGCCGAACGACCGTGCCATCTCCAGCCGCGCCGGATCGGCCCGGCGGATGCCGCTGCTGGTGTTGACGATGACCACCCAGATGGAGAACAACACGACCGTCGCGATCCGTGTCTCCGGTCCGATGCCGAACAGCAGCATGAGCAGAGGCACGAACGCGATGATCGGGGCCGACATCCCGGCCTTCACATAGAGGTCGAGCAGGGCGTCGACGGTGGGCGACAGCCCCATGGCCAGCCCGATGACGGTGCCGGCCCCGATCGAGATCGCGAGCCCGATGCCCAGCGTCGTGAGGCTGGTGCGCAGCGGCTCGATCAGAGTGCCGTTGGTCAGGAGTTCACCGAAGCGCGCCGCGACATCGGTCACCGGGGGAACCGCGATGAAGGCCCCGGTCCGGCCGACGAGTTCCAGGACGACCAGGACCACCGTGAGCGACACCAGGAACGGGACGACGCCCAGGAACCGCGTGCCGAGCCGGCGAACGGGACGAGTGGTCGTGAGGCTCATGCGGCGTCCTCGTTCGCGATCATGCCCCGAAGCCGGTCCCAGACCGCGCTGGTGAGTTCGGCGAACCGGGCCGTCGAGCGGATCTCCTCGGTGCGGGGCCTGGGCAGGTCGATGGGCAGCACCTCGCGTACCCGGCCAGGGCGAGGCTCCATGATGACGACCCGATCGGACAGGAACACCGCCTCGTCCATCGCATGCGTGACGAACAGCACGGTCATGTCGGTGTCGGCCCAGATGCGGAGAAGGTCGCTCTGCAGCAGCAGCCGCGTCTGCGCGTCGATCGCCGAGAACGGTTCGTCCATGAGCAGGACGGACGGGTTCACGGCAAGGGCGCGGGCCAGACCGACCCGCTGCTGCATCCCGCCGGAGAGTTGACTCGGGTGCTTGTCCTCGAAGCCGCCGAGCCCGACACGTTCCAGGTGCTCGCGGGCGATGCGCCGACGCTCCTGGGCCGCGACACCGCGCTGCTTGAGCCCGAACGCCACGTTGTCCTCGACCGTGAGCCAGGGCAGGAGCGCGAAGCTCTGGAACACGACGGCTCGTTCCGGGCCCGGCCCGCTGACTCGCCGTCCCAGGACGGAGATCTCGCCGCGGTCCACGCCGATGAGCCCGTCGACCATCTTGAGCAGGGTGGTCTTGCCGCACCCGCTCGGGCCGATGATGCTGACGAACTCACCTGGCGCGATGCTGATGTCGACGCCGTCGAGCGCGCGCACCGGCGGGCCGCCGCGAGGGTCGAGGTAGTCCTTGCCGACGCCGTCGATCGCGATGGCCGGAGTGGCGAATTCGGTCATGTCCGAGCTCCGTTCCAGGAGGAGAGGCGCCGCTCGACGGCACCGACCATCGTGAGCAGCAGGATTCCCTCGATGACGATGACCAGGGTGATCGCCAGCACCGTGGTGACATCGAACCGCCCTTGCGCATCGGTGATCAGGCTTCCTATGCCGGCGCCGACGAGTGCGAGCTCGGCCACCACCATGCCGATGAGCGCCTGGCCGAGGCCCACCCGGATGCCCGTCATGAACGCGGGCACCGCAGCCGGCAGGACGACTTCGCGGAGCACGGCGAGCCGGCTCGCGCCGAAGCTCCGTGCCATCTCGACGAGCGACGGGTCCGTGGACCTGACGCCGACGGCGCCGTTGACGGCGATGTACGCGAACGCGAAGAGGAAGACGACGATGACGCGGGCGGCGAGGCTCAGCCCGAAGACGATCTGGATCACCGGAAGGAACGCGATGACGGGGACGGCGATGAGCACGCTCAGGTAGGGGCGGACCGTGAGAGTGACCAGGCGCGAGCGCCCCATGGCGATCGCGAGCGGCACGGCTACGGCGAGAGCCAGCGCGAAGCCGAGCAACAGCGCCTGGTTCGTGCCCCACACCGCCGTCCAGAACGCCGGCGTCGTGACGAGATCGCCCAACGTGGACAGCGTCCTGGTGAAGCTCGGGAACCCGAGGCCCGTCTCCGTGCCCGCGAGTTGCCAGGTCGTCAGCAGCGCGGCGAGCGAGACGACGCGGAGGATGACGGGGCGAGCTTGCGACCGGATACGGGTCGACCGTCGTTCCGTCACGGCACTCGGCAGGGTTGCCGCCGACATCAGCCCTGAGCCTGGTTTGCGGCGTCGAGATACGTCAGATCCACCGCGCCTTCGGGCGTCACCGACGTGTATGCCTCGCCATCGGCGTCGAAGAAGTCGATGGTGGACTGGACGTCGTCCTCGCCCAGGCCGCCGTCGACCGGCCAGGACTCCGCCGAGACGAAGGCATCGACGACTGCCGGGAGCAGGTCAGGATCGACCTCCGGCAACAGTTCCGCGGCCTTGTCGACGAGGATCGACGGGTCGGCGTACACGTCCCGGTAGACCTCGAGGTGGGTGGCCACCCAGGCCGTGGCGAGTTCGGGATTGGCCTCCAGCCACTCCGGCGTGGCGGCGAAGGCGCCACGCATGATCGGCAACGTCGTGGTGAAGTCCTCGACGATCACGAACTCTCCGGGGCGTTCCGCGTTGAGCAGGGTCCAGTCCTGCAGGTCGATGGGACTCGCGTCCATCTGACCCTGCAGGAGGGCGGCGAGCCGGTTCTCGCTGCCCTCGACCACCGTGATCTGGGGCGCAGCGGCGGGGCACTCGTTCGCGAACCACTGGACGGCGAGCTGCCCGACGAAGGACGCCTCCGACTGGATGCCGACGACCTTGCCGTCGAGAGATTCGCAGTCGGGAAACTCGGCGCGCGAGACCATCACGAACTCGTTGGTGTTGCCGGCGAGGAAGAACTTCGCCGGGAGCCCCTGGTCCATCAGATCCATGACCTGGGCGATGGCGGCGATGTCGACCTCGCCCTGAGCGAACGCCTGCAGCTGGTTGGGGTTGCCGCCCAGCGCGACGGCCTCGACCTCGAAGCCCTGTTCGGCGAGCCGATCGATGGCGATGGCGGTCGGCAGATAGGCGATGGACCAGCCGCTGAAGCCGAGCGTGGCCGACGTGCCGCCGCTGCCGCCGGACTGCTCGGTGGGCTGGTCGTCGCCGCCGCAGCTCGAGAGCGCGAGGGTGCCGGCGAGGGCGGCCGCCGCGATGCGGGCGCCTCGCAACCAGACGGAGCCCGGGTGGGAGGGAGAACTCATTGCCGTGCCTCCTCGGTAGAATTTGGTCAAATATAGTTGATCAAATCTGGTTGGCAATACCTTGGCCGGAGGCATGCGGCGGCCGCGCCACTGCGCGAGTTCGGGTCGAGGTGCCGCCGGGCACCGCCGGGTGTGCGGTGCCCGGCGACGTCGGGTCACCGGGTTCGACGGGATCCTGGCCGGTGAGCTGCACGCCCCGGCGCTGACGACCGTGCGCCAGCCCAGGGAGGCGATCGGCCGGCTGGCCGTGCGCATCCTGGCCGGGGCGCTGGCAGGCGAGGCCGACGCAAGACCACCCGCTTCGTCGTACAGGGAGCGGCCGTTGCGTCTGCGGCCGACTTCAGTGCGCCGGAGGTCCTACGGTCCGCTAACGACCTGCTCCACGTCGGCGCATCGGCGAAACGACGCCGGTGACACTCCGTCCAGGTCTGCCGAGATCGAGCACGCGGACACTGGGCGCCCGCATGAGGACGAGCGCGCCGGCCGGCCGGTCGGGCGTGCCCGGCTGGTAGGTGACGTCGCCGTCGTGAGCGCGGGCGAGCTCCTTGGCGATGAACAGACCCGAGCCGGTGCCTTGTGCGCCGTCGCCGGTGCTGTCCGCGATGGTCAGGTGCCGCTGTGTCGGATGATCGCCGTCAGTCACGGCGGATCCACGGCAGGTCCGAGGTGTCGACCAGGTACACCTCCTGCCCGGCCTGCGGGTCGCGGGCGTGGAGCAGATGGAAGGCCGGCGAGAACGGACCGCCGAGATCGACGACCGTGGCGCTCGCACCTTTGACTCCGCGGACGAGGTGGCCGGGCGCGGTGAGGTCGATCCGGGTGACCACCCCTGGCGTCACCCACACCGGGATGCCGGCGAGATTGCCGGACAGCTGCAGGTGGTAGTGACCGCAGAGGACTGCCATGACATCTGTGCCCGCGATGATGGCGCCGAGCTGGGCGGCGTCGTGCAGGCCGGCGGCGACGACGAAGGCCGACGTGCTGACGTGGACCGGCGGATGGTGCAAGGCGATGACGGTCCCTGCCGGAGCGGGTTCGGCGAGCAGGCCGGCGAGCCACTCCAACTGCGCTGTGGAGAGCCGGCCATGCGTCTGCCCGGGGATCAGGCTGTCGAGGGTGACGATGCGGACACCGTCCCGCATGCTGACGGCGGCGCACTCCGGACCGTTGATCTTGGCGTCGGCGTACTGGTCGCCGCGGTGATCGAGATGCCCGGAACCGAACACCTCGGCGAAGGCGGTGCGGTCGTCGTGATTGCCGGTGGTGTAGACGTGCGGGACCGCCCGCCGCTCGGCGAACGCGCCGACGCGTTCGCGCACGCCGAGACAGCCCTCCACTGATCCGTCGTCGGCGACGTCGCCCGTCACCAGGACGAGATCGATGTCCTGCACATGGCGTGCGTCGTGGAGGATCCGTTCGAGCGCGGAGATCGTGTTCACCCCGTACTCGTCGAACCCCGACGCGGTGACGTGCGTGTCCGACAGGTGCAGGATGCGAAACCCCATGGTGTGTCCCCTGACGTCGAGGCGGTCGAGTGGTGGGTCACGGACGGAAGATCGCGGCCATGCCTTGCGGGTGCGCTACGCAGACGTGGTGGGCCGGCCGGGTCAGCCGGCACCGTCCGCGCTCGGTCCAGGCGGCATGGACCGACCGGGTTCCGGCGCCGTCGGCCGCCTCGAGGTCGGTCCAGCTGTCGCCGACCATCAAGGTGTTCCCTGGCGAGACGCCGAACCGGCGGCACAGGTCGAGGAGTCCGTCGGGCCTGGGCTTGGACGGCACTTCGTCAGCCGTTGTCAGCGCGTCGATCCGTGCGTCGAGGCCGGCCCGCTGCATCACGTGCTCGGCGTTGCGTCGTGTTGCGTTGGTGAGGACGCCGACGGACACGCCCGACGCTCGCAGCTCGGTCAGCAGGTCGTCGATGCCGGGGAAGAGCCGGACTCGGGCCATGGCGGTGGCGAGTTCGTCGTAGAAGCACTCGAGCGCCGCGGGAACCAGGCTCGCGTCCTCGAGGAAGTGGCCCAGCAGGACCGGGCTGGGACCCATGTGCCAGGTCGCGACGATCTCGTCCTCGGCGACCTCGCGCCCGCCGATCTCACGTATCGCCGCCGCGTAGACCCGGGGCAGGGCGCCGAGAGTGTCGACGAGGGTCCCGTCGAGGTCGAATACGACAGCGTCGACCGGTCGCTGCGGCATCAGGCGTCAGCCCCGGTTCGCTGGTAGCGCAGCGCGGCCATGCCGCACTCGAATCGCTGGGCATGTGCCAGGTCGAAGCGCTGGTAGCCGTCGCGCGGGAAGACCGGCAGGCCGGTGCCGATCGAGGTCGGGTTCACGATCAGGTTCAGCTCGTCGACCAGCTGGTTCGCGATCAGCGCCGCGACGAGCGTGCTGCCGCCGTACGTGATGATCTCACCGCCGTCCTGCGCCTTGAGCCTGCCGATGCTGTCGGCCACGTCGCCGCGGGCGATGACGGCGTTCTCCCAGGGCGGTTCGGTCAGTGTGTTCGAGGCGACGACCTTCGACGTGTTGTTCATCCAGTCGATGGTGTCGTCGGTCTCGCCCTCCGGCCGCGACGCCCATGCGGGGATGAATCCCTCGGCGAGCTTGCGTCCCAGCACGATCGTGTCGACGTCGTGTTGCACCTCGTCGAGGTAGGCGGTGAGGTCGTCGGTCCACGAGGAGGTCGTCCAGTCCATCTCGCCGTTCGGCCCGCCCATGTAGCCGTCGGCGGTGACCTGGACCTGCAGCTTGAGCTTGCGCATGATGGGATCGCCGTTCCTTCGATATCGGTTCGTGGTGCACTGGTGTGTCAGGTGAGCAGCGCGTCCATCCGGCCGATGGTGCCCGCGAAGATCTCGATCGCGCCGAGCCCGTCCAGCTCGTCGAGCTGATCCCGCGAGTCGAAGGTGGATCGGACGACCATGCGGGTCCTGCCGTCGTGCTCGGTCAGCTCCACCTCGACGGTCGTCGTCGAGGCGGGGTCGGTGATCGGCGTGCCATCCGGCGTCGCCCACCCGTCGACGAACTCGAGCCTGGCCGGGGCGTCGGCGACGGTGATCCGCCACCACCCTCGCGACGTCCGGCCGTCCGGCCCGGTCATCGTGTAGGCGGACTCCGCGCCCGCGGCGAGCTCGTTCCGCTCGAAGCTCGCGGGATGGGTCGGCGGACCCCACCAGCGCTCCAGCTGCCGCGGGTCGGCCCACAGCTCCCACACCCGTTCCCTCGGCGCGGCGAGCTCCGCGACGATGACGACGGTGAGGGCGTCGTAGTCCTTGTCGACGCTGATGACGGTCATGGGTCCTCGGTCTCTTCCTGCGCCTGCTCGAGCAGTGCGGCCATCCGGCCGATCCGGCCCAGCCACGCCGCCGCGAGTTCGTCGAGTGCTCGTCGCGCCTTCTCGACGGCTTCCGGGTCGGTGTGGACGAGCTGCTCGCGACCGCGGCGCTCCTTCGTGACGAGTCCGGCCCGCTCCAGCACGGCCACGTGCTTCTGCACCGCGGCGAAACTCATGGGATAGGCCTCGGCCAGCCGTGACACCGACAGGTCGTCGCGGCCGCAACGACGCAGGATGTCCCTCCGCGTGGCGTCGGCCAGTGCGTGGAACAACCGGTCCACGGCTTCGTCGGACAACTCTTCTACAACCATTTGGTTGTAGGTTAGCGGAGTGTCGGCCGTCCGTCGACCGCGACGCCTGGAGCCGGCGATGCGATGAACCAACTCCGCGCCCGGTCAGGGGACTACCTGACCAAACGCGGAGGATGTTCCAGATGACTGTCCGAGGGGGACTTGTCCACGTCCCCCCCGCAGGCTGTGTTGGACCCAACTGCCTGACCTGCAGGGTTCAAGCTGCGAGTGCGGATGGGAGCCGCGACCTCCGCGGTGGCGATGCGCGAATCTGTGTCGTGGTCCAGGGGAGTGCGTGGGGCGCCGGGTTCAGCGGATCGTCCATGTGCATCGTCGTTTCGTTCTCACCAGACCCACTCGGCCGCACGCCACCGCAGGCTCGCCGCATCCGCATCCCGAGGCGTCTCCCGTTCACATCGCCCCGCTCGACGTGGGTGATCGTGCGGGGACTCCCGAGAGCATCCGCCTCACGTTGCGACTTTGCGCAGTGGACAGAGACCGGCGTAGCGGGTGCGGGCGGCACGGGCGCCGTCCGTAGTCATGCCGTGTTGCGGCATCCCGTGAGGAGGAGGGCGACCATGCACTTTGCGTCGGCCTGATCGTAGTCGGGGCCAGTGATGCAGAGGTTTCCGATGGCGCGCATGAGCGTGTAGGCGGTGACACCGGGGCGAAGTTCGTCGTCGGCGGCGCAGGCGTCCAGCAGCGTCGCGCAGGCCGGGACCAGGGTGTCGAGCATGAGGGCGTGGAGGTTCTCCAACCCCGGATCTCCGGACCCGAGCGCCGCGCCGAGGCCGTGCTTGGTCACCAGGAAATCTACGAACGCATCCGTCCACAGGGTCAGTGCGGTGAACGGCGAGGCGGACTCCCCAAGGAGCCGGGGCGCGAGAGCAGCGCAGGCGTCGATCTGGTGCCGATAGACGGCGATGACGAGGTCCGCGCGGGTCGGGAAGTTCCGGTAGACCGTGCCGACGCCGACGCCGGCGCGTTCGGCGATGTCACGCACAGGCGCCTGGACGCCCTGCTCGACGAAGACCCCCGCGGCAGCCTCCAGTACGCCGCTGCGGGTGCGCTGCGCCTGTGCTTGGCGTACCCCGGCCGACTCCGGCACGGAGACCTCCCTTTGATCGCGGAACAATGTTCCGCTAAATTTGGCGGAACGGCGCTCCGTCAAATTATGGCAGAGCCGTTCCACAGAGAAAGCGCAGGTCTCCCATGTCTTCCCTCCCCTTCGGCCAGCAGATCGTCTCGGTCAAGCCCATCCCCGTTCCCGCACCTGGCCGCGGCATCGACCTGCAGGTGAAAGTCACCGCTCCTCGGTCGGGTCAGAACCTGCCCGTGATCGTCTTCTCCCACGGCAACGCGTGGTCCTTGGACGGGTACGAGCCCCTCGTCGACCGGTGGGCCGCCGCCGGATTCGTCGTGGTGCAGCCCACCCACCTGGACTCCCGCCGCAACGCCATCGGCTGGGACGACCCGCGCTTCGCCACCATCTGGCGCGTGCGGATAGCCGATCTCCACGCGATCCTCGATAACCTCGGCGACATCCTCGCCCAGGCCGGCCTGGAGAGCCGCGTCGACCATGAGCGCACCGCCGTGGTCGGCCACTCCTGGGGCGCCCAGACCGCGGGCGCGATCCTCGGTGCCCGCGTATTCGACGCCGACGGCGTTCCCGGCGAGGACTTCTCCCACTCCGCGGTGTCGGCCGGCGCGCTGATCGCCGCGACCGGAACCGGCGACACCCTCACCCCGTTCGCCGCCGAGAACCTCCCGTTCATGAAGCCGGACTTCTCCACCATGGCCACCCCGGCCCTGGTCATCGCGGGCGGAAAGGACCAGTCGCAGCTCTCCACCCGAGGGCCGGAGTGGTTCACCGACGCCTTCCACCTCAGCCCGGCCTCCAAGAGCCTGCTCACCATCGCCGAGGCCGAGCACACCATGGGCGGCATCGCTGGCGAACGGGTCGCCGAGACCAGCGACGAGGACCCCGCCCGCGTCGTACTCCTCGCCGACGCGATCTCCGCATACCTCCGCGCGGCGCTCGGCATCGACCACGTCGAGTGGACCGCCCTCGGCAGCACCGCGGAGGACGGCGAGGGTACGTGGAGCATCGCCAGCAAGTAGGCCCAACCGAACGTCGGGGGATGCTCGGCGCCGAACGGTCTAGCAGAAGAACGCCTCGGTCTGACTGGTGAGGGGCGGCGGTGCTCGGAGCGGATCACAGGAGCAAGGCGATGTCGCCCCGGCCACGGCTCACCCATGTGGCGAGCAGCCCGCGCGCGCGTTCGTCGTCGGAGAGGCAGCGGTCGCGGTGGTCGATCTCCCCCTGCGCCGCTTCGATGACGCAGGAGCCGCACACGCCGCCTTCGCACGAGTAGTCGACCGGCTCACACCCATCGAATACGAGACCATCAACACCACTAGGTCGCACTCGCCGCCTGAGACCCACTCACCTACTCGTGCATCAGACCCGATGTGGGGCCCGTCCGAGGACGGTTCCGTTTCGGCGTTCT
>NZ_QVAI01000034.1 GCF_003427025.1 Jiangella endophytica
CGTCGTCGGCGACCTCCACACCGTCCTCCCACAAGCCACCACCGAGATCCAGAAACGCAAGAGCTGACCCCGGCGCCACGACGGCGGCCGGCTCGCGACGCGCGGGCCGGCCGCCGTTCGCCGTAAACTGGTGAGGACATGCCCGAGCGCCGCGTCTATCTCGATCACGCGGCGACGACTCCCGTGCTCCCCGCAGTCATCGATGTCGTCGCCGCGACCATGGCTACCCTCGGCAACCCCTCGTCGTTGCACGCGTCCGGCCGCCGGGCCCGCAAGCTGGTCGAGGAGGCACGCGAGTCCGTCGCCGCCTCGCTCGGCGCGCGGCCCAGCGAGGTCGTGTTCACCTCCGGCGGCACCGAGGCCGACAACCTCGCGGTCAAGGGCCTGTACTGGGCTCGCCGCGCCGCCGACCCGCGCCGCGTCCGCATCCTCGCCTCCGCCGTCGAGCACCACGCCGTCCTCGACTCCGTCGACTGGCTGACCGCCGAGCAGGGCGCCAAGGTCGAGTGGCTGCCGGTCGACGCCGCCGGCCGGCTGGACGTCGACGCGCTGCGCCGGGTCGTCCAGGACGATCCCAAGTCGGTCGCGCTGATCACCGTCATGTGGGCGAACAACGAGGTCGGCACGGTCCAGCCGATCGGCGAGGTCGTCGCCGTCGGGCACGAGTTCGGCATCCCGGTCCACTCCGACGCGGTGCAGGCCGTCGGCGTGCTGCCGGTGCACTTCGGTGACTCCCGGCTGGACGCCATGACGGTCTCCGGGCACAAGGCGGGCGGCCCGGTCGGTGCCGGCGCCCTGCTGCTGCGGCGCGAGACCGACGTCGTCCCCGTGCTGCACGGCGGCGGCCAGGAGCGCGACGTCCGGTCCGGAACGCTCGACGCCCCCAACGTCGCCGGGCTGGCCGCGGCGCTGCGCGCGACGCTCGAGGACGTGCCCGGGCGGGCCGCCGAGCTGACGGCGCTGCGCGAGCGGCTGGTCGCGGGCGTGCTCGGCGCGGTGCCCGACGCGGTGCTGAACGGTGATCCCGAGTGCACGCTGCCCGGCATCGCGCACTTCTCCTTCCCCGGCTGCGAGGGCGACGCGCTGCTGCTCCTGCTCGACGCCGCCGGCATCGACTGCTCCACCGGCAGCGCCTGCACGGCCGGCGTCCCGGAGCCGTCGCATGTGCTGCTGGCCATGGGCGCGCCGCGCGAGCGGGCTCGCGGCTCCCTGCGGTTCTCGCTCGGCTCGACGTCGACGGCCGGCGACGTCGACGCGCTGGTCGCGGCCATCGGCCCGGCTGTCGAGCGGGCCCGCGCCGCCGGCATCATCAACGTCTCGACCAGCTCGACCAGGGAGAACTGACCATGCGTGTCCTCGCCGCGATGTCCGGGGGAGTCGACTCGGCGGTGGCCGCGGCCCGGCTGGTCGAGGCCGGCCACGACGTCACCGGCGTGCACCTCGCGCTGTCGGCGAACCCGCAGTCGTTCCGCACCGGCGCCCGCGGCTGCTGCACGATCGAGGACTCCCGCGACGCCCGCCGGGCCGCCGACGTGCTGGGCATCCCGTTCTACGTGTGGGACCTCGCCGAGCGGTTCCGCGCCGACGTCGTCGACGACTTCGTCGCCGAGTACGCCGCCGGCCGCACGCCGAACCCGTGCCTGCGCTGCAACGAGAAGATCAAGTTCGCGGCGGTCCTGGATCGCGCGCTCGCGCTGGGCTTCGACGCCGTCGGCACCGGGCACTACGCGCGCGTCGTCGACGGGCCGGGCGGCCGCGAGCTGCACCGCGCCGCCGACCCGGAGAAGGACCAGTCCTACGTGCTCGGCGTGCTGACCGCGGCGCAGCTCGAGCACGCGATCTTCCCGCTCGGCGACACCGTCAAGGCCGAGGTGCGCGACGAGGCGGAGGGCCGCGGGCTGGCCGTCGCCCGCAAGCCCGACAGCCACGACATCTGCTTCATCGCCGACGGCGACACCGCCGGCTTCCTGCGCGACCACCTCGGCGACGCGCCGGGCGAGGTCGTCGACGACGCCGGCGCCGTCGTCGGCACGCACGAGGGGACCTACGGGTTCACCATCGGGCAGCGCAAGGGACTGCGCATCGGCACGCCGGCCGCCGACGGCAAGCCGCGCTACGTCCTCGACATCTCGCCGGTCGACCGCCGGGTGACCGTCGGCCCGCGTGAGGCCCTCGCCGTCGACGCCCTCACGGGGGTGGCGCCGCGCTGGTGCGGCGCGCCGCCCGCGGCGGGTGCGGAGCTGCGCTGCCTGGCGCAGTTCCGGGCGCACGGAACCCCGGTCGACGCCGTGGCGGCGGTGGGTCCGGCCGGCGTCGAGGTCACGTTCGCAGCGTCGCAGGAGGGCGTCGCGCCGGGGCAGGCGATCGTGCTCTACGACGGCACCCGGGTCATCGGCTCGGCCACCATCGACGCGACCCGGTCGGCCGTCCGCGCCTGATTCGATCTCGCCGGCCCGGGTACGAAACGGCGCATGAGCCTGCCGTCGTCTCCCGGTCCCGTCCCCGAGAGTGCCGTCCCCGAGAGCCCTGTCGCCGGACCCGGCGAGCCGGCCCTCGAGATCGAGCACGACCTCGCCCTGCGCGCCGCGGCCGAGCGCCTCGGACGGGAGTTCACCGGCATCGGCAGCGAGACCGTCGAGATCTTCGTGCACTCCAGTGAGGAGCACTTCGCCGCGGGCGCCCGTATCCCCACCATCGACGACGTGCGGACGCCGCGGTTGCCCGGCCACCAGCACGAGCACTGGGACCTGCCCGACCCGAGCGGCCGAGACCTCGACACCGTCCGCATGATCCGCGACGAGACCGAGCAGCGGGTCCGCGATCTGCTCGTCCGGCTCGGCGTGGGGCTCAGCGCGTGACGTACTCGACGACCATGCCGATCACGCCGGGGTCGCGGAGGATCCGCTGATGCCCGAGTCCGTCGGTGCTGACCAGTTCGGCCTCCGGCCAGGTGGCGGCCAGCGCGGCGCCGTCGTCGTACGGGACCTCCTTGTCCCTGCGGTCGTGCACGACGAGCGTGGGCGGCAGCTCCGCGCGCTGGGCAAGCCCGGTGACGTCGAAGTCGGCCAGCGGCCGGCCGGCCTTGCGCTCCAGCAGCGCCAGCATGCGGGTGCGCGTGCGCTCGCCGAATCCGACCGTCCGCTGGAACGCGGCCAGGCCGTCGCTGAGCGTCGTGCTCGGCGCGACCAGCACCAGCCTCGCCGCAGGCAGCCCGTCCAGCACCGCGACCGCGGTGGCCGCCCCGCCGAGCGAGTGCGCGACGACGGCGCTCGGCTTGCCGTGCTTGCCCACCGCGGCGGCCAGCGCCTCGGCGAACTCGACGCCGGTGGCGCGTCCGCGGCCGAGTTGGCCCGGCCCGGACTCGCCGTGACTCGGCGCGTCGAGGGCGACCACGCGCCGGCCGGCGTCGACCAGCGGCTGGACGAACGCGCCCAGCTGACCGCGCCAGCCGCCCCAGCCGTGCATCAGGTAGACCGGCGGGCCGAACCCCCAGCTCTCCACCGCGACGACCCGTCCGTCGGGGAGGGTCAGTGTGCTGCGCTCGCCCGGCCGCGGCCGCTCGTCGCGCTGCCGGCCGCCGGTGTTCGGCAGCGTGCACCACAGCCCGGCGGCCCAGCGGGCGCCGACGCCCGGTGCGACGCGGTCGAGCGTGCGGAACGCGACCCGGAGCGCTCGGAGCTTTGCTCCAGCACGAACGATCGTGCGATTTTGCGGCGAGGTGACGGTCATGACGGTCCCTTCGGGAGGGTGCGGATCCTAGGTGGTGGCCGGGGCGACGCGGGCGTCGGCGATCAGCCGGTCGAACGCGTGACGCGCCCTCGCCTCCGACTGTTCGTCCTCGAGCAGCCGATGGGCGTGGTAGAAGCCGAGCATGATGCCGTCGAGGTCGGCGGCGAACTGCAGCGGATCGGCGTCGTCGCGGAAGTGGCCCTCGGCGATGCCGGTGGCGAACATCCGGGCGCACGAGTCGTAGAGGTCGAGGTGGTCGCGGACCAGCTGGTCGCGCACCGGCCCGTCCTGTTCGTCCAGCTCAGTGGAGGCCTTGACGAACAGGCAGCCGCCGGGCATGCGGGTGCGGCCGCACTCGACCCAGCGTTCGAACAGCTCGCGGACCCGTGGCTCGCCGCGCTGCGCCAGCAGGGCCGGCCGGATGACGGTGTCGATGAACTCGGTCCGCGCCTCGCGCAGGACCTCCATCTGCAGCAGTTCCTTGGAGCGGAAGTGTGCGAACAGCCCGCTCTTGGACATGCCGGTGGCGGTGGCGAGGTGTCCGATGGTCAGCCCGCCCAGGCCGACGCGGTAGGCCGTCTCGACTCCCTTGCGGAGGATGGCCTGCCGGGTGTCGGCGCCCTTCGTCACTCAGACAAAATAGCACGACCGTTCGTTCCGGCGTCAAGGCCCGTTACGCGGCTACGACACGCCCACCCCGACCGCCGAGCCGACGACGTACGTGACCGCCATCGTGAGCAGCCCGACGAACACCGCGCGCATCGCCGCCCGCGAGCGCCGTCCGCCGCCCAGCCGGGCTCCGAGATATCCGGTCAGTGCGAGGGCGAGCACCACGGTCACCATCGTGACGGGCACCCGCGCACTGGTCGGCGGCAGGACGATGGCCAGCAGCGGCAGTGTCGCGCCCAGCGCGAACGAGACGAACGACGAGAACGCGGCCGACCACGGGTTGGTCTGTTCGTCGGCGTCGATGCCGAGCTCGGCCTCGGCGTGCGCCGCCAGCGCGTCCTCGGCGGTCAGCTCGCGCGCGACCTGCTCGGCCAGCGGGCGGGAGAGACCCTTCTGCTCGTAGATGAGGGTGAGCTCGGCGAGTTCCTCGTCGGCCAGGTGCTCCAGCTCCCACCGCTCCCGCGCGAGCGCCGCCCGCTCGGTGTCGCGCTGGGCGCTGACGGAGGTGTACTCGCCGCCGGCCATCGAGAAGGCGCCCGCGACGAGGCCGGCCACGCCGGTCAGCAGCAGCCAGTTGCGGTCCGTCGTGGCGCCGGCGACGCCCACCACGATGCCCGCGGTGGAGATGATGCCGTCGTTGGCGCCGAGGATGCCGGCGCGCAGCCAGTTGAGCCGGCCAGCCAGTTTGCCGTGGTGGTGCTGCTCGCCCTCGTGCGGCGTGGTCGCCTCGGCCATGACCGACAGCGTAGCCAGGCGGCAGGATGCTGGCGGCGCGATGGCATACAGGGTCGATAGGCACTGGCGCGGGAGCGGGCCGACCTGTAAGAGTGACCGCGACGGCGGGGAGGAGTCATAGTGGTGGTGGTGGTGTGCGGATCGGCGGGCACGTTTGTCCGCTGAACGTCTGACGGATCGCGTCTGGGGGGCGATCATCGAACGAGCACGGGCCGAGGGTGCGAATCCGTTGGTCCGTCACGTGCTGGAGGCCTGCACCGAGGAGGTCGGCGCGGCGGGCTGTGCGCTGTCCATGGTCGGTGCGACGGGTGCCCACGAGCCGATCGTCGCGGTCGGCGAGCACTGCGAGGAGCTGGAAGAGCTGCAGTTCACGCTGGGTCAGGGGCCGGGCGTGGACGCGGCCGTCGACGACGGCATGGTGCTGGCGACCGACCTCGCCCACGAGCGCGCCCGGCGCCGGTGGCCGGTGTTCGCGCCCGCCGCGGCGGCACGGGGCCTGCGGGCGTTGTTCGCCTTCCCGGTGGCGGCCGGCGCCGCGCGCGTCGGCATCCTCGACGTGTACCGTCGCGAGCCTGGCGATCTCGGTGCTGCGGACCTTGCGACGGCACTCGCGTTCGCGGACGCGATGCTCGTCGTGGTGCTCGACGAGCGCGGATTGGTCCGTTCCGGTACCGACCAGTCCCGCATCGGAGTTCTGCCAGAACGGCGGGCCGAAGTGCACCAAGCGGCGGGCATGGTGAGTGTGCAGCTAGGGGTGGGGGTGAGCGAGGCACTGGTGCGGTTGCGCGCCTACGCCTACGCTCATGATCGGCGTTTGGCGGAGGTGGCGGCTGACGTCGTGGCGCGGCGACTCAGATTCGCACCGGACCGGCGCGGCATGACCGATACGACATCGGGGAACGGGATGATTGACGCGCCTCCGAACAGCGACCACGATCAACCGGAGGGAGGCGCATGAGTACGACTGACCGTCGAGTCCGAGAGACCTTCGTCGAGCTGGCCGACACGCTCGTCGACGACTACGACGTGCTCGGCTTCCTGGACCTGCTCGCGGACCGGGTGGTGGAGCTGCTCGACGTTGATGCGTGCGGGGTGGTGCTGGTCGACCACCACGGCACGCTCAACCTCGTCGCGGCGTCCACCGAAGAGACCCGCTTGCTGGAGCTTTCGCAGCTGCAGAACTCCGAGGGGCCCTGCCTCGACGCGTTCCGCACCGGCCGCGCGATGTCCTTGGACGACCTCTCGGTCGACGGCGACGGTCGCTGGCCGCAGTTCGCGCCGGCCGCCCGCGACGCCGGGTTCGCCGCCGTGCACGCGCTGCCCATGCGGCTGCGCGAGGCTGTCATCGGCGCGATGAACCTGTTCAGTACGCGAACGGGACGGCTCGCGGACGAGTCGCTGGCGCTCGGCCAGGCGATGGCCGACGTCGCCACCATCGGCATCCTGCACGAGCGCACCATCAAACATCAGGAGGTCGTCGTCGGGCAGTTGCAGTCTGCCCTCGACAGCCGGATCCTCGTCGAACAGGCCAAGGGGGTCCTCGCCGAGCGGCTGGCGATCTCGGTCGACGACGCGTTCGCCCTGCTCCGCGGCCATGCCCGGTCCACCAACAGCAAGCTGCGCGAGGTCGCGGGCGCGGTCGTCGACGGGACGATCACTCAGCTGGGCCACGCCTGAGGCAACAGGGCTCCGAAAAGGCCCCCTTGACCTCGGCTGATCCGGGGCGTAGCGTCCGCAGAGATGTGCAGAACAAGGCTCTGACGTGGGATGTCGTGCCAGGTTCAGCACGTTGGACGTCGCCCCGGACCCCGGCGGCAACACGCCGGAGTGGTCGGGGCCAGACGCGAGCAACCCCAACCTCTCCGCGTGGCGGTCGCCGGCCTCGGCCACGACCGCGGGGCGGGTCGACCCATGCCGGCCGCTCGCCGTCGGGCACGGCCGGACCGGGGGTCCGGCCAGCGGGGGGCGCGCCCGACGGCGGGCGCGTCCGGCTCGGTGACGTGGTGGCGGGGGCCACGAGAAGCGGGGTGCGCATGGGTGGTGGCGGGGGCCACGAGAAGCGGGGTGCGCATGGGTGGTGGCGTCGGCGCGACGCCTGACAGCCTGTTGCGGCGGATGCACGCAGCGGGCCTGGAGTTGCGCGTCGTCCTTGCATGGTTGGACGGTGATCCGCTGGCCGCGCGGCTGGTCCGGGCCGTTCAGGAGCTCGACCTCACGGTGCGCGAGCTACAGGACCGCGCGCTGGCCCGCGCGCCGGACCGCTCCGACGATTCCGTCGCCTGAGCGGGCTCATCCCAGTCCGGAGCGCAGGAACGCGTCGGTCACCCGGCGCTGGGCGAACGCGTACGCCACGACCAGCGGCGCGGCGACCACCGTGGCGGCGGCCAGCAGCGGGCCCCAGGCGGTGCCCTGCTCGGTCTCGAAGATCCGCAGCCCGAGCCGCGACACCAGCAGGTAGTGCGGCACCACCAGCGCCTGCTGCGGCACCAGGGCCGTCCCGATGAGTAGCCCGAACACCGCGCCGTTCGACCGGAACCGGTACCGCGTCAGCCCGTATGCGGCCAGCGTCGCGACGGTCAGCTGGCCCAGCGCCACCACCAGCGACATGGGTTCTTCCGTGGTTCCGCGGTTCTGATCGCGTCGGTGGCGGTCGGCCGGTCCGGTGAGCGGTGTGGGATCGCCGCCCCTCAGCCCCCGGCCCACCCGGCTCGAGCATGATCACCTGCCCCCGGGCACGGCACGGCAGTCCATGGCGCTGTCAATCGTCATCAACGACGAAGGGCCGGGTCACATCGTCACGCCGTGGCGCCGACGCGACCGACAGCTACCCGTGCGGCGGACCCGTCCGTCCCGTCCTCGACTCCCGACCTGCCGTCCTCACCACCATTCGGACTCACTCATCTAGGGTTCTGGTTCGTGGACGGTTACGCGTGGGCGCCGGCGACGGCGACAGGGATCGGTTCGCTGCCGTTCGAGGATCGCGACGAGGCCGCGCGCATCGTCGTCGGCGAGTTGCCCGACTTCCCGCACCTGCCCGAGCTGCCGGGGCGTGGGGCCGGCGCGGACCTCATCGGTCGCGCCGCGTCGCTGCTGGTCGATCTGCATGTCGACCTGCAGCCGGCCGGCTGGCGGCTGGTCGGCCGGCCCGGCGCGGACGAGCGGCGGGCGGCGTCGTTCCTCGGCGCCGACCTCGATGCGCTGGAGATCGCCGCCTACGGGTACGAGGGGCCGCTGAAGGTGCAGGTCGCCGGGCCGCTCACCCTGGCGGCGTCGGTGGAGCTCAACCGTGGCGGCGCCCTGGTCTCCGACGGCGGGGCGCGGCGCGACCTGGCGGCGTCGCTGGCCGAGGGGATCTCCGGGTTCGTGGCTGAGGCCTCGCGGCGGGTGCCGGGCGCCGCGGTCGTCCTGCAGCTGGACGAGCCGTCGCTGCCCGCCGTCCTCTCCGGCTCGATCCCGACGGCGAGCGGGTTCGGCCGGTTCCGCGCGGTCGACACCGCGGAGGCCTCCGGCCTCGTGGGCGCGGTGGTGTCGGCCGTCGACGTGCCGGTGGTCGTGCACTGCTGTGCGCCGTCGGTGCCGGTCGAGGTCGTGCGGTCAGCCGGTGCGGTGGCGGTGTCGCTGGACGTGGCGCTGCTGGCCTCCGCGCCGTCGTCGGAGCTGGACACGCTGGCCGCGGCGGTCGACGCCGGGCTCGCGGTGTGGCCCGGCGTGGTGCCGTCGCTGCGCCCGTCGACGCCGCCGACGGACCGCGAGCTGGCCCAGCGCATCGTCGGGCTCTGGCGCCGCCTCGACCAGGATCCCGCGGCGATGGCCGCCCGCACCGTCGTCACCCCGTCGTGCGGCCTGGCCGGCGCCGACCCCGCCTGGGCGCGGCGCGCCTACACGCTCGCCAGGACGACGGCGCGCGCTTTCGCCGACCTCATCGCCGAGGGGTCGTAGGCGCCGGTTCCGGCACATCGTCGGTGGTGGGCGCTACCGTCTGTGCTGTGACCGAGCCAGTCGACAGCAACGACGTCCCGACGCAGGTGCGCGAGCGCCACGCCACGCTCTCCCAGGAGATCGAGGACCACCGCCAGCGGTACTACTTCGCCACGCCCACCGTCAGCGACGCCGAGTTCGACCAGCTGATGCGCGAGCTCGAAGGCATCGAGGACCAGTACACGTCGCTGCGCACCCCCGACTCCCCGACCCAGAAGGTGGGGGCGCCGGTGGCCGAGCCGGGCGCCGGGGTCGAGGCGTCGTGGCCGCCGGTCGAACATCTCGACCGCATGCTCAGCCTCGACAACGCGTTCTCCGCCGACGACATCGCCGAGTGGGCCGCCCGGGTCGAGCGCGAGGTCGGCACCGGAGCGCGCTACCTGTGCGAGCCGAAGGTCGACGGGCTGGCGGTCGACATCGTCTATCGCGACGGCGAGCTGGCCACGCTCGCCACCCGCGGCGACGGCCGCACCGGCGAGGACATCACGTACAACGCGCAGTTCGTCGACGCCATCCCGGCGCGGCTCAGCGGCACCGACGAGTATCCGGTCCCGTCCGTGGTCGAGATCCGCGGCGAGGCAGTGTTCCCGACGGCCGAGTTCGAGGCGGTCAACGCCGAACGCGCCGACCTCGGGCTGCCGCTGTTCGCCAACGCCCGCAACTCCGGCGCCGGCGTGCTGCGTCAGCGCATGGACCGCCGCCGCGAGAAGCTCGACGCCGCGAAGGCGAAAGCCGACGCCGCGGGCAACGAGGGCCGCTCGCAGGTCGCGTACGAGCGCGTCCTCGAGGAGTACGAGCGGGCCCGCCGCAACCTCAACCGCATGATCCTGGTCTGCCACGGCATCGGCCGGCGCGACGGCTTCGACATCCGGTTCCAGTCCGAGGCGTACGAAGCGCTGCGCGCGTGGGGCCTGCCGGCCAGCGACCGTCCGCAGGTCGTCCCCGACCTCGAGGCCGTCCAGGGTTTCATCGACCACTACGGCCAGCACCGCCACGACATCGAGTTCGAGATCGACGGCGTCGTCGTCAAGGTCGACCAGGTCGACCTCCAGCGCCAGCTCGGCTCCACGTCGCGGGCGCCGCGGTGGGCCATCGCGTTCAAGTACCCGCCCGAAGAGGTCACCACCAAGCTGATCGACATCCGGGTCAACGTCGGGCGCACCGGCCGGGTCACGCCATACGGCGTCATGGAACCGGTCAAGGTGGCGGGCTCGACGGTCGAGAACGCCACGCTGCACAACGCGTCCGAGGTCAAGCGCAAGGGCGTGCTCATCGGCGACACCGTCGTGCTGCGCAAGGCCGGCGACGTCATCCCCGAGATCCTCGGCCCGGTCGCGGAACTGCGCGACGGCAGCGAGCGCGAGTTCGTCATGCCCACCGAGTGCCCGGCATGTGGATCCCCGCTGTCGCCTTCGAAGGAGGGCGACGTCGACATCCGCTGCCCGAACAGCAGGTCCTGCCCGTCACAGCTGCGCGAACGGCTGTTCTACCTGGCCGGCCGCAGCGGATTCGACATCGAGGCCATGGGCTGGGAAGCCGGCATCGCGCTGATCAACGCGGGCGTCGTCGCCGACGAGGGCGACGTGTTCGCGCTCGACGCCGAGCGACTCAAGCAGGTGCCGCTGTTCACCAATGCCGACGGCGAGCTGACGGTCAACGGCCGGCGGCTGCTCGACAACCTCGAGAAGGCCAAGCAGCAGCCGCTCTGGCGGGTCCTCGTCTCGCTGTCCATCCGCCACGTCGGACCCACGGCGGCGCGGGCGCTGGCCGGCGCGCTGGGCTCCATGGACGCCATCGTCGAGGCGAGTGAGGAGGACCTCGCCGGCACCGACGGCGTCGGCCCCACCATCGCCGCGTCGGCGAAGGAGTGGTTCGCCGTCGACTGGCACCAGGAGATCGTCCGCAAGTGGCGCGAGGCCGGCGTCCGCATGGTCGACGAGCGCGACGAATCCACGCCGCGCACGCTCGAGGGCCTCACCGTCGTCGTCACCGGGTCGCTGCAGGAGTTCTCCCGCGACGACGCCAAGGAGGCCATCCTGGCGCGCGGCGGCAAGGCGTCGGGCTCGGTGTCGAAGAAGACATCGTTCGTGGTCGCGGGCGAGAACGCCGGGTCCAAGCACGACAAGGCCGTCGAGCTCAAGGTGCCGGTGCTCGACGAAGCGGGCTTCCGGGTGCTGCTGGAGGCCGGTCCGGACGAGGCGGCGAAGCTGGCCCGCATCGGCGACGGCGACGAGGCGGCCGGCGGCGAGGCGGCCGGCGGTGAGGCGGCCGGCGGCGAGGCGGCCGGCGGCGAGGACGCCGAGACGCAGGAGTAGGCAGGCGACGACACGCGCGAAGGGCCCGGCGTGAGCCAGACCCTTCGTGTCCAGGAAGACTCGTCCGCCGCCCGGAGGCGCGAGACGAGCTGCTCCGTGGAACCGGAGATCGGAGCTCCTCGAGCCGCGAGGTGCGCGACCCTAAGCCCGGGCCGAGAAACGGCCCGCGACAGCGGCGTAGGCCTGCAGCCGCAACTTGGCGAGGTACCGGCTAGGACGTAGCCGGCTGAGGTGTCTCCGTCCGTGCTGACGACTCATGCTGGGTCCTCTCGCTACTACGAGGTTCCGCACAGCCGCCGTACGACCGCTCGGGAACCAGACGATGTGCCGGTGCCCCGAGCGGGACTCCAGTGTTCAGTTGTCCCTCCATGATCGTTCCGTCCAGCGGAGCGGTCAAGGGGGTGGCGGGTATGCGCCGTTTACCCGGTTTTACCTGCGGATTTACCTTCGCGAAAAAAGTCCGTGCCGGGGTCTGGCGCGGGAGGCGTCCGCTCATGCATTCTTGCGTCGTCAAGGCACGTCTCGCCGCAGAAACACCCGGTGGTCACACCATCGTCAGTGCCACCTCTGCGCCCGTCCCCCGAAGTGAGGTTCCCATGACCTCTTTCGCTGAGCATGTGGCTCCAGCGGCGGAGCTCTTCCCGGTGGCGGCGCCCTGGCCGCGTCGGCTCGGAGCCGCCAAGACCTCCTACATCACCCGGCACGTGATCGACCTCGTGCCGTCCGGCGACGAGCTGATGCTCGCGCCGGCGACCATCCCGGCGGCCGGCGACGTGATCCTGGCGCGGGTCGAGTCGATCGGCGCGCACGACTGGATCGAGCGCCCCGACGGGCGCAAGGCGCGGCTGTTCGCGGGCGACGAGATCGTGGTCGCGTACGGCGCCCGGTACGCCACCGACGCCTACGAGGCCGTCGTCCCCGACGACCTCGGGCCGTGCGACCTGGTCGCTGCCGGCGGCATGGCCGGCCGGGTCGTCGGCGCCTATTCCGGGTTCGCCGCGCCGACGCGCATCGTGCCGATCGGCCGGCTGGCCGGGCCCGACGGACGTGGTCTGACGGTGCGCGACGGCGCGCCGATCCGGCCGGCGCCGGTGCCGCCGCCCGTCCACCCGCCCGTGGTCGCCGTCGTCGGCACCTCGATGAACGCCGGCAAGACGACGTCGGCCGCCTCGCTCGTGCGCGGCGTCACCCGGTCCGGCCGGCGGGTCGGCGCGGCGAAGGTCACCGGGACCGGCGCCGGCAACGACCGCTGGCACCTCGTCGACGCCGGTGGCGCGCCGGTGCTCGACTTCACCGACGCCGGGTTCCCGTCGACCCACCTGGTGTCGCCGGACGACCTGGTCGCGACGTACTTCGGGCTGCTGTCCGCTGTCGCGGCGGCCGAGCCCGACATGGTGGTCATCGAGATCGCCGACGGCGTCGCGCACGTCGAGACCGCCCGGCTGCTGGCCGACCCGGCCGTCCGCGCGACGCTGAGTGGCGTGCTGTTCGCGGCCGGCGACGCGCTCGGCGCACTGTCCGGGGTGAACCTGCTCCGGTCGTGGCACCTGCGGGTGACCGCCGTGACAGGCATGGTGACGGCGTCGCCGCTGGCCGCGCGCGAGGCGGCCGCGCTGGTGGACGTCCCCGTCGTCACCACGAGCGAGCTGATGGACCCGTCCATCGCCGCCGCGCTGGTGTCGCTGGACTCCGAAGCGGCCTGAGCCCGGCGCTGCCGAGGCCCGGCCCGAGGCCGTCCGACGTAGTGCGAGGGCCCGTCGTCCCGTTCTGCCGGGGACGGCGGGCCCTCGTCGCTCGGGGCCGGGCGAGGAGTCGAACCTCGCATGTGGGCGCGGGGGTCACCCTCGGTCCGCCTCACCCGGGTGGGTAGTTGCCGTATGTCTACCGGCCCGGATCTCGCAACGGGATGATGGCGCGAATCATTCCCGATCAGAGCTCCGGTGTGAGTCGGGCCGCGAGCTCGCTGCGCGACCGGCAGCCGAGCTTGCGCAGCACGCTGGACACGTGGCTCTCGACCGTCCGCGGCGACAGGAACAGGTCGGTGGCGATCTCCCGGTTCGTCCGGCCGCGCGCCGCGAGGACGGCGATCTCGTGCTCGCGGGCGGACAGATCCAGCCCGCCGGAGCGCCGGCCGCCCCGCCACGGATACGGGACGGCGACGCCGTAGCGGCGCATCGTGCTGGTCACGCGCGCGATGTCGCGGCTGGCCTGGAGGTCCCCGTAGCCGCGCAGCGCCTGCTCGAGCAGCTCGCCGCCGGCCGGGCCGGCCGCGCCGGCCGGCGCGTGCTCGCACCGCCAGCCGCCGAGTCGCTCCGTCGCCCGCAGCTCCTCGTAGCGCAGCCCCGCCGTCGCCAGCACCGCGCGCGCCGCCGACTGCAGCGCGTCCGCCCGCCCCGGCTCGCCGGCGGCCAGGGCCAGTACCGCCTGACACCCGTACAGCGCGGCCTCGGCGAGCGGCGCGTCGACCGGCCCCACGTGCTCCGCCAGCTCGTCGACCAGGCCGGCGACCTCCGCGGTCGTCCCCAGGGCCGCGTGCCCGTCGACCAGCCCGGCCACCGCCGGCGCCGCCCAGATCCAGTGCCCCTTCTCGCGCGCCGGCTCGAGCGCGGCGCGGGCCTGGGCGACGCCGCCCGCGACATCGTCCAGCCCCAGGAGCAGCCGCGCCAGCGCCGACCGCGCCGCCACCAGCGGCCACACCGCCCCGAGCCGCTCCGTCGTCGCGACGAGCTCGCGCAGCCGGCCGACCGCCTCGGCCGTGTCGCCGCCGGCGGCCAGCATCGCCGTGTGCAGCAGCTCGCCGTCCAGCGCCGCGGCACCGAACCGCGACGGCTCCAGCGCGAGCGCCCGGGCCCGCGCGGCCAGCCCGTCCCACCGCCCGGCGGCGTGGTCGACCGACACGGCGACCAGCTCGATGACCTCGGTGACGCGCACGTACTCGGCCTCCGCGGCGACCCGCCGGCCCTCGGCCAGCAGCTCACCGGCCCGGTGGACGTGACCGATGTGCAGCGCGGCCTGGGCCCAGTTCACGCAGGCCCGGGCGTGCTCGCGCGGGTGGCCGAGCAGGATGTCGTCGCCGCGGAGGTCGTCGACCAGTTTCCAGCCGGACGGGTCGCCCTGCTCCAGCAGCAGCGATGCGTGCGTGATGCGGGCCGCGAGCCGCACCTCGGGCCGCCCGCTGCGCCGCGCGGCCCGTTCGGCCTGCTCGTAGCGGGCGGTGTGCTCGCGCAGGTGCCGCCCGACGACGGTCTCCGGCGCGGCCAGGACGGCGAGCGCGCGGGTCAGCAGCGCCGGCCGGTCCTCGAGGTCGTCGACCGCCCGCTCGATCTCCAGGTATCCGTCGCGCGCCCGTCCCTGCTGCCGCAGCGCCCTGCCCAGCGCGAAACGCAGCTCGCCGCGGCTGCCGGCCGGCAGGCCGGGGGTCTCCAGCAGCCGCTCCAGGATCGGCACCGCCTCGGAGTGCGCGAGCCCGTCGACGGCGGCCCGGCCGAGCTTGGCGGCCAGCCGCAGCCGCACCTCCAGCGCCACGTCGCCGACGGCGGTCGCGTCGAGCAGGAAGCGCGCGGCGAGGGCGTCGTCGCCGTGGGCGACGGCCTGGTCGGCGGCCAGTTCGGCGTAGTGGACGAAGGCCGCGGTGTCGCCGGCGCGCTGGTGGTGGTGCGCGACGCGGGCCAGCGGCAGCGGCTCGCCGCGCCGCTCGACCGCCTCGGCGACCGATCGATGCAGCCAGCGCCGCGTTGCCGCGGGCAGCGCCTCGTAGACGATCTGCTGCGCCAGGACGTGCCGGAACCGGCTCTGCCCGTCGTGCTCGTGCAGCAGCCCGGCCGACTCGGCCGCCGCCAGTGCGGCCGCGACCTGCGCGCCGTCGCGTCCGACGACCTCGCCGACCAGCCGCGGGTCGACGGCGAGACCGTCGACGGCGGCGACGGACAGCACCTCGGTCGCGACGGGGTCCAGCGCGGCCAGCCGCTCGCGGACGACGTCGCGCAGCGCCGTCGGGACGGCGAGTCCGGCCAGCGCGTCGGTGCGCCGGGCCACCTCGTCGGCCGGCTCGCGTTCGAGCAGCGTGCGCAGCACCTCCTCGACGACGAACGGGATGCCGCCGGTCTTGTCGGCCAGCGCGGCGGCCGTCGGCGCGGGGACGTCGGTGCCGAGGATGCGCCGGGCCAGTTCGCCGACGTCGTCGACGCCCAGGGGAGCGAGGTCGATCGAGAGCGCCGGCCCGGACGGCGCCCGTGCGAACGCCTCGCCCAGCGGCGGCGGGCCGGCCTCCGTCCGCGCCGTCACGACGACGGACAGCCGCGGTGGCTGGTGCGCGGCGAGGAACGTCAGGAAGTCGATCGTGCCGGCGTCGGCCCAGTGTGCGTCCTCGACCACCAGGACCGCCGGGCCCAGGTGATCGAGCAGCTCCGTCGCGGCCCGGAACACCCGGTGCATGGCGGCCCGCTGGTCGTCCAGCGGCGGGAGCGGGGCCGGCAGGCGGTCGGCGATCTCCGGGACCAGCGGGGCCAGCGCGCCGGCGACCGGGCTGAGCGCGTCGCGGTCGACGGCGGGGCCGTGCTCCCGGACGGCGTCCAGCAGCGGACCCAGCGGGAACGGCTCGCGCAGATGCTCGCAGTGGCCGACGAGGACACGTCGTCCGCCCAGGTCGGAGCGGATCAGCTCGCGCACCAGCCGGCTCTTGCCGATGCCGGACTCGCCGGCGATGACCACCCGCGACGGCGGCGCCGTGACGGCCGCGCGCACCCGCGCCAACTCGTCGTCCCGGCCGACGAGGACCGGCGACCCCCAGGTCCGCCGCGCCTCGGCAGCCGCGTGGTCAGAAATGGCGGCGACTCCCATCCGACGGGGCGCGTGGCCGGGATCCGTGGCGCCATGAGGGCATTTGTCAGTGTAGGTCACGGATGTTGTGATCCGGGGTCCGTCGCTACGGTGCCGTCCACACCCAGCGAGAGGGAGACCCGATGCAGCGACGGGCAGTGTGGACGGGACGGCGGGCGGCCGCGATGGTCGCCGCGGCCGGGCTCGTGGCGGCGGCCGCGCCCACCGGCGGCGCGGCGGAGTCCGCCGCGGGCGACAGCTCCGAGCCGAAGACGTACGTCGTCCAGATGGCGCTGGACCCGGTCGCGACCTACGACGGCGGCGTCGGCGACCTGGCGGCGACTCGCGCCGAGCCCGGCGAGGACGTCGACCCCGAGGCGCCCGAGGTGGTGGAGTACACGGACCTCCTGCAGGAACAGCACCTCGACGCGCTGGAGCGGGTCGGCGTCGACGAGCCGCTCTACCACTTCGTCTACGCGTTCGACGGGTTCGCGGCGGAGCTGACGGCGGACCAGGCGGCCGAGCTGGCCGCGCGGCCGGACGTCGTCGCCGTCACCGAGGACAGCAAGCGCGAGATCGACACGTCGTCGACGCCGTCGTTCCTCGGCCTGGACGACGACGGCGGGCTGTGGGAGCAGCTGGGCGGGCCGGTCGGGTCGCTGCGCGAGCCCGGGGCCGGCGAGGACGTCGTCATCGGCGTCATCGACACCGGGATCTGGCCGGACGCGAAGAGCTTCACCGACCGAGACGAGCGTGGCCGGCGCACCTACGCGTCCCGGCCGTTCGGCTTCCGCGGCGCGTGCAAGGGCGCCGCCGACGATTCCTGGGCGCCGAACGACTGCAACGCCAAGCTGCTCGGGGCCCGTCACTTCAACGCCGGCTGGGGCGGTGACGAGGGCATCGCCGAGCAGCTGCCCTGGGAGTTCGTGTCGCCGCGCGACTACAACGGGCACGGCACGCACACCGCGTCGACCGCCGGCGGCAACCACGGCGTCGCGACGACCGGTCCGGCCGCGGCCTTCGGGTCGATCAGCGGCATCGCGCCGCGCGCCCGCATCGCCGCGTACAAGGCGCTGTGGTCGACCGAGGACGGGTCGACGGCGGGCGGCTACGACTCCGACCTGGTGGCGGCGGTCGACCAGGCGGTGGCCGACGGCGTCGACGTCATCAACTACTCGGTGTCGGGCACCAGCACCGACTTCCTCGACCCGGTCGAGCTGGCCTTCCTCAACGCGGCCGACGCGGGCGTGTTCGTCGCCGCGTCCGCCGGCAACGACGGCCCCACCGGGGGCACCGTCGCGCACCCCAGCCCCTGGGTGACGACCGTCGCGGCCGGCACGCACGACCGCGGGACGTCCGGCTCGGCGACGCTGGGCGACGGGACGTCGCACACCGGGGCCTCCGTCGCGGCGACGCAGGCCGGGCCCGCGCCGCTGGTCGACGCGGCCGCCGCCGGGCTGGCCGGCGCCGACCCGGCGGCCGTCGCGCAGTGCTGGTCAGCCGCGGACAACGGCGGCACCGCCGTGCTCGATCCGGCGGTGGTGACCGGGAAGATCGTGCTCTGCGACCGTGGCGTCACCCCGCGCGTCAGCAAGAGCAAAGCCGTCGCCGAGGCCGGCGGCATCGGGATGATCCTGGTCAACACCGGTGCGGAGTCGCTGAACACCGACTTCCACTCGGTGCCGACGCTGCACGTCGCCGACACCTCGCGCGAGGCGCTCAAGGCCTACGCCGCCACCGAGGGCGCGACGGTGACCGTTCACGCGGCCACGATCAGCAGCGACACCCCGGCGCCGCGCGTCGCCGACTTCTCCTCGCGTGGGCCGCTGACCGCCGGGGCCGGCGACCTGCTCAAACCCGACCTCGTCGCGCCGGGCCAGGACATCCTGGCCGCCGTCGCGCCGCCCGGGCACAACGGGATGGACTTCGACCTGTCCAGCGGCACGTCGATGTCCGCGCCGCACGTCGCCGGGCTGGCCGCGCTACTGGCGGACCGGCACCCGGACTGGTCGCCGATGATGATCAAGTCGGCGCTGATGACCACCGGGTTCGACGTCCTCGACAGCGACGGCGCCGACCCCGCGGTGATCTTCGCGCAGGGTGCCGGCCACGTCGCGCCGAACCGCGCGGCCGACCCCGGCCTGGTCTACGACAGCGACGCCGACGACTGGCTGGCGTTCCTGTGCGGCGCCACCCGCGGTGTCGAGGAGGACACGTGCGATTCCCTGGAGTCCGCCGGACTCTCCCTGGAACCGAGCGACTTCAACGGCCCGTCGATCGCGATCGGCCGGGTGTCGAACCACGCGAGCGTGACGCGGACGGTGACGAACGTCGGCGCCACCGCCTCGACGTACACCGCCTCGGTGAGCGGCCTGGACGGGATCGACGTCACCGTCACGCCGAGCACGCTGACCCTCGCGCCCGGCGACAGCGCGACGTTCACCGTCACGTTCGATGTCGTGTCGCCCCCGCTGAACGCCTACCTCGGTGGGCGGCTGACCTGGTCCGACGGCACGCACGACGTCCGTTCGCCGATCGTCCTGCGGGCCGGCGGCGAGGACTGGGAAGCCCGGTACGACGGCCCCGCCAGCGCCTTCGGGGCCGGGGAGGACGAGGGGCAGGAGGTCCTGCTCTCACCGTCCGGTGACCGTCTGTACGTGGCCGGGAACAGCCTTCCGGCGCTGCCGGGGACGCTGCGGCCGGACTACGTGACCGCGGCGTACGACCCCGAGACCGGCGACGAGCTGTGGGCCGTCCGCTTCGACGGGCCGGTCCAGGGCGCCGACGAACTGGCCGGCTTCGGCGTCAGCCCGTCCGGTGACACCGTGTACGTCACCGGGAGTTCCACCGGTTCGGGCGGCCACTCTGACGTCGTCACCATCGCCTATGACGGTGCGACGGGGGCGCAGCTGTGGCTGGCCGCCTACGACGGGCCCGCGGGCGCCGGCGACGGAGCGGGCGGCCTGGCCGTCAGCCCGTCCGGCGACACCGTCTACGTCACCGGCATGGCCGCCGTGGCCGTCTCCGACGGGACCGAGCTCGACTACGCGACGATCGCCTACGACGCTCGGAGCGGGGCCCAGAAGTGGGTCTCGCTGTACGACGGGCCGGCCAGTGGGACGGACGACCCGCGCGCCGTCGCCGTCAGTGCCGACGGCGGGTCCGTCGTCGTCACCGGGCAGAGCCGCGGTGTGGGGACCGGCCTCACCGACTGGGGGACCGTCGCGTACGACGCCGCGACCGGGGCGCAGCGGTGGGAGATGCTGCACAACGGTCCCGACAACGGGATCGACATCGCCGGCACCCTGGTCGTCGCGGGCGACACCGTGGTCGTGTCCGGGTCGGACGACGGCGGCGCGACCAGCACCGACTGGGCGACCGTGGCGTACTCGCTGGACAGCGGCGAGGAGCTGTGGGCGCAGCGCTACGACGGCGGCGGGGGTGACACCGACGTCCCGCGGAAGGTCGTCGCCACGCCGGACGGCTCGGCCGTCGTCGTGACCGGGAACTCGTGGGGTGAGGGGACCGGCAGCGACTACGCGACCGTCGCCTACTCCGTCGCCGACGGCTCGCCGAGGTGGGTCGCGCGGCACGACGGGACCGCCAGCGGCCTGGACATCGCCTGGGACGTCGCACTGACCGCCGACGGCCGATTCGCCGTCGTCACGGGGCAGAGCGACACGGCCGGTACGGGCCAGGACTACCTGACGATCGCATACGACGCCGCGACCGGGGAGCAGGTCTGGACCGGCCAGTACGATGCCGCCGGATCCGCGGACGTGGCGGCCGGTGTGGCGGTCGACTCCACCGCCGAAGGTGCGCGCCGGGTGTTCGTCACCGGCGGCAGCTCCATCTCCCTCGGCCTCGTCACCAGCAACGTCGACATGGCGACGATCGCCTACCTCGACCCGTGGGCGGAGTGATGGGGGTGAGCGAGGACTGCCGCGTGGAGTGAGCGAGGCGTGATGCGTGGAGCGAAGGGCGGAGCGATGCGTGGAGTGAATGAGGGCTGATCGAGGGCTGATCGAGGGCTGATCCGCAGTCCGGCCGGGCCGTACCGCCCCCAGCGGTGCGGCCCGGCCGCTGCCGTTGCGCCGCCGCCGTGGTGCTGGCCGTGGCAGTGCGTGATCTCGGTGGTCGGTGGCGTGGCCGGCTGGGTGCTGCCGAGCGCCGAGCGCCGAGCGCCAAGCGCCAAGCGCCGAGCGCCGAGCGCCGAGCGCCGCCGATCGCCCCGCGCCGGCGGCGTGGTCCCGTGGTCCCGTCGGGCGTGTCGCCGTTCGCCGTCGGACCGTCCGCGTGGCCAGGCCCGTCACACCGGCGGATGTCGGTCACACCGTCGGATGCGGGCCTCGGCCGAGCCCATCGGCGACGCCCGCAGGCCGCAAGGGGTGCGCCGCGCCACGGTCAACCCGACGCCGGGCACGACGTGTCGCGGACACGTCCCGCCGGCGGTCGTCCACAGGCCCGACGAGTTCGCCGAGTTGTCCACAATCGGCGCGAGCTCGGTGGCGACCTGTCGGATCCGCCAGCTAGCGTCGCAGTCATGGATCTGAAGGACGAAGCAGAAGCGCTGCTGCGGCGGCTGGTCGGCAACGACACGGCCGAGTTCCGCGACGGCCAGTGGGACGCTGTACGCGACCTGGTGGAACACCGGCGTCGTGTGCTGGTCGTGCAGCGCACCGGCTGGGGCAAGTCGGCGGTCTACTTCGTCGCGACGGGTCTGCAACGGGCGCGCGGTGCGGGGCCGACCGTCATCGTGTCGCCGCTCCTGGCGCTCATGCGCGACCAGGTCGCCGCCGCGGGCCGCGCCGGGGTGCGAGCGGTCACCATCAACTCCGCCAACGCCGACGAGTGGGGCGAGGTCGCCAAGCAGCTCGCCGACGACGCCGTCGACGTCCTGCTGGTCAGTCCGGAGCGGCTGAACAACCCGCGGTTCCGCGACGAGCAGTTGCCCACGCTGGCGGCCGGCGCCGGGCTCATCGTGGTCGACGAAGCGCACTGCATCTCCGACTGGGGCCACGACTTCCGGCCCGACTACCGGCGCATCCGTGACCTGCTCGGCACGCTCCCCGCCGGCACCCCGGTCCTGGCGACGACGGCGACGGCCAACGCCCGGGTCGTGGCCGACGTCGCCGAGCAGCTGGGCGCCGGGGGAGCCGAGGTCACCACCATCCGCGGCTCGCTGGCGCGCGAGAGCCTGCGCCTGGGAGTGCTGACCCTCGACGACGCCGAGCACCGGCTGGCCTGGCTGTCCGCCCACCTCGGCGAACTGCCCGGCAGCGGCATCGTCTACACGCTGACGGTGTCGGCTGCCGAGGACACCGCGGCGCTGCTGCGCGAGGCCGGCCATCACGTCATCGCCTACACCGGCCGCACCGACCCGGCCGACCGCGTCGAGGCCGAACGGGCGCTGCTGAACAACGAGGTCAAGGCACTGGTGGCCACCAGCGCGCTGGGCATGGGGTTCGACAAACCCGACCTCGGCTTCGTCGTGCACCTGGGCGCACCGTCGTCGCCGGTCGCGTACTACCAGCAGGTCGGTCGCGCGGGCCGGGCGACGGAACGGGCCGATGTGCTGCTCCTGCCGGCCGCCGAGGACCAAGCCATCTGGCAGTACTTCGCCACCGTCTCGATGCCGCGGCAGGAGCAGGCGTCGGCGGTCATCCGGACGCTGTCGGGTGCAGGCGACGCGATGTCCACCGCGGCGCTCGAGACCGTCGTCGACGTGCGGCGGACGCGGCTCGAGCTGCTGCTCAAGGTGCTCGATGTCGACGGCGCGGTGCAGCGCGTCCGCGGCGGCTGGCAGGCCACCGGCGACGACTGGGTCTACGACGCCGAGCGCTATGAGCGGGTGGCCGCCGCCCGCGACGCCGAGGCCCGGTCGATGCTCTCCTACCAGCGCGGCGAGCAGTGCCGCATGGCGTTCCTGCAAGCCGCGCTGGACGACCCCAGCGCCGCGCCGTGCGGCCGCTGCGACGTCTGCACCGGTCCCTGGTACACCGACGAGGTGCCGGCCGACGCCAGGGCGGCGGCGCGGACGACTCTGGCCAGAGCCGGTGTGTTGCTGGAGCCGCGGGTCCAGTGGCCGTCCGGCATGGGGCGGCTCGGCGTCGACGTCAAGGGCAAGATCGGCCCCGACGACCGCCTCGAGCCCGGCCGCGTGGTCGCCCGGCTCACCGACCTCGGCTGGGGGCAGCGGCTGCGGTCGCTGCTCGACGCCGACGACGCGCCGGCTCCGGAGCCGCTGCTGGCGGCGTGCATCGACGTGCTGCGCGAGTGGCGTTGGGACCGTCGCCCCGAGGCCGTCATCACGCTGCCGTCGCGGCGGCATCCACAGCTCGTCGGCTCGGTCGGCCGCTACCTGGCGTCGGTGGGCCGGCTGGCCGACCTCGGTGAGCTGGAGGCGACCGGCGCCGGACCGGCCGAGGGCACGGAACCCGGCGGCAACAGCGCCTTCCGGCTGGCCTCGGTCTGGGACGCCTGGCGGGTCGGACCATCGACCCGCGAAGCCCTGGCGGCGCTTGGCCCCGACCCGGTCGTCCTCCTGGTCGACGACCTCGCCGACTCCCGCTGGACTCTCACCGTCGCCGGAAGGGAGGTGCGCCGGGCCGGCGCAGCACAAGTCCTGCCGTTCGCCCTCGCGAGCGTCGGCTGAGCCGAACCGACCGGCGGGTGCGCGCGGCCGTGCGGTAGCGGCGCGCGCAGCCTCGGCCATGCTGTCTCAGTAGGGGCTGCCCGGACCGGCGGCGTCGGGCGTCACCGAGTGGCCGGGATACTGCTCGCGTCGGCAGGCCGAGCCGCCGCACCTTAAACGTCCGCCGCACCTGGAGGTCGAGCCCAGCCGTCCGGACCCAGACGTCCGGACCCAGACGTCCGGACCCAGCCGTCCGGACCTGGACGTCCGGGCCCAGACGTCTAGACCTAGACGTCTGCACCTAGACGTCCGAGCGGGTGCCGCGGGTGGAGCCGATGGATGCGGCCACCACGCACAGCACCGCGATCCACTGCGACCAGAGCAGGGCCTCCTGGAGCACGATGAGGCCGATGAGAGCCGCCATCGCTGGTTCGAGGCTCATCAGGATGCCGAACACCCGCGGCGGCATCCTGCGTAGCGCCTCCAGGTCCAGCGAGTACGGGACCACCGACGACAACAGCGCCACGCCGAGCCCCGCGACCAGCACCCACGGCACGATCAGCGCCGTCCCGCTGTCTGCCACGCCGACGGGCACCGCCACCAGCGCCGCGACGGCCATGCCCAGAGCCAGGCCGTTGCCTTCCGTGGTGTGGCGCCCCAGCGCCGCGCCGACCAGGATGTACAGGCCCCAGAACGCTCCCGCGGCGAGGGCGAACAGAACGCCGACAGGGTCGAGGTCGCCGCGGCCACCCATCAGCAGGACCACGCCGCCGGCCGCGAGCAGGGCCCAGAAGGCGTCCAGCCATCGTCTCGACCCGGCGAGGGCCACGCCCAGCGGCCCGAGGAACTCGATGGTCACGGCGATCCCCAGCGGGATCCGGGCCAGCGACAAGTAGAAGCACAAGTTCATCAAGGCGAGAATCACGCCGTAGCTGAGCACCACGGTCCAGGCGCGACGACTCATGCGCAGCGACGGCCGCCACAGCAGCATCAGCACCACCGCGGCGAAGAACAGCCGCAAGCCGACCGTCCCGAAGCTGCCCACCGTGCTGAACAGGTGCTTGGCCAGCGCCGAGCCCAGCTGGACGCTGACGATGCCGAGCAGGACCAGCGCCGGCGGCGGGATCGCGTCGAAGGTACGCCCGGCGAGCGTGGTCAGGGACGACCTGGGGGACTGGCCACGGGTCCCGCCGACGTTCGAGGAGTCCACGCGCGTGGATTATCGACGACCACGCGCCGCAAGTCATCTGTTTTCCCGGCCCGGCCCGCACGCGAGCCGACTGAACCTCCGGCACGGACGGCGACCGGCGACACGTCCCGAGCGGACGGCGATCGCGCGGTCAGGCGGTGGCGGCGTCGTCCGCCTCGCGGGCGGGCGAGGTGCGGCGGATCACCTGGGCCAGCGCCACCAGGTGCACCAGCCGGGCGAGCTCGGAGTCGAGGATGCGAGGGCCGCCGTCGCGGCCGAAGACGATGGCCTGGCCGGTGTCGTCGACCGGGACGCCGACCGCGACGACATCGTGCCAGGGCTCGGGGGCGTCGGGGCCGACGACGATGCGGGTGGGCTCGGTCAGCGGCAGCCAGGGCGCCTCGTAACCGTCGTCCTCGGGGGCGCCGCCGCTCGCGCGCTGCACCTTCAGGGTGGAACCGGCGGCGGGCAGCAGCAGCCCCCAGCCGGAGCGGAAGATGCCGGGTACGAGGTCGACCAGGATCTCCTCGGCACGGTCGGGGTCGTCGGTCATCGCCTCGACGGCCTCGAGGTCGCGGTGCAGGCTGGCGCCCGGGCTGTAGTGGCCGATGAACTCCACCGTGACGTCGGGTACCGTGCGGCACGCCGTCACCAGCGTGTCCGGCAGCCGCCCACCCGGCAGGTCGACCAGGAAGTCGTCGACGACGAAGCCGTCGCCGCGGTGCTCGACGACGTCGACGCCGACGATGTCACCGCCCGCGGTGCCGACCGCGGACGCGACGGCTCCGAGCGAACCGGGACGGTCCGGTACGACCACACGCATGAGAAACGACATCCGCACAGAGTGACACAGATCCTGTCACGACCGTGTTGCAGTCGGAATCGGGCGTCAGTGCTCCGCCCGCAGCCAGGCCAGCACCGCCAGCACTCGCCGATGGTCGTCGTCGGACGGAGGGAGGTCGAGCTTCGTGAGGATCGACGAGATGTGCTTCTCGACCGCGCCCTGGGTGACGACCAGCAGCCGCGCGATGGCGACGTTCGTCCGGCCCTCCGCCATCAGCGCCAGCACCTCGCGCTCGCGCGCCGTCAACGTCTGCAGGGGGTCGCGGCGGCGCCGGGCGAACAGCTGTGCCACCACCTCCGGGTCGAGCACCGTCCCGCCGGACGCCACCCGCTCGAGCGCGTCGGAGAGATCCGCCAGCGCCGACACCCGGTCCTTGAGGAGGTAACCGACGCCGCCCGCGCCGTCGGCCAGCAGGTCGCCCGCGTACGACTCCTCGACGTACTGCGACAGCACCAGCACGCCGGTCCCCGGCACCTCCGACCGCGCCGACAACGCCGCCCGCAACCCCTCGTCGGTGAACGTCGGTGGCATGCGGACATCGACGATCGCGACGTCGGGGCGGTGCTCCTGCACCGACCGGACCAGCGCGACGCCGTCGCCGACGGCGTCGACCACGTCGGCTCCGGCCTCGCCCAGCAGACGGACCAGGCCTTCACGCAGCAGCAGGGAGTCCTCGGCAAGTACGACGCGCACCCGCACAGCATGCCAGGTCGGTCCGCGGCCTCCACCCACAGCGCGCCGAACGCGGTCGACCCGACGGGCGAGGGCGCGCTTCCGGCTCCGTCCACGCCCCCGGCCCGGCCGGTCAGCTCATCCGCCGGCGTGAGCAGACCGGCGGCGGCCGCGGCGCCCTGGCACCGGTTCGCGGCGTCGTCGACGGAACGCGAAGTTGAGTGGCGGCGCCGGCGCGCGCATCGGCCGGCAACTCGCGCGCCGGACGGGCTGACGCCGCCGGCTTCGCGGCGGTGCGGTGATCAGGACGCGTGCCGCGCCTTGCGGTCCTGTTCGTCGGCGTCCTTGGCCTGGGCGCCGGGTGCCTGCGCGGCCGGCGTCAGCGGCTCGTCGGCGCGTGCCTCGACCGCCTCGATCAGCTTGATGTCGGCCTGCGTGTGCAGGATCGCCGCCTCGATGGTGAGGGCCGCGAGCGCGTCGTGCTGATGCGTGCGCCGGCTGGTGCGCAACGTCTGCAGCTCGGCCAGGCGGGAGTCGTGCTGGATGCGGCAGACCTCACGGATGGCGTCGGGGCCACGCCGTCCCGCGGCGAGCACCTTGAGGATGAAGTCGTCGCGGTAGCCCGACGTGCGCGTGGTCGGCGTGGCCAGCCAGTCGTCGAGGTCGCTGCGTCCGGCCGACGTGATGAGGTAGACGGTGCGGTCGGGCCGGGAGTCCTGCGGCACGGTGTGCGAACTGACCATGCCGTCGCGGTGCAACCGGTCGAGGATCTGGTAGACGTGGCCGATGTTCAGCCCACCCCACTGGGGTCCGACGGCCTTCTCGAAGTTCGCCTTGAGCTCATACCCGTAGCTGGGTCCGTCGGCCAGCAGGGCGAGAACGGCATGCTGAAGCGGCACTCTCACACTGTAAGGGTGAACCGGCCGTTCCACCGACATTCACACCCCGTGATCCGTGGTCGTGGCGACTGTCATGTCACCCCGACGGGGCGCGAACCGCCTGGTAAGCGCGTTCCGGCCCCCTCGGAGCGGAAGTGTGAACGGCATCCGGGACGCCCAGGGGTTGCGCCGGGATGAGACAATCAGGCCCTGACCGTTTGTCGCACTGAGTCGAAGGTCATGATGATCAGATGAGACGGCAGGGTCCTAGCGACGCTGCGGACGTCCGGTCGGGGGGTCACGACCGGTTCCCGGGTGCGCCCATCTCGCTGCACAACGTCACCCGCTTCTACCGGCAGGGCGGCGATCACGTACCCGCCCTCGTCGACGTCACGCTCGACGTCCGTGCCGGCGAGACGGTGGCGGTCGTCGGCCCGTCGGGGTCCGGCAAGTCGACGCTGCTCCATGTCATCGGCGGCATGGATCGGCCCGACTCCGGCACCGTCATGGTCGGCGGCACCCGGGTCGACGAGTTGTCGCGGCGGGCGGCGGCGGCGTTCCGGCGCGGCGTCGGCTTCGTCTTCCAGCACTACCACCTGCTGCCGCAGCTGAGCGCCCTGGACAACGTCGTGGTGCCGCTGATGCCGATCCAGGTCGGCTTCGACCGGCTCGAACGGGCCCGCGAGCTGCTCGACGCCGTCGGGCTCGGCGCCCGGCACGCCGCCCGCGTCGGCGATCTCTCCGGCGGCGAGCAGCAGCGGGTGGCGATCGCCCGCGCGTTGGTCGCCCGGCCGAAGTTGCTGCTGGCCGACGAGCCCACCGGTGCGCTGGACTCGCGTACGGGTGACGAGGTGCTCGATCTGCTGGCGCAGGTGCAGTCCGACTACGGCATGACGCTGGTCCTGGCGACGCACGAGGCGGCGGTCGCGGCGCAGTGCCAGCGGCTGATCAGCCTCCGTGACGGCGCGGTCGTCGCCGACCACGCGCTCTGGGATCCGCAGCCGGATGAAACGCTGCGACGGGCGACCGGCCTCGGCTGATCGTGGCCGCGCGCCGACCGGCCCGCCGGTGTGGAGTTGCGCGACCACACGTTCGGCTACGCTCCCGATCATGCGCCGGTACTGCGTGGCGTCTCGTTCGCCATCCCACCTGGTGCGACGGGCGCTCGGGAGGGGGCCGGCGGCGAGTCCAAGATCCCCATGCCGCTCCGCCGACTCGACCAGCCGGTGGCGGGCAGCATCCGCCGCGACGGCCACGGCCGCGCCGTCGCCGGTGGCCTGCGACGGCAGGCCGCACGGGTGCGTGGCCATGCTGAGCCGGGTGTCCGGCGGCGAGCACGCCCGGCCGCACGGCCGCCAGGCGGACGGGATCAGGAGGCCGGCCGATGCCGCCGGCTGACCACGGCGGCCCCGGCGGCGGCGGGGACAGCGGCGGCGGCAGCAACGCCCGTCGCGCTGTCGCTCGCCTGCGCCGCGCCCTCGGCCGGTTCCGCGGCCCCGGCACCGCGCGGCCGGGCGTCGGCCCGCTGGTCCTCGCCCAGCTGCGCGCCCACTGGGGCCGGGCGCTGGCACTGGGGCTCGGCGTGGTCGCGGCGACGTCGGTGTTCACCGTGCTCACCGGCGCCTCGGAGGTCGAGCGGCTGGAGCTGCGCGGCGAGGTGGCCGCCGCCCAGAGTCCGTACCACATCCTGGTCCGCCCGCCCGGGACCCGCAGCGACCTCGAGGCCGAGCGCGGGCTGGTGCGGCCGTACCAGCTGTCGGGCCAGTTCGGCGGCATCTCGCTGGACGACTACGACGCCATCCGCGCCATCGGCGGGGTCGAGGTGGCCGCACCGGTCGCGATGGTCGGCTACGTCATGCACGGCATACAGATCGCCATCGACGTCGGCCCGCGCACCGACGCCCGCCGGGAGCTGCTGGTCGCCGACGTCGTGTACATGAGCGACCGCGGCCTGACCGAGATCGAGCGGCCGTCCGCGTCGTTCTCCTACGTCACGCCGAACACCATCTCCGTGCTGGGCCAGCTCAACGACAGCGGCGCGCCGCACGGGCGGGCCGAGACCATGCCCGACGGCTCCGTCGCCCTGGTGTGCCCGCTGCGCCCCTACGGCGGCGACATCGCCGACTCGCCCGCCATCGCGGCCCGCGAGCGCAGCAGTCAGTGCTTCACGACCCGGCCGCGCGGCGACTCGCCGCGGCGCAACCTGCAGGCCCCGCCGCGGCGCTCGGTCACCCTGGAGTGGTCGTTCCCGGTGCTGGTGGCGGCGGTCGACCCGGAGCAGGAGGCCGCACTGACCGGCGACGGCGAGGTGCCGGAGTCGCTGCGGGCGCTGGCCGGCGCCGGGCCCGCCACCGGCACCCGGCCCGTCCCGGTCCTCGTCCCCGCGAAGCCGAACATCGACGTCCAGGCCGAGGTGCGGGTGCGCCGGCTGCCCGACGAGACGGCCGACCGGTTCGCGGCCGGCGTTCCGCTGGACGAGATCGGCGACCTGCTCGCCACCCCGGGTCCGGTCGTCGCCACCGACCTGATCACCGCCGACCGCGCCTACAAGGAGGTGCTCCGGCAGGCGACCGAGAGCCCGGTGAGCATCCTGGTCGACAGCTTCTGGACCACCGAGCCGACGGCGTACGACGTCGGCGCCCGCGGGGTGCTGAAACCGCGCACGGTCGAGAACCCGCAGGACGTCTGGCGCTCGTCGGTGCGCATCGAGGGCTACGTGCCGACGCCGGCCGTCGTCGCCGACACCGGGTTCCGGGCCGTCCGCCCGCACCCCGGCTCGGCGGTCTCGCAGACCGGCGACACGCTGCCGCAGCTGGGTATCGCCGGCTTCTTCGAGCCGGCCGACTTCGAGGCGGCCGGTTACGACGGCGCGCGCGGCCTGCCCGCCGCCGACGCACGCAGCCGGGAGCTGCTCGGCGGCCGGCCGCTCCTGTCGTCCGGCAGCCCCGGCGCCTACAACCTGGGCCCGCCGACGGCGTTCATCCGGCTGTCCGACCTCGGCACGTTCACCGGCTCCGGCATCGAGCTGGCCGACCCCGACGCGCCGGTCAGCGCGATCCGCGTCCGCGTCGACGGCGTCGACGGCGTCAGCCCGGTCGAGCGCGAGCGGGTCCGGCTGGTGGCCGACCAGATTCGCGTCGAGACCGGCCTCGACGTCGACATCGTCCTCGGCAGCGCGGCCACCGAGCAGACGGTGCAGCTGCCGGCCGGCGCGTACGGCCGGCCGGAGCTGGCGCTGACCGAGACCTGGATGCGCCAGGGCGTCGTCGCCGCCGTCATGCAGGCCGTCGATCACAAGAGCGTGGCGCTGTTCGTGCTGGTCCTGGCCGTGAGCACGCTGTTCGTCGCCAACGTCTCGGCGGCGTCCGCGCGGTCCCGGCGGGGCGAGCTGGCGGTGCTGAGCCGGGTCGGCTGGAGCCGCGCGCAGCTGCTGCGGCTGCTGCTGGCCGAGGTGCTGCTGGTCGGCGGCGCCGCGGGGATCGTCGGCGCGCTGGTCTCGGTGGCGGTCGGCTGGATCACCGGCCTGGAGGTGACGCTGGCGCGCGCCGTTGTCGCCGTGCCGGTGGCGGTGGTCGTCGCGCTGGTCGCGGCGGCGTGGCCGGCGTGGCGGGCGTCGAAGCCGTCGATCAAGGGGATGCAGCAGCCGCGGGCGACGCCCGGCCAGCGCGCGCCGGTGGTGCGCGGGGTGCGCGCGCCGGTGGTGCGCGGGGTGCGGACGCTGGCGGTCGCCAACGTGGTCCGCTCGCCCGGGCGGACCGGGCTCGGCGTGCTCGTCGTCGCGCTCGGGTGCGCCGCGTTGACCGCACTGCTCGGCATCACTCTGGCGTTCAACGGCGCCGTCGTCGGGTCCGTGCTGGGCGACGCCGTCTCCGTGCGGGCCCGCGAGATCGATTACGTCGCCGTCCTGGTGACGGTCCTGCTGTCCAGCATCGCCGTCGCCGACGTCGTCTTCCTCAACATCCGCGACCGGAGGGCCGAGTTCGCCGTCCTTCAGGCGGTCGGCTGGGGCGACGGCCGGGTGCGCCGGGTCGTGCTGGCCGAGGCGGCGCTGATCGGCCTCACCGGCGCGGTCTGCGGCACCGTCGCCGGGCTGGCGATCGCCGCCGGGCTGGCCGGCGAGCTGCACGCGGAGCTGCTGGTGGCCGCGGCGACCACCCTGGCCGGCGGCACCGCGATCCCGGTGCTGGCCAGCCTGGTCCCGGTCGCCGCGCTGCGCCGCATGACGGTCGCGTCGACCCTGACGAGGGACGCTTAGGGACGCTCAGGGACGGAGGTGCGGAGGATACTCCGCCGGCTCCGCATCCTCCGCACCTCCGTCCCTGAGCCCCGCGGCCTCTCCACGCGCGCGACGGCCATGGTTCGTCCGGCCGATCGCGCGCGGACACGTGTGCGCCACCTCCGATTGGTCCGATATGCGGGATCACGTGTTCTCATCGGAGGTTCCGCAGATGTCCGACACCCCTACCGGTCGTGCCGGCGGCGTCGCCCGCCGCCGTCTCCTGCAGGGCGCCCTCGCGGCGCCCGCCGCGCTCGCCGTCCCCGGCCTCGTCGGCGGTGCCGCCGGCACCGCGGCCGCCGCGCCCGTCGTCCCGCCCACGCCGGCCGGGTTCGACCCGGACAGTCCGCGGTTCGCCATCGCCGTCCTGCCGGACACCCAGTACCTCTTCGACGAGGACCGCTCCGACCCGGAGCCGCTGGCGACGACGTTCGGCTACCTGCGCGAGCAACGGGGCCTCGCCAACGTCGCGTTCATGACGCATCTCGGCGACGTCACCGAGCACGGCACGCAGGACGAGATCGACCTCGCCGACCGGACGTTCGAGGCGCTCGACGGCGTCGTGCCGTTCAGCGTGCTGGCCGGCAACCACGACATCCCCGGCGGCGACGACCAGCGCGGCGACACGCCGTACCTGCGTGCGTTCGGCCCGTCCCGGTTCACCGGCAGCGAGACGTTCGGCGGCTCGTCGCCGGACGGCTACAACAGCTTCCACGTCATCCCGGCCGCCGGCCGCGAGTGGCTGGTGCTGGCGCTGGACTGGCGGGTCTCCGACGCCGGCCTGGCGTGGGCCCGCGGCGTCGTCGACGCGCACCCGGAGCTGCCCGCGATCGTCACCACGCACGACCTCGCCTACGCCGGTGACGAGGGTGCGGCGCAGCTGTCCGGCAACGGGCAGCGGCTGTGGGACGGGCTGATCCGCGGCAAGGACCAGATCGTCCTCGCGCTCGGCGGGCACTACTGGCCGCCCGGCCGCACCGTCCTCACCAACGACGCCGGCCACGAGGTGCACGTCCACATCACCAACTACCAGGACCGTTACTACGGCGGCGCCGGCATGATCCGGCTCTACCAGTTCGACCTGGTCCGCAACACCATCGACGTCGAGACGTTCGCGCCGTGGTTCCTGACGCGCGAGGCGGGGGAGCGGCCGCCGCTGGGCGCGGAGGTCATCGAGCTCACCAGCGACGTCGACCGCTTCAGCCTGCCGGTCGACTTCACGGCGCGGTTCGCGGGCTTCGCGCCGGACCCGACGCCGCCGTCGCGCCCGCCGACCCGCGTCGTCGGCCGCGACACCGTCGCGTACTGGCGGTTCGACACGCTCGGCCTGCGCGGCCGGGTCGAGGAGGGCGCCTCCGTCGCCGACGGCGCCGTCGCGCAGGACCTCACCCGCAAGGGCAACGACCTCGTCGTGCGGCGGCTGCACTCCTCGGCGTCCGGCCTGCTCACCCGCTCGCTCGACCACCACGACGGCGCGCCCGCCCACGCCAGCCTCCGCTTCGACGGCGGCCAGTCGCCCAACCGGGGCGCGATCCTCGAGGCCGTCGAGGGCGCCCCGATCAACCAGGAGAAGTTCCTCGGCGGCTACACGATCGAGGTCTTCCTCAAGCTGCCCGAGCCGTTCGAGGGCAACCACGCCTGGATGGGCGTCTTCAGCTGGCAGGGCCGGGCCGGCGACGCGGGCAAGACCGCCGGCTACTCGCCGCTCGAGCCGACCTGCAGCCTCAACGTGTCGCCCGAGCGCTTCCTGCAGTACGTCCTCTACCCGCACGTCGAGGACGCGTCCCCGACGTCGTGGAGCCACGCCCTCCCGGTCGGGCGCTGGTTCCACGTCGCGGTCGTCAACGACGGCGCGCAGACGGTCGTGTGGGTCGAGGGCTCGCCGATCGCCCGCAACCCGAAGCAGCCGGCGCACGGCATCGCGACGCTCGGCCGGCCGTTCACGCTCGGCGCGACCGGCTGGGACCTCGGCTTCGGCCAGGGCTTCTACGGACACCTCGGTGACGTCCGGATCAGCCGGCGGGCGCTGGAGCCGGCGGAGTTCATGGCACCGTTCTGACGGCGCTGCGGCTCTCACCCGCGACGGGTGGCGCTCGGGATGGGCGCCACCCCCGTCGCCGCCCGGCTCGGACAAGGCGGCCTAAGAATTTTCCCTGTCAAGTCCGCAGGTGAGAGGGCAGATCGACGCCACTTGTACGCCTCTACTACAGACTGTGGACGTTTCGGTAGGTCACCATAGGGGCGTGGCGATCGATGAACGGACCACCACAAAGACCCGGCGGCGTGCGATTTTCGGCAGCACGCGCCGGGTCGTCGGCATGCTGGCCGTGCTCGCGATCCTCGTGGTCGTGGGCGTCCTCATCGTGCCCTCGGTACTGCCGAACCTGATCGCCTCCATGCGGCGCAACCCGTACGTCCCGGTCATGGTCGCGACGTTCTGGATCATGGCGACCATCGCGTCCATCACCGGCAAGCGGGCCATCGCCGACGGCTACCTGACGTGGTCCGGCGCGGCGGCGGCGCACATCGGCGGCACGGTCGCCAACCGCGTCGTCCCGGCCGGCGTCGGCTCGGCCGGAGTGTTCGTCGCGGCCCTGCACCGCGGTGGCGCCTCCAACACGACGGCCGCGGGCGTGGTCGCGCTGTGGGCGGTGGCGGGCGGGCTGGCGCACGGGTCCGGCCTGCTGCTGGGCGTCGCCTGGCTGCGCGAGGGCTGGAGTGGACTCGTCACCGTGGCCGCTCTGGCGACGGTACTGGTGGTCGCGGTGCGACTGCTGCTGCGACGCCTCGCGGCCCGGCGCGCCGCCCGGCCGGTCGCGGTCGCCGTCACGACGACGCTGCCCAGCCGCCAGAGCAAGCTGCAGCGGCTGCGGGCGTCGGCGCGCGACGCCGTCGCGGCGGTGCGGGCCCGGCCGGTGCTGGCGCTGGCCGCGCTGCTCGCCCAGCTGGCCGCCGCGACCTGCCTGGCGACCGGCTTCGCGCTGGCCGCCGTCGGCTTCGGCGTCGAGATCAGCATCGGCGTCGGCATGGCCGCGTACCTCGCCGGTACCGCGCTGTCCGCCGCCACCCCGACCCCCGCCGGCATCGGTTCGGCCGAGACCGCGCTGATCGGCGCGCTGATGCTGGCCGGCGCCGGCCTCGGCGAGGCACTGCCGGTGGTGTTCCTGTTCCGTGCCGTCGTGCTGATCGCACCGGTGCTCGCGGCGGCCGTCATGGCGGCGGCGTGGGTGGTCGTCCGGCTGCTGGCCGCGGCCCGCGAGCGGCGCCGCACCGCGCGGACGCCGCGAGTGCCGCACTCCCTGCTGCCCGCCGTCGTCCTGGCCATCGAGCCCGACCCCGCTCCCGACGCCGCCGCGCCCTGACTCACGCCGCCGGTGGCTCGCGCCGGAAGGTCAGCGCCACCAGCACCGCGGCCGTCCCGATCGCCACGCTGGCCACGAAGGCGTGCGTCATGCCGGTCACCAGCACCTGCTCGGGCGTCGCGCCGTCGGCCGCGTCGCGGGTGGCCGCGCCGAACACCGTCACCAGGATCGCCAGCCCGAGGGTCGCACCGGCCTGCTGCATGGTCTGCAGCACGCCGCCGGCCGCGCCGGCGTCGGCGGGCGGGACGCTGGTCATGATCACGACGTTCAGCGGCGCGAACGCCAGTCCCATGCCGACGCCCATGAGCAGCATCGACGGCAGCAGCCCGGCCGCGAAGCCGGTGTCCACGCCGAGCCGGGTCAGCAGCGCGACGCCGGAGGTCATCAGCAGCGTGCCGGTCACCGCCATCGGCTTCGGGCCGAACCGCGGCAGCAGCACGGGGATCAGCCGCGACATCGCGAACACCAGCACCGCCATCGGCAGGAAGGCGAGGCCGGTGGCCAGCGCCCCGTAGCCGTGCACGTCCTGCAGGTACTGGGTGAGGAAGAAGAACATCGACATGCCGGTCGCCGGGCCGAGCAGGAAGTTGACGAACGCCGCGGCGCGGTTGCGGTCGGCGAACAGCCGCAACGGCAGCAGCGGCGCCGCCGTGCGTGCCTCCACCACCACGAACGTCACCAGGAGCAGCACACCGGCGACGAGCGAACCGGCGGTGTACCCGTCCCGCCAGCCGTCGGAGGCCGCGCGGATGAACCCGTACACCAGCGCCGCGATGCCGGCCGAGCCCGTCGCCGCGCCGAGCAGGTCGAGCCGCGCGGGATGCCGGGCCGGCTCGCGCACGTGCCGGACGGCCAGCGCGACGATCAGCGCGCCGAGGGGCACGTTGATGAACAGCACCGACCGCCACGACAGCCATTCGGTGAGCACGCCGCCGAGAATCAGCCCGAGCGCGAAGCCGGCGCTGGCCATCCCGGAGAACAGCGCGAGCGCGCGCATCCGCGCCCGCTGCTCGCTGAACGTGGTGACCAGCAGCGCCAGCGTGCTCGGTCCGGCCATCGCGGCGCCCAGCCCCTGCACGACCCGGGCGGCGACCAGGGTCGCCGAGGAGTCCGCGAACCCGCCGGCCAGCGACGCGACGGTGAACACGGTGACGCCGGCGATCAGCAGCCGGCGGCGGCCGAGCAGGTCGCCGGCGCGGCCGCCGAGCAGCAGCAGACCGCCGAAGACCAGCGTGTACGAGTTCATCACCCACGACAGCCCGGTGGCGGAGAAGCCGAGGTCGTCGCGGATGCGGGGGAGCGCCACGTTCATCACCGTGGCGTCGAGGATGATCATCAACTGGCAGGTCAGCAGCGCGGTGAGCGCCAGTCCGGGGCGGGGGCGCGGCTGTGCCGCGGTGGCGCCGGAGGAGAGCAGGGTGGATCCAGGCACTGGGGCTCCCGGGATCGACGAAATAAGCGGACAGAGTCTCCGCTTCTACCGCGAGCTAGCATATGGAGAGCTTCTCCGGTTTGACAAGGGTAACCGGAGAGATTCTCCGTTTCGATGCGAGGGGTGCCGATGACGACGTCCCGGCCGATGCGTGCCGACGCACGCCGCAACCACGAGCGCATCGTCACGGCCGCTCGCGAGGCGTTCACCGAGCACGGCCCCGGCGCGCCCCTCGACGACATCGCCCGCCGCGCCGAGGTCGGTCCCGGCACCCTCTACCGCCACTTCGCCGGCCGGGAGTCGCTCATCGAGGCCGTCTACCACGCCGACGTCGAACGGCTGAACCTGCGCGCGAAGGAGCTGGTCGATGAGCTGGCGCCGCTGGACGCGTTGACGGGCTGGCTGCGCGAGCAGGTCGCCTACGTCACGTACAACCGCGGGCTCGGCGCGGCGCTCAAGGCCACGATCGACCAGGACTCCGCGACCTACGCGCAGTGCAAGCAGCTCATGCGCGACGCGGCGGCGGCCGTCCTGGCACCGGCGCAGGAGGCCGGTGTGGTGCGCGGCGACCTCGAACCGCGCGACCTGCTGCTGCTCGGCCACGGCCTGGGGGTCGCCGCCGAGACGGCGCCGGACTCCTTCGAACGGCTGCTCTCGGTGACGGTCGCCGGTCTCCGCGCGCCGATGTGACGATCACGCGCGCCGCGGCGAGGACCTCCGGGGTCTCGGTGCGCGGTGTCCCTCTAGGGTGGGCCGATGGCGTCGGTCAGGCAGGTTCAGGTCACGTTCGATTGC
>NZ_QVAI01000035.1 GCF_003427025.1 Jiangella endophytica
TGTCTCGACTGAGGTCTTCCCGCGGCCCGGCCGATCAGCTCGCTGTCCACGCCGAGCGTCGGTGCAGACCGAACCCCGCCCTGCTCAGATTGGCCGCGCTCACCGACTCGGGGCGGGCCGTCGCCACGGCCAGCGTGCAGCCCGCGTCGGCGGCGAGGCGGCGGCGGTGCCGCAACAGCAGTGACTGGGCGCCCCGGCCCCGGTGCGCCGGCAGCGTCGAGGCGCCGCCGAGCACCGCGACGTCACCGTGGATCGTCATGGCCGCGGCGGCGATCGGGGTCGCTCCCGCCAGGGCCAGGAAGCGCCGCATCACGGGGAGCCGGTGCTCGGCCCGGATGAACGCGGCGACCGCCCCGTCGACCTCGTAACCAGCCAGCAGCACCCGCAGGAACGGGCCCTCCTCGTCCGCATCGACGACGTCGAGACGCGCCCCCGCCGTGGACGCCGGGCGGGCAGCGAGTCGTCTGACGGCCAGGAGGCGATCCCCGGTTCGCGCCAACCCCGCCGCCGTCAACAGCGCCGCCGCCTCGCCGAGTTCCACCGAGACCACCAGCGTCGGCGCGGCGCCGTTCCAGTCCGGCGCGTGCATGAGGTCGATCGCCGCCGGCACCGTCTCCGGCGTGACCCCGGACACCGTCGACAGGAAGCCGAGCAGCGGATCGGTGGCCGACACGGCCATCAGGCCCGCGTGGTCCCACACCCGGAAGCGACCCGGCAGCCCTGCATCGATCGCCGCCTCGTGGACCAGCCCCGCTCGGCGATGAAGCGCCCGCTCCGCCCTGCTCACATCCGACGACACGGCTCCAGCATGAGCGCTCTCGGGCTGATGCGCCAAGGTCGGAGGCGGCGGGTGCCGCTCGGCTCAGAAGAGCGGGCCGCCGTCGGTCGCGTCGTAGCGTTTGATCTCCATGTGCTTGGGCTTTTCGGCCTTCGGGGCTCTGGCCTGCTTGCGCCACGTGTTCATCGCGTCGGCGTCGCGCCACACCTCGATGACGTTGACGCGTTCGGGATCGACGGAGTCGGCGGTGATGGCCACGTGGATGCATCCGTCGAAGTCGCGGGCGCGCGTGACGAGATCGCGGAAGGTCGCGACGAAGGCGTCGCGCTGTTCGGCCGCTACGAGCTCATGGCCGGCGATGATGATCATGACTCTCCTCGGGATCGATCGGTGGAGTCGCGCATCACGCTTTCACATAGCCGCGCGCCTCGACGATCCGGCCACCGCGGATCCGGATGAGGTTCACGCCGCGGACGCTGTCCTGCTCGCCGTCGCCCCACTGCAGGAGCCACGGCTGGACGGCGAGGTCGCCGTGGATCTCCGCCGGTTCCGGCGTGAACCTCAGCGCACGGTTCCCGGCGAGCTCGGACCACCGGGCCAGGCACGCCCGGCCGCCCTCGCGGCGCACCCCGTCCGGGGCGGGGCCGGAGCCCTCGATGACGCAGTCGTCCGCGATCAGATCGGTCAGCAGCTCAGGATCGTGCAGACGGCCTCGACGATCAGGCCGTCGCTCACCCGCAGGAGAGTCACGCCGCGCACCGAGTCGGACAGCGCGGCGCCGAAGCGGTACCGCCACGCCCTGGCCGACCCGGACCATCCGGGGCACGAGGTCACCCGCCGGTACAACGAGCGCGTGCACGACCTCCTCGAGGAGGAACTGCGCCGGCTCGGCCACCCGCGGCCGGCGCACACCGCCGACCAGCTCGTCGTGCTCGTCAACGGCGCTCTCGCGGTGGGGCCACCCGGCCCGGCACGCACCCGGCCGCGGCGGCTCGCGAACTCGCCGAACTGGTCCTCGGCGACCCACGCCGCGACGCCTAGACGCGTGAGTCCCGATCATGGGTGGGGGCAGTGTGCTCGGGATCGCGTACGACGCAAGGCGTTCTCCCGCTCTGCCAGGCATGCATGCCTGGTGAGGCACCAGAACGCCTCATGACGGCCCGTCGCCCCCGCCGGCGGAGCGGAGTGCGGAACCTCACTCGGGCTCGCTCATCCAGCAGCGCTCAGGGCGCGTTGTCGCTCACGCGTTCCTCGATGCCGACGTAGTGCTGGCGGACGGCGTCGCGGGCTCGCTCGGCGTCGCCGCTGAGGACGGCGTCGATGATCTCGGCGTGCAGGGCGTGGATCTGCCGGGGATCGCGGCCGTGGACCGGCGGAGCGGCCCGGTTGTAGGCCTGCCAGAACAGGTCGAACAGCTGCAGGAGCATCTCGTTGCCCAGGTCGGCGAAGAGCAGCCGGTGGAACTCGCGGTCCTGGTCGGCGAAGTCCTCGCCGCGGTCGGCGCGTTCGCCCATGACGGCCAGGACGTCGCGCAGCGCGGTGATGCGCTCCGGCGTGATCGCCTGCATGGCGTCGGAGATCAGGCCGGCCTCGAGCACCTTGCGCAGTGCGACCAGCTCGCTGAGCGCGCGGCGCCCCTGCATCAGGCCGTACGGGAGGTTGTCCAGCAGGGGAGTGAAGGAGAAGTCCTTGATGTAGACCCCGCTGCCGCGCCGCGTCTCGAGGACGCCCGTGGACTCCAGCGCCTTGACCGCTTCGCGCACGGAGTTGCGGCTCACCCCGAACAGCCGGGCCAGCTCGGCCTCGGGCTTGAGCGGGTCGCCGGGGCGCAGGTCCTGCTTGATGATGTAGTGCCGGATCTCCTCCTGCACGGTCTTGTGCAGTGGGGGAGGCGGCTCCAGGCGTCGGAACGCCGGCCCCTGCTCTGTGTCGCTCACGTTACGTCCGCCCTCTTGGCTGCGCCGTCAGGGACGATCTTACGGTGTCCGATCTGTAGGATGTCTAAGAGGTTGGGCGGCCTGGCCGGGCTCAGCCGGACGCAAGCAGCCGGCCGCGCGAGTTGGAGAGGTGGACGCGCATCGCGGCGCGCGCGTCCTCAGGGCTGCCGCGCTCGATGGCGTCGACGATGTTGCGGTGTTCCATCGCCACCCGGGCCAGGTGCGTGCCGCCGGCGGACCCGCCGCTCATCTCCAGCCGGGCCTGCGGCAGCGCGATCATCACCGGGCCGAGGGCGTCGAGGACCTGGGCGACGTAGCGGTTGTGGGAGGCGCGCGCCACCGCCCGGTGCAGCGCGACGTCGGCCTCCACCGAGTCGCCGGGGCGCTGGGAGGCGGACTCGAACTGCTCGAGCTCGGTGTGGAGGCGGGCCAGTTCGTCGTCGGAGCGGACCGCGGCGGCCAGGCCGGCGGCCTCGACCTCGATGCCGAGCCGGAAGTCCAGGAGCTCGACCATGTCCTCGAGCGTGCGGATCTCGCCGGCGCCGACCTCGAACGGCACCGTCGTGCCGCTGGTCAGCACATGGGTGCCGCGCCCGTGCTGGGTCTGCACCAGGCCGGCCGCGTTCAGCCGCGACACCGCCTCCCGAACGACCGTGCGGCTGACGCCGTACGTCGCGGCCATCGCCTCCTCGGTGGGCAGGCGGTCGCCGGGACGCAGGTCGCCGCGGTGGATCTGTTCGGTGACGATGCGCACCAGCTCCTGCGTGAGGTTGCCGGCGGTGGCCCGGTCGATGGGACGCGCGGTGGTCATCGCAACGGCGTCCCGATCGAGCCGAACCCGATCGTGTCGGTGACCCAGCGGCGCGCCTGGTCGGTCGGGGCGAGGCCGAGACCGGGCCGGGTGGGGACGACCATGCGCCCGTCGCGGGTCTCCATGCGGTGCTGGAACAGCGGGTTGAGCCAGTCGAAGTGCTCCACCCACGTCTCGCGCGGATACGCGGCCGCCAGATGGATGTGGATCTCCATGGCGAAGTGCGGGGCGAGGTCGACCCCGCTGTGGTCCGCCAGCGTCGCCAGCTGCAGGAACGGGGTGATGCCACCGACCCTCGGCGCGTCGGGCTGGATGATGTCCGCCGCCTGGTGCCGGATCAGCTCGTAGTGTTCGGCGACGCTGGTCAGCATCTCGCCGGTCGCGATGGGGGTGTCCAGTCGCTGCGCCAGCCGGGCGTGACCGGTCGCGTCGTACGCGTCGAGCGGTTCCTCGATCCACTCCAGTCCGTAGCGGTCCAGGACGCGGCCGATCCGCGCTGCCGTGGCGCGGTCCCACTGCTGGTTGGCGTCGACCATGAGCGGCACGTGCTCACCCAGGTGGTCCCGCACCGCGGCCACCCGGTCGAGGTCGACGCGGCTGTCGGGATGCCCGACCTTGATCTTGATGCCGCCGATGCCCGCGGCGAGCGACTCGTCGGCGCGCGCCGTGATCGCGGCGAGGTCGGCATGCAGGAAGCCGCCGGAGGTGTCGTACGTACGCACCGAGTCGCGGTAGGCGCCGAGGAGCTTGGCCAGGGGCAGTCCCGCGCGACGGGCCTTCAGGTCCCACAGCGCGATGTCGATGGCGGCGATCGCCTGGGTCGCGGCGCCGCTGCGGCCCACCGAGGCGCCGGCCCAGAGCAGTGATGTGTGGATGCGGCCGATGTCGCTGGCGTCCTGCCCGAGCGCCGTCTGTGCGACCTCCGCCGCGTGGGCGTACTGGGCGCGTCCACCGGCGCGCTTGGAGTAGCTGAACCCGATGCCGTGCTGGTCGCCGGCGGCCACCTCGGCGAACAGGAACACGACCTCGGTCATCGGCCGCTGCCGCCCGGTGAGCACCTTGGCGTCGCTCACCGGGACCGGCAGCGGCAGGGTCACCGACGTGAGGCGGATGCCGCTCACCGCGGCGTCGCCGGCGACCCGGCCTCCTGCGGCGGGCTCCGGCGGAGCTTCCTGCTGGGACATGCGCATCTCCTCGGGCTCGCGTGCAGAGATAGTATGAATCCGAGAGTCATATGACAACTCGTCCTCGAGCGAGTTCCCGGGGTTGACGGCCTGCCCGCCGTATCCTACTGTCTGGACACTGTCCAAGAATATGGACATCGTCCACGTGTGCATCCACCCAAGGAGCGCTCCGGCATGGCTCTCGCCGTCACCTACCGAACAGCCCTCACCGCGGACGAGGTCCGGCCGGACGGCCGGTCGACGTACGGTGATCTCCGGCTGGAGCGGCTCACGGACGCCGGGATCTCCTGGCACGTCCTCGACCGGCACGTCTCGCCGGTGCCGGGCGAGCAGTTGCGGGGCGTGCACAGCGTGGTGGCCATGGCGCACGCGGCCTTCACCGAGGACACCGTGGCCATGGCCTCCGACCTGCGGCACATCGCCAGGTTCGGCTCCGGCTACGACAACATCGACATCGAGGCGTGCACGCGGGCCGGTGTCGTGGTGACGAACACGCCCGACGCGTTGCGCCGCCCGATGGCGTTGGCGTCGCTGACCCTGCTGCTCGCCCTCGCCCACCAGCTGCTGCCCAAGGACCGGCTGGTGCGGACGGCTCGCTGGGACCTGGCGGGTGACCATCGCGGCCACGGGCTGGACGGCCGGACGGTCGGCATCGTCGGCTTCGGCGGCATCGGCTCGGAGCTGGCCGCGACGCTGGTCGCGCTGGGCGTGGACGTCGTGGGCACGAACCGCAGCGGCACGAGCCGCCGCGCCGACGAGCTCGGCGTGGCGCTGCTGTCGTTGCCCGAGCTGCTGGCCGTCGCCGACTACGTGGTCGTGTGCGCGCCGCTGACGGAGCAGACCCAAGGCCTCATCGGTGCGGAGCAGCTGGCCGCGATGAAGCCGACCGCCTATCTGGTCAACGTCGGCCGCGGCAAGGTGGTCGACACCGTGGCGCTGCGGCAGGCGCTGCTCGACGGCGTCATCGCCGGCGCCGGCCTCGACGTCTTCGATCCCGAGCCACCTGATCGGGTCGACCCGCTGCTGCGCATGGGCAACGTCGTGCTGTCGCCGCACAGCCTCTGCTGGACGGACGCGTTCGTCGACGCGGTGTCCACCAGCGTCGTGGGAGCGATCATCGACGTCGCGGCGGGGCGGCGACCCCAGCACGTCGTCAACCCCGAGGTCCTCGAGGCCGAACCGTGGAGGTCGCGTGTCCGCGCCGCGAGCTGAGCGACCGGCCGGGCCGGTGCTCGTCACCGGAGCGGCCGGGATGATCGGCGGCTTCATCCGGCCGGCCCTGGAACGCAGCGGCCGGACGCTGCGCTACTTCGACGTGGAGCCGACGCCGGTCGGGGACCCGGCCGTGGCCGAGGCCGTCGTCGGCAGCGTCGAGGACGTCGACGCGCTCCGCTCGGCCGTCAAGGGCGCGTCGGCCGTCGTGCACCTGGGCGGCATCCCCAAGGAGGCGCCGTTCCACGCGGTCGTCGCCGTCAACATCGTCGGCACCTACAACGTGCTGGAGGCGGCCAGGCTGGAGGGCATCTCCCGGGTCGTGCTCGCCTCCAGCAACCACGTCGCCGGGTTCCACCCGCGCCCCCGCGCCGGCGCGGCGCCGATGCCGGCCGCCGTCACGCCCCGGCCGGACACGTACTACGCCTGGAGCAAGGCGGCCGCCGAGGTGCTGGGCCGCCTCTACCACGACCGGTTCGGCATGGACATCGTCGCGATCCGCATCGCCCAGGCGGCGCAGGAGCCGTCGCCGGATCCGCGCGGGCAGGCCATGTGGTTCTCGCCGGACGACAACGCGGCGCTGATCGAGGCCGCGCTGACCGGTCCGGGCGGCTACCACCTGGTCTGGGGTGTGTCGGACAACGCGACCCGCGGGCTGTCGCTGACGGAGGCCGAACACCTCGGCTACCGCTCGATCGACGACTCGGCGGCCTTCACCCCGCAGCTGCGGCCGGACGTCAACGACCGGCTGGGCGGCCTCTTCTGCGAGATTCCCCTCGGCGAGTGGCGCCGCTGACTCGCATGGCTCGGCACCATCCACGGACAGCCCATCGGAACGGAGGATCGGAATGGTCACGGAGCCATTCGCGGACCAGGGCGAGCGGCGGTACCGGCGGTGAACGCGCTCGCGACGACCTCTGCGCGCCCCGGCGCGGCCCGCCGCCGTCGCCGGCGGGGCCTGACGCCATGGCTGCTGCTTTCGCCGATCGTGGTGCTGATCAGCGTCTTCATGGCGTACCCGATCATCAACGTCCTGTACACGAGCTTCTTCCACAAGAACGTGGTGATGCCGTGGAACGACGGGTTCGCCGGGCTGGACAACTACCGGCGGATGTTCTTCGACGACCCGACGTTCTGGCCGAGCCTCGGTGTCACCGGCCGGTGGGTCCTGGTCCAGGTGACCTGCCAGCTGGTGGTGGGGCTGGTCCTGGCGCTCATCGTGAACGAGCGCTTCCGCGCCCGCGGACCGGCCCGCGCGCTGGTGTTCTCGCCGTGGGCGATCTCCGGCGTCCTCACCACGAGCATCTGGCTGCTGCTCTACAACCCCTCCACCGGCATCATCACCGTCCTCGAGAAGTTCGGCGTCTCGTCGGTCGGCTTCGCGCCGCTGGCCGACGTGGACACCGCGTTCTGGGCGGCCGCGCTGGCCGAGCTGTGGCGGGGCATCCCGTTCTTCGCCATCCTGCTGCTCGCGGAGGTGCAGAGCATCCCGCACGAGCTCTACGAGGCGGCGTCCGTCGACGGAGCCAGCCGATGGCGGCGGTTCTGGCACGTGACGCTGCCGCACCTGCGCAACGTGATCATCCTGTCGACGCTGCTGCGCGGGGTGTGGGAGTTCAACAACGTCGACCTGCTCTACACCCTGACGAACGGCGGTCCGGGGACGTCGACGACCACCCTGCCGCTCTACGTCGCCCAGGTGGCGACAATCTCCAGCGACTTCGGCTACGGCTCGGCGCTGACCACGGTGGCCTTCGTGATCCTGCTCGTCCTCTCGATCCTCTACCTGCGCCTGAGCAGGCTCGGCAAGGACTGACGCCATGACCATGACCCTGGACAAGGCCACCGGCAGCGCGCCCGCCGCGCCGGCGCCCGCGCGCCGTCGCCACACGGGACGGGACCGCACCCATCACCTGCGCATCACGCTGCCACTCGTGGTGTTCCTGGTGCTGACGCTGGTGCCGTTCTACTGGATGATCCTCTACGCGTTCCGGCCGCGCGGATCGAACTCCCTGCTGCCCGTCCCGTTCACGCTCGACAACTTCGTGTACGTCTGGAACACCGTCGGCTACGACGTCTACTTCAGGAACAGCGTGATCGTCGCGCTGATCTCGATGGCGCTGACGACGGTGGTCTCGGTGGCCGGTGGGTACGCGATCGCGCGCTACCGGTTCGCCGGCCGGCCGGCCCTGATGGTCGCGCTGCTGTGCACCCAGTTCATCCCCGGCGCCATGCTGCTGATCCCGCTGTACTCCATCTTCAACAGCCTGGGCCTGGTCAACAACCTGTGGAGCCTGATCATCGCCAACGTGGTGTTCGAGCTCCCGCTCACCGTCATCCTGATGAGCAGCTTCATCCAGAAGATCCCGTTCGAGCTGGAGGAAGCGGCCATGGTCGACGGCTGCAGCCGGCTGCGCGGCTTCCTGGCGGTGATCCTGCCCCAGCTGCGCCCGGCTCTGGTCGCGATCGGCTCGTTCACGTTCATCGGCGCCTGGAACTCGTTCCTGTTCGCGCTGATGTTCCTGTCGACGCAGGAGCTCTTCACCATCCCGGTCGGGCTCAGTTACACCGTCGGCGAGGACTCCATCAACTACGGCGTCATGGCCGCCGGCGGTCTGGTGGCCGCCGTCCCCGTCGTCGTCATCTTCGGTTTCATCCAGAAGTTCCTGGTCCAGGGCATCAGCGGCGCCGTCAAGGGATGACCGGCCCGGGCCGGTCCCGGCTGTCGCCGCGGCCAGATCCACACACGAGGAGGAAGCAATGACGCTGACCCGAACCGGGCGCCGAGCCGGTGTCCTGGGATCGCTCGTCGCGGCGAGCGCCCTGCTGACGGGCTGCCTGTCCGCCGGCGGTGGAGACACCGACGCCGAGGGCGAGGTCCGGCTGACGTACTGGGACCACTCGGGGAACGCCGACGAGTCCGACACGCTGCGGCAGATCCTCGCCGAGTTCGAGGAACAGCACGAGGGCGTCACCGTCGAGTTCCTGAGCCTGCCGTCGGACTCCGCGCTGCAGAAGATCAACACCGCGATCTCGTCCGACTCCACCCCGGACGTGTCGTCGATCTCCGGCAGCTTCCTGTCACCGTTCGTCTCCCAGGGCGCGCTGCTGGACCTGGAGGACTACTTCGCCGAGTCGTCGCTGCGCGACGAACTCGACCCGGAGCTGGTCGAGTCGGTGCGCGGCGACGCGCCGGACGGCGTGCTGCACTCACTGCCGTTCACCGGGACGTCGTCGATCCTGTGGTACCGCTCGGACTGGTTCGCCGAGGCCGGCATCGACGCGATCCCGACCTGGGACGGCTTCTTCCAGACCGTGGCCCAGCTGACCGACAAGAGCCAGGGCCGCTACGGCTTCACCATCCGCGGGGGCGAGGGCAGCGTCTTCCCGTTGCTGCAGTACGCCTTCGCCTACACGGGCATCGAGGACTTCTTCGTCGACGGCGAGGCCACGGTGGACGACCCGGCGATGGTGGAGGCGGTCCAGCGCTACGTCGACCTGTACGACGTGAGCACCCCCACCGCCGACCTGAACAACGGCTACGCGCCGATGGTGGGGCAGTTCGACGCCGGCGACATCGCCATCGTGCAGCACAACCTGGGCTCGCTCGCCAACCACGAGGAGGCGCTGCCCGGGGCGTTCGCGGCCACCACCTTCCCGCCGTCGGCCACCGGACGCAACGTCGTGCTCTCCGACCCGCTGCAGCAGTACGTCGTGTACGAGGGCACCGACCACCCCGACGAGGCGTGGGAGCTGGTGGAGTACCTGCTCTCACCCGAGGTGAACTCCCGGGTCAACGAGATGAAGTCGCAGCTGCCGACGAATGTCGAGGCCCGCGACGACGAGTGGATCGGCTCGATCCAGGCGCTGTCGGCGGCCCGGGACCTGCAGTCGTCCGACGACCTGGCGGTGGTGTCGCCGCCGCTGTACCTGCCCGAGTACAGCTCCATCATCCGCAGCGACATGGAGCCGGTCTTCCAGCAGGTGCTGGCCGGGCAGGTCGCGGTCGCGGACTTCCTCGGCCAACTGGCGGAGAAGCTGGAGCAGGCCGAGGCAGGATTCCGCAGCCGCTGATCCGGCGGCCACGAGGTCAGGAGGAGCCATGGCCGGGCAACCGGTGATCGAGTCGGTCGAGGTACGGATCTTCAGCACCGAACGGGGCACTGTGCACGCGCAGCCGGTGCCCGGCCAGGACCGGGGCGGCGTCGACCTGGCGCTGCTGGTCCTGCGCGACTCCGACGGTCAGGAGGGTTACGCGGTCGGCCAGCCGGAGGTCCTCCGGCCGGCCCAGCTGCGCGACCACATCGCGCCACTGCTGGTCGGGCGCCCCGTCTTCGGCCGCGAGGCGATACTCGCCGACGTCTACCGGCGCCAGCGGGGGCAGCAGGCGCACCTTCCGGAGCGGACGATCTGCCGGATCGACGTGGCGCTGTGGGACCTGCAGGCCCGCCGCCTCGGCCAGCCCGTATGGCGGTTGCTCGGCGGCGCCCGGCCCCGGGTGCCGGCCTACGCCAGCACGATGCGTGGCGACGACGTCCCCGGCGGCCTGACCGACCCGCGGGCCTTCGCGGACTTCGCCGTCGCCCTGGCCGAGCGCGGGTACCGAGCGATCAAGCTGCACACCTGGCATCCGGCGTACGGCGAGGAGCCGGACCCGCGTCGCGACATCGCCGCCTGCCAGGCGGCGCGCGACGCGGTCGGCCCGCGGGTCGAGCTGATGCTGGACCCGTACCACTGGTACTCCCGGACCGACGCGCTCAGCCTGGGCCGGGCGCTGGAGGAGCTCGGCTTCCTCTGGTTGGAGGAACCGATGGCCGAGACCTCGATGGCCGCCTACCGGTGGCTCAGCGACAACCTGCGGATCCCCGTCGTCGGGCCCGAGACCGTGGCCGGCCGCAGCCAGGCGCGAGCCGACTGGATCGCGGCCGGCGCCACCGCCATCAGCCGGATCGGCCCGCTCAACGGCGGGGGCATCACACCGTGCCTGAAGGCGCTCCACACGGCGGACAGCTTCGGGATGAACTGCGAGATCCACGGCAGCGGTGCCGCCAGCCTGGCGCTCGTCGCCGCCACGAACGTGTCGCGCTGGTACGAGCGCGGCATGCTGCACCCCCTGGTCGACTACGAGACCCCGCCACCTCACCTGCGCGCCATCGTCGACCCGCTGGACCCGGACGGAACGGTGCCCCTCAGCGAGGAACCCGGTGTCGGCGAGCACCTCGATCTGGACTACATCGAGGCACACCGGAAGGCGGCCTACTGACCGCTGGCGCCGGTCAGCGGATTCCGGCGCGGCGCAGCTGGGCGGCGAGCTCGTGGGTGTGCCGGACGAGGACGGCGGCCAGCTCGTCGCGCCGGCTCTCGTCGCGCAGCTCGTCGGAGGGCACCGAGCAGCTGATCGCGTCGGTGCCGGGGATGCGGTAGGGGACCACCGCGGCGACACAACCCAGGCCGACGACGCCCTGGTCGAGCTCCAGCGCCCACCCGCGGTCGCGCACCTGCTTCAGCTCGGTGAGCAGGTCGTCGCGGCGGGCGATGGAGAACTCGGTGTGGGTGGGCAGGACCTCGGGCAGCAGCTCCGCGACCTCGCCGTCGGTGAGGTCGGCCAGCAACGCCTGACCCAGGCCCGTCAGCGACGCCGGCACCAGCCGGCCGATGCGGTAGACCTGCCGGACCGCGACCATCGACTCGCGGCTGGCCAGGTAGATGACCGACGCCTGTTCGCGGCGGCCGAAGTGCACGGTGTGCCCGAGCTCCTCACGCAGGTCTTCGAGCGCCTTCTGCGCCAGCGGGATGGCCGGGTCCTTGTCGAGGTACGCCGTGCCGGTCAGCAGCGCACGGGTGCCCAGCTGGTAGCGCGAACCGCCGGCGTCGGTCTGCAGCCAGCCGGCGTCGCGCAGCGTGCGGGCCAGCGCGTGCAGGCTGGAGCGCGGGTACCCGGTCCGTTCCTGCAGCTCCGGCAGGCTGAGCGGCTGGTCCTCCTCGCCGAGGACCTCGAGGATGCGCAGCGTCCGTTGCGCGGACTTGACCGATGGCGAGTCATTGCTTGTGTCCATGGCTCCTCCATTGTGGTCCCGCCGCCGGCATTGCCACGATCATGCCCGATACCGCGCGAGTTCCGTGGGATCGACCGTGACGCCGAAGCCCGGGTCCTCACCGGGCGAGATGACGCCGCTGTCGGGGTAGCGCACGCCGGTGAAGATCGTCGGCTCGGCCGACAGCGGCTCGCCGGGCATCGAGCCCACGTACCACTCCGCGCGCCGGCACGCGGGGTGCGCGGAGGACAGGTGCACGCCCCACGGCCCGCCGCCCAGGTGCAGCGCGACCTCGACACCGTGCTCGTGGGCGAGGTCGCAGATGCGCCGCGCCGCCGTCAGGCCACCGCACCAGGAGATGTCGGGCTGCAGGACGTGGACGCCGGCGTCGATCAGCCGGGCGAAGGACTCGATCGAGTACAGGTGTTCTCCCGTCGCCAGCCGCACCGGTCCGAGCGACTCCACCAGCCCGGCGTGGTCGGCCGGCCGGTCCGGCGGGAGCGGCTCCTCGAGCCAGGCGACCTCGGCCTCGGCCAGGGCGGGCGCGACGAGCCGCACGAACCGCGGCGTCCACCCCATCCAGGCGTCGGCCATCAGCTCGTGGCCGGCCCCGGCTCGTTCCCGGGCCGCCGCGATGGTCGCCCGGACGGCCCGGACGCCGTCGTCGCCGTCGCAGGGGCCGTGGTCCAGGCCGATCTTGCTGGCGGCGAATCCGAGCGACTGGTGGTACTCGAGGTCGTTGCCCGACGCGTACACCGGGAGTGGCCGACCGGTGCCGCCCAGCAGCCGGTGGACCGGCAGCCCCGACCGTCGGCCGCGCAGATCCCACAGCGCGAGGTCCAGCGCCGAGCGGGCCATCGCGGCCAGGCCGTCGGTGCCGTACGGGTAGCAGGCCCGCCGGGCCAGCTCCCACAGCCCGTCGACGTCGGCGCTGTCCTTGCCGGTGAGCAGCGGGCCGAGATGGTGCTCGACCAGGGCGGCCACGGCGTGACCGCCCTGGGTCCAGCCGACGCCGACGGCGTCGTCCGCCGCGACCTGGACCACGACGCCGGACATCGACCCGTACCAGCTGGCCCGGCGGCGCCGGTGCTCGGGGAAGACGTCCATCGGCGACGCGATCTCGGTGCCGGCCAGCCGGGAGGGGAGGTCGATGACGGTCGCCGTCACGGAGGCGATGGGCGCGTCGGCGCGGCTCATCGGCCGGTCCCTTCGAGGAAGGTCACGCAGGCCGGCGCGTCGAAGGCCAGCTCGCCCACCGGGTTCAGCGCGCCGTCGACGGGGTCGATCTCGAAGACGGTGACGAGGTCCGAACCCTGGGCGCACACCCAGAGCCGCGAGCCGTCCGGCGAGGTGCCGATGAACCTCGGGGTCCGGCCGCCGGCCGGGAACCACCGTGGCGCCCGCGGCCCGGACCCGTCCGGCGCCACCTCGAAGCGCACCACCGAGTCATGCCCGCGGTTGGAGACGTAGACGAACGGCCCGGCCGCCGCGACCGCGATGCCGGCCGCGCTGTTGTCGCCGGTCCAGTCCGGCGGGATCGTCGGCACGGCGGGCCCGGGCGTGAGCCGTCCACGCGCGCCGTCCCACCCGTGCACCCGCACGGTGGAGTCCAGCTCGTTCACGACGAACAGCACCGCCGCATCGGCGGGATGGAACGCCAGGTGACGGGGGCCGGCGCCGGGCGTCGCGGCCGCACCGCCGACGCGCCGCAGCCGGCCGGACGCGCCGTCGAAGGAGTAGACGTGGACCTGGTCGGTTCCCCGGTCCGGGACGAGGACGTGCCGGCCATCCGGGCTGATCACGACCTGGTGCGGCTGGCTCCCGGTCTGTTCCGGCCGCGGTCCCGTCGCGCCGTCGACGGAGAGGCTCGTCAGCGGCCCGGCGAAGCCGCCGTCCGGCGCGAGCGCGACGACGCCGACGTGCCCGCTCGTGAAGCTGGCCGCGAGCAGGTGCCGGTGGTCCGGGGACAGCGTGACGTGCACGGGGTTGGTGGAGTGGGTCGCCACCTCGTCCAGCGTCGACAACCTGCCTCCAGCGAGGTCGACGCCGACGGCCGACAGCCGGCTCCCGGCGCTGTGGCTGACGTACAGCACCCGGCGCGGCGCGCAGTACGCGCCGAACGTCGGGCTGGGCAGGTCGAGCACGTGCACCGGCAGGTACGGGGTCCCGGGGCCGTCGGCGGCGACGTGCAGGCCGAGCCCCTGCCTCGCCCCGGCTCGGCCGGAAGTGAAGCCGCCGACCACGACGGGGCCGGCCGGCCCGCGACCGCCGTCATGTTTGTGGACACGATCCATGAATACAGACCATATCCTTGTTCGTGACAGAGTAGGAAGATCGTCCGTCCGCCTCCCGCCGGAGGTGACGAACGCCGAGCTCTCGCGGGCGTCTGGTGGGACCTGCTCAGGGCCGTTCAGGCTCGTTCAGCAGCTGGGCGAGGTGCAGGCCGGGCCGCCCGGTGAGGTCGGCGGCCTGGGTGCGGCAGGAGAAGCCGTCGGCGAGCAGGACGGCGTCGTCGGGCGCGTCCCGCAGCGCCGGGAGGAGCCCGTTCTCGGCGACGGCGACGGAGACGTCGTAATGGCCGGCTTCCATGCCGAAGTTGCCGGCGAGGCCGCAGCAGCCGGCGATCGTGGTGACGTCGGCGCCGGCCCGGCGCAGCACGCTCAGGTCGGCGTCGTAGCCGGCGGTGGCGTGCTGGTGGCAGTGCGGCTGGGCGACGACGGTCGCGCCGGCGAGGTCGGGCGGTGTCCAGCCGTCGCTGCCGTCGAGCAGCTCGGCGAGCGTGCGGGTGGCCGCCTCGACGGTGTGCGAGCGCGGGTCGTCGCCGAGCAGCTCGGTGAGGTCGCTGCGCAGCACCGCCGTGCAGGACGGTTCCAGGCCGACGATGGGGGTGCCGGCCCGGGCGTACGGCTCGAACGCGTCGAGCAGCCGGCCCAGCTTGGCCTTGGCGTGGTCGAGCTGGCCGGTGGTGATCCAGGTGAGGGCGCAACAGACGTCGCCGGCGGACACGGTGACGGCGTAGCCGGCGGCGGTGAGGACCCGGACGGCGGCGCGGGCGGCGTCCGGGGAGAAGGCGTCGGTGAAGGAGTCGACCCACAGCAGGACCGGACCGTGGGGCGCGGCCGTGGCCGGGAGCCGGTGGCGGCGCCACCAGCGGCGGAACGGCTGGGCGGCGAAACGGGGGATGCCGCGGCGGGGGTCCATGCCGCCGAGGCGGAGCAGCGCGCGGCGCAGCGGGCGGACCGCCAGCACGGCGTTGACCAGGCGTGGTGCCAGGCCGGCCAGGCGCGCCCACCGCGGCAGCCGGCCGAGCAGGTAGTGGCTGCGTGGTCGCGGTCGTCCGCGGTAGGTGCGGTAGAGCACCTCGGACTTGTAAGTGGCCATGTCGATGCCCGTGGGGCAGTCGGAGCGGCACGCCTTGCAGGACAGGCACAGGTCCAGCGACTCGTGCACCTGGGGCGAGCCCCAGCCGTCGCGCACCAGCGAGCCGTTGGCCAGTTCCTGCAGCACCCGGGCCCGGCCGCGGGTGGAGTCCTTCTCGTCGCGGGTGGCCAGGTAGGACGGGCACATGACGCCGCCCGACCCCGACAGGTCGGCGCGGCATTTGCCGACGCCCACGCAGCGGTGCACGGCGGTGGTGAGGTCGCCGTCGTCGGCGGCGAAGGAGAACCCGCCGGCGGCGGGAAGCGGCCGTGCGGCGGGGCGGCGCAGGTCGGCGTCGACGGCGGCGGGCCGGACGACGACGCCGGGGTTGAGCAGGTCGCCGGGGTCGAGCAGGCTCTTGAACCGCTCGAACAGGTCGATGGCCTCCGGGGAGTACATGAGCGGGAGCAGTTCGCCGCGGGCCCGGCCGTCGCCGTGCTCGCCGGACAGCGACCCGCCGTGCGCGGCGACCAGGGTGGCGGCGTCGGTGAGGAACGGGCGCAGCCGGCCGGGCGCGTCGGCGAGCGGCAGGTCGAGCCGGACGTGCACGCAGCCGTCGCCGAAGTGTCCGTAGAGCAGGCCGTCGATCCGGTGCTCGGCCAGCAGCGCGTCGAAGTCGCGCAGGTAGGCGCCCAGGTGGCCGGGCGGGACGGCGGCGTCCTCCCAGCCGGGCCAGGCCTGCGCCCCGGTGGCGGTGCGCCCGGCCAGGCCGGCGCCGTCCTCGCGGATGCGCCACAGCGCGGCGGCGGCCGGTCCGGCCTCGAGGACGGTGCTGCCGACGGCGTCGGCGTCGCCCACGAGCGCGGCCGCGGCGGCCATGGCGGCCGCGGTGGTCGCGCCGCCGACCTCGACCAGCAGCCACCCGCCACCCGCGGGCAGCGCCGGCACCCGCGCCGCCCCGTGGTGGCGGCGCACGACGTCGACCAGGCGGGCGTCGAGTCCTTCCACGGCCAGCGGGCGGTGGGCCAGCAGGGCGGGGACGGCGTCGGCGGCGGCGGGCATGTCCGGATAGCCGAGCACGACCAGCGCCCGGACCGGCGCGACCGGGACCAGCCGTACCCGGGCGCCCAGCAGCAGTCCGCAGGTCCCCTCGGTCCCGGTCAGCGCCTTGGCGAGGTCGGCGCCGTGTTCGGGGAGCAGGTGCTCCAGCGAGTAGCCGGACACCTGACGACCGAACCGGCCGAGCTCGGTGCGGATGAGCGCCAGGTTCGAGCCGACGAGGTCGGCCAGGCCCGGCACCGGGTCCAGCCCACGACCGGCGCCGAACCGGCGGCCGGTGCCGTCGAGCCAGTCCAGTTCGACGACGTTCGCGGCGGTGGTGCCGTAGGCGACCGCGTGCGGCCCGCAGGCGTTGTTGCCGATCATGCCGCCGAGGGTGCAGCGGGCGTGGGTGGACGGGTCGGGCCCGAACCGCAGTCCGTGCGGCGCCGCCTCGGCCTGCAGGTCGGCCAGGATCACGCCCGGCTGCACCAGTGCCGTCGCGGACTCCGGATCGACCTCCAGCACGCGGTCCAGGTGCCGGGAGAAGTCCACCACCACCCCCGGCCCCACCGCGTTCCCGGCCACCGACGTCCCGCCGCCGCGCGCGGTCAACGCCACGCCGGCCTCGCGGGCCACCTCGGCCACCGCGAGCACCTCGTCGACGTGGCGGGGGAACACCACGGCCCGCGGCACCACCCGGTAGTTCGACGCGTCCGACGAGTACTCCGCCCGCCGCCGCGACGACGCGTCGACCCCGCCCGGGACGACGCGCTCCAGCAGGCGGGTCAGCTCGTCGGCGCCGGTCCGCGTGGTCATGCCGGCCGCGACCCGTCCGTCCCGATGACCTTGATCGCCAGGCCCGCCGCGGCCAGCTCCTGCCGGGCCGTGGGGTCGCCGCCGTCGTCGGTGACCAGCAGGTCGAGGTCGCGCAGCGGGGCGACGATGGACAGGTGGTCGACGCCGAACTTGGTGTGGTCGGCGAGCACGACGACGCGCCGCGCCGCCGTGATCATCGCCCGTTTGACGGCGCTCTCGTGCTGGTCGGACGTGGTGAGCCCGCGGCGCACCGACAGCCCGGAGGCGCCGAGCACGGCGACGTCGACGCTCACCTCGCTCAGCGCGTGCAGCGCCCAGGACTCCGAGGTGGAGCGGGTGCGGCGGTTGACCCGGCCGCCGAGGTTGAGGATCTCGACGTGCGGCCGGTCCAGCAGGGTCTGCGTGATCGGCAGCGAGTTGGTCAGCACGGTCAGCCGGATGTCCGCCGGCAGCGCCTCCGCGAGCCGGGCCGTCGTGGTGCCGGAGTCGAGGATCACCGTCCCGTCGTCCGGAATGACCGACAGGGCTGCGGCCCCGATGGCGCGCTTCGCCTCGCCCATGGACAGCGAGCGCTCGGCGAGGTCGGGCACGAACTGCAGGCGGTCGACGAGGATGGCGCCGCCGTGCACCCGCCGCAGCAGTTCGATGTCCTCCAGGTACTTGAGATCGCGCCGGATGGTCTCGTGGCTCACCCCCAGCTCGGCGGCGAGCCGGGCGCTGTCGACCCGCCCGTCGCGCCGGGCCCGGGCGTAGATCTCCTCCTGCCGCTCCGACGCGAAGAGCGATCCGTTGCGCTCACGCACGCGACTCTCCCTTCCCCAGGCCGAGATACTCGACGACCAGGTCGATCTGGGACGTCAGCATGGGCAGCCCTTCGTGGACGGTGCACCCGCGACGGGCGGCCGCCCGCATGAGCGGCGTCTCCCGTGGTTCCATGATGATCTCCGCCACGACCGTTCGCGGCTCCAGCCGGTCCGGATCCACGGGGAGCGGGTCGGTCTCGCGCATGCCCAGCGAGGTGGCGTTCACCACCAGGGTGTGGCCGGCCGGGTCCGGCGGGCCGGCGGCGATCGCGACGCCGGGGCGCGCGGCGGCCAGCCGCTCCGCGAGCTCGGCGGCCTTGGCGGCCGTGCGGTTGGCGAGGGTGAGCGTGGCCGCGCCGGCGTCGGCCAGCGCCCATGCGACGGCCCGGCCGGCGCCGCCGACGCCGACGACGAGCGCGTGCGCGCCGGCCACCGGGATCCCGCGGCCGGCGAGGCCGCGGACGAAACCGGCACCGTCGGTGTTCTCGCCGATCAGCCGCCCGCCGGCGGTTCGCCGGACCGCGTTCGCCGACCCGATGGCCGCGGCCGCCGGCGTGAGCTCGTCGCACAGCGCGGCGACGGCCTCCTTGTGCGGCATGGTGACGCCGATGCCGGCCAGGTTGCGCCAGCCGCGCAGTCCGTCGACGGTGGCGGCGAGGTCGGCCGGCGCCACGTCGGCGGAGACGGCGACGACGTCGATGCCGCGTTCGGCGAACGCGCGGTTGAACGTCTGCGGGGTGCGGACGTGGGTGCTCGGGTGCGACAGGTGGACGTAGACGCCGGTCCGCCCGGTGACGACCGTGGTGGCGGTCACGGCCGGCCGTCCTGGACGCGGACCTGCACCTTGATCTGGCCGGGATCGCGGGCGGCGGCGAACGCGGCGGCGACGTCGGCCAGCGGGTAGGTCGCGGTCACGAGTTCGCGGAGCTCGTCGCGGGCGCCGGCCATGACGTCGATGGCGCGCCGCACGTCGTCGGCGACGTACAGGGCGGTGCCCTCGAGCCGCAGTTCGCGGTCCTGCACCAGCTGCAGCGGGATGCTGACGGGTCCGGTGGCCACGCCGACCGCGACCACGACGCCGGCCCGCTCGGCCAGCGTCACCGCCTGGTCGACGGAGCTCTGGTTGCTCACGCAGTCGAGGATGACGTCGGGCCGCTCGCCCAGCCGGGCGACGATGCGGTCGGTGACGCCGTCGTCGCGTGGGTCGAAGGCGTCGGTTGCGCCCAGCCGGCGGGCGACGTCGCGCTTGCTCTGGACCGGGTCGGTCACCACGACCGCCGCGGCGCCCGCCGCGAGCGCCGCGACCAGCGTCATCAGCCCGATGCTGCCCGCGCCCAGCACGGCGACCCGCCGGCCGGCGACGTCACCGGCCATCCGGACCGCATGCACGCCGGCCGTCAGCGGCTCGACCAGGGCCGCCTCGGCGTCGGAGAAGCCGGCCGGAACGGGGTGCAGGCGGGCCGCGGGGACGTTCACGACCTCGGCCATGCCACCGGGCGCCCGGCTGCCGATGACCCGGCGGGATCGGCACAGGTTGTACCGTCCCGCCCGGCACAGCAGGCACTCGCCGCAGGTGAGCAACGGCTCGACGACGACCCGGTCGCCCGGCGCGACGCCGCCGGCACCCGGCCCGAGCACGTCGACGACGCCCACCATCTCGTGACCGGGCTGGCAGGGCAGCGGCACGAACGGGTGGTTGCCGGAGAAGATGTGCAGGTCCGAGCCGCAGATGCCGACGGTGAGCGGCCGCAGCGCCACCTCGCCGGGGCCGGGGGCGGCCAGCTCCCGCTCGGTCACGGCCACCGTCTCCGCGGCGCTGATCACGGCGCCGCGGTACCGGCGTGCGTCGTTCACGTGTCGTCCTTCCGATGCTCTGGTGTGCGGTGGGGCGCCTCGGGTGTCATTCCTGCGTCTCGTACTCCTTGTCCATGTCGGCCAGCACGTTCTCCGGACCGACCTGGCCGGCCAGCAGGGCCTGCGAACCGGAGTAGAGCGCCTGCTGGATGCGGGCATTCGGCCAGTTCTGGTCGAGGAAGGCCACGGTCTCGCCGGCGTCGAGGTACTCGGTGATCACGGAGAAGCTGTCGTCGGCGTCGAACGCGTCGTTGGAGATCGACGGGACGGCACCGCGCAGGGCCGAATTGTAGATGTTCATGATCTCCGGGGTCGCGAGGTAGTCGACGAACTCCAGCGCCCGGTCCTTGTTCTTCGCCTTCGCGTTGACGGCGGCGCCGCCGGCGCTGGAGGCGGCCAGCAGCGTGTCCGCCGGGTCGTCGGTCGCGGGGAGCGGCGCGAAGCTGAACGACGCCTCCGGGTTGGCGGCCTCGAGCGAGCTGAGCGTGTAGCCGATGGCGACGGTGGCGAGGGCGTCGCCGCGGGCCGCGATCTCGACGGCCTGGTCGGTGGACGTGCCGGTGGCGCCCTCGTTGAAGCACCCGGCGTCGTTCAGCTGCTGGTACTTGGTCATCGCGTCCTGCCAGCCGGGGCTGTCGGAGAACGTCGTCTCACCGGCGGCGAGCTGCTCGTCGAACTCCGGATCCGGGCCGTAGACGAGGGACGGCACCAGCGAGTAGGGGATGTTCTGGGTGAAGTTGAGCGTCTGCGCGCCCATCGCGTAGGCGACCTTCCCGGCGGCCTGGGCGTCGGCGCAGAACGCCAGCACCTCCGACCACGTCGTCGGCGCCGTGAGCCCGGCGGCCTGCATCGCCTGGTCGTTGTACCAGCCGCCGAACGCGGTGACCGTCGGCGCCATCAGGTACGTCTTGTCCTCGACCCGGGTCAGCGGCTGCAGCCCGGACGGGTACTGCTCGGCCCACTCGTGGCCGGACAGGTCCTCCAGGTAGCCGCCGGGGGCGATCTGCTCGATCGATCCCGGGTTGCCGTTGCCGGGCCACACGAACAGCACGTCCGGCGCGGTGCCGGAGCTGAGCTGGGTGCGCAGCGTCGACTGCAGCTGCTCGACGTCGGCGAAGGTGAAGTCGACGTCCACCTCGGGGAAGTCCTTCGCGTACTGCTCCATCACCGCTTCGAGACCGGCTCGCTCGGACCCCTTCCAGATCAGCGTGAGGGAGTCGCTGTCGCCGCCGCCGCCGGCGGTGTCGGAGCCGGACTGCACCCCGCCGGAACAGGCGGTCAGGACGAGGGCCGAACCGGCCAGGCCGCAGGCGGCGACGAGGGGGAGACGGCGGATCGTGCTCATGTCGGATCCAATCGGTCGAGGGACGCGGGGCGGGCTCAGCCCTTGACTCCGCTGGCGAAGCCCTGGATGAGGGAGCGCTGCAGGAAGAAGTAGGCGATCAGGACGGGCAGGGCGCCGATGATGAGAGCGGCGAACACCAGTTCCCACTCCGAGGCGTACTGGCCGACGAAGCCGTAGATCGCCACCGGGACCGTCTGGTTGGCCGAACCGCTCAGGTAGAGCAGCGGCGAGAGGAAGTCGTTCCAGACGAACAGCCCGTTGAGGATGATGACGGTGCCCGTCACCGGCCGCAGCAGCGGGAACACGACCCGGCGGAAGGTCTGCAGGGGCGAGCACCCGTCGATGGAGGCGGCCTCCTCGTAGTCCTCCGGGATCAGCCGGAGGAACTGGACGTACAGGAAGATCGAGAACGGCACCCGCAGGCCGCAGTACAGCACGATCAGCGGGGTCAGGGTGCCGAGCAGGCCGAGGTCGCGCATGGTCTGGTAGAGCGGGATCAGCGCGAGCTGCAGGGGCAGCAGCAGGCCGACCATGAAGGTGTAGAACGCGGCGGTCGACCACCTCGCGGTCGCGCGGGCGATGGGGTAGGCCGCGGCCGCGGACACCACGACGATGATCGTCACGCTGACGACGGTGACGATGGCGCTGTTGGTGATCGCGCCGCCCAGCCCGGCCCGCTGCCAGGCCTCCTGGAAGTTCGCCAGGGTCGGCGCGGTGGCCGGCGAGAGTGCCGACGAGGTGTCGCCGGCCGGCTTGAGGGCCATGTTGACCAGGATGTAGAGGGGGAAGGCGAACACGATGGCCGTCGCGATCATGACGGCCTCGCGGACGCCGGTGCGCCAGGTGTAGCGGTCCATGTCTACTTCTTCTCTCGCCGGGACAGCATCCGGTACTGGACGATCGAGATGACGGCGACGAACAGCGCCAGGACCACGGCCAGGGCGGTGCTGTAGCCGAACTCGCCGTACTGGAAGGCGTTGCGGTAGACCAGCGTCGACAGCGAGTCGGTCGACTGCGCCGGCCCGCCCTGGGTCATCACCCAGATCTGGTCGAAGATCATCAGGCCGCGGATCATCGAGAGCATGACGTTGACGGTGATGGCCGGCCCGAGCAGCGGCCGGACGATCGACCAGAACCGCCGCACCGGCCCGGCGCCGTCGATGGCCCCGGCCTCGAGCAGCTCCTTGGGCACGCCCTGCAGGCCGGCCAGGAAGATCACCATGGAGTAGCCGGCGAACTGCCAGATCACCACGAACGCGATCGCCCACAGCGCGATCGACGGGTCGCCGAGCCAGTTCTGCGCCAGCGCGCCGAGGCCGATGCCCTCGAACAGCTGCGTCAGGGGACCGCCGGGCGTGTAGATGAACTGCCACAGGAACGCGATCACCACCGACACCACGACGACCGGGGCGAAGAAGATCAGCCGCAGCACGTTCCGGCTCTTGATCTTGCTGTGCACACCGAGCGCCAGCAGCAGGCCGATGAGGTTCTCGACGACGGTGATCACGACCGCCAGCGCGAGGGTGTTGCGCACGGCGCGGATCGCCTGGTCGTCGTCGAGCACCCGGGTGAAGTTGTCGAGGCCGACGAAGTTCCAGCTGAGATCCAGCCCGTTCCAGTCGGTGAAGGCGAAGCCGATCCCGCGTGCGCTGGGAATCAGCACGGCGAACGCGTACAGCGCCAGCGCGGGCAGCAGGAAGTACCAGGTGCCCGCGGCCCGGCTGCGCCGGCGGCGCGGGGCGGCGGGCGCCGGCGCGGCCTGCGCCGGCCGCGGTGTCTCGGGTCGCGCGGACGTGCGGGCGGTCACGCCGGAACCTCGGTCCGTGGCGGGAGACCAGCTCCACACGGCTCCACCAAATTCCACATGGCCGGTCACTATAGGGCTGTGCTCCGCGCTCCCGTCAAGGCCTGCGATGAACGAGTTATTGCGCCGTGATGTCGGCGGAGTTGCGATTGTCGGCGCTGAACAGCGCAAACCGACGGTTGACGCGACAGCTGTCGGCTGGGCGGCCCAGGTTGCCGACCACGGCGGCGATTGACGAATGCAACTGAATCCACATAGAGTCACACGCATTCCGCCGCTCGACGACGGTCCCGACCGCGTCCGAGGACATCTCCGTCGAGCTTGACGAGAGAGAGCTCATGGCTACAGAAGACCCCCTGTTCATCCTGGCCTTCGACCACCGGGTCGCGATGGAGCGCCGGTTCCCCAAGGACTCCGAGAGCACCGGCGACCGGTACGCGCGGTTCGCCGCGGCCAAGCAGGTCATCCTCGACGGCGCGGTCGCCGCGGTGGGCCAGGGCCTCGACCCGTCGTCGGTGGGGGTGCTGGTCGACGAGCAGTACGGCGCCCACACCCTGCCGCTGGCCCGCCGGCACGGCTTCACCACCTGCATGCCGGTGGAGCGCAGCCTCGCCCCGCTGTTCACCCTGGAGCACGGCGACGACTTCGCCACGCACGTCGACGCCTACGACCCCGACCTGGTGAAGGTCCTGGTCTTCCACAACCCGCAGGACGACTCGCGACCGGACGAGCACCGCGAGCAGCTGGCCCGCCTGGCCGAGTTCAGCCGCTGGTGCGCGCCGCGACGGCAGCGGTTCATGCTCGAGCTGCTGATCCCGGCCACCGCCGGCCAGCTGGCCGCCGTCGGCGGCGACCAGCGCCGCTTCGACCGTGAGGTGCGTCCGGGCCTGATGCTGGAGGCCGTGCGCCAGGCGCACGCCGCCGGCGTCGAGCCGGACGTGTGGAAGATCGAGGGCTTCGAGGCCACCGACGACTACGCCGCCGTGGCGGAGCTGTCCCGCAGCGGCGGCCGCGACCACGTGGTCTGCCTGGTGCTCGGCCGGGCCGCCGGCGACGACGACGTGCGCGGCTGGCTCACCGCCGCCGCGCCGGTGGCGGCCGTCAACGGCTTCGCGATCGGCCGCAGCATCTTCGAGGGGCCGCTGGAGTCCTGGTTCGCCGGCGACCTCTCCCGCGACGAGGCCGTGGCCGCCATCGGCGCCTCCTACCTGGGCTTCGTCAGCACCTTCCGTGAGGCGCGCGGGGTGCCGGTGCCGTGACCGGCCTGCTGGTCGGCATCGACGCCGGGACCACGACGGTCAAGGCGGTCGCGCATTCGCTGACCGGCCAGGTGCTCGGCTCCGGCCGCCGTCCGACGCCGTGGCGGGAGCGCGGCGGCGTCGTGCGGATGGACGCGGACGAGCTGACGGCGGTGGCGCTCGGCGCGCTCGACGACGCGCTGTCCGGCGTCCCCGGCGACGTCGTCGGCGCCGGGGTCACGGGCATGGCCGAGAGCGGCGTCCTGGTGGACGCCGCCGGTCGCGCTCTCACGCCGATCCTGGCCTGGTACGACGAGCGGCCCGCCGCCGTGCTGCCGGCCGTCGCCGCCGACGTCGGCGGCGACGACGCGTTCACCACGCGCACCGGCCTGCCGCTCAGCACCCGCTGCACCGCGGTGAAGACGCGCTGGCTGGCCGACCAGGAACTGGTCGACGGCGTTCCCGCCGGCTGGGCGACGGTGCCGGAGCTGCTCGTCGAACGCCTCGGCGGCAGGTTCGTCAGCGAGCTGTCGCTGGCCGCCCGGACCGGCTGGCTCGACGTCCACGAGCGGCGCTGGCTGCCCGGGCACATCGCCGCCAGCGGCGTCCGGCTGTCTCTGCCTGCGCCGGTCCCGGCCGGCGCGCCGGCCGGGCGGGTCGGCGCCGCCGGCGGCCGGCTCGCCGGCGCGGTGCTGACCGTGAGCGGGCACGACCACTTGTGCGCGGCGGTGGGCGCCGGGGCGACCCGGCCGGGCGACGTCCTGAACTCGCTGGGTACCGGCGAGGCGATGGTCCGGCAGGCGACGCGCCCGATCGGGCCGGCCGGCACCGTCGCAGCGGTACGGGCCGGTGTCACCGTCGGCTGCCACGTCTTCCCCGGCACGCAGTCGCTGTTCACCGGGCTGGGCAGCGGCCTGGCGCTGCGCCGCTTCCTGCGGCTGCTGGGGGTCGCCGAGAACGACCACGACGCCCGGCGCGACCTCGACGCGGCGGCGCTCGCGCTGCCGCCGGACCAGGTGCCGATCGGCGTGGCCGACGTGGCCGGGGTGGCGGCGACGCTGACCGGCATCCCGGCCGAGCCGAGCCCGGCCATGGTGTGGCGAGCCGTACTCGACACGGTCATGCGTCGTGGGCACGCCGCGCTCGAGGTCATGGCGAGCGTCACCGGGCCGCACACCCGCGTCGTCGCCGTCGGCGGCTGGCTGCGCGGCGACGCGGTCGTCGCGACCAAGCGCGCCGCGCTGGGCGACGTCGTCATCCCGCCGGTGGCGGAGGCCGCGGCGCGCGGCGCGGCACTGTTCGCCGGCCTGGCCGCCGGCCGCTACGACTCCATCGACGAACTCCCCGACCCGACCGACCCGCAGGAGGCGCACCGATGACGACCACCAGGCAGATCCGGCAGTTGGTGGCCGGCACGTGGACCGGCGAGCCCGCGACCGAGCGGCGCAACCCCGCCGACCCCGGCGACCTCGTGTCCGTCACGGCCTCCGGAGACGCCGGGCTCGTCGACGAGGCCGTCGCGGCGGCGGCCGCCGCCCAGCCCGCGTGGGCCGCGCTGCCGGGCCCGGCCCGCGGCCGGGTGCTGACCGGAGCCGGTGAGCTGCTCTCGGCGCGGCTCGAGGAGGCGGCGCGCGACCTCACCCGCGAGGAGGGCAAGACGCTGGCCGAGGCCCGCGGCGAGGTGCAGCGCGCCGCCGACGTGCTGCGGTTCTTCGGCGGCGAGGGCTGGCGGTCGGCCGGCGACGTGTACCCGTCGTCGGTGCCGTCGACCCTGACCTACACGCGCAAGGAGCCGGTCGGTGTCGTCGCCGCCATCACGCCCTGGAACTTCCCGATCGCCATCCCGGCCTGGAAGATCGCGCCGGCGCTCGTCGCCGGCAACGCCGTCGTGCTCAAGCCTGCCGGCCTGACCACGGTGTCCACCTGGCACCTGGCCCGCGCGCTCGTCGACGCCGGGCTGCCGTCCGGTGTGCTCAACCTGGTGCACGGGTCCGGTGCGCTGCTCGGCGACGCGCTGGTCAGCCACCGCGACGTCGCGGCGGTGACGTTCACCGGCTCGACCGCCGTCGGGCTGGCGATCCAGGCCGGCGCGGCCGCCCGGCGAGCCCGGGTGCAGACCGAGATGGGCGGCAAGAACGCCCTGGTCGTCCTCGACGACGCCGATCCCGCGGTGGCCGCCCGGATCGCCGCCGCCGGCGGCTTCGCGCTGACCGGGCAGGCGTGCACCGCCACCAGCCGGGTCGTGTGCACGCCCGGGATCGCCGAGGCGTTCACCGCGGCGCTGGTCGAGGAGGCGCGCCGGTACACGCCCGGCGACGGGCTCGCCGACGGCGTCCTCATGGGCCCCGTGGTCAGCGAGGCACAGCTGGCGACCGACCGCTCCTACCTGCGCATCGCCGAGGAGGACGGCGGTGAGGTGCTGGCCGGCCGCGATGCCGGCGACGGGCTGTTCCAGCCGCCCGCGGTCGTCACCGGCGTCCGGCCCGACCACCGCATCGCCCGGGAGGAGGTCTTCGGCCCGGTCGTGTCGGTGCTGCCGGCGACGGACCTCGACGAGGCGATCGACATCGTGAACGGCGTCGACTACGGGCTCACGGCCGGTCTCGTCAGCAACGACCTGCGCGCCGTCCACCGGTTCGTGGAGCGGGCCCAGGCGGGCGTCGTCAAGATCAACCGGCCGACCAGCGGCCTGGACCTCAACGTGCCGTTCGGCGGGGTGAAGGACTCGTCGACCAACACCTACCGGGAGCAGGGCGCCGCCGCTGTCGACTTCTTCACCTGGGTGAAGTCGGTCTACGTCGGCCACGACTGACGCCCAGCTGGGTGAGTCGGCAGGAGGCTCTCCCCTCCGGCCGGTCGGTCGGGGCGACGGCCATCATGAGGCGTTCTGGTGCACCACGAGGCATGCATGCCTGGTGGAGCGGGAGAACGCCTGGTGTCGTACGCAATCGGTGATGATCACCCTCATTCATCGACGGTTCGCTGATGCGGATCACGAGGCGCACCCGCGCCTGCGCCCGGCTACCGCCTCCTGCAGCCGGGAGCGACGGACTGAGCGTGATCACGTCTGCCAGAACGCCTGGCGGGCGACCGCCCCGTTCACCGTCCGGCGGTACTGGCCCGGCGACTGTCCGGTGTACTTCTTGAAGACGACGCTCATGTACTCGGAGTGGCTGAAGTTCAGCCGCTCCGCGATCTGCTGCAGCGTCCAGTCGGTCGAGGAGAGCAACTCCGCGACGTGTCCCATGCGGACCCTGATGATCTCGCCGTGCACGGTCCGGCCCAGCGTCGCGGTGAAGCGGAGGTCCAGCGCGCGCCGCGAGAGCCCGACGTGGCGGAGCACGGCGCTCACGGCGAGGTTCTGGTCCGACCGGGCCCGGATGAACCGCAAGGCCTCGGAGACGAGCGGGTCGTCGACGGCGAGGATGTCCGACGACTGGCGGGCGACGATGCGGGTGGGCTCGATGAGCCGCAGTCCAGCCTCCAGCGAGTGCCCCTGCATCATCAGATCGAGCAGGTGCGCCGCCAGGTACCCGGTCGCGGCCGTGTTGGGCTCGATGCTCGACAGCGGGGGCGTGGTGAGGTTGCCGATCAGCTCGTCGTTGTCGACCCCGACGACGGCGACGGCGTCGGGGACCGCGAGCCCGGCGATCTTGCAGGCCTCCAGGACCTCCTGGCCGGCGATGTCGTAGCAGGCGAGGACGCCGACCGGCTTCGGCAGCTCGGTGAGCCAGGTCGCGAGGCGCTCGCGCTCGGCGGCGCGCATGCCGGACGGCCGCATCCGGAACTCGTGCGGCGTCGCGCCGCGGCGGCGGACGTGGCCGGCGAACCACTCGCCGCGGGTCACCGACCAGGCGAATCGCTCGTCGCCGCAGAAGGCGAAGTTCCGCAGGCCGCGTTCGGCGAAGTGACCGACGGCCCAGCGGGCGATGGTGCCGTCGTCGGTCTCGACGCCGGGGAGCTCCGGGACCAGGCGGGCCGCGCTGAGGTCGACGGTCGGCAGCCCGAGCCGCCTGATGAAGCTGGCCGTTCCCTCGTTCTCGATGCGGGCCAGCACGCCGTCGCCGAGCCAGCCCTCCAGCCAGGAGAAGTCGGTCTCGTGGCGGCTGTGCTCGGCGAGGTAGAGCGACCAGTGCGGGTGCTCCTCGACGTATTTCTTCACGCCGACGAGCAGTCCCCGGGCGTAGGCGTTCGAGGTCTCGACCAGGAGTGCGACGTGCCGCGTCCCCATGACAGCCATGTAAAAAATCTAAGGTCTGATGCTGGATTGCGCATGGTTCGCCCCGTTGCGTCCTCCGTAACCTTCACGACACAGGAGGTCAACGATGACGCGGAAAGTACGTGTGGCCATCGCCGGACTGGGGTTCGGGTCGGAGTTCGTCCCGATCTACCAGGCCCATCCGGACGCCGAGCTCGTCGCAGTGTGCCAGCGGACCGAATCGTCGCTCCACGAGACGGCCGACCGTTTCGGTGTACCGGGCCGCTACTCGGATTTCGCCGCCATGCTCGCGGATCCGGACATCGACGCGGTGCACATCAACACCCCGATTCCGGATCATGCCGGCCAGACCATCGCCGCGCTCCGGGCGGGCAAGCATGTCGCCTGCACCGTGCCGATGGCCACGACGCTCGACGAGTGCCGGGCCATCGTCTCGGCCGTGCGGGAGTCGGGCAAGAACTACATGATGATGGAGACCGTCGTCTACTCGCGTGAGTTCCTGCACGTGAAGGACCTCCTCGACAACGGCACGCTGGGCCGGATCCAGTTCCTGCGCGGGGCGCATCACCAGGAGATGGCCGGCTGGCCCGGCTACTGGGAGGGCCTTCCGCCCATGCACTACGCGACCCACGCCGTGAGCCCGGTGCTGTCGCTGGCCGGCGCGCTGGCCGAGAGCGTGGTGTGTCTCGGCTCGGGGCGGATCTCCGCGGAGCTCACCGCCACGTACGGATCTCCGTTCGCGGTGGAGAGCGCGCTGGTCACCCTGCGCGATTCGCCCGTCGGAGCCGAGATCGCCCGCTCGCTGTTCGAGACGGCGCGCGAGTACGTCGAGAGCTTCACCGTGTTCGGCGAACTGGCGACCTTCGAATGGGAACAGACTCAGGGTTCGGGTCACGTGCTGCACGTCGGAGAGATTCCCAAGCCGGTGGAGATCCCGGACTTCGCCCACCGGCTGCCACCGCAGATCGCGCCGTTCACGACGCGGGGCGTGTACGACGCCGACAACGAGCACCTCTCGTTCGTCCAGGGCAGCGGGCACGGCGGATCGCATCCGCACCTGGCCCACGAGTTCGTCCGCAGCATCGTCGAGGACCGAGCCCCGGCGATCGACGAGGTCACCGCCGCGAACTGGACGTCGGTCGGGATCTGCGCCCACGAGTCGGCCATGAACGGCGGCGCCCGGGTGGCGATCCCGGACTACGCGGCCTGACATCCGCCGCGGCCGGCGGCAGTCGTCGTTCCGGCCGGTCACCACACGCACAGGTCGTCCGACGACCCTGCGCCGATCGGCGCTGACCTGCGGGAGGTACTGATGACACCTGCCCTGATCGATGCGGACCGGAGTTCCCCGAAGGGCCGGGTGACGGAACTGCGCCGGCCTTCCGTCTGGGTCGCCGCCGTCGTGGGCGCGGCGGTGGCCGCCTGGGTGCTGTTCCTCGCCGAGGGCACCCCGGCCGGCGCCGCCGTCGACGACCCCGGCAAGTTCCTGGTGACGGTCCTGGACGGTGTGACGTTCGCCGGCCTGCTCTTCGTCGCGGCGTCCGGCTTCACGCTGATCTTCGGCCTGATGCGCACGGTGAACATGGCCCACGGGTCGCTGTTCCTGCTGGCCGCCTATGTCGCCATCAGGGTGCAGGAGGCGATGGTCGGCCGGTCCCGCAACATCGACCCGGCCGACGTCGGCCTGCTCGACTGGCTCGTCCCGCTGCTGGCCGGCGCCGGCGTCGCCGCGGTGCTGGGACTGCTGATCCAGCAGGTGTTCCTGCAATGGAACGAGGGCCAGGAGATGCGGCAGACCCTCGTGACGCTCGCGATCACCGTCGTGCTGGCCGACCAGATGCTGCGTGAGTTCGGCGGGCTGGCACAGCGGATGGTCTGGCCGGGCGCGGTGACGCACTTCTTCTCCGTCATGGGGGAGCGCTACGCCGTCACCAGGCTCTTCATGCTCGCCATCGCCGTGCTGGTCGGTGTCGCGCTGTGGCTCTGGCTCACCCGCACGAGCGTCGGCATGGTCATCCGGGCCGGCGTGGACGACCGCCAGATGGTGCGTGGCCTGGGCATCAACATCCGGCGGGTCTTCGCGCTCACCTTCCTCGCCGGCTCGTTCCTGGCCGGCGTCGGCGGGGTACTGGGCGCCTCGTTCGCCGGCGCGGCCCCCGGAACGGACGGCAGCTGGCTGCTGAACGCGCTCGTCGTCGTGATCATCGGTGGCCTCGGGTCGCTCAAGGGCGCCGCCGCCGGCTCGTTGTTGTACGGCATGGTGGTCGCCTTCTCGCCCGCGTACCTGCCGAGCCAGTACTCCTACTACGCGATCATCATGACGTTCGGTCTTCTGGCGCTCGTGCTGGCCGTGCGTCCCTACGGGCTGTTCGGGAGGCCGGCATGAAGCTGCGCGAACGCCTGACCGCGAGGACGCTCGTTCTCGCCGGTCTGGTCCTGATCCTGGTCCTGCTGCCCAGCCTCGCCACGGCGTTCTTCGTCAACTTCGTCATGACCCAGACGCTGATCCTGGGGCTGGCCGCGGCGACGATCGTCTTCCTGTCCAGGTACGGCGGCATGACCTCGCTGGCGCAGCTGCTGATGTTCGGGATCGCCGGCTTCATGTTCGGCAACGCGGCCCTGGACGGTGGTGCGCGCGGCCTGAACCTCGGCTGGCATCCATGGGCCGCCGTGGGCTTCGCGATGCTCGTCACGACGCTGGCCGCGTTCGTGCTCGGCGCCATCGCGAGCCGGACCACGGGCATCTACTTCCTGATGCTCACCCTGGTCTACGGGGTCATCGGCTACTTCGTGTTCGCCCAGATCGTCGAGATCTCCGGTCCGGGCGGCATCACGAGCATCCAGCGGCCGGACCTCCTGGGACCGCCGGTCCGGCTCTACTACGCGGGCCTGCTGCTCTCGGTGCTGGCCTACCTCGGCTTCCGGGCGTCGCGGCGGACGGCGTTCGGGCTGGCGCTGCAGGGGGTGCGCGACGACCCCGTCCGGATGGCGTCGCTGGGGTTCAACGTAGCGCTGCACCGAGCGCTGGCGTTCACGCTGGCCGGGTTCGTGGCCGGGCTGGCCGGGCTGCTGAACGTGTGGTGGAACGGCCAGATCGATCCCGCGTCGATCTCCATCGGGCCGACGCTGATCCTGCTGATCATCGCCGTCATCGGTGGCATCTCGTCACTGGAGGGCGCCTGGCTCGGCGCGTTCGTCTACGTCCTGGTCTTCACCTACCTGCGCGACCTGCCGCTCGTCGATGGCATCGGCATCACCGAGGCCCGGTTCAACACCGTCATCGGCGTCATCGTGCTGGCGATCATGGTCCTCTCACCCGAGGGCCTGACGGGGATCGTCCAGCGGCTGCGCGGCGGAGCGCGACCCGTTCACCCGACTGAGAAGGAACTCGGAGGCACACGACCATGAGCAGACAGAAGCGACGAACGGCAATGGCGCTGTCCGTGTCGGCCGGCCTGGCGCTGGTGGCCGCGGCGTGCGGCGGCGGCGATGACTCGGCAGGGCTGCCCGCCGACCAGCAGACCTCCGCCGGCGGCGGCGCCGGCTCGCCGGCCGGGGCCGACGGCGCGATCCGGCTGGGCATCCTCGGCCAGTGCGAGGGGCCGTTCGGCGGGTTCCACGAGGACGTCGTCGCCGGCACCACACTGGCGCTGTCGCGCTTCGCCGGCGCGACCCCCAACTCGACGACGAGCGCGCTGGAGGGATTCAGCGGCGCGGAGGTCGCGGGGACGCCGATCGAGCTCGTCGGCGTCGGCTGCGGCGACGACACCGCCGACCGCATCGTTCAGGAGGTGCGCCGGCTGGTCGAGCAGCTGGGTGCCAACGTGATCGTCGGGCCGCTCTCCGGCGACGAGGGCATCGCGATCGCCGAGTACGCCAAGGCGAACCCCGAGCTCACCGTCTTCGCGGGCATCTCCGGCTCGCAGGAGCAGACGCTGCAGGTCCAGGCGCCGAACTACTTCCGCTTCTACGGCGACGGCGCGATCTGGAGCGCCGGGCTCGGCGACCTGCTGCACCACCAGGAGGGCTGGGACACGGTCGCCGTCATCGCCGACGACTACAGCTTCGGCCACACCTCGGCCGCCGGTTTCGTGGCCGACTTCTGCGCCGTCGGCGGCGAGGTCACCCACCGCGTCTTCCCGCCGCTGGGCACCACCGACTACTCGTCCTACATCGCCCAGCTGCCCAACCCCGACGAGGTCGACGGCTACTTCTGGGCCGTCGGCGGCACCGGGACCCAGGCCGCGCTCGAGGCTTTCGTCAACGGCAAGGGCGATCTCACCGGCGACCAGCACGCCGGCAACCTGTTCTTCAACCCCGACCTGGCGCAGGCCCTCGGCACCGGCATCGCCGGCGCGTACGTCGGCGGCTTCGCCACGCTGCCGGCCGACGTCCGGACCCCGGAGATCGAGGAGTACCTGGCCGCCGCGGACGAGACCTGGGAGACCATTCCGGGCTCGCTGAGCGGCAACGAGCCCGCGCCGCCGTCGGTGGCCGCCGCGTTCGGCTTCTTCTACGGCTACTACACGGCCGGTGTGGCGCTGGTCGAGGCGCTGGAAGCGGTGGGCGGCGACATCTCCGACCTCGACGCCTTCCACGCGGCGATCTCGGGGCTCACCCTCGACCTGCCGTACGGCGACATCAGCCTGGACGAGAACCGCAGCGGCATCGTCGACGTGGGCCTGTCCCGGCTGGCCCTCGACGACTCCGGCGAGGTCGTCCAGGAGACCGTGGCCATCGTGCCCGGCGTCGACCAGACCTTCGGCGGCACGTTCAGCCCTGACACCCCGTCGCCGGGCCGGGACTTCCCCGCCTGCGAGGAACGCGACCTGCCCTGGGAGGGCAGCGCGATCCCGGTCGTCGACGGCGTGCCGCAGAGCTAGGGGGTAGCCCCCAAGCCGACCGCGAGGTCTCAGGCGGCGGCGAGTACCCCTAGGAAAGGAGAAGCAGCCATGGCGTCCGTCGTCCAGGTCAGTGCGGTCACAGTGGCGTTCGGGGGCCTGCGCGCCCTGCGCGGTATCGATCTCGACATCGCGCGGGGCGAGCGGCTCGCCGTCATCGGGCCGAACGGAGCCGGCAAGACCACGCTGTTCAACGTCATCGCCGGCGACATCGCACCCACCACCGGCGCGGTGGTCATCAAAGGACAGGACTGCACCTACCGGCCGTCGCGGCACCGTCCCCGGCTCGGCCTGGCGCGGACGTACCAGAAGGCACGCGCGTTCGCCGGGCTCACGGTGCGGGAGAACATCTATCTCGCCCTCGCCGGTCACCGCGGCCGGCACCGGGCGCTCTGGCGCTCCTCGGCCGATCGTGCGATGCGCGACGAGGCCGCGGAGGTCGCCGCCCAGGTCTGGCTGTCCGGCCAGGTCGACGCGGTGGCGGGCGAACTGGCCCACGGACAGCGGCGGCAACTGGAGCTGGCGATGGCCGTCGCCACCCGGCCGGACGTGATGCTGCTCGACGAACCGGCCTCCGGTCTCTCGCGGGGCGAGCGGGAGCGGCTCGTCGAACTGCTCGAGTCCTTCGACGAGCAGCTGACCCTGCTGGTCATCGAGCACGACATGGACGTCGCGTTCCGGATCGCCCAGCGGGTCGTCGTGATGGCGGACGGCGAGCAGGTCACGGCCGGCACGCCGGAGCAGGTCCGGGCGGACCCGCACGTCCACCGGATCTATCTCGGCACGGAGGCGGTGGCATGACACCGGACGACGCACTGCTCGAGGTCCGCGACCTGCGCTCCGGCTACGGAGCGTCCCAGGTCCTCGACGGTCTGAGCTTCAGCATGGGGGTCGAGGCGGTCGCCGTCGTGGGCCGCAACGGGATGGGCAAGACGACGCTGTGCGACACGCTGGTCGGATTCGTGCCGCCGTCGGGCGGCGAGATCCGGTTGTCCGGCCGGCGGCTCGACGGCCTCGCTCCGGAGACGATCGCGATCGCCGGTCTCGCCTACGTCCCCCAGGGCCGCCGGCTCTTCCCCTCGCTCACCGTCGACGAGCACCTCGCCATGCTGGCCCGGCGCGCCCGGGGGAGGCGATGGACACCCGACGCGGTGTACGAGCTGTTCCCGCGGCTCGCCGAGCGCCGGCAGCACGGCGGGGCGGACCTGTCCGGCGGGGAGCAGCAGATGCTCGCCGTCGGCCGGGCACTCCTGCTCAACGCGCCGCTGATCGTGATGGACGAGCCCTCCGAAGGGCTGGCGCCCACGATCGTCGACGTGCTGGTCGAGGTGGTGCGGCACCTGGTGGCCGAGGGCGTGGCCGTCCTCGTCGTCGAGCAGAACCTGCGGGCGGCGGTGCGGCTGGCCGACCGGCAGCTCGTCATGGTCTCCGGCCGCATCGAGGCGGAGTTCACCGGCGAGGAACTGCTGGACCGGCCGGAGCTGCAGCGCCGCTACCTCGGCGTCGGCTCCGCGACCGCGCCGACCGGCCTGGCCACGGGAAGTCAGCACACGGAAGGAGACGACGCATGACGTCGACGAGGGCGCTGGGGGCGAACACCTGGATCTGGACCTCGCCGCTGACCGACCGGAGGCTGGCCGAGCTGGCGCCGAGGATCCGCGGGTGGGGCTTCGACGTGATCGAGCTCCCGGTCGAGAACGTGGGCGACTGGGACCCCGGGCGAGCGGCGGCGCTGCTCGACTCGCTCGGCCTGTCGGCCACCGTCGTCGTCGCCATGGGCGCCGGTCGCGAGCTGGTGGCCACGGACCAGGCGACGATCGCGTCGACCCAGGACTTCCTGCGCCGGATCGTCGACGTCGCGGCGGCGGTGTCGTCCCCGGTCGTCGCCGGCCCGATCTACACGTCGGTCGGCAGGACGTGGCGCATCGGCGACGCGGAGCGACGCGGCTGTTACGCGCAACTGCGCGACAGCCTCGGGCCCGTCGTCGGACACGCGATGGACGCCGGCGTCACGGTCGCTGTCGAGCCCCTCAACCGCTTCGAGACTAGCCTGCTCAACACGGTCGACCAGGCACTGGAGGCGCTGGAGGGCCTCCCTGCCGCGGGCTGCGGCGTGGGCCTGGACG
>NZ_QVAI01000036.1 GCF_003427025.1 Jiangella endophytica
CCGAAGGGGGCCTCAACCGGACGGGAACAGTTCCGCCCAGTCGTCCCGGACACTGATCACGGTGAACTCGCGGGACGCCGCCAGGACCTGCTCGGCGCCCTTGTCGTAGGGCGCGTCGCCGCGACCGGTGTCGTCGTCGTGGTGGACCACCAGACTCAGGCTCCGCGGGTGCTTCTGCGCGAACCGCAGCATCGGGAGGTCCCCGTTGGTGTTGCCCGCGGCGAGGATCGGCCGGCGCCCGGTCCGGCTCCAGATGCGGATCGGCTTCTGCGGTCCGTCGTCCAGGAAGGAGAACGAGCCGCCGTAGCGCACGTCGCGCGAGCCGGCGTCGTACTCCAGCCCGGTGGCGGAGCCGATGACGCGCTCCGGCGGTATGCCGTAGTAGCTCGCGCTCATGGGCCGCATGAAGTCACGATCGCCACCGGAGACGATGTAGCAGGTGAACCCGTGGGCCTCCAGGAACCGGAGCAGCTCGACCATGGGCTGGTAGACCGTTCCGGAGTACGACCGGCCGAGCGTCGGATGCGTCGCCCTGTCGTAGAACGTCTCGACCGAGGCCTGGTAGTCCTCGACGGACATGTGCTCGGTCACGCGGAGCAGCGCGGCGATCACGGCCGCCAGATCGCTGTCGTCGCCGGCGTAGTGCTTGTCGATGGCGTCGCCGAGCCAGCGGAAGTCGCCCGTCACGGCGGCGCGGTACGGCTCCTCGTCTCCGAGCGACGGATCGAGGGCGACCGCCGCGGCCCACCTCTCGACGATGTAGTGCAGCTGGGCGGGCATCGGCTTCTCGGTCCAGAGGGTCCCGTCGTTGTCGAAGACCGCGACCCGGCCGGACTCCGGAACCGGGTCCGGCCCCGACGTCACCGCGTCGACGAACTCGACGATCCGGGCTCGTGCCGCGCCGTCTCGCCAGGACGGCAGCCATCCGTCGACGTCCGTCGCCCTGGCGCTCCTCGCCTCGCGCATGACCCGCCTCCCCACGCCGGTCCCGACAGCGTCGTCCGCGTCGCGGCCCGCGCCCCTCACCCGCGACGGGTGAGATCCCCGCCGGCCGCCGCCTTGACCGAGCCGATTAGCTCAGCGATGATTGAGTCAATGAACGCTGAGCGGGCGACCTTGGAGTGGCGAGCGGCCAGGCACGCCGCGCTGTCCGACCCGTCGCGCCTGCGCATCGTCGACCTGCTCAGCCTCGGCGACCTCTCCCCCAGCGAGCTCCAGGCCCGCCTGGGCGTGCCCTCGAACCTGCTCGCCCACCATCTCAGGACGCTCGAGACGACCGGGATGCTGACCCGCGGCCGGTCCGAGGCCGACCGGCGCCGCAGCTACGTCCGGCTCAGCCCCGGCGCGCTCGACGACCTCACCCCCGGCGCCGCCGGCCACGCCCACCGCGTGGTGTTCGTCTGCACCGCCAACTCCGCCCGCTCCCAGCTCGCCGCCGCGCTCTGGCGCCGGGCCAGCCCGATCCCCGTGGCCTCCGCGGGCACCCGGCCCGCCGGCCGCGTCGACCCCGGCGCCGTCGCCGCCGCCCGCCGCCACCACCTCGCGCTGCACGCGACCCGGCCCCGGCGGCTGGCCGACATCGCCGCCGCCGGCGACTTCGTCATCACCGTCTGCGATCAGGCCCACGAGGAGCTCGGCGACCTCGGCGGCCTGCACTGGTCCGTCCCCGACCCCGTCCGCACCGGCGCCGACGACGCCTTCGATGCCGCCGTCACGACCCTCGCCGGCCGCGTCGACCGCCTCGTTCCCCGCCTCGCCTCGACCTGACCGGAGACCCCATGCCCCGCACGTACGATCCAGAGCGCCCGGCCGTCCTGTTCCTTTGCGTGCACAACGCCGGCCGCTCCCAGATGGCCCTCGGCTTCTTCCGCCACCACGCCGGCGACGCGGCCGTCGCCTGGTCCGGCGGTTCCGAGCCCGCGGAGCAGGTCAACCCCGTCGCCGTCGCCGCCATGGCCGAACGCGGCATCGACATCGCCGCCGAGTTCCCCAAGCCCTGGACCGACGAGACCGTCCGCGCCGCCGACGTCGTCGTCACCATGGGCTGCGGCGACGCCTGCCCCGTCCTCCCCGGCAAACGCTACGAGGACTGGAGCCTCGACGACCCCGCCGGACGGGACCTCACCGCCGTCCGCCCCATCCGCGACGAGATCGAACGCCGCGTCCTCACGCTGCTCGGCCGGCTCGTGGACTGAGGTCCGGCGCGCCCGCGAACGGTCAGTGTCCGGCCGGGATGCCGAAGGCCCCGCCCTCGATCAGGATGACCAGGCCGATCCCGATCAGGACGACGGGGAGGACGACGTGGCCCCGGCGGGCCAGCGTGCGGGCGATGACCGGCCTGGCCGCGAGGAAGCGGCCGGCCGCGCACCACACCGCGACGAAGACGAGGAAGACGCCGCAGTAGACGAGCGTGCCGCCGGCGCCGACGGCGGTGAACACCGGCACATAGACGCCGATGTTGTCGCCGCCGTTGGCGAACGTGACCGCGGCGACCGCCCCGACCGTCGGCCCGCGCACGACGAGGGCCGTCCGTTCCCCGCCGTCGCCGCCGGGTTCGCCGTCGCGGCGATCGCGCCAGACCTGCCAGGCCGCACGGACGCCGAGCGCGACGGGCAGCAGACCGAGGAAGGGGACGGCACCCACGGGCAGCAGGCCGGCGCCCAGGGAACCGAGGACGGCGACGGCGAGGATCGCCACGAACCCGGCGTACTGGCCGACGACCACGCGGCGGCCCGCTCCCGCGTGATCGGCCGCCTGCCCGAAGAAGACCGCCAGGATGAGGATGTCGTCGATGTTCGTGACGGCGAACATGCCCGCGGCCTGCGCGACGAGCCCCAGTTGCGTCACCGCCGCGGCCAGGATCCGCCGGCCTGTGTCAGGCCTCTTGGCGCCGACGCCTGACGGTCAGGCGCCGGCGAGCTGATAGCCCGCGGTCTCGACGGCCGCCCTGACCTGGTCGGCGGAGACCGGCACGTCGCTGGTGACACCGACCTCGCCGGACTCGGCGTTCACGTCCACCGTTCCCACGCCGTCGATCTTGACGATCTCGTCGCGCACCTTGTTGGCGCAGCAGCCGCAGGTCATGCCGACAACAGTGAACGTGGAGGTGCCCATGGACCGTTCCTCTCGCAGGAAGCCGAAACCGACGGACCATACCCTACATGGGTATGGTGTGAGCCGCCTCGGGTGTCCGGTAGCCGAGCCGGGCGGAGAGCTCGGCAGCGGTGTGCACGGCGGCGACGGCGAGCCGCCCCCGCGCGGGTTCGTCGACGCGGTCCGCCGGGAACGTGACGGCCACCGCGGCGACCGGATGGCCGTTGTGGTCACGCACCGCGTCGGCGACCGAGGCGAACCCCGGGGTCACCGACCCCTCCTCCGTCGCGTAGCCACGACGGCGGACGTCCGCGAGCGCCGCGCGCAGCTCACGCATCGACGCGATGCCGGTGTCGTGGCGGCGCACGAACGCGTCCTGCGACGGGAAGAGCGCCCGCACCTGCGGGGCGGGCAGGGCCGCGAGCATGGCCAGGCCGCTCGCCGTCAGCTGGCCGGGCAGCCGGACGCCGACGTCGGTGACCAGCGGCGGCCGTCCAGCGGCGCGGTCCTCGATGACGTAGAGCACGTCGCGCCCGTGCAGGACGGCGAGGTGGGCGTTGTGCGTCGTCTCGTCGACGAGCCGGGCGAGCGCCGTCCGCGCCATCCGCTGCAGCGGCGCCTGCCGGCTGTAGGCGGACCCGAGCTCGAACGCCGCGACACCCAGGCCGTAGCGCCGCTCGTCGCCGAGGTGGGCGACGAAGCCGTCGGCGCATAGCACCGCGAGCAGGTGGTACACGCTGGATCGGGGCAGGGCGAGGTCGCGGGCGATCGCCGCCGCCGGCATCGGCTCGGCATGCCGGGCCAGGTACCGCAGGATCGCCAGCGCATGTCCGGCGGCCGGCGCGTTGGGCATGACCCATGGTCTCAGATCCGAGACACAATCGGTGCGTCGGTACTGCGAGGGGGGTCGCCCGGGCGCTGTGATGTCCTCATGGCGATCGAGCAGTCCTCTCCCGGCCGGGCCGTCGTGGTGGGTACCGGCCCGGTGTCGTTCGACGAGGTGGTGGCGGTGGCCCGCGACGGCGCCGGCGTCGTGCTGGGCGACGACGCCCTGGCGGCGGTCGCCCGCAGCCGTGAGGTGATCGAGCAGCTGGCGGTCGCGGACGTGCCCTACTACGGGGTCTCGACCGGGTTCGGCGCGCTCGCCACGAAGCACATCCCGGGAGACCGGCGCGCCGCCCTGCAGCGCGGTCTCATCCGCAGTCACGCCGCCGGGTCCGGCCCGGAGGTGGAGCGCGAGGTGGTCCGTGCCCTCATGCTGCTGCGGCTGTCGACACTGGCCACCGGGCGCACCGGGGTCCGGCTCACGACGGCGGCGGCGTACGCCCGGCTGCTGGACGCCGGCATCACCCCGGTGGTGCGCGAGTACGGCAGCCTGGGCTGCTCCGGCGACCTCGCGCCGCTGGCGCACTGCGCGCTGGCCCTGATGGGCGAGGGGCCGGTCCGCGACGCGTCCGGCGCCCTGGCCGACGCGGCGACGGCGTTGGCGGCGGCCGGCATCGAGCCGGTCGAGCTGGCCGAGAAGGAGGGCCTGGCGCTGATCAACGGCACCGACGGCATGCTCGGCATGCTGGTGCTGGCGCTGCACGACCTGCGGGCGCTCCTGCGGGTGGCCGACGTCGCCGCGGCGATGAGCGTGGAGGCGCTGCTCGGCACCGACCGCGTGTTCGCCGACGACCTGCAGGCACTGCGCCCGCATCCGGGCCAGCGCGAGTCCGCGGCCAACCTGCGCGCGCTGCTGGCCGGGTCCGAGGTGGTGGCCAGCCACCGGGGCCCGGACTGCACCCGAGTCCAGGACGCCTACTCGCTGCGCTGCTCGCCGCAGGTGCACGGCGCCGTCCGCGACACCCTCACGCACGCGGAGCTGGTCGCCGGCCGCGAGCTGGCCGCCGCGATCGACAACCCCGTCGTCACCGAGGACGGGCGGGTGGAGTCCAACGGCAACTTCCACGGCGCGCCCGTCGCCTACGTGCTCGACTTCCTGGCCATCGCGGCCGCCGACCTCGCGTCGATCAGCGAGCGGCGCACCGACCGCTTCCTCGACGTCGCCCGCAACGCCGGGCTGCCGCCGTTCCTCGCCCACGACCCCGGTGTCGACTCCGGCCACATGATCGCCCAGTACACCCAGGCCGGCATCGTGTCGGAGCTGAAGCGGCTGGCCGTCCCCGCGTCGGTGGACTCGATCCCGTCCAGCGCCATGCAGGAGGACCACGTCTCGATGGGCTGGTCGGCCGCCCGCAAGCTGCGCCGTGCCGTCGACGGCGTCGCCCGCGTCCTCGCCGTCGAGGTCCTGACCGCCGCACGAGCGCTCGACCTGCGGGCACCCCTCGCCCCGGCGGCCGGCACCGGCGCCGTCCGCGACCTGGTCCGCGAGCACGTCGCGGGGCCCGGCCCGGACCGCCACCTCGCCCCGGAGATCGACGCCGTTCACCATCTCGTCACGACCGGCCGGATCGTCGCCGCCGCGCAGGCGGCCACCGGCACGCTGCACTGAAGGAGGACACCTCATGTCCCGACCCCGACCCGTCCGCGCCCCACGCGGGACGCGGCTCACCACGCAGGGCTGGCCGCAGGAGGCGGCGCTGCGGATGCTGCAGAACAACCTCGACCCGGAGGTGGCCGAGCACCCGGACGAGCTGGTCGTCTACGGCGGCACCGGCAAGGCCGCCCGCGACTGGCCGTCCTTCGACGCGCTGGTGCGCACCCTGACCACGCTGGCCGGCGACGAGACCATGCTCGTCCAGTCCGGCCGCCCCGTCGGGGTGCTGCGCACGCACGAGTGGGCGCCGCGCGTGCTGATCGCCAACTCCAACCTGGTCGGCGACTGGGCGACCTGGGAGGAGTTCCGCCGCCTCGAGGCGCTCGGGCTGACGATGTACGGGCAGATGACCGCCGGATCGTGGATCTACATCGGCACCCAGGGCATCCTGCAGGGCACCTACGAGACGTTCGCCGCGGTCGCGTCGAAGCGGTTCGGCGGGTCGCTGGCCGGCACCGTCACACTGACGGCCGGGCTGGGCGGCATGGGCGGCGCGCAGCCGCTGGCGGTGACGATGAACGGCGGCGTCGCGCTCGTGGTCGAGTGCGACCCGTCGCGCATCACCCGGCGCATCGAGCACGGCTACCTCGACGTCCAGGCCGCGTCGGTCGACGACGCGCTGCGGCTGGCCGGCGAGGCCCGCCGCGACCGCCGGGCGCTGTCGATCGGCGTGCTCGGCAACGCCGCTCGGGTCGTCCCGGACCTGCTGGCCCGCGGCGCGGAGATCGACATCGTCACCGACCAGACATCGGCGCACGACCCGCTCGCCTACCTGCCGGCCGGCGTGGCGTTCGAGGACTGGGCGGCCGAGCGGGCCAAGGACCCGGCCGGTTTCACCACCCGGGCGCGCGAGTCCATGGCGACGCACGTCGAGGCCATGGTCGGGTTCCTCGACGCCGGCGCCGAGGTGTTCGACTACGGCAACTCCATCCGCGGCGAGGCACGGCTCGCCGGATACGACCGGGCGTTCGCGTTCCCGGGCTTCGTGCCCGCCTACATCCGGCCGCTGTTCTGCGAGGGCAAGGGCCCGTTCCGGTGGGCCGCGCTGTCCGGCGACCCGGCCGACATCGCCGCCACCGACCGCGCCGTCCTCGAGCTGTTCCCCGACAACGAGCCGCTGGCCCGATGGATCCGCATGGCCGGCGAGAAGGTGCACTTCCAGGGCCTGCCCGCGCGCATCTGCTGGCTCGGCTACGGCGAACGCGACCGGGCCGGGCTGCGGTTCAACGACATGGTCGCCTCCGGCGAGCTGTCCGCGCCCGTCGTCATCGGCCGCGACCACCTCGACGCCGGTTCCGTCGCCTCGCCCTACCGCGAGACCGAGGCCATGGCCGACGGCTCCGACGCCATCGCCGACTGGCCGTTGCTCAACGCGCTGGTCAACACCGCGTCCGGGGCCAGCTGGGTGTCCATCCACCACGGCGGCGGCGTCGGCATGGGCCGGTCCATCCACGCCGGCCAGGTCACCGTCGCCGACGGCACGGCGCTGGCCGGCGAGAAGATCGCCCGGGTGCTCTCCAACGACCCCGCCATGGGCGTCATCCGCCACGTCGACGCCGGCTACGACCGCGCCGCCGACGTCGCGGCCGAGCGCGGCGTGCGGATCCCGATGCGCGAGGGCGACGGCGGATGACGACGTCCTTCGACGCCATGTGGGCGGACCTGGAGCCGGTCGGCCGCGACCCGCGCGGCGGCTACCGGCGCTTCGCCTGGACCGACGCCGACGCGCTGTTGCGGGACTGGTTCACGGCCGAGGCGCAGCGCCGCGGCCTGACCACGGCCGTCGACCGCGCCGGCAACCAGTGGGCGTGGTGGGGCGAGCCGTCCGGCGGCACGAAGGGGGTCGTCACCGGGTCACACCTCGACTCCGTCCCGAACGGCGGCGCGTTCGACGGCCCGCTCGGCGTGGTGTCGGCGTTCGCCGCCGTCGACCTGCTCCGCTCGCGCGGGCACGCCCCGGCGCGGCCGATCGGGATCGTCAACTTCGGCGACGAGGAGGGCGCCCGCTTCGGCATCGCCTGCGCGGGATCGCGGCTGCTCACCGGCGCGCTGCCGGTCGGCCGCGCGCTCGCCCTCACCGACGCCGACGGCGTCGGCCTCGCCCAGGCGCTGGGCCGGCTGGGCCGTCCGGAGCCCGCCGCCGACCCCGAGGCGCTGGACCGCGTCGGCACGTTCGTCGAGCTGCACATCGAACAGGGCCGGATGCTCACGCGGCCCGTCGGCGTCGCCACGGAGATCTGGCCGCACGGACGCTGGCGGGTCACGCTGGCCGGCGAGGCCAACCACGCCGGCACCACCCCGCTCGACGACCGCCGTGACCCGATGCTCGACCTCGCAGCACTCATCACCGAGGCCCGCGCCGCGGCCGCCGCGCACGACGTGCTGGCCACCGTCGGCAAGGTCGAGGTCGACCCCAACGGCGTCAACGCCATCCCGTCGCAGGTGCGGGCCTGGCTGGACTGCCGCGGTGCCGACCCGGACGCCGTCGCCGCCGTCCTCGCCGACCTGGGCCGGTTCGCGCCGCGGCAGGAGTCATGGACCGCCGCCACCGTCTTCGACCCGGCGCTGGCCGCCCGGCTGAGCGGCCTGCTCGGCGACGCGCCGCTGCTGCCCACCGGCGCCGGGCACGACGCGGGCATCCTCGCCGCCGCCGGCGTCCCGACCGCCATGCTGTTCGTCCGCAACCCGACCGGCGTCTCCCACTCCCCGGCCGAGTTCGCCGAGCTCGCCGACTGCCACACCGGGGTCGTCGCGCTGGCCGACGTGCTGGCGGAGCTGACCCGGTGACGGCGTACTGGGCAGCGCACGCCTGGCTCCCCGGCGGCCTGGCCGCGGACGTCCGGGTCGAGGTCGCCGACGGCGTGATCGCCTCGGTCGCGGCCGGAGCGGCCGCCCGGCCCGGCGACGCCCGGCTGCCCGGCGTCGTGTTCCCCGGGTTCGCCGACGCCCACTCGCACGCCTTCCACCGGGCGCTGCGCGGCCGCACCCACGACGGACGCGGCTCGTTCTGGACCTGGCGCGAGGCGATGTACGCCCTCGCCGACCGGCTCACGCCGGACACCTACCACCAGCTGGCGCTGGCGACGTACGCGGAGCTGGCGCTGGCCGGCGTCACCGTCGTCGGCGAGTTCCACTACCTGCACCACGGCCCCGGCGGCACCCCGTACGCCGACCCCAACGCGATGGGCGCCGCGCTGCGCCGGGCCGCCAACGACGCGGGCATCCGCCTGACCCTGCTCGACACCTGCTACCTGCAGGGCGGCATCGACCAGCCCCTCGCCGGCGTCCAGCTGCGCTTCGGAGACCGCGGCGCCGACGCCTGGGCCGAGCGCTTCGCGGCCCAGCGCGACACCCCGGGCACGCGCACCGGCACCGCTATCCACTCGGTCCGCGCCGTGCCCGCCGACGCGATCGGCACGGTCGTCGCCGCCGCGGCCGGCCGCCCGCTGCACGTCCACCTCTCCGAGCAGCCGGCCGAGAACGAGGCGTGCCTCACGCGCTACGGCGTCACCCCGGCCGGGCTGCTCGACCACCACGGCGCGCTCGGCCCGGAGACGACCGCCGTCCACGCCACGCACCTCACGGCGGCCGACGTCGCCCTGCTCGGGCGCCGCCGGAGCACCGCGTGCCTCTGCCCCACCACCGAGCGCGACCTCGCCGACGGCATCGGCCCGGCACGCGCGCTGCTCGACGCAGGCGCGCCGCTCTCGCTCGGGACCGACCAGCACGCCGTCATCGACCTGTTCGAGGAGGCCCGCGCGCTGGAGACCCACGAGCGGCTGCGGACGCTCGAGCGCGGGCACTTCTCCGGCGCCGAGCTGCTCGCCGCGGCGACGGCGCACGCGAGCCTCGGCTGGCCCGACGCCGGGCGGCTGGCGCCCGGCGCCCGCGCCGACCTCGTCGCCGTCCGCGCCGACTCCGTCCGCACGGCCGGGTGCGACCCCGCTCAACTCCTCATGGCCGCCACCGCCGCCGACGTCGACACCGTCGTCGTCGACGGCCGGGTCGTCGTGGAGAACGGCCGGCACCGCCTGGGCGATGTCGGCCGCCTCCTCGCGGCGGCGATCACCCCGCTCTGGGCGTGACCATCGTTCTCTGGATGCCACCTCACCAGGCGTTCTCCCGCTGCACCACGGATGCATGCCTGGTAGAGCAGCAGAACGCCTCGTGATGTACGCGATCGTCGCTGTCGACAAGCACCGACGCCACACCGAACAACGCACGTGGCCCAGGGACACTGCAGCCGTGGGTGGTCCGAGCGCTCGTGCCGCCGCGGGTGCGTCGTGAATGGTTGCGGGATCCGGGTCGCCCTGGCTGCATCGATCCCTCAGCCACACCGCCGTTGCCCAGGCCCGGGGCGACCGACTGCCCGTTCGCCGCTTTGCAATGAGCACCAGCCGCCCATGATCGTCCAGGATCCGTGGCGTCCCGGCACAACGGATCCTGGATCGTCAACGGCGGCGACACAGACGACCACGGGCGGTCAGTGCGTCAGGCGGTCCATGACGAAGGTGCCCTCGCGCCGGTAGGGCTCACCGAGCACCGCGCCGGAGTGGGAGGCGAGGCCGTTCGTGAGGGCCAGCGCGGTGAAGAACTGCCGCTGCCCCTCCGCGCCGAGCGTCTCCAGCTCACCGTCGGTCCAGCCCGGGATGACCGAGCGCAGGATCTCCGGCGTCGTGTGCTCCAGCCAGTGCTGCGCGCTGAAGGTGTTCTGCGACGACAGCTCCTGCAGCGCCTTGAGCTTCTTGTCCAGCACGTCACCGATCTCGACGACGCAGTTCGGGTGCTCGGGCGTCATGTAGTAGATGGTCGGGATCGGGTGCGGGTCGTGGCCGCCGCACTCCTCGACGCGCCAGTCGCGGCCGGCGACGGCGAGGGCCTCGGCGTAGAGGATGGCGATGACCCGGCGGTCGGGGTCGAGGTCGTGCTGGGCGTGCTGCGGGTCCTGCATGATGATGACGTCGGGCCTGGTGCGGCGGATCAGCTCCACCACCTTCACCTTGGTCGCCGACGCGAGGTCCACCTCGCCGAAGGACACGTCGAGGAAGTCCACGCCGCCGCTGACGCCGAGGATGTCCGCGGCACGCGAGACCTGGGGCTTGCTCTCCTCACGGCACATGAGGACGGCCGCGTTGACTGTCTCGCCGGCCGCGACCGCCTTGGCGATGGCGCCGCCGCACTCGACGATCTCCAGGCCGTAGCTCGCGAGCATGAGGACGTTCGTCATGGGCGTGTCCCTTCTGTCGGTGCCGTCGCCGTCAGGACCGGCGCAGGCGTGGGTTGATGCGCTGCTCGAGGGCGTAACCGAGCAGGGCGAATCCGAGGGCGGAGAACATGATGAGCAGGCCGGGCGGCAGCACCCACCACTTCCAGGCCGGGGTGAGGAACGCGCCTCGCGCCTGGGCCCAGTAGAGGGTGGATCCCCAGCTCTCCTGCAGCGGATCGCCGAGGCCGAGGAAGCTCAGCGACGACTCCAGCAGGATCGCTCCGCTGGTGGCGGCGACGAACTCGCCGATGGCCAGCAGCATGGTCTTGGGCAGGACGTGGCGCCAGAGGACGTAGCCGTGGCCGGCGCCCATCGAGCGGGCGGCGACGATGTAGTCGCGGTTGGCCAGCGACAGCACCTGCGCGCGGATCACCCGGGCGGTCGGCGCCCAGATGAGGATCGCGATGATGATGACGGTGTTGACGATGCTGCGCCCGAGGTAGGCGGCCAGCACGATGAGCAGCGGCAGGAACGGCAGGATCAGCACGACGTCGACGCCGCGCATCGCGACGGCGCCGAGGCGCGGGAAGTAGCCCCCGATCAGCCCGACGACCGTCCCGATCAGCATCGCGGCCGCCGCGGCGACGATGCCCACGGTCAGCGAGACCCGGGTGCCGTAGATCATCTCGCTGAGCAGGTCCTGCCCGACGTCGTTGGTGCCGAGCAGGTGGTCCGGCGACGGCGACGAGAACGGCGTCCCGGCCCGCTCGGCCGGGTCGTAAGGGGCCAGGACCGGCGCCAGCACGGCGACGGTGACCAGCACCAGCACGATGACGCCGCCGATCGCGCCGAGCGCCGTCGTGTGGTCGCGCAGCCGCCGGCCGCGCCGTACGACCGCGGCCGGGCCGGGCTCCGGATCGGTGGACACGGTGGTCGTCATACGCGGGTCCTCGGGTCCAGGCGGGGGTAGAGCGAGTCGGCGAGCAGGTTGGCCAGCAGCACCGCGACCGTGAAGACCAGGAACGTCGCCTGCATGACCGGGTAGTCGCGCGCGGAGACCGCGTCGTACATGAGCCGGCCCAGCCCTGGATAGGAGAACACCGTCTCGATGACGACGGTGCCGCCGAAGGCCCAGCCCAGCCGCAGCGCCAGCACCGTCGTGACCGGCAGCAGCGCCGTGCGCACCACGTGGTGGAGCATCACGGCGCGCGGGCGCAGCCCCTTGGCCTGCGCGGTGCGGATGTAGTCCTCGCCCAGCACGGACAGCGTCGAGTACCGCATCGACAGGTAGACGGCGGGGATGCTGAGGATCGACAGCGTGAGCACCGGCAGGACGGCGTGCTCGGCGACGTCGGCCAGCCATGCCAGGCCGGTGAGGTCGGCGCCCGCCGTCGTGGCGCCGAACGACGGCAGCCAGCCCAGCGACACCGAGAACAGCGCGATGAACAGCATGCCGAGCCAGAACTGCGGCGTCGACTCCAGCGCGATCATGACGGTCAGCGAGGACACGTCCCACGCCCCGCCCCGGCGCCAGGCCGCGAACGCGCCCAGCGCGATGCCGACGACCGCCGAGACCACCAGGGCGGTGAGCGTCAGCAGCAGCGTCCACGGCACCCGCTCGAGCACGAGCTCCTCGATCGGCGTGCCCTGCCGGAACGAGTACCCGAAGTCCAGCGTGAGGATGCTCTTCCAGTAGGTGAGGTACTGGACGACCAGCGGCTGGTCCAGGCCGGCGTCGGCGGTGACCGCCGCCCGTTCCTCCGGCGACATCTCGCCCACCTCGACGCCGGCGATGAGCGCGAGCGGCGAGCCCGGCATGAGCCGCGGCAGGGCGAAGTTCAGGGAGACGGCGACGACGAGCACGATGGCGTACTGGCCGAGCCGGGCCAGGCCGAGACGTCTCGCGTTCACCGTCGCCGTCTCCTTCCGTCCGTCGTGGGCACGCTGGGCGTCAGGGCTGGCCGTCGCCCGGGATGAACGACAGCTTGGTCATCGGGCCGGAACCGGTGATCGAGACCCAGTCGCCGAACACGTCCGGGTTGTAGCCGTAGGCCCCGTTCGGGTGCAGCAGCGAGACGAACGGGACCTCCTCGGCGATCCGCTGCTGCAGCTCGTCGGCGACCTGCTCACGGGCGGTCGTGTCCAGCTCGGTGTCCAGCTGCGCGGCCAGGGCGTCGGTGCCGGGGTCGGAGTACCCGGTGATGTTGAGGTTGCCGATGGCCGGGTCGGTGGCCACCAGCGACGCCATCTGGCCGATGTCGGCCTGGCTCGGCGCCGACCAGCCCCACATCGCCAGCTCGTAGTTGCGGCCCTGGGCGACGTCGTAGCCCGGCCACACCGCGTCGTCGAGCGTCTGCATCTCGACCGAGCTGACCTCGATGTCGATGCCGACCTCGCCGAGCTGCTCGCCGATCAGCTCGGCCAGCCGCATCCGCAGCGCGTTGTTCGAGGCCACCAGCAGCTCGAAGGAGAGCGGCGCGCCGTCCAGCTCGCGGATCCCGTCGGAGTCGGAATCGGTGAGCCCGAGCCCGTCGAGCAGGCCGGCCGCCTCCTCGGGGTCGTGGACGGTCTCGACGGACTCGTCGTACCAGGGCGAGTCCGGGTGCACCCAGCCGGCGTTGCCGACGACGGCGGCGCCGAGGAACACGTCGTCGACCAGGCGCTGCCGGTCGACGGCGAGGGCGACGGCGCGGCGGAACTCGGCCTGGTCGAACGGCGCGACCGCCGTGTCGAAGACCAGCAGCGTCGTCGTGTACTCGGGCGCCTCGACGACGTCCAGGGTGCCGGTGCCGCGCAGGACGTCGATCTGCTCCGGCGAGACCGAGCGCATCATCGTGTCGATCTCACCCGACCGCAGGGCCGCGGTGGCGCCGGCCTCGTCGGCGAACTGCACGACCACCAGCTCGTCCACCTTCGGCTCGCCGCGGAAGTACTCCGGGTTGGCCTCGAACGAGTAGCTCACGCCGGGGTCGGACTCCACGAGGCGATACGGCCCGGAGCCGACGTTCGTGGTCTCGTCGAACGGCGCCACGTCCGGGTCGGCGACGCCCGACCACACGTGCTCGGGCAGGATCGGCACGTCGGCGAGCGTGCGCAGCTCGAACGACGGGTCCGGCGCGGCCAGGGTCAGCACGACGGTGGACTCGTCCTGCGCCACGGCCTGGGTGATGTTGCCCAGCGCGGTGGCGAACCGGCCGGGCGGACCGGCCTGGTAGTACTGCACGCTGAACGCGACGTCGTCGGCCGTGAGCGCCTCGCCGTCGTGCCAGGTGACGCCGTCGGCCAGCCCGATCGTGTAGCTGAGGCCGTCGGCCGAGCCCTCGACCGTCTCCGCCAGCCAGGGCTGCGGCTGCCCGTTCTCGTCGATCTGCATCAGCGAGTCGTAGCTGAGCATGGTGAGGTTCAGGCCCGGGAAACCGGTCGCGTACGTGTGCGGCGTCAGGTTGCCCTCCTCGGACATGATCCCGATGCGCAGCGACTCGGCGGTGGTGGCGCCGCCGGCGCCGGCGGACCCGGCGTCCTCGGTCCCGTCGTCGGAGCCGCACGCCCCGAGCGCCAGGACGGCGGCGAGCCCGATGGCCGGTGCCCCGGCTCTGGTGATGCGACGTTCGTACATCTTCTGACCTCCGGATGGCGTTCGGTGGCGTCGGCGCGGTCAACCCGTCGCCGAGCGGGCCGGGTCGGGGGCGGACGAGGCCGCGATCTCGTCGGCGAGATGGCAGGCCGTCCAGTGGCCGGGGCGCTGCTCCTCCAGCGGTGGCGGAGTGGTGTCGCAGAGCCCGGGCCGGGCGAACGCACAGCGCTCGTGGAACCGGCAGCCCGACGGGGGCGCCGCCGGGCTCGGGGGGTCACCGGCCAGGGGCGCCGGCCGGGACCGCCGGTGTGGATCGGGGACGGGGACGGCATCGAGCAGACCGCGCGTGTACGGGTGGCGGGGCCGGCCGAAGACGTCGTCACGTCCGCCGAGCTCGACGATCTGGCCGAGGTACATGACGGCCACGCGGTGCGCGATGGTCCGGATGACGGCCAGGTCGTGCGAGATGACCAGCAGCGAGAGCCCCAACTCCGCCTGCAGCCGGGACAGCAGCGTGATGATCTGCGCCTGCACCGACACGTCGAGGGCGGACACCGGCTCGTCGCAGACGAGGACCCGCGGGTCCAGGGCGAGACCGCGGGCGATGGCGACCCGCTGCCGCTGGCCGCCGCTGAGCTGGTGCGGGTAGCGCCGGCCCAGCTCGCGCGGCAGCTCGACGATCTCCAGCAGCTCGCCGGCCCGGGCGCGCTGCTCCGCGACCGACCCGCGGCGGTTGATCCGCAGCGGCTCGCTGACGACGTCCTCGACCCGCAACGCCGGGTTCATCGACGCGGCGGGATCCTGGAACACCAGCTGCGCGGTGCACCGCAGCTCGCGCAGGCCGGCCGCGCTCAGCGTGTGCAGCACGCGGTCGCCGAACGCGACCGAGCCGCCGCTGGGCTTCTCCAGCCCCAGCAACGCCCGGCCCAGCGTCGACTTGCCCGAGCCGCTCTCGCCGACCAGCCCGAGCGTCCGTCCGTGCTCGAGCTCGAGGGTGACGCCGTCGACCGCGCGCACCGGCGCGGCTGCGCGGCGCCACGAGCCGCGGCCCCGGTAGTGCACCCGCAGGTCGTCGAGCGCGACGACGACCGGCGGGCCGGCGGACTCGCCGTCGCCCGTACGCGAGCGACCCTCGTCGGCGCCCGTGCGCGAGCGAACGTTGTCGGTGCCCGCCCGTAGGGTGGGACTCCCTCCCAGCCGGGCGGGTACCGCACCCGCAGCGTCGCCGGCGGGCACCGCACCAGGAGAGACCGCGCCGGCGGGCACCGCACGGCCGGGGTCCAGCCGTTCGCCGGAGCGATGGCAGGCCACGGCGTGGCCGCCGCCCGCCACGAGCGGCAGCAGGGCCGGGCGGGCGGCGGCGCACGTGTCGTGGGCGTGGTCGCAGCGCGGGGCGAAGACACAGCCGCCGTGGTGCGCCTCCGGATCGGGCAGGCCACCGGGGATGACCTCGAGCTGCGTCCCCGCCGGAGCGTCCAGTCGCGGCATCGCGCGGAGCAGGCCGGCGGTGTAGGGGTGCACGGCGGCGTCGAACAGGTCGGCGCACGGCCCCTGCTCCACGACCCGCCCGGCGTACATGACGGCGACCCGGTCGGCGATCTGCGCGACGACACCGAGGTCGTGGCTGATCCAGATCACCGCCATGCCGCGTTCCCGGCGGATGCGGTCGACGAGGTCGACGATCTGCGCCTGGACGGTGACGTCCAGCGCCGTCGTCGGCTCGTCGGCGACCAGCACCCGCGGGCCGCAGGCCAGCGCCATCGCGATCATGACCCGCTGGCGCATCCCGCCGGAGAACTGGTGCGGGTAGTCGTCGGCGCGGGTCCTCGGGTCGGGGATGCCGACCTCGCCCAGCAGCTCGACCGCCCGGCCGTGCGCGGCGGCACGGGACACGTCGGCGTGCGCCCGGATCGCCTCGGCGATCTGCCGGCTGACCGTGTGCACGGGGTTCAGCGACGACATGGGGTCCTGGAAGACGACGCCGATCTCGGCGCCGCGCACGGAGCGCAGCGCGCGCTCGTCCATCGCCAGCAGCTCACGGTCGCGCAGCCGGATGGACCCGGCGACCTCCGCGTTCTCCGGCAGCAGCCCGAGGGCCGCCATCATCGTGACGCTCTTGCCCGATCCGGACTCGCCGACGACGGCCAACGTCTCGCCCTGCGCTACGGAGAGGTCGACACCGCGGACGGCGTGAACGTCACGGCCCGAGGCACGGAAGGTGACCCGCAGATCGCGAATGGCCAGCAGCTCGGCGACGGCAGACGCCGAGGTGACCATCAAGTAGCCTGGCGCCGAAGAGCAGCAGCGGGTGGAAGATCGCGGTTCGTCAGCCTCGGGTGGATGCGCATTCTGGCCCCTTCCGACTGTGATGTGTCAGGTAACCTACGAGTGATGCATCACCGTGGCAAGAGCCGCGAGGAGAGGTAACGCGGTTGACACACACGACCGAGGGGACGCCGGGGGCCACCGCCACCGACCTCGCCTACGAGCGCCTGAAGCGTGCGATCCTCATCTGTTCGCTCGCTCCGGGCACTGAGCTGCGCGAGGCCTCGCTGGCCGAGCAGTTCGAGCTCGGCCGCACACCGGTGCGCGGCGCGCTGGGCCGGCTGGTGCAGGACGGCTTCGTCGAGGTCCGGCCTCGCAAGGGCTATCGCGTCACCGACCTCAAGGTCACCGACGTCAACGAGGTGTTCGAGCTGCGGCTGCTGCTCGAGCCCGCGGCCTGCGAACTCGCCGCGTCCCGGGCGCCGCGACAGGCCATCACGGCGCTGCACCACCTGGCCCATACGGAGTACGACCACACCGACCCGGACAGCTACGAGCGGTTCATCGTCGACAACCGCGAGTTCCACGTGCGGCTCGCCGAGGCCGCGGGCAACCACCGGCTCGCCCGGTCGATCCGCACACTGCTGGAGGAGATGCAGCGGCTGTTCTTCCTCAGCCTCACCGTCAAGGACACCAGCAGCGAGCAGGTGCACGAACACCTCGACCTCTACGACGCGATCGCCTCCGGCGACGCCGCACGCGCCCGGAAGATCAGCGCCGACCAGATCGAGCAGAGCCGGCGCCGCGTCATCGAGGCCATCGTCACCGGCTTCACGCCGAGCCCGTTCCACCAGCCGGCGAACCTGGGCCTCTGACGTCCGGCGCTCCGGCCGACGCCGTTCCTGAGCCGTCAGACCGCTCTCACCTCGGCAGAAGTTCGCCGGCGCACCCTTCCGCGACTGTGATGTTTCAGTTAGTGTTCGCTGTGATGTATCACTGACGTCGAGGCTGTGGGAGCGCTGCGCAGATGGACGACGAGCACGGGCATGGGCACGGCCACGGCCACGGCCACGGCCACGGACATGGCCACGGGCACGGGCACGGGCAGGACCGGATCAGTCTGTGGGGCCGGGTCACCCACCTCTTCCGCCCGCACGCGCACGACCACACCGAGGCCATCCAGACCGCCGAAGAGGCCAGCATCGAGGGCATCCGCGCCGCCTGGATCGGCCTCGGCGGCATGGGCGCGACGGCCGTCCTGCAGATCGTCATCGTCGCCATCAGCGGCTCGATCGCGCTGCTCGCCGACACGCTGCACAACCTCGGCCACCTCGTGACCACGATCCCGCTGGTCATCGCGTTCCGGCTGGGCCGACGCGCGGCCACCAAGAACTACACGTTCGGCTACCGGCGCGCCGAGGACCTCGTCGGGCTGCTCATCGCCGGCGTCATCGCGCTGTCCGCTGCCCTCATCATCTGGGAGTCCGTCGACGCGCTGGTCAACCCGCGTGAGCTCAGCAACCTCGGGTGGGTCTTCGCCGCCGGCATCGTCGGCGCGCTCGGCAACGAGCTGGTCGCGATCTACCGTATCCGCATCGGCCGCAAGATCGGCTCGGCCGCGCTGATCGCCGAGGGCAACCACGCCCGTGCCGACGGCTTCACCTCCATCGCCGTCGTGCTGGGCGTCATCGGGGTGTGGCTCGGCTTCGCTCAGGCCGACGCGATCATCGGGCTGCTCATCGCGGTGGCGATCCTGTGGATCCTGGTCGAGTCGTGCAAGTCGGTGATCCGGCGCCTCATGGACGGCGTCGAACCCGGCCTGGTCGACGACATCCACCAGGTCGCGTCCCGCGTGCCCGGTGTGCAGTACGTCGACGGCGTCCGCGCGCGCTGGAGCGGCCACCGGCTCGAGGCCCAGGTCACCCTCGGCGTCGACGCGACGCTCACGGTCGCCGACGGGCACCGGCTCGCCGAGGAGGCGCATCACGAGTTGCTGCACACGATCGCGCACCTCAACGAGGTCAGCGTGCACGTCCATCCGGCCTACGACGGCGTCACGCCGCCCGAGGCGCACGAGCTGACCCACCACCACTCCTCCGCCGAGGCGCGTCGCGCCTACCAGGAGGCTCACGGCAGCGTCTGACGAGCGCCTCCGCGCCCGTCGCGGAATGCACGCCTCCCCCTCGGGGGTTATGCGGGTATCACCGACGTTGGAAAGGCACCTTGCTCATGAGCACCACCACACTGACCGGCCAGACCTTCGCGCAGACCGTGGAGGACAACGAGATCGTGCTGGTCGACTTCTGGGCCGCGTGGTGCGGCCCGTGTCGCATGTTCGCGCCCGTCTACGAGCAGGCCGCCGAGCAGCACCCCGAGATCGTCTTCGGCAAGGTCGACACCGAGGCCGAGCAGGACCTCGCGGCGATGGCGCAGATCACCTCCATCCCCACCCTGATGGCCTTCAAGAAGGGCCACCTGGTCTTCGCCCAGCCCGGCGCGCTGCCGGCGGCGGCGCTCGAGCAGGTCATCGACGCCGTCACCGAACTGGACGTCGACGCCGCCCTCGCCGCCGCGCAGGACCAGCAGCAGTAGGCGGACCGGACCGCCGGTGGCGCACCTAACGAGTGCGCCACCGGCGGCTGGTCACGGCGCGGTCGTCACGGCGAGGTAGGGGCGATCGACGCTGGACTCACGGGCGTTGAACTGGACGTGCGGGCCGTAGGTCGCCACGTCGCCGGTGAGGGCGACGCCGAGATCGCGCCCCTCGGCCGCGAGGCCGCGGACGAGCTCGGTGACGTCGACGGTGTACCAGCCCGCCTCGGTGCCGCTGACGCGCAGCGTGCCCACCCGGTCGCCGAGGGGCGGCCGCGTGTTCCACGTCAGCGCCGTCTCCACCCAGCCGGTGTCGGCGACCGCGTGGACGCCGACCGACGTGGTGGTGTTCTCGGTGCTGAGCCGGCCGTTCACGTGCACGACGGCAGCGGTGATCGTCCGGCCCTGGGCCGCGGACAGCGGGAACGTCAGGTAGGCGATGCGTTCGAAGCCGCTGCCGAGGCTCGGGTTGTTGCGGACCTCGAGGGCGCCCCGGCCGTAGTTGACGTCGGCGGAGGCGCCGTTGCGGACGTGCGTGTCGGCGCCGGGCTCGATGTGGCCCGGGTCGACGACCACGACCGGCACCCGGACCGCCTTCCACACGGAGCCGAGCGTGACGACGGCGCCGACCGTCGTCGACCCGCCACCGATGGCCGTGACCTGGCCGTTCTCGTCCACGTCGGCGACCCCCGGGTTCGCGCTGACCCAGTCGACCCGCGCCGCCGAGAGGTCGGCGGTGCTGCCGTCGGTCTGGACGCCGGTGAGCGACAGCCCCGCCCGTTCCCCCACGGCCAGCTCGGGCAACGTGCCCGGCGACGGTGTCACGCGGCCGAGCCGCACCGGCGACGGCGCGCGATCGGCCGCGGCGTCGGCGTCGGTGGCGTACGCGCGGACCTCGAGGATGCTGTTGAAGTCGCTGACCGAGTTGCCGTGCCCGACGATCCGCAGGTAGCGGGCACGCGAGGTCTCGAGGTCGTACGTCTCGAGGTCGTCGGTCGTGCCCGAGGACACCGCACCGGTCAGCAGCTCGTTCCAGGAGCTGCCGTTGCGTGAGGCCAGGACGTCGAAGGTCGAGGTGCGCGTATGGCCGTTGTAGAACGCGACGGCGGCGGCGGACACCTCGCTGACGCGGCCCAGGTCGAGGGTGAGGGTCTGCCCGTCGCCGGGCGCGCTCCAGCGCGATCCGAGGCTGCCGTCGACGACGTTCTCCGGCCCGTTGCCGTCGTCGGCGCTGGCCGTCACCGACGCGACGGGCAGCGCGTTGCCGGTCGTGCCCGCCCGGCGGAAGTGCACCTCGTAGACGGGTCCCTCGGCGTCGCCGCGACGGGTCTCGACGCGGGCGACGCCGGGCAGCGTGGCGGGCCGCGACACCGTCGCGACGACACCGTCCGCGGCGCGCACCTCGACGTTCGGCGGCACCCGCCGGTTCGCCGGCACGGTGACGTCGTACCGGTACCGGTCGGCCCGGAAGTCGCTGAGCCGCGTCCCGCCCACGTCGATCGAGGTCAGCGCCTCGGCACCGGCGCCGTCGACGTCCCAGGAGGCGAGCGGCGTGATCTCGGGAACGTCCGCCGGGGGCTGCTGTCCCGCGCCGAGCGGCACGAGCCGCAGCGCCACGCTGGTGTCGGTGACCGACGGCAGGTGCAGCATCAGACTGCGCATGCCGGTGACGGGCTTCTGCCCGCCCGGGTCGGGGGCGCCCGGCAGCGGGCCGGCGTCGCCGACGACGATACTGCCGCCGTCGGTCAGCAACTGCAGGTAGAGGCGCTGGCCACCGCGGTGGAGCACGGCCGAGCGGCCGTCGTCGGCGACATCGACGTCGGCTCGGGTGAGCAGGAACTGGCGGTAGTCGATGGCCGCGCCGGCCTCGACCTCGTCCTGGATGAGTACCTGACGGCGGTCGTCGAAGAGCCGGACGCCCCGCTGCGCGCGCTCCACCCGGTCGCCGTACATGCCGGTGAGGTCGGTGACCGAATACCACTCGCGGGCGCTGGATCCGACCGCGGTGATCGGCGCGCCGGCGCGCAGCGCGGCCGACGGCGTCGGGCCGGACCCGAGGAGCATGGTGTTCTGGCCCTCCGGCCGCGTGACGTAGTAGTCCCACCGGCCGCCCACGTCCTTGCGCCAGTCGAAATAGGCCCCCTGGTAGGTGTCGGCGCCGAGCTCGTCGAACCAGCGCACCCCGTTCGCGTCGAGCACGAAGTCGCCGGCGTCGAGGTTCATGTGCGCGGTCACCTGGTCGTACCCGCTGCGCAACCCCTTCGTGGCGACGTAGACGGCCTGCGGGTCGTCCCAGGCGCTGCGGGCGGTGGCGACCTCGACGCCGGCGAAGTGGGCGTCGGTCGCCTCGGGGTGACCGGCCCCGGAGGCGGCGTCCGGGTCGTACCAGAGGATGTCGAGCGGGCCGGCCGATCGGTCGGCGCGCTCGGCCTGCCAGGCCGCGTAGTGCGGCGCGTCGTAGCGGCCGGCGAGCCACATCATGAACGGCGAGTGCCAGCCGCTGGTGACGCCGCCGAAGAGTTCGCTGGGACCGTCGCCGAAGTTGAAGGCCTGGCCGGGCGTCCCGGTGACCTGGATGCCGAAGTCGCCCGTGGCGGACAGGCCCGGCAGGCCGGCGAGCCCGAAGTCGGTCCCAGTGGCGGTGGTCATCGCGGCGAGATAGGTGACCAGGTAGTCGGTGCCGTACTGCCAGTAGGCCGGGCTCTCGGCGTACCCGCCGTCGGGGGCGTACTCGGTGATGCCGTACTGGATGGACGTGATGCTCTTGCGGAGCACCTCGTCGGCGATCGCCGGCGCCTCGTCGCCGATCGCGAGCGCGCCCAGCGCGACGGCGTTGGAGACCAGGTTCCAGTTGTGCGACTGGCCGACGAAGAAGCTGGTCCCGGTGGTGTCGTAGTAGGGCAGCGCGGTCTCGAGGGCGTGGGAGACGATGGCGTCGCGGATCGTGGCCCGCTGCTCCTCGGACAGGTAGTCGTACAGCCAGTCGTAGCCGATGGCGACGGCGTTGGTCATCTCCCCCACGTCGAGGAAGTGCGACGGGTTCCAGTGCGGGAACGCCGCGACGGCGAGCAGCTCCTCCGCCCCGCGGGCGGCGTAGCGCTCGTCGCCCGTGAGCTGGTAGGTCGCGGCGAGCGTGTACGTGCGGCGCTTGACCTCGCGGCTCGTGCTCAGGGTGTTCGGCGCGTCCCTGAACGTCACCGGCTCGGTGGGCAGGATCGCGTCGGCGTCCGCGCGGACCTTGGCGAACCACGCGCTCAGCCGCGCGTCGTCCTCCAGTCGCTCGCGCGCGATCCGGAACGTCTCGGCCGTGGCGAGCAGCCGCGGATGCTCCGGTGTCAGCAGCTCGACGACGCTGGCGGGTGGCTCGATCGCGGCGGCGTGAGCGGGCTGGGTGGTCAGCGGCTCGGCCACGAGCCCGGTCACCGCGACGGCGAGAACGACGGCAGCGGCACGCAGCCGCCGGCCGGCCGATCGGTACGCGAAGTGCATGTGGGGACCCTTCGTCGTTGACGGGGCTCCGAGGTTAAAGCGATTTCACTACAGCGGTCAACAGTCGGCGGACCCCTCGCAGATCGCACCTGTTCAGCGGATCGCGCGCCGGGTTACATCGTTTTCGAATCGAGCGTCTAGCGGTGGTGCGCCACCGCGACACTCGTGCGGACGACGACGTGGGTGCCGAACATGACGCGCTGCTCGCCGCCGTCGGGCTCGAGGGCGAGCCGGGCCGCGGCCCGGCCCAGCTCGGGGGCGGGAATGTGCACCGACGTGAGCCCGAGGTCGGTGGCCAGCGGGGAGTCGTCGTAGCCGATGACCGAGATGTCGCCGGGCACGCTCAGCCCGTGCTCGCGCAGGGCCTGCAGGGCGCCGGCGGCGACCTGGTCGGTGTGCGCCATGACCGCCGTGAACTCGGGTTTCCCGGCGCCGAGCAGCCGGTTCATCACCGTCATCGCGGAGCCGCGGTCCCAGGTGGGCCCGACCTCGAGGTCGGGATCGGCGACGCCGCCGAGGTCGGCCAGCGCCTTGCGGTAGCCGGCCAGCCGGCGGATGGTCATCGTGCTGCCGTCGGGCCCGCTCAGCTGCAGGATCCGGCGGTGGCCGCGCGACAGCAGATGGCTGGTCGCGGCGTAGGCTCCACCCTCGTTGTCGTACTCGGCGACCGCCGCGGGGACGGCGGGCCCGATGGGCGGCCGGGCGCAGAGCACGAGGCGGGTGCCGGTCTGGGCCAGCGACTGGGCGAACGCCGTCATGTCGGCGCGGTACTGGTCGGACTCGACGACGGTGCCGGTCAGGATGATCGCCTGAACGTGCTGGGCGTTCATCTGCCGCAGGACGTCGATCTCGCGGCCGGCCTCGCGGCCCGTGGTGCCGATCAGGCAGAGGCGGTCGGCGTCGGTGACCGCGGCGGTGATCGCCTGGACGACGGCGAGCAGGAAGCCGGCGTCGAGCTCGCGGACGACGATCGCGATGGTGCCGCTGTCCTGGCCGGTCAGCGCCCTGGCGTGCGGGTTGGCGACGTAGTCGAGCTCGCGGACGGCGCGCATCACCTTGTCGCGGGTGCGCGGCGCCGGCGGATAGCTGCCGTTCAGGATCCGCGAGACCGTCGAGACCGAGACGCCGGCGCGGGCCGCCACGTCGCGGATGCCCGGGCGCTGCCTGGCGGACTCCGTCCGTTGCGCCACGGCGGGCGCGTCCTCGGTGCTGCTCACGGTCAGATGCTAGCCCGAGATCGCTGCAAACGTTACAACTGACACCCCCAACCGTGCCGTCCGCCAGCGAGGTACGCACGTGCGTCGCCCGAGTTCCGCGAGGTGGTGCGTGTTGACGAGGGGACGGAAAGCGCTTTATCTTTCCACCTCGGCGGCATGAGCCGCAGCGGGACACCGTCAGAGCGTGATCGGCGGCTCGGCGCTGAGCAGCCGGTGTGTTCGCGCGAATTCCAGCGCCAACCCGTCAAGGGAGTGGGTTGTGTCGAGTTCCAGGCTTCGTTCTCACCGTCGCGCGATTCCGGGCGCGACCGTCGCCGTCGTCGTGAGCGTTCTGCTGGCCGCCTGCGGAGGAGGCGATGACAGCACCTCCGGAGCGGCCGGCTCCGCCGGTCCCGACGAGCCGTCGGGCTCGATCACGCACCTGACACACGTCGACCCGGCCACGTTCGAGCCGTACGTCGCGGCGTTCAAGGAGAAGTACCCCGAGGTCACCGACGTCAAGATCGAGCGGCTGACCAACTACGCGACCGAGGTCAAGACCCGGATGTCGACCGACGACTACGGCGACGTCCTCGGCATCCCGGCGTCGGTCACCCCCGACCAGCTGCCCGACTTCTTCGCTCCGCTGGGCGAGCGCGACGAGCTGACCCAGACCTACCAGTGGCTGAACAAGTCCTACGAGGGCAAGGTCTACGGCATCCCCGACCTCGGCAACGCCCAGGGCTTCCTCTACAACAAGGTCGTCTGGGAGCAGGCCGGCATCACCGACTACCCGACGACACCCGACGAGTTCCTCGACGACCTGCAGGCCATCAAGGACTCGCAGCCCGACGTCGTCCCGTTCGTCACCAACTACAAGGACGGCTGGCTGATGGCGCAGTGGGAGAACTACCGCGGCATCCCCTCGCACGACCCCGACGTCGTCTACGACACGGCGAACTCCGACGCCCCGTGGTCCGGCGGAGGCGACTACGAGGTCATCGACGGGCTGCTGTACGACATCGTGGCCCGCGAGCTGATCGAGCCGGATCCCACGACGGCCACCTACGACGAGACCAAGATCAAGATCGGCTCGGGCGAGATCGCGACGATGGCGGTCGGCTCGTGGGCCGTGCACCGCGCGGGCCGCGACATCGAGAAGGCCGGCCTGAACCCCGACGACATCGGCTACATGCCGTTCCCGGTCCAGCACGACGGCACCTTCTACGCCGTCACCGGACCCGACATCACCCTCGGGATCAACGTGCACTCCGAGAACGAGGTCACCGCGCGGGCATGGCTGGACTTCCTCGTCGACGAGTCCGGCTACTCGCAGGACCAGGGCGGGCTGTCCCCGCGCATCGACGGGCCGGTCCCCGACGTCCTGGCCGACTTCACCTCCCAGGTCGAGCTGTTCGCGCTCAACCCGCTGCCGCCCGGCGAGGAGTCGCTGTTCAGCGACATCAGCACCGCGTCCGGCATCGTGACGAACGACGGCAAGTACCGCCAGCAGATCGTCGACGACGCCCGATCCGGCAACCGCGACAAGCAGGAGATCTTCGACGACCTCAACGCGGCGTGGGCCGACGGCCGCGCCCAGGCCGGCGGCTGAGCAGAATCAGGCGGTAGCGATCGATCATGTCTGCCCCCACCCAGGCGGACAGCCCCACGCCGACGACCACCGACCGGCCGGGTGCCGCGCGGAACCTCCGGGTCCCGCGCGGCACCCGCCCGCGGTCGTGGCGCGCGACCCTGACGCCGTACGTGTTCGTCGGCGTCCCGGTCGGGCTGTTGCTGCTCTTCACGTACTGGCCCGTGCTGAACATGTTCCACTACTCGGTCACGGACTGGGACGGCCTCGACCGGACCAAGAACGTCGTCGGCCTCGACAACTACGTCGCGGCGTTCACCGAGCCCGACAACCTCCGCGTCTTCTACGTCTCCCTCTACTACTTCGTCGCGTCCCTGGTGCAGATGGCGCTCGCGCTGTACTTCGCGACCCTCCTGTCGTTCCGGGTGCGGCTGAAGAACCTCTGGAAGGGCGTCCTCTTCTTCCCCTACCTCATCAACGGGGTGGCGATCGGGATGATCTTCCTCAACTTCCTCAAGCCCGACGGCGGCCTGGACGCCTTCCTGACCGTGCTCGGTCTCGAGGAGGCCATCCGGCAGTGGACCGGCGACCCCGCCCTGATCAACATCACCCTGGCCTCGGTGTCGGTCTGGCGGTACATGGGCCTGAGCTTCGTGATGTTCCTGGGCGCCATCCAGTCGATCCCGAGCGGCATCTACGAGGCGGCCGAGCTCGACGGCGCCAACCGCTGGCACGAGTTCTGGTTCATCATCCTGCCGTCCATCCGGCCGATCGTCGGGCTGCAGGTGATCCTGGCGATCTCCGGCTCGCTCGCGGTGTTCGAGGTGCCGTACGTGATGACCGGCGGCGGCAACGGGTCGGAGACCTTCGTCATCCGCACCATCTGGACCGCGTTCGAGCGGAACATGGTGGGTCTGGCCTCCGCGATGGCCGTGGTGCTCCTGCTCGCCGTGCTGCTCGTCACCTGGATCCAGCGCCGGCTGGTGCCCGAGAGGCAGGTGGACATCGCGTGAAGCAGGCCACCGTCTCCGTCGCGAAGTACGCGTCCCTGGTGGTCGCGTCGATCGTGACGCTGCTGCCGATCGTCCTCATCGTCTTCGGGGCGTTCAAGGACTACCAGGAGTACGTCTCGACCAACCCGATGACGCCGCCGCGCGACTGGCTCAACCTCGACAACTTCGCCACGGCGTTCGCCGACGGCGGCATGGCGCGCGCCTTCGTCAACACCGGGCTCATCCTCGCGGTCGCGGTCGCCGGCGCGGTGCTGAACGCCGCGTTCGCCGCGTACGCCATCGACCGGTTCCGGTTCCCCGGACGGCGGCTGATGCTGGCGCTGTTCCTGCTCGCCGCCCTGGTGCCCGAGGTGACCACCCAGGTGGCGACGTTCCAGCTGGTCAAGGCCCTGGAGCTGTACAACACGCGCGGTGCCCTGGTGCTGCTGTACATGGGCACCGGCATCATCTCGATCTACATCTTCCTGCAGTTCATGCGGGCCATCCCGCGTTCGCTGGACGAGGCGGCCATGATCGACGGCGCCGGCCACGCCCGGATCTTCTTCCGGGTCATCCTGCCCAACCTCAAACCGGCCATCGCGACCGTGGTGATCATCCGCGGCATCAGCATGTACAACGAGTTCTACCTGCCGTTCCTGTACCTGAGCGACCCGGAGAAGCGGCCCATCGCCACGTCGCTGTTCGCGTTCAAGGGCCAGTACGGGGCCCAGTGGGAGGTCATCTGCGCGGGCGTGGTGCTGACGATCGTGCCGATCCTCGTGCTCTTCCTGTTCCTGCAGAAGTACGTCTACAACGGCTTCACCGCGGGCGCCACCAAGTGAGGAGAAGCCAATGATCATGGGCCGGTGAGAGCCGCCCGGGCCAGCCGCGCCAGCAGCCCCCGCATCCGGGGCGTACCGATGCGGGCGCTGTGCGGCGTGGAGTTCAGCAGGCCGAACACGGCCTGGACGGCGGCACGGCCCTCGTCGGGCGACAGGTCGTCGCGCAGCCGCCGGACGACCGAGACCCACAGGTCGATGTAGGCGAGCTGCCGGTCGCGTACGTGCTTGCGCGCCGCTTGCGGGAGGTTGCGCCACTCGCGTTCCTGCACGACGATCAGCTCGGGGCTGGTCAGCGCGAAGTCCACGTGCCAGTCGACGAGCGCGTCGAGCGCGGCGCCGGCGTCGGCTGCCGCCTCGGCCCGGGCGCGGCCCTCCCGCAGCAGCCGCTCGGAGATCTGGGTCAGCGACCGCCCCAGGATGTCGGCCTTGCCGGCGAAGTGCTTGTAGAGCGCCGGGCCCGAAATGCCGCAGGCGGCGCCGATGTCGTGGACCGACACCCCGTGGAACCCCCGCTCGGCGAAGAGCCGGGCGGCGGTGTCGAGGATCTGCTGCTGCCGCGCACTCACGGAACACACCCTAGCCCGTTGGGTTAACAACCATTAACCCGTTGAGCTAGCATGCGTCCATGACATCGTCGTCGGTCACCGCACGGCCGGGCCTCCGCGAACTCGTCGACGAGCTGCGCGAACGGCTGACGCTCGTACGGCGCGGCGGATCCGAGGCGTCCCGCGAGCGCCATGTCGGCCGGGGCAAGCTGCTCCCGCGCGACCGCGTCGACCGGCTGCTCGACCCGGGTTCGCCGTTCCTGGAGATCGCCCCGTTCGCGGCCTGGGACCTGTACGGCGGCGAGGTGCCGTCCGCCGGCATCATCACCGGCATCGGCCGGGTCGCCGGACGCGAGTGCGTGGTCGTCGCCAACGACGCGACGGTCAAGGGCGGCACCTACTACCCACTGACGGTCAAGAAGCACCTGCGCGCGCAGACCGTCGCACGCGAGAACCGGCTGCCCTGCGTGTACCTGGTGGACTCCGGTGGCGCCTACCTGCCGATGCAGGACGAGGTGTTCCCCGACCGCGAGCACTTCGGCCGCATCTTCCACAACCAGGCCACCATGTCGGCGGCGGGGATCGCGCAGATCGCCGCGGTCATGGGGTCCTGCACGGCCGGCGGCGCCTACGTCCCGGCCATGAGCGACGAGTGCGTCATCGTGCGCAACCAGGGCACGATCTTCCTCGGCGGCCCGCCGCTGGTGAAGGCGGCCACCGGCGAGGTGGTCTCGGCCGAGGATCTCGGCGGCGGCGACGTCCACGCCCGCGTCTCCGGGGTGGCCGACCACCTGGCCCGCGACGACGCCCACGCGCTGGCCGTCGTCCGGTCGATCGTCGGCACCGTGCAGCGGCCGGCGGCCCCGTCGCTGTCCCGGGCGCCGGTGGAGGAACCGGCCGAGGACCCGGCCGGGTTGTACGACGTCGTCCCGGCCGACTCGCGCACCCCCTACGACGTCCGCGAGGTGATCCGCCGCGTCGTCGACGGATCCCGCCTCCAGGAGTTCAAGGCCCTGTACGGCGAGACCCTGGTCTGCGGGTTCGCCCACATCTGGGGTTATCCGGTCGGCATCCTGGCCAACAACGGCATCCTGTTCTCCGAGTCGGCCCTGAAGGGCGCGCACTTCATCGAACTGTGCAACCAGCGCGGCATCCCGCTCGTCTTCCTCCAGAACATCACCGGGTTCATGGTGGGCCGCGAGTACGAGAACAAGGGCATCGCGAAGGACGGCGCCAAGCTGGTCACCGCGGTCGCCTGCTCGGTCGTCCCGAAGTTCACCGTGGTCATCGGCGGCTCGTTCGGCGCCGGCAACTACGGCATGTGCGGACGTGCCTACGACCCGCGCTTCCTGTGGATGTGGCCGAACGCGCGGATCTCGGTGATGGGCGGCGAACAGGCCGCATCCGTGCTGGCCACCCTGCGCACCGACCTCGCCACGCCCGAACAGGTCGCGGCGTTCAAGGCGCCGATCCACGAGCAGTACGAGCGCCAGGGCTCGCCCTACTACTCCACCGCCCGGCTCTGGGACGACGGCGTCATCGACCCCGCCGACACCCGGAGGGTCCTCGGCCTGGGGCTCGCGGCCGCGGCCAACGCCCCCGTGCCCGCCCCTTCGTACGGCGTCTTCCGGATGTGAGCGCGATGATCTCCACTCTCCTGATCGCCAACCGCGGCGAGATCGCCCGGCGGGTCATCCGCGCCGGGCGCGCACTCGGGCTGCGCACGGTCGCGGTGTACTCCGACGCCGACCGCGACGCGCCCCACGTGCGCGACGCCGACACCGCGGTGCGTCTCGGCCCGGCGCCGGCCGGCGAGTCGTACCTGTCGATACCGGCGCTGCTGGCCGCGGCGGAGGCGACGGGCGCCGACGCGGTACACCCGGGCTACGGGTTCCTGTCCGAGCGCGCGGAGTTCGCCCGGGCGGTCACCGACGCGGGCCTGGTGTTCGTCGGGCCGGGCGCCGGCGTCATCGAGCGGATGGGCCGCAAGGACGCCGCCCGCGAGGTGGCGGTCGCCGCCGGTGTCCCCGTGGTCCCCCGCGGCGACGACGCCCTCCCCGGCGCGGGCGGGGCGTGGCCGGGGCCGGTCCTGGTCAAGGCCGCCGCCGGTGGTGGCGGCAAGGGCATGCGCATCGTTCGTGCCCCGGCGGAGCTGCCCGCGGCGATGGAGGCGGCCCGCCGTGAGGCAGCGGCGGCGTTCGGCGACGACACCCTGCTCGTCGAGCGGTACATCGAGCACGGCCGCCACGTCGAGGTGCAGGTGCTGGCCGACCACCACGGCGCCGTCGTGCACCTCTTCGAGCGCGACTGCTCGACTCAGCGCCGGCACCAGAAGGTCATCGAGGAGGCGCCCGCGCCCACGGTGTCCGAGGCCGCCCGCAAGGTGCTGCTCGAGTCCGCCGTCGCGCTGGCGCGCGAGGTGGGCTACACCAACGCGGGCACGGTCGAGTTCCTGGTCGCGGCCGACGACGTGTTCTTCCTCGAGATGAACACCCGGCTGCAGGTCGAGCACCCGGTCACCGAGGCGGTGACCGGACTGGACCTCGTCCAGCTCCAGTTGCTGATCGCCTCCGGCGAGCCGCTCGGCTTCACCCAGGAGGACGTCGGCTGCGCCGGCCACGCCATGGAGGCACGGGTGTACGCCGAGGACGCGTTCGCCGGGTTCCTCCCCCAGGCCGGCGTGGCCACCCACGTCCGGTGGACGCCACGGGCGCGGGTCGACGCCGCGTTGGAGAGCGGCTCGGTGGTCGGCACGTCTTACGACCCCATGCTGGGGAAGATCATCGTGCACGGCCGGACGCGCGAGGCCGCCAGGCGTGCGCTCGTCGCCGCACTCGACGACACCGCGATCCTGGGCGTGCGGACCAACCTCGGCTTCCTGCGCTCGCTGGCCGCCTCCGACACATTCCGCGACGATCTGCTCGACACCGCCTGGCTGGACGACCACCCGGGCGCCATCACGCCGCCGCCGCCCGAGATCGCCGAGTGCTTCGCGGCCTGGGTGGTCGCGACCGGTGCGCGGGCCGACGACTCGCCGTTCGGCGCGGGCGACGGCTGGCGACTCGGCGGGCCGGGCGCGCCGGTCATCGTCGAGCTGGCCGGGCAGGTGCACCGCGTCACCGCCGGCGGCGTCGACGAGCACGCCGTCCGCCCGCTCGCCGCCGGGGACCACGACGACCCGATCCGGCTCGAGATCGACGGCGTCGCGCACGAGGCCGTGGTGCACGCCGGACCACACGCCGTGGAGGTCGCGCACCTCGGCCACACGTTCGTTTTCGACCGGCCCGACGCGTTCGCCCCGGCCGAAGCGGCACAGGACGGCGACGGCACGGTGACGGCGCCGATGCCCGGCACCGTCGTCGCGGTGAACGTCGCCCCCGGCGACTCGGTCGCGACCGGTGACGTCCTCGCCGTGATGGAGGCGATGAAGATGGAACTGCCGCTCAGAGCGCCGCTCACCGGGGTGGTCACCGCCGTCGGGGTGGCCGCTGGTGACCAGGTGCCGCTCAGGCACCCGGTCGCCACGGTGTCGGCCGAGCCGGAGGGCGGCGACGCCGATGCGTAGCCCGCAGCTGGTCCCGGCCGCCGGCCTGCCCGCCCGGGTCACGATCTACGAGGTCGGCCCGCGCGACGGGTTGCAGAACGAGGCGACCACGGTGCCCGCCGAGGTCAAGGTCGAGTTCATCACCCGGCTGCTCGCCGCCGGGCTGCCCGTCGTCGAGGCCACGTCCTTCGTCCATCCGGCCTGGGTGCCGCAGCTGGCCGACGCCGCCGAGGTCATGACGGCGCTCGGCGACGCCGGGCGCGACCTCCCCGTGCTGGTCCCCAACGAGCGCGGCCTCGACCGCGCGCTCGAGCTCGGCCTGCGCCACGTCGCGATCTTCGGGTCGGCGACCGAGACCTTCGCCCAGCGCAACCTGAACCGCTCCCTCGACGAGCAGTTCGCGATGTTCGAACCCGTCGTCGCCCGTGCGCGGGCCGCCGGGCTCGACGTCCGTGCCTACGTGTCGATGTGCTTCGGCGACCCCTGGGAGGGCGATGTGCCGATCGGCCAGGTCGTCGACGCCGGGAAGCGGCTCTTCGACCTGGGCGCCACCCAGCTCAGCCTCGGCGACACCATCGGCGTCGGCACGGCCGGGCACGTCACGGCGCTGCTCGACGCGTTCAACGCCGCCGGCCTGCCCGACGACGTGCTCGCCATGCACTTCCACGACACCTACGGCCAGGCCCTGGTCAACACCCACGCCGCGCTGCTGCACGGCGTGACGACGTTCGACGCCAGCGCTGGCGGGCTCGGCGGCTGCCCGTACGCCGAGAGCGCCACCGGCAACCTCGCCACCGAGGACCTGGTCTGGATGCTCGACGGCCTCGGGATCGAGACCGGCGTGTCGCTGCCCCGCCTGGTCGAGACGAGCACCTGGATGGCTCGCCACCTCGGCCGGCCGGCTCCCAGCCGCGTGGTCGCCGCCCTGGAGTGACCTCGGCGGTACGGACGGGCTCGGGGCCCGGCGCGTGCCGCGCCGGGCCCCGGTCCACTCACCTGCTCATCACTCCAGGAGCAGGCGCGGTCCGGCCTTCCCCACGTCGCTCTGGGCTGCGGCGCGCTGGATGCCGCTCGCCTCGCGCCCGGTGATGACGCCGTCGGCCTGCAACTGCCGGGTGACCTCGGTGACGTGGCGGAGGAACGCCCCGCGACTGCTCCACGGCTGCTCGTCGAGGATGAGGTCGTTGATCGTCGTCCCGCTCGAGACGGTCCGGTTGGCCACACCGCTGTCGATCCCGCCGACGATCACCATGGTGTCGGCGACGACGATCGTCAGCTGCTGCCAGTCGCCGGCGTTGCCCGCGGCGTCGGCGGAGCGGTACTCGATCTCGTACACCGCGGCCGGGTCGAGCGTGACCGGTGCGGAGTACACGGTGTAGTCGGTCTCGCCGACCGGCCGGAAGTGCGTCTCGACCACACCCGACGCCGCGTCCGTGGCGGCGAGCGTCAGCGTCGCCGGCCCCAGGTAGACGTCGCCGTCGAGATCACCCTCGGCCGTTGCCGTGGTCTCCGGCGCGGTCAGGTCGACCGCCACCTCGACCGTGCCGGTCTCCGACGTCCCGGCCGCGTTGCTCGCCCGGTACGCGACCACCTGTGCGCCGTCCTCGTCGATCGTGACCGGCCCGCTGTAGGCCGTCCACTCCGCCTCGCCGACGCGGTACTCGATGGAGGCGCCGGGATCGTCGGCGGACAGGGTCACCGCCGGCGCCGTCACGTACCAGCCGTCCTGGCCGTCCGGCTCGGCCGGCGCCACGGTGGCCGACACCGCCGGCACCTGGACGCCGGGGCCGGCGTTGAGGTGCAGCCAGTTCACGTTGGCCTCCGCGCCGGGGAACACCAGGTAGAGCTGGGTGGAGCCCTCGGACGGCTCGAGATCGACGGTGACGTCGGTCCAGTTCGCGACGTTGTCGTTCAGCACGATGGACGCGTCGTTGCCCTGACCCGACGAGTCCACGATCGCGGCGCCACCGGTCTCGTCGAAGTCGTAGGCCACGACGTTGCCGCCCTCGTCGCCGGCCGGGCCCGCCATCAGCGCCTGGACCTGTGCCTGGGTGAGCGCGCGGTCGAAGATGTGGAACTCGTCGAGCGTCGCGTTCAGGTACGGATCCGAGGCGTACTGGGACCGAATCAGCCAGTTCTGCGTCGTCGCCCCGAGTGCGGACGGCTTGAACGTCAGGTTCGCGTTCGTCGCGACCGCAGCTCCGTCGAGCCACAGGGTTCCCGTGGTACCGGACTGGGTGACGGCGACATGGTGCCACCCGGCGGGGACCTCCTGGTCGTAGCTGACCTGCTGTTCGGAGGCGCCCTGTGGCTTGATGGCGTAGCGCAGGCCCGGAGCCCCGCCTGCGTTCGGCGTCAGGAACATGTTGACGCCCGTTCCCGAACCGAAGTCGAAGATCCGCGACCACTCCTGGCCGGCGGCGGGCCGGTTGATCCAGGTGGCGATGGTGAAGTCGCCGGACAGGTCGCTGACCACGCCGGTCGGCAACGCGGCGTACTGGTGGGCGGTTCCGGAGTTGAACTGGACGGCGTTGCCGAAA
>NZ_QVAI01000037.1 GCF_003427025.1 Jiangella endophytica
AGTCAGCCTCCGAACGCGGCGACGAACGCGTTCCTGCCCGGCGTCACTCGGCCAGCCTGGATCGGCGGTGGCGACGACCCGGTCCATCGGCCGTCCGCGTCCTGGGGAGCAGCGCCGGATCCGAAGGCTGCCCCAGCGCATAACTCATCGACGGCATCCCCGGACGCTGCCGGTAAGGCCGGCTCATCGCTGGCCGCTTCACGCCGCTGCGCTCGTGGTTCAGCATGGCATCAGAGCGTAGGGTCGCCCAGTGCGACGACGACCGCGCACACGGTGGTGGATTCCGGTACTCCAGGATCACGATCCAGGTCGGACCGGCCAACAGCAGGGCCGCTACAGCCACGCCAAGGCACCCAAGCTCCCGGGGGCTCCAGTCCGGACCGGACACCGGCAGCCCGTCGGGTGCAGTCTCAGGTCCACAAAAGGAGAGTCTCGCGGATGCGACCGGGTGCGAGGTTCGTGAGGCGGACGCTGCTGTGAGTGCCACGAACACCAGTCCCTCCCACAGGGACGCGACGCCTGCGCTGTCGGCCTTGTCGCCGGCGGTGACCTGTTGGCGTAGGAGGTCCTTGCCGACGTCGCGGCCGCGAATTCGGGGTCGACGTAGACGGAGGTCTCGCCGATGCCCCAGCAGCAGTCACGGTCGGAACGGGTGAGATGCTAGTCCAGCTGACGACCTCGCCGTCGATCTCGGCGACCCAGCGATGGTCGGGGAGCCAGTTCGCCGCCAACCGAGTGCTCGATGGCACCGTCTCGAAGGTGGCGATGCCGTGTCGATCCCTCACGGTAGATCCGCCGCACCTCGGTCCAGTCGCCGTTGGTGAGGGCTCGGATGGTGACGTCGGATGGATGTCGTCGGGCAGCGGCGTCGGGAGGCTGCTGTGAGACCCATGACGACGTCGGCCATGTAGGGGCAGGCGGCTCTTAAGGCTGAGTAGGCGGCGTCGACCGCCACGGCAGCGGGCGATGGCACGGCGCCGGATGTCAAGTGTCAGCCTGTCGTCCTGCATGGCTGGCGAGAGGCCTTGCCTCGCCCGAGAGTAGCGGTCCTGCTGCTTGCGGCGGCATCCTTATTCACGTGGTCGCGACGACCGTGTCGGCCCTCGTCCCGGTGGTGAGGACGCCCAGACGGCGAGGGCCGCGGCGCTGGCCAGGACGAAGGCGGCCGGCAGCGTGACGGCCCAGGCGAGGCGGCAGGTTGGCGACGACGCGCCAGCCCAACCCTGCGGTAGCTGTCGTAGACGCCCGTGCCGGCCAATTCCAGCAGCATGCCGACGGCTGGGGCAGCCAACCCGACGGCGGCGTTGACATCGCCCAGCCGGTTCTGCGCATGCCCGGCTGCCGCCGAGCGGCGACGTGCCGGCGCATGTGCCAAGCGTCTGCCCACCTGTCGATGTCACTGGGCGGCGGCCCACCACGGGAACTCGCGCTAAGGGCGCGCCCAGGTCTGCGGCCCGGGACCAGGTTGAGACGGTGGCGTGGTGCGCGGGTCCGTAGGGCCGTAGCTTCGACGACATGGTTTGCCCTCGCGCCCGCATCGACGACCCTCGCCTCGACGTACACCCCGAAGACGTGCTGGGTTGCGCTGCGTCGGCCCGGTCGCGGCCGGTATGCCTGAGGTCGGCAACTCCCCGATCCCCAAGAAATTGCTGGCGCAGGAGGTGCGCGACGTTGTGCGCATCTCCGGCGGCCGGATGAGCGGCGCCGCGTTCGGGACGGTCGTCCTGCACGTCGAGGACGACGAGTTGGACCGCCGTCGCTCGGACAGGAGCCCACCGCCTGCGATGGCGCAACGCGGCTATCGGCGCTTGTTCGCCGATCACGTCGAGCAGGCGCCGGACGGCTGCGACTTCGTGGTGCTGCGTGGCCGGACGCCCATCGACACCGCTTCGCAGGTGAAGTTCTTGCACTGGAACGCCGACAGCAATGGTGCCGCTCCTGGCCCGTTGCGCCAGCCCTTCGCTCGAGCTGGCGCCGAGGAGAGCACGAAGAGCGTCGAGTGGCGACGGGCTCCCTGCAGCCGGGTGACGGCGCGATCGACTGCAGCGAGGTGTCCGCCCCACGGGCGATCCGGCGGATGCAACCGAGGACTCGGCCGGTGAACCCAGGAATTCCTGGATCGCGCCGGAGCACGCACGACGGTTCGTCGTCATGGTTGAGGTCGTGCCCGCCGAGCGTGGAACGGGGCTCATCGGTGGGTCGCCCAGTCGGTCGCGGTGGCGGTGCCGAGCAGGGCGTGGGTGGCCGGTGCGGCTACCAGTGTGAGGAATACCGATGCCGTCCAGGTCATGCTGAGGTCGCGCAGGCCGTTGCCGGTCACGGCGTCGAAGTTCTCCGCCATGCCGTGGCGTATGCACATCCGGACGAAGCGTCCGGCGATGTCGTCGGCGAGATCGCGGTGTCCGGCCCGGTGCAGACCGTCAACGAGAAGCATCGTCGACGGTGCCCAGATGGGGCCGCGCCAGTAGCCGTCCGGGATGTAGTGCGCGCTGTCGGTGGGCTCGGTGGCGAGTCCGTTGACCGTGAGATAGGCGCCGTCGAGGAGTCGCTCGACACAGCGGTCGACCACGGCTCGGGGGAGGTCGTCGCCGAGGACCAACGGCATGAATGTCAGTAGGCTGTCGGACTCGATCGGGTCCTGTGTCAGCGTGTGCCGCGCGACGAAGCGCTCACCGGTCCAGAAGCGCTCCAGCATCATCCGCATTGTCCGCCCCGACTCGCGCCGCCACCGCTCGGCCTCGTTGTCCCGGCCAAGCAGCTCGGCCATGCGCGCGAGGGTCGTCATCTGCACCGCCAGGAACGCCGGTAGATCGGGGCTCTGCACCGGCACCCCGCCGCCGAACACGGTCGAGTTGTCCCAGCCGGAGTCGTTGCCGTGGTTGTAGGAGGGGACACCGTCGTCCCCGTAGACCCGGTACTCGAACCACCAACGGGTCCAGCCCGCCAGCGGCTCGTAGAGCTGCTCGACGGCGTCCCGGGTGAGGCCGTTGCGATCCAGCAGGAACCCGATCGCCCATCCGTGGACCGGCGGTTTGACGAAGTTCGGCTCGATCCCGAGGTCGTTCACGTAGTCGGGGATGCTCCCGTGCACGTCCTGATGGTCGAAGAGCGTCAGCAGCTGGCCGGCCGCCGCATCCGGGTCGCGCCACAGGGCGAGGGCGTTGAAGCAGTGATCCCACGCCCACACGTTCGTCATCCAGTTCTTCGACATCAACATCGACTCGCGCCGCAGAGCACCGCCGGCGGGGACCAGCGCCGCCCAGGTGACGAAGGCGGCGAGACGGACGGCGCGGAGCAGCCCGGGGTCGTCGGTCTCATGGCCGTGCCGCGCGGCCCAGCCGGCGAAGTCGCGCTCGGCGTCCGCGATGACCGCGTCGACATCCGGCCGGCTGATCTCGGGCGGCGTGCTCGCGAACTCGTCGACGGTCACCGTCACAGGCTGGGTGTCGGCGCGTAAGATCAGGCGCGTCGCAGTGCCCTTCACACCGTCCCAGCCCGTGTCGAGCTCAGACTCGCCGCCGAACACGACGATCCGGTAGTTCCGGTTCGCGCCACTCGCAATGAACCGCCAGACGCCGGCGCTCTCCTGGAGAACAACGTCGTACTGTGACAGCACCTGAGCCTCGAGGACGACCGTGCCTCTCATGAGGCGCACGAGTGCGCGCCCGCTTCCTTCCAGCGCGACCTCGACCTCCGAGTCACCGCCACGCAGCGTCAGCCGTCCGGGCTCGACTCGCGCGAGCGGAGCGTCGTCGCCGCCGACGACGAAGCGCATCAGCTCCGCCTGGCGGACGCCGCCGTGCACTGTGCGGAGGAAGAGTCCCCGGGCATGGCGTTGGTCGAGCTTCGACAGCGCGAAGTACGAGCCCCGGCGGCTGAAAGGCGTCCCGGCCAAATCGATACGGAGGTCGTTCGTCACGTGGTCGCTCCCATGGGGCGCAAGGTGACGGACGAAGCCGCGGCGACCGCGATCGGTGCGCCGTCATAGGCCTCGGCCGCCCCATCGACGATGAGAGTGGATCCGGGGTAGAGGCCGGTCAGGTCGAGGCGGAAGGTGCGCGTCGCGTCGGCGAGGTTGTCGAGGGTGAAGCCGTCCGACGTCCATCGGTAGCGCACTCGATAGGCGGCCTGCTCAAGGGTGACCGACCCGTGCCCGGTCAGCCGGGGCGCCACCACCAGGTCCGCGTCCAGGGCGAACCGGAGGCCCAGGTACTCGTGCAGGAGGACCCAGGTGAACACGCAGGGGTATTCGTAGTAGTGCGCGGCCCCGTGCCACGGCGAGCCGTCCACGTAATACACGTGGTCCATGTCGTAGCGCTCGCCCATGATGTGGTCGTCCTCGGCGGCCTGGCGGGCGACGCGCTCAAGCTGGTCGAGCAGCCTGCGGCCGTCATTGCGCCACGCCCAGAAGGCGGCGTCCCAGCACCAGTAGCGGCCAGCCGCACACAGATCGTACGGTCCGCCGTCGCCGATCTCGCTGTCGGTGTAGTCCGCGATGCGTGCGGCGAGGAACGTCGGGAAGCGCTGGAACTCGGCCAGCTCCCGGTCGACCAGGTCTTTGACCTCGCGCTCCTGCTCCTGGTCGGTTGCTCCGACCAGGACGGGGAGGATGTTGGCGAGAAGATGGATGTGGTCGTGCACCTGTCCCGAGCGGTCGATCCAGTCGACGAACCGGCGTTCCTCTGGATCCCACCACCCGCCCGGAAGAGGTTCTCGAAGCGACGCGCTCAGGCGGTCGCGCACCGCGCGGTAGCGCTCAGCGGGCTCGGCGCGACCCAGCAGGTCCTCGAGCTGTGCCAGCAGGTCGAACGAGCGCACAGCGAGAGCTTGCGCCATGGTCTCGCGGCCGTCCTTGATCACCTGATCCTCGTAGTACACGTCGCCCCAGAGCCGGCCGCGCGGGTCGATGTGCACCTCGATGCCGGAGGCGGCGCCCTCGATGTCAGCGATGTGCGTGCGCAGCCAGCCGATGTCGCTCGTTCGCGCGATGTAGAGCCAGATCGACTCGATGACCTCGACGTTGCCGGTGACGAGGAACATGACGGCGTTCGCGGTGCGGTCCATGCTGTTGCGGCGGACGTGATACTCGCGCGTTCCGGTGGGCTGCACCGCGCAGGGATCGCGCCACAGCTGAGCCGGATCTTCTCGCATCAACCGCAGCTGGAGTTCGATCATCCGCCGGACCACGTCGAGGTCGAGTCGGCTGCCCGCGGCCAACCGCCCCTTGATCTGGAACTCGTGGTCGACGTCGGGGTACGTGCCGAGGTACTTGTCGGCGAGCGTGCTGACGACGAACCCGTCGGCGTCCGCGTAGTGGGCGGCGGTCGTGCGCTCGACCACCGAGGGCAGCATCGTCCCCCAGTAGAAGCCGGCGAGTGCGTCCGCGAGTACGTCTGCACCCGGTAGGTCGAGGGTGTAGCCGCTTCCGTCGACGTCGGCGTGCGGACGCGCGCGATGGCGGGTGAGGCACGCGGATTCGGACAGCACGCTCACTCGGCACACGTCGCCGTCCAGACGCATACGGATCGGCCCATCGGCCTCGACGAGCCATGCGGGGTCATTGCCGGCCGGTGCCGCCGGCAGGATCCAGCACCCTCCGCGACCGGTGAGGTCGCGGTGTTCCGTGTCGCTGGGTAGTACGAAGAGCTCATCGACGCCGTCACGGACGAACGCGGGGCCGGCCGGGAACACGAGCTCGATGGCGTTCTCCCCGGAGGCGGAGACGGTCCAGGTCCGGTCGCTCGTCGGCGTGAGCGGCGTCGCCGAGGCCGGCAGGGCGGATGCGGTCATCGCGGGTTGATGCTCCCTCGTTCGCGGGCGGTGAGCGGGACAGTGCATCGCGCGCCGATCCCTTGCGTGCCGGGTCGTCGCCTGGCTAGAGTATGCAAACTTGCAATGGAATTCTGCAAGTGAAGAGTAACTTTGTTAGCCTGCCGGCCGGCACCCTGTCTCACGCGGATCAGAGAGGATCGAGGACGATGAGGTCATCGGCACCAAGCGCCCGGCATGCTCGGCTGAGGGCCGGAGCGCTCGCGCTGGGGGGAACGCTCGTCGCCGGGGTGCTCGCCTCGTGCGGCTCCGACGCGTCCGATTCCGGGGGCGGCGGCGGAGACGTCACGCTCACGGTGTGGACGTGGGACCAGCCCGGTGAGGGGCTGGAGGCGGCCATCCCCGCCTTCGAGGAAGAGCACCCCGGCATCACCATCGAGGTGGAGAACGTCGGCAACCCGGCGATCTGGGACAAGATCACGACTGGCATGGCCGCGGGTGGAAGTGGTCTGGCCGACATCATGAACGTCGGCGTCGACTACATGGGCAACTACATCGAGACCTTCCCCGACGGGTTCGCCAACCTGAGCGAGCTCGGTGCCGACGAACTGGCGCCGGAGTTCCCGACCAGCCTGTTCGGCAGCGCCCAGAACGCCTCGGGGGAGGTCTTCGGTATCCCCTACGAGGTCAATACGAACGTCGTCTTCTACCGCAAGGACTTGTTCGAGCAGATCGGCGTGGACATGGACGCCATCGCGACCTGGGACCAGCTGCTCGAGGCCGGAATCCGCCTGAAGGAGGAGACCGGCACCTTCCTGTTCGCGATGGACAAAGCCGCCTCACAGGCCGACTCGGCGAACCTCTGGCAGATCCTCGCTCGGCTCCAGGGCACCTTCTTCTTCAACGAGGACGGTGAGATCGCATTGAGCGACGAGGGAAGCGTCGAGGCGCTCGACTTCATCAGGCGTGCCAACGATGCCGGCGTGATCGCCGACATCCCAGGTGGGTGGGACAACCTGATGACCCAGGTCAAGGGCGAGGCGAACACCGCTCTGCTCGCGTCGGCGTCGTGGATGGCCGGGGTGTTCCCGGAGAACGCGCCCGATCTGTCCGGTGCGTGGGCGGTCCGGCGCCCGCCGGCGATGGCCGAAGGCGGCTACACCGCAGCTTCGGCCGGAGGCACCTTCCTCTCGATCGCGAACTCGAGCCCGAACAAGGAAGCCGCGTGGGAATTCGTGAAGTTCTCCATGGCGACCCTCGAGGGCCAGGAGCTCGTCTACGAGGGCGCCGGTCTGTTCCCGAGCTACCGACCCATGTGGGAGACCGAGGCGTTCACCGCGCCGAACGAGTACTTCGAGGGCGAGCTGGTCAACCAGCTGTTCGTCGAGGCGCTCAGCGAGGACACGCCGCCGGACTACTACACCGCGGACTATGCGCAGGCGCTCAAGGCGTACACCGACGCCCAGACGCAGGTGCTGCTCAGCGGGGCGGACCCGGAGGAAGCGCTCGACGGCGCCGCCGACCTGCTGAAGCAGCAGACCGGCCGTGAGGTCGCCCAGTAGCGACGACTGCCGCTCGGTGCGGGCACGCGCCGACGCCCGTGCCCGCACTCCGAAACGAGAAGCGATGACGTCGACCATGACGACGACGGTGACGACGACCACACGTCGGCGCCCCTCGCGGCGCGCCCGCGCGATGCTGGTCCCGCTGGCGTTCCTGGCGCCCGTGCTGGTCCTGTTCGTCGGGTTCAAGGCCTATCCCGTTCTGTATGCCCTATACCTGAGCTTCACCACCAACGAAGGCGGCCAGCAGACCTTCGCCGGGCTCGACAACTACATCCGGCTGGCGTCGGACCCCCTGTTCCGCATCGCGCTGAAGAACACGCTCCAGATCCTGGTCGTGCAGGTCCCGATCATGCTGGTGCTCGCCATGCTGCTCGCGGTCGCCTTCAACTCGATGCTCCTGAAGGGCCGGGGGCTGCTGCGCGTCTCGTACTTCGTGCCGATCGTGATGGGGCTGGTGGCCTACGGCGTCCTCTTCTCCGCACTGCTGAACTACGACAACGGATTCGTCAACTACCTGCTCACGTCCGTCGGACTGCCCCGCATCTCATGGCTCGCCGACCCCTTCTGGGCGAAGGTGTCGATCATTCTGGCGCTGACGTGGCACTACATCGGCGTCAACGCGGTCATCTACCTCGCACAGCTGCAGTCGATCCCGCAGGAGCTGTACGAGGCCGCCGCCGTCGACGGCGCGAACCGGCGCAAGCAGTTCTGGCACGTCACGCTCCCCGGGCTGCGCCCGGCGATCGTGCTCACGGTCGTCCTGTCGACCATCGGCACCCTGCAGCTGTTCGACGAGCCGTACGTCCTCACCAACGGTGGCCCGAACAACGCCACCCTCACGATCGGCCTGTACCTGTACCAGAACGCCTTCCAGTACTTCGACTTCGGCTACGCCTCAGCCATTGGCTACGCGCTCACCCTGATTGTCGTGGTGATCGCGGTGGGCCAGGGGTTCGTCCTGAGGAGGAGGCAGCCATGACCCCCCACGTTCTGTCCGGACGCTCGCATCGTGCGCGCGAGCGCTCGCTCAGCGTATTCCTGACCACCTTCATTGCGCTGGGCGCCCTGGTGATGGTGGCGCCGTTCCTGTGGCTGATCGTCGCGAGCACGCATCCGACCAGGGACATTTTTACCACCCCGCCGAACGTCCTCCCGGGCGGTCACTTCTGGGAGAACCTCGTCACCCTCTTCGGATCCAGCGGATTCGCCGACGCCCTCCGCAACTCGCTCATCGTGTCCACTGTCTCCACCGTGCTCGGCGTCTTCATCTGCACCGCGGCGGGCTACGCCTTCGCGAAGTTCACCTTCCCGGGGCGCAACGCGATGTTCGTCGTCATCATCGCCTCGCTCGCGCTGCCATCGCAGGTCACCCTCGTGCCGCTGTTCCAGATGATGGTCACGTTCGAGTGGTTGAACTCGTACCAGTCCCTGATCCTGCCGAGCCTGGCGGTGCCATTCGGCATCTTCCTCATGCGCCAGACGATGCTGTCCGTGCCGGACGAACTCATCCAGGCCGCGCGGGTTGACGGTGCGGGAGAGTTCCGCACGTTCGTGCAGATCGTGCTGCCGACGGTGCGCCCGGCGCTCGCGGCTTGCTCGATCTTCCTGTTCCTCGGGCAGTGGAACGACTTCGTGTACCCGCTGGTCGTGCTGCGCACGCAGGACGCCTACACCGTGCCCGTGGCGCTCGCGTCGCTCCAGGGCGTGAGCTCCACCGACTACGGGGCGCTGCTGACCGGTACCCTCGTCTCGATCACCCCGGTCCTGCTGCTGTTCCTCTTCTTGCAGCGTCACTTCGTGGCGGGACTCCTGGCAGGTTCGGTGAAGCAATAGCGCGCCGGGGCAGTACGGTTCAGAGGGGAGAGCCATGGGGCGCACAGATGCGAATGACGAGACGGTGAAGCGGCGCTCCCGCGCACCGCAGGGCACGACGAGTCTGGCGGTCGTCGCACAGCTCGCGGAGGTCAGCGAGGCCACCGTCAGCCGCGTCCTGAACCGCAAGTACGGCGTCTCCTCCGCCACCCGGCAAGCAGTCGAGGACGCACTGCGCCAGGTCGGGTACGAGCGGCCGATGACGAACGAGCTCGTCCTCCTGCTGACGCCCAATCTGTCCAACCCGATCTTCGCCCGCCAGGCGGAGCGCATCGAGAACGTCCTCAATCCGTACGGCCTCAAAACGATCATCTGTCCCGTCTATCCCGGAAGCGTTCAAGAACGCGACTACGTCGCGGCGCTCATGGACTCGGGCGTGGCCGCGATCATCTTCCTGTCGTCGAGCAACACGCTCCGCAACGCCGACCACCGCGTCGTTCAGCTGATCGCCTCACGTGGCATTCCGTACGTGAGCATCAACGGCGGATTCCCCGAGTCCGACGCGCCGGTCGTCTCGACGGACGACTGGCGCGCAGCGGAGCTTGCGGTCGGCCACCTTCACGATCTCGGCCACCGCCGCATCGGGCTGCTCGCCGGCCCGGTCGGGAACACCCCCGCGGACCGTCGCGTCGAGGGGTTTATCGACGCGATGAAGCGGCGCGGCATCGACAGCTCCGAGGATCTCGTCGTCCGCAACCACTTCAATGCCGAGGGCGGCCATCAGGCGGCGTCGGTGCTGCTCGCCCAGGGCGCGACCGCGCTCGTGGCGTCGAGCGACGAGATGGCGCTCGGCTCGTACCGCGCGGTCGAACGGGCAGGCCTGGCCGTTCCCCGCGACGTGTCGGTGATCGGCTATGACGACTCCCCGCTCCTCGACTACACGGCTCCGCCGCTGACGACCGTACGGCAGCCCCTCGAGCGGATCGCCGAGCATGTCGGGCGCCTCACGACGTCCCTGATCTCCAACCGTGAAGTCGACGACACCGAGATCCTCATCGAGCCCGAGATCCGCCTCCGCTCGTCGACCGGTCCCGTCCGCGCCGAGGCGGACTGACCTACGCAGGGCCGCGATCTGAGGTCGACCGCGCGCTGCCGAGGCTCGACTCGGAGCTGCGCTGGTGACCAGGTCGCACGCCCACGTTCGTCGTGGTGCGCCAGTTGACGATCCCGCCTGGCCTGCCGAATTGCTGCCATCGGGCGCACAGCGTCCCGTCGTGGCCGTTGCGCCAACGACCTCGAGGTCGGCTCCCGCCGGGCGCTGCTCTGCCCCGCGAATCCCACTGACGTACAGGCCTGGGCACGCGCTGGTGAGCCTCGCCCACGCCAACTGTGTCGCAACCGCGTCGAAGATGCGGGTCACTCTTACGTCGTCGACCATCTGAGGATGGGCCACCCTGGCTGGCTGGCGTGATGCCGGTGTCGCTCGAGATACCGCAAATCTGTGGCCAGCTGCCAGCCGGCTCGGCGTGCGCGGCATCGACGGTTCACGATCGAAGGCGTGGGTGTCACGCGGGCGGCCCTGTATCACCGTCGAACATCAGACGAACTGCTGCTCGAGCGGGGGTCGTCCGTCTGTGGTCCGAACGGCCGGGCGCTCGCCTGCGGGCTATCGCGACACGGTCAGCCGCGCCTGCGTCGGCGCCGGTCGCTGCTGCGTCGCTGGATCTGATGAATCGGGACTGCGTATCGTCAGTCCATCTCAAAACATGCTGGTAACCCCTTGGCAACGGATGCCCGGGCGTGGCAAGGTATCGCCTACTCGCGCTAAACATCAGATCTATCACCCTGTCGCAACGGTACTGGCGACATGAGTTCAGAGGAGGCCCGGTTCCTCGTGAGCACTCCGTTCGTTCCTGGGGATTCGCATTCGACGCCCGGTGCAGCCGGGGGAGGGTCGATCCGGCGATGACCACTGTCGATCCCACGGCCGACCTGCCGGCTCGGCCCGGAGACTGGATGCGGGAGCGGCTGTCGAACGCTCTCTCGGAGTTCACCGCAGCTGCCGCACTCGTCGTGCTGTTCGTGGCGTTGAGCTTCGCCAGTCCGCATTTCTTGACGGCCGACAATCTTTTCAACATCGGTGCTCAGACCGCTGTCATCGCGATCATCGCCACGGCGCAGACGATGGTGATCATCACGAAGGGCATTGACCTTTCCGTCGGATCCGTCGCCGCGCTTGCGGGCGTGGTCGGCGCCATCACGGTGCGTGACCTCGGCTTCTCGATCTGGGCCGCGACCGCGGTCGCCATCGCGGTGGGCGCACTGGCCGGCCTGGTCAACGGCCTGCTGGTGACAGTCGCGAGGATTCCGCCGTTCATCGCGACCTTGGGCACCATGTCGGCCGCTCGCGGCCTCGTCTTCATCGTCACCGGTGCGGTCGGTGTTTACGGCCTGCCGGAGTCGTTCCAGCTCCTCGGCAACGGGCAGATCCTCGGTATCCCGTTCGCCGTGGTGCTCACTGGCGTCGTCGCCGTGGGCGTCGCTTTCCTCCTCGCACAGACGCGCTTCGGTCAGTACACCTACGCGATGGGATCCAACCTCGAAGCGGCGCGCCGTTCTGGGATCCCCGTCGGGCGGCACCTGACGGCCGTCTACGTGCTCGCGGGCGTACTCGTCGGCCTCGGCGGCATGATCGCCGCTTCCCGCGTCAACTCCGGCCAGCCGAACTACGGCATCGCGCTGGAGCTCGACGTCATCGCCGCGGCGGTGATCGGGGGAGCCAGCCTCTTCGGTGGCCAGGGCCGGATCATCGGCACACTCATCGGCGCCTTCCTCATCGCGCTCGTGCGCAACGGCGCCGTGCTGCTGGACATCAGCATCCACTACCAGATGGTGATCGTCGGCCTGATCATCTGGGCCGCCGTCTACTTCGATCAGTACCGCCGCCGCCGGCTGGAGTCACGAGGTTGACGCCCTCCGGTCCCATGACGATCCGCACCAGAAAGGACACAGTGATGGCTCCCAGCACCACTTCCAACCGGCGCGCAACCACGCGTCAGCGCCGCGGCGGCTCCGTCCTCGCCGCCGTCGTCGCCACGGCCGTCCTTGCCGCCTGCAGCGGAGTCGAGGTCCGCGACGGATCCGACGACCAGGCCGCGGCAACGGGCGAACCGACGGCGGCGAGCGGGCCCCTGGAACTGGCCGTACTCCCCAAGGCGGTCGGACACGAGTTCTGGAACACGGTTCGCGCCGGTGCCGAGTGCGCCGCCGAGCTTGCCGGCGACGTCACCGTGGAGTGGGACGGCGTGACCGCCGAGACCGACGTCGAGGGGCAGGTCAACCTGGTCCAGAACTTCGTGACCAGGCAGGTGGACGGGATCGTCTACGCCGCCACGGACTCCACGGCGCTGGCGCCGGCGACCCAGGGAGCCCTCGACGCCGGAATCCCGGTCGCGATGATCGACTCCGGCACCGACCCCCAGCCAGAAGACGTGCCGCTGTACGCCACGGACAACCGTGCGGCGGCAGTCGAGGCGGCGAACCTGCTGGCCGAAGAGCTCGGTGCAGGAGAGCATGAGGTCGCGCTGATCGAGTTCCAGCCTGGCTCGCAGACCAACACCGAGCGGGTCGAGGGCTTCACCGAAGGGCTCGGGCAGCACGACAACCTCACACTCGTCGGTCAGCAGCCCAGCCACAGCGACGTCAACGAGGCCCGCCGGGTCACGGAGGACATCCTGACCGCCAATCCGAACCTCGCGGGGATCTTCGCCGCCAACGAGCCGAGCGTCCTGGGCGCCGCCCAGGCCGTCGAGGCTGCCGGGCGTTCCGGTGAGATTGTCATCATCGGCTGGGACGCGGCACCGGACGAGGTGGCGGGTCTGCGCAGCGGCCAGATCTCGGCACTGGTGGTGCAGAACCCGTTCAACATGGGCTACCTCGGCGTGCAGAACATGGTGGAGCACCTCCGCGAGGGCTCGCCCCTGGAATCCGCCGACACGGGGGTCACGTTCCTGACCCAGGAGAACGTCGACACCGAGGAAGCCCAGGCGATTCTGGAGCCCAGCTGCGACAACCCGCCGGTCGGATGAGTACGGCACCGGAGACCGAGCGGAGTGTAGATCCGCGCGACGTCACCGCCGAGGCGCCGGTCCTGGAAGCGCGCGGGATCGTCAAGCGTTTCGGCCACGTCGAAGCGCTGCGAGGCGCCGACTTCACCGTGCGCAAGGCCGAGGTGGTCGCGCTCATCGGCGACAACGGAGCGGGCAAGAGTACCTTGATCAAAACCCTGTCCGGTGTACACGCGCCGGACGAGGGCGAACTCCTGGTGGGTGGCAGGCCCGTCCGGTTCTCGACACCCGTCGACGCCAGGCAGGCAGGCGTCGAGACCGTGTACCAGGATCTTGCCGTCGCCGACGACCTGAGTGTCGCCGCGAACCTCTACTTGGGCCGCGAGATCCTGCGCACCGGGCCGCTGGGACGCCTCGGCCTGCTCGACAAACGCGCGATGCGGCGCGGGGCGGCCGAGGCGCTGAGCCAGCTGGGCGTGCGGATCCCTCGAGTCACGACTCCGATCGCGATGCTGTCAGGCGGTCAGCGGCAGAGCGTCGCCGTCGCCCGGGCCATCATCTGGGCGACCAGTGTGGTCATCCTCGACGAGCCCACCGCCGCTCTCGGCGTCGTGCAGACCGAGCGCGTACTCGACGTCGTCCGGCGCGCCCGCGACGCGGGAATGTCGGTCGTACTCGTCAGCCACAACATGCCCCAGGTCCTCGAGATCGCCGACCGGGTCGAGGTTCTGCGGCTCGGCCGGCGCGCGGCCAGGTTCCGTGCGGACGAGGTCACGACGGACGAGCTGGTGGCGGCGATGACCGGTTCGCTCGTCACGGAGAAGGAGGATCGATGACGGCGGTGGTCTATCGCGGTGCGCGGACGCTCGAGATCGAGCAGCGCGACGTCGAACCGCCAGGTCCGGGACAGGTCCGCATCGATGTGGCCTACACCGGGATCTGCGGCACTGATCTGCACATCTACCACGGTCACATGGACGCTCGGGTCGGCAGTGCGGCAGTCATCGGGCATGAGATGTCCGGCCGCGTCGCGGCGATCGGCGACGATGTCGAGGGCTTGGCCGTCGGCGAGGCCGTCACGGTGATGCCCACGAGGTTCTGTGGCGAGTGTCCCGCGTGTCGGCGTGGGAATTCACACGTCTGCCATGCCATGAATTTCCTCGGCATCGACTCGCCCGGCGCGATGCAGGCATCCTGGACCGTTCCCGCCGATCTCGTCATCCCGCTCCCGGACGAACTACCGCTCCACCACGCCGCTCTGACGGAACCGGTGGCGGTCGCCGTTCACGACGTCCGCCGAGCGGGCGTCGGCGAGGACGATCACGTCGTCGTGATCGGCGGGGGCCCCGTCGGCGTCCTGATCGCCGCGGTGGCGCAGGGACGCGGTGCACGCGTCCTCCTCGCCGAACCCGACCCCTACCGGCGCGGTGTCGCCGGCGACATCGGAATCCAGACGGTCGACCCGTCGAGCGATGACGTCGTCGCGTTGATCGACGAACGCACGACCGGTGCCGGCGCCGACATCGCGTTCGAGGTGTCCGGCTCGGCAGGCGGCGTGTCGACGGCCGTGGAGGTCCTGGCCGCACGGGGTCGCCTCGTCATGGTGGCGATCCATACGCAGCCACGCGAGCTCGACCTCCATCGGTACTTCTGGCGCGAGCTGGAGTTGTTCGGCGCCCGTCTCTACCAGCGCGAGGACATGACCGAAGCGATACGCCTGGTCACCTCGCGGGCGATTCCGGCGGAGCGGCTGATCACCCGTATCGAGTCGGTCCACTCGGTGAACGCGGCGTTCGAGGCCTTGGAGAGCCGCGGCAGCGTCATGAAGGTTCTGATCGAGTGGCAGGAGGGCCTACGGTGACGGCTTCCTTCGATCTCTCCGGCCGAGTGGCCGTCGTGACGGGTGCCCGCCGCGGCATCGGGCTGGCGATGGCGGAAGCACTGGCGGTCGCCGGTGCCGACATCATCGGCGTCTCCGCCCAGCTCGAGTCGGACGGCAGCGAGGTCGAGCGAAGGGTTCGCGCCGCCGGGCGGCAGTTCTCCTCGCTGCGAGCCGATCTCGGAGACCGCGCCGCCGTCCATGAGCTGATCCGCGACGTGCGGTCGCTGGGACCGATCGACATCCTCGTGAACAACGGCGGCACCATTGCCCGCAAGCCGGCCGCCGAGCATCCGGACGACCTCTGGAACCACGTGATCGAGGTCAACCTCACCAGCCAGTTCGTGCTGAGCAGGGAACTAGGTGGCGAAATGGTGAGACGCGGCCGCGGGAAGATCATCTTCACGGCGTCGCTGCTGAGTTTCCAGGGTGGCATCAACGTTCCTTCCTATACCGCCTCCAAGTCGGGCGTGGCGGGGTTGACGAAGGCATTGGCGAATGAATGGGCGGCGCACGGAGTCAACGTCAACGCGATCGCGCCGGGATACATCGCGACGGACAACACCCGGGCCCTGCAGGAGGACCGCGAGCGGAACCAATCCATCCTGGTGCGCATCCCAGCCGGTCGCTGGGGACAGGCCGACGACATAGGCGGCGCGACGGTGTTCCTCTCGTCGCAGGCATCGGACTACGTGAACGGCGTCGTCCTACCTGTCGACGGCGGTTGGCTGGGCCGCTGATGGGGGACACGCTCGTGGCCCAGCGGCCGATCGTCGACGCCCATCACCATCTCTGGTCACGCGCGCGCCATCCCCAGACGTGGATCGACCCGGTGGTCATGGCGGCGATCGACGCCGACTTCGGCCACCATGACCTGGCTGCCGAGGCCAGCCACGAGGGCGTCATGGAGACGGTGGTGGTCCAGTCCATCGCTTCGGAGTCGGAGACGGCGGAACTTCTGGCCCTCGCATCAGGGAGCTGGCTCGTCGGTGGTGTCGTGGGCTGGGTGGACCTGACCGCCGCCGATATTGCGGAGCGCCTCGATCGCCTCCGCGACGCCCCCGGCGGTGACCGGCTGGTCGGTATTCGTCATCTGGTACAGGACGAGGCCGATCCGAGCTTCTTGGATCGCGCGGACGTGCGTCGGGGCATTGCCGCGGTAGGAGCTGCCGGCATGGTGTTCGACCTGCTGGTCCGTGATCACCAGTTGCCGGGAGCGATACGCCTCGCGCGTGAGCTGCCCGAGGTCGTCTTCGTTCTGGACCACCTCGGCAAGCCTGCGATCCGAGGTGGCGATCTCGACGACTGGGCGCGTGATCTTGCCGAGTTGGCCCGGCTGCCCAACACCACGGCCAAGCTCTCCGGGCTGGTCACCGAAGCCGACTGGTCGGCGTGGACGCCCTCGACACTGCGGCCCGCTGTGAGTACCGCACTCGAGACATTCGGACCGCGCCGGCTCATGTTCGGCTCGGACTGGCCGGTGTGTCTGCTCGCCAGTTCCTATCGGGGGTGGGTCTCGACGCTGACGGAGCTGCTCGAGGAGTGCGATGAGACGACGCGGGCGTTGATCTGGCATTCGACCGCACGCCGCGTCTACGGACTGGAAAGAGGATGAACAGCCTGCGCCCGGTGAGAAGACCTGCCCTCGCGCTCACCGACCTGGGCTTTGGAGCCGCACAAGGCGGGAACCTCTACCGCGCGACATCCGACGACGAGTTCGTCGCAGCCGTGGACGCCGCCTGGGACGCGGGCATCCGGTATTTCGACACGGCCCCTCACTACGGGCTTGGCCTGTCCGAACGGCGCCTGGGGCAGGCGCTCAGGTGGCGTCCCCGCGACGAGTTCGTCGTCTCGACGAAGGTCGGCCGGCTCCTCGAACCGTCGCCGGCGACCGCGCACCTACGCGACTCCGAGGGCTTCGACGTCCCCGCTGACCACCGGCGAGTCTGGGACTTCAGCCGCGACGGCATCCTGCGCTCCTTGGAGTCGAGTCTTGCCCGTCTCGGCCTGGACCGCGTCGACGTGGTGTACCTGCATGACCCCGACGACTATGGGGACCAGGCGGTCGAGACGGCCGTCCCGGCGCTGATCGAATTGCGAGATCAGGGCGTGGTCGGCGCCATCGGCGCCGGCATGAACCAGTCGGCGATGCTGGCCCGATTCGTTCGCGAGACCGACATCGACCTCGTGATGTGCGCCGGCCGCTACACCCTTCTGGAGCAGGGCGCACTCGCGGATCTCCTGCCCGCTGCGACCGATCGTGGCGTTCGGGTGGTGATCGCGGGCGTGTACAACTCCGGACTTCTCGCGAGCGAACGTCCTCCGGCTGCTGCCACCTACGACTACCAGCAGGCGCCCGCGCAGCTCGTCGAGCGCGTGCGCGCCATCGCCGAGGTGTGCGACGCCTACGGTGTCACACTGCCGGAAGCGGCGTTGGCGTTCGTGCGGGCGCACCCGGCGGTCGTCTCGACCGTCGTCGGCCTGCGCACCGCTAGCCAGGTGCGCGAGACGTTGCGCCGCGCCCGGGTGAACGTTCCGGGCGATCTCTGGGAGGCGTTGCGCACGGCGAACCTGCTGAACGACGGCGGCATGTGAGCGTGGATCAGCCGGCGTCTGGCGCGGCCAGTGGGTCGCCGTCCTCAGGGCGGCCATGCAACGACTCCTCCACGCCGATCAGGTGGTTGGCCATCCGGATGCGCGCAGCCTCGGGATCGCGTGCCTCGAGGGCGCGCAGGATCGCGACGTGCTCCTCGTGGGTGCGCCGGTCCGCGCCCTCCTCGTGCAGGCTGCGCCAGAGCCGACCACGGACCGTACGGCCGGCGAAGGCCTCGACCAGTCCGACGAGAACGGGATTGTCGCTGTGGACCGCGATGATGCGGTGGAAGGCGATGTCGGTCTCGATGAGACGCTCGTGGTGCTGAGGTTCCTGTCCGACGATGCGGGCCGCCTCGTCGAGCAGCTCCGCGGCCTCCTGCAGCGCGTCGTCCGTGATCCTGGTGGCGGCAAGGCGCGCAGCCTCGCACTCGAGCAGACGACGGACTGCGTGGGTGTGCTGAGCGGCGAGGTCGCCATGGATGTCGACGACGAAGCCCATCGGGGCGAGCAGACGGGTCACATCGAGGTTCGTGACGTAGGTGCCGTCGCCCTGGCGCGTGTTGAGGATGCCCAGGATCGACAGCGCGGACACACCTTCACGCAGCGGACCCCGCGAGACGCCCAGGACCTCGGCGAGTTCCTTCTCGATCGGCAGTCGGTCGCCCGGGCGCAGCGCACCCTCGAGGATCATCCGCTTGATGCCGTCGACGACTTCTTCGGTCCGGGACATGACACGAGTATGTTCCTAGAGCGCTGCGGCGGCGGGCGCCCCGCCGCTCGTGAGCGCGGGTGTCGCCGCTGCCGTCGCCCAGTAGTTCCCGTCGGGGAATCGGTACCGGTCGACCGACTCCGGCCACATCCTCGTCGAGTAGCCAGGCTCCCGCGGAAGGACGTAAGCCGTCCCGGAGCCGCTGTCGCTCACCAGGCAGGGGTCGGTGAAGTGCTCGTGCAGGTGGTCGACGAACTCCGTGACGCGGTCGGTCAGATCGCCGGAGACGGCGACGTAGTCGAGCACCGCGATGTGCTGGACCATCTCGCACAAGCCGACGCCGCCGGCGTGCGGGCAGACCGGCACGCCGAACTTGGCCGCCAGGAGAAGGACGGCGACGATCTCGTTGATACTGGCCAGACGCCCGGTGTCGAGCTGGCAGAAGTCGATGGCCTCGGCCTGGAACAGCTGCTTGAACATGACCCGGTTGTGACAGTGTTCGCCAGTGGCGACCCCGATAGGTGCGACGGCACGGCGAATGGCCGCGTGGCCGAGGATGTCGTCAGGACCGGTTGGCTCCTCGATCCAGAGTGGCTCGAACCGGGCCAGCGCACGGACCCAGTCGATGGCCTGGCCGACGTCCCAGACCTGGTTCGCATCGATCATCAGCTTGCGTTCGTCGCCGATGATCTCGCGTGCGATGGAGCAACGCCGGATGTCGTCGTCGAGGTCGGCGCCCACCTTGAGCTTGATGTAGCCGTAGCCGGCGTCGACGGCCTCCTGGCAGAGCCGGCGCAGCTTGTCGTCGTCGTACCCGAGCCAGCCCGCCGATGTGGTGTAGGCGGGATAGCCCGTGCGGGCGAGTTCGGCCAGTCGATCGCCTTTCGTCGCCTCCTTGGCCCGGAGGATCTCCAGCGCCTCGTCTCGGGTGAGGGCGTCGGAGAGATACCGCAGGTCCGCGACGGCGACGAGCTGTTCGGGAGTCATGTCGGTCAGGAGCTTCCACAACGGTTTGCCCGCCCGACGGGCGACGAGGTCCCACGAGGCGTTCAGGACCGCCGCGAGCGAGAGGTGCACGACGCCCTTCTCCGGGCCCAGCCAGCGCAGTTGGGAGTCGGAGGTGAGGAACCGATAGACCCCGCCCATGTCGATGGCCATCTCGTCGAGGTCCCAGCCGATGAGCCTGGTTGCCTGCTGGACCGCGGCGGCCACCACGATGTCGTTCCCTCGGCCGATCGTGAAGGTCAGGCCGTGGCCGGCGAGCGGGACACCCGTGGTGTCGCTGCTGTCGGTGTGCAGCACGACATAGGCCGCCGAGTAGTCGCCGTCCTTGTTCATCGCATCCGAACCGTCGCCCGTCAGCGATGTGGGAAAGCGGACGTCCTCGACAGTGACGGCGGTGATCTGCGGCATAGGGGCCCTCGCCAATCTCGACCAAAGATCAGATGACTTGTGCAGTATACGAGGGCTTTTCTTGCGCCGTCAACGCGATGGCCCAGGGCGCGCGATGGAGTCATCTTATGTATCGCGCTCTTTGCGTGTTCCGCGGTGCTGGCAGGGGTAGGGGTGCGGCTCCCGGAGCATGCCGCGCATCCGGGGTTGATGGGCTCGATGAAGAGCGAAGAAGATTAGATGTTTCGGCGCGAACCGGCCTGGTTGGCAGTGATTTCTCCAGATCTGATGCCGTGGTTGACGATATAGGTCACATCTTTGTAGATTTGCCGCCACCCTAGCTCAGCTGCCGTGCCGTTCGACGCGCCTGACCCGTGGTCGTGGCTCCTTCGAGGTCGGGCTCCTGGTCGAACCGGTGCGGTGCAGGCCGCTCGCGTTGACGACGTCCAATGGAGGACCGAGATGCCAGACCTCACCAGAAGGCAAGCCATCAAGCTCGGCGCGGCGGGTGCGGGAGCTCTGCTTCTGCCGCTGCAGTGGACTGCGGCCGCACGGGCCTCGTCGACCCCGCCACCGGAGGTTCAGGCGGTCAACGACCTGGCGCTCTGGTACGACGAGCCGGCGGGCAGCGATTGGCTGCGAGCGCTGCCGTTGGGCAACGGCCGGCTGGGAGCCATGGTCTTCGGCAACCCCGACGCCGAGCGCCTGCAGTTGAACGAGGACACGATCTGGGCCGGCGGTCCGCACGATGCGGCCAACCCCAGGGCCCTGGCGGTCCTTCCCGAGGTGCGCCGTTTGGTCTTCCAGGACCAGTGGGTCCAGGCGCAGAACCTCATCAACCAGAACATGCTCGGCAACCCGGTGGGACAGCTCGCCTATCAAACGGCAGGCAACCTGCGTCTCTCGGTACCCGGCATGAGTGGGGCCACCGAGTACTACCGGCAGCTCGACCTCACCACCGCGACCGCGTTGACGAGCTTCGTGGTCGGTGGCGTGCGCTACCGCAGGGAGACGTTCGTCAGCGCTCCCGACCAGGTCATCGTGATGCGGTTGACCGCCGACGCTCCCGGGTCGATCTCGTTCACGGCGGCGTTCGACAGCCCGCAGCGGATCACCACCGCCAGCCCCGACGGCACCACGATCGCGCTGGACGGAGTCTCCAGCAACCAAGAGGGTGTCACCGGCCAGGTGCGCTTCCTCGCGCTGGCCCGGGCGGTCGCCGACGGGGGCAGTGTCAGCAGTGCGACCGGCCGGTTGACCGTCTCCGACGCGAACAGCGTGGTGCTGTTCATCTCCATCGGCAGCAGCTACGTCGACTACTCCGACGTCGGCGGCGACTACCAGGGGATCGCGGCGCAGCATCTCGAGGCCGCCGTCGGCACCTCATTCGACGAGTTGCGTGCCAGGCACGTCGCCGAGTACAAGGAGCTGTTCGATCGGACCAGCCTGAACCTCGGGCGCACGGTCGCGGCCGACCAGCCCACGGACGTTCGGATCGCCCAGCACGGCGGTGTCGACGATCCGCAGTTCTCCACGCTGCTGTTCCAGTTCGGTCGCTATCTTCTGATCTCGTCCTCGCGGCCGGGAACGCAGCCTGCGAACCTGCAGGGCATCTGGAACGAGCAACTGTGGCCGTCGTGGGACTCCAAGTACACGATCAATGCCAACCTGCCGATGAACTACTGGCCGGCGGACACGACGAACCTCTCCGAGTGCTTCCAGCCGGTGTTCTCGATGATCGACGACCTCACCGTCACCGGTGCGCGTACCGCCGAGGTGCAGTATGGCGCGGGTGGCTGGGTGACTCATCACAACACGGACGGCTGGCGAGCGACGTCCGTCGTCGACGGAGCGTTCTGGGGGATGTGGCAGACCGGCGGCGCGTGGCTGGCGACGATGATCTGGGACCACTTCCAGTTCACCGGGGACGTGGATTTCCTCCGCGAGTACTACCCGGCGATGAAGGGCGCCGCGCAGTTCTTCCTCGACACGCTCGTGGAGGAGCCGAATCTCGGCTATCTCGTCACCAACCCCTCGAACTCTCCGGAGCTCAGCCACCACGCGAACGCCAGTGTCTCGGCCGGCCCGACGATGGACAACCAGATCCTCACCGACCTGTTCATCGGGTGTGCCCGGGCGAGCGAGATCCTCGGTGTCGACTCCGACTTCCGCGCCGCGGTGCTCGCGACCACCGAGCGCCTGGCGCCGATGAAGATCGGCTCGCGCGGCAACATCCAGGAGTGGCTCTACGACTGGGTCGAGACCGAGCGCCTGCACAGGCATGTCTCCCACCTCTATGGGCTGCACCCCAGCAACCAGATCACGAAGCGCGGCACGCCGGAGCTCTTCGAGGCGGCCAAGCGCACACTCGAGATCCGTGGCGACGACGGCACGGGCTGGTCGCTGGCATGGAAGATCAACTTCTGGGCCCGGCTCGAGGAGGGGAAGCGTGCCCATGACCTGATCAACTACCTGGTCACGCCGGCGCGGCTGGCGCCGAACATGTTCGACCTGCACCCGCCGTTCCAGATCGACGGCAACTTCGGCGCCACTGGCGGCATCGCCGAGATGTTGTTGCAGAGCCACACCGGCGAGCTGCACCTGCTCCCAGCCCTGCCGCCTGTATGGCCCGACGGCACGGTCGACGGCCTGCGCGCGCGGGGCGGCCACACCGTCGGCGCCACCTGGAGCGATGGGCATGCCGACGAGTACCGCATTACACCGGACCGCGACGGGACCGTCGCCGTGCGCGGGAAGCTCTTCGCCGGGCGCTACAACGTGCTCGACACCACCCGCGGCGGGCGGGCTCGCACCTCGAAGACCGAGCCCGACGGCATCGAGCTGATCGGTCAGGCCGGCCACACCTATCGCGCCTACGCCCTGCAGAAGGTGTCGGTGAGCGCACCGGTCGAAGTGTCGCCCGAGCAGCCGGCCACGGTGAGCGTGACACTGCGCGCTGTCGAACTCCCCGTGGTTCGCGCGGCGGTGGCGCTGCAGGTACCTGAGGGGTGGGCGGTCGAGCCGGCACAGGTCGGGCTACGTCCCATCCAGCCTGGCGCTGAGCAGACTGTCGAGTTCCAGGTCTCCGTTCCGGAGGGCGCGCCCTCCGGCGCAGCGACCCTGACAGGTGTGGCGACCGGCCCCGACTGGACCGCCACAGCGGACAGCGAGGTCCGCGTCTGGGGCGGCACGGCAGCGACGCTGGAGGAGAGCTTCGGCAACGTCGCGGTCAGCGACGACGCCAACACCAACGCCGGCAACTTCGACGGCAACGGTGGTTCGATCTCGGCGCAGGCGCTGGCACAGGTAGGCGTCACGCCCGGGAGCACGGTCAGTCATCGGGGCGTCGACTTCACCTGGCCCGACGTCCCCGCGGGAACGGCTGACAACGCACTCGCCGCGGGACAGTCGCTGGCGGTCAGCGGCCGCGGGACGACCCTCGGATTTCTGGCGTCGGGCACCTATGGCGCCGTGTCCGGAGCCGCGACCGTCGTCTACGCCGACGGCAGCCGTCAGACGTTCACGCTCGGAGTCCCGGACTGGTACGGCACGCCGCGGCCGGGCGGTGACGGCGCCATCGTCGCGCCGTACCAGAACAGGCCGAACAACCAGCGGTTCAACACCGCCGCGACCATCTACTTCGTGGGGATCCCCTTGGAGGACAAGGAGGTGAGCCGGGTCGACCTGCCGAGGATCAGCGATCGCGTCGGTGTCGGTGTGGCGGCCATGCACATCTTCGCCGTCGCCATCGGCGGCTGATCCGCCGCCACCCTGACTCGCCGGCCGCGGCGCAGGGCGGGAACCCCGCCGCGGCCGGCGACCAGGGACGCGCGGTCGTCCCCGGGGGCGGGACGACCGCGCATCCGGCTCAGTCGGCCAGCGTCAGCTCGACGGTGGCGTACGAGTGCGGAGGAAGTTCGATCCGCAGCCCGTGCCCGAACGCACCGTCGTCGGGGCGGACGCCGTCGTGGTCGCGCACCGCGACGGTGTCCGGCTCGGTCGCCGTGTTGTGGTCCTGCAGCTTCGCCGCGGTCAGGATCCGTGCCGAGTGCCCGGTCACCGACCGCCCACGCAGGTCCAGCACGACCGCGGCCGGCTCCTCGGCGTCGAGGTTGGTCACGGACACCAGCGCGGTCTCGCCCTTCGTCGAGGCCGAGATCGACAGCGTCTCGAGCGAGGTGATGCCGACCTCGCGGCGCGCGTCCGGGGCGTACAGGTGCACCGCCAGGGACGCCGCGTCGTGGTGTCCGGCGTTCATCGCGAACACGTGGTACGTCGGCGTCAGTACCAGCGCGCCGGAGTCGGGGTCGGTGAGGATCATCGCCTGGAGCACGTTGACCGTCTGCGCGATGTTCGCCATCGCGAGCCGGTCGGCGTGGCGGTGGAAGGCGTCGAAGTGGACGCTGGCGACGAGTGCGTCGCGCAGGGTGTTCTGCTGGTACAGGAAGCCGGGATGGGTGCCGGGTTCGACGTCCCACCAGGTGCCCCACTCGTCGAGCACGAGGCCGACGGTCTTCTGCGGGTCGTAGACGTCCATGACGGCGGCGTGCCCGCGGATGATCTCCTCGACCTTCCGTGCCTTGACCATGGTCGTGTAGTAGGCGTCGGTGTCGAACTCGGTCGCGCTGCCCTTCCGCGCCCACGGACCGGGAACGGTGTAGTAGTGGAACGAGACGCCCTGGAAGTAGTTGCGTGGTTCGTTACCGCAGCTCAGGCAGCTGATCGTCTTCATCAGTGCCTCGGTCCAGGCATAGTCGTCGTCGGAGGCGCCGGCCGCGATCCGGTACAGGGTGTTGCCGCTCTGGTCGCGGCAGTAAGTGGCGTACTGCCGGGCGAGGTCGGCGTACGCCTCGGCGCGCAGGTTGCCGCCGCACCCCCACGGCTCGTTGCCGAGGCCCCAGAACGGCACCCGCCAGGGCTCGTCGCGCCCGTTCTCACGGCGCAGGTTCGCCATCGGGGACTCGCCGTCCCTCGTGAGGTACTCCACCCACTCGCTCATCTCGCGGACGGTGCCGGAGCCGACGTTGCCGCTGATGTACGGGTCGGCGCCCAGCAGCTCGCACAGCGCCATGAACTCGTGCGTGCCGAAGTGGTTGTTCTCGACGACGTCGCCCCAGTGCGTGTTCACCATCTGCGGGCGCTGGTCGCGCGGGCCGACGCCGTCGCGCCAGTGGTACTCGTCGGCGAAGCAGCCGCCCGGCCAGCGCAGGTTCGGGATCCGCAGCGCGCGGAGCGCCTCGACGACGTCCAGGCGAATGCCGCCCTCGTTCGGGATCGGGGAGTCCTCGCCCACCCAGAACCCGCCGTAGATGCACCGGCCCAGGTGCTCGGCGAAGTGCCCGTACAGGTGGCGGCTGATCGTGGGTCCGGTGACGTCGAGGTCGATCACGGCGCGGGCCGGCGTGGCGGTCATGGGTCTCCTACGGTGGGTTGGACGAGATTTCGGCGGAGCGGTTCGGTCAGCCCTTGACGCTCCCCGCGAGCAGGCCGTTGACGATGTGCCGCTGGGTGAAGGCGAAGAAGACCACCATCGGGATCAGCACGATGACGGAGAGCGTCATGAACGCCGGCCAGTCGGTCGAGAACTGGCCGACCGAGCTGTAGACCTGCAGCACGACGGTGCGTTTCTCGGGCGAGGAGATGAACACGTTGGGGAGGATGAAGTCGTTCCAGACCCACATCGTCTGGAAGACGCCGACCGTGATGAGGATGGGTT
>NZ_QVAI01000038.1 GCF_003427025.1 Jiangella endophytica
ATCACCGCACCGGACCCGCGGCAGCTGCCGGGCGCACCCGGCGAACGGCGGCGCGACCGGGCCGGGAGCCGGCATTCGGTGTGCTCAGTCCGGCGGGCCTGGTCGGCTGGATGCCGACGCCCGCGCCCCGTCGCGGAACGTCCTGGGCGATGAACCGACCACGCGGCGGAACGCGGTGCTGAACGCGCTCTCGGACAGGTAGCCCGTGGCTCGTGCGAGCTCGGAGATCGACAGCGTGTCGCGGGCGAGGGCGTCGCGGGCGAGGCTCATGCGCCACTGGATCAGGTACTCCAGGGGCGGGACCCCGACGTGGTTCTTGAAGGCCTGGGCGAACGCGGACCGTGACATGTGGCTGATATCGGCGAGCTCCTTGAGGCTCCAGGAGTGGGCCACGTCCGCGTGCACGGCACGCAGGGCGGCACCTACGCCGTCCTCGTTCAGGGCGCCCAGCCAGCCGGTGGGCCGGTCCGTCTGGGCGGCGTGAGCACGCAGCATGTGCACGAGCAGGATCTGTGCGAGGTGGTTCTGCACCAGCGGGCCGCCGGCGGCGGCGACCCCGACCTCGGTGGCCAGGAGATCGATCAGCTGAGCGAGCCGGTTGCCATGGGGGTCGGCCGCGCGGACGATCACGAGCGGCGGCAGAAGATCGGTCAGGAGGGCCGCGTTGTCGTCGTCGAACGCGATGTGCCCGACGCAGAGGTAGAGGTCTTCCTCGGACTCCGGGCCGATGCGCACGAACTCGCCTTCGGCGCCCGCCCACACCGGCTCCGCGGGGCGTGGGTGTGCGTTGAGCGTGCTGGCCAGCACGTAGGGCGGCGGGTTGCCGAGCATGAAGGTGTCACCCTCATGCAGGAGCACCGGCTCGTGGCCTTCGAGGATCAACCAGCACGTGCCGTGCACGAGGCCGCCGATCCGCACGTGCAGGAAGGTGTCGAAGCGCAGCGCCCACTCGCCCGCGGTCCGGAGACTGGGCCCGACCACCGTGCGGGGCCTGAGCAGGCCGATCGCGTCAGCGACCGGATCCTGGAATCCGAGCATCGCGCTCCTTCTGGACGATGTGTAAAGAACTGTGGACTCCGCATGATGGATCGTACGTGACCGCTCGCGCAGTATCGATATCGAACGGATCGGCACCAGAGAGCGATGGAGACACCCACATGGGACAGCTGGAAGGCAAGACGTCGGTGGTCACCGGGGGCAGCAGCGGAATCGGCCTGGCCACGGCCGTGCGGCTGGCGGACGAGGGCTCGTACGTGTTCGTCACGGGACGGCGCGAGGCCGAGCTGGAGGCCGCCGTCAAGACCATCGGGGAGGATCGGGCCACCGCGGTCGTCGGCGACATCTCGAAGCTGGAGGACCTGGACCGGCTCTATGCCGCGGTCCGGGCGCGGGGCAAGGGGCTGGACGTGGTCGTGGCGAATGCGGCGGTCGGCACGTTCGTGACGCTGGAAGCGACCACCGAGGAACACGTCGACCAGACCTTCGCGGTCAACGTCCGAGGCACGCTGTTCACCGTGCAGAAGGCGCTGCCGCTGCTCAACGACGGAGCCGCGGTCGTCCTGACCGGTTCCACGGCCGCCGACCGCGGCATGGAGGCGTTCGGCGCGTACGCGGCGTCGAAGGCGGCCGTGCGGTCCTTCGCGCGAACCTGGTCCAACGAGCTCAGGGGTCGCGGCATCCGGGTCAACGCGATCTCGCCGGGCTGGATCGAGACGCCCGGGGGCACCGCCATCAACGGTGGCGAGGAAGCCATGCCGGCCATCAGGGAGTATGCCGCCGCGACCGTGGCCAAGGGCCGCATGGGTCAACCCGAGGAGGCGGCCGCGGTCGTCGCGTTCCTGGCGACGGAACAGAGCAGCTACGTCGTCGGTGCGAACCTCTACGTCGACGGCGGAGCGAACCAGATCTAGGGGGCCGCCCGTGGCAGCGGGACGGATCGCGACCGGCCACCTCGTGAACCGACGAGGGCGCGGTACGGCCTAGCCTCGGCTGATGGTGTACCACGACGACGACGTCCCCGAGGAGATCGTCGAGCCGCTCCGCGAGATCTGCCTCGCCCTGCCCGATGCCTACGAAGAGCTGGCCTGGGTCGGCACGCGGTGGCGGGTGCGCGGCCGCACGTTCGCCCACGTGCTCACCGTCGACCCCGATCATCACGCCGCATACACCCGGGTCAGCGGCGCCGACCGGCCGGTGCCGCTGCTGACGTTCCGCTCGCCGCCGGACGAGCTGGACGCCCTCCTCGCCGGCGGGCCGCCGTACTTCCGCGGCCGCTGGGGCCGCGACGTCGTCGTGCTGGTCCTGCCCGACGAGATCGACTGGGCCGAGATCGCCGAGCTGATGACCGAGAGCTACTGCGTCCTGGCGCCGAAGAAACTGGTGGCGCGGGTCCGCCATCCCTCGTGAGGATGGGCGGCATGAGTGAGACCACCACGCCGCACGTCGCCATCGTCACCGGAGCCAACGCCGGCATCGGCGGCGCCACCGCGGTCGCCCTCGGCCGGCGCGGGGTGTCCGTGCTGGCGGCGTACTTCCGCCCGGGCGACGCCGAGGGGCAGGAGGAGGCGTACAACGTCGCCCGGCGCGCCGACGCCACCGACGTCGTCGCCGCCGTCGAGGCCGCGGGCGCCCGCGCGCACGCCGTCGAGGCCGACCTCACCGACCCGGCCGCGCCGGCCCGGCTGTTCGACCTCGCCGAGCAGCACGTCGGGCCGGTCGACATCCTCGTCAACAACGCCAGCGGCTGGGTCCAGGACACCTTCGCGCCCGCCACGTCCGACCGGTTCGGGCGCCCGATGACGCAGGTCACCGAGCAGACGTTCCGGCAGCAGTTCGGCGTCGACGCCATGGCTCCGGCGCTGCTCATCGCCGAGTTCGCCCGTCGCCACGTCGCCCGCGGCGGCACGTGGGGGCGCATCGTCGGGCTGACGTCGGGCGGCCAGCACGGCTTCCCCGAGGAGGTGTCGTACGGCGCGGCGAAGGCGGCCCAGGAGAACTACACCATGTCCGCGTCGGCCGAGCTGGCGCCGCACGGCGTCACCGCCAACATCGTCTATCCGCCGGTCACCGACACCGGCTGGGTCACCGACGACGTCCGGGCTGCGGTCGCCGCCAGCAGAGAACTCACCCACGTCGCCACCCCCGAGGAGGTGGCCGAGGTCATCGCGTGGGTGGTGTCCGAGGAAGCTCGGCTGCTCACCGGCAGTGTGGTGCGACTGCGCTGACTCAGTTCTCCGAGCGGCCGGTGCGCCAGTAGCCCATGAACGAGACGGCGCCCTTGTCGATGCCGCGCTCGCGGACGAGGTGCCGGCGGATCGTCTTGACGGCGCCGGCCTCGCCCGCGATCCACGCGTAGGCGCTGCTGCCGGCCGCCGCGGCGACCTCCCAGAGCACCTCGAGGTCGATGTCGACGGTGTCGACGGCGCTCGCGTCGAGCGCGGCGGCCCGGGCGCCCCGGCCGAACTCGGCCGCGCACACCGCGTCGACCAGCAACTCGCCGTTGGGCGCGACGGTGCCGTCAGGCCGACGGCGGGAGAGCCAGGTGATCTCGGCCTGGTCCGGCGCCAGCAACGGCAGCACGTCGCCGCCGTCGGGGACCTCCAGGAAGACCTGCACACGAGCGCCGGGGTCGAGCCTGCCGCGCAGCCGCTCGAGGATGCCGCACACCGCCGGGACGGCCGTCTCGTCGGCCGCGATCAGGATGTCCCGGACGTCGACCGGAGGGCTCCACTCGTGGCCCTGGCAGTCGGCGCCGTAGAGGCGGTTCGGGCCGATCAGCGCGACCTCCTCGCCGACGGTCGCGCGGGTCGCCCAGGCCGAGGCCGGGCCGGCGTCGCCGTGCAGAGCGAAGTCGACGTCGACCTCGCGCTGCGCCGGGCGGACGGCGCGGATGGTGTACGTCCGCAGCGTGCCGCGGACCTCCGGGTCCATGGCCCGGTAGTGCGCGAACCAGTCGCCGGCCAGCGCGTCCGGCAGGCCCTGTCCGGCGCGCGGCAGGTAGAGCTTGATGCGCTGGTCGGGGCCGTCGTGACCGAACTCGTCGAGGTCGCCGCCGGTGAAGGTGATGCGCAGGAAGCACGGCGTCAGCTGCTGGAGGCGCGCGACGGTCACCCGGAACGGGCGCCAGGCCGGCACGTCGGCGGCGCGCCGGACGGCACGCTCGGTGGTCGCGGTGGTCATCGAGTCCCCGTGTGAAAGGTTGCTTCGCCTTACTTAGGGGAGGCTAACCGATGGGCTTCTTGATCGCATCTCGACCCCCGGGATTCGTCCTCAGTCGCGCGCGCCGGCCGGGTTCGGGTCGTCGCCCGGGTAGGTGCCGTGGCCTTCGCGCACGAGGTCGCCGTCGAAGATCAGCACCTCGTTCACCAGCACGGCCTTCTGGTTGCGGTAGGTGATGACGATCGCGGACACGCCCGCGTAGACCGCCTCGACGGCGAACCGCAGATCGGGGATGAGGCGCAGCCCTTCGGTCCAGTACCGGCGCAGTTCCTCCTTGCCGCGCAGTACGCCGCCGGACTCCGGCAGCACCCGCGCCGCCACCGGCGACGTGAACACGACGTCGTCGTGGAAGTGCCGCAGCACCGCCTCGACGTCGTGGGCGTTCCAGGCGGCCAGCCAGTCGCGGGCGAAGCCGTGCGGTTCGGGGGTCGTCATGCCGGCGATTATCTCGTGGACAGTGTCGTTACCCTGATTCGGTGCTGACCTCCTCGCTCGTCGAGCTGCCCGACCACGCCGCGCTGGTGGCGGCGAGCGGAGGTCACCCCGTCGTGCGCTGGGACCACGACCAGGCCGGTTTCGGGCGCGCCTGGTCGCTGGGCGGCGCCGTCGGCTGGACGGTGCAAGGGCGGCGCGGGCTCGCGCTGATGGCCCTCGGCTCCGGCGCCGAAGCCGGGCGGCTGGTGACGGCGGCCCTGGACCTGGTCCCGGTGCCGCGCATCGCGGTGCCGGTCGACGCGCTGCCTTACGTCGGCACGGCACTCGGCGAGGGCGACGACTGGGACTGGTTCTGGACGACGGCCGCGCCGGTGCCGCGACCGGGCGAACGGACGGTGGTCGCGCTGAGGCCCGCCGACGCCGCCGACCTCGCCGAGCTGCTGCGGGTGTCGTCGCCGCGGACGTCGGCGCAGCCGGGTGACCCGCGCGTGCGCACGTGGTTCGGACAGCGCGACGCGTCCGGCAGGCTGGTCGCCTGCGCCGCCGAGCGCGACCAGGCGCCCGGTGTGTGGCACCTGCAGGCGATCGCCACCCACCCGGCCCACCGCGGCCGTGGCTACGGTGCCGACGTCACCGCCGCCGCCACCCGCGTCGGCCTGACCAACGGTGCGACCGCCGTGACACTCGGCATGTACGCCGACAACCACGTCGCCCGCCGCATGTACGAACGCCTCGGCTTCCGGGTCGGCCAGGCCTTCGCCACCCGCGCCGTCGGCTGACCGCGTCGCCGGCTGGTGGGCGGAACCTCACCCGATCGGTGCCCGGAGGTCCGGCTCGTACCCGCGAAACCGACACTTGCCGGCGTGAACGGGGCGCTGTCCGCCGGTCTCGCGGGTATCGGCGTGAACGAACGACACCGGCCGGGTCAGAGCGCCGCGATGGTCCAGGTGGTCTCGTGGGTCCGGCCCGGCTCGAGGACGACGAGGTCGGTGCCCGAGTTGAACGCGTCGGGCGGGCACGTCATCGGCTCGACCGCCAGGCCGATGCGGTCGCCGGACTCGCCGGGGCGGTCGGCGGTGTGGATCTGCACCCACGGGCACTCGGCCGCCACCCAGGAACACTCGACGCCGCCACCGTCGCCGGCGCGGACGACCACCCGGGCGATCCCGTCGGCATCGGCCGCCAGCGACGTGAAGGCGTGGTCGATGAAGATGTCGCCCAGCTGCCGCGGCGTCCGGAAGTCGAACCCGGCGGACTCGACCGGCTCGACGCCGACCGGGAGCAGGCGCTCCGGCGTCACGGCGAGGTACTCGGCGGCGGGGAGCTCCAGCGACCAGTCGTCCACACGGCCCGCGCCGGCGACGAGGTAGGGGTGCGGGGCGGTGCCGTAGGGCGCGGGGCCGTCGCCGGGGTTGGTGGCGGCGACGGTCCAGTGCAGGCCGGCGTCGTCCAAGGAGTACCGCACCCGCAGCTCCAGGGCGTGCGGATACCCGGTGAACGGCACCAGCCGGTGCGTCAGCGTCACCTCGGCGGCCGACTGCGAGGCGACCTCCCAGCGGACCCAGCCGGCCAGGCCGTGCAGCGCGTTGCCGCGGGCCGGCTCGGTGAGCGGGAGCTGCCGCTCGACGCCGCCGAAGGTGTAGGTGCCGTCGGCGATGCGGTTCGGCCACGGCGCCAGCACCGCGCCGCGGTAGTTGGGGCGGATCTCGTCGGCGCCGAACGCGACCACCAGCGGCCGGTCGTCGTGGCGCAGCTCGCGCAGGGTGGCGCCGACCTCGGTGACGACGGCGGTGTAGGCGCCGTGGCTCAGTTCGACCTGGAAACCGCTGGGGTTCACTGGGTGCTCTCCTCGATGCCGGCGCCCGCGGCAGGGCGGACGGTGAAGACGGACGGTGGCGCGTAGCCGTGCTGGTCGAACGCGGCCCGGACGGCGTGGCCGACCCGTGCCTCGTCGGCCGTGGCGGTCAACGCGATGACGGAGCCGCCGAAGCCTCCACCCGTCATCCTCGCACCCAGCGCACCCGCGGCGAGCGCCGCCTCGACCGCGGTGTCGATCTCGGCCACGGTGATCTCGTAGTCGTCGCGCATCGAGGCGTGCGACGCGGTCAGCAGCGGCCCGATCTCGGCGGCCCGGCCCGCCCGCAGCAGCGCGACGGTGTCGAGGACCCGCGCGTTCTCGGTGAGCACGTGCCGCACGCGCCGCACCATGACGTCGTCGTCGAGCTTGCCCAGGACGTCGTCGATCGGCTCGTCCTGCACCTCGCGCAGCGTCTCGACGCCCAGCAGCGCGGCCGCCGCCTCGCAGGTGGCCCGGCGCGCGCCGTAGCCGCCGTCGGTGTGCTCGTGGTGCACGCGGGTGTCGACGACGACGAGGCTCAGCCCGGCGGCGGCGAGGTCGCACGGCACCGGCTCCGCCGCCATGGCCCGCGCGTCGAACAGGATGACGTGGCCCTCCTGCCCGTACAACGACGCCATCTGGTCCATCGCCCCGGTCGGCGCGCCGACGTAGTGGTTCTCGGCCCGCTGCACCAGCAGCGCCAGCGTCGTGCGGTCCAGGCCGAGCCCGTGCAGGTCGTCGAGGGTGACGGCGACGGCGCACTCGAGCGCGTGCGACGACGACAGCCCGGCGCCGGCCGGCACGGTGCTGTCGACGCTGACGTCGGCGCCCGGGACGTCGTGCCCCGCGTCGCGCAGCGCCCAGAACACGCCGGCCACGTATGCGGCCCAGCCGGTGACGTCGCCGGGGGAGCTGTCGACAGCGAACCGGGCCGGCTCGGCGCCGGGTGCGGTGGAGGCCGCCAGGACCTGGCCGTCGTCCCGGGTGCGCACCCACGCCGTCGTGCGGGACGAGATGGCCAGCGGCAGCGCGAAACCGCCGTTGTAGTCGGTGTGCTCGCCGATGAGGTTGACCCGGCCGGGCGCGGAGCCCGTCCGCTCGCTCACCGCTGCATGAACGTCCACGCGTCCTCCACGATCGTGTCCAGGCCGTGCTCCGGCCGCCAGCCGAGGTCGGCCGCGATGCGCTCGGCCGACGCGACCAGCACGGGCGGGTCGCCGGCCCGCCGCTGCCGGTCGTTGGTGGGCACCGGGTGGCCGGTGACCCGCCGCACGGCCTCGACGACCTCGCGGACGGAGTACCCGGTGCCGGAACCCAGGTTGTAGACGCGGTGCTGACCGGCCGCCTCGGCGGTGCCGGTCCAGTCCAGCGCCAGCAGGTGCGCCCGGCCGAGGTCCTCGACGTGCAGGTAGTCGCGGACGGCGGTGCCGTCGGGCGTCGGGTAGTCGGTGCCGAACACGTCGACGGCGTCGCGCTTGCCGGCCGGGACCATCAGCACGTTCGGGATGAGGTGTGTCTCGGGGTCGTGCCGTTCGCCGTGCCGGCCGAGCGCGCCGCCGACGTTGAAGTACCGCAGGCTGACGGCGGCCAGCCCGTGCGCCCGCGCCTCGCCGGCCAGCGCGTGGTCGACGGCGAGCTTGCTCTGGCCGTAGGGGTTGATCGGCACCGCCGGGGTGTCCTCGGTGATCGGGCTGACCTCGGGCTGGCCGTACGTGGCCGCCGTCGACGAGAACACCAGCCGCCGCACGCCGGCCGCCCGCATGGCGTCGAGCAGCCGCAGCGTGCCGACGACGTTGTTCCACCAGTAGAGCTGCGGCTCGGCGACCGACTGGCCGACCAGTGACCGGGCGGCGAAGTGCAGGACGGCGTCGAAGCTTGAATCGACCGCGTCCGCTGCATCTTCAATACCGGCGCGCACGAACCGGGCACCGTCGGGGACCGCGTCGTCGTGGCCGGTGAGCAGGTCGTCCAGCACCACCACCTCGTGGCCGGCCGCGAGCAGCTGCGACCCCACCACCGAGCCGATGTACCCGGCACCGCCGGTGACCAGCAGCTTCATCGAGCCTCCCGTAGTCTCGCCGCCACGTCCTCGGGCAGCATGTCGGTGACGAACGCTCCCATGCCCGACTCCGACCCGGCCAGGAACTTCAGCTTGTCCGCCGCTCGCTTGACCGAGTACAGCTGCAGGTGCAGGTAGGCGAGGTCGCTATCGGCGCGCACCGGCGCCTGGTGCCAGGCGGCGATGTAGGGCAGCGGCGCGTCGTAGAGGGCGTCGAACCGGCGGAGCACATCGAGGTAGAGCGTGACGAACTCGTCGCGCTCGGTGTCGTCGAGGTCGCCGATCCGGGCCACCTGCCGGTGCGGGTACAGGTGCACCTCGACCGGCCAGCGCGCGGCGGCCGGCACGAACGCCGTCCAGTGCTCCGTCTGCCCGACGACGCGCACGCCGGCCGCGCGCTCCTCGGCGAGCACGTCGGCGAAGAGGTTGCGACCCGTGGTGTCGCGGTGCTCGCGCGCGGACTGCAGCATGCGGGTCGTGCGCGGCGTGACGTACGGGTAGGCGTAGATCTGGCCGTGCGGGTGGGACAGCGTGACACCGATCTCCTGGCCGCGGTTCTCGAAGCAGAACACCTGCTCGACGCCGGGCACGGCGGACAGCTCGGCGGTGCGGTCGGCCCAGGCCTCGACGACCAGCCGCGCGTGGCCGGGTTCGAGCGTGGCGAAGGACGCGTTGTGGTCGCTGCTGAAGACCAGCACCTCGCAGCGGCCGATGCCGGGCCGGACCGGGACCAGCTCGGTGCCGGTCTCGGTGGTCGTCGCGTGGGTCGACAGGGTGGGGAAGCGGTTCTCGAACGCGACGACGTCGTAGGTCTCGGACGGGACCTCGGTCGGGCGGTCCGGGGTCGACGCGCACAGCGGGCACAGGTCCTTCGGCGGCAGGAACGTGCGGGTCTGGCGGTGCCCGGCCATCGCCACCCACTCGGCCAGGACGGGGTCGAACCGCAACTGCGACGTGGTGCTGACCGGCGGCAGGTCGCGGGCGTCGTCCAGCCGGTGGGTGGCGTCGTCGCGCCGGTCGAAGTAGATGATCTCGCGGCCGTCGGCCAGCCGCGCCGTCGTGCGTTTCATCGTGGTCCGTTCTCTGGGGTGACCAGGATCAGCTCGCCGACCTGGTCGGCGAGGGCTTCGCGGGCGTCGTCGGGCAGGCCGTCGTCGGTGACCAGCACGTCGGCGCCGGCGAGCCCGGCGATGGTGCTGATGCCCACCGTTCCCCACTTCGTGTGGTCGGCGACGACGACGAGCCGGCGGCCGGCCGCGACCAGCGCGCGGTCGGTGTCGGCCTCCAGCAGGTTCGGCGTGGTGAACCCGGCGCCGGCGTCGATGCCGTGCACGCCCAGGAACACGACGTCGAGGTGCAACTGGTGCAGTGACGAGACCGCGACCGGCCCGACCAGCGCATCGGACGGCGTGCGCACCCCTCCGGTCAGCACGACGTCGAGGTCGGTGCGGTCGTCGTCGTGCAGCTCGTCGGCGATGCGGATGGAGTTCGTGACGACGGTGAGCCGCGGGATCTCGCGCAGCCGCCGCGCCAGCGTCCACGTCGTCGTCCCCGCGGACAGCCCGACCGCCGACCCCGGCTCGACCAGCTCGGCGGCGGCCCGCGCGATGGCCTCCTTCTCCGCCTGCTGGCGCAGCTGCTTGGCGCGGAAGCCGGGCTCCTCGGTGCTGGGCGAGCGCTTCGAGGTGGCGCCGCCGTGCACCTTGTCCAGTGCGCCACGGGCGACCAGCGCGTCGAGGTCGCGGCGGATCGTCATCTCCGAGACGCCGAACCGGGCGGCCAGCTCGCCGACCGTGGCAGCGCCGCGTCGCTGGACCTCGTCCAGGACGAGCGCCTGCCGTTCGGCGGCCAGCATCGATGCCGTGCCCTTCTGTGCGAACCTGTTCGTTCGTGTTCTTTCACGATAGCACCAGGCGCGATGTAGTCTGCGCCAATGCATCGCGGGCGGGTGGTTCTGGGAGTGGTGATCGGTGGAGCGCTCACCGTCGCCGCTGTCACCCAAGTGGCCTCGTGGTCGCCCGACGCCGCGGGCTGGGACGGCTACGGCCCGACGCTGCCGCCGCGCACACCGACGTCCCAGCCCCTGCCGGCCGACGCCACCATGTCGTCGGAGTGCCAGGACGAGTGGGAGGCCGCCCTGCGGGACGGCAGTGTGCGTGAAGCCCAGGAGGCCGGGGCGACGGTGGTCGCGGTCGCGTGCCGGCTCGGTCCGCTGGAGGACTGCGTGCCCGGCGACGTCGAGGTGTCGGAGAACGGCCGGCCGCCGGAGTACGTCATGCAGACCTGCGAGTAATCCAGGTGCGCCGGGCTGGGCTGCACGCCTACCGTGCGCGCATGACCACCGAACTGTTCAGCGCCCTCGGTGACCGCAAACGACTGGCCGTGCTCGGCGCCCTCTGCGCGGCGCCCGGTGCGCCCACCGTCGCCGAGATCGGGGAGCGCGCCGGGCTGTCCGAGCGCGACGTGCAGCGGGCGCTGGCGGTGCTCGGCGGGGCCGGGCTGGTCCGCCGCGACGACGCCGGACTGAGCGCCGTCCTCGAGCCGATCCGGGCCGCGGCCGCCGCAGGGGCGGCATCGACGCCGGTGGGGCGGGTGGCGGCGGACTTCCCGCGGCTGGACGGCTGCCTGAAGAACGGCCGCATCGCCACCATCCCGGCCGACGGCGGTCTCAAGGCCGAGCTGGGCCGGTTGGTCATGGCCGCGCTGCCGCACCGCGAGGCCTACACCGAACGCGAGCTGACCGCCGAGCTGAGCGAGCTGGGCGACGAGCCGGTCGCCCTGCGCCGGCTGCTGGTCGACCTGCGGCTGGTCGGCCGGACCGCCGACGGATCGCGCTACTGGCCCGCGTCGTGAGCTGACGGGCAGCCGGCCGGCGGGTGGTACTGCCGGTACCTGGGAGCGGGCGTCGTGCGGGTGGAGCCTGGACGCATGGAACTCGCGGTGGTCACAGGGGCGAACTCGGGCATCGGCGAACAGATCGCGACCGGGCTCGCGCGGCACGGAACGTCGGTGGCCCTCGTCGCGCGGAATCGCGAGCGGCTCGAGGCGGCCCGGCGTCGCATCGCGGCCGCCGCGCCGGGATCGGACCTGCAGGTCGAGCCGGTCGACCTCGCGGAGCTCGACGAGGTCCGTGCCCTGGCCGCGCGACTGGCCGGGCAGGACCCGTCGATCGTGGTGAGCAACGCCGCGGTCATCGCCCCGCTCGACGACCGGACACCGGCCGGGCTGCATCGGTCGCTCGCGACGAACCACCTCGCGCCGTACCTGCTGCTGCGCACCCTCGCGGAGCAGCCGAGCGCGCGGAGCCGCCGGTTCGTCGTGGTCGGCGGATCCCCGAGCGGGCTCCGACGGGTCCCCGTCGACCTGGACGATCTCAACGCGGAGACCGGCCGGGGCCTGGCCTGGCCGCCGAGCTTCCGTCCGTTCGCCGCCTACGGCCGCACGAAGAACATGAACGCGATGTTCGTGTACGGCCTCGCGCGGCGGTTGCGCGGCACCGGCTCGACGGTCAACGGCGCCCACCCGGGCATCATCAGAGGCGGCCGCCTCAACCGCCACGACCGCGGCGCGCTGCGGCTGTTCGGTTCGGTGCTCGGTCGCTTCGCCGCGCGCACCGAGACCGGCGCCGACACGCCGCTGTGGCTGGCGACGGCCCCCGAGCTCGACGGCGTCTCCGGGCGGTTCTACGTCAAACGCAGGGCCGTGGAGACCGCGGAGCACACCACCGACCCGGACCGCGTCGAACGGCTGTGGCGCGAGAGCGCCCGGCTGGTCGGGCTGCCCGACTGACCGGCTACTGGCCTCACCGGCTAGCGGCCTGACCGGCTGCCTGACTCACGGCTGCCGGCGCCTGCTGCCGGTGCTCGCTGTCGCCGCCTGTTGTCGGTGCCCGCCCGTAGGGTGGGAGGCCCTCCCGGCCGGGCGGGGTCTACCTGGCCTCAGCCGCCGCCCACACCGTCCACACTGCCACCGCCGTCCGCGCCACCCACACCGTCCGCGCCCTCGACGCGCAGCAGGTCGAGCTTGGCGGCGTCCTCGCTGCCGGGTGGTGCGGTGTACACCACGATGCGAAGGTCCGAGTCCAACGCGGAGAACACGTCGCAGTCGAGCGTGAGCCGGCCGATCGTCGGATGGGCGATGGTCTTGCGTTCGGCCACCCGGCGGGGCAGGGCGAAGTCGTTCCACCGCTCGGCGAAGGCGGGGCTGACGGCACGAAGATCGGCGACGAGTTCCGCGAGGCCGGTGTCGTCCGGGTAGGCCGCGACGGCGCGCCGCAGGTCGGCCACGAGTTCCCGGCCGAGCCGCTCGTGCTCGTCCTCGGTGTGCAGGACGGGGCTGGGCCGGCCGGTGAAGTGATGCCAGACGAGGTTCGCCTCGCGGGCCCGTGCGGCCGTCGAGACGTCGATGAGCGCGACCCACAGCGGGTTGGCGAGGACGAGATCCCAGCTCGCGGTGAAGACCGCCGTGGGGGTGTCGTGGAGCCGGTCGAGGACCCGGCCGGTTCCGGCGCTGATGTGCCGCGGGACCACTCCGCCGACCGGCGGCGGAGCGATGCCGGCAAGGTGATGGAGCGTGTCGCGTTCGTCGACGGTCAGCCGCAGCGCTCGCGCCAACGCGCCCAGGACCTGCGGCGACGGGTTCCGGGCGCGTCCCTGCTCGAGCTGGACCAGGTAGTCGACCGAGATCCCGGCCAGCACGGCCAATTCCTCCCGCCGCAGACCAGGCAGGCGCCGCAGGCCCGCGTCGGGCAGTCCGGCCGCGGCCGGAGTGACCCGCTGCCGCCACGAGCGCAGCGCCTGGGCGAGGTCCGCGTCGGTCACGCCGATGCGAGGACGTCGTCGACGACGGCGCGCGCCTCGGCCTGGACGCGGGCCAGGTGGTCGGCGCCCTGGAAGCTCTCGGCGTAGATCTTGTACACGTCCTCGGTGCCGGACGGGCGCGCGGCGAACCAGCCGGACCGCGTCACGACCTTCAGGCCGCCGATCGGCGCGTCGTTGCCGGGCGCGCGGGTGAGCTTCGAGGTGATCGGCTCGCCGGCCAGTTCGGTCGCGGTCACCTGGTCCGGCGACAACGCGCCGAGCGCCTTCTTCTGCTCCCGGGAGGCCGGCGCGTCGACCCGCGCATAGACGGGGTCGCCGAACTCGGCCGTGAGCCGGCGGTAGTGCTCGCTCGGTGACGACCCGGTCACGGCGATGATCTCCGCGGCCAGCAGGCAGGCGATGATGCCGTCCTTGTCGGTGGTCCAGACCCGGCCGTCGCGGCGCAGGAACGACGCACCCGCGGACTCCTCGCCGCCGAACCCGACCGAGGAGTCGACCAGACCGGGCACGAACCACTTGAACCCGACCGGCACCTCCAGTAGCGGCCGGCCCAGCGACGCCGCCACGCGGTCGATCATCGACGAGCTGACCAGGGTCTTGCCGACGGCGGCGGTGCCGGGCCAGTCGGCGCGGTGCCGGAAGAGGTAGTCGATGGCGACGGCGAGGTAGTGGTTCGGGTTCATCAGGCCGCCGTCGGGGGTGACGATGCCGTGCCGGTCGGAGTCGGCGTCGTTGCCGGTCGCGACGGCGAACTCCGACCCCTCGGACAGCCGCGAGATCAGCGACGCCATCGCGTACGGCGACGAGCAGTCCATGCGGATCTTGCCGTCCCAGTCCAGCGTCATGAACCGCCAGGTCGGGTCGACCAGCGGGTTGACGACGGTGAGGTCGAGGCCGTGCCGCTCGGCGATGGCGGCCCAGTAGTCCACCGACGCGCCGCCCAGGGGGTCGGCGCCGATGCGCACCCCCGCGGACCGGATCGCCTCGATGTCGACCACCGACGGCAGGTCGTCGACGTAGGCGCCGAGGAAGTCGTACGTCGACGTCGTGTCCGCGGCCCGCGCCGCCGTCAGGTGCATGCGCCGAACGCCGTGCAGTCCGTGCTCCAGGTACCGGTTGGCGGCGTCCTGGATGGCGCCGGTGATCTCCGAGCCGGCCGGCCCGCCGTCCGGCGGGTTGTACTTGAAGCCGCCGTCCCAGGGCGGGTTGTGCGACGGCGTGACGACGACGCCGTCGGCGCGGCGCGCGCCCGGCACGGAGTTGTAGGTGAGGATCGCGTGCGACACCGCCGGCGTCGGCGTGTACCGCTCGGCGCCGTCGACCAGCAGCGTCACCTCGTTGGCGGCGAACACCTCGACCGCCGTCGCCCACGCCGGCTCGGACAGCGCGTGGGTGTCCTTGCCGAGGAACAACGGCCCGTCGATGCCGTTGGCGGCCCGGTAGTCGCAGATCGCCTGCGACGTGGCGGCGATGTGGTCGTCGTTGAAAGCGGCGGCCAACGACGAGCCGCGGTGTCCGGACGTGCCGAACGCGACCCGCTGTCCGGGGTCGGCTGGATCGGGGTGCGTGGTGTAGTAGGCCCGCACCAGCTGGGCGACGTCGACGAGGTCCTCGGGGGCGGCGGGCTGTCCTGCGCGCGGGTGGTTCGTCACCGTGTCATCCTCTCTCGGCTCGGGTACGTCTGCTGCGTGGCACCGCCATACAATTCGCGGATGAACGACAGCACACCCGGTCGACATAGCGTGCAGGGGTCCCTCCGGTGAACCAGGGCACCCTGCTCAACTTCGGCCTCGTCCTTCTCTTCATCCTGGTCGGCGGGGTCTTCGCCGCCACGGAACTCGCGCTCGTATCGCTGCGCGAGAGCCAGCTCGCGCAGCTGGCCCAGCAGGGCCGCCGCGGCGAGCGGGTCTCCGAGCTGGCCCGCAATCCCAACCGGTTCCTCTCCGCCGTCCAGATCGGCGTCACCGTCGCCGGTTTCTCCTCCGCGGCGTACGGCGCCTCCACGCTCGCGCCCGATCTCTCCCCCGTCCTGCAGGACTGGGGACTCCCCGGTGGCGCCGCCGACACCCTCGCGTTCATCGCCTTGACGCTGTTCATCGCCTACCTGTCGCTGGTCCTCGGTGAGCTCGTACCCAAACGGCTCGCGCTGCAGCGGGCGGCCGGTGTGTCGCTGGCCGTCGCGCCGCCGCTGGACCGCTTCGCGACGCTCATGCGCCCGGTCATCTGGTTCCTGTCCAAGTCGACCGACCTCGTCGTCCGGATGCTCGGCGGCGACCCGTCGGCGCAGCGCGAGGAGATGAGCGAGGACGAGCTGCGCGAGCTGGTCTCCGGCCACGAGGGCCTGAGCGAGGAGGAGCGGCGCATCGTCGGCGACGTGCTCGACGTCGGCGACCGCCAGGTCCGCGAGGTCATGCGGCCGCGCACCGAGGTCGACTTCCTCGACGCGGACATGCCGGTCTTCAAGGCGGTCAAGCTGGCCTCGACGATGCCGCACTCGCGCTACCCGGTGGTCGGCACGTCCACCGACGACGTCGTCGGGTTCGTGCACGTGCGCGACCTTTTCGACCCGGAGATGTCCGGGCGCAGCATCCGGGTCGGCGAGCTGGTCCGCGACGTGCTGGTGCTGCCCGGCACCAAACGGGTGCTGCCGGCGATGACGGAGATGCGCCGGCAGGGCTCGCATCTGGCCGTCGTCGTCGACGAGTACGGCGGCACCGCCGGCATCGTCACGCTGGAGGACCTGGTCGAGGAGCTGGTCGGCGAGATCCGCGACGAGTACGACACCGACGAGCTGCCGGTGGCCGCCGCGGCCGGTGGCGTCGTCGATGTCGACGGCATGCTCAACATCGGCGACTTCGCCGATCGCACCGGCGTCGAGCTGCCCGACGGCCCGTACGAGACCGTGGCCGGCTTCGTGGTGGCCCGGCTCGGCCGGCTGCCGTCCCAGGGCGACGTCGTCGAGTTCGACGGCGTGCGCATCGAGGTGCTCTCGCTGGACGGACGGCGCGCCTCGCGGCTGCGCGTCCACCCGCGTCCCGAGCCGCCCGCGCCGGAGCTGATCCCGCCGGTGGCCGGCTGATCGCGTCGGCACCTCACCAGGCGTCCTCCCGCTTCACCAGGAATGCATGCCTGCTGGAGCGAACACACCCCTACTCAACGTGATCATTTCGGGGCCGGCGCCGTCCACCCGCAGCCGCAGCCGGCCCAGCGGGCCGTACGCCGCGTCCGGCAGCAAGGCCGGGTGCACGCCGGTCACCAGTCGTGCACCGTGCCGTCGAGGAGCCGGTTGTACGGCAGGTAGGCCTGGTCGTACGGGTACCTGGCGGCCTCGTCGAGATCGAGGGTGACGCCGAGGCCGGGCTGGTCGCCGGGGTGCAGGAGTCCGTCGCTCCAGGTGAAGGTCTGCCGGAAGACCTGGTCGGTCCGGGTGCCGTGCTTCATGTACTCCTGGATGCCGAAGTTGTGGATGGCCAGGCCCAGGTGCAGCGCGGCGGCCATGCCGACGGGAGAGATGTCGGTCGGCCCGTGCATGCCGGACTTGATCTGGTACGTGGCGGCGACGTCGAGGATCTTCTTGAGGTGCGTGATGCCGCCGGTGTGGGTGACGGCGGAGCGGACGTAGTCGATGAGCTGTTCGGTGATCAGCGTCTGGTAGTCGAAGACGGTGTTGAAGATCTCCCCGATCGCCAGGGGTGTGGTGGTGTGCTGACGGACCAGCCGCAGGCCCTGCTGGTTCTCGGCCGGGGTGCAGTCCTCGAGCCAGAACAGGTCGTACGGTTCCAGCGCCTTGCCCAGCTTCGCGGCCTGGATCGGGGTCATGCGGTGGTGGCCGTCGTGCAGCAGCGGCAGCTCGGGGCCGAACTCGTTCCGGACCGCCTCGAAGACCGTCGGCAGGTGACGCAGGTAGGCGCGGGTGTCCCAGTCCTCCTCCTGCGGGTACGCGCCGCGACTGGCCGGTTCGTAGTCGTAGCGGCCGCCGGTGGTGTCGGTGCGGGTGTTGGCCGCGACCCCGTAGACCGCCTTCAGGCCGGGTACGCCGGTCTGCACCCGGATGGCCCGGTAGCCCTGCTCGAGGTGGTCGCGGATGCTGTCGAACAACTCGGGCAGGTCGCGGCCGCTGGCGTGCCCGTAGGCGAGCAGCCCGGTCCGTGACGCCCCGCCCAGCAGCTGGTACAGCGGCATGCCGGCGGCCTTGGCCTTGAGGTCCCAGAGCGCGACGTCGACGGCGGCGATGGCGGCCATCGTGACCGGGCCGCGCCGCCAGTAGGCGCTGCGATAGAGGAACTGCCAGGTGTCCTCGATGCGGTGCGGGTCGCGGCCGATCAGCAGCGGCACCACGTGATCGCGCAGGTACGACACGACGGACAGCTCGCGGCCGTTCAGGGTCGCGTCGCCCAGCCCGGTGAGCCCGTCGTCGGTGGTCAGCTGGAGCGTCACGAAGTTGCGGTCCGGGCTCGTGACAACGACCTCGGCGGTCTGGATGACGGTCATGCGGCGGACTCCATTCGGCGGGCGTGGACGGCGACACGGGTGATCAGCTCTGCGTCGTCGGCGTGGTCGGGGACGACGTGGCCGACGACGACGGCGGCCGCGTGGTGCGGGTCGCGGGCGGTGCGGACACGTTCGCGCAACGGGCCGGCGGCGGGATCGGCCACCGTCACGCCCTGACCACGCAGGTGCAGCAGCCACCCGGCCAGCAACCGGGCGGCGCCGTCGGGCAGGACGCCGCGGCCGCGGACCGCCCGGATCACCTCGGCGGCGCGCACCGGCAGCTTCACCGACCCGTCGGCGGCGATCTGCGCCAGCAGGTGCCGGATCCTGGGGTTCGCGAAGCGCACCCTGGTCGCCGTCCGGTAGGCGGTCAGCTCGGCCGGCGGGAAGCCGAGCACGGCGCCGGCCTCGTCCCACCACTGCTCCAGCCAGCCGGTCAGCTCGCCGTCGGCCAGGCACGCGGCGACCGTCTCGTGGCCGCGTGGCGGTCCGGCGTAGGCGAGCAGCGAGTGACCGCCGTTGAGCACGAACAGCTTGCGCCGCTCGTACGGCGTCACGTCCGGCACGAACGTCACGCCGGCCGCGGCCAGTCCCGGCGCGGCGTCGCGCAGCGCTTCCTCGGCGACCCACTCGCTGAACGGTTCGGTCACCACCGGCGCCGCGTCGGCGTAATCGGTGGCCCGCTCCGCGGCCGCCTGGTCCGCGGCGGTCGGGCGGGGCGTGATGCGGTCGACCATCGAGCTGGGGAAGGCGACGTGCTCGGCCGCCCAGTCCGCGAGGTCGTGGCCGCCGGCCTCGAGGCACGCGGCGAGGACGGCGGCTCGTGTGACGGCGCCGTTGCCGGCGAGGTTGTCGCAGCTGGCGATGGTCAGCCCGCCGGAGCCGGCCGACCGCCGCTCCCGCAAGCCGTCGGCCAGCCGCGCCGCCGCGGTGCCCGTGCGGTAACCGGCCTCGGTGACGGTCAGCGTGACGAGCCCGACCGCGGGGTCGGCGAGGTACCGGCGCCACGCGTCCTGGTCGGTGCCGTCGTGTACCGCGGACAACGTCGTCACCACCTCGGCGTCGTCGTGCTCGGCGCCGCGGGTGAGCAGCGTGTACAGCCCGTCCTGCGGAGCGAGCGCGGCCGCCGCTGCGGCCGTCCGCCCGGTGAACGCGGCGACGCCCCACGGTTCGGGCATGCGGCTCAGGTACCAGGCCTGGTGTGCCCGGTGGAAAGCGCCGAGGCCGAGATGGACGGCCCGCACCGGAGCCGCCGGCGTGGCCAGGGCGCGGCGCCCGAGCCGGTGTCCTTCGCCGGCGGGGCCTGGGGACGCGTGGCGTTCGCTCGATCGTCGTCCGAGCGTGCGGTCGGCCATGGCGGCAGGGCTCCTCGGTGCGGTCGGCGGTGGCGGGTCGCGGGCACCGCCGACCCATGCTAGGCACCGTCGCCAGGTTTGGCAATGGATTGCCAGCTCCGTTGCCAGGGACTCGCCCGCATGGCACCCTGGCAGGCACGATCCACCACCCGGCTGGCAAACGAAGGGGCGCCCGATGCCGCAGCGCCGCGAGGCGGTCACGATCGCCGACGTCGCGCGGACGGTCGGCGTGGCCACGTCCACGGTGTCGCGGGCGCTCAACCAGCCCGGCCGCATCAGCGACGAGCTGCGCGACCGCATCGTCGCGGCCGCCGCGACACTCGGCTACCACCCCAACCCGCAGGCCCGCTCGCTCACGTCCGGGCGCACCCAGAGCATCGCGCTGCTCGTCCCGGACATCACGAACCCGTTCTTCTTCGGCCTCATCCGCGGCGCCCAGGCGCAGGCCCGGGCCCGCGGCCACCGGCACGTCCTCGTCGACACCGAGGAGTCCGCCGAGGTCGAGGCGCTCACCCTGGCCGAGCTGCCGGCCTCGGTCGACGGCATCGTGCTGGCGGCGGCGCGGCTCACCGACGCCGAGCTGACGGCGGCGGCGGGGCGGGTGCCACTGGTGCTGGTCAACCGCGAGGTCCCCGGGCTGCGCAGCGTCGTCATGGACACCGCGGCCGGTGCGCTGCAGGCACTGGACCACCTGGTGTCGCTCGGCCACCGCTCGGTCGCCTACGTTGCCGGCCCGGCCACGAGCTGGTCCAGTCGCAAGCGGTGGCGGGCGCTGCAACGCACGGCGCGGCGGCTGGGCGTCGACTGCGTGCGCATCGGCCCGTTCCCGCCGACGATGGCCGCCGGCGCCGCGGCCGCCGACGCCGTCGTCCACCACCGGGTCACCGGCGCCCTCTTCTTCAACGACCTGCTCGCCATCGGCGCGCTGCGCCGGTTCGCCGAGCGCGGCATCCGCGTGCCCGACGACCTCAGCGTCGTCGGCTGCGACGACATCTTCGGCGCCGACTTCTGCCGGCCACCGCTCACGACGCTGACGACGCCGGTCGAGCAGACCGGCCGGGTCGCCGTCGACATGCTGCTGAGTACCCCGACCGTAGGAGAACCCGTGCGCGCCGGACAGACCCTGCCGACCCACCTGACCATCCGCGAGTCCACCGGCCCCGTCCCCACCCGCCGGGCGGGCCGTCCGTGACGGCCGCCGTCCACCCGGACCGGCTGCTGCCCGCGGACCCTGCCGCCCGGCGGGTCGCCCGCGATCTCTACGGCACCGTCGCCGCGGCGCCGATCTTCTCCCCGCACGGCCACGTCGACGCCGCCCTGCTGGCCGCCGACGAGCCGTTCACCGACGCCGCCTCGCTGCTGGTCACCCCGGACCACTACGTGACCAGGGTGCTGCACTCCGTCGGCGTCGGGCTGGCCGAGCTCGGACTGGGACCGGACGGCGCCACCGCTGACCCTCGGGCGGTCTGGCGGCGCTTCGCCGAGCACTGGCAGGCGTTCCTCGGCACGCCGACCCGGCTGTGGCTGGAGGCCGAACTGACGGACATCCTCGGCGTCCGGACCCCGTTGACGCCGGAGACCGCCGACGCCGTGTTCGACGAGGTCGGCGCCCGGCTGGCCGAGCCGGAGTTCCGGCCGCGGGCGCTGTTCCGGCGGTTCGGCATCGAGACGCTGGCGACCACCGACGACCCGGCGGCCGACCTCGCCGCACACCGGGCGCTCGCGGCGGACCCGGCGTTCGACGGCGCCGTGCTGCCGACCTTCCGCCCGGACGGCTACCTCGACCCCGCGCTGCCGGGCTTCGCCGCCGCCGTCGAGCGGCTCGGCGCCGCCGCCGGCCTCGGCACCAGCGGCTACGACGGCTACCTCGACGCGCTGCGCTCCCGGCGGCAGCACTTCGTCGACCACGGCGCGACGGCGGCCGACCACGGCCCGCCCGACCCGGGCAGCGCGCCGCTGCCGCCGTCCGACGCCGCCCGCCTCTACCAGCGGGCGCTGACCGGAGGCCTGGACGAGCGCGATGCCGCCGCGTTCCGGCGGTCGATGCTGTTCGAGATGGCCCGGATGTCCACCGAGGACGGCCTGGTCATGCAGTTGCACCCGGGCGTGCTGCGCAACCACCACCGGCCCACGTACCGCGCGTTCGGCCCCGACACCGGCCACGACGTGCCGCTGACCACCACGTACGCCGCCCACCTGCGGCCGCTGCTCGAGGCGTTCGGCACCGATCCGCGGTTCCGGCTGGTGCTGTTCACCGTCGACGAGACCGCGTTCAGCCGCGACATCGCGCCGCTGGCCGGCTTCTACCCGTCGGTGTACATCGGCTCGCCGTGGTGGTTCCTCGACGCGCCGGAGGCGATGCTGCGCTGGCGGGCGGCCACCGTCGAGACCGCCGGGTTCTACAAGTCCGCCGGGTTCGTCGACGACACCCGGGCGTTCTGCTCGATCCCCGCCCGGCACGACCTCGCCCGCCGCGTCGACGCCGCCTACCTCGCGCGGCTGGTCGTCGAGCACCGCGTCGCCGAGGACGACGCCGCGCGGGTGCTGCACGATCTGGTGACGACGCTGCCGCGGCGGGTGTTCGCCCGGTCATGATCGACGACTCGGGGCGCGAACGGGTGCACCGGCGTGTCCCGCGGCGCGGTGACTGACAGAATGACGGCATGACCAACAGTCGCCGCCCGCGTGTGCTCTCCGGCATGCAGCCGACCAACGCGTCGCTGCACCTGGGCAACTACCTCGGGGCGCTGCGGCAATGGGTGGCCCTGCAGGACGACCACGACGCCTTCTACTGCGTCGTCGACCTGCACGCCATCACCGCCGGCCACGACCCCGCCCAGCTGCGTCAGCGCACCCGCGTCACCGCCGCCCAGTACCTCGCCGGCGGCGTCGACCCGGAGCGCAGCACCCTGTTCGTGCAGAGCCACGTGCCCGAGCACGCCCAGCTGGCGTGGGTGCTCAGCTGCATCACCGGCTTCGGCGAGGCCAGCCGGATGACACAGTTCAAGGACAAGTCCGCCCGCGCCGGCGCCGAGAGCACCACCGTCGGGTTGTTCACCTACCCGATCCTGCAGGCCGCCGACATCCTGCTCTACAACGCCGACCAGGTCCCGGTCGGCGAGGACCAGCGCCAGCACATCGAGCTCACCCGCGACCTCGGCGGCCGGTTCAACACCCGGTTCGGCGAGACGTTCGTGCTGCCCAAGGCGTACATCCCCGAGGCGACGGCGAAGATCTACGACCTGCAGGATCCCACCGCCAAGATGAGCAAGAGCGTCGCCGGATCCGGCCTCATCGAACTGCTCGACGAACCCAGGACCATCGAGAAGCGCATCAAGAGCGCCGTCACCGACACCGGGCGCGAGATCGTGTCCGATGCGCGGAACAAGCCCGGCGTCACCAACCTCATCACTATCCTGTCTGCGTTCAGCGGTCGCTCGGTCGCTCAGATCGAGCAGGATTTCGCCGGGCGGGGGTACGGCGACCTGAAGAAGGAGGTGGCGGCGGCGGTGCTCGACGTCGTCGTTCCGTTCCAGCAGCGGGTCCGAGAGCTCCTCGACGACCCCGCCGAGCTCGACGCCGTCCTGGCCCGAGGTGCCCAGAAGGCCCGCGAGGTGGCCGCTCCGACGCTCGCCACGGTGTACGAGCGCGTCGGGTTCCTCGCCGCGCGGTGACCTGGTGACAGACGCACCCCGGCCCACCGGTCAGACGATCGGTCTGGCCGTCCCGATCCCGGAGCCCTACGGCCGCGAGCTGCAGGACTGGCGCCGCTCGTTCGGCGACCCGCTCGCCGACGCCATCCCGGCGCACATCACGCTGCTCCCGCCGACGGTCATCGCCGACGCCGACCGCGTCGACGTGTACGAGCACCTCGACAAGGTGGCCGCGCGGTTCGCGCCGTTCCGCGTGCACCTGCGCGGCACGGCCACCTTCCTGCCGGTGTCGCCGGTGGTGTTCGTGGCGCTCGCGCAGGGCATCTCGGCGTGCGAGCGGCTGTCCGGCGCGATCCGCACCGGGCCGCTCGAGATCGAGCTGTCGTTCCCCTACCACCCGCACGTCACCGTCGCCCACCACGTGTCCGAGGAGGCGATGGACAACGCCTTCGACACCCTCGCGGGCTACGACGCCGGCTTCGACGTCGCGGCGTTCAGCCTCTACGAGCACGGCGACGACGGCTACTGGCGGCGTGAACGCGACTTCGTCCTGACGGGAGAGGCAGCGCGCGTGTGATCGCCCGGCTCCGCGCCATCTGGGACCGGCTGCAGCGGACGCTGCCGCTGCGCGCCTGGAAACGCTACGGCGACCTGCGCGGCAACCGGCTGGCCGGCGCGTCCAGTTTCTACGGGTTCGTGTCGCTGTTCCCCCTGCTCGTGCTGGCGGCGGCGATCGTCAGCGCCGTCGCCGGCCAGTCGGGCGTCGACACCATCCAGGAGATCGTCAACGACAACCTGCCCGGTCTCGGCGTCAACGTGAGCCAGTTCCACCGCAACGCCGGCGCGGTGGGCGTGGTGGGTACGGTCGTCCTGCTCTTCACCGGCCTCGGCTGGGTCGACTCCGTCCGGGCCGCCGTCCGTTCCATGTGGGGCCTGGACGACCAGCCCGGCAACGTCGTCGTCCGCAAGGGCCTCGACATCGTCTCGCTGGCCGGGCTCGGGCTGCTCATCGCCGTGTCCTGGGGTACCAGCGTCATGGTCATCGAGCTGGCCGGCGAGGTGCTCGACTGGCTCGGCATCGGCAGCGGCGGCTGGCTGCTCCGGGTCATCAGCGGCCTCGTGTCCGTCGGCGTGAGCACGGCGCTGTTCGCGTACCTGCTGTCCGGGTTGCCGCGCATCGTGGTGCCGGTGCGGATCCTGGCGCTGGTGTCGCTGCTGAGTGCGCTCGTGTTCGAGCTCCTCAAACAGTTCCTCGTCCAGTACGTCGCCGGGCCGGCGTCGCGCAGCGCCTACGCCGCGTTCGCCACGCCGCTGGCCATGCTGGCCTGGATCTACTTGGTGACTCGGCTGCTCATGGTCGCTGCCGCGCTGACGGCCGAGAGCGCGATCGACGAGCTCGAGGCCGAGGAGCGTGCTGAACCCGCCCCGGCCTCCCTGGCCGGATCCGCCGGATCCGCCGGCTCCGCCGCGGCGCCGGCCGACGTGCTGTCGCCGGGCCAGATCCGCGCGACGGAGGTGGCCGCCGGCGCCGTGCTGGGCGCCGCGGGGGTGGCGCTGGCCCTGGCCGCCGCTCGTGCCGCCCGCACCGTCCGCTCTGCGCTCCGCCGCTCACCGCGCGACTGACTCCCGCCGTGATCATCAACGATCGCGCGATGTACGGCGAGACCGTGGCGACCAGCGACCAGCGACCGGCGACCGGCGACCGGCGACCTGGGGCGCGGCCGCCGGGAGGCACGGGTCACGGCCGAGGGGTGGACCGGGGCGTGGCTGCGGTGGCCGGGACGCGGCGTGGTGGCCCTGTCCTTGATCAACGGCCGGCGTGGGCACGGCCGACGGTAGGTATGGGGTGACTGGGGCGCGGCCGGCGGTAGGCACGGGTCACGGCCGAGAGCGGACCGGGACGTGGCGACGGTTGTCGGGGCGGGGCGACGGTGGAACAGTCACCGCAGACCGCAGACCGCAGACCGCAGACCGCAGACCGCAGACCGCAGACCGCAGACCGCAGA
>NZ_QVAI01000039.1 GCF_003427025.1 Jiangella endophytica
TACCCGTCAGCTACCGGCCGAGCAGGCTGAGCTCGCTGATCGCGGTGAAATCGCGGCCGCCGGGATCGGAGACCTCGTCGAGGCGCACCCGCACCGTCGTCGTCTCGACCGGTGACTCGAGCGTGAACGCCTGCGGCTCGACCGTCTCCTCCAGCTCGAAGGAGGCCTCGGTGCCGTCGTCGAAGATCCAGGTGGCGGCCAGTACGCGGCGGTTCTGGCCGTAGCGGCGGTCGCCGCTGTCGTCGTCGACCTTCGCGTAGCCGTTGACGATGCCGACCTCGGTGACAGTCCGCGTCTCCGGCAGCGTGAGAACGATCTCCTCGCCCTCGGCGTCGCCCTCGACCCGCCAGGCCGTGCTCGGGTCGCCGTCGACGAGATGGCCGGCGGTGTAGCTGACATCCTCGCCGGCGCTGTCCTTGCCGTCGGGTGCGGTGCCGGGCACCTCGACCTCGGCCTGCGCGGCGACCTCGCCCGCGGCCGCCGTCTCGTCGTCGCCGGCGTCCGCCGGGTCCTGCGTGATCAGGGCCACCGCGATCATCACGACGACGATCAGCGCCGCCGCCGCGGCGATGACGAGGACGGTGCGCGACACCCGTTCCCGGTCGGGCGCCGGTGGCGGCGGCGGTGGCGGCATCGGCGGTGCGAGCAGGGCCACCGGGGTCACCGCCGTGGGCGGCGGCGGGGGAGGCGGGAGCGTCGTCGCCGCCGGTGGCGGTGCCGGTTCCGGCGTCGTCCCGATCGGGGCGCGGCACCGGGCACACTCCAGAGCCAACTCTGAGACGCGGTTCCCACACGAGCCGCAGACGGCCGTCACGCTGACCTCCTCATCGCTGCGCGGAGACGCTACGCGACGCCGGCGCCCGCAGTCGAGCCGCGTCTCGCCGATGAGTTCTGGCCGTCGCGCCGGTCCAACCGACACGAGCACGTGACGAGAGGACTGACATGAGCACGCTGACGGTGGACATCTTCGTCTCTGCCGACGGGTTCGCCCGCGGGGAGACGTCACCGGGATACTTCGGCTATATGGGCCCTGACCTGGACGAATGGATCATGTCGGAGGCGGCGGCGCCGCAGCTGGTCGTGCTGGGCCGGGTGACGTACGAGGCGCTGGCGCAGATCCCGGCCGAGGCGCGCGACGACGGCTGGCAGCAGTGGACCGAGCTGGAGAAGGTCGTGTTCACCCGAACACTGACGCAGACCGACTGGCCGAACACCCGGCTCTGCCACGACCTCGAGGCCGACATCCGGAAGCTGAAGGACGGCGACGTCCCGCTGCGCACCATGGGCAGCGTCTCGCTGGCCCGGCAGCTGATCGACGCCGGACTGGTCGACCGGCTGCGGCTGATGACGTTCCCGCTGATCGTGGGCGAGTCCGGCCGGGACCCGTTCTTCGCCGACCTCGCCGCGACGGAGCTGGAGCTGGCGGGCAGCCGGGTCCTGGACGGGCGCATCGTGCTCACCGAGTACCGGCCGACCGGGACGGACATTCCGCGCGGCTGAGGCTGTTAGCCTCGGCCGGTGGCCGATCGCGTCCCCGAGCCGGCTGACGGCGACGAACGCGGCATCCTGTTGGGCTGGCTGGCGTTCCACCGCGACGCGTTCCGGGCGAACTGCGCCGGGCTCGATGCGGAGCAGCTTGCCGCCCGCACGGTGCCGCCGTCGTCGCTGTCGCTCGTCGGCGTGATGCGCCATCTGACCGAGATGGAGTGGGCCTACGCGGGCTGGGCGCTCGGCCCGCCCGGGCCGTGGCGCGGCGTCTGGGGCGAGTACGCCGACGACGGCCCGGAGTGGGACTTCGACGTCGACGCCGCCGCAGTCGACGAGTCGCTGGCCGCGTGGGCCCGAGAGCGGACGCTGGCCGACGAACGCATCGCGGCGCACGCCACGCTGGACTCCGTCGGCGCCGGCAACGGCCGCAGCCTGCGCTGGAACCTGCAGAAGCTGATCGGCGAGTATGCCCGGCACAACGGCCACGCCGACCTCATCCGCGAGCGCATCGACGGCTGGACCGGCGAATAGCCGGTCTTGCCGCCCATCCGCGGCGGCACCGGCTCGGCTACCGTCGCCGTGTGCACCAGACAGGCAGCGGCGGCGCGCCAGCGTTCGTCGGCCGCGCAAGCGAGCGGTCCCGGCTGGGGCGCGTGCTGGCCGGCGCCAAGGACGGGCACGGGCACGCGCTCGTCCTGCGCGGCGAGGCCGGCATCGGGAAGACGGCGCTGCTCGACCACGCGGCGGCGATCGCCGGCGGGTTCCGGGTGCTGCGGGTGTCCGGGGTGGAGTCCGAGGCCGAGATCCCGTTCGCCGCGCTGCAGCTGCTGCTCACGCCGTTCGCCGATCGCGTCGGCGGCCTCCCCGCGCCGCACGCCCGCGCGCTGGGGGCCGCGTTCGGCACGGTCGCCGCGCCGACCGAGCCGCTCATGGTGGGCGCGGCGACGCTGCTGCTGCTGTCCGAGCTGGCCGACGAGGCGCCCCTGCTGTGCCTGCTCGACGACGCGCACTGGTTCGACCGGTCGTCCGCCGCCGCGTTGCTGTTCGCGGCCCGCCGGCTGCACGCCGACCCGGTCGTCGCGATCCTCACCGCTCGCGACGGCGACCGTCCGTTCCACGCCGACGGCATCGAGAGCCTGACGCTGCCCCGGTTCGACGACGAGAGCGCGGCCCGGCTGCTGGCGGGCCTGCGCGCGCTGCCGCACGACGTCGCCGACCGGGTGATCCGGGAGTCCGGCGGGAACCCGCTGGCCATCGTCGAGCTGGCCGCGGACCGGCCCGGCGGCGTCCTGCCGGCGCCGGTCGCGCCGCTGCCCGCGGCCGGCCGGCTGGAGGAGCACTTCCGTGGGCTCCTGCTCGCGCTGCCCGAGCGCACCCGGTGGGCGCTGCTGCTGGCCGCCGCGGACGACCGATCCGAGCTGACGGTGTTCACGGCGGCCGCGCAGCTGCTCGGCTTGGGCGTCGCCGATCTGGAGCCGGCCGAGCTGCTACGGATCGTGCGGGTCACGGCCGGCGCGCTGGAGTTCCGGCACCCGTTGGTCCGCGCCGCCGCCTACCAGGACGTCCCGCTCGGCCGCCGGCTGGCCGCGCACCGTGCACTGGCGACCGTGCTCGACGCCCGCGACGCCGACCGTCGCGCCTGGCATCTCGCCGCGGCGGCCGCCGGCACCGACGAGACCGCCGCGGCCGCGCTGGACGGCGCTGCCGAACGCGCCATGGCCAGGGGCGCGCCCGCGGCCGCGTCCCGGGCGTGGGAGCGCGCCGCCGCGCTGAGCACCGACGGCCCGGACGGCCCCGGCCGGCTGGCCGGTGCGGCGCGCGCCGCCTACGACGCCGGCGAGCTGGGCCGGGCCGAGGCGCTGGCCACGGCGGCCGACGTGCCGGGGATGCCGGTCGGTCAGGCCGTCGAGGCGGCCTGGGTGCGGGCCCAGGTGGCGTACGAGCGCGACTCGCCGGCGCGCGCCTGCGTGCTCGCTCTCGAGGCGGCCGCGCCGATCCTCACGACCGACCCGGACCGCGCGACCGCGGTGCTGACCGAGGCCACGTGGTGCGCCCGCGACGCCGCCGACCCTGCCCTGCTGGCCCGCTGCGCCGACCTGGCACGCGACCTCCCTCCGGGCCGCGACGAGGTGCGCGACGGCATCGTCGGCATCACCTTGCTGCTGCGCGGCGACGCCACCGTGACGGCCGAGCCGCTGCGGGGGCTGCTGCTGTCGACCAGCGACGGCCGGATCGGCGGCACGGTCGAACGGCTGCTCGGCGGCCTGGCCGGCCTGCTGATCGGCGCCGACGACGCCGCGCTGGACCTGCTGGCGGCGCAGGCGGCGGCGCTGCGCGGCGACGGCGCGATCGGCTGGTTGCCGTACGCGCTGGAGCCGCTGGCGCTGGCTCACCTGGTGTCCGGGCGGCTGCGCGACGCCGAGGTGACCGTGACGGAGGCGGCCGACCTCGCGAGCGAACTGGGCCAGCATCTGGAGGTCACCGTCCTGACGTCGATCGCGGCCTGGCTGGCCGCCGTCCGGGGCGACCCCGAGGCCGGGCGGCAAGCGGAGGCCGTTCGCAACGCCAGCCGCGGGCACCGCATGGCCGTCGCGATGGCCGCCTGGGCACAGGGCGTCGCCGCCCTCGCCCGGGCCGAGCCCGTGGCCGCGCTCGACCGGCTCGAGCAGGCCTGCGCCGGACCGGCCCGGTTCGACGTGACCGTCCGTGCGATCCCGGACCACGTCGAGGCCGCGGTCCGGGCCGGGGACCACGATCGCGCCGTCGTCTGGGCACCCGACCTGGAGCGGTGGGCGGCGCGGACGGCGAGCCCGGCGGCGACGGCGCTCGCGTTGCGCTGCGCGGCCCTGCTCGACGACGGCCCGGCGGCGGCCGAGCGGTTCGAGGCGTCGCTGAGTGCCGGCGGCGGACCGTACGACGAGGCCCGCACCCGGCTGGTCTACGGCGAGTGGCTGCGCCGCCGCCGCCGCCGCCCGTCCGCCGCGCGCGAGCAGCTGACACACGCGCTGGAGACGTTCGACCGCATCGCCGCCCACGCCTGGAAGCCGCGCGTGCGGGCGGAGCTGCACGCGCTGGGCGGCCCGGAGCCCGAGCGGCGGCCGGAGCCGCGCCCCGCCGGCCGGCTGACCCCGCAGGAGCTGCAGGTGGTCCGGCTGGCCGCGCGGGGGATGACCAACCGGGAGATCGCCGGCCAGCTGTTCCTCAGCCCGCGCACCGTCGGCCACCATCTCTACAAGGCGTACCCGAAACTGGGCGTGGGCCGCCGCGCGGAGCTCAGCCGGCTCGATCTCTAGGCGTGTCCGGCGGATCTTCGGCCCGCTACCGGCGACCGGACTCACTCAGCCAGAGGGCCGCCGTCCGTAGGTGACCCGGCGAACCAGCAGCTCGAACGGGCCGCGCCGGCCGGTCCGGCGCATCCGGTCCGCCACGGCGACGGTGGCCGCCCAGGTCGCGGTGGCCAGCAGCGCGGTGCCGGCGACGGTGAGCGTGCCGGAGAGGTCGAGCAGGAACGGCGTGAACGCCGCCGCCCACACCACCGACTGGAGCAGGTAGCAGGTCATCGAGCGCTGGCCGGTGGCCCGGATCGCCTCGGTGATCCGGCCGGTCCGCCCGGTGAGCCGGGCCGCGACCAGCGTGATCAGCGCCGCGTACCCGAATCCGCCGAGCACGCCGGACCAGTCGTGCAGCGGCCCGATCAGCTCCAGCGCCGCCGCACCCGGCACGTCGGTGACACCGGCCAGCATGAGCGCCGCCGGCTGGGCGCCGAGCACGGCGACGGCGATGCCCGCGACCGCCGTGACGGTGAGCAGCCGCCGGTACCGGTCGGGCAATTCGGGGACCCGCGCCCGTCCGGCCAGCAGCCCGACGAGGAACGGACAGGCGAAGCCGAGCGGTCCGAGCAGCATGATGATCGGCTGCACCGTGATGCGCTCGGAGAACATGCTCAGCAGGTCCGGTGGCAGCATCGACGCGTCCGGCGGGTCGGTGGAGACGGACCCGGAGTCGGCCGACGGCGCGAGTCCCAGCGCGAAGAACACGGCGGCCATCAGCACCAACCAGCGGGCCCGCCAGCGCACCGTCCAGGCGCCGAGCAGCAGTAGCACGCCGTAGGCGGCGAGGATGTCGCCGACGTACAGCAGCATGGCGTGCAGGAAACCGACCACGATCAGGACCAGGCTGCGCCGCCACAGCAACCGCCGCACGCCGCGCGGGCCGAGCGCCTCGTTGCGCCTGACGATGTGCGCGACGCCATAGCCGAACAGCAGCCCGAACATCGGGAACGCCCGGCCGTCGACGAACGTCGCGATCAGCCAGGTGACGGCGGAGTCCAGCCACGACCCGTTCATCGGGAACCCGCCGCGCACGGTGTCGCCGCGCAGGAAGTAGTGCGAGTTGGCGAGCGCGATGAACAGCAGCATGAAGCCGCGCGCGAGATCGGGGCCGAGCGCCCGCTCGGCGGGAGCGGTGGGTCCGGCGGGCCGGGCTCGCGCAGTCGTGGCCATGCCGACGAGCCTCGCGGTCGCCGGGCGGGTGGCGCATCGGACCAAAGTCGGCCGCGCCGCGACCATCGGCTATCCGGCGGCGCCGCCGGCCGGGGGTGCGCTGCGGAGGTCACCGCGCAGGATCGCCTCGACGTCGTCCAGGCCGGCCAGGGCCGGCGCGAGCTCGTCGCGCTCCGCCGCGGTGAGAGGCAGCGCCCGGGCCCGGGCCACGGCTGCGGCGGCACCGCCGGGGTCCTCGGTTCGGACGGCGAGCTCGGCGCGGTAGGCCAGCGCCTCGACCAGTTCGCTCGTCGTCGCGGCGTCCTCGTACCGTTCCAGGCCCGCGTCGAGGATCTCGGCCGCCCGCACGTGCTCGCCGTGCGAGTCGCCCATCACGACCGCGCTGCGCAGCGTGCGGGTGAGCCGGCTGGATCCGGCGTCCTCGTCGTCCGGCGGGGGCGTGGCGGCCATGATCCTGATCCAGTTGCCGCCCGGGTCGACGACGGAGAACCCGGACCGGCCCTCGGCGTTCTTGCGCTTGCGCGGCCGGGTCATGCGCGGGATGCCGGACACCAGGATCCTGCCGTGTGCCCGGCGCATCGCGGCGGCGAAGGCCTCGAACAGCGCCGTGGTGTCTGGCACGAGGACCACGCAGGTGCCGTAGGAGTCCTCCGGCACGAAATCGGGCATCCCGAAGAACTGCAGCTGGAGGTCGTCGCGTTGCAGCCCGATGCAGGGGTTCGGCCGGGTCTGGTAGTAGGTCCGGGTGAAGCCGAGCATGGTGTAGAACGCGTCGATCTCGTCGATGGACCGGCACGGCAGCACCGGCACTGTGATCTCGTTGGCCACGGGCTCTCCTCAGGGTTCCACCGGCGGGGCGGGCGCCTCGCCGGCCATGGTGAAGGCGCCGTCCTCGAGACGGCGGATGAGGCGGCCGGTCCAGCGAGCGCCGGTGTCGGCGGTGGTCAGCCACAACCCCAGCACCTCGCCGACCGGGCCCCAGCTGTCGAGGTCGGTCCCCGGCGGCAGATGATCGGTGACGCTCGCGCGCCACTGCTTCATGGCGGCGGCGCGCTCGCGGAGCAGCCGCAGCGCCTCGTCGCGGGGCAGATCCTCGATCAGGCCGACGGCCGCGGCGAGCACGTCCATGGCGGGATCGGGCGCGGCGAGCGCCCGGCCCAGCAGCGTGAGGTACTCACGCTCGCCCTCGTCGGTCAGTTCGTACTCGACGCGCGGCGGACCGCCGGCGGCCGAGGCGACGGTCTCGTGCACCGTCAGCAGGCCGTGCCGGGACATGCTCTTGAGCGCGTGGTAGATCGAGCCCGAGGTGGCGGTCGACCACTCGTGAGCGCCCCAGGCCTCCAGGTCGGTGCGGACCTGGTAGCCGTGGGCGCGGCCGCGCCGGCGCAGCGCGCCCAGGACCAGGAGTCGCAGCGACGTCATCGGGTGCCTCCGGATCGGCCAGCTAACCAAATTTGGCTAGTGAGTTCACACTACCCTCCCGAGACGGAGGGTGCCAACGGGGACCGGTATTACTATCGGTGTCATGGTCCGAGTCCCGTTGACGATCTCCGAGCACGAACGCGGCGAGCGGCTGGGCCGGGCGCTGCGCACCGCGCGGGCCGGGCGCAGCATCGTCGACGTCGCCACCCAGGCGGCCATCTCGCCCGAGACGCTGCGCAAGATCGAGCGCGGCCGCATCCCCACGCCGGCCTTCTTCACCGTCGTGGCGGTCGCCGACGTCCTCGGCCTGTCCCTCGACGACCTGCTCGCCGGGCTGGCCGCCGACGACGCCGCCGAAATGGCTACGCTTGGCCGGTGACCCCCGAACAGCTCTCCGCCGCGGTACGTGACGTCCTCACCGCCGCCGTCGACGCAGGTGACCTCGCCCTGCCCGACGGCGTGCCGGCCCAGGTGACCGTCGAGCGACCGCGCAACCGCGACCACGGCGACTACGCCACGAACGTCGCGCTCCAGCTGGCGAAGAAGGCGGGCACCAACCCCCGGGCGCTGGCCGAGCTGCTGGCCGCCCGCCTGCGCGAGGCCGACGGCGTCGACGCGGTCGACATCGCCGGGCCGGGCTTCCTCAACATCACCGTCTCCGCCGCCGCGCAGGGCGAGCTGGCCCGCGTCGTCGTCGAGGCGGGCGAGGCCTATGGCCGCGGCGACGCGCTGGCCGGCACCACCATGAACGTCGAGTTCATCTCGGCCAACCCCACCGGCCCGCTGCACCTCGGCCACGTCCGCTGGGCCGCCGTGGGCGACGCCCTGGCCCGGGTGCTCGAAGCCGCCGGCGCCGCCGTCACCCGCGAGTTCTACATCAACGACCGCGGCGCCCAGATGGACAAGTTCGGCGCGTCGATCATGGCCCGGGCGCACGGCGAGCCGGTCCCCGAGGACGGCTACCACGGCGAGTACGTCGCCGACCTCGCCAAGGCTGTCGTCGACGCCGTCCCCGGCCTGCTCGACCGCCCCCGCGACGAGCAGCTGGTGGTCTTCCGCGAAGAGGGCTACCGCCTCCAGCTGGCCGAGCAGCAGGCCCAGCTCGACGCCTTCCGCACCCACTTCGACGTCTGGTACTCCGAGCGCAGCCTGCACGAGAACGGCCGCGTCGAGCACGCGCTCGACGTCCTGCGCCAGCAGGGTCACCTGTTCGACGCCGACGGCGCGCTGTGGATGCGCACCACCGACTTCGGCGACGACAAAGACCGCGTCCTGCGCCGCGGCAACGGCGAGTACACCTACTTCGCCGCCGACGCCGCCTACTACGTCGACAAGCGCGAGCGCGGCTTCGACGTCTGTGTCTACCTGCTGGGTGCCGACCACCACGGCTACATCGGCCGGCTCAAGGCGCTGGCGGCGTGCGCGGGCGACGACCCCGAGAAGAACATCGAGATCCCGATCGGCCAGCTGGTCAAGATCGTGCAGGACGGCCAGGAGCTGCGGCTGTCCAAGCGGGCCGGCACCATGCTGACGCTCGGCCAGGTCGTCGAGGCAGCCGGCGTCGACGCGCTGCGGTACTCGCTGTGCCGCTACCCGGCCGACTCCCCGCTGACCCTCGACGTCGCGCAGATCACCAAGCACGCGCCGGACAACCCGGTCTACTACGTGCAGTACGCGCACTCGCGGCTGGCCTCGCTCCAGCGCAACGCCGCCGAACTCGGCATCGACAAGGGTGAGCTGCACCCCGAGCTGCTCGACCACGAGCGCGAGTCGCTGCTGCTCGGCGCGCTGGCCGAGTTCCCGCGTCTGGTGGCGACGGCGGCCGAGCTGCGCGAGCCGCACCGCGTGGCCCGGTACCTCGAGGACACCGCGTCGGCGTTCCACAAGTTCTACGATGCCTGCCGCATCCTCCCGATCGGCGACGAAGAGACCACCGACCTGCACCGTGCCCGGCTCTGGCTGGTCGAGGCCACCAAGGTGGTGCTCGCCAACGGCCTCGGCCTGCTCGGCGTCGACGCACCGGATCGGATGTAACCATGCGCGCACACGAAGCCGGCGCCCTGCACGCGGAGGCCGGCCACCGCGGCCCGTCCTGGCTGCGCGAGCCCGACGATGTCAACGCCCTCTTCCCGGGCCTGTGGGCCGACGGCGTCGCCCGCGACGACGACGGCGTGCTGCGGGTCGGCGGCGTGTCGGTGAAGGAGCTGGCCACCGAGTTCGGCACCCCGCTCTACGTCGTCGACGAGGACGACTTCCGCGCCCGCGCGCGGGCGTTCCGGTCGGCGTTCGGCGACGCGGACGTCTACTACGCGGGGAAGGCGTTCCTCTCCGTCGCGACCGCCCGCTGGGTGGCCGAGGAGGGCTTGAACCTCGACGTCTGCTCCGGCGGCGAGCTGGCCGTGGCACTGCGGGCCGGGTTCCCGGCCGAGCGCATCGGCCTGCACGGCAACAACAAGTCGGTGGCCGAGCTGGTTCGCGCCCTCGACGCCGGCGTCGGGCGGATCATCGTCGACTCCTTCGAGGAGATCGACCGGCTGGCCACGCTGGCCGCCGCGCGCGACGTGCGGGCGTCCGTCCTCGTCCGCACCAAGGTCGGCGTCGAGGCGCACACGCACGAGTACATCGCCACCGCCCACGAGGACCAGAAGTTCGGCTTCTCCATCGCCTCCGGCGAGGCGGCCGAGGCGGTGCGGGCGGTGCTGAAGTCGCCGTCGCTGCGGCTGCTCGGGCTGCACTCGCACATCGGGTCGCAGATCTACGACACCGCCGGCTTCGAGGTGGCCGCCCGCCGCGTCCTCGGCCTGCAGGCCGCCGTCCGCGACGAACACCGCGTCGAGCTGCCCGAGCTCGACCTCGGCGGCGGTTTCGGCATCGCCTACACCAGCCAGGACGACCCCCAGACCCCGGCCGTCCTGGCGGCCGGGCTGGCCGAGATCATCGCGCACGAGTGCGCCGGCTACGGCTTGGCCGTCCCCAGGCTGAGCGTCGAGCCGGGCCGCTCCATCGCCGGCCCGTCGACCTTCACCCTCTACGAGGTCGGCACCGTCAAGTCCGTCCCGCTCGACGGCGGGGCGTCGCGCCGGTACGTGGCCGTCGACGGCGGCATGAGCGACAACATCCGCACCGCCCTCTACGACGCCGACTACTCGTGCACGCTGGCCTCGCGCGCCTCGTCGGCCACGCCCGTGCTGTCGCGAGTGGTCGGTAAGCACTGCGAGAGCGGCGACATCGTGGTCAAGGACGAGTTCCTCCCCGACGACGTCGCCGCGGGCGACCTCGTCGCCGTGCCCGGCACGGGCGCCTACTGCCGCAGCATGGCCAGCAACTACAACCACCAGCCTCGTGCCGCGGTGGTCGCCGTCAGCGCCGGCGACGCCCGGCTCATCATGCGCCGCGAGACCGAGGACGACCTGCTGGCCCTCGACGTCGGCTGAGCCGCGGCGCGGAACCGGGTGAGCCCAAACGCGCCGCGACCCGCCGCCACCGGGGTCGTCGGTGTAGCAGCACCTCACCCGGCGCAAAATCGAGCGTAACTCGGGGGTTGACCGCTTGTCGATACGCGCCGACCATATGGGCACAACTCAATAACTGGAGTCCCGACCGGGACAGCCAGCACGTTTGGCTCCCGGTCGGCCGTAGCAGCGGTTCATCCCCGGGCGCCCTGTCAGAAGGGTAGAACTCGGGTGAATGACCGCTCTCGGACGCAACGCGCACCAGCCCGCCTGCGCAGGTGGTTGGTGAGCCCGCCAGGGCAGTATCAGGTCGCCGGTCTGGCACTCGGCCTGGTGTTGTGCTTCGCGGTATCGCTCGCCCTGGGGGTGAGCGGATAGCCGACTCCTCGATCACGGAGACCATCGCCGCCTCGTGCCGCCCTGACCAGGTGGCCGGCGAGTCCTCCGCGATCGCACCCGGCCCAGCCCTCGCTGGGCCGACGTGCGCCGGGGCACTTCAAGATCATCGGCGCAAGCACGTGCAGCAAGCAGTTCAGCGAGTAGGCCGCGTCGAACGACTCCCGCGGCAGGTCCGGCGCCGATCTCCAGCAGCGTTCGCGCCCGTCCGCCCGCGGCCGGTCGAGGAACGCGGCCCGTTCGGCCAGCTTCCTCCCGGTCTTGGGGGTCGCCTCACGCACCTCCACACCGCCGGAGTAGGCGGCACGCAGATCGTCGGCGACGTCGTCGAAGCGAGGGTTCATGCCACCGATCCGCTCGCACTCGTCCGGGTAGCCTGGCGCCGTGGCCGACGACGACCTCGCCTGGCGGCTGGCGCACGTGCGCTGGATCGGAGGCGGCACCGGCGCGGGGAAGAGCACCGTCACCCGGGTGCTGGCCGACGCGCACGACGCGCGGGTCTACGACGGTGACCGCGCCGAGCAGGCCTGGCTGGAGCGCGCCACCGAGCACGAGCATCCGCGGTTCCACGCGATGATCCACGCTGGGCCGGCCGGTGCGTGGTGGGCCGGCCGCAGCGCCGCCGAGCTGTTCGACGCGATGGCGAGCAGGCACGGCGAGACGATCGGGTTCGTGACGCAGGACCTGCTGGCGCTGCCCGCGGACCGGCCCGTCCTCGTCGATTGGTTCGGCAACCTGCCGCGTGAGGTCGCACCACTGCTGCTGGAACCCTGGCAGGCGGTGTTCATGCTGCCCACAGCCGGTTTTCGCCGTCGCATGCTCACCGCGCGGTATGCCGACCCAGAGCGCGCCCGCGCGAACTGGGGCGACCACGACCCAGCCGCGATGCTGGCCAAGCGGCTGGCCCGGGACGCGCTGTGGGACGCCGAGGTGCGGGCGCAGGCGGCGGCCACCGGTCTGCGGGTCGTCGAGGTGGACGGCACCCGGGACGCCGCCGCGATCGCCACGGACCTGGCCGCGCGCTTCCGGCTCGCGCCGCGCGCTGTCCGCCCAGGGCGTACACGGGAGTAGCGTGACGACCAGCCGGCGTTCACCCTGCATCTTCGAGGTCAGGAGGTGCGCCGTGGCCGACGAGCTCGACGCGTATTCGCAGGTGGTCACCGGAGTGGCCCGCACACTGCTGCCGTCCGTCGCGAGTCTGGCGGTGCAGGGGGAACGGCGCGGCCGCACCGGCATCGTCGGCACCGGGTCGGCGGTGGTCTTCACCGGCGACGGGTTCCTGCTGACGAACGCGCACGTCGTGGGCGTGTCGACGCGTGGAACGGCGGCGTTCGCCGACGGCACCGAGGTCGGCTACACCGTCATCGGCCGCGACCGGCTGTCCGACCTCGCCGTCGTCCGTGCCGACGGCGAGACCCCGCCGCCGGCGACCCTGGGCGACGCCGACGAGCTCACCGTCGGGCAGCTGGTGGTCGCCGTCGGCAGCCCGCTGGGGCTGTCCGGGTCGGTGACGGCGGGCGTGGTCAGCGCGCTGGGCCGGTCGATGCCGGCGCAGAGCGGCCGCACCGTCCGCATCATCGAGGACGTCATCCAGACCGATGCCGCGCTGAACCCGGGCAACTCCGGCGGCGCGCTGGCCGACGCGAACGCGCGGGTCGTCGGCATCAACACGGCGGTCGCCGGGGTGGGCCTCGGTCTCGCCGTGCCGATCAACGCGACCACGAACCGCATCGTCACCACCCTGCTGCGCGACGGCCGGGTGCGCCGGGCGTTCCTCGGGGTCGCGACCTCGCCCGCCCCGGTGCCGCCGGCGCTGGCCGAGCGCATCGGCCGCGACAAGGGCGTCCGCATCGTCCACGTCGAGCCGGGCAGCCCGGCTGAGGTGGCCGGCCTGCGCACCGGCGACCTCGTCGTGACGGTGGGCGGCGAGGCGGTCGACGACGCGCAGGCGCTGCAGCGGCGCATGTTCGCCGATGCCATCGACGTGCCCCTGCCGATCACCACGTTCCGCAACGGCGCCATGGTCGACGTCATCGCGCGGCCGGTGGAGCTCGCCGACCAGTCGTGACAACTGTCATGCCCAGGACCGGACGGCGGTGACCTCCGCCGGGGCCGGCGCCGCCGGACCCTGGAGGCATGACCGAAACCCCCGCTCCGCACGCGGTCCGGCTGACCGGGCTGCGCAAGTCCTACGGCGCGACGGTCGCCGTCGACGGCGTCGACCTGGAGATCGCGCCCGGCGAGATCGTCGCCCTGCTCGGCCCGAACGGCGCCGGGAAGTCCACGACCGTCGACCTGATCCTCGGCCTGAGCCGCCCCGACGCCGGTGCCGTCGCCGTCTTCGGCCGCACGCCGCGCGAGGCCGTCGACGCCGGCCTGGTCGGCGCCATGCTCCAGGACGGCGCGATGCTCGAGGACGCCACTGTCGGTGAGTTGGTCGCGCTGTTCGCGTCCGTGCACCGGCACCCGCTGCCGGTCGCCGAGGTGCTCGAGCGGGCCGGCATCGCCGACCTGGCCGGCCGCCGTGCCACCGAACTGTCCGGCGGCCAGACCCAGCGGATCAGGTTCGCGCTCGCGCTCGTCCCGGATCCGGACCTCGTGGTCCTCGACGAGCCGACCGTCGCGATGGACGTCGCCACCCGGCGCGAGTTCTGGGCCGCCATGCGCCGCTTCGTCGCCGCCGGCCGCACCGTGCTCTTCGCGACGCACTACCTCGACGAGGCCGACGGGTTCGCCGACCGCGTCGTCCTGCTGCGTGACGGGCACATCGTCGCCGACGGCACGCCACGGCACGTCAAGTCGATCGTCGCCGTGCGCACTGTCCGGGCCACCGTGCCGGACCTGTCCGCGGCCGCGCTGACCGGCCTGTTCGGCACCGACGGCCTCATCGTCGACGGCGCCGACGTGCGGATCCGGACCGCCGACGGCGACGGCGTCCTGCGCACGCTGCTCGCCCACTCGCCCGCGGCGCACGACATCGAGGTGACCGGCGCCGACCTGGAGGAGGCGTTCCTGTCGCTCACGACCCGGACCGGAGGAACCGCCCGATGAACGCCACCTACACGATCCTCGAGGTGCGCCGGCTGCTGCGCGACCGCGCGGCGCTCGTCCTCACCGCCGGCCTGCCCACCGGCTTGTTCCTGCTGTACAACGCGATGTGGGGCGACGACACCGGCGCCACGACGTCGCTGATGGTGATGATGGGCGTCTTCGCGGGGCTGGCCGCCACGATCTCCGCCGGCGGCCGGGTCTCGCTGGAACGGCACGCCGGCTGGACCCGCCAGCTGCGGCTGTCGCCGTTGCGCCCGCTGTCGTACGCGCTGAGCAAGAGCGTCGTCGCGCTGGTGCTCGGCATGCTGGCCGTGACGCTCGTGTTCGTCGTCGGGCTGGCCGTGCAGGGCGGCGGGGCCGACCTGCCGGCGATGGTCGAGTCGTTGCTGCTGCTGTGGCTCGGCAGCATCCCGTTCGCGCTGATCGGCGTGCTGCTCGGGCAGGTCGGGTCGGCGAACGCGGCACAGCCGCGCGGCATGGTCGTGCTGCTGGGCAGCGCCTTCCTCGGCGGCGTGTTCGTGCCGATCGACCAGCTGCCGCGCGGCATGGAGTCGGTCGCGCAGTGGTACCCGTCGTACTGGCTCAACGCGCTCGCGCAGGCGCCGTTCGGCGAGTCCGTCGACGTCGTGCGGGCGGCGGTCACGCTCGCGGCGTGGACGCTGCTGCTGGCCGGGCTGGTCCGCTGGCGCTACGGCCGGGCGGAGCGGTGAGCCCGCGCGCTAGTTTGGCGGCGATGACGTCCACACCGGTCTCGCCCGACGCGACCTCGCCGGACTCGGTCCGGCCGGGCCCGGTCCCGGCGGCCTCGCCGTTCGCCCGCGACGGTGAGCGACGGCTGCCGCTGTTCGCCGCCCTGGTGTGGGCCGTCGTCCTCACCCCGACCGCCGCCGGCATCTACCAGCAGCACTACCCCCTGGGCTGGGCGATCCTCGGCTACCTCGCGCTGGCGGCGTTCGTCGCCGCCTTCTACGTCGTGTTCACCCGAGCGGCCGTGGCCAGACGGCGCGGCGACCCGGTGCCGTGCGGGATCGGCCGGTTCGGCTTCGTCGTGCTGTGCGTGCTCGGCGCGCTGGTGGTGGGGTTCGCGGGCGAGAACGGCGTCGTCGTGTGGTTCGTGCTGAGCCAGGCCGCGCTCGTCATCATGCGGCGGCGCGAGGCCTGGAGCACCATCGGCAGCATCTGCGTCGCCGTCGTGCTGGTCCCGTGGACGCTCGGGCTGGAGTGGGAGGTCAACGTCTGGTTCCTCGTCGCGATCCTCGGGTCGTCGTGGGCCACCGACGCGATCTTCCGGCTGCGCGACACCAACCGGCAGCTGCTGCGGGCGCAGGAGCAGATCGCGTCGATGGCGGTCGAGCAGGAGCGGCTGCGCTTCGCCCGCGACCTGCACGACGTCATCGGCCACAGCCTCACCGCCGCCACGGTCAAGGCGCAGCTGGCCCGCCGCATGGTCGGCACCGACGACGACCGCGCCCGGGGCGAGCTGCACGAGGTCGAAGGGCTGCTCCGCGAGGCGCTCAAGGACGTCCGTGGCACCGTGGCCGGCTACCGCGACGTCACGCTCGCGTCTGAGCTGATGCGCGCGGCGACGGTGCTGGAGGCGGCCGGCATCGCCGCGGAGCTGCCCGCCGCCGTCGACCACGTGCCGTCCGAACGGCGGGAGATCTTCGGCTGGGTGCTGCGCGAGGCCGTCACCAACGTGGTGCGGCACAGTCGTGCGCGCCATACCCGGGTCACCGTCACCGCGGGCGCCATCGAGGTCTGGAACGACGGCGCCGACGGGAGGAGGCCGGGGGAGCCGGCGTCGTCCGGGCTGGTCGGGCTGCGCGAACGGGTCGAGGCGGCCGGTGGGACGTTGCAGGCCGGACCCGACGGAACGGGCGGGTGGACCACGGCCGCGATGATGGCGACGTGATCCGACTGCTGCTCGCCGACGACCAGGCGCTGGTCCGCGGCGCGATGGCGGCCTTGCTGTCGCTGGAGCCCGACCTCGAGGTCGTCGCGCAGGTCGAGCGCGGCGACGAGGTCGTCGCGGCCGCGCTCGAGCACCGCCCCGACGTCGCGCTGCTGGACGTGGAGATGCCGGGACTCGACGGCATCGCGGCCACGGCGGTGCTGCGCGAGCAGGTGCCGGCGTGCCGCGTCCTCATCGTGACGACGTTCGGCCGGCCCGGCTATCTGCGTCGCGCCGTCGAGGCCGGGGCCGGCGGCTTCGTCGTGAAGGACAGCCCCGCCGAGCAGCTGGCTGACGCGATCCGCCGCATCCACGCCGGCCTGCGGGTCGTCGACCCTGCCCTGGCGGTCGAGTCGCTGGCCGCCGGTCCGTCGCCGCTCACCCCGCGCGAGGCCGACGTCCTGCGCGCGTCGCGCGACGGCTCCAGCGTCGCCGACGTCGCGGGTCGGCTCTACCTGTCCGAGGGCACGGTGCGGAACTACCTGTCCAGCGCCATCGGCAAGACCGGCACCCGCAACCGGGTCGAGGCCGTTCAGGTGGCCGAGCGCAACGGCTGGCTCTGACTACTCCGCCGCCTCACCCGGCAGCAGCGCGTCGAGCGCGTGGTCCAGTGCCGCCGTCAGCGACTCCGCTGTCATCCACTCCCGCGAGCTCACGGCGTGCAGCGCGAGCCCGTCGACGGTCGCGAGGACGACCTGGGCCTGCACGCGGGCCCGCTCCGGCGTCGCGCGGCCGCCCTCCGCGAGCGCGAACGCCGTCGCGATGGCGTCGGTGACCTCACCGAGGATGACCCCCTGCAACTCGGCCAGCGCCGGCGTGGTCGCGGCGCGGGCGGCGAACGCCACCTGGATACGAACCTCCGCCGCCCGGCGCTCGTCCAGCGGCAGCAGCTCGTGCAGGACGGCGGCCAGGTTGCGGCGGACGTCCGGCCCCAGGGCGGTGGCCGCCACGCGCTCGCGGATGCGGCGGACGACCTCGGTGAAGGCCGCCGTCAGCATGGCGTCCTTGGTGGGGAAGTAGTGCTGGACGGTGCCGATGGCGACGCCGGCGGCGGCGGCGACCTGCCGGACGCTCACCTGGTCGAGGCCGCGCTCGGCCGTGATGTCGAGCAACGCCGCGGTGATGACGTCCTTCGTCGGCCGGGGGGTTGACACCTGCGTCATGCCTGCCATCATACAGTCGTATGAGACCATACGATCGTATGACGATGCCGCGAGGCCTGGCCGTCGGCACGGCCGCCGCGCTCGCGGTGGTGTGGGGTCTGTACGCGCTGGACCCCGGAGCCTGGCCCGGCCTGGCCGGTGCGCTCACGCAGACCGCCCTGTTCCTCACGAACCTCGTGGTGACCGCGAGGAGCCGGCGGGCGAAGATCGCGTTCGTGCGGACGCTGCAGCGATGGCTGATCAACCCGCTGGTCCGCCTGCTGTTCCGGCTCGGGCTCAACCCGCTGGGGCTGGCGATCCTGGAGACCCGCGGCCGGGTGAGCGGCCGGGCACGCCGCACCCCCGTCGGCAACGGCCGGGTCGGCGACGAGTTCTGGATCATCGCCGAGCACGGCCTGCGGGCCGGCTACGTCCGCAACATCCAGCGCGATCCGCGGGTACGCATCCGGCTGCGCGTGGGCTGGCGCTACCGGTGGATCAGCGGCGTCGCCGAGCTCCGGCCCGACGACGACGCGCTGGCGCGGCAGCGCTCGATCGTCCGCTGGCACCCGCTGCGGATGCTCAACGCGATGAACGTTCGCGTGCTCGGCGCGGACCTGCTCACGGTGCGGGTCCGGCTGCTGCCCGACGGCGCGCCGATCGGTGCTGGGGACGCCGATGATCACCAACGATCGCGTCCATCACCAGGCGTGCTCCCGCTCGACCAGGCATGCGGGCCCGGTGCTGCGCCAGAACGCCTCGTGATGCGCAGCGAGCGCCATGGGGACCGGACCTTGGCTGCCAGCGGGCCGGAATGACGGTGGACCGGGACCGCGGTCCGGCGGCGGGCGTCCGTTCCGGCGCGTGCCCGGGGGTGGTTCGGGTGCCTTGTGGTCCGGTCGGCTCGGCTGAGTCCGCCGTCCGCCGGGGTGCGGGGGTTCGATGGAGTTGCGACGGTTGGTCGTCCCCCTGTTGCCGATTGTCTGAGTCGCGAGGGTGCGCCTCAAGCGGACTGTTGGGCGCTTCGCGCCGGCGATGGCCGCTTGACCCGCACCCTCGCGGTCTCAGTGCGGGCAGCTATCAGGGGGACGGGGGAGTGCGGGCACGGTCCGCTCTGGTGTGCACCGTCGCCCCGGGGTTGGCGACCGACCGTTTGCCGTGGTGCGCCGTTCGCCGTGGCGTGACGCTGCTTTCGCAACCGTTGCCCCGGGGTGGTGGGCGTTTGCCGTGGTGTGCCGTTCGCCGTGGTGCGACGCTGCTTTCGCGACCGTTGCCCCTGGGCGGTGGGCGTTTGCCGTGGTGCGCCGTTCGCTGTGGCGTGACGCTGCTTTCGCGACCGTCGCGAGGGTGTGGTCGCCGGTTCGTCGCTGGATCGTGATCGGGGCCGTCATGGCACGTGTGGTGTCCACTGGGTGAGATTTGCCGGTGATCTGAGGTCCCTGCCTAGGCGTGTGTTTGCTCTGCGAGGCATGCATGCCTGGTGGAGGGGGAGAACGCCTGGTGAGGTACCGGATCGTTGATGATCATCGTTGTCCATATCCCCACAATCTGGACGAAGCGGGCACTGAGTGCACGGCCGACGGGTGGCGTAGGTCGCGGTCACCGGAATCCGGGCCACGGTCACCGGTATCCGGGCCACGGTCACCGGTATCCGGGCCACGGCCGGCGACGGCAGCGATCGGTCGCCGTCCTGGGTGATGGTGAGGTCCGTGCGCGAGGTTGCTGAGGCAGAGGCACGGCGAACGGGAGGCATGGGTCACCGTCGCGGCTGGATGCCGGGGCCACGCTCGCGGAGTTCGAGGCAGGGTCAACGGGAGGCATGGGTCACCGTCGCGGCTGGATGCCGGGGCCACGCTTGCGGAGTTCGAGGCACGGCGAACGGGAGGCATGGGTCACCGTCGCGGCTGGATGCCGGGACCACGCCTGCGGAGCCCGAGGCGTGTCCAGACTCGCCCCGTCCCCCTGATAGCTGCCAGTTCGTCG
>NZ_QVAI01000004.1 GCF_003427025.1 Jiangella endophytica
GTGACGGTCCGGATGCCGATGACGGCCGAGGCGCTGGGCCGGTCCCGGTTCGGCATCTCGCCGTGCGCCGAGGTGGTCGGGAGCCTGCGCGCGCTGCACCGTCCGTCGCCCGGGTCGCCGCACCTGATGCGCTGGCGGGCGCGGGCGCTCGACGCCGTCCCGGGCACCCAGCTGAGCCTGCTCGCGGCGCTGACCGGCAGCACCGTCTACATCCTCGACCTGCTCACACCGCCGCCGGACGCCGCGGTGATGACGATCGACGACGAGGCCTCCGCCATCGCGGCGACGCCGGCCGAACTGACCGAATACCAGCTGGACATCGCGTTCCGCGGCCGCGCGATCCCGCCCGCCGTGGCCGCGAGCGTCGGCGGGCCGGCCCGGTTCGAGGAGCTGCGCCAGCCGATGCCGGCCGTCGTCGCCGAGGCGTTGGCCGGGGGAGTGACGGCATTCGTCAAGCGGCTGGCCGACGCGATGCGCACGTACTTCGAGCGGCTGCTGGCGCCTGACTGGCCGCGGGTGCTGGACGTGCTGACGGCGGACGTCGCCTACCGCGGCGACCGGATCGTGCGGGACGGCGCGCTGGCCCTCCTGGACGACTTCCACCCGTCGGTGCGCTGGGACGACGGCGCGATCCTGGTGCGCAAGCCGTTCGAGCTGGTGGTCGACTGGCCGCACGACGGCCTGCTGCTGATCCCGAGCACGGGGCTGAGCGACGGTGTGCTGCTCAACGCCGAGCGCCCCACGACGCCCTCGATCCTGTACCCGGCCCGCGGCCTGCACGCGCTCTGGTCGACGACGGCGGCGGCGCCGGCCGATCTCGGCGAGCTGATCGGGCACACCCGGGCCACGCTGCTGGCCGCGCTGGACGCCCCGCGCACCACCGCCGAGCTGGGCCGACGCGAGGCGCTGTCGGCTGCGACGATCTCGTACCACCTGGCGATCCTGCACCGCACCGGCCTGGTCGCTCGCCGCCGCTCCGGCCGCCGCGTCGTCTACACCCGCACCGACCTCGCGGCGGCGTTGCTGGGGTAGCCGGCCCGACCGAGAGGTGCTGGAGATACGGGTGCGTGCGGGTGGTGGCGGGTGCGTGCGGGCGTCGGCGGGGGTGGGTCCGGGCGCTGGCGGGGCGCGTGCGGGTGGTCGTGGATGGGTGCCGGTGGTGGCGGGTGCGTGCGGGCGTCGGCGGGGGTGGGTCCGGGCGCTGGCGGGGCGCGTGCGGGTGGTCGCGGATGGGTGCCGACGGTGGCCGGGCACGGTGCGTGCGATGGCCGCAGGTATGTGTCGGCTCTGCCGGGGCGCATGCCGGCGCTGGGGCTGCCGCGCGGCGGCTGGCGTAGCAGCCGACGACAGGTGCGGCACCGGCGGTTGGACGGTGCAGATGGGGCTGCCCGCTGATTGCGTGACCAGTGACCAGTGACCAGTGATCAACGGGCAGTGATCAACGGGCAGTGATCAGCGGGCAGTGATCAGCGGGCAGGCACGTCGCGGGTGGGGGCGTCGATGTGGGGGCGTCGATGTGCGCGGGGAGTGCCGGCCGTGTCGCGGGTGGGGGCGTCGATGTGCGCGGGGAGTGCCGGCCGTGTCGCGGGTGGGGGCGTCGGCCGTGGGGCCGCCGTGACGCGATCGATTCGACCCAGCAGGGTGGAGGCCGGTACAGGTCAGAAGGGCACCACCTCCTGACGAGCGCCGTCGGCCGGTGGGCGGGCGCGGATCGGGCCGACGACTTCTGGCGCGACCGGGTAGCGGCGACCGGCCGGGGTGATCCACCAGGTCGTCCGTTGCGAGTCGGTGGTGACGGCGAACCCGTGCCATGTCTTGGCCCGGTGATGACCGCCGTGAAGTGCCCACGTGTTGTCCGGGCCGGTGTTGCCGCCCTGCGCGAAGGGCACCTGGTGGTCGATCTCGGACTCGGTGGCGGGTCGGTGGCAGGTGGGGAACCGGCAGGTCCGGTCGCGGGCGACGACGTGGGCCGCGAGGCCGGCCGGCGGCGCGTAGGTGGCGCGGCCGTACTCGAGCAGTCGGCCGTCGGCGGGATCGGTGAGCAGCCGGCGCACGGTGGCGTCGCCGGCGATGCGGCGGGCGGTGCCGGCGGTGATGGGGCCGAATCCGGCGAGCTCGCCCGGCGCGTCCTGGGCCCCGGTGAGGACGTCGATCGGCACCGTGACCAGCACAGCGGCGGCCTCGCCTCGAGACCGGCCGAGAACTACCGGCCCGGCGGGGTGCGCCCGAGCCGCGGGACGGGCCGTAGCGGCGGAGTCGGTTGGTGTGCCGGGACTGGTGGGGTGGCCCGGGCTGCTGAGCGTGCCCGGGGCGACGGGCCGGCTGGACGCCGCGATGGCTGAAGGGGCGGCGGGAGCGCGCCGGAGCGGGTCGGGATCGGTGTCGTCGGCTGCGGCACGATCAGCCGGACGTACCTGGAGCATCTGCCCCGCGCTGGTGGGGTGTCGTGGGGTGCTGGGGTGGCCCGGGATGCCGGGTGTGCCGGGGTTAGCGGGTCGGTCCGGGGTGGTGGGGTGGGCCGGTCGGCTCAGGAAGGTTGATCTCGGGTGGCCGGCGGGTGTGGGGGCGGGGGTCGGCGCGGGGTCGCGGGCTGTGCAGGTGGGGTGACAGCAGCCGAGGTGCCCGGACTCGAGTGCCGTCCAGCCCAGGCCGGTGAGGAGGTCGAAGCGCAGTTGGTCGAGGGTGCGCGACTCACCGCTGGCACGAGCGTGGCGGGCGGCGGCATCGGTGGCGGTCCACAGCGCGGCGAGATCTTCGGCAGGTCCGCAGAGCATGAGGGTGGCCATGCCGTCCTCACCACCCGGCGCGGCGGGCTCGGGACGACCGACGTAGCGGCGCTCAGCGGCGCGGCGGCGGCGATCTTCGGCCCCGGTGGGATCGGCGATGATCACCTCACGGCGCAGGCTCCGGTCCAACGACCACCACGTGCGCGTCTCCGCGTCGGGCAGCACGGCCGCCTCGACCTGACGGCGCTGGACGGGGCCGGCCAGACAGCGGGTTCGGTCGGCGATCAGCCGCGCCTTGTCGGCGTCGAGGCGTCCCGCGGCGAGCGCCTCGAAGGTCTCCGGGAGGTCCTCGAGCAACTCGACCGCCAGGGCGACGCGCGCAGTCGCGCGGCCCGGACTCCAGCGCAATGCCAGGGACACTTCGTCGCCGGCGGCCTCGACCGCTCGATGCATGTGCGCGGAGGCCAGCTCAGGAGGAGCGCCGCACCGCTGGTACTCCGGCCGGCCCGCCAGCTCGGCGAAGACGCGCAACAACGCGGCTTCCTCGTGCGCGAGCTGCCGCTGCCGCGCCTGCGCCGCCACGATGAGGTCATGAGGGGACAAAGCCGTGAGGTCGATGCACGCGAGCAGCGCGGCCAGCTCTGCGCCCGGCGGAGCCATGGCCAGACGGTCGATCGGATTGGACACCACGCACGTCCCTTCTCGTCCACGATGAGGATGCGCTCCGATGCTGGAGCGCCATACCACCCGCGTTGGCCCATGGGGCTGGGGTGGACGACCGCAGGGACTGCGACCGTGGACGAGGCGGGGCATCTGGCGTGATGCCCTCTTCGCTGCCCGGGAACCCACTGCTGCCGCTCCCGGTGACGGCTGGATCTTGTTCTGAAGATGATCTTATCGAACAGGTGTGCGGATCGCAAATTCGATGAACTCGAGGAGCGGGCGCGTGGAGCGGCGCGATGCATCGTGGATAGATTGTCGCCCGGCGACAGCGCCTGCGGAGGGAGGGCGGGGTGCGGCGGACGGCGGCGGTGCTCGCGGCGACCGCGCTCCTCGGTATGACCCTGGCGATACCCGTGGCCGCGACCGGCAGCGCCACCGCAGACACCGGCAGCGCGCCTTCATCCGCGACGGGCAGTGCGGCCGCATCACACACGGGCAGCGCCACCGCAGACACCGGCAGCGCGCCTTCATCCGCGACGGGCAGTGCGGCCGCATCACACACGGGCAGCGCCACCGCAGACACCGGCAGCGCGTCTGCATCCGCGACGGGCAGTGCGGCCGCATCACACACGGGCAGCGCCACCGCATCACGCACCCGCAGCGCCATCGCAACACACACGGGCAGCGCGGCCGCATCCGCGACCGGCAGCGCCACCGCTGCAACGCCGTCCGGCACTGCCGAGGTACGGGACAGCGAGTGCCTCGTCGCCGTCCCGGCCGGCGGCGAGTGCGGCGTCCTCACCGTGCCGGAGTACCGCGCCGACCCTGAGAGCCGCACCATCGAGCTGCCGTACGTCCACGTCCGCGCCGAGCATCCGGCCGCGCCGCCGCTGGTGTTCATGAACGGCGGCCCGGGGTCGGGTTCGCTGCAGCTGGCCGGCTATTTCGCCGACGGCCTGGGGCTGCGCGAGACCCGTGACGTCGTCGTGCTGGAGCAGCGGGGCGGCGCCCGCGGCACACCGTCGCTGCAATGCCCGGGCGCGGCCGCCGCGATGGCCGACGCGTTCACCACCACCGATGACCCGTACGAGGAGTTCGAACCGGCCGCGGTCGCGATGCGTGCCTGCCTGGACGACTTCGTGGCCGGCGGCGGCGAACCGCGCGGGTACACCGTCACCGAGACCGCCCAGGACCTGCGCGACCTGCGGGAGGCGCTGGGCTACGACAGCTGGACGGCGTACGGGTTGTCGTGGTCGACGCAGGTGATGGCGGAGCTGGCGCGGATCGACCCGGACGGCGTCGACGCGGTCGTGCTCGACTCGTTCAGCGCGCCGGACCGTGACTTCGCCGCGACCGCGTACGAGGGGCTCGAGCTGTCGCTGGACCGCCTCGGCGAGCGTTCCGGCGGCGACTTCCCGGACCCGTACGCCGACCTGCTGGCGGCCGCGGATCTGCTGGACGCCACCCCGGTCGCCGTCGACGGTCACAACCCGGTGACCGGGCAGCCGCGCACGTTCCGGCTCACCGGCGACGACCTCATCACGTTCGTGCACGCCGGCCTGTACGACGTCGAGCTGCTGCCGGTGATCCCGTACCTGCTGGACCGCCTCGCCGGCGGGAACACGGGCGCGCTGGGCACGCTGGTCGACCTCGGCGTCGAGGAGCTGACCAGCCACACGCTCGGGCAGTACTGGGTCATGCAGTGCCAGGACGAGGTCGCCTACCGCCGGGCCGGCGCCGGACGCGCGTCGCCGCTGATCGAGTGGCTGGTCGCCGACGAGGTGGTCTGCGCCGAGCTGGGGCTGGCGTCACCACCGCTGCCGCCCGCGCCGGTCGCGTTCACCCAGCCGGCGCTGGTGCTGGCCGGGAGCGAGGACCCGGTGACGCCCGCGCCGGTGGCGGACGAGGCGTCGGCCGGGCTGGCGGACCGGCAGTTCCTCGAGTTCGCCGGCGTCGGCCACGCGGTGCTGCTGCAGAGCCGGTGCGGGCGCGAGAGCATCGCCGCCTGGCTGGCCGAGCCGGGGCACGACGTCGCCGACCTGTGCGACCGCGCGACGCCCGCGTACGCCGTCGTCGGCGCGGGAGACCTGCACCCGACGACGCGGGTCGCCCGGGCGGCGCTGGCGGCCGACGACGGCGACTGGCTCGGGGTGGCGCTCCCGGCGGCGTTCGCGCTGCTCTGCGTGGGCTGGCTGGCCGGCTGGCTGGCCCCGGTCGTGGCCGGACGCGGGCGACGTGGCGGCGCGGCCGGGCTGGTCGCCGGAGTCGCGCCGCTGTCGGGCACCGTGTTCCTGCTGGCGGCCGGCGGGCTGGTCTGGGCCGCCGCGGGCTCGCTGCCGACCCAGCTGGTGGTCGGCGTGCCGCGGGCGGTGCCGTGGCTGGGGCTGCTGCTGGTGGCCGGGGCGGCCGCGATCGGGCTCACGGCGCGACGGGCGCCGTCCGCCCGGGCCCGGCTCGCCCTGGCCGGCGCCGGCCTGCTCTGGCTGGCCTTCGCCGCCTGGTTCGTCGTGATGGTCGTTCTGCCCAGCTGACGGCTCGCGTTCCGTTAGAGTGACTGCCGCCGGGCGCACACCGATCAGAGGAACGTTCTGCCGATGAGTTCTGCCGCCCTGGCCACCCGTCTCGCCGTCCTCGTGCTGGCGCTCGCCTCGTGCTCGTCCGACTCGGGCTCCGGCTCCGGCTCGGCCTCCGACGACGCCACCCCCGCCGGCGACGAGGAGTCCGCGTCCGTCGTCGAGGATCTGAGTGCCGACGAGTTCTGCGCCCTGCTGTCCGCCGAGACCATCGAGCAGTCGCTGGGCGTCGTCGTCGAGGGCAGCGAGGGCACCGAGCGTGGCCGGGCGCCGGTCATGCGCTCGCCGTACTTCCTGTCGCGCGAGTGCGACTACAGCTCCGACCTGCCCGCCCTCAACACCCGCCTCTCCACCGAGTGGGACGAGGACGACACCGACCGCGACGTCGTGGACCGCGCCTTCACCGACATCGTGAACGAGACCGTCGGCGACTACGAGGAGGTCGCGGACCTCGGCATCGTCGCGGGTTACGGGCCCAATGCGATGCTCGACGAGGCCGACGTCGCCAGCGCGAGGCTCGAGGTGGTGCTTCGCGCCGGCGACGAGCGCCTGTTGCTGAGTGTGTACACGACCGGCCCCGCCACCCTCGACCAGCTGCGCCCGCTGGCGGAGGAACTGGTCGCCGGCCTGGACTTCTAGCCCTCCAGGCCGTTGCGGGCGACGACGCCCTGGTACCAGTGCGCGGAGTCCTTCCAGGTGCGCTCGAGCGTGTCGTAGTCGACCCGGATGAGGCCGAAGCGACGCTCGAACCCGAAGGACCACTCGAAGTTGTCGAGCAGCGACCACGCGAAGTAGCCGCGGACGTCGGCGCCCTGGTCGATCGCCTGGCCGGTGGCCTCCAGGTGGCGGGCGATGTAGTCGATGCGCAGCGGGTCGTGGACGGCGCCGTCGGGGGAGACGGTGTCGGCGTAGGCGGCGCCGTTCTCGGTGATCATCATCGGCAGGCCGGGGTGCTCGCGGTGCACGCGCAGCAGCAGCTCGGTGAGGCCGCTGGGGTCGATGTTCCAGCCCATGGCGGTGTAGGGGCCCTCGGGACGGACGAACTCGATGTCGTCGGCGCCGACCCAGGGGGAGCCGAGCGCGTCGTCGTGGCCGTCGTCCTCGGAGCGCGGGCCGCTGCCGTCCCAGCGGCGGACCAGGCCGGTCGAGTAGTAGTTGACGCCGAGGACGTCGAGCGGCTGGTTCGCGATGGCGGTGTCGCCGTCGTGCACGAACGACCAGTCGGTGACGTGGGCGGTGTCGGCCAGCAGGTCGGCCGGGTAGGCGCCGTTCAGCAGCGGGCCGGTGAACGCGCGGTTGGCCAGCGCGTCGACCCGGCGGGCGGCGTCGAGGTCGGCCTCGGACGAGGGGTCGACCGGGCGGATGACGTGCAGGTTCAGCGTCACCGAGGCACGCGCCGACGGCAGCACCGAGCGGACCGCCTGCAGGCCCAGGCCGTGCGCGAGGTTGAGGTGGTGGACGGCGGCCAGCGCGGCGGCCGGCTCGGCCCGGCCGGGCGCGTGGGCGCCGGAGGCGTAGCCGAGGTAGGCGCTGCACCACGGCTCGTTCAGCGTGGTCCACAGGTCGACGCGGTCGCCCAGCTCGCGGGCCATGATCTCGGCGTAGTCGGCGAAGCGATAGGCGGTGTCGCGGGTGGCCCAGCCGCCGGCGTCCTCGAGATCCTGAGGCAGGTCCCAGTGGTACAGCGTCAGTACCGGCGCGACGCCCCGCTCGAGCAGGCCGTCGACCAGCCGGGAGTAGAAGTCCAGGCCCTCGCGGTTGGCCGGGCCGCGGCCGCCGGGCTGCACCCGGGGCCAGGCCGTCGAGAACCGGTACGCGCCCAGGCCGAGGTCGGCGATGTGGCCGAGGTCCTCCTGCCAGCGGTGATAGTGGTCGTCGGCGACGTCGCCGGTGTCGCCGTTCAGCGTCTTGCCGGGGGTGCGCGAGAACGTGTCCCAGATGGACGGCCCGCGGCCGCCCTCCTTGGCCGCGCCCTCGATCTGGTACGAGGCCGTGGCCGACCCCCAGAGGAAGCCGTCGGGGAACCGACGGCCGGTGCCGGTGCTCATGTGTCGCGACTCCTAGCGAAGACGTGGCCGGATCAGCCCTGACCTTATCTAAGCTGCGGTGCATGAGCGGCGAGTGGGAATCGTGGCGGCACGGCGCGCGCGCCGACGTGCTGCTGGCCGCGGGCACGCTGCTGTTCGTCGTGCTCACGACGGTGATCGGCCAGGGCGATCCGGTGGCGCTGCGCTCGGTCCCGGCGACCGGCTGGCTGCTGATCGTCGTGGGCTGCGGCGCGCTGGCGTTCCGGCGCCGGTTCCCGGTCTCGGTGGGCATCGCCACGTTGGCGGCGTCGGTGATCTACTACCCGGCCGTCAACCCCGACGGCGCCCTGCTGATCACGTTGATCATCTCCCTGTACTCGCTCGCGTCGGACGGCCGCACGGTCGCGGCGGCGGCCATCGGCGGGCTGGCCATCGCGGGCTCCGCGTTCGGCGAGTACGGCACCGACGAGTCGCCGCTCGGCGACGCGGGGATGTTCCTGCTGGTCAGCTGGCTGGTCGCGGCCGTCGCGATCGGGGCGGTCATGCACAGCACACGGCGCGAGCGCGAGGAGGCGCTGCGTCGCCGGGCGACGGAGGAGCGGCTGCGCATCGCGCGCGAGCTGCACGACGTCCTCGGGCACAACATCTCGCTGATCAACGTCCAGGCCGGCGCCGCGCTGCACGCCCTGTCGCGCGACGGCGCCGACGGCCCGGCCGCCGACGGCCCCGCCGAGGCGCTGGCGGCGATCAAGGAGACCAGCCGCGAGGCGCTGCGCGAGCTGCGCGGCACCCTCGGCGTGCTGCGCCAGGTCGACGAGCAGGCCCCCACGGCGCCCGCGCCGGGGCTGCGCCGGCTCGCCGAACTGGCCGAGCGCAGCCGGGCCGCCGGGCTGGCCGTCGACGTCGCGACCGACGGCTCGCCGGTCGGCCTGACGCCGGCGGTCGACCTCGCGGCGTACCGGATCGTCCAGGAGGCGCTCACCAACGTCACCCGGCACGCCGGTGCGGGGCGGGTGGCGGTCCGGATCGGCTATGGGCGCGATGATGTGACGGTGGACGTGAGCGACGACGGGCGAGGTGCCGGCAGCCGCACCGGCGGCGGCAGCGGCATCACGGGCATGCGGTCGCGGGCCGAGGCGCTCGGCGGCTCGCTGGCCGCGGCCGACCGGCCCGAGGGCGGCTTCCGGGTCACCGCGCGGCTGCCGTACGGGGGCCCGGCGTGACGACGGTGCTGCTGGCCGACGACCAGCGGCTGGTCCGCGCGGGGTTCCGGTCGATCCTCGCCGGCGAGCCCGACCTCGACGTCGTGGGCGAGGCGGCCGACGGCGCGGAGGCGCTGACGCTGGTGGGCGAGTTGCGCCCCGACGTCGTGCTCATGGACGTGCGGATGCCCGAGTTGGACGGGCTGGAGGCGACCCGCCGCATCGTCGCCGACCCCGCGCTGGCCGGCGTGCGCGTCGTCATCCTCACCACGTTCGACCTCGACGACTACGTGTACGGCGCGCTGCGGGCCGGGGCGAGCGGCTTCCTCGTCAAGGACACCGAGCCGATGGAGCTGATCCACGCCGTGCGGGTCGTGGCCCGCGGCGACGCGCTGATCGCGCCGTCGATCACCCGCCGGCTGATCTCCGAGATCGCCGGCCGGGCCGCCAAGCCGGTCCCGAACAGCCGTCTCAACGCGCTCACCGAGCGGGAGCGCGAGGTGCTCGAGCTGGTCGCGGCGGGACTGTCCAACGACGAGATCGCCGACCGCCTGGTGCTGAGCCCGGCCACGGCGAAGACGCACGTCAGCCGCATCCTCACCAAGCTGGGCGCCCGCGACCGCGCCCAGCTGGTCGTCCTCGCCTACGAGGCCGGGCTGGTCACACCCGGCTGGCTGGGCTGACGGCGTCGCCGCCGCGCCACCAGCGCATGCGCGGCGGCGAACGCGACGGCGACGGCGGGAGCCGCCAGCAGCGCCGGTCTGAGACCCGCCGGGGGCAGCAGCAGCCCGAGGACACCCGGCAGCCCCGGCTCGTCGGCCACGCCGGCCGCCGCGTCGACGACGCCCTCGTGCGTCACCACCGCGAGCGTGAACGCGTACCAGGCCGCCAGCAGCGTCGTCGCGGGCCGCGACCGCAACGGCTGGGTGTGCACCTGGAAGTACGCCAGTGCGAAGACCAGCACGAACACCTGGATGGCGTAGATGCGCACCAGCCCCGCGCGCCCGCCGAGCAGGATGTCCGCCGGGTCGGTCGGCGCCTCCCCGGCGATGAAGGTGAGCCCGCTCACGCAGCCGTCGGCGGACGGGCTGCCCGCGCACCACAGCCGTGCGACCGGCTCCGTGACGGCGCTGAGCACGTCGGGGACGACGGTCATGAGCAGGTACGCCACGAGAGCCGCCAGGACGGCGAGGCCGATGCGCCGCCAGAGCGTCGGCGCGGGGCCGCGCAGGAGCACGAGGGCCGACGTGGCGGTGACCCGCACGGTGCCGTCCGGCTCATGGGGCCAGAGCCGGTCGGCGTGTGTGACGAGGACGAGCGTCGCGCCGGCCAGCGCGACCAGCAGGACGTGGCCCGAGGCCTGCTGGGCGTCGGTCAGGATCCGCCCCAGCCGCTCGCCCCGCCCCGCCGCGTCGGCCGCCAGCCCGCCCGCGTCGACGAGCAGCATCGCGGTGAGGTTCGCCAGCGGTGCGACCACCGGCAGGGCCAGCACGACCACCACGGGACGCGTCCAGTCGTCGGCGATCGCCGTCGCCAGCCACCACGACACCGCGAGCAGCAGCGCCACGAACAGCGCCGCCCACAGCAGCTCGGTCAGGTACGCCGGCCAGCCGGACCGGTCGGACAGGAGCAGCGTCGGCGAGACGGTCAGGAAACGGAGGCGGTCGCCGAGCCGCTCCGGCGGCCCGAGCCGGTCGGCCCAGTCGATCTGCGCCGGCAGCGCCGCGACGACCAGCATCGCGACCAGCCCGGCCAGCGCGGTGCGGAGCGGGTGCCCGCGCATCAGTCCTCCCGGATGGGCAGCGGGCCTGTCACGCGGAACGGCGCACCGTCGTTGTCCAGCACGTCGGTGTGCACCTGCTCGCCGTCCCACCAGGTGACGGTCGCCCGCCACTCGGTGTCGTGACCGGCGCTGCGGCCGACGAGCGTGAACGAGTAGAAGTCCTGGGCGCCGACCGTGCGCGGCAGCGTGATCTGCTCGCCGAGCAGGTCCGCCTCGGCCCGGGCCTGTGCCTGCTGGTCGCTGCCCTGCAGGTATCCGATGGGGACGTCGGTGCCGATGGGCAGCGTGTCGAGGTCGACGACGACGAAGTCCGGCTCGTCGCCGTCGTCGGGCTCGCCGCCGCAACCCTGAGCCCGGGACTGCTCGCCGGTGACGGGGTCGGTCCGGCTCAGCACGGTGATGGTGAGGTCGCGCACCTCGATCGGCGCCTCGGCGCTGTGGACGCCGACCTGTGCCTTGACGGAGCCGCGGTGGGTGATGCGGCCGTCGCGCTCCCACCGGGCCAGCTGCCGATTGTCCTTGTTGGCGATGATGTCGTCCACCAGCTCCGCGCTGCGGTCCGGAACCGTCCACACCGAGGTGCAGCCGTTGTTGTCCTGGTCGACCAGCAGGCCGACCTCCGGCCCGGTCGTCGCCGTCCACACGGCGGCCGCCACGGGCGCCAGGACGCCGATCGCCGTCAGCACCAGCGCGTAGAGGCCCAGCCGGTTGGCCAGGCTCAGAGTGGCGTGCCAGTGCTTCAGGCGCGCGAACGGGCTGGGACGTGGAGGCGGCGGCGGTGCGTCGTCCTCGTGGCTCACCTGACTCCCTGCGTCGTCGGTGGGTGCCCGCGAGCCAGTCATCCTAGACAACTCCCGGCGTACGTGATCACCCCTAGGCCGCAACTCCTGGTGTACGTCAGGTGTCCGCTCCAGCCGGACGCGCCGGGCCGTGCCGTCACCCGATGCTGGTCAGCGTCGGAGATCTCCGCACGGACGAGGAAGGAACGAACATGAGGCTGGAACGGCTCGCCGCCTGGTCGCAGCGGCACCACTGGCTGGCCATCGGTCTGTGGCTGGTCGTGCTGGCCGGCGTCACGGTGCTGTCGCAGGCCGTCGGCGACGACTACCACGACGACCACGCGCTGCCGGGCACGGAGTCGCAGCAGCTGTCCGACGCGCTGGAGGACGCCGCGCCCGCGCAGGCCGGCGACTCCGTGCAGGTCGTGCTGCACGACGAGGACGGCGTCGAGGGGCGACGCGACCGCGTCGAGCCGATGCTCGGCGAGCTGAGTACGCTGCCGCACGTCGTCCACGTGTCCAGCCCGTTCGACGCGCCGGGGGCGGTGTCGGCGGACGGGACCGTCGCGTACGCGACGGTGACGCTGGACGGCAGCGCCACGGACGTGCCGGCCGACGCCGTGCGGGAGATCATCGACACCGCTCAGGCGGCCGGCGGCGACGGACTGCGGGTCGAGCTGGGCGGTGATGCCGTCCGAGGGGCCGAGGAGTCCGCCGGCGGGGCCGCCGAGGGCGCCGGCATGCTGGCCGCGCTGGTCATCCTCGTGTTCATGTTCGGCTCGTTCCTGGCCGCGACGCTGCCGCTGATCACCGCGGTCTTCGCCGTCGGCAGCACGCTGGGCGTCATCGTCGTGCTGTCCAACGTCGTGACGATCGCGACGTACACCGCGCCGTTGATGATGCTGGTCGGCATCGGCGTCGGCATCGACTACGCACTGCTGGTGTTCGCCCGCTACCGCTCGGAGCTGCTGGCCGGCGGCGACCGGCAGCAAGCCGCCCGTACGGCACTGGACACCGCCGGCCGCTCGGTGATCTTCGCCGGCTGCACGGTCATCATCGCGCTGCTCGGCCTGTTCGCGCTGGGTCTCGGGTCGCTGCAGGGTGTGGCACTGGCCGTCGCGCTGACCGTGCTGGTCACCATGCTCGCGTCGCTGACGCTGCTGCCTTCGCTGCTGACCGTGTTCGGCCGGCGGATCGAGAAGCGCGTCCTCGCCCACGCCCGGCGGTCGAAGCGGCAGCCGGGCGCGCGGTGGCGGCGGCTGGCCGACGCGGTCCGGCGGCGCCCGCTGCCCCCGCTCGTCGCCGCGGTCGCCGTCCTGCTCGCGCTGTCCGCACCCGCGCTCGGCCTGCGGCTCGGGTTCGCCGACGCCGGCAACGAGGCGTCGTCGTCGACCAGCCGGCAGGCCTACGACCTGCTCGCCGAGGGGTTCGGCCCGGGCTTCAACGGGCCGCTGATCGTGCTGGCGGAGGGCGCGGCCGACGGCGGCGCCGCCCTGGCGGCCGCCCTCGAGGACACCGACGGCGTCGCGGGCGTCGTGCCGCCGCAGCCGCTGCCGGACACCGACCTCGCGCTGGTCGTCACGTTCCCGGAGTCCGCCCCGCAGGACGCCGCGACCGCCGACCTCGTCCACCGGCTGCGCGACGACGTGCTGCCGCCGCTGGCGTCGGAGACCGGCGTGACCTACCTGGTCGGCGGGTCGACCGCGGCCGCCGAGGACTTCGCCGACGCCGTCAGCGACCGGCTGCCGCTGTTCGTCGCCGTCGTCGTCGGGCTGTCCGCGCTGCTGCTGATGGCCGTGTTCCGATCGATCTGGGTCCCGGTGAAGGCGGCCGTGCTGAACCTGCTGAGCATCGGCGCGTCCCTGGGTGTCGTGACGCTGGTGTTCGGCGAAGGGCTGTTCGGCGTGCCCGCCGGCCCGGTCGAGGCGTTCGTCCCGGTGATGATCTTCGCGATCGTGTTCGGCCTGTCGATGGACTACGAGGTCTTCCTGGTGTCGCGGATGCACGAGGAGTGGCGCCGGTCGGGCAACGCCGTCCGCGCCGTCCGGGAGGGTCTGGCCACGACCGGCGGCGTGATCACGGCAGCCGCGGCGATCATGGTCGTGGTGTTCGGGGCGTTCCTGCTCAGCCCGGACCGCATGCTGCAGCAGTTCGGCCTCGGCCTCGCGGTCGCGGTGTTCCTCGACGCCGTCGTCATCCGCTGCCTCATCGTCCCGGCCGTGATGAGCCTGCTGGGGGAGCGGGCGTGGTGGCTGCCGCGCTGGCTGGATCGCATCCTGCCGCACATCGCGCTGGAGCGGCCCGAACCGGCGCGGGGTGACGCCGACGCCGTCACCGCCGGGCAGACGCGGTAGCCGCAGTGGATGTGCTGGAGCTGGCGCGCCTGCAGTTCGCGCTGACCGCGGGCGCCCACTTCCTGTTCGTCTCGCTGACGCTCGGCCTGGCCACCGTCCTCGCCGTCCTGCAGACGCGGGCCACCGTCGGGCGCAGCCCGATCCACGCCCGGATGACCCGGTTCTGGGGCCGGCTCTACGTGACCAACTACGCGATGGGCATCCTCACCGGTCTGGTCATGGAGTTCCAGCTGGGGCTGAGCTGGAGCGGGCTGACGCACTTCGCCGGCAACGTCGTGGGCGCGTCGCTGGCGATGGAGACGCTGGTGGCGTTCTTCGTCGAGTCGACCTTCCTCGGGCTGTGGATCTTCGGCTGGGACAAGCTCAACCGGTGGGCGCACCTGGCCGCGATCTGGGTGGTGACGCTGACCGCGTACGCGTCGGCGTACTGGGTGCTGGTGGCGAACGGGTTCATGCAGCACCCGGTCGGCGCGGCGCCCGGCGAGGACGGGCTGCGGCTCACCGACGCCGCCGCGGTGCTGACGAACCCCAGCACGCTCCAGGCGTTCTGGCACGTGCTGGCCGGTGCGCTCGTCACGGCCGGGTTCTTCGTCGCCGGTGTGAGCGCCTGGCACCTGCTGCGGCGCACGCCGGAGCAGGAGTTCTTCGGCCGGTCGCTGCGGATCGGGGTGTTCGTCGCGGCGCCGGCGCTGTTCGGGTCCGCGATCACCGGCGGCCGGCAGCTGCAGCTGATCGAAGAGATCCAGCCGCACAAATGGGAGGCGTTCTCCGGCGGCGCGGGCCTGGCACGGGCCGGTGCCCTGCTCATGCTGATGGCGTTCGCGGCGATGTTCTTCTTCTCCTTCCTGAACGTCGTCCTGGCGCTGTCGCGGCGGGTCGTCGTGACGGCGCGGCCGTGGCACGTCGCGCTGATCGCGGCGATCCCGCTGCCGTACGTGGCGATGATCTCCGGCTGGGTGTTCCGCGAGGTGGGCCGCCAGCCGTGGGTCGTCGACGGGCTGCTCACCACGCGCGACGCGCTGTCGGACGTGTCGCCGGCGGCGATCCGGTTCTCGTTCGTGACGTTCGTGGGCGTGTTCGCGGTGCTGATCGCCGTCAACGGGTGGCTGCTGGCGCGGCAGGCCCGGCGCGGGCCGGAACCGGCGACGGCGCCGCTGGAGGTGCTCGTATGACGGAGACACTCGCCGCGGCGCTGTTCGGCTTCTTCGCCACCGGGTACTTCGTGCTCGGCGGCGCGGACATCGGCACCGGGATGATGCTGCCGTTCCTCGGCCGCGACGGCGCCGAGCGGCGGCAGGTCGTGGCCGCGATCGTGCCGTTCTTCCTCGCCGACGAGGTGTGGCTGGTCGCCACCGCCGGGCTGTTGATCGGGGCGTTCCCCGCCCTGGAGGCCGAACTCTTCTCCGGGCTGTACCCGCTGATCGTCGTGCTCGTCGCCGCCTGGATCATCCGCGACGTCGGGCTGTGGGCACGGGACCGGGCCTGGCCGGCGGCCTGCGACGTCGCGGTGACGGTCGGCTCCTGGACGGTGGCGGGCGCCTGGGCGTGGATCCTGGCCGGGCTGCTGACCGGCGTGACCGACGGCGTCGCCGGCGGCGCGGCGGTGGCACTGCTCGGCGCCGTCGTCGTCGCGCTGTTCGCTCTGCACGGGCTGTCCTTCGCCGGGCTGCGGCTCACCGGCCGTCCGCACGAGCGGGCCCGGGCACTGGCCGGCCCGGTGGGGGACCGGGCGACGTTCGCGCTGACGGCGGTCGTGCTGGCCGCGGCGCCGCTCGCCGCCGGCGCCCGGCTGGAGTTCGCGGGCGCCGCCGCCGACGACGCCACACTGCGGCTGCTGGTGCCCGCGGTCTGCGCAGTTCTGCCGTTGCTCCTGGCCGGGCAGGCGATGACGTGGTGGGTGTTCCGCCACCGCGTCGCGACACCCGCCGGCGCACCCTAGGACGGGCGGCGGACCTCGGCGTGGAAGCAGCCGAACTCGACGGCCCGCACGTGGACGACCTCGACCGCCGGGTCGGCGAACAGGTCGTCCAGCGCGGCGGCCGCGACGTCCGCGGCGTGGCCGGGCGCGGGGGAGACCAGCCGGCCGCCGACGATGTGGCCGCGCTTGTCGTAGCCGCGGTACACCCGCCTGGCCGACGCGACCTCGGCCGGGAAGCCGTCGTGCCGAGGGCCGCCGCACGCGCGCGCGTGCAGGAACACCGGGCCGGTCTCGTCGTAGGCGCCCGGGTCCGCGCCGTGCTCCTCGGCCCACCGGCGCAGCGGCGCGTACGTCACCAGCACCAGGCTGTCGCCCGGCACGCTGCGGGCCAGGCAGCAGCGCAGCGGCGCGCCGCCGTCGACGTCGGTGAACGGCTCGCGGGTCAGCCCGGCGTCGTCCCGCTCGCGCAGCCGGGCGGTGACGTCGGCGGGGATCGGGCGGTACTCGTAGCTGCTCATGCCTCCAGCGTCGCGGCCGGGCGCGGGCCGTGCTGGCGGGAATCGGACGGGGCGTCGGCCTGCCTACGATGACCTGGTGCCCGGACTCCCGCTTCCGCTGACCACCGACCGCCTGACCCTGCGCCCGCACGTCGAGGCCGACCTCGACGAGCTGCACCGCCTGCACGCCCACCCCGACGTCGCCCGCTACATGTTGTGGGAGCCGTGGCAGCGGGGCTACGCCATCGAGCGGCTCGGCCGCCGCCTGCAGCAGACCACCCCCGTCGCCGACGGCGACTCGCTCGACCTCGCGGTCCTGCGCAGCGCCGACGACACCTACGTCGGCGAGGTGCACCTGCACGTCGTCAGCGCGGAACAGCAGTGCGCCGAGATCGGCTTCGCGTTCCACCCGGAGCACCACGGCCACGGCTACGCCCGCGAGGCGGCGACGGCGATGCTGGGGCTGGCGTTCGACCCGCTCGGCTTCCGCCGCGTCATCGGCCGCTGCGCCGCAGCCAACGCCGCGTCCGCCGGCCTGATGGAGCGGCTCGGCATGCGGCGCGAGGCGCACCTCGTCGAGAATCAGCTCGTCAAGGGCGAGTGGGTGAGCGAGTACGACTACGCGATGCTTGCCCGCGAGTGGGCGGCCCGTTAGACCAGGCCGGCGTCGTGCACGAGCAGCGCGATCTGCACGCGGTTGTTGAGGTCGAGCTTCGTGAGCACCCGCGACACGTGCGCCTTCACCGTCGCGACGCTCATGAACAGCTCCGTGCTGATCTCGGCGTTGGATCGGCCGTGGGCGATGGCGACGGCGACCTCCAGCTCGCGCTCCGACAGCTCGGCCAGCTGTGTCTCCGCGCGCTGCGTGCGGCCGCCGCCGTCGCCGTCGGACACGTGCGCGATGAGCTGCCGGGTGACCGACGGCGACAGGATCGGCTCGCCGGCCGCGGCGCGACGGACCGCGGCGACGATGTCGCCCGGCGGCGTGTCCTTCAGCAGGAAGCCGGTCGCGCCGGCCCGCAGCGCGCGCAACACGTGGTCGTCGGTGTCGAACGTGGTGAGGATGACGATCTCCGGCGGGTCGGTGCGCCGCCGCAGCGACTCGGTGGCGGCCAGTCCGTCGACCCGCGGCATGCGGATGTCCATGAGGACGACGTCGGGCCGGGCCGCCTCGACCATGGCGGGCACCTCGGCGCCGTCGGCCGCCTCGCCGACGATCTCGAGGTCGGGCACGCCGGCCAGCATCATCGACAGCCCGGCCCGGACGAGAGCGTCGTCGTCGACGATGAGAATCCTGGTGACAGCGGTCGCGGGCTCGGACGTCATGCGGGCCACGGTAGCCAGGCGTGGACGCGGAAGTCGCCGTCACGGGTGATTCCGTGCTCCAGCGATCCGCCGGCCAGCTCGACCCGTTCGGCCAGTCCGATGAGCCCGGTGCCGGTGCCGGGGATGTCGCCCGCCGAGCCGAAGTCGCCCGACCCGACCGGCAGGCGGTTGCGCACCTCGACCGCCAGCCCGCCGCCGGGCCCGCCGGTCAGTGTGACGATGACGCCGGTGCCGCGCGCGTGCTTGCGCACGTTGGTGAGCGCCTCCTGCACGACGCGGTAGGCACAGCGCGCCACGACCGCGGGCGGTTCGGCGCCGTCGCCGGCCACCTCCTCGACGACCGTGACCCGCATGCCGGCCTGCCGGGACTCCTCGACCAGCGCCGGCAGCTGGGCGAGCGTGGGCTGCGGCCGGTCGGGGTCGTCGTCGGACGACGGTGCCCGCAGCACGCCGATGATCTCGCGGAGGTCCTGCAGCGCCTGGTGCGCGCTGGCCCGGATGACCCCGGCAGCGTTCGCGACGTCCGCGCGCGGGGCGTCGGGGCGGTACTCCAGCGCGCCGGCGTGCACGCTGAGCAGCGAGATGCGATGGGCGAGGACGTCGTGCATCTCGCGGGCGATGCGCTCGCGCTCGAGGTGCCGGGCCCGCTCGACCCGCAGCGCCGACTCGGCCTCGGCCTGGTAGGCCCGCTCGCGCAGCGACAGGACCAGCTGCCGCCGCGAGCGCACCAGCATGCCCCAGAGCGTGACGGCGACGACCCCGAAGATGGTGAGCAGCGCGGCCCAGCGGTAGGCCAGCTCGGGGTCGGGATAGACCTGGTAGAAGACCAAGCCGGTGCAGACGTGCATGCCGGCGACCGCGGCGGCCACCGCCCAGCGGCGGTGCACCGCGACGGTGAACAGCAGGACGATCGCGGCGCCCGCCGCCGAGGACGCCGCGATGGACAGCAGCGCGATGCCGACCGCCAGGTGCACCGGCCAGCGGCGCCGCCACCACAGCGTGAGGCAGGCCGCCGCGCCGAGGATCAGGTCGATCAGTGCGACCAGCTCGGGCGGGTCGTTCTGCATCGCGGCGTCGTAGGTCATGAGCCCGATGAACACGGCGACCAGGAAGCACAGGGTGTCGACGATCCAGTCGCGCACCGACCGGCGCACCCGGCCGCGCCGGGAGGGATCGGCGGTGTCGGGATCGACCCGCAGCACGCCCGGCAGCAGCGACGGCAGCTCGGGACTGCCGGCCGCGGGAACCGGGGCATGGGTCGTCATGAGACACCACGCTACGAGCCGATCGGCCTGCGCGGGTAGCGACGAAGGTCGATCGGGCCCTAGACCAAGGTCGCGGTGCGGCATCCTTCGGGCCGACGCGCGGAGCCGGGTCCGGCGGCCAGAGTGGATGCCATGATCACTGTCGAGCACCTGACGAAGCGGTACGGGGCCTTCACCGCCGCGAACGACGTGTCGTTCACGTGCGTCCCCGGCACCGTCACCGGCTTCCTCGGCCCGAACGGCGCGGGGAAGTCCACCACCATGCGGATGATCGCCGGCCTGACCCCGCCCACGTCGGGCACCTCCACCGTCAACGGCGTCGCTTTCCGCGACCTGCCGAACCCGGGCCGCCACATCGGCGTCCTGCTCGACGCGTCGGCCCAGCACGCCGGCCGCACGGGCCGCGAGATCCTGTCGCTGTCGGCCCAGGTGCTCGGCGTCGGCTCCAAGCGGGTCGACGCCATGCTCGAGCTGGTCGGCCTCGCCGGCACGGCCGAGAAGCGCCGCGTCGGCAACTACTCGCTCGGCATGCGCCAGCGGCTCGGCCTGGCGCACGCGCTGCTCGGCGACCCGACCGTGCTGATGCTCGACGAGCCGGCCAACGGCCTCGACCCCGAGGGCATCTTCTGGATGCGCGGCGTCTTGCGCGATTTCGCCGACCGCGGCGGCACCGTCATGCTCTCGTCGCATCTGCTTCGCGAGGTCGAGGCCGTCGCCGACCACCTGGTGGTCATCGGCTCGGGCAAGATCGTCGCCGACGGCTCCAAGGACGAGCTGCTGCACGCCGGCGGGCTCTACGTCCGCGGGCTCGAGCCCGCCCCGCTGGAGAAGGCGCTCACCGAGGCCGGGCTCTCCGTCCAGCCCACCCGCGACGGCGGCTTCAGCGTCGCCTCCGACCCCGAGACCGTCGGACGCGCGGCGCTCGCCGCGGGCGTCGTCCTGCTGGAGCTGCGCGCCGCCGACTCCGGCGGCCTCGAGGAGATGTTCCTCCGCCTGACCTCGAACCACGACTCGTCGAAGGGTGCCGCCTGATGTCCGCCGCCACCTCCACTCCCGCCGCCGGCACGCGCCGGCCGGTCCGCGTCTCGCGCCCGTCGCTGGCCCGGCTGACCGCCGTCGAACTGCGCAAGGCCACCGACACCCGGGCCGGGTTCTGGCTGCTCGCCGTCATCGCGCTGGTCGCGCTGGGCATGGTCCTCATCCAGATCTTCACCGGCAGCGCCGAGGACCGCAGGTTCTCCGAGTTCCTCGGCGGCGCCCAGCTCCCGGTCGGCATCCTGCTGCCGGTCGTCGGCATCCTGGCCGTCACCGGCGAGTGGTCGCAGCGCACCACGCTGACCACGTTCGCGCTGGAGCCGCGGCGGGAACGGGTCATCGCGGCCAAGGTGTCCGCGGCGGTCCTGATGGCCGTCGGCGCCGTCGTCGCCAGCGTCGCCTGGGCCGCGCTGGCCAACCTCGTCGCGCCGCTGATCACCGACGCCGACGGCAGTTGGGGCTTCAGCGCCGAGGGCTTCGGCCGGGTGCTGCTGTTCCAGGTCATCAACGTGCTGGTCGGCACCGCGTTCGGTCTGGCACTGCTGAGCACGCCGCTGGCCATCGTGCTGTTCTTCGTGCTGCCCACCGTGTGGACCATCCTCGGCAGCACCATCTCCGCGCTGAAGACGCCGGCCGAGTGGCTCGACTACACCAGCACCACCATGCCGCTGCTCGACGGCGACCTCAGCGGCGAGGCGTGGGGGCAGCTGGGCACGTCGCTGGCACTCTGGCTGGTGGTCCCGCTGGTCTTCGGCCTGTGGCGGGTCATACGGTCGGAGATCAAGTAGGCAGCCGGAGCGGATCGGGAGAGCGCTCGATGAGTGGAACGACGAACGGCCCGGGCGGCGAGACGGTGGTCGGCCGCCCGGGCTGGGAGGCGGTACTGGCCCGGGTCGGGTTCCCGGTGCTGGGCGTGCTGGTCGGGCTGGGCGTCGGCCCGCTGGCCGACTGGGCGGTCGACACCTCGTGGATCCCCGGCTTCGGCCCCATCAGGTTCATCGCCGAGCTGCCGCAGCCGGGCGGGACCATCGCGACGGTCGCCGCGGGCCTGGTGCTCGGCGTCCTCCTGGCGTTGACGGCCGAGGGCGAGGTGCTGCGCGTCGGCGTCGGGTCGTCGGCCGTCACGCTGACCCGCGACGGCAAGACCCGCACCATCGCCCGCGGCGACGTCACCGCCGTCTTCGCCGACGGCAAGGAGCTGGTGCTGATCTCGCGCGCCGGACTCGAGCTGGCCCGCGAGAAGTCCGACCTCGCGCCGGCGAGGCTGGCGGCCGCGTTCGGCGAGCAGGGCTATCCGTGGCGGCCCGACGGCGACCCGCACCGCGACCAGTACCGTCGCTGGGTGCCCGACGAGCCGGAGCTGCCGGCCGGCGCCAACGCCGTGCTCAAGGCGCGGGCCGTCGCACTGGAGAAGGGCGAGCAGACCGACCTCGCCGAGCTGCGCGAGGAGCTGGGCAAGCTCGGCGTCGTGGTGCGTGACCAGGACAAGCGGCAGTACTGGCGGCGTGCCAGGATAGGCGGATGACGCAGACCCCCGCCGCGCCGCCGAGCACCGCCGACGCCGAGGTCGTCGACCTCTGCCGCGACCTGCTGCGCATCGACACCTCGAACTTCGGCGACAGCAGCGGCCCCGGCGAGCGCAAGGCCGCCGAGTACGTGGCCGAGCAGCTCGCCGAGGCCGGGCTCGACCCGGTCGTGTTCGAGTCCGAGCCCGGGCGCACCACCGTCGTCGCCCGGGTCGAGGGAGCCGACCCCGACCGCTCCGACGCGCTGCTCCTGCACGGTCACCTCGACGTCGTCCCGGCCGACGCCGCCGACTGGACGCACCACCCGTTCTCCGGCGAGATCGCCGACGACTGCCTGTGGGGGCGCGGCGCCGTCGACATGAAGGACATGGACGCCATGATCCTGTCGGTCGTGCGCGACCGTCTGCGAACGGGACGGCGTCCGGCCCGCCCGCTCGTCCTGGCGTTCCTGGCCGACGAGGAGGCCGGCGGCGTGCTCGGCGCCCACTGGGCCGTCGACCACCGCCCGGAGCTGTTCGAGGGCGTCACCGAGGCCATCAGCGAGGTCGGAGGGTTCAGCCTCACCGTCAACGACGACCTCCGGCTCTACCTGGTCGAGACCGCCCAGAAGGGCATCGACTGGATGAAGCTCACGGTCGAGGGCCGGGCCGGCCACGGTTCCATGGTCAGCGCCGGCAATGCCGTGACCGAGCTCGCCGAGGCGGTCGCGCGGGTCGGCCGCTACGAGTGGCCGGTGCGGCTCACCCCGACGGTGCGCTCGTTCCTCGAGGAGGCCGGCCAGGCGTTCGGTGTCGAGTTCGATCCCGACGACCCCGAGGCCGTGCTCGGGCAGCTCGGCAACGTCGGGCGCATCGTGGGCGCCACCCTGCGCAACAGCACCAACCCCACCATGCTCAAGGCCGGCTACAAGCACAACGTCATCCCCGGCCGCGCCGAGGCCTACATCGACGGCCGCTTCCTGCCCGGCCAGGAGGAGGAGTACGCCGCCACCCTCGACGAGATCCTCGGGCCGGACATCCGGCGCGAGGCGCTGGTGCACGACATCGCCGTCGAGACCACGTTCGACGGCCCACTCGTCGACGCCATGAGCGCCGCGCTGCTGGCCGAGGACCCCGGCGCCCGGGCCGTTCCGTACTGCCTCTCCGGCGGCACCGACGCCAAGGCGTTCAGCCTGCTGGGCATCCGCAACTTCGGCTTCGCGCCGCTGCGGCTCCCGCCCGACCTCGACTTCGCCGGCATGTTCCACGGCGTCGACGAACGCGTCCCCGTCGACGGCCTCCGGTTCGGGGCCCGCGTCGTCGACCGTTTCCTCGACCTCGCGTGACAATCTGTTACCTCTCCCTGGAATACCTGCTCGTGATGTAGCCTGCGTCCGACATTTCGGACGCACACTCTCGTGCATTCTTCTGGGGGCACCCTTTGAGGTTCATCGGGCGGACCACGGTCCGCGCATTGGCCGGAGCCGGCCTGATCGGGGCGACCGCCCTCGGTCTGGCCGCTCCCGCAGCCGCTGACGAACTGACGCTCGACTTCATCGTCGACGTGCAGGAGATCTCCGGCTACGCGGGCAGCACGGTGCAGGCCTACACCTCTGTCGCGAACGACCGCGGACTCGACATCGACGGCTGGAGCGCCGACTTCACCGTGCCGGATGGCGCCACGATCACCGGCATCGCCGGCGAGGAGTTCGCCGACGGCACCGAACGGCCCGACGAGGGCTGCGCACTGGTGACACCGCAGCGGGTCGAGTGCCACACGAGCGCCACGCTGGGCCACGTCGACAACGTCGACACCCTCTTCGAGGTCGCGCTCCCCGCCGGCGCCTCGGGCGTCATCGGCGCGGCCACGTATACCGTCACGCCCGACGAGGGCGCGGCGAAGACCGCCGAGGCCGACGTCACGGTCCTGGAGCCGCTCGAGCCCGACCTCGTCGCGACCCTCGGGCCGGACTTCGACATCGCGGCGCCGCCTGGGGCGGGGTTCGACCAGATCCTCGAGGTCACCAGTCTCGGTGGCGACATGGCCGGTGGCTCGATCGACCTCACCCTGGTCGGGGGCGTCACCCTGACGGGCATCACCGGGCTCGACCTGGTCGACGGCGGCGCCCGCCCGGACGAGGGTTGTGTCGTCGTCGACGCGCAGGTGCAGTGCCACACGAACGCGACGCTCGCCCAGGGAGCCACCACCGAGATCACGTTCCACCTGCTGATGCCGGCGACCGCGGAGCGCTCGAAGCTGGGCGACGCCACGGTCACGGTCACCGGCGACAACGGCGGCACGGCCTCGGACACGCAGGCGGTCTACCTCGACGTCGACCCGCGCGTACTCGAGGTGACCGCGACGCCGTCGGTGGCGGGCGCGGCCGGCGACGTCGTCGAGATCGTGGTGGACGCGGCCAACGGCGGCCCGATCGGCGTGGCCTCCCGGGTCGTGGACCTGGTCGTTCCGGAGGGCGCCACGATCGTCGGCGTCGAGGGGTTCGAGCTCGTGGACGAGAGCACCTGGCCGGACGAGGGCTGTGCCCTGCTGTCGCCGCGGCAGGTCGAGTGCGCGCGCACCAGCCCGCCGCTCCTCACGGGCGAGGCCGAGCAGTGGACGATCGAGGTCCGCCTGGACGACGACGCCGCCACCGGCGAGCTGGGTGCCGCGCAGCTGACCTACCGGGGCGGCGACGAGTTCTACGAGGCCGAGACCGTCGTGACGGTCACGGCGGGCGGCGGCACGGCGTCGGGCGGTGACGGTGAGGAACTGCCGGACACCGGCACGAGCAGCACCACCGTCGCCCTCGCCGCGGTCGCGTTGCTGCTGGCCGGCGGCGCGGCGATGACGCTGCGGTCGCGTCGGGCCTGACGATATGCACGCCCGACGCTCTGGCCGGGGCGGTCAGAGCGTCGGGCGGACCCGCAGGATCTTGCGTCGGAGCACGATCTTGCGCGTGCCGTCGGGGTGGAGGCGCAGCCGAGCGAGTTCCCAGTGGCCGTGCTCCGCCTGCTCGGTCAGCAGGCGCCGTGCCGCGCCACGCGAGGTGGTGCGGGGGAGTGAGATGTGCCGGAACTCGTACTCGGTGGCCGGGACTCGGGAATTGAGGCTTCTCGCCACCGACCATTCCATTTACGTATCTTGCCACGGCAGGACCGGGTACGGTCGTCGACTGTGACCATGCCGCCGCACGACGCCGAGCGCCTGCAGGCCGCGCTCGACGACCTCACCGACGCTCTGGAAGCTCACCTCAACGCGTCCCTCGCCCGCACCGGTGAATCTGACCCGCTGGTCCAGGCCGCCTACAACAAGCTGCGGATCGCCGCCGACCGCTACGACGATCTGTTGTACGACGCCACCGACGAGGTCACGCCCTGGGAGTTCCCGGAAGAGCCGCCGAGCACGGAGTACGAGGACCTCGAGTCCGAACCCGGCGTGGTCGGCGTGCTGGTCCGCCGCGATTACGAGATCGACGACACCGACCGGCTGATCGTCGCCGGTCGCGAGGCGTACGGCGAGCTGTACCCGCAGGACCCGCGCGAGTCCGCCGTCGCCGACGTGTCGCACCCGGGCCGGGCCCTCTACCAGATGCTGCACGCCTACGGCGTCGACGGCCTGGACGAGCGGGCCGAGGAGGCCGGGCTGCTGCCGCGCGGCGGGACGGTGTGGGTGCAGGCGCTGGGCGAGGCGGACGAGCAGACCCTCACCACCGACCCGTTCGGCGTCGCCGACGAGGACCTGCTGGTGTACCGCGTCGACGAGATCATCCACACCGAAGACTGACGCGGCGAGGCGCTGAGCAGGCATGACGCGGCCGTGACACCGATCTGAAGCCGCACCGGAGCTCAATGGCGGGGTAGTGCACCGCTGTCGAGTGAAGGAGGATGCGATGCGGCTCGGTGGAACAGTACGGCTGGCGGCGGCGACCACGATGCTGGCCGGCCTGGTGGCCGCCGGCTCGGCGGCGCCGGCCGTCGTGGCGGACCGGGAGTACGGTCCCGGCCCGGACGACCGCGATTTCTCGGTCGTCGCCGACCGGGAGTACACGGTCGCGGACCGGGAGTACTGAGGTAGGCCTGCCCGGAGAGCCGCGCCGAGTGGGGGCGCTCATCGGTTCTCCGGGCAGCCGGCCGGGCAGCCGGCCGGCTCCCGTCATACGCGGTGACGAGACGGTCAGGAGCGCTCCGGGTAGCTGAACTCCAGCCCCGACACCTCGTCCAGCGCGGCCCGGATCTCCGCCGGCAGCTCGAGGTCGTCGGAGCCGAGGACGTCGCGGAGCTGGCCGGCCGTGCGGGCGCCGACGATCGCCGCGGCGACTCCCGGGCGGTCGCGCACCCACGTCAGCGCCACCTCCAGCGGCAGCGCGTCGAGCCCGTCGGCGGCGGTGCAGACGGCGTCGACGATCTTGGCCGAGCGGGCGGTGAGGTACTTGTCGACGAACGGCGCGAAGTGCGTCGTGGCGGCCCGGGAGTCGGCCGGCGTGCCGCTGCGGTACTTGCCGGTGAGGACGCCCCGCCCGAGCGGCGACCACGCCAGCACGCCCAGCCCGAACCGCGCCGCCGCCGGCAGCACCTCGCGCTCGACGCCGCGTTCGAGCAACGAGTACTCGATCTGGGTCGAGACCAGCGGCGCCTGCGTTCCGGCGACCGAACGCTGGTGGACGGCGGCCGCGGCGGTCTGCCAGCCGGCGTAGTTGGAGACGCCGGCGTAGCGCGCCCGGCCGGACGTGACGGCGTGCTCCAGCGCGCCCATCGTCTCCTCCAGCGGCGCGGCGTCGCTCCACGCGCCGACCTGCCAGAGGTCCACATAGTCGAGGTCGAGGCGGTCGAGCGAGTCGTCGAGCTGGTCCAGCAGCGCCCGGCGCGACACGTCCACGCGACCCGGCCCGCCCGGCCGCGGCGCACCCGCCTTCGTCGCGATGAGCAGGTTGGCCCGCGACACCGCGCTGTCGAGCAGCGTGCCGATGAGCTTCTCGCTCTCGCCGTTGCCGTACGACGCCCCGGTGTCGAGCAGGGTGCCGCCGGCGTCGGCGAACGCCTTCAGTTGCTCCCGTGCGTCGTGCTGGTCGGTGTCGCGTCCCCACGTCATGGTGCCGAGCCCCAGCCGCGAGACGTACAGCCCGCTTCCCCCGAGTCGTCGCTGTTCCACGCCGCGAGGCTACCGGGTGCGGCGCGGGCTCGGGCCGCGCCGCACCGACGGGTAGAGTCGCCCGGAGTGTCTCGTGGGAGGTGACGGATGCGGCTCGGGCTGAACCTGGGCTACTGGGGCGGTGGCGACAACCACCTGAACCTGGCCCTGGCCAGGGAGGCCGACCGGCTCGGCTACGCGGTGGTCTGGGCGGCCGAGGCGTACGGGTCCGACGCGCCCACGGTGCTCTCCTGGGTGGCGGCGCAGACGGAGCGGGTCGACGTCGGCAGCGCGATCATGCAGATCCCGGCCCGCACCCCCGCGGCCACGGCGATGACGGCGGCCACGCTCGACAGCCTGTCCGACGGCCGGTTCCGGCTCGGCCTCGGCGTCTCCGGCCCGCAGGTCTCCGAGGGCTGGCACGGCGTCCGCTTCGATCACCCGCTGGCCCGCACCCGCGAGTACGTCGACATCGTCCGGCTCGCGCTGGCGCGGCAGCGGCTGGCCTACGACGGCGAGCACTGGCAGCTCCCGCTGCCGGGCGGCCCGGGCAAGGCGCTGCAGCTGACGGTGCACCCGGCGCGGCCGTCCATCCCGGTCTACCTGGCCTCCATCGGCCCGCGGAACCTGGAACTGACCGGCGAGATCGCCGACGGCTGGCTGGGCGTCTTCTACGCGCCGGAGCACGCGAGCGAGCTCCTCGGCCTCATCCGGTCCGGCCGCGCGAAGGCCGGCGCGACGATGGACGGCTTCGACGTCGTGCCGACCGTTCCGGTGTCGGTCGGCGACGACCTCGAGGCCTGCGCCGAGCCGGTCCGGGCGTACTCCGCGCTGTACCTCGGCGGCATGGGCAGCCGGCAGCAGAACTTCTACAACGCGCTCGCCGTCCGCATGGGCTTCGGCGACGCCGCGCGCACCGTCCAGGACCTGTTCCTGGACCGCAAGCACCGCGAGGCCGCGGCCGCCGTCCCGCTCGAGTTCGTCGAGCGCACGGCGCTGATCGGCCCGCCCGAGCGCATCCGCGACCGACTGCACGCCTACGCCGAGTCCGGCGTGACGACGCTGTCCGTCGCGGCGCACGCGGGCCCGCTGGAGGCCCGCCTGGCGGCGCTGCGCACCGTCGCCGAGGCCCTGGACGCCTCCGGCCTGGCATCCTGACCACGTCAGAGGGAGTCGACGCATCACATGGAGTGGTTCCAGGCCGCCGTCCTGGGCGTGCTGCAGGGGCTGACCGAGTTCCTGCCCATCTCGTCCAGCGCCCACCTGCGCATCTACCCCGAGTTGTTCGGCTGGGAGGACCCGGGCGCCGCGTTCACCGCGGTGACGCAGATCGGCACCGAGGCCGCGGTCATCGTCTACTTCGCCCGCGACATCGGCCGTATCGTCAGCGCCTGGTTCCGCTCGTTGAGGGGCTCCCGCGCTGCCGAGCGGTCGCGGGGACGCCGCAGGCGCAACACGTACGACCCGCAGGACGCCCGCATGGGCTGGTTCGTCATCATCGGGACGATCCCGATCGGGGCGCTCGGCTACGTGCTCCAGGACGTCATCCGCGACGATTTCCGCTCGCTGTGGATCGTCGCGACGACACTCGTGGTGCTCGGCGTGATCCTCGGCATCGCCGACCGCGTCGGGCGCAAGGAGCGCACCATCGCCGACCTCACCTACAAGGACGCGATCCTCATCGGCTTCGCCCAGGCGATGGCGCTGATCCCGGGCGTCTCGCGGTCCGGGGCGTCGATCAGCATGGGCCTCTTCCTCGGCCTCGACCGTGCGGCGGCGGCCCGGTTCGCGTTCCTGCTGGCGATCCCCGCGGTGCTCGGTTCGGGCATCTTCGAGTGGCCGGGCGCCATGGAGGAGGGGTCGGTCATCGGTGTCGGCCCGACGATCCTCGCGACGGTGATCGCGTTCCTCGTCGGTCTCGGCGTCATCGCCTGGCTGATGTCGTGGCTGGAGAAGCGCTCGTTCGCGCCGTTCATCGTCTACCGCATCGCGCTGGGCCTGTTCACGTTCGCGATGCTGGCGACGGGGACGTGGAGTGCGTGAGCGCAGTGGCCGGCGAGGACATGGACGAACGGCTGCTGCGGACGCTCCTGGGTGAGCAGCATCCCGACCTCGCGGACCTGCCCGTGCGCGCCGCGGCCAGGGGGTGGGACAACCAGTTGTGGCGGCTGGGCGACACCCTCGCCGTGCGCGTCCCGTGCACGGAGCGCGCCCCGGACCTGCTGCGCAAGGAGTACCGGTGGGTGCCCGAGCTCGCCCCGAGGCTGCCGTTGCCGGTCCCGGTGCCGCTGCGCCTGAGCGAGCCGTCCGCGAGCTTCCCCCACCCGTGGGCCGTCACGGCGTGGGTCGGCGGCGAGCCCGCCGATCGCGCGGCGGTCACTCGCGGCGACCACGCGGCCGAGGCGCTGGCCGGCTTCCTGCGCGCGCTGCACCGGCCCGCGCCCGAGGAGGCGCCGGACAACCCGGAGCGCGGGGTCGGTCTCACGGTGGTGGCCGACGGGGTGGAGCAGGGCCTGCCGGTGCTGTTGCCGCCCGCGGTGGCCTCGGCGGCCCGCGCGGTGTGGGACGACGCCGTGTCGGCGCCCGCCTGGGCGGGCCCGCGGACCTGGCTGCACGGCGACCTGCACCCCGCCAACGTGACCGTCGCCGGCGGGACCCTCGCCGGGGTGCTCGACTTCGGCGAGCTGTGCGCCGGCGACCCCGCGACGGACCTGGCGGCGGCCTGGACGCTGCTGCCCGCCGGCGCGTCCGGGCGGTTCTTCCAGGCCTACGGCTGCGCCGACGACGCCACCATCAGGCGGGCGCGCGGGTGGGCTGTGCGCACCGCCCTCGGGCTGATCGGCATCGGCCGGGCCGGCGACCAGGGCCTGCCCGGCGGGAAGCCCACCTGGGGGCCGGCCGGGCGGAGTGCGCTGGACCGGGTGCTGGCCGACGCCGGCTAGGGTGCGTCTCCCGAGTCCATGGCGTCCTGCGCGACGCCGAGGCCGGGGAGGCACACCCGAGGTGTACCCGGCCAGGGTCGAGCGCCGTGGTGCGTTCGAGGTGGGCTGGTGCGTCTGGAACGCGTCCTGGCATCCCTGGTGTCGGTGGTTGTCTCCGGGGGTGTGCGTTCGCCGCCACGTTCGCCCCGGAGAACGCCTCGCGAGCCGGCCACTGCTGCGCGGACTCGATGCCGCCGGACCACCGCCGGCCGGCGCCGTGCCGGGGCATCGGGTCGGTCAGGACGTACCGCCGGGAAGCGGCGCGCTGGCCACCCACGGCCACGGGTCGGTGTGCTGGCCGTCGAGGCGGACCTCGAAGTGCAGGTGCGGTCCGGTCGAGTAGCCCGTCGAGCCGATGTTGCCGATGTACTGGCCCTTCTCGACCCGCTGGCCCGGAGCGACCATCAGGTCGGACTGGTGGGCGTACATCGTGGTCAGCCGCTGGCCGTTCACCATGCCGTGGTCGACGATGACCATGTTGCCGTAGGCGTTGTTCCAGCGCGCCTCGACGACGGTGCCGGCGTCGGCGGCGTAGATGCGGCCGTCGCCGCGGCCGAAGTCGAGGCCGGTGTGCATCTTCACGTAGCCGAGGATCGGGTGCAGCCGCTGGCCGTACTCCGACGTCGTCGGGCCGGTGGCCGGCCGGATGAAGGCGCCGGTGCCGTAGCCGGGCCCGTAGTTCACCGCGGCGAGCAACTCGCCGACCTCGGTGGACTGCTGCAGCAGTTCCATGTAGCGCTGGTAGTCCTGCAGCCGGGCGCTGGCCGCGGACTGCAGGGCGGCCTCGACCAGCGTCTGCGTGTTGTCGACGACCTGGCGGGCCGCCAGGGCCGCCGCCTCGGCCGTCTCCAGGGCGGCCAGCGACTTGCCGGCCTGGTCGGCCAGCGTCTCGAGCTGCAGCCGCTGCCCCTCCAGCCGCGCGTGCGCGTTGGCCAGCTCGGCCTGGGTGTTCGCCATCTCGCCGAGCGCGCCGTCGGCGGTGCGCAGCAGCGTGCGCATGCCCATGTAGCGCGACGCGAGGTCGTCGGGCGTCTCGGCGCCGAGGACGACGCCCATGGCGGCGAGGTTGTTGCCCTGGTAGGCCTCGCGGGCGATGGTGCCGATGGTGTTGCGGGTGGCCTCGGAGCGGGCGTCGAGGTCGTCGATCTCGCGCTGCGTGCGGGCGACCGACTCGGTGGCGATCTTCAGCTGCTGCCGGGCGTGGACGTCGCTGGCGCGGGCGTCGTCGGCGGCCGCGGAGGCGGTGGTGAACACCTCCTGGGCCGAGCTGAGGTCCGACATCACCTGCGCGAGCAACCGCTGTGCCTCGGCCACGGCGACCGTCTGGGCGCCCTCGAGACCCTGCGCGTACGCGGTCTCGGGGTCGCCGGGGGCCGGCGGCGCCTCGACCGGCGGGGGCGCGACGGTGCCCGGCGGGACGTCGTCGGGCGAGACGTCGGTGGGCGCGTCGTCCGTGGGCGGGTGCACCGGCGGCTGGGTGGCCGGGGGAGTCGCGGGCGGGGTGCTGACGGGCTCCGCGGCGGCAGGTCCCGCGGCGGCGGCCAGCGCGAGGCCCGCCGTGGCGGCGATGGCCGCCACGTGGCGACGTCTGAGGAACCGCATGCGCGTCGTGACCCCTCCCGTGCCTGGCGCGCGAAGCCCGGATGGGCCGAACGGTCCTGGCGACGAAGACGTTTGTCTGAAGACTTGATAACCCATTTCGGTGATCAGCGCGACCCTCTGGGCAGATGTTCATGCGATCGGTACTCCTCGTAGGCTTCCCACATGCCCACAGTCGTCCTGATACGCCACGGCCGTACCACCGCCAACGTCGCCGGCGTCCTGGCCGGGCGGACGCCCGGCGTGGGCCTGGACGACATCGGCCGCGACGGCGCGGCGGCGCTCGCGCGGCGGCTGGAACCGGTGCGCCCGGCGGCCGTCGTCAGCAGCCCGCTGCAGCGGTGCGTGCAGACGGCCACGGCCGTCGCGGGCGGCCGCGACGTCGTCACCGACGACGGCCTGAGCGAGTGCGACTACGGCGACTGGACCGGCCGGTCGCTGGCCGAACTGCGCCGCGAGAAGCTCTGGAAGGTCGTTCAGGAGCACCCGTCCGGCGTCGTGTTCCCCGGCGGGGAGTCGCTGCGCTCCGTCCAGCAGCGCGCCGTCGACGCCGTCCGCACGCGTGACGCGCAGTTGGCGGCCGAGCACGGGCCGGGCGCGGTGTGGTTCGCCGTGTCGCACGCCGACGTCATCAAGGCGGTCCTCGCCGACGCGCTGGGAATGCACCTCGACCACTTCCAGCGGCTGGTCGTCGACCCGTGCTCGGTCTCCGTCGTCTCGTTCACCGAGCGGCGGCCGTTCGTGCTGCGCGTCAACGACGCCGGCGGCGACCTCGGCTTCCTCCGCTCGCCGGCCCGGCGGCGCCGCCGCGCCACCCGCGTCGACGCGGTCGTCGGCGGGGGAGCGGGCGACGCGTCGGAGTAGATCATGGTTCGCGGCGGGTCGCGAGATAGGCTTTCCGACGTGGCCGCGCAGGTGTACCGATTCGACCAGCCCGAACGCTTCATCGCCGGAACCGTCGGGCGTCCCGGCGAGCGTTCGTTCTTCCTCCAGGCCCGCGACGCCACCAAGTTGATCAGCGTGCTGCTCGAGAAGGAGCAGATGTCGGTGCTGGCCGAACGGGTCGACGACATGCTCGACGAGATCCTGCGCCGGGCCGGCGGTCTGACCACCGTCCCCGCCGTCGCGCCGGCCGACCTCGACGACCTCGACCCGCTGGAGCAGCCGATCGTCGAGGAGTTCCGCGTGGGCTCCATGACGCTGCGGTGGGACGCCGACGACGAGCAGGTCGTGGTCGCCGCCTACGCCGTCGTCGACGACGACACCGAGCCACCGGACGACCCCGACGAGTCCGACCGCGACGTCATGGTCGTGCGGCTGTCCGGCCCCGCCGCCCGGGCGTTCGTGAAGCGCGCCCAGGCCGTCATCGCCGCCGGGCGACCGCCCTGCCCGCTGTGCAGCCTGCCGCTGGACCCCTCCGGGCACGTCTGCCCCCGGCAGAACGGCTACCGGCGGCGGGACTGACCGCCGTGGACCTGCTGAGCCTGCTGCGCGAGGGCGAGCTGACCGTCGACGGCCGGCTCGTCGTCGCGTCCAACCTCACGCTGCTCGGACGTGTGACGCACGGCGACGCGTCGGTCCGCTGCGTGTACAAGCCGGTCAGCGGCGAGCAGCCGCTTTGGGACTTCCCCGACGGCACGCTGGCCGCACGCGAGGCGGCCGCCTACGAGGTGTCCGCGGCGGCCGGGTGGCACCTCGTACCACCGACGGTGCTGCGTCCCGGCGGCCCGTTCGGCGCCGGCATGTGCCAGGCGTGGATGGACCAGGGCTCGACCGAGGTCGGCGCCGGCCGGGTCGACGTCGTGCCCGCGTCGTCGCCGGTCGAGGGCTGGCTGCCGATTCTCGAGGCGGTCGACGGCGACGGCACGCCCGTCCTGCTGGTGCACGCCGACGACCCCGGGCTGCGCCGGCTGGCCGTGTTCGACGCCGTCGTCAACAACGCCGACCGCAAGGGCGGGCACGTCCTCACCGGCGATCGCTCCGTCGCGCCGTCGGTGGCCGAGGTGGTCGGCGTCGACCACGGCGTCTGCTTCAACCTCGACCCGAAGCTGCGCACCGTCCTGTGGGGGTGGGCCGGGTCGGCGCTCACGCCGGCCGAGCGGTCCGAGCTGGAGCGGCTGCGGGCGCTGGTCGACGGCGACCTGGGGACGACGCTGAGGGCGCTGCTGGCCGACGACGAGGTCGCGGCGACGACGGCGCGCATCGACGCGTTGCTGGCGCGCGGGACGATGCCCAGTCCCGAGGGGCGGATGCCGGTTCCGTGGCCGGTCTTCTGAGACCTTAGGCTGAGCGCATCATGCGAGCCTGGTCTTCCCCCGACGTGCCCGCCCTGCCCGGGCGTGGCCTGCCCGTCCGACTCCACGACACCGCCACGGGGTCGGCCCGGCCACTCGAACCGGAACCGGTCGCCAGCATGTACGTCTGCGGCATCACGCCGTACGACGCCACCCACCTGGGCCACGCCGCCACGTACGTCGCGTTCGACCTGCTCAACCGGGTCTGGCGCGACGCCGGCCACGACGTCCGCTACGTCCAGAACATCACCGACGTCGACGACCCGCTGCTCGATCGGGCCACCGAGACCGGGCAGGACTGGCGCGAGCTGGCCGACGCCGAGACGCGGCTGTTCACCGAGGACATGGCCTGGCTGCGGGTGCTGCCGCCGTCGTCGTACGTCGGCGCCGTCGAGGCGATCCCGCTGATCACCCGGTTGATCCAGCGCATGGAGCCGTCGGTCTACGAGGTCGACGGCGATCTCTACTTCTCCGTGCGCACCGACCCCGCGTTCGGAGCGGTGTCGCGGCTGTCCGAGGCGCAGATGCGCGCATTGTTCGGCGAGCGCGGCGGCGACCCCGACCGGCCCGGCAAGAAGGACCCGCTCGACCCGGTGGTCTGGCTGAAGGCGCGCCCCGGGGAGCCCTCGTGGGACAGCCCGTTCGGCCGCGGCCGGCCCGGCTGGCACGTCGAGTGCGCCGCCATCGCCATGGAGTATCTCGGCGTCCCGTTCGACGTCCAGGGTGGCGGCAGCGACCTCGTCTTCCCGCACCACGAGATGTCCGCCTCGCACGCCCACGTCGTCGCCGGCGCGTTCGCGTCGCTGTACGCGCACGCCGGCATGGTCGGGCTCGACGGCGAGAAGATGTCCAAGTCGCTGGGCAACCTGGTGTTCGTCTCCAGGCTGCGGGCCGAGGGCACCGACCCGGCGGCGGTGCGGCTGGCGCTGCTGTCCGGGCACTACCGCGCCGACCGCGAGTGGTCGGCGGCCGTGCTGTCCGAGGCCGTCGAGCGGCTGAGCCGCTGGCGCACGTCGGTCGCGGCGGGCGTCGGCGCGCCCGCGGAGCCGGTGCTGGCCGAGGTCCGCGAGCGTCTGGCCGACGACCTCGACGCGCCCGGCGCGCTGGCCGCGATCGACCGCTGGACCACCACGCCCGGCACCGACCCCGGCGCCCCCGCGCTCGTCGCCGCCACCGCCGACGCCCTCCTCGGCCTCGCCCTCTGAAATGATCACGTTCAGCAGGGGTGTTCACGCTCTACCACCCATGCATTCCTGGTGAAGCGGTAACTCGCCTGGTCTCACGGTTGTCCACAGGCCCGGCGGATCCGCTCCACCGTCCACAGATCGACGATTCGCTCTTCCGCACCGGGCCGCGGGCGCCGAGGGTTGATCGACATGGACGAACACATCTCGCGGCTGGCGGCCGGCCAGGGCAACGTCGTGCTGCGCCGGCAGCTCCTGGACGCCGGCTATTCCGACAACGAGCTCTACCGGCTCCGGCAGCGCGGTGAGCTGGTCCTGATCCGTCGCGGCGCGTACGCCGAGACCAGGATCTGGGACGTCCTCGACGACCTCGAACGCCACAAGGCGCTGGTTCGCGCGGTCCTGCTGCAGATCAAAGCGCCCGCCGTGCCCAGCCACATCTCGGCGGCCGTGATGCTGGGCCTGCGGCTGTGGAAGCCCGACCTGTCCGTGGTCCACGTGACCCGGACCGACCTGCACTCGACCCGGCGCGAGGCCGGGGTCCTCCACCACGGGGGAGCGCTCTCGGACGCCGACCTGGCGCCCGTCGACGACGGCGTCATCGTCACGGCGCCGCATCGCACCGCCATCGACGTCGCGCGGGTGACCGGTTTCGAGCCCGCGGTCGTGGTGGCCGACGCCGCCCTCACGTTGCTGGCGAACGACCACGATCTGCTGCTGAGGACGCTCGACCGGATGCGCGACTGGCCCGGTGCGCGAGCTGCTGGGCGGGTCGTCGAGTTCGCCGACGGGTTGTCGGAGTCCGTCGGCGAGTCACGCGCGAGGGTGCAGTTCGAGCGCGTCGGGCTGCCGCGGCCACGGCTGCAGATCGTGATCGGCACCGAGAATCAGGACCGGGTCGACTTCCTGTTCGAGGACGAATGCACCGTCGTCGAGTTCGACGGGCGGCTCAAGTACGGGCGGCTGCTGGCACCCGGCACGGACGCCTCCGACGCCGTCTGGCGGGAGAAGCGGCGCGAGGACCGCATCCGCGAGCAGGGATTCGGGTTCGCACGCCTGGTGTGGGCCGACCTCTACCGGGACGACGTCGTCCGGAAACGGCTCCGCCGAGCCTTCTCGCTCGCGTCCCGGCAGCCGGCGTCGGTCGCACTCAGCTAGGACTCTGTTCGCTTCAGCACGAATGCATGGGTGGTGGAGCGTGAACACCCCTGCTGAACGTGATCATTTCGCCGAGAAGTGGGGGGGAGGGTCAGGTGTCGCGGCGGCGGAGGTAGCGCTCGAACTCGCGGGCGATGTGCTCGCCGGAGGCCTCGGGGAGGTCGACGGTGTCGCGGGCCTCCTCGAGGCGGCGGACGTACTCGGCGACGTCGGAGTCCTCTTCGGCCAGTTCGTCGACGCCGTGCTGCCAGGCCTCGGCCTGCTCGGCGAGGTCGCCCATGGGGACCGGCACGCTGAGGAGGTCTTCGACTCGCTGCAGCAGCACCAGGGTCGCCTTGGGGCACGGTGACTGGGCGACGTAGTGGGGGACGGCCGCCCACAACGACACGGCGTCGAGACCGGCGCGGGTGGCGGCGTCCTGGAACACGCCGACGATGCCGGTGGGGCCCTCGTAGCGCGACTGCTCGAGCCCGAGCGCCTCGGCCTGGTCGGGGTCGCTGGCCGACACGGTGACGGGCACCGGCCGGGTGTGCGGCACGTCGGCCAGCAGCGCGCCGAGCGTGACGACCTGCTCGCAGCCGAGATCGGTGGCGACGGAGAGCAGCTCGGCGCAGAACGCCCGCCACCGCATGTTCGGCTCGATGCCGCGCAGCAGCACGATGTCGCGCTCGTGGTCGTCCGTGCTCACCACCGACAGCCGGGTGGTCGGCCACTGGATGGTGCGGTTGCCGTCGTCGTCGACGCTGACCATCGGCCGGTTGACCTGGAAGTCGTAGTACTCGTCGGGGTCGAGCTCGGCCACGGAGCTGGCGTTCCAGACCCGCTCCAGGTGCTCGATCCCGGCCGTCGCGGCCTCGCCGGCGTCGTTCCACCCCTCGAATGCGGCGATCAGGACAGGATTGCGCAGCTGCCGCGCTCCGTCGTTCTCCATCGCGCTCGTCTCCCTGCCTGGAAGGGTCACCACCCCGTCGTCCTCTCGACCAACCCTACGGCTCCCGGACGCGAAAGGCGCGCCGAGGCTCGTCCCAAAATCAGAGACGAATCGTCCGTATGCCGGACCATTCCTTGTGAGCTGGCCGGACGGACCTAGTCTGGCGGAATGCGCGGGAGCCTGAGGGAAGCCTTGTCCCGGCGCGTCGTGGTCGCCGACGGCGCCATGGGGACCATGCTGCAGGCGGCCGACCTGACTCTCGACGACTTCGAGGGTCACGAGGGCTGCAACGAGATCCTCAACGTCACACGGCCCGACGTCGTCCGGCACATCCACGACGCCTACTTCGCGGTCGGCGTCGACGCGGTCGAGACGAACACGTTCGGCGCCAACTGGGCGAACCTGGGGGAGTACGGCATCTCCGAGCGGATCCGCGAGTTGGCCGAGTCCGGCGCGCGGCTGGCCCGCGAGGTCGCCGACGACTGGTCGACGGCCGACCGGCCGCGCTGGGTGCTCGGCAGCGTCGGCCCGGGTACCAAGCTGCCGTCGCTCGGGCACATCGACTTCGCCACGCTCCGCGACGCGTACCGCACCCAGGCCGAGGGCATGCTGGCCGGCGGTGTCGACGCGGTCCTCGTCGAGACCGCTCAGGACCTGCTGCAGGCCAAGGCCGCGATCATCGGCGCCCGCCGGGCTCTGAAGGCGGCCGGCGCCGAGGACGTCGCGCTGATCGTCAACGTCACCGTCGAGACCACCGGCACCATGCTGCTCGGCTCGGAGATCGGGGCCGCGCTGACGGCGCTCGCACCGCTCGGCGTCGACCACATCGGCCTCAACTGCGCCACCGGCCCGGCCGAGATGAGCGAGCACCTGCGCCACCTGGCCCGCTACTCGCGGACCGGCCTGGCCTGCATGCCGAACGCCGGCCTGCCGGAGCTGACGGCGAACGGCGCGCACTACCCGCTGACGCCGCAGCAGCTGGCCGACGCGCACGACCTGTTCACCGCCGAGTACGGCCTCGCGCTGGTCGGCGGCTGTTGCGGCACGACGCCGGAGCACCTGCGCCAGGTGGTCGAGCGGGTCGGCGGACGCGAGATCGCCCCCCGCCGCCCGCAGGACGAGCCCGGCGCCGCCAGCCTCTACCAGCACGTCCCGTTCCGCCAGGACACCTCGTACCTCGCCATCGGCGAGCGCACCAACGCCAACGGCTCCAAGGCGTTCCGGGAGGCGATGCTCGACGGCCGCCTCGACGACTGCGTCGAGATCGCCCGCGCCCAGACCCGCGACGGCTCGCACCTGCTCGACCTGTGCATCGACTACGTCGGCCGCGACGGTGCGGCGGACATGCGCGAGCTGGCCGCCAGGCTGGCCACCGCCAGCACGCTGCCGCTGGTCCTGGACTCCACCGAGCCGGCGGTCATCGAGGCCGGGCTCGAGTGCCTGGGCGGGCGCAGCGTCGTCAACTCCGTCAACTACGAGGACGGCGACGGTCCCACCTCGCGCATCCGCACGCTGATGCCGATCATCCAGGAGCACGGCGCCGCCGTCGTCGCGCTCACCATCGACGAGGAGGGCCAGGCCCGGACGGCCGAGTGGAAGGTCCGCGTCGCCGAGCGGCTGATCGGCCAGCTCACCGGCGAGTGGGGCATGCGCATCGAGGACATCGTCGTCGACTGCCTGACCTTCCCGATCGCCACTGGCCAGGAGGAGACCCGCCGCGACGGCATCGAGACCATCGAGGCCATCCGCGAGCTCAAGCGCCGCTACCCGTCGGTGCAGACGACGCTCGGCGTCTCGAACGTCTCGTTCGGCCTCAACCCCGCCGCGCGCGTCGTCCTGAACTCGGTCTTCCTCGCCGAGTGCGTCGCGGCCGGCCTCGACTCCGCGATCGTCCACTCCGCCCGTATCCTGCCGGTGTCGCGGATCCCGGAGGAGCAGTACCAGGTCGCGCTCGACCTCGTCTACGACAGACGCAGCCCGGCGTCCGATGGCCGCGAGGCCTACGACCCGCTCACCCGGTTCCTGGAACTGTTCGAGGGCGTCACGTCGGCGACGGAGGACCGCGCGGCCGCGCTGGCCGGGCTGCCGCTGTTCGAGCGGCTGGAGCGGCGCATCGTCGACGGCGAGCGCAAGGGCCTGGAGGCCGACCTCGATGAGGCGCTGCTGGCGAAGCCGGCGCTCGAGATCGTCAACGACACGCTGCTGAACGGCATGCGCACCGTCGGCGAGCTGTTCGGCAGCGGCCAGATGCAGCTGCCGTTCGTGCTGCAGAGCGCCGAGGTGATGAAGGCCGCCGTCGCACACCTCGAGCCGCACATGGAGAAATCGGACGACGGCAGCGGCAACATCAAAGGCACCATCGTGCTGGCCACGGTGAAGGGCGACGTCCACGACATCGGCAAGAACCTCGTCGACATCATCCTGTCCAACAACGGCTACTCCGTCGTGAACCTCGGCATCAAGCAGCCGATCAGCGCGATCCTCGACGCCGCGGAGCAGCACGGCGCCGACGTCATCGGCATGTCCGGCCTGCTGGTGAAGAGCACGGTCGTGATGAAGGAGAACCTCGAGGAGATCAACCAGCGCGGGCTGTCGGCGCGCTGGCCGGTCATTCTCGGCGGCGCCGCGCTGACCCGCGCGTTCGTCGAGGACGACCTCGCCGAGCTGTACTCGGGGGAGGTCCGCTACGCCCGCGACGCGTTCGAGGGGCTGCGGCTGATGGACGCGATCGCCAGCGTCCGCACCGACCCCGGCAAGCAGCTCGCCGACGTGCTGCCGGCGCTGCGCAAACGGCGGGTCGCGCGTACCTCGGCGGCCGGCCGCGACGAGGGCGACGGCGGCGCCGACGTGCGCTCGGACGTCGCCACGGACAACGCCGTGCCGGTGCCGCCGTTCTGGGGCACCCGGGTGGTCCGCGGCCTGCACCTCGCCGACTACGCCGCCTACCTGGACGAGCGGGCCACGTTCATGGGTCAGTGGGGCCTCAAGGGCGGCCGCGGCGGACCGTCGTACGAGGAGCTGGTCGAGACCGAGGGCCGGCCGCGGCTGCGGATGTGGCTGGACCGCCTGCACACCGAGAGCATCCTCGAGGCGGCCGTCGTCCACGGCTACTTCCCGGCCGTCTCCGAGGGCCGCGACCTCGTCGTCCTCGACCCCGACGACCACGGCAAGGAACTCGAGCGGTTCACGTTCCCGCGCCAGCGCCGCGATCGCCGCCTGTGCCTGGCCGACTTCTTCCGCCCGCGCGAGTCCGGCGAGGTCGACGTCGTCGCGTTCCAGCTGGTGACGATGGGCTCCGGCGTGGCCGAGGCCACCTCGAAGCTGTTCGCCGCCAACGCCTACCGCGATTACCTGGAGCTGCACGGTCTGTCGGTGCAGCTGACCGAGGCGCTCGCGGAGTACTGGCACGCGCGAACCCGCGGGGAGCTGGGCTTCGGCGCCGAGGACGACGCCGAGCTGGGCGGCATCCTCAAGCAGGAGTACCGCGGGTCGCGCTACTCCTTCGGCTACCCGGCCTGCCCCGATCTCGCCGACCGCGTCAAGCTGGTCCGGCTGCTGCGCCCGGAGCGGATCGGCGTCGTCCTCTCCGAGGAGCTGCAGCTGCACCCCGAGCAGTCGACCGACGCGCTGGTCGTCCACCACCCCGAGGCGAAGTACTTCAACGCGACCTGACGGCCGCGGGGACGCGAGGGGACGGCCTCAGCCGGGCATGCCGTTGGTCTCGGGCCGGCCGGCCTGCTCGGTGACGGCGAAGCGCACCGACCCCTCCGGGTCGACCGACGCGTCGAGCGCCTTGTCGTCGAGCATGGCCGCGGCGTCGGCCTCGAGGAACAGCACCGCGCCGGCCTCGTCGAGGATCTGGTCGCCCATCTCGGGCGCGGGCCGCAGCTCGAGGTCGAGCCCGCCCTCGGCGTTGGCGGCGATGCGCACGCCGGTGCCGGTGGGAAGGTCGTCGCGGCTCTCGAGGTTGCGGATGACCGCCGCGGCGTTCTGGGTGAGTGTGAGCATGGTGATACGCACCTCCGTGGGCGCGCGGGAGCGCACCCGATTCTTCGGTGTGGGGATTGTCGGCATCGGCACCGATGCCCGGAGACCGCGGGCCACCGGCCGGCGATCGTACGGCGGAGTTATCGATCCTCTCCCGGCCGACACACGCCGGTTGACGAGCCGCTCGCATCGCCCACGCTTCCCGCTCCTGGCCCATGAGTCAAGCGAGGTGCGGTCATTCGCCGGATTGGGGTGCCGGGACCGCGGCATGGGACCATGCAGTACGTGACTTCGCCACTGCCTGCGGCCGTCCTGTGGGACATGGACGGCACCATCGTCGACACCGAACCGCTGTGGATGGGCGCCGAGGAGGCCCTCGTGCACCGCCACGGCGGCACCTGGACCGACGCCGACAGCCTGTCGCTCGTCGGCAGCGATCTCCTCGAGGCGGCCGCCTACATCCGCGAGCGCGGGAACATCCCGATGACGCCCCAGCAGATCGTCGAGCACATGCTCGGTGAGGTGCTGACCGGCATCGGCCAGGGCATCACCTGGCAGCCGGGCGTGTTCGAGCTGCTGACGGAGCTGCGCACGCTCGGCGTTCCGCAGGCGCTGGTGACCATGTCGTACCGCGAGCTCGCCGACGCCGTCGTGGCCCGGCTGCCCGAGGGCCTGTTCGGCGCGGTCGTCACCGGCGACGAGGTGACCAACGGCAAGCCGCACCCGGAGCCGTACCTGACGGCCGCCCGCGAGCTGGGCGCCACCGCGGCCGAGTGCGTCGTCATCGAGGACTCGCCGCGCGGCGCGGCGGCCGGGCTGGCGGCCGGAGCGCTGGTGCTGTCGGTGCCGAACGCGGTCGCGGCGGTGCCTGAGCCCGGGCTGGTCGTCATCGACTCGCTGGCCGGTGTCCGGGCGACTGACCTGCTCGCATTGTTCGACGAGTCGCGCCTCGACCCGGTGTAATGTCACACCGCTATTTCACATGGTCGATTTCGCAATAACGTTGCGAAATCGCGACTTCATCCTGACAACTCAGTGACTTCCGATCACACCCGCACGAAGTACTGTCACAGGCCAACCGGTCGGGAACACCGCCCGGCAGTCGAGCTGTGTGAGGTGTGACATGCGTGGCATGAGCCTGAACCGCAGGCTGGCCGCGGGAGCCGCGGCCGGTGCACTGGCCCTGGGACTCACGGCCTGTGGCGGAGACGACGACGAGGGCTCCGCCTCGGGTGATGGTGGCGGCACACTCGTGTTCGCCGGTTCGGCCGATCCGGTGATCCTGGACGGCTCTCTGGTGAGCGACGGCGAATCCACCCGGGTGATCAACCAGATCTTCGAGGGCCTGGTCCGCAGCGAGGAGGGCGGCACCGAGATCGAGCCGGCGCTGGCCGAGTCCTGGGAAGCCAGCGAGGACGGTCTCACATGGACCTTCAGGTTGCGTGAGGGCGTGACCTTCCACGACGGCGAGGCGCTGGACGCCGAGGCCGTCTGCTTCAACTTCGAGCGCTGGTACAACTTCGCCGGCGTCCTGCAGAGCCCCGCGGTCTCCTATTACTGGGGCACCGTGATGGGCGGGTTCGCCGCCAACGAGGACCCGGCCATGGGCGAGAGCCTCTACACCGGCTGCACGGCGCAGGACGAGCAGACCGTGGTCATCACGCTGTCGCGTCCGTCGTCGGCGTTCCTGTCCGCCCTGGCCATGCCGGCGTTCACCATCGCCAGCCCGGCCGCGCTGCAGGAGTACGAGGCCGACGCCGTCAGCGGCACCGGCGAGTCGCCGTCGTTCGACGGCACGTTCGGCTACGAGCACCCGGTCGGCACCGGCCCGTTCCAGTTCGAGTCGTGGGAACGCGGCTCGGAGGTGCGGCTGTCCAAGTTCGACGACTACTGGGACGAGCCCGCGCAGGTCGACGAGCTGATCTTCACCGTCATCCCGGACGGCCCGGCCCGCCGCCAGGCGCTGGAGAGCGGCGAGATCGACGGCTACGACCTGGTCGACCCGGCCGACGTCGAGCTCCTCGAGAGCGGCGGCTACCTGATCCAGCGCCGCCCGGCGTTCAACGTCGCCTACATCGGGTTCCAGCAGAACGTCGCGCCGTTCGACAACCTGCAGATCCGGCAGGCCATCGCGCACGCGATCGACTTCGACAACGTCATCCGGACCAACTACCCCGAGGGCGCGGTGCGCGCGACGCAGTTCATGCCGCCCGAGCTGTTCGGCTGGGCCGACGACGTCACGACGTACGACTACGACCCGGACCTCGCCCGCGACCTGATCGCGCAGTCGGGGGTCACGAACCTGACGCTACCGTTCTGGTACCCGACCGACGTCACCCGCCCCTACATGCCGAACGCGCAGGCCAACTGGGAGCTGATGGCGGCGGACCTCGAGGCGGTGGGCTTCACCATCGAGCCGCACACCGCGCCGTGGAACCCGGACTACCTGGACGCCACCCAGACCGGCGGGACGCCGATGTTCCTGCTCGGCTGGAACGGCGACTTCGGTGACCCGGACAACTTCATCGGCACGTTCTTCCAGGACATCAACCCGCAGTTCGGCAGCTTCGACAACCCGGAGATCTTCGCCAAGCTCGACGAGGCCGAGCAGGAGACCGACCAGGATGCGCGCGCTGCGCTGTACCAGGAGGCGAACCGGATGATCATGGACTTCGTGCCGGGCATCCCGTACGTCCACAGCGAACCGGCCATCGCCTTCCGCGAGGGCGTGGACGGCTTCGTGCCCGACCCGTTGTCGAACGAGAGCTTCTCCACCGTCACGGTCGACTGACCAGATGCTCAAGTTCGTCGTACGGCGGCTCTTCCAGCTCATCCCGATCCTGCTTGGGCTGTCGGTGCTGCTGTTCGTGTGGCTGCGCGCGCTCCCGGGAGGGCCGGCCCAGGCCCTCCTGGGGGAGCGCGCGACCGCCGAGTCCGTCGCCCGCATCGAATCGCTCTACGGCCTGAACGAGCCCTGGTACGTCCAGTACTGGAAGTTCATCTCGGCCGCGGTGCGCCTCGACTTCGGCAACAGCGCCCGGACCAACCGGCCGGTGACCGAGGAGATGATGCGGACGTTCCCGGCCACCCTGGAGCTCGCGGTCGCCGCGTTGATCTTCGCGGTCGGCATCGGCATCCCGCTGGGCTACTACGCCGCGAAGAAGTACGGCAGCTGGCTGGACAACCTGTCGGTGTCCGGCTCGCTGCTGGGCGTCGCGGTGCCGGTGTTCTTCCTGGCCTACATCCTCAAGTACGTGTTCAGCGTCCAGCTGGGCTGGTTCCCGACCCAGGGGCGGCAGGACCCGCGCATCGACGCGGACCATCCGACCGGGCTGTACGTGCTCGACGGCATCCTCACCGGCAATCTCGAGGCCAGCTGGGACGCCATCCTGCACCTGGTGCTGCCGGCCATCGCGCTGGGCGCCATCCCGCTGGCCATCATCGTCCGCATCACCAGGGCCAGCGTCCTCGACGTCGTGCACGAGGACTACGTGCGCACCGCCGAGGCGAAGGGCCTGTGGGAGCGCACCATCACCCGCCGGCACGTGCTGCGCAACGCGCTGCTGCCGGTGGTCACCGTCATCGGGCTGCAGGCCGGCCTGTTGTTCTCCGGCGCGATCCTCACCGAGACGGTGTTCGCGTTCGACGGCGTCGGACGGTTCATCGCCGAGGCCATCAGCAACCGCGACTACGCGGTCCTGCAGGGGTTCATCCTGGTCATCGCGGCGATGTACGTCATCGTCAACCTGGTCGTCGACGTGTCCTACGGTCTGATCGACCCACGAGTCCGGGTGAGGTGAGCGCATGAGCCTGTCCGAGATCGAGGCGACCACCGAGTCCGAGCAGGTCGAACAGCCGGCCGGCAACCTGCGCAAGGAGGCCTGGAAGCGGCTGCGCCGCGACCCGGTCGCGCTGGTCGGGTTCGGCCTGATCGCGTTCTTCGTGCTGGTCGCGATCTTCGCGCCGCTGATCGCGCCGTACGCGCCGGACGCCCAGCCCGGCCGCGGGATGATCACGCCGACGAACATCCCCGGCCCGTCCGCGGACCACTGGTTCGGGCTGGACGCCTCCGGCCGCGACGAGTTCAGCCGGGTCGTCTACGGCGCCCGGCAGTCGCTGCTGGTGGGTGTCGTGGCGACGCTGTTCGGCATGGTCGGCGGCCTGACGCTGGGCATCCTCGCCGGCGCGTTCGGCGGCAAGGTCGACACCGTCATCATGCGGATCGTCGACATCATGCTCTCGATCCCCGGCCTGCTGATGGCCATCGCGATCGCCGCGCTGCTGGGCGCCAGCCTGTGGTCGGTGATGATCGCCATCGCCATCATCAACGTGCCGGTGTTCGCCCGGCTGCTCAGAGGCCAGATGCTGGCCCAACGCGGGGCCGACTACGTCCTCGCGGCGGTGTCGCTGGGCGTCCGGCGGCGGCCGATCGTGTTCGGGCACGTCCTGCCGAACTCGATCTCGCCGGTCATCGTCCAGGCCACCCTGACGCTGGCGACGGCGATCATCGAGGCGGCCGGGCTGTCGTTCCTCGGCCTGGGCAGCGCCGACCCGCGCGTCCCGGAGTGGGGCCGCATGCTCGCCGACACCCAGCGCTACCTGGCCTCGGCGCCGCACCTGGCGTTCTTCCCCGGCATCGCCATCGTCATCGCCGCACTGGGCTTCACCATGCTCGGCGAGCGGCTGCGCGAGGCCATCGACCCCAAGTACCGGCGGTGAGCGTGACGAACTCCGAACCTCTGCTCGACGTCCGCGACCTCTCCGTGACGTTCACCCGCAAGGGCGGGCCGACGGTGCGAGCGGTCGACGGCGTCTCGTTCACGGTCCGGCCTGGCGAGACGGTCGGCCTGGTGGGGGAGTCCGGGTCGGGCAAGTCGGTGACGTCGCTGGCGGTCATGGGGCTGCTGCCGCGCCGCGGCGTCCAGGTCGGCGGCCAGGTGCTGTTCGACGGCGACGACCTGCTGACGCTGCCGCGTGACCGGATGCGCGACATCCGCGGCCGAGACATCGCCATGGTGTTCCAGGACCCCATGTCATCGCTCAACCCGGTGGTGCCGATCGGCGTGCAGGTCACCGAGGTGCTGGAGCGGCACCAGGAGCTGAAGGGCGAGGCCGCCCGGTCCGCCGCCGCCGAGCTGCTGTCGCGCGTCGGCATCCCGGATCCGAACCGCCGGCTCAAGGAGTACCCGCACCAGCTCTCCGGCGGCATGCGCCAGCGCGCGCTGATCGCGATGGCGCTGGCCTGCCGGCCGCGGCTGCTGATCGCCGACGAGCCGACGACGGCGCTCGACGTCACCATCCAGGCGCAGATCATCGAGCTGCTCAAGGAGCTGGTGCAGGACACCGGCGCGTCGCTGGTGATGATCACCCACGACCTCGGCATCGTCGCCGGGCTCTGCGACAACGTCCACGTCATGTACTCCGGCCGGGTGGTGGAGTCGGCCGGGCGGCGCGAGCTGTTCGCCCAGCCGCGGCACCCGTACACCGGCGGGCTGCTGGGGTCGGTGCCCAGGCTCGACGCGCCGCGCGGCGCCCCGCTGCACCCGATCCCGGGCTCGCCGACGGACGTGCTGCGCTGGGATCACGGCTGCGCCTTCGCGCCGCGCTGCCAGAACCGGGTCGACGCCTGCCTCGATGGCCCGCCGCCGCTGGAGGCGTACGCCGGCCGGTCGCTGCGCTGCCTGAACCCGCTGACCGAGTCCGAGGAGGTGTCCGTATGAGCGACCAGACGGCCGCGCCCGCCGCCGAGGAGCGTGCCCCGGCCGAGGGCCTGCTCTCCGTGCGCGGGCTCGAGGTCCACTTCCCGATCAGGTCCGGCATCCTCGTCGAGCGGCAGGTCGGCTCGGTCAAGGCCGTCGACGGCGTCGACCTCGACATCCCGCGCGGTGCCACCGTCGGGCTCGTCGGCGAGTCGGGGTGCGGCAAGTCCACGCTCGGGCGGGCCATCCTGCGGCTCGTCGAACCGACCGCGGGCACCGTCACGTTCGACGGCACCGACCTGCGGGCGCTGGGCGGCGAGGAGCTGCGGCGCATGCGCCGGCAGCTGCAGATGGTCTTCCAGGACCCGATGGCCAGCCTCGACCCGCGGCAGAACGTCCAGTCGGTGCTCAGCGAGCCGCTACGGGCGCACGGCATCGGCGGCGACCACCGCGCCCGGGTGCGCGAGCTGCTCGACGTGGTCGGCCTGCCGGCGTCGGCGGCCAACCGGTACCCGCACGAGTTCTCCGGCGGCCAGCGCCAGCGCATCGGCATCGCCCGCGCCATCGCGCTGGAGCCGCAGCTGATCGTCGCCGACGAACCGGTGTCGGCACTGGACGTGTCGATCCAGGCGCAGGTGGTGAACCTGCTGGAGGAGCTGCAGGACCGCCTCGGGCTGACGTATCTGGTCATCGCGCACGACCTCGCCGTCGTCCGGCACATCGCCGACGTCGTCGCCGTCATGTACCTGGGCGGACTGGTCGAGCAGGCGCCGTCTGACGACCTGTACGCGACGCCGCTGCACCCGTACACGAAGGCACTGATGTCGGCGGTGCCGATCCCGGACCCGGAGGTCGAGGACACCCGGCAACGGATCCTGCTGCAGGGCGACCTGCCCTCGCCGGCCGACCCGCCGGCCGGGTGCCGGTTCCACACCCGCTGCCCGTTCCGGCAGCAGACCCGGTGCGCCGACGAGCGCCCGGTGCTGCGCACGGTGGCCGGCCATCCGGACGCGCATCGGGTGGCCTGCCACTGGGTCGAGGACATCGAGGCCGGGCGCATCCGGCCCGCCGCCGGCGCCGTCGTCGAGCCGGACCCGGACCCCGAGCCCGACGCCGAGCACGCGCCGAACCCCGCGGCCTGACGGCGAGTGCCGCCGGGCCGCGGGGTCCGGGGTGGTGCCTACTCGGTGGTGATGGCCCGCAGGACGTCGAGTTTGGCCGCGCGGCGGGCCGGCCAGACGGCGGCCAGCACGCCGATGACCGCGGCGAGCACGACGAACACGATCAGCTGCCCGCCCGGGATCGCCAGCTGGTCCAGGCCGTCGTCGGCGATGGCACGCTGCAGCGACACCCCGAACAGCAGGCCGAGCGCGACACCGAGGACGGCGCCGAGGACGGCGATCGCGATCGACTCCAGCCTGATGGTGCGCCGTAGCTGACGCCGGCTGAGGCCGACCGCCCGCAGCAGCCCGACCTCGCGGGTGCGCTCCATGACCGACAGCGCCAGCGTGTTGACGATGCCCAGGACCGCGATCAGCACGGCCAGCCCGAGCAGCGCGTACACCAGGAACAGCAGCTGGTTCACCTGGTCGCGGGACTGCTGCTTGTACTCGTCCTGGTCCTGGACGGTGACCGTCGGGAGGTCGGCGGTCGCCGTGTTCAGGCCCTCGTGCACGGCGGCGAGATCGGCGCCGTCGGAGGCGATGACGTAGAGCATGGAGTCGAGCGGGGGGACCGCGCCGTCCTCCAGCGTCTGCTGGCTGACGACCACGCCGCCGCCCAGCAGCGGCGTCTGCGCGTAGATGCCGGCCAGCTCGATCTCACCGTCGGAGCCGGGCAGCTGCAGCCGGACGGTGTCGCCGACGGACAGCCCCTTGGACTCGGCCTGGTCCTCGCCGATGAGGAACTGGCCGGGCCCGAGCTCGTCGGTGCCCTCGACCATCTCGAGGTCGGCGGCCTGGCTGTACGCGACCGGATCGAACGCCTGCAGGAAGGTCTGGTCGCCGTCGACGAGGCCGCCGGACATGCGCACCGAGACCACGTCGTCGACACCGTCGACCTGGCTGACCTGCTCGGCGATGGCGGGGGAGAACGGTTGCCCGACCGCGTTGGACACCACGAACTGTGCGCGGACGCCGTCGTCGAGAGCCTTGTCGACGGTCGCGTTGGCCGACGCTCCGACGATGGAGATGGCCGTGACCAGCGCCATGCCGATCATCAGCGCCGACGCGGTGGCGGCCGTGCGTCGCGGGTTGCGCAGCGCGTTCTCGCGGGCCAGCCGTCCGACCGTGCCGAACGCCTTCGGGTACCAGCCGGCCACCACGCGCAGCACCGGCACCGCCAGTACCGGCGCCAGCAGCGCCACGCCGATGAACACCGCGAAGATGCCGGCGCCGACCAGCAGGGCCGCGTCGCTGACGTCGGCGAACAGGCCGACCGCCATGGCCGCGGCGCCGGCCAGCGTCAGCGCGCCACCGACGTACAGGTGCACTCGCCGGGACGACTCGGTGGAGACGATGTCGTCGCGCATGGCCGCGATGGGCGGGACCTTGGACGCGCGCCGGGCCGGGACGTACGCCGCGATCATCGTGACCACGATGCCGACCACGTACGAGATGACGACCGTGCGCGGCTGCAGCACCAGCCCACCGGCCAGCTCCAGCCCGAACGCCCCGAACACCGTCTTGAGCAGTTGCGCCACGCCCAGACCGAGCAGCAGGCCGAGCGTCGAGCCGACGACGCCGACGACGAACGCCTCGAGCAGCACCGACCGCGTCACCTGCCGGCGGCCGGCACCCAGCGCGCGGTACAGCGCCATCTCCTGCGACCGCTGCGCCACCAGGATCGAGAACGTGTTGAGGATCAGGAACACGCCGACGAACAGCGCGATGGCGGCGAACACCAGCAGGAACGTGTTGAAGAAGCCGAGGCCCTCCTCGATCGCCGACGCGGTCTCCTCGTCGACGTCGGCGCCGGTCAGCGCCTCGAAATCGCCCGGGAGGATCGCGCTGATCTCGTCGCGGACCTGCTCGGCGCTGCTGCCCTCGGAGGCCGTGACGGAGATGCGGTTGAAGGCGTCGTCGCCGCCGAGGAACAGCTCCTGCGCGTAGCGGGTCTCGAACACCGACAGGCTGGCGCCGGCCAGGCTGCCGGACTCGCCGAACTGGACCACGCCGACCAGCTCGGCCGAGACCCGCGGTTCGTCGCCGGTGCTGACGAACTGGACCTCGTCGCCGATCTGGTAGCCGGAGTTCTCGAACGTGCGGTCGTCGAGCGCGACCTGACCGGGGCCGGCCGGCAGCTCGCCGTCGACCAGCTGGAGCACCGGGTCGCCCTCGGCGTTGGGGCCGTCGTGCCAGTTGACGGCGATGCCGGGCGCGCCCTGGGTGGTCATGACGTCGCCGTCGGTGTCGAGGACGAAGAAGCTCTGGTCCTCGATCTCGCCGTCGGCGCGTTCGACGCCGGGCAGTGCGCTGACGTCGTCGACCAGGCCGGCCGGGATGGTCGTGGTGGTGCCCGTGGCGAAGCCGGTGAACAGATCGGTCTCGCCGGGCAGGTCGGGCCGGACGACGACGTCGGAGGACAGTCCGCCGAAGATGTCGTCGAAGGTGCGGTCGATGGTGTCGGTGAACACGTACGACCCGGCCACGAACGCCACGCCCAGCACGATGGCGAACGCGCTCATCGCCAGCCGCAGCTTGCGTGCGGCCAGGCTCTTGAGGGTGGCGCGGATCATGCCTGCTGCCCCACGGAGTCGAAGCCCTTCATGCGCTCGAGGACCTTCTCGGCCGTCGGGTCGGTCATCTCGTCGACGATCTGGCCGTCGGCGAGGAACAGCACGCGGTCGGAGTAGGCGGCGGCGCTGGGGTCGTGCGTGACCATGACGATGGTCTGGTCGAACTCGCGGACCGAGCGGCGCAGGAACGACAGCACCTCGGTGCCGGACCGGGAGTCGAGGTTGCCGGTGGGCTCGTCGGCGAAGATGATCTCGGGCTTGCTGACCAGTGCCCGCGCGCAGGCCACGCGCTGCTGCTGACCACCGGAGAGCTGGTTGGGCTTGTGACTGAGCCGGTCGGCCAGGCCGACAGTGGCGATGACGTTGTCGAACCAGTCCTTGTCGATGGAGCGGCCGGCGATGTCGAGCGGCAGCGTGATGTTCTCGCGCGCCGTCAGCGTCGGGATCAGGTTGAACGCCTGGAACACGAAGCCGATCTTGTCGCGGCGCAGCTTGGTGAGCTCCTTGTCGTTCAGGCCGCTCAGCTCGGTGTCGCCGATGTAGACCTCACCGGACGTCGAGGAATCCAGCGCGGCCATGCAGTGCATGAGCGTGGACTTGCCCGACCCCGACGGGCCCATGATGGCGGTGAACCGGCCGGCGGCGAACTCCACCGTCACGCCGCCGAGCGCCACCACTTGTGTGTCGTCCTTGCCATAGATCTTCGTCAGGTCAACGGCGCGGGCCGCCGTGCGCGGCGAGCTGGGTTCCGTCGTCACCGGTGCGCTCCTCGTCAGCTGGTTCGTGGATCATGTTCCACGCTAAGGGCAGGCGACGCGTTGGTGATCAGCGAGCCGCACGGTCTGTCGGCTCCACCGTGAGGAGTAGGGCACCGGCCGGGGCCGTCCTGCGGGCGTACGACCGGCCCCGAGACGGCCGCGGCGCCGGGGCCGCCCTACAGCGCGCCGGGCTGGACCAGACCGCTCTCGTAGGCATAGACGGCGGCCTGGACGCGGTCGCGCAGCCCCAGCTTCGTGAGCACGTTGCCGACGTGCGTCTTCACCGTCGTCTCGGAGACCACCAGCTCGGCGGCGATCTCGGCGTTGGAGTAGCCGCGCGCCACCAGCGTCAGCACCTCGCGCTCGCGGTCGGTGAGGTGCGCCAGGTTGGCCGGCGTGGGGGAGTCGGCGGCCGGGAAGCGGCTGGCGAACATGTCGAGCAGCCGGCGGGTGATGCTCGGCGCCACGACGGCGTCGCCCCGTGACACCGTGCGGATGGCCGTCACCAGGTCCTCGGCCGGGACGTCCTTGAGCAGGAAGCCGCTGGCGCCGGCCCGCAGCGCCTCGACGACGTACTCGTCGAGGTCGAAGGTGGTGAGCACCAGGACGCGCGGCGCGGTCTCGCGGGCCGCGCCGGTGATCTGCCGGGTCGCCTGGACGCCGTCGACCCGGGGCATGCGGATGTCCATCAGCACGACGTCGGGCTGCAGCGCCCGGGCGTCGGCCACCGCCTGCTCGCCGTCGCCGGACTCGCCGACCACCGCGATGTCGGTCTCGGCCTCGAGGATCATGCGGAAGCCGGTGCGCAGCAGCGGCTGGTCGTCCACCAGCAGCACCCGGATGGGCTGGGCCGTCATCGTGACATCGCTCCGTTACTGTCGTACGGGATCTTCGCCCGCACCTCGTAGCCGCCGCCGCGGCGTGGTCCGGCCGCGAGGGTTCCACCATAGAGGGCAACGCGCTCGCGCATGCCCAGCAGGCCGTGGCCCGGCCGCCGCCCCTCCAGCGCCGCCGCGACGCCGCGGCCGTCGTCGCTGATCTCGACGTGCACCTCAGACGGCAGGTAGCGGACGTGGACGGCGGCAGCGGACGGGCCGGCGTGCTTGATGGTGTTGGTCAGCGCCTCCTGGATGACCCGGAACGCGGCGAGGTCGACGCCCACCGGCACCGCACCCGGCTCGCCGTCGACCGTCACGTCGACCGGCAGCCCCGCGTCGCGCATCTGCTCGGCCAGCAGGTCGAGGTCGCCGAGGCCCGGCTGCGGCGCCAGCGTGGCCGGTTGGGCGCCGCGGTCGTCGCCGTCGGGAGTGCGCAGGACGCCGACGACGCGGCGCATCTCCGCCAGCGCGGACCGGCCGATCTCCTCGATCGCCTCCAGCGCGTCGGCGGCGCGGTCGACGTCGCGGTGCAGTGAGCGGCGGGCGCCGGCCGCCTGCACCGTCATGACGGACACGTGATGCGCGACGACGTCGTGCAGCTCGCGGGCGATGCGGGAGCGTTCCTCGGCGATGGCGGCCCGCACCTCGACCTCGTTGGCGCGTTCCAGGCGCCGGGCGCGGTCCTCCAGCTCGGCCGTGTAGAGCCGGCGGCTGCGCAGCGCCCTGCCGATGCCCCAGACGCCGACGATCAGCAGTCCGCTGATGATCACGCTCGCGCCGGCGTCCATGGTCTGCTCGTCGTGCCGGTCGGAGCTGACCACGGTGTAGGCGATGGACACCGCCACCTGGGCGACGAGGACCAGCACCGACGCGCTCAGGCCGGCGTAGGCGGCGGCGCTGTAGACGGCGATGAGCAGCACCGCGGCCGCCGTCGGCATCGCGTAGTCGACCGCGACGAACGGCAGGACGGCGACGGCCGTGCCCAGCCCGACGGCCACCGGGTGCTGTCGTCTGGCGATCAGCGGCAGCGTGATGACCAGCACCAGCGCCACCCCGAGCGCGTCGGGCTCGGCGTAGTCGATGCCGCTGGGGTCGGTGTACACGAACAGCGCGACGACGCCCGTGACCGCCAGGACGAACGTGATCGACGCGTCCAGCAGCCACGGCTCGATGCGGGGGAAGAGCTTGGCGCGCGCCGTCGTCACACGATCAACGGTAGGCCGCCGGACACCGGCCGCGACTCGTCCGTGACGGCGAGGTGCGGTCTCCACCGGCAGGAGGATCCCCGCGATCCGGGGGACACCACGCCACTAGGTTGCAACGCTAACTAGGTCGCGTTACTGTCTAGCCATGCCCGACGAGAGATGGCCCGCGGAGTGGATGCGGGCCGTGCTCCCGCTCAGCGTCCTGAGCGTCGTGGCCGCCGAGGAGACGTACGGCTACCTGATCGCCCGGCGGCTGGACGAGGCCGGCCTGGGAACGGTGAAGGGCGGCACGCTGTACCCGATCCTCGGCCGCCTCGAGGACGACGGGCTCGTGAGCTCGTCCTGGCGCGAGGGGGAGGGCGGGCCGGGGCGGAAGTACTTCGCCGTCACGCCCGCCGGCCGGGCCGCGCTGGCCGACCGCTCCGAGCGCTGGGCGGCCTTCGCCGCCGCGACCCACGGACTGCTGACCACGAGGAAGGCCGACGCATGATCACCGACACCGAGAAGTACCGCCGCGAGCTGCTCACCGCGCTGCGCCTGCGCGACGTCGAACCCGACCGCATCGGCGAGGTGCTGGCCGAGGTCGACAGCCACGTCGCCGAGACCGGCGAGGATCCCCGCGACGCCTTCGGCGCCCCGGCCGACTACGCGCGCGTCGTCGGCGAGGGCCGCCGCGGCCTCACGCCGTCGGAGCACCGGACCCGCAACGCCGGCCACGCCCTCATGGGCGCGGTCGTCGGCGCCGTCAGCGCCCTCGGCATCACGGCCGTCGTCCGTGACGACGAGACCGCGCTCGGCGTGCCGGCCTGGCTGACGCTGGCGCTCGGCGTGACGGGCGCCGTCGTCGGCGTGGTGCTGCTGGCGGTGCGGGTCCGCGTCGTGCGCGACCCGCGGACCGGCCGCCCGGTCGACTGGTCGCAGCGCTGGTTCGCTCCGTTGGTCCTCACCGGGTACATCGCCCTGCTGGGCGTGTGCGCGGGGCTCGCGGCAGTGCTTTAGACGGGCGGCCCGCCCAGCTGACGTCCTACGCTCGACCGCCCATCCGGCGGAGCCGCGTTGATCAGGGAGAAACGCGGGTTTCTCGACGCGGGAACCTGCATTTCCCCTTGCTCGACTTTCGAGCGGGATTCCCACACGCGGCGAGTCTCGCGGCTGGTGCTCGTGGGCGGCGGTGTGGTCGCTTCAGCGGGATGGGCCGGCCTGACGGGCGCCCCGCTCCACTCACCGCGAGCAGCGGTGTCCACCAACCCGGGGGAGAAGGCGCTGGGCGGGTCGCGCCGGTCTGCTCGTCGCAGGCGGAGCGGTCGCCCGACGGGCGCTAGGCGGCATGACAGGTCGCTCGGTTGCTGGCCGGCAGTTCGGCGACGGTCACGCTGCCGAGCAGAGGAGCGGGCGCACGGTCCTCCGTCAGGCGTCGACGGGCGAGGTGCGGGGCGAGGGGGCCTCGTCGTCGTCGGAGGAGTCGACGCGGGTGGGCAGGGGCGGCGGGGTGCCGCCGTACGCCGGGCACAGGGCCTGGTACGAGCACCAGTCGCACAGCCGGCTGGGGCTGGCCCGCCAGTCACCGGACTCGCGCGCCCGCTCGATGGCCGCCCACAACGCCGCCAGCTTGCGCTCGGTGGCCCGCAGGTCGGCTTCGTCGGGCTCGTACCGCAGCAGTTCGCCGCTGCCGAGGTAGATGAGCTGCAGCAGCCGAGGCACCCGCCCGTGCAGCCGCCACAGCACCAGCGCGTAGAACCGCATCTGGAACATCGCGCGCTGCTCGAACCCGGCCCGCGGTGCCTTGCCGGTCTTGTAGTCGACGACGCGGAGGTCGCCGGTGGACTCGGCGCGGTCGAGGCGGTCGACGTAGCCGCGCAGGCGCAGGCCGGAGTCGAGCGTCGTCTCGACGTAGAGCTCGCGCTCGGCGGGCTCGAGGCGGCGTGGGTCCTCGAGCGAGAAGTAGCGCTCGACAAGCTCCTCGGCGCTGGCCAGCCAGCCGGCGAGCGCCGAGCCGTCTTCGTCGTCGGCGAACAGCTCGCCGACGGCCGGCTCGGCCTCGAGCAGCTCGTCCCACGCCGGCCGGACCAGCTCGGTGGCGCGGCCGGGCGTCCGCTCGCCGGCCGGGAGCTCGTACAGCCGCTCCAGCACGCTGTGCACGACGGTGCCGCGGGTGGCCTCGGAACTGGGCGGCTCGGGCAGCCGGTCGATGGTGCGGAACCGGAACAGAAGCGGGCAGGTCATGAAGTCGGCGGCGCGCGACGGCGACAGGCTCGGCACGCGCTCGGCCCCGGGGCCGTCGTCCCCGGGAGCGGTGCGCGTGCGGATCGTCATATTCGTGACTGTAGATCACGCCTCCGACAGTGCGGGGCCGCACACGCCGCCGGTGCCGCCACGTAGCCTTGGAAGATGGCAACCGGTCGTGGGCGGCAGCTGAGTCTCGGGCGCATCGCGGGCATCCCCGTGTACGTCAGCCCGACGTGGTTCCTCGTGGCCGCCGTCATCACGTACTGGGGCCGCGACTTCGTCCTGCGCTACCTCCCTGAGCTCACCGACGGCGCCGCCTACATGGTCGCGTTCCTGTTCGCCGTGCTGCTGTACCTGTCGGTCTTCATCCACGAGCTGGGCCACGCCCTCACGGCGCGGCGGCTCGGGCTGCCGGTGCGCGGCATCACGCTGCACTTCCTCGGCGGCTTCACCGAGATCGAGCGTGACGCGCCGACGCCGGGCCGCGACCTCGTCGTCTCGGCCGCGGGGCCGCTGCTGTCGCTGGCGCTGGGCGGGCTCGGCCTGCTCGCGGGCGAGGCCATCGACGACCGCGTGCTGACGTTCCTGGTGTGGGAGCTGGCGGTCGCCAACCTGCTCGTCGGCGTGTTCAACGTGCTGCCCGGCCTGCCGCTGGACGGCGGGCACATGCTGCGGGCCGCCGTCTGGCGGGTCAGCGGCGACGAGCATCGCGGCACCGTCGTCGCGGCCCGGTCCGGCCAGGTGCTGGCCGGCCTCGTGCTGTTCCTCCCGTTCGTGCTGAACGGCGGCCGGCCGCAGCTGCTCACCATCATCTGGGCCGGTCTGGTGGCGGCGTTGCTGTGGACCGGGGCGACGCAGGCGCTCGCGGTCGGCCGCATGCGGGCCCGGCTGCCCCGGCTCGACACCCGGACGCTCGCCCGCCGCGCCGCCCCCGTCGCGCCGGACCTCCCGGTCTCCGAGGCCATGCGTCAGGCCCACGAGGCCGGCGTCACCTCACTGGTCATCGTCGACAGCGCCGGGCGCCCCACCGGCATCGTGAGCGAGAGCTCGGTGGCCGCCATCCCGGAGCAGCGCCGCCCGTGGGTGACGATCGGCCAGTCGGCCCGGTCGCTGCAGCACGGCCTGATCCTGCCTCTCGACGTCCGCGGCGACGACCTGCTCAAGGCCATGCGCGAGACCCCGGCCACCGAGTACCTCGTGGTCGACGCCGAGAGCCGGGTCTACGGCGTCCTCGTCACGTCCGACGTCGACCACGCGCTGGCCGCTCGCTGAGCGCCGTCCGGGCGTCGGCCTGTCGGACCCGGCGGATAGCCTCGACCGCATGTCCGCGACCGAATCGTCTCGCCGCACCGGGCCCTTCCGGGTCGGCGACCAAGTGCAGCTCACCGATCCCAAGGGACGCCACCACACCATCACGCTCCAGGACGGTAAGGAGTTCCACACCCACAAGGGATCGTTCAAGCACGACCAGCTCATCGGCCAGCCCGAGGGCTCCGTCGTCGTCTCGACCGGCGGCACGGCCTATCTCGCTCTGCGGCCGCTGTTGTCCGACTACGTGCTCTCCATGCCGCGGGGCGCGGCGGTCGTCTATCCCAAGGACGCGGGCCAGATCGTCGCCATGGCCGACATCTTCGCCGGTGCCCGCGTGGTCGAGGCCGGGGTGGGCTCCGGCGCGCTGACGATGTCGCTGCTGCGGGCGGTCGGCGAGCACGGCACGGTGCACTCCTACGAGCGGCGCGCCGACTTCGCGAAGATCGCCGCCGAGAACGTGGAACGGTTCTTCGGCGGCGACCACCCGGCCTGGCGGCTCACCGTCGGCGACCTCGTCGAGTCGCTCGACGACGCCGAGGCCGACCGCATGGTGCTCGACATGCTGGCGCCCTGGGAGTGCGTCGACGCCGCCGCGAAGGTGCTGGTCCCGGGTGGCGTGCTGTGCTGCTACGTCGCCACCACCACGCAGTTGTCGCGCACCGTCGAGACCATCCGCGAGAGCAACCGGTTCACCGAGCCGGTGTCCTGGGAGTCCATGGTGCGCACCTGGCACGTCGAGGGCCTGGCCGTACGCCCCGATCACCGCATGATCGGGCACACCGGGTTCCTCGTGACGACCCGCCGCATGGCGCCCGGGGTCACCCCGCCGCCGCGCCGGCGCCGCCCCGCACCCGGCAACGACGCCGCCAATGACTCCGGAACCACCACGGCGGCGAGCGAGTTGGGGTAAACAGATTTCCACGTTCGTCGGACCGAAAGTCAACATCTGGTCACTAGCTGATCTCCTGCATGGCGTTCGGGCCGGGCGACTGTAAGGTCTGGCTATAGACGACCCCCTTCCGAGGAGGTGCGAGATGGCGTCGTACGACGATGGCTTCGATCACGGCCGTCGCGGGTCCGGGCGCGAGCCGTCCGACATGGCCGGCGAGGTGGCATTCCTCGAGGCACGACTGGCGTCCGTGAACGCCCAGAACGAGCGGCTGGCGGCCACTCTCCGCGAGGCCCGCGACCAGATCGTGGCACTCAAGGAGGAGATCGACCGGCTGGCCCAGCCGCCGTCCGGATTCGGCACGTTCCTGTCCAAGTACGACGACGGCACGGTCGACGTCTTCACCGGCGGCCGCAAGCTCAGAGTGGCGGTCAGCCCCGACGTCGAGCTCGGCGAGCTCCGCCCGGGTCAGGAGGTCATGCTCAACGAGGCGCTCAACGTCGTGCGCGCGCTCGAGTACGAGCGTGTCGGCGAGGTCGTCATGCTCAAGGAGCTGCTGACCGACGGCGAGCGGGCCCTGGTCATCGGGCACACCGACGAGGAGAAGGTGGTCCGCATCGCCTCGCCGCTGCAGGACTCCGGCCTGCGGGTCGGCGACTCCCTGCTGCTCGAGCCGCGGGCCGGGTTCGTCTACGAGCGCATCCCGAAGTCGGAGGTCGAGGAGCTCATCCTCGAAGAGGTCCCCGACATCGACTACTCCGACATCGGTGGCCTGTCGCGGCAGATCGACCAGATCCGCGATGCCGTCGAGCTGCCGTTCCTGCACGCGGAGCTGTTCCGCGAGCACGAGCTGCGGCCGCCGAAGGGCGTCCTGCTCTACGGCCCGCCCGGGTGCGGCAAGACGCTCATCGCGAAGGCCGTCGCGAACTCCCTGGCCAAGCAGATCGCCAGGCTGAAGGGGATGTCCGAGCACAAGTCGTACTTCCTCAACATCAAGGGCCCGGAGCTGCTGAACAAGTACGTCGGCGAGACCGAGCGGCACATCCGCCTGGTCTTCCAGCGGGCCCGCGAGAAGGCCAGCGAGGGCACGCCGGTCATCGTGTTCTTCGACGAGATGGACTCCCTGTTCCGCACCCGCGGTTCGGGCGTCTCGTCCGACGTCGAGAACACCATCGTCCCGCAGCTGCTGAGCGAGATCGACGGCGTCGAGAGCCTCGAGAACGTCATCGTCATCGGCGCCTCGAACCGCGAGGACATGATCGACCCCGCCATCCTGCGACCCGGCCGCCTGGACGTGAAGATCAAGATCGAGCGGCCCGACGCCGAGGCGGCCCGCGACATCTTCAGCAAGTACCTCACGACCACGCTGCCGCTGCACCCCGACGATCTCGCCGAGCACGGCGGCGACACCGCGGCCACCACGGCGGCGATGATCCAGCGGTCGGTCGAGAAGATGTACTCCGAGACCGAGGACAACCGCTTCCTCGAGGTCACCTACGCCAACGGTGACAAAGAGGTCCTGTACTTCCGCGACTTCAACTCCGGCGCGATGATCCAGAACATCGTCGACCGCGCGAAGAAGATGGCGATCAAGGACCTCCTCGAGACGGGCGCGAAGGGCCTGCGGGTGCAGCACCTGCTGACGGCCTGCTTCGACGAGTTCAAGGAGAACGAGGACCTCCCGAACACGACCAACCCCGACGACTGGGCGCGCATCTCCGGCAAGAAGGGCGAGCGCATCGTCTACATCCGCACGCTCATCTCGGGCAAGCAGGGCACCGAGGCCGGCCGCTCCATCGACACCGTGGCCAACACCGGCCAGTACCTCTGAGCAGCTCGTCCGGCGGAGGCGCCGTCCTGCTCGACGCAGGGCGGCGCCTCCGCCGTTGCTGGCCGGCGCTGGTCGCCCTGGCGGCGACCGGGCTCGTGGCCCGCGAGTACACGCTCGACGCCGCCGTGTGGGCGGGCCGGCACTCGGCGGTGGCCGGGCTGCTGGTGCTGGCGCTGGTGCCGCTCGGCGCCATGCTGGTCACCGTCGCGATGCTGCTGGTCATGCGGCCGTCGACGGTGCCGCCCGGGCGCCGGGTGCGCACGGTGCTGGCCGTTCTGGGCAGCCTCATCGTCCCGTTCCTCGTCGTCTACGAGCACTACGGCACGTTCGCCGAGGACCAGCGGCAGTATTACAACAGGTCCGCCCGCGACGCCGCCGAGCTCGCCGCCACGACAGGCGAGATCACCGACCGCATCCCGGCCGGCGCGTCGGCCGCGGTGCTGGGGACGGCGCTCGGCGCGCTGGCGCTGCGATCGCTGGCCGGGCGCCTGTCGCGCGGGCAGCCGCGCACGTCGGGACGGCGGACGCTGCTGCAGGTGCTGGCCGGCTACTGCGACGTCGTCTGGATCGTGCTCGGCGTCTTCGTCGTCGCGCTGGCCTCGCGCCGGTTCCGCGACTGGTGGTCCGGCCGGGTCGTCACGGACCGGCTCGATCGCTGGTGGACGGAGCTGACCGACCGGTTCGAGCTGCTCGACCGGCTGGCCGCCGGGCTGGTGCCCACGACGGACCTCCTGGTCGCCGGCGTGTTCACCGGCCTGGTGGTGCCGATCTCGTGGCTGGCGTTCGGCACCATCGTGTACGGGACGCAGCCGGCCGAGGCGATCGCCCCGGTGGCCGGGCGGGTCTCCGCCCGGCTGAGTGCCCGGGTGGGCGAGCAGAACGTCGCCCGGGCCTGGCGGGCCGGCCTGGACGGCGAGCGCCGGTTCGGGCCGCTGGCCGCCGGGCTGGCGATGATCTGGCGGTCCGGCTGGTCGTCGGCGTTGCTGTTCTGCCTGGCCTACGTCGCGGTCGGGCTGCTCGGGCACCTCGTCTGGGGCGTGGCCCGGCTGGTCGTCGGACCGGCGCCCATTCTCGACTGGACGGCGCTGGCCGGCCCGCTGGACGCCGTCGCGACGATGCTCGTCCAGGTGCTGTCCGCGGCGCTGCTCGCCGCCGCGGCCGACGCGCTCCTCGGCCGGCTGCCGGTCACGGAGGGGGCGGACGGCGCCGTCACGGCACCGGAAGCGACCAGTACTCCGGCAGCAGCCCCAGCGCGCTGACCCGCACGACGTCCGGCTCGGCGTCGTGCGGCAGCAGGAAGTAGGCGACACCACCGCCCTCAGCGCCGCCGCACTCGATGCTGACCGACTCGTCCTCGTACGACGGCAGGTAGCGCGACCCGGCGGCGTACCGGTGGCCGCCGGCGTCCTGCAGTTCGGCCGAGCAGGGGAGCGGATCGTCGCCGCCGTCGGTGACCAGCTCCGCCCGCCACACGGCGTACCCGTCCGGCGGCGGGTCGTCGGGCAGCTCGTCGGCCGGGCCGAACGCGGCCAGCCGCAGCGACACGTCGCCGACCGCGGCCCAGCCGTCGCCGGCGGGGGAGACGGGGACGTGCTCGCCGCGCGGCCACCACAGCTCGCGGGCCGCCTCCGACGCCGGCCAGGAGAGGCCCGCCAGGGCCACCACCATGACCGGCAGCGCGACGCGGTTCCGCCGCCACCACGTCCTGCTCACTCGTCCACCTCGGCGAGGTCGCGCGAGCGGAGCGTCAGCGGCTCGTCGGCCGCCTCGTCCACCCGCAACGGCAGCTCGGCCTCGGCCCGCGGCACCACCCGGCCCGGGGCGTCCGGGCTGATCACCAGCGTGAGCCGGCCGAGCGCGTCGGAGGGCAGCTCGAACACGACCTCTCCGCGCTCGGGGACCAGCGGGTCGAAGGGTCCGCCGACCATGGCGTTGGTGACCCGGTTGGACGACGCGTACTCGCGGCCGCGCCGGTCGCGCAGGGCCATGCCGGAGATCGCCGCCGGCTCGTCCAGCGCGGCGGCGGTGAGGTCGACGGCGATCCAGACACCGCCGGTGTCGAGGTCGTCCAGCCCGTCGGCCAGCACCGTCGCGGCGCGGACGCCGTGCACGGTCACCCGGACCGGCTCGACGACGACCGCCTCGCCGACCGCAGCCCCGGTGACGATCGGCCGGGCCTGCGGCCACCAGGTGTCCGCCCTGGCGGCGACGGCGCCGGCCGCGACCACGACGACGGTCATGGCGACCAACCCGGCCCGGGACGGCCGCTTGACCCTGCGGTGCCGCGCCATCACCGGTCGTCCTCCGGCTCTTCGGCGATCGCGTCGCCGGCGGCGTCGTCGCGGGGGAGCGTCGTGTGCGCGGCGACGCCGTCGGGCCGCCAGACCCGGCTGGCGTCGATGGTGCTGTCCGACAGCCGCGACCGCAGGTAGGTGAGCGCCAGCTCGTCACCCGGGTCGGCATCGTCGCCGACCGGCCAGAGCAGCGCCACGCGGGCCGGCAGTCCGGGCTGCAGCTGCGGCCCCAGCGTGTCGTCGGCGAGCAGCACGACGCGGTCCGGCTCGGTCTCCAGCCCCAGCTCGCTCGGCAGCCGCAGCGCCGTTTCCGGGAACGTGGTCGTGGCGTCGGTGAGCGCCGTGACCTCGGCCTCGACGACCAGCCAGGCGGCGGCGCCGGAGTACTCCAGGCCGCTGGTGGCGACGTCGTCGCGGATCGTCCAGCCCTGCGCGGCCAGCCGCACGGGCCCGACGTCGACGGCGTCGCCGGCCGCCACCCGCTCAGGGGCCGGCACGGGCGCCTTCGCGAGCCCGCCCGTCAGTACCGTCACCAGCACGGCGACCGGCGGGAGCAGCCAGGCGAGTCGACGCGGCCAGGTGCCGGCGAGGGTCGTGGTGGCGGCGCGGACGGACAGGGGCATCGGCGGGATCATACGAGACCGGGGCCACGTAGGGTTCGAGACATGACCACCTCGCAGCGCACGATCGGCTGGGGCGTCGTCGCCACCGGCTCCATCGCCCACAGCGTCGCCGGCGATCTGCGGCTGCTGGAGCACAGCCGGCTGGCCGCGGTCAGCTCCCGCCGGCTCGACCGCGCCGAGGCGTTCGCCCGCGAGCTCGGCGTCGACCGCGCCTACGACGACGTCCGCGCTCTGGTCGACGACCCCGCGGTCGACGTCGTCTACGTCGCGACGCCGCACGCGCAGCACGGGCCGGTCGTCCAGCTGGCCCTCGACGCCGGCAAGGCGGTGCTGTGCGAGAAGGCGTTCACGACGTCGCTGGCCGACACCACGCGGCTGGCCGAGCTGGCCCGCGAGCGGGGCGTGTTCTGCATGGAGGCCATGTGGACGCGGTTCAACCCGCTGATCGTGCAACTGCGGCAGCTGGTCGCCGACGGCGCCATCGGCGACGTCCGCGCGGTCTCGGCCGACCTCGGCTTCGTCGCCCCGGCCGACCGCACCGACCGGCTGTGGGACCCGGCGCTGGGCGGCGGCGTGCTGCTCGACGTCGGCATCTACCCGGTCGCGTTCGCGCAGATGCTGCTCGGCGCGCCGTCCGCGCTGACCGTCACCGGCAGCCTGAACGAGCAGGGCGTCGACAACGAGGCCGGGCTCTTCCTCACCTGGCCCGGGGGCGTACGGGCGCACCTGGACGTGTCGCTGGTCTCGCCGATCCCCGGATCCGCGCTGGTCATGGGCACCACGGGACGCATCGAGGTGCCGCCGAGGTTCCATGCCGCCACCACCATGCGGCTGGTGCACGCGCCGGCCCGCGGCGTCGAGGAGACCCAGACGTTCGAGTGGGAGAAGGAGGGCCGCGGCTACGTGCCGATGCTGCGCGCCGTCGCCGAAGCGGTCCGGCAGGGCCGGACCGAGTGCCCGGAGATGCCGCTCGCGCACACCGTCGAGATCGCCGACATCCTCGAGCAGGCGCTGGCCGGGCTGGGCGTCCGGTATCCGGAGCCGGCGCCGCTGGGGTGAGCGTCTTGCGGGTCGAACCGCTGACCGACGCGCTGTGGCCGGCGTTCGACGAGCTCATGGCCGACAGCGGCGAACCGCGACGACGTCCGGGTGGTGCTCGCGGCCGGGCCGCCGCCCGGGCTCGTGCGGCCGGGGCGCCCGCCGTCGAGGCAGATCCGCTGGACGGCGCGGTCTCGCCCAGCTCCACCAGCACGGGCTACGCGTCGACGTTCGTCCGGGCCGGCTTCCGGGAGATCGCGCGGCGGTCGCCGGAACGGCCGGTCATGCGGCTGGTGTGGGGCTGACGGCGTCCGCGTCGCGTGGGTGGACGGCCGTTGCTGCCGTAGGCTCGTGACATGAGTGCCCGGCGCATCATGGGAATCGAGACCGAGTACGGCATCTCGGTGCCCAGCAACCCGGCGGCCAACTCCATGCTGGCCTCGTCGCAGGTGGTCAACGGCTACGCGGCCCAGCGTGCCCATGCGCGGCGGGCGAGGTGGGACTTCGAGGAGGAGAACCCGCTGCGCGACGCGCGCGGGTTCGAGCTGTCCCGCGGGGGCGCCGACCCCAGCCAGCTCACCGACGAGGAGATCGGGCTGGCCAACCTGATCCTCACCAACGGCGCCCGGCTCTACGTCGACCACGCCCATCCCGAGTACTCCTCGCCCGAGGTCACCTCGCCGCGCGACGCCGTCATCTGGGACAAGGCCGGCGAGGCCATCATGGGTGTCGCGGCCACGTGGGCCGGCCGGTTGCCGGGCGCGCAGCCCATCCAGCTGTACAAGAACAACACCGACAACAAGGGCGCCTCGTACGGCTGCCACGAGAACTACCTGATGAACCGGTCGACGCCGTTCGCCGACATCGTCCGCCACCTCATTCCGTTCTTCGTCTCCCGGCAGGTCGTGTGCGGCGCCGGGCGCGTCGGCATCGGGCAGGACGGCAGCGGCCACGGCTTCCAGATCTCGCAGCGCGCCGACTACTTCGAGGTCGAGGTCGGGCTGGAGACCACCCTCAAGCGGCCGATCATCAACACCCGCGACGAGCCGCACGCCGACCCCGAGCGATACCGCCGCCTGCACGTCATCCTCGGCGACGCGAACCTCTCGGAGATCTCGACCTACCTCAAGCTCGGCACGACGGCCCTGGTCCTCGCCATGATCGAGGACGGCTTCCTCGTCGGCGACCTCGCGGTGTCGCGGCCGGTCGGGGCGCTGCACGACGTCTCCCACGACCCCACCCTCGGTCACCTCGTCGAGCTCGCCGACGGCCGCCGCCTCACCGCCGTCCAGCTGCAGACCGAGTACGCCGAGCAGGCCCGCAAGTTCGTCGAGGACCGCTACGGCGCCGACGTCGACCCCGTCACCGCCGATGTGCTGGCCCGCTGGGAGGCGACCCTGCACGCGCTGGCCACCGACCCCATGTCGCTGTCCGACCAGCTCGACTGGGTGGCGAAGCTGGCCCTGCTGCAGTCCTACCGCGACCGCGACGGCATGGACTGGACGCACCCGAAGCTGCACCTCATCGACCTCCAGTACGCCGACATCCGCCCGGAGCGGGGGCTCTACCGGCGGCTGGTGGCCAAGGGCCGCATGCAGCGCCTCATCACCGACCGCGACGTCGACGACGCCGTGCACCTGCCGCCCGAGGACACCCGGGCCTACTTCCGCGGCCGCTGTCTTGACAAGTACGCCGAGTCCATCGCCGCGGCGTCCTGGGACTCCGTGATCTTCGACCTCCCCGGCCGCGAGGCGCTGCAGCGGGTGCCCACCCTCGACCCCAGCCGCGGCACGAAGGCCCACGTCGGCGACCTCCTGGACCAGTGCGACACGGCGGGCGACCTCGTCAGCGCACTGACCCAGCGCTGAGGTTCTCGGGCTCGGCGCCGGTCGCCGCGGGTCCGCTGCGGTGGCCGTGGGTTGCCGCGTTCGCCGCTGTGCGGCCGTTGGCCGTCCCCCTGCTGCCCATTTCTTCGCCGCGGCACCGCGCCTCAAGCGAAGCCGAATGGCGCTTCGCGCGCGGGACACCGCTTGACCCGCGGCGCCGCGGGTCAGGAACGGGCAGCTATCAGGGGGATTGGGAAGTGCGGTCACAGCCCGCCCGGTGCACCGTCCGCCGCCCAGCGCGGCGTTCGCCGTTGCCCGGGTTCGTGCCGATGGCAGTGGGCCCGTCCTCGATACGGGGGTCGCGTTTGGGGCGCCGTTGGAGGCCGGTTCTCGTGGTTCTGGCTATCGAGGTCGATTCTGGGTGCCGTTTGGGCTGCGGGTGGTGGTGGGCGGCACGGCGCCGTTGGCTTCACTCGTGTGGCGTGCACTTCACCCGCCGTGGCGCCGGATGACGGCCGTTGTCGGCGGCCATGCGGTCCTGGCGCGGGTGAGGTGCCCCGGCGCGCGTGAAGCCACCCCCCGGGCGGCTGTTGATCATGGAGAAATCGGGGTTCCGGCGCACTGGGAACCCCGATTTCTCCATGATCAACTTGGTGATGGGGGGCCACGACGGGCCAGCATCACGGCGGCGAACCCCAAGGCGTGCCCAGACTTCCCCCGGATAGGTGCCCGTACTTGGCCGCGGGACCGTGGGTCAAGCGGACCTTCGCCGCGCGAAGCGCCCCACAAGTCCGCTCGAGGCGCGGTGGCGCGGCTGAGAGAATGGGCGCCAGGGGGACGGCCCACTGCCGCAAAGCGGCGAACGGTCGGCCAACCCACGGAACGCCTGGCGAACGCCGAGTTGGCCGGGGGAACGCCGAGTCGACCCCGCCCGGAGTCGGTTGCGCTGTCGGCGTAAGAAGAAAATCTCTGCCCCGATCCGGCGTCCCGGGGCGGCAAGATGTCACCACTCCTGGATAGGGTCGTTCTCAAGGCGACCAGGTGGAGGTTGGCGATGGCGCGTGAGACGACCGGTGGTCACAAGCAGACCCGGAAGAACGAGGACGCCGAGGACACCGCGGCGACCGAGTCGAGCGAAGAGCTCAAGGAGCGACAGGACAAGATCGACGACGACGTCGACTCCATCCTCGACGAGATCGACGAGGTGCTGGAGGAGAACGCCGAGGACTTCGTCCGTTCGTTCGTGCAGAAGGGTGGAGAGTAAGTGGTTGATGTCTCGCGTATCGGCAGCCTGCCGGCGGAGTTCCTGACTCCGGGGACGTCGTCGTTCACCGAGTTCCTGCGGCTGTACTCACCCGAGTTGCTGCCGGGGAACCGGGTTCCGGCGGGCGCCGATCTCGGTGGTCTCTCCCCGCACGCCACCACGCTGGTGGCCACCACGTTCGTGGGCGGGGTGGTCATGGCCGGCGACCGGCGGGCCACCATGGGCAACATGATCGCCCAGCGCGACATCCAGAAGGTCTTCCAGGCCGACGAGTACTCGGCGGTCGGCATGGCCGGCTCGGCCGGGCTGGGCCTCGAGCTGATCCGGTTGTTCCAGCTCGAGTTGGAACACTACGAGAAGATCGAGGGCACGGTGCTGTCCCTCGAGGGCAAGGCCAACCGGCTGTCGCACATGATCCGCGGCAACCTCGGCATGGCCATGCAGGGCCTCGCGGTCGTGCCGCTGTTCGCCGGGTACGACCTCGCTACCGGCGGCGGCCGCATCTACTCCTACGACGTCACCGGCGGGCGCTACGAGGAGCACCAGTTCTTCTCCGTCGGGTCCGGCTCGGTGTTCGCTCGCGGCGCACTGAAGAAGCTCTACCGCGACGACCTCACGGCCGACGACGCCATCGCGGTCACCGTCCAGGCGCTGTACGACGCCGCCGACGACGACTCCGCGACCGGCGGGCCCGACCTGCAGCGGCGCATCTTCCCCATCGTGGCGGTGGTCGACGAGACCGGCTACCGGCAGCGCGACGAGCAGGCCGTCGCGCAGATCGTCGAAGAGGTCGTCGCCGGCCGCGAGATCCGGCCCGACGGCCCGGTCGCGCCGCTGCGCTGACCGGCCACCACCCCAGCACCCAGCCCGCAGGAGAGGAATCGTCGGTGTCGATGCAGTTCGGATACGTCTCGCCCGAGCAGATCATGAAGGACCGGGCCGACTACGCCCGCAAGGGCATCGCCCGCGGCCGGTCGGTCATCGTGATCCAGTACGCGGGCGGCATCCTGTTCGCTGCCGAGAGCCCGTCGCCGTCGTTGCACAAGATCAGCGAGATCTACGACCGCATCGCGTTCGCCGCGGTCGGCAAGTACAACGAGTTCGAGAACCTCCGCCAGGCCGGCGTGCGCATGGCTGACCTGCGGGGCTTCTCCTACGACCGCGTCGACGTGTCGGGGCGGGCGCTGGCCAACGTGTACGCGCAGACGCTGGGGACGATCTTCACCCAGGACCCGAAGCCGTACGAGGTCGAGCTGGTGGTGGCCGAGGTCGGGCAGACCATCGAGACCGACCAGATCTACCGCATCACCTACGACGGCTCGGTGGCCGCCGACAGCGGCTACTCCGTCATGGGCGGCGCCGCCGAGCAGGTCGGCCGCTACGTCGGCGAGCACTTCACCGAGGGTGCGTCGCTCGAGGGTTCGCTGCGGCTGGCCGTCGACGCGCTGGGCCGCGACACCGACGAGCCGCGGCAGCTGGTGCCCGCGTCGCTCGAGGTCGCGGTGCTCGACCGCGAGCGCCCGCGGCGCACGTTCCGGCGGCTCAGTGGGCCGGTCCTCGACTCGTTGCTCGACCGTGGCGGTTCCGACACCCCGCCACAGGCCGACTCCGAGGGCTCGGGCGACTAGGCTCGAACCATGGATCGCCGCATCTTCGGTCTCGAGAACGAGTACGGCGTCACGTGCACGTTCCGCGGGCAGCGGCGGCTGTCGCCCGACGAGGTCGCCCGCTACCTGTTCCGCCGGGTCGTCACGTGGGGCCGCAGCAGCAACGTCTTCCTGTCCAACGGTGCGCGTCTGTACCTCGACGTCGGCAGCCATCCCGAGTACGCCACGCCCGAGTGCGACAGCATCACCGACCTCGTCACGCACGACAAGGCCGGTGAGCGGGTCCTCGAAGGGCTGCTGGTCGACGCCGAGAAGCGGCTGGCCGAAGAGGGCATCGCCGGCGATGTCTATCTGTTCAAGAACAACACCGACTCCGCCGGCAACTCCTACGGCTGCCACGAGAACTACCTGGTCGGACGGCATGGTGAGTTCTCCCGGCTGGCCGACATCCTGATCCCGTTCCTGGTCACCCGGCAGATCATCTGCGGCGCCGGCAAGGTGCTGCAGACGCCGCGGGGCGCGGTGTTCGCCGTCAGCCAGCGGGCCGAGCACATCTGGGAGGGCGTCTCGAGCGCCACCACCCGCAGCCGGCCCATCATCAACACCCGCGACGAGCCGCACGCCGACGCCGAGCGCTACCGCCGGCTGCACGTCATCGTCGGCGACTCCAACATGAACGAGTGCACCACGCTGCTGAAGGTGGGTGCCACCGACCTCGTGCTGCGCATGATCGAGGCCGGTGTGGGGCTGCGCGACATGACGCTGGAGAACCCCATCCGGGCCATCCGCGAGATCAGCCACGACCTCACCGGCCGCCGCAAGGTCCGGCTGGCCGGCGGGCGCGAGGCGTCCGCGCTGGAGATCCAGGAGGAGTACTTCACCAAGGCCCGCGACTTCGTCGAGCGCCGCGAGCTGGCCACGCCGGCCATCCAGCGGGTGCTCGAGCTGTGGGAGCGCACCATCAAGGCCATCGACTCCGCCGACCTCTCGCTGGTCGAGGGCGAGATCGACTGGGTGACGAAGTACCGCCTCATCGAGCGCTACCGCGCGAAGCACAACATGACGCTGACCCACCCGCGGGTCGCGCAGCTCGACCTCGCCTACCACGACATCCACCGTGGTCGCGGCCTGTACTACCTGCTCGAGAAGCGCGGCCAGGTGCAGCGGGTGGCGCGCGACGTCGAGATCTTCGAGGCCAAGTCGGTGCCGCCGCAGACCACCCGCGCGAAGTTGCGCGGCGAGTTCATCAAGCGGGCCCAGGAGCGCCGCCGCGACTTCACCGTCGACTGGGTGCATCTGAAGCTCAACGACCAGGCACAACGTACGGTGTTGTGCAAGGACCCGTTCCGGTCCGTCGACGAGAGGGTCGCTCGCCTCATCGAGGGCATGTGAGCGTAAGCTGCCTGCCGCAGCCCGTTCAGGTAGTTCTCAGGTGCAGCGCTTAGGGTTGCCGTTTCGTCGGACCACACAGCCCGCGATAGAGATGAAGGACTAGTTCACCGTGCGCAGACGACAGGCTCTGGCCGCTCTGATCGTGTCATCCGCCCTCGCGCTCTCCGCCTGCGGGGGCGACGACGGCGGCGACGGCGACTCCACCGCCACCACGGACCTGGGCGTCGAGGTCTCCGGCGCGCAGGGCGAGAAGCCGACGCTCACCATCCCTGACGAGGACCCGCCCGAGGACCTGCAGATCGAGGTCATCGACGAGGGCGACGGCGACGAGGTCGGCGAGAACGACGTCGTGGTGGCCAACTACCTCGGCCAGACGTGGGCGCCGCGGCCCCCGGCCTCGGACGCCCCGGTCGAGCCGCCCGCCGACGACCCCGCCGCGAGCGAGACTCCCGCCGAGGGCGACGTCGGCGGTGCCACCACGCCCGACGCCGAGGCCAGCGCCGACCCGTCGGCCGACGCGGGCTCCGGTGACGCCGAGCCGTACGTCTTCGACAACTCCTACGACCGCGGCAGCGCGGCCAGCTTCTCGCTGAACCAGGTCATCGACGGCTGGAAGGAGGGCCTGGCCGGCCAGACCGTCGGCTCCCGCGTCCTGCTGTCGATCCCGCCGGACCAGGGCTACGGCGCCCAGGAGGGCCACGACCTCCAGAACGACACGCTGGTCTTCGTGGTCGACATCGTCGACTCCATCGACCCCACCGCGCACGCGTCCGGTGAGGCCGTCGCCGACCTCCCCGCGGGCCTGCCCACCGTCACCGACGGCGAGGACGGCACCGCGCCGACGCTGGACTTCGCCAGCGCCACGCCGCCCGAGGCCTCCGACTCCACGCTGGTCATCACCGGCGACGGCGACGAGTTGGGCCCGAACCTGGTGGTCAACATGGTCCAGGCGTCCTACCCGGACGGCGCCGACGTCATCACGACGTGGGACGAGGGCCAGGCGCCGCTGACGCTGGCCGCCGAGCAACTGGCCGGCATCCCCGGCCTGGCCGAGGCGCTCACCGGCGGCACGGTCGGCAGCCGCGTGGTCAGCCGCATCTCCGCCACCGACAACGCCAACGCCGACGGCACCGAAGGTACGCCGCTGGTGCTGGTCATCGACGTCATCGGGAGTTACTGATGGGACTCAACCGACCCGAGATCGACTTCGTCGGCGGCGACGCCCCGGCGGACCTGCAGATCACCGACCTCACCGTCGGCGACGGCGCCGAGGCCGCGCCGGGCGCGACCGTCCTCGTCCACTACGTGGGCGTGGAGTTCGAGACCGGTGAGGAGTTCGACGCGTCGTGGAACCGCGGCGCCCCGATCGAGTTCCCGCTGCGCGGCCTGATCAAGGGCTGGCAGGACGGCATCCCGGGCATGCGCGTGGGCGGCCGCCGACAGCTGGTCGTCCCGCCGGACCAGGCCTACGGCCCGGCCGGTGGCGGCCACCGCCTGTCGGGCAAGACGCTGGTCTTCGTCATCGACCTGCTGGACGTCAAGTAGCCGAGTTCCTCTCGCGGACTCCCGTCACCCCTCGGGTGGCGGGAGTTCGCGCGTTCCGGGCAACCTTTCCGGACGTCTCGGTGTCTGGAGGGGTGTGCGCAACAACGGGTTCGACGATTTCGTGGCCGGGTGGTCCAGCCGACTGCTCCGCTCGGCCTACCTGCTGACCGGAGACCGGGGCCTCGCCGAGGACCTGCTCCAGGACATGTACGAGCGCCTGTACGTGGCCTGGCCGCGGGTCACCGATCCGGTGGCGTACGCGCACCGGGCGCTGACCCGGCACGCGATGAATCGCTGGCGGATGCGGTCACGGCGGCCCGCCGAGGCCGCTCTCGGCACGGAGCACGACCGGCCAGACCACCGCGCGGACGCCGTCGAGGCGTTGCACGAGCGCGCCGTCGTGGTGTCCGCGCTGCGGACGCTGCCGGCGCGGCAACGGGCGGTGGTCGTGCTGCGGTACTTCGCCGACCTCTCGGAGGCCGACACGGCGGTGGCGATGGGCTGCTCGGTCGGCACCGTGAAGAGCCAGACAGCGCGCGCACTGGCCCGGCTGCGGACAGTGCTGCCGGTCATCGACGACACCAGAGTCATTTCGGAGGACAGGTCATGACCCACGACGAGAACGCCCTGCGCGCTGCCCTGACGGCGGCGACGGCGTCGGTGGACCCCGAGGCGGACGCGGTGCGCCGCGCCCGCGAGGGCGGCCGCCGCCGGCTGCGCAGACACCGAGTGCAGGTGGGTGCTGCCTCGGTGCTGACGGCGGCGGCCGCCGTCACCGGGCTGGTGCCACTGTTCGGTGGCGGTTCGGGCCCGGAGACCCTGGCGCCCCAGCCCGCCGGGTCGGGGCAGGCGGCGTTGCCGACCGCGGCCGCGGAGCCCTGCGAGGACCAGCCCGGCTACGGCTACGAGATCACCCCGGCCGAGTTGCCGGACGAGGTCCGGCTGCTGTGGCCGGACGACGGGCGGCTCGAGGTCGGCGAAGCCTGGCCGCGGATGGAGACCGGCCCGTGCAGCGGCGGCGAGCTGAGCCTGGCCGGCGTGGACGACGACGGCGTCATCGAGCGGCTCGCCACCGTGTTCGGCCCGGAACCGGCCTCCGTGGTGCCGGCCGGCACGGCGCCGGGCACGCTGGTGCCGGGACCGGAGGACCACGAGGCGGGGCGGCGTGACCTCGCGTGGCTGCTGCCGGACGGTCAGCAGTTGCGGATCGACGCGGACGGCTTCACCCCCGCGCAGCTGGAGGACCTGGCGGCCACGGCCACCCTGACGGACGGCGCCGTCGACCTGGGCGACTGGCCGGCCGAGACGGCGCTGGAGTACGTCGGCGACCCCGGGGCCGCGTCGTCGACCCAGTACGTCTGGGAGGTGTCGGGCTCGCAGGGCTCGCTCAGCGTCCAGACCGCGTCCGGTGGCATCTACGGCTGGGGACTGGCCGGCGACCGCATCGTCGACCTCGACGGACAGCCGGCCGTGCTGCGTGGCACGGACCGTGTGGTGTGGGCGCCGGCGCCCGGCGTGGTGGCCTCGCTCACCGTCGCCGAGGGCCTGGATCCGCTCGAGGTGGCCGCCACCGTCGGCCCGGTGCCGGCCGATGACCAGCGGCTGGCCGACGCGGACGCCCCCGAGCCGGGCGAGAGCCCGTCGGCTGACGGTGAGACGCCGGCTGACGGTGAGACGCCGGCTGACGGTGAGACGCCGGCGTCAGGGGACACGACGCCGACCCCGTGACCACCGTCGGCGGGCGGTTGTCGGTGCCCGCCCATAGGGTGGGCCACCCACCCGAACGGGAGGGGTCCACCTAGCGGCACAGACGTCGCTCGCCGGTCACGCCGGCCGACCCGGTCACCCGGTCACGCGAGCCGACCTGGTCACGCCGGCCGACCCGGTCACCCGGTCACCCGGGCCAATCTGGCCACCCGGGCACGCGAGCCGACCTGGTCACGCCGGCCCGACCCGCCCCACCCGAGTTGATCATGGAGACGTGCAGGTTCCGGAGGATCGGGACCTGCACGTCTCCATGATCGACGGGTTGGGGTGCGGGAGGGTCAGCCGTCGTGCTGGAGCAGGGCGCCGGCGTGCCGGCCGGCGGCGGCCGCGGCGAGGAAGTAGGCGCCGTCGTCCTCCAGGCCGCGGCCCATGGTGGACAGGCCGACGGGTGCGGCCGCCAGGGCCTCCTCCAGGCCGTCGACGGCCACGGAGACGACGTTGTGCCGGTTCTCCAGCCGGGCCGCCTGGGTGCGGACCTTCTCGCCGAACTCACCGGGCAGGTCGGGGACGACGATGTCGGCCGGCGCCAGCGCGACCCGGCCGTACGCCGTCAGGCTGTGGTGCGACACGCCGTGGTGCCGGGCCCGAGGGTCGGCCGAGCTGACCCGCAGCGACCCCACCGGCCGCCCGCCCAGCACGACCGCCGCGTTGACCGCCTCGCCGCACGCGACGCCGGAGAACCCCCAGCGGGTGCCCGTGCCGAGGTTGCCCGGCCCCTGCGTCACGACGGCGACGTCGGCCTCCAGGACGTGTTTGGCGGCCAGCAGCCCGGTGTGCAGCGTCACGGCCTCCAGATCGCCGCCGAAGGCCTGTCCGACGGTGACCGTGCCGGCCAGCCAGCCGGCCTCGCGAAGCGCCGCCGCGGTCTTGCTGAACCAGAGCGGCAGCGCGCCGCCGTCGGTCATGACGTAGGCCACCCGGACGTCGGCGGGGAAGGCCGCCGACGTCGTCAGCCCGGCGAGGATGGCCGGCAGCGCCGAGTGCAGGTCCGCCGTCACGACCGGCAGCCCGTCGAGGTCGTCGGCCTCGCGCAGCAGTTCGTGCCACTCGGAGTCCTGCTCGTCGACGCCGAGGACGGTGGCCTGCAGCGGCGTGTAGCGGGCCTTGACCAGGTGCCCGGGACCCGGCTCGGGGTCCGGCGGCAGCTGGTTCGGCACGGCGACGACCAGCGCGTAGCCGCCGGTGCCCAGGCCCATGGCCAGGGCCGTGGTGTTGAGCACGACGATCTCGCCGGGCCGCGGCCGCCCGACCAGGTGGTCGTAGGCCAGGGCGCGCACCTGCTCGCCCTCGACCTCGACACGCAGTTGCGTGGCACCGGGCCAGGAGGCGTCTACTGTTTTGACAACACCGTTTCGCCAGCGAATCACGCGTTGAGACTAGCTATTGGCTAGTCTCGCGCTGGCAAGGGATTGGGGGTAGGCGTGTCGCAGGCGGCCAAGAGCGAGCGGCTGATGAACCTCGTCATCTGTTTGCTCGTCGCGCGCGGGTACGTGCCGAAGAGCCGGATTCGCGAGGTGGTCGGCGGGTACGGCGACCAGACCGACGAGGCCTTCGAGCGGATGTTCGAGCGCGACAAGGAGGAGCTGCGCGAGGTCGGCATCCCCATCGAGACCGGCGGCTTCGACCCGCTCGGCGACGAGGAGCCCGGCTACCGCATCCTGCGCCACGAGTTCGAGCTGCCCGAGATCCGGCTCGAGCCCGACGAGGCCGCCGTCGTGGGGCTGGCCGCCCGCGTCTGGCAGCACACGTACCTCTCCGAGGCCTCCAGCAACGCCGTGCTGAAGCTGCAGGCGGTGGGCGTCGAGGCCGACACCCGCTCGCTGGGCGCCGTCGAGCCGCGGGTCGGGGGAGAGGAGCCGGCGTTCTGGCCGCTCTGGGAGGCCGTGCGCGACCGCCGGCCGGTCGCCTTCCAGCATCGCAAGAGCTCGACGGCCGAGCCGCTGCTGCGCCACGTGCAACCGTGGAGCGTGCTGTCCTGGCACGGCCGCTGGTACGTCGTCGGCTTCGACACCGGCCGCGAGGCGGCCCGCATGTTCCGCATGTCGCGCATCGTCGGCGACGTCCGGCCCGACGGCGCTGCCGGCGGCTACGAGGTCCCGGCGCCCGAGACGGTCCGCGAGGCGGCCGCCAGCCTGGCCCCGCCGGAACGCTCGCCCGTCCTGCACGCGGTCGTCCGGGTCCGGCACGGCAGCGGGCACGGCCTGCGCCGGCGCGCTACGTTCGTAGCGACGGACGCGACCACCGGATGGGACGAGGTGACGGTGCCCTACACGAGCAACCAGGCCCTGGCCGAAGAGCTGGTCAGCCATGGTGCCGACGTCGTCGCCGACCAGCCGGTCGAGCTGCGCGACGCCGTCGTCGAGCGCCTGCGCGCCATCCTGGCGGTGCCGGCGTGACGCCGGCGAAGAAGCCCGCGGCGAAGACGACTCCCCGGAAACGGGCGGCCGGCCGGGCCACCGCGCCCACCCGCCGGGCCGACAGCGCGCAGTCGCAGGTCACCCGGCTGCTGTCCATGCTGCCGTACCTGCGTTCGCACCCCAGCGCGAAGGTCTCCGAGGTGGCGGCGCTGTTCGGGGTCACCGAGCGGCAGGTCATCCGCGACCTCCAGGTGCTCTGGTTCTCCGGCCTGCCCGGCCTGCAGATGGGCGACTACATCGAGGTCGACATGGAGGCGGTCGAGGGCGAGGGCATCATCAGCGTTTCCAACGCCGACTACCTCGCCCGGCCGCTGCGGCTGCGCACCGACGAGGCGGTCGCGCTGATCGTCGCGCTGCGCACGCTGGCGTCGGTGCCCGGCTCGTTCGAGCGCGGCGCCGTCGAGCGGGCCATCACGAAGCTCGAGAACGCCGCCGGCGAGGCCGCTCAGCAGGCCGCGGCGGTGCAGGTGCAGGTCGACGGCGACGCGGTCGCCGATGTGGCCGCCACCGTGCGCGGCGCGCTCGACGCCAAGAACCGCCTGCACCTGTCCTACTGGGTCCCGGCCCGCGACGAGGCCACCGAGCGCGACGTCGACCCGATGCGGCTGGTCGTGGTCGACGGCCGGCTCTACCTCGAGGGCTGGTGCCACCGGGCCGAGTCGGTGCGGCTGTTCCGGCTCGACCGCGTGCTCGACGTCAAGGAGCTCGACGTCCCGGCCGAGGTTCCCAGCGAGGCGCGGCCGCGCGACCTCGACGGCGGGCTGTTCCAGCCGTCGCCCGATGACGAGTTGGTGACATTCGAGCTGACTCCCGCCGGCCGCTGGGTGGCCGACTATTACCCCTACGAGACCGCCGAGGAGCTGCCCGGCGACGCGCTGCTGCTGCGGTTGCGGGCCCGCGACCGCGCGTGGGTGCGGCGGCTGGCGCTCCGACTGGGCAGCACCGGCCGCGTGGTCGCGCCGGCCGACCTGTCCGCCGAGGTCACCGCCGCCGCCCGCGACGCGCTGGCCGCGTACGAGAGGTAAGGTCGGGCCATGTCCGCACTCGCCGCTTGGCTGTTCGTCGCGCTGGCCGTCGCGCTGGTGCTGGCCATCGTGCTGGTGGTGCGAGCCGCGTGGGTGCTGGTGCGCAAGCTCGGCGCGCTCGGCCGGGAGATGAACGCTCTGCAAGACGACCTTGACGAAACCGTAGGATCGAGGTTGAAGTAGTCTCCGGCACGCGTCCGGCATGCCAGGCCCGCCGAGCGCGGCGGGTACCATCGACGGGACGTCCCCGTCAGGAAGAGGTCGACCATGGGTAGCATCGGCACCTGGCAACTCATCATCGTCTTGGCCATCGTTTTCCTGCTGTTCGGGGCCAAGCGGCTGCCGGAGGCCGCGCGTGGGCTGGGTCGTTCGCTGAAGATCTTCAAGACCGAGACCGAGGGTCTGATCAACAAGGACGACAAGAGGGACGACATCACCGGCGAGGGCGCCCCGCAGGCGCAGCAGCCGGCGCCGCGCGCCGTCGAGCAGCAGGCCGCCCCGCAGCAGCCGGCTCCGCAGCAGGCCGACGACCAGCCGCGTCGCGACGCCTGACCGGCGTCGCGCTGAACCGACGTGGCCACCGTGATCGGCCGTCGGGGGAAGGGCTCCAAGCCGGAGCGTGACCCCGAGGGCCGCATGACCCTCACCGAACACCTGCGCGAGCTGCGCAACCGCTTGCTGTGGTCCGCGCTCGCGGTGGTGGCGTTCGGCATCCTCGGGTTCATCTTCCGCGAACGCATCTTCGACTTCCTCGTCGACCCGTTCGTCGACGCAGCCCGGGAGACCGGCCGGAATGCCGATCTGAACTTCCGCGAGATGCTCGACCCGCTGACGGTGCCGCTGCGCATCGCCATGCTCACCGGCATCGTGTTCGGCGCGCCGGTCTGGATCTACCAGCTGTGGGCGTTCGTCACCCCGGCCATGTACCGCAACGAGAAGAAGTGGGCGCTGGCCGTGGTCGGCGCGGCGGTGCCGATGTTCGGCCTCGGCGTCGTGCTGGCCATGTGGCTGATGCCGCGCGCGATGATCTTCATGCAGAACTTCGCGCCGGGCGACACCTCGATGCTGGTCGACTTCAACAGCTATCTCAGCTTCTCGATCCGGCTGGTGCTGGTCTTCGGCATCGGGTTCCTGCTGCCCATCTTCGTGGTACTGCTCAACGCCGTCGGCGTGCTGCGGCACGAGACGCTGGGCACGGCCCGGCGCTGGGTCATCGTCGGCATCTTCGCGTTCGGCGCCGTCGCCACCCCCACGGGCGACCCGCTCTCGCTGATGGTGCTGGCCGTCCCGATGTGGCTGCTGTTCGAGATCGCCGTCCTGGTCTGCCGTGTCATGGACAAGCGCCGCGACGCCGGGGCCACGGGCGGGCTGTCCGACGACGAGGCCACCCCGGACGACATGCTCGACGGCCTGGGCCGCGTCGACGACGATGACGACCGCCGCCGCCGATGAGCTCGCGCTCCTGATCAACCCGTCGGCCGGCCGTGGGCGTGGCGCCCGGGCCGGCCGGCGCGCCGCCCACCGGCTGGCCGAGGCGGGCATCGCGGTGCGCACGCTGGCCGGGCGCGACGTCCGCGAGGCGGCCGACCTCGCCCGTGAGAGCGTCGAGGACGGCGTGCGCGCGCTGGTCGTGGTGGGCGGCGACGGCATGGTCCACCTGGGCCTGCAGGCCGTCGCCGGCACCGGTACGGCGTTCGGCGTCGTCCCGGCCGGCACCGGCAACGACTTCGCCCGCGCGCTCGGCCTGCCTCTGCGCGACCCGGACGCCGCGGCGGACGTCGTCGCCGCCGGTCAGCTGCGCGAGGTCGATCTCGGCCGCACCCACGGTCAGTGGTTCGCCGGCGTCGTCGCCGCCGGGTTCGACGCCAAGGTGAACGACCGCGTCAACCGCATGCGCTGGCCGAGAGGGCCGCGCCGGTACGACCTCGCCACGTTCGCCGAGCTGGGCGTCTTCCGGCCGATCCCGTACCACCTCGAGCTGGACGGCGAGGTGCTCGACCTCGAGGCCATGCTGGTCGCCGTCGGCAACATTCCGTCCTACGGCGGCGGGCTGCACATCACGCCCGGCGCCGAGCTCGACGACGGCGTGTTCGACGTCGTCGTGGTGGCACCGGTGGGCCGGGCCACGCTGGTCAGGGCGTTCCGCCGGGTCAAACGGGGCACGCACACGGCGTACCCGTTCGTCACCGTGCACCGGGCCCGGCGGGTCAAGCTCGACGCCCCCGGCATCACCGCCTACGTCGACGGCGAGCGGCTCGGCCCGTTGCCCCGCACGTTCGACGTCGTACCGCGAGCCCAGCAGGTGTACGCCCCGTCCGGCGGGTTACCGTAGCCCCATGAGTTCGCCGGCGGAACGCTACGCGGCAGCATATGAGCGGCAACGCGATCCGTCCCCGCGGTTGCGGGACTTCCAGGCCGGCTACGGCTTCGAGCTCGACGACTTCCAGCTGCGTGCCTGCCGCAGCGTCGAAGCCGGCCGCGGCGTGCTGGTGGCGGCGCCGACGGGGGCCGGCAAGACGCTGGTGGGCGAGTTCGCCGTGCACCTGGCCCTCGAGGAGGGCCGCAAGTGCTTCTACACGACGCCGATCAAGGCGCTGTCGAACCAGAAGTACCACGACCTCGTCGAACGCCACGGCGAGGACATGGTCGGCCTGCTGACCGGCGACAACACCGTCAACGGTGAGGCGCCCGTGGTCGTCATGACCACCGAGGTGCTGCGCAACATGCTCTACGCCGGGTCGGCGACGCTGAACGGGCTGAGCTACGTCGTCATGGACGAGGTGCACTACCTCGCCGACCGGTTCCGTGGCGCCGTCTGGGAGGAAGTGATCATCAACCTCCCCGAGTCGGTGAGCGTCATCTCGCTGTCGGCGACCGTCTCCAACGCCGAGGAGTTCGGCGACTGGCTGACCACCGTCCGCGGCGACACCGACGTCGTCGTCGAGGAGAAGCGGCCGGTGCCACTGTGGCAGCACGTGATGGTCGGGTCGCGGCTGTACGACCTGTTCGGCCAGGGCGAGGCCGACGGCGAGGGCCGCCGGGTGGTCAGCCCGGAACTGGTGCGGGCCGGCCGCGACGACTTCCGTGGCTCCCGGCCCGGCGGACGTGCGAGCCGCGGCGGGCGACCGCCACGCCGTCCGCGCGGCACGTACACGCCGGGCCGGGTCGAGGTGCTGGAGAAGCTGGACGCCGCCGGGTTGCTGCCGGCGATCGTGTTCGTGTTCAGCCGGGCCGGCTGCGAGGGGGCCGTACAGCAGTGCCTGAGCGCCGGCGTGCGCCTGACGTCGCCGGACGAGCGGGTCGAGATCCGCGCGCTGATCGAGGAGCGGACGTCCGGCATCCCCGAGGGCGACCTGCACGTCCTCGGGTACCACGAGTGGGCCGAGGGCCTGGAACGCGGCATCGCGGCCCACCACGCGGGCATGCTGCCGACGTTCAAGGAGGTCGTCGAGGAGCTGTTCGTCCGCGGTCTCATCCGCGCCGTCTTCGCCACCGAGACGCTGGCGCTGGGCATCAACATGCCGGCCCGCACGGTCGTGCTGGAGCGGCTGGTCAAGTGGAACGGCGAGACCCACGCCGACGTCACGCCGGGGGAGTACACCCAGCTCACCGGCCGGGCCGGGCGGCGCGGCATCGACATCGAGGGCCACGCCGTCGTGCTGTGGCAGCCCGGGTTCGACCCCACGGCGGTCGCGGGGCTGGCCTCCACCCGCACGTTCCCGCTGCGCTCGTCCTTCCGCCCGTCGTACAACATGGCCGTCAACCTGGTCGGAGCGGTCGGCCGCACGCCCGCGCGGGAGATCCTGGAGTCCTCGTTCGCCCAGTTCCAGGCCGACCGCGCCGTCGTCGGCCTCGCCCGCCAGCTGCGCCGCGCCGAGGAGGCACTCGACGGCTACCGCGAGGCGATGACCTGCGACAAGGGCGACTTCCCGGAGTACGCCCAGCTGCGCCAGGCGATCAAGGACCGCGAGACCCAGCTGGCCCGCGAGGGGACGGCGCTGCGCCGGGCCGCGTCCGCCGCGGCGCTGGAGAAGCTGCGCCCGGGCGACGTCATCCGGGTGCCGACCGGCAAGTTCGCGGGGCTGGCCGTGGTCCTCGATCCCGGCATGCCCGGCGGCGGACCGCACAGCGGCGACGGCCCGCGCCCGACCGTCCTCACCGAAGGCCGGCAGGTGCGCCGGCTGTCGCTGATCGACTTCCCCAACGCGGTCGAGCCGCTGGCCAGGCTGCGCATCCCGCGCTCGTTCAACCCGCGGGTCCCGGCCTCGCGGCGCGACCTCGCGGCGTCGCTGCGCGCCAAGGCGCCCCATGAGGCGGACCGGCAGTACCACGGGCGGCGCCGCGGCCGGTCCGCCGCGGCCGACGACGAGGAACTGGCCCGCCTGCGCCGGCAGCTGCGCGACCACCCCTGCCACCGCTGCCCGGACCGCGAGGAGCACGCCCGCTGGGCCGAGCGCTGGCTGCGGCTGCGCCGCGAGGCCGACCAGCTGCAACGCCGGGTCGAGTCGCGCACCAACACCGTCGCGCGCCAGTTCGACCGCGTCTGCCGGGTCCTGGAGGACCTCGACTACCTGTCCGGCGACGAGGTCACGCCGTCGGGCCGGCGGCTGGCCCGGCTCTACGGCGAGCTGGACCTGCTGGCGGCCGAGTGCATCCGCCGCGACGTGTGGGCCGGCCTGGACCCCGCCGAGCTGGCCGGCGCCGTGGCCGCGCTGACCTACGAGTCGCGCCAGCCCGACGACTCGGTCCCGCCGCGGCTGCCTCCGGGCCGAGTGCGCGACGTGCTGGCCGAGATGGTGCGGCTCTGGGGCGACCTCGACCACGTCGAGTCCACCCACCGGCTGGACTTCCTGCGCGAGCCCGACCTCGGCTTCACGCACGCCGCCTGGCGCTGGGCCAGCGGCCACCAGCTGGACTCCGTCCTGCGCGACGCCGACCTCGCCGCCGGCGACTTCGTCCGGGCCATCAGGCAGCTGCTGGACCTGCTCGACCAGGTCGCCGACGCCGCGTCCGGCACGCCGCTGCGCGAGGCCGCGCGACTGGCGGCGGGGACGCTGCGGCGCGGCGTCGTGGCGTACGCGACACTCTCGGCCTGAGGAGACGACATGCGGCTGTTGGTCCTGGGCGGGTCCGGGTTCGTCGGGCGGGCGGTCGTCGCCGACGCCATGGCGCGCGGCTGGGACGTCACGACGTTCAACCGCGGTCTGCGCGATCCGGCCGGCGACGGCGTCGAGTCGCTGCGCGGCGACCGGCTGGACCCCGCGTCGCTGGGCGTGCTGGGCGGGCGGGAGTGGGACGCGGTCGTCGACACGTGGTCGGGCATCCCGCGGGCCGTCCGCGACAGCGCCGGCCTGCTGGCCGGGCGCGCCGGGACGTATGTGTACGTGTCGAGCCGGTCGGTGTACGCGCCGCCCGTCCCGCCGGGCGCCGACGAGTCCGCACCGGTGCTGGAATCGTCGCCTGACGCCGAGGACGGCGATTACGGCGAGCAGAAGGCCGGCGGCGAGCTGGCCGCGCGGGCCGCGTTCGGCGACCGCGCGCTCGTCGCCCGGGCCGGGCTGATCCTCGGCCCGTACGAGGACGTCGGGCGGCTGCCGTGGTGGCTCACCCGGGCCGCGCGCGGCGGCGACATGCTGGCGCCGGGACCGCGGGACCTGCCGATCCAGTACATCGACGGCCGCGACCTCGCCGCCTGGCTCGTGTCGTGCGTCGAGGCCGGGACCGGCGGGGTGTTCAACGCGGTCAGCCGGCCGGGCCACGCGACGATGGGTGAGCTGCTGGACGCCGTGGTGGCGGTGACGGGCGGGGCGGCCACGCTGCGCTGGGTCGACCCGCCGGCGATCCTCGCGGCCGGTGTGGTGCCGTGGAACGACCTGCCGGTATGGATCCCGCCGCGCCACGAGTTCGAGACGCTCGGCCTGCACTCCGCCGACGTCTCCCGTGCCGAGGCGGCCGGGCTGCGGCCACGGCCGGTCGGCGAGACCGTCGCGGACACCTGGGCGTGGCTGCGCTCCATCGGCGGCGCGGCGCCGCAGCGACCCGACCGGCCGGCGGTCGGCCTCGACCCGGAGGTCGAGGCCGCCATCCTGACGTCAGCCGGCTCGCTGTCGCCCTGACCCGCCTCCGCGCCCCCGACAGTTGATCTTGGAGTTCTTCGCGCTTGCGGGGTGATTCGTCCGTATGATTCCCCCATTTCTCCAAGATCAACGTGGGGGTGGGCGGCGCGGAAGGGCGGCTCGGGTCAGAACACCGCGTTCAGCACCGGAACGAGCTGCTGTTCCTCCCAGTCCAGGTGCGCCTCCAGCCGCTCGATCAGCGCATCGACCTCGGGCAGGACCGGCCCGTCGGCCTCGATCGCCTGCTGCAGCCGCGCGATCAGGTCCGCGACGACGCCGTGCTCGGCACGCAGCCGCTCGAGGACGTCCGCGAGGTCCGGCCGGGCCGCCGCGATGGCCGGGAACATGCCGCCGTCCTCGGCCGTGTGGTGGAAGTGCAGGCCGTGGCAGGCGCTCAGGCAGTTGACCCGCAGCTGCGCCGACAGCTTCGGGCCGGCGGCCGCGACCTCGGCCCGGACCAGGGCCAACTCGCGCCGGAACGACTCGTGGACGGTGGTCAGGAACGCGGCGGGGGAGTCGACGCCGGGGCCGCCGGGCGGGCCGGGCACCGGCGTCAACGCGACGACCGGCAGCCGGCGGCCGGAGCGTCGCTCGTAGTCCGCCCAGCCGGAATCGGCCTCGACCGCGCGCGCGAAGACCGCGTCGCGCTCGTCGCCGTCGAGCACCGCGGCGTCCGCATCGTAGGCGAACAGGCCGTCCTCGACGTGCACGCGCGGGTGGGCGACGAGGTTGTGGAACCAGGCCGGGTGGCGGGGCGCGCCGCCGGCCGAGCCGATGACGACGAGGCGGCCGCCGTCGTCGGGCAGGTAGCCGACGGGGACGGTGTGAGCAGCGCCGGAACGGGCGCCGGTGGTGGTGAGCAGGAGCAGCCGGGCTCCGTCGAACGGCCCGCCGACGCGGCCGCGGCTCGCGCGGAACTCGTCGACGACCTGCTGGTTGTAGTCGATGATCGGTGACCCTTCTTCTCCGGGGGTGTCGTGCGTGGAACGTGAGGAGAAGAAGGCGACGGCGGGCTCCTGGCCCGCCTGGTGGTCACTCGGCGGCCGGGAAACCCGTCCGCTCGCGGCCCATGGCCGACCCGGCAGTCACGACGTCGACCCTAGCACCGGTCAGCTCTGGCTGAAGTAGACCCGGGTGACGGTGTCGTCAGGGCCGAAGTCGACCATCAGCAGCTCGAAGTCGAGCGTCGTGGGCCGCGTCAGGTACGTCCAGCTGGCGTCGCCGGGCTCGCCGCCCTCGCCGAGCAGCTCCGCCGTCTCGGCCCGGGTCGCGTCGTCGAGCAGCCCGCAGTCGACCACGATGCCGGCCAGCCCGGACCGGCTCCCGCCCTGCTCGTAGTCGGTGGGGTCCAGACGCGCCCACTCGGCGCGGTCGAAGTCGCAGCTCGCCTCGTCGTCGCTGCCCGAGCAGCCGGTCGCGAGCACGACCAGAGCGACGGCCGCAAGGAACGTCGTGCGCATGTCCCCGAACCGCACGGTCAGGCCGGAGCGGGGTTGAACGCGTTGAGCACCCGGTTCAGCGAGGAGTCCAGCCCCCATCGGCCGGCCAGCTCGACCAGTGCCTCCGGGTCGGCCGGCGTCGTCGGCAGGGTGTCGTCGTAGTCGGGCAGCGGGACGTCGTGGCGCACCTTCACGACGTCGGGGGCGACGGCCAGGTAGTCGCGCGCGTCGGTGATCTTGCGGCGCAGCGTCGGCGACAGCTCCGCCTCCGGGTCGTCGACCGCCGCCAGCAGGCCGTCGATGCTGCCGAACCGGGTGATCAGGGTGCCGGCGGTCTTGTCGCCGACGCCGGCCACGCCCGGGAGGCCGTCGCTGGGGTCGCCGCGCAGCGTCGCGAAGTCGGCGTACGAGCGGCCTGGGATGCCGTACTTGGTGGCGACGACACTCTCGTCGACGATCTCGTGCCGGCCGACCCCACGGGCGGTGTACAGGATGCGCACACCCCGGTCGTCGTCGACCAGTTGGAACAGGTCGCGGTCGCCGGTGACGACGTCGACCGGGCCCTTGTCGCTGGACGCGAGCGTGCCGATGACGTCGTCGGCCTCGAAGCCCGGCACCCCGAAGTGCGCGATGCCCAGCGCCGTCAGCACGTCGAGGATGACCGGGAGCTGCGCGTCCAGCGCCGCCGGCACCTCCTCGATGTTGCGCGCGGCGTTGGCCAGCCGGTGCGCCTTGTAGGACGGCAGCAGCGCCACCCGGAACGCCGGGCGCCAGTCGGCGTCGAGGCACGCGACCAGCCGGGCGGGCCTGCGGTCGGTCGTCAGCCGCGCGATGAAGTCGAGCAGCCCTCGCACCGCGTTGACCGGCGTGCCGTCGGGAGCCTTGATCGACTCGGGCACGCCGAAGAAGGCGCGGAAGTACAGCGAGGCGGTGTCGAGGAGCATCAGGCGGTTCTCGGTCCCGGGCATGGTCGCCAGCCTACTGAGACCCGGCCCCGCCAGGCCGTTGACAGGCCCGGACGGCCGTCTTACGTTCGCAGAGGGGACGCCAGGGGGGCACGATGGCGGAGTCAGCGGGGTTGGAGCGGCTCGGGCGTGCGTGCGCGCGGCATTCGTGGCCGGTCATCGCGGTGTGGCTGGTGGTCCTGATCGGCACGCTGGTCGCCGACCGGGTCTGGGGCGGGACGTACAGCGACGACTTCAACCTGTCGGGGACCCAGTCCGGCCAGGGCAGCGACCTGCTGGTCGAGCACGGCGTGACCGCCAGCTCCGACTCGGCCCGGCTGGTCTTCAAGGACGACGCCGGCCTGTCGGCGCAGTCCGACGCGGTCGACGAGGCGCTCACCGACGTCGCGTCGGTCGACCACGTGCTCACCGTGTCCGACCTGGTGCCGTCGCAGGACGGCACCATCGGCTACGCCACCGTCCAGTTCGACGGCAACCCGGGCGCGTTCGGACCGACGTTCGTCGATGACGTCGACACGGCCGTCGACCCGGCCCGCGACGCCGGCGTTCAGGTCTACTACACCGGCACCCTGGGCCAGGCCGCCGAGCCGGCGCCGAACGACCTGCGATCGGAGGGCATCGGGATCGCGGTGGCGATCGTGGTGCTGCTGGTGGCGTTCGGCAGCGTGCTGGCCGCGTTCCTGCCGATCGTGTCGTCGGCGATCGGGGTGCTGGCGGCGCTGAGCCTGCTCGGGCTGTTCGCGGCCGGCGTCGACTTCGCGACGGCGTCCCCGACACTGGCCGCGATGCTGGGGCTGGGTGTCGGGATCGACTACGCCCTGTTCCTCACGACCCGGTACCGGCAGCAGGTGATGAACGCCGCCGACCCGGTCACCGCCGCCGGGCGGACCGTCGCCACCAGCGGCCGATCGGTGCTGATCGCCGCGTCGACGGTGGTCATCGCGCTGTCCGGGCTGTGGGCCACCCGTATCGGCTTCATCGGCAAACTCGGGCTGGCCGCGACGGTCGCCGTCGTCGTCGCCGGGATCGCGGCCGTCACGCTGGTACCGGCGCTGCTCGGCGCGGCGGGCCGGCGGATCGACCGGCTGCGGGTCCGCACACCGGTGGCCGAGGAGTCCGGAGACGGCTCCGCGTCGGGCTGGCGGCGGTACGCGCTGGCGCTGGACCGGCACCCGTGGCGGTATCTGACCGGCGGTGTGCTGGTCGCCGTGGTGCTGGCGATCCCGGCGCTCTCGCTGCAGCTCGGTCACATCGACGACGGTGCGTCGGCGCCGGGCAGCACGACCAGGGACGCGTACGACGCGATCTCGTCCGGCTTCGGCGTCGGCGTGAACGGCCAGTTCACCGTCGTCATCGAGGTCGGGTCCGGCGACGACGGCGCGACCATCGGCTCCGAACTGGAGACCGCGATCGCCGGCACGGACGGGGTCGCCTCCGTCACCGACTTCACGCCCAGCCAGGACGGCGTCCTCCTGGTGTCGACCGTGACACCGACGACGCGCCCGCAGGCCGCCGCGACCGACGACCTGCTGCACACCCTGCGCACGGACACCATCGCGCCGGTGCTGGAGGGCTCGAACACGACGGCGTTCGTGACCGGCTCGACGGCGGCGCAGCTGGACTTCCGCAACCTGGTGGCCGACCGGCTGCCGGAGATCATCGCGATCGTCGTCGGGGCGGCGTTCATCGTGCTGCTGCTGTCGTTCCGCAGCCCGGTGCTCGCGCTCAAGGCGGCGCTGCTCAACCTGCTGTCGATCGCCGCCGCGTACGGCGTCGTCGTCGCGGTCTTCCAGTGGGGCTGGGGGTCGTCCCTGCTGGGCGTCGACCAGGACGTGCCGATCGAGTCGTACGTCCCGATGATCATGTTCGCGATCGTGTTCGGGCTGTCGATGGACTACGAGGTCTTCTTGCTGTCGCGGGTCCGCGAGGCCTGGCTGGCGACGGGGGAGAACCATGGCAGCGTCACGACCGGGCTGGCGGTGACGGCGCGGGTCATCTCGTCGGCGGCGCTGATCATGATGAGCGTCTTCTTCGCCTTCGTGGTCTCCGACCAGGTCGTCGTCAAGATGCTGGCGGTCGGGCTGGGGTTCAGCGTGCTGATCGACGCCACCGTGATCCGGCTGCTGGTGGTGCCGTCGGCGATGTTCCTGCTCGGCGACCGGTGCTGGTGGCTGCCGAACTGGCTGGACCGCGTGCTGCCGCACCTGGAGCCTGAGCCGGACGTCACCCGCTCGGGCCGCTGACCAGTGTGCCCGTGGCATACATGCGGTGCGACGAGCCGAACCGCGGCCAGCACGTGGTGAGCGTGATGCGCCGTTGCGTCGGCTCGGTGTCGCGCGGCTCGCCGGGCACGGGGTCGACCACCCACACGTCGCTGATGTTGATCTTGTTGCCGTTGCTGTCGCCGTCGGGCGCGTCGTCGAGCTCGTAGACGTACGTGCCGTCGGCCATCTCGATCTCGATGGTGTCGCCGACCCGCAGATCGGGGAAGTCGGCGAACGGCGACAGGTGCCCGGAGCGGTGCGCGGCGATGCCGACGTTGCCCAGCTCGCCGGGGTTCGCGGTGTTCGGGTAGTGGCCGGGGCCGCGCGCGAGGTCGTCGTCTTGCACGCCCTGGACGATGGTGAAGCTCCAGTCGTCGCCGAAGCGGGGGATGCGCAGGATGCCGTAGGCGTCGCCGTCGACCAGCTCGTCGGGGTCGGGCGGCGTGTTCTGGCCGGGCTGTCCCCACTGCACGCTCAGCTCGTCCTCGAGCTTGTCCTGCGCCTGCGCGGTCTGGATGCCGGTGCCCCAGATGACGTAGACCACGAAGAGCAGGACCAGGACGCCCGCGGTGAGCAGGAGCTCGCCGATGCCTCCGATGACGACGGCCCAAGCGCTGCGACGAGGGTGGGTGCTGACGCGCTCCTGCGCGTGTCGTGGCATACCCATGACCCTAATCGCGCGGCGGCTAGAGTCGAAGACGTGTTGATCGCCGAGGACCTCCTCCTGATCGCCTACGACGACGAAACGGGCAAATCGCTCATCGACGGCACGCGGCTGGAGTACGGCCTGGCCGGCGCTCTGCTCCTCGAGCTGTCCGTGCTGGGCAAGGTGTCGGTCGCCGGGCCGGGTGAGCAGGTGAAGCGCGACCGGCTGGTCGTACGCGACGCCGGACCCGTCGGCGACGACGTCCTCGACCACGCCCTGGCCGAACTGGCCGACGACGAGGGCAAGAAGCCGAAGAACGTCCTCGGTTCGCTGCGCAAGGGCCTGCGCGACCGCCTGCTGCGCCGCCTCGCCGATCGCGGGCTGCTGCGCCAGGAGTCCGGCACGGTCCTGGGCATCTTCCCGACCACCCGCTGGCCGGCCGCCGATGCGTCGCACGAGGCCGCCGTCCGGCAGCGGCTGCGGGACGTCCTCGTGACCGGTCTCGAGCCCGACTCCCGCACGGCCGCGCTGGTGTCGCTGCTGCTCGCCGTCGACGGCCTGCGCAAGGCGGTGCCGGCCGACGACCGCCGCGCCGTGAAGCGCCGGGCGAAGGAGATCTCCGAGGGCGACTGGGCCGCCGACGCCGTCAAGAAGGCGGTCCAGGAGGTCCAGGCGGCGGTCACCGCGGCCATCCTCGCCGGCAGCACCGCCGCGGCGGCCGGTAGCAGCTGACCAGGAGCAGGCATCGCCTAGAGTGCGACGCGTGACCGCCGACCTCGACGACCGTCTCGCCCGCGCCCGCGCCGCCGCCGCAGCCGAGGGCCTCGACGCCCTGATCATCACGCCCGGCGCCGGGCTGCGCTACCTCACCGGTTACGACGCGAAGCCGCTGGAACGGCTCACCTGCCTGCTGCTGCCGGTCGACGGCGCCGCGACGCTGCTCGTGCCCGCCCTCGAGCAGCCGGCCGCGCTGGCCTCCGGCGCCGGTGAGCTGGCGCTCGAGGTGCGGCCGTGGCAGGAGACCGACGACGCCGTCGCGCTGGCCGCCGGGCTGCTGCCGGACGCGCGCCGGGTCGGGCTGGACGACCAGATGTGGGCCGAGAAGGCGCTGCGGTTCCGCTCCGCGATGCCCGGCGCCGAGCAGGTCGCCGCCGGCGCCGTGCTGTCCTCGTTGCGGATGCGCAAGTCGGCCGAGGAGGTCGAGGCGTTGCGCGACGCGGCGGCCGCGATCGACCGTGTGCACGCCCGTATGGGCGAGTGGCTGCGGGCCGGGCGCACCGAGGCCGAGGTCGGCCGCGACATCGCCGCGGCGATCCTCGCGGAGGGGCACGAGGCCGTCGACTTCGTCATCGTCGCGTCCGGACCCAACGGCGCCAGTCCGCACCACGAGACCAGCGAGCGCGTCATCGCGGCCGGCGACCCCGTCGTGGTCGACATCGGCGGCACGACGGCGGCCGGTTACTGCTCCGACTCCACCCGCACGTACGCCGCCGGTGAGCCGTCCGAGGAGTACCGGACGGCCTACGAGGCGCTGCGGCGCGCGCAGGAGGCCGCGGTCGCCCACGTGCGGCCCGGCGTCACGGCGGAGTCGGTCGACGCGGCCGCGCGGGACGTACTGGTGGCGGCGGGACTGGGGGAGTACTTCATCCACCGGACCGGCCACGGCATCGGGCTGGAGACACACGAGGACCCGTACATCGTCGCCGGCAACACCTCCCCGCTGGAGCCGGGCATGGCGTTCTCGGTCGAGCCCGGTTTCTACCTGGCCGGGCGCCACGGTGCGCGCATCGAGGACATCGTCGTGACCACGGCCGACGGCGTGGAGGCACTGAACCGGCGGCCGCGCGACCTGGTGATCCTCGATACGTGACATTGCAGACATAACGCCGAAATCGCTCCGCGCGAGCGTGGTCCCGGACTCGTCCCGACCACCCATCGAGGAGCGACATGGCGCCCACCCCACCGACCGACGCCGAGCTCGACACCATGATCCGGGCCCGCCTCGCGGCCGTCGGCATCGACCTTGACCAGCTGCCGCCCGGCACGGCCGCCGACCCCGAGACCGGCGCTCCCGGCCAGGCCGCCGTCCTGGCGTCGCTGCGCTCGTTCACGCGCTCGTCGCTGGCTGAGCTCAGCGCCTGGGTGCCGCCGGCGCCGTCCGGCACGCCGGCCGGCCAGGCCGTCGAGCTGTCCCAGCAGGCCGCGCCGATGCTGTACCCGTCCATCAGCACCGCCTGGCGGGAGGCATGAGCGCCGAGGGCCCGCAGGACGTCCAGGTCGACCGGCGCTCGTTCGTCGCCCGGATGGCCGTGCTGTCCGCGGGCGCGGCCGTCGCGGGAACCGTCGGGCTGCCGCGGGTGGCCTTCGCCGGGCCGGCCGCGACGCGGGGGAGGACCGGGCCGCATCCGGACGCGTACACGGCGCCTCGGCCGGAGGCGATCGCCGACCCGACCGAGCTGACCATCGCCGAGGCCGCGTACCTGCTGCGCGCCGGGTCGCTGCGAGCGGAGACGCTGCTGGAGGCGTACCTGGACCGCATCGCCGCGTTCGACGGCACCTACCAGGCGTTCACCCTGGTGCTGACGGAGCAGGCGGCCGCCGCGGCCCGGGCGTTGCGGCGCGGGCACTACCACGGCCCGCTGCACGGGATCCCGCTGGCGATCAAGGACAACTACTACACGGAGGGCGTGGCGACGACGGCGAACTCGTTCGTCTTCGCCGACTTCGTGCCGCCGTTCGACGCGACGGCCGTCGCCCGGCTGCGCGAGGCCGGCGGGATCGTGCTCGGCAAGACGCAGATGGGTCCGCTGGCGACGACCCGCGCGACCACGCCCGACGGCCTCGTCACGACGGTGAACGCCTGGACGCCGGAGAACCCGTCGACGAACCCGGGTGGCTCGTCGACCGGGACGGCCACCGCCGTGGCCGGCCGGCTCGCCACGTCGGGCATCGGGACGCAGACCGGCGGCTCGATCACGGCGCCGTCGAACGCGCAGAACCTCACCGGCCTGAAGCCGACGATGGGCCGGGCCTCGCTGTACGGGATCGTGCAGCTCACGTACTCGCGTGACCACCCCGGCCCGCTGGCCCGCGACGCCAAGGACGCGGCGATCATGCTCTCGGCGATGGCCGGTGCGGATGTCAACGACCCGCGCACGCAGGGCCTCCCGCCGGTGCCGGACCTCGTCGCCGCAGCCACGCCCGCCTACCGCGGCAAGCGGCTGAAGCTGCGCTGGCCGACCCGCATCGGCGTGATCCCCGGGTTCGTGTCCGGCACGAGCCCGACGGCCGCCGCCCGGCGGGCGTTCCTGGACACCCTGGCCGGCGTCGAGGGCGTCTCCGTGGTGGACGTGACGCTGCCGGACGAGTGGGACCTGCTCACCGGCCGCTTCAACGACGTCCGGCTGCCGGAGCGGTCCGAGCCGTTCGTGCCGTACCTGCGCCAGGACCTGCGGCTGTTCGGGGTGTCGCTGACCAGCTGGCTGCAGGGGGCGCTCATGGGCGCCGACGAGTACGTGACCGGTCAGCGGGCCAAGCTGGTGCTGCTGGAGCGGGTGCTCGGCGACCTGTTCGCCCAGTGCGACGTCGTGGTGCAGACGTCGCCGGTGCCGTTCGACATCATCGGGCTGCCGGAGCTGGCGCTGCCGATCGGCTTCTCCGGCGGCCTGCCGATCGGGACCATCCTCGGCGGCCGCCCGTACGCCGAGGACCGCCTGCTCGCCGTGGCGGCGGCCTACCAGGCGCAGACCGACTGGCACTGGCAGCGACCGGCCGACCCGGTGGCGGCCGCGGGCGCCCGGACGCTGGCCACCGCCGGCGCCCGCCTCCGGCTGACCGCGGCGGAGGCGGCCGAGCAGTCGCAGTGAGTACCCGGCGGCCTGGCCCCGCGCCGCTGGGCCAGGCCGCCGGGCTGCTGTTCGGGCGGGGTGACACCAGCGCCGACTGCCGGCGATGTGGTCACCCCGCCCGAGTCACGTCTGCCCGAGCCACGCCTGCCCGGAAGGCGGCGGCCCGCTCAGGCCGCCGGCGGGACGTTGTGCGTGTAGCGGAACACGTTGTCGGGGTCCCACGTGCGCTTGATCTCCCGCAGCCGCTGGTAGGCGGCGTCGGAGAAGGCCGACTTCACGATCTCCGGCGTCGAGCCGGAAGAGAGGAAGTTGAGCGCGCCGATGGGCCGTGTGTGCGCGGCCAGCCCGGCGAACCCGTCGTCGAGGCGCTGCTGGACGGCGGCGCGCTGCTCCGGCGTCGCGGCCAGCGCGTTGGCCGCCGCGACGTACGGGGTGTCGCGGTGGGACAGCGGGCCGTCCTGCTCCTTCGCCGCCGCGCCGCCGAGGTGGCGGATGTCGACGCCCGGGACGGGGGATCCGGGCGCGACGAGCTCGAGCAGACCGTCGATGGCGGCGTCGCTCAGCCCCGCCACGCCGGTGCTGCGCCCGGCCGTCGGCATGGGATCGGTGGGCTCGCTGCCGGACAGCGCCGCCTCGAGGTACGTCATGGTGCGGAAGCCGCCCATGACCGGCTCGCCGAGAGCGGCCCGCAGCGGCTCGAGCACGGACCCGTCGTCGCCGGCGATGGTGGCCCGGAAGGAGACCATGTGCTGGCCCCGCAGCGGCTCGGGCACGGCCGGGATGGGCGGGAACGTCATGACCATGACGGCCGACGTGACGTCGTCGGAGACCTGGCCGGTCCACTCGGCCCACGCGCGCAGCACCTCGCCGGCCCGCGCGCCCGGGTACATCAGCGTGCCGTTGTGCACGGCCGGCAGGTCGTAGAGCTGCACCTCGAGCGACGTGACGACGCCGAAGTTGCCGCCGCCGCCCTTGAGCGCCCACAGCAGGTCGGGATTCTCGTCGCGGCCGGCCCGCACCAGCGAGCCGTCGGCGGTGACGACGTCGGCGCCGACCACGCTGTCGGCGGCGAAGCCGAAGCGCCGCAGCAGCAGGCCGATGCCGCCGCCCAGGGTGTAGCCGACGGCGCCGACGGTGGGCGCCGTGCCGGACAGCCCGGCCAGCTGGTGCGGCGAGGCGGCCTCGAGCACACCGCGCCAGCGGGCGCCGGCGTCGATGCGGGCGATCTTGCGCCCGGGGTCGACGTCGACCCCGGTGAGCCGCGTGACGTTGAGCAGCACGCCGTCGTCGTTGGGCCGGACGGCGCCGTGGCCGGAGGACTGGACGGCGAACGGCACGTCGTTCTCGCGCGCCAGCCGGACCGCGGCCTGGACGTCGGCGGCGTTCTCGGCCACGACGACGACCGCGGGATGCTGGTCGATGACCAGGTTCCACGGCTGTCGCACGTCGTCGTAGCCGTCGTCGCCGGGTGCGTAGGCCCGGCCGGTGAGCGTCGAGCGGAAACCGTCGAGGTCGATCATGGGACTCTCCATCCAGGTGCTGTGATCATGGGTGCCCGACATCAGTGTGCCGGGCGGGTCCGACAACGGGACGGATCGCAGCGCAGAAGTGTGACAGGGAACGGTTCAGGCGGCGCTGACCTGTGGGAACGTCCAGCTGCCGTCGAGGATCTCCGCGCGCGGGCGGTAGAGCCGCACCACGTAGTTCCAGCCGTCCACGAGCGGCAGGCGGTTGGGCAGGCCGGGGTCGCCGCCGAAGTGGACGGTGACCGACGCGTCGTCATCGTCGCGCGCGGCGGTGACGTTGTTGACGCTCACCGACGAGCCGTGGTCCCGGGGGAAGTAGCCGTCGGCGCCATAGAGCGAGATCGACCAGAAGCCGTCGACCGGCACGTCCCGCACGGTGAGCCGGTACGCACCCGACGCGGGCAGGCGGGGCTCGACATTGAGATAGGTCGCCTCGCGCTCGGGCAGGCCGCCCCAGGCGCCGGCCGTGCCGATGAGGTGCCGGACGGGGTCGACCTCCCCGCGGGCGCCGAAGGCCCGCTCGAAGCTTCTGAGACCGCGTCCGAGCTGTTGCAGGGCGTCGCGAGTCGCGGTGAAGGACGCCTCGTCGTAGGCGGGCGGCGCGAAGGGCGCGGCCGACCCGGCGTCCAGGCGCATCCGGTCCTGCAGGGCGTTGACGGCGGCCACGTCGGCGGGGTCGCCGGGGTCGACCAGGGTGCGCACGGCGACGAGAACGTGCCTCGTCCCGAACCGGGACGGGTCGAGCCGATGCTCACCGGCGCCGTGGAACACGTCGTCGACGTAGCCGTCCTGGTCGATCGGCATCGCGGACAGGTACCGGCCGCCGGCGTGGGGCAGCGTCACCGTGGCGCCCGCGCTCACGTCGGCCAGCACGGCGCTGTAGAGCGTGTCGCGGTTCTGCCGGATCACCGGCTGGTGGTCGAGCGGCGTCGGCGTCCGGTTGTGCATCCACGCGTTGACGCCGCCGCTGTCGCGCAGGATGGCCGTGAACATGCGATCGGTCTCGGCCCGGGCGAAGTTGTCGACGTCGACCAGCGTCTCGTCCATGCCGCCGACCGTACGGAGCCGCTCCGGCGGCGCGGCTCACCCGCGGCGGGTGAGTGCGCCGACCGCGAGATCGACGTCGGCCTCGGTGGAGTACAGGTGGAACGACACCCGCAGCCGCCCGCCACGCACTGCCGCCCGCACCCCTGCCGCCTCCAGCCGCTCCTGCGCGCCCGCGACGTCCACCGACACGATCGCGGAGTCGCCCGGCGGCAACCCGAGCCCGGCCCGGAACCGGTTCGCCAGCCCGACGTTCCAGTCGTGGACGGTCTCGACGGTCACGGCCTCCAGCAGCTCCAGCGCCGGCGCCGCACCGACCCAGGAGAACCACGCGGGCGACAGGTCGAGCCGGCGCGCGTCGGAGGCCAGCCGCAGCGGCGGCCCGTAGTACGCCGCATAGGGGTCGTCGCCCGCCCACCATCCGGCCTGCGACGGCACCACCCACGACCGCAGCTCGGCCGTCGTCACCAGGAAGGCGGTCCCGCGCGGCGACAGCTGCCACTTGTACCCGCCCGCGACGAGGGCGTCGAACCGGCTCGCGTCGACCGGCAGCCAGCCCACCGCCTGGGTGGCGTCGGCCACGGTGACGGCGCCGGCTGCCCGCGCGGCGGCCAGCACGCCGTCGACGTCGGCGATGGCCCCGCTGGCCGACTGCACGACGCTGAACGCGACGACGTCGACGTCCGGGGTGACGCGCTCCGCGAGCTGCGCCGCCGGCACCGTCCGCACCACGACGCCGCGGTGCGCCTGCGCCAGCCACGGGAACAGCAGCGACGTGAAGTCCTCCTCGGGCGCCAGCACCACGGTTCCGTCGGGAACCGACGCGGCCAGCTGCCCGACCAGCTGCGACACCTGCGCGCCGGTGGTCACGTCGGTCTCGGCCACCCCGACCAGCCGCGCGAACGCCGCCCGCGCCTGCCCCGTCGACACGCCCCAGACCTCCCACGACACCCGCCCGTGCCGCCACTCGTCCTGGGCCGCCTGCAGCGCGTCCCACGCAGTCGACGGTGGCAGCCCGTAGCTTGCGGTGTTCAGCCAGCCAGGCTCGGGCTCGAACAGGGAACGCGCCGCGGCAAGGTCCATGCCGCCATCGTGCCACCGCGGCCCACCGTCGCCCCGGCGCTGGAGCGTGGAGTGGGCGCGGTATCGCCATCGCCGCCGCCTCCAGGAGGCCGACGCCGAGCTCGCGCGCGCCGTCGTCGACGTCGGGCCGCGGCTGACCAGCATCCTCGCCGCGCTCCTGGACGGCTACGGCCGCGACGCCACAACGGCCTGACGTGCGTGCCGCGGCCGGGTTCTGGACCGCGCCGCCAGTAGAGTGCACTCGTGGAGGACATCGACAGGAAGATCGTGGCGCTGCTGATGCGGGACGGCCGGATGAGCTACACCGATCTCGGCAAATCGACCGGCCTGTCCACGTCGGCCGTGCACCAGCGGGTTCGCCGGCTCGAGGAGCGCGGCGTCATCCGCGGCTACTCCGTCGTCGTCGACCATGAGGCGGTCGGGCTGCCGCTGACGGCGTTCATCTCCATCAAGCCGATCGACCCCAGCCAGCCCGACGACTCTCCGGACCGGCTGGCCGGCGTCCCGGAGATCGAGGCGTGCTACTCCGTCGCCGGCGACGAGAACTACATCCTCAAGGTGCGGGTGGGCCGTCCCGCCGACCTCGAGGACCTGCTCGCCCGCATCCGCTCGTCCGCGAACGTGTCCACCCGCACCACCATCGTGCTGTCGACGGCCTACGAGAACCGCCCGATGACCGCCTGACCCCCATGTCGGACTGGGAATGATCACGTTCAGTGGGGGTGTGGTCGCTTCACCAGGAATGCATTCCTGGTGAAGCGGGAGGAAGCCTGGTGGAGTCGTCGGGCAATCGCTTTCCGCCAGGGCCCGGGGAGTTCACGGTTCACGAGGAATGCATGCCTCGCAGAGCGGGTGCACCCCCACTGAACGTGATCATTCCCGGTCGGGTGACGCGGCGGCGGGCTCAGCCGAAGGCGTTCTCGCCGGTCAGGGCCTGACCGATGACCAGCTGGTGCACCTCGCTGGTGCCCTCGTAGGTGAGCACCGACTCCAGGTTGTTGGCGTGGCGCAGCACCGGGTACTCCAGCGTGATGCCGTTGGCGCCGAGGATGGTGCGGCACTCGCGGGCGATCGTCAGCGCCTCGCGGACGTTGTTCAGCTTGCCCAGGCTGACCTGCTGTGACGACAACCTGTCGTCGTCCTTCAGGCGCCCGAGGTGCAGGGCGAGCAGATAGCCCTTCTGCAGCTCCAGCGCCATGTCGGCGAGCTTGGCCTGCGTGAGCTGGAACGACGCCAGCGGCTTGTCGAACACCTCCCGCGTCGTCGCGTAGTCCAGTGCCGCGGCGAGGCAGTCGCGGGCCGCGCCGAGCGCGCCGAACACGATGCCGAACCGGGCCTCGTTCAGGCACGACAGCGGCCCGCGCAGGCTCGACACCTCCGGCAGGACGGCGTCGGCCGGCAGCCGGACGCCCTCCAGCACCAGCTCGCTGGTCACCGATGCGCGCAGCGACAGCTTCTTGCCGATCTTGGGCGCGGAGAACCCGGGCGCCCCCGCCGGGACGAGGAAGCCGCGCACTGTCTCGTCGTCGCAGCGGGCCCACACCACGGCGACGTCGGCGACCGAGCCGTTGGTGATCCACATCTTGGTGCCGTCGAGCACCCAGTCGTCGCCGTCGCGGCGGGCGCGGGTGCGCATGCCGGCCGGGTTGGAGCCGAAGTCGGGCTCGGTCAGCCCGAAGCAGCCGATCAGCTCGCCGGCCGCCATGCCGGGCAGCCAGCGCTGCTTCTGCTCCTCGGAGCCGAACTTCCAGATCGCGAACATCGCCAGCGATCCCTGTACCGACACCAGCGAGCGGACGCCGGAGTCGCCGGCCTCCAGCTCCATGCAGGCCAGGCCGTACGAGACGGCGTTGGTGCCGGCGCAGCCGTACCCGGTGAGGTGCATGCCGAGCAGGCCGAGCTTGCCGGCCTCGCGCGCCAGCTCGCGCACGGCCTCGGTCGACAGACCGTCCTCGTACCAGTCCGCGATCGACGGGCGGACGCGGTCGTCGACGAAGTGGGCGACCGCGTCGCGCAGGTCGCGCTCCTCCTCGCTGAGCAGGTGCTCGACGCTCAGCAGCTCCAGGGGCGAGGTCATGTCACTCCTTCTCGGCCAGCTCGGCGGCGGCCGTCTCGATGTGCTGCTCGCCGAGCAGCACGTGGCTCGCGGCGGTGCCCAGCGGCACGAAGCTGTCGTGGCTGGAGACCCGGGCGATGCGGCCGTCGTACCCAGACTCCACCAGAGCCGTGACGACGCCCTCACCGACCCCGCCGGAGTGGCGGGTCTCGTCGGCCACCAGGACCCGGCCGGTGAGGTTGGCCTCGCGGACGATGTCCTCGACCGGCAGTGGCGCCAGCCAGCGCAGGTCCAGCACCTGGGCGCTGATGCGCCGCGCGGCCAGCCGCTCCGCGACGCGCAGGCTCATCGGCACGCCGTTGCCGAACGTGATGATGGTGAGGTCGGAGCCCGCGCCGTGCAAGCGGGCCCGGCCGATCGGCACGTGCTCGCCCGGATCGGCCGCGAGCCAGTCGCCGTCGCCGTCCTCGTGCAGGTCACGGGTGTGGTAGAGCGCAATCGGCTCGAGGAAGGCCGACACGGTGCCGTCGACGGCGGCCGCGGCCAGGCACGTGCGCAGCATGGCCGCGGCGTCGTCGCCACGCGACGGGCAGGCGACCACCAGGCCCGGGATGTCGCGCAGCACGGCGACGCCGTTGTCGTTGTGGAAGTGCCCGCCGAAGCCGCGCTGGTAGGCCAGGCCGGCGATGCGCACGACCAGCGGGTTGCGGTACTGCCCGGTGGAGAAGAACGCCAGCGAGGCCGCCTCACCCCGCAGCTGGTCCTCGGCGTTGTGCAGGTAGGCGAGGTACTGGATCTCCGGCACCGGCAGCAGCCCGGCGAGGCCCGACCCCAGCGCGAGGCCGAGGATCGACTGCTCGTCGAGCAGCGTGTCGAACACCCGCGCGCGGCCGTGCCGGCGGGCCAGCCCGCGGGTGACGCCGTAGACGCCGCCCTTGCGGCCGACGTCCTCGCCGAACACGACGACCCGGCGGTCGCGCTCGAGGGCGGCCGACAGCGTCTGGTTGATCGACTCGGCCAGTGTGGCCGGCTGGTCGGCGCGGGCCTCGTCGTACAGTCCGGTCGCCGCCCGGGCGACGGCGTCGGGCGTGCGCGGGGCGAGCGGGGCGACGATCTCGGTCGCCGAGCCGAGCGTGCGGGCGCCCTTCAGGTCGTCGGCGACGGCGTCGACCTCGGCGCGCAGTTCGCGGTAGCGGACGATCAGCTCGGCCGGGGTCGCGGCGCCGGCCGTGACCAGCGCGCGGGCGGTGCCCAGGATCGGGTCGCGGGCGTGGTCGGCGGCGATCTCGGCCGGCGTGCGGTAACCGATCTCGGCGTCGCTGCCGGCGTGCCCGAGGTAGCGGACGGTGCGCAGGTGCAGGAACGCGGGCCTGCGCTGCTCGCGGACGTAGCCGGCGGCCCGCCGCGCCGCCGTCAGCGCCGTCGCGGTGTCCGACCCGTCGGCCTGCAGGTAGGTGAGGCCGGGCCGCGAGCCGTAGGACGTCTCGATCCAGCCGGCGGGGGTCGGGACGGAGATGCCGATGCCGTTGTCCTCGCAGACGAACAGCACCGGCACCGGCAGTCCCTGGAACGCCGTGTTCAGCGCGGTGTTGACGGCGCCGACGGCGGTCGAGTGGTTCGCCGAGGCGTCGCCGAACGAGCAGACGACGACCGCGTCGTCGGGCCAGGCGACGGGCACGCCGAGGCGGTGTGCCCGGTGCAGCGCGACCGCCAGCCCGACCGCGCGCGGCAGGTGCGAGGCGATGGTCGACGTCTGCGGGACGATCGACAGCGCCGCGTTGCCGAACACCTTGTGCCGGCCGCCGGCGATCGGCTCGTCGGCGGCGCCCATGAGGCTCTGCAGCACGTCGCGGACCGGCGTCGAGCCGGGCACCTGGGCCGCTCGGGCGGCGTAGAAGCCGCCCGAGCGGTAGTGCAGCAGTGCCGGATCGCTCGGGCGCAGCGCCGTCGCGACCACGGCGTTCGACTCGTGCCCGGCCGACCCGATGGTGTAGAAACCGCGCCCGGCCGCCTGGAGCTCCCGCGCGACGACGTCCAGGTGCCGGCTGGTCACCTGGGCGTCGAACACGCCGCGCAGGACGTCGGCGCCGTCGACCTTCGCGGCCGGCCCGGCGGGCAGCGCCTCGATCGCCGCGAACAGCGCCTGCTCGAGCGCGGCCGGGGTGCTCACGGCTGGTCGAGCCGGAAGCCGAGGTCGGCGTCCAGGTCGGCGACGTCCATCTGCGCCTTCTGCAGCCGGCCGGAGTAGTCCCAGTTGACCGACTGCCAGCGGGTGAACTGGTCGAGCACCCACATGCCGGACTGCCGCGAGCCGTTGCCGGACTTGCCGTTGCCGCCGAACGGCAGGTGCGCCTCGGCGCCGGACGTCGAATTGTTGATGCTCACCATGCCGGCGGAGATGCCGCGCCGGTACGCGAACGCGTCGGCCGGGTTCGTCGTGTAGATGCTGCTGGACAGGCCGTAGCCGGGCGCGTTGGCGAGGTCGATGGCCTCGTCGAGCGTGCTGTAGGACGTGACGCCGACGATGGGGCCGAACGTCTCCTGGTCGAACAGCTCGTCGCCCGGACGCACGCCGTCGACCACGACCGGGTGGTAGAAGAGGCCCTTCGCGGGGTCGCCGACGAAACCGTCGCGCGGGTTGCTCGCGGTGATGCGGCCGGTGCGCCCGAGCACGGTGTGCTGGGGCTGGACCCAGCCGAGGAACTTCTCGTACCGCTCGGCGAACTTGGCATCGAGCAGCGGGCCCATGAGGACGTCCTGGGACGGGTCGCCGACGGCGGCGGCGTCGACCGCGGCGCCGTAACGGCGGATGAACTCGTCGTGCAGCGATTCGTGCACGATGACCGTGCCCAGCGAGGTGCAGCGCTGGCCCGCCGTGCCGAAGCCGGAGAACAGCGCGCCCTCGACGGCGAGGTCGAGGTCGGCACTCGGAGCGATGACCAGCGGGTTCTTGCCGCCCAGCTCGAGGCAGGCAGCCTGCAGGTGGCGGCCCGTGAGCGCGCCGATCTCGCGGCCGACCTCGGACGAGCCGGTGAACCCGACCTTGTCGATGTAGCCGAGCTCGAGCGACTCCTGCAGGCCGGCGTAGGTCTCGGCGCCGTCGGCGTGCACCAGGTTGAACACGCCGTCGGGCAGGCCGCCGCCCTTGACGAACAGGTCGTGGAAGGCGTTGGAGACGACCGCGGAGTACTCGGCCGGCTTCCACACGATGGTGTTGCCGGTGAGCAGCGCCGGGACGATGTACCAGGACGGCACCGCGACCGGGAAGTTGCCGGCCGTGATGATGGCGACCGCGCCGACCGGGTTCCGGAACGTGAACAGCTGCTTGTCGGGCATCTCGCTGGGCACCGTCTGGCCGTACAGCCTGCGACCCTCGCCGAGGAAGAAGTCGCAGGTGTCGATGATCTCGCGGACCTCGCCGAGCGCCTCGGCGTACGGTTTGCCGATCTCGCGGGTGACCAGCCGGGCCAGGCTCTCGGCGTTCTCCTCGACGACGCGGCCGATGTGCGCGATGGCGCGGCCGCGGACGGGCGCCGGGACGTCGGCCCAGGCCTGCTGGGCGTTGCGGGCGACGACCGCGGCGGCGGTGAAGACGCGCCCCGGAACGAGGCTCACCTCACCGACGACGTCGTCGAGGTCGGCCGGGTTGAGTGACTGGAAGGTCGGCTGTGTTGCGTCGAAGACGGCCTGGCCGTCGACGACCGAGGTGACGGTGCGGGTCACAGTGGTTCTGCTCCTCGAATGCTCAGCGGACGCGGGCGGACTGACGGGCGACGGCGCGGCCGAACGCCGCGACCGCGAGGTCGATCTCATCATCGGTCACCGACAGGGCAGGACGGAAGCGGATCGCCCGCTCGCCGCAGGGCAGCGCGATGACCTGCTCGTTCTCACGGAGGTCGGCGACGACCGCGCCGCGCGTGGCGGCGTCGGGCAGATCGGCGGCGACCATGAGGCCCCGGCCGCGCACGTTGCTCACGGCCCCGCCGGTCTGCGTCCCGACGGCGCGGAGGCCCGAGAGGAACCGCTCGCCCTTGGGCCCGGCCGCGCCGATCAGCCCGTCCTGCTCGATGATCTCCAACAGCCGGCGCGAGCGGACCATGTCGGCCAGCCCGCCGCCCCACGTCGAGTTGATGCGGCCGGACACCGTGAACACGTTGTCGGCGACCTCGTCCACCCGGCCGCCCGCCATGATGCCGCCGACCTGCACCTTCTTCGAGAACGCGACGATGTCGGGCTGCAGGCCGAGCTGCTGGTAGGCCCACGCCGTGCCCGTCGTGCCGGTGCCGGTCTGCACCTCGTCGACGATGAACAGCGCGTCGTGCTCGTGCGCGAGCGCCTGCATGGCCTGCAGGAACTCGGGGCGCATGTGGTTGTCGCCGCCCTCGCCCTGGATCGGCTCGCAGATGAACGCGGCGATGTCGTGCGGGTGGGCCTCGAACGCCTGCCGCGCCTGCTCGAGCGCGTGCCGCTCGGCGTTCTCGACGTCGGCCAGGTGGTCCTCGAGCGGGAAGGTGATGGCCGGGACGTCGATGCGCGGCCAGTCGAACTGCGGGAACCGGGCGGTCTTGTTCGGCTCGGTGTTCGTCAGCGACATGGTGTAGCCGCTGCGGCCGTGGAAGGCCTTCGTCAGGTGCATGATCCTGGTGCCCAGGCGGGCGTCGCGGCCGTTGGCCTCGTTGTGGCGGCTCTTCCAGTCGAACGCGACCTTGAGCGCGTTCTCGACGGCGAGCGCGCCGCCCTCGACGAAGAACAGGTGCGGCAGCCGCGGGTCGCCGAGCACGCGGACGAACGTCTCGGTGAACTCGGCCAGATGCACGGAGTAGATGTCCGGGTTGGCCGGCTTGTTCGCCGCCACGCGGCCCAGCAGGTCCATGAACGCCGGGTCGTCGATCAGTCCCTGCGGGTTGCAGCCGAGCGGCGCGGAGGCGAAGAACGTGTACATGTCCAGATACCGCTTGCCGTCACGCGCGTCGACCAGCCAGCTGCCCTGGCTGGCGTCGGTGTCGAGGACGAGCTTGAAGCCGTCCGTGAGCAGGTGCTTGCCGAGAACCGCGTGGACCTCGCCGGCGGTGATGGTGAGCTGTTCGGCCACGATCGGTGAACCTCCTCGAACCCGGGTACGGTGACAGAAGACGTCCCTCGTGAGGCTCGCCTTGACGTAATTCTTGCGTTGATTCGCCGCTAGAGCAAGAAGACATCCCGCGATGCCTGGCTCGGGTGCGGGGGTCGTTTCCGCCGGGCGAGGTCGGGGCTGTTCGCCCGCGAGCAGCCGAGGGTGCGCTGGAGCAGGACGGTATCGAGCCAGCGGCCGTGCTTGTAGCCGACGGCGGCCAGGCGGCCGGCCTCGGTGAAGCCGAGGGAGCGGTGCAGGGCGAGCGACGGGTTCGCCCGGGCTGTGGAGCCGGCGGACGGGGTGGGGCTGTTCTGGGTGGGGCTGCTCTCGGCGGAGCGGTCGCGGCCGGGGTCGTCGCGGCCGGGGTCGGGCCTCGGGCCGGCCGATGTCCGGCCGGCCTCCGCGTCGTCGCCCTCGTCGACGACGACGGCGACCAGTTGCCGCACGCCGGCTGCCGCGCAGGCGTCGAGCAGTGCCGTCATCAGCGTCCGGCCGAGGCCGCGGCCGACGTGTCCGGGGGAGAGGTACACGGTGTTCTCGGCCGTGTGCCGGTAGGCGGGTTTGGGTCGCCATTGCGCGGCGTAGGCGTAGCCGGCGATGGTGTCGCCGGCGTCGGCGACGAGGAACGGCAGGCCGCGGTCGCGGAGGCCGGCGAGCTTCAGCGCCCAGTCGGCGACCGGGGGCGGCGTCTCCTCGAACGTGACGACGCTGGTCTCGACGTAGTGGGCGAAGATCGCGGCGACGGCGGGCAGATCGGCGGTGGCCGCGGGCCGGACCGTGGTCGTCGTCAGCATGGAGTCTCCGTCATTCGCTATAGAGAACGAATTTTCATTATAGTGAGTGACGTGGACCTCGTCGCGCTCGGCCGCCGCATCACCGACGCCCGCACGCAGCGCGCGCTGACCATGAACGCGCTCGCCGATAAGGCGGGCGTCAGCGCCAGCATGCTGTGGTCGGTGGAGCGTGGCCGCAAGGCCGCGACGGTCGTCGTGCTGGATCGGATCGCCCGGGCGCTCGGCACGCCCATGTCGGCCCTCCTCGACCCCGGCGACGTTCCGCGGGTGATCGTCCGCCGCGCCGCCGACCAGGACGTCGCCGTGGCCCCGGACGGGTGGCGGCGCACGATCCTGACGCCGGTGGTGCCGGGCGTGAACTTCGAGTGGGTCAGGGCGGAGCTGCCGCCCGGCTCCGCGCCGGGGGAGTATCCGGCGTACGCCGCCGGATCGCACGAGTACGTCGTCGTCGAGTCGGGCCGCCTGCGCCTCACCCTCGCCGGCGACGTGCACGACCTCGCCGCCGGCGACTCGATCTACTTCGCCGCCGACGTGGAGCACGGCTACGCCAACCCGTGGGACGAGGCGTGCTCGTACCACGTGGCGGCGCTGATCATGCGGCCGCGGCGCTGACGGGCCGGCCGGGTCCGTGCGTCCGTTCGGTCGGCGGCCCGGCAGCCGGTTGGCCGGCGTGCCGTTCGTTGAGTTCGCCGTCCCCCTGCTGCCCATTTCCCCAGCCGCGCACCCGCGCCTCGAGCGGACCATTGGGCGCTTCGCGCCGACGAGACCGCTTGACCCACGGCCGCACGGTCGAAGAACTGGCAGCTGTCAGGGGGACGGGGCGAGTCTGGACACGCCTCGGGCTCCGCAGCCGTGCTCCCGGGCCGCCGCAAGTGGCCGTCGTGGTCTGCGGTCGCCCGTGAAGGGGTGCCTCGGCTGACCGTCGGTGGCCGTCGTGGTCCGCCGTCGCCGTGAGGGAGCGTCCGGCTCACGGGTCGGGCCGAGCGGCGAGCCTGTGCACATCCACGATCGCCGGCGAGCGCGTGCATCCCTTGGCGTTCTCACGCTTCACCTGGAATGCACGCCCTCTGAAGCAGCAGAACGCCTAGGGAGGTGCGCGATCGTTGATGATCATGAGGGTCCACGGCGTCAAGACGGCCGGCCGAAGCCGGAGGCCCCCACGTCAGAGGCCACCGACGGCGGGGTCGCCGAAAGCGCGGCGGCCACGTCCGGCCGGTTACCCCCGGCGTCCCAGGCCACCCCGGCGCACCGCGACTCGATCCGCCCGCCAGCTCACGAGCCGAGGAGCCTCACCCGGGCGATGGAGACCTCACTCCACCGGCATCACCCGCACCTCGGCCGCATCGAGCGCGTCCGACGACAGCGCGAACGCCAGCAACTCGCGCCCTTCCGCTTCGACCTCCGCCGTCTCGGGGACGGACAGCGGCCGGTACGGCGTCACCGCGAGCACGCCGTCCTCCAGCCGCCACCAACCGGCCACCTCGCCGTCGACGAGGAGGGCGTGCGGCACCACGCCGTTGCGGCGGTTCATGCGTTTGCGGCTGACGTCGTCGATGACGCGGGTGCGGTCGGAGTGCGAGCGCAGCAGGTTGTCGAAGTCGGGCAGGAAACGGACCGGTGCGGGGGTGTCGGCCGGTGGGCGGGGCGCGTCGGGGAGGTCGAACAGCTCGCGGCCGGCCTCGTCGCGGAAGACGAGCAGCGACGGCCGGAGGGCGTCGACCGCCGGGCGCAGCCGGGTCAGCCCGCACCACGTCTGCAGATCGGCCACCGACGCGGGGCCGAAGGCGCCGAGATAGCGCCGCACGAAGACCTCGGGCGGCACCGAATCATCCAGCGGCCGGCCGAGCCAGCGCTCCGCCGTGGTGAGCCGGGTCTGCCCCCTCTGCCCCCACACGGCCCGCGGGGGCACTTGAACCAGCGCCAGCAGGCTGCGCGCCGCATGCGCTAGATGCGACGCCTCGACGGACGGCCACGACGGCGCCAGCAGCGCACCCAGCTCGGCCATGGTGCGCGGCTCGGCATCGACCAGCGACCGCGCGGACGCCCCGACGGCGTCGAGGTCGACGTCGGCCAGGGCCTTCGCGTGCAGCGTGTTGGTGCGCAGATCGGCGTCGTAGAGCGACTGCACCCATGGTCGCAGCGCCAGCGCGTCGGGCGCCGACAGCAGGTGGATGGTGCCGCGCTGGGCCGCCAGCCGCACCACCGTGCGATCAAGCAGCAGCGTCGCCAGCTGCGACGGCACGAACCCGCGCAGCCGCGACCACAGCTGGTAGTACGGCGAGAACGGCTGCTGCGCCTGCAGACCGCCGAGGTGCTCGACGACAGGGAGCACCGGGGAATCGGCGCGGGACAGCAGGAACTGCCGGGCCAGCGTGGCGCGGTTGAGCTGGCGGCGCGTCAGGACGTCGGACATGGGCCAAGCCTCTCGCGCCCCGCCGACAGCGTCGCGCCGGGAGGCAGGGAGAATCGCCGGGTGACGACGACGCTCTACCGCAACGGCCGCATCCACAGCCCCGCTGACCCGTTCGCGACCGCGATGCTGGTGGTGGACGACACCGTCGCCTGGGTGGGCGCCGAGGGCGCGGCACAGACGCACGTCGACGCGGCCGACGAGGTCGTCGATCTGCAGGATGCGCTGGTCGCGCCCGCGTTCGTCGACGCTCACGTGCACCTGACGGAGACCGGGCTGGCCCGCGACGGCCTCGATCTCGCCGGTGTCGCCGGCCGGACGGCCCTGCTCGACCTCGTCGCCGAGCGGGTGAAGACCCGGCCGGGCGAGGTCGTTCTCGGCTTCGGGTGGGAGGAGGACGGCTGGAGCGACGGCGGCGCGCCCACGCCGGACGAGCTGGACCGCGCGAGCGCGAACACTCCCGTCTACCTGGCCCGGCGCGACGTCCACACGGCCGCCGTCTCCGGCACGCTGCTCGCCGCCGACCGCTCCATCGCCCGCGCCGACGGCTACGACGACGGCCTGGTGCGCCGCGACGCCCACCATCGTGCCCGCCAGGCCGCCCGGACCGCCGTCCCCGCGAGCCGCCTGGCCGGGCTGCGCACGGAGGCGCTGCGCCACGCGGCGACCCTGGGCATCGGCGCCGTGCACGAGATCGGCGCGCCGCACATCGGCGACCCCGCCGACTTCACCGCGGTCCTCGCGCTCGGCGCCGATCCGGAGCTGCCGGACGTCATCGGGTACTGGGGCGCGACGGCCGTCGGCGAGGCGCAGGCGCTCGGCGCGGCCGGGGCGGCCGGCGATCTCAACATCGACGGCTCGATCGGATCGCGCAGCGCCCGGCTGTCCGCCCCCTACGCCGACGCCCCGGGCGAGCGCGGCCGGCTCTACCTCGACCCTGACACCGCCGCCGACCACGTCGTCGCCTGTACGCGGGCCGGCATCCAGGCCGGTTTCCACTGCATCGGCGACGAAGCGGTACGGACCGCCGTCCAGGCCATCGCGGCCGCCGCCGAGGTCTGCGGACTGGCCGCCGTCGTCGGGTCACGGCACCGGCTGGAGCACGTCGAGATGATCGACGACCTGCTGATCGCCGAGATGGCCCGCCTCGGCGTCGCCGCGAGCATGCAGCCGGCGTTCGACGCGCTGTGGGGCGGCCCCGACGGCCTGTACGTCGAGCGGCTCGGCCCTTCGCGCGGCGTCGCGTTGAACCCGTTCGCCGCGATGGCCCGGGCCGGGGTGCTGCTGGCCTTCGGGTCCGACTCGCCGGTGACGCCGCTGGCCGGCTGGGAGACGGTGCGCGCGGCGTCGCAGCACCGGACGCCGTCGCAGCGCATCAGCGCGCGGGCGGCGTTCTCGGCGGCGACGCGGGGCGGCTGGCGCGCCGCACGGGTCGAGGACGCCGGCGTCCTGGCGCCCGGGATGCTCGCCTCGTTCGCCGTCTGGGAGGTCCCGTACGAGCTGGTCGTCCAGGCGCCCGACTCGCGGGTGGCCGCGTGGTCGACCGACCCGCGGGCGGGTGTGCCGGGTCTGCCCGACCTGTCGCCCGGGGGCGAGCTGCCCCGTTGTCTGCAGACGGTGGTGCGCGGCCGGACGGTCTACTCCGCCGCCTGATCGGTGCGCTGGAAAGCGGTTGCCTGGCCTCCTGCGCCAGGCGTTCTCACGCTTCACCAGGCATCCATGGGTGGTAGAGCGGGAGGACCCCCACTCCACGTGATCATTTCCGGGCCGGCGGGGTGAGTTAAGCGATCGATTAGGTCACCGTTGACATCCCCGCGCGCCGGGCGTGTGCTGATCTCAGCAGCACGGGGACAAGGGGGTCCGGCATGCAGGTACCCGCGCCGTTCGAGTACGAGCGAGCCACCAGCGTCGACCACGCGATCGGCCTGCTGGAACGCCTGGGAGGCAGCGCCCGGCTGGTGGCGGGCGGTCACAGCCTGCTGCCGATGATGAAGCTCCGCCTCGCCAACTTCGAATACCTCATCGACATCAACGACCTGCGCGACGAACTGGGCTACCTCGACGTCAGGACCGACGAGATCCGCATCGGGGCGCTGACGCGGCACCGCGAGCTGCTCGAGTCCGACGAGCTGGCGGCGGCGTTCCCGATCTTCCGCGACGCGGAGAAGGTGATCGCCGACCCGGTCGTACGGAACTGGGGCACGCTCGGCGGATCGTTGTGCCAGGCCGACCCGTCCGAGGACCTGTCGGCGGTCTGCACGACGCTCGACGGGCGCTGCGTCATCCGCGGCCAGTCAGGGGAGCGGGTCGTGCCGATGACGGAGTTCCACCGCGGACCGTACGAGACCGCCGTCGGCGACGACGAGATCCTCATCGAGATCCGGTTCCCGGTGCGCCCGCGCGGCGGCAGCGCGTTCGAGAAGGTCGAGCGGCGGGCCGGCGACTGGGCGGTCGTCTCCGCCGGCGCCGCGGTCTGGCTCCTCGACGACGGGCGCATCGCCGACGCGCGGGTCGGGCTGGCCGCCGTCGGCCCGAACACGACCGCGCTGCCGGAGATCTCCGCGGCCCTCACAGGCCGCGAGCCGTCTGAGGAGCTGTACGACGAGGCCGGCCGTCTCGCCGCCCAGGGCTGCCGCCCGGAGTCCGACATGCGCGGCAGCGAGGAGTACAAGCGGCACCTCGCCGGCGAGCTGACGAAACGGGCGCTGCGCCGGTCGGTCGAGCGCGCGCGGGAGAGGGGCTGACATGCAGGTCTCGATGACGGTGAACGGCGAGGAGGTCACCCGCGAGATCGAGGGGCGGCTGCTGCTGGTGCACTTCCTGCGCGACGTGCTCGGGCTGACGGGGACGCACTGGGGCTGCGACACGAGCAACTGCGGCACCTGCGTCGTCTGGCTGGACGGGCGGCCGGTGAAGTCGTGCACGGTGCTCGCGGCGATGGCCGGAGGCCACGAGGTCCGCACGGTCGAAGGGCTCGCGCAGAACGGCGAGCTCGACCCCGTCCAGCGCGGCTTCATGGAGTGCCACGGGCTGCAGTGCGGCTTCTGCACGCCCGGCATGATGATGACGGCGCGCGCCCTGCTGAACGAGAATCCCGACCCGTCGCCGGACGAGATCCGCGAGGCGATCAGCGGGCAGATCTGCCGGTGCACCGGCTACGCCACCATCGTGCGCTCCGTCCGCTGGGCGGCCGCCTACGAGGCGGACCAGCGCGCCGACGCGGACCAGCCGGCCGAACCCGCCGCGACGACCGGAGGTGCGCCATGACCACCGTCGGCGACCGCAAGCCCGCCGGCTTCGAGGACAACGACCAGCATCCGGTCGGTCACGGCCGCATGCTGCGCAAGGAGGACCCGCGCTTCGTCCGCGGCCGGGGCAACTACGTCGACGACGTGCAGCTGCCGGGCATGCTGCACCTGGCGATCCTGCGGGCGCCGGTCGCGCACGCGCGGCTGGTCAGCATCGACACGACGGCCGCCGAGGCGCACCCGAAGGTGAAGGCCGTCGTCACCGGCGCCACGCTCGAGACGCTGAACCTGGCGTGGATGCCGACGCTGTCCAACGACGTCCAGGCCGTCCTGGTGACGGACAAGGTCCGGTTCCAGGGCCAGGAGGTCGCGTTCGTCGTCGCCGAGGACCGCTACGCCGCCCGCGACGCGCTGGAGCTGATCGACGTCGAGTACGACGTCCTCGACCCGGTGATCGACGTCCGGCGTGCCCTCGAGGACGCAGCGCCGGTCATCCGCGACGACCTGGAGGGCAAGACCGACAACCACTGCTTCGACTGGGAGACCGGCGACGCCGCCGCCACCGAGGCCGTGTTCGCCAAGGCCGACGTCGTCGTCAGCCAGGACATCGTCTACCCGCGGGTGCACCCGGCGCCGATGGAGACGTGCGGCGCGGTCGCCGACTTCGACCCCGTCGAGGGCCGCCTGACGCTGTGGTCGACGACGCAGGCTCCGCACGCGCACCGGACGCTGTACGCCATCGTCGCCGGGCTGCCGGAGCACAAGATCCGGGTCATCTCGCCGGACATCGGCGGCGGATTCGGCAACAAGGTGCCGATCTACCCCGGCTACGTGTGCGCCGTCGTCGGCTCGATCGTCACGGGCAAGCCGGTGAAGTGGATGGAGGACCGGTCCGAGAACCTGGTGAGCACCGGGTTCGCTCGCGACTACGTCATGCGCGGCGAGATCGCGGCCACCCGCGACGGCCGGATCCTCGGCATCCGCACCCATGTGCTGGCCGACCACGGCGCGTTCAACGGCACCGCCGCCCCGGTGAAGTATCCGGCCGGGTTCTTCGGCGTCTTCACCGGCAGTTACGACCTCGAGGCCGCGTACTGCCACATGACCGCCGTCTACACGAACAAGGCGCCCGGGGGCGTCGCCTACGCCTGCTCGTTCCGTATCACCGAGGCCGTCTACCTGGTCGAGCGCATCGTCGACTGCCTCGCCGCCGAGCTGGCGATGGACCCGGTCGAGCTGCGGCTGAAGAACTTCATCAAGCCCGAGCAGTTCCCCTACACGACGAAGACCGGCTGGGTGTACGACTCCGGGAACTACGAGCCGACCATGCGCAAGGCGATGGACCTGGCCGGCTACGAGGACCTGCGCCGCGAACAGGCGGAGAAGCGGGCCCGCGGCGAGCTGATGGGCATCGGCGTCTCGTTCTTCACCGAGGCCGTCGGCGCCGGGCCGCGCAAGCACATGGACATCCTCGGCCTGGGCATGGCCGACGGCTGTGAGCTGCGGGTGCACCCGACGGGGAAGGCCGTGGTCCGGCTGTCCGTGCAGTCGCAGGGGCAGGGGCACGAGACGACGTTCGCGCAGATCGTCGGCGAGGAGCTGGGCATCCCACCCGCCGACGTCGACGTCGTCCACGGCGACACCGACAACACGCCGTTCGGCCTGGGCACCTACGGCAGCCGCTCCACGCCCGTCTCGGGCGGCGCGGCGGCGCTGGTGGCCCGCAAGGTCCGCGACAAGGCCCGCATCGTCGCGTCGGGCATGCTGGAGGTGTCCGCCGACGACCTCGTCTGGGACAAGGGCTCCTTCCACGTCGCCGGCGACCCGAGCACCGCGGTGACCATCCAGGACATCGCCATGCGGGCGCACGGCGCCGGCGACCTGCCCGAGGGGTACGAGGGCGCGCTGGAGGCGCAGATCACCTACAACCCGCCGAACCTCACCTACCCGCACGGCGCCTACATCTGCGTCGTCGACGTCGATCCGGGGACCGCGCAGGTGAAGGTGCGCCGGTTCGTCGCCGTCGACGACTGCGGCACCCGGATCAACCCGATGATCATCGAGGGGCAGATCCACGGCGGGCTCACCGACGGAGTCGGCATGGCGCTCATGGAGATCGTCGCGTTCGACGAGGACGGCAACTGCCTCGGCGGGTCGCTGATGGACTACCTGCTGCCCACCGCGATGGAGGTGCCCGACTGGGAGACCGGCTTCACCGTGACGCCGTCGCCGCACCACCCGATCGGGGCGAAGGGCGTGGGGGAGTCCGCGACGGTCGGCTCGCCGCCGGCCATCGTCAACGCCGTCGTCGACGCGCTCGCGCCGTTCGGCGTCCGGCACGCCGACATGCCACTGACACCGTCGCGGGTCTGGGACGCCATGCGCGGCCAGGCCCGCCCGCCGATCTGACGGAGCCGACGGTGACCACCGCGATCGAGGACCGGGCCGGCCAGCTGCTCGCCGGCCGAATCCCGTTCGTCCACGCGACCGTGGTCCGCGCCCAGGTCCCGGCGTCGGCGCGGGCCGGCGACGACGCGATCATCCTGGCCGACGGCACCATCGAGGGTTTCGTGGGCGGTCAGTGCACCGAGAGCTCCGTGCGGGCCGCCGCGCTGGGCGCCATACGCGACGGCGAGAGCGTGCTGCTGCGGGTCCTGCCGCAGGACGAGGGCGAGTTCCCCGAGACCCCGGGCGCACGGGTCGTCGTCAACCCGTGCCTGTCCGGAGGCGCGATGGAGATCTTCCTCCAACCGCGCCTGCCGCGGCCGCTGCTGCACGTCATCGGACACTCACCGATCGCGGCGGCGCTGTTCGAGCTGGGGGCGCCGCTGGGATTCGACGTGCAGCGGGCCGCCCCGGGCGCTGCACCGGGCCCGGTGCCGACGGCGTTGCTGATCGCCAGCCACGGCGGCGACGAGCCGGCCGCGATCAGGGCGGCGCTGGACGCCGGCGTCGGGTGGATCGGGCTGGTCGCGAGTCCGCGGCGGGGCGCGGGCGTGCTGGCGGAGCTGACGCTGACCGAGGGGGAGCGCGACCGCGTCAGCACGCCGGCCGGGCTGGACATCGGCGCACGCACGGCGGCCGAGATCGCGCTCTCGATCCTCGCCGAGCTGGTGCGCGAGGTGCGAGCCGGCCGGCTGGCCGTCCCGGCCCGGGCGCCGGCGTCGGACGCCCCGCGGGAGGCCGTCGACCCGGTCTGCGGCATGACCGTCGTCGTCGGGCCGGACACCCCGCACCTGGTCGTCGACGGCGCCGACGTGTGGTTCTGCGGGCCGGGCTGCCGCGACACGTACGCACGGACGACGGGGAGGTAGCGCTTGTTCGCCGACCCCGACGAGGTGCGGCGCCGGCTCGACCGCGTCGACTACCTGGTGGACGAGGGCACGGCCACCGCGATGTACTTCGCCGTCGAGCTCGGCCAGCCGCTGCTGCTCGAGGGCGAGCCCGGGGTCGGCAAGACGGCCGCCGCGAAGGCGCTGGCGCAGGTGCTGGACGCGCGACTGCTGCGGCTGCAGTGCTACGAGGGCCTGACCGCGGGCGAGGCGCTCTACGAGTGGAACTACCAACGCCAGCTGCTGGCGATCCGGCTGTCGGAGTCGCGTCACGAGCGGCTCACCGACGCCGACCTGTTCACCGAGGAGTTCCTGCTCGAGCGGCCGATCCTGGCCGCCGTCCGGGCCACCGGGCCGGTCCCGCCGGTGCTGCTCATCGACGAGATCGACCGCGCCGACGACGAGTTCGAGGCGCTGCTGCTGGAGTTCCTCGGTGAGGCCTCGGTGACCGTGCCGGAACTGGGTACCTACAGCGCCGTGCACCCGCCCGTCGTGGTCCTGACGTCGAACCGCAGCCGCGAACTGCACGACGCCCTGCGCCGTCGCTGCCTCTACCACTGGATCGACTTCCCGGCGCCGGAGCGGGCGGCGGAGATCCTGCGACGGACGGTGCCGGCGGCGAGCGAGCCGCTGATCGGCTCCACCAGTCAGTTCATCGGCCGCGTCCGGGCCCTGGACCTGGACAAGGCCCCCGGGATGGCCGAGACCATCGACTGGGTGGCCGCGTTGTCGTCGATCGGCGCGACCGAGCTCGTCCGGGCCGACGCCGTCCGGACGCTGTCGGCCGTCGCGAAGACCCCGGACGACCGCGAGACCATCGCCGCGGCGTTCGAGGAGCTGGCGTGAACCGGTGACAGGAGGGATCCATGCAGATCGACAACGAGTTCACCGTGGGCGTGCCCGTCGAGCGGGCCTGGGAGGTCCTCACCGACCTCGAGGGCATCGCGCCGTGCATGCCGGGTGCCCAGCTCACCGGCCGTGACGGCGACGTGTACCGGGGGAGGGTGCGGGTCAAGGTCGGCCCGGTCGTGTCCGAGTACGCCGGCACCGCCACGTTCGTCGAGAAGGACGACGCCGCCCGCCGCGCCGTCATCAGCGCGTCCGGCCGCGACTCCCGCGGCGCCGGGAACGCCTCCGCGCAGATCGTCGCCCAGCTCCGGCCCGACGGCGAGCGGACGGTCGTGACCGTCGACACCGACCTGCGGATCTCCGGGAAGATCGCGCAGCTCGGTCGCGGCATGATCAAGGAGGTGTCGACGAAGCTGCTCGGCCAGTTCGTCGACTGCCTGGAGGGCAAGCTGGGCGCCGCCGCGGCGACCCCGGCCGCCTCGGCCGCCTCGGCGGCCGAGCCCGTCCCCGAGCCGGCGGCCGCTCCGGCGGAGCCGGCGCCCGGCGCGGCGGCCGCGGAACCCGTCGCCGAGCCCGCGGCGGAGCCCGTCTCCGAGCCTGTCGCCGAGCCCGCCGCCTCGACGCGGCCCGAGCCGGAGCCGCTGGACATCATCGGCGTCGCAGGCGGCTCCATCGTCAGGCGGATCGTCCCGCTGCTGCTCGTCCTGATCGTGGTGGTCGGTGCGGTGATCTACCTGGCCACCCGCTGAGCCGGCCATGACCCTGTTGCGCGGCGCCGACCGGGCGGCGTTCGCGACGGCGTTCGGCATCCGGCTGCGCGAGCATGGCGTCGCCGCCGGGCAGACCGCCGTCGAGGACTTCGTGCGGGCGCTGGCCGCCTGCCCGCCCGACTCGCGGTCGCGGCTGTACTGGACCGCTCGCACGACGCTGGTGCGCCGCCACGGCGAACTGGCGGCGTTCGACGCCGTGTTCCGGGCGGTCTTCGAGCACGCCGCACTGGACCTGGGGGAGCGCGGCCAGGACGGCGGCCTGCCTCCCGCGCGCGGCGACGAGCAACGGCCGGCCGACGGCGCGACGCGGGGACGGGCCGACGGCGGTGGCCTGCCGTGGGTGACGCCGCCGCGGGTGACGGCGCCCGCGGAGGAGCCCGGCCCCGTCGCGGTCCCGCAGCGGCTGCCCAGCGGTCTGGCCGGGCTGCCCGACGCTCCGTTCGACCAGCTCGACGCCCGTCAGCTCGCGCTGCTGGGGCAATGGCTGCGCGCCGTCCTGCCGGACTGGCCGACGCGGCGCGGGCGACGGCTCGTGGCCGACCACGCCGGGCACCGTGTCGTCGTCCGCCCGACGATCGCCCGGGCCCGGCGGACCGGCTGGGAGGCCGTCACGCTGGTGCGGGCGCGGCCGGCCCGGCGGCCCCGCCGGATCGTGCTGCTCTGCGACGTCAGCGGGTCGATGCGCGCCCAGGCGACGGCGTACCTGCACCTCATGCGGGTCGTCGCGGCCGGCGCGCCCGGAGCCGGCGCGGAGACGTTCGCGTTCGCGACCACACTGACCCGGCTGACGACGGTACTAGCGCAGCGGTCCCCGGAGGAGGCGGTCGCCCGGGCGACCGAGCAGGTCACCGACCGGTTCGGCGGCACCCGCATCGCGGCCAGCCTGCGGGCGCTCCTGGCGTCGCACCATGCCGACAGCACCCGCGGCGCCGTCGTCGTCATCGCCTCCGACGGCTGGGACAGCGACCCGCCCGCCGAGCTGGCCGCCGTGCTGGCCCGGCTGCGGCGGCGTGCCCACAGGGTCGTCTGGCTGAACCCGCGGGCCGGCGCGCCGGACTACGCCCCCGCGGTGGCAAGCATGGCCGCTGCACTCCCGTACTGCGACGACTTCCTGCCGGCCGGGACGTTCCGGTCGCTGGCCGACGCGATCGCCGTCATCGGGCGGCACCGCTGAGGCCGGCGGGGCCGCCCACCGGCCTGGCTGTCCCGTCCGGCCCGGCCGCGCGTCGTCAGCTCCAGAGGGTCACGTGGATGGACGGGCGGAACCGGCCGACGTGGACGCCGGCGCCCTTGAGCATCGCCTGGGTGGCCCGTGGCGTCGTGACGAACCGGACCAGTTCGGCCGCGGGCGTCGCCGGGCCGCTGTCGGCCAGCGTGAGGGTGGCCCAGACGCCGTCGCCGTGCAGAGACGGGCCGGAGAGGCGCACCAGGCGTCCGCTGCCGACGTCGCGGGCGACGGCGTACGAGACCGCCAGCGCGACGCCGTGGCCGCGCTGTGCCTCCTCCAGCGCCGCCGCGTGGCTCTGGAAGATCCGCTGCCGCTCCTCGGCCACCCCGAGCCGCCGCAGCAGCACCGGGACGGTGCCGGTGTCGGCCGCCGCCGACGGGCCGAGCAGCCAGACCTGCTCGCGCAGTTGCGCGGCGCCGGGTGAGGGCACCGACGCCAGGGGGTGCGTCGGCCCGACGACCACGATCAACTGGTACTGCAGGAAGCGGGTGCAGCGCAGGGAGTCGTCGACGGTGCTCGGCTGCGGCCCGATCGCGACGTCGGCGGCGCGGGTGCGCAGCAGCGAGCCGAAGGTACGCGGGTTGTGCACGCTGAGCTCGACGTTGAGGTCGTCGGCCCGGCCGGCGAACAAGTCGATCAGGCCGGGCGCGGCGTACTCGGCGAACAGGCTGGACGCGGCGATGCGCAGCAGCCGACGACCGTCGCCGGCCTGGCTGACCTCGAGGATCGTGCGGTTCTGCAGGCCCACCAGCTCCGCCGCCCGGCTGGCCAGCCGCAGCCCGCCGGGGGAGAACGCGAGGCCGGCCGCGGTGCGGTTGAACAGCTGATCGCCCAGCTCACGGCGCAGTTTGCCGATGTGCAGCGACACGGCCGCCTCGGTGATGGACAGCTCGCTGGCCGCCTGCTTGACCGAGCCCAGCCGGACGACCGCGAGGTAGGCCCGCAGCTGCGTCGGCGTCACCCGTCGAGCCTATCGTCCGGACCGTCCCTCCCGGCGATTGATGATCATGGGTGTGGTATGTCCGGCTCGAAGATCGCGACACGCCGCGCGGAAGCAATGTTTCTCGATCGACTTCTCTGGATCCAGTCGTTCGTGACCAGCGGCGCAGGGACGTTCTCGCAGGTCGACCGGCGGCTTGACACCCTGCCGATGCATCCAGCAAAGTCACGAGAGTCCACCAGCGGACGAAACCGTTCGGGCCGGCAGTCCGGACGGGCGTTGCGAGAAGGGTCGAGGGGCGGTTCCTGTGCCAACAGGGGCCGGGCATCCTTCGTGAGCCAGGCCCTCGCTCGCATGACCCGTCTGTACGTCGCCCGCAACGGCACGGGGTGAGACGAGGTCGGGCCCGGCCCGCCCAGTAGACAACGGTCCGCGAGCCGCATCCAGCGGCGTCCGCGGCCCGGTCCGAAGGGCGGAGCCGGGCTGCGTCCTTCGTCACGGACGCTGGCTGTTCTCCAGGTTGTGCGGGGCTGTGGCCGCCTGCGATCTTCACGGCCGTCGGCCGGGTCGGCACGACCCCGGGCACTCTGCACCGCGGACGCACGTTGTACCGTCACGCGATCGGCAGCACACTTGACGGGGCCGGTCGCGCACCGCGCACGGCCCCACCGCCAGCCGCTGGACGTCGGACGGAGCAGGACAACGTGACTCACCTGTGGCGACACGCAGGAGCCGCGCTCCTCGGTGTGTCCCTGATCGCCGCGTTCCCGCCGTACGACCTCTGGTTCGTGGCGATCCTCGTCCCGGGTGCGTTCGCGCTGCTGGTGCGCGACCAGCCGCTCAAGCGTGTCGCCCTGATGGGTTACCTGTTCGGCGCGGGGTTCTTCCTGCCGCTGCTCGACTGGACGGGCATGGAGGTCGGGCCGATCCCGTGGCTCATCCTGGCCCTGTTCGAGGCGCTGTTCTTCATCCCGCTGGCGCTCGGCCTGACGCTCGTGCAGCGGCTGCCGGCGTGGCCGCTGTGGACCGCCGCGGTCTGGGTCGCCGACGAAGCCATCCGCGGGCGCCTCCCGTACGGCGGTTTCACCTGGGGCAAGCTGGCGTTCTCGCAGGCCGACAGCCCCATGCTGGGGCTCGTCTCGTGGGGCGGCACGCCCGGGCTGTCGTTCGCGGTCGCGCTCACGGGCGGGCTGCTCGCGTGGGTCGTCGTCGAGCGACGGCTCTGGCTGCGGGCCACCGCCGCCGCGGGCGCCGTCGCCATCGTCGTCGCGCCGCTGCTCATCCAGCCGTTGGAGCCCGACGGCGACACCGTCACCGTCGCGATCGTCCAGGGCAACGTGCCGGCCGAGGGCCTGGCCTACAACGACGAGAAGCGCGCCATCACCCGCAACCACGTCGAGGCGACCGAACGGCTGGCCACCGACATCGACGAGGGCCGCGTCGAGCGGCCCGACGTCGTGCTGTGGCCCGAGAACTCCTCCGACATCAGCCCGTTCCACGACGCCGACACCTACCGGGCCATCGACGGCGCCGTGCAGGCCATCGGCGTGCCGACGCTGATCAGCGCGATCGTCCCGACCGACGACGGCCGCAACGTCCGCAACACCTCGATCCTGTGGGACCCCGCCACCGGGCCGGGCGACACCTACGTCAAGCGGCACCCGATGCCGTTCGGCGAGTACATCCCCATGCGGTCCATCGCCGAGCGCATCACCGACGCCGTCAACCAGCAGCCACGCGACCACCTGCCCGGCGACCGCGTCGGCATCTTCCACGTCGGCGACACCACCATCGGCGACGTCATCTGCTTCGAGGTCGCGTTCGACGGCATCGTGCGCGACGCCGTCATCGACGGCGGCCAGTTCCTCGCCGTGCAGACCAACAACGCCACGTTCGGGCGCACGGAGATGACGGAGCAGCAGCTGGCGCAGTCGCGGGTGCGGGCGTTCGAGCACGGCCGCACGGTCCTGGTGTCCGCGCTGGCGGGCGTCAGCGCCGTCGTCGCGCCCGACGGGACGGTCCACGACCGCGCCGAGCTGTTCACCCAGGACGTCATCGTCACCGAGGTCCCGCTGGCCGACGGCCTCACGCTGGCCACGCGCATCGGTGCCTGGCCCGAGTGGGTCATCACCGCGCTCGGCCTCGGTGCCGTCGCCGTCGTGGTCGTCAACGCCCGCCGCGCGCGGCGCGACAGCGCCTCGGTCGCCGACGAGCCGCGGCCGCCCGTCGAGGCAGGTGTGCCGTGACCTCCGTCCTGGTGGTCGTCCCGACCTACAACGAGGCCCTGACCATCGGCAAGGCGGTCGACCGCACGCGGACGTCCGTGCCCGGCGCGCACATCCTCATCGTCGACGACGACTCGCCCGACGGCACCGGTGCCATCGCCGACGAGCTGGCCGAGCTCGACGACCACGTGCACGTCCTGCACCGCGGCGGCAAGCAGGGCCTCGGCGCGGCGTACGTCGCCGGCTTCGGCTGGGGGCTGGCGCGCGACTACGACATCCTCGTCGAGATGGACGCCGACGGCTCACACCAGCCGGAGGAGCTGCCGCGGCTGCTGCACGCCGCCGAGAACGCCGACCTCGTCCTGGGGTCGCGCTACGTTCCCGGCGGGCGCACGGTGAACTGGCCGTACAAACGGCAGGCCATCTCGCGCATCGGCAACACGTACACCCGCATCGCGCTGGGGACGGCGCTGCGCGACGCGACCGGCGGGTTCCGGGCGTTCCAGGCGTCCGCTCTGCGCGAACTGGACATCGAAAGCGTGGCGTCGCAAGGTTATTGCTTCCAGGTCGACATGGCGTGGCGGGCGGTCCGGGGCGGGTTCCGGGTCATCGAAGTCCCCATCACGTTCGTCGAGCGGGAGCAAGGAGAGTCGAAAATGGACGGCAAGGTCGTGCGCGAAGCATTGTGGCGGGTCACCCAGTGGGGCGCGGTCCACCGCGCCCGGCAGCTGCGGGCCCTGGTCGGAGGGAGCCGGCGGTGAGACGATTCGGCCCATTAGCCCTTGGCGTGGTCGAGCTGATCGCGCTGGTCATGGTGGCCGACTGGGTCGGATTCGGCTGGGCGCTGCTCCTGCTGCTCGGCACCAGCGTCCTCGGCGTCGCGTTGCTGCGCATCGAGGGCCTGCGCGCCTGGCAGGAACTGCGCGCGGCGGCTGCCGACGGCCGGTTCCCCCAGGACGAGCCCGAGTCCGTCGAGGCGTCCTCGGCGCGCATGGCCGACACCGGCGCGCGCATCCTGTCCGGCGTTCTGCTGACGTTCCCCGGCTTCGTCACCGACTTCATCGGCCTGGTGCTGCTGATCCCGCCCATCCGCCGCGGCGTGGGTCGCCGGCTGGCGGCGTCGGCGTTCCGGACGTTCCCCGGGCGGCGCGGTGCGGGCATGGGCGGGCTGGGCGGCCGGCCAGGTCCGGGCGGGGCGGACGGACCTGGGGTTCAGCACGGCGTCGTCATCGAGGGCGAGGTCGTCGACACCGACCCGCCGCGCGACCAGCGCTGAGTTCTACCGGGGATCTGCGACTGTTGGCCTTTCCTCCGCTACCCATTGTCCTAGCCGCGCATGCGGCCTGAGAACTGGCTATCCGGGGGCCTTGCCTAGGAGTGTGTTCGCTCTGCGAGGCATGCATGCCTGGTGGAGGGGGAGAACGCCTGGTGAGGTAGGCGATCCTTGATGATCATGGCTCGTTCGCGGCAAGAGAATGGGGCAGCAGCGGACGGCGAACCGTCGCAACTCCGGGTGCGGTTCCGCACGCAGAACCGCACCCGGCCCCCGGAACCAACGGGGGACGGGCGCGGGCTCAGTGTGTCGGGGTGGATGTGGCTCAGGCGGTCTTCTTACGGCGCGTGCCGCGGTCGGCCAGGTGGGCGGCGCCGGGGATGAGGCCGGAGCGGAGCAGCTCGAGCCGCTCGTCCAGCAGGGCTTCGAGGTCTTCGAGGGAGCGGCGCTCGAGGAGCATGTCCCAGTGGGTACGGGCCGGCTTGCCCGGGGCCTCTTCGGGACGATCGGCGGCGACCCGCAGCGACTCGGAGCCGCAGCGCGGGCAGTCCCACAGCGCGGGCACCTCGGCCTCGGTCGAGAACGTCATCTCGAAGCGGTGGCCGGCGGTGCAGCTGTAGGCGACCGTCTGGCGCTCGGCGAACTCGACGCCGCGCTCGTCCTCGTAGCTCGTCGCGCCGAGGCGGGAGCCGCGCAGGGTGGAACGCTCGGACATGTGTGAAACCCTTCCGGGGCGGTGGCCCCTGGGACGAGACGTCGGTCCTTTACCCGCCGTCGTGGTCACGTCGTGGCGATCACAACGACATGGTGACAACGGACGACCGCAGAGTAATGTTCCGCGTTCCCTGTGATAATGCAATCTGAGCGACGTGACGTTCCTCACCGGTAACCTGCGACCGACCGCGGTACCTGGTTGCCCGCCGCTACGATTCCGGCCCGTAGATCCACCTTCGACAGCAGCGCCAGCCCGGCGATGAAGAACGTCACCAGCACCAGCACCGACCACCGGTAGCTGTCTGTCAACTGGAACGCCAGACCGAACGCCAGGGTTCCGAACCAGCTCGTGCCGCGCTCGGCCGCCTGGTAGAGGCTGAAGTACTCCGCCTCCTTGCCCTTGGGGACGAGCAGGCTGAACAGCGACCGCGACAGCGCCTGGCTGCCGCCCAGCACGAACCCGATGGCCACGGCCAGGATCAGGAACGGCACCACCTGCTCCACCGGCAGGAAGAACGCCCCGCCGACGACCACCGTCCACAGCACGAGGCTCGACATGACGACGTTCTTCGCGCCGTAGCGGTCGGCCAGGCGGCCCAGCGCCAGCGCGCCGCCGAACGCGACGAACTGGACGATGAGGATCGCGACGATGAGGATGTCCTCGCCGAGCCCGAGCTCCCGGTTGCCGTAGATCGACGACGCGGCGATGACCGTCTGGACGCCGTCGTTGTAGAGCATGTACGCGACGAGGAACAGCAGCGTCTGCGGATAGCCGCGGGCGTGCCGCAGCGTCTCGCGGAGCTGGCCGAACGCCTGCCGCGTCGCACTGCCGCCGACCCGCACGACCCCGGTGGGTGGCCGGTCGCGGATGCCGCGGTACGGGATGATCGTCCACAGTGCCCACCACACGCCGGCCGACAGCAGGCTGATGCGGACGGTGTCCGACCGGCTCAGCCCGAACGGTTCCAGCGTCACCAGCGCCAGGTTCAGTGCCAGTAGCAGGCCGCCGCCGAGATAGCCGAACGCCCAGCCGCGCGACGACACGCGGTCACGGTCGTCCTCGTGGGCGATCTGCACGAGGATCGCGTCGTACACCACCATCGAGGAACCGAGGCAGATTGAGGCGATGACCAGCAGGAACGCGCCCAGCTGCCAGTTCGCCCCAGCGACGAAGACCATCGCCGCGGCCGCCGCGGACCCCGTCCACGCGAACCCCGCCATGAGGTGCCGCTTCTTCGCCGTGCGGTCGGCGATGGCACCGACGACCGGCAGCAGCAACGCGGAGAGGATCGTCGCGAACGTCACGGTGTACGCGGCGACCGACCCGGCGGCGATCGGGATGCCCAGCACGGACAGGTCGCCGCGGCAGGGATCGGCGGTGGTCCCGGCCTCACCGCACGCGGCCGTCTCTGCGACCGCCGTCAGGTACGGACCGAACAACACGGTGGCCGTCGTGGTGACGAAGGCCGAGTTCGCCCAGTCGTAGAAGTACCATGCTCGGTGCTCCCTGGCCCGCTCGACGGGGTCGGCCAGCGGGCCGGACGGGGCGAGGACGTCGGTCACGCGCGGACGGTATCGGGTGCGGGGCGGTCCTGGCCAGACGACACGATGTCGTGGCCGTGAACGAGTGATGAGGAGACGACGACGTGACGGTGCGGGAGATCCGGCTCTACGGCGACCCGGTGTTGCGGACGGTGGCGGACCCGGTGACGGAGTTCGGCGAGGCGAGCCGGGCGCTGGCCCAGGACCTGCTGGACACGCTGGACCTGCCCGGCCGGGCGGGTGTGGCGGCCCCGCAGATCGGGGTGCCTTTGCGGGCGTTCTCGTACGACCTCGAGGGCCAGCGCGGCGTCGTGTTCAACCCCGTCCTCGTGGCGACCGAAGGGGAGCAGGGCGGCGAGGAGGGGTGCCTGTCGGTGCCGAACCTCTGGTTCCCGACGACGCGCGCCGCCTGGGCCGCCGTCGAGGGCGTCGGCGCCGACGGCGAGCCGCTGCGCGTCGAGGGCGACGGCGAGCTGGCCCGCTGCCTGCAGCACGAGACCGACCACCTCGACGGCATCGTCTACATCCACCGCCTCGAGCCGTCGACCCGGCGCGGCGCGATGCGCGAGATCCGCCGCAGCGCCTGGTTCAGTGCCTGAGCCCGCGGGCCGGCGGCCGGTGAAGGTCGGCCTGCTGCTGCCCCACCTGGAAGGCTCCTACCTCGGCGGGACGGCCCGCTGGGCCGACCTCGCCGCCATGGCGACGGCGGCCGAGGACGCCGGGTTCGACTCGCTGTGGGCCGCCGACCACCTGCTGTACCGGTTCCCGGACACGCCCGAGTTCGGCGTCACGGAGTGCTGGTCGCTCATGGCGGCGCTGGCGGCCGTGACCAGCCGGGTCGAGCTCGGCACGCTCGTCACCGTCACCCCGTGGCGCAACCCGGCCCAGTTCGCCAAGACGGTCGACGCCGTCGAGGAGATCAGCGGCGGGCGGGTCGTCCTCGGGCTCGGAGCGGGCTCGCACGAGGCCGAGTTCCCGGCGTTCGGCTACGACAGCTGGGACCACCGGGTGAGCCGGTTCGAGGAGGAGATCGGCATCATCCACACCCTCCTGCGCACCGGCCGCATCGACCACCAGGGACGGTTCCACACGATCCGCGACTGCGAACTGCGCCCGCGCGGGCCGCGCCCGGACGGTCCGCCGATCATGGTGGGCGCGCTGCGGCCGCGGATGCTGCGGATCCTCGCGACCTACGCCGACGAGTGGAACATCCCGTGGCACCAGCGCGTCGAGGACCTCGTCGAGGTGCTGCCGCGCGGCGAGGACGCCTGCCGGGCGGCCGGGCGCGACCCCGCGACGCTGCGGCGCTCGGCCGCGCTGCAGGTCGACCTGCCGGACGCTGCCTCGCACCCGGGGAACGACCTGCTGCGTGCGGGCCGGGGCCGCGCCATCACCGGCGATCCGGCCGAGGTCGCCGAGACCCTCCGCGGTTACGCCGCCGCGGGTGTGGGGCACATCCAGGTCTGGCTGGACCCGAACAGCGTCGCCGGCATCGAGTGGTTCGCCGACGTGCTCGCCGACCTCGACCGCGGCTGACGGCTCCTCACCCTCCCCGGTGCCACTGACCGCGCGACTCCAGCACGTCGCGGAGCAGGTCGGCGCGGTCGGTGATGAGCCCGTCGACGCCGAGGTCGAGCAGGCGGCGCATCTCGGCCGGCTCGTTCACGGTCCACACGTGCACCGGCGTGCCCGCGGCGTGTGCGGCGGCCACCGTCGCGGGCGTCACCACCTCGATGCCGCGGAAGCGGGCCGGCACCTGCAGGCAGTCGACGCCGCGCAGGGCCGTGCCGGCGAAGCGGCGCAGCACGGGCGTGGACGCGAGTGCGACGAACGCCGCGATCAGCGTCTGCCCGGCCGATGTCGCCACCGGCGCGGCGACGCGGCGCACCACGGCCCGCCGCCGGGCGTCGGAGAAGGAGGCGACGCAGACGCGGTGGTGCGCGCGCGTGCGGTCCAGGACCCGGGCCAGTGGCGCCACGGCACCGGCCGACTTCACGTCGATGTTGACCCGCAACTCCGGCCAGGTCCCCAGCACGTCCTCGAGCGCGGGCACCGGCTCGACGCCGCCGATCAGCGCCTCGCGCACCTCGGACCACGGGAGTTCGGCGACCGCGCCGGTCCGGTCGGTGACCCGGTCCAGCGTCGCGTCGTGCAATGCCACGACCACCCCGTCAGCCGTCGCGTGCACGTCGGTCTCGACGTACCCGTAGCCCAGTTCCACAGCCGCGGCGAAGGCCGCCATGCTGTTCTCGAGGCCGTTGCGGGAGAATCCGCGATGGGCCAGCGCGAGCGGGCCGGGACGGTCGAGGTACGGATGGATGCCGGCCACGAGGCCAGGCTAACCGCAGGGGAGGGGCCGTGAGCGACGACGGGGTTCTGCGCGACGTGCTGCTGCGCTGGCACGCGGGCTGGGTGACGGCGCGCGACTATCGCAGCGCCGTCGGCGGCGACGCCGTCACCGTCCGCATCGGGCTGCCCGAGCGCGTCACCGAGACGATCCTGCTGTCGTCCGACCCCGTCCTGTACTCCGACGCGGCCGCGCGGCTCGGCGGGCCGAGCCAGTGGCTGACCGCCCCGACCGCCGACCGCGCGCGCACCGAGGCGGCCGCGGCCGCCGCCGGATTCACCGTCCACGCGCCGGAGTGGCTGATGTCTCGCCCGCTCGACGACCACCCCGCGGCCCACGCACCGGACGGTTACGAGCTGTGGCTGAGCGGGCGCCATCCGATCCTGGTCGCCGAGGTCGTGACGACGGGCGGCGAGTCCCACACGCTCGCCGCGAAGGGGCACCTCGCCCTGAGCGGCGACGATGCTGCCGACGCCGTCGCCGACCGCATCTTCACCGTGCCGGAGCACCGGCGGCGTGGCCTCGGCGCGGTCGTCATGGGCGCGCTGACGACGTCGGCCCGCGAGCGCGGCGCGCGCAGCGGGCTGCTGGTCGCGTCGGCCGAGGGGCGCAAGCTCTACGAGCGGCTCGGCTGGCGAGTCGAGGCCGAGATGGCGGTGGCGCACTGGTCCGGCCACGCGGCGCCCGAGGAACCGGCCGACCCGTTAGAGTGATGCCCGTCGCGACTGGCGCAGCGGCCCGGGTCACCGGGCACGGGTGGAACCGACCACCGGGGAGCGGACGTCCGTGGCACCGCGCGCCTGGGTGCCTCGGGAGACACCGACACATCGAGAGGATGTGGCTCTCGCCATGACCACGAACGTTCGCCCTGCGCTGCAGTCCGCCGACCCCGAGGTGGCCGCGCTCATCACGGCCGAGGAAGAGCGGCAGCAGCAGACACTGAAGCTCATCCCGTCCGAGAACTACGTCTCTTCCGCCGTGCTCGAGGCCACCGGCACGGTTCTGACGAACAAGTACTCCGAGGGGTACGCCGGCCGCCGCTACTACGAGGGCCAGCAGATCATCGACCAGCTCGAGACCCTCACCGTCGAGCGGGCGAAGGCGCTGTTCGGCGCCGACCACGCCAACGTGCAGCCGTACTCCGGCTCGCCGGCCAACCTCGCCGTCTACCTCGCGGTCGCCAGCGCCGGCGACACCGTCATGGGCATGTCGCTGCCGATGGGCGGGCACCTCACCCACGGCTGGAAGGTCTCGGCCACGGGCACCTGGTTCCGCCCGGTGCAGTACGACGTCCGCCGCGACACCGGCCGCATCGACCTCGACCAGGTCCGCGAGCTGGCGCTGGCCGAGCGGCCGAAGCTGATCTTCTGCGGCGGCACCGCCATCCCGCGCACCATCGACTTCGCCGGCTTCGCCGCCATCGCCCAAGAGGTCGGCGCCGTCCTCGTCGCCGACATCGCGCACATCGCCGGTCTCGTCGTCGGCGGCGCGCACCCCACCCCGATCGGCCACGCCGACATCGTCACCACCACGACGCACAAGACCCTGCGCGGCCCGCGCGGCGCGATGATCCTCACCACCGACGAGTACGCCAAGCCGGTCGACAAGGCGGTCTTCCCCGGCCTGCAGGGCGGCCCGCACAACCACACGACCGCCGGCATCGCGGTGGCGCTCGGTGAGGCGGCCCAGCCGGAGTTCAAGGACTACGCCCACCAGGTCGTGGCCAACGCCTCCACCCTCGCCGACGAACTGCTGGCCCGCGGGTTCGACCTCGTCTCCGGTGGCACCGACAACCACCTGATCCTCATCGACCTCACCTCCAAGGGCGTCGCTGGCAAGCCCGCCGCGCAGGCGCTCGACGTGGCCGGCCTCGAGACCAACTACAACACCGTCCCGTTCGACCCCCGCAAGCCGTTCGACCCGTCCGGCCTGCGCATCGGCACGCCCGCTCTGACCAGCCGCGGCATGGGCGATGCTGAGATGCGCGAAGTCGGCCGCTGGCTCGACGAGGTCGTCACCGCGGCGGCGGGTTCCGACGCCGACGCTCTGGCCGCGGTGATCGCCCGGGTACGCGGCGAGGTCACCGAGCTCACCGGCCGGTTCCCGACGCCCGGCCTCGACGGCTGAGCCCGGCTGCTCTCACCCGGGCGGCTGGCTCCGGCCGCTGATCTGGGCGGCCCCGACGTGGGCGGTCGGAGGTGGGCTGCCCGACGTGGGCGGCCCGGGCGGCGACCCGACGTGGGCGGTCGGAGGTGGGCGGCCCGGGCGGCGACCCGACGTGGGCGGTCGGAGGTGGGCGGCCCGGGCGGCGACCCGACGTGGGCGGTCGGAGGTGGGCGGCCCCACCCGGGCGACCCGAACGGGGCAGCCCGATTTGGGCGGCTGAGCCCGGTCGAGCCGAGCGGCCTGCCTCGCTGGCTGGTCTCGGAGGCTGGCCTGGGCGGGCGACCCGGGCGGGCGACCCGGGCGGGCGACTCGGGCGGGCGACTCGGGCGTCGGTTGGTAGCGGCCGCTCGGGCCGCTCTGATCGTGATGGGACGCGGGTTCCGGGCAGTCCGGAGCCCGCGTCTCCATGTCCGCCCATCGGCGTGGCTTCGGTCGCCTGTGCATGCGGCGACGCCCGCCGGTCCCGGTCCGCGGCCAGTCCCGATCCACGGGGCCGATGTACCCGGCCCAGGTGGGTGAGTCCGATCGACGGTGGGGCTGGAGCGCGCCGTGCCTCGGGACCATGGTGCCCGCCGTTGTGTGCCTTGACGTGAACCGGGCAGCGGCCCGTGCGTGGACGTCGCTGATCATCAACGATCGCGTACGACACCAGGCGTTCTCCCGCTCTACCAGGCATGCATGCCTCGTGATGCACCAGAACGCCTCATGATGGCCCGTCCTTCTGACGGCCGCTCAGAGCAGGGGCAGCAGGGGATCGCGAACGTGCGGTGTCCCGTTCATGCCGGCAGCTCCGGCGAACCCCGGCGCGACCTACCGGCGGAGCGGACTGCGGAGCCCGTTCGAACTCAGTCGTCCAGGGCGCGCCGAGCGTCCCCGGTTCACCAGGGCCGACGCGCCCCAGGCCCCGAGCCAGGGCGCGCCGAGCGTCCGCGGTTCACCAGAGCCGACGCGATCCGGACCAGAGCGCGCCGAGCCCCGTCTACCGGGACTGACGCATCCCGAGCCAGGGCGCGCCGAGCGTCCGCGGTTCACCAGGGCCGACGCGCCCCAGGCCCCGAGCCAGGGCGCGCCGAGCGTCCGCGTCCACCAGAGCCGACGCGACCCGGACCAGAGCGCGCCGAGCGTCCCCGGCCCCGACGGCCAGACAACCCCCACCGCGCCCGCTACCGGTGCGCCTCGCGCACGAGCGTGAGCTCCGGCCCGCCGTCCAGCCGGAACCCGACCCCACGCGTCGCCCGGATGGTGACCGACGCGCCCGCCGCCCGCAGCTTGCCCCGTAATCGCTTGATCACGGACTGCACCGCCGCCGGCCCGGCGAAGTAGGTGCCGCCCCAGGCACGCTCGTGCAGCTGCTCGTACGTCCACACCTGCCCAGGCCGCCCGGCGAGGCAGCTGAGCACCTTGAACTCGTATTGCGTCAGCGGCAGCCCGTGGCCGCGCCAGGTCGCCTCGTGACGGGGGAGGTCGAGCGCCAGCCCGCCGACCTGGACGACCTCGTCCGCCGCGGGCGCGACGCGGGCCGGAACCGCGGCGAGTCCGGTGCCTGTTCCGGCGAGGTGGCGCAGGAAGCTGCCGGCGGCCCCGGCGTCGGGCGCGAGCACGAGGATGCCGGTGCCGTCGAACTGACCGGCGAGACGGGCCCGCTCGGTGGGCGAGCTGGTGATGCACACGACGACCGGCGCGGGATCACTGGACATGGCCGCCGTCCACGGTCACGGGCTCGTGGTCGTGCTGGTGCTTGAAGGCGTCCGGATCGATGGGGATCGATGCCGCCCACAGGGTGTCGAACAGCAGCCCGAGCGCACCGCAGAGTTCCCGGCTGCGCACGATCAACGCGACCACGCCACCGACCCCCGGCGCGAACAGCGGCATGAGCACGGTGTGTCCGTCGAACACGGCGAACTTCATCGGCAGGTCGCCGTGGAAGACGCGCGCCTCCTCGCCGGCGTGGACCCAGGCGCCGATGTTGTCGGAGACCTCCGGATGCCGCATGAGCGCGTGGTCGTAGACGGCGCGCGCCCGGACGCCGCGGGACAGTGCGTCGAGCTCGGGCTGGTTGGTGCCGCCGAGCTGGACGGGCCGCCGCACGACGATGTCGATGCTCTGCTGCGAGGCCGCATGCAGACGGTCGAACCGGTCGCCGACCAGCTTGGGCGTACGCAGGATCTCGACCAGCTCGCCATCGCCTCCCGCGCTGGCCTCGAACCGCCGCATGAGGTCGGGCAGCGCCGACTGCACGTTGTGCTCGCGTTCGCGCTGTTCCTCGCGTCCGCGCTCGAGCAGCCCGGCGAACGCGACGTCGGGTGCGGCCGGCTGGAACCGGCTGCTGTAGCCGGCGCCGGCGTCGACCAGGCCCTTGTCGACCAGCGAGCGCAGGATGAGGTACACGCTGCTGCGCGACGTGCCGGTGAGGTCGGCGATGGTCCCGGCCGCCAGCGGTGACTGTTCGAGCAGGCACAGGTAGATGCGCGCCTCGGTCTTCGTGAGACCGAGGTCTTCAAGGAGCGATTCGGTGTGCACACGCGCCTCCGGGGGGTGTGGAGCGTGCCGGGATTGCGCCAATGGTGACCCCGTGTGACCCACCGCGTCAAACACGTCGTACAAGATGTGGACGACATTCTCCGATTGCCCGCGAACTGCCCCGATCGTGACCCCGAAACCGCCCGTTTCCGCCCGTAAGGTCACCAGCACCATCAGGCGTCGTAGGAGGTCAGGTCGATGAGCAAGCAGGTGCGGCTCGGTGCGGGCGTCGTGGGTGCCCTGGTGCTCGCGGCGGCTCTTCTCCCGGCCCCGGCGGCGACGGCGGCAGCCGGTCCGGCGCCCCGAGCGGTGGTGGCCACGCCGCCGGACGACGCGGCCACGAGCGACGGCGCCCCTGCGCCGGCCGCCGACGCCCCCGCCACCATCGAGCCGGGGCTGCGCCGCCAGCTGGCCGCCGCCGACACCGCCGAGTTGTGGGTCCGCTTCGACGACCGCGCCGACCTCGCCGCGGCGGCCGCCCTCACCGACTGGACCGAGCGCGGCACGGCCGTCGCCGAGGCGCTGCGGCAGACCGCCGAGAGCAGCCAGGCCGCCATCCGCGCCCGGCTCGACGCCGAGGGCGTGCGGTACGAGGCGTTCTGGGCCACCAACGCCATCCGCATCCCCGACGGCACCGCCGAGCTGGCCGCCGAGCTGACGGCGCAGCCCGAGGTCGACTCCCTGCACCCGGCCCGCGCCTACGACCTGCCCGACCCCGACACCACGCCGGCCCAGCAGGCACGCGCCGCCGCCGACGCCGTCGAATGGGGCATCGCGAACATCAACGCCGACGACGTCTGGGACCAGTACGGCGCCACCGGCCAGGGCATCACCGTCGCGAGCATCGACTCCGGCGTCCAGTACGACCACCCGGCACTGGTCGGGCAGTACCGCGGCGCCAACCCCGACGGCACGTTCGACCACGCCTACAACTGGTTCGACGCACGCGGGGTGTGCGACGGCGCGCCCTGCGACGACCACGGCCACGGCACCCACACCATGGGCACCATGGCGGGCGACGACGCCGGCGGCAGCGCCATCGGGGTCGCGCCGGGCGCACGCTGGATCGCCACCAACGGCTGCTGCACCGACGAAGCGCTCATCGCGTCCGGCCAGTGGCTGCTCGAGCCGACCGATCCGCACGGCGACCACCCCGACGCCGCCCGCCGACCCCACGTCGTCAACAACTCGTGGGGGAGTCAGCTGCCGTCCACCGACCCGTTCATGGAAGACATCAGCCGCGCCTGGGCGGCGTCGGGCATCTTCGCCGTCTGGGCCAACGGCAACCTGGGCCCGCGCTGCCTGACGTCCAGCTCGCCGGGCAGCCGCACGGTCAACTACTCCGTCGGCGCCTACGACGTCACCGACTCGATCGCGGGCTTCTCCGGCCGCGGGACCGGTCAGGACGGCGAGATCAAGCCGAACCTGTCGGCTCCCGGAGTCGACGTCCGGTCCGCCTGGCCGGGCGGCGGCTACGTCGACGCCGACGGCACGTCCATGGCGGCGCCGCACGTCGCCGGGGCCATCGCGCTGGCGTGGTCGGCGGCGCCGGCGCTGGTCGGCGACGTCGAGACCACCATCGACCTGCTCGACGGCACCGCCCGCGACACCGCGAGCGACGAGTGCGGCGGCACCGACGCCGACAACAACGTGTTCGGCGAGGGCCGCCTCGACGCCCTGGCCCTGCTCGACTCCGCGCCCGTCGGCGAGACCGGCACGCTGGTCACCACGGTCACCGACGCCGGCACCGGCGACCCCGTCCCGGGCGCGGTCATCACCGTCACCGGGCCGGTCGAGCGCCGGCGGACCACCGGCGACGACGGCACGTACACCGTCCCGCTGCGAGTCGGCGACTACGAGGTCACCGCCACGGCGTTCGGGTACGTGCCGCGGACGGCGTCGGTGCACGTCGCCGAGGACCGGACCGTCGCCCTCGACCTCGCGCTGGAACGGCAAGACACCGTCACCGTCAGCGGCCGGGTCACCGACGGCTCCGGGCAGGGCTGGCCGCTGTACGCGCAGGTCACGGTCGACGGCATGCCTGGCGGCACCGTCCACACCTCACCCGGCGACGGCCGTTACTCCATCGACGTCCCGGTCGGCACGTCGTACACGCTGACCGTCTCGTCCCAGTACGCGGGCTACCAGCCGGGCACCGCCACCGTCGTCGCCGATGACCGCGACGTGACCGCCGACGTCGCGCTCACCCGCGTCGACGACCGCTGCACGACCGCCGGCTACGCCTACGCCTACACCGGTGGCGGCGCCGACTTCGACCACGGCCTGCCCAGCGGCTGGAGTGTCACCGACGGCAACGACAGCGGCGAGGTCTGGGCCTTCGACGACCCCTACGACAAAGGCAACCTCACCGGCGGCAGCGAAGCGTCGGCCAGCGTGCAGAGCCCCGGCCTCGGCCTCTACATCGACACCACCCTGACCACGCCGGTCTACGACCTGAGCGACGACGCCGCGCCGGTCATCGGCTTCCGGCAGGCGCTGATCCAGCTCGGCGACATCGCCGACGTCGACCTCAGCCTCGACGGCGGAGCCACCTGGCAGACCGTGCTGAGCCAGACCCGCGTCGACGAACGCCGCGGCGCCGACAAGACCATCCCCATTCCGCAGGCCGCCGGGCAGTCCGCCGTCCAGGTGCGGTTCCACTACCACAACGCCCGGTACAGCTCGTACTCCTGGCAGCTCGACGACGTGTACGTGGGCAGCCGCGAGTGCGCGCCGGTCGAGGGCGGCCTGATCATCGGCGACGTCACCGATGCCAACACCGGCGCGCCCATCACCGGCGCCCGGGTGGCCGACGCCGCGGCGCCGCTCGACCCCGTCCTGTCCGCCGCGACGGCCGACGACCCAGCGCTGCCCGACGGCTTCTACGCGCTGTTCGCGGCCGGCACGTCGCCACGGCTCGTCGCCGACGCCGGCCGGTACGCTCGCGGCGAGGCCACGGTCGACGTCGCTGCCGGAGGCGTCACCAGGCACGACATCGCGCTGACCGCCGGCCGGCTCGAGGTGTCCGACGCGGTCGACGCGGCGCTCGAGCTGGGTGCGGCGGAAGAGCACACCGTCACGCTGACCAACACCGGCACCGCGCCGGTCGCGCTGCAGCTGACCGAGCGGCAGGGCGACAGCACCGTCCTGCGGCCCGACGGCAGCACCACCGGCCGGGCCGAGATCGCCGCCTCGCCGGGCGCGCCGATCGTCCGGGTCGAGGGCGACGCGTCGCCACTCGGGTTCGATCCGGCGGCGGCCGGCGCGGCGGAGACCGCCGGCGCAGCTGCGCCGCCGTCCGGTGACGGGCCGTGGACCGATGTCGCGGCGTACCCGATCCCCGTTCTCGACAACGCGGTCGGCGAGCTGAACGGGCGGCTGTTCTCCGTCGGCGGCATCGGCGGCACCGGGGTCCTCGACTGGGTCAGCGCGGGCTGGTCGTACGACCCGAAGTCGCTGCGCTGGGAGCCGATCGCCGACCTGCCGCAGGCGCGCGAGGCCGCGAGCGGCGCGGTCATCGGCGACCTGTTCTATGTCACCGGCGGGGCGTGGAGCGACCAGCGGCCCAAGACCGACACCTGGGCGTACGACCCGCACACCGACCGCTGGACCGCTCGGGCCAACGCGCCGATGCCGGTCTACGGCGCCGGGCGGGCCGTGCTCGACGACCAGCTGTACGTCGTCGGCGGCTGCGACAACAACTGCGGCCGCGACACCGTCTACCGCTACGACCCGGCGGCGGACACGTGGGCGACGCTCGCGCCATACCCGATCACCACGTCGCGGCAGGCGTGCGCCGGCATCGACGGCCGGGTCATCTGCGCCGGCGGCATCCAGCGCGACGGCCGCATCAGTGACCACACGTACGCCTACGATCCCGCCACCGACGCCTGGTCCCGGGTCGCCGACCTCCCCGCCGCGCGCTGGGGCATGGCCTACACCGGCGCGTCCGACGAACTGATCGTGGCCGGCGGCTACGACGGCAGCGCCATCACCAACGAGAGCTGGGCCTACGACTCCGGCACCGACGCCTGGCTCGACCTGCCGGCGCCGGCGCACGTGCTGTACCGCAGTGGCAGCACGTGCGGGCTGAACCGGGTCGGCGGCAGCGACCGCACCGGCTTCTTCCCGGTCACCACGGTCGACCAGCTCCCCACCTACGGCGACTGCCGGCCGGCCGACGTGCCGTGGCTGACGGTCGACGGCGGCGCCACCGTGCTCGAGCCGGGGGAGTCGACACAGGTCACGCTTCGTCTCGCGGCGGAGGTCGCGCAGCCCGGCACCTACGAGGGCGGGCTCTGGGTGCGCGAAGACACCCCGTACACCGTCGCCCCCGTCGACATCACGCTCACGGTCGACGTGCCCCGCCGCTGGGGCGCCCTCATCGGCACGGTGACCAGCGTGGCCTGCGGCGACGGCGAACCCGACGCCGGCGCGACGCCGGTTCCGGGAGCCGACGTGCTGGTCGACGGCCGGACGACGGACACCACCGTCCGCACCGACCGCGACGGCCGGTTCCTGCGCTGGATCGACCGCGCCGACATGCCGCTCACCGTCACCACCACGGCCGACGGCTACGAGACCGACACCCGGCGGGTGCGGCCGCCCGCCATTGGCCCGAGCATCGTCGACGTGGCGCTGAGGTGCGACGCCGACTGAGCGTGCTCCGGGGAGCCGGCGACCTCATCCAGGATCCGTGGCGTCCCGGCGCCACTGATCCTGGATGATCGACCGCGCCGGCCCGGCAGGTGGGGCATCCTCAGCCGAACAGGGCGCCATGCAGACGATCCGCTCCGGCCGGGTCCAGCAGCCGGGCGGCGAGCCACGCCGCGCCGGCGGCACCGTCGAGTGCCAGCCCGACGACCGCGTCGGGCCAGGTCGCCGCGAGACCCGAGCGGACCAACGCCGCCAGCGGGGTGCCGGTCGTCAGCAGCGACCCGGCGAGCACGATCGGCGTCGCGTCGTCATCGCCCCGCACGACGCCCGCGGCGGCGAGCAGGTGGCCGGCCGCACCCGCGAGAATCCGGTCGGCCTCCGGGTCGATCCCCGCGTTCGCCGTCACCAGCGGCGCCAACGCCGACAACGCGACCGGCGGCCGCTCGTGGACCGCCAGGACGATGTCGTTGGTCGCGGTGCGCGACGGCGCGTCGGTGCGACCGGTCAGCTCCCGGGCCACCGCCAGCCCGAGCGGCCCCGGGACGTCGCCGCGATCCAGCGCGGCCAGAGTCGCCTGGACCGCCGCGCGCCCGATCCAGAACCCCGACCCGAAGTCGCCCAGCAGCCATCCATGCCCGTCGACGATCTGGACGGGGGATCGGTCGGCGAACCGCGCGGTGATGGCGCCGGTGCCGGAGAGCACCAACGTGCCGTCAGGCGACGGCGTCCCCGACACGAACGCGCCCACTGCGTCCGCGACCACGCGATAGCCGCAGGTCAGGCCCACCTTCTGCCACAGTGAGGAGAATTGCGCGGCGACCTCCGGCCGGGTGAGGTGGTGATCGCCGGCGGTCGCGATGACCGCCGCCTCGACACGCGCCGGGTCCACCGGCGCCAGCGCCGCCGCCACCGCCGCCGCCACCGCGTCCAGCGCCTTCGCCAGCGCGTGCGACGTGACGTTGGCGCCGTCCGCCCGGCCGGTCCCGAGACGGCGCCCGGCACCGTCGATGACGACCGCCCGGGTGGACGTGCCGCCGATGTCCAGGCCGAGCGTGAGTGGCGCCTCCGTGGTCCGCACGAAAATCCTTTCCGCCCGGTCTCGCCCAGGCTGCGGGTGGGTCACGCTTCCGAAAACTCGCCTCAAACTCTTGACTTCCAGCCAAAGGTAGAAAGAATTCTCACCACTACGCCCCAGAGGGTCGCAGACGAAACTGACTACCACGCCGGGAGGTCGTGTGGCGGAAGGGACACTACCCACCGCGGAAGTGCCCGAGGCCGGGTCGCCGGCCGATTCCGTGCTGATGCGGATCCGGGCAGCGCTGCCCGACCTGCCCGCCGCGTTGCAGCGCGTGGGGGAGCAGGTGCTGTCCGCGCCCGCCGTCGTCGCGCGGGCGACGATCCTGGAGACGGCGGAGCGGAGCGGGACGTCGGCGGCGACGGTGACCCGGTTCTGCCGCGCGCTGGGGCTGCCCGGCTATGCCGACCTCCGGCTGGCGATGGCCGAGGAGACCGGCCGCTCGTCGGCGGTCGCCGGCTGGGAGATCGACATCGGCCGCGAGATCCTGCCGACGGACTCCCTCCAGGCCATGCTCGACCTCATCACGACGGCCGACCTGCGGGCCATCCAGGAGACCGCCGCCCAGCTGGACCTCACCGAGGTCGAGCGGGCCGCCGACGCCATCGCGAACGCCGGCCGGGTCGAGGTCTACGGCATCGGCGGCAGCGCCCTGGTCGCGGGCGAGATGCAGCTGTGCCTGCACCGCATCGGCATCCCGACGTGGTCCTGGAGCGACGTGCACGTCGGCCTCACCAGTGCCGCGCTGCTCGGCCCGAGCGACGTCGCCATCGCCGTGTCGCACTCGGGCGCCACCTACGAGACGGTCGAGATGCTGTCCGCGGCCGGCAGCCGGGGCGCCACGACCGTCGCGCTGACGAGCTACCGCAACTCCGCGCTCGCCGAGGTCGCCGACATCGTCCTCACGACCGCCATCCACGAGACGACGTTCCGGCCCGACGCCCTGGCGGCCCGGCACCCGCAGCTGATCGTGCTCGACCTGATCTACGTGGCGGTCGCGCAGCGGCGCTACGAGACCACGGGGGTCGCCCTCAATCTGACCGCGCAGGCGGTCAGCGCACACCGCGCCGTCAGCCCCGAGACGGCGCGCGCACTGAAGAAGGAGCAGCGGTGAACGACGTCAGCGCGCCGGCCTACCTGGCCCGGCTCACGGAGATCCTCGACAGCGTCAGCACGACGCAGCTCGAGGGGGTGCACCGTGCGGCTGACATCGTCGCCCGGGCGGTGCGCGACGGCGGGGTGGTGCAGGCGTTCGGCACCGGGCACTCCCAGGCGACGGCGATGGAGATCGCCGGGCGGGCCGGCGGGCTCATCCCGACCAACCGGATCGCGCTGGCCGACCTGGTCATGTACGGCGGAGAGGCCCCCGAGACGATCCTCGACCCGCGCACCGAACGCGACCCGTCGCTGGCGCAGCGGCTCTACGACCTCGCGCCGATCGAGGCGAACGACGTGTTCGTCATCGCGTCGAACTCCGGCATCAACGGCAGCATCGTCGGCATGGCGGAGGTCGCCCGCAAGAACGGCCACTCCGTCATCGCGATCACGTCCCTGCAGCACAGCGAGCAGGTCGAGTCACGGCACCCGTCGGGGCGCAAGCTCACCGACTTCGCCGACGTCGTCCTCGACAACGGCGGGCCGTTCGGCGACGCCGTCCTGCCGCTGCCCGGAGGCGGCGCGGTCTGCGCCGTCTCGTCCATCACCGCGGCACTGCTCGCGCAGCTGCTCACGGCGGAGGTCGTCCGCCGGCTCCTCGAGGCCGGCGACACCCCGCCCGTCTATCTCTCCGCCAACGTCCCCGGAGGAGACGTTCACAACGACGGCCTGCTGCAGCGCTACGCGGGCCGCATCCGTCGTGGTGGCTGAGGATTCGCCGGACCCACACACAACAGTCAGGAGAGGCTTCACGATGTCCAGCAGCATCGAACGCACCCCTGCGGCGGCAGGTACGGACCGCCGGACGTTTCTGCAACGCGTCGCGCTCACCGGCGTGGCCCTCGGGCCGGGTGGCGCGTTCCTCGCCTCCTGCGCGACGGGCGGCGGCGACGATGACGACGACGCCGCCTCCCCGGCTCCGACGGGTGACGTGTCGGACGACAACCCGCTCGGCATTCCCACCGACCAGCCGCTGGAGATCTACATCTTCGACGGCGGTTTCGGCGACGCCTACGCGACCGAGCTGCACCAGCCGATGTTCGCCGAGCGGTGGCCGGACGTCACCATCGAACACCGCGCGGCCGTCGACATCGGCGCGGAGCTGCAGCCGCGCTTCGTGGCCGGCGACCCGCCGGACTTCGTCAACAACTCCGGCGACGGGCAGATGGACACCGCGACACTCGTGGCGGACGGCCTGCTGTACGACCTGTCGCCGCTGTACGACGCGCCCAGCTGGGACGACCCGAACGTGACAGTGCGCGACAGCCTGCTCCCGGGCACCATCGAGTCCGGCACGTTCAACGGCACCCCGTACGTCTTCAACTACGCGTTCACGGTGTTCGGCACCTGGTACAACAAGACGCTCATGGACGAGAACGGCTGGCCGGTGCCGACGACGTGGCAGGAGATGATGGACGTCTGCGCCGACATCGCTGCCGCCGGCATCGCGCCGTGGGTCTACCAGGGCGTCACGGCGCCGCGGTACATGAACTGGCCGCTGCTGGCGATGGCCGCCAAGCTCGCCGGCCCGGAGATCCTCGTCGCCATCGACAACCTGGAGCCGGGCGCCTGGGGCAACGAGGCGGTGAAGGAGTCGGCGGCCGCCATCCGCCAGCTGGCCGAGAACAGCTACTTCCTGCCGGGTGTCGAGGGCATGGAGTTCCGCGACGCGCAGGGTCTCTGGGCGCGCGGCCAGGCCGTCTTCTGCCCGTCCGGCTCCTGGCTGGAGAACGAGGAGGCCGACGCGATCGCCGAGAACGAGACGTTCGAGTTGGCGATGATGCCCGACCCGCTGCTGTCGCCCGACGCCGTCATGCCGCTGGAGACCGTCCGGGCCACCGCGGGCGAGCCGTACATCATCCCGGCAGATGCGAAGAACCCGCTGGCGGCGATGGAGTACATGCGCGTCATGCTGTCGATGGACGCTGCGCGCGGCTTCAGCGAGCGCGTGACCAGCCTCACCGCGGTGGTCGGTGCCTCCGACGGCGTGCAGATCGACGCGCCTGGGCTGTCGTCGGCGCAGGCCGCGCTGCAGGCCGCCGGCACCAACGTCGTCAACTGGTTCTACCCGGTGTGGTATCCGACGATGGAGAACCCCGGTATCGACCAGGTGACCGCCGCGCTGCTGCGCGCCGAGATCACCGTCGACCAGTGGGTGGAGCAGTGCGAGGCGGTCGCCACGACCATCCGCGACGACGACTCCATCACCAAGCAGACCCGCGAGTCGTAGGGGCACAGGTATGCGGCACGGCAAGTATCCCTTCATCCTGGCCTTCCTGCTGCCCCCGGTCGGGATCTACGCGATCTACATGCTGTCGCCGTACATCCAGGCCATCTACATCTCGATGACGGACTGGAGCGGCTTCACGTCGTCCCAGACCTTCATCGGGTTCGACAACTACGTGGCGATGTGGCACGACGACCAACTGCGAACAGCGTTGCGCAACAACCTGATCCTGGTGCTCGTCGTGCCCGTCCTCACCCTGCTGCTCGGCCTGTTCTTCGCGTCGATGCTCAATGTCGGCGGGCGCAGACGCGGGGGAGCGGTGACCGGCGTGCGCGGGGCGTCGATCTACAAGGTCGTGTACTTCTTCCCGCAGGTGCTCTCCGTCGCGATCATCGGCATCGTCTTCAAGTACGTGTTCGCGCCGGAGAACGCGGGCGGCATCCTCAACCGGGTGCTCGGCGCCGTCGGGTTGGGCGGCCTGCAACGGCTCTGGCTGGCCGAGCCGAACTACCTCATCTGGATCGTCGTCCTCGTCATGACGTGGTCGTTCGTCGGCTTCTACGTGGTGCTGTTCTCCGCGGCGATGCAGTCGATCCCGCGCGACATCTACGAGGCCGCGCTGCTCGACGGCTCCAGTCGGCTCACCACGTTCCGCAAGATCACCGTCCCGCTGGTGTGGGACACGGTGCAGGTGGGCTGGGTGTACATGGCGATTCAGGCGATGGACGGGTTCGCGACGGTGCACATCATGCTCGGCATCAACGGCGGCGTGCAGGGCGCCGGCGACGTGCTGGGCATCGCGATGTACCGCGAGGCGTTCTCCGAGGCCGACTTCGGCTACGCCGCCGCGATCGGCGTGCTCATGCTCATCCTGACCATGGTGGTCTCGATCGTGTTCATGCGCGGACTGCGGCGGGAGAGGGTGGAACTCGCATGACGACGACGCAAGCGCCGCCGCGCGTGTCCGGCGACAGCAACGGCGGGGGTGGCAACCGTGGCCGGTTGCCCGGAACCGGCGCGGGGGAGAAGGCGATCGGCCTGCTCAACGGCGGGTTCCTGCTGTTCTGGGGGCTCATCACGACGCTGCCGTTGCTGTGGGCGATCCTGTCCGCGTTCAAGACCAACGGCGAGTTCCGCGTCGACCCCCTCGGGATGCCGACGGGAGTTCAGTGGGACAACTTCTCTCGCGCGTGGTCGGCGGCCAACATCGGCCAGTACTTCCTCAACAGCGTCATCGTCGTCACGATGTCGCTGACGCTGACCATGCTGTTCGGCGCGATGGGCGCGTACGTCCTGGCCAGGTACGACTTCCCGGGTAACCGGTTCATCTACTACCTGTTCGTCGGCGGGCTCGTGCTGCCGGTCTTCCTCGCCCTCGTCCCGATGTTCTTCGTCGTGCGCAATCTCGGCTCGTTGCCGGTGGTCGGGCAGTTCCTCGGGCTGAACAGCTACCTGAGTCTGGCGCTCGTCTATGTCGCCTTCTCGATGCCGTTCACGGTGTTCTTCCTGACGGCGTTCTTCCGAACGCTCCCGACTTCGATCGCCGAGGCCGGGATCATGGACGGCTGCTCGCATTTCACGCTGTTCTGGAAGGTCATGCTGCCGATGGCGCGGCCCGGCATGATCAGCCTCGCGTTGTTCAATTTCCTCGGCCACTGGAATCAGTACGTCCTGCCGCTGGTGATCATGCAGGACTCGGACAAGAAGGTGCTGGCCCAGGGGCTGGGCACGCTGGCCGCGAGCACCGGATTCCGGGCCGACTGGACGGCGCTGTTCGCCGGTCTGGTGATCGCGCTGCTGCCGGTGCTGATCGTCTACATCATCTTCCAGAAGCAGGTGCAGGCGGGGTTGACCGCTGGGGTGCTCAAGTAGGTCGGGTGATGGGCCCCATCAGGGCCGGGATCATGGCGCTGATGTTGCTGCTCCGGCGACACGAACAGCGCCATGATCACGGTTCTCAGCGGTGCCGGGGCGTCGCTCAGGCCGAGACGGAGGCGTTCTCGCTGTCGTAGGACTCGCGGCAGCGGCTGATCGCGAACCGGTGCCGTTCCGCCCACGCCGTCAGCTGGCGCAGAGTCTCGAGCAGTTCGCGGGCCATGTCGGTGAGCTCGTACTCCACCTTCGGCGGCACCGTCGGGTAGACCGTGCGCACGAGCAGGCCGTCGCGCTCGAGCTTGCGCAGAGTGAGCGTCAGCATGCGCCGGCTGACACCCTCGACGGCGCGTTCGAGCTCGGTGAAGCGGATGGGGCCCTGAGCGGCCGCGGTGATGACGCCGATGCTCCACTTGCCGGCGACGTGGTCGATGACCTCGACCACCGGGCACGCCTCCTCGGCGATGAGCTGGCGGGTCACATCGATGTTCCTCTGGGACATGAAAGTGCCTCCTTCCGCTGACCGGCATAGTCACACATCATGGCGTCAGTAACAAGTCGTGCACCAAGGACACGAACAGAAACTGAGGACGCCGTGACGACCCTGACCAACCAGCCGACCGCGAGAACCGCTCCGGGCGCCGCCGCGCTCGGGCTGCTCGCGCTGGCGCACTTCATCGTCTCCGTCGACTTCAACATCGTGTACATCGCGTTGCCGGAGATCGGCCGCGAGGTCGGCTTCACCGCTCAGTCGCTGCAGTGGGTGGTGAGCGCCTACGCACTCGGCTTCGGCGGGTTCCTGCTGCTCGGCGGCCGGCTGGTGGACCGGCTCGGGGCGCGGCGGATCTTCGTCGCCGGGGCGGCGTGGTTCGGCGTCGCGTCGGTTCTGGGGCTGGTGGCGACGGCGCCAGGCCTGCTGGTCGCGGCCCGGGCGCTGCAGGGGATCGGCGCCGCGCTGCTGTTCCCGGCGACGCTGGCCCTGGTCAACACCCGGTTCGCGGCGGGTGCCGAGCGCACGCGCGCGCTGGCCGTCTGGGGCGTCGCCGGCGCGTCCGGAGCGCTCGCCGGCGGCGGCGCGGGTGGCGTGCTGACCAGCGTGTTCGGCTGGCAGTCGGTGTTCGGCGTGATGGTGCCGCTCACGGTGGCCGCCGCCCTGGCGGCGCCGCGGCTGCTGGCGGCCGACGCCGTGCGGCACGTGCGGCTGTCCGGCATCGACGTCCCCGGGGCGGTGACGGCGACGGCCGGCTCGCTGCTGGTGGTGTTCGGCCTGGTCAGTGGCCCGGAGGCGGGCTGGACGTCGGCGCGGGCGGGCGGTGCCGTGCTCGCCGGGGTGGCGCTGATCGGCGTCTTCCTGCTCATCGAGGCCCGCACGCGGACGCCGCTACTGCCGTTGCGACTGCTCCGGCACCGCACGCTCGTCGCCGCGACCGCGCTGATCTTCGTGCTGATGGGCCCGGTCACCGGCCTGCACTACCTGTACACGACGTACCTGCAGGACGTGCTCGGCTACGGGGCGCTCGCCGCCGGCCTGGGGTTCCTGCCGCAGAGCGCCCTGGCGATGGCCGGCTCGTGGCTGCTGCTCCCGGTGCTGCTGCGCCGCTGGGGCACGCGGATGACGCTGGTGGCGGGGACGGCCGGGGTCGCGGTGTCGATCGTCGCGGTGGTCGCGGGGATGTCCGGCGACGGGACGTACTGGGCGCTGCTGCCGGGGCTGCTGCTGTTCGGCCTGTTCGCGGGGACGGCGTACCCGGCGGTCTTCGCGGCGGTCGGGTCCGAGGTCGACGCCGGTGAGCAGGGCGTCGCGTCCGCACTCGGGTCGACGGCGCAGCAGGTCGGCGGAGCGATGGGGCTGGCCGTCCTCGTCGCGGTGGCGAACGCGGGCGAGGGGAGCGGGCCCGCCACTGACGCCGTCGTCGACGGGTTGCAGCGGGCCGGGATGGTCGCCGCGGCGGTGACGCTGCTGGCCACCGTGCTCGCGTGGGGAATCTCGGCGCGCCGGACTTGACCTCAACCTTTGTTGAGGTATTTGACTCGTCGGCATGACGATCGAACCGCGTACCGAGACCGATCACCCGCCGCCGCGCGCGGGTGCCAAGGAATGGACCGCACTGGCCGTCCTGAGCCTACCGGCGATGCTCGTGATCATGGACCTGACGGTGCTGCACCTGGCCGTTCCGCACCTGAGCGCCGACCTGGCGCCGTCAGCGTCGCAACTGCTCTGGATCACCGACATCTACGGGTTCCTCATCGCCGGCTTCCTGATCACGATGGGGTCGCTGGGCGACCGGATCGGACGTCGGAAGCTGCTGCTCATCGGCGGCGCGGCCTTCGGCCTGGCGTCGGTCCTGTCCGCGTACGCGAGCAGCGCGGAGATGCTGATCGCGGCCCGCGCGCTCATGGGGATCGCCGGCGCGACGCTCATGCCGTCGACCCTGTCGCTGATCCGCAACATGTTCCTCGACGACCGGCAGCGGACCACCGCGATCTCGCTGTGGATGATGAGCTTCATGGTCGGCGGCTCGATCGGGCCGCTGGTCGGCGGGGCACTGCTGGAGGCGTTCTGGTGGGGCTCGGTGTTCCTCGTCGGTGTGCCGGTGATGGTGCTGCTGCTGGTCGCAGGGCCGATCCTGCTGCCGGAGTACCGCGACCCCCGCTCCGGCCGGCTCGACCTGCTCAGCGCGGTGCTGCTGCTGGCTGCCGTCCTGCCGGTGATCTACGGGATCAAGAAGCTCGCCTCCGACGGCTTCGGCTGGCTGCTGGTCGCCGCGATCGCGGTCGGGCTGACGTTCGCCGTGCTGTTCGTGCGGCGGCAGCGGACGCTGGACGACCCGCTCATCGACATCGAGCTGTTCCGGAACCGCGCGTTCGGCGCGACGCTCGGCGTGATGACGACGGCGACGTTCGCGATGATGGGGCTGAACCTGTTCGTCATGCAGTACCTGCAGCTCGTGCACGGGCTGTCGCCGTTCCGCGCCGGGCTGTGGGTACTGCCGATGACCGGCGCGATGATGATCGGGATGATGTTCGCGCCGCTGCTCGCGGCCCGGTTCCGGCCGGGGTACGTGATCGCCGGCGGGTTGCTGGTCAGCGCCGTCGGCATCGTGATGGTGACGCAGATCGACGGCTCGTCCGGGTTCGGCATGCTGATCGCCGGGACGTGCGTCATGGCCGCCGGGTTCACGCCACCGGCCGCGCTCGGCACCGACCTGGTGATCCGGGCGGCGCCGCCGGAGAAGGCCGGCGCGGCGTCGGCCGCGTCGGAGACGAGCAACGAGCTCGGTGGCGCTCTCGGCCTGGCGATCCTCGGGAGTGTCGGTACCGCCGTCTACCGTTCGGGCATGAGCGATTCCCTGCCCTCCGAACTGTCCGGCGACGCCGCCGCGACGGCCGGCGACACCCTGGCCGGCGCTACCGCGGTGGCAGCGGCACTGCCCGACTCCGTCGGCGGCCCGCTGCTCGACGCCGCGCGCGCCGCGTTCACCGACGGGCTGCAGACCACGGCCGTGGTCAGCGCGCTGACGGTGCTGGCCGGTGCGGTCCTCGCGGCGGTGCTGCTGCGCCGCGTCGGCGGGCCCGATGTCGAGCCGGCGTCCGGTGGCGAGGCCGAGCCCGCCGCCGTCGTCGTCCGTCCCGAGGAGGCGCCGGCCTGATGAGCATGGAAGTCACCGCATGGAACGCGCTCTACAACGCCATGCACACGCAGGAGGACACCCGGCCGTTCTCGCGGGCCACCCTGCGCCGCATCTTCGGGTTCGCGCAGCCACACCGGCGTTACCTGGTCGCGTTCATGCTGCTCAGCGTCGTGACGGCGGTCCTCGCGGTGGCCACGCCGGTGCTCGCCGGCCGGGTCGTCGATGCCATCATCGGCGGCTCGACGCAGCGCTACGTCGTCGGGCTGGCTGTGGTCATCGCCGTCATCGCCATCGCCGAGGCCGGGGTCGGGCTGGTGCAGCGCTGGCTGTCGGCCAGCATCGGCGAGGGCCTGATCCTCGACCTGCGCCAGTCGGTCTTCGATCACGTGCAGAAGATGCCGGTCGCGTTCTTCACCCGCACGCGCACCGGCGCACTGGTCAGCCGGCTGAACAACGACGTCATCGGCGCGCAGCGGGCGTTCAGCGACCTGCTGTCCGGCGTCGTCAGCAACGTCGTCATGCTGGTGCTGGCGCTCGTCGTCATGCTCGGCATCTCGTGGCAGATCACGCTGCTGGCACTCGTGCTGCTGCCGGTGTTCGTGCTGCCGGCGCGGCGCATGGGCGGCAAGCTCGCGCGGCTCGAGCGCGAGGCGGCCAACCACAACGCCGTCATGGGCACGCAGATGACCGAGCGGTTCTCCGCGCCCGGCGCCACGCTGGTGAAGCTGTTCAGCCGGCCCGAGCGCGAGTCCGCCGAGTTCGCCGTCCGGGCCCGGCGGGTCCGCGACATCGGGCTGCGCACCGCCATGGTGCAGTGGATCTTCGTCACGGCGTTGACACTGGTCGGCGCGCTGGCGCTGGCCCTGGTGTACGGGCTGGGCGGGTTCTACGCGCTGCGCGACGAGCTCGACGCGGGCGCGGTCGTATCCATGGCGCTGCTGCTCACGCGGCTCTACGCACCGCTGACCGCGCTGGCCAGCGCGCGGGTCGAGGTGATGAGCGCGCTGGTCAGCTTCGCCCGGGTGTTCGAGGTGCTCGACCTCAAGCCGCTCATCCAGGAGAAGCCCGACGCACGAGCCGTGCCCGACGGCCCCGTCTCCGTCGAGTTCGACGACGTGCACTTCAGCTATCCGGCGGCGTCGGAGGTCTCGATCGCCTCCCTCGAGGAGGTCGCCATGCTCGACACTCGCGGCGGCGACGAGGTGCTGCACGGCGTCTCGTTCACGGCCGCGCCGGGCGAGATGGTGGCGCTCGTCGGGTCGTCCGGCGCCGGGAAGTCGACCATCGCCCAGCTGCTGCCGCGCCTCTACGACGTCGACTCCGGCGCCGTGCGGATCGGCGGGGTCGACGTGCGCGACCTCACGACCGCGTCGGTGCGGGCGACGCTGGGCATGGTGACCCAGGACGGCCACCTGTTCCACGAGTCCATTCGCGAGAACCTGCTCATCGCGCGGCCGTCGGCCACCGACGACGAGTTGTGGGACGTGCTGCGCCGGTCCAGGCTCGACGCGTTGGTGGCGGCGCTGCCCGACGGGCTCGACACCGTCGTGGGGGAGCGCGGCTACCGGCTCTCCGGCGGCGAGCGGCAGCGGCTGACCATCGCGCGGCTGCTGCTGGCCCGGCCGCGCGTGGTGATCCTCGACGAGGCGACGGCGCACCTCGACTCCACCTCGGAGGCGGCGGTGCAGGAGGCGCTCGGCGAGGCACTCGTGGGACGGACCGCCGTCGTCATCGCGCACCGGCTGTCGACCATCCGAGCGGCCGACCAGATCCTTGTCATCGAGGCCGGCCGCGTCGTCGAGCGAGGTGCGCATCCGGAGCTGCTGGCGGCGGGTGGCCGCTACGCGCAGCTCTACCGGACCCAGTTCGACCAGCCCGCCGCCGACGCTGCGGCGGCCGCCGGCGGGGCTCAGGCAGTGGCCGCGGAGGAGGTGGCACCGCGCTGAGCCGCTGACCCGTCGGCGGTGGCGACCACCCACGCGACGAACGCCTCGACACCGTCGATCACGGCCTCGTGCCGCACGGAGCGGAACAGGTCGAAGGCGTGCTGCGCGCCGGGGAGCTCGGCATAGACGACCGGGTTCGGCGAGGCCGACCGCAGGTGCTCGACGAACTCCCGCGCGGCGGCGACGGGCACCAGGGAGTCGCGGTCGCCGTGCGCCACGAAGACCGGCGGCGCGCCGTCGGCGGCGTAGCCGAGCGGCGACGACACCGGCTGGTCGGCCGGGCCCATGCCGTAGTAGTGCCCGTAGTAGCCGTACAGGCAGATCGCCGCCAGCACTGGCGGGCCGTCGGCCGTGCTAGCGGCGGCGACCGTGGGGCCGGGCGCGTCGGCAGGGCTGGGCGCATCGGCAGGGGCGGCCGGGGCGGCGGCCGGCTCGTCGTGCCAGCCGGCGGGTCCGCGCTGGGCCGGCGAGAGCGCACGGACGGCCGCGAGGTGTGCACCGGCGGAGCTGCCGGCCACGATGACGCGCGCGGGGTCGCCACCGTGGGCCTCGATGTTCGCGCGGACCCAGGCAAGCACCCGGTCCAGGTCGGCGAGGTGGTCGGCGAACGTGGCCTGCGGGCGGAGCCGGTAGTTCGCGCTGACACCCACGTAGCCGCGGGCGGCGAGCCGGTACAGCATCAGCCGGCCCTCGCGGTTCTTGTGGCCGCTGAAGTAGCCGCCGCCGTGGAGGTACACGACCACCGGGGCAGGGGCGCCGGACCGGGGCGTGCGCGGCCGATAGACGTCGAGCAGCTGGCGGCGGCCGGCGTCGCCGTAGCGGAGGTCGCGGCTGCGCACCACATCGCGGCGGTGCACCCACACGGGCCGCAGCAGGATCGACGGCCACGGGATCGACCAGGCGGCGCGGCCGGCGGCGGTCTCGCCGAGGGCGCCGGCCACGGCGGCCCGGACGATCCGCGGCGCCGACAGCGCGCGGCGGGCGACCACCACCAGCCCGGCCGCGGACAGCACCGCGGCCCCGACGGCCGCCCACGCGCCCGCCGAACCGACGTCGCCCTGAGCGAAGACCAGCGCCGTCGACACCGCGAGCCAGGCGAGCGCCAGGAAGGCGAGCTCGTTGACGAGCAGTCCCAGGACGAAGCTCACCGGCCCGGCGACCGGGCGGCGGTAGGGAGCCGGTGCCAGCGCCGCCACCGTGCCGACGGCGAGCAGGACGGTCGAGAACAGGTATCCGTAGGGCATGCCGCCACGCTAGGGAGCGGGGCGGCCGCGCACCCATGACGGAAGTCACCACCCGGCCGTGAACCTGCGCCGGCCCGGCCGCGGCCACCGGGTCGAGGCCGCTCGGCGCCCCGGCGCCCCGGCCGCCGGGTCAGCCGCGCAGCTGGCGGGCGAGGTCGGCGACGCGGTCGGACCAGACCGGGTCGGCGGCGGCGTCGCCGGTGACGGTGAGCACGAGGCGCGCGCCGTGGCCGGTGCCCTCGCCCAGCTCCCAGCGCGCACGGGCGCCGTCTGCCGCGGTGTAGGCGAGCGCCTTCGGCTCGTCGCGCTCCACGACACCATCGGCCGGGGCGGCGGCCAGCCGCTCGATGATCGGCCAGGCGACGTCGGCCGGGGCGGTGAGCTGCCGCTCGAGCCGGACTCGGGGCACGCCGTCGACGGTGTCGGCCGCGCCGATGCCGAGGCCGAACCGGTCGACGTACGCGTCGTGCTGGGCTGCGGACGGGGAGGCGTCGACGACCGGCGCGCCGGCGAGCAGCTGGTCGAGTCCGACGAAGCACAGCTCCCAGCCGGAGGCGTAGCTCGCGGCGCCGTGATGGTCGTCGAAGACGTGGGTGAACTCGAGCCGGCAGCCGTCGCCGTCGTCGTGCAGCTCGAAGCGCAGCAGCTCGCTGGACCAGGTGAACGCGAGTACCCGGCCGGGGGTGGCCTCGGTGACCTGCCCGTCGACCTGGGGACCGGAGCCGTCGTCGTAGCGGACGTCGCTGCCGGCGACCGCCTCGAACTCGGCCCGGGCCGGGAACCACCGCTCCATCTGGTCGGGCTCGGTCAGCGCTCGCCAGACCTTGTCGCGCGAGTGCCGGAACCGGCGCTCCATGCGCAGCACGCTGCGGTCGCCGTCGGTGCGCAGGGTCTCGGTCATGATTGCTCCTTGTAGATGTTCTGCAGGTCAGTGACGCGTCGCCAGATGTCCCAGTCGATCGGGCGGTCGTCGAGCACGGCGTCGAGGACCTCGAGCCCCGCGTGCCAGCCGGCCGCGATGGCCGGGCCGGAGCCGTCGTCGTCGACGGTGTTGACGAAGACGAGCCGGCAGCCGTCGCCGTCGGGGGTCAGCTCCCAGCGCAGCGTCTCGGCGCCCCACGTGTACTCGAGCAGCCGTGGCGGGTCGACGGCGACGACGCGGCCGGCGACGGGGTCGGGGGCGACGCCGAAGCGTTCGCGCTGCTCGTCGGTGGGATGGAACCAGACGGTCGCGCCGAGGGTGAGGTCGAGCTCGACGATGGCGGGGAAGCGCCAGCCGCGCAGCTCGGCGGGGTCGGTGAGCGCCCGCCACACCTTGGCCGGCGGGTGGGCGAACCGGCGCTCGAACCTGATCTCGGCCCGCCCGCCGGCGGTACGGCGCAGGCTGCCCGGCGCGCTCACTCGTCGTCCATGGTGTCGAGGTGCCGCTCCAGGGCGTCGAAGCGGTCGGCCCACATCCAGCGGTACGGCGTCAGCCACGCGTCGATCTCGGCCAGCGGCTCGGGCCTCAGCTCATACCAGCGGCGCTGGGCCTCGGGGCGGACGGTGACCAGCCCGGCCTCGCGCAGCACCCGCAGGTGCTTGGACGTGCCGGGCTGCGACAGGCCGATGGCCTCGGTGAGTTCGCCGACCAACCGGGGGCGCTCGCGGAGTAGGTCCAGGATGCGCCTGCGGGCAGGGTCGGCCAGGACGACGAACGGTGCGGACGACATGCCATCGAGGTTAGCCTCTTGGCTATATAACCGCAACCGCATGTTCAGATGTGGCGTCACCGCGAAGGGCCGGCCGTCCGGGCATCGGCCGTTCGGTCAATACGCGCCACCGCCGAACGGATGAAATTTGCGTTCCAATGCCGCCACAGCGGGTTCGACCAGGGGAAACGCGGCGTGGCGCGGCTCGTTCGCGTTGCGGCCCCGGCATAGTCGGTAGATCATCGACAAGGCAGGGTTTTCCTCTTCCGGTCGGCCCCGGCCGGGGAGTCTTGGGTGAACTCAGATACCCACGGATCGTTGCCAGGGGACGGGCAGCGAGGAGCAGGAGGATCACGATGTTGCGCCGGGACACGGAGTACGTGTTGACCTGGAACGCACAGAACCACAGCTGGCTGGTGCGGCCGATCGAACGCGACGGAAACCAGATCATGCAGATCGGTGGCGGCACCCAGATGGGCGATCCCGCCTGGGCCAAGGCCGGCTGGGACGACTAGGAGCGCGGCGCCCGCCGCGATCCGTCGTCCGGCGACACCCTCCCGGCAGTACACGACGCGGTGCCTGCTGCCCTCCGCCATGAGCGTGGGGCAGCCGGCACCGCGGCATTTCGGCTACTCGCCGGACGTGGGGGTCTCGATCGGCACCTCGGTCGTGCCCTCGCCCTGCTCCAGAGTGAGCGGGCCGTGGTCGAGTTCGTCGTCCACCTCGTCGGGCACCACCTGCAGGTCGGGGTCGGTCACGAACGCGAACGCCTGCTCCAGCGTGACGTCGACCTCCGACACCGGGGTGAGGCTGTTGTTGCCGAACAGGTCGTACACCGCGACGCCTACCATCGAGCCGTCGGGACGCTCGTAGCTGACCGCGAACAGCAGGTTCAGCTCCGGGTTGGCCGGCGCCACCAGCACGGTCTCGCCGCCGGGCAGGGTCTGCTCGGTGCAGTTCTCCGGCAGGTCGCAGCCGAAGTCGACCACGAAGTTCTCGACGGCATGCTCCTCGGCCTCGGTGTACCCGGCTGTGGTGACGCCGACCCGCACCATGGCCTCGCCCTCCTCGCCGGTGTTCGTCCAGCCCAGCTTGGTGCCGACCTTCACCGCGCCGTCGCCGCCACCACCGGTGAAGCCCGTCGCTTCGTCCACCAGGTGCTCGTGTGCCGGGTCGAGGTGCTCGACGGCGGTCGCCAGCAGCAGCTGCCGGGTGTCCCAGAAGGCCTCGTTGCCGGCGGCCGGCGGCTCGGCCGGGGTGCTCGCGGAGTCGGGCGGGGTCGTCGTGGTCGGCTCGACCGGCGACTCCGTGGTGGCTCCGGCTCCGGCGACCGGGAGGTCCTCGGAGCCCGACGGCCCGCCGCTGGGCAGCGCGAACGCCACACCGACGGCCAGCGCCGTCACCCCCAGGACGCCGCCTCCCATGACCGCGGCGCGGCGCCGGCGCAGGTGCCGCCGTCCACGCGTGAGGTCGTCCGTCGCGGTGGAGGCCATCGGGGGCTCGCCGGCGAACCCCATCGCCTGGAACCGCCGGTGCAGCTGCTCGTCGTCGTTCATCTCGATCGCCTCTCGGTCGTCGTCGCGTCGTCGGTCGACAGGGAGACGCGCAGGCCGGCCATCGCCCGTGCGGTCTGGCTCTTCACCGTGCCCGTGGAGCAGCCGAGGTCGTCGGCGGTCTCCTCCACGGACAGCCCGCACCAGTAGCGCAGCACCACGGTGGCGCGTTGCCGCTGGGGCAGGGCCTTGAGGGCGGTGACGAGCGCGTCGCTGTCCTCCAGCGAGAGCGCCTCCGGCGCGGCGGCGTCGATGCCGTCGAGCCCGATGCGCTCGCGGCGCCAGGGCCGCCGCTTCTCGTCCAGGTGCGCCCGCACGATGATGCGGCGGACGTACGCGTCCTCGGCGCCGTCGGTGTGGATCCGGGGCCAGGCCGCGTACAACTTCATCAACGCGGTCTGCACCAGGTCCTCGGCGGCGTGCCAGTCGCCGCAGACCAGGTACGCGACACGGCGCAAGTACGCACGCCGGGCATCGACGTAGGCCACGAACCCGTCAGCTCGCGTCTGCCCTCTACTCACACCAGCGCCTTTCCGTGCGGCTCTCATCCTGTCTCACCTCCTAGACGGAGCGCGTGGGCGCCGGGTTGTCGCGGACCCGAAAGAAAACCGGGGGGATAGCCCCACCCAGGGCCGGTACCTGGCACCAGTGTGCCGTCGCACGGCCACGACCAGCATGGTGGGCGACCTGTTGATCACCTGCCCGGAGGGCCGTCCGGTGTCCCACACCACCAGCTCCCGCTACTCCCGTCCACCCGTGACCGTCCGCATCGCGCGCTGGAGCGCGACCCACCCCGGTCGCGCGATCGGCGGCTGGTTCGCGCTCGTGGTGCTGTGCCTCGCCGCGATGAGCGTCGCAGGCATCCAGCAGGCCAGCCAGCTCGACCTCGGCATCGGCGAGTCCGGCCGGGCCGACCGCATGCTCGACGAGGGCGGCCTCGACGCGCCGATCACCGAGAACGTCCTCATCACCCCGGCCGGCGGCGACGCCGACGCGGCGGCCGCGGAGATCGCCGAGCGGATGGCGGCGCTGCCCGAGGTGGACGTCGTCGGCGACCCCGTCACCTCGCCCGACGGCGCCGCCGTCACCGTCCCCGTCACGATGACCGGCGACGAGGAACAGGCCGAGGAGGACGTCCAGGCACTGCTCGACGTCACCGCCGGAGTGCAGGAGCGGAACCCGGACCTGCTGGTCGAGCAGGCCGGCGAGGCGTCGGTGATGAAGGGCTTCTTCGCCCTGCTCGAGGAGGACCTCGGGACGATCGCCGTGCTCAGCCTGCCGATCACGCTGCTCGTGCTGCTGCTCGCGTTCGGCGCGATCCTGGCCGCCGGCGTGCCGGTGCTGCTGGCGATCTCGTCGGTCGGGTCGGCGATCGGGTTGTACGCGGTGGCGTCGTACGTGGTGCCCGACGGCGGCACCGTCACCCACCTGGTGCTGCTCATCGGCATGGCCGTCGGCGTCGACTACTCGCTGTTCTACCTGCGCCGCGAGCGCGAGGAACGGGCCAAGGGGCGGGACACGCTGCAGGCCGTGGAGATCGCCGCCGCGACGTCCGGCCACTCCGTCGTCGTGTCCGGACTGGCCGTCGCGGTGTCGATGGCCGGGCTCTACCTGGCCGCGGACGTCAACTTCGCCTCGATGGCCACCGGCGCGATCCTCGTCGTCGCGATCGCCGTCGCCGGCTCGCTGACGGTGCTGCCGGCACTGCTCGCCAAGCTCGGCCACCGCATCGACCGGCCGCGGGTCCCGGTGCTCTGGCGGCTGACGAACCAGCAGCGGCCGCCCCGGTTCTGGCCGGCCGTCCTGCGCCCGGCGCTGCGCCGGCCCGCCGTCGCGCTGATCGTCTCGGTGCTGGCGCTGCTCGCGCTGGCCGCGCCCGCACTGAACCTGCGGCTGGCCAACCCCGACGAGGCCGCCTTCCCGCGCAGCCTGCCCGTCATGCAGAGCTACGACCGCCTGGTCGAGGCGTTCCCGAGCACCGGCGGCGCGCACGACGTCGTCGTCGAGGCGCCCGCGGCCGACGCCGGCGAGGTCCGCGCCGCGCTGGAGGACCTGGCCGCCCGCACCGCCGCCGACGAGAACTTCGCCCACGACCAGGAGCCGGTCCTCGAGCAGTCGGCGGACGGCCGGATCAGCTCGCTGCGGGTCGGCGTGCCGTTCGGGCCGGACTCTGAGGAGGCCGAGCACTCGCTGGCCGTCCTGCGTGACGAGCTGATCCCGGCGACGGTGGGCGCGCTGCCCGGCGTGGAGACGGCGGTGACGGGCGACGTCGCCGGCGGCGTCGACTACAACGACAACCTGGCCGCGAAGCTGCCGTGGATCATCGCGTTCGTGCTCGTCCTGGCGTTCGTGATGATGACGGTGACGTTCCGCTCCGTCGTCATCGGGCTCACCACGGTGTTCGTGAACCTGCTGTCGACGGTGGCCGCGTTCGGCGTGCTGGCGCTGGTGTTCCAGTACTCGTGGGCCGAAGGGCTGCTGGACTTCACCTCGACGGGGACGGTCGTGGTGTGGATCCCGCTGTTCCTGTTCGTGATCCTGTTCGGCCTGTCGATGGACTACCACGTGTTCGTCGTCAGCCGCATCCGCGAGGCCGCCGACCGCGGGCTGCCGATCCGTGACGCCGTCCGCTCCGGCATCACCACCTCCGCCGGTACCGTCACCAGCGCCGCGCTCGTCATGGTGGCCGTCTTCGGGCTGTTCGCCGCGATGCGGGTGCTGGAGATGAAGCAGATGGGCGTCGGCCTGGCGGTGGCGGTGCTGATCGACGCGGTGGTCATCCGGGCGGTCGTGCTGCCGTCGGCGATGGCGCTGCTCGGCAACGCGAACTGGTGGGCGCCTCGCTGGCTGCGCCGCTCGCGGCCGGCCGTGAGCACCGACACCGGCCGCGAGCTCACCCCCGTCGGCTGATGCTCTGGCTGAGGGCGGTCCCGGGTAGCGGCGGCGGAGCGGTGCGCGTGAGGATGTCGGGCATGGCTGACGATCTCTCGACGCTGCGGGCCCGGTACGACGCCGTCGTGGTGGGCGGCGGGCACAACGGCCTCACCGCCGCCGCCTACCTGGCCCGCGCCGGACGCAGCGTGCTGGTGCTGGAACGCCTCGACCACGTCGGGGGAGCGGCCGTCTCGGAGCGGCCGTTCCCCGGCGTCGACGCCCGGCTGTCGCGCTACTCCTATCTGGTGTCGCTGCTGCCGCGGCAGATCGCGGACGAGCTGGCGCTGCCGATCACGCTGCGGCGGCGCCGGTACTCGTCGTACACGCCGGTCGGCGACGGCGGACTGCTGGTCGACACCGGATCGCGCGAGGCGACCCGCGCGTCGTACGGTCCCGCCGCCGACCACGACGCCTGGGAGCGGTTCTACGCCATGACCGGCGAGGTGGCCCGCCGTCTGGCGCCCACGCTGACGTCGCCGCTGCTCTCCCGGGCGGCCGTGCGCGACCTCGTCGGCTCGGACGAGGCGTGGACGGCGCTGTTCGAACAGCCGGTCGGATCGGTGGTGCGGGCGGCGTTCGCCGACGACGTCGTCCGCGGCGTCGTCCTCACCGACGCGCTGATCGGCACCTTCGCCGCCGTCGACGAGCCGTCGCTGCGGCAGAACCGGTGCTTCCTCTACCACGTCATCGGTAACGGGACCGGAGACTGGGACGTCCCGGTCGGCGGCATGGGTGCGGTCAGCGGTGCGCTGCGCGACGCGGCGGTGGCGGCCGGCGCCGTCATCGTCACCAGGGCGACGGTGACGGCCATCGACGCCGACGGCGGCGAGGTGGTGTTCACGTCACGTGACGGCGGGGCGAGGTCGGTGGGCGCGGGGCACGTGCTGGCCGGCTGTGCGCCGTCGACGTTGGCCGGGCTGCTCGGCACGGCGCCGGGGAAGCCGCCCGAGGGCGCCCAGCTGAAGCTCAACCTGCTGCTGACCCGGCTGCCGCGGCTGCGCTCCGACGTCGACCCGGGCGCCGCGTTCAGCGGGACGTTCCACGTCAACGAGTCACTGACACAGCTGGAGACGGCGTACGCGCAGGCCGCGGCCGGGTCCGTGCCGGAGCTGCCGCCGTGCGAGATCTACTGCCACTCGCTCACCGACCCGTCCATCCTCGGGCCGTCGCTGCGTGAGTCGGGCGCGCACACCATCACGCTGTTCGGCCTGCACATGCCGGCGCGGCTGTTCCGGTCCGACCCCGAAGGCGCCCGCGCGGCCGCCGTCAAGGCGACGCTGGCCTCACTGAACTCCGTCCTGGCCGAGCCGATCGAGGACTGCCTCGCCGTTGACGCCGACGGCCGGCCGTGCCTCGACGCGCGCACACCCGTCGACCTCGAGGCATCGGTCGGGCTGCCCGGCGGGCACATCTTCCACCGCGACCTGTCCTGGCCGTTCGCCGAGTCGCCGGACGACGTCGGCCGGTGGGCGTCGAGACGGAGCACCCGCGGGTGCTGCTATGCGGGGCCGGCGCGCGGCGCGGCGGCGGGGTCAGCGGCATCCCCGGCCGGGCCGCGGCGATGGCCGTGCTGGGCGCGGGCCGATGAGTGCCACCCTCCCGCGTGGCGCAGAGCCCGTGCTGGCGGCCGCGTTCGTGACCGGCGACTTCGATGCCGCCGACGCTGCCCTGGCCGCGTCGTTGTCGACGGCTCAGGCGGCGGGCGACCAGGTCGCCGAGGCTGCGACGCTGCACTGGCAGGCGATGGCGCTGCACTACCGCGTGATCGACGGCGGCCGCGCGGCGCTGGCCGAGCTGGCGCCGTCGTCGATCGAGGCCGAGGAAGCACTGTTCACGCGGGCGTTGGACCTGCGGCGGGCGGTCGGCGACCGCGCCGGTGTCGCGGAGTCGCTGTTCGGCGTGGGGCTCGTGCACCAGGTGCTGCGCGACGACTGGGATGCCGCGATGCCGTACTTCCGCGAGGCGCTTGCCGAGGCCGGCGCGCACGGCGACCTGTACACGCGGTCCGAGACCTACCGGCACGTCGGGTTCTTCCACCTGGTCGTGTCCGGGCGGCCGGACGAGGCCGTCGACCACCTGCGCCGCTCCCTGGAACTGCGCGTCGAACTGGCCGATCCGCGGCTGCTGGCCAGCGCGTCGCTGTCGCTCGGGCAGGCCCTGCTCGTCGCCGGCCGCCGCGACGACGGGCTCGCCGCCCTCCGCGATGCCGTCGACCAGGCGGCGGGAGCGGGGTTGCGGCCCGTGTGGGCGGACGGCGCGGCCGGCTGGCTGCGGCGCGCCGAGGCCGGCGAGACGCCGTCGTTCACGCGTAGCTGATGTCGATGGAGGTGGCCGCGCAATTTCTCGTACGGCCGCGCGAAGGCCACTTCGACCCGGGTGAGCGCGTCGCGAACCTGGTGCTGCTCCCGGTCCTGACGGTCATCTGGATCGCGCGGGTAGCCGTCAGGGAGCGGTGAGCGGCTCGGTGGCGTAGGCCTCGTGCAGCGCGGCGACGAAGCCGGGGGCGTCGGGCAGGGGAGTGGCGCCGACGCGGCCGACGGGCACCCCCGGGGTCCACGAGTTCAGGACGACCGCGCCCGCGAGGGCGGGCAGATCGGACGGCCGCACCTCGGCGTCGCGCTGGGGGAGCCCGAGGGCGGCGAGGCGGCGGCGCAGGATGCCCATCGTCACGCCGCCGAGCACGTCGGCGACCGGCCACACCACCGCGGAGCCGTCCCAGAAGGCGAGGTTCCAGATCGACGCCTCGGTGAGCCGGCCGGCGCGGTCGACGAACGCGGCGTCGTCGAAGCCGTCGCGGGCGGCGACGCGCAGCACGTGCGACTTCGCGACCTCGCCCACGTGCTTGACGGCGGGCAGGTAGCGCTCGTACGGCACGACGGCGAGTGCGAGCGGACCCACGGGCGGCGACGCGGGTGGTCCCGTGCGCACGAGCAGGTCCAGTGGCGCGTCGTCGGCGCCGGAGTAGACCGTCGCCCTCAGCGAGACGTCGGCCGGCCCGGCCGCGAGCGCCGTCCGCAGGTGCTCGCGGACCACGTCGTCCTGGAGGGCGCGGCCGAAGAGCTCGTGCGAGGCGCGCCGGAGCCGGTCCAGGTGCAGGTCGAGGCCGCGAGTCCGGCCGTCGCGGACCTGCATCGCGGTGAAGTGGGCGTAGCCGGCGAACGCGAGCGGCGCGAGATCGGCGGTCGTCGCCTCGACGCCGTTGCGCTGAACGATCACGCGGCGACCTCGGCGCGAGCCCGCTCGACCCGCTGCATCGCCTCTCGGTAGATCGGCCCCTCGCGCACCGGCAGCGCGTTGATCACGCCGCGCAGCCCGATGACCGTCAGCGACGCGGCGACGTCCGTCGTCGGCAGGCCGGGCAGCCGGTACAGCCGGCGCGCCCAGCGGGGGAGCAGCGCGACCGCCGTCGTCGCCAGCCCTAGCCACGCGGGCCTGCCGATCGCGACCACGCGGCCCGGCATCGGCGGGAGGGTGAGGAACCGGGCGACGTCGCGGGCCTCGGCCGTGAGGGCCAGCTCGGGCCGGACCGACCGGTAGAACTCGTCGACGGCGGCGGCGCTGTCCGGGACGGTGGCGGGATCGAGTCCGACGAGTGCGGCGGCGCGGGTCTGCTCGGCGTAGTAGCGGTCGATGTCGGCGTCGGAGAGTCCGATGCGGGCCCGGCGCGCCGTCGACACGAACGACTCGACCTCCGTGACGTGCACCCAGCGCAGCAGGTGCGGGTCGTCGACGCGGAACTCCTCACCGGTGCCGGGGTCGCGGGCACGCAGGCGGTCGTGGATGCGGCGGACCCGCTGGCCGGCCTGTTCGGCCTGATCGGTGGTGCCGTAGACGACGGTGCCGACGTACTCGGCGGTGCGCATGAGCCGCGGCCAGCAGTTGCGCCGGATGTCGGAGTTCTGCACGACCCCGGCGACGGCACGCGGGTGCAGCGCCTGCAGGTACAGCGCGCGGATGCCGGCCAGCCACAGCACCGGCTCGCGGTGCACCCGCCAGCTCACGCTGTCGGGGCCGAACAGGCCGAAGTCGTCAGTCATGTCGGAACTCCGCCCGCCACCACCGCTGCTCCGGCCGCTCGATGGCCACCGGACGCAGGCCGTCCTTCCCGAACGCGTCGATCTCCGGCCGGGTGAGCGGCCAGGGCGGGCCCGCCGCGGCAGCGCCGTCGCCGGCCACCATCGTGATGACGAGCAGTGTCCCGCCCGGCGCGACGAACCCGGCGACCGATGCCGTGGCCGGCGGGTGGTACCGCGGCGGCATCGACTGCACCGTCATCACCTCGAGGACCAGGTCGAACGCCTGCCGGAACTCGGGCGGCGGCGCCAGCAGGTCGGCCGTCCGGTAGTCGACGGACGAACCGGGGAACCGTCCGCGTACGGCCGCGACGGCGCTGGGGGAAATGTCGAACGCGGTGGTCGTCGCGCCGCGAGCGGCGAGGAACTCGGCGTCGAACCCGGGCCCGAAGCCCACGACGAGGGCACTCCCGCCGCCCAGCTCGCGGCCGTCGGCCCAGTCGACGAGCAGCGGATGCGGCGCGCCCCGGTCCCACGGCACGAGGGCGGCACCGTCGGCCGCGGCGGCGTAGAGACGCTCGAACCAGCCGGTCGGGTCGTCGGCCGCGAGCGACACCGCCGCCAGCCGCCGGGCGGCCTCGTCGGGGTCCTCGGTCGTCATCACGTCCAGCCTAGGCGGAGTGACGCCGATTGTCGGTGGTGGGGCGGCGGCGTGATCGGGGATCGCCTACGACACCAGGCGTTCTCCCGCTCACCGAGGCATGCATGCGTCGTGATGCGCAGCACGCCTCATGATGCCCTGCGTCCGGGCCACGTGGGCGCGGCCGGATGGGCGCCAGCCCGTCGCGGGTGCGTCTCCCGCATCAGACCCTCGTCGGCCTCGTGGGAGCGGAGATCGGCTGAACGCGGTCATTCCGTTCGCCGGCCGCGGGATCGGGGACGAGGCACGGCGGCCGGGCCGGGGGACGGGCGTCAGCGGGCGACCGCGTGCCGCACGAGCTCGAGCAGCCGGGCCTGCTGGTCCGACGACGTCGCCGTCAGCGCCACCCCGCGCACCAGCGCCAGCAGGTCGCCCGCCGTCAGCTCCGGCCGGACCGCCCCGGCCCGCTGCGCCGCCGTGAGCAGCCCGGACACCGTCGCCCGCACGGACGCGTACCAGTCACCGTCGGCGGCGAGGGCGAGGTCGCGGGTGTGCGCCAGTTGCGTCGCCACCGCCCGCAACCACGCGTGCAGCGCGTCGTCCGGCGCCTCCTGCTCGCGCAGCAGCTCCGCGTAATCCCGCAGCGCCGCCAGCTCGTCCGCGTAGACGGCGGCCAGCAATGCCCGGCGGGTGGGGAAGTGACGGTACAGCGTCGCGTTGCCGACCCCGGCCCGCCGTGCGACGTCGTCGAGCGGGGCGTCGGCGCCGGCCTCGGCGAACACCTTCGCCGCCGCCGTCACCAGCGCCTCGCGGTTGCGCCGTCCGTCCGCCCGCATCTCCACCCGTCTCGTCGATGTGGGGAGTTATCCGGATCTTCCGGAGAACTCCCCACATATGGCCTCAGACGCGGATGACCCTACCGCGTGTCATCGATGCCACGCAGCCGATGGCATCGATGACATCATCCGTCGTTCTCGCGTTGCTCCGTGTCCGCGGCGAGCGGGCCGAAGAGACGCGCCCCGGTCGCCGCCGGGGTTCTCCCCGGAACCAGCGGGGAGATCTCCGGAACGGCGTGCGGCCGAGCGTCGGGCCGGTACTCCAGCGGCGGCGCGTCGTCGGGCACCTGCTGACCCCGCGTCCGCTGCTCCAGCGCATAGCCCATGCCCAGGATCGTCGCATCGTCCCACGCGCGGCCGACCAGCTGCATCGAGATCGAGTAGCCGTGCGGGCTCGCACCCACGGGCACGACCACCGTCGGCAGCCCGACGTTCGAGGTCAGCACGCCGGTGGCGCGGTCGGCGGTGAGCTGGTTGCCGGCCGCGTCGTTGTTGTACATGTCGCTGATGAACCCGGGATACACCACGGCGTCGACGTCGGCCGCGTCCATCCAGCCGGCGATGATCGCCTTGTAGTTCGCCCGGTAGGCCAGCCACGCGTCGACCTGCTCGGTCGTCATGCGCGGGGTGTCGCGCAACGCACGCTGGTTGTAGGGCAGCACCAGGGGCGAGGCGAGCAGCGCGTCGCCGTCGGGGTAGGGGAAGTCGTCGTGCAGCTCGATGTAGCGGGCCCAGCCCTCCTCGCTGCGGCTCCCGGACGGTGACGGCCCGCCGCTCGGCGGCGCGCCCAGCTCGACCATCGTCGCGCCGGCCGCCTTGAGGTCGGCGAAGTGCGCCCGCACGGCGGCGCCCGTCCCGTCGTCGGCGTACGAGGACACGAACGACGCGGGCAGGTACCCGATCCGCGTGCCCGACAACGCCCCTGCGTCGAGGTGCGCCGTCCAGTCCGCCGGCCGACGCGCGTCGGCCTCCACCGTCAGCGGGTCCAGCGGGTCCGTGCCGGTCGTGGCGTTGAGCAGGTGCGCGAGGTCGGTGACGGTGCGCGCGATAGGGCCGCCGTAGTCCTGCGCCCAGCTCAGCGGCATGATGCCGCGCAGGCTGGCCATGCCGTCCGTGCCGCGGAACGTCGCCAGGCTGTTGCCGGTCGACGGCGCGTAGAGCGACACGCCGGTCTGGCTGCCCAGGGCGCCGGCCGCCATGCCGGCCGCGACGGCGACCGCGGAACCGCCGCTGGAGCCGAACGACGTCTTCGACGGGTAGAGCGCGTTCCACACCTGGCCCCAGCCGCTCTCGCTGTAGCCGCCGGAGTTGGCGAACTCGCTCAGGTTCGCCTTGCCGATGATGACGGCGCCGGCGTCGCGCAGCCGCTCGACCTGGTAGGCGTCGGTCTCGGGCTGCCAGCCCTCCAGTGCCAGCGTGCCGCCGGTGGTCGGCATGTCGGCGGTGTCGTAGAGGTCCTTGATCGCGATCGGGATGCCCAGCAGTTCGCCGGTCGCGCCGCGTGCCCGGGCCCGGTCGGCGGCGCGGGCCTGCCGCATCGCGTCGTCGGCGACGTGGATGAACGAGTGGTAGCCGAGCGGGCCGCCGTCGTAGACCGCGATCCGGTCCAGGTAGGCGCGGGTGATCTCGGCCGACGTCGTCACACCGGCCTCGAGGTCGCTCAGCAGCTCGTCGATCGACGCGTTGACGACGTCATAGGAGGACGTCGTGTAGGCCGGGACCTGCGGGCCCGCCGACGGCGTCGCCAGCTGCCTGGCGGACGGGCAGCGGGTGACGCCGAGCTGCGACGGGTCCCAGTTCTCCAGCGTGCAGCGCTCCAGCGTCGTCAGGCCGGTGAAGTCGGGCCGGGCCGCGAGCGCGGCCAGTTGCTCGGCGGCGGCCGCCTGGGCGCCGCCGCCGGTCGCGCCGGCCGTCACGAACCGGGCCAGCGACCGGGTCTCACGCGGCCGCACGGTGAACGAGCTGACGTAGCCCTGGAAGTTGGCCTCGTGCCCGGTCGTCGCCATCGGGGTCACGAACGGGTCGCGCTGCTGGTTGCCGGTGCGATCCAACGTGCCAGGCGCGCCGGGGGCGCCGAGCACGACGCCGACCGGCCGCTGCGCCGCGTTCGGGGTGGCGGCCAGCGTCCACGCGTCCTGCCCGTCGACGACGGCGTCACCGCTCGACGTCGCCCGGATGGCGCCCTGGTTCTGAGCGGCGCCGTAGCCCAGGGAGCCGCCGAACGAGACCTCGACGGTGACCGCCTCGCGGCCCGTGTTGGTGAACGTGTCGAAGAACCGGGCCCAGCCGTCCGGGCCGTCGACCGTCACCTCGCGGGTGATGCGGACGTCGCCCAGCTGGACGGAGCGGGTCGGCTCGAACGTGTCGACTCCGTCGTACGTGAGGCCGAAGCCGCGCATCATCTCCCCGTTGAGCCGCGGCTCCGCCGTGCCCTCCGGCCCGTCGACGCGGACGAAGATGTTGCCGAACCCCTCGATCGGCGCGTTGCTCACTGCGCGGATGCTGCCGGTGTCCAACCCCGGTGGTGCGGCATCGTGGAGCTGCCACGTCGCGCCGTTGCCGGCCGGAACGCTGGTCACGGCGCCGGTGGGCGCCGCCGGCAGTAGGACGGCCGTCGTCAGTGCCGCGACGGCGCAGCCCGCCACGGCCGCGCGGCCTCTCGACACGCTGGTCCGCATGTGGCCCCTCTCTGGTGGATCGATGATCACCGGTGCAAACGGTGAAACTTCACCAGCCGGGCGTTGCGGACGGATTTCCGGGCGGTCGCGGGGGCGTAATGCGGGGCTCAGCCCGCCACGGTGAAATCGACCTTCAGGGCGTACCGCTCGGCGACGTAGCGGCTCACGGTGTGCTCGAGGGGAGCGCCGTGCTGGTCGACGATGGTCCGGGTCTCGATCAGCATCGGCGTGCCGGGGTCGACGCCCAGGGCGGCGGCGTCGGGGCCGGCGGTCCCGGCCGTCAGCACGGACGAGCCGAGCGTGGGTCGCAGCCCGAGCCGCCGCAACGCCTGGTGCAGCGAGCCGGACTCGAGGTCGGCGTCGAGCAGCGCGCCGAGCGACCCCGCGAACACGGCCCGCTCGACCGCGACCGGGACGTCGTCGGCCAGCCGCACCCGGGTGACGGCGACGACCTCGCCGCCGGGCGCCAGCGCCGCTGCCTCGTCGTCGCCGGCCGGGCGCACGCAGGCCTCCAGCAGCCGCGACCTCGGCGTCCGCCCGGCCGCGACCATCTGGTCGTGGAAGCTCAGCAGCGTCCCGACCGGCCGGACCGCCGCGGGCGCGCGCACGAAGGTGCCGCGGCCGGGGAACCGTTCCAGCCGGCCGTCGCGCTCCAGCCCGGCCAGCGCCTGGCGCACCGTCATGCGGGCCACGCCGAACTCGCGGGCCAGCTGCTGTTCGGACGGGAACGGGTCGCCGTCGGCGGCGGTGTCGACCCGGGCGCGCAGGCGCTTCTCGATGCGCTCGTACAGCGGTTGCGGAGCGGGCATATCATCAGTCTAGGCTGTCTAGACCGTTGCTGCTGGAAGGAGACCGCCGTGTCTGTCGCCTCGATCGACGCCCCGCGCTACGCCGGCCCGTTGCCGTCCGTCCGGGACGTCGCGAAACTGATCGATCACTCACTGCTGCGCCCGGAGCTGACCAGGGCCGACGTCCTGGCCGGACTGGCGACGGCGCGGGACCGCGACACCGCGTCGGTGTGCGTGCGACCGGCCGACGTCGCACTGGCGGCGGACGAGCTGCGGGGGAGCGGGGTCGCCGTCGGCACCGTCGCCGGCTTTCCGCACGGCGGCGCCACCACGGCGGCCAAGGCGTACGAGACGGCCGAGCTCGTCGCCCTCGGCGCCGGGGAGATCGACCTGGTCATCGACATCGGGCGGCTGCGCGACGGCGACCTCGCGTACGTCGAGGACCAGATCGCCGCCGTCGTGGCCGCCGCAGACGGCCGGCCGGTGAAGGTGATCCTGGAGACCTGGTACCTCACCGACGAGCAGAAGATCGCGGGCTGCGCCGCGGCCGAGCGGGCCGGCGCCGCGTACGTGAAGACGAGCACCGGGTTCGCCGCCGGCGGCGCCACGGCCGCCGACGTCGCGCTGCTGCGCCGCAGCGTGTCGCCGTCGGTGGGCGTGAAAGCGGCCGGCGGCGTGCGCACGCTGGACGCGCTCCTGGCACTACGCGACCTCGGCGCCACGCGGTTCGGCGCGACGACGACGGCGGCCGTGCTGGACGACCTGGCGGGGCGGCGGGCCGGGCGCGGCTGACGGCGACCGGTCAGGAATCGAGAAGCGCCGCCGACCTGGTCGCACCTAGCGTCACCAGCATGGACCTGTCCATCCAGGCGAGCTTCCTGCCGCACGACGACCCGGACGCCGCGCTCGCCTTCTACCGCGACGTCCTCGGCTTCGAGGTCCGTAACGACGTCGGCTACGAGGGGATGCGCTGGATCACCGTCGGCCCGGTCGGCCAGCCCGCCACGTCGATCGTTCTGGAACCGCCGGCCGCCGATCCGGGCGTGACGTCGGAGGAGCGCCGTACCATCACGGAGATGATGGCGAAGGGCAGCTACGCCGGGATCCTGATGTCCACCCACGACCTCGACGGCGTCTTCGAGCGCCTGCGGGGGAGCGGCGCGGAGATCGTCCAGGAGCCCCTGGAGCAGCAGTGGGGCGTGCGCGACTGCGCCGTTCGCGACCCCGCCGGGAACCTCATCCGCATCAGCGAGCTGCGCTGATGTGCACGTACGACGGACAGATGGAGACACGATGAGCGAGGCGGCCGCGCCGCACCTTGCCGACAGCCACGACCTCATCCGCGTGCAGGGCGCGCGGGAGAACAACCTGCGCGACGTCAGCATCGAGATCCCGAAGCGCCGGCTGACGGTCTTCACCGGCGTCTCCGGTTCGGGCAAGAGCTCGCTGGTGTTCGAGACCATCGCGGCCGAGTCGCAGCGGATGATCAACGAGACGTACAGCGCCTTCCTGCAGGGCTTCATGCCGTCGCTCTCGCGGCCGGACGTCGACCTGCTCGAGGGTCTGACCACGGCGATCATCGTCGACCAGGAACGGCTGGGCGCGAACCCGCGCTCGACCGTCGGCACCGTCACCGACGCCAACGCCATGCTGCGGATCCTGTTCAGCCGGCTGGGCGAGCCGCAGATCGGGCCGCCGCCCGCGTTCTCGTTCAACGTGCCTGCGCGCAAGGCCAGCGGCGTCATGACCACCGACAAGGGACACGGCGAGAAGACCGTCGTCCGCGACGCGATCTACCACGGCGGCATGTGCGCGCGGTGCGAGGGCCGCGGCAGCGTCTCCGACATCGACCTCACGCAGCTCTACGACGACAGCAAGTCGCTCAGCGAGGGCCCGTTCACGATCCCCGGCTACAACGCCGACGGCTGGAACGTGCGCATCTTCGCCGCCTCCGGCTACTTCGATCCGGACAAGCCGATCGCGAAGTACACGGAGAAGGAACTCGACGACCTCCTCTACCGGAAGCCCACGAAGATCAAGTTCGAGAACATGAACCTGACCTACGAGGGCCTCATCCCGCGCATCCAGAAGTCGTTCCTGTCCAAGGACGTCGACTCCCTGCAGCCGCACCTCCGCGCGTTCGTCGAGCGGGTCGCCACGTTCACCGCGTGCCCTGACTGCGGTGGCACCCGGCTGAACCAACCGGCGCTGTCGTCGCGCGTCAAGGGCATCAACATCGCCGAGGCGTGCGCCATGCAGATCACCGACCTCGCGGAGTGGATCCGCGGGCTCGACGAGCCGTCCGTCGGGCCGCTGCTGGCGGCGCTGGGCGCGAACCTCGACTCGTTCGTCGAGCTGGGCCTGGGCTACCTCAGCCTCGAGCGGCCGTCCGGCACGCTGTCCGGCGGCGAGGCGCAGCGCATCAAGATGCTGCGCCACCTCGGGTCGTCGCTCACCGACGTCACGTACGTGTTCGACGAGCCCACCGTGGGACTACACCCGCACGACATCCAGCGCATGAACGACCTGCTGCTGCGGCTTCGCGACAAGGGCAACACGGTGCTCGTCGTCGAGCACAAGCCCGAGGCCATCGCCATCGCCGACCACGTCGTCGACCTCGGTCCCGGCGCCGGTTCCGGCGGTGGGGAAGTGGTCTTCGAGGGCACCGTCGACGGGCTGCGCGGCAGCGACACCGTCACCGGGCGGCACCTCGACGACCGCGCGGCGCTGAAGTCGTCGGTGCGAGAGCCGTCCGGCGTGCTGGAGATCCGCGGCGCGTCGGCGCACAACCTGCAGGATGTCGACGTCGACATCCCGCTCGGCGTCCTGGTCGTCGTCACCGGTGTGGCGGGGTCGGGCAAGAGCTCGCTGATCCACGGCTCGGTGTCCGGCCGCGACGACGTCGTCGCCGTCGACCAGAGCGCGATCCGCGGATCGCGGCGCAGCAACCCAGCCACGTACACCGGGCTGCTCGACCCCATCCGCAAGGCGTTCGCCAAGGCCAACGGCGTGAAGCCGGCGCTGTTCAGCGCGAACTCCGAGGGTGCCTGCCCGGCCTGCAACGGCGCCGGCGTCGTCTACACGGAGCTCGGCTTCATGGACACCGTCGCCACGCCGTGCGACGACTGCGGCGGCAAGCGGTTCCAGGCCGCGGTCCTGGAGTACCGGCTGGGCGAGCTGAACATCGCCGAGGTGCTCGACCTCCCGGTCGCCGAGGCGCGGGCGTTCTTCACGTCCGGTGACGCCAAGACGCCGGCGGCCGCCACGATCCTGGCCCGCCTCGACGACGTCGGCCTTGGTTATGTCTGGCTGGGCCAGCCGCTGACCACGTTGTCCGGCGGGGAGCGGCAGCGGCTCAAGCTGGCCACCCAGATGGCCGAGAAGAAGGGCGACGTGTACGTCCTCGACGAGCCCACCAGCGGCCTGCACCTGGCCGACGTCGAGCAGTTGCTCGGCCTGCTGGACCGGCTGGTCGACTCCGGCAAGTCGGTCATCGTCATCGAGCACCACCAGGCGGTCATGGCACACGGCGACTGGATCATCGACCTCGGGCCCGGCGCCGGGCACGACGGCGGCCAGGTCGTCTTCCAGGGCACGCCGGCCGACCTCGTCGCGGCGCGGTCCACACTGACCGGCGAGCACCTCGCCGAGTACGTCGGCGGCTGATCCGTCAGGAATCGAGAAGCCCGGCCGGCGCCGGGCGCCGTAGCGTGATGGTGTACTCACTGGAAGGCAAGGAGAACATCATGTCGCTGCAGGTGAACGTGGTCATGCTCGGTGTCGAGGACATCGACCGCGCCAAGAAGTTCTACGCCGACGGCATGGGCGGCGAGCTCGAACAGGACCACCCGGGCTTCGCCCTGGTCCGTCTGGGCGGCGGCGCCACGAAGCTGGCGCTGTACCGCTGGGAGGCCGTGGCGGGCGACGCCGGCGTCGAGTCGGAGGGCTCGGGGTTCCGCCGCTTCGCGCTGCACTACATCGCCGACACGCGCCAGGAGGTCGACGACGTCATCCAGGCCGCCGTGGCCGCCGGCGCCACGGTGCTCAAGCCGGCCAAGGCCGCCGAGTGGGGCGGCTACTCCGGCACGTTCAGCGACCCTGACGGTCACCTCTGGAAGGCCGCGACCAACGCGTGAACCCTGGCGGGACGTCCCGCCCAGCATGGCCCCGACGGCGGGCCGCCCGAAGGTGGGCGGCCCGCCGTCTTGTAGCCTGATCCATTTGCCATGCGAAATTGCACGAAACGAGAAGGGACACCTTTTGCGGTTCGGACGGACTCGACGACAGACCATCGCCGCCACGGCCTCCGTGTTGGGACTCGGGCTGACGCTCGCGGCCTGCGGAGACGACGGCGGCTCAGACGACGACACGATCACCATCGGCGTCATCTCGTCGTGGACGGACTACCTGTCGATGGGCTACCTCTGGAAGGACATCTTCGAGGACGAGGGCTACACCGTCGAGATCCAGGAGCTGGCCGACAACGGGCCGCTCTACACCGGCCTCGCCGACGGCGACATCGACCTCATGCCGTCGTCGTGGCCCGAGGTCACCCACGCGCAGTACATGGACGAGTTCGGCGACGACATCGAGGATCTCGCCACCTACTACGACGGTGCGGTCCTGACGTTCGCCGTGCCGGAGTACACCGACATCGACTCGATCGACCAGCTCACCGGCAACGCCGAGCGCTTCGGCGGGCGCATCGTCGGCATCGAGTCGGGCGCCGGGCTCACCGAGATCACCCAGAACGACGTCATGCCGCAGTACGGCCTCGACGCCGAGTACGAGCTGATCACGTCGTCGACCGTGGCGATGCTGGCGGAGCTGTCCAACGCCATCGACGCGCAGGAGGACATCGTCGTCACGCTGTGGCGGCCGTTCTGGGCGAACAACGCGTTCCCGGTCAAGGACCTGGAGGACCCGCAGGGCGCCCTCGGCGAACCCGAGAGCCTGCACGTGCTCAGCAGCAAGGACTTCAAGGAGGAGCACGCCGACCTCGCGGAGATGATCGGCAACGCCTGGCTCGACGACGAACAGTACGGCTCGCTGGAGAACCTGGTCGTGAACGAGTACGGCGAAGGCCAGGAGGCCGAAGCCGTCGCCGAGTGGCTGGAGACGAATCCCGACTGGCTGGACACGCTGCAGGGCTGACGTCGTCGCCGTGCGGGCCGGGTGCTCCGGCCCGCACGGAACCGCAGGTCCAGGCCCGATCGCGTAACGCCGATAATGCACATTATGTCAAGTAGTGGAGATGGGGAGCGCCGGAAGAGGTTCGTGTCGGACGCTCCCCTTCGACCGGACCGTTGTGCGTCGTGGGTCAGCGGGCGTCGCCGGGCCAGTCAGATGAGCACCTCGACCCGATGCAGATCGTCACCTTCATGCGCGACTCCAGTCTGTAGATCCGGCCGCCTTCGGTGTACGTGATCTCCACGCCGTCGATGGTCGACGCGCCCGGGCGGCCGGGTCGCAGCCCGACGACCAGGTCGTGGCCGCCGCCGGGCGGGACGACCGCCCCCACCGCGTCGACCCGCTGCCGCCAGGTGAGCGCATAGTCGGCCCAGTGCTCGTCGTTCGTCTCTGGCGGATACGGGCCACCGATCGGGAACCGCCCCGGCACCACATGCGCCGCCTCCAGCGTGAGTCCGTCGGAGTTCAGCAGCCCCACGTGAGTGATCGTGACGGCCCGAGATCCGTCGTTCGGCAGCACGTAGCTGATGGTCACCGGGCCACCGTCCCGGGATCGCTGTCCGACCTCGGTGGTGAGCCCGGCCAGCGGGCCGTCCTCGACAACGCCGGCGGCGCAGAGGGCCGCCACCGCCACGACGGCCGTCAGTGTGGCCCTCCGAGCCCACCGGCGCGCTGCGTTCTCCGTACTCAGGTCGGGTTCCAGCCGGGACAGGTGCGCACATCCGTCACCAGCATGATGTCCCACTCCATCGTCACTCGGTGGGACCGGCCGGCGTCGAGGTAGGAGATGTCGAAGCCGCGGATCGTGGCCGGCGCGTCGGTCGTGCGGCGGACGACGAGGATCAGCGCACGTACCTCCCCGGGCGCGATGTGGGCGCCGGTTCACGCAGGGCGACGTCGGTGAGGGTGATCTTCGCGGGGCCGGTGTTCGGGAGCCACTGCCCCACCGTGGCCAGGCCGTTCTCCGGCCACGGCATGCAGATGCCGGCGCCGCTCGCGGAGATCGGGCCGGCCCCGACGGTGCCGGCCGCACAGAGCGCGGCGACTGCGGTCGTCGCCGTCAGAGCGATCGTTCGAGCCCACCTGATCGGCACCGCCGCCTCCCCCGGATGTGACCTCAGCGTAGCGGCGCGCTGCATTGTGGGGAACTACTCGAACGGGATCGCTTCGATGCGGTCCATGTTCTGCTCGCCCCAGTCCCCCAGCGGTGCCAGCGCGGTGTTCAGCGACCGGCCGAACTCGGTGAGCGAGTACTCCACCTTGGGCGGGACCTGCTGGTACACCTCGCGGTGCACCAGGCCGGCGGTCTCGAGCTCGCGCAGCTGCAGGATCAGCATGCGCTCGCTGATGGTGCCGACCTCCCGGCGCAACTGGCCGAAGCGGAGCGGACCGTCCTGGAGGGTGAACAGGATGAGGCCCTTCCACTTGCCGCCCATGACGGCGATGGCGGCGTCGAGGCCGCAGGTGTACGTTCGCCCGGCCATCTGACCTCCTGACATACAAGAATGTGGGTAGTGAACAGAATTGTAGGTACTTGCGGATCTGCAGGTGCAACCCGCAGCATCGAGGGCATGACGCACCACGAACCCGCCGCGGTCACCGTCCTCGGCCTCGGCTCCATGGGCAGTGCCCTGGCACGCGCGTTCCTCGCCGCCGGGCACCCGACGACGGTCTGGAACCGCACCCCGGACAAGGCCGCGCCGCTCGTGGCCGCCGGCGCGCGGCAGGCGGCCACCGCCGGCGACGCCGTCGCGGCGAGCCCGCTCGTCGTCGCGTGCCTGACCGGCTACGACGACACCCGGCGCGTCCTCGGCCCAGTGGCCGAGACGCTGGCCGGCCGCACGCTCGTCACCCTGAACAGCGGCACGCCCGCCGCTGCCCGGGAGTTCGCGTCCTGGGCCGGTGAGCGCGGCGTCCGATTCCTCGACGGCGCCGTCAAGGACGTGCCGGACGCGGTCGGCCGGCCCGGCACGCTGCTCTACTACGCCGGCGACGCGGCGCTCTTCGCCGAGCACGTGGCCACCCTGCGCGTGCTCGGCGGCGACACCATCTTGCTCGGCGGCGAGCCGGACCTCGCGAAGTTCTACGAGTCCGCCGTCGGCGCCACCCTGCTCCCCACGCTCGTCGGCTTCTTCGCCGGCGCGGCGGCGGCCCGCACCCGCGGCATCGCGGCCGCCGACCTGGTCCCTTACACGGTCCGCTGGCTGCAGATGATCGGGGAGATCCTGCCCGTGTTCGCCGCCGAGATCGACGCCCGCGACTACAGCGCCGGGGCGTCGTCCGTCGACCTGTTCCTCGCCGGCGCGGACTGGGACGTCGAGTTCGCCCGCGAGTCGAAGGTCGACGACGCGTGGCTGCGGCCGCTGCACGACCTGGTGCGCAAGGCGGCCGGCGCCGGCCACGGCGACGACAGCATCGCCGCCCTCACCGAGGTGCTCGGGACGCCGTAGGCGGGCTCAGCCGAGCAGGTGCGCGACGGCGTCGTCGGTGCGGCCGGCGCCGTAGACGCGCAGCAGCTCGGCGATCTCCGGGTGGGCGTCCGCGACCTGGTCCGCCGCGGCGAGGTAGTCGGGCGCCGACGCGACGCGGCGGAACAGGCTCTGGACCTGCTCGGCGGTCTCGCGCGCCGACGCGCGCCGGGTGGTCGCGCCGGTGAGCACCTCGCCCGGCGCGCCGGCCGCCTCGATGCGCGTGATGGCGTCGGCGACCGGCAACCTGCCGCCGGCGACCGCGTCGGTGACCTCGACCATGACCCGCAGCCGCTCGACGGCCGACGGGTTGCCGATCTTGATGCGTTGCCCGCTGACCAGCTGTGACAGCATCGGCGCGGAGATGCCGAGCAACGCCGCAACCCTCCCCTGCGTCAGGCCCAGCGTCGCACGGCAACGGTCGACGACGACGCCCAGCGGCTCGCCGTAGATCTCGCGCTGCGCCGCGCGACTGGCGTCGACGTCCGCCACGTGCCCTCCCACGATTTGCACCCGTAAAGCTGCAACCATGTTGACACGCGCGGTGTTCGCGGTCCAGACTCGGATCGAGTTTGCAAGTGCAAATCCGCTTCCGGGAGTCGCCATGATCCGTCTCGCCGCCGCCCTCACGGCCGCCGCCGCGGTCGTCGCGACCACGGTGGCGTTCCCCGCGCCGTCGTCGGCGATCGCGCCGGAGGAGCCGATCGATCCGGGCAGCCGGATGCTGCTGGTGCTCGACTCGTCCGGGTCCATGGCCGAGGCCACGCCGGACGGCGGCACCCGCATCGACGCGGCGAAGGACGCGTTGCGGCAGGTCATCGCGGGGCTGCCGGACGATCAGGAGGTCGGGCTGCGCGTCTACGGCGCCGAGGTGTTCTCGCAGAACGATCCCGGCGCGTGCACCGATTCCCAGCTCATCGCCACACCCGGCACCGGCAACCGCGACGCGCTCACCGCGGCCCTGGACGACTACGAACCGTACGGCGAAACTCCGATCGGTTACGCGTTGCAGGAGGCCGGGAAGGACCTGGGCACCGAGGGCCCACGCACCATCGTCCTCGTCTCCGACGGCGAACCCACCTGCGCGCCGGACCCGTGCGAGGTCGCGACCCAGCTGGCCGGCGGCGGTGTCGACGTGCGCATCGACGTCGTCGGACTCGACGTCGACACCGCGGCCCGCGACAAGCTGCGCTGCATCGCCGAGAACGGCCACGGCACTTATTACGACGCCAAGGACGCCGACGACCTCGTCCGGTCCCTCGACACCTCCACCACCCGTGCGTCGCGTCCGTTCGACCTCACCGGCACGCCCATCGAGGGCGCCGCCTCGCCGGCGGACGCGCCGGTCGTCACCGCCGGTCAGTACCTCGACACCGTCCCCCTCAACGACGGCCTCTGGTATCGCGTCGAACGCACCGCACCCGGCAGCACGATCCACGTCGGCATCGCGCACTACTCCGCCGACATCGGCAACATGGGCAACTGGATGTCGGTCTACCTCTACGCCGACCCTGACGGCATGGAGTGCGGCGGCCGCAGCTCGTTCCCGATGGGCAACCTCGGGTACACGGCGGCGATGACCTGGAGCGAACTCCCCGACGACGCGTGCAACACCGCCGACGTCATCTACGTGCACGTCGACGAGGTCCAGAACATCAGGGCCGACCTCGCCGGGCAGCCGGTCGAGGTGGTCGTGTACGAGGAGCCGCCGCTGGCCGACCCGTCCGGCCGCGACCTCGTGGCCGCTCCCGGCCCGCCGACCTGGGAGACCCTGGTACCGGGCGACCCGGCGACCGACGTGGTGCCCGGCACGTCCACGTCCAACGCCCCGGTGGTCTCCGACGGCACCTACGCCTTCGACATCAACCCGGGTGAGACGCAGGTGCTCGCGATCCCGCTCGACTGGGGCCAGAACCTGCAGGCGCAGTTCGACGGCGTCGTGCCCGAGGTGACCAGCATCGACGTCGGTCCCACCGTCCAGATCTCCGGACCGGTCCGCGACGTGGGGACGGTCGACTTCTACGGCGACCAACCAGCCGACTGGACCGGCAACACCTGGGGCATGATCGCCGTCGGCTCGCCGTACCGCACGGGAGCCCAGACCCTCACCGTCGGCTACCTCAACCGGCTCGAGTTCAGCGACGGCACCAGCATGCCCGGGCTGCGCTACGTCCAGGTGTCCTACGGCGAGATGGGCGACCCGCTCCCCTACACGTTGACGCTGCGGACGAACGGCACCGCCGGCGAGGGCGCCGCCGAGTACGCCGACATCGATGGCCTCACTCCCCCGGTGGCCGACTCGACGCTGGTGTCCGGTGGCGACGAGGGCGACTCCGCTGAGGAGCAGCCGGCCGATGACGCGACACCGGGCGACGAGGCGACCGAGGACCAGGCGCTGACCAGCGACGACGACAGCGGTGGCGGGTCGGAGCCGCCGTGGACGCCGATCGGGCTCGGGGTCGCCGGGGTGCTGGCGCTGGCCGGGGCGGGCTGGCTGGTCCGCCGGAACCGGGCTACGTCAACGCCGTGACGACGGCCGCCACCAGCAGGCCGACGCCGATCACGGCGAGGACCATCGCTGACCGCGGCACCCTCCTCGACGCCGGCCGCTCCGGCGCGGCGGGTTCGGCCGCCTGAGCGCCGAGCGCGGCCGGCCGGGCCGAGGGCGTCGTGGTGCCGGTCGACGAGGTTCCGGCGGTGACGGCTGACGGTTGAGCCGCCTCGGCGCCGTTCACCGTGGGCCGGGCCTGCGGTGCGGCGGGTCCGGTGGCCGCAGGTCCAGCCGTCGCCGGCTGCGCGATCGGTGCGGAGTCGGCGACCGTCGCCGGCGGGGCGGCCGGCACCGGTCCCCCGGGACCCCAGCCGGCCGGCCACGGCGGCAGCTGGTCGAAGACCTCGACCGGCTCGGCGTCGAGGGCGGGCGGTGGCACCGGCACGGCCATCAGTGCGGCTCGGGCCTCGTCGGCCGAGGCGAAGCGGTCGTCGGGATCCGCGGCCACGAGGCGCCCGATCACCCCGGCCAGCGGCCCGGCCGGCACCGACTCCGGCACCGACTCCGCCAGCGACTCCGACGGCGAGCCAGACCGCCCCGGGCGCCGGCCGGTGAGCAGCTCGATCAGCACGACCCCGGCGGCGTAGAGGTCGTGCCGCGGATCGGGATCGGCGCCACGGCGGGCCTCCGGCGCCGAGTAGCCGGGCGTGTGCACGACCTCGGTGTGCCGCGTCAGCCGCGGCTCGTCGACCCCGGCGGCGATGCCGAAGTCCGACAGCCGCAGCACCGGCCGGCCCGTCCCGGTCGCCTCGAGCAGCAGGTTCGACGGCTTCACGTCGCGGTGGACGATGCCCGCCGCGTGCACGGCGGCCAGCGCGTCGAGCAGCTGGCCACCCAGCGTCGCGGCCCACCACTCCCCCAGGACGCCGTGGTCGGCGAGGAGGACGGCGACCGATCCACCGGCGACGATCGGCATGGCGAACAGGACGCGGCCGTCGTCGGCCCACCAGCCGGCCGGGGTGAGGACGTGCGGGTGGTCGACTCGGGTCGAGGACTCGCGGACGAACCGCAGCAGTGCCGCTCCGTCGGACTGACGCTGCAGCTTGGCCGCACGGAACACGCGTTCGCGCAGGTCCCAGACCCGCCAGACGTCGCCCATGCCGCCGCGGCCGAGTACGTCGACCAGCTCGTAGCGGCCCGCGAACACCTCACCCACGGATCAGACCCTAGCGAGGGCTCAGCTCTGCTGCTCCTCGTCGCGGCCGTCGGACCAGAGCGTGTGGAACACGCCGTCGCGGTCGACGCGGTGGTAGGTGTGGGCGCCGAAGAAGTCGCGCTGGCCCTGGGTGAGCGCGGCCGGCAGCCGCGGCGCCCGCAGCGCGTCGTAGTAGGCCAGCGCGGTCGCGAAGCCGGGCGCCGGGATGCCGAGTCGTGTCGCCGTGGCCACGACGGTCCGCCACGCGTCCTGCGCGGCGCCCAGCTCGGCCGCGAAGCCCTCGTCGGCCAGCAGGCTGGGCAGCGCCGGGTCCTTCGCGTACGCCGCGGTGATGCGGTCGAGGAACGCCGCCCGGATGATGCAGCCGCCGCGCCAGATGCCGGCGATGGCGCCGAGGTCCAGCGTCCAGTCGTACTCGGCGCCGGCCGCCTGCAGCTGGTGGAAGCCCTGCGTGTACGAGACCAGCTTCGACGCGTACAGCGCCTGCTCGACCTGCTCGGCGAACCGCTCCGCCTCGTCGGCGGGCAGCGGCGACGGAGTCGGGCCGGCCAGCCCGCGGCCGACGGCGCGGAGGTCGCCGTGGCCGGACAGCGAGCGGGCGAACACCGCCTCGGCGATGCCGCTGACCGGCACGCCGAGGTCGAGCGCGATCTGCACCGTCCAGCGGCCGGTGCCCTTCTGCTCGGCCTGGTCGAGGACGACGTCGACGAACGGCTTCCCCGTGGCGGCGTCGACGTGGGCGAGGACCACGGCGGTGATCTCGATCAGGTAGGAGTCGAGCCGGCCGGCGTTCCAGCCGCGGAACACCTCGGCGATGCGGGCCGGCTCGTAGCCGGCGGCGTGGCGGAGCAGGTCGTACGCCTCGGCGATGAGCTGCATGTCGGCGTACTCGATGCCGTTGTGCACCATCTTGACGAAATGCCCGGCGCCGTCGGCGCCGATGTGCGCGCAGCACGGCGAGCCGTCGGGGGCCTTCGCGGCGATGGCCTCGAGCATCGGGCCGAGCGACGCGTACGACTCGGCCGAGCCGCCCGGCATGATGCTGGGGCCGTTCAGCGCGCCCTCCTCGCCGCCGGAGACGCCGGTGCCGACGAAGTGCAGCCCGCGTTCGCGCAGCGCCGCCTCGCGCCGCCGGGTGTCGGCGAAGTGGGCGTTGCCGCCGTCGATGATCATGTCGCCGGGCTCGAGCAGCGGCGCGAACTCGGCGATGACGGCGTCGGTCGCGGCGCCCGCCTTCACCATGATGACCAGCCGGCGCGGGCGCTCGAGCGCGGCCACGAACTCCTCTGCGGTCTCGGCCGGGACGAACGTGCCCTCGTCGCCGAACTGCTCGACGAGCTCGCGGGTCCGGCTCGCGGTGCGGTTGTGCAGCGCGACGGCGTACCCGTGGCGGGCGAAGTTGCGGGCGAGGTTGCGGCCCATGACCGCGAGCCCGGTGACGCCGATCTGTGCCGTTCCAGCCATCAGTGCCTGCTCCTGTCCCGCCTGCCCGAATCCGACGGCGGCCGCCGTCATGACCCAGTATGCCGAGCACCGCCCTGCCGGTCAGAACGCGACCGGATCGCGGATCAGCGGGCAGGTCATGCAGTGGCCGCCGCCGCGGCCGCGACCCAGCTCGGCGCCGACGACGGTGAGCACCTCGATGCCGGCCTCCTCCAGCGCCGCGTTGGTCTGGGTGTTGCGGTCGTAGGTGAACACGACGCCCGGCTCGACGGCGACGGCGTTGTTGCCGCTGTCCCATTGCTGACGTTCCGACGCGTAGACGTCGCCGCCGGTCTCGACGACGCGCAGCCGGTCCAGGCCGAGCGCCGCGGCGACGACGTCGACCAGCCGGGCGTCGCCCTCGTCGGTGACGTGGACGCCCGGCGGGCGGTCGTCGGGGCGCAGCGTGAACACGTGCACGGAGTCGACGATGCGCGGGAAGACGGTGACGACGTCGCGGTCGGCGAAGGTGAAGACGGTGTCCAGGTGCATCGCGGCGCGCAGTTTCGGCATGCCGGCGACGACGACCCGCTCAGCGGCGCCCTTGGCGAACAGGGCGGCCGCGACCTGGCTGATGGCGTGCCGGGAGGTGCGCTCGCTCATGCCCATGAGGACGGTCCCGTTGCCGATGGGCATGATGTCGCCGCCCTCGAACGTCGCCCGGCCCCAGCTGAGCTCCGGGTCGCCCCACCACACCGTCGAGCCGGCGTAGTCGGGGTGGAACGTGTAGATCGCCTTGTAGAGCAGTGTCTCGTCGTGGCGGGCCGGCCAGTACAGCGGGTTCATGGTCAGCCCGCCGTACAGCCAGCAGGTGGTGTCGCGGGTGTAGATCGTGTTCGGCAGCGGCGGCATCAGGTAGTCGCGGGCGCCGACGGACTCGCGCGCGAGCGCCCCGTACCCGGACGCCTGGCCGTCCGGCAGGTCCCCGGTCGCCAGCCCGCCGATCAGGAACTCCGCCAGCGCCGACGGCTCCAGCGACTCGAGGAAGGCGCGGGTGGGCTCGACGAAACCGAGTCCGACCTGGTCGGGCGTCACCTTGCGGTCCAGCAGCCACATGCGGGCGTCGGCGAGCGCCATCGTCTGCGCCAGCAGCTCGTGCAGCTCGACCACCTCGACGCCGCGGCCGCGCAGCTGGTCGACGAAGTCCTGGTGGTCGCGCTGCGCCGACTCCACCCACATGACGTCGTCGAACAGCAGGTCGTCGGCGTTGGTCGGGGTGAGCCTGCGGTGCGCGAGGCCGGGTCGGCAGACCAGCACCTTGCGCAGCCGTCCCACCTCGGAGTGGACGCCGTGGACTGTGCCGTCGGTCATGTCGGCTCCTTTCGCTTCGCGGACGGGGTCAGAGACTGATCCACCCCTGGACCAGCGCGACGACGCCGACCGCCGCGCCGACGAGCGAGACCACCAGGATCACCAGCTCGCCCGGCGAGAACGGTTTGCGCCCCTGCTCACGGCGGGCCAGCACGAACAGCACGCTGGCGGGGGCGTAGACGATGAACGAGACGAGCAGGTACTTCGGCCCGGCGGCGTACAGCAGGAAGGCCGTGTACAGCGTCGCGATCGCGCCGATGACGAGTTCGCGGGCCGGTCCGCGCGGCCAGGCGGTGTCGCGGCCGGACGCCAGCTTGACGGCGTAGGCGGCGGCGAGCAGGAACGGGATCAGCGTCAGGGCGCTGGTGAGGTTCAGCGCGAAGTTGAACGCGTCCTCGGAGAACGCCGTCACGATCAGCACCACCTGGACCAGCACGGTGGTCATCAGCAGCGCCGGCCCAGGCACGTCGGCGCCGGTCTTGCGGCCCAGGAACCGCGGCATGTCGTCGTCGGCGGCGGCGACGAACAGCACCTCGGCCGCCATCAGCGTCCACGCGAGGTACGCCCCCAGGACGGAGATGATCAGGCCGATGCTGACGAAGACCTCGCCCCAGTCCCCCACCGCCGCCTCGAGCACGCCGGCCATCGACGGCTGGCGCAGCTCGGCCAGCTCGTCGGCGGGCAGGATGCCGTACGACACGATCGTCACCGACGCGAAGATGCTCAGCACCATCGCGAAGCCGAGCAGCGTCGCCCGGCCGATGTCTTCGCGCCGGCGCGCGTGCCGCGAGTAGACGCTGGCCCCCTCGACGCCGAGGAACACGAACACCGTTGCCAGCATCGTCCCCCTGACCTGGTCGAACAGCGAGCCGAGGTCCTGGCCGCCGCTCCAGTTGTCGGCGAACACCTGGGGGTCCAGGTAGAAGACGGCCAGGATGACGAAGACGATGATCGGGATGACCTTCGCCACGGTGACGATGCGGTTGATCGCCGTGGCCTCCTGCACGCCGCGGCGGATCAGCAGGTAGAAGACCCACAGGCCGACGCTGCTGAGGACGATGGCCAGCGCGGTGTCGCCGTCGCCCAGCGCCGGGGCGATGGCCCCGATCGTCGACATGATCAGCACCCAGTACGTCACGTTGCCGACGCACGCGCTGGCCCAGTAGCCGAACGCGGAGAAGAAGCCGAGGTACTCGCCGAAGCCGGCTTTCGCGTACGCGTACACGCCGGCGTCGAGGTCGGGGCGCCGCACGGCCAGCGTCTGGAAGACGAACGCCAGCATGAGCATGCCGCTGCCGGCGATGATCCAGGCGACCAACGCTCCGGCCACCCCGGTCTCGCTGCCGAAGCGCTGTGGCAACGAGAAGACGCCGGCGCCCACCATCGAGCCGACCACCATGGCCGTGAGGGTCGCCAGCGTCACTTTGTGTGCGGTCGTCCGGGCCACCGAGGTGTCGGCCATATCACCCTCCGCGGAAGGTCCCGCTCTAGCGTCCCGCTCACGCTAACGCAAACTGATCATCACCTCAGGTGATCCCCCAAACTGACACCCGGGTGACATCAACGGCGTCACTCGGGTGACATCGCAGGCCGGCGACGCTCGACGTACCGGTCGATGCCGTCGAGGACGAGCTCGAGGCCGAAGGTGAAGTCGTCGCCCAGCCACTCGTCGTCGGGCTCGGCGTAGCCCTCGAACCCGTCCTCGGCGACGATGCGGGCCAGTGTCGGGTGGTCGTCGGCGTTGACGAAGGTCGTCAGCATGCGGCCGTACGCCTGGTCCCAGGCCTCCTGGGGTGTGCCGGTGCGCTGCTCGACGTCGGCCAGGGCGGTGGCCAGCTGGGCGTGCCCGCGGACGTAGCCGCTGAGCACGACCAGGATTCCGAGCATCTCGCCCCCGCTGAGGCCGGTCTCGTCGAGCGCGCTCAGGCCCTGTTCCATGCGCTTGACCTGGTTGGGGCCCATCGGCGGGGTGTTCAGCGGGACGTCCAGGGCCCAGCGCCGGCGCCGGTAGATCTCGGCGGTGTCGTTGGCCCACCAGCGCAGCTTGTCGCGCCACCCGGTCAGCTCCGGCGGCAGGTCCGGCACCTCGGCGGCGTGCTCGACCATGAGGTCGAGCAGGTCGGTCTTGCTGGGCACGTACCGGTACAGCGACATCGTGGTGTACCCGAGCTCGTCGGCCACGCGGCGCATGGAGACCGCCGCCACCCCCTCCGCGTCGGCGATCGCGATGCCGGTGTCGACGACCTGACGCAGCGACAGCGCGGGCTTGGGCCCCCGGGTCGGCGGCGCCTGGACGTCCCAGAGCAGCTCGAGCGTGCGGTTCGGATCGGCCTGACGCTGGTCGGTGCCCATGCTCTCCCTCGATGAAGTCGGTCGCTTGACGCCCATCCTAGAACTGTGTACAACATAAACCAAGCGCTATACGCCATAAACAGTTTTCCAGGAGGGTGGCTGTGACCACGAGCGACGCGGCGATCGCCGCAGAAGGGCTGCGGAAGCGATACGGCCGCAGCCATGCACTGAACGAGCTGGACCTGACGGTCGAGCGCGGGGTCGTCCACGGCCTGCTGGGTCCGAACGGCGCCGGCAAGACCACCGCCGTCCGTGCCCTGGCGACGCTGCTGCGGTTCGACGAGGGAAGCGCGCGGGTCGCGGGGCACGACGTCGTGACCGAGGCCGACGAGGTGCGTCGGCGGATCGGTCTCACCGGGCAGTACGCCGCGGTCGACGAGACGCTGTCCGGCCGGCAGAACCTGGTGATGTTCGGCCGCCTCTACCACCTGAGTCCGCGGCAGGCGAAGCAGCGGGCCGAGGAGCTGCTCGAGCAGTTCGACCTCACCGGCGCCGCCGACCGGTCCGGGCGGACGTACTCCGGCGGCATGCGGCGCCGGCTCGACCTCGCGGCCAGCCTGATCCTGGCGCCCGAGGTGCTGTTCCTCGACGAGCCGACGACCGGCCTGGACCCGCGCAGCCGCAACGACGTGTGGGACGCGGTCCGCGCGCTGGTGGCCGGCGGCACGACGGTGCTGCTCACCACCCAGTACCTGGAGGAGGCCGACCAGTTGGCGGACCGCATCTCCGTCATCGACACCGGCCGCGTCGTCGCCGAGGGCACCGCCGACGAGCTCAAGGCGCGCATCGGCGGCGACCGCATCGAGGTCGTCGTGCGCGACGCCGTCCAGCTGGGCGCCGCTGCCACCGTCGTCGCGCGCATCGGCACCGCGGAACCGGAGCTCGACGCCGACACCCGCCGGGTCAGCGCGCCCGTGGCCGACCGGATGGCGGCGCTCACCGACGTCGTCCGCGAGCTCCAGGCCGCCGGCGTCGTCGCCGAGGACATCGGTCTGCGCCGCCCGACCCTCGACGAAGCCTTCCTGCACCTCACCGGCCACCAGGCCGCCGCGAACGAGGAGACCGCCGCATGAGCGTCACACTGCAGCAGCCGCCGGCCCTGATCGCTCCCCCGCCGGCCCGCACGCCGCTGGCCCGGCTGCGCTGGACGCTCGCCGACGGCTGGGTGATGACGAAGCGCAACATGGCGCACGTCGTCCGGGCGCCCGAAGAGGTCGTCATCTACTTCACCCTGCCGATCATGTTCGTGCTGGTCTTCGGCTATGTGTTCGGCAGCGGCATGGCGCTGCCCGGCGGCGGCAGCTACCGGGAGTTCCTGCTGCCCGGCGTGTTCGCGATGACCATGCTATACGGGCTGGGCGCCACCGCCACGGGCGTCGCGTTCGACGTCGACCGCGGCGTCGTCGACCGCTTCCGGTCCATGCCGATGGCGCGGTCGGCGCTGGTCGTCGGCCGCAGCGGCGCCGACCTCATCCGCGCCGTGCTGGAGATGGCGACCCTGGTGCTCTGCGGACTGCTGGTCGGCTGGCAGTGGCGCAACGGCATCGGCGACGCGCTCGCCGCGGTGGGCCTGATCCTGCTGCTGCGCTTCGCGATGACCTGGATCGGCATCTACCTCGGCCTGGTGGTGCCGAATCCGGACACCGTCGGCGTCATCGTCTTCCCCGCCGCGTTCCCGCTGACGGCGTTGTCGAACGTGTTCGTCGCGCCGGAGCTGATGCCGGACTGGCTGGGCGCGGTGTCGGAGTGGAATCCGCTGTCGTCGACGGTGGCCGCGGCGCGCGAACTGTTCGGCAACCCCGGCTTCGGCGGCCAGTCGTGGGCCGCGGAGCACAGCCTGCTGCTGGCGGTCGGCTGGCCGCTGGTGATCCTGGCGATCTTCGTGCCGCTGTCCATCCGCCGCTACCAGAAGCTCAGCCGCTGACCGGCCGCCCCTCCGCCGTGTTGATCTTGGAGTAACGGCGGGATTCATCGGGCATTTCACCCCGTGATTCCCTGTCTACTCCACGATCGACGCCGGTGGTCCGGGGCGGGTTCGAGGGTCGTGACCACGGGTGTCACGGGCAACGCAACAGGCTCGTCATTACCCGTGTCCCAATACTCCCGGTTAGTCTGCTATCCCCGACTCGCCCGGAGCCGCCTTTCATGCCAGGACGCCACGCCTCGCACCGGCCGGCCGCGCCGTCGCCCTGGCTGCGCCGGCTCGGCCTGTCCGTCATGGCCGTCGCGCTCGTCGGCGCGGCGGGACTGGGTGTCGCGTCCGTCCTGGACCGGGGCGACGGCGAGTGCGACGGTGAGCTGGCGGTCACCGTTGCCGCCGACCCGACCATCGCGCCGGTGCTCACCGACCTCGCCCGGACCTACGCCGACACCGACCCGCGCCAGGGAGACCGGTGTGTCGAGGTCGACGTCGCCGCCAGCGCCGCGGCGGCCGCCGTGCCGTCGTTCGGCGGTGCCGAGGCGCCGGACCTGTGGATTCCCAAGACCCGCGCATTCGGTCCGGCGGTCGACGAGGGCCTCACCGAGCAGCTGGCCAACGTCGCACTGTCGCCGCTGGTCGTGGCGATGCCGCAGGAGGCGGCGGCCGCTGTCGGCGGCGAGAGCGCCGAGACCTCCTGGGCCGCGCTGGTGCAGGGCGAGGGGCCGGCGATCATCGCCGACCCCTCCGCCAACGACGAGGGCATCGCCAGCCTGGTCGCCGTCCGCACGGCGCTGGGCGACCAGGTGGAACGCGACCAGCTGGTCCAGGTCATGACGCGGGTGTCGCAGGCCGCCGTGCCCACCGTCGACGACGCGTTCGCGGCCGCCGCTGAGACGCCGGCCGCGATCACCGCGACCGAGCAGTCCGTCGTGGCGTTCAACCGGGGCACGTCCGGCCCGCGGCTGACCGCGCTCTATCCCGCCGAGGGCACGTTCGGCTTCGACTACCCGGCGTTCGCGGTGTCCGGCGCCGACGAGGACGACGCCGCCCGGTCGGCGGCAACGGCGTTCGTCACCTACCTCGGGTCGGCCGAGGCGCAGGAGACGGTCCGGGAGGCCGGTTTCCGCAGCCCCGACGGCACCGCCGCCGACGGCGCGGGGGTCGTCGACGGCATCCGCCCGGCACTGCCGGAGCTGCTGCCCGCCCCCGACCCGGCTCTGGTCACCGAGCTGTCCCGGCAGTGGGCGGCGCTCGCGCTCGACATGCGCATGCTCGCCGTCATCGACGTGTCCGGTTCGATGAACGAGCAGGTCAACGGTGGCGCCACCCGCATCGAGCTGACCCGCGACGCGGCGCTGGAGGCGCTGCGGCTGTTCCCGCCGGACGCCTCGGTCGGGCTCTGGGCGTTCTCGATCCTGCAGGACCCGCCGAACGACTACGTCCAGTTGGTCGACGTCGGCCCGATGAACGAGGAGCTCGACGACGGCACGACGCGGCAGGAGGCGCTGGTCGCGGCGTCGGAGTCGCTGCCGTCGCGCGCCGAGGGCGGCACCGGCCTCTACGACACCGCGCTGGCCGCGTTCCAGTCGATGCGCGGCAGCTACCAGGCCGGCATGGTCAACTCGGTCGTGCTGCTCACCGACGGACGCAACGAGGACGATCCCGACGGCATCGACCTCGACACCCTGCTCACCCAGCTCACCGCGCAGTTCGACCCCGCCGCGCCGGTGCCGATCATCACCATCGGCATGGGCCCGGAGGCGGACATGGAGGCGCTGCAGCAGATCTCCGCCGCCACCGGCACGACGGCCTACCACGCCGAGGATCCGAGCGACATCCAGAGCGTGTTCATCCAGGCCATGATCGAACGGCAGTGCCGCCCCAACTGCTGACCTCGTGTGGCGCGCCTGTCCGGTTTCCGCCTCGGCGAACTCTATGATCATGGGTCGACGAGCGCCCGAGGGAGGTGGCACCGGTGAACAACCTGTCCTGGCCGGCCACCATCCTCCTCGGCATCTTCCTCGGGCTCATCGCGGTCGCGGCCGAGAACACCGGCGCCGGGCTCGACGAACCGACGGCGAGCCCGTCGGAGTCGTCGTCGGCCTCCCCCGCTCCGGACGACTCCGGTGGTGGGTCCGGTGATGGATCTGGTGGCGGGTCGGCGGGCGGCGGGTCGGGTGGCGGCGCGAACGTCAGCGACGGCGCTGACGGCGAGACGAATCCCGACACCGGCGGCGCCGTCGAGGACAACACCGTCACGCTCACCTTCGACGACGGCCCGCACCCGGTGTACACACCACAGGTGCTGGAGCTGCTCGAGGAGCACGACGCCATCGCCGTCTTCTGCATGGTCGGCCAGCGCGCCCGCGAGCATCCCGAGATCGTCCGCCAGGTCGTCGATTCCGGCCACGCGCTGTGCAACCACACCGACAGCCACGACGAGAAGCTGTCCGAGCGGACCCGCGAGCAGATCGAGCGGCAGATCAGCGAGACCGACGAAGCCCTCGACGACGCCGTCGGCGGCGACACCGAGGTGCGCTGGTTCCGCCAGCCGGGCACGTACGTGCAGCCGCAGGTCGAGGCCGTCCTCGACGGCGACCTCGAGCCACTGGACTGGACGGTCGACCCGCGCGACTGGTCGCGGCCGGGGACGTCGGCGATCGTGCAGGATGTCCTGGGCAAACTGGAGCCCGGATCGGTCATACTGCTGCACGACGGCGGCGGCGACCGGTCGCAGACGGTCGCGGCGCTCGACCAGATCCTGACCGGCCTCGATGCCGCCGGCTACCGCTACGTCCTGCCTGGAGACCCATGACCCGCCCCGTCGCCGTGGTCGACATCGACGGCGTCCTCGCCGACGTCCGGCACCGCCTGCATCACCTGAAGCGGCGGCCGAAGGACTGGGCCGGCTTCTTCGGCGCGATGGCCGACGACACGCCGTACGCGGAGGGCGTCGAGCTGGTGACGCTGCTGTCGAACGAACACGACGTCGTCTACCTCAGCGGCCGGCCCGAGCGCACCCGCGCCGTCACCCGCATCTGGCTGGCCGACCACGGCGCGCCGGCCGGCACCGTCATGCTCCGCCCCGACGACGACCGGCGGCCCGCGCGGCAGTTCAAGGTCGGCGTGCTGCGCCGGCTCTCGGCGCACCGCGAGGTCGCCATGCTCGTCGACGACGACCCCGCCGTCTGCGCCGCCGCCCGGGCGGCCGGGTTCACCGTCTACGAGGCCGAGTGGAGCCGCCCCGACCAGACGCTGTTCAGCGCCCAGGAGTCCGACGGCCGCACCTAGACATCCCAGAGGCGCAACTTGTCGAGCAGCAGCTGGTTGGTCGTGGGTTCGGTGGGCCCAGGCGGTGTGTTCGTCGTAGTGGGTGTGGTGTCGTACGCAGTCGTCAACCGCAACAGGGGTTGAGGTCAAGCCAGCAGCAGCGCCGCCAGCGCACCCACCAGCATCGGCGGCCCGAACGGCAGGCTCGTCCGCCGGCCCGCCCGCCCCACCGCCAGCGCCACGATGCCGATCAGCCCGCCGGCCAGGAAGGCGAGGAAGACCCCCGACGCGACCGTCGCCCAACCGGCCCAGCCGAGCAGCAGTCCCAGCGACGCCGACAGCTTCACGTCGCCGAGCCCGAGGTCGGCCGGCCGGAGCAGGGCCAGCAGCAGGTAGAACGCCAGGCAGGCGCCGGCTGCCGCCCAGGCTCGTCCGTAGGCGCTCCAGTCGCCGGTCAGCGCGGACGCGACCGTGAGCAGCGCGCCGGCGGCGCCGAGCGCCGTGAGCGTCAGCCAGTCGGGCAGCAGCTGGGTGCGCAGGTCGACGTAGGCGAGCGCGACGCCGAGCGCGCCGACCACGAGGTATGCCGGAAGATCCTCCGGCGCGTTGGCCGCGCCGTCGCGGGCGATCGTCAGCAGCGCCCAGACGGCCGATGTGGCGACCGCCAGCCAGGCCGCCAGCCGGGGCGCCGCCGCCAGCTCGCGGTACGGGATCGGCGTCGGCGGCCGGCCGCCCTCGACCAGCTCCGGCGAGACCGGCTCCGGTGCCGGGTCGCCGGACGGCTCCGCCGCGACGGTGGCCGGCAGGCGGTCCGGGATGCGGGCGACCAGCAACGGCAGCAATGCGCCGGCGAGCAGGCCGGCCGCGGCCAGCACGAGCAGCAGGGTCACGCGCGGGCGCCGATCGCCGCGATCGCCGCCGAGCGCAGCAGGTCGGCCGGCAGGTCGGCTCCGGTCATCAACCGCAGCTGGCCGACCGCCTGATGGGCGAGCAGGTCCAGGCCGCTGGCGACCACGCCGCCGGCCGCCTGCCACCCGGCGGCGACCGGGGTCGGCCACGGGTCGTAGACGACGTCGAACAGCACGCGGCCCGCGGTCTTCTCACCGGCGGCCGAGACGACGGCGGGCGCCAGCTCGTCCAGGGCGCCGGACGGCGCCGTCGACACCGTCACACCGGCGTCGGCGCACGCGGGCAGGACCGCCCAGGGAGCGGGCTCCGCCGGGTGCCCCAGCGCGGCCGCCACGGCCAGCGCCGACTCCGCCCGTGCCGCGGACCGGACGTGGACGTGCACGGGCCCGGTCTCGAGGAAGGCCAACGCCGCCAGCACACTCGCCGCCGTGGCGCCGCCGCCCCACAGACACACCGGCGGCGCACCGGCATCGACGCCGGCACCGACGCCGGCCTCGCGCAGCGTCGCCACGACGCCCGGGACGTCGGTGTTGTCGGCCTCCCAGCCGCCGTCATCGCGGCGGACGAGCGTGTTCGCCGCCCCGACGGTCGCCGCGACGTCGGACGCGCTCGCCGCGACCTCCAGCGCCACCCGCTTCAGCGGCATCGTGAGCGAGAGCCCGCGCCACTCCGGCCCGAGTCCGGCGACGAACCCGGCGAGGTCCGCCTCGCCGACCTCGTGCGCGGTGTACTCCCAGTCCAGGCCCAGGTGCCGGTACGCGGCGCGGTGGATCACCGGCGACAGCGAGTGCGCGATCGGCGATCCGAGCACCGCGCAGCGAGTCAGCACAGGTCGCTCTCCCGGCAGTACTCGTCCAGGCGCGCGCGGTTGGCGTTGTGGTCCTCCGCGGTGACGGCGAACGCGGTCTCGCCGGTCTCGAGGTTCACCGCGACGAAGTAGCAGCTGCCCTCGCTGGTCGGGTTGAGCGCCGCCGCGAGCGCGGCGTCACCCGGTGACGCGATGGGGCCGGGCGGCAGGCCGGACACCAGGTACGTGTTGTACGGCGACTCGGTCTCCCGCTGCTCCCGCGACGTGTAGACGGTGGAGTAGTCGTCGAACGCGTAGTGCACCGTGGAGTCCATCTGCAGCCGCTCCTGCACCACGCCGTTGGCTGCGCAAGCGCCCGTGAGCCGGTTGTAGATGACCTCGGCGACCCGGGGCATGTCCTCCTCGCGGCTCACCTCGCGCTGCACGATGCTGGCGACGGTGACGATCTCGCGCGGCGTGTAGCCGAGCGCGTCGGCGCGGCTGACGAGGTCGGCGGAGGTCGCGGACTGCTCGAACCGCGCCACCATGGCGGCCACCAGCGTCTCCGGCGTCACCTCGCCGCCGAGGTCGTACGAGGCCGGGTAGAGGAAGCCCTCGGCGTCGCCCTCGGCGTACTCGGGCAGTGTCGCCGCGTCGACGGCGGCCTGCAGCTCCTCGGTGGAGAAGCCCGACGCCTCGGCCAGCCGGTCGACGGTCTGCCGGATCCGCAGGCCCTCGGGCAGCGAGACCCGGGAGCCGCCCTGGCCCTCGACGAGCGCGGCGACGGCGTCGGCGGCGGTCATCTCGCTGCGCAGCGTGTAGTTGCCCGGCTGGATCCCGCGCGCTTCGGGGTTCTGGTCGGCGGCCGCGATGAACGCGTCCTGGCTGGCGACGACGCCGGCCTCGACCAGGGTGGCGCCCATGGCGCGCAGCGTGGCGCCGTCCGGGATGGTGACCGGTACCTCGCCGGTGCCCGGCCCGGGGAAGTCCTCGGGCTCGCCGAAGAGGCCGTCGGCGCTGTTCAGCACCGCGTTGCCGCCGTAGTAGATGCCGCCCAGGACGGCACCGATGACAGCGAGCGAGGCCAGCACCGCCATGAACGAGCCGAAGCGGCTGCGCTTGCGCCGGCGGCGCCGCTGACGCCGGGGGCGGACGATCTCCTCCTCCGACGTGTACAGGTCACTCATCCGTTACCGTCAGCACCTCTCCAGGCGGCTCGCCGGTCGTTCGCTCGGCGTCCAGCGCATCTTGCAGGATCACCATCGCCGCGGCCTGGTCGATCGCCGGACGTCCCGCGCGCGACGAGACACCGCTGGCTCGCATGCCGCGCGCGGCGACGGTCGTGCTCAGTCGTTCGTCGACCAGACGCACCGGGCATGGTGCCACATATCGGGCTAAATCCGCACCAAAGGCCCGGGCGTGCGCGGCCGCCGCGTGCTCCTTCCCATCGAGACTACGCGGTAATCCGAGCACGACCTCGATCGCGTCGTACTCAAGTGCCAGGTCACGGATCCGCCGCAGGTCACCCTTCCCGCGGCGGACCGTCTCGACCGGCGTGGCGATCAGCCCGTCGCGATCGCACGACGCGACCCCGATCCGGACCGTCCCGACATCGACCCCCAGTCTGACGCCGCGCCGCACTAGTCCGTCACGGTCTGGCCGATGGCATGCTCGACCTGCGTCAACGCGTCGCCGATCTTGCTCGCATCGGTGCCGCCGCCCTGTGCGACGTCGTCCTTGCCGCCACCGCCGCCACCGAGGGTCTGCGCGGCCACCCGGACCAGCGCGCCGGCCTTGACGCCCCACTCGCGCCCCGGCTCGTTGACGGCGACGACGACGCTGGGCCGCCCACTGTCGCCGGCGCCGGCCACGGCGACCACCGCGGGCCGCTCGGCGCCGAGGCGGCCGCGGACGTCCAGCGCCAGCGAGCGCAGTTCGTCGGCGGCCGTGCCGTCGGGCGCGGTGTGGGCGACGAACGACACGCCGTACACGTCGCGGGCGGACGCCGCCAGCTCGGCCGCGCGGGCGCCGAGCTGCGACGAGCGGGCCTTCGCCAGCTCCTTCTCGGCGTCGCGGACCTGCGTGACGAGTCGCTCGACCCGCTCGGGAAGCTGGTCGGGCTGCACCTTGAGGAGGTCGGCCAGCTGGCTGACCAGCGTGCGCTCCTTCGCCAGGTAGCGGAAGCCCTCGATGCCGACGAACGCCTCGACCCGGCGCGACCCCGCGCCGACGGAGCTCTCGCCCGTCAGCGTGATCAGGCCGACCTGGGAGGAGTGCTGGACATGCGTGCCGCCGCAGAGCTCGCGCGACCACGCGCCGCCCATCTCGACGACCCGCACCTCTTCGTCGTACGTCTCACCGAACAGCGCCAGCGCGCCGAGCTCGCGGGCCCGCTCCAGCGGCATGTACCTGGCCGAGACCGAGTGATCGCGGCGGACGGCGAGGTTGGCGACCTCCTCGACCTCGCTGCGGGTCTGCGCGCCCAGCGCCTGACCCCAGGCGAAGTCGAGCCTCAGGTAGCCGGGCTTGTTGTACGACCCGCTCTGCAGCGCCTGCGGGCCGAGCACCTGGCGCAGCGCGGCGTGCACGATGTGCGTGCCGGAGTGCGCCTGGCAGGCGCCGACCCGCCACTGCTGGTCGACCTTGGCGTGGACGTCCTGGCCGCTGATGACCTCGCCCTTGAGCACCTTCACCCGGTGCACGATGAGGCCCTTGACCGGGCGCTGGACGTCGAGCACCTCCAGCTCGAAGCCGTCGCCGGTGATGACGCCGGCGTCGCTGTCCTGGCCGCCGGACTCGGCGTAGAACGGGGTCTGCTCGAGCACGACCTCGATCGTCTCGCCCTCGCTCGCGCCCGGCACCGCGACGCCGTCGAGGAGCAGGCCGCGGACCTTGCTGTCGGTCTCGAGCTCCTGGTAGCCGGTGAACGGGGTCGGGCCGGCGTCGCGCAACTGGCGGTACGCGCTGGTGCCTGGAGACATGGAGCCGCCGCCCTTTTTACCCTTGGCGTCGGCCCGGGCCCGCTCGCGCTGCTCGGTCATCAGCCGGCGGAAGTGGCCCTCGTCGACCTTCAGGCCCTGTTCCGACGCCATCTCGAGGGTGAGGTCGATCGGGAAGCCGTAGGTGTCGTGCAGCTTGAACGCGGTGTCGCCGGGCAGCGCGAACTCGCCCGCCCGCTTCGCTTCGTCGGCGGCGAGGTCGAAGATCTGCGTGCCGGTCTGCAGCGTGCGCCGGAACGCCTCCTCCTCCGCGTACGCGACGGAGGAGATGCGGGCGAAGTCGGACTCCAGCTCCGGGTACGCCGCCTTCATGCAGTCCTTCGCGACCGGCAGCAGCTCGGGGATGCTGGTGCCGTCGACGCCGAGCAGCCGCATGGCGCGCACCGAGCGGCGCAGCAGCCGCCGCAGCACGTAGCCGCGGCCCTCGTTGGACGGCGTGACGCCGTCGCCGATCAGCATCAGCGAGCTGCGGACGTGGTCGGCGACCACGCGCATGCGGACGTCGTCGCCGTGGTCGGCGCCGTAGCGCTTGCCGGAGAGGTCGGCGGCGCGCTGCAGGGTCGGGCGGACCTGGTCGATCTCGTACATGTTGTCGACGCCCTGCAGCAGGTACGCGACGCGCTCGAGGCCCATGCCGGTGTCGATGTTCTTCGACGGGAGGTCGCCGACGACGGTGAAGTCGTCCTTCGCCTTCACGTCGGTGATCTGCTCCTGCATGAAGACCAGGTTCCAGATCTCCAGGAAGCGGTCCTCGTCGACGACCGGGCCGCCGTCGGGGCCGTGCTCCGGCCCACGGTCGACGTAGATCTCGCTGCACGGGCCGCCCGGGCCCGGCTGGCCGGTGTGCCAGTAGTTGTCGAGCAGGCCGCGGCGCTGGATGCGCTCGTCGGGCAGCCCGGCGACCTTCTTCCACAACTCGGCCGCTTCGTCGTCGTCGTGGAAGACGGTGACCCAGATGCGGTCCTCGGCGAAGCCGTAGCCGCCGTCGTCCCGGGACTTCGTGATGAGGTCCCAGGCATAGCCGATGGCGCCTTCCTTGAAGTAGTCGCCGAAGGAGAAGTTGCCGTTCATCTGGAAGAACGTGCCGTGCCGGGTGGTCTTGCCGACCTCGTCGATGTCGCCGGTGCGGATGCACTTCTGCACGCTGGTGGCGCGCTGCCACGGCGGCGTCTGCTGACCGGTGAGGTACGGGATGAACGGCACCATGCCCGCCACCGTGAACAGCAGCGACGGGTCGGGCGAGATCAGCGAGGCGCTGGGGACGACGGCGTGCCCGTTCCGCTCGAAGTGGTCGAGGAACCGGCGCCGGATCTCGGCGGTCTCCATGGTCAGAACGTGCCTCTCGGGTGCGTGTGGAACAGGTCGTCGACGGCGTCGGGGTCGGCGACGCCGGGCTTGCCGGTGCCGTCGGGGGCGATGCCCAGCGCGTAGCGCAGCTCGGCGTCGCGCTCGGCCATGCCGGCGCGGACCTCGTCGGTGAACTCGCGGACGGCGTCGCCGAGGGTGCGCAGCCCGCCGGCGACGCGGTCGGCTGCTCCCTCGGGCGTCAGGCTCTCGGCCGCCTTGGTGAGCCGGCGGACGACGAGGACGCCGGCGGTGGCGCCGAGCGCGATCCAGAACAGCTTGCTCATCACCGGCTCCCGAACCGGCGCCGGCCGCCACCGGACGCGCCGTCGCGGCGGGCGGCGATGGCCCGGCGGACGCCGTAGGTGAACGCGGCCGTGCGCACCAGCGGGCCGCCCAGCGTGGCCGCGAACAGCGACGACATGGCGGCGACGTTGGTGGTGACGGTCTGCGCGTTCGACGTGATGGCGTCGATGCGCTGCAACTGCGCGTTCGTGGAGGCGAGCAGTTCGTTGGTCTCGTCGACCGTGGTGGCCGTCTTCGCGACGTGCTCCTGGCGCAGGTCGCGGACGACGAGGGTGAACTCGTCGACCGTGCGGCCCAGCTTGAGTATCGGAACGGCGAGGAAGCCGACCAGTGCCACCAGGGCGGCGGCGGCCAGCAACCCGGCGATCTCGCCTACGGACATGGGTGGAGCTGCCTCTCTTCGGATGGTCGTCTCAAGCGTCTGACCCTACCGCGCCGGACCACCCCGCGCGGTCACGACCGGGAGACGGCTGCGGGGCGTCCTGCGGCTGCTCGCCGGTGGATCGACACCATGTCCATACCCATCAGGGTAGGCGCCCTCCCGGCAGCCCGGCCAACGCCTTTTCCAGCGCCTTCGCCCGTGCGGCCGGCGTGCGCGCCTTCATCAGCGCGAGCAGGATCGCGTACCGGGCGGTCCTGGTCAGTGCCTCGAAGGCGGCGCGGCGGGCCGGGTCGGCGTCGAGGGCCGCGGCGAGGTCCGGCGGGACGGTGGCCGTCGCCTGCGAGGCGTACGCGGCGTCCCACCGGCCGTCCGCCTTCGCCTCCGCGACCTGGGCCAGTCCGCCGGGGCGCATCCGCCCGGCCGCCGCCAGGTCCTCGACCAGCGCGACGTTCACCGCGGACCACGGGCTCGCCTTGCGCCGCGGCGAGTAGCGCTGCAGGAAGTGGTGGTCGTCGCCGCTCCGCCGGACGCTGTCGATCCAGCCGTGGCACAGCGCCACCTCGAGCGCCTCGCGGATGGTGATCCCGGGCGCGCCCTTCCGTGCGATCCGCAGGACGACGCCGTCGCTGCTGTCGTGGTGCGCGGCCAGCCACGCGTCCCAGCCGGCCGCGTCGTCGAAGACGAGCACGTCGCTCATGCGTCCGCCAGCGCCTTCCAGTGCGGGTTGTACATGAGGCCGAGGAGGTTGCCGAACGGGTCGACGACGGAGGCGTTGGCGAAGCCATGGGTGCGGTCGACCCGCGGCTGGTGGACGGTGGCGCCGAGCTCGACGAGCCTGGCCAACGTGTCGTCGAGGTCGTCGACGTGCCAGTTCATGATCGCGCCGCCGGGGGCCTCGAGGGTGGTCGGGTCGGCCGGCGACCGCCACGCGCGGTTGATGACCCCGAACTCGTCCTGGTGGTCGCCGATGCGCCACTCGTAGTAGCCGACCATGCCGGACGCCGGGTCGGTGGCCTCGAAGTACGGCTCGGCGCCGAGCACCTCGGTGTACCAGGCGCGGGCGGCGGCCATGTCGTCGGCGTAGAAGTTCAGGGTGCAGAAGCCGCGCAGTTCGATGCTCATCGATCTCTCCTTCGTCTTCGTGCTGGTGAGAACGACGGTATCGGCGGTTGTGGAACCTGCGGTTCCGCAATCGGTGACAGACTTCGGACATGTTGGAGACGTCGGTGCGGCTGCTGCGGCTGTTGTCGCTGCTGCAGGTCAGGCGCGAGTGGTCGGGTGCGGAGCTGGCGTCGCGGCTGGAGGTGACCACGCGGACGGTCCGCAACGACATCGAGCGGCTGCGGATCATGGGCTACGAGGTCGAGTCGACGACCGGTCCGGCCGGCGGCTACCGGCTCGGCGCCGGGTCGTCGCTGCCTCCGCTGGTACTCGACGACGACGAGGCGGTCGCGGTGGCGCTGGGGCTGCGCGCGGCCGCCGCCGGCTCCGTCACCGGCATCGAGGAGACGTCGCTGCGGGCGCTGTCCAAGCTGGAGCGGACGCTGCCGTCGCGGGTGCGGCACCGCATCGACGCGCTGCGATCGGCCACGGCGTCCGCGGCCGGCGTGGGCACGCGGGTCGACGCGGAGGTCCTGACGGCCGTCGCGGCGGCCGTGCACGGACGCGAGCAGCTGCGCTTCGACTACGCCGGCCACGACGGCGCCGCGACCGTGCGGCGGGTCGAGCCGCACCGGCTGGTCTACACCGGACGGCGCTGGTACCTGCTGGCCTGGGACCTCGACCGCGACGACTGGCGCACGTTCCGCGCGGACCGGATCCGGCCGCGGGTCCCGACCGGGCCGCGGTTCGCGCCGCGCGAGCCGCCCGGTGGCGACGCCGTCGCGCATGTGCTGCGTGGTGTCGGGTCACAGGCGTATCGCGAGCAGGCGCGGGTCCGGCTGGACGCGCCGATCGAGGTGGTCCGCGACAAGATCACCGCGATGGGCGGCCTGGTCACCGAGCTGGAGGACGGCAGCTGCCTGCTGCAGACCGGCGGCGACTCCTGGCACGACCTCGCCGGCTATCTCGGCAGCCTGGGCGTCGCGTTCGAGGTGCTCGACCCGCCTGAGCTGCGCGACCACCTGCGCTCGCTGGCGCGGCGCTACCTCGCCGCCGCCTCCCCTCCCCCGGCGCGACCCCGCCCCGACGCACGTTGATCTTGGAGTTGTTCGCGATTCCGGTCCGAAATGCCCGATTGATGGACGAACAACTCCAAGATCAACTTCGGTGGGGGCGCGCGACCGGGGCGGCGCGTCCCTTGGGCGGGGGCTCAGCAGCGCAGGGTGAGGGTGGCGACGCAGCCGTCACCGGCCGGGCCGGGCGAGGTGAGCGTGACGTCGCCGCCGTGGGCGAGCGCGATCTGCCGGGCGATCGGCAGGCCGAGCCCGGTGCCGTGCGCGTCGCGGCTGCCGTGCCAGAACGGTTCGAAGGCGTGGGCCAGCTCGGCCGCTGCGATGCCGGGCCCGTGGTCGGTGACGACGACGGCCAACTCGGCGCCGCGCCGCTCCAGCACGACGTCCACCGCCGAGCCCCGCGGCGCGTGGCGTACGGCGTTGTCGACCAGGTTGGCGACGGCGCGGCGCACGGTGGCCTCGTCGACCGCGCCGACGACCCGCGACGGCGCCGTCACCGTGACCGTGACGCCGCGCCGGGACGCGAGCACCCGGGCGTCGTCGGTGACGGCGCGGACCAGGGCGGCCACGTCGGCCGGCTGCCGGTCGACGGTGCGGGCCCGGCCGCGGGCGTCGACGAGCAGCTCGTCGATGACCGCCCGCAGCCGCGTGGCGGCCCGGCCGGATCGCTCCACCCCTTCGCGATAGACCTCGAGCGTCGGCGCCGGGTGCGCGAGCAGCACCTCGGCGTTCGTCGCCAGCACCGCGAGCGGGATGCGCAGCTCGTGGCTGGTCTCCTCGATCAGCCGTCGCTGGGCGTCGGCCGCGTGCTGGAGCCGGTCGTACATCGTCTCGTACCGCCGCACCGCCCGCCCGGCCCACCACCACGCCAGTCCCCCGGCCGCCGGCGCGAGCGCGAGGACGGTCCCCGTCACCCACGGCGACCGCGCCGGCGACGAGTCGCTGGTGACCTCGACGCCGTCGACCACCTCGGTCGTCGTGTCGTACTCGGTGGCGACGGTGACGCCGAACAGCAACAGCACGGGCAGGTAGCTGGCGAGGAACCCGAGGACGGCCAGCCGCACCCGCAGCGACCGCCAGGCCCGGCTCACGGTCGTGCCCGCAGCCGGTAGCCGACGCCGGTGACGGTGTCGATCAACGGGGGGTCGCCGAGCTTGCGGCGCAGCCGGCTGAGGATCACCCGCACCGACGTCGTGAACGGGTCGGCGTTGACGTCCCAGACGTGTTCGAGCAGTTCCTCGGCGGGCAGCACCTCGCCGGGGTGGTGCATGAAGTAGCGCAGCAGCGAGAACTCGCGGGCGGTGAGCCGCAGGTCGGCCTCGCCGCGCCAGGCCCGATGGCGGGCGAGGTCCAGGCCGAGGTCGCCGACCCGCAGCGTCGCGCCGGTCTCGCCGGCCCGCCGGCCCAGGGCCCGGATCCGGGCCACCAGCTCGGCGAAGTGGAACGGCTTCACGAGGTAGTCGTCGGCGCCGGCGTCGAGCCCGGCGACGCGGTCGGTGACGGCGTCGCGGGCGGTCAGCACCAGCGTGCGCCGCGGCCGGCGCAGCACGGGGTCGGCGCCGAACCGTCGCAGCAGCTCCAGCCCGTCGCCGTCGGGCAGCCCGAGATCGAGGCAGGCGACGTCGTAGTCGGTGGTGACCAGCAGCTCCTCGGCCTCGGCGCGGGTGCCGGCGCGGTCGACCGCGTAGGACTCGTTGCGCAGCCCCAGCGCGACGACCTCGGCGAGGTCGTCGTCGTCCTCGAGCAGCAGGATGCGCATGGTCAGTCCCGTCGCGCCGTGGTGGCGCCGTCCGGGCCGGTGACCGTGACGGAGTCCGCGCCGAAGGACACGGTGACGTCGGGCGGGGTCCCCGCCGGGTCCGCCGGGCGGTAGTCGTCACCGGACGGCGCCAGAGTCAGCGACGGCGGGTCGGCGCCGACCTCCACGCCGTCCACGCCGCCCTCGTCGTTCAGCGCGTACCAGGCCAGCAGCGGCCCCTCCCCGGTGTCGAGCGTGACGTACGTGCGCAGCTCACCCTCGGCAAGAACGGTGCCGCCCGGTTCCGCGTCGCCGACGGGCCCGAACTCGTCCTCCAACGCGGCCAGCTCGTCGCGCCCGGCGTCGGTGTCGCCCGCGAGCAGCTCGGCGACCAGCCGCTCGTGAGCGCGGACGGCGCCGGGGTCGCGGGGCGGGAACAGCGCGAGGACGGCGTCGGCGCCGAGCGCGGCGATGCGCAGGCCGTCGTCGGCGGTCACGCGGTACGCACCTCCCGTGTCGAGCCGGTAGTCGCCGACGATAGCCGCGGCGGCGTCCGGATCGACGGCGCCGCCCGGGACGTCGGGCGCCGGGATCGGATCGCCGGCCGCCAGCGCCGGGCCCACCGCGGCGAGCAGCTCCTCCGCCGATACGCCCGGCCCGTTGGAGGCGATCGCGAGTACCCGCTCCCCCTCGGGGATCCAGATCACCACGGCGTCGTGGCCGACGTCGCCGCCCCCGCCGGCCGCGGCGAGGAACGGCACGCCGTACGCCGTGGCGTCGTAGGCCACCCAGCCGGGCGTCTCGGCCGCGCCGTCGGCCAGGTCCACCTCCGGGGTGGCGATCGCCGCGGCCGACTCCGCAGTGACGACCGCGCCGGTGAACAGCGCGTGCGTCCAGGCGGCGAGGTCCGACACGCTCATCGCGATGCCGCCGTTGCCGTCCAGCGCCCAGTGCGGCCCGGGGAAGTCGCCGGCCTCGCCCGTGCCGCCGTCGTCGAGCCGGCCGACGGCACGGTCACCGGACGCGGCCGGGTCGCCGTCCCAGAAGCCCGCCGACGGGAGGTCGCTCAGGATGCGGGACGCGGCGTGCTCGCGGTAGCTCCCGGCCACCTCCTCCACGACCAGCGCCAGCAGCGTGTAGCCGGCGTTCGTGTACAGGTAGTCGGTGCCGGGCGGGAACGCCGGCGCCATCGCGTCGATCGCGGCCAGTGCGTCGTCGCGGCTCAGGGGCTCGTGATCGGCGCCGGCCGAGCCGTTCAGGCCGCTGGTGTGCGTCATCAGCTGCCGCAGCGTGGCGTCGCGGACCGGCCCGCGCAGCTCCGGCAGCAGGTCGCCCACCCGGTCGTCGACGGACAGCCGGCCCTGGTCGGCCAGGTCGAAGATCGCGGCGGCGGTGAACGCCTTGGTGACCGAGCCGACGGCGAAGACGGTGTCCGCGGTGTTGGGCCGGCCGGTCGCCTGGTCGGCGACGCCGTAGCCCGCCGCGCACACCGGCTCGCCGGCCGCGGCGATCGCGACCGACCCGCTGAAGCCGGCGTCCGCCCAGGCGCTCAGCGCGGCGTCCGTCTCGGGGTCGCAGCGCGGGGGCGTCTCCGGTGTGTCGACGTCGGAGGTGCAGGCGGCGAGCACCACCGCGGCGGCCGCTGCCAGGGCCGGGAGGAATCTGGTCATGCGGCGACCGTAGGAACCGCGCTGCGAACGCCGTGTGAACCGCAGCGGGTGTCCGACACCCCCTAAGCTGGCTGACCGTGACGCGCATCGGTGTGATCGGGACGGAGAGCAGCCACGTCGACCAGTTCCTCCGCCTGCTCAACGTCGAACGGCGGCACGGCGACGCCCACGTCGTGGCGCTGACCGGCGGCGACACCGAGCGCAACCGCGCGCTCGCCGCGGTCGCCGGCAGCGACGTGCCGGGGTTCGTCGACACGCCGGGTGACCTGGTCGGCGCCGTCGACGCGGTGCTGATCTGCTCGCGCGACGGCCGCGGGCACCGGGCCGAGGCGGTCCCGCTGATCGAGGCCGGGCTGCCCGTCTTCGTCGACAAGCCGCTGGCCGGGTCCGCCGACGACGCGGCGGCCATCGTCGGAGCCGCCCGGACGCACGGCGTGCCGCTCTACGAGGGGTCGGCGCTGCGGTTCGTCCCGGCCATCGCCGAGCTGGCCGGCGACCGGCCCACGGCCGTCCACGTCACCGGGCCGGCCGACCCCGCGGGACCGCACGGCGGCCTCTACTTCTACGGCGTGCACCTGGCCGAGGCGGCGTTCCAGCTGATCGGCGACGACGCCGCCGGGCCGGTCGACGTGCGGGCCGGCGAGGGCGTCGTCACGGCGCTCACCACCATCGGCGACGTGCACGTCACGCTGACGTTCGTCGCCGGCCGGGTGCCGTTCCACGCGACCGTCGTGCGGGCCGGCGGCGTCGTGTCGCGCGAGTTGGCGTTGCCGCACGACTACACCGCGCCCGTGCTGGACCGCTTCCTCGCCGTCGCCGGGAAGGGCGAGCCGCCGTCCGAGGCCGACGCGGCCGCCATGGTGGCGCCGGTCGCGCTGATCGACGCGGTGACCGCCCGGCTGGGCTGAGGGCTACTCGCCGCGGACGATGCGGCGCAGCTTGGCGTAGCGGTCGGCGTAGTCGCGCTCCGCGCCGCGGCTGCCCGGCTCGTAGTACTGCTTGTCCTTGACGGAGTCGGGCGCGTACTGCTGTTCGACGACGCCGCGCGGGTCGTCGTGGGCGTAGGCGTAGGACGTGCCGTGGCCCAGCTTCTTCGACCCGGCGTAGTGGGAGTCGCGCAGGTGCGGCGGGACGGCCCCGGCCAGCCCGGCCCGGACGTCGGCGACGGCCGAGCCGATGGCGGTGACCACGCTGTTCGACTTCGGTGCCAGCGCCAGCGCGATGACCACCTGGGCGAGCGTGATCTGCGCCTCCGGCCAGCCGATCAGCTGGACCGCCTGGGCGCCCGCGACGGCCGTCTGCAGGGCCGTCGGGTCGGCCATGCCGATGTCCTCACTGGCCAGGATCACCAGCCGGCGGGCCAGGAACTTCGGGTCCTCGCCCGCCTCGGCCATGCGGGCGAGGTAGTGCAGGCCGGCGTCGACGTCGCTGCCGCGGATCGACTTGATCATCGCGCTGGTGACGTCGTAGTGCTGGTCGCCGTCGCGGTCGTAGCGCACGGCGGCGCGGTCGACCGCCATCTCGGCCACCTCGAGGGTGATGACGCCGTCGGCGCCCGCCGCTCCCCCGGCCGCCGCCTCCAGGTACGTCAGGGCCCGCCGGGCATCGCCGCCGGCCAGCCGGAGCAGGTGGTCGTGCGCGTCGTCGTCGATGGTGACGGAGCCGCCCAGGCCGCGTTCCTCGGCCAGTGCGCGGCGCATGACCTCGCGGATGGCGTCGTCGTCGAGCGGCTCCAGCGTCAGCAGCAGCGAGCGCGACAGCAGCGGGCTGATCAGGGCGAAGTACGGGTTCTCGGTGGTCGCCGCGACCAGCGACACCCACCGGTTCTCGACGCCCGGCAGCAGGGCGTCCTGCTGGGTCTTCGAGAACCGGTGCACCTCGTCGACGAACAGCACGGTGCCGGTGCCGGAGCGGACGAGGTCCTTGCGGGCGGTGTCGATGACGGCGCGGACGTCCTTCACGCCCGCGGTGACCGCGGACAGTTCGACGAACCGCCGCTGGGTGGCCCGGCTGACGACGTAGGCGAGCGTGGTCTTGCCGGTGCCGGGCGGCCCCCACAGCACGAGCGCCATCGGCTGGTCCTGCTCGACCAGCCGGCGCAGCGGCGTGCCCGGCCCGAGCAGGTGCTGCTGACCGACGATCTCGTCGAGTGTGCGCGGGCGCATGCGCACCGCGAGCGGCTTGCCGGCGATGTCGTCGTCGGCGCCGGCGAGCGACCCCGCGGGCACCGAGGGCGCGGCGCCGCCGAACAGTCCTTCCTGCTCCATGCCGTCGAGCCTAGCCACGGACCTGGTCGCGGCACTGCCGCACGACCCGGACCACTTCGTCGCGCTCGGCGTCGTCGAGCTCGGCCGGCCGGTACGGGTCGACGGCGAACTCGGCCGGCACGATGCCCTCGTCGGCCGCCAGCCACAGCATGCGCTGCACGTAGCCCTCGTACGGTGGCCGGAACGTCACGCGCGCGACCTCGTCGACGATCGCCGACACCTCGAGGAACCGGGCCGCGGCGTCGCGCGCCGACGTGTGCACCGCCGCCGCGAACGTCTGGACCGCGGCCACGGTGATCTGCACGGCGGCGGCCGCGAGCCCGATCAGCGCACCCTCGGCACCCCACATGAGCGATGCGCCGAGCATGCGGTCCTCGCCGGTGAGGACGAGCAGGCCGCGCGACCGGGCCGCCGCGATGGTCTCCTGGCAGGCGATGGCGTCGTGCAGCCGGGCCGGCTTGAACGCGCACACGTCGGGGAGGTCCAGCACCCGGCCGAGCGTCTCGAGCGGGTGCGGCCGGGTGTAGAGGTCGAACGCGATGAGCGGCAGCCCGGACGCACGCGCGACCGCCTCGTGGTGGTGGACGACGGCGTCCGGATCGGTCTCGGCCGGCGGGAACACCAGCAGCGCGTCGGCGCCCGCCGCGCCCGCCGTGGCCGCCCATTCGAGGTCGTGGTCGCGCCCCTCGGGGCTGCCGCCGACACCCGCCAGCACCGGGACGCCCAGGGTGGCGGCGCGGCGGACCAGCTCGGACTTGGTGGCGATGGGCAGGTGGTCGCCGCGCCCGGTGTGCGCGGCGATGGCCAGCCCGCCCGCGCCGCCGCGGACCAGGTGCCCGAAGTACGTCTCGCAGACGTCCGGGTCGGTGCTGCCGTCGGCCCGCATGGGGGTCGCCGCCGCGGCCACCAGGGACCACCGCAGCCGTCCCGTCAGCTCCGCCGCACCTCGCGTGTTGGCCACCGATGCAGACTACCCAGTGCCCGGTCGCGTTCCGTCACGGCCGTCCCTCAGCCGGCGCACTGCCCGCGCACCGGTCCGGTGACGTCGTTAGGCTCGTCCAGGACCGGTGCCGGGTCGTTGCCGGTGCAGGACAGCCCGCCGATGACCTGGTTGCCGGCGAACCGGACGCCGCCGGTGTTGCCGTCCAGCGAGATCGAGCCGCTCACGACGGAGTCCCGGACCGAGACCGCGCCGGCGCTGCCGGTCACGGTCAGTGGCCCGGACACCGTCGCGCCGGACAGCACCACGCCACCGGCCCGGTCGGCCCGGATCGGGCCCGACACCGCCGAGTCGGTGACGGTCAGCATCGCCCCCGGGCCGGCCTGCACCGGGCCGGACACCGTGGCACCGACCAGACAGGTGGTGCCCGACTCGACCCGCAGCGGCCCGGCGTGCGGCCCGTCGACGGTGACATCGCACAGCGGCGCCGCCGCCTGGAACGACGTCCACAGCGCACCCCGCGTGGAGAGCCGGCGGGCCTCGACGGTCAGCTCGCCGGAGCGGTCCAGCGGCACGGTGAAGGTCAGGCTCGCCGCGCCGGTGGCGTCGGCCCGCACCGTGCCCAGCTGCCGGGCGTCCGGGCGCAGCCAGAGCTCCGCCTCCTCGCCCGGGCCGAGCCCGGTGAGCGTGACGGTCTGCGGCCGGCCGGCCGGGACCGACTCCGCCGCCACGCCCGCGGCCGCCGCCGGCCGGTCACTCGGGGTGTACTCCCAGTACTGCAGGTCGCGGGCGATGAACACGTTGCCGTTGTTGTGCAGGAACCCGTACGAGGCCGGCCGGAACACTCGGGCGCGGTCCAGCGTCACCGGGTCGATCGTGTACATGCTCCGCTGTGAGACGACGTAGAGCTGGTCGACGTACGGGTCGTACCAGAGCCGTGAGCCGACGTGCGCGTAGTCGATGGTGTCCCACGGGTACGGCTCGTAGGTGCGCCGCGCCCGGACCTCCCGCGTGTCGACGTCGATGCGGAACACCGACACCGTCGTGTGGCTCCACAGCAGGCCGTTCTCGTCGAACGCCAGCTCGCCGATGGCGCCCTCGCCGGGCATCGGCGCGACCTCCCAGAGCTTGCGCCGCTCCTCGATGTCGTAGGCGAAGACCACCGCGTCGGTCTCGGTGGGCCGCGGCCCGCCGACGCCGCCGTAGACCGACGTCGCGCCGTACAGCACGCCGTCCCGGTAGGTCAGCGCCACGACGCTCTGGCCAGGCACGACGTCGGTGAACCAGGACTCGCCGGTCCGCGTGTTCAGCAGCGTCAGCCCGCCGCCGGGCGAGCCGTTCTTCGCCACGGTCCCGATGGCGAGGTGGTCGCCGGCCGAGGCCAGCGCGAACGGACGGGACTGGCCGTGGTCCTCGTACAGCCGCAGCACCGAGCGCGGGTTGACGCCCGGTTCGGCCGGCTGGCCGGGGTCGTAGCGCAGGATCTCGCCCCACGGGTAGGTGCCGACGTAGAGCGCGCCGTCGTGGGTGGCCATGCCTTCGGCCTGGCCGACCTCGGCGGCGAACGACGCCTTGGCGCCGGTCGCCGGGTCGTAGGCGGCCAGCCCGCCGGCCAGGAAGCTGCCGGCGTAGAGCAGGCCGTCGGGTCCCTCGGCGATCGAGCGCGACGCGGCCGGAGCCGCGACGGCGTCCGCGGTGCGCCGCTGCGATGCGCCGGTCTGCGGTGAGTAGACGAAGTAGCCGCCCTGGTGGTTCAGCCCGACGAGGGTGTCGCCGGGCCAGCCCGGGTCGCCGAGGTTCAGGAAGCCGAAGCCGCGGACGTCGCCGACCCCGGTCAGCGAGGTGGCCGCGTAGGTCCGGTCGACCAGGTCGTAGCTGTGCAGGGTCTCGTCGCGGACGAAATGGACGGTGCGCCCGTCCGATGCCACCGGCGACATGTTCAGCCCGTGAACGTCCGGGATCTCCTGCACCCAGGCGCCGGTGTCCAGGTCGTAGACGTGCAGCGGCGCGGGCGAGCCGGAGAGGCTGAAGCGGGCGAACAGCAGCCGGCCGCGGATGTCGAGGTCGTACACCCCGGCCGCCGGGTCGGCGTTTGGCGGCAGCCCGAGGTCGCGCCGCTCGCCCGTCGCCGCGTCGATCTCGACGACGCTGGTCGAGGCGTGGGTGCCGGCATAGACCTTGCCACCGGCCGCGGCGATGCCGCGCACGATCAGCGGGTCGGCCGTGGGTGCGAGCGACCCGAGGTTCGTCGTCGCGCCGGTGGCCGGGTCGTACCGGAACACGTTCGCCCGGGACTGACCGGTGCCGCCGTAGACGACGCCGTCCTCGTCGTGCGTGATCGACCAGACGAACGTCTCGCCCGGCACCGCCACGCCGAGGTCCTCGACGGCCGCGGCGCCCGGCCGGTACCGGTAGACCCGGCCTTCGCCGTAGCTGCCGACGTAGACGTCACCGTTCGGGGCGACGTCGACGGCCCACGAGCCCGACGACCCGGGCAGCGCGAACTCGTGCACCCGGCTGCCGTCGCGCGCGTCGACGACGCTGAACACCGCCGGGCTGCCCGACGACACCAGGTACAGCCACGGCTCGCCGTCCGGGCCTGGCCCGACCCCCGATCCGGGCGCGGTGACGGCGTTCAGCGGCAGGCCGCCGATGTCCTTGAAGGACGGGTAGTCGGCCGCGGCCGCGCCGCCGGCCGCCAGTGTGCCGGCCGCGACCAGCGCGGCGGTGGACCAGGCGATCAGGCGGCGCATCATGCCTCTGGGCACTGGCCGGACACCGGGCCGTCGACGTCGACGTCCTCGACCTCCGGCTCCGGGTCGTTGCCGGTGCAGCTCAGCGGGCCGGTGACGGTGAGCCCGGAGACGGTCGTGCCACCGGTGTTGTTCGTCAGCTCGACCGGGCCGGTCACCGTCGTGCCGGCGATCCAGACCTCGCCGACGGAGCCGGTCACCGACAGCGGGCCGGTCACGGTCACGCCGTCGAGCGTCACGCCGCCGGCGCCGACCGCGCGCACCGGCCCGCTCACCGACGAGTCCTCGGCGACCAGCACCGCGCCCGGGCTGACCTGCACCGGGCCGGACACCGTGGCGCCGTCCAGGCACGTGGTGCCGGCCTCGACGGTGATCGGGCCGGCGTGCGGGCCGGTCACCGTCACGTCGCAGACCGGCTGCGGGCGCAGCGAGAAGTTCCACCGGTACAGCGCCGCGCCCCGCGTGTAATAGAGGTAGCCGTCGTCGTCGCGGGCCAGCGAGCCCACGCCCGCCGCCGCCAGCTCGTCCACCGCCCAGCTCCGCGGGTCGACCCGCCACAGGCTGCCGGAGCTGGTGACGTACAGGTAGCCGTCCTCGCGGAACAGCAGGTGGCGGTCCTGGCCGTACATGTTCGTGCTGCGCGGGAAGAGCCGTTCGGACCGGGTGACGGCGCCCGCCTCGGTGTCGTAGGTGAACAGCGTCCCGTCCGAGACGCCCCACAGCGTGCCGCCGGCATCGAAGGTCAGCCCGTTGACCGCCCGGCCGCCGGGCACCGGCGCCAGGCTCTCCAGCACCTCGCCGGTGGCGGGGTCGGCGACGAACAACCGCGCCTCGGTGGCCACGGGGTCGATGCCGTAGCCGCCGTTGATCGACGTGCCGCCGTAGAGCAGCCCGTCGCGCTCGGCCAGCGACACCACGCTCTGGTCGGGTACGACGCCTCGGTGAGTCACGACCTCGCCCGTGGCCGGGTCCCACAGGCTGAGCGCGCCGCCGAGCCGGCCCGACTTCGGCACGCTGCCCACGGCCACGAGGTCGCCGACCGGCGCGAACGCCTGCGGCCGGTCCTGCTCGGCGGCGATGGTCGCCGCGGGGCCGGGGTTGGTGCCCACGCTCCACGGCTGTGCGGTGTCGAAGTCCAGCAGCCCGGCGTTCGGGTAGCGCCCGAACACCAGGTGCTCGCCGTAGGTGCCGAACCCCTCGACCTGGCCGGCGCCGGCCAGCAGCGTCGTCGAGCCCGCGGCGGGGTCGAACCGGGCCATGCCGGGCGGGGACAGGAACGCGCCGGCGTACACGGCGCCGTCCGGGCCGGAGCCCAGCGCGGTGAGGGTGTTCGGCGCGCCCTGCAGGTCGGTCTCGCCGATGTAGCGGCCATTCCGGGTCTGCGGGTTCCAGATGTAGATGCGGCCGTAGTAGTAGGTCATGGCCAGCGACCTGCCCGGGAAGTCCGGGTGGTCCAGGTCGACCCACGCCCAGCTGCCGGGGAACGCGTTGGGCGCCCAGCCGACCGGCGCGTAGGTGTGGGTGTCCAGGTCGTAGGCCACGACGCCCACCGCGGCGATGCGGAAGTAGACGTACTTCCCGGCCGGGTCGGGCGCGGAGATGGCGCGACCGGAGATGCCCGGCACGATGTTCACGAACTCGCCGCTGCCGGTGTCGTAGACCAGCAGGTCGTTCGAGGGCTGCACCCGCAGCAGCAGGTATTCGCGGGCCAGCGTCATGTCGTAGACGACCTCGTGCGTCTCGTACTGCGCCGGCAGCGCGACCTGGTGGTACTCCCCCGTCGCACGGTCGAAGCGGGTCAGCCGGGCACGCGGCTGGGTGCCGACCCAGACGCTCTCGTCGTCGGCCTCCAGCGTGCGGGCGTACGTCTCGCCCGGCACGGCCCGGCCGTGGTCGGTGAACGCGCCGGTGGACGGGTCGAAGGAGAACAGCTTGCCGCCCGGGTACGTGCCGCCGTAGACGACGCCGTCCGGCGCGGCGTCCAGCCGCCAGATGCCCTCACCGGCGAACGGCACGCCCAACGCCGTCACCGCGTCGTCGCCCGGTGTCCAGGAGTACAGCTCGCCCTCGGTCATGCCGAAGTAGACGGTGCCGTCGGCGGTGCTGAACGTGCTGGCCCAGCTGTTGATGCCGGCCGGCAGCCGCTCGGCGAACACCACCTCGGCGGTGCGCAGGTCGGTGACCTGGAACATGCCGGGGGTCTCCTCGTTCCCGGCGGTGACCCAGTAGGCCTGCGGCCGGCCCTCGGCGTCGACGCCCTGGGACTGCTCCTGCGAGAGCACGCGGCCCTCGATCGGGTAGCCGAGCGACTCCTCCGCGCCCACGATCGGCGCCTGCGCGGTGGCCGCCGGCGCCGGATCGGTGCGCGCGTCCGCCACGGGCACCGTCAACGACAGCACGAGTGCGGCGGCGACGGCCGCCAGCGGCGATCGGTACAGCCTCATCAAGGCATCCTCCTCGCGAGCTTCATTTCGGCCTGGCCCGTTAGCCCGTCATCCTGGCAGCCCGTCGCTCGGGAGGGCAAGACCTCCGGTAATTTCGGCCTTGCCCGATATCCGCGGTGCCGCTAGCCTCCGGGGCAGATCCCCCGTCCCGCCGTCTCGGAGGTCCCGCGATGAGATCGCTCCTGTCCGGATCGGCCGTCCTCGTGCTCGCCCTCGGCACCGCGGCGGTGGCCCCGTCCGCCGGCGCGTCCGGTGCGGCCACGGACGCGCCACCGCCCGGCGAGGTCACCTCGCTCGGCACGCCGCTGCAGGACGTGCTGCTGATCGGGGGCACCCTCGGTGCCGGTCCCGACGGCACGCCGGTGCTGTGGAGCGCGTCGTCCGGTGCGCCCGCGCACCTGAACGCCGTCGACCCCGCGACCGGCGAGGCCGTGGCCCGGTTCGACCTGACCGGCGCGGGCGGCTCGTGGGCCGTCGACGCCGGCGCCGACGGCTCGGTGTACGTCGGGACCTACGGCGCGGCCGGGCTGTACCGCTGGACGGCGGCCGGCGGTGTCGAGGCGCTCGGCAACCCGGTCGCCGGCGAGACGTTCGTCTGGGACGTCACGGTGGCCGACGACGGCCAGGTGTACGGCGGCACGTCGCCCACCGGGAAGCTGTTCGGCTACGACCCCGCCACCGGCGCGTTCCGCGACTACGGCCGACTCTCCCCCACGCACGCCTACGTGCGCAGCGTCGCCGTTCACGGCGACACGATCTTCGCCGGCACCGAGAACCCGGCCGCGCTGTTCGCCGTCGACCGAGTGTCCGGCGAGAGCACCGCGCTGCCGCTGCCCGACGGCCTGGACGTCTCGACCGCCTGGGCCTACGACGTCGACGTCGTCGGCGACCACCTGTACGTGCGGTTCGGCTCGGCGTCGCCGAGCCCGCTCCACGTCTGGGACATCGCCGCCGGTCGATGGGTCGACGACATCCAGACCGCACACGGGCTGGAACCGTCGCCGCCGGACGAGGAGGGCCGCGTCCACCTGATCGCCGGTGGCGAGCTGGTCCGCTACGACCCGCGCGACGGCAGCACCGTGTCCACCGGCGTTCCGTTCACCGGCCGCGTGGCGAACACGCGCGGCATCGGCTGGGCCGAGCTGGGACTGCCCGACTACCCGGGCCGCAGCATCGTCGGCCTGCTCTGGCGCGGGCTGATGTTCCGCTACAACCCGACGACCGGCGCGCACTCGTTCGTCCAGACCACCATCGAGGGCGAGCCCATCGACATCACCGCGCTCAGCGAGGGCCCGGACGGGCGTGTGTACGCGGGCGGCTTCCTCAACGGCGGATTCGCGGCGGTCGATCCCGCGACCGGCGTCCGCGAGGAGTTCCACACGTTCTCGCAGAGCGAGGCGATGACGACGCACGCCGGGCGGCTGTACGTCGGCGCCTACCCGGACGCGCGGGTGTACTCCTACGACCCGGCACTGCCGTGGCACAGCCCGGAGTACTCGCCGTCGCCGGATCCCGGCGCCACCGACAATCCGGCCAGACTGTTCGACTTCAAGGCCGACCGGCAGATCCGGCCGCGGGCGCTGGCCTCGGCCGGCGACCACCTGGCCGTCGGCACCATGCCCGACCTCGGCGAGCTGGGCGGCGTGTTCGCCCTGTACGACACCGCCGGCGGCGAGCTGGTGCATGCCGAACGCGACCTCGTCGACGACGAGAGCATCGTCGCGCTGGCCTACCGCGACGGCGTCGTCTACGGCGCCACCAGCATCTACGGCGGGCAGAGCGCCACGCCGCCGACGCAGCCCGAGGCGACCGTCTTCGCGTGGTCGGTGGCCGAGCGGCGGCTGCTGTGGGAGCTGCACCCCTCGCCCGGCAAGCCGTCGATCCCGGCGCTGGCCTTCGACGACGCCGGTCTGCTGTGGGGGCTCTCCGGCACCGACCTGTTCGCCGTCGACGTCGCTGCCGCCTCCGTCGTCGAGCGGGTGAGCCTCGGTTCGAGCGGCAGCAGCTCCGGCGACCTCGTGCTCAGCCCGGCTGACGGCCTGCTCTACGCGTCGCCGGCCGGCTCCCGGCTGGTCCGGGTCGACCCGTCGACGCTGGCCGTCGAGGAGCTGTGGACCGGCACGGCGTCGCACCTGGCCGCGCACAGCGACGGTGACGTGTACATCGGGTCCGGCGACGAGCTGCTGCGGTTCCGCCCGGCCTGCACGGCGAGCGTCACCGGCACCCACCGCGGCGCGCTGACCGCGTCGGCCGGCACGCTCTGCCTCGACGACGCCACCGTGCTCGGCTCGATCACCGTCACCGGCGGCGCGGGGCTGCGCATCACCGGCGGTTCGGTGTCCGGGTCGGTCACGGCCGACGGCGCCTCGCCGGTCGTCATCTCCGGCGCGACGGTGCGTGGAGCGGTGACGCTGACGAACGGGCCGGCGCCGGCCGCCGTCATCTCCGGGTCGACGATCGTCGGGTCGCTGGCCTGCTCGGGCAACGCCGAACCGCCCACCGACGAGGGGGTGGCGAACCGGATCCGTGGTGCGCGCTCCGGGCAGTGTGCGACGCTGTGAGCCCTGATCCAGGCACCGGGAGGAGCGGCGGCATGCACGTCCTGGTCATCGGCGGCGCCGGCATGGTCGGGAGCAACGTCGTCCCGCACCTCGCCGAGCGGCACACCGTCCGGGTGCTCGATCCGCGCCCGGTGGACGTCGCCGGCGTCGAGTCGGTGGTCGGCGACGCCCGCTCCCCCGGCGACGTCTCGGCCGCGCTCGCGGGCGTCGACGCCGTGGTGCACATGGCCGCCGCCATTCCGCGGGTCGGTGGCTACGACCCGGCCGCGAACCACCTGTCGTTCGAGGTCAACGTCGGATCGCTGCACCTGGCGATGTCGCTGGCGGCGGCCGGCGGCGTGCGGTCGTTCGTGCACATCAGCACGATGTCGGTCTTCGGCGACTACTCCACGCGTCTGATCGACCCGGCGGCCGCGCCCGACTCCGCCGAGGTGTACGGGCTGACCAAGCGGCTCGGCGAGCAGGTCGTGGCCGCGCTGTCGCCGTCGCTGGGGCTGCCGGCCTGCTCGCTGCGGCTGATCTTCCCCACGCCCGACGCCGACTGGCCGCTGTGGCGCTCGCCCGAGGGTCATCCGCCGCGGCAGATGACCATGCGCGACGACGGCGGCGCCCGCATCCCGGCGCTCGCGGCCGCCGACCTCGCGGCCGCGATCGACCGCGCTCTGGCCTGGACCGGGCCGTACCGGCCGTTCCTCGTCACCGCCGATGTGAGTGGGGTCTCCGTGCTCGCCGACGACACGCAGGCCGTCCTGGGCTGGCGTCCCCAGCGGGTGCTGGCAGACTGACCCCGTGCGCAAGGTAGAGCCTGAAGTCCACCTCATCGCCCGTCCCGACTTCGACTACGACGAGGTCGCGGCCTACTTGAAGGAGGTCGGCGGCGAGACCTGGCTGGAACGCGTCGACCGCGGCGACCTCGACGACGCGCAGAACCTCGCCGAGTTCGCCGGACGCATCTGCTATCGGTCGTGGGAGCCGGGGCTGAACCCCAACGTCAGCCGTATCCGCACCGACCAGGCCGAGTACCTGAAGAACATCCTCGCCAGCGCGCACGGCTCGGTGCTCGAGCACGTCAACTTCTCCTTCGTGCTGCACAACGTCAGCCGGGTCGCGACCCACGAACTGGTCCGCCACCGCGCCGGCGTCGCCGTCTCGCAGGAGTCGCTGCGCTTCGTCCGCCTCGACGACCTCCCGTTCTGGTTCCCCGACTGGGCCCGCGAGGACCCTGAGCTGATGGAGCGGGCCGGCGCTCTGCTCGGTCAGATGGAGGAGTTTCAGCACTGGATGGCCGGCCACTTCGGCCTCGACGACGAGGGCGTGAAGTTCGGCGAGAAGAAGCACAAGACGTCGTTCATGCGCCGGTTCGCCCCCGAGGGCCTCGCGACCGGCATGGTGTGGACGGCCAACGTCCGCACGCTGCGCCACGTCATCGAGAACCGCACCGCGCCGGGCGCCGAGGAGGAGATCCGGCTGATCCTCGGCAAGGTCGGCGCGCTGATGGTGAAGGAGGCGCCGGCCCTGTTCGGCGACTACACCGTCGAGGACGGCGTCTGGACCCCCGGCTGGCGCAAGGTCTGACCCCTCCCGGAATGATCACGTTCAGGTGGGGTGTGTTCGCCGAGCAAGGCATGCATGCCTGGTGAAGCGAACGGACGCCAACTGAACGTGATCATCTCGGGCGCCGCCGGTGCGACATGGCGCCCTGGGCACTTGTGGACAGCGATGATCATCAACGATCGCGTACGTCACCAGGCGTTCTCCCGCTCTACCACCCATGCATGCCTGGTGAAGCGAACGGACGCCAACTGAACGTGATCATCTCGGGCGCCTCGGGTGCGACGTGGCGCCCTGGGCACTTGTGGACAGCGATGATCATCAACGATCGCGTACGTCACCAGGCGTTCTCCCGCTCTACCACCCATGCATGCCTGGTGAAGCGAACGGACGCCTGGTGGAGTGCCCTGCGAACCCGGCCCACGCCAGCGGTGGAGGTCGACGGTCGGCCCCGACGGCCAACGGTGGAACCCGGGACCACGCCTGCGGAGCCCGAGGTGTGCCCAGACTCGCCCCGTCCCCCTGATAGCTGCCAGTTCTGAGACCGCGCGGCCGTGGGTCAAGCGGTCATTCGTCGGCGCGAAGCGCCCAAGCAGGTCCGCTCGAGGCGCGGTTGAGCGGCTGAGAACATGGGCAGCAGGGGGACGGCGAACGGCACGTACCCGACACACGTACGCAAGGCCCACGACCCCGTCGCCCCGACCTACGCGAGCGGCAGGAACGGCTCGTTCAGAGGCCGAACACCTCGGCCGCGTTGCGCCACATGATCAACTCCTCCTCGGCGGAGCTGAGCCCGGCCGCCCGGATCGCGCCCAGCGTGACCGCCGGGTGGATGAGGGTGGCGTCGCTGCCGAACATCAGGCGCTCCGGTCCGATCCGGTCCAGCACCCAGCGGATGCGGCCGGGTGCCGGCGTCGACCAGCAGGGCTCGAACCAGAGCCGGTCGGTCCGCTCGGCCGCCGCGGGCGTCAGCGGCCAGGCCGGTCCGCCGAGGTGCGCGGCCACCACACGGGCGCCGTCGACCTGGGCCACGACGTCGGCGAGGGCGACGATCTCGTCGCCCCACGTGTGCACCAGGGCCGGCAGGTCGTGCTCGGCCAGCAGCGCCAGCGCGTCGGCCATCGCGGGTGAGCCGCCGGGCGAGCCGGCGTAGTGGGTGTGGATCTTCGCGCCCGCGAACAGCCCGGTCGGCAGCAGCTCCTCGAGCTGCGAGGCGGCAAGGTCCAGCTCACGCGGATCGACCACGAGCAGGCCGCGCAGCCGCGGGTGCGCCTCCAGGGCGGGCAACAGCGCCGGGTTGCCGGTCAGCGGGTCGTACACCACCGCCTCGACCGCCGACACCAACTGGACGTCGATGCCGCAGTCGTCCATCACCCGCAGGTTGACCGCCGCGTCGGCGACGTCGGTGCTGAAGAACCACGGGCCCCAGTGGCCGTGCACGTCGATGATCACGCCGGCACCCCCAGCAGTCGGCGCAGGTTGCCACCCACGACCAGGTCGTGCTGCGCGGGCGTCAGGCCGCCGGCCGCCAGCCGGTCCACGACGGCGGCCGCCTCGAACCAGCCGGGCCGGCTGCCGAACACCAGCCGCTCGGCGCCGACCTCCGCGGCCAGCACCTCCCAGCCGTCGATATCGCCGAGCAGCCGGGTCGACGCGTGGAAGCCGGGTTCGTCGCGGGCCAGCAGCACGAAGTCGCCCAGGTGGTAGAAGTGCGCGTCGACGAAGACGGCGGACGCGCCCAGCCCGGCCAGCGCGGGCCCGACGACCCGGACGTCGCCCTCGACGAGCAGCAGCAGGTCCGCGTCGACGGCCGCCCGGGCCACCGCCGCCAGGCCGGGCGCGGTGGCCGGCACGCCCTGCCGGTCCGGCGCCAGCCGCACTGCCCGCACGCCCAGCGACGCCGCGCGCGCCACCTCCGCCAGCGCGGTCAGCGGGTCGCGCAGGTCCACCCCGGCCGCCGCGTGCCAGCCCTGCTCGGCGGCGACGGCCCGGGCCTCGTCGTTGCCGCTCGGCGCGTCGAACAGCAGCGACCGCAGCGACGTGACCAGCCCGCCGCCGATGCCGAGCGGCCCCAGCGCCGCCGCCAGCTCCGCGCCCGGCAGCCGCGCGCCGGTCGCGATGTCGCGGCCGATCAGCAGGTCGGCGTCGGTGATCACGACGTCACCAGCGCGGTGTGCACCTTCTCGACCGCGGCGGCGATGTCGTCGACGTCGGTGCCGGTGAAGTTCTCGTTCCACGGCACCACGACGAGCCGCCGGTAGACGAGGTCCTCGGCCACCGGGCAGAGCCCGTCGGGGTAGTCGCGGCCGGCCAGCGGGTAGCCGGACGAGCCGTAGGTGAGCGGCTTGCGCAGCACCGGCTCGGCGTAGAGCGGACGGGCCAGATACCCGCCCAGCGCCGGGACGCCCTCGGCGGTCAGCGCCGCCGCATACCGCTCCAGCCCGGGCTCGTCCAGGCCGTCGACCAGCAGCGGGAAGTACCAGTACACGTGGTCGCCGTCGTCGGGCGGCAGCCCCAGCCCGCGCAGCCCGGCCAGCCGGCCGGCGACCGCCGCGGCACTGCCCCGGCGTCGCTCGACGACGGCCGGCAGCTTGCGCAGCTGCTCCCGGGCGACCGCGCCCACCAGTTCGGTCATCCGGTAGTTCAGCGCGAACGAGAGGTACGCGCGCTCGCCGGTCTCGCGTGGCCAGCCCTTGTCGGCGAACCGGCGCAGCCGCAGCGCCAGTTCCGGGTCGTCGGTGGTGACCAGGCCGCCGTCGCCGGCGGTGATGTGTTTGTACTGCTGCAGGCTGAAGCAGCCGAGCTGGCCGACGGCGCCGGCCAGCGCACCGCCCGGACGGCTCGGCGCGAGGTAGGCCTGCGCGCAGTCCTCGATCAGCATGATGCCGGCGCGGTCGGTGAGCTCGCGCAACCGCGCCACCGGAGCCGGCTTGCCGAACAGATGGACGGCGAGGACGGCACGGGTACGCGGCCCGATGAGCGCCGCGACGGCGTCGGGGTCGAGGTTGCCGGTGACCGGGTCGACGTCGGCGAAGACCGGGACCGCGTTCTGCGCGATGATCGGGGTGACCGAGCCCATGTCGGAGATCGGCGGCACGATGATCTCGTCGCCAGGCTCGGGATCGACGGCGGCGACGGCGAGGTGGATCGCCGCGGTGCCGCTGCTGCACGCCACCGCGTACCGGGTGCCGATGAGCGCGGCGAACTCCTCGGTCAGCGCCGGCACCTCGGTGCCCCAGACGCCGGACAGCATGCCGCTGCGCAGCACCCGCAGCACGGCGGCCTCCTCCTCGGGGCCGATGGTCCGCCCGCTCGGCTCCATGGGTGACGGCAACGGCCGTCCGGCGCGTACCGGCGTCCCGCCGTCGATGGCCAGCGTCACTGCCTCGCCTGCTTCCTGTCGTCCGACTCGCATCGTATCGGCCCGGCCCGAAAACTGGACCGGGTGGCTACAGTTGTCGTATGGACACCTCGATCGGCGTGGTCGGCCCGCACGACCTGGTCGACAGCGTCGCGACGGTCTGCGAGGAGCAGGCCGGGGTGCGGGTGCACCGGTTCGACTACGACCACGAGACGCAGGCCTCGGCCATGGTCACCACGCACGCCTCCGGCGTCGACGCGTGGCTGTTCACCGGCATCGTTCCGTACACCCTCGCGCACGATGCGCTGACGCGCCCGGCCGCCTTCGTGGACTACAGCGGATCGACGCTGCTCGAGGCGCTGGTGCGGCTGCTGCGCGACGGCTACGACGTCACCCGGCTCTCCGTCGACACCCTCGATCCCGCACAGGTGCACGGCACGCTGCAGGACGCCGGGGTGCCGGTCGCCGAGGTGCGCACGCTCCCCTACCGGCCGGGCGCCACCGCCGCCGACTTCGCCGCCTTCCACCGCCGGCACGCGAGCCGTCACGCGGGCACCGTCGCCGTCACCTGCCTGGCGTCCGTGCACGACCAGCTCAGCGGCGAGCTGCCGGTGTTCCGGCTGGCGCCGTCGCGGCAGTCGGTGCGCGCGGCGCTGCGCCAGCTGCTGCTGTCGGCCACCAGCCAGATCCAGGAGGACGCGCAGGTCGCGCTCGGTCTGGTCGAGGTCTCCCCCGCGACCGAGCTCGACGACCTCGCGCGCGAGGTCGGGCTGCTGGGCGGCTCGCTGTCGCAGTACTCCGAGACGCTCTCGCTGATCGTCACCACCCGCGGACCGCTGCACGACGCCTCGCGCGGGTTCACCGCCCTGCCGCTGCTGCACCGCCTCGGGCAGCGGCACGACGTCGTGCGCATCGGGTTCGGCATCGGGCACAGCGGCGCCGAGGCCGAGCGGCTGGCTCGCCGGGCGCTGGCCCGGGCGCGCAGCCACGGCGACGTCGCCGCCGTCGTGTCGTCGCGCAACGACGTCGACATCCTGCTCGAGACGGTTCTCCCGGCCGAGGCGCCGAAGCCCGAACAGAGCCGGGCCGTCGTCGCCAGCCGGGTCGGACTGTCCGTCGGCACGCTCGACCGTCTCCGCGAGATCACCTCCGCCACCGCCGACCGCCCGCTCACCACACGCGACGTCGCCGACGGGCTCGGCGTGCAGCTGCGGACGGCGCGCCGCATCCTGCAGCGGCTGGAGCTGGCCGGGTGCGCGGAGCGGTCGGGCAGCCTGGAGTCGGGGACCATCGGGCGGCCGCTGACGCTGTACCGCATCAGCCTCTGAGCCAGCGGTCCAGCCGCTCGGCGATGAAGGCGTCGTCGCGCAGCTGCGGGTGCGCGGCCCAGATGCGGTCGATCTCGTCCAGCTGGCCGGGCGACAGCACCTCGTTCTCGTCCAGGCACCAGAGGCCGGCCAGCAGACCCTGCCGGCGCAGCACCTCGTGGATGCCCGGCACGCAGCCGTGGAATCCGTGCGCGGCGTCGAAGACGGCGGCGTTGGCGTCGGTGAGGACGGGGTTCAGCGCGAGCAGCTCGCGCAGCGCCGTGTCGTCGCCGCCTCGGGCCCGGCCGGCGGTGGCGAGGATCTCGACCGCGCCACGCACCCACACCGCCCACTGCCCGAGCAGGCCGCCGACCACCTCGATGCGCTCGCCGCCGACGTCGTACGTGGTCAGCAGGTCCATCACGATGTGGTCGTCGTTGCCGGTGTAGAGGGCGATGTCGCCGGACCGGCCGGACTCGGCCAGCCCGTGCACGACCTCGAGGGTGGCGTAGCGGTCGAACGGCGCGACCTTGACGCCCGCGACGGCGGGCTGCTCGGCCAGCCGCCGCCAGAAGTCGCGGCCGAGCACCCGGCCACCGACGGCCGGCTGCAGGTAGAACCCGATGACCGGGATGACCTCGCCGACGGCGCGGGCGCGGTCCAGCAGCTCGTCCTCGGAGGCGTCGCCGGTGCCGTACGGCGTCAGCAGTGCGAGGTCGTAGCCCAGGTCGCGGGCCAGTTCGGCCTCGGCCACCGCTTGCTCCGTCGGTCCGACGATGCCCGTGACCAGCACGGGCGCCTGGTCCGGGTACTCGGCGGCGGTCTCGGCGGCCAGCTCGAGGACCGGCGCGAGCAGGCCGCGGCCGGGCTCGTGGACGGCGAACTGGGTGGTGTGCACGGCGACCGCCAGGCCGGTGGCGCCGGCCTCGACGTAGTACCGCGACAGGGCCCGCTGCCGCTTCTCGTCCAGCTTGCGGTCCTCGTCGAGGGCGAGCGGGTGAGCGGGGATCACTCCACCGGCGCGAAACCGGTCCAGGGCCGTCATCTCAGAACTTCCCGTCGCGTCGCTGGAACTTGGTCGGCTTGCCCAGCGTCGGCAGGCCGGCGCGGACCCAGTGCGCCGTCGCCTCGACCAGCTCCGGCACCGTGACGTCGGGATAGCCGAACAGTCCGTGGCAGCGCTGCGCGTTGGCCAGCAGCGCGGTGGTCGCCTCCTCGCCGGTGAACGTCACCGGCTTGTCCAGCGCCGCGGACAGGTCGCTCGCCAGCCGGCGCACGCCGAGCGTCTCGGGACCGGTGACGTTGAGCAGCAGCGGCGGCGTCGACGCGTGCAGCAGCGCCCGCAGCGTGACCTCGTTGGTGTAGCCCTGCCAGACCAGGTTGAGGCTGCCCATGGTGACGTCGACCGGCCCGCCCGCGTCGATGGCCTGGGCGAGGTCGACCAGCACGCCGTAGCGCATCTCGACCGCGTAGTTGAGCCGGATGATCGCCACCGGGGTGCCGTCGCGCTGCGAGGCGGCCTCCAGGACCCGCTCGCGGCCCAGGCAGGACATCGCGTACTCCCCGATCGGGCCGGGCAGCGTGTCCTCGGTGGCGCCGCCGCTGCCGACGTCGACCAGCGGGTACACGTTGCCGGTCGACAGGGCGCTGATGCGGCTGCCGGCGTAGCGGCGGGCGACGCGTCCGGGCAGGTAGACGTTGGTCTCCCAGGTCCCGGCCTGATTTCCCTCGGTGCCGAACTTCGCGCCGACCAGGTACACGACATTCGCGGCGTCGGGCAGCGCCGCCAGGGCGTCGTCGTCGGTGACGTCGGCCGCGACGACCTCCGCACCGGTGGCCTCCATGGCCTCGCGAGCGCCGGGCCCGCCGTAGCGCGACACCGCGATGACGCGTGCGCCGGTGCCGGCCGCCTCGATGCCCCGCACGGCCAGCCTGACCAGGCTGACGCCCAGCTTGCCGCTCGCCCCGATCACCACCAGATCGCCGTCGAGGCGGCGCAGATCCTGCACCAGCTCCGGCCGTGGCCGCGAAAGTCGCTCGTCGAGCTCGTCGATGCTCCGCACCCGCACACCCCTCCATCAACCGTACTTACGGTCCAGACCGTATTTGGACGGGTGTGGCGATGTCAAGGTGACGGAACCGGTCATGGTCAGGCGCCGTCGCCAGGGCCGTGTCGAACGCGGCGGTCATCGCGCCGAGCGTCCGCAGACGACTCTCTTCGAACGGCGGTTCGTGCCCCACGTCGTCCCACCGGTGGCGCCGCGACCCATGGCCGACTGGTCCATCAGCGCGATCCTCGCGGCGAACCTGACGTCCCATTCGCGGCGCGCCAGGGCCGACACCGCGAGCATCAGCACCTCGACGAACACCTCGGTGCCGCCGTTGGACCTGCGCACCCGCACGTCGACACCGTCCGCCGAGATGACGTGACCCACGATGACCGACCCTCTTGGGTGGACCGTAGGGCGTCGCTGCTCAGTCGGCGGCGAGACCCGCCCCGAAGACGAGTGCGAATCCCACGGCGAAGCCCGCCGCGGAATGGTCGAAGATCAGGGCCAACAGCAGCCCTAGTCCGAACGCGACCATGAACCTCTTAGCCAGCTTCTGACCCATCGCCACTCCCTGCAGTGGTGGGGACAACGCTGGTTCCATGATCAGCCAGACCGCCCGGAGCAGCGCAAGCGGAAGTCTCACATTGAGGGACGGCACCCCGGTGGTTCGTCCCGGTGTGTCGCGGTACGTCAGGGCCGGAGGACGGCCCGATCGTCGCCGAACACCCGGCGGACGGCCGTGACGACGTCGTCCGCGCCGTCCGGGCCGGCCATCAATTGCGGCTGGCGCAGCCAGAAGACCGTCGCGGCGGCCGCCTCCGCTCCCGGCGCCGGCAGCGCGCGGACCTGTCCCCGCAGCGGCTCCAGGCCGCCCAGCGGCGGGTAACCGTCGTCGACGGAGACGCCCTCGGCGGCCAGCGCCCGGCCCACCCAGTCGCGGTCGACGCCCGGCGCCGCCCGCAGCATGAGCAGGTGCCGGGAGTCGGCCGTGGTACCCGGCGGTTGCGGCACGACCTCGACCGGCCGGTCCGCCGCGGCCAGGCCGTCGATCACCCGCCGGGCGAACGCGTCGCGGGCGGCGACCTCGTCGTCCAGACGGTCCAGCCAGGGCAGCAGCAGTGCCGCCTGCAGCTCCGTCATGCGCAGGTTCCAGCCGATGCCGGCGTGGTGGTACCAGGCGCCGCCACGGACCCGGCCGACGTTGCAGGCCGACCAGACTCGCGCGGCCAGCTCGTCGTCGTCGGTGACGATCAGGCCGCCCTCGCCGGCGGTCATCGCTTTGCTGGACTGGAAGCTGAACGTGCCGGCCGTGCCGTGCGCCCCGACGGGGCGGCCGCGGTACGACGCGCCGTGCGCCTGCGCGCTGTCCTCGACGACGGCCAGGCCGTGCTCCGCGGCCAGCGCCAGCAGGTCGTCCAGCGGGGCCGGGCTGCCGGCCAGGTGGACGGGCATGACGGCGCGGGTGCGCGTGCTCAGCGCCGGCCGGACGGTCCCGGCCGTCAGGTGCAGGTGCTCAGGGTCGACGTCGGCCACCACCGGCACCGCGCCCAGCAGCAGCACCGCCGTCGCGCAGGCGACGAACGTGTAGGCCGGCACGACCACCTCGTCACCGGGCCGGACGCCCGCGGCTCGCAGCGCGACGAACAGCGCCAGCGTCCCGTTGGTCAGCACGATGCCGTGCTTCGCGCCGTGCCGCTCGGCGAAGTCGGCGGCCAGGCGCTCGCACAGCGGGCCGGACGTCGCGCCCCAGTGGCCGCTGTCGACCACCTCGGCCAGCAGCTTGCGCTGCGCGTCCGACGCCGGCGGCGGCCAGGCCGGCCAGGGGGCGCGGCGGACCGGTGCGCCGCCGTCGATCGCGAGTGTCGTCATGGCGTCTCCTGCGAGGCGAGGGTGAGTCGCCGGCCGAGCAGCCGGGCGGCGTTGCCGCCCAGCACCAGCGCGCGGTCGGTGTCGGACAGCCGGGCCAGCCGGACCTTTCCCAGGCCCAGCCGCGGGTCGAGGAAGCAGGCGTCGGTGCCGAACAGCACCCGGTCGGCGCCGGCGATCGCGACCATGCGCTCCAGCCAGCGGGTGGTGAGCCGGGAGCCACAGATCTCCAGGTACAGGCCGGGCTGCTCGGCGGCCAGGCGGGCGGCGCGGTGGAAGCCGTCCGGCGACAGCCCGGCGTGCCCGGCGAATACCGGGACGGCCGGGTGCCGGCGGGCCAGCTCGGCGAGGACGCCAGGGTCGGCGAACGGCGACCGCGTCTGCCCGTGGACCAGCGCCGGGACGCCGGCCGCGGCGGCCAGCTCGAGCAGCGGCTCGTACCGGGGGTCGGTGGCGGCGCACTCGTGCGTGTCCGGGTGCAGCTTGAGGCCCCAGACCCCCGGACGGTCCAGCTGATCCCGCAGCCGCGCCGTGGCGTCCGGGTCGTGCGGGTCGGCGACCAGCCAGACGCCGAGCCGGCCGGGATGTCGTCCGGCCTCGGCGAGGGCCAACTCGTTGCCGGTGGCGGGGTCGCGCCCGACGGCGACCAGGTGCGACACGCCGACGGCGTCGATGCCGATCTCGGTGTTGACGTCCACCAGCCAGTCCGCGTCCGGTTCCGGGACGAAGAAGTCCGCCCACGCGCCCAGGTGGCCGTGCGCGTCGATCACCGGGGTCATGGCGTCTCCCCCGCCCGCAGGGCCGCGAACGACCCGGCCGCGATCAGCTCGACGTCGGCGTCCGGCAGCCGCAGGTGGTCCAGCTGGAACCGCGGTCCGGCGTCGTCCCAGACCGGCGCGCCGGTTCCGAACACCAGCCGGTGCGCCCCGGCCTGCCGGGCCAGCCACTCGACACCGCCCGCCGCGGCGAGCGTGCCGGTCTCGACGTAGACGCCCGGATGGACGGTGAGCAGTTCGGCCAGCTCGCGCAGGCACCGGTAGCCCGGCGAGAGCACCAGCACCCGCAGCTCCGGCACCGCCGTGACCAGGGCGCGGACGCGGTCCAGGCCGACTTCGCCGGCGTCCGTCGCGAGCGGGATGCCCGCCGCGGCCAGTTCCCGCCACCAGCCCAGCGCCACCGGGCCGGTGAGCGCGAACCGGTGCCGCACCGGGCAGGCCCGCACCAGCGCCGGTGCCGCGTCGACGACCGCGCCAGGGCCGTCGGGCCAGCCCGCACCCGGCACCGCGGGCAGGATCACCGGGACGGTGACCAGCCGCGCGTGCCCGGCGTCGCGGTGCCGGGCACGAGCCGGGTCGCCGTACAGCTCGTCGCTGGGCGTGACGGCGGCGCCGTCGACGCCGAGGTGGTCCAGCTCGGCGAGCAGTCCAGCGATGTCGGAGGACGGCACGTGGTCGCCCGGCACCGGCCCGAGCACCCGGTGCGCGTCGAAGATCCGCACCGGCAGGTCAGCCCTTCAACCCGGTGGTCGCGATGCTGTTCACCAGGTACCGCTGCAGAACCCCGAAGATGACCAGGCACGGGATCACGCTGATCGCGGCAGACGCCATGATCCGAGCCCGGGCGATGGTCTCGGCGTTCAGTGTCGACAGCCCGACCGTCAAGGTCCGCATGTCGTCGGTCTGTGCGACGACCAGCGGCCACAGGAAGTCGTTCCAGTGCCAGAGGAACACGAAGATGCCCAGTGTCGCCAGCACCGGCTTGGTGAGTGGCAGCACCAGCCGCCAGAACACCGTCCACTCCCCCGCGCCGTCGATCTTCGCCGCGTCGAACAGGTCGTCGGGCAGCCCTTTGATGAACTGCCGCATCAGGAACACCGCCTGCGAGTTCGCCAGCGTCGGGACGATCAGCCCCCAGAAGGTGTTGACCCCCTCCATGCGAGAGACCAGCACGAACATCGGGATCAGGGTGGCCTGGGCCGGCACCATCAGCGTCGCCAGGAACGACCACATCAGCGCGTTGCTGCCCGGGAACCGCTTGCGCGCGAACGCGTAGCCCGCCATCGCGGCCGTCAGCAGGATGACGACGACCGAGACGATCGAGTAGATGAACGAGTTCAGTGTCCAGCGCAGGAACGACGACGCCGACAGGACCGCGGACAGGTTGTCCAGCGTCACCTCGTCGGGCAGCCGCTGCGGGATCGTCTGGGCGCCCTCCGGGGTCACCGCGAGCACGATCACCGCGACGAACGGCACCACGGTGAAGACCGACGCCAGGATCAGCAGGACGGTCAGCCAGAGGTTCGCCCCGCTCCTCCGGCGGCGACGGCGCCCGGTGCCGGCCGGACTCGTCGCCGCCGGAGCGGGTGGTGCGGTGAGCGTGGTCACGTGTTCTCCCGGTCCAGGACGTAGCGCTGCACCAGGGAGATCACGAGGACCACGAGGAACAGCATGACGCCGATGGTGGCGGCGTAGCCGAAGTCGAAGAACTTGAAGCCCTGGTCGTACAGCATGTAGACGAGCCCGTACGACGCCCGGGCCGGCCCACCGCCGGTCATGACGTAGATCGTGTCGAACACCTGGAACGCCACGATCGTCTCGATGACCAGCACGAAGAAGATCACCGGACGCAGCAGCGGCAGCGTGATGCGGCGGAACTTGGCCCACGCACCGGCGCCGTCGAGCGTCGCCGCCTCGATGACGTCCTCGGGGATGTTCTTCAGGCCGGCGAGCAGGATCAGCATCGAGTACCCGAAGCTCTTCCAGACCGACACGATCGCCAGCGAGCCCAGCACCATCGCCTGGTTGCCGGTGAGGAACGGCACCGGCCCGAGGCCGACGCGCTCCAGCAAGCCGTTGGCCAGACCGTTCGAATCGTAGATCCAGATCCAGATGATGCCGGCCATGACGAACGACGTGACGTACGGCAGGAACAACAGACCCCGGAACAGTCCGCGGCCGCGCACCACGTGGTGCAGCATCGTCGCCGTTCCGAGCGACACCACCAGCGTCAGCGGCACGTACATCAGCGCGTAGAGCAGCGTGACGCGCAGGCTGTCGAAGAACAGGTCGTCCTCGATCAGGCGGCGGTAGTTCTCCGCGCCGACGAACGAGAAGTCGCCGCTGAGCCGATAGTCGGTGAAGCTCATCCCGAGCGCACCGAGGCTCGGCACGAACCGGAAGATCACGAACAGCACGAGCATGGGCAGGACGAAGATCAGTCCCCAGCCCGGGTCGCGCACGCGGTCCCGCCACGACGGGCGCGGCGGGGCCGTGCGTTGCAGCGTCATACGGGTCTCCTCGCCCGGCGTCGGGCGTCAGCCGGTGTGGCGTCAGCCGCCACGAGCGATCAGGTCACGCGCCTCCGCCGCGGCGTCTGCGAGCGCGTCCTCCGGCGACTTCGAGCCCTGCAGCGCGGCCTGGAGCTGCGCCGACAGCACCGCCATGACCTGACGGGAGGTCGGCTGCACCTCGCCGGGGCGAGCGTACTGGAGCGCGTCGCTGAGCGGCGTCAGCGCGTCGTCGCCGGTGGGCGCGTCGACGTCGGTGCGGGCCGGGAAGGTGCCGGCCTCGGCGTTCAGCGCCGCGGAGACGTCCGGGCCGGCGATGTACGACGCCACCTCGTACGCGGCGTCCTCGTCGTCGGTGATGCTGGTCAGCGCCAGGACGCCGGGAATGCCGAAGCTCACCTGCTCCTCGCCGATCAGCGGCGCGCCCACCGCCACGTTCTCGGCGCCGAGGCTGGTGCGCATGATCTCGATGTCGGGCAGCGTGATGGCGTACGTCATGGCCGTCGCGCCCGTGGTCAGCGGCCCGCCGTCGACGAGGTTGGTCTTCGTCGCCGCGTCGGCGGGCAGCCCTCCGGCCGCCTGGAGGTCGAGCAGGAACTGCAGGGCCGCCAGGCCCTCGGGTCCGTCGAAGGCGACGTCGGAGCCGTCCTCGGTGAAGATGGTGCCGCCGGCCTGCCACAGCAACGGGTAGAAGGTCAGGTTCAGCGTCGTCTCCGGCGAGCCCGAGTAGTCCAGGACCGAAACCCCGTTCGCCGCCAGCGCGGGAGCCGCGGCGAGCACGTCGTCCCACGTGGCCGGCGGCTCGGTGATGCCGGCCGCTTCGAGGACAGTCGTGTTGTAGGCCGTCGTGGTGCTGGTGTGGTAGATCGGCACGCCGTACAGCTCGTCCTCGAACGTGACGACGTCCAGGGCACTCGGCAGGTACGCGTCGCGGTCGTCCTCGACCGCGCCGTCGAGCGGCTTCAGCCCGCCGCTGACCTGGTATTGCAGCGTCTGGTCGGGAGTGAGCAGCACGAGGTCCGGACCCTGGCCCGACGCGATCGCGGTCGCGATCTTCTCGTCCTTGCCCTCCCACGGCTGCTGCTCGATGGTCAGGTCGATGTCCTCGTTCTCGGCCTCGAAGTCCGCCTCGACCTGGTCCCAGAACGCGATGCTGGCGTCCTGGTCCGGAATGACCGGGTACATCCACACCGTGACCTCGGCCGAGCCGCCGCCGGCCGTGTCGTCGTCCGAACCCCCGCAAGCGGCGACGGTCAACAGCGCCGCCACTCCGACCGCCATACCTCGAACTCGCACCGGAAACCTCCTCGCCGAAGAGCCGGCAAATACCGGCCTGGGCCGAAACTATAGCTGACCAGGCCAGCCGTCAAGGCGCCGCGAGGATCGCACGCCGAACCGGCCCACGCAGGCCGGATGTGCGCGGGAATAACGGTCTTGACCGAATATAACCGGCCCAATACGCTGCGGCCACGCCGAGGCTGAGGAGGCCGGATGCTCCGCCGATCCCCGATCGTCGCATTCCTGCTCGTGATCGCCGTGATCCTCGCGCCCGCCGCGAGCGCGGCCGAGCCGGTGGAGGCGCCACCACCCGCGGCGGCGGACGCGACCTGGACCGCAGAGCCCCTCGGCCCTGCCAGCGTCGCCACCCCGACCGGCTCGGGCCAGTTCATCGGCGACACCCTGTGGTTCTCGACCCGGCAGGCCAACCCGCCGGCGCTGATCGGGCTCGACCCCGCCACCGGCCAGGCGGTCAGCCAGATCCCGCTGCCGGACAGCCTGGGCGCCTGGGTCAGCGCGCCGTCCGGCACGGACGTGTACGTCGGCACCTACACGCCGGCGAAGCTGTACCGCGTCGACACCCTCAATGGTGAGGTCGACGAGATCCTCACCGCCGGCGGTTCCGGCGCGGTCGTCTACGCCCTGACGGTGGCACCGGACGGCGTGGTGTACGCCGGGACCTACGAGTCGTCCGGCGGGCGGATCTTCGCCTACGACCCGGCCACCGGCGTCGTCACCGACCTGGGGGTGACCGTGCCGGGCCAGGACTACGTGCGCGCCCTGGTGGCCGACGAACGGTACGTCTACGCCGGCATCGGCTCGGCCGCGTCGCTCCTGCGCATCGAGCGAGCCACCCACGAGATCACCGACCTCACTCCCCCGGATCTCGCCGGCGCCACCTTCGTCTCGTCGCTGGCGCTGCACGACGGAGCCCTGCTGGGCGGTGTGTCGCCGCGCGGCCAGCTGCTCGTCGTCGACACCGCCGACCCGTCGCGGTACGAGCTGGTCCAGGCTCCGGCCGAGACGTTCGTCGTCGCGGTGACCGGCGGCGAGCCCGGCCGGGCGTACTTCGCCGCGCGCCCGTCGGGGACGCTTTACGGCTACGACCTGTGGTCGGGCGCCGCGGAGCCGCTCGCGGTGCCGGCGCCGGAGAAGGCGGCCAGCGGCCTGACCTTCCACGACGACCGGCTCTGGGGCCTGGTCGACGGTCTGGTCTACGGCTACGACCCGGCCGACGGCAGCGTCACCGGGCTGCCGCTCGACGCGGCCGGCGTCGCACCGAGCCCGGAGGGCCCGATGGCTCTCGCCGCCGACGCCGAGAACGTCTACGTCTCCGGGTCCGGCGGCGTCCAGGTGCACGACATCGCCGATGGCGGCAGTCACCGGGTCTTCGTCCCCGGCGAGGCCAAGTCGGTCTGGCCGGCCGGCGACACCGTCTACCTGTCGATCTACACCCGGGCACTGATCTACGAGCTGCCCTCCGCCGCCGGGCCGGTGCTCCCGCTCGCGGAGATCGGACACGAGCAGACCCGGCCGCGCGACTCCTTCTTCGACGACGGCACCGGCCGGCTCTACGTGGGCACGGAGCCCGACTACGGCCGCTACGGTGGTGCGCTGGCCGTGTACGACACCGCGAGCGGCGGCCTCGACGTCTACCGCGGCATCGTCGAGGACCAGACGATCTCAGCCGTCACCGCCGAGGGCGACACCGCCTACATCGGCAGTGATATCAAGACCGGCCTCGGCACCAGCCCCATCGCGACCCGGGCCGAGGTGGCCGCCGTCGACGTGGGAACCGGCGCGGTGCGCTGGTCGATCCCGGCGCCCGGTGGCGCCACCGTCGTCGGGGACCTCCAGCTCCTCGACGCCGAGCTGGTCGGTCTCACGTCGACCGGACTGCTGTTCGGGCTCGACCCCGCCACCGGGACGGTGCGCTGGCAGCACGCGCTGGGCGTTCGGGCGTCGATCCTGACGCCGTCGGCCACCGGGGTCTACACGACCGACGGGACGTCGATCCTCCGCCTGACCTGGCCCGAACCGGGCGCGCCGGTCGTCTCGACCGTCTACACCGGCCTCGCCGGCGAGTGGTACGGCCCGGCCTCGGTCACCGCGACGCCGGACGGGTCGGCGCTGTTCGCCGTCCAGGGCCGCACCCTCGTGCGTCTCGACGTCCCCGGCGAGCTCTTCGCCGACGTGTCGACGGCGTCCTCGGCGGCCTGGGTGGGTGACCCGGACCGGTCCCGGGTGTGGCGGGCGTCGGTCACGGTCACCGTTCGCGGCGCCGACGGGTCGCCGATCGCCGGCGCCCGCGTCACCGCGGGCTGGCCGGGCGGCGACCGCCCGGCGACCCCGTCCTCCTGCGTCACCGGCGACGACGGCGGCTGCGTGCTGCGCCGCACGGTCGCCGACGCCGCATCCGTCACCGCCGAGATCACCGGTGTCGCGCACCCGTCCCTGCCGGGCGACGGCGTCGAGGTGTCCGAGACCGTCACCGTCACCGCTCCGGAACGAGGCTCCCGATGACCGAGCTCAGCCGTCGTACCTTCCTCTCCGCGGTCGCGGCCGCGGGTGCGCTGCCCGCCGTGCCGGGCCTCACCGGGGTGGCCGCCGCGGCCGGCTCGCCGCCGCCCGAGCTGTTCGGGCCCGCGGCCGTGACGGCGGCCATCGTGGGCATGGCGGTCGAAGGCGACACCGGCTACGTCGTGACCCGCGGCCAGACCCCGCCCAAGGTCGTCACCGTCGACCTGGCCGGCCGGACCGTGACCCGCATCGACCGGCTCGACCGCGGCGACGGCGGCTGGGCGTGCACCATCTCCGGCGGGCAGGTCTACGCGGGCACGTACCCGACCCCGGACCTGTACCGCTACGACCCGGTCAGTGGCGAGGTCGAACTGCTCGGCACGATCGGGCCGTCCGGCGGCTTCGTCTGGTGCCTGACGACGGCGCCCGACGGCACCGTCTACGCCGGCACGTCGCCGCGCTGTGAGCTGTGGGAGTACCGGCCGGACACCGGCGCGCTGCGCAACCTCGGCCGGGTCGCCACCGACACGCAGTTCGCCCGGGTCGTCGCCGCCGACGACACGACGGTGTACGTGGGGACGACGCCGCTGCGGCACGTCATCGCCGTCGACCGCGCCACCGGGGCGATGCGCGACCTCTACCCGGCGGAGCTGGAGCGGGCCGGCTCGGTCGACGCGATCATCGCCACCGGCGAGCGGGTGCTCGTCTCGACCGGAGGCCAGGTGCTCGACCTCGCGCCCGACGGCTCCGACTACACGATCGTGGCCCCGCCCGAACCCTCGACCATGATCGACGGGCTGACCCTGACCCCGTCGGGTGAGCTGCTGGGCGTCGCGCGCCGCACCGGCGCGGTGTTCCGGCGGGTGGGCGACGCGCTGGAACCGGTGGGCGTCGCCAACGCCGGCGACGAGACCCGCGGCCTCTGGCAGCGCGACGGGTCGGTGCTGCTGGGCGCCGGTGGCAGCGGGGTGCTGTGGTTCCACGACCTGGCCACCGGCGAGACCGAGACGTTCGACCTCACCGAGACCGACGTGGCCGGGCCCGACCTCGTCCAGTACCTCAGCTACGACCGCAACGCCGTGTACATCGGCGGGCACTTCTACGTCACCGTGCACCAGCCGTGGGCCGGCGTCGAGCCGCGCCGGATCCGGGTGAACGGCGAGATCAAGGCGCTGCTGCCGCATGAGGGCCTGGTGCTGGGCGCCATCTATCCGAGCGGCGAGCTGATCAGCATCGACCCGGCGACCGACACCGTCACGTCACTGGGCGTGCTCGGGAACGACCAGCAGCGGCCGTGGGAGCTGGCGCTCGACGCCGAGCGCGGCCTGCTGCTGGTGGCGTCGGCGGCGGGCACCGGCCGGCTGAACGGCGCCCTGACCGTGCTGGACCTCGAGACCGGCGCGATGGAGTCCTACGTCGGCGTGCTGCCGGACCAGAGCGTCATGTCCGTCGCTCTGCACGACGGCATCGCGTACCTGGCCGGCGACACCTGGGGCGGCGGCGGCGCCACCCCGACGCAGCCGGCCGCGCAGGTGGCCGCGTTCGACCTGGAGTCCCGGACGGTGCTGTGGCGGACCGAGCCGATCGCCGGGCAGGCCAGCCTTCAGCACGTCGACGTCCACGACGGGTACCTCTACGGCGTGTACAAGCGCCTGAGCGGCACCTGGTTCGCGATGGATCTCGCCACCCGCTCCGTCGTACGGCAGGGCAAGATCAGCGGCTACGGCGAGATCGTCGTCCACCACGGCCAGGTCTTCGCGGCGACCAACTTCGGCGACTACCTCTACCGGCTGCGGCCCGACCACGACGCGGAGCAGCTGGCCGGGCCGCTGGTCGCCAGCTGGTTCACCGTTCCTCAGCTGGAGTTCGAGCGGGGCTGGGGCGCCTGGGGCGTCGCGGGCCGGGAGCTGGCGCGCTTCGACCTGCATCCGCGCCACCGGCGCTGAGACTGCGAGCCAGGTCCAGCCAGACGGCCGTCGGGACGGTCCCGGCGGCCGCCGGCGGGTCGATGCCCGTCGACGTCAGCAGCCTGTGGGCGCGCTTCATCGGCACGTGCGCCCCGAGGACGTCGCGCGCGGCCCGCCGCGGTGCACGGTAGGCGTCGCGCAGGAGCTTCCGGGCCAGCCGGGCCTGCGGCCCCGACACGTCCGTGCGCCTGCGGACCACCAGGTGCGCCGAGTCGACCGACGGCGCCGGCCGGAAGCTGCCGGGCCGGACCCGTCCGGCGACGCTCAGCTCGAACCGTGCCTGCCACCAGGCGACCTCCAGATCGCGCGGGCGGTCGTCGGTCATGCGTTTGGCGAACCCCCACTCGACCAGCAGATCCGCGCTCCTGATCGAGGTCGTGTCCGGGTCCAGCAGGCGGCGCAGCAGCGCCGTCGAGATCGCGTACGGGATGTTCGCGACCACAGCGTACGGCCGGTGCGGCAGCATCACCGTGCGCGCGTCGGCCTCGACCACCCGCACGCCGTCGTCGCCGGCGAAGCGCCGCTCGAGCTTCGCGACGAACCGCGGGTCGCGCTCGACGGCGATGACGCGCGCGCCGGTGGCGGCCAGCGTCGCCGTCAGCGCACCCAGCCCGGCGCCGAGCTCCATGACCAGGTCACCCGGCCCGGCGCCGGACGAGCGGACCATCCGGGCGCTGACGGACGGGTCGCGGAGCAGGTGGATGCCGGCATGGTTCGCCGGCGGAATGGTGGCTTTCGAGGCGGCGCGCTTCTGGCCGTTCGGGCGGCCGGCTCGGTTCGGGCGGCCGGAGTTCTGGGTGCGGGCATGCCGTGGCATGGGTCATCACGACCAATCGGGATCACGGGAGGACGCGGACGTCGAAGAGCCGCGCTGTGCGCCTCGGGCATGATCACCGAGGGGCGGACGCGGCTGCGGCGTGCTCCCGTGCCGCCGGCCCGGACCGCTTCAGATCGCGGTCAGCCGGGGCGACGCAGGACTACGCCGTGACGGCCTGGCGGGGACGCCAGTACGCCACAGCGCTGTTCTTTGTCATTCCCACAACTCCACCGTAACGGGTCCGGCCGGCCGGACACCAATGATTTAGACCAGCAGCTCGCCGTCGACGACCTCGGCGCGTTCGCCCTGCCAGCGGTGCCGCGCCCACCGGTCGTGCGTCACCACCACGACCGCCAGCCCGGCACCGTCGACCGCGGCCTCCAGCTCCTCCACCAGACCGAGCGACAGGTGGTTCGTCGGCTCGTCGAGCAGCAGCACCTGCGGGCGCGTCACCAGCAGCCGGGCCAGCGCGAGCCGCCGCTGCTGGCCGACCGACAGCGCGCCGACCGAGGTCGCGAGCGCCGGGCCGGGCAGCAGGCCGAGACCGGCCAGCTCGGCCTGGTACTCGTCGGCCGGACCGGGGCGGCCGGCCGCGAACGCCTGCACCGCCGTCAGGGACGGGTCGGGGAAGCTGCCGGTCTGGGGCAGCCAGCCGATGCGCAGCCGGCGCGAGCGCAGCACGTCGCCGGTCTCCGGCTCCAGCGCCCCGGCCAGGACCGAGAGCAACGACGACTTGCCCGAGCCGTTGCGGCCGGTGATCATCAGCCGGGTGTCGCGCGTGACGTCCAGGGCGCGGGCGGCGATGCGGCCGGGCACCTTGACGTCGCGGACCGCGATCAGCACGCCGTCGGGCACGTCGGCGCCCAGCGCGCCGTCGAAGGTCAGCAGTCGCGGCGGCTTCGGGATGCGCAGCTCCTCGAGCCGGCGCAGCCGGTTCTCGGCGTCGCGGACCCGCCGCGACACCGCGGCGTCGACCTTCTGGCTGAGGAAGTGCGGCACGAACTTGTCGTTGTCGCGGCGGCCGCGGCCCTCGTGCCCGACCCGGCGGGCGTCCTGCTTGACGACCGCCCGGGCGAGGTCGACCTCGTCGGACCACGTGACGTACGCCTGCTGCCACCGCGCCCGGGCGGCCGCCTTGCCGGCCAGGTAGTCGGTGTAGGCGCCGGTGTAGCGTGCCGGTCCGACGTGCGGCGTGCCGTCGCGGTCGACCGTCAGCACCGGGTCGAGGTCCAGGATGGACGTCGCGACGCCGTCGAGGAACGCGCGGTCGTGCGAGACGGTGACCACGGCGCCGCGGTAGGCGCGCAGGGCGTCCTCCAGAAAGCTGATCGCGTCGTCGTCGAGGTGGTTGGTCGGCTCGTCCAGCAGCAACAGGTCCGGCGCCCGGACCAGCGCGAGCGCCAGCGCCAGCCGGGACCGCTGCCCTCCGGACAACGTCTCGAGCGTCCGGTCGCCGGCGACGTCGGCCAGGCCCAGTCCGGCCAGCGCGCGGGCCGCCCTGGCGTCGGCGGACCAGCCGTCGCGGTGCTCGAACTCGGCGAGCAGGTCGCCGTACTCGTCCAGCACGGACTGGTCGCCGTCGGCCAGCGTCGCCTCGGCGGCGCGCATGCGCTGCTCGAGGACGCGGAACTCGGCCAGCGCGGCATCGATCGCGCCGTCGACGGTGCCACCGGCCGGCAGGTCGGGCTCCTGGGTGAGGTAGCCGAGCGTCCCGTGCCGTTCGACGGTGCCCGAGTCGGGCCGCTCCACCCCGGCGGAGAGCCGCAGCAGCGTCGACTTGCCGACGCCGTTCTCGCCGACGATGCCCAGCCGCTCCCCCGCGGAGGCGTCGTAGCTGACCCCGTCGAGGACCCGGCGGCCGGCGTAGGCGATGGAAAGAGCGCGAACGGAGAGCAAAGACACGTGACGACCTCGACGAGGTTGCTGGGAGCCCGCCGGGTGGAGACACCTCGGGCACGGGCGGAGTCACGCGTCAGATCACATCGCTGTCGATGATGCCAAACCGCCCGGCCGCGAGGCAAGCGATTAAACCCCGCGGCCGGGCCGTCGGTCAGTCGACGGGCTCGTCCAGCCAGGAGCCGTCGAGCATGACGGTGCGTCCGCCGTACTCGTGGAAGCCGTTCCAGACCTGGATGCGGTCCGGCCGGAGGTACAGGTACAGGAAGCCGGGTATCCGCCGCGGATCGTGCGAGACCTGCGCGTACCGATCGGCGACCGTGGCGTCGACATCCGCCACCTCGACGATCGACACGTCGCCGTCGATGGCGACGACGTCGTCGGTATCGCCGATGGCCAGCCTGGCCCGCGGACGAGCCCGGAGATTGGCCATCGTCCGGCTGCGTTCGAAGGTGGCCATCGCGACGTACTCGCCGGCCAGGACGAAGCTCACCGGGATCAGGTGCGCGCCGTGACCGTCGCTCCCGGTGGCGAGCCAGAGCCGTTGGTGCGTGGACAGCCGATGCCGGGCGACCTCGCGGCGTTCGGCCAGCGCCCGCGGGGCGAGGGTGGGTGGCGCGGTCATCTGGTTCCTCCCATGTCTCGAGGCAGGTTCTCTACCTCCTAGACGTCTGGACGCCGTCCGGATCCGACACGGTGCGCGTCCGACCATAGACATTACGGTCCAGGCCGGAATACCATCCGCGCATGATTCCCCGCCGACGCTTCCTCCAGGCCGCCGCCGCGACGGGCGCGGCCGTCACCCTTCCAGCCGTCTCCTCCCTGCCTGCCTCGGGCGCCACCCGCCCGGCCGAGGGCACCGTCACCAACCTCGGCCCGGCCAGCGTGGCCAGCCCTCTGGGCAACGGCGAGTTCGTCGGCGACGTCCTCTACATGGGCTCGCGCGGCCTGGCCCCCAACGTCGTCGGCGCCTGGGACCTGGGCACCGACAGCATCGCCGAGCACTTCGAGATCACGACGGGCATCGGCATCTGGGCGATGTGCAAGGTCGGCACCGACGTCTACGTCGGCACCCACTCGCGTTCCGACCTCTACCGGATCGACTCGGTCAGCGGCGAAGTGAGCAAGCTCGCCGAGTACCCCGACCACTTCATCTGGACCATGGCCGCCTCGCCCGACGGCAAGATCTACATGGGGATGTCCGAGCCGGGACGCGTGGTCGAGTACGACCCGGCCACCGGCGCCAGCCGCGACCTGGGTCAGCCCGCGCCCGGCGAGGCCTACGTGCGCAGCATCCAGGCCGACGACACCTACGTCTACGCCGGCATCGGGGCCAATGCCCACCTCATCGCCATCCACCGGCAGACCGGCCAGAAGCGCGAGCTGCTACCCGCCGAGCTCCTGGACCGCGACTGGGTCTCGAGCATGCACATCAGCGCCACCCACATCGCCGGAGGGCTCAACTCCACCGCCGAGCTCGTCGTCCTGGACAAGGCCGACCCCAGCAGGTACCGGATCGTCAAGGCGAGCGCCGCGGGCGAGAAGTACACCGTCGCCGTCCTCATCCACGACGGCTGGGTCTACTTCGCCGGACGCCCCACCGGGACGGTCTACCGCGTGCCGGTGGACGGCGGGGACCTGGAGGTGCTGGGCGTGCCGTTCCCGGAGGCGCAGACGGTGCGGCTCCTGGAGCACGGCGGGCGGATCTACGGCCTGCAGGACCCCGGCATCTTCGTCTACGACCCGGCCACGGGCTCGATGGACTACGTCAGCCACGTCCAGCGCGGCTTCCGCGCCGCCGCCGAGGCGCCGATGTCGGTGCACTCCGACGGCCAGGTCGTCTACGTCGGCGGCAAGAGCGGAGCCGACCTGCACGACCTGGCCACGGGCGAGGTCACCCGGCTGCCCATCGCGGGTGAGCCCAAGACGGCCATCACCGTCGGCGGCATCACGTACCTCGGCATCTACACCCAGGCCGCGCTCTACTCCCACCGGGCCGGCGACGCGGAGGCCGAGCTGCTGTTCCGCACCGGCCACCATCAGGACCGGCCCAAGGACCTGGCCTACGACCGCGCCACCGGCCTGATCGCCATGTCCACCCAGCCCGAGCCCGGCCACCCCAACGGCGCGCTGGACCTGTACGACCCCAGGACCGGCGAGCTGGACACCTACCGCCCGATCATCGAGCGGCAGACGGTGTTCTCGCTGACCGCCGTCGCCGGAACGCTCTTCCTGGGCACCAGCACGCAGGAGGGCCTCGGTGCGCCGCCCGTCACCCCCACCGCCAAGCTGGCCGCCTTCGACCTGCGGACCAGGAAAGTGACGTGGGAACTGGAGGCGCTGCCGGGCATCGGCGCCATCATGGACCTGGCGCACACCCCGCTGGCCGTGTACGGCATCACCAACACCGGCGTGCTGTTCGAGTACAGCCTGGTGAAGCGCAAGATCACCCGGACGCTGAAGGTCAGCGAGCGGGGCGGCGACCTGCTGATCGCCGGGCTCACCGCCTACACCAGCGACGTGAACGCCGTCTACCGGATCGACCTCGTCCCCTTCACGGCGAAGAAGATCGTCGACGGCCTCGCGAGCGACTGGTTCGGCGGCGGTTCCCGGCTCACCATCGCACCCGACGGTCGCGCCCTCTACGCGTTGAAGGGGCGCGACCTGATCAGCATCGCGATCCGCCCGCTCCTCGGCTGAGTCCGACGAGCAGCAGCGCCCGGGCGGGACCGGCGGCGACGCCGCCGGTCCCGTCGGTGCGTCAGCTCTGCGGCTGCTCCGGGGCGGCGTCGATGCCCGCTTCCTTGCGCTGCTGCGCCGTGATGGGCGCCGGAGCCGCGGTCAGGGGGTCGTAGCCGCCGCCGGTCTTCGGGAACGCGATGACCTCGCGGATGGAGTCGGCGCCCGCCAGCAGCGCGGTGATGCGGTCCCACCCGAAGGCGATGCCGCCGTGCGGCGGGGCGCCGTACTTGAACGCGTCGAGCAGGAAACCGAACTTCTCCTGCGCCTCCTCCTGGCTCAGGCCCATGACCCGGAAGACCCGCTCCTGCACGTCGCGGCGGTGGATACGGATGGACCCGCCGCCGATCTCGTTGCCGTTGCAGACGATGTCGTAGGCATAGGCCAGCGCGCTGCCCGGGTCGGCGTCGAAGGTGTCGGCCGACTCCGGCTTCGGCGACGTGAAGGCGTGGTGCACGGCGGTCCAGGCGCCGCCGCCCACGGCGACGTCGTCGGTCTCGTCGACCGGCTCGAACAGCGGCGAGTCGACCACCCAGGTGAACGCCCAAGCGTCCTCGTCGATCAGCCCGGCGCGCCGGCCGATCTCGAGCCGGGCCGCCCCGAGCAGGTTCTGCGAGAACCGCCGGGGGCCCGCGCCGAAGAAGATCGCGTCGCCGGGCACGGCCCCGACCAGCTTCGGCAGGCCGGCCTTCTCGTCCTCGGACAGGTTCTTGGCGACCGGGCCGGACAGCTCGCCGTCGGCACCCACCAGCACGTACGCCAGGCCGCGGGCGCCGCGCGCCTTGGCCCAGTCCTGCCAGCCGTCGAGCTCCTTGCGGGTCTGCGACGCGCCGCCCGGATGCACGACGGCGCCGACGTACGGCGCCTGGAACACCCGGAAGTCGGTGTCGGCGAAGTGCTCGGTGACCTCGGTGAGCTCCTGGCCGAACCGCAGGTCCGGCTTGTCCGAACCGAAGCGGTCCATGGCGTCGCGGTAGGTCATGCGCGGGATCGGGGTGCTGATCTCGTGGCCGACCAGCGCCCACAGCGCCCTCAGCACCTTCTCGGCCAGCGCGATGACGTCGTCCTGCTCGACGAAGCTCATCTCGATGTCGAGCTGGGTGAACTCGGGCTGGCGGTCGGCGCGGAAGTCCTCGTCGCGATAGCAGCGGGCGATCTGGAAGTAGCGCTCCAGCCCGGCGACCATGAGCAGCTGCTTGAACAGCTGCGGCGACTGCGGCAGCGCGTACCAGGACCCCGGCCGCAGCCGGGCCGGGACCAGGAAGTCGCGTGCCCCCTCGGGCGTCGAGCGGGTCAGCGTCGGCGTCTCGACCTCGACGAAGTCTTCGGCCAGCAGGACGTCGCGGGCGGCCTTGTTCACCGCGCTGCGCAGCCGGATCGCGGCGGCCGGGCCGGACCGGCGCAGGTCGAGGTAGCGGTACTTCAACCTCACTTCTTCGCCGACGGCAGCGCTTGAACTGGGGTCGTCGATCTGGAACGGCAGCGGCTCGGCCTCGCTCAGCACCTCGACGGTCTCGGCGACGACCTCGATCTCGCCGGTCGGCAGGTTCGGGTTCTCGTTCCCCTCGGGGCGCCGGCCGACCTGCCCGGTGACCTTGATGCAGAACTCGTTGCGCAGCCCGCTCGCCACGGCCTCGTCGCGCACCACCACCTGCGCCACCCCGGACGCGTCGCGCAGATCCAGGAACGCCACTCCCCCATGATCGCGACGGCGGGCCACCCAGCCGGTGAGGGTGACGGTCTGGCCGGCGTGGCCGGCACGCAGTGTGCCGGCCTCATGGGTGCGGAGCACGGGTGTTCCTCTCGGGTGTGTTTGCGGCGCTGGCGAGCTGTTGGGTACACAACAGCTCGCCAGCGATCCTACGTAACCCGCTGCGCCAACGGCGAGGCGATTCCCCTCACGACGTTGATCTTGGAGTTGTTCGGCCATCTTTCGGACATTGCGGACGGCATTGCCGAAGAACTCCAAGATCAACGTGGGCGGACGGACGTGGGCGGTCGTGGCGGCGCGGGGCGGCGTCAGAACAGGGAGTCCTGGCCGGGCTCGGACGGTGGCGGCTCAGGGGCGAGCCGCGGCCCCCAGCGCTTGCCGTGCAGTGGCCGCCGGCGGTCGTCGAGCAGCTCCTCGTCGTCGTCGCGGAGGCGGTGCCGGCGCAGGTGCGGCTCGACCCGGGCGCGCAGCCAGTCGCGATAGCGCTGGTCGGAGTAGGAACCGCGGTGGTACAGGCGCCGGTACAGCGGCAGGAGGTCGGGCCGGGTGGACTCCAGCCAGCCGAGATACCACTCCCGCGCACCCGGGCGCAGGTGCAGCGGGATGTAGCTGATGCCCGTCGCGCCTGCCTCGGCGACGGCCGCGACCAACGCGGACAGGTGCTCCTCGGAGTCGGTCAGGCCGGGCAGGATCGGTGCCAGCAGGACGGTGCACGGCAGGCCCGCCTCGCGGACCGCGCGGATGAGGTCGAGCCGTGCCTTCGGCGTCGGCGTGCCGGGCTCGACCGACCGATGCAGTCGTTCGTCGAGCAGGGCCAGCGACACGCCGATGCCGACCTGGACGTCCTCGGCGGCACGCCGCAGCAGCGGGAGGTCGCGGCGCAGCAGCGTGCCCTTGGTGAGAATGCTGAACGGCGTGCCGGACCCGGCCAGCGCCTCGATGACGCCCGGCATCAGCCGGTACCGGCCCTCGGCGCGCTGGTAGGGGTCGGTGTTGGTGCCCATGGCGACGTGCTCGCGCCGCCACGTGTGCCGGGCCACCTCGCGGCGGAGCACGTCGGCGACGTTGACCTTGACGATGACCTGCCGGTCGAAGTCGTCGCCGGCGTCGAGGTCGAGGTAGGTGTGGGTGTTGCGGGCGAAGCAGTTGTGGCTGACGACGCCGTGCGCGATGAAGTCGCCGGTGCCGGTGGTGAGGTCGAACATCGGCAGCTCGACGTCCATCGGCCGGACGTAGCTGACCGCCAGCGCGTCGTCGGACCGCACGGCCGCGCCGACCACGCCGCGGCGCAGCCCCGTCAGGCGGTCGCGGACGGTCAGGTGCGGCCGCGGCGGCTCACCCTCGGCGGCCGCCGCCACGTGCTTCCAACCGTCGGGGGTGAGGAACCGGTGGTCGCCGCCGGCCACGATGGACGTGCCGCCGTCGAGCTCGACGCGGTAGGCCGGCTTCGAGGTGCGCCAGTGGTCGAGCACCTGGGTACGCACCAGCCGGCGGCTCAGCCCTTCGCGCCGGGTGCCGAGCACGGCGTCGCCCGGCCGCACCCGCGCCAGCGGGACGGTGGAGCCGTCGGCCATGCTGATGGGCGCGTACCCGGACAGGCAGTAGGTGCACGCGTGGCTGCAGCCGCGGTACGGGTTCACCGTCCACCGGAACGGCACCTGCGCCGCCGCCGGCACCTTGTTCAGCGCCGACTTGGACGTGACCTCGTGGAACGTGATGCCCTCGAACTCAGGCGTGCGCACGCTGCGGACCAGACCGGACAGCCGCTGCAACCCGGGCAGCGCCGCGCCGTCGGCGACCGCGAGCTCCTGACCTTCCCAACGCACCCATTCATTCGAACACACGTTCGGCACGGTGGCAATCTCCCCGGTCGAGATTTCTGGCAGGGCTCCAGAAGGTCGTCGAACGACGGTGTCGGAACGGGGCACGGCCGTTCGTGGAAGGGGTGAGCGGCCGCCCATGGGAGGCGCCCCGAGGAGAGGAATCGTGATCATGAAGCTGACGACTGTCACCAATGTCTCGGTCGACGGAGTGATGCAGGGGCTCGGCGGGTCCGAGGAGGACCGCAGGGGCGGCTTCGAGCGCGGCGGCTGGGCCCTGCCGTTGTTCGACGACGAGGCCTCGGCGTACCTCAGCCAGGTCTACCAGCGAGCCGACGCGTTCCTGTTCGGCCGGCGGACGTTCGAGATCTTCGCCGCCTCCTGGGGCACCATCGAGGACATGGCGAACGCCCCGATCGGACGTGCCCTGAACGCACGGCCCAAGTACGTGGTGTCGTCCACGCTCACCGACCCGAAGTGGGCCGAGTCCACCGTCCTCTCCGGCGACGTCGCGGCGGCCGTCCGGGAGCTGAAGGCCAGGCCGGGAGGGGAACTGCAGGTGCACGGCAGTGGCACGTTGGTCCGCTGGCTGCTCGACCACCAGTTGGTCGACGAGATCACCCTGCTCGGTTACCCGGTGGTCGTCGGCCAGGGCACGCGGCTGTTCCCCGACGACGGCCCGGACACCGCCCTCGGCCTGGTCGATTTCCGCGCCTTCGCGAGCGGCATCACCCTGCAGGTCTACCGGCCGGCCGGGCGTCCGCAATACGCGACGTCCACGCCGGTCCCCGCCACGTGACGCGACACCGCCGCCCCGACAGGAGATGATCTTCAGATGCGGTACCTGGTTTCCGTGATCGACGACAAGACCGACTCCGCCACGCCTGACGTGATGGCGGCCATCGACGCGTTCAACGAACGGATCCAGGCGGAGGGCCACTGGGTCTTCGCCGGCGGCCTCGCCGCGCCCAGCTCGGCCACCGTCGTCGACAACCGCGGCGGTGAGGCGCTCATCACCGACGGACCCTTCCTGGAGTCGAAGGAGTATCTCGCCGGCTTCTGGGTCATGGAGGCCGCCGACCTCGACGAGGCGCTGAAGCTCGCCGCCGACGGCTCGAGGGCCTGCGACGCGCGCGTCGAGGTGCGACCGTTCCTGTGAACGTGGCCGACGTCCAGGACGCGATCACCCGGGCCCACCACGGGGAGTGGGCGCGGGTGATCGCCTCCTTGACCAAGCGTTTCGGTGACCTCGACATCGCCGAGGAGGCGGCGGCCGAGGCGTTCGCGGTCGCCGTCGAGCGGTGGCCGGCCGACGGCGTGCCGCCCAACCCCGGCGCCTGGCTGACCACCACCGCCAACCGCAAGGCCATCGACCGCATCCGGCGCGAGAGCAAGCGCGACGACAAACACAAGGAGGCGCAGCGCATGTGGGACGACCCGGCTGAGCCGGCCGTGCCCCTCGGCGCCATCGACGACGACCGGCTCCGGCTGATCTTCACCTGCTGTCACCCGGCGCTCGCGATGCAGACCCGGGTGGCGCTGACGCTACGCATGGTCGGCGGCCTGACCGTGCCCGAGATCGCCCGGGCCTTCCTGTTGCAGGACACCGCCGTCGGGCAGCGCATCACCCGCGCGAAGGCCAAGATCAAGGCGGCTCGCATCCCCTACCGAGTGCCGTCGGCCGAGGACCTCCCGGCCCGCGTCCCCGGCGTCCTCGCCGTCCTGTACCTCATCTTCAACGAGGGCTACCTGACGACCGGCCCCGGTACCGATCCCGTACGTCACGACCTCACCGCCGAGGCGATCCGGCTCGCCCGGCTGATCCGTGCCCTCCTGCCGGACGACGGCGAGGTGGCCGGGCTGCTCGCTCTGATGCTGCTCACCGAGGCCCGCCGCACGGCCCGGGTGTCGGCCGGCGGCGAACTGGTCACCCTCGACGAGCAGGACCGCGGCGCCTGGGACGCGGCGCTGATCGCCGAGGGGCACCGACTGGTGCGCGAGCGGCTCGCCGCTGCCGCCGCCGGGGTGGCGCCGGGTCGCTACCAGATCCTCGCCGCGATCAACGCCGTGCACACGTCCGCCCGCGACGTCCGCGACACCGACTGGTCGCAGGTCCTCGCCCTCTACGACCAGCTCGTCCGCGTCGACCCGTCCCCGATCGTCGCCCTCAACCGGGCCATCGCCCTCGCCGAGCTCGACGGCCCGGAGGTAGCCCTGGCAGCCGTCGACCGGCTCGACGATGCCCTGGCCGGCTATCACGCCTACCACGCGACCCGCGCCGACCTGCTGCGCCGGCTGGGCCACAGCCGGCAGTCGCGCGCGGCGTACGACCGCGCCATCGACCTGGCCGGCAACACCGCCGAGACCGCCTACCTCACCCGCCGCCGCGACCAACTCGGGTAGCGTCCGCCACCATCGAGCCTTGCCACGGCACGCCGGACGATCAGGCCGGTGCGCTCCAGGTCAGCGCGTAGCGGAACAGCGGCAGCCGCCGCCAGCGCACGCCCGGCAACGCCGTCGCGGCGATCGCGCGCACCTGGGCATAGGTGTGCGGGAAGTCCAGGCGCACCGGGGCGGTGTGCTCCCACCACCCGCGGGTGCGCGAGTACACCCGGTGCTGCACAGCGCCGACGACGTCCATGGCGAAGTCGGCCGGCCCGGCGCTGCGGGCGCAGCCGATCACGACGAGCACACCGCCCGGCGCGGTCAGCTCCCCCAGCCGGCGCAGGGCGGTGCCGAGGTCGGGCAGGTGGTGGACGGTGGCGATCGACGCGACGACGTCGAACGGGGCGGCGGGCAGGGCGTGCGTCATCACGTCGCCCGCGACCCAGTCGACGTCAGACCGGGACGGACGGGCGCGGTCCAGGACGCCGGCGTCGACGTCGATGGCGGTGACGTGCTCGACGCGGTCGCGCAGGTCGGCGGCCAGCAGGCCGTCGCCGGTGCCGGCGTCCAGGGCGGTCCGGGCGCGGGCCGGAACCGCGTCCAGCACCAGCCGGTGATACTGGACGTTGTGGTTCCAGCCGCGCGCCACGCCGGCCACTAGACCATCCGCTTCAGGTGCGTGACCAGTCCGTTCACCGAGACGGCCTGCTGATCGCCGGTCGTGAGGTCCTTCACCTGGGCCACGCCCTCGGCGAGGTCGCGCTCCCCCACGACGACGGCGTATTTGGCGCCGCTGCGATCGGCCGCCTTCATCGCACCCTTGAGGCCGCGGCCTCCGGTGGCGAGGTCGGCCGCGACCCCCGCGCGCCGCAACGAGGTGACCAGCTCGAACGCCCACGCGGCGGCGTCGTCGCCGAGCGGGACGGCGAACACCTGGACGCCCGTGGCGCCCGGAAGCGGCAGCCCTTCGGCCTCCATGGCCAGCAGCGTGCGGTCGGCGCCGAGCGCCCACCCGACACCGGGCAGGGCGGGCCCGCCGATCAGTTCGGACAGGCCGTCGTAGCGGCCGCCGCCGCCCACCGCGGACTGCGAGCCGAGGCCGTCGTGGACGAACTCGAACAGGGTGCGGGTGTAGTAGTCGAGGCCGCGCACCAGCCGGGGGTCGTCCTCGAACTCCACGCCCGCCGACGTCAGCAGCGAGCGGACGACGTCGTGGTGCGCGCGGTCGGCCGGCGACAGGAAGTCGGTGACGACCGGGGCCGACGCCAGCGCCTTCTGGATCTCCGGCCGCTTGTCGTCGAGCACCCGCAGCGGGTTGATCTCCACCCGCCGCGCGGTCTCGTCGTCGAGGTCGAGGCCGCGCAGGTACTGCTGCAGCGCCGCCCGGTAGGCCGGGCGCGACTCGTGCGAGCCGAGCGAGTTCAGCAGCACCCGCACGCCGGTGAGCCCGAGCGCGCGGTAGGCGTCGACGGCGAGGACGATCAGCTCGGCGTCGCTGGCGGGGTCCTCGGTACCCAGGATCTCGGCACCGACCTGCGAGAAGTGCCGGTAGCGGCCCTTCTGCGGCCGCTCGTAGCGGTAGTACGAGCCGGAGTACCAGAGCTTCACCGGCAGCGCGCCGCGGTGCAGGTTGTTCTCGAGGACGGCGCGCAGCACCGGCGCCGTCCCCTCGGGCCTCAGCGTGACGTCGTCGCCGCCGCGGGTGGTGAAGGAGTACATCTCCTTGCTGACGATGTCGGTCGACTCGCCGACGCCGCGGGCGAACAGCGTCGTCTCCTCGAAGCTGGGCGTCTCGACGTAGCCGTAGCCGGCCGAGCGCAGCGGCGCCGCCATGGCGTCGCGGACGGCGAGCATGGCCTCGCCGCGCGGCGGCACGAGGTCGAAGGTGCCCTTCGGGGCACGGAACTCAGAAGCAGTCACGTCTCTACAGTCCTCGCAGGTACGGGTTGGATGCGCGTTCCCGGTCGAGGGTCGACGCCGGGCCGTGGCCGGGCCGGACGGTGGTGGGTCCGGGCAGCTCGTGTTCCGACGCGAGCCGGGTCAGCGTCGCGCGCATCAGCGCGTCGTCGCCGCCCGGCAGGTCGGTGCGGCCCACCGTGCCCGCGAACAGCACGTCGCCGGTGAAGACGACGTCGTCGGCGGGCGCGTAGTAGAGCGTCGACCCCTCGGTATGGCCTGGGGCATGGATCGCGCGCAGCCCGACGCCGGCGAGCTCCAGCACGGTCTCGTCGCCGCCGAACGGCCGGACGTCGGCCGGCGGAGTCCAGTCGGCGCCGAACTGGGCGAACTGCGCCGACAGCTGCGGGCCGAGCGAGCCGAGCGGGTCGGCCAGCCGGTAGGCGTCGCCTTCGTGCAGGTGGACGGGGAGGTCGCGGCCGCGGCACAGCTCGCTCAGCGCGTGCGTGTGGTCGAGGTGTCCGTGGGTGACGAGGACGGCGGCCGGCTCGAGCGCGTACTCGGCGAAGACCTTCTCCAGCGCCTCGGCGACCCCGATGCCGGGATCGATCACGACGCACTCGCGGCCGCCGTCGGCCGCCACGACATAGCAGTTGGTGCCCAGCACGGGGGCGACGACGGTGAGCAGGAGCACCCAGGAAGGTTACCGGCGGGCCACTCATCGCCGCGAACTCGTTACCTGATTCCCGCCGTGTACTGCCTAGACTGTCCTCCGCGTACCACACACGCGAAGGGGGGTCGCTGAGGCCTTCCTGGACGTTTCGCGACGGAGCGGGAGGATGGCGGGTGGCCCAGAGCGCCAAGCAACGGCGACGTGAGCTCGCGCGCAAGCACGTGGAGCGCCAGCAGGCCCGGAGGGCCGCCGATACCGTGCGCAAGCGGAAGATCGGCATCGTCGTCGGCACCGTGATCGTCGCGGTCGCCCTGGTCATGGGCACACTGCTGGTGTCCGGGGCCCTCGGCGGCGACGACGATCCCGTCGCGGCCGGCTCCGATTCCACGCCCTCTCCCGGCGCCGCCGCCGGTCCCTGCGCCTACCGCGCCGCCGGCGAGTCGGCCGTCCCGGACCTCGGCACGCCGCCGGGCGTCGACCCGGCCGCGCTCACGACGCCACTGCCCACCACCGCGACGTTGACGATCAACGGGGCGCCGGTCACCGTCACGCTCGACGCCGGCGCGCCGTGCACCGTCAACTCGCTGGCGTTCCTCGCCACTGCCGGGTACTACGACGCGACCAGCTGCCACCGCCTGACCACGTCCGAGACGCTGAAGGTGCTGCAGTGCGGCGACCCCACCGGCACCGGCTCCGGCGGCCCCGGCTACGAGTACGACAACGAGAACACCGATGGCGCCACCTACCCGGCCGGCACCGTGGCCATGGCCAACGGCGGGCCGAACACCAACGGCAGCCAGTTCTTCCTCGTGTACGGCGACTCCCAGCTGCCGCCGGACTACACCGTTTTCGGCCAGATCACCACTGGTCTGGACGTGATCACTGGTATCGCCGACGCTGGAACGGACAATGGACTGGAGGATGGCGCGCCCATCACCCCGGTCACCCTCGATTCCGTCACCACCGCCTGACCCGGATGAGGACACCGTGACGAACACGACTGGTAGCCCCGAGCACGACGACGCGGCGACGCCCGCCGCCGAGGTCGAGCCCACGGCCCCCGAGTCCCCGAGCGCCGCCGAACCGGCGCCGACGCCCGAAGCCGCCGCGGCTCCCGAGCCCGCGCCGGCCCCCGAAGCGGCGCCGGTCGATCTCGCGGCCGAGGCGGCACCGGAGGAACCGACGGCTGCGCCGGCGGAGCCCGAGCCAGCGGAGGCCGAAGCCGCTCCCGCGGAGCCCGAAGCCGCTCCCGCGGAGCCCGATGCAGCGCCGGCGGAGCCGGAGCCAGCGGAGGCCGAGGCAGCGCCCGCGGAGGCCGAAGCCGCTCCAGCGGAGCCCGAGGCAGCGCCCGCAGCCGCTGCGGAGGCGGCGAAGCCAGGGCCGCCGGCAGCCGCTCCCGCCGCCGCGACCGAGGCCGCGACTCAGCCGGAGACGGCCGTGGCCGAGGCGGCGCCGGAGCCCGTGGCCGAGGCGGCGCCCGCAGCGGAGCCGACCCCCGCACCCGCGGCTGAGCCGACGTCCGCGACTCCCGCCGAGGCCGCGCCGACCGTCGCGTCCAACGAGTGGGGCCGCGTCGACGAGACCGGCGAGGTGTACGTCCGCACCGCCGAGGGCGAGCGGAGCATCGGCTCGTGGCAGGTCGGCAAGCCCGAGGAGGCGCTGGCCTTCTTCGTCCGCAAGTACGAGGACCTCGCCGTCCAGGTCGACCTGCTCGAGACCCGGCTGGAGTCCGGTGCCGCCGCGCCCGACGACACCGCCCAGGGCGTCTCCAAGGTGCGCGCGCAGCTGGCCGAGGCGCACGCCATCGGCGACCTCGCCGCGCTGTCGGGCCGGCTCGACGCGCTCGACGCCCGCATCGCCGAGCGGCGGGCCGAGCGCCGCGCCGCCCGGGCCCGGGCGCTCGACGAAGCGCGTGGCCGCAAGGAGCAGATCGCGAGCCAGGCCGAGACCATCGCCGAGGGCAACGACTGGCGCAACGGCGCCGACACCCTGCGGGGCCTGCTCGAGGAGTGGAAGTCGCTGCCGCGGCTCGACCGCGCCACCGACGACGAGCTGTGGCGCCGGTTCTCGTCGGCTCGCACGCACTACACCCGCCGGCGCAAGGCGCACTTCTCCGAGCTGGCCGAGCGCCGCGACGAGGCCCGCGTCGTCAAGGAGCGCATCCTCGCCGAGGCCGAGGAGATCTGCACGTCCACCGACTGGGGCCCGACGTCGCGGCGCTACCGCGAGCTGATGACGCAGTGGAAGGCCGCCGGGCCGGCGCCACGTGGCGTCGAGGACAGCCTGTGGAAGAGGTTCCGGGCCGCCCAGGACACCTTCTTCGGCGCCCGGACCTCGCACCAGTCCCAGCGCGACGACGAGCAGCAGGCCAACCTCGTGGTGAAGGAGGGCATCCTCACCCAGGCCGAGGCGCTGCTGCCGATCACGGACTGGAAGGCGGCCCGCCAGCAGCTGCGCGTCCTGCAGGAGCGCTGGGAGGAGGCCGGCCACGTGCCGCGCGACGCGATGCGCTCGGTCGAGGGCCGCATGCGCCGGGTCGAGGACGCCATCCGCGAGGCCGAGCAGAACGAGTGGCAGCGGTCCAACCCCGAGGCGCGGGCCCGCGCGCAGGCGACCGTCACCCAGCTCGAGGCGTCGATCGCCGACCTCGAGCGGCAGGCCGCCAAGGCGCGCGAGACCGGCAACGAGCGCAAGCTGCGCGAGGCCGAGGAGGCCATCACGGCCCGCAAGTCGTGGCTCGAGCAGGCGCAGCAGGCGCTGGAGGAGTTCACCAGCTGACCCGCCGCCCCGGCGCCGCCGCTCAGTGCGTCGGCGCCGGGATGCCGCTGGTGAGCCGGTAGGCGTCGAAGACGCCCTCGACGCCGCGGACCGCCTTGAGGACGTGCCCCAGGTGCTTGGGGTCGGCCATCTCGAAGGTGAACCGGCTGGTCGCGATGCGGTCGGTGTTGGTGGACACCGTGGCCGACAGGATGTTCACGTGCTGGTCGGACAGCACCCGCGTGACGTCGGACAGCAGCCGGGCGCGGTCGAGCGCCTCGACCTGGATGGCCACCAGGAACATGCTGTTGGCCGTCGGGGCCCACTCGACCTCGACCATGCGGCCGTGCTGGCGCCGCAGTCCGTCGACGTTGACGCAGTCTTCGCGGTGCACCGACACACCCGAGCCACGGGTGACGAACCCGACGATGGTGTCGCCGGGCACCGGGGTGCAGCAGCGGGCCAGCTTGACCCACACGTCGGAGACGCCCTTGACGACGACGCCGGGGTCGCCGCCGCTGCGCCGGCGCGGGCGGTCGGGGGTGGCTGCCTCGGCGACGTCCTCGGTGGTGCCCTCTTCGCCGCCGAGGATCTGCACGAGCTTCTGCACGATGCTCTGCGCGGAGACGTTGCCCTCGCCGACCGCCGCGTACAGCGCGGAGATGTCGGGGTAGCGCAGGTCGTCGGCGACGGCCTTGAGCGACTCCTGGCTCATCATGCGCTGCAGCGGGAGGTCCTGCTTGCGCATGGCCCGGGCGATGGCGTCCTTGCCGTGCTCGATGGCCTCTTCGCGGCGCTCCTTCGAGAACCACTGCTTGATCTTGTTGCGGGCCCGGGCGCTGGTGACGAAGGTCAGCCAGTCGCGGCTGGGGCCGGCGCCCTGCGCCTTGGAGGTGAACACCTCGACGACGTCGCCGTTGTCGAGGTTGGACTCCAGCGGCACCAGGCGCCCGTTGACCCGCGCGCCGATGGTGCGGTGCCCGATGTCGGTGTGGACGGCGTAGGCGAAGTCGACCGGCGTGGCGGCGGCCGGCAGCGCGACGACGTCGCCCTTCGGCGTGAAGACGAAGACCTCGTTGGACTCCATCTCGAACCGCAGCGACTCGAGGAACTCGCCCGGGTCCTCGGTCTCCTTCTGCCAGTCGAGCAGCTGGCGCAGCCAGGCCATGTCGTTGCCCGCGTTGTCGCCGGACCCGACGTGCTTGTCGGTCTCGCGGCCGGCGTTGGAGTCTTCCTTGTACTTCCAGTGCGCGGCGATGCCGTACTCGGCGCGGCGGTGCATGGCGTGGGTGCGGATCTGCAGCTCGACCGGCTTGCCGCCCGGCCCGATGACCGTGGTGTGCAGCGACTGGTAAATGTTGAACTTCGGCATGGCGATGAAGTCCTTGAACCGGCCGGGCACCGGGTTCCAGCGGGCGTGCACGATGCCCAGGACGGCGTAACAGTCGCGCACCGACTCGACCAGCACGCGGATGCCGACGAGGTCGTAGATGTCGGCGAAGTCGCGGCCGCGGACGATCATCTTCTGGTAGATCGAGTAGTAGTGCTTGGGCCGCCCGTAGACGTTGGCCTTGATCTTCGACATGCGAAGGTCGCCCTGCACCTGGTCGATGACCGACGCCAGGTAGTCGTCGCGCGACGGCGCCCGCTCGGCGACCAGCCGCACGATCTCGTCGTAGACCTTCGGGTGGAGCGTGGCGAACGAGAGATCCTCGAGCTCCCACTTGATGGTGTTCATGCCCAGCCGGTGGGCCAGCGGGGCGTAGATCTCGAGAGTCTCGTGTGCCTTGCGCCGTGCCGACTCCTTCGGCACGTACCGCCAGGTGCGGGCGTTGTGCAGGCGGTCGGCCAGCTTGATGACCAGGACGCGGATGTCCTTGGCCATGGCGATGACCATCTTGCGGACGGTCTCGGCCTGCGCGGCCTGGCCGTACTTGACCTTGTCGAGCTTGGTGACGCCGTCGACCAGCATGGCGATCTCGTCGCCGAACTCGCCGCGCAACTGGTCGAGCGAGTAGTCGGTGTCCTCGACGGTGTCGTGCAGCAGCGCCGCGGCCAGGGTGGGCGGCGTCATGCCCAGCTCGGCGAGGATGGTGGTGACGGCCAGCGGATGCGTGATGTAGGGGTCGCCGCTCTTGCGCTTCTGCCCGCTGTGGGCGCGCGCGGCGGTGCGATAGGCGCGCTCGATGATCTCGAGGTCGGCCTTCGGATGATTGGCCCGGATGATCCGGAACAGCGGTTCCAGAGCGGGGTCGGACTGCTGTCGTTGCGCGGTCAGGCGGGCGAGCCTCGCCCGCACCCTGACCGGGGTCAGCGCGCCGCTGGGAACAGTCTGCTCGGCCACAGGCCCCCTCTCGTCCCGTGTGAAGGACACAACACAGTTTAGGGGGTCACTGTTCCCGGCGGGTAACTCAACGTCATCGCGCCCGGTGATCGTGCGTGGCGAATGATCAAGTCCGGCGCGAAGACCTGGTCAGGACGGCCGTGTGAGGAACCGGACCGCAGCGATCACCACGGCACACCCGGTGACGGCGACGAGCGTCAGGAACACCGCCAGCAGCACCCACGAGTCCTCGCCGACGCCGTCGCCCCACCAGCCGAATCGCAGCCCCGCGTAGTACAGCGGGACGGCGACCACCGGCACGGCGAGCGCCCACCAGCGCCGGAGCGCGAGCGCAGCCAGTAGCGACAGGGCGAACGGCGCCAGGAACAGCGCCGCCGCCTCCATCGACCTTCCTAGACCAGCAGCAGCGACTGGACGTTGACGTCGGGCAGCTTGTCGCGCCCGGAGAGGAAGCCCAGCTCCATGAGGATGCCGACCCCGACGACGTCGGCGCCGGCCCCGCGGACGAGGTCGACGGTCGCACGGACGGTGCCGCCGGTGGCGAGCACGTCGTCGACGATCAGGACACGCTCGCCGGGCTTGAAGGCGTCGACGTGCACCTCGATGGTCGCCTGGCCGTACTCCAGCGAATAGCTGGCCGCCGAGGTCTTCCACGGCAGCTTGCCCTGCTTGCGGACCGGCACGAAGCCGGCGCCGAGCCGGTGCGCGACCGGCGCGCCGAGGATGAACCCGCGCGCCTCGATGCCCACGACGACGTCGACGTCCTCGCCGCCGACGGCGCCGAGCAGCTCGATCATCGTGTCGAACGCCGCGGGGTCGCGCAGCAGCGGCGTGATGTCCTTGAACACCACGCCCTGCTCCGGCCAGTCAGGGACGTCCCGGATGCGCGAGAGCAGCAGGTCGCGGTCGGAGTCGGCGATCGCCGGGGTTTTCGTCACGACGTCAGAGGGTAGCGCCGCCCGGTTCAGCGGACGTCGTCGCCGTTGGTGCGGTCGTCGGCCTTCGCCTGCGCCGGCTGGTGCGTCGGCGCGTCGTCGGCGATGTCGGCGGCCGAGTCGGCGACCGGGTCGGACGGCGCGGCGGTGGCCGGCTCCTCCGGCTGGATGACATTGGCGATGGCGCGGCGCACGTAGCGGTTGTGCACGCCCGGCGCCGTCTCGAGGACGACCTCGTCGTCGTCGATCTCGACGACCGTGGCCAGCAGGCCGGCCGTCGTCATGACCTTCGTCCCCGGCTGGACCGACTGCTGGAGCTCCGCCATCTGCCGCCGCTGCTTCTGCTGCGGCCGGATGAGCAGGAAGTAGAAGACAGCGATCAGCAGGATCGGGAGCAGCAGTGCTTCCATGATGTGGGCAAGCATCCTTTCCACGGTGCCCCGAGGTGCAGGTGCCCGTGCGGCGGCCGGCGGTCCCGATGACCGCCGAAAGTACGAGTCTACCCGGGCCGCGTCCGGAGGCTACGCCCCGTCGGCGGCCGAGAACAGGTCGGGCTCGTCGAACCCGCGTCCGAACGCCGCCTGTGCGGGGACGCTCAGCCCGAGATGCGTCCACGCGGCCGGGGTCGCGACCCGTCCGCGCGGGGTGCGCGCGAGCAGCCCGGCCCGGACGAGGAACGGCTCGGCCACCTCCTCGACGGTCTCGCGCTCTTCTCCGACGGCGACGGCGAGCGTCCCCAGCCCGACCGGTCCCCCGCCGAAGCTCTTGCACAGCGCCGTCAGCACGGCGCGGTCGAGGCGGTCCAGCCCCAGCTCGTCGACGGCGAACACCTTGAGCGCCGCGCGGGCGACGTCGCCGCTGATGGTGCCGTCGCCGCGCACCTCGGCGAAGTCGCGCACGCGGCGCAGCAGCCGGTTCGCGATACGTGGCGTGCCACGGGACCGGCCGGCGATCTCGCCGGAGCCGTCGCCCTTCAGCTCGACGTCGAGCAGGCCCGCCGAGCGGCGCAGCACGAGCTCGAGCTCGGCCGGCTCGTACAGCTCCAGGTGGCCGGTGAACCCGAATCGGTCGCGCAGCGGCCCCGGCAGCAGGCCGGTGCGCGTCGTGGCGCCGACCAGCGTGAAGTGCGGCAGGTCGAGTGGGATCGCGGTGGCCCCGGGGCCCTTGCCGACCACGACGTCGACCCGGAAGTCCTCCATCGCGGTGTAGAGCATCTCCTCGGCGGGCCGGGCCATGCGGTGGATCTCGTCGAAGAACAGCACGTCGCCCTCGTTGACCGAGGACAGGATGGCGGCGAGGTCGCCGGTGTGCTGGATGGCCGGGCCGCTGGTGATGCGCAGCGGCACGCCCATCTCGGCGGCGACGATCATCGCCAGCGTGGTCTTGCCGAGGCCGGGCGGGCCGGACAGCAGGATGTGGTCGGCGCTCCTCCCCCGGGCCCGCGCGGCGTCGAGGACGAGCGAGAGCTGCTCGCGCAGCCGCTCCTGCCCGACGAACTCGGCCAGCGTGCGCGGCCGCAGCGCCGCCTCGACGGTCCGCTCCTCCTGGTCGGCGTCGCCACCCACCAGCCGGTGCACGTGGTCGTCGGGAAGGCTCATGTCTTCGCCAGGGTACGCAGGGCCTTGCGCAGCAACACGGAGACGTCGTGGCCGGCGTCGCCGTTGACCTCGGCGGCGACGGCCTCGACGGCGCGGTCGGCCTCACGGACGGACCAGCCCAGGCCGAGCAGCGCCTCGTGCACCTGGCCCTGCCAGTCGGCGGTGCCCGGCGCCGGGCCGGACGGTACCGCCGTCAGCGACGGCCCCGTACCGGGCACGCCCAGCTTGTCCTTGAGCTCGATGACGATGCGCTGGGCGCCCTTCTTGCCGATGCCGGGCACCTTGGTCAGTGCGACGAGGTCTTCGGTGGCGACGGCGCGACGCAGGTCGTCGGGCGAGTGCACCGACAGCATGGCCTGCGCGAGCCGCGGCCCGACGCCGCTGGCGGTCTGCAGCAGCTCGAACACCGTCTTCTCGTCCTCGTCGGCGAAGCCGTACAGCGTCAACGACTCCTCGCGGACGACGAGGCTGGCGGCCAGCTGGGCGACCTCGCCGAGCCGCAGCGCCGACGTCGTGGACGGCGTGCAGTGCAGCGCCAGCCCGATGCCTCCGACGTCGACCACCGCCTCGGTCGGGCGGACCACCGTGACCTGGCCACGGACGTAAGCGATCATCGTCGTCCCCTCCCCGCGGCGGCGGCCGCGGCCTGCAGCCGGTTCTGTGCCGAGCCGCGCCACACCTGGCAGATGGCCAGCGCCAGCGCGTCGCTGGCGTCGGCCGGCTTGGGGCGGGCGTCGAGCCGCAGCAACCGGGTCACCATGAACGCGACCTGTGCCTTGTCGGCCTTGCCGCTGCCGCTGACGGCGGCCTTCACCTCGCTCGGCGTATGGGTGACGACGGGGATGCCGCGGCGCGCGGCGACGAGCGTCGCCACGCCGCTGGCCTGCGCCGTCCCCATGACCGTGCGGACGTTGTGCTGGCTGAACACCCGCTCGACGGCGACGGTGTCGGGCCGGTAGGCGGCGACCCACTCCTCGATGGCCGTCTCGATGGCCATCAGCCGGTGCCCGAGCTCGGCGTCGGCGGGCGTGCGGACGACGTCGACGGCGACGAGGCTCAGCGGTCGCCCGGGCGACCCCTCGACGACGCCGAGACCGCACCGCGTCAGCCCCGGATCGACCCCCAACACCCGCATGCAGCACCCTTCACCGAACACCAGTTCGGTGCCGAGCCTAGCGGCCGCCTCGGCGGCGCCCGCGCAGGCGCGCCGTCAGCCGACCGCGGCCATGACGTCGTCGGAGACGTCGAAGTTGGCCCACACGTTCTGGACGTCGTCGCTGTCCTCGAGGGCGTCGATGAGCCGGAAGATCTTCCGGGCGCCGTCCTCGTCGAGCGGGACGCTGACCGACGGGACGAACGACGACTCGGCGGAGTCGTAGTCGAGGCCGGCCTGCTGGACCGCGGTGCGGACGGCGACGAGGTCGGTGGCCTCGCTGCGGATCTCGAACGCCTCGCCGAGGTCCTCGACCTCGTCCGCGCCGGCGTCGAGCACCGCCTCGAGCAGGTCGTCCTCGGTGAGCGTGCGCCCGCCCTCCTGGGCTGCCGGCACGACGACGACGCCCTTGCGGTCGAACATGTAGGAGACCGAGCCGGGGTCGGCCATGGAGCCGCCGTTGCGGGTCATGGCGACCCGGACCTCGGACGCCGCGCGGTTGCGGTTGTCGGTGAGGCACTCGATGAGCACCGCGACGCCGTTGGGGCCGTAGCCCTCGTACATGATCGTCTGGTACTCGGCCCCGCCGCCCTCGGCGCCGGAGCCGCGCTTGACGGCGCGGTCGATGTTGTCGTTGGGGACCGACGACTTCTTGGCCTTCTGGATGGCGTCGTAGAGCGTCGGGTTGCCGGCGGGGTCGCCGCCGCCGGTGCGGGCCGCCACCTCGACGTTCTTGATCAGCTTGGCGAAGAGCTTTCCCCGCTTCGCGTCGACCAGGGCCTTCTTGTGCTTGGTGGTCGCCCACTTGGAGTGGCCGGACATAAGGGGTCAAGCCTCCTTCACGATGTCGAGGAAGAGCGCGTGCACACGCGCGTCCGCGGTCAGTTCCGGGTGGAAGGACGTGGCCAGGAGCCGTCCCTGCCGGACCGCGACGATATTACCGGTGTTGCCCCCGTCGGCCGTTGCCACGCGGGCGAGGATGTCGACACCGTCGCCGACCTTCTCGACCCACGGCGCCCGGATGAACACCGCGTGGAACGCCGGGCCGGCGCCGAGTGCCGGGAAGTCGAGGTCGCCCTCGAAGGAGTCGACCTGGCGGCCGAACGCGTTGCGCCGCACCGTGATGTCCATGCCGCCGACGGTCTCCTGGCCGGCGACGCCGCCCTCGATGCGGTCGGCGAGCATGATCATGCCGGCGCACGATCCGTAGGCCGGCATGCCGCCGGCGACCCGCTTGCGCAGCGGCTCGAGCAGCCCGAACGTCCTGGCCAGCCGCCACATGGTGGTCGACTCGCCGCCGGGCAGCACGAGGGCGTCGACGGCGTCGAGCTCGGCCGGTGTGCGGACCGTCGTGCTCTGCGCGCCGACCTCGGCCAGCATGCGCTGGTGCTCGCGGACGTCGCCCTGCAGGGCGAGGACGCCCACGGTGGGCTGGGTCACGGTGCGCCTTTCGTTCGGGGGGTGCCGACCTCCGATTTTACCGTCCCCGAGGTCAGTCGACCGTACGGGCGACGCCGTCCCAGCCGCGGTCGAGCAGGCCGCGCACGATCGACGGCAGCGCGGGCGGGTAGATCGGCTCGCTGACGGCGTCGAGCTCGTCGGCCGTGCACCAGCGCAGTTCCGTCAGCGACGCCCGCTCGACCGCCGTCCAGCCGGTGGTGTCGAGCTCTTCGCCCGCGTCGACGACGCGGGCGAAGAACAGCACCTCGTCCTGGCGGTAGGGGCGGCCGTCGAAGCTGAACCTGGCGCTGCGGGCGGCGACCGGACCGGCCAGCTCGGCCGGGTCCAGCCGGATGCCGCTCTCCTCGTACAGCTCGCGGACGGCGCCGCTGCGCTCGTCCTCGTCGGGTTCGAGGCCGCCACCTGGGGTGATCCACCAGACGTGGTCGTGCGCGGCGGGGTCGACGCCGCGCATCACCAGCACCCGCCCCTCGGCGTCGGCGGCGATGACCCGGGCGGCGCGGCGGAACCAGACGCCGTCGTCGTCGCGCCACTCCCCCAGGTCGGAGGCGTCTGCCGTCACGGCCGCAGGCTCACCAGCCGCGCTCGGCCAGCCGGTGCGGCTCGGGAACGTCGGCGACGTTGATGCCGACCATGGCCTCGCCGAGCCCGCGCGACACCTTCGCCAGCGTGTCGGGGTCGTTGTAGAACGTGGTGGCCTTGACAATGGCCTCGGCGCGGCGGGCGGGGTCGCCGGACTTGAAGATGCCCGAGCCGACGAAGACACCCTCGGCGCCCAGCTGCATCATCATGGCGGCGTCGGCCGGCGTGGCGATGCCGCCGGCGGTGAACAGCACCACCGGGAGCTTGCCGGCCTGAGCGACCTCGCGGACCAGCTCGTACGGCGCCTGGAGCTCCTTGGCGGCCACGTACAGCTCGTCCTCGGGCAGCGACGACAGCCGGGTGATCTGGTCGCGCAGCTGCCGCATGTGGGTCGTCGCGTTGGAGACGTCGCCGGTGCCGGCCTCGCCCTTCGAGCGGATCATGGCCGCGCCCTCGGCGATGCGGCGCAGCGCCTCGCCGAGGTTCGTCGCGCCGCACACGAACGGCACGGTGAACTTCCACTTGTCGATGTGGTGTTCGTAGTCGGCCGGAGTGAGCACCTCGGACTCGTCGATGTAGTCGACGCCCAGGCTCTGCAGCACCTGCGCCTCGACGAAGTGACCGATGCGCGCCTTCGCCATGACGGGGATCGACACCGCGTCGATGATGCCGTCGATGAGGTCGGGGTCGCTCATGCGCGCCACGCCGCCCTGGGCGCGGATGTCGGCCGGTACCCGCTCGAGCGCCATGACGGCGACGGCGCCGGCGTCCTCGGCGATGCGGGCCTGCTCGGCGGTGACCACGTCCATGATCACACCGCCCTTGAGCATCTCGGCCATGCCACGCTTGACCCGGGCGGTACCGACGGTGGACTGCGTCTCTTCGGACACTGCTGCTCGAACCTCATGAGTCGATGGACGGGTGGACAGGTCCATGGTACGTCCTCGCGGGTGACACCCTGCGCGCCCGTTCTTGCGCTCCGGGCGGCCGGACAGCGCACGCGCCGGCTCACCCCAGGCGTTCTCACGCTTCACCAGGAATGCATGGGTGGTGGAGCGGTAACACCCCTACTCAACGTGATCATTTCCGGCCAACCGGAGCAAGGGCCTACTCCGAGGCCAACCCCCGCGGCACGGTGTCGTCCAACTCGACGGTCTCGGGCATCGGCGCATAGCCGGCCAGCCGCAACCAGCGCACGAACGCCTTCCGCCGCAACCGCACCGCCCCACGGACCAGCTCGTTGTGGAAGCGCCGCGCGTGCGCGGCCCGCCGGCACGCCATGGCCAGATCCTCCAGCGAGGCCTCGGCCGCCGGATCCGAGCGCAGCGGCTCGAGGTCGGCGGGATCGTCCAGCACCACCGTCAGCACGGCGGTCAGGTCGCTCTCGGCCTGGTAGCGCTCCGCGCCCTCGCCCGCGGTCCGGGCCCGCGACGCCGCATCGGCCAGGGCCACCGACGTGGCGGGGTCGAGGAGCCCCGCCGTCGCGAGGTCCAGCACCGACCCGGACCGCCGCAGCAGCTCGGCGTCCAGCACCGCCCGCGATGCCTCCAGCCGGGCGTGCCGGCGGTCCAGCCGGCCGGCCGTCCAGGACAGGTACACGCCCAGTGCGGCGAGGACGACGATCGTGACGAACAGCCATTCCCAGTTCACGGCAGCCCCGGCAACTTGAACGTGTGGCCGCCGGACCCGACGGCGATGGCCATCTCGTACACCGCCAGCACCTCGTCGGCGACCCGCGACCAGTCGTAGCGGCGCACCCCGAGCGACGCCGCCGCGCGGTACCGCGCCCGTCGTGCGGGGTCGCCCAGCAGCGCGATCGCCTCGTCCGCGAGCGCGGACGCGTCGCCGATGGGCACCAGCGCGCCCAGGCGGCCGCCGTCGAGGACGGCCCGAAACGCCTCCAGGTCGCTGGCCAGCACCGGCGCGCCCGCCGCCATGGCCTCGGCGAGGACGATGCCGAAGGACTCGCCGCCGGTCTGCGGCGCGACGTAGATGTCGCTGGTCGCCAGCATGGCCGCCTTGTCCTCGTCGCTGACGGCGCCCAGGAACTCGACGGCGTCGCGGTGCCGGCTGTCGATGCCGCGGCGGATGCCGTCGATGTCTCCAGGCCCGGCGACCAGCAGCCGGGCCTTCGGGAACGCGTCGTGGACCGCGGACCACGCCTTGAGCAGCACCTGCAGGCCCTTGCGCGGCTCGTCCAGCCGGCCGAGGAAGGACAGCGTGCCGTCGGGCGAGCGCCACTCCTCCTTCGGCGCGACGGCGAACCGGTCGACGAACAGGCCGTTCGGGATGAGGACGGCGTCGACGCCGAGGTGCTGGACGACGGTGCGCCGGGCCTCCTCGGACACGGCGATGTGGGCGGTGAACTTCTCGAACGCCGACTTGAGGATGCCCTGCGCGGCGCTCATGGCCCGGGACCTGCGCATCGCGGAGTGTGACGTCGCGACGATCGGCACCTCGGCCCACAGCGTGGTGATCAGCCCCAGCGACAGCGACGCCGGCTCGTGCACGTGCACGACGTCGAACTGGCCGTCGACCAGCCAGCGACGCACCCGGGCGGCGATCCGCGGCCCGAACGCGACGCGCGCCACCGACCCGTTGTACGGGATCGCCACCGGCCGCCCGACCGTGGTGACGTACGGGGGGAGGTCGTCGTCGTCATCGCCGGGCGCGAGGACGGACACCTTGTGCCCGCGGCTGGTCAGTTCCTCGGTGAAGTCGCGGATGTGCACCTGGACGCCGCCGGGGACGTCCCAGGAGTACGGGCAGGCGATGCCGACCTTCACGGTGCCACCGAGTGCGGCCGCCGCCGCGGGTCGTTGACGTCCAGGTCGGCCAGGAACAGCCGCTGTGTCATGTGCCAGTCCTCGGGGTTGGCACGGATGCCGACCTCGAACGCGTCGGCGATCCGCTGTGTCATCGTCGCAAGCCGCTCGCCGCGCTCCTCCGGCGGCTCGATCGGCTCGTGGAAGCGGATCACCAGGCGGTGGTCGGGCTCGCGGCCCTCGTACGACAGCGTGACGGGGATCAGCGCGGCCCCGGTGCGCAGCGCCAGCATCGCGCTGCCGGCCGGCATGCGGGTCGGCTCGCCGAACAGCGTGACGGGGATGCCGCGCCGCGACAGGTCGCGCTCGGCCGGCAGGCAGACCAGGCCGCCGCGGTTCAGGTGCTCGGCCAGCGCGCTCATGACGCCGTCGCCGCCCAGCGGGTGCACCGTCATGCCCAGCGCCTCGCGATAGGTGACGAACCGCTCATACAGCGCCTCCGGGCGCAGCCGCTCGGCCACCGTCGCCAGCGGCGCGCCGGTGAGGCAGGCCCACGCTCCGGCCCAGTCCCAGTTGCCCATGTGCGGCAGCGGGACGACGACGCCCCGGCCGGCGGCCAGTGCGTCGCGCAGGCGGTACTCGTCGACCACGCGGACGCGGTCGAGGATGCGCTCGTGGCTCCACTCGGACATCCGGAACGCGTCGCACCAGTACCGCATGTACGAGCGGGCACCCAGGCGGGTCAGCTCGCGCAGCTCGTCGGGGGTGTACTTGCCGACCCGGGCCAGGTTCAGCTCCAGCCGCCGCACCGACGGGCTGCGACGACGCCAGAAGAAGTCGGCGATGGTCCGGAACGACCGGTACGCGGCCCGTTCCGGCATGTGCTGGACCGCTTTCCAGCCGGTGCTGTAGAGCCACAGCTGGCGCCGGTCGCTGAACGCACTCACTCCAGGGCCGCCTGCCGCCGCACCGTGTTGACGCGGTGCCACACCGTCCACGCGCTGGCCGCCGTCAGCAGCCACAGCAGCACCTCGAGCACCACGACGGGCAGGTCGAGCAGCCCGACCAGCCCGGTCACGAGAAGGATCGCGACCAGGCGGTCGGCCCGCTCGGCGATGCCGCCGCCGGCGGTGTAGCCGAGGCTCTCGGCCCGTGCCTTCGCGTACGAGACGACGGCGCCCAGCGTGAGGCAGGCGATCAGCAGTGCCACCATGCGCAGGTTGTGGCCGTCGCCGGCGAACCACATCGCCAGCCCGCCGAAGATGGCGGCGTCGCCGAAGCGGTCCAGCGTGGAGTCGAGGAACGCCCCCCATTTGCTGGTCCGGCCCTGCAGCCGCGCCATGATGCCGTCGATGTTGTCGAAGAACACGAAGGCCGTGATGAACAGCGTTCCCCAGAGGAACTCCCCCTGCGGGTAGAAGATCAGGGCACCGGCGACGACGCCGAGGGTGCCGATGACCGTCACCGCATCCGGGCCCAGCCCCAGCCGCAGCATGCCGCGTGCGGCCGGAGTCAGGATGCGGGTCGAATAGACCCGGGTGTACTTGTCGAGCATCGCCCGTCCGTTCGACTCCAGATGTCCGTAGCCGGAGCGCTGATTGAGCAGTATCCGGCGCCGCCATGCTACTGGCGTTATGCCGATCACCCTTGCGCATCCACGCGTCGGGCACCAAAGTGGCCATCACCACATCTACGAACCGCGGCGGCGCATCGAGGCGCTGGGACCGCCGGGCCGCGCGTCGCCTGCGAGGCAGGAGGCTGGCGCATGGCGACACGGCACCAGACAGGAGAGCAGGGCGACGCCGGAGGCGTACCTCCGGCCGACGGGGTCGACGTCCGCAACGTCGCCCTCGTCGGCCCGACCTCCGCCGGCAAGACCACGCTCGTCGAGGCCCTCCTCGTCGCGTCCGGGACGATCCACCGGGCCGGCCGGGTCGAGGACGGCACCACCGTGAGCGACCACGACGAGAGCGAGATCCGCCAGCAACGGTCGGTCGGGCTCGCGCTCGCCCCGCTGCTGTACGAGCAGACCAAGATCAACCTGCTGGACACCCCCGGCTACGCCGATTTCGTCGGTGACCTGCGGGCCGGGCTACGCGGCGCCGACTGCGCCCTGTTCGTCGTCTCCACCGCCGAGCCGATCGACGGCACGACGCGGCTGCTGTGGGCCGAGTGCGAGGCGGTCGGCATGCCGCGCGCCGTCGTCCTCACCAAGCTGGACCACCCCCGGTCGGACTTCGCCGGCACGCTGGCCGCGATCCGCGGCGGCTTCGGCGACCGCGTGCTGCCCCTCTACCTGCCCAGCGGGACGGACTCGCTGGTGGGCCTGCTGAGCGAGCGGGTCTTCAGCTACGACGACGGCCGGCGCCGCGAGCGCGACCCGTCGCTCGACGAGGCCGCCCGCCTGGAGGAGGCCCGCGGCGAGCTGATCGAGGGCATCATCGAGGAGTCCGAGGACGAGACGCTGATGGAGCGCTACCTCGGCGGCGAGCACATCGAGCTGAAGGTGCTGATCGACGACCTCGAGCAGGCGGTCGCTCGCGGCTCCTTCCACCCCGTCATCCCCGTCTGCTCCGCGACCGGCCTGGGCACCCAGGAGCTGCTGGAGGTCATCGCGGGTGGGTTCCCCGCGCCGGCCGAGCACCCGCTGCCCGAGGTGACGTCGCTGAACGGCACGCCGCGCGCCGGCATCGCCGCCGACCCCGCCGGCCCGCTGCTGGCGGAGGTCGTCAAGACCACGTCCGACCCGTACGTCGGCCGCGTCAGCCTGGTCCGGGTGTTCTCCGGCACGCTGCGCCCCGACGCGACGGTGCACGTCTCCGGCCACTTCCTCGCCGACCGCGGGCACGAGGAACACGACGAGGACGAGCGCATCGGCGCACTGTCCTGCCCGCTCGGCAAGACGCAGCGGCCGGTCGGTGAGGCACACGCCGGCGACATCGTCGCCATCGCCAAGCTGTCGCGCGCCGAGACCGGCGACACGCTGTCGGCGAAGGACGACCCGCTGCTCATGCGGCCGTGGGCGATGCCCGAGCCGCTGCTGCCTTTCGCGATCGTCCCGTCCGCCAAGGCCGACGAGGAGAAGCTGGTGCTGGGCCTGGCCCGGCTGGTCGCCGAGGACCCGACGCTGCGAGTGGAGAACAACGGCGAGACCCACCAGCTGGTGCTGTGGACGATGGGCGAGGCGCACGCCGACCTCGTCCTGGACCGGCTCAGGACCCGCCACGGCGTCCACGTCGACACCGTCGCGCTGCGGGTGCCGCTGCGCGAGACGCTGGCCGGCAAGGCGAACGGCCGCGGCCGTCACGTCAAGCAGACCGGCGGGCACGGCCAGTACGCCGTCTGCGAGATCGAGGTCGAGCCGCTCCCCGAGGGCGCCGGCTTCGAGTTCGTCGACAAGGTCGTCGGTGGCGCGGTCCCCCGCCAGTTCATCCCGTCGGTCGAGAAGGGCGTGCGGGCGCAGATGGAGCGCGGCACCGTCGCCGGTTATCCGATGGTCGACATCAAGGTGACGCTCTACGACGGCAAGGCGCACAGCGTCGACTCGTCGGACATGGCCTTCCAGACGGCCGGCGGGCTGGCCCTGCGCGAGGCTGCCTCGACGGCCGGGGTGAACCTGCTCGAGCCGGTCGACGAGCTGTCCGTCATGGTCCCGGACGACTACGTGGGCTCCGTGATGGGCGACCTCGCCGGCCGGCGCGGGCGGGTGCTCGGGACGGAGGCCGTGGGCGCGGGGCGCACGGTGGTGCGCGCCGACGTGCCGCAGACGGAGATCGTGCGGTACGCGATCGACCTGCGCGCCATGAGCCACGGCACCGGCACGTTCACCCGGCGCTACGCCCGCTACGAGCCGATGCCGCACAACCTCGCCGCCAAGGTGACCGCCGGCGGCTAGCGGCCCTCTCCCATGATCATCGGCGTTCGACCACACCATCGTGTGGTGGATCGCCGATGATCACTGCGACCCGCCGGTGGTCCGGCGCACGAAGTCCGCGAGGTCGGCGCTCTGCCGCAGCCGGCTGGGCTCGTGCACGTACATCATGTGGCCGGCCTCGTAGTACCGGCGCTCGATGTTGCCCTGCAGCTCGGCCGGGATGTTCAGGTGAGCGAGGTCGTCCTCGGCGCAGGAGAACGGGGTGGCGCCGTCGTAGTAGCCGAAGGCGACGTGGACGCGCAGGTGCGGGTTCTGCCGCATCGCCCGGGAGAGGCGGTCGAGCACCGACACCGGCGCGTTCTCGAACTCCTTGTAGCTCCACTTGCCGATGACGTCCTGGCCGAACACGTGGAACGGCGAGGTGTCCTCGACGCCGAGTTCGGCGCGCACGTAGTGCTGGTACGCCGTCGCGTACGGGCCGAGGATCGCGTCCATGGACGGGTCGGCGTCCATGCCGTCGGCGATGCCGTCGCCGGCCGGTCCGGTGAACCGCGCGTCGAGCCGGCCGACGCTCAGGCCGTCGGCGCGGCGCAGCTCGGTGAAGTAGCGCCAGTGCTCCGGGCGCAGGTCGGCGCGGGCGACGTAGTCCTCGCTCACCCCGGTCAGCCGGGCGAGGGTCGCGACGGCGTCGGCGCGCTCCCGCGGGGTCAGCCGCGACCCGCGGGCGAGCACGTAGAGGTAGTCGCGGGCGGCGTACGCCTCGGCCTCGGCGACGACGTCGCGCAGCTCCCGGCCCGGGTGTTTGCCGTGGTAGTGCGCGGTCGCGGCGTAGAACGGCAGGTAGCGCGCGTAGGCGTCGTCGTTGCCCACCTGGAATTCGGCCACGCCGAAGTTGAGGACGCAGGAGATCAGCATGAGCCCGTTGAGGTACATGCCGGTGCCCTGCAGGTGCTGGGCGAGCGCCGACGCGCGGGTGGTGCCGTAGGACTCCCCCGCCAGGAGCTTGGGCGAGAGCCAGCGTCCCTCCGCGGTGACCCACTGACGGATGATCTCGCCGACGGCCTCGATGTCCGCGGTGAACCCGTGGAAGTCGCCCGCCTTCTCGCCGTCGACGACCCGGGAGCGCCCGGTGGAGACGGGGTCGATGAACACGAGGTCGCTCACCGCGAGCAGCGACTCCGGATTGTCCGCCAGACCGTACGGCGGCGGTGCCAGCGCACCGACGTCGCCCATGACGACGCGGCGCGGTCCGAGCACACCGAGGTGCAGCCACACGCTCGCCGAGCCCGGCCCGCCGTTGAACGCGAAGGTCACGGGCCGAGTGCCGGGCTCGACGTCGTCGAGGGTGTATGTCGTCAGGCCGACCTGGGCGCGCGGCCGCCGGCCCTTCCACACGTCGTCCTCGACCTTGTCCTCCCACAGCACGACCCGGCCGGCCTTGGCCGTGTAGCGCAGCGGGCCGTCGGGGGTGTCGAGAACGTGGTGGCTGGTGACCAGCTCGTCCTCGAGGTGCCGTGCGCCGGCGTCCGAGGCGGGCTCGGAGCCCGGTGTGCTGGACCGCGAGTTGGGGTCGGCGTCGCTCATCGCCGCCGACCCTATCGGTGCCTGCCCAGAGGCAGTCGCCGGGTCAGGCCGGCCAGGCGGCGGCCAGCAGGGCGCGGGTGTCGGCGAGCAGCTGCGGCATGATCTTGGTGTTGTCGAGGACGGTCATGAAGTTGGCGTCGCCGTTCCATCGCGGCACGACGTGCTGGTGCAGGTGCGACGAGAGCGAGCCGCCGGCGACGCCGCCGAGGTTGAGGCCGACGTTGAAGCCCTGCGGGCGGGACGCCGCCTTCACCGCACGGACGGCGTCCTGCGTCATCGTCGTCAGCTCACGCGACTCGTCGTCGGTGAGGGTCTCGAGCTCGCCGGTGTGGCGGTACGGGACCACCATGAGGTGACCGGGGTTGTACGGGTGCAGGTTGAGCACCGCGAACGCCGTGCGGCCGCGGTGCAGGATCAGCCCGTCCTCGTCGGACTTCTCCGGGATGGCGCACAGCGGGCAGCCGTCGCCGTCGCGCCCGTTGCCCGGCTCGCCGGTGATGTACGCCATGCGGTACGGCGTCCACAGGCGCTCCAGGCGGTCGGCCTCGGGCACGGTCAGACCTGGATCCGGCGCGCCACGGCGTCGGCGATCTCGGCGACCGCGTCGTCGACCGGGACGCCGTTCTTCTGGCGGCCGTCGCGGTAGCGGAAGGAGACCGCGTCCTTGGCGACGTCGTCGTCGCCCGCGATGAGCATGAACGGGATCTTCTGCTTCTGCGCGTTGCGGATCTTCTTCTGCATGCGGTCGTCGGAGTCGTCGACCTCGACCCGGATGCCCTTCTCGCGCAACTTCGCCGCGACGGCCTCGAGGTAGGGCACGTGCTCGTCGGCGATCGGGATGCCGACCGCCTGCACCGGCGCCAGCCAGGGCGGGAACGCGCCCGCGTAGTGCTCGACCAGCACGCCGATGAACCGCTCGATGGAGCCGAACTTCGCCGAGTGGATCATGACCGGCTGCTGCCGCGACCCGTCGGCGGCCTGGTACTCCAGCTCGAACCGGGCCGGCTGGTTGAAGTCGAGCTGGATGGTCGACATCTGCCAGCTGCGGCCGATGGCGTCGCGGGTCTGCACCGAGATCTTGGGGCCGTAGTAGGCGGCGCCGCCGGGGTCGGGGACCAGTTCGAGCCCGGAGGCCGTGCCGACCTCCTCGAGGATGCGGGTGGCGGTCTCCCACTGCTCGTCGGTGCCGATGAACTTGTCGGACTCGGGGTCGCGGGTGGACAGCTCGAGGTAGTAGTCGTCGAGCCCGAAGTCCTTGAGCAGCCCCAGCACGAAGTTCAGCAGGTGCGTGATCTCGTCGGCCGCCTGCTCCTGGGTGACGTAGGAGTGGGAGTCGTCCTGCGTCATGCCGCGCACGCGGGTGAGGCCGTGCACCACGCCCGACTTCTCGTACCGGTACACCGAGCCGAACTCGAACAGGCGCAGCGGCAGCTCGCGGTAGGACCGGCCACGGGAACGGAAGATCAGGTTGTGCATGGGGCAGTTCATGGCCTTGAGGTAGTACGAGCTGCCCTCGAGCTCCATGGGCGGGAACATGCCGTCGGCGTAGTACGGCAGGTGCCCGGAGGTCTCGAACAGGCCCTGCTTGGAGATGTGCGGCGTGCCGACGTACTGGAAGCCCTCCTCGAGGTGCCGGCGGCGGACGTAGTCCTCCATCTCCCGCTTGATGACGCCGCCCTTGGGGTGGAAGACCGGCAGGCCGGAGCCGAGCTCGTCGGGGAAGCTGAAGAGGTCGAGCTCGCGGCCCAGCTTGCGGTGGTCGCGCCGCTCGGCCTCGGCCAGCCGCTCGAGGTACTGCTTGAGGGCGTCGCGGCTCTCCCAGGCGGTGCCGTAGATGCGCTGCAGCTGCGGGTTCTTCTCGCTCCCCCGCCAGTAGGCGGCGGCGACCCGCATGAGCTTGAACGCCGGGATGTTCCGCGTGGTGGGCAGGTGCGGGCCGCGGCAGAGGTCCTTCCAGGCCAGCTCGCCGTCGGGCTTCACGTTGTCGTAGATGGTCAGCTCGCCGGCGCCGACCTCGGCGGACGCGCCCTCGAGAGTCGCGGCGGCCTGTTCCGATTTCAGGCCGATGAGCTCGAGCTTGTACGGCTCGCCCGCCAGCTCCGCGCGCGCTTCGTCGTCGCTGACCGGGCGGCGGACGAACGACTGCCGCTCCTTGACGATCTGCTGCATGCGCTTCTCGACGCTCTTGAGATCGTCGGGGGTGAACGGCTCGGCGACGTCGAAGTCGTAGTAGAAGCCGTTCTCGACCGGCGGGCCGATGCCGAGCTTGGCCTCGGGGTACAGCTCCTGCACCGCCTGCGCCATGACGTGCGCCGTCGAGTGACGAAGGATGTCGCGGCCGTCGCGGGAGTCGATGGCGACCGGCTCGACGTCGTCGCCGTCGGCCAGCACCCGGGCGAGGTCGACCAGCGTTCCGCCGACCCGCGCCGCGATGACCGCGGGGGCGTCGGCGAACAGCTCGGCCGCCGTCGTGCCCGCACCGACCTGTCGCTCGCTTCCGGCGACGACGATGCGGATCTGTTCGGACACGACTGCTCCTCGGTCTCGTGCGGTGGCGGCCGGGTTCGGCCGGGGTCGATGGTATCGGTTAGACGCGAGCGAGGATCGCCCGCGCCAGACGTTGCGGGGCGCCCGGCGACGTGGCCAGGAACAGGCTCGGCTCGGTCAGCTCGACCTCGAGGATGACCGGCGTGCCGTCGGGGCCGGGAATGGTGTCGACGCGCGCGTACAGCAGGGTGTCGCTGCCCGGGATGGCGTCGAGCGTGCGCCGGGCCAGCTCACGCTCGGCGGCGGTCGGCTCGCGCGGGTCGATCTGCTCGCTCCACAGCGGCCGGCCGTCGCGGAGGTCGGGCCCGTCGAGCAGGGCGCCCTTGCGGATGGCGTGGCTGAACGCGCCGCCGATGTGCAGCATGGCGGTCTCGCCGGCGGTGTCGACGGCGCTGAGGTAGGGCTGCAGCATGACGATGGAGCCGCGGTCGAGCAGCTTCCGGGCATGAGCGACGGCGAGGGCGCGGTGGCCGGTGTCGTCGAGCCGGTACCGGCCGGTGTCGGCCGAGCCCGCGCTGACCGACGGCTTCACGACGTACTCGCCCTCGTGCGGCAGGTCGGCGGCGTCGCCCGGAGCGAGCCACGTGGTGGGGACGACCGGCAGCCCGGCGGCGGCCAGTTCGCGCAGGTACACCTTGTCGGTGTTCCACTCGACCACCTTCGCCGGGTTCAGCAGCCGCGGCACGGCGTGCGCCCAGGCCAGGAACTGCTCGCGGCGGCGCGCGTAGTCCCACGGGTTGCGCAGGACCACGAGGTCGAAGGCCGCCCAGTCGACGGCGGGGTCGTCCCACACCGGCGTGGCGACCTCGACGCCGAGCGACCGCAGCGGCTCGACCGCCAGCTGGTCGTCGGTGTCGAGGTCGGGCAGCTCGGCACAGGTGACCAGGGCGACGCGAGGCATGCTGGGTCCTTTCGGTGTCTTCGCAGGCGACAGCGCCGACGATACCCGTCGATACTGACACCGCGGGCGGACGGAACCGACGGCCGACATGATCATCAAGGATCTGTGGCGCCATGACCCACTGGATCCTTGATGATCATGGAACCGGGCGCCGGGAAGCGGCCGGTGAACAGCGGCGACCACAGCGAAGCCGGTCGCCGACCCCAGCGGACCAGGGACGAGGCGATACATCGTCACCAGGTACCACGCGTTCTAGGGTGAGGTCTCGGTGACGTCCTCGGCGGCGGCGACGGCCGCTTCCTCGGCCGCCGCGGACAACGGCGCGCCGGTGTCGTCGACCAGATAGAAGACGTCGATCGCCTCCGACCCGAGCGTCCCGACGACGGCCGACCGGACGACGACGCCCGGCCCGCTGAGCGCCGTCGCGAGCCGATGCAGCAGGCCGGGCTCGTCGTGGGCGCGCACCTCCAGCACCGTCGCGTCCGCCGACACGTCGCGCAGCAGCTCCACCCGCGGCCGGGCGTGCTGGATCACCCGCCCGCGCCACTCCGCCGCCCGCGCGGCCAGCCGCTCCCCCACGTCCAGACTGCCGCCGAGCGCCCGTGCGACGTCCTCGCGCAGCCGGACCTCGTCCGGGCCGCCGCCACGGCGTGCGACCACCCGCCAGACCAGTACGGCGGCGTCGCCGGCGGTGTAGGCGCTGGCCGAGCGGACGTCGAGGCGGTGCAGCGCCAGCACGCCGGCGACGATGCCGAGCACCCGCGGCCCGCGCGGCGCGACGACGGTGACGGTGCTCAGCCCGCTCGCGTCGCCGTCGGGCGGCGCGACCTCGACGGCCGGCGCCCCGGCCGCGGGCGTGCTGAGGTCCCGCTCGGACGGGGTGCGGCCCGGACCCATGGGCGGGCGCCGACCGACCTCCTCCGCGAGCGCGGCCTGCTCGTCCGTCAGGCGGCCGGGCTCCGGCGGCGCGGCGCCGGCCAGCACCCGCCGGGTCCGCTCGACGAGGTCGCCGACCAGCCGCGACCGCAGCGGCGTCCACGCGATCGGCCCGGCGGCGGTGGCATCGGCCTCGGTGAGGCAGGCCAGCAGCTCGAGGAACTCGCGCGTCCCGACGGCGTCGACCACCGTCGCGAGCGTGGCCGGGTCGTCCGGGTCGCGGCGGGTCGCCGTCTCGGGCAGCAGCAGATGGTGCCGGACCAGCCGGCCCAGCGTCAGGGCGTCGTCGTCGCCCAGCCCGAGCCGGCGGCCCAGCGCGGCGGCGATCGGCTCGCCCGCCTCCGAGTGGTCGCCGGGGACGCCTTTGCCGAGGTCGTGGACGAGCGCCGCGAGCAGCAGCAGGTCCGGCCGGGAGACCCGGCGGGTCAGCCGGGACGCGACGGCCGCGGTCTCGACCAGGTGCCGGTCGACGGTGTGCCGGTGGACGGGCGTGCGGGTGGCGCGGTAGCGGATCCGCTCCCACTCCGGGAACCAGCGCACCACCAACCCGGCCGCCTCGAGCGCGTCCCACACCGGCACGATGCCCGGACCGGCGCCGAGCAGGCTGACCAGCGCGTCCAGGGCGGGCGCCGGCCATGGCTCGGGCAGCGGCGGGCACTCGGCGGCCAGCCTCGCCAGCGTCCGCGGGCCCGGCACCAGGCCGGCCTGCGCCGCGGCGGCGGCCGCCCGCAGCGGCAGGACGGCGTCGCGGGCCGGATCGGCGTCGCGCGCCAGCACCACCTCGCCGTCGTACTCGTCGACCCCGTCGCCGAGGGCGCGCCGGACCAGCTGCTGGCGCCGTCCGCGCCGCCGCCGGCCGGCCAACGTCCGCTCGACGTCGCGCCAGGTGACGTCGGAGGCGTAGGCGATGCTGCGGCCGGCCTCGGCGACGCGGCGCAGCAGCGGGTCCGCGTCCGGCAGCCCGAGCGTCGCGGCGACGTCGTCCTGGTTCTCGAACAGCAGCCGGTCCTGGCGCCGCCCGGTGGTGCGGTGCAGCGCGTCGCGGACCGTCAGCAGCCATTGCCGGGCGAGGTCGACGCCGCCGGTGCGCGGGCGGTCGGCGATCCAGGACGCCGTCACCGCGCGGAGCGCCAGCGTGTCGCGCAACCCGCCGTAGGCCTGGACGAGGTCCGGCTCGAGCAGGTGGGCCAGCTCGCCGACACTCGCCGCGCGCTCGCGGCACATCGCGGCCAGCTCCGGCAGCCGGGCCGCGGCCTGCTTGCGCCAGCCGTCGCGGACGTCGGAGCGCAGTTGCTCCGTCAGCGCCTCGTCGCCGGCCACGTGCCGGGCGTCGATCAACCCGAGTGCCGCCTTCAGGTCGGCGGCGGCCACGTCGAGCGCCTGCCCGAGCGTGCGGACCGAGTGGTCCAGCGCCAGGCCGGCGTCCCAGACGGGGTAGAACACGGCGTCGGCGACGGCGGCCGGGTCGCCGCGGCCGGTGACCAGCAGCAGCACGTCGAGATCGCTGCCGGGCAGCAGTTCGCGCCGCCCGTACCCGCCGATGGCGACCAGCGCGTACCCGCGGCGCGCGGTGGCCGGCACGTCCGCGAACAGACGCGCCAGCCACCCGTCGGCCAGCTCCGAGAGGGTCTGGGCCCGCTGCGCCGCGCCGAGGCGGTCGTCGTCGACGATCGCCCGGCGCAGCGCGACGAACCGGTGGGTCGAGGCGCTCAGAGCGCTTCCGGCCCGGTCTCCCCGGTACGGACCCGGATGACCGCCTCGGCCGGCGTGACCCAGATCTTGCCGTCGCCGATCTTGCCGGTCCGGGCCGCCTCGGCGATGACGCCCAGCACCTGGTCGACGTCGAAATCGTCGACCAGCACCTCCAGCCGCACCTTCGGCACGAGGTCGACGGTGTACTCGGCACCCCGGTAGACCTCGGTGTGACCCTTCTGCCGCCCGTAGCCGCTGGCCTCGGTGACGGTCATCCCGTTGACGCCGAACGCCTCGAGCGCCTTGCGCACCTCGTCCAGCTTGAACGGCTTGATGACGGCGGTGACGAGCTTCATCTGGTCACGCTCCCTGTGCGGACTCGGCGCGGGCGGCGGTGACGGCCGGTGCGCTGCGGGTGGGTCCGGCCGACGTCGAGGTCAGCTCGTAGCCGGTCTCGAGGTGGCTGTTGAGGTCGATGCCGTCGACCTCCTCCTCCTCGCTGACCCGGAACCCGACAGTCTTGTCGATGATCTTGCCGAGCGCGTAGGCCACGACGAACGAGAACACGATGACCACCGCGGCCGCGACCGCCTGCCGCCAGAGCAGGTCGACGCCGCCACCGTAGAACAGGCCCTCGGGGCCGCCGGTGAAGTCGGCGGAGGCCAGCAGGCCGATCAGCAGCGTGCCGATGACACCGCCGACCAGGTGCACCGCGACCACGTCGAGCGAGTCGTCGTAGCCGAAGCGGTACTTCAGCCCGACGCACAGGGCGCACACCGCGCCGGCGACGACACCGATGACGATCGCGCCGATCGGGCTCACGAACGCACAGGCCGGCGTGATGGCCACCAGGCCGGCGATGGCGCCGGACGCCGCCCCGAGCGTCGTCGAGTGCTTCTGCTTCACGACGTCGACCAGCAGCCAGCCCAGCACCGCGGCCGCCGTCGCCACCAGCGTGTTCACGAACGCCGCCGACGCCAGCCCGTTGGCGCCCAGCGCCGAACCGGCGTTGAACCCGAACCAGCCGAACCACAGCAGCCCCGCGCCCAGCAGCACGAACGGCAGGTTGTGCGGCCGCATCGGCTGCTTCGGCCAGCCGACCCGCTTACCCAGCACCAGCGCCAGAGCGAAGCCCGCCGCGCCGGCGTTGATGTGCACGACGGTGCCGCCGGCGAAGTCCAGCGCGCCCAGCTCGGCGATCCAGCCGCCGCCCCACACCCAGTTCGCCACCGGGAAGTACACGATGGTCGCCCACAGCGGCACGAACAGCGCCCACCCGCGGAACGTCGCCCGCTCGGCGACCGCGCCGCTGATCAGCGCGACCGTGATGATCGCGAACACCGCCTGGAACCCCACGAAGGCGAACTCCGGGATCGGCGCCGAGGCCATGCTGTCCACGCCCACGCCGTTGAGGCCGAACTTCCCCAGCCCGCCGATCAGGCCGCCGTGGCTGCCGTCGAAGGCCAGCGAGTAGCCCCACAGCACCCAGATCACCGGCACGATCGCCAGGCAGAGGAAGCTCATCATGAGCATGTTGAGGACCGCCTTGGCGCGCACCATGCCGCCGTAGAAGAAGGCCAGTCCAGGGGTCATGAGCAGAACGAGAGCCGCGCTCGTGAGCACCCACGCGGTATCGCCCGCGCTGAGTTCGGGCATCGTTGGCTCCTAGCCGAGTCGGAACGCCGGCCCGTTCACAGGCCGGCCACGTCCCTGTGATCGTGACGACTCGTCGTTACTCAGGCGTGCGGCAGCCATTACGGCCAGGTGACATGGACCACTCCTGGGTTACGAGTACGTGAACGCGGCGGTGGAGCTGCGTTCGACCAGGGTGGTCGCGAGCTCGAAATGGTGGGTCTCGGGGCGCTGCCCCTGCGCGAGCCCGAGCAGTGTCCGGAGCGCGACCCGGCCCATCTCGCGCATCGGCTGCCGCACCGTGGTGAGCTGGGGCGACGTCCAGGCTGCGGCGTAGGTGTCGTCGAAGCCGACGATGCTGAGGTCCTCCGGCAGGCGCAGGCCGCGCCGGCGGGCCTCCTCCATCACGCCCAGGGCCGACGCGTCGCAGCCGGCCACGATCGCGGTCGGCGGCTCCGGCAGGTCCAGTAGTTGCCGCGCCATCGCCCGGCCGTCCTCGTGACTGAAGCCCACCTGCAGCACCAGTGCATCGTCGACGGGGACGCTGCGGCTGCTCAGCGCCGCCAGGTGGCCGTGCAGCCGCTGCTGCGCGGGCCGCGACGCGGGCAGGCCGCCGGCGAAGCCGATGCGCCGGTGGCCGAGCCCGAGCAGGTGCTCGGTCGCCTGCAGCCCGCCGGACCAGTTGGTGGCGCTGACGCTGACCAGCTGGTCGGCGGTGCTCGGGTCGATCGACACGGGGTCGACGGCGACCAGCCCGAGGCCGGCGTCGGCGCAGGCGCGGACCTGCTCGGGGCTCACCTCGGTCGTGACGACGATCAGCCCGGCGTGGCCCTTGTCGGCCAGTCCGCGGAACCACGCCGGCGTCAACGCGCCGGACCCGGCCAGGTGCGTCACGACGACGTCGACGCCCTGCTCGAGACCCGCCGCCACGACGCCGGACAGCACCTGCGCCGAGTACAGGTTCACGAACGCGTCGAACAGGACGGTGACCGTGGGCGTGGTGCCGTGCACCCGCCGGCCGGTACTGGGAACGTAGCCCAGCGACCCGATCGCCTCCTGCACCCGCCGCCGCGTCGCCGCCGCGACGTCGCCGCGCCCGTTCAGCACCTTCGACACCGTCGCCTTCGACACCCCGGCGGCTTGCGCGACGGTGTCGAGAGTCGGCCGCTCTCCTCGCATGCGCCCGAAACTATTTCGACCAGGCCACTGTTGTCAACCCGTGATTGACGGCATTCACCTGCCTCGTTAAGCTCCCGAACCATCGAAACATGACCGCAACTGTTTCGAACCCATCGGCACCGGAGCCGCTGCTCCAACGAGGGACAGGGATGGCGCAATGAGGCACACCAGACTCCGGGCCGTGGCGGCAGCGACGATCACCGCCACGGCGCTCACACTCGCGGCATGCGGGGGCGCGAGCCCCGGCGACTCCACCGACGCCGGCACGGACGGCGGCGACGACGACGGTGGGACGGGCGGCGGCGCCGCCAGCGCCTGGATCCTCACCGGCGGCGGCTGGCCCGTCACGGCCGGCTCCTTCGAGCGCTGGAACGGCGAGCACGACGACCAGCCGATCGCCGTCGAGGAGTTCGAGAACGACGCCTACAAGGAGAAGATCCGCACGTCCGTCGGTTCCGGCGAGGCCCCGACGCTGATCATGAACTGGACCGGCGGCACGCTGGCCGACTACGTCGCCAACGACCAGGTCGTCGACATCGGCGCGCAGACCGCCGACCTCACCGGCCGGGTCATGGCGTCGGTCGCGCAGAACGGCGTCGTCGACGGCACCACGTACGCGGTCCCGATGAACGACGTCCAGCCGGTCGTCCTGTACTACAACGAGGACCTGTTCGCGCAGGCCGGCATCGAGGTCCCGACCACCTGGCAGGAGACGCTCGACGCGGTCGCCACGTTCGAGGACGCCGGCATCATCCCGTTCTCGCTGGCCGGGCAGAGCGTCTGGCCGGAGCTGATGTGGATCCAGTACCTCACCGACCGCATCGGCGGCCCCGAGGTGTTCCAGGCGGTGCTCGACGGCCGGCCGGACGCGTGGTCCGACCCGGCCGTCACCGAGGCGCTGACGAAGATCCAGGAGCTGGTCGACGCGGGCGGGTTCGGCGACGCGTTCGCGTCGGTCGCGGCCGACCAGAGCGCCGACGCCGCGCTGGTGCACACCGGCCGCGCCGCCATGCTGCTGCAGGGCAGCTGGGTCTACGCGACGTTCCACACCGACAACCCGGAGTTCGCGACGTCCGCGCTCGGGTTCACGACGTTCCCGACCGTCGAGGGCGGCAGCGGCGACCCGGCGAACATCGTCGGCAACCCGGCCAACTTCTGGTCGCTCTCCGCCTCGGCGAGCGAGGAGGCGCAGCAGACCGCGCTCGACTACATCAACCAGTTCGTCTACGACGACGACCAGCTCACCGCCATGCTCGACGCCGGCAGCGTGCCGCCGGTCGCCGGCCTGGAGGACCGCATCGCACAGAGCGACGACGCCGAGTACCTCGGCTTCGCCTACGGGCTGGTGCAGGACGCGCCGCACTTCCAGCTCTCGTGGGACCAGGCGCTCCCGGCCGACCAGGCGCAGGAGCTGCTGACGAACCTCAGCCAGATCTTCCTCGGCGAGATCACCCCGCAGCAGTTCGTCGACGCGATGAACGCCACGCTCTGACATGACGATCGTCCGACGGTCCGGTGCGGCCAGGATGCGCCGCACCGGACCACCGTTCTGGCTGGCGCTGCCGGCCCTCGTCCTGTTCGGCTGTTTCGCCCTGCTCCCCCTCGTCGGCGTCGCCGTCCTCTCGTTCATGGAGTGGGACGGCCTGGGCACGCCGCGCTGGGCCGGCACCGAGATCTGGCTGGACACCGTCACCGACCCCGCCACCCGTGCCGCGCTCTGGCGCACCGTCGTGTTCGTCGTCGTGTCGTACCTGTTCCAGGCGCCGGTCGCGCTGCTGCTCGGGGTGTTCACCGCCGGGCGGCAGCGGTACCGGGCGGTCTTCGCCGTGCTGTACTTCCTGCCGCTGCTGTTCTCGTCGGCGGCCATCGGCATCACCTTCCGGTCCCTGCTCGACCCGAACTTCGGACTGTCGCGGGCGTTCTCCCCCGGCACCCTGACCACGAACTGGCTGGGCGACCCGGACCTCGCGCTCTACGCGGTGATCTTCGTGGTCGGCTGGTGCTTCGTCCCGTTCCACGCGCTGCTCTACCAGGCCGGCGTCCGGCAGATCCCGGCGTCGCTGTACGAAGCGGCGACGCTGGACGGCGCCGGGCGGTGGCAGCAGCTCCGGCACGTGACGCTGCCGCAGCTGCGCTACACGATCGTGACGTCGTCGACGCTGATGCTGGTCGGCTCGCTCACCTGCTTCGACGTGGTGTTCGTGCTGACCGCCGGCGGGCCGGGCGAGGCGACGCGCATCCTGCCGCTGGACATGTACCTCACCGGGTTCCGCAGCTATCAGATGGGCCCGGCCAGCGTCATCGCGGTGATCCTGGTGGTCATCGGGCTGACGTTGTCGCTGTTCCTCAGCCGGGTCTCCGGTGCCGGGCGGATGCAGAGCCAGCAGGCGGGTGCCGCATGAGCCGGCGCCGGATCCGCGAGACGCCGAACGTGCTGGGGGCACTCGGCGGCCTGGTGTGGGTCGTCGTCACGATCGTGCCGGTCTACTACCTGGTGCTCACCAGCCTGCGCCGGCAGCAGGACTACTTCGTCGAGAACCCGCTGCTGCCGCCCGCGGACCCGACGTTGGACGCGTACCGGCTGGTGCTGGAGAACGACTTCCTCCGCTACCTCGGCAACAGCCTCGTCATCACGGTCGCGTCGGTGGTCGTGATCCTCACCGTGTCGCTGATGGCGTCGTACTACCTGGTCCGCGCCGGCACGCCGCTGTCTCGCGGCACCCTGCGGCTGGTGCTGCTGGGCCTGGCCATCCCGGTGCAGGCGACGATCATCCCGGTGTACTACCTGATCGTGCGGCTCGGGCTGTACGACACCCTGGTCGCGTTGATCCTGCCGGCCGTCGCGTTCGCCATCCCGATCAGCGTGCTGATCATCGTGAACTTCGTCCGCGACATCCCGGCGGAACTGTTCGAGTCGATGCACGCCGACGGCGCCGGGCACGGTCGCGTCCTGGTGGCGCTGGTGCTGCCGCTGAGCCGCCCGGCGCTGCTCACCGTCGGCATCTACCAGGCGCTGCAGGTGTGGAACGGCTTCCTGTTCCCGCTGATCCTGACCCAGAGCTCGTCCGTGCGGGTACTCCCCCTGTCGCTCTGGACCTACCAGGGCCAGTTCGCCGTCAACGTGCCGGCGGTGCTGGCCGCGGTGACGCTGTCGGCGCTCCCCGTCCTGGCCGCGTTCATCGTCGGCCGCCGCCAGCTGGTGTCCGGCCTGACCGCCGGCTTCGGCAAGTGATCCCGACAGCGAAGGACCTCGATGACTGCTGACACCTGGGCCGGCCCGCACTCCGGGCCCTGGCACGACACCGGCCGGCCGCTCGCCGAGCGGGTCGACGCGTTGCTGGCCGCCATGACGCCGGAGGAGAAGGCCGGGCAGCTGGGCAGCTACTGGCACCGGCCGGCGGACGACCCCGGCGGCGACGTCGCGCCGATGGAGAGCGACATGACCGGGCCGGCCTCGTTCGAGGCGGCGATCGAGCACGGCCTGGGCCACCTCACCCGGGTGTTCGGGACGGTGCCGGTCTCGGTGCCCGACGGTGTCGCGGACCTGCGCGCCCGGCAGGCCCGGGTGGTGCGGGCGTCGCGGTTCGGTATCCCGGCTATCGCGCACGAGGAGTGCCTGACCGGGTTCACGGCGTACGGCGCCACCGTCTACCCGACGCCGCTCGCGTGGGGCGCCGCGTTCGACCCCGGCCTCGTCGAGGAGCTGGCCACGGCGATCGGCCGCGACCTGCGCGCCGTCGGCATCGACCAGGGGCTGTCGCCGGTGCTCGACGTCGTCCGCGACTACCGGTGGGGCCGGGTCGAGGAGTCGATCGGCGAGGACCCCTACCTGGTGGCGACGGTGGCGGCGGCGTACGTGCGCGGCCTGCAGTCGACCGGGCTGGTGGCGACGCTGAAGCACTTCGCCGGCTACTCCGCGTCGCGGTCGGCGCGCAACCACGGGCCGGTCGCGATGGGCGCCCGGGAACTGGCCGAGCTGCTGCTGCCGCCGTTCGAGCTGGCGATCCGCGAGGCCGGCGCCGGCTCGGTGATGCCGTCCTACGCGGCCGTCGACGGCGTCCCGCCCACCGCCAGCCACGCGTTGCTGACGTCGCTGCTGCGCGAGCAGTGGGGGTTCGACGGGACGATCGTGTCGGACTACTGGGCGGTCCCGTTCCTGCGGCGCATGCACCGGATCACGGCCGACGACGACGGCGCCGGCCTGCTCGCGCTGGCGGCCGGGGTGGACGTCGAGCTGCCGGAGACCGTCGGCTTCGCCGGTCTCGCGGCGCGGGTCCGGGAGGGCGCAGTCGTCCTGGACGCCGCGGCTCGCCGGGTGCTGCTGCAGAAGGGCCGGCTCGGCCTGCTCGACCCGGACTGGGCGCCACGCGCCGATGACGGCGTCGACCTGGACTCCCCCGCCAACCGCGCGCTGGCCCGCCGGCTGGCCGAGCGGTCGGTCGTGCTGCTGGCCAACGACGGGACCCTCCCGCTCGCGCCCGCCGCGAGCCGGGTCGCCGTCGTCGGCACCACGGCCGTCGAACCGCGCACGTTCCTCGGCTGCTACTCCTTCCCGAACCACGTCCTGGCCAAGCACGGCGGCGACGACCTCGGCGTGGCGGTGCCAACGCTGCTCGAGGCGCTGCGCGTGGAACTGGCGGACGCGACCGTGACGCACGCGACGGGTGCGGCGATCACCGGCGACGACCGGTCCGGCGTCGCCGCGGCGGTGGCGCTGGCGGCAGAGTCGGACGTCGCGATCGTCACGGTCGGCGACCTTGCCGGGCTGTTCGGCCGCGGCACGTCCGGCGAGGGCTGCGACGCGCCGGACCTCACCCTGCCGGGTGTGCAGGCCGAGCTCGTCGCGGCGGTGCTGGACACCGGGACGCCGGTCGTGCTGGTCGTGGTGTCCGGGCGGCCGTACGCGCTCGGCGACCTCGCGCCCCGATGCGCGGCCGTCGTCCAGGCGTTCTTCCCGGGCGAGGAGGGCGGCGCCGCGATCGCCGGGGTGCTGTCCGGGCGGGTGGACCCGAGCGGCCGGCTCCCGGTCGCCGTCCCGCGCACGGCGTCCGGCGCGCTGCCGACCTACCGTGCTGCTCCGCTCGACCAGCGCACGGACGGCATCTCCAACCTCGACCCGGCGCCGCTCTACCCGTTCGGGCACGGACTGTCCTACACGACGGTGACCTACGAGTCGCTGCTGCTCGACGCGCCGTCGATACCGGCGGACGGGCAGGTGGAGGTGACGGTGACGGTGCGCAACACCGGCGACCGCCCGGCGGACGAGGTGGTGCAGCTCTACCTCACCGACCACGTCGCCCAGACCGTCCGGCCGGTGCGCGAGCTGATCGGCTACCGGCGGGTACCGGTGGCCGTGGGCGAGACGCGCCGCGTCACGTTCACGGTCCACGCCGACCGCACCTCGTTCCCCGGCCTGGACCTGCGGCGCGTCGTCGAGCCCGGCACGTTCACGCTGGCCGCGGGGCCGTCCAGCGAGACGCTGCCGGTCGGCGCCGAGCTGGAGCTCACGGGCGCGCCGCGGGTGCTGGACGGCCCGCGCGTCATGACGACCCCATCCCGCCTCACCTGACCGTGGGTGGGTGGGGACGGGCGTCCTCAACCACCCACGCAGGGTCAGCGGACGCCGAGGAGCCGGCGCAGCAGGTCCGGATTGCCGGGCCAGGCCTCGAACAGCGCCTCGGACGGCACGCTCCTCGCGGCGTAGCGCAGCACCAGCGCGACCACGACGACGTCGTCGAGCGGGCCGATGACCGGCAGGAACTCCGGGACGAGGTCGATCGGCGAGAGCACCCACAGCATCGCGACCAGCACCGCCACCTTCGCGCGCCGCGGCACCCGTGGGTCGTGGCGCAGGCGGCGGGCGGCGGTGACGCAGTCGGGCAGGAACCCGGCGAGATCCTTGGCCAGGCCCGGGGGCAGTCGCCGGGCGAGGAGGAGCAACACCAGCCAGGTGAGGACCACCACCCCGGCCGCGACCAGGATCGCCTGCCACCAGCCGGCCACGGCCCACCTCCGCGAGGACTTGCAATCGGTACCCAGGTACGGGTTTACCGTCGGGGCATGGACATCGACGCCTCGTTCCTCCCACCATCGTGCACCCTGCCCACGGCCGACCGCCCACTGCGCCTGGCCGAGTTCGCCGGCCTGTTCGCCCGCTCCGCCCGCGAACCGCGGCGTGTCTCGCCGACCCGGCTGCGGCTCAGGCTCGACGACGACCCCGCCGTCCTCGCCACGGCCCGCGACCTCGCCGTCCGCGAGTCCGCCTGCTGCGCGTTCTTCACCTTCACCTTCGGTGACGGCGGCGTGCTGACGGTGGACGTGCCGCCGGCGCGGGCGGCGGTGCTCGACGGCCTGGCGCGGCTGGCCCGATGACGTTGCGCAGCGGCGAGCTGGCCGCCGCGGCCGGCGTCAACCTGCAGACGCTGCGCTACTACGAGCGACGCGGGCTGCTCACGGCGCCGGACCGCACGCTCGGCGGCCACCGCGTCTACCCGGACGGTGCCGTCACCACGGTCCGCATCATCAAGGCCGCCCAGCGGCTCGGCTTCACACTGGACGAGGTCGCCGAGCTGGTCGACACCGGCCGTGGACACGCCCGTTCCGACGCCGACCTGCGCGAGCGCGCCACGGCGAAGATCGCCGAGATCGACGCGCGGATCGCCGACCTCGCCGCCATCCGCGACACGCTCCGCGCGGCCGTCGACGCCGGCTGCCACGACCTGCGTGACTGCGCCGGCAGCCCGGACTGCCCGATCCCGTTCACCGGCCTGGCCCACGAGGCGTGAGCGCGCCCCGGGCGCGACGCCGCCCGGGGCGCGACCTGGGGGTCAGTGCTCCCAGTCCCAGCTGCGGTTCAGGTCACGATCGCGCATGGCTCCTCCTCTCCTCTGCTCGATGGACGGCCGGGCCGGGCTGGTCGCGGCCGCGCAGCAACGCCGCCCAGACCAGCACCGCGCCCAGCGAACCGGTGGCCGCGCACGCGGCGACGGCCACCGACGGCGGCAGCAGTTCCGCCAGCCCGCCAGCCAGCAGGACGCCGATGCCCTGCGCCGACTGCAGACCGGCCGACGCGAAGCCGATGGCGCGCCCGCGCATCTCGTCGGCCAGCTCTTCGGTGAACGCCACCTGCGCCAGCACCATGTAGGTCGCGAGCAGCCCGGACAGCGCCCACAACGCCACCGTCACCGGCAGCGGCGGGCCGGCGACCGTCGCCACCAGTGGAAGCCCGGTCGCGACGGCGAGCGGCGCCGTCAGCCGGTCCCGCCACACCCGCCGCACCCGGGTCACCAGGGCGGCGCCGACCACCGAGCCCGCGACGTCGGCCGCCATCAGCAGCCCCACGGCGGCCGCTCCGGCGCCGATCTGGTCGGCGTACGGCGCCGCGACGGCCTCCGGGCCCAGGAAGAGGCCGAACAGCCAGATCAGCGACACCAGCCCGAGCAGCCTCCGGTCACCGACCACCAGGCGCACGCCGGCCAGCGCGAAGCCGGACGGCCGCCGCGCGGCGTCCCCGCCGGGCCGGTGCGGCCGCAGCCCCCACCGCAGCAGCGCCGCCGACAGCAGGAACGTGACGGCGTTGGCGCCGAGCGCGACGTGCGGCCCGCCCGCCCACATGACCACCAGGCCGCCGACGGTGAAGCCGGCGATCTGGGCCAGCCCGTCGGTCGCCGTCATGATGCCCAGCCCGACGGCGAACCGGTCGCCGGTCAGCACGGCCGGCAGGGTCGCGGTACGGCCGGCGGCGAACAGCGGCTGCAGGCACGTCATCGCGACCACCAGCGCCGCGAGCAGCGGCAGCGGCATCCCGGGGATCGCCATCAGCCCGGCGAACGCCGCCCTTGCGACATCGACCGTCACCATCACCGTCCGGCGCGGATACCGGTCCGCCAGCCCGGCCAGCAACGGCGCCGTCACCAGCGGCGGCAGCAGGGTGAGCGCGTAGATCACTGCCGTCAGCCCGGCCGAGGCGGTCCGCTCGTACACCAGCAGCGCCAGCGCGACCCGGGCCAGCTGGTCGCCGACGCGTGACTGGGTCTGGGCCAGCCAGAGCACACGGAACTCGGCAACGCCGAACACCTCGCGCCAGCCGGCCATTCGTCCCTCCGCGCCGGCACCACACCGGCTCGGACCGACGGTAGGAGCGGGCTGCTTCAGTCCGTCTTCATCGCGTCTTCATCGCGGCCGGCCGGCGGGCGACGGGTCAGCCGGCCGCTCTGTCCGCCCGGGCGGCCGGCGCCAGCAGCGGGCCGATGCGCCGGCCGCGGACGATCTCCGGCCGAATCCGCAGGCCGTGCCCGTCCGCACTGGACCGCCCGATGGCGACCACGCACCAGCCGGAACGGCTGACCGGGTCGTACTCGTCGGCCTGGAACGCGACGACGCCCAGCCGGTCGGCCGGCGGCAGCGCGGGCGACGGGCCGAGCCGCACGACGACGTCCTCGCCGTCGAGCTCGAAGTGCACCGGCTCGACCGCCGGCAGCGCACCCTCGGTGAAGACCAGGCGGCCGATCGGGGCGCGCGCCAGCAGCGCGTAACAGGCCCGCCGGTCCAGCGGGTCCGCGCCAGCCGGGTCGGCCGGTGTCGAGGGATGCACCTGTCCCACGGTCCTCCGAACCGGCCCGTTCCGGAAGGGACGAAGGTCCTATGACGCCCCCCGCTGGCTGGGGTACCGTCGTTCGTGTGAGCACCGATCGTGTCGTCCGCGTGTTCCTGCTCGACGACCACGAGGTGGTTCGGCGCGGCGTGTCCGCTCTGCTCGAGACGGAACCCGACATCGAGGTGGTCGGCGAGGCCGGTACCGCCGACCAGGCCATGGCGCGCATCCCCGCCCTCCAGCCCGACGTCGCCATCCTCGACGTCCGGCTCCCCGACGGCGACGGCGTCACCGTGTGCCGCGAGATGCGCTCGCGTCTCCCCCACCTGCAGTGCCTCATGTTCACCTCCTTCGCCGACGACGACGCGCTCTTCGACGCCGTCATGGCCGGCGCGGCCGGCTACGTGCTCAAGCAGGTGCACGGCACCGACCTCATCGGCGCCGTCCGGGCGCTGGCCGAGGGCAAGTCGCTGCTCGACCCCGAGAGCACCGCCCGCATGCTCGCCCGGCTGCGCGACCGCGCCACTCGGGCCGACCCGCTGGCCGCGCTCACCGACCAGGAACGGCGCATCCTCGACCTCATCGGCGAGGGCCTGACGAACCGGCAGATCGGCGAGCGCATGTTCCTCGCCGAGAAGACCATCAAGAACTACGTCTCCAATCTGCTCGCCAAACTCGACATGAGCCGCCGCACCCAGGCCGCAGCGCTGTCGGCCCAGCTCAAGGCCGAGGCGAAAGACCATCCGGCCGGCTAGCCGCGCCGCTAGGGTCGTCACATGACCTCCGACCGGATGACGCTGCCGGCCGACATCGGACGCGGCCTCACGACGGCGGAGGTGGCCGCCCGCATCGCCGCCGGGCAGACCAACGACGTCCCCGCCCGGGCCAGCCGGGGCACGTGGGAGATCGTCCGCGGCAACGTCTTCACCCGCATCAACGCCATCCTCGCGGTGCTGTTCGCGATCGTGCTCACCACCGGGTCGATCCTCGACGGCCTCTTCGGCGCGATGATCGTCGCGAACAGCGTCGTCGGCATCGTGCAGGAACTGCGGGCCAAGCGCACGCTCGACCGCCTCACCATCGTCGGGCAGGCCCGGCCGCGGGTGCGCCGCGACGGCGTCGCCGTCGAGTTGGCCCCGAACGAGGTGGTCGCCGACGACGTCATCGAGATGAGCGCCGGCGACCAGGTCGTCGTCGACGGCGAGATCGTGGCGGCCGACGCTCTGGAGGTCGACGAGTCGCTGCTCACCGGCGAGTCCGACCCGGTCGTGAAGCACCAGGGCGACCCGGTGATGTCGGGCAGCTTCGTGGTGGCCGGCAACGGCGCCTACCGGGCGACGAAGGTGGGCCACGAGGCGTACGCGGCCCGGCTGGCCGAGGAGGCCAGCCGGTTCACGCTGGTCAACTCCGACCTGCGCAACGGCGTCAACACCATCCTGCGCTTCATCACCTACCTGCTGATCCCGGCCGGCGCGCTGTCGATCTACAACCAGTTGGCCGGCGACCAGGCGCTGCCCGACGCCCTGCGCGGCATGGTCGCGGCGCTCGTCCCGATGGTGCCCGAGGGCCTGGTCCTCATGCTGTCCATCGCCTTCGCGGTCGGTGTCGTCCGGCTCGGGCGGCGCCAGTGCCTGGTCAACGAGCTGCCGGCGATCGAGGGCCTGGCCCGGGTCGACGTCGTGTGCGCCGACAAGACCGGCACGCTGACCGAGAACGCCATGCGGCTGGCCGAGGTGCGCGACCTCGACGCCGACGCCGCCACGGTGCGCACGGCGCTCGGCGCGCTCGCCGCCGCCGACCCGCGGCCGAACTCCAGCCTGCAGGCCATCGCCGAGGCGCACTCGGACGACCCGGGCTGGCAGGTCACCGGGGTGGCGCCGTTCTCGTCGGCGCGCAAGTGGAGCGGCGCCAGCTTCGACGGCCACGGCGACTGGGTGCTCGGCGCGCCCGACGTCCTGCTGCCGGCGGGCGACGCCACCCGCGACGACGCCGAGCGGACCGCGGCCCAAGGGCTGCGGGTGCTGCTGCTGGGCCGCTCCGACCGGCCGGTCGACGCCGAGGGCGCGCCCGGCGCCGTCACCCCCGCGGCGCTGCTGGTGCTCGATCAGAAGGTCCGCCCGGACGCGAAGGACACCCTCGCGTACTTCGCCGAGCAGGAGGTCACCGTCAAGGTCATCTCCGGCGACAACGCGGCCTCCGTGGGCGCCGTGGCCGGCTCGCTCGGACTGCCCGGTGCCACGCACACCGTCGACGCCCGGACGCTGCCCGAGGACCGCGAAGCCCTCGCCGACGTGCTCGACGACAACGCCGTCTTCGGCCGCGTGTCGCCGGACCAGAAGCGGGCCATGGTCGGCGCGCTGCAGTCGCGCGGTCACACCGTCGCGATGACCGGCGACGGCGTCAACGACGTGCTCGCGCTCAAGGACGCCGACATCGGCGTCGCCATGGGCGCCGGCAGCCCGGCCACCCGGTCGGTGGCGCAGATCGTGCTGCTCGACAACAAGTTCGCCACGCTGCCGCACGTCGTCGCCGAGGGCCGCCGCGTCATCGGCAACATCGAGCGGGTCGCCACCCTGTTCCTCACCAAGACGGTGTACTCCGTGCTGCTGGCGTTCATGGTCGGCGTGCCCGGCCTGATCGGCTTCGACCCGCTGCCGTACCCGTTCTTCCCGCGCCACGTCACCATCACCGGCTGGTTCACCATCGGCCTGCCGGCGTTCGTGCTCTCGCTGGCGCCGAACACCGAGCGCGCCCGGCCCGGCTTCGTCGGCCGGGTCATGCGCACGTCGGTGCCGGCCGGCATCGTCATCGGGGTGGCCTGCTTCGTCTCGTACCTCCTCACCTACAGCGGGGCCGACGCGACGCAGGCCGAGCGCACCCAGTCCACCACCACGGCGCTGATCACGCTGACGATCATCGCGCTGTGGGTGCTGGCCATCGTGGCCCGCCCGTATGCGCCGTGGAAGATCGCGCTCGTCGTCGTCATGGCGGCGTCGTCGGCGCTGATGTTCGTGCTGCCGCTGACCCAGGACCTGTTCCTGCTCGACCCGAGCAACACCGGGTTCACGATCATCGGGCTGATCTGCGCGGGTGCCGGCGTCGTGCTGGTCGAGCTGATCTGGGCGTGGAGCGGGCGCGATCGTCAGGACGAGGCGGACTGAGCGCCGACCGGGACCACCCACTGCACCTCGGTGCCGCCGTCCGGCCCGGGCCCGGCGGTGAACGTGCCGCCCAGCCGCCCGGCCCGCTCGGCCAGGTTGGCCAGCCCGCTGCGGCGGGGTTCCGGCGGCAGCCCGACCCCGTTGTCGGTCACGACGACCCGCAACCGGCCGCCGGACAGCTCGACGATCGCGCCCACCCGTGACGCCTTCGCGTGCCGGACGACGTTGGACAGCGACTCCTGCAGCACCGGCACCAGCTGGTCGGCGATCTCGTCGGGCACGGCGTTGTCCAGTTCGCCCATGAGCTGCAGCCCCGGCGCGAACCCGAGCTGCTCCCGCGCCGACTGGACGACGGCGACCAGCCGGCCGCGCAGCGTGTCGGTGCGGTCCTCCTTGGACGACTGCAACGCGAAGATGGTCGAGCGGATCTGCCGGATGGTCGCGTCGAGGTCGTCGACGGTGCGCTCGACCCGCGCCGCGACCTCGGGCCGGTCGATCAGCCGGGCCGCGGCGGTGAGGCTCATCGCGCTGGCGAACAGCCGTTGGACGACGACGTCGTGCAGGTCGCGGGCGATCCGTTCGCGGTCGTCGACCAGCCCGTGCCGCTCGGACTCCTTGCGGGCGTCGGCCAGCTCCAGCCCGACGGCGGCCTGGCTGACGAAGGCCTGCAGCATGCGCACCGTCGGCGCGGCGAACGGCGGCTCGCCACGTTGCCTCGCCAGGACCAGCACGCCGCGCACCCGCGGCGGCGCGCCCAGCGGCACGAACAGCGCCGGGCCCGCCGGCAGCCGGTCCAGCAGCGGCGTCGGTTCGGCGCCGCGGCGGATCTCGGCGACGGCGCGCGGCTCGCCCGATTCCAGTACGGACTCCGACAGCGTGCCGGCGCCGGAGAACCGCAGGCCGTCCAGCATGTCGGCGTGATCGCCGTCGGCGGCCAGCACCCGCATGAGCCCGGGCGTCTCGTCGTCCGGGGCGACGACGAGCGCGGAGCGCGCCGTCGACATGGTCCGCGCGTGGGACGCGATCAGCGTCAGCGCCTCCTCGAGGGAGCTGCCCGACAGCAGCGTCTGGGTCACCTCGGCGGACGCGTCGAGCCAGGTCTCGCGCCGCCGGCTGGCGTCGTAGAGCCGGGCGTTCTCGATGGCGATGCCGGCGGCTGTGGCCAGCGCCTTGACGACGGTCTCGTCCTGCTCGTCGAAGTCGCGGCCGCCGTTCTTCTCCGTCAGGTACAGGTTGCCGAAGACGGCGTCGCGGACGCGGATCGGGACGCCCAGGAAGCTGTGCATCGGCGGGTGCCCCTGCGGGAACCCGTACGACTCGGGATGGCCGGAGATCTCCGCCAGCCGCAACGGCTCCGGCTCCTTGATCAGCAGGCCCAGCAGGCCACGCCCGTGCGGCCACTCCGCGATGCCGGCGATCTCGTCGGGCGAGACGCCGATCGGGATGAACTGCGACAGCTGGCCGTCGTCGCCGATGACGCCCAGAGCGCCGTAACGGCAGTCGACGAGGTCGATCGCGACCTCGACGATGCGCCGCAGGGCGACCTCGAGCTCCAGCTCACGCCCGATCGACACCACGGCCTCGAGCAATGAATGCACGCTGTCGCGGGCCTCCACGACGGCCTGCAACCGTGCCTGTACCTCCGTCAGCAGCCGATCGAGCGGCACCTTCGGGAGAAGCTGCTCAGACTCGTACACGATCAACCCCCTGCTACCCGGCTCAGTGTCGCATCGAGCAGCGGCGATGTCGAGGTCACCTCTGGACGAGAGTCCCGGTGGGCGCAGGACCTTGGTCCCATCGAACGGCGACCTTCGCCCCGTCCCAAGCAGCCCTCGCGGCGGTGCACTGGTGATGGGGCGGATCACAACAGCCGCACCCGCGGGGGATGGCTCGGGGCTGGCATCGGGGGTTGCCGGCCCCGAGTCACGTCCGGGGCCGGCAACCGGCGAGCAGGGCGTGTCGCCCTCGTGGTCAGAACGCCGGCAGCACCTCACCCAGCGGCCAGCGCTCCTCGATGAAGGCGCGCACCTCGTCGGACCGGAGCAGTTCGTCCAGCGTGGCCAGCGCTTCGTCACCCTCGTCCTCGGCCCGGTAGGCGACGAAGTTCGCGTACGGGTTCTCGTCACCCGACTCCACCAGCAGCGAGTCCTCGGCGGCGCTCAGCTCGGCCTCGAGGGCGTAGTTGCCGTTGATGATCGCGGCGTCGACGTCCTCCAGCGCACGGGCGAGCGACGCCGGGTCGGCCTCGCTGAACTCGAGGTTCTTCGGGTTGTCCGCGACGTCGAGGACGGTGGGGTCGGCGTCGCCGGTGTCGGACAGCGTGATCAGACCGTCCTGGACCAGCAGGTCCAGCGCCCGCGCCTGGTTGGACGGGTCGTTGGTGATGCCGATGACGGCGCCGTCGGGCAGGTCGTCCGTCGAGGCGTACCGCGCGCTGTCGCCGTCCAGGCCGGAGTACAGCGCGTACGGCTCGATGTGCACACCCGGGAAGTGGCCGAAGTCGTAGCCGCGGTCGGCGACCTGGCTGTCGAAGTACGGCTGGTGCTGGAAGTAGTTGGCATCCAGCGAGCCGTCGGCGAGGTTCTCGTTCGGCAGCAGGTAGTCCTCGTACTCGACGATCTCCAGCTCCAGGCCGGCGTCGGCGGCCAGCTCGTCGCGGACGAACTCGAGGATCTCGGCGTGCGGGGTGATGCTGGCGCCGACGGCGAGCGCGGTGGCGTCGCCCCCGTCGCCCCCGTCGTCGGCGGAACCGCAGGCCGCCAGCGCCAGGGTGGCGAGGACGGCGATGGTCAGGGACGTGCGCATGGTGCTCCTACTCTCTTGTCTCAGCGGTGGTCCAGTGCGCGGGCGACCAGGTCACCCACGGTCTGGAGCAGTTGGACCAGCAGCACGATGAGGACCACGCAGACGATCATCACGTCCCACTGGAAGCGGTTGTAGCCGTAGCTGATGGCGAGGAAGCCGAGGCCGCCGGCGCCGATCGCGCCGGCCATCGCGGAGTACGAGACCAGTGCGACCACCGTGACGGTGAAGCCGGAGACCAGTCCCGGCAGCGACTCGCGGACCAGCACTCCGGCCAGCACCTGCCGCCGCGACGCGCCGGCCAGCAGGGCCGCCTCGACCTTGCCGGCCGGCACCTCCCGGACGGCGGCCTCGGCCAGCCGGGCGTAGAACGGGATCGCGCCCACGGTGAGCGGCACCACCGCCGCCTGCCAGCCCAGTGCGGAGCCGGTGAGCCAGCGGGTGACCGGGATCAGCGCGATCGCCAGGATGATGAACGGCAGCGACCGGCCGACGTTCACCACCAGCGACAGGACGGCATTCACGGCGCGGTGGGGGCGCAGCCCGCCCGGGTCGCTGGAGCGCAGCCACAGACCGAGTGGCAGCCCGCCGAGCGCCGCGAGCAGCGCCGACCAGCCGACCATCAGCAGCGTCTCGACGGCGGCCTCGGGCAGCCGGTCGGTGATCGCCGGGTTGCTCGTGAGCTCGGTCAGCCAGCTCATCGCGCCTCCCCGCCCTCGGCGTGCAGGCCGGCATCGCGCAGAGCGCGCAGCACCTCGTCGCGCCGGTCGGCCGGGACGTCCAGGCGCAGCCGGCCCGCTTGGGTCCCGCCGAGGGTCTCGACGGTGCCGGCCGCGACCTCGACGCCGTCGCCCAGGCCGCCGATCGTCCGGAACACGCTCGCGGTGTCGGCGCCCGCGAACGCGACCTCCACGCCGGCACCCGCGCCGCCGGCCGGCAGCGGCGGCAGCGGGATGAGCTCACGGGCCAGCCGGGTGCCGGGCCGGCCGGCCACCTCCGCCAGCGGCCCGTGCTCGGCGACCCGGCCGCGGTCGAGCAGCGTGACCGAGTCGCACACCTCGCGGACCACCGACATCTCGTGCGTGATGATCAGCACGGTGAGCCCGATGCGGTCCCGCACGTCGCGGATCAGCCGCAGGATCTGCCGGGTGGTCGCCGCGTCCAGGGCGGACGTCGGCTCGTCGCAGAGCAGCACCGACGGGTCGGCGGCGAGCGCCCGGGCGATGCCGACACGCTGCCGCTGGCCGCCGGAGAGCTGCGCCGGGTAGGAGTCGCCGCGGCCCTGCAGTCCGACCAGCTCGAGCAGCTCGGCCACCCGTTCGCGCCGGCGCGCGGCCGGGACCTTCGCGATGCGCAGCGGGTAGCCGACGTTGTCGGCCGCCGTGCGCGCGTCGAACAGGTGGACGTGCTGGAACACCATGCCGATGCGGCGGCGGGCCCGGCGCAGGTCGCGCTCGCCGGCCGCGCTGATCTCCTCGCCGTCGACCCACACGCTGCCCGACGTGGGCCGCTCCAGCCCGGTGACGCAGCGGATCAGCGTCGACTTGCCGGCGCCGGACTCCCCCACGATGCCGTGGACGGCGCCACGCTGCACCCGCAGGTCGATGCCGTCCAGCGCCATGACCTCGCCGCTGCGCAACGGGTACACCTTGCGCAGCGCGTTCAGCACGATGCCGTCGTCGACCATATTCCTAGAGTTCCGATCATATTAGTTGGGTTTTGAGCCGCAGGGGTCCCGGTCGAGCCGCTGGAGGTCTGCCGTCGGAAGCGACGGCAGACCTCCAGCGTGCGGAACGGACCTAGCCGAGCCCGGCCGATCCGGCGGCGGCCCGGGTGATCGCGGCCGCTTCGCGGGCGGTGATCAGGCCAGCGGCCTGGAACTCGCGCGCCACCGCGCCCACGTGGCGGACCAACTGGCCGTGGTTCGCGAACGGCTCGCCGGCCTCGACCAGGTCGAGGATCGTGCAGCCGTCGTCGCCGCGGTGGACGTTGGCGACGCCGGAGTCGACGCCGTCGAAGGCCACCGGCAGTGATGGTGCGTAGCCCGCCGGGCAGGCGTCCGCCGTCGCCGCCCAGAGGACGGCCCGGCCCAGCTGCGGCTGCAGGCCCTTCGGATGCAGCCGGTAGGTCGGGTTCGTGCCGAACAGGACGGTGCCGGTGCCGGCCGGGACGACGCCGCGGACGATGCTGGCCTGCCCGGCGGCCGCGGCCTGGCCGTTCGTGCCGGCCTCGTTCGACGCCCACCAGCCGGCCAGCAGCGGGTCGTCGGCGTAGGACTGCTCGACGACGACACCGGTGCCGAGTCCGGTGAACCAGACCGGCTGGGCGATGAACGAGTGCGGGATGGCGCCATCGGTGACCGGTCCGCCCGCGTTGACGATGTTCGCGACCCCGCTCGCCAGACTCGCGCCCGCGGTCGCCGTCACCGGGAGCAGACCGGCCGCGTTGCTGACGGTGGCGCCGGCCGTGCCGAGGCCGACCACGCCGCCGCCGCGGGCGAGGAACGCGTCCAGCGCGGCCCGGTGCTCCGGGGTCAGCGCGCCGACGTTCAGCGTCGCGCCGACCAGCAGCACGTCGACGTCGTCGGTCAGGGTCTGGGCCAGCGTCGCCGCCGTGACCGCACGGGCCTCGAAGCCCAGCGCCTGCAGGGTGTCGCGCGGCTCGGCGCCGCCGACGTAGCCGACGACGAGTTCGTCCAGCACAGCACCGCTCCAGCCGTCCGGCGCCGCGGTGAAGGTGACGCCGTGCTCGGCCGCCTGTGCGGCCGCCGCCGCCCGCCCAGTCCGCGGCACCACGACCGAGCCGTCGGACAGCCGGGTCACCTCGACCCCGCCGGCCAGCAGCGCGTTCACCGCCAGCACATCAGCGGCGTCCTGGGGGTCCAGCCGCAGGTCGACGTCGCCGTCCGGCAGCGCCCCAGCGGCGACACCGCCGGACACCGGCTCGACCGGCACGGACGGGAGCTCGTCCCACAGCGTGTCGACGGTCGCGCCCCAGGTCAGCCCCTGGCTCCACGCCGCCGGTCCCGCGTACAGGTCGCCGACCCGGTCGGTGAGGTCGTAGCCGGGCTCGAGCAGCGCGTTCACCAGGCCGCGCTTGGGCTGGTGCAGGTCGACGACGTACGACCCGGCCGGGTACCGGGTGCCGTTCGCGGTGAAGTCGCCCGTCGCCTGCGTGACCCGGCCGCCGCTGGTCACCAGCAGGTCGATCAGCCGCGCGACGGCCGGCGCCGAGTGCTGCCGCTCCCCCGCCGGGATGACGTACGAGCGCGGGAACTCGGTCGTGTACCGGTCCTCCGGGCCCCAGCCGGGTACGTAGTCGTCCGGGATCTCGCGCAGCGGCTCGCCGGCCCAGCCACGCCGGTACCACTCGGCCTGGTCGTGGATGACCTCCTCGCGGTGGTCCTGGATGTACTGCAGCGACGTCTTGATCGCGACCTCGTGGACGTCGGTGTTGATGGCCGAGCGGCGCACCCGCTCCTCCGGCGTGAGGTTGCCGCGCGGGTTCAGCGGCGCCTCGATCGTGTACGGGATGCTGCTCTGCAGCATGGCGAACGACGGCACGTAGATCGGCGGGAAGTCGTCCCAGACGCCGGGCTCGTCGTCGCGGAACGGGATCCGCGCCCGCTGGGTCTCGGGGTAGCCCAGTTCGCGCAGTCCCTGCTCGATGTTCAGCGCGTTGGGCAGACCGTGCTTGATGTACAGGTCGTACTCGTTGTTGACGTTGTGCGGCGGGGTGCTCGGGTGCAGCAGCGTCGGGTTGACGTAGCCGTGCAGGTCCAGCGTGATGATCGGCTTCGTGTCGACGATCAACTCGCGGATGAGCGTGGTCTCCGGCTGGGAGACGATGGTGAGGTCGCGGTTGAGGTCGTAGCCGGCCGCGTTCTGCCGGGTGCCGGCCACGCGGCCGTCAGGGTTCGATGTGACATTGAACACCAGCCGGTTCCGCTCCAGCAGCGCCTCGACAGCCGGGTCGGTGCTCGTGGCGTACTCCTCGATGACGCGCAGCGCCGCGTCGGTGCCCTCCCATTCGTTGCCGTGGATGTTCGCGTTCACGAACAGCGGCGTCTTGTAGCCCGCCAGCAGCGCCGGATCGGCGCGGGCCGCCTCCGGCTCGTCCTCCAGCCACTGCTTCCACGCCTCCTGCCGGGCGGTCTCGGCCGGCGTCTCGGGCGCGGTGACGACGACCGCGTACAGGTCGTGGCCGCCGCTGGAGCGGCCCGCGACCCGCGCCGAGACGCGGTCGCCGGCCTGCTGCAACGCGTTGAGCCGGGGCGCGATCTCGTCGTACGGGGTGACGCCGATCGGGATCGACGCGTCGGCCGGGTCGTCCGGCCAGACCGGCAGGGCGTTCTGCCGCGGGTACCCGGCGGTGACGGGCACAGCGGTGACGGGCTCGGCGGTCGCGGGAGCGGCGGACACCGCGGCCACCGGCACCGCGAGCAGCACGGCCGCCACGACCGGCGTCAGGCGCCGGGAGAGCGATCTTGGCATGTGGGCATACCTCCGGTCGGGGAAACGGGGGTGGAGCCACCCACACGGGGACGTCGTCGCGCAGGGCCGGACGCCTGCGGAGGGACTGACGCGCCGCCGGTGGGCTGGAACGCCCGGCTGCGGAGCGCGCGTCAACAGGCGGCGCTGGCGATGCGCATGAGGTCGATGTGACCCCGCTTCGTCAGCAGCACGCTTCGCATGTCGGTGATCTTCGCCGACCCGTCCGTTCGGCGTCAACCGCCCCATGACGTCCGGTCAGGTCCGGTATTTCAGCATGTGGGCGGGCTGTTGATTTCCTATCGATATAGTAGGTATTGTCATGCGGTCCAGGCGGCGATCAGCGCGATCTGGACCGCCAGTACCGCGCCGATCACGAGCCATTGCCGGCCGATCGAGTGGCGCCTGGCGACCGTCGCGACCAGTAGGACGGCCCCGCCGACGCCTGCGACGACCCCGGTGACCGCCTGGCCGGCCGAGCCGGAGAGCAGTCCCGCCACCCCGACGAGGAGCGCGAGCGTGGCCGTGCCGATGATCATCGAATCGCGCAGATAGCCCTCGGCCAGCGCGGAGAGGATGGCCGCGACGTCGTTCCTCCGCCGCCGCGGAGGGATCCGGACGGGGTCGACCTCTTCCGCGGGCTCCTCTCCGGACATATCGATCACTCTAGTGGGCTGGTCGGACCCTTCCCGGCGGGATCACCCCTGGTGGGTGATGCTCGCCCACCGCCGCGCCGCGAGGGTGAGATGCCGGGGACCTCCCCGCGTCAGCTCGCAGGAGGAGTCATGAGCGATTTCCGCACCTCGCCGACCGAGACGCCCCGGTCCGAGCCATCCGGCTGGGCGACCGGCGGGGTCATCTTCGCCGCCACGATGATGGTCCTCATCGGCATCTTCCAGGCTCTCGAGGGCCTGGCGGCCATCATCGACGACAATTTCTTCGTCGTGCTGCCCAACTACACGTTCGACCTCGACACCACGGCCTGGGGCTGGGTGCACCTGATCCTCGGCATCGTCATCGCGCTCGCCGGGTTCTTTCTGTTCACCGGCAGCGCGGTGGCGGGCGGGGTGGCGATCGGGCTCGCCGGACTGAGCGCGATCGCCAACTTCTTCTTCATCCCGTACTACCCGTTCTGGTCGCTGCTGATCATCGCGATCGACATCTTCGTGATCTGGGCGATCGCGCGGTCCGGCGTCCTCAGCTCCAGCTAGCCGAGCACTCACGCATCCAGGGTGACGATCTCCTCGTCGCGCGGCACCGTCAGCACGGCGGCCGCCTCGAGCGGGGTCAGACCCTCCCAGCTGGTCAGTTCGATGACCTCGCGGTCGGCCGGGTCGAGGCGGCGCAGCGCCGCGCGGACCAGGTCGGCCTGCGGGTCGTCGTCGCGGCGGTCTCCCTCTCTACGCGGAACGTTGACGTAGAGAGATGTCCGGTGCGGGGCGCCGCGTCCCAGCCGTGGCGGGATTCACACGTCCGCGACGCAGCGGAAGCCGATGTTGCCGGCGGAGCTGTCGGGCGTGTTGGAGCTGCGCGCGTCGACGCGGTAGCGGAAGCAGTAGCTCTCGTGACAGAGGTAGGAGCCGCCGCGCATCGCCTTGGCGCCGGCCCGCGCGGTGCTGTGCTGGTCGAACCAGTTCGCGCACCACTCCCACACGTTGCCGGTCATGTTGTGCAGGCCGTAGCCGTTGGGTGGGTACGCGTCGGCGGGCGCGGTGCCGACATAGCCGTCGGCGGCGGTGTTCTCGGCCGGGAAGCTGCCCTGCCAGACGTTCATGCGGTGCTCGCCGCCGGGCTCGCGCTCGTTGCCCCACGGGTACCGGTTCTGCACGAGGCCGCCGCGGGCGGCGTACTCCCACTCCTCCTCGGTGGGCAGCCGTTTGCCCGCCCAGCGCGCGTACGCGCGGGCGTCGCGCCAGGTCACGTGGACGACCGGGTGATCCATGCGGTCGTCGAGCTTCGATGCCGGGCCCTCCGGGTGGCGCCAGTCGGCGCCGTACACCTCACGCCACCACGGCGCCGCTGCCACACCGCGGGTCGGCGGGTGGTCGTCGGGCAGCAACCCGGCGAAGACGAACGACGTGCCGAACCGCTCCGCCAGTGTCACCCAGCCGGTGTCCTCGATGAACTCCGCGAACGCCGTGTTCGTCACCGTGGTGACATCGATGCGGAACGGCTCGACCGTCACCTCACGCACCGGGCCCTCGCCGTCGGCCGGGTAGCCGTCGCCGGCGTCGGTGCCCATGAGGAACACGCCACCGGGCAGCGTCGCCATGGCGGCGCCGGCGGATGGCGCGGCCGCCGGCGGCGCCGTCACCGACGGCACCGCCAGCAGGTGATGCGTTTCGCGGCCGGCCGCGCAACATGGGGCCGGGTCACTCGGCGAAGGCATCGCGGAGTTTCTCCTCCTGCTCCGTCGTGAGGTTGGACTGGACCAGCTCCGGCTTGAGGCCGGACTCCTCGAACGCCTGCAGGACCTTGTCCTGGATGGCGCCGCTGGTGAGGACGAACAGTGCGGACGTCCCGGGAGTGACCTTATCGCGGGTCTGCCGGATGAAGTCGTCGTCGATCCCGACGTCGCTGAGCGACCCGCCGATCGCACCCGCGGCCGCGCCGACCGCCGCGCCCAGCAGCGGCACGAAGAACAGCAGGCCGAACAGCAGCCCCCAGAACGCGCCGCCGAGCGCGCCGATTCTGGTCATGCTGGACAGCTGCCGGGTCTTCGGCTTCTTCTTGTCCGCCGGCCACGACACCGTGGCGGCGTCGTGGACCTGGATCAGCTCCTGCTTCTGCAACGACTCCAGCAGCGTGACGGCGCGGTCGGCTGCGGTGGGGTCCTCGAACTTCCAGACGGTGAACGTGGCCATGGTGCGGGTCTCCTCACTCTGTTCCGGGTCTAGTCGCGGGCCAGGGCGGCCTGCAATCGCCGCTCGAGGTCCAGGTAGCGGTCGTCGGCCACGTTGACCTCGACCTTCACGATCCGGCCGCCGGCGAACGGGAACCGCGGCGGGTACTGCCGGGTGACCGCGTCGCCGCCGTCGTAGCCGACGCACAGGCCCTCGCCGCACAGCGAGAAGTGCCCGGTCTGGGTGCGCAGCGCGCCCTCGGCCACCTCGGCCTCGTCGACGTAGAGCCGCGCGGTGCCGTGCGACTCGCCGTGCTCGCCGGTCTTCTCCTTGCTGAACTCGACGCCGACGACGTGCCGGCCGCCGGGCAGCGGGCCGGACACCAGCTCCTGCTCCGGCGCGAGGCCGAGGAAGTTGTAGACGTAGTGCAGCCGGCCGTCCTTGACGAACAGCGCGTGGCCGCCGAAGCGGGACCCGTGCGCCAGGATCACGCCCTCGGCCGACGGCGACAGCTCCACCTCGGCGAGGATCTTGTACGAGACCCCGTGCGTGTTGGCCGCCGAGCGCTCCGGCACCTCGGCCGTCCCCGGATAGTAGGTGGACGTGCCGCCGGCCGGCTCCGGCGCCTGGAACTCGTACTTGATGTAGTCGAGCACGCCGAGGTCGTTCAGCGGCAGCACGTCGTACCGGCCGGCCTCCTCGAACCAGAGGTCGACCAGCTCGCGCACCTTCTCCGGGTGCCGCGCGGCGAGGTCGTGCGCCTCGGCACGGTCGACGTCGGTGTGGAACAGCTGCCACTGGTCGTCGGCGAAGTGCCCGATGTCCGACGGCACCGGCCCGTGCACCGCGACGACCTTCCAGCCGTCGTGCCACAGGCCCCGGGTGCCGAGCATCTCGTAGTACTGGGTGCGCCGGTTCGTCGGCGCGGTGGCGTCGTCGAAGCTGTAGCGCATCGACGCCCCCGGCAGCGGCGTCTGCTCGTAGCCGAGCACGGTGCCGGGCATCTCGACCCCGCAGCAGTCGAGGATCGTCGGGACGATGTCGACGGCGTGGTGGTACTGGGCGCGCACCTCGCCGCGGGCCTCGATGCCCTTCGGCCAGGAGATCACCAGCGGGTCGCAGACGCCACCCTGGTACGAGTAGCGCTTGAACATGCGGTACGGCGTCGAGAACGCCATCGCCCAGCCGGTCGGGTAGTGGTTGTAGGTGTCCGGGCTGCCGAGCCGGTCGATCATCGGCAGGTTGTCCTCGATGGCGTCCGGCCAGCCGTTGAAGAACTTGTTCTCGTTCACCGAGCCGTTCGGGCTGCCCTCCCCCGACGCGCCGTTGTCGGCGCAGTAGAAGACCAGCGTGTTCTCCAGCTGGCCGGACTCCTCCAGGTAGTCGATCAGCCGGCCGACCTCGTGGTCGGTGTACTCGGAGAAGGCGGCGTACACCTCGGCCATGCGCGAGAACAGCCGCTTCTCGTCGTTGCTGAGCGAGTCCCACGGGCGGACCGCGTCCTGCGGGCTGGTGGTGCCCTCCGGCATCGGGTTCATCGGGGTCAGGTCGGTGTCCGCCGGCAGGATCCCGCGCTCCTTCATCCGCGGCAGCACCCACTCGCGGTAGGCCTCGTAGCCGTCGTCGAACGCGCCGCGGTACTTGTCGATCCACTCCTGCGGCGCGTGGTGCGGTGCGTGGTTGGCGCCCGGACAGAAGAACAGGTACCAGGGCTTGTCCGGCGCGGTCTGCCTGCTGTCGCGGACGAACGAGATCGCCTTGTCCGTCAGGTCCTTGGACAGGTGGTAGCCGTCCTCGGGGAGGTACGGCTGCTCGGTGTAGTGGTCGTCCTCGGCGAGGTCCGGGTACCACTGGTTCGTCTCGCCGCCGATGAAGCCGTAGAACCGGTCGAAGCCGCGGCGGATCGGCCAGTTCCGCTTCGACGCGCCCATCGCGAACTCGTCGACCGGCACGTTGTGGTTCTTGCCGACCCAGAACGTATTCCAGCCGGCGTCGCCGAGCACCTGGGCCAGGTAGGCGTTCTCCATCGGGATGTGCGTGTGGTTGCCGGGGAAGCCGGTGGCGCTCTCCGCGATGGTGGCGAACGCGTTCTGGTGGTGGTTGCGGCCGGTGAGCAGGCAGGACCGGGTCGGCCCGCACAACGCCGTCGTGTGCCACTGGCTGTACGTGAGCCCGTTGGCGGCCAGCCGGTCCAGCGTCGGCATCGAGATGCGCCCGCCGTACGGCGACCACGCCGCCTGCCCGGTGTCGTCGTACAGGATGACCAGCACGTTCGGTGCCCCCTCGGGCGCCCGGCGGGCGAGGAACGGTTCCCAGTCGGGGACGGAGTCGCGGATGTCCAGGTTGATGACGCCGTTGAACCGGTCGGGCATGAGCTCCCCCTCGTCTGCGTTCCCCCGTCGTCGCCTCATCGTCGGGCGGCACCGTCGCCGGCGGCTTCACCTTCTCCGGGTGAGGTCGCCGCGACCGCCGCCTCCACCGTCGGGTAGAGCCGGTCCAGCACCGCCCCGGCGCCGGTCCGCCGCAGCACGTCGCGCACCTGGCCGACGTCGCCGACCGCGAGCAGGCGCACGCCGCGGGCGTCGAGTTCGGCGGCGACGTCGCGGAGCATCCCGGCCGCGGTGACGTCGACGGACGGCACGGTGGCGGCGTCGAGCACCAGCGCGCGGACCCCGTCGGCGGTGGCCAGCTCCAGCAGCCGGTCCTGTACCGCGTCGGCGTTGGCGAAGTAGAGCCCGCTCTCCACCCGCACCACGACGACGCCCGAAACCGGGGAACTCCCTGGATCCCGCTCGACGTCCACCCACTGCCCCGCTCCGCCCGCCACCCGGCCCAGCACGGCGACGTGCGGGTGCGCCGTACGTGCCAGCAGCAGCACCACCGACAGGACGACGCCGATGAGCAGGCCGGGCAGGGTGTCGAAGAACAGGACGCCCAGCAGCGCGCCGAGCGCGCAGATGAAGTCCGCTCGCGCGGCGCGGCCGTAGATCGTGGTGAGCGCCGCCGTGTTGACGTCGTACAGCCGCCGGAGCCCGCCGATGTCGACCAGCTCGATCACCGCCGCGATGACGACGGCGGCCAGCGCCGGCTCCGGCAGCGACGCGAACAGCGGCGTCAGCACCAGCAGGGTCAGCACCGTCAGCGCGGCGACGGTCCAGCCCGACACCTGCGACCGCGCACCGGCGCCGGCGTTGACGGCGGTCTTCGAGAGGCTGCCGTTGACCACCATGCCGTCGAGGAGGCCGGCGCCGAGGTTGGCCGCGCCGAGCCCGGCCAGCTCCCGGTCGGCGTCGATGCGGTAGCCGTCGCGGCGGGCGTAGGTCTTCGCGGCGCCGAGGCCCTCGGCGAAGCCGACCAGCATGACGCCGGCCGCGCCCGACAGCAGCAGCGGGATGTCCGAGGCCGCGGTCAGGTCCGGCACGCCCGGCGCCGGGAGGCCCGCGTCGATGTGCCCGACGACCTCGACACCGCGGTCCTCCAGGTCGAGCACGGCCGCCAGCATGATGCCGAGCGCCACCGCCACCAGCGACCCGGGTACCAGCGGCGCCGTCCGGCGCAGGACCAGCACCAGGGCGAGGCAGCCCAGGCCCACCAGCGCCGACCAGCCGGAGACGTCGCCCAAGGACGCCACCACCGCCCAGAGTTTCTGGAAGAAGTCGCCGTCGCCACCCTCGATGCCCAGCAGCTTCGGCAACTGCCCGACGATGATCACCAGGGCCATCCCCACGATGAAGCCCTTGAGCACCGGCTCGGAGATGAAGTTCGCGAGGAACCCGAGCCGCAGCAGTCCGGCCAGCACCGCCAGCGTGCCGACGGCGAGCGCCAGGCCCGCCGTGTAAGCGGGGAAGTCCCCGGAATCGTTCGACACGATGCCGCCGACCACCCCCGCCGACAACGCCGCCGTCGCCGACATCGGCCCGACCACCAGGTGCCGGGAGCTGCCGATCACCGGGTACAGCAGCAGCGCCGGGATCGCCGCGTACAACCCGACCACGGGCGAGACACCGGCGATCGACGCGTAGGCCAGCGACTCCGGGATCAGCACCGCCCACACCGTCAGTCCGGCCACCAGGTCGCGGCGCCACCACGACCGCCGGTAGCCCCGCAGCGACCCCAACACCCACGCCGGCATGCGCCCCATCGTCGGCTGACGGCGACGGTGGGGTCCTCACCCCGTTCGGGTGACGCCGCGATCATCCGGCCGCGACCACGATGAACCGACACGACAGGCGGAGGCCGGGATGGGCGAGGCGATCGGTGCGGTCCTGCCACTCGGTGTCGGCGTCGCGCTGAGTCCGCTGCCGATCGTCGCCGTGGTGCTGATGCTGGGCAGCCGGCGCGGACGGGTCAACGGGCCGGTGTTCCTGCTCGGCTGGATCCTCGGCCTGGCCGTCGTCGGCACCGCCGTCCTCCTCCTCGCGGCGGCCGCCGGCCCGGCCGACGACGGTGAGCCGTCCGCCTGGGTCGGCTGGCTGAAGCTGGCGCTCGGCGTCCTCGTCCTGCTGCTGGCCGTCCGCTCCTGGCGCAAGCGGCCCACCGGCGACGACGAGCCGGAGCTGCCCGGCTGGATGAGCGCGTTGGACACCTGGTCCGCGCGCCGGGCGCTGGGGCTGGGCGCCGCGCTGGCCGCCGTCAACCCGAAGAACCTCATGCTCACGGTCGCCGCGGGCGCGGCGATCGCGCAGACGGACATCGACGCCGCCGAGCAGGCGGTGGCGCTGGCGGTGTTCGTGCTGATCGGCGCGCTCGGCCCGGGGCTGCCGGTGGCCCTCACGTTCGCGCTCGGCGACCGCGCCACCACGATGCTGGCCGAGCTGAAGACCTGGCTGGCCCGGCACAACGCAGCCGTGCTCACCGTCGTGCTGCTGCTGATCGGCACGAAGCTGATCGGTGACGGCATCGCCGGGCTGTCCGGGTGAACCGCTCCGACGTCGTCGCGGGCGTCGTCGCCGGTGCGGTCGTTCTCCCGCAGGCCATGGGGTACGCGGGTGTCGCCGGGCTGCCGGTGCAGGTCGGCCTGTACACGTGCATCGTGCCGATGGCGGCGTACGCGCTGCTCGGCGGCGCCCGGCGGCTGAGCATGAGCACGACGTCGACGATCGTCGCGCTGGCCGGGCTCGCGCTGGCCGCCGCGGGCACGCCGGACGACCCGGACGCGGCGATGGCCGCGGTCAGCACGCTGACGCTGCTCACCGGGCTGGCGCTGCTGCTGTTCTGGCTGCTGCGGCTCGGCTGGGTGGTCGACGCGATCTCGGACACCGTCGTCAGCGGCCTGAAGGTGGGCGTCGGCCTGACGATCATCGTCGACCAGCTGCCGCACCTGCTCGGCATCGACGCCGGGCCGGACGGGTTCCTGCGCGGTATCGAGTACACGCTGACGCACCTCGCCGACGCGAACCGCGCCACCGTCGTCGTCGCGGTGCTGACGCTGGCCGGGCTGTGGGCGCTGCGCCGGTGGGCGCCGCGGGTGCCCGGCCCGCTGCTCGCCGTCGCCGGCGGGATCGCGGCGACGGCGTGGGCGGACCTGCCCGCGCGCGGCGTCGAACTGATCCCGCCGGTGCCGAGCGGGCTGCCGGCGCCGGCCGTCCCGCCGCTGGACGGCGCGTGGACGATGCTCCCGTACGCGCTGGCCATCGCCCTGATGGCGTTCATGGAGACGATCGCCGTCGGACGCAGCACGCGCGAGCCGCTGGACCCGCCGATCGCCACCGGCCGGGAGCTGCTGGCCAACGGGACGGCCGCGGTCGCCGGGGCGTTCGTCGCGACCGCTCCGCCGGCCGGCGGGTTCTCGCAGACCATGGTCAATGTCGCCGCCGGCGCCCGGACGCAGCTCAGTTCGCTCGTCACCGCCGGCGTCGCGGTGGCGGCGGCGCTGTTCCTCGCCCCGGTGCTCAGCGACCTGCCGGAGGCGACGCTGGCCGCGGTCGTCGTGGTCGCCGTGGCCGGCCTGCTGGACGTCCGCGAGCTGCGTCGCATCGGCCGCATCGACCGGGTCGAGCTGGTGGTCGCGCTGACGACCGGCGGCATCGCCGTGCTGACGAACCTGCTGGCCGGCGTCGTCGCCGGGGTGTTCCTCACCTACTACCTCGTGCTGCGCCGGCTGAACCACCCGGTGCTGGCCGAGCACCGTCCGGCCCCGGGCCTGCTGGTCGTCCGGATCGAGGGAGCGCTGTACACGATGAACGTCCGCGCCGTGCAGGCCGAACTGGTTCGGCGCGCGACGACGGAGGACCCGCCACCGCGTGTGCTGCTGCTCGACCTCGGCGCCACGCTGGACACGTCGGTCACGGTGATGGACGCGTTCGCGGCGGCCGAGCAGCAGCTGGCCCAGCACGACGTCGCCCTCTGGGTGGCCGACCTGCCCGAGGCGGCGCTGGTCAAGGCGCGCCGGACGGCGGCCTGGCCGGCCTGGCGCGACGGCGGCCGGGTGCACCCCACGGTGCGGGCCGCCGTCGACGCCTACGAGGGCCTGGTGACCGAGGGCCCGGACGGCGCCGCCTGACCCGTCGCCAGCTCGAGTGCCGCCAGCAGGACGCCCGCGATCAGCAGGATCCCCAGCACCACACCCGCGGTCGGGTAGTTCCAGAACACGAACACCAAGATCGCCAGGACCAGCACGGCGATCTGCACGGGCCGCTTGTGCGCGCGCAGCCAGCCGACCGCCGCCGAGTCGCGCCAGCCCCACTCGGAGCCGATGCTGCCCAGCCTCCCGACGCCCCGGCGCACCGCCACCGCCTGCGACGACGGCCCGGTCAGCCACGCGACCAGCGCCACGACCAGGCCCACGGCCAGGACCGCGCGCAGGGTCGTCCGCAACAGCGACACCACCTGGTCGAACAGCGCGCCCGCCGCGGCGTCGTCCACCTCCGCCGGCAGCGCGCCCAGGTAGATCGGCCGGGCGATGGTCAGCGCCGCGCCCAGCACGAGCATCGAGAGCGCCAGCCCGATCCCGGCCCCGATGAGCGCCCGCCGCCGGCCGCGGGCCACCAGCACCCCGGCCGCGATCAGTGCCAGCGCGACGACCGGCAGCCACGTGCCGACCCGGTCGATCAGCCGGAACCCGGCCTGCGCCTTCTCCACCTGGTCGGACTGGAACAACGTCAGGGTCATGTCCACCGTCGGGATCGACGACGCGCGCTGGAACCCGGCGTCGACCAGACGCTGCTTGGCGTCCTCGATGATCGGTGACAGCTGGATGCTGACGGTGTTGCCCTTGACCTGGACGGCGCCGTTCTCGTTCTCACCGGTCAGCGCGGCCACCAGGGACTGGTGCGCGGCGCGGTTGGCCTGTGTCCAGGCGTCGGCGAACCGGTCGCTGGCGATGACGGTGCCGACCTGGTCGTGCACCCAGCCCTCGACGGCGCCGTTGATCGGCCCGGCCAGGTCGGTGAGCGTCGTCGTCACCCGCGGCCTCGCGCCCTGCGCCGCCAGCAGGTCCGAGGCCTCGTTCACCACCGACGGCACGTCGATCTCCTCCATCAGCCGGGTGGTGATCCGGTTGGTGACGGCCCGTTCGATGTCGGGATTGCGGGCCAGCGGGCCGACGGTGTCGACGTAGCGGTCGGTGTTCGTGACGACGGAGTCCAGCCACACGGCGGCGGTCGCGGGGATCGCCAGCAGGCAGCCGAGCACGATCAGCACCGATGCGAGCACCGCGCGCCAGCGCCCGCCACCGGTGCCCGACTCGGCCGGCGAGGCGGGTCCCCCCGGCGCCTCGCCGGCCGGGCTCATGGTGGTGCCGGCTGCCCGCAGCCCGGCCACCTCGGCGCGCAGCCGATCCAGCTCGGCCCGTTCGTTGTCGCCGATCCCGCCGCTCTCGCCGCCATCGCCGTCCGGGGCGGTCCCGGCGGAACCGCCGGCCTGTGGCGTGTCTCGTCCGGTCGCCTCCGCGGTCTCGTCGAGATCGGCGTCGGGCGGGCGGGCGTCGGCCGGGCCGCCGGTGGCTGGGCGGCCGGTGTCGTCCGGCGGGGTGCGTGGCTCGTCGGCCATCGTCGCCGCCGGTCAGCCCGCGCCGCTCCGCACGGCGACCAGTCGCCGGCCGGCCGGTTCCTCGCGCGCCGGTTCCTCGCGCGCCGGCTGTGCCGCCGGAACGGCCGTCCTCCGGGCGGTGGCATGCGTCACCACGTTCCTGATCACCTGCGGAGTTCCGTCCAGGACCGCGGCGCTGGTCACCGTGGCCAGCAGTCCGGGCCGGTCGAACCGTCCGGTCATGAGCTCCCCCTCAACACCTCGTCGGCGGCCTCCGACGGGATCAAGACATGCAGTGCGACCTGGCCGCCGGCGTCGCGGATGGCTTCCGAGACTCGCCGCACCCAGGTGTTCTCGTACGCGATCAGCACCGCCGAGTGCCCCGGCGGCAAGGCGTCGGCCACGACGGCGATGTCCTCGTCGTTCACCAGTTCGCCCTCGGCGATCTCCACGCCGCCGAAGCCGAACGTGTCGGCGCCGTCGGCGAACTCGACGACCCGCAGGTCGCCGTTCGACTCGCGCGCCGCGAACACGATGTCCAGCAACGTGACGTCACCCATGTCGACGACGCCGCGCAGCGCCTCGACGGCGAGCGGGTCGATCCGCTCGCCCGGAAACGTCAGGATCAGCACTTCAACCGGACGGAATCTCATGGCAGCCCCCGTCTGCGCACGGACATAGTCCACCCCGCTCCCCCAGCCCCACCCACAGCCTGCCCAGTCGTGATCGTTCTCGCCTCACCCGAGCCGGGTGAGGCGACTACAACAGCCCCAGTTCCCTCGCGCGGTCGACCGCCTGGCGCCGGCTGCCGACGTCGAACTTGCGGTAGATCGCCTTGAGGTGTGTCTTGACGGTGTTGACGCTCAGCACGTGCGCGCCGGCGATCTCCTCGAGCGACAGCAGCGACGGCAGGTCGCGCAGCAGCTCCAGCTCGCGCGCCGTCAGCGCCTCGCCGGACACCGTCGCCGTACCGCCGTCACCGTCGTCGTCGCCGAGCAGCGCGACGACCGCGCGGACGAACTCCTCGTGCCGGCCGAACCTCCCTTCTCCGTGGATCAGCAGCGAGCGCACCCGGCCGGACGCGCCGACGAACTCCCGGTACATGCGCCGCGGCTGCGCGAGGTCCAGCGCGTGCAGCAGCGCGTCGTGCGCCCGTGCCGGCTCCTCCAGCTCGGCCGCGAAGTGCGCGGACAGCAGCCAGGCGGTGATGTCCATGCTGACCAGCTGACACGGCACGGTCCCGGCCAGCACGGGCTGCAGCGCCGCCCTGGCCGCGGCCTTCCGGCCGTCGTGCGCGTGCGCCAGCGCCCGCAGCACCAGCACGTCGCCGGACCCTCCCAGCAGCCGCTCGGCCCGGGCGAGCACCTCGACGACCGCCGGCCGGTCTCCCGCGGCGAGCGCCAGCCGCAGCTCGATGAGGCAGAAGAAGCTGGCGCTCACCGGCGGCAGGGCGGTGTCGTCGTAGGGCCACGCGCGCCGCAGCAGCCGGGCCGCCTCGTGCCGGTTCGGCGTCTCCACGGCGGCGAGGCAGGCGCGCAGCAGCCGCGCGGACAGTTCGACCTCCGGCTCGACGTCGGCGTCGATCGCTGCGGCCAGCGACAGGAACCGGCGGGTCTCCGCGTGATCCAGCCGCTCGAACGCCGCGCCGGCGGCCAGCAGGTACACCGGCGTCATCCGCCCCGTCGACGACCAGCCGCGCCGCCCCGCGAACTCGATCGCCCCGGTCGTCCGCCGGTTGACCGTGTCGGCGTCGCCCCTCGCCGCGGCGCCGACCGCGAGGTACGACAGACATTCCAGCGTCAGCGCGTCGCGGCCGTCGCGGCGGGCCATCCGCAGGGCGTCGCGCAGGTCCTCCTCGGCCGCCTCGTACTCGCCGAACCAGATCCGGAGGACTCCCCGGTTCACCGCCGCGAGCAGCAGCAGGTCCGGCTCGCCCTCGACCTGCTCCTCGCTCAGCGCGATCAGTGCCAGCAGCTCGGGCCCGCGGTCGCCGCGCAATCGCGCCTCGTTCATCAACGCGGTGGTGTGGAGCAGCCGCAGCCGGGCGGACGAGTGCCGCGACGGATCGCGCCCGACGAGGTCGATGTGCCGGCGAGCCACCGCCAGCGCGCCGTCGTGCAGCGCCGCGAGCGCCGCGACCAGTGCCGTCACGGGCTCGGTGACGAGGTCGTCGGGCAGCCGCCGCACCGTCGCCGACACCCGGGCGGCGTCGCCGGACAGCAGCAGCCGCAGCCCGTACCGGTCGACCAGTTCGGCGGTGCGCGGCCAGTCGGCGCCGGCGGCCGCGTGGTCCAGGGCGAGCCCGGGCAGCCCGTGGTCGGCGAACCACCGCGACGCCTCCACATGGTGGCGCCGCTGCGCCACGACGTCGCGCCGGTTGCCCTCGGCCAGCAGGAAGCTGCGCAGCAGCCCGTGCACGCGATACGACGTCGGCGCCCGGCCCACCCGCGCCACCAGCGCGTTGTCGCGGGCCAGCCGGGCCAGGACGGCGCCGGCGTCGGCGCGGCCGGACAGCCGGCTGGCGAGATCGGCCGTGAGCGTCTCGGCCACCGCCGTCGCCAGCAGCAGGTCCACCGTCTCGTCCGACAGGGCGTCCAGCACCTCCGCGACGAGGTAGTCGGCCAGCGGCCGCTCGTCGCCGGCGAATCCGGCGATGTACTTGGTGACGTCGTCCTGCGACGCCAGCGACAGCGCCGCGAGGCTCAGCCCGGCCGCCCAGCCCTCCGTCCGCTCCAGCAGCAGGGTGAGGTCGGGCTCGTCCAGCTCGAGGCTCCGGCGGCGCAGCAGCAGATCGGCCTCGTCGCGGTCGAACGCGAGGTCGGCCGCACGCACCTCGCTGGCCTGCCCGTCCAGCACCATGCGAGCCACCGGCAGGGGCGGGTCGAACCGGCTGCCCAACGCCAGGCGCAGGCCCGCGGGGCGGTACCGGATCAGCCCGGCGAGGCAGGCCAGCCCGCGCGGCGACGAGATCACGTGCACGTCGTCGAGCAGCACCCACAGGGGCGCGTGCAGCGCGTCGACCGCCTCCGCGAAGGCCGTCAGGAACCCCCGGTTCCCCGGGTCAGCCGGTGGCGTCAGCGCGGCCAGCCGCACCTCGGCGGCGGCGTCGATGCCGCGCACGGCCCGGCCGCAGGCCCGCAACAGCCCCGACCACAGCAGATACGGGTCGTCGTCGTGCTCGTCGAGCGCCAGCCAGGCGACCGGGACGCCGGCGGCGCGCAGCCGCTGCCACCACTGGGCCAGCAGCATCGTCTTTCCCGCGCCGGCCGGCGCGGAGACCAGCGCGAGCACGCGACCCTCCGCCTCCGCGGCGCCGAGGCCGCGGAGCAGTCGGGTGCGGGGCACCACGCTGGCCGGCATCCGAGGAACCCTCAGCTTCTGTTCCAGGATCCTCGCACGCCCCGCGTGTGGGGCAGCTACGACCACGATCATCACAGTAGCGGCGAAATGTCGGACTCGACCCGGCTTCGGGGCCTTCACCTCAGGTCATCGCGGCCGCCACACCGCACCCCTCACCCGGTGCGGGTGAGCCGTTCCGGCCCGCGACCGGGCGATGGTGGAGTGTGTCCCGCTTCGAAGCTTGGGGGCGCATCGACATGCGCTACGAGTTCCTCGTCACCGGCCGTGTCTCGGACACCGTCCGGGCGGCGTTCCCCGAGTTCGACGTCGCCGACGGACCGGCCGGCGGCACGTCCATCTTCGGGCCGGTGCGCGACCGGGCGGCGCTGCGGGGCATGCTCGCCCGGCTCGACGCGCTGGGGCTGACTCTCGTGGAGATGCGCAAGCTGCCCGACTGACGCCGAGGAGACCGCGCCGATGACCACCAACCCCGCCGCCCGGTCCGGACCACCTGTCGTCGACGCCGGACGGCTGTGGGCGGGCGGCGTCGCCACGGCCGTCATCGGAGCGCTCATCGCCGTCGTCGGGATCGTGCTGGTTCGCGGGGTGTTCGACATCCCCATCCTGGCGCCGGAGGGCGAGGGCACCTGGGGCGACGCGAGCACCGGCTGGTACGCGGCGGGAGCGGCGCTCGCGGCGCTGGTGTCGACCGGGCTGGTGCACGTGCTGCTGCTGACCACCCCGCAGCCGCTGCGGTTCTTCGCCTGGGTGGTCGGGCTGGCGACGGTGATCGGCGTGGTGGCGCCGTTCACGTCCAACGCCGGCGTCGACGCCCAGGTCGCGACCGCCGGGCTCAACCTGGTGCTCGGGATCGCGATCGGGACGCTGGTCTCGTCGGTGGCGCGCAGCGCGAGCCGGCCCGGCCCGCGCCGTCGTCCGGGGCCGCCCGCCGACGGGACCTGGCCGGCCGGGCCCTGATGCGCCGGCGCCTCACCCGCGACGGGTGAGGCGGCCGGACCCCCGGCGGCGAAGGCTGGGCCGCATGGACACCGTGGACGTGGGACCGGTCGACATCCTCCTGTTGCGTTTCCCGGGCAACCAGTTCAAGGGCGAGATCGTGCCGGCGATGCGCGACCTCGTCGTGAACGGACTGGTCCGGATCGTCGACCTGATGTTCGTGTATCGCGACGCCGACGGCACCGTCGGCTCGATCGAGCTGGCCGGGCTCGGGCCCGACCTGCAGCCCGCCTTCGCCGACCTCGACGGTCAGCTGGGCGGCGGTCTGCTCGACGCCGAGGACGTCGACGAGGTCGCGGAGGGTCTGCCTCCGGGCAACTCCGTCGCCGTTCTCGTCGTGGAGAACACCTGGGCGATCCCGTTCGTCAACGCCGTACGCGCCGCCGGTGGCGAGGTCGCCGACCAGGCGCGCATCCCGGCCGAGACGGCCGACCGCGCGCTGCGCGGTCTCGACATCGGCTGAGGGGGTGGCGGCGATGGGACTGCTGCGAGGAGTGGCCCGGACGGCGGTCGTGGCCGGTACGGCCACGGCGGTGTCGAACCGCGTGTCGCGCCGCCAGTCCGCGCGCTGGCAGCAACAGGAGTACGAGCAGCAGGCGCAATACGAGCAGCAGGCACAGGCCGCCTACGCCGCGCAGCCGCCGCCCGCGCCCGCCGCGCCGGCCGAGGACTCGCTGTCGGACCAGCTGGCCCGGCTGGCCGACCTCAAGGCGCAGGGCGTGCTCACCGAGGAGGAGTTCGCCGCGGCCAAGGCACGATTGCTGGGCGGATGACCGAGTACCCGCCCATCGAGGAGCACGGGCTGATCGGCGATCTGCAGACCGCCGCGCTGGTGGCGTCCGACGGCACCGTCGACTGGTTCTGCACACCGCGGTTCGACTCCCCGAGCGTGTTCGCGTCGCTGCTGGACGCCGAGCGCGGCGGGCGGTTCCGGATCGCGCCGGCCAGCACCGGCTGGGTGAGCAAGCAGCTCTATCTGCCCGGTACCGCGATCCTCATCACGCGCTTCCTCACCGAGGAGGGCGTCGGCGAGGTGATCGACTTCATGCCGGTGCTCGACGGCCCCGCCACGGACCGGCATCGGCTGGTCCGGCTCGTGCGGGTGGTCCGCGGCCGGCTGCGCTTCGCCGTCGACCTCGAGCCGCGGTTCGACTACGGCCGCGGCAGCCACACCACGCACGTCACCGAAGCGGGCGTGCTGTTCCGCGGCTCCGACGGCACCGAGCTTGCCCTGCACCTCGCGCGCCGGCCGGACGTCCGGTCCGCGGACCGGATCCGGATCGAGCAGGACGCCGACGGCGTGCACGCCGTCCTGACCGCGTCGGCCGGCGAGATCGGCGGTGTCGTCCTGGAGACCGCGCCGGACGGGCCGCCGCGCGAGCCGTCACGCGAGGAGATCCTCGCGCTGTTCGAGGGCACCCGCGAGTTCTGGCGGACCTGGGTCGGCCGGTCGACGTACCGCGGCCGCTGGCGCGAGCGCGTGGACCGGTCGGCGATCACCCTCAAGCTGCTGACCTACCGGCCGACCGGCGCCCTCGTCGCGGCGCCCACGGCCGGGCTGCCGGAGCAGACCGGCGGCGAGCGCAACTGGGACTACCGCTACACCTGGGTCCGGGACGGCTCGTTCTCGATCCACGCGCTGCTCGGCCTGGGCTACACCGAGGAGGCCGAGGCGTTCCTGCACTGGCTGCGCGACCGCGTCCGGCCACCCGGCGAGGACGGCGACCCGCCGCCGTTGCAGATCATGTACCGGGTCGACGGTTCGTCCGACCTGGTCGAGGAGGAGCTCGGTCATCTGAAGGGCTGGCGCGGCTCGCGACCGGTGCGCATCGGCAACGGCGCCGCCGGCCAACTGCAGCTGGACATCTTCGGCGAGGCGCTGGACTCGATCCACCGCGGCGACGAAAGCGGCCTGCCGCTCACCCATGACGGCTGGCAGCGGCTGACCGGCGTGCTGGACTGGCTGTGCGACCACTGGGACCTGCCCGACGACGGCATCTGGGAGACCCGCGGCGGCCGGCAGCACTTCACGTACGGGCGGGTGATGTCGTGGGTCGCGTTCGACCGCGCGCTGCGCATGGCCTCCAAGCACGCGCGGCCGGCCGACACGACCCGCTGGCGCGCCAATCGCGACGCGATCTACCAGCAGGTGATGGACCGCGCCTGGCACCCGGATCGGCAGGCGTTCGTGCAACACTACGACACGTCGGTGCTCGACGCCGCCAACCTCTACCTGCCCCTGGTGGGGTTCGTCGACGCCCGCGACCCGATGTGGCGCTCGACGCTGCGGGCGATGGACGACGAGCTGGTCTCCGACAGCCTGGTGTACCGGTACGACCCGGCCGCCTCGCCGGACGGCCTGCGCGGCGACGAGGGCACCTTCTCGATGTGCACGTTCTGGTACGTCGACGCGCTCGCGCAGTCCGGGCGGCTGAACGAGGCCGTCCTGACCTTCGAGAAGATGCTGACCTACGCCAACCACCTCGGCCTGTACGCCGAGGAGATCGGCCGCACCGGTGAGCAGCTGGGCAACTTCCCGCAGGCGTTCAGCCACCTGGCGCTGATCACGGCGGCGACGACGCTCGACCGGCGGCTGGAGGGGTGAGCGTCGTGCGGCCGCGTCTGACCGCCCTCGCCGCCGCGACGGTGCTGCTGGTCGCTTGCAGCGATGAGGCCTCGCCGGAGACGGACTGGGCCGACGGGGTCTGCTCGGCCTGGAACGAGCTGGCCGCCGACGTCCGCGGGTTGACCGAGGGCCTGAACGTCGACTCGCTGACGCCGGAGGCGCTGGACCAGCTGAGCAGCGAGATCTCCGACCGCGTCGACGCCGTCCAGGCCAGCGCGCAGAACCTCACCGAGGCCATCGCGGACACGCCGGAGGGCGCAGACCAGGCGATCGAGAACGCCCAGAAGGAGCTGGCCGACGAGGCCGACGACGTCAGGGCCGGGCTCGACGACACCGGACAGGCGATTCAAGGGCTGGCCGACGCGACCACCGCCGAGGACGTCACCAGCGCACTCTCCGACGCGCAGGCCGGGCTCACGCAGACCGGCCAGGCGCTCAGCACGCTCGGCGACACCGTCGCCGGCTACCTGTCGTCGGCCGACGACACACTCCGGCAGGCCTTCGACGACGCGCAGTCCTGCCAGCAGACCCGCACGGGAGGAACGTCATCATGAGCGACAGCGACATCCAGGTGTTCGTGGCCGCATTCGGCACCGAGGACGAGGCCGGCGAGGCCCTGAAGGACTTCCGCGCGATGCATCGCGAGGGCTCGATCGAGCTCATCGACGCCGCCGTCGTGGTCCGCCGCGCGGACGGCAAGGTGACCTTCCAGGAGACCGCGGACCCCAGCGGCAAGACGTGGGCCAAGCGCGGCGCCGTCGCCGGCGGCATCGTCGGGCTGATCTTCCCGCCCGGCCTGCTGGTGTCGGCGGCAGTGGGGGCGGCCGGTGGCGGCATCTGGGGCAAGGTCCGCGACAAGGGCTTCAAGGACGATGACCTGCGCGCCGTCGGCGACAGCCTCGAGCCCGGCACGTCCGCCATCATCGCCGTGGCCGAGGACCGGATGATCGAACGGCTGCAGGCCGGGCTCGAGGGCTACCGGAACATCGCCCGGCACGCCGTCAGCGCGGAGGCGGCGGCCGCCGTCATCGCCGCGGAACCGGCCGCCGAACCGGCCGCGGAGCAGCCGCCGTCAGACGCCTGACGACGCGTTGTCCCTGAGCTGCCCGGAGAAGTAGGTCAGCGCCGTCCGGGTCTTCGTCTGCTGCGCGCCACCGATGTCGATGCCGTGCTCGCCGAGGAAGGCCCGCGACTCCACGGCGACGTTGAGCGCCTCGCCGGGCAGGCACTTGGTCGACAGCTCGAGGATCCGGGTGCCGTCCGGGTAGAGCCACAGCTCGGCGACCATCCGGCGGCCGTACTCGCCGGGCGAGAACTTGAGCTTCATGATCGTGATCGGCCCGAGCGCGGTCAGGTCGTCCAGGTCGGCGCCCTCGGGCGCATGCGCGGCGAACAGGTCGCGCTGCTGCTTGGTGAACAGCTTGCGGATCGGCCGCCGCCCGGCCAGCACGTCGACGACGTGGGCGTTGTCGACCGGCGCCTTCAGCCGCCCCGACGCGACGAACGAGCCGCCCGGCATGGCGTCGACCTCGACCCCGAAGTCCGGCGACTTGCGCAGCCCCGGCGGCAGCTTCCCGGGCTCCACCGGCCGCAGCTTGACGACGGCATCGCCCGGCCGGCGCTGCACCCGTCGGGCCCGGACCACCACGCCGGCCTTGTCCATCTCGAGATCCGGCGTGTCGAAGAACACCACCTGCCGGATCTGCGCGTCCAGCGGATCCATCCCCAGCGCCGCCACGGCCGACCGTTGGTCACCGTCGGCCACACTCAGCTTCAGCTCGACGGTGTCGGCCTCCTTGAACAGCGTGAGCAGCTCCCCCAGCCGCCGGCTCGACATGATCGGCAGCGCCATCTCGCTCATACGGACCACCCCCGTCTGGATCGTCGCTCCCGCCGGCCGATCCAGCGCCACCCGATCCGGGTGATGCCGGTCCCACGAGCTTGACCTCAACCGCGGTTGAGGTAGCAGGCTGGCGGCATGAGCACAGACATCGAGGCCGCGGCCGCCGAGGCCGAGCTGGATGCCATCCGCCGTGTCGTCGACACCGTCGAGCACGCCCAGAACAACGAGCTGCCCGACGAGTTCCTGGCGCTGTTCCGGCCCGACGCCATCTGGACCACCGGCGGCGGGAAGCGCCTCTACGGGCTGGACGAGATCGACGCGTTCACCCGCCAGGTCCTCCCCGGCGGCATGCGGGGCATGTCGGTGCGCTTCGAGCTGGAGCACGTCCTGTTCATCCGCCCGGACGTCGCCGCCGTGAAACTGCGCCAGGTCTACACGACACCCGACGGCCTCGACGTCGGCTCGCCGCTGTGGGTCATGGCCAAGGAGGACGGCCGCTGGCTGCTGACCGCGTGCCAGAACATCGGCGTCCCCGACGACGAGGACGTCGCGCCCGGGCGGCCGGTGTTCGGCGCCGCCTCCTGATCGCTGCCGTCCGCCATCATGCCGGTCGAGCGGCGTCAGCGGGCGTTGCGTCCGACCGCCCGCTCGAGGACCGCGATGCCGTCGTCGCGGAGATGGCGGATGAACAGGCGGTAGGCGCCGCGGATGCCGTGGATGCGCATCCCGGCCGGCCCGTCGACGGGGTCGGGCACCTGGTCGGCGAAGGTACGCAGCTCGTCGGCCAGGCGCCGGCGGATCGTGCCGTCGACGGCCTGGTGCGCGACCGGGCCGAGCTGCCCCCACCGCCACTCCATGGGCGCCCGGCTGCCGTCGGACGTGCGCAGCGCCACCGCCGTCGTGCGGGCGGTGTCCTCGCGCGGGACGAAGCCGCGCGCCGCGAACACCGGCGAGCCGAGCGCCTGCCGCACCGCGCCGGAGCGCTGCGACAGCGACACCGCGTCGGAGCCGAGCCGCACGCCGGCGCCGCGGACCCGCTCAAGGTCGCGCAGCGAGGCGGTGACGGCGACGACGGCCATCCGGCGGGTGTCGATGCCGAACCGGTTGGCACCGAGGTGACCGTCGCCGACGGCGCGCCAGTGGTGCCCGCCCGGGACGGCCCGGCCATCGGCGTCGACATCGGTGACGACATCGAGCCCGCGGTTGTCCCAGTCGTGCAGGGCCAGGCTGAGGATGTCACCGAGGGTGATGTTCGCGATCGCCTCGCCGCCGAGCGTGCGGATCCGGTCCACCATGACGCCGCGGGTCACCCAGCCGAACCACCACGCCAGCTGCGGGAGCTGCTGCCGCTCGTCCAGGCGGTCGAACAGGAATCTCGCCAGGTACTGCAGGATCCGGTCGCCGCTGTCGGGGAAGCGCTGCCGGTACCAGTCACGGATCTCCGCGCGCGGCGTGCGGACATGGCCGGCGGAGAACGAGTCGGTCAGGAAGTGCAGCCCGAACGCCTCCTTCGTCATCGCCCGCTCCCACCGGGCGGCGTCGGAGAGCCGGCCCGCGTCCAGCGCGTCGACCAGCGCCTTCGCGTGCCAGCTGGCGTAGGCCTGCCAGGCGGTGCCGCCGGCGGAGAAGTGCGAGATGTTCTGCGACGCGAGCAGCAGGTACCGGTCGGTGACGGCCTTGATGATCGCCGCGTCGGTGGTCGGGACCGCGACGCCGGCCTGGCTCAGCGAGAGGCAGTGCCAGCGCGCGTACGCCAGCTCGACCCGGCCGCGCGCCGTCGCCGACAGCTCGCGCATCTCCTCGTACGTCCCGAAATAGTCACCGGCCAGCGCCGTCACCTCGCCGAACGTCAGCCGCTTCGGCGGCTCACCGTGGCTCAGGCTCGTCAGCTCCTTGCCGGCCGCACCGTCGGCGATGTCGCGGTGCTCCCGCCCGCTGAACTCGGCCAGGTCACTGCCGCCGGTCTCCGCGTCGGCCCACTCCCCGGCGACGGTGTCCGCCTCGCCTGGCGGCGCCTCGTAGCCGTCCGCCAGAAGGGACATGGCCGCCTCGTCGGCCGCCTCCTCGTCGGCGACGGCCTCGCCGGCGCCTGAGGGCGAGCACGACATGCGCCCCGGCGTCAGCGCGTAGAGGTCGGCGATCGCCGCATGCTCGGGCAGCAGCTTCTTCTCGACGAGGAAGCGCTGGTAGCGACGGTTCCGCTCGGCGGCGTTCTTCGTCGCCTTCGTGGTCCGGGCGACCTCGTCGCGCAGCATGGCGGCGGTGTCGCGCATGCCTCGGGCGATCGCGTCGTTCTCCTTGCCCGGCCGGGCGTCGACCCAGGCGGCGGAGGCACTGTAGGCGTCGATCTCGTACCGGACCATCGTCGCGTGGTCGGCCGGCGGTCTCCCTCCGGCGGCGGCGAACTGCCGGACGTGCACCGCCTCGTGGTAGAGGACGGCGTCCATGACCGCGGGCGAGGTGCCGGCGTCCGGCGCCACATAGACGGCCGTCGGCGAGTTCGTCCAGGCGGTGAAGTCGCTCTCCGCGACCAACTGCGACGGCGCACAGCCCGCCAGGTCGCGGAGCACGACCTTCGGCAGGTCCGGGCAGAGCTTCGGCCACCGAGCCCGGGCCGACAGCACGTGCTGCGGCACCGACTCCTCGTCCTCGGCGGGCTCCGCCGCGACCAGGTCGCCGTCGAGCAGTTCGGCGTCCTCGGGCGTCCGCGGGTGCAGCAGCAGCTGCCCCGGTCCGAGCCGCCGCGGCGCGGCGTAGTGGTGCGGCAGCGTCGTCACCGCGCCGGGATCGGACGATCCGAGCGGGACGTCGACGAGCAGGTCGCCGCGGTCCGCGCGGGTGGCGACCGGCTCGCCGGGGCGGGCCAGCACGTCGAAGTGCTCGTCGACCCAGGCCGCGAGCTCACCGCCGGGCCGGTACAGCAGCTCGCGGAAGGCCAGCGACGGGGTGACGGAACGGTCGGCAGCCATGACGGCCTCCTCTGGACGGACGCGGACGGAGGACAGGGCGGCGGCGAGCCGGGCGAGGTCGAGCTGCCCGGCCCCCGCACGGCCGCCGGGCGACGCACGCGGCACGACCGCGCCGAGCACCAGCCGGCGCAGCCGCGCGGCTCCGACCCGTCCCGCGGTCGCCTGCAGGCACAGCGCCACGGCACCCGTGACGTGCGGCGCGGCCATGCTGGTACCGGACTTGCGGATCCACTCGCCGGGACTGTCGTGCGCACCGGCCGGTGCGGAGCGGGCCGACAGCACAGCCGTCCCCGGCGCCAGCAGGTCCGGTTTGCCGCGGCCGTCGCGGGTCGGGCCCGCGCTGCTGAACGGCGCGAGCGGCGCGGCCGGGTCGTGGGCGTCGTAGGCACCGACGACCAGCGGCAGCCGGCCGGTCGCGATGGTGCCGACCGTGCCGGCCGGCTCGGCGTCGGCAGGGTCGAACCGCGCCTGGCACGGCGCGCAGCGGTCGTCGCGCTCGAGCCACGCGTGGAACCGCCCGTCGGTGACGTCGACGGCCCGCAGGGTCACCGCCCAGGTCCCGGCCGGCGCCGTGGGGTCGAGGAACGCGTCGACGTGGTGGTCGTGGTTGTTGGGATCGTGGGCCCGGTGGTACAGCCGCCCGGCGCTCACCCCGTCGACCAGGACGGCGGCCTGCTCGCCCAGCCGCACCCACGAGCCGGGGCGGCGGCCCGGCGGCGTCAGCCGGACGTCGAGCCGGTCGCCGCCGCCGTACCAGATCTCCAGCTCGTTCGGGGTCGGGTCGCCGCGCCGGGTCCGGAACGTCAGCGTCCGGGACGCTCCGGGCGCGACCGTGCCGGCGGCGTGCGTCCGGGCGCGGTAGTAGTTGCCGGCGCTCTGCACGACCAGCCGGCCCGGCCCGGCGGCGAGCAGCTCGTCGAGGGCCAGCTCCACCAGCGTGCGGCCGTCGTGCGGCCCGCCGTGCCGCCCGACGCTGAGATTCACCACCCAGGGCCGGCCGGCCGCGGCGCGGCGGATGAAGTCGACCGCCTCGAGCAGCCGCACGGAGTCGCCGAGGGTCGCCGTTCCCCCGGTCCCGCGGTCGGCCAGGTGCACGAACACCAGGGTCGCCGCCGGCGCCACACCGGCACTGCCCGCGGCGATGGCCGCGACGTGCGTCCCGTGCGAGCCGCCGCCGCGGTCCGCGTCGGCCGGGTGGTAGCCCAGCGCGCGGTACGGGTCGCCGCGACGCAGCGCCGCGTCGATGGCCGCGCGGTCGTGCACGCGCCCGTAGCCGTACGGCGCCGGCCTCGGCCCGGACTTCTCGCGCTGGTCCCAGAGGGCGAGCACGCGGGTGCGTCCGGCGGCGTCGCGGAAGGCCGGGTGATCGACGTCCAGGCCCCAGTCGACCACCCCGACGACGACCCCGGCGCCGGTCAGGCCGGCGCGGTCCAGGACCGGCGGCCGCCGGACGTCCGCCGGTCCTGGACCCGGCCGGTCGTCGGCCGGCACCGCGGCCGCCGGGTCCGGGCCGTACCGCCGCGAGGCCTTGAGGCTGCGCACGGCCGGGTGCCGGCGGACCGCCGGGACCAGGCCGGCGGCCAGCCGGCAGGTGGCGATCCGGCCGAACCGGGCGACCAGCCGCACGCCCGGAACGACGGCCCGGACGTCGCGCAGCCGGACGATCGCCTCGATCTCGCGCTCCGGTGCCGCCCGTTCCGCGCGCAGCAACTGCCACAGCGCCGGGTCCATCGAACGTCCTCGCCGATCACTTCACGATGACCGGGAACCGCTTCACCGCGACACCTTCGGCCGACACGCTGAGGATCGCCGTCCCGGCCTTCCCGGTGGTGACCATGCCGCGCTCGACCTTGGCGACCTGGTCATCGGTGCTCGTCCAGGTGACGGCCCGCTCGAGCACCTTCCCCTGCGGCGTGACGATCTGCGCGCTGAGCCGCTGGGTGGTGTTGGCCGCCAGCTCCGACGGCACGTTGGCGAGGATGGACGCCTTGCCGCGCCACTCGCCGACGGCGACGATGCCGAGCACCGCCGCGCCGCCGATGACCCGCGGGTCCGCGACGAACGACTCCAGCCCGCGGCCCCGGCGCTGCGGAGCCAGCAACAGCAGCGGCGCGAACCGCAGCGCCGCTCGCGCGTAGACGTTCTCCGGCTGGGCGAAGGACTCCATCAACTGGTTGACCGCGAGGCCGGCGACCGCGGCGTACTCGGAGCGGTTCATCCTCCTCCTCTGCAGGGCCAGCTCGCGGCGCAGGCTGTCGTGCGCCAGCTGCGTGTCCAGGCCGGCGCCGCGGACCGCGGGGGCCGGCCGGGCGGGGGCCGGCGCGGTCAGCGGGCGAGGGCGCACCGCCGAGGGACGGGCCCGCAGCTGCGCCTGCCGGCGCACGGCCGCCTGTCGGCGAGCGAGGGTGAGCTGCCGGGCCTGGTAGCGGCGCCGGCGCGCGTCACGCGACTCCTCGCTCTCGCCCTCGTCGCTCTCGCCCTCGTCCCACTCCAGGTCGCCCTCGGAGTCGTACAGCTCGCCCTCGTCGTACTCCGCGTCGGAGTCGAGGTCTTCCGGCCACATCGTGCTCACGATCGCACTCCTTCCTGTGCTGCTCGGCCGTCCGGGACGACCGAGGCGTGCGCGGCCCGCCGCCGCACGGCGGGCGCGACGTACTCGGCGTAGAGCTCGCGGTCGGGGTCGCTCCAGCCCGAGCCGCCACGGCCGGCGCAGACCGGGCAGCCGGGGTCCTGGCCCCAGCACACACAGGCGCCCAGCGCCGCGGCCAGCACGGCCGGCAACTCGTCCATCCCGTCGGCCGGCGCCGGTCCCGGCTGCACCACGGTCACCGGCTGCGAGCCGGCGGGTTCCGTGGCCAGCCGGTCGAGCAGCTGCTCCAGGACGCGGTCGGCGAACCCGCGCGGGTCCGGCAGCGCCTGGAACAACAGCGTCTCCAGTTGTTGCAACTCGTTGTGGCTCATGGCCAGCTCACCGCCTCGGTCAGTTCGGCGTTGTCGGCGTCCACCAGGGCCGTGTAGAGGGCCTCGTCGCCCCCGCTCCAGCCGGTGGCTTCCTCGGCGTCGCCGTTGCCGCCCAGGTACATCAGCTCGTCGGCGTCGGCGGCGGCGCGCCCGAACACCGAGCTCAGCAGGCTCATCAGCGCCGCCACCGGCACGCCGTCGACCGTGGTCCGGCCGTGCCTGCCCAGCGCCAGCGCGAGCAGCCCCTTGGCCACGGTGGGGTGCTGGGAGAGATAGGCGGCCTGGGCCGCGGCCGGCGACCCGCCTGCCGCGGCGGGTTCCGGCGGCGGAGGCGGCGTCTCCGGCGGCGCGGCCGGCGGTACTGATGGTGGTGGTGCCGCGGCTGGTGGTGCCGCGGCTGGTGGCGCCGCGGGCCGTGCCGTGGCGGACGGCGGCGCCGTCCGGGCTCGCGGCAGTGAGCGCGCGGCGACCGAGCCCAGCTGGGTGCCGACGGCGGTGCCCAGCGGTCCGCCGATCGCGGTGCCGGCCGCCCCGGCGGCCACCGGCAGCACCTTGCCGGCGATCTGCGCGAACGCCGGATCGGCCACCAGCCGCCCGGCGCCGCTGCCCAGCTGGCGCAGTGCCTTGCCGAACCCGAACGCCTCGGCCGGGCTCAGCTCGTCCAGCACGTCGGCGACGGCCAGCTCCAGATCCTCGGGAGCTGCGGCGGCGTAATCGTCCGACAGCACCTCGGCCAGCGCCTCGCCGAGCACGTCGGCGTCCACCCAGTCGAGGTCGTGTGCGTCGATGCTCATCGATTCCCCCAGGCGGTGTTGTCCTCGACGACGCTGCGGATCGCGGCCGCGATGGCGCCGGGCGACGCCGCGGTCATCGGCTCGAGGTCCGGCCGGAGCCGGTAGACCGCGCCGCGGCCGGCTTCGACGTCGACGCAGACGACGCCGAGGCGCGGGTACTCGTCGAGCAGCCGCTCGGCGACCGCCGGGATCGCGCCGCGGTGCATCGCGACCACCACGACGTCGGCGCGGCCCGCCTCGAGCATCAGCGCGACCTCGCCGGACGTGACCGCGACCAGGATGAGGTCCGGCTGGCCGGACAGGCCCTCCTCGACCAGCCGGTGCAGCTCCGCGGGCGCCTCGCCCAGCGCGATCCGGATCCGCCGCATGGCCTCGACGCTAGAGCCGCGGCGAGCCGTCCCGACAGGACCAGCCCGGGCCCGGATTCGGCCGTGGCGGGTACTGGTCCGAGGACCCGGACACGGTGCCGGTCCGGGTACCAGGACCCGGGCCCGGTCCCTCGGACCGGCCCTAGGACCGGGCGACCTCGCCCGGCCGCGACGCCGCCGCGACCAGCGTGGACAGCCCTGGGACGCGGGCGGACCGGAGCCTCGCGGCCGCCTCGCTGCGGTGCCGGACGCGCAGCTTCTCCAGCACGTTGTGCACGTGGTTCTTCACCGTCCGCACCTCGATGCCGAGCCGCCGCCCGATCTCCTTGTTGGTCAGGCCCTGCTCGATGAGCACCAGCACCTCACGCTCGCGGGAGGTCAGCCGGCCGTCGTCGGCGGGTTCACGGGCATGGGTGGCCTCGGCGAACACGTGCCGCACGAGAGCGCCGACGACGCTCGGCGGGCACACCGTCTCGCCACGCGCGACACCTTCGACGGTCGCCTCCAGGTCGTGCAGCGTGCCGGTGCGCAGCACGATGCCGGCGACGCCGGTCTGCGCGCAGGCGAGCGCGTCGTCGCCGTCGTCGGGGACGGCGATCGCGACGACCCGGGCGTCCGGCAGGGCGGTCCGGACCGCACGCAGCACCTGCAGCCCGTCCACCGACCCCAGGTGCACGAGGACCACGCTGGAGCGCGGATCGTGCGGCAGCAGCACCGTCGCGGCGACATCGGCGGCGGTGTGGACGTCGCCGGTCCACGCCTGGCCACGCAGCTGGGCGGCCAGCGCGTCGCGGGACAGCGTGGTGTCGTCGACCAGGATCACAGACGTCATCGCACCGCCCCCGTGCCGTCCACTCTGTCCCCGGCCGCGGGCGCCGTCAAGATCGGCCGGTCCATCATCGCGGGACCGCCGGTCGCGGGATGAGCCTCAGCAGCAGTCGCAGCCGGGGCCGCAGCCGTCGGCCTCCGGATCGCGCAGCAGCGTGCCCGCCGTCGTCGCGCAGGCGTCGCCGCGCCAGGCCTCGATCCCCTCGCGGACGGCGAACCCGGCGATGACCAGCGCCGCCAGCGGGTCGGCCCACCACCAGCCGAGGGCGGAGTTCAGCACCAGCCCGGCCAGCAGCACCGCCGAGAGATAGCTGCAGATCAGCGTCTGCTTGGAGTCGGCGACGACCGCGGACGAGCCCAGCTCGCGCCCGGTCCGCCGTTCCAGGAACGACAACCCCGGCATGACCGCCAGGCTCACCGCCGCCAGCACGATGCCGACGGTACTGTGCTCCGGTTCCTCGGCACCGGCCAGCGCCCGGACCGCCTCGAACCCGACGTACGCCGCCAGCGCGAAGAACGAGAACGCGACGATGCGCAGCGCCGTGCGCTCGCGTGTCTCGTGGTCGCGGCCCGCGAACTGCCAGGCGATGGCGGCGGCCGACACCACCTCGACGACGGAGTCCAGCCCGAACCCGATCAGCGCGGCCGACGATGCCGCGGCCCCGGCCGAGATCGCGACGACCGCCTCGACCACGTTGTAGCCGATGGTGGTCGCGACGATCAGCCGGACGCGGCGGCGCAGGACGTCGCGCCGGCGCGGATCGGTCAGCGGCGTGATGGGCAAGCTCATCGGCAGGAACACCCCTCGGGTCCGCAGCAGCCGGGATCGACCACCAGCACCAGCTCGAGCAGCTCGCCCAGCGCCCGGCCGAGATGCGCGTCGGCCAGCCGGTAGCGGGTCCGCCGGCCCTCCGGCTCGGCCTGCACCAGCCCGCAGCCGCGCAGGCAGCTGAGCTGGTTCGACATCACCTGCCGGGACACCGCCAGCTCGGCGGCCAGGTCGGACGGGAACGCCGGCGCCTCGCGCAACGCGAGCAGGATCCGCGCCCTCGTGCCATCGGACAGCGCGTACCCGAGGCGGGCCAGCGCGTCGGTGTGCGACGCCGTCACCGTGGTCATGCAACGGACAGTACAGCAAATGCTGTACTCACGGAACCCTGCCCCGGCGGTCGCCGACGCCCGCGGATCCGGCATCCGCCGGACGTCCGGGCTGCCTCCGATCGTGCGCGTCGACGGCGGCGCCGGCGCCCCGGCTGGCTGTTCCCGCGCTTCCCAGTCCCCCGACGGCTACCGGGCCTGCGGCCACGGCCTTCGGAGATCGGCGTCAGGCTTCGCGGCCGGCCGCCACCGTCTGCCCCAGCTGCAGCAGCTCCGGTTCCGCCTCGACCCCGCAGCACCCGCCGCCGCCGTCGTCGTAGCCGCCCGAGCCGCCGCAGACGCCGGACTCGGGCAGCACCAGCTCGACCCGCCCGGCCGCGGCGTGGTCGCCGGCGAACGCGGCCGCGATGCTGCGGACCTGCTCGTATCCGGTGAGTGCGAGGAAGGTCGGAGCGCGCCCGTAGCTCTTCATGCCGGCCAGGTAGACGCCGGGCTCCGGGTGGGTGAGCTCGCGGACGCCGTGGGGCGGGACGCTGCCGCACGAGTGAACGTTCGGGTCGATGAGTGGCGCCAGCCGGACCGGCGCCTGCAGGGTCGGGTCCAGCTCCAGGCGCAACTCGGACAGCCAGCCGAGGTCGGGCCGGAGGCCGGTCAGCGCGATGACGTGGTCGACGGCGCCGACCGTGCGGCCGTCCTCGGCGACCAGCGTCAGCCGGCCGTCCGGCTCGGCCTGGACGGCCGCCGTGCGGAACCCCGTCACCACCCGGACCCCGCCCGCCTCGACCGCGGCCCGCGCCCGCCGCCCGAGCCGCCCGCGAGCCGGCAGCTCATCGGCGTCTCCCCCGCCGAACGTGTCACCGATGCCACCGCGCCGCAGAATCCACGTCACCGTTGTGTCACTGTTCTGCCTGGTCAGGGACACGAGGGCGGTGAGGGCGGAATGTCCGCTCCCGGCGACGACGACGTGCCGTCCGGGAGCCCCGTCGGGGATGCGGTAGCCGATCCGGCCCGCCTCGGCGGCGGCCCGCTCGCCCAGCGCGGGCAGGCCGTCGCCGCCCAGCGGGTTGGGTCGCACCCAGGTGCCGGTCGCGTCGACGAGGCCTCGGGCGCGCACCCGCTGCTCCCGGCCGTCGGCGTGGCGGACATGGACGGTGAGCGGCTCGCGGTCGCGGCCGTCGTCGACCACGCGGTCCCGGCCGCGCCTGGCGGCGCCGACGACCTCGACGCCGGTGCGGACCCGGTCGCCCAGCGCCCGCGCCAAGGGCGCGAGATAGTCGCGGACCCACGCGGCGCCGGTGGGGTACACGTCGGACGGCGGCGGGGTCCAGCCGGTCGGCTCCAGCAGGCGCCGGGCCGCCGGTGCGATCAGCTCCGGCCAGGCGGAGAACAACCGGACGTGCCCCCACTCGGCGACCGCCGCGCCCGCCGTCGCCCCACGCTCGAACACCACGACCTCGAGGCCGCGTTCGGCGAGTTCCGCCGCGGCCGCCAGCCCCACCGGGCCGCCACCGGCCACCACCACGGGATCCGTCATGAGCCACTCACTTTCATCGAAGACCGTCGATGGAACGACCCTGACTCTATCGACACGCGTCGATCATCGCAACCATCGATCCATGTCGATAGACTGCCTGGCATGACGACTCTGGCCACCCCGGCGCCGCCGCTCGCCACCGACGCCGCCGCCGACTACGCCGAGTGCTTCGCCTCCCTCGCCGACCCCACCCGGGTCAGGCTGCTGCATGCCGTCGCCACCTCGAACGGCGGCCTCACAGTCGGGGAGCTCACCGAGCTCCTCGGCATCAGCCAGTCCACCTGCTCGCACCACGTGCGCAAGCTCGCGGCCACCCGGTTCGTCCACGTGTCCAAGGTCGGCACCAGCACCCGCGTCACCGTCAACGAGGCCTGCTGCACCGGGCTGCCCCACATGGCCGACGTCGTCATGGGCGTCGCCGGTGCGGTGCGGCCGTGCTGCCCCGACGACGTCCCGGCCGACGTCACCGTCCGGGCACTGGACGACGCCGACTGGCCGGCGGTGCGGCGCATCTACCGCGAGGGCATCGACACCGGCATCGCGACCTTCGAGACGTCGGTGCCGCCGAGCACCCGGCTGGCGGCGCGCTGGCTGCCGGGTCACCGCTGGGTCGCCGAGATCGACGGCGCGGTCGCCGGCTGGACCGCCGTCGCACCCGTCTCCGACCGCGACTGCTACCGCGGCGTCGGTGAGACCTCCGTGTACGTCGCCGCCGAACACCGCGGTCGCGGCGTGGGGAAGGCCCTGCTGCGCCGCCAGGTGACGTCGGCCGACGCCGACGGGCTGTGGATGCTGCAGACGTCGGTGTTCACCGAGAACCGCGCCAGCCTGTCGCTGCACCACCAGGCCGGCTACCGGACCGTGGGCGTCCGCGAGCGCATCGCCCAGCGCGACGGCGTCTGGCACGACACCGTGCTGCTGGAGCGCCGGGCCTCATGACCGCACCCGGCTAGTACGTCCGCACGCCGCCGTCGCCCCAGGCGAGCACGACGACGCCGACCACGAGGTCCAGGCCGACGGCGCCACCGTGCTCGCCGAGCGGGTCGGACCGCGAGTCCCTCGAGTCGGCGCGGTTGTCGCCCATCACCCAGAGGGCGCCGTCGGGCACGATCACGTCGAAGGCCAGCGTGCTGGCCGGGCCGCCGGACAGGTACGGCTCCGCCAGGGGCGCGCCGTTGACCAGCAGGGCGCCGTGCGAGCAGCAGCTCACCCGGTCACCGGGCATCCCGATCACCCGCTTGACGAGGTGGCCGCCGGCCGCGCCCGACCGCACCCAGCCGCCGGGGTCGCGGAACACGACGAGGTCGCCGCGCCCGGGCCGGTCCAGCCGGTTCGCCACCACCCGGTCGCCGGGCTCCAGCGCCGGCCGCATCGACGGGCTGTCCAGCGTGAACACGTGCGCCACCCGGCCGGGCAGCAGTGCGCCCACGGCCAGCGCCAACGCGAGCACGACGAGCAGCCGGACCCGGCGCGTCCGGGTCACGGTGTCACGGCGAGTTCGGCGAGCATCGACTCCATCGCGGCCACCTCGACCGGCTGGTCCTGGACGACGTGCTTGGCGACGGAGATCGCGTAGACGTTCGAGCCGGCGGCGATCTCGTCGTACGCCATCTCCACCGCGCCCTCGTGGTGCGGGATCATCAGCCGCAGGTAGAGCAGCTGCGCGGCCGGTCCGTCCGCCACCCGCAGCGCCTCGATCGAATCGGCCGGCAGCAGCCCGGGCATCGGCCCGCTGTGGTCGCAGCCGGGCGTGGCGGCATCGGCGGCGTGCCCGGCACCGTGCGCCGCGCCGGCCGGGGCGGCGCTCCCCCACGCGTCCAGCCAGCGGCGCATGGTCTCGACCTCGCGGGACTGCGCCGCGCGGACGAACTCGGCGAACCGGCGCCCACGCTCCTCCACCCCCGGCTTGGCCAGCAGCAGGTCGCTCATCGCCACCGCCTGCTCGTGGTGCGGGATCATCATCCGGACGAAGCAGACGTCCACGGCCGTGGGCACGTCGCCGACCGGCGGCGCCTCCGCCGGAGCTCCAGCCGCCGCACCGGGCGCCGACGCATGCTCGTCGTGTCCGTCACCCGCCGTCGCCACCCACACGCCGGGCACCACCAGAGCCGCCGCGACGCAGACGGCGGACAACCAGGCGCGAGCCCGGCGGCGAGGTCGCTCGCCCGGCTCGGCGAGCGCGGGTTCTTCCAGGTCCAGCGACATGCGCACCTCCCGGTGAGTCGTGCGGTGCGGGTCCCGGCCGTACGGGACCCGCACCGGCGACGGAGGATCAGCCCCAGCCGGTCGGCCGCCCGGTGGGCCGTGGCACCGGTGTCGGCCGCGGCCGGGTCGGCGTGGACGGGCTGGCCGTCGGTGTCGGCGTCGCCGACGGAGTGGCGGTCGGCGTCGGTGTGGGTGTGGGTGTGGCGGTCGGGGTGGGCGTCGGCGTCGGCGTCGGCGTGATGTTCGGGTTCGGCACGCCGCGCATGTCGCCGTTGACCCACTTCCGGCCCTCGGGGACGTTCGGGTTCTGCGCGGTGAAGTCGCGCGGATAGAGCGTGAAGCCCTGCCAGTGGATCGGCATCGGGCTCTGGTCCTCGTCCCGCACGATGTGATGGAAGCCCACGTTCACCCAGGCGACCGGCTTGCGCAGGCGCTCCCGGTCGGCGACGTACTGCGTGACGCTCGCGTTCGGCTTCGACGGCAGCAGGTTGTACGACGCGAAGATCTCGTCGGACTTGGGCTCGGTGAACGCGAGGTCGTAGTCGGTCTCCGGGTTCAGCGCGTAGGCCTGCGCCCGATCCATGATGATCTCGTAGGAGCGTGCGTGGCCGTCGGCGTTGAGGCTGTCCGGATTCACGACGCGGTAGGCCTCGCGGTTGTCCAGGATCAGCTTCTGTTCCCGGTTCACCGTGCTGATCTCCGTCTCGATGATCGGCGTGCGCCCGGTGTCGCCGGTCGTGCCGTACTCGCCGGTGAAGTCGGAGTCGAGCTTCTCGACCTGCTGCCGCGTGGCGCTGTCGATGTCGAACGCGACCCGCCAGAACGCGCTGTGGTAATGGTTGACCGCGAAGTCCTCCTGGCCCTCCGCGATCGGCCAGCCGAAGTTGACCGCGTCGACGTAGTCGTTCGGCGAGAGGTCCCCGGTGGCGCCCAGCCGGACGGTGATCTCGCCGTCGTCGTGGAAGCGGTACTCCGTCTGGTACTCGTACCAGCCGATCCGCGACACCGTGTGCAGCACCAGGTGGGTGCCCTGCGCGGCGTACAGCGCGTCGTTGCTGATGTTCGAGCGGTACGCCAGGCCGCCCTCCTGCTCGCTGACGCACAGCACGGGCGCCAGCGGGCGGGTCTCGGTGAGATAGGAGCTGCGGATCTCGCCGGCCGGGCAGTCGATCGCCGTCTGGTCCTGCATCCGGCGACCGCCCACCTGGTAGGTGGTGACGTCGTTGTACTCCGTCATCCCCGTGTCGTAGGGGACGTTGAGCTGGGCCAGCCCGATCGAGTCGAGGACCATGAGCGGCCGGCCCTCGTCGCGCGGGGTGAACGCGACCTTGTCGACCACGAGGCCGCGGTAGCTGTCGATGCGCCAGCACATCTCCCAGCCGGATCCGGACCGGAGGGTCTCCTTCACCAGCGACGGGCCGGAGCAGGACAGCTCCGTCACGGACGCCGCGGACGCCGTCGACGTGAACCCGGCGAGCGAGGACGCCGCGAGAGCGGCGGCGAGCACGAGCTTCGGTACACGCATCTTGAGTCGTCTCCCCTGGGTCACTTGACGGACGTCACGGTCTGCGCCGACAGGTTCACGACGAGCGGTGTCGTCGTGAGGTACCGGCCGTCCGGCGCCTGGGCCATCAGCTGGACGCAGCGCTGCACGCCGCACGTCTCCGCGCCGAGATCGGCCGCGCCGGCGGTGTACGCGTGCGCGGTGAAGGTCGTCTGCGCCGGCTCGGTGAGCTCCTGACCGGTCGCGGTGCGGAACTCGTCCTTGATCCCCTGGCTGAGCGGGTCCGCGAGCAGCAGCTGGAACGCGAGCAGCGTCTCCTGGTCGGTGGGCGCCGGCTGCACGCCCGCGCCCTGCGTCACCGACTCGACCGTGCCGGCGGCGACGTCGACGACGTAGTGCAGGAGCTGGTCGGCCGCGTAGTCGTAATAGAACAGCGTGTAGCGGCGGCCGCCGTCCGCGCTCAGGCTCGGGTCGGCGAGGTCGGCGGACAGGTACTGCGCGCCGTCGTCGCCGCCGACGCTGGCCGTGCCGGCGTAGGACGGATCCTGGCTGACCAGGTAGCGCACGTAGGCGACCTCGTCGACGGTCGGCGGGTCGTAGGCCGCCGCCGTCGTCGCGGGCGCCGGGACGGGGGCCGTCGCCGGCGCCTGCTCGGGCGCGTCCTCGCCGGTCGACTCCGCCGCGATGGTCGGCACGGGTGTCTCGGGGGCGGGCGAGCCGGGCTCGGCGTGCAGGACGGACGTCTGGGTGGCGACGGCCACGACGGCGGCCACGCCGGCCACCGCGGCGATGCCGGCGGCGGCCAGTCGCCGCGAGAGACGTCGTGGGAGTCCGGTGGTGCGGTGCGGTCGATTCTCGTTCAACGGCATCAGGTCACCTTCGGCTCACGCAGGGCAGGCTGCGCGCGCCCGCGACATCGGGGGGCGAGCGCGCAGCGGCGAGGGAGGCTGGTGCGCGAGGCCGGGTCGCGACCCCGAAGTCCTGATCCGGGCCGGGGGTTTGCCGGGTTCAGGGGATGGTGAGTAGAAGATCCCGGTTCGCGGTTTCCGCCGGGTTACGCCATCCCGCGAAGATCGTTACGTCAGGCGAAGCCGGTCGGCAGCCGCAGCGTGTACGGCTCCTCCAGAGTGGCCACCTCGTCGTCGGTGAGCTCGACGTCGAGCGCCGCCGCGGCGTCGGCCAGGTGGTGCGGCTTCGTGGAGCCGACGATCGGCGCGCTCACCACCGGGTTGCGCAGCACCCACGCCAGCGCCACCTGCGCCATCGGCAGCCCACGGGTCTCGGCGACACGCTGGACGGCGTCGGCGATGGGTTTGTCGGCCGCCTCGGTGTAGCGCCGCTGCATGAGGGTGTCGACGTCGCCGCGGGTGGTCCGCTCACCCCACGGCCGGGTCAGCCGGCCCTTGCCCAGCGGGCTCCAGGGCATGCTGCCGACCCCCTGGTCGGCGAGCAGGCCGTACAGCTCGCGCTCGTCCTCGCGCTGCATGAGGCTGTACTGGTTCTGCATGGACACGAACCTGGTCCAGCCGCCGAGGTCGGCGGTGTACTGGAGCTTCGCGAACTGCCAGGCCCACATCGACGACGCGCCGAGGTAGCGGACCTTGCCCGCCTTGACGACGTCGTGCAGCGCCTCCATGGTCTCCTCGGCCGGTGTGCCGGGGTCGAGGCGGTGGATCTGGTAGAGGTCGACGTAGTCGGTGCCGAGGCGGCGCAGCGACGCGTCGATCTGTTCCAGGATCGCCTTGCGCGACAGCCCGGAGCCGCCCGGGCCGTCGTGCATGGGGAAGTACACCTTGGTCGCCAGGACGACGTCCTCGCGCCGTGTGTAGCGCCGGATCGCCCGGCCGACGATCTCCTCCGACGAGCCGTAGCCGTACACGTTGGCGGTGTCCCAGAACGTGATGCCGAGGTCCAGGGCCTGCCGGAAGATCGGCTCGGCCGCGTCGTCGTCGAGGGCCCAGTCGTCGTAGCCGCGCGAGCGGTCGCCGAAGCTCATGCAGCCGAGCGCGATGCGGCTCACCTTGAGACCCGAACCGCCCAGCCGGGTGTACTCCATGGTCCGCTCCCTGTGGCTCGAGGATGTCGCCGGCTCCATCCTCTCCCACGTCAGCGGTGACGGTGGCGGTGGTGCGGCCGCGCGTACTCGTCGTAGCGCCAGAGCATGACGCCCAGCATCGCCGGGACCATGACGGCGTGCTGGACGCCGAGCCCGGCCATGGTGCCGAACACGCCGGCCGCGACCAGCGCCGCCGCGATGGCCGTCGGGACCATCATCGCCACCGCCATCTCGGCGTTGCGCATCGCCGGGTGCCGCCGCAGCGTCATCCAGAGCACCATCGGCACCGTCATGTTCACGCCCATGAGCAGCACCCGGAACCAGCCGGGCTGGTCGCCGAGGGCGCTGCCGGCGGCGGCGAACCCGAGCGCCGCGAGCCCGCTGAAGATGCCCATGCCGGCGAACATGACGACGACCATCTCGAGGAAGTGCAGCCAGAAGCGCCTGCTGCTGCGAGGTTCGGCGACGACGGCGACCGGCTGCGATTCCATGGCCGGCGGATCAGTCCCACCAGTAGTAGAAGAAGCCGTGCTGCCGGCTGTAATAGCAGGGGCCGGTGGACGGCGCGGTGGGGATGCCGGAGAGGCGCGTGACCCTCAGCACCGCGTCGCAGTTCGCCTTGCTGGAGTAGAAGCCCGAGTGCTCCCAGCCCATCGGCGCGACGGCGCCGGACGTCGCGGCCCCGTCCGGCGACGGCGGAACCGCCTGGGCGGCGGGCACCGCGGTGACCATGGCCGCCGCGGTCACGGCGGTGAGCACGAGCCTTCTGAGCATGGGTCCTCCCGGTGTGGTCGGTTCCCGGGTGAGGCTAGGGACCGGCTCATTCACGGCTGTTTCAGGACTGCTTCGCGAGGATCGCAGCCCAGCCGGTGCGGCCGCCAGAGCGCGCGACCGCGGATGGCCGGAATCCTGGGATACCCGTCTCGCCGGACCGGGGAAGGTTCTCCTAGGCTGAGGCGCGTGACGTCGCGGCACGTGGTGGTCGCCGGGTACGACGGTGCCGAACTCGTCGACATCGCCTCGGTGACGACCGCCTTCGATCTGGCCAACCGGCTCGGCGGCGCGCCGCCCTACGACGTCGTCCTCGCGACCGTCGACGGCACGGCCATCCGCTGCGAGACCGGGCTGACACTGCAGGCGCAGGCCACGCTGGCCTCGGTCGGCGCCCTCGACACGCTGGTCGTGTCCGGCGGGCGCGGCCACACCGCGGCGGCCGGCGACGCGGAGCTGATCCGGCACGTCCGCCGGCTGGCCGCCCGCGCCCGCCGGGTCGCGTCGGTCTGCACGGGCGCGACGGTCCTCGCGGCGGCCGGCCTCCTGGACGGGCGGCGCGCGACGACGCACTGGTGGTACGCCGACGAGCTCGCGACCGCCTACCCGTCGGTCCGGGTCGACGCCGCACCCGTCTTCGTCCGCGAGGGCAACGTGTCGACGTCCGGCGGCGTGACGGCGTCGCTGGACCTGACGCTGGCGTTCATCGAGGAGGACCACGGGCCGGAGCTGGCCCGCTGGGTGGCGATGGGGATGGTCACGTACCTGCAGCGGCCCGGCAACCAGGCGCAGATGAGCATCTTCACCACTGCCCCGCGGCCGGACCACGCGACGCTGCGCGCCGTCATCGACCACATCACGGCGCATCCTGGCGACGACCTCGGCACGGCGGCGCTGGCGCTGCGAGCCGGGGTGAGTCCCCGCCAGCTCAGCCGGCTGTTCCAGGAGCATCTCGGCGAGCCGCCGGCGGCCGCGGTGCGCCGCCTGCGCCTCGAACTCGCCGCTCGCCTCGTCGCGTCGACGGACCTGCCGCTGTCGCAGGTGGCCAAGCGGTGCGGGTTCAACTCCGCCGAGGCGCTCCGGCAGGCCTTCACCTCCCGCTACGACGTCAGCCCGCGGTCCTTCCGCCGCGCGCAGTCGCGTGCCGTGACCGCCTGACGGCTGGCTACGCCGCGGACCCGCGCGGACTGCACCTCACCCGCCTCAGGACCGCATGGGCCCCGGATCGCCGCTTCATGCGGCTCTCTCGCGGGTGAGGTGCGCCCGAACCACCGTCAGCCCAGGTCGATCTCGGTCGGCGTGCCGAGCGGAAGTCGCCGGACCCGCGCCCGCACGTCATCCGGGGCGGCCGCGAGCGCCGCGTCGAGGCCGGCCGGGCCGTCGGCGAAGTGGGACCAGCCCTCGTAGTGGACGGGGACGGCGGCCCGCGGCCCGGTCAGTCCGATGAGCGAGACCGCGTCGCGTCCCGTCATCGTGTAGCGCAGCGGCCCGGTGATGCCGAACCGCACGCCGCCGACATGGACCAGCGCCACGTCCACCGCCATCGACGACGCCATCGACCGCAGCGGCCGGTACAGCACGGTGTCGCCCGTGACCCACAGCGCCACCCGGGCGGCGTCGCCCACGCGCACCGCGAAGCCGATCACGTCGCCGACGACCGGGCGCGACAGCGGCGGGCCGTGCCGGGCCGGCGTCGCCGTCACGGAGAGGGCGGCCCGGTCCGCATTGCCCGCCAACACCGTCGACGTGCCGGCGGCGAGCCCTCGGACGTCGCCGGTGCCGGCCAGCCGGCGGGCTCCGGACACCGTCGTCACCACCGCGCCGGCCGACGCCAGCAGCGCGCGTCCCGACCGGTCGAGATTGTCGGCGTGGTGGTCGTGGGTGAGCAGCACGGCGTCGATCGGTGGCAGCTCCGCCACGGGCACCGCCGGTCCGGTCAGCTTCGCCGTCGACGAACGCCAGGCGAACGCGTACCGTCCTCCGGCCGGGTCGAAGGTCGGGTCGGTGAGCAGGCGCCAGCCGTCCAGCTCGACGAGGACGGTCGGGCCGCCGATGTGGGTGAGGATCAACGGGCGTGCTCCACGGCCCAGGCGAGGACGTCGTCGGCGATCTGCTCCCAGCCCTTCTGGGCGGGCAGCAGGTGCGCGTAGCCCTCGTACTCGCGGATCTCGGTCACGGTGTCGGACTTGTAGTGCTTGAGGTTCGACCGCTGGATGGCCGGCGGCATGATGTGGTCCTCGCTGCCCGAGACGAACAGCAGCGGCGCGCGCTCGTCGTTCTCGTAGTCGACCCAGGTCTCCTGCGGGCCGGGCTGGAAGTTGGCCAGCACGCTCCCCCACAGGATCCCCCCGTTGGCCGGGATGTGGTACCGCTCGTACAGCGCCTCCGACTCCTCCTCGGTGAAGGTGTTCGTGAATGCGTACCGCCACTGCTCCGCCGTCAGCCCGACGGCCTTGTGCCGGTTCGCAGGGCTCTTCAGCACCGGGAACGTCGACTTGACCTGCGAGAACGGCACCACCTTCACGCCCTCGGTCGGTGCGGAGTTCATTGCGACGCCGGCCGCACCGAAGCCGTGGTCGAGCAGGATCTGGGTGAACGCGCCGCCGGCGGAGTGCCCGATGATGATCGGCGGGCGGTCCAGCTGGCGCAGCATCCCCTCGATCTTCTCGATGATCGCGGGGACGGTGACGTCGACGATGATCTGCGGATTCTCGCGCAGGGCCTCGACCTCGACCTCGAAGCCCGGGTAACCGGGCGCGATGACCCGGTAGCCCTTCGCCTCGTAGTGGGTGATCCAGTGTTCCCAGCTCCGGGGCGTCACCCAGAAGCCGTGCACGAGCACGATGGTGTCCGGTTCCATGTGCCGATCATCGTGGGCCACCCGCTGGCCAGGCACTACGCTAGGCGCCAGAGTTCCCACGATTCCGGCCACGGGGGGTAGGAGTGGGCCGTCACCGTGTGGCGATGATCGTCCTCGGCGGGACGTTCGTCCTCGACCTTGCCGTGGCCGTGCAGGCGTTCGGCCGCCGGCCGTCGGTGTTCGCGAAGATCCGCGACGAGCCCGAGTCGCCGTACGAGATCGGCGTCTGTGGCCTGGCCCCCACCCCGACGTCGCTCGGGTTCACCATGAGCGACCTCAAACCGGTCGACTGGATCACCGGCGCCGACACCGTCGTGGTCCCCGGGCTGGAGGCGCCCTGGGCGCCGCAGGATCCGGTCGTGCTGGACGCCGTCGCCCGGGCCGCCGACGACGGCGCGCGCCTGGTCTCGCTGTGCGCGGGCGCGTTCGTGCTCGGGCAGGCCGGGGTTCTCGGCGGTCGCCGCGTGACGACGCACTGGGCGCTGGCCGACGAGTTCCGCGCCGCGTTCCCGGAGGCCGACCTGGTCGAGCACGCCCTGTACGTCGACGACGGCCAGATCCTCTCGTCGGGCGGCATGCTCGCCTCCGCCGACCTGTGTCTCTACGTCCTCGGCCAGGACCACGGCCAGTCGTACGCGAACGACGTCTCCCGGGTGCTCGTCAGCCCGCCCCACCGCACCGGCGGACAGGCCCAGTACGCCCGCCCGGTCCCGCGCCCGTCCGGGCCGCTCACCCCCGTGCTCGACTGGCTGGACGAGCACCTCGCCGAGCCGCTCAGCCTCAACGGCGTCGCGGCCCAGGCGCACATGAGCCCCCGGACCCTCGAGCGGCGCTTCCGCGAGGAGACCGGCGACAGCATGGCCGCCTGGATCGCCCGGCGGCGCGTCGAACGGGCCCGCGCACTGCTCGAGGACTCGCGGCTGACGGTGACGCAGATCGCCCACGCCGCCGGATTCGGGTCGACGGAGTCGATGCGCCGGCGCTTCCTCACCTACGCCGGCACCACGCCACGTGCCTACCGCGAGACCTTCCGAGGCGCGGCGCCGGCTCGCTAGGCCGTCACTTCCAGTAGTGGAAGAAGTAGCCCTGAGCCGAGTGGTAGCACGGCCCGGTGCCCGGCATGGTGTACGTGCCGGCCGCTCGCGTCAGCGCCAGCGAGAAGAAGCACGCATTCGCATTCGTGAGGAAGCCGGAGTGCCGCCATGCCATCGCGGTGATGGGTCCCGGCGACGGCGCGGGCTCGGCCTGCGTGGTGGCGGCGGCGGGTCCGCCGCCGGCGAGAGCGGCGGCACCCAGCGCCCCCGCCGCGAGCAGGCTTGTGGTGATCTTCCTGAGCATCGTTCCTCCTGTGTCCTCAGTCGCGGCCGACGCTACGGAGCGACACATTCACAACGTCTTCAGATCTGCTTCTCGGCGGCCCATGCGGGCGTAGCCTGCCGGTGTGGACGACGAAGATCGCATCGCCCTCTTCCTGGACTACGAGAACCTCGCCATCGGCGCCCGCGAGGACCTCGGCGGACTGGCCTTCGACGTGCGGCCCATCGCCGACGCCCTGGCCGAGCGCGGCCGGGTGGTCGTGCGCCGGGCGTACGCCGACTGGTCGTACTTCGACGAGGACCGCCGCATGCTCACCCGCTCGCACGTCGAGCTGATCGAGATGCCGCAGCGCATGGGCGCCTCCCGCAAGAACGCCGCCGACATCAAACTGTCCGTCGACGCCGTGGAGCTGGCGTTCGTGCGCGACTACGTGTCGACGTTCGTCGTGTGCACGGGCGACAGCGACTTCACGCCGCTGGTGTACAAGCTGCGCGAGCTGAACAAGCGGGTCATCGGCGTCGGCATCCGCGCCTCGACGTCGGCGCTGCTGCCGCCCGCGTGCGACGAGTTCCTCTACTACGACGACCTCGAGGGCATCGAGCCCGCGCCGTCCACCGCGACGGCCCAGCCCGAGCCCACGCCGCAGCGGCGCGACCGCGACCTCGACGACCTCGCCGTCGTCGTCGCGCAGAGCGTGGCCGGGCTGCAGCGCACCGGTGGCCCGGTGACGGCGTCCACGCTCAAGCGGACGCTGCTGCGCAAGGACCCGACGTTCAACGAGGCCGACCACGGGTTCCGCGCGTTCGGCGAACTGCTGCGCCATCTCGCCGAGCGGCACGTCGTCGAGCTGGCGGACGGGCCCACGAAGGGCGACCCGGAGGTGCTGCTGCCGGCGCTGGACGGCCAGCAGGAGGCGTTCGACCTGCTCCGCTCCGTCGTGCAGGACCTCACGGCGAAGCACGGCCGGGCCGCGCTGTCCGGACTCAAGGACCAGCTGCGCCGAATCCGGCCGGGCTTCAGCGAGCAGGCGCTCGGGTTCCGCAGCTTCCTGCAGTTCGTCCGCGCCGCCGCCACCACCGGCACCATCGAGCTGCACTGGGACGCCGACGCCGACGACTACCTGCTCACGGTGCCCGAGAGCTGAGCCCGCGTCATCCTCAGCTGACACTCGCGACCGTCAACCTGGCGAGAGCCTGCTCGAACTCCTCGGCCAGGCCCGCGGCGTGCGCGTCCGTGCGAGCGGCCGCCCGCGCTGCTCCGACTTCGGCTCCGGCTGCTCGCGTCGCCCCGACCGGACTACTATGGCACTGGGTGCCAAAAGGTGCCCGCCGCAGTGTCGGAAGGGGAACGGACGATGACTGGACGAGTCGAGGGCAAGGTCGCCTTCGTCACCGGGGCGGCCCGCGGTCAGGGCCGCGCGCACGCGGTGGCGCTGGCCAGGGAGGGCGCGGACATCATCGCCGTCGACCTCGCCGGTGACCTGCCGGGCGTGCCGTACGACTCCCCCACGCCGGCCGATCTCGACGAGACGGTCCGGCTGGTCGAGGCCGAGGACCGCCGGATCATCGCCGAGCGCGGCGACGTTCGCGACCACGACGCCCTGAAGGCGTTCGTCGACCGCGCCGCCGGCGACCTGGGCCGGCTGGACATCGTCGTCGCGAACGCCGGCATCTGCATCCCGCACGCCTGGGACCAGATCAGCGTCGACGAGTTCCGCGCGGTCATGGACACCAACGTGCTCGGCGTGTGGAACACCGTCATGGCCGGCGCACCGCACCTGATCGCGGCCGGCGGCGGCTCGATCATCCTGACCAGCTCGTACGCGGGCGCCAAGGTGCAGCCGTTCATGGTCCACTACACCGCCAGCAAGCACGCCGTCACGGGCATGACCAGGGCGTTCGCCGCCGAGCTGGGCCGGCACCACATCCGCGTCAACAGCATCCACCCGGGCGCGGTGAACACCCCGATGGGCTCCGGCGACATGCAGGCCGAACTGCAGAGGGCCGGCGAGACCAACCCGCCGCTCAACCAGATGGGCACACCGTTCCTGCCGAAGTGGGCGGCCGAGCCGGAGGAGATCGCCGCGGCCGTCGTGTTCCTCGCGTCGGACGAGTCCGCGTTCGTCACCGCGGAGCACCTGTCCATCGACGGAGGCGCAGCTCACTTCTGAGTCACGGGCATATATGGTTGCAGCAGACAACCAATCGGGTAGGCTGACTGAGCACGTCGCCGCCGCCGTGCCAGACACCGAAGTCAACCCCCGGTACGGCAGGAGCCCGCATGACAGACGCTGTCGCCATGGTCGTCGACGATCGCCCCGGGGCTCGCCGCACCGCGACCCCGGGGCTCACCCTGCTGGCGCTGGGTGCGGCGGGCCTGGTGGTGTCGCTCCAGCAGACGCTGGTGCTGCCGCTGCTCCCCCGCCTGCAGCAGGCGTTCGACACCTCCGTCACGGCGGTCTCCTGGGTGTTCACGGCGACGCTGCTGGCCGGCGCCGTCGCGACCCCGCTGCTCTCGCGGTTCGGCGACATGTACGGCAAGAAGCGCATGATCACGGTGACCATGGGCCTGCTGGTCGCCGGTTCCGTGGTGTGCGCGCTGTCCGACTCCCTCGGCATGCTGATCGCCGGACGGGCCCTGCAGGGCGCCGCCGCGGCCGTCATCCCCCTGGCCATCGGCATCATCCGCGACACCTTCCCGCGCGAGCGGGTCATGTCGGCCATCGGCATCGTCAGCGCGACGATGGGCGTCGGCGGCAGCGCGGGCATGCTGGTCACCGGCGTCATCGCCGACCACACCCGGAGCCATCACCCCGTGTTCTGGATCTCCGCGGGCATGGCCGGACTGGCGATGGTGATGGTGGTGCGGTTCACCGTCGAGGCGGGCGAGCGCCGCGGCGGCCGGCCCGACGTCGCGGGCGCGCTGCTGCTGGCCGGCTGGCTGGTCGGACTGCTGCTCGGCATCAGCCAGGGCAACTCATGGGGCTGGACCGACGACCGCACCCTCGCATTGTTCGCCGCCGCCGTCGTGCTGTGCGTCGCCTGGGTGCTGGTCGAGCGACGCGTGCGCGAGCCGCTGGTGCACCTGCGGCTGCTGGTCGGGCCGCGGTCGCTCTCGGCCAACCTGGCGTCGGTGCTGCTGGGCTTCGCGATGTTCGCCGCGTTCACGCTGGTGTCGAACCTCATCCAGACGCCGTCCGACGTCGCGGGGTACGGCCTCACCGGCTCGGTCCTCGACGTCGGCCTGTACATGCTGCCGAGCACCGTCACCATGCTGGTCTTCTCGGTGCTGGCCGGACGGTTCGAGGCCCGGCTCGGCGCGGCGTTCACCCTGGCCGTCGGCGCCACGTTCGCCGCGCTCAGCTACGTGTGGCTGGCGACCAACCACGACACCCCGCTCGACGTCATGATCTTCAGCGGGCTGCAGGGCGTCGGCTTCGGCATCGCCTACGCGGCGCTGGGCACGCTCGCCGTCGAGCACGTCCCGATGACCCAGAGCGGCATCGCCAGCGGCATCAACTCGCTGGTCCGCACGGCGGGCGGCAGCGTCGCCAGCGCGGCGACGGCGGCCATCCTGACCGGTCAGCTGATCGAGAACACGTCGATCCCGAAGGTCGACGGTTACGTCGTCTCGTTCGTCATCGCCAGCATCGCCGCCGCCCTGACCGCCGTCATCGCCTGCGTCCACGGCATGCGGCACCGCCGTCCGGTGCCGGTCGCGCTGCCGCTCCCCGAGCCGGAGCCGACACCCGCTGGTCCGCAGGCCGGCTGACCGGCCTCCCGCCTGCTCGTGCCGGCCGAACCGGCACGAGCAGGCGGAGACGGCGACCCCGGCATCACGCGACGGCGGTCGCCTCGAGCTCGACCAGCTGGCCGACGACCACCAGCCGGGTGACCCCGACCATCGTGGTGGCCGGTGCCACCCGCGCGGCGCCCGGCCGCGACGCCAGCACGCCGTGGTGCTCCAGGAGCAGATCCACGTCGGTGGCGTAGACGTTGAGCCGGACGACCTCCATTCGCTGCATCGCGAGTCCGTACGTCGCTCAGCCCTCCGGCAGATCACGACATCCTCGGTCAGGTATTCCGATAGCGTCCTCGCATGCGTGCCGGCCGGCTGGTCTCGCTGGTGCTGCTGCTGCGTCAGCGCGGCCGGCTGACCGCCGACACGCTGGCCCGCGAGCTGGAGGTCGGCCATGTTGAAGGTGGTCGACGCGCTGCCGGCGACCTATCGCGACACCGCGAGCGACGCCGCCCGGCGACTGCTCATCGACCCGGAGACCGACCTGCTCTCGCGCCGGGTGGGCGCCGACGAGCCACCCGCCACGCCCACGCCCACTCCCATGATCATCAATGATCCACCCCTCCATAGGTGGTTGGATCATTGATGATCATGGGGCGGTGGCGGCGGGGGCGGGGGGCGGGGGCGCCTAGTCGTCGGCGAGCGCCTCCGGAGCGGTGGGCACGAGCGGTGCCGACGGCGCACGGCCGTAGGCGGGCCCGCGCAGCGCCCGGCCCGGCCGCGCACCGGTCATCGCGCCGTCGCGCAGCACCGCGGTGCCGGAGACGAACACGTCGGTGACGCCCTCGGCCAGCTGCCGGGGGCGTTCGAAGTTGGCCGGCGCCAGGCTGCGGTCCAGCGAGAACAGCACGACGTCGGCCACCGCGCCGTCGCGCAGCACGCCGCGGTCGGACAGTCCGAGCCGCTGCGCCGGGAACGACGACATCTTGCGCACCGCCTCCGGCAGCGTGAGCAACCGCTCCTCGCGGACGAAGTCGGCCAGCACCCGGGTGAAGCAGCCGTATGCGCGCGGGCTCGGCGCCAGGCCGATGAAGACCGCGTCGCTGGCGATCATGCCCAGCGGGTGGCAGACGAACTTCCACAGCGTCATCGCGTGCGGGCTGGGCCGGGTGAACGTCGCGCCGGGATTGGCGGCGACGAGCCCGCAGACGACCCGGCCCAGCGAGACGTCCAGCGTGCTGACCACCTCGGACAGGTACCAGCCCTCGAACCGGTCGTACTCGGCACTGGTGAGGTAGCCCAGCCGCAGGTCGGAGAACGGCGCGCTGGCGACGTACTGGCGGGCGGCGCCGCTGGTCTCGACCTCGGCGGCGATGCGGTCGCGGGTGGCGGCGTCGGCCAGCCGCTCGCGCAGCCGCTCCGGCCCGCCCTCCTGCGCCCAGAGCGGCAGCAGCCGGCTCAGCCGCGTGCCGCCCCACTCGTAGGTGTAGGTGTCGAACGTGACGTCCAGCCCGGCGTCGCGCTCGTCCTGCAGCAGGTCCAGCATCCGCTGCGCGCCGCCGGTGTACGTCGCCCGGGCCGACCGGGAGAAGTGCGTGACCTGCAGCGGCGCACCGGACCGGCGGGCGATGTCGACCGCCTCGCGGAACGGGTCGAGATAGGTGTCGCCGAGGCCGTAGCGGACGTGGGTGTGGTACATCCCGCCGAGCTCCGCCGCCTCGGCCGCGAGCGCGATCAGCTCGTCCGTCGTCGCGTGCGCGCCCGGCGGGTAGTCCAGGCCGGTGGACAGTCCGAACGCTCCGTCGTACATCGCGTCGCGGACCTGGCCGCGCATCCGGTCCAGCGCGGCGGCGCCCGCGACGCCGGGCTCCCAGCCCAGCGCGTTGACCCGCAGCGCGGTGTTGCCGACCATCGTCGCGACGTTCACGGCGACCCGGCGGTCGTAGGCGTCCAGCTGATCGGCGATCGACCGCCAGTCCAGCGGTTCCGCGGGCAGTCCCGCGATGCCGGCGTTCTGCTCGGCGAAGGCGTTCAGGTCGGCCGGCCGGTCGAACGGCGCGTAGGACAGCCCGTCGACGCCGATGACCTCGGTGGTGACGCCCTGACGGACCTTCATCTCCAGGTCCGGGTCGCCGAGCAGGACGAGGTCGGAGTGGCTGTGCAGGTCGATGAAGCCGGGCGCGACGATCAGCCCGGTCGCGTCGATCCGCTCGAGCGCCGCCACGTCCGCCGTCGCACCGCGCAGCAGCGTCACCCGTCCGTCGCGGATGCCGACCGCGGCCGTGAAGGCCGGGTTGCCGGTGCCGTCGACGACAGTGCCGTGCTCGATCAGCACGTCGAACGGGGCGGTCATCGGGTGCCGCCGAGGTCCAGCGCGAACCGGGGCTCGGACCGCTCCAGCTCGTCGATCCGCAGCCGCGGCCCCAGCCCCGGCGACTCGTCGACCCGCCAGACGCCGTCGGCGACGCGTGGCGGATCCTCGACGTAGCGCTCCCAGTACGGCGCCTGTTCCGGCGTGATCATCGACTCGCTGAGCAGGAAGTTCGGCAGCGTCGCGGAGAGCTGCCAGGTGGCCGCGCTCTGCAGCGGCCCGAACGGGTTGTGGAACGCGACGGAGATGCCGTGCGCCTCGGCGAGGGTGGCGATCTTCTTGGCCGCCGTCAGCCCGCCGCAGATGCCGACGTCGGGCTGTGCGACCGCGACCGCGTGCTGCTCGATGAACGGAGCGCTGGAGAGATGGTTGCCCCAGCGCTCACCTGCCGCGATCGGCGTGCTGACGCGGCTGGACACCTCGCGCAGCCAGTCCGGCCGCTCGTACGGCACCGGCTCCTCGATGAACGTCAGGTCGTACGGCGCCAGCGCCTCGGCCAGCCGGATCGCGTTCGGCACGTTGAGCCGGCCGTGGCAGTCGACCATGAGGTGGACGTCCGGCCCGGCGGCCTCGCGGGCGGCGGCGAAGTACTCGGCGATGTGGCCGAAGATCCACGGCGGCAGCAGCTCGGTCTCCGTCTGCCGCGGCGGGACCAGCTGCACGCGGTCGTGCCGGACGCTGGTCACCTTCTCGTAGAACCCCGGCAGCGTGGTCTTGATCGCGGTGAACCCGGCCGCGACCCGCGCGCGCACCGTCTCGGCCAGCGCCTCCGGCGACTCGCCGGCCCGGGCGTGCGTGTAGACCCGCACCTCGTCGCGGAACGCCCCGCCGAGCAGCCGGTGCACGGGCACGCCGAGCATCCGTGCGTTCAGGTCCCACAACGCCATGTCGACGGCGCTGATGCCGATGGTCAGCAGCGTGCCGCCGAGGAACGCGTCGCGGTACATCCGCTCGCTGAGCTGCTCGATCCGGGTCGGATCCTGACCGCGCAGCTCGTCGCCGAGCTCCTCGAGCAACGCCACGATCGACCGCGTCCGCCGCCGCATGGCGACCTCGGCCTCCCCGACCGCGCCGTCGTCGGTCTCCACCTGGACGTACACGGCGTTGTAGAAGCCGAAATCCACCGGCCACGAGCGAATTCGATCGATCTTCATGGCACCTCCTTCCTAGAACCTAGGACTTAGGTGTTTACTTAGCAAGTGCTGAACTATGCTCGTGCCCGGCCAACCCCGGAAACGGCTGAAAGGATGTGACGCCACGGTGGCGCGATCAGGCACAGAGATGGACGAGCCCGCGACCACGACGAGCGACGAGGACCGCCTCACCCGGAGACTGTCCGACCACGGACGACGCGTCCCCCTGGGCGTCCAGGTGGCCGAGCGGATCCGGGCCGACATCTCCAAGGGCGGCCTGCAACCCGGCGACGAGCTGCCCTCCGAGGCGGAGTACGGCGAGCGGTTCGACGTCAGCCAGCGCGTGGTCCGCGACGCGTTGCGCACGCTGAACAACGAGGGCATCATCTCCACGCGGCAGGGCAAGCGGGCCGTCGTCGGCAGCCTGCGCCCCACCGCGATGGGCAACTACATCCGCTTCCTCGTCGACACCGACCCGTCGGCGATCGACGAGCTGATGGACTTCCGCGCGCTGCTCGAGGGCCATGCGGCCCGGCTGGCCGCCGAGCGGGCCACCGACGACGACATCGCGCAGATGCGCACGGCGCTGGCCCGGGTGCTCGAGACCGGCGACGACCTCGACGCGCGGGTCCCCGCCGACCTGCAGCTGCACGAGCTGATCTCGCGGTCCTGCGGCAACCGGCTGGTCGACAGCATGCTCGGCGTGCTCGCCGAGACGCTGGCCGAGGAACGCCGCCGCGGCGCCCAGATCACCCGGTCGAAGGGCGTCGGGCACGACGAGACCAACCAGCAGCACGTCGCCCTGATCGAGGCGATCGCCGCGCGCGACGGCGACGCAGCAGAGCGCTGTGCCGTCGGGATCGTCCACCGGGCGCTCGGCTACTGGTCCGCTGCCGCCCGCCATGACGGCCCGGCCCGGTAGCGACGGCGCCCTGACGCCACGCGTCGTCCGGCGCTGGGCGACCGGCGCCGACGTCCGCCAGGTCGCGGAGTTCACCGGCCCGGACGGCGCGCCGTGCGTGCTGGTGCTGGCCGGCGCGACCCTGCAGGCGTGGCGGTGGGACGGCACGCGGTTGTGGTCCGACGCCACGTCGGCGGCGACCCGCGTGCTGCACGTCCGTGGCGACACCGGGCTGGTGTTGTCCGGCGAGCGGCTGGTCCGCCGCCTGGACCTGCGCACGGGCGCCGAGACCTGGCGCGACGAGACGCCCGACGGCACCAACCTGTCCGGTCCGGGCTCGTCGAAACTCGCTCTCGTCGGCGGCCGCCGGCTCTGGTTCACCGCGCCTGCCTACGCGACCGCCGTCACCTGCCGTGAGCTGCTGCCCGGCGGCGCGGTCGAGACGCGGTGGGTGCACGACTTCGGCGGCCACTACGACGCCGGGTTCGGGCCCGTGCTGGTGGTGGCGGACGTGCTCGGTCTCGGCGCGCCGCAGCTGCTGCTGTCGACGCGGACCGGCTCGGGGTACGGCACCGGCGACGACGTCAGCAGCGAGCGGCTGGTGCTGGGGCGCGAGGACGGACGGCTGCTGCAGCTCGTGCTGTCGGTGCCGACCGGCGCGACGCTGGCGGAGACCGCGTACCGGCCGGACCCCGGCGACTACCCGTGCGCGCGGCCGTACGGCCTGCTGACGACGGCTCCCGCGCCGGGCGGACGCATCGTCGTCATGGTCAGCTGCCAGGTCGAGGAGTACTACGCCGTCACCCGCGTGCGCGACGGCGCGCTGTCGCGGGCCTGGGGGCGGTTCGTCGAGAAGGACTGGCCGCACGACGAGCAGGAACTGCGCCCGCAGGTGACCTCCGTCGTGGAACGCCCGGGCGAGAACCCGTGGCTGGTCACCGGCCATCACGACGGCACGACCTGGACGACGGTGATCGACGACGCGGTCACCGGCGCGCGGGTCGCGGCGTTGCCCGGGCACTACCTCTGGGGCGTGACGGGTGCGCTGGCGGTCGTCTCCCCCGCGACGTCGCGACCGCTGACCGGACGGGAGCCGACGCTGGCCGTGCGGCTGGCCGACCTCGGCGTCGTGGCGACGCACCCGGGCCACCCGGTCGTCTGCGGCGACGACGAGCTGCCGGCCGAGGTGTCGTTCCATGCCGAGCGGCGCTCGCTCGTGTCGCTGGGTGGCGGCCTGCTGACGCGGCTGCCGTCCGGCGAGGCGGCGTGGTGGGATCCGGCGAGCGGCGCCTCGGCGTCCCTGGGCGTCTCCGACGTCGCCGGCGCGTTCCCCGGCATCGACGGCGCTGTCGTCCTGGTGGGTGGCGACGGTGCGCTGCGCCGGGTGGGGGCCGATCACGCGGTCGCCGTCGGCGCCGTGCGGCCGGCCGGGCGCCGGGCCGCCGCGTTCGCCGTCGCTCATGGGGCCGAACCGGTCGTGCTGCTGGACGGCCCACGCGAGAGCCTGGCGATCCGGGCCGACGACACCGAGCTCCCGCTTCCCGGCCGCGCCGTGGCCGCCGCCCGCGAGCCGTCCGGCGCGGTCGTCGTCGCCTGCCTGGAGGACGACGGCGTCGTGTGCTGGCGGCTCCGCTACGACAGCGGCGGCGGCGACAGCGAGCGCGCCGGCCGGGTCGTCACCCGAGGCAAGCCGACGCACGCCGTGTTCCTCGACGAGGCCGGACTGCTGCTCGTGGCCGAGCGGACCGGCGTGCACACGGCCGCCGTCGGCGTCTACCGGCTCGACGGCACGCCCCTCTGGCAGGACCTCGCCCAGGGCCCGCATCCCAACCTCCCCGCCGTCGCGCGGACGCCGGCCGGTCGCTGGCTCGCCGCATACGACGACCACGGCCAGCTCACCGTCCGCGACGCGCACAGCGGTGAGGTGCTGGCGAAGGACGACTGGACCGCCGCCTACACGACGCCCGTGCGGATCGAGGAACCGCCCGGCTGGCTGCGGGTGGGCGGCATCCACGGCGTCGACGCGGTCGACGAGCAGGGGCGGGTGCGGTGGCGGCACGGCGCGCCGCTGTGGACGTACTTCCCCGGCGAGGCCGCGCTGGCCGGGTCCGTCGTCGGGTGCATGACCCGCGGCGGCCGCCTCGACGCCTTCGACGTGGCGGACGGACGGGTGGTGTGGCGCGTGGAGCTCGGCCCGGTCGCGGCGCGCCCGCCGCTGGTCGCCCTCGGCTCCGCGACGTTCGTGGCCGGCACCGCCGCCGGCTCCCTGATCGCCGTCGACGTCGCGTCCGGCGCGGCGGGCGAGCTGCTGGCCGGCCTGGGCGCCGCCGTCGAGACCCTGCTCGCCGACGGGTCGCGGCTGCTGGCCGGCACCGCGGACGGCGTCGTGCGCGAGGTCGCGCTGGGCTGACCCCGCCGGGCGACGTCGCTCAGGGCCTGCGGCCGCGAAAGGTGCGGCGCAGGTCGCTCACCCAGGCATCGGGGTTCTCCCAGGGGATGAAGTGGCCGCCGTGGTCGTGGGCGGTGACGTTGACGTGGTTGAACCAGCCGGACTGCGGGCCGGCCTCGAAGGCCCGGACGCGCTCGTCGGCGGTGTGGATGCCGGGCGGGTTCTCGTAGGTGACGAAGCTCAGGCCGGCCGGGGCCCGCACGACCGGGGTGCGGTCGTGGGCGGGGGTCCACGGGTAGCGGTTGGCGTTGGCGTAGTAGCGCATCGACGTCGCGACGGAGTTGTTCACCCAGTAGATCGTGGCGTGGGTGAGCAGGTCGTCCTTGGTGAAGACCGACTCGACGTCGCCGCCGTTGTCGCTCCAGGCGTTCCAGCGCTCCAGCAGCCAGGCGAGCAGCCCGGCGGGTGAGTCGCTCAGCCCGTGGGCCAGGGTGGCGCCGTCGAGCATGTGCACCGCGAGGTGCGACGCCCAGCGGTGGTCCAGTTCGATGATGCGGGCACGGACGTCGGCGGGCTGGTCGTCGGTCAGGGGCCGGTTCCGGGCGAAGTCCCAGGCGCGGTCGCCGGTGAAGAAGTCGAGCGGCAGCCCGGAGCCGATGTGGATGCCGTAGAGCTCGTCGGCGTACTTGTGGCCGAGCTGGCTGGAGATGATCGCGCCGATGTCGCAGCCGCCGGCGGCGTACTTCTCGTACCCCAGGGTCTCGGTCATCAGCGTGTGCCAGAGGTCGGCGACCTTCCAGAAGTTGACGTCCGGGAACCCGGTGAGCGGCCCGGGGAAACCGAAGCCGGGCAGGGACGGCACGATGACGTCGAACGCGTCGGCGGGGTCTCCGCCGGACGCGGCCGGGTCGGCGAGCGGGTCGATCACCTTCGACCAGTGCCAGAACGTCCACGGCCAGCCATGCGTGAGGATCAGCGGGATCGGGCGCGGGCCGCGGCCGGGCTTGCGCAGGAAATGCACCGGGACACCGGCGACGCTCACCTGGTAGTGCTCGTAGGCGTTGATGGCGGCCTCGGCCTTGCGCCAGTCGTAGGCGTCACGCCAGTAGGCGACCAGCTCACGGAGATAGCCGTCCGGGACGCCGTAGGACCAGTCCTCGTTCCCCTCGTCCAGCGGCGGCCGGGTCAGTGCGAGCCGGGCGCGCAGGTCGTCGAGGACCTGGTCGGGCACCTGGATCGGGGTGGGCGCAAGGGGGAAGACGTCCGGAGCGGTCATCGGGTGGTTCCTCACTGGGTCGGGACGCGGTGTCGTCGGCGCCGGCGCGGACACTCGACGGATCCGACGATAGGACGTGTCCACCTCCGCGCCGAGGCGGGGCGCGGACCCCGAGCCGTACGACCGATTCGGGACCGATGACCGCACGTCTCCCCTCCTGAACTGGGGATGGACGGGACAATTCACTGCATGATAGGACCTAGGTCATGTCACCAAGGTCCTAGGTCTGTGGTAAGGAGCCCGCCATGCCACGTCGTCACCTGTACCGGAACCTCATCTCCGCCTTGGCCACGACCGGCATCGTCGCCGCGAGCCTCACCGTCACCGCCGCCCCCGCTCAGGCCGTCGCTCCCGAGGACGGCACCGTCATCCAACTGGCCGACGGCAGCTACCTGCCGATCATGCCCGTCGCCGGGCATCCCGGCGTCGAGGCCGTCGGCTACCGCGTCAGCGGCGGCCAGCTGCGCGCGTACGACCAGGACGGCGTCCAGCTGTGGGCGCGATCCACCACCGGCACGCAGCTGTCCGGCGGCTACGACTTCGACGCCGACGGATGGCCGGACGTCGCCGTCACCATCTCGGCGACCACCGGCAGCACCTGCGGCGTCGACCCGCTCACGACCACCACGCTGCACTTCTACCAGGGCGCGACCGGCACCCAGCACACGCCGCTCAGCCCGATGACCGACCTGTGCTGGTCGTTCCCCGGCACGACGCCCTACCCGACGCACCAGTGGTCCGAGCTGGCACCGCTCTGGGGCGACGAGACCAGCACGCTGTTCACGTCGCCGTACTACGCGACGACATCCTGGTACCTCGGCTTCGCCGGTGGCTCGTTCACCACCGCCGGCGCGCTCTACTACCCGTCGACGTCGTCGTACGACGCGACGTACACCAACGCGCAGCCGAACACGTATCCCACCGGCACCGACTACATCCAGTACTCGCACGTCGCGAACGGGCTGATCACGTCGGTCGGCGGCCAGAACCGCGCCGTCTTCTGGACCAGCGGCCGCGTCGTGCAGTACGCGATCGGCGCGCTCGGCAGCGGCCAGCTGGTCGCCGACCGGCCGTACCTGACCGGCGGGCGCACCGACATCGCCGGGCGCAACTACGGGCTGGTCGGCGTCGACCCCGGCAACCCGAGCTCGGTCGTCCTGCTCGCCGGGACCAGCAACTACTCGCTGTACCAGGACGCGATCACCGGCACCCAGAGCTACGACCAGTGGGGCGGGATCGAGCGGCACGTCTCGGTCTACAACGCCGCCGCGAACACCGTCGACGACCGGTTCTTCAGTTACGCCCACGACGCGAGCGACGGGCACAGGTACCAGAACCGGGTCAGCTACCCGGCGCACCCGTTCGTGCAGCGCTCCGGCGCCTCGCGGCTGGCCTACAACGTGTTCCGCGACGGGCGCTGGCGGTTGCACGTCAGCCAGGCCGGTTCGACGACGTCGCTGTACGAGCTGGACGACGTCTTCCTGTGGGACATCGTGGACGTCGACGGCGACGGGACGAAGGAGTGGCTGATCAGCCCGACCCGGTTCGGCAGCGACCCGCTCGGGCCGGCGTACTACTTCCCGAAGTGGCAGACCGGCGCCTACCACTGGAACGAAGCGGCGCTGACGCTGACCAGCATCGCGACCTTCACCGACGCGATCCCCCACCTGCAGAAGACGTTCACCACCGCGAACACGACGAGCAGCGACGGCTCGCTGGCCCAGGCGCACGTCGTCGCCGACACCGGCGTACGCGAGCTGCTCGTGCGCACCAGCTCCGGAACCGTGGAGCGGCGCACGCTCTGACCCCATCCCGTGACGATCGGAGACCGACATGCCCCCTGTACGTCGCCGAACGTTCCTCGCCGGTGCCGCGGCCGCCGCGGGCGTGGCCGCGTTGCCCGGCCTCGCCACCGCGGTCACCGGCGCGGCCGGCACCACTCCCGGCCAGTGGCCGCTTCCCCGCGCCGACGCCCGCAACACCGGCCACCAGCCGCTCCCCGGCGGCCTGCGCCGGCAGCCGAAGGTCGTGGCCAGCGCCTACCTGGGCGGCTCGACACCCTGGGTGATGGCGGCCGACCTCGACGGTGACGCGTCGACGTCGCTGCTGTTCCTGACCGCCGGGTCGGTCGTCGCGACGGGTACGCGGCTGCAGCCGCGCTGGTCCGCGCCCGGCCTCTCCCCCGCGGACATCGCCGGCGTCTACGACCTGGCCGGCGACGGCGGCCGCCAGGTGGTCGTCATCGGCACGACGACGGTGGCGGCGCTCGACGCCGCGACCGGCGCCGTCCTGTGGTCGCACGACTTCGGCGCCGTCGTCGCGCTCGACTGGATGAGCATCGGCCCGCTCGCCGACGGTGTCGCCGGCCAGCAGATCGTCGTCTGGCCGTACCTCAGCCCCGTCGGCATCGCGATCGCCTTCGACCGGGGCGTCGCCGCCGGCTACGAGCTGTGGCGGACGTCGCCCGACTACGTGCAGCCCGCGTACGCGCCGGAGCTGGTCATCGGCGACGCCGACGGCGACGGCCACAACGAGCTGGTGATCGCCGGCTACGGGCAGATCCTCGCCTACGACGGCCGCACCGGCGCCCTCCGCGACACCGGGTCCGGCTGGCGTGGCCGCGTCGACTGGATCACCGGGCCGGACGTCGACGGCCGCAACTACGGCCAGGTGCAGCTGATCGAACTCGACGGCGACGGCCGGCTGGAACTGGTCGAGGTCTGCGACGGCGTCACACTGCACGTCGCCGCCGTCGACAGCGACGCCACCGGGCTGTCGCTGCTGTGGGACGAGTTCGTCGAGTTCCCCGAGAGCGGCAGGTCGCTGCGTACCACCGTCAACGGCGTCGGCGACCTTGACGGCGACGGCCGGGTCGAGATCGCGGTGTCGCTGTTCAACCACACCGGCGACGGGCGCTGGCACGTCGTCGTCATCGATGCGCTGCAGGGGTTCGACGGGCCGGTCAAGGCCGACCTCGTCGACCGCTACCTGTGGGGCGTGCAGGACCTCGACGCGGGCGGCGCGAGCCAGCTACTGGTCGGCGTCGCCACGGATCAGACGCCGCCGGCGGTCGCGGACCTCGAGCTGTACGCGCTCGACGGCGCCGGCGGGTGGACGCGGGCCTGGTCGATCCCGGACGCCCAGTACGTTCTCGACCCGCACACGCCGGTCCCGGCGACGCTGAGCCCGCACTCCCGGACCGGCCGGGCCGAGATCCTGCGCGCCGGGCCGCTGGCGTCGTTCGTCGTGCGGGCCGGCGGCGAGCTGCGCGGGTTCACCTTCGCCGCCGGCGCGGTCACGCAGACGTGGACGCGCGGCGACGACGGCGGCGTGCTGCACCGCGCCGGCGACCTCGACGGCAGCGGCTCGGCGACGGTGCTGTACCAGCGGCCCTCCGGCGAGCTGGTCGCCGAGGACGCCGCGGGCGCCGTCCTCGGCAGCACCCGGCTCGGCGCGCTCGTCTGCGACCCCGTCGTCGCGGACCTCGACGGGCGCGGCCGCAGCAGCGTCGTCGTCAGCGCGTTCGACCAGGTCCGGGTGCTGGACCTTCGTGGCAGGACGTTCAAGGAGCGCTGGCGGGTGCCCGGGCGCGGCGAGTACGTGTACCTCGGCGGGCTGCAGTCGGCGACCGCGGCCGACCTGGACGGCGACGGCCGGGCCGAGGTGGTGTTCGTCGACGCCGCCGGGCCGCGGTCGCGGCTGCGGGTGCTCGACGGCGCCGGGCGCGAGGTGTGGAGCCACGTCTTCGACGACCTGCCCGCGCCGACCTTCGCCGGGCCCAACGGCGTCTACCTGTGGACGTTCGGCGACTTCACCGGCGACGGCCGGCTGGACGTCTACGTCGGCGCGAACAAGGCCGGCTACAACACCGAGGTGTCGCGGATCCTCGACGGCCGCGACGGCGCGCTGCTGGCCAGCCGCGACAACGACGGTCCGGGGCACGCGGGCGGGCAGTTCGGCCCGTGGGTCGGCCCGCCGGCGGCAGCGGACACCGACGGCGACGGCGTCGACAACGCGTTCTTCCTGGCCGCCGACCTGCTCTACGACGTCAACGGGACGGACTTCGCCGACCCCGGGATCGTCCAGGGGCACGTCGGGCTCTACCACACGCCGATCCTGGTCGACGTCGACGGCGACGGCGCGCTGGAGGTCGTGCTGGCGGCCGGGTTCGACTATCTCGACGTCGTCACGTTCGCGCCGTCGCCGTCGGGCAGCACGCTCTGGCGGGTCGACACCGTGCCGGGCGCGCACCTGGGCCGCCAGCCCGGCATCGCCGACGTCGACGGCGACGGACGGCTCGAGCTGGGGGTGCTGCTGAACGACGGCACGTTCGAGTGCCGCGACGCCGCGACCGGCGTCCTGCGCTGGACCTACGACGTCGGGGCCGCCGGCAGTGCCGTCATCACTCTCGACGCCGACCGCGACGGCCGCCCGGAGTTCGTCGTCGGCACGGCCGACGGCCGGGTCGTCTGCCTCGCCGCCGACGGCGACCGGCCGCACGTGAAGTGGACGGTCGAGCTGGGCCACAAGCTCGGCGACGTCGTGGCGGCCGACGTCGACGGCGACGGGCGCAGCGAGCTGCTCGTCACCGCCGACGACGGCTACCTCTACGTCATCGCCTGAGGGCCGCCGCCGGCGCGCGTCGTCCCGCGACCTTGTTGATCTTGGAGTTGTTCGGCCTTCGAGGGCGAATTGCCCGATAGATGGCCGAACAACTCCAAGATCAACGTGGGTCAGGGGGTCGCGGGGAGGGCGCCGGTTTCCAGAGTGGCGAGGACGCGGGCGGCCGGCAGCACGTCGGCCGCCCGCACCAGGGGCGCCGGTCCACCGGCGACGGCGTCGAGGAAGGCGCGGTCCTGGGCGGTGACGGCGTCGAACTGGACGGTGGCGACGTCGCCGCCGTCGTAGACGACCTCGCCGTTCTCGCGCAGCAGCGGGCCGTCGACCAGCAGCGTCCGCTCCGGCGCGATGACGAGGAAGTCGCTGACCGGCTGGCGCGAGTGGTACGAGATCGCCACCGACGCCAGCCGCCCGTCCGCGGTGACGAAGGCGCCGGCGACGTCCATCGGCGCGCCGCTGCCGGGCCACGCAGGCGCCGCCGTGCCGGTGACGGTCACCGGGGCGGGCGGGCGCAGGTGCCAGAGCGCGGCGTCGACGGCGTGCCCGCCGTGGTGCCACAGCGCGCTGTCGGTCCAGTCGCGCAGCTTGCCGGTCCAGCCCATGTCGGTCTGCCGCAGCATCAGCTGCCGCACCACGACCAGCGTCGGCAGTGTGCCGGTCGACTCCAGCCGGTCCTGCAGGCGGCGGTGGGGCTCCCAGTAACGCAGCGTGTGCCCGACGGCGGCCACCCGCCCGGCCGCGGCGGCGGCGTCGGCGACGGACGACGCCTCGGCGGCGGACAGCCCCACCGGGATCTCGCAGAGCACGTGCCGGCCCGCCTCGAGCACTCGCACCGACTGCGCCGCGTGCAGGTGACTGGGCGTCGCGACGACGACCGCCTCGACGGCGTCGTCGGCGAGCAGTTCGTCCAGCGAGGTGTACTGCCGCGGAATCCGGTGCGCCGTCGCGAACGCGGCCAGCTCGTCCTGCTTCGGCCCGGCGACGGCGACCGGCGTGACGCCCAGCCGGGCCAGCGCCTGGGCGTGCACGTCGCCGATGGCGCCCGGCCCCACGATCGCGACTCCGGCCGGCATCAGCGCGCTCCTTCCGTGGCGGCGGACAGGCCGAACACCCGCGCGGCGGTGCCGCCGAGCACGTCGGCCGCCTGGGCGCCGTCGAGGCCCCAGGACGAGGACGCCAGCTCGACGGCGGCGTCGTACTCCCCCGCCGCCAGCCCGGCGCGGTTCCAGTCGCCGCTCCACATCGTCCGCTCCGGCCCGAACGCGGCCAGGCAGCGGTCGAGGTACGGCCGCGCGTCCGGGTACGGGTACGGCGTGCCGGCGTTGGCGAAGAACCCCGACCACATGACGCTGACGTTCGGCAGCTCGGCGAGCGCGAGCAGCCGGTCGAACGCGTGGATGTCCGGCGAGCCGGGCTGGTAGCGGAACCAGCCGAGGTGCTCCAGCCGGACGTGCAGCCGCGGCCGCGCCGCCACCACGGAGGCGAACCCGTCGGACACGACGTCGGCGAACGGGCCGGTCACGCTGGCGACCGCGCCCGCCGCCGCGAGCACGTCGAAGACCGCGGCGCCGCTGCCGTCCGGCAGGCCGCCCGGCGCCACCCGCAGCCCGGCGAACCCGGCGGCCAGCGGCGCCTCGGCGTCGTCGGCCCGGTCGACGAGCGCGACGCCGGCGAAGCGCGCGGGGTCGGCCCGCACGGCGTCCAGCAGGTACCGGTTGTCGCTGTTGCCGAGATGCTGGACGAGCACCGCGCCGCCGATCCCGGAGGCCGCCATCGTTGCCCGGTACCGCTCGATCGGGGCGTACTTCGGTGGCCCGGCATGCACGTGGGCGTCGACGATCACGGCACCTCCACGGTGGCGCAGGCCGCCCGGAACTCCTCGGCCGTCGACGTGTAGCCGACGTTGCACTCGATGTGGCGGATCGCCATGAAGTTCGCCCAGCCGCCCTCGCGGGTCTCCGGGAACTCGAACGTCGAGACGCAGTCGCGCAGCACGACGACCCGGTAGTTGCGGTACAGCGCGTCGGTGACCGTCGTCCCGAGGCACACACGGCTGTCGAAACCGACGACGACCAGGTTGCGGACGCCGCGGTTGCGCAGCGCGCTGTCCAGCTCGGTCTCGTGGAACCCGCTGTAGTACTGCTTGCGGATCAGCACGTCGTCGTCGTCCGGCGCGATCACCTTCGAGTGCTCCAGGATCGGCGTCGGCGGCTTCCACGCGGTCAGCACGTCGACGTCGCAGACCCGCTGCGACAGGTTGCGCCACTCGTTGCCCGCGTCGATGCCGGGCGACAGGTAGTTCGTCAGGTAGACGGTGGGCAGCCCGATCGCGCGGGCGGCGTCCTTGACCGGCCGGATCCGGTTGCGGACGATGTCGCGGGTCTCGGCGTCGACCTCGTAGATGCCGTCCAGGCCCTCGGGCACGTCGTCGTCGAAGCCGGCGCCGTACACGTCGACGATCAGCAGCGCGGTGTCGTCGAGCCCGAGGTCCAGCGGCTCCTCGGCGTGACCGAGCGGCGCGTCGATGGTCGGGTACAGCCGGTAGTAGCGGCCGGGCAGCCGCAGCGAGGTCATGGTCGCTCGTCCTCCTCGACGATGGGCGGGGTTCCGGGCCGGGCCCGGACGGCGTGCCGGTACAGCGCCTGGGTGCCCAGGTCGCCGTCGCCGGACTCGGACAGCCAGCGGTACCGCTCGCGCGCCGAGCGGCCGGCCGCGAGGTCCAGCGTCTGCTCGTCGCCCGCGGCCAGCGCCAGAGTGAGGTCCTTGATCATGTGGTCGATCTTGAAGCCGGGCGCGAGGTCGCCACGGATCAGCCGCGGCCACATGAACTCCAGCAGCGGCCCGGCGCCCAGCCCACGCCCGACGACGTCGGCGACGACCTCCGCGTCCAGGCCGAGCGCGCCGGCCAGTGCCCACGCGTCGGCGATGCCGCCGGCGATCCCGCCGATCAGCAGCTGGTTCACCAGCTTGACGCTCTGCCCGGTGCCCGGGCCGCCGATCAGCACCGGTGTGCCCAGCATCTCGAACGCCGGCCGGGCCAGCGCGAACGCCGCGTCCGAGCCGCCGGCCATGATCGTCAGCGTGCCGCCGGCCGCGCCCATCGGGCCGCCGGAGACCGGCGCGTCCAGTGCGGCCACACCGCGCTCGGCCGCCGCGGCAGCCAGCCGGCGGGCCAGCTCCGGCGGGCTGGTGGACATGTCGGCGACGACGGCGGGCGGCGTGGCCGCGGCCAGCAGCCCCGACGGGCCCAGGACGGCGTCCTCGACGGTCGCCGGGTCCGGCAGGAACGTGATCGCGAGGCCCGCGGCGTCGCCGGCCGCCGCCGCGGAGTCCGCCCACGCCGCGCCGGCCGCGAGCACGGGCTCGGCGCTCTCCTTCCGCCGCGAGTGGACGACGACCTCGTGGCCCGCGTCGACCAGCCGTTGCGCCACGGGCCGGCCCATCAGGCCGATCCCGACGACTGCGATTCTCACCCGACCTCCTCCGACACCACCGACGAGACGTTCGCGCCCGGCTCCTCGCCCTCCGTCGCGAAGTGACAGGCGACCGCCGACCCTCCGGCGGCCGGCCGCAGCGCGGGCCGTTCGGCCCGGCACCGCTCCGGCGCGCCCAGCCGGGCGTACAGCGGGCAGCGCGACGCGTAGTGGCAGCCCGCGGCGGCCGCCGGCGACTCGGCGGCCACTCCGGGCGCGGGCGCCGGGCCGGGCGCCTCCGCCTGGCTCACCTCGGCGCTGTCCCGCTCACCCAGCCCGGGCACGGCCGCGATGAGCCGGCGCGAGTACGGGTGCAGCGGGTGCTCCAGCAGCCGCTCGCGCGGCGCGACCTCGACCAGCCGGCCCTGGTAGAGCACCGCGATGCGCTCGCACAGGAAGTAGACGGCACGCAGGTCGTGGCTGATGAACAGCAGCGACAACCCCAGCTCGCGGCGTAGCCGGGCGAACAGGTTGAGGACCTGCGCCTGAACGGACACGTCCAGCGCGGAGACCGGCTCGTCAGCGACGATCAGCCGCGGGCCGAGACTCAGCGCCCGGGCGATGCCGACGCGCTGGCGCTGCCCGCCGCTGAACTGGTGCGGGTAGCGGTCCAGCATCGACGCGTGCAGGCCGACCCGCTCCAGCAGCTCACCGAGCGCGGCGTCGCGGCCGTCCGGCGCGGGCAGCCCGTGGATCTCGTACGGGTCGGCCAGGATGTCGCGGATCCTGCGCCGCGGGTTGAACGCGTGCTGGGTGTTCTGGAAGATCATCTGGACGGTGCGCCGGTAGGCCAGCAGCTCGCGGCCGCTCAGCGCGCCGACGTCGCGGCCGTCGACCAGCACCCGGCCGGCCGTGGGCGTGATCAGCTTCGCGACCACCCGGCCCAGCGTCGTCTTGCCGGATCCGCTCTCGCCGACCAGCGCCACCGACTCGCCGGCGCCGATGGTCAGCGAGACGTCGTCGACGGCGAGGTGCGTACGGCGGCCCGGGAGCAGCGCGCGGCGGGCGCCGAACTCGTGCGACACCCGCTCGATGGACAGCAGCGGCTCGGTCATCGGCGCACCCCTTCCAATGGGAAGTGACAGGCGGCGCCCAGCGCCAGGCCGTCGGCGCTGCCGGGCCAGGTCGACGTGCACTCGTCCGGCTCGCCCAGCTCGGTGAACCGGCGGCACCGGGCCTGGAACCGGCAGCCGCCGGGCCAGGCCGCCGGGTCCGGCGGCATTCCGGGCACGGTCTCCAGCTGCTCCGGCGGCACGCCTCCGAGCGGCGGGATGCTCCCGAGCAGGGCCGCGGTGTACGGGTGCCGCGGGGACGTCAGCACGTCCTCGACACCGCCCTGCTCGACGACCTGGCCGGCGTACATGACGACGACGCGGTCGCAGATCTCGCGGACCGTGCTGATGTCGTGCGTGACGAAGACGATCGCGGTGCCCAGCTCGTCGCGCAGCTGCACCAGCAGCCGCAGGATCTCCGCCTGGATCGACACGTCCAGCGCGGTGGTCGGTTCGTCCGCCAGCAGCAGCCGCGGCTCGTTCTGCAGCCCCAGCGCGATCGCCGACCGCTGCTGCATGCCGCCGCTGAGCTCGTGCGGGTACGCCGCCAGCGCCTGCTCCGGCCGGGCCAGCCGAGCCCGCCGCAGCGCGTCCAGTGCCCGGCCGCGGCGCTGCTGCGCGGTGAGGTCGGGATGGTGGGTGCGCAGGCTGAGCCGCAGCTGCTTGCCGACCCGCGCCACGGGGTTCAGCGCGGCGCCCGCGTCGGACGGGATCAGCGCCACCTGCCGCCCGCGCAGCGAGCGCAGGACGGACGGGTCGGCGCCGCGCAGGTCACGGCCGCCGAACGTGATGCTGCCGTTCACCACCCGGCCGCCGGACGGCAGCAGGCCGAGCAGCGCGAGCAGTGTCAGGCTCTTGCCGCACCCGGACTCTCCCACGATGCCGACGATCTCGCGCTCGCCGACCTCGAAGCCGACGCCGTCGACAGGCCGGGACACCCGGGTGCCCCGGCCGAACTCCACCGCGAGGTCGCGCACGCTCAGCAGCGGCTGGTCACCGGTCATGTGCTGGCCCCCTGGGGGTCGAGCCGGTCGCGCAGCACGTCGGCCATGATGTTGATGCCGAGGACGACCAGCAGGATCGGGACGCCGGCGATGACGCCGATCCACGGATGGCTGAGCACGAACCCGCGCGACTGCGCGAGCAGTGAACCCCACGACGCGTCCGGCGGCTGCACGCCCAGCCCGAGGAAGCCGAGGCCGGCCTCGTCGAGCACGGCGAAGCCGAGCAGCACCGTCGTCTGGACGATGAGCAGCGGCAGCAGCGCCGGCACGATCTCCTTGCGGATGATCCGCCACCGCCCGGCGCCGATCACCCGGGCCGCGTCGGTGTAGGCGAGGTCGCGGACGCCGACGACGGCGCTGCGCACCAGCCTGGCGTAGAACGGCCAGAACGCCAGCCCGAGCGCCAGCATCGTCGTCGTGAACGACGGGCCGAAGATGCCGACGATGCCGATCGCGACCAGCAGTGTCGGGATGGCGAAGAAGAGGTCGACGACCCGCATGACGGCGAGGTCGACCCAGCCGCCGAGGTACCCGGTGAGCAGGCCGAGCGGGACCGCGATGGCCGACGCCAGCGCGACCGCGCCGAGCGCGATCAAGATCGTCATCCGGCCGCCGACCGCCATCCGGGTGAACAGGTCGCGGCCGAGGTCGTCGGTGCCGAGCCAATGCTCGGCGCTCGGCCCGGAGAACCGCGCGGTCAGGTCCGTCGCGTTCGGGTCGTATCCGGAGATCAGCGGCCCGACCAGCATGAACAGCGCCAGGATCCCGAGCAGCCCGCCGCCGACGATCGGCTTCCAGCGCCGCTTCGTCCGCGGGCCGTCGACGGTCGCCGCCACCGCCGCGACGGCGCTCACGTGAGCCTCACCCGTGGGTCCAGCAGGCCCTGCAGGACCTCGGCCACGACGTTCACCACGATGAAGATCGCGCCGTAGACCAGCATGAGCGCCTGGATCATCGGGTAGTCGCGCTCGCTGACGCCGGCCGCGACCAGCCGGCCCATGCCGGGCCAGTTGAACAGCTCCTCGACGATGATCGAACCGGCCAGCAGGAAACCGACGGTCAGCGCGATGGCCACGATCAGCGACGGCATCGAGATGCGCAGCACGACCGTGCGGGCCACCGTCCCCTCGGGCAGGCCCTGGGCCCGCGCGTAGGAGACGCTCGGCTCGCCGCCGGTCTCGACGACGGCGGTGCGGGTGAGCCGGGCGAGGTACGGCGCGATCGCCAGCCCGAGCGTGAGGCTGGGCAGCACCAGCAGCCGCAGGTTCTGCGCCGGGTCGACGCCGAACGGCACGTAGCCCTGGCTCGGCAGCCAGCCCAGCTGCAGCGCCAGCAGCAGCATGAGCAGCGTCCCCAGCCAGAACCCGGGCGTCGCCAGGCCGACCAGCGTGGCGCCGGTGATGACGTTGTCGGCTCGGCTGCCGCGCCGGAACCCGGCGTACAGCCCGGCCGGGATGGCGATCAGCAGGCCCACCACCAGCCCGCCGAGCGCCAGCTCGAGCGTCGCCGGGATCCGGTCGATCAGGATCTGCGAGACCGGCATCCGGGATCGGTACGAGATCCCGAAGTCGCCGGTCACGACGTTGCCCAGCCAGCTGAGGTACTGCTGGTACCACGGCTCGTCCAGCCCGAGCTGGTCGCGCAGCCGCGCGACCAGCTCGGGGTCGCTGTTCACGCCGAGCATCGCGGTCACCGGGTCGCCCGGGATGACCCGGACGTAGGCGAAGGCCAGGATGCTCAGCCCGAACAGCAGCGGGACGGCGAGCAAGAGGCGTCGCGCGACGTACTGGACCACGGGCACCTCCCTCCCTGGTCGGCAGTGTGCGTCACTCGCTGAGCGTCGCTTCCACCAGGGTGTACGAGTCGGCGTCGACACCGGGCTTGTAGTTCTGCACCCGCTGGGTCATGCCGACCTGCGGCCACTGGTAGCCGACGACCAGCATCGGGAGCTCGTCGGCCTGCCATTCCTCCAGCTCCTTGATGATCTGGATCGAGGTGGCCTCGTCGACCTGCTGTGCCTCGGTGACCTTCGCGTTGATCTCCGGGTCGTCGAGGTGGGTCGTCAGCGCCGTGAGCGAGCCGCCCGTGGCGAACCAGTTCGCGTAGAGGTCCATCGAGTCGGCCGCGCCGGCGCCGCCGTGGTACATGGTGAACGCTCCGGCGGAGACGTCGCCCCAGTAGGCGGCCGGGTCGTACTTGCGCGGCGTCACCTCGATGCCGGCCTCCTGCAGGTTCTGCTGCAGGATCTGCACGTGGCACTCCGCGGCGGGCCAGTTGCCCTCGTACGGCACCTCGAAGGCCAGCGGGGTGCCGTCCTCGACGCCGTCGACGCCCTCGGCCACCCGGGTGCCGCCCCCGTCGGGCTCGACCCAGCCGGCCGCGTCGAGCAGGCTCGCGGCCTCGGCGAGGGCGTCCTCGCGGCTGCCGGCCTGGTAGGTGTTGATCTCCTCGTACGCCGGGTCCCACGGCCGCAGGATGTTGCCGTAGGTGACACCGCCCGTGCCGAACCAGCAGGCCTCCTGCTTGCCCTCGCGGTCGACGGCCCAGGCGACGGCCTGGCGCACGTCCTTGTTGTCGAACGGCGCCTTGGTCCGGTCCCAGCCCCAGAACAGCGGGGCGAGCTGGTCGGACTGGACGACCTGCAGGGTGCCCTCGGTCTTGAGCCGCTCGGCGTCGGAGTAGGCGACGCCGGCGAGGTCGGCCGAGCCGGACTCCAGGGCGGCGGCGTTGGCCGTCGGGTCGTTGTTGAACGACACCTGGACGGTCTCGATGCCCGGCGGCTTGAAGTAGTGCTCGTTCGCCGTGAACGTCATCTGGCTCTTGGGCGTGTACTCCGTCAGCGACCAAGGGCCGGACGTGATGGTCGGCATGGTGAAGTAGTCGGGGTCGGCGCTGACCGCGGCCTCGGACAGGATCGCGGCGTTGGCCGGACGGCCGACCAGCGCGGGGAACGTGCTCATCGGGCCGGACAGGGTGAACCGGACGGTGCTGTCGTCGACGGCCTCGACGGACGTCAGCGTGGCCAGCTGCGCCTGCAGCGCCTCGCCGGTCTTCATCCGCTCGAACGAGAACACGACATCGGCGGCGGTGATCGGCGAGCCGTCGCTGAACGCGATGCCGTCGCGCAACGTGAACGTGTAGACCGTGCCGTCGTCGGAGATCTCCCACGACTCCGCGAGGGCGCCGACGATCTCGCCCTCGGCGTCGCGTTCGGTGAGGGTTTCGTACATCATCGCCATCGGGACGCGGGAGGCGTCGGCGAACGCGGTGGACGGGTCGAAGCCCTGGGTGGGCTCCACTCCGAGCATCCGCAAGGGCCCGGTGGGCTGGCTGCCGCCGCCGTCACCCGCGGCCGGATCACTGGTCGAGCCACCGCCGCAGCCGGCCAGCACGACTGCGGTGACCAGCCCAGCGGCCAGGACTCGGAACTGACGCTTCGACATCACGCACTCCTCAGTGGTCGATCCGCCGGAGGGGATGGACGGGACCCTAGGTTCACCGTCAAAGTGTAGTCAAGTCTCTTGACATAGGTCCTATGTAAGGATTGGGTTACGGCATGAGCGACGGCTTCTCTCTGTCCGGGGTGTTCCCCGCGAGCCTGACGATGTTCGACGAGGCCGGCCGGCTGGACGAGCCGGCCACCCGCCGCCACCTGGAGTCGCTGGTCGACGCCGGTGCGCACGGCCTCGTGGTGGCCGGGACCAGCGGCGAGTTCGTCGCGATGTCGCCCGGCGAGAAGGTACGGCTGGTGGCGACGGCGGTCGCCGCGACGGACGGCCGGGTGCCGGTCGTGGCCGGCACCGGAACCGCGTCGACCGCCGAGTCGGTGGAGCTGACCCGGGCGGCCGCCGCCGAAGGCGCGGCCGCCGTGCTGGTGATCCTCCCCTACTACATGCGCCCGCACCGCGAGGAGGTGCTCGCGCACATCCGCACGGTCGGCGCGGCCAGCCCGGTGCCGGTGCTGCTGTACAACAACCCCGCCAACAGCGGCACCACGGAGTTGGACGCCGTCGACGTCGGCCTGCTCTACCGCGAAGGCGTCATCCACGGCGTGAAGAGCACCTTCCCGACCGTCCACCAGGTGCCCGAGGTGATCGACGAGACCGGCCCGGACTTCGCCGTGTTCTACGGCGGCTTCATGGCGCCGCTGTCCGGGCTGGCCGAGGGCGCGCACGGCTGGATCAGCGGGGTCCTGAACGTGGCGCTGACGGAGGCGCTCGCGCTGTACGACGCCGTGCGGGCCGGCGACCTGGAGACGGCCCGCCGCTGGGCGGCGGCGATCCGCCAGTACCGCTACCTCTACACGCGGCGGCCGCTCGGCCAGGTCGGCGACCTGGCGCTCTACCGGTCGATGCTGGAGATCCGAGGCGAGTTCGGCGGGCACTGCCGCACGCCGCTGCTGCCGTTGACGGCCGAGCAGCGGGCCGGGCTGGAACGGCTCATGGCCGAGAATCCGGCGCTGCGAGGCGCGGCGGTCAGCGGGGCCGCGCCTCGATGAGCCGGGCGGCGCAGCGCCGGCAGTGCGGGCGGCCGCAGATCCCGGCCAGCGGGTCGCGCCGGAACACGTCCGCCCCGGCGGACAGCACCCCGGCCGCCGGATACACGCGCCACCGGCTCGCGCCGACCACGTCCCTGCGCTCCAGCGTCGCCAGGTCCGGCGCAAGCCGCTCGAACCCGCGGGAGCAGCCGCCGTGCCGGGTCGGCACGGCGCCCGGCACGCCGGCGACCCGGGCCCAGCGCACCATCGGCGCCAGCCCGGCGTCCTCCTCGGCGGCGTGCAGCAGCGTCAGCGCGTCCAGCCCGACCCCGGCCAGCAGCACCGCGCCGTCACGGACCGCCAGCTCGCGCAGCGGCGCGAACACGTCCTCCGCGCTCTGCCCGGCGACCAGGTCCCGGGCCAGCGGGCCCACCGCGGCGAACGACGAGAGCGGGTTGGCGCCGCGGAACCGGCCGGGCCGCGCCAGCACGGCCCGCGGGATCGCGCCCATCTCCCGGTCGACGATGTCGCCGGCCGGGTCGTACCCGGTGGGAGGCGCGACCGCCGGGATGGAGCCGTCGTCCTCACTGTTGTGCGGCAACGGGACGTGTCCGGCCGGCGGCGGCGCCGCGAATCCCGCGCTCGCCGTCGGCACCAGCACCGTGCCGCCGCCGGCCAGCAGGCCGTCGACGAGGGCGTCCGCTCCCCCGCGCACCCGGCCGAACGACGACAGCGACGAGTGCAGGCAGACCGCGCGACCGGCCAGCCCGAGCCGATCGGCGGCGGCCCGCACGTCCGCCGTCGTCACCTCTGCGATCATCACTCCACCTCGAACCTAGGTTCACTGTCGGAGGGCACATGTTAGTGGGGTACGTCAGCGATGAGAACGACGTCGCCATCGCGGACGCCGCCGTCGAGCTGACCGGCGGCGACGGTGTCCCGGTGGGCTGCCGGTCCAGCGCCGGCGGCCGTGTCGACGCCGAGGTGGCGCCCGGCCGGTACGACGTCGTGCTCGCGCGCGACGGCTACGGTCCGAAGCGCACCACCGCGCTCGTCGGGGCCGAGCCGGTGCGGTTCCGGCTGCTCGCCGAGCGCACCTACGGGTTCGTCTGGCCGAAGGAGTCGACGTCGGGCGGCACGGCGGAGATCCGCGTCTCGTGCCCGCGGCCGTACCGGCTGTCGCTGTGGCGCTACGGCTCCTCGCGCGAGCACGTCGCACCGCTCGGTGTCGGCGAGCACGAGCCCGGCGCCACGGCCGTCCCGCTGCCCGACGGCGACGTGGCGGGGTCCGGCGTGGACTGGTCGCCGGGCGAGTTCCCCGGCCAGCGCGTGGTCGCGCCGGAACGCGGCGGCCTGTACTTCGTGCACGTCGACGACGACGGCGGCGGATTCCACGGGCTGCCGTGGATCGTCTCGCCGTCCTCCCCCACGGCGCGGGTGGCGGTGCTGGCCAGCGACCTGACCTGGGCCGCCTACAACTCCTTCGGCGGGCGCAGCAACTACCTCAACCCGGCCGGGCTGCCGGGGGCGCCCGCGGTGTCGCGGCGCCAGGACCTCGCGTTCTACGCGACGCCGGAGCGCGGCGAGTGGGAGGACGAGCACTACCCGCCGCTGTCGCTGCGCCGCCCGGACCCGGACGCCAGCATCCCACTCGCCGAGGACGTCGACGGACCCACGACCACCCGGTCCGGCCCGCACCTGGCCGCGGCGGACTGGCGGTTGCTGGCCTGGCTCGAGCGGCAGGGCATCGGGCACGACCTGTACGCGGAGTCGCGGCTGGACCGCGGCGAGGTGCCGCTGGACGCCTATCGCGTGCTGGTGCTCGGCTGCCACCCCGAGTACTGGACGTACGGCATGTTCGAGCAGGTCCGCGACTGGGTGCACGCCGGCGGCCGGCTGCTGCACCTCGGCGGCAACGGGCTCAACTGCGAGGTCGAGCTGCTCGACGGCGACCGCATGGTCGTCCACAACGGCGACACCCGCGAGCTCGGCCCCGGCGACGGCCCGGACTGGAGCCGGTTCACCCACCGGCGCGAGCCCGAGGCGGCGCTGCTCGGCGTCGGCTACGACCAGCGCGGCCTGCTGACGGCGGCGCCGTACGAGGTGGTCGCGCCGGACCACTGGGCGTTCGCCGGGACCGGGCTGCGCGGGGGCGAGCTGTTCGGCCGGGAGTCGCTGAACGGCCGCATCCTCGGCGGGGCGTCCGGCCACGAGACGGACAAGCTCTCGCCGCACTCACCGCCAGGCACGACGCTGCTGGCCCGCGGCGTGAACGCCGGCGGCGGCGGCGCGCATCTGGTGCACGTGCCGGCACTCGGACACGGCGAGGTCGTGTCCGCCGGGTCGATCGCGTTCGTCATGTCGCTGCTGGCCGACGACGTCGTCTCGGCGGTGACCCGCAACGTGCTGGACCACTTCCTGGCGCAGCGGTGAGCCCCCGTCTGTACGCCCCGCCGGACGGCCCGGCCGCCGGGTTCCGGGCCCGGACGCTGGCCGGCATGCTGACGGACGCACGGGCCTGGGCGACGCGTCCGGTGGACGGGGACTGGATCGCGCCCGCCGACGACGACCCGGTGTACGAGAACCTCTACGACCGGTTCTGGGCGATCATGACCGACGCCGCCGTACTCGAGCACCTCGCGCTGACGTCGCTGGTCAGCAGCTCACCGGCGGTGACGGACGCTGCGGTCGCCCGGCTCGCGGGGACGGCGCGGCGGTGGCGGCCCGAGGCCCGGCTGGCCCCGGACTACGGGACCGCCTACGCCACGACGCGCGTCGTCAAGGCGCTCGCGGTCGGGTACGACTGCCTGGCCGGCGCGCTCCCGTCCGCGGTGGCCGACGACGTGGCCGGAGTGCTGGCGGACTGCCTGCGCCGGCTGGCGGCGGACTGGTTCGCGCGGCCCGCGATCCGGGGACCCGTCGGCACCGGCGCCGGCCGGCACTCCCCGCACCACTCCAGTGTCGAGTGGTCCGCGTTCGGCGTCGGCGCGCTGGCGCTGCTCGGGCGCCTGCCGGAGGCCGCGGCGTGGGTCGACGACGCCGAGCGGCAGTTCCGGGAGCACCTGCTGCCCGGCGCGCTCGCCGCCGACGGCGGCGCGCCCGAGGGCATGGAGTTCTGGGCGTCGACCGTGCTCAGCCAGTTGCAGTTCCTCGAGCCGCTGCGCCGGGTCACCGGACACGACCTGCTGACGGCGCACGCCCGGTCGCTGGACCCGGCGCCAGGCCTGGCGGTGTACCTGCCGCGGCGCACGGCGACGGCGGACGGGCAGCCGCACTACGCGCCCAGCACCGGCATCAGCGCGGTGTTGTCGCTGCTGGCCCGTGAACGCGGCGACGCCGGGCTGGCCGCCGTCGCCGCCCGGGAGGACGCCGCCGGGCGCATGGAGGTCTGGCCGGCCCGGACGCCGCGCCGCGGCGAGCAGCTGTCCTTCTCGTGGAACGCCTACGCCGCGCTCTGGCACCCGGGTGACGCCGGCGGCGCTGCCGAGCCGGCGGCGCCGACCTGGCACTCCCCCACGCTCGGCGAGGCGCACGTCCGCTCCGGCTGGGGCCCGGGCTCGGTCGCCGTCACGGTCCGCCGCGGCAAGGTCACCGTCTGGGCCGACGGCGAGTGCGCGTTCGCCGACCTCACACCGGAGACCGTCGTCGACGTCGCGGAGTCGCGGCGCACCGGCTCCGGGGTCTACCGCACCGAGCCGGCCGGCCTGGAGCCCGCCGTGCTCCGGGTGGCCGAGGTGGGCGACGTCGCGGTCGTCACGGGCGCCGACGCGACCGGCCGGCAGCTGCTGCGGCTCACCCTGGACCGGCGCCGGCGCGCGGTCACCGTCGTCCGGCTGGACGGGCGGCCACGGCGCTGGTGGTGGGCGACGGCCGCGACGCCCGCCGTCACGACCGGGACCGTCACCGACGTGACGGCTGACGGCCACCGCCCGGACCTGCGGGCCGGCTACGGCCTGCTCGATGTCGTCGAGTCCGACCCGCGCGCGTACCCCGTCGCGGCGGTGGTGCCGGACGCGGGCCGCATCGAGGTGGCGCTGCGACTGGGCAAGAACCGGCCTGGCGCATCCGGCCCGCGTCGACAGGATCGAAGCGACGCCCAGCGACAGGAGGACCCCGCATGAAGATCACCTCGGTGACGGCCGTCCCGATCCGCGCGCAGCGCCGCACCCCGATGGTGGCGACCCAGGGTTCGATCGACGTGTCGGAGTTCGGCGTCGTGCGGGTCGACACCGACGAGGGGCTGACCGGCTGGGGCGAGATCGCGATGTCGTGGGGCCGGGTCGGCCGCGGCCTGTGCCAGGACGTCGAGCTGATCCTCGGCCCCGCGGTCGCCGGACTCGACCCGCGCGACCTGCCGCGCTGCGCCGCCGCGATGGAACGGCGGCTGCCGCTGCCGATGGACGGCGGGCACGCGGCCCGGGCCGCTGTCGAGATGGCGCTGCTGGACGTGGCCGGCAAGGCGCACGGCCTGCCCGCCTACCAGCTGCTCGGCGGCCGCGCCCGCGACGCCGTCCCCGTGGCCTGGCCGATCCCGTGGGGCTCGGCCGAGGCGACCGTCGCCGCCGCGGAGGAGGCGGTCGCGGCCGGCTTCCCCACCGTGAAGCTGAAGATCGGCCGGCCCGGCCGGATCGACGACGCGGTGGTCGCGGCCGTGCGCGCCGCCGTCGGTGACGACATCGCGATCAAGGTCGACGCGAACATGGCCTACCGCAGCGCCACGCAGGCCCTGGCCGCGCTGCGTCCGCTGGAACGGCACGGGCTGCAGCTGATCGAACAGCCGCTGCCGCCGCGTGACCTCGACGAGCTGGCCCGCCTGCGGGACCGGCTGGAGACGCCGCTGCTGCTGGACGAGTCCTGCTGGGAGCTGCGCGACGTCGGCGAGATCGTCCGCCGCGGCGCCGCCGACGTGCTCAACGTCTACGTGACCGAGATGGGCGGGCCGCTGCAGGCGGTGAAGGCGTTCGCCGCCGCCGAGGCCGCCGGGCTGACCGGCCTGCTGGGCAGCCAGTGCGAGCTGGGCCTCGCGACCGCCGCGTGCGCTCATGCCGGCGTCGTCGTGGCCAACCTGGCCTACGAGTCCGACGTGGTCGGGCCGCTGCGCTACGTCCGCGACATCGTGGCCGAGCCGCCGGTCATCGCCGGCGGCGTGCTGATCCCGCCGGACCGCCCGGGCCTCGGGGTCGAGATCGACCCCGAGGCCGTCGAGGCGATGCGCTGTTGACCCGGTCAGTCCCGGTAGCGGACGAACAGCAGCGGGTGGAACGCCGCGTCGCCGGTGGTCTGCCCGGCCATCAGCATCCCGGTGGCCGGCCGCCGACCGCCGAAGCCGGGCGGGACCCGGCTGCCCTGACGGTCGCTGAGCAGGTTCGGCCACAGCGCGGCGGCGACCCCGGGGATCGTGTGGTGCGTGATCGACCAGGCCACGCCGTCGGTGCTGGTGGCGACGACGAGCGCGGCGCCCTCGCTGGAGAACACGCTGATCTCGCCGTCCGGCGCGACCAGGATCTGCGAGTGGTTGTCCATGGCGCCGACGGGTACCGCGTCGCCGTCCAGCCCGCGCTGGTAGTAGAGCGTCCCGACGCCGCCGTCACGCCGGTAGAAGACGGTGTGGATCTCACCGGTCGCGTCCACCGTCAGGTCGGAGGCGTCGACCCAGTTGCCGTCACCGTCCGGCGCCGGGTTCGACGTCAGCACTTCCTGGTGCGCGAACGTGCGGCCGCCGTCGTCGGACGAGAACAGCAGCGCCGCGTCCAGGTAGGCGGAGTTCGCGCCGCCGAGGACGTACTGGCTGAAGCTGAGCGACACCTCGCCGGGAGCCGTGCCCGGCTGCACCCGCGGGTAGAGCCAGGCGCGCCCGGCCGGCGGGCTGCCGACGTCGCTGGTGTGCACGTCCTGCCCGGTGACCGTGTCGAAGACGTTGACCCGCAGGTCCCAGCCGTCGACGGCGTACGCCGAGTACAGGTAGCGGCCGGACGCGTCGATCGCCAGGCCCTGGTAGTAGCGCTCGCTGCCGGACGCGCGGACCGTGTGGTCGGTGAAGTCGGCGAAGTCCACGGAGCCGTCCGGCCGGCGCTCGGTGAACTCCAGCCGCACCGGGTAGACGGCGCCGAGGTCGGCCCCCGGCGCCGGCTCGACGCCCGGGTAGCACTCGGCGCCGGTGTAGCAGGCCACCTGCAGGTGCAGGTCGCCCTCGCCGTCCACGAGCAGGCCGACCGGCTGGTACACGTGCCCGGGCAGCCGGACGACGGGCGTCCAGACGGTCCCGTTACGCGAGCGCCACACCTGCGCCGACCACGGGTACTGGGCGCCGTCGCCGTCCAGCGTCGCGGCGTAGTACCAGCTGCCGTCGTAGACGACCTTCGGGATCTGCGCGCCCCACGTGGGCACGACGTTGGTGACCGCGAGGTCGTCGGAGATCACCGAGGCGCGGACGACGGCGGGCGGATCCGGGTCGGCGGCCGCGGACCCGCCGGCGCCGGAGAGGACCGCGGCGACGGTGGCCGCGGCGAGCAGGATGGTGCGGGAACGACGAACAGGCATGCGGGCTCCCTGGGTCGATGGATGCCCCAGACGCTAGGGACCGAACCGCCGGCGGACAGGACGCCTGCTTGCCCTCCGGTCCCCCGAACTTGCGCAGTCCGCCCGCCCCCGTTGATCTTGGAGTTATTCGTCCATCTATCGGACATTCCGGTCCACGTTGGCCGAAGAACTCCAAGATCAACGGGGGTAAGCCGCGGCGGAGGATGGTTACCAGTCGCGGAAGATGTCCGCGACGACCTCGAGGGTGCGGTCGACGTCGTCGTCGGTGTGCGCGGCGGACAGGAACCACAGGCCGCGCGGCACGATGTTGACGCCGCGACGCAGCAACGCGGCGTGCAGCCGGGCCATGCCGGCCCGGTCGGTCGCGGCGAAGTCGCGGTAGTCGCGCACCGCGTCGGCGCTGGTCAGGTACGTCTGGAAGACCGGGCCGGGTCCGTCGACCAGCATCGGCACGCCGGCCGTGGCGGCGGCGTCGCGAAGGCCGGACATCAGCCGCTCCCCGAGCGACCGCAGCCGCGGGTACAGCTCGTCGCCGTCGCGCTGCAGCCGGCCGAGCGTCGCGACGGTCGCGGCCATGCCGATCGGGTTGCTGTTGAACGTGCCGGCGTGGCCGACGGTGCCGGCGGTGATCTGGTCCATCACCTCGGCGCGGCCGGCGATGGCGGCGACCGGCAGCCCGCCGGCGATGGCCTTGCCGTACACCGCGAGGTCCGGGACCACGCCGAACCACTCCTGCGCACCACCGCGGGCCAGCCGGAACCCGGTGATGACCTCGTCGAACACCAGCAGCGCCCCGGCCTCGGCGGTCTGATCGCGCACCGCTTCGAGGAAGCCCGGCACCGGCGCGATGCAGCCGGTGTTGCACAGCAGCGGCTCCATGACGACGGCCGCGATCTCGTCGCGGTGTGCCGACAACAGCGCGGTGAACGCGTCGAGGTCGTTCCACGGCGCGAGGACGAGGTCGCCGGCGGCGCTGGCCTGCTGTCCACCGCTGCCCGGCACCGGGACCGGGGTCCGCGCCGGACCGGCCGCGTCGACCGGCGGGTGCAGGCTCCACAGCGCGGCGTCGAGCCAGCCGTGGTAGTGGCCCTCGAACTTGAGGATCTTCTGCCGGCCGGTGAGCCCGCGCGCCAGCCGCCACGCGCCGACGACCGCCTCGGAGCCGACGGTGTTGAACCGCACCAGGTCCGCGCCCGGCACCATCGCCTGGACCAGCTCGGCCGCCTCGATCTCCAGCGGGTGCTGGCCGGCGTAGGCCTGGCCGCGAGCGACCTGGCGGGTGACCGCCTCGACCACCTCGGGCGCGCTGTGCCCGAGGATCATCGGGCCCTGGCCGAGCACGTAGTCGACGTAGTCGTTGCCGTCGACGTCGGTCAGGTGCGCACCGGCGGCGTGGTCGACGTAGACCGGCTCGGGCAGGCCGCGCCGGGCGTCGCTGGACACACCGGCGGGCAGCACGCGGCTCGCTCGGGCGGCCAGCTCGGCGCCGCGCCGCAGCGGCGTGCGGGGGCCTGCGGCGACGGTCGGGTTCGTCATCGATCCTCCTCGATCTGCTGTGGTCCGACCGTAGAGTCCCTCGTCACGGGCGTGTCAACCGCGTCGCGCCGCGCCGGCGGAACAGGACAACTACGGGCCCGGGACGACACGAACCGCGCTTGTTGGCGCCGTCGGGCGGCCTCTAGCGTGACGGCTCCGCCGCACTACCAACGGGGAGGACGACGCATCGTGGACCAGCTCGGCATGGGCATCGTCGGCACGGGCATCATGGCCCGTCAGCACGCTGCCGTGCTCGCCGCCTATCACCGCAGCCGCGTGGCCGGGTGGAGCAGCCGCGACCCCGCGGCGGCCACCGGCCTGGACGAGTTCGGCCCGGCGCCCGTGTACGGCGACCTGGCCGAGCTGCTCGCCGACGACGCCGTCGGCGCCGTCCTCGTCGCGACGCCGGACCACGCGCACGCCGCGGCGGCGCTGGCCGCCGTCGAGGCCGGCAGATCGGTGCTGATCGAGAAGCCGCTGGCCACGACGGTCGACGACGCCCGCCGCATCCGGGACGCGGCGCGATCCGCCGGGGTCACCGCGATGACGCTCTACAACCACCGCTGGGTGCCGGCCTACTGGCAGGCGCACGAGCGGTCCGCCGGCCGCGCCCTGGGCCGGCCGGTGCTCGCCTATGCCCGCAAGAACGACACCCTCTACGTGCCGACGCAGATGCTGGACTGGGCGGACCGGACGACGCCGTCGTTCTTCCTGTCCGGGCACGACCTCGACCTGATCCTCTGGTACTTCGAGGACCACGTGGTCGAGGTCTACGCGACCGCGGTGCACGGCGTGCTCCGCGACCGCGGCATCGACACCCCCGACGCCGTCCAGGCCCAGCTGCGGCTGTCCGGCGGCGCCGTCGTCACCCTCGAGGCCTGCTGGATCTACCCCGACACCTTCCCCACCATGACCGACTCGTTCCTCGAGCTCGTGTTCAGCGACGCGGTGATCCACCTGGACCGCAAGCACGAGCAGATCGAGCTCGCCACGCACGAGTCGTTCGCCTATCCGCGCAACCAGCTCGCGGGCCGGGTCGGCGGCAAGCCGTCCGGCTCCATCGCGGGTGCCGTCGAACACTTCGTCGACGCCGTGCTCGACGGCCGGCCGCCGATCGTGTCGATCGACAGCTCGGTGCACGTCACCGAGGTCCTCGCCGCCATCGACCAGTCCTGGCGCTCCGGCCGGCCGGTCGACCTGACCGTGGAGACAGACTGATGAACAGACGTTCTCTCCTCCGCGCCACCGCCGTGGCGACCGCCGTCATGCTGAGCCTGTCGGCCTGCATCACCAGTTCGGACTCCGGCGACGAGCCCGAGACCGAGAGCACCAACGGCGGCGGCGCCAGCGGCGACGCCGCCGCGGAGATCACCGGCGACCTCGAGGTCGTCAGCTTCTACCCCGAGGGCTCCCCCGACTACGAGCGGCTCACCGGTCTGGCCGAGGAGTTCGAGTCGCGGAACCCCGGCGTCGACGTCACGCTCACCTTCGGCGGCGGCCAGGACGTGCCGCAGATCGAGGCGCGCTGGCGCGCCGGCGACCCGCCGGACGTCAACTACGGCTTCCTGGACGCGTCCGCGCCCGACGGCGGCCCGTGGGTGACGGCCGGCCAGGTGCTGCCGCTTTCCGACGCCATGCAGGAGCCGCTGGAGGGCTACGACGGCACGTGGGAGGACGCCATCCTGCCCGGCGTGCGCCCGCTGCTCAGCGTCGGCGACACCATCTACAGTGCGCCGGAATCGGTGACCACGCTGCAGTTCTTCTACAACGCCGCGCTGTTCGCCGAGCACGGCATCGAGCCGCCGCAGACCTTCGAGGACCTCGTCGCCGCCGCGGACACGCTGAAGGCGGCCGGCGTGGCGCCGTTCACCGTCACCGGCACCTTCCTGCCGTACCTGCAGATGTACTGGGACTACCTGGCTCTGCGGCACATCGGGCTGGACGGCCTGCAGCAGGCCATCGCCGGCGAGGTCGAGCTGGCGTCCCTGCCCGGCGCCGCGGAGGCCGCGGCCGACCTCGAGCGGCTGGTGTCCGGCGGGTACTTCCTCGACGGCTTCCGCGGCGTCGACTTCACCTCGGCGCAGATGTCGTTCTTCCAGGGCGACGCGGCGATGATCCTCATGGGGTCGTGGCTGATCGGCGAGATGGCCGCCGCCATCCCGGAGGGCTTCGAGGTGGGCACGTTCGCCTTCCCGACCGTCGACGGCGGCAGCGGCGACCAGGACGGCCTGTTCGGCGGCACCAACGGGCAGATCGTCGCGCAGGACGGCCAGAACCCCGACGCCGCCGTGGCGTGGCTGCGGTTCGTCGCGGAGCCGGAGAACCAGACCGCCTACGTCGAGAACACCGGCGGCATCTCCGCCTACACCGGCATCGCGGCGCCGGAGGGCTTCGAGGACGTCACCGCGATGCTCGAGCAGGGCGCCGCCTTCGCACCGTCGTACATGGGCATCCTCGCGCAGAGCCAGGAGGTGCAGAACGCCTACCAGCAGCCGGTCGCGCAGCTGTTCTTCGGCGAGATCGACGGCGCCACCATGCTCGCCCAGATGTCCGACGGCCTGCAGTCGGCCGCGGGCTGACCGCCGCCCCGCGGAGAGGAGTGACGGTGCCACGCAGCCGGCCCAACCTGCTCGAACGACAACGCCGCCGCCTCGTGGTGCCGTTCCTCCTGCCCGCCCTGGTGCTGTACGCGCTGTTCATGCTCTACCCGGCGTTCACGACGTTCTACGTCGCGCTGACCAAGTGGGACGGCGTGAACGCACCGGAGTGGGCCGGCGCGGCGAACTTCACCCGGCTCACCGAGGACTCCCTGTTCGCCAGCACGATCACCAACACGATCGTGTTCACCGTGCTCGGCGCGCTGGTGCTGTTCCCCGGCGCGATGTTCTTCGGCTACGTGACGCAGCGGATGCGGCTGGGCCGGGTGTACCGGTTCCTCATCCTGGCGCCGGTCGCGCTGTCGGTGACGACGGCGGCGTTGCTGTGGAAGTTCCTGGTCGACCCGAACTTCGGCGCGGTGCAGAGCGTGCTGCGCGCGATCGGGCTGGACTCGCTCGCCTCGGTCGAGCTGCTCGGCCGGCCGTCGACGGCGATGCTCATGGTGGTGCTGGCGACGGTCTGGCACGGCATCGGGCTGTGGATGATGTTCTTCGCGGCCGCCGCGGAGCGGGTCCCGGCCGAGCTCAAGGAGGCCGCGACGCTGGACGGCGCCACGTCCTTCCAGGTGTTCCGGCACGTCGTCTGGCCGCTGATGTGGGAGGTCACCCGGACGCTGCTCATCCTCTGGATGATCCAGGGGCTGCAGACGTTCGCGTTCATCATCGCGATGACGAACGGCGGCCCGCTGCGCGCCACCGAGGTGATCGGGACGTACCTCTACAAGGTCGCGTTCGCGTCGTCCGAGTTCGGCTACGCCGCCGCCATCGCCGTCGTGCTGTTCGCGGCGATCCTCGTCCTCACGCTGATCTCCCAGCGGCTCACCCGGCGCGAAAGCGAGCAGTACTGATGACGACCCCGACCGCCGCCCCGCCCGCTCTCGCGGCCCCGCCGGTCGCTCCGGCGCCGCCGCGACGCCGGCCGCCGGTCCGGCCCGGCCGGGTCCTCACCAACCTCGCGCTCGCCTCGTACTGCCTGACCTCGGTCAGCGCGTTCGTCTGGTGCGTCATGGTGTCGCTGAAGACGAACCCGGAGTTCTTCTCCAGCAGCCCGTGGTCGCTGCCGCAGGACCCGCAGTTCGGCAACTACGCGGAGGCGTGGAACGGCGCGCAGATCAGCCGGTTCTTCCTCAACAGCCTCTACGTGACGGTCACCAGCGTCGGCGTCAGCCTGCTGTTCGCGGTGATGGCGGCGTATGTGCTGGCCAGGGTGGACTTCCCGGGCCGGTCGGTGGTGCGGCTGGTGTTCCTCAGCGGGCTGATGATGCCGGCGTTCCTGGTGATCGTGCCGCTGTACTTCCTGCTGCGCAATCTCGGCCTGCTCGGCTCGCTGCACGGGCTGGTGCTGGTGTACATCGCCACCCAGATCCCGTTCAGCATCTACCTGCTGAGCAGCTTCTTCCAGTCACTGCCGAAGGAGCTGGAGGAGGCCGCCTGCATGGACGGCGCGTCCCCGACCCGCACGTTCTTCTCCGTCGTGCTGCCGCAGGTGTCGCCGGCGATCGCCAGCGTGGCGCTGCTCAACACGCTGACGATCTGGAACGAGTTCTTCTTCGCGCTGGTGTTCCTCACCGACCCCGAGCAGCAGACGATCCCCGTGGGTCTGCTCGGCCTGTCGGTGAACGCGCAGTACAGCGCGAACTGGGTGCAGCTGTTCGCGGGCCTGGTGATCACCATGATCCCGATGCTCGTGCTCTTCGCCTTCGCGCAGGAACGCATCGCGCGGGGCGTCAGTGTCGGCGCGTTGAAGGGCTGAGATGAGCGAGGTACGGCTGAGCGTCAGCGAGGAGATCGGCGTCGCCCGCTCCGGCGAGGTGGTGGTGTGCGGCGTGCCCGTGTCCGCCGCCGGGCCGCTGGCGGTGCTGGTCGACGGCGTGCCGGTGCCGCACCAGGTGCTGTGGCGGCGGGCCGGGTGGGCGGGGCTGGCGTTCCCGGTGTCCGTCGGTGCGCGGGCGTCGGCGGAGGTGGTCGTGCGGCCGGCGGGTGAGGCTGGTCCCCCGCCGGCCGTATCGGTGTCCGCCGGTGCCTCGTCGCTGCGGCTGACGACGGGGGTCGTCACGGCCGAGCTCGGGCTGGACCCGTTCACCGTCGCCGTGCCGGGTCTGGGGCTGCCCGCCGCCCGCGTGCTGCTGGCCGGCGGCGACGGCGTCCGGCACGCCGCAGCGGTGCCGGACGGCTCCGTCACCGTCACTCAGGCCGGACCGCTGCTGGCGGAGGTCTCGCTGGCCGGGCGTTACGGAACGTCCTGGGGGTTCCGGGCCCGGCTGACGGCGCGCGCCGGAGCGTCGTCGGTGGACCTCTCGGTCGGGCTGGTCAACGACGACGACGCGCCGGAGAGCGAAGTCTCGGAGTGGGCCGTCGAGCTGGACACCGGGCCCGTCGCGACCGCCGTCTGCGGCGTCTTCGGGGCGGCCCACCGCGGCGCGCCGCCGTTCGCCGTCCAGCACCGCGGCGAGGGACACCCCCGCGGCATCTTCGCGACGTCGCGGGTCGTGGGCGGGACGGACTGGCAGGACGCCAGCGACCCGGACTACTGGTCGCGCTGGGAGTGGGCCGAACTGCACGGCCGGCAGGCGGTGAACTGGCTGGTCGCACAGCGCCCGTCCGGCGACGACGTCACCGTCGCCGTCCACCGGTTCGCCGAGAACCACCCCGGCGACCTCGCGGCGACGCCGTCCGGCCTGACCGTGCGGTTCTGGCCGGCCGACGCCGGTCCGCTGCGGCTCACCCAGGGCGCGGCGAAGACCCGGCTGCTCCGGCTGACCGGCGGCGACGACCGGCGTTCCGGGCCGGTGCTGGACTCGCCGCTGGTCCCCGCCGTCGTCTCCGTGCTGCCCGGGTACCTGCCGTACCTGCCGGAGCGGTACCCGAACCTGGAGTCGCACATCCGCGAGGAGCTGTCCGGCTGGTACCAGTCGGGGCAGTCGCTGGGCTTCCACGACTTCGGCGACAGCGTGCAGGGCATCACCACCGGCCCGCGCACCGGCTACAGCGCCAACAACGAGCACGACGCGCTGCTCGCGCTGGCGCTGCACTACCTGCGCTCCGGGGAGCGGGCGTACTACGACTCCGCGCAGGCCTACGCCGACCACCTGTGCGACGTCGACCTCATCCACCACAGCGTGCATCCGCACGAGGTCGGCGGGCTGCGGGCGCACGGGCGCGCACACGTGCACTACGTGTCCGCCCGCACCGCCGACGGTCCGGTGCGGACGTCCATCGACACCGGTCATCTGTGGACCGAGGGGCTGGTGCTGTTCGGACTGCTGTCGGGCGAGTCCCGGTACGTCGAGGCCGCGCGGCGGGTGGCCGACTGCGTCGTCGGGCTGGTCGACCTCGGCTGGACCCGGCCGGAGCCCGGGCCGCGCAACAGCGGCTGGCCGCTGATGGCGCTGTGTGCGGTGGCGTCGGCGACCGGTTCGTCCGGCTACCTGGACGCCGCCGCCCGGACGGCGAAGGCGGCGCTCGCCGCGCAGCACCCGGACGGGCGCTGGCTCATGCGGCTCGGTCTCACCGACGACTACTGCGCCTGGCAGAACGCCGTCCTGCTGATCGGGCTGGCCCGGCTGCAGGAGCTGGAGCCGACCGCGGAGGTCGCGGCCGCGTTCGAGGCCGGGGCACGAGCGCTGCTGACCCTGGGCCGCAACCGCGACGGCAGCTTCGTCTACCTGTCCCGGTTCGACTACCGGTGGGCGAACCGGTCCGCCCTGATCCGCGAGGCGCTCGCGCTGGCCTTCGACGCGACCGGCGACGACGCTTACCTGCGGGCCGGCCTGGCCGGCGGGTCGCGCTGGTACCGGCCGCACGGGGCGGCCCCGGCGCTGAGCAACGACGTCGCCGAGTGGCGCGGGCACCTGCCGTTCCTGCTCCGGGCGCACGAGGCCGGACTGCTCACCGACCTGCGGGACGCCGGATGAGCGGCCCGCGGGTCGACGCCAACGTCGCACTCGGTCCGTGGCCGTCGGAGGCGTCCGCCTCGTGGACGGCCGCCGACGTGGAACGCCACGTCGACCGGTTCGGGCTGTCGCATGCGCTGGTGCGGTCGGCGGAGGCCGTCACGTACGACGCGCCGTCGGGGAACGCCGGGCTGCTGAAGGCGATCGAGGGGCATCCGCGGCTGCTGCCGGCGTTCGTGCTGGGTCCCCTCGACGCCGGGGAGCACGGGCCGGTGGCGACCCTGCCCGCGCGGTTGACGTCGGCCGGGGTGCGAGCGGTGTGGCTGCTGCCGTCGCGGCACGGCTGGAGTCTCACGGGACCGGAGGCCGGCTCGCTGCGTGACGTGCTGCGGCGGGCCGGTCTCCCCGTGTTCGTCGACCTCGAGGAGACCGACTGGGGCGGCATCGACGCGTTGTGCGCCGCGCTGCCCGAGGTCGACGTCGTCGTGGCCGGGATCGGGTACCGGACACTGCGCCAGGCGCTGCCCGTCCTGGACCGGCGGCCGCGGCTGCACGTCGACCTGTCCTATCTCGCCGCACTGGACGGGCTGGAGCTGTTCGCGTCGCGGTACGGCGCCGGGCGGCTGCTCTTCGGCACCGGCGCGCCGGTACGCGACGACGCGGCGCCCGCGTTCCTGCTGGAGCGGTCCGCGCTGTCGCCGTCGGAACGGGCGATCGTCGCCGGCGGAACGGCGGCGCGGCTGCTCGGACTGGCCGGTGACGGCGCCTTGTCGGTGCCCAGCCCTAAGGTGGGGTCCCACCCGGACGGGCGGGGTCTACCCACGGTCGCCAACCAGCCCGACGTCGTCGACGCGCACGCCCACCTGGGCCGCTGGCCGTCGTCGTGGCTGCCGCACCCTGACGCCGACGCCCTGCTGGCCGCGTACGACCGCACCGGCACCGGGCACGCCGTCATCTCGCACCTGGCCGCGATCTGGGGCGGCGACGCGCCCGCCGGCAACGCCGCCGCGCTGGCCGCCGCGGCCGCCCACCCGGACCGCCTCTCCGTCTGGCTGGTCGCGAACCCGAACCGCCCGCAGGACGCCGAACTGCTGGCCGAGCAGCTGCGCTCGCCACTCGTGCGCGGGTTCAAGGTGCACCCGGACACCCACGACTGCCCGATCGACGACGCCCGCCTCGACTGGGTGTGGCGGCTCGCGCTGGAGGCGGCGGCGCCGGTGCTGGCGCACGGCTTCGCCGGGACGTCGCACAGCGACCCGCTGCGGTTCGGCGCCGTCGCCGCGCGGCACCCGGAGCTGACGCTGATCGTCGGCCACTCCGGCGCCACCGTCGACGGGTTCCGCCGCACCATCGAGGTCGGCCTGCGGCACCCGTCGGTGTTCGCCGAGATCTGCGGTTCCTGGATGACCGGCCGCTGGCTGCGCCGGCTGGTGTCCGAGCTGGGCGCCGACCGCGTGCTGCACGGCACCGACGCGTGCCTCATCGATCCCCGGTACGGCGTCGGGCGCGTGCTCGGCGCCGGACTCGACCCGGCCGACCTGGCCCTCGTGCTCGGCGGGAACGCCCGCCGGCTGCTCGGGCTGCCTTCTCCGTCCCCGCTTGGAGGTCACTGATGTTCCTCTGCCGTATCCGCACCGACGCCGGCGTCGTCCCCGCCGTCCGCATCGACGACGAGACACTGCTCGATCTGACGCCCGTCGCCGGCGCGGCCGGGGACGACCTGGTCGCGCTGGCCGCGATGCCCGGGCTGGCGGCCGCGGTGGCGTCGCTCGCGGCGGACGGCGCCGCCGCGCGGATCCCGGTGGCGTCGACGCGGTTCGAGGTCCCGGTCGCCCGCCCGCAGAAGATCGTCTGCGTCGCGCTCAACTACGTCGCGCACGCCGAGGAGGGCGCCCAGGCCGTCCCGTCCGAGCCGGTGATCTTCTTCAAGCCGCCGTCGTCGCTGCTCCCCCACGGCGAGACCGTCCGCTGCCCGGCGCGGTCGTCGCGGCTGGACTTCGAGGTCGAGCTGGCCGTCGTCATCGGCACGCGTGCGCGCGACGTCGCGGTCTCCGACTGGCGGGACGTCGTGCTGGGCTACACCGTCCTCAACGACATGACGGCGCGTGACCTGCAGCTGGTCGCGATCGAGAAGAACCAGCCGTGGGACCACAGCAAGGGCTTCGACACGTTCGCGCCGTGCGGCCCGTACCTGGTCACGGCGGACGAGATCGACGACCCCGGAAACCTCGACCTCTCGTTGACGGTCGACGGCGTCGTGCGGCAGTCGTCGAACACGCGGCACATGGTGTTCGGCGTGCCGGAGCTGATCTCCGTCATCTCGGCGGGGATCACGCTCGAGCCGGGCGACATCATCGCCACCGGCACGCCGTCCGGCATCGGCAAGGTCGACGACGGCGGCACCATGGTCGCGACGGTCGCCGGCGTGGGCTCGCTGGTGAACCCGGCCGCCTACGAGCGCGCCGCCGTCGGCACGCCCGCCTGATGTCGCTCACCGTCGCCTGTGCCCAGGTCGCGCCGGAGCTCGGCGCCGTCTCCGCCAACCTGGACGCGATGGCGGCGCTGGCGCGGGAGGCGGCCGGAGCCGATCTCGTGGTGTTCCCGGAGTGCGCGGTGACCGGGTACCCGTTCTCGCGCGCCTCGGCGCTCGAGGTCGCCTCGCCGGCGGACGGCCCGGTGGCCGAGGCGCTGGGATCGCTCGCGGCCTCCCTGGGCGTGCACCTCGCCGCCGGCGTCATCGAGTCCGCCGGTGCGCAGCTCTACGACGCGCTCTCGCTGTTCGGCCCCGACGGCGCACGGCTGGCGACCTACCGGAAGGCGCACCTGTTCAGCACGGAGCGCTCGGTCTACCAGCCGGGCGCCGGGCCGGTGGTGGTGCCCACCGCGCTGGGCACGCTGGGGCTGACGATCTGCTACGACCTGATCTTCCCCGAGTACGTGCGCGCGTTGGCCGACGCCGGCGCGACGCTGATCGTGAACGCGACCAACTGGATCACCGACGACTGGCAGAGCGGCATGGGCTGGGACGGGTCGATGGTGCGGTCGCTGGCGCGGGTGCGGGCGCTGGAGAACGGCGTGCCGGTGGTCATGTCGTGCCTGGCGGGTTCCGGGGGCGGGTTCACCAGCGTCGGACACTCGACGATCGCCGGCCCCTCCGGCCGCGTCCTCGCCGCCTGGGACGCCGGCGAGGGCGTCGCCGTCGCCGACCTCGACACCGACGACGCCGACGCCCGCCGCTGGTCCGAGCTGGCGACCTACCGCGCCGACCGCCGCCTCGACCTCTACGGCTAGGGCGCGTGGTGTGCAGTTCGCACGGCAAGAATGCACCCTGTGGCGAGCCCGGGCGCTACCTATCGTGGCCGCAATGATCCGGATCATCACCGACCAGAAGGCGGCCGACGCGGAGCGGAGCGAGGGCCGCGACGTGTGGTCGGCGCCCGCCGCCGTCGAGGCGCTGGCGATCCTCGGCGTCCCCGCCGTCGTCCACGACCTCGCCGACGGGCCCGGCTGGAGCCAGGCCGCCGCGCCCGTCCTCGTCGTCGACGCACCCGGCGACGCCACCGCCGCGGCCCTGCTCGCGTGGACGGCGGACGGCGGCGGCCTGGTGGTCTGCGGCCACGACCCCGGCTGGACGGGGATCGCCGCGACACCCGCGCCGGACGAGGCGGTCGTCCAGGCCGGCGCCGACCGGCTGCGGGCGTTCGGCGGCTGGGCGCTCACCGTGCCCGACGGCGGCAGCGCCGATGCCCGCTGGGCCGACGGCCGCGCCGCCGTCGTCCGGATACCGCACGGCCGCGGCACGATCACCGTCGTCGGGCCGGACCTGTGGCACACGCTGGTGCGGATCACCCAGGGGCACCCGGTCCGGGCCGACGGCGTGCCCCCGGCCGACGGCTCGGCGCCGGTCGACGACGGGCTGCTGAAGTGCGACGACGGCATCGCGCTCTCGTGGGCCGAGGACCGGACGGTCGTCGGCGACGCCCCCTACGAGCACGTCCATCCGCCCGCCCGCAGCCTGCCGTTCTTCGGCACCGCGCAGGCCGATCGGTGGCGTGAGGTGCTGCTGCGGCTGTTGCTCGACGCCGCCGGTGACACCGTCGTCCCGCTGGTCGCGCCGTGGCCGGACGGCGCGCCCGCCGCGGCACACGTCAGCCACGACTCCGACGCCAACGACGACCCCTCCGCCCGCGCCGCACTGGACGCGTTCGCCGCCACCGGCATCCCGGTGACCTGGTGCTTCCTCTACCCGGGCGGCTACTCGCAGGCGGTCTACGACGAGGTGGTCGCGGCCGGGCACGAGCCGGGACTGCACTACAACGCGATGCTCGACACGCCGGACTGCACCTGGGGCTTCGACCGGCTGCGCGACCAACTGGCGTGGGCGGCCGACCGGGTGCGCGGCGCGGCGATCGTCACGAACAAGAACCACTTCACCCGCTGGGAGGGGTGGGACGAGTTCTACCTCTGGTGCGAGCAGCTCGGCCTGCGGGTCGACCAGAGTCACGGCCCGAGCGTCCAGGGCGCCATCGGGTTCCCGTTCGGCACCTGCCACCCACACCACCCGCTGGCCGGCGTCGAGCACGGGAACCGGCGGCTGGAGGTGCTCGACCTGCCGCTGCAGACCCAGGATCTCTGGTTGACCTGCACGAGCGAGGTCCGCGACGCGTTCGTCGCCGAGGCTCTGCGCCGGCACGGCCTGGTGCACCTGCTCTTCCACGGCCAGCACCTGCAGCACCACGCCGAGGTGCGCGCCGCGCTGGCCGAGACGGCCGCCCGGCTCCGCGCCGCCGGCGCCGCCTTCCACACCAGCGTGGCGCTGGCCGACTGGACGCAGCGGCGCCGTGCGCTGCGGGTCGACGCGAGGGCGGTGCGGGACGGCGCCGTGACGATCACCGTCGACGGCGGCTCCGGCGTCGACGGCGTCGCGCTGCTGCTCCCGCCGCACCTCGTCCCGGCCGGTGGCGAGCGGCACGAGCGGGTGGAACGCTACGGCCGCACGTTCACCCAGGTGCACCTCGACGGCCCCACCCTCCTCCTGGTCGCGGCATGAGCCGGCTCGCCGTCGACGGCGGTACGCCGGTGCGCACGCGCCCGCTGCCCACCGTCCTCGACCCGGCCGGCCGGACGTTCGGCGCCGAGGAGCGCGCCGCCGTGCTCGAGGTGCTCGATGGCGCCGTCCTCAACGCGTCGTGCGGCGGGCCGTGGCTGCCCGATCTCGAGGCGACGATGGCGCGACTGCACGGCGGCGGTCACGCCGTCGCGAGCTCGTCCGGGACGGCGGCGCTGCACCTGGCCGTCGCGGCGATCGACCCGGAGCCGGGCGACGAGATCGTCACCACGCCGCTGACCGACTTCGGCACGATCGCCGCGATCCTCGCCCAGAACGCCGTCCCCGTCTTCGCCGACGTCGACCCGCTGACCGGCAACCTGGACCCCGCCTCGGTCGAGGCGTGCCTGTCGCCGCGGACCCGGGCGATCCTCGTCGTGCACCTGTTCGGCGCGGCGGCGCCGGTCGCCGAACTGCGGGCGCTGGCCGGCCGTGCCGGCGTCGCGCTGATCGAGGACTGCGCCCAGGCCTACCTCGCCCGCCCCGCCGCCGACGCGCCGCCGGTCGGCACGTACGGCGCGGTCGGCTGCTTCAGCCTGCAGCAGTACAAGCACGTCACCGCCGGCGACGGCGGGCTGTGCCTCACCGCCGACGCGGCGCTCGCGGAGCGGATGCGGCTGTTCGCCGACAAGGCCTGGCCGCGCGACCAGGGCCGCTTCCACCAGTTCCTCGCGCTGAACTACCGCATGACGAACCTCACCGCCGCGGTCGCGGCCGTCCAGCTGCGCCGGCTTCCGGACGTGGTGCAGCGACGGCGGCTGCTGGCGGCCCGGCTGCTGGCCGCGGCCGGCGACCTGCCCGGCGTCCACCTCCCGAACCGCGCCGACCTGCACGCCTGGTGGGTGCTGCCGCTCGTGGTCGGCGGCGGCAACCGGCGCTGGGCGGCGGCGCTGACGGCGGAGGGCGTGCCGGCGCACGCGGGCTGGCTCCAGTCGCCCGTCTACCGCTATCCGGCACTGGCCGAGCGGCGCACGTACGGCACGTCGGCGTTCCCGCTGACCAGCCCGCCGGCCCGGCGGGACTGGACGTACCGGCCCGGCCTCTGCCCGGTGACCGAGCGGCTGATCGACGACACCCTCGTCGTCCTGCCGTGGAACGAGAACTACACCGACGCCGACGTCGGCGACATCGCCGCCGCGCTGGTCAAGGTGGCGACCCGCCTCACCACCGGCGGAGCGTGACGCTACCCCTCCAGACGTTGATCTTGGAGTTGTTCGGCATTAGTGCCTGAAATGTCCGTTAGATGGACGAACAACTCCAAGATCAACTCGGGTGTGCTGGGCGAGAAGCCGGGTCTTACGTCGGGGTGTAGGTCAGGTAGTCGAGCCGCGTGAAGGCGGACGAGCCGGTCGGGCGGGTCGAGAGCAGCATCCGGACGCTCGTCCCCGCGTCCGGGACCCACGAGCCGGTCTCCTTGCGCTCCAGGTTCGGCGAGTACACCTGCGCCGCCCCGCTGACCGGGAAGGTCTCCGTCGACCAGCTCGACCCGGTCGTGGAGCGCAGCACGTGCAGCGAGCTGGAACCGGCGGCCGGCGTGCCGAGCACGAACCGCTCACCGGCGGCGGCGACGGCGAGCTGGGCGTGGTTCTCGTAGGTGCCGAGGTCCACCGGGCTGCCCGGCAGCGTCACCGAGCCGGCGTTGCCCTGCCAGTAGTAGAGGTGCGACGCGCCGGAGATCATCTTGTAGAACAGGACGTGTGGCCGATCGGACCCGTCGACGACGAGGTCGGCCGCGTCGCACCAGTTCGAGACGCCGTCCGGTGACGGACACGACGCCACCATGAAGCGCTGCCCGGAGGGGAACGACGCACCGCCGTCGGTCGACCGCCACAGCTGCACGCCGTGGATCGTGGCGCTGCTGCCGGTGTTGAGCACCGTCTGGTTGAACAGCAGCCACACCTCGCCGCTGGACGTCCCGGGCCGGACGCGCGGGTAGAGGTACGCCTCGTCCACCCCCGGGTTGGCCACGAGCGACGTCGTCTCGGTGTTGGTCCAGGTGTCGAACCGGCTGACGTTCAGGCTCCAGTCGGCCTTGCTGTAGGCGTGGTAGATGTAGCGGCGGTCGTTGTCGATCGCCATGCCGCCGTAGTAGCGCTCCGCGCCGGCCGAGCGCACCGACTGGTCGCTCCACGCGCTGAAGTCGAACGAGCCGTCGCCCAGCCGCGACGCGAACTGCAGCCGCACGAGGTAGACCCGCTCCATGGACCCGCCGCCGGCCGACGCGACACCCGGATAGCACTGGCCGCCGGTGTAGCAGGGAACGGTCAGCCACAGCCGGTTGCCGGAGTCCAGCAGCAGCGACGGCGGCTGGTACACCCACTGGTTCAGCGACACGGCGAGCGTCCAGTTGACGCCGTCGGGCGACTTCCAGATCCGCGACACCCACGGGTAGGACGTGCCGGAGCCGTCCAGCGTCACCGCATAGCGCCAGCCGTTCGAGTCCTGGACGATCTTGGGCAGTTGCGGGCTGTGCATCGGCGTGACGTTGGTGGCGCCGATGGTCGACGAGATGGTCGAGACGGTGGTGGACGACGCGGCGGCGGGCGCGATCGGCCCGGCGACGGCGGTGGTGACGAGGGTCGCGACGGCGAGCGCCGCGGCCAGCGGACGGGGCAGTCTCATGACGGACTCCTTCCCTAGCGACTGGGGCCCACGACGACGCGCACCGGCGCCGACGTGCTGGGGGCATGGGCGAGGCTGCCCGCGTAGGTCGCGACCAGCGTGTGGCTGCCCGGCCGGCCCACGTCGGACGCGGCGACGGTGACGGCGGCGGCGCCGTCGCGCAGTTCCCCCGTGGCGACGGCCGCGCCCGGCGACCCGTCTGCGCGGATCTGGTGCAGGGTGACGGTGCCCTGCGGCTGTCCCGGCGGACCGTCGACGCGGACGGTCACGACCCCCGGTCCGCCGGCCGACACCGGCCGCAACGGGGTCGTGGCGGTCGTCGACGACGGGGCCGCGGCCACATCGGGCAGCACCCGCAGCAGCGCCCCGCCGCTCCCCCAGTACGCACGGTCCGACCCGTCGAAGGCGAGCGTCCGGTAGTAGCCGCTGCCCGGGTTCGCGACCACCTCGACGGTGTCCGTGCCCGCCGGGATGCGCACGATCGCGCTGCCGGTGTGCCCGTACAGGTCGCCGCCCGGACCGTCGACCAGGCCGAGCAGCTGACCGCCCGGGAACGCGCCCAGGACGGTCACCACACCGGAGGCGGGGTCCATGCGGAACCAGGTCCCGTCCGCCGACCCGTACAGGGTGCCGTCGGCGGCGGTCTCCAGCGTGAGGATGCGGGTCGCGCCGGGCACCGGCACCACGGACGCGAGCACCGTCGCGTCGTCGGGGTCGACGGTGAGCACGCGGGCGTCGCCGCCGGCGTCGGTATCGTCGCCGTAGCGGGTGGTGCCGGCGTAGACGACGTCGTCACCGGCCGCGACGGCGAAGAAGTGCTGGTCGCCGGCCAGGCCGCGGAACGACTCGACCTCGTACGTGACCGGGTCGATCGCCGTCAGCGCGCCGCGCAGCGCTCCGTAGGCGGCCGACGACGCGACCCACACGCGGCCGTCCGGACCGACCTCCATGTCCCACGGCCGGTACTGGTTGTCGCCGACCGGGCCGAGGTCGCGCGGGTTGGACGCCGGCGAGCTGCCCGGGTTCCACGGCTGCGCGGGGTCGAAGACCGTGACGACGTTGTTGATGTACGAGCCGATGAAGATCTTGTCGCCGGCCGTGACCATCGACAGGATCTCGCCGGTGCGGCCGGGAGCGACGTTGCCGTAGACGGTGGTGTCGCCGGTGGCCGGGTCGTAGCCGAACAGCGCGTTGGTCTCGTACGTGCCGCCGTACACCGACCCGTCCGGACCGGACACCAGCGCGGTGATGTTCGTCGGGTTGCCGGGCAGCGACAGCTGGTGCGTCCACACCTCGCCGGTCGCCGGGTTCCACCGGCCGAGCAGCCCGTTGCTGCCGACGCTGGTGAACCACTGCTGCCCGCCGATCGTGACCGGCCACATGCGGGCCGCCGACACGAACGACGGCGGTGTGCCGGTGTCGGTGGTGGCGAGCGTGTCGCCGTCGACGGCGATGATGCTGGTGCCGCCCGCGCCGGTCCCCGTCACGTAGAAGTCGTTCGGGTCGGCGCCGCCCTGCGGGGCGAAGCCCATGCCGGTGACGCCCGGCACCTCGGCGTCGAACGTCATCGTCGCCGCGTCGAACCGGACGATCCGCGCGTCCGGCGTCACCAGCTGCACGTACACCCAGTCGCTGATGCGCACCGCGTTGTAGGCGAAGGAGTAGTGCTGGTACTGCGACGGCAGCACCTCGGTCGCCGCGCCGGTGGCGATGTCGACGACGAGCACGCTCGCGTCGGTGCCCTGCGCGACCACCAGCCGGTTCGCGTCCAGCACCGCGAGGCCCTTGGGGTAGGTGCGGGTGGACACGACCAGCCGGACGGCGCCGGTGCCGGGGTCGTACTCGTAGACGCCGGCGCCGGAGTGCACGCCGCAGTAGACCTTGCCGGTGTACGGCGACACCGTGATGCCGAAGCACATGATGCCCGTGGGCATCGTCGCGACCAGCGCGATCGTGTCGGCGACCGGGTCGTACTCCCAGATCTGCGACGCGCTGGACGAGTTCAGCGGGCCGAGGTAGACGTGTCCGTCCGGCCCGGCGGTGACGTGGTAGCCGCCCCAGGCTCCGGGCATCGGCAGCTCGGTACGGACGGCGCCGGTCTCCGGGTCGACGCCGAAGAACGTGACGCCGTCGCTGGGTGCGTTGTAGGTGCTGCCGTAGAGGGTCGGGTCACCGTTGGCGTCGTCGGCGAGGACGGTGTCGAGGACGAGGTAGGTGGAGATCGGGATGCCGAGGTTCTCGACGACGCCCGGATCGGACTCGGGCGAGGCGGGCGCGGCCGCCGCGGGCGCCAGCAGTGCGGTCGCGGCGGCCACGGCCAGCGTGGCGAGGGATCGACGTCGGGGGAATCGTGCACGCGGGAAGGGCATGAGTGCTCCTGACGGCCGGGGGACGATTCGGATGAAGCCAGGACGCTTGCCGCGAACCTAGGTGCGCGGCGGGCGGCGGCAACAGCCGGATAGTTGCCCGGCGGACCGGAGACTTGCCCCGTTCCCACCCCCGGACCAGGCGTATGCACGGGTCACCAGGCGTGCATGCCTGGTGGAGCGAACACACCCCTGCTCAACGTGATCATTTCCGGGGTTCAGGGGGCGGAGAAGAAGCGGCGCCAGTTCTCGTGCACGATCTGGTCCTGCACATCGACCGGCAGGGTCGGCAGCGGCGTCCCCGCGACCACGTCGTTCACCCGGCGCAGCCCTTCCAGCGTCTGCTCGACCGTGGCGCTCGGGAAGTCCGACGCGAACAGCAGCTTGCCGGTCACGCCGTACTCGAACGCCGTCGTCATCGCGTGCCAGAACCGGTACGGCCGGTAGTGCAGCGCGGAGATGTCAGCCCAGACGTTCGGGGCCTTGCGCATGAGCGCGACGACGTCCTCCTCCCACGGGTGCCCGAGGTGCGCGACGATCACCCGCAGCGACGGGAACCGCATGACCAGCCGCTCCAGCAGCAGCGGCTGCGCGTACTCCAGCCGCGCCGTCGTCGGGAACGTGGTGCCCTGGTGGATGATCACCGGCAGGTCGTGGCGTTCGCAGTACTCGAACACTCCCCACAGCGACGAGTCGCGCGGGTCCCAGTGCTGGTACGTCGGCCCGACCTTGAGCCCGCGCAGGCCGAGGTCCTCGACACAGCGGACCAGCTCGTCGACGGCGTCCGGCTCGCCCGGGTTGACCGATGCCCAGCCCTCCAGCCGGTCCGGATGTTCCCGGACGTAGGAGGCGATGACGTCGTTCGGGACGTCGAACCCGGTCGGCTTGGCGGCCATGCCGAACACGACGACGCGGTCGGCCTGTCGCGCCGCCGCCCAGTGCTCGTCCGGCGTGGAGTCGTAGCAGTGCAGGTCGAGGTGGGCGGCGTTGGTGAGTCCGCCGCTGCGCTCCAGCTTGACCAGCTTCGCGGCCAGCGCCTCGCCGGCCGTCTGCTCGCTGATGTGGTCCGGGTACCACATCAGGTGGGTGTGGACGTCGACGACGGCCATCAGCCGACGGCCCGCAGCACCGGCGTCGCCACCTGCCGGCGGTACTCGCTCGGTGTCACGTGGAAGGTGCGCTTGAACAGCTCCCGGAACCGCTTCGGCGCCTGGTAGCCGACCTGCTCGGCGACCAGCTCCACCGGCAGGTCGGTCTCGGCCAGCAACCGCCGCCCGTGCCGCATCCGCACCGCCGTCAGGTACTTGAGGAACGTGGTGCCGAGCTCGCGCTGGAACAGGTGGCTGATGTAGTACGGGCTGACGAACACCGCCTCGCTGACGGTCACCAGCCGCAGGTCGTCGGCGTAGTGCTCCTGGATGTAGCGCTCGACCACGGCCAGCACGTGCCGGGCCGGCGACGGCGCGGTGTGCGACGCGACGATCCGCGGCAGCAGCTGCTCCAGCCAGAGCACCAGGTAGGAACGGTCGTGGATGTCATACATCTCGACCACCTCGTTCAGCGGCAGCCGCGAACAGGCCGCGATCCAGTCGGTGGAGCCGTCCGACAGCCGCCGTTGACCGGCCACCTCCAGCGCGTACAGCACCTCCGCGGCCAGCCACTCGCGCAGCACGTCGGGCGTGACGCCGTCGACGGCGCTGACCCGCTCGATCCACGACCGCAGCGTCGCCACCGCACCGGTCGCGTCGCCGCGGCGGACGCAGCGGGCCAGCCGCTCCTCCACCCGGTCCGGCACCGGCACCGCGCCGCCGCCGGAGCGCGCGGCCCGCACTTCGGCGACGTCGTACACCGCGTCGCCGCCGCTGATCAGCTTGTGGTCCAGCGCGGCCACCGCCTCGGCCGTCGCCGCCTCGACCCGCGCCGGCCCCGTCTGCGGCCGGCTGATGCCGACCGTCACGGCCACCCCGCAGGCGGCCTGGACGCGGTCGCGCACCAGCGCGGCGAACCGCCGGCCCGTGGCCCGCAGCTCGGTCGCGTCGTCGCCGTGGAAGGTCACCATCCAGGCGTCCGGCGGTACGGCGACGACGGCGCCGTGGCGCTCCGGCGCGTAGCCGGCCGCGCAGCGTTCGACGGCGTCCGCGGCGGCCTCGAGCATCCCCGACGCCCACTCGTCGCCGAGGGACAGCCGGCTCACCTCGAAGTCGTCGACGTCGGCCAGCACCACGAGCACGTGGCCCTCGTCGCCGGCCTGGTCCGGCACGGCGATCGACTGGCCGAGGACGGTCGGGTGGTGTCGCATGGCTCCTCCAGTGATCGACTCGCCGGCGGCGTGCCCGCTGTGACCGGCGCGGATCGGGCTGTTCAGTAGCGGCTGATGTCTGATATACCAGAGCCCGTCCCTTCGTGGAAAGGCCCACAGTGGAACTGCAGACCTTCCGCGCTTCGCTGCGCGGCGTCCTCGCCTTCGCCCCGACGTCCATGCACGACGACGGCGCCCTCGACCTCGACAGCCAGCGCGAGCACGTGGCCTTCCTCGCCGGCAGCGGCGTCGGGGCGGTCGTGGTCGGCGGCGGGGTCGGCGAGTTCTACGCACTCGACGAGCCCGAGTACGCCGCGCTCGTCCGCGAGAGCGTCGACGCGGCCGGCGGCCGGGTCCCGGTGCTGGCCGGCGTCGGGCACGCGACCGCCATCGCCACCCGGCTGGCCCGGATCGCCGCCGACGCCGGCGCCGGTGGACTCATGGTCAACCCGCTGTACTTCGTCACGCCGGACGGCGACGGCATGGTCCGCCACTACCGCGAGATCGGCGCCGCGTCCGGGCTCGGACTGGTGGTGTTCAGCACCGCCGGCGCGGTCTACGACGACACCGACCTGGAGCGGCTGGCCGAGGTCGAGGCCGCCGTCGCGGTGAAGGACGAGGCCGGCGACCAGGAGCTGTTCGCCCGCTGCGTCGACCGCCTCGGCGACCGGTACGTCTGGATCAACGGCATGGCCGAGCTGCCCGCCGTCGACTACGCCCGCATGGGTGCGGTCGCGATGACCTCCGGCCTGGTCAACCTGGACCCGGCCGTGGCGCTCGACGTGTGGGCGGCCGCGCTGGACGGCGACGCCGAGCGGCACGCGACGCTGCTGCGCGAGCGGATCGGGCCGATCGCCGCGCTGCGAGCGGCCCGGCCGGGCTACCACATCACGGTCATCAAGGAGGCCATGCACCTGCTCGGACGGGGCGGTCCGGCGGTCCGGCTGCCGCTGCTGCCGCTGCGGCCGGAGGACCGCGCCGCCCTGGCCGAGCACCTGGACCGCTGCGGCTACCGCCGCCCGGAGCGCGTCCTGTGACGACCGGCGTCGTCGACGCGCACGTCGCCGCCGGCGACCTGCCCAGCCTGCCGACGCTCGGCGTCGACGACCTGCTGCACCGCCTGGACGACGGCGGCGTCGAGCGGGCCGTCGTCGGGCCGGTCGGCCGCTGGGTCGCCGTCGACAACGAGGACGGCAACCGCACGCTGGCGAGCTGGTGCGACGCGCACCCGGACCGGCTGGCGCACTGGGCCACCGTCAGTCCCTGGTACGGCGAGCGCGCGGCCACGGAGCTGCGCCGGGCGTTCGCCGCCGGGGCACGCGGGCTGAAGCTGGTGCCGTCCGTGCAGGGGTTCGGGCTGCTCTCGCCGCTGCTCGAGCCGGTGCTCGACGTCGTCGAGGAGCACGGGCGGCCGGTCTACGTCGTCACCGGCGTGCCCGTCGCGAGTGAGCCGCTGCAGCTGGCCGAGCTGGCGCTGCGCCGCCCCGGCCTCACGTTCGTCATGGGCCGGTCCGGACGGACCGACTTCTCCCTCGACCTGCTGCCGGCGCTGACCACCGGCCCGAACCTCGTGGCCGAGACGGCGTACAACGGGGCGTCGCTGATCGCCGGGCTGGTCGCCGCGCTGGGCGCCGGCCGGGTCCTGTTCAGCAGCGACGTCCCGTTCAACGACCTCGCGCTGGAGCTGGAGCGGGTCGACCGCGCGGGGCTCCCCGAGGCCGGCCGGGCCGCGGTGCTCGGCGGCACCGCGGCCGCCCTGCTGGGGGTGGCGCGGTGACCTTCGTCGATCTGCACACGCACCTGCCGGCGCAGGCATCGCCGGAGTGGGACCGGTGGCGCCGGCCCGACGTGCTGGCCGCCATGGACCGCCTCGGCATCACGCGGGCCGCCGTCATGACGCTGGACGGGCTCGGCTACGACGCGGTGGCCGGCAACGACGTGATCGCGCAGGCGTGCGCCGGGTCGGACGGGCGGCTGCTGCCGCTGGGCACCGTCGACCCGCGCCGCCCGGACGCCGCCGACGAGCTGCACCGGTGCGCCGACCGCGGCTTCCACGCGCTCAAGCTGCACCCGTGGATGCAGGGGTTCTCGCCGCTGGAGGCCTACATGGAGCCGGTCGCCGCGGCGGCGATCGAGCGCGGGCTGCCGTTCGTCGTGCACGACGGCACCCCGCCGTACGCGTCGCCGTTGCAGATCGCCCGGCTGGCCGCCCGATTCCCGGAGCTGACGGTCGTGCTGGCGCACGGCGGCCTGTTCGACCTGTGGGAGGACGCCGTCGCGGCCGCGCTGCGGTACCCGAACGTGCACATCACGATGTGCGGGACGGCGCCGCGGGCGATCTTCCGCGAGATCGTGCGCCGCGTGCCGGTGGCGAAGCTGACGCTGGGCACCGACAGCGGCTTCGGCGACCCGGACCTGTCGCGGCACCGGTTGTCCGTGCATCGTGCGATCCTTGCCGAGCTGCCCGACGGCGACGCCGCCGCGCTGGCACACCGCAACGCCGAACGACTTCTGGGGCTGACGTGACCACTGCCGACACTACTGGCGCCGGACCCCTCCGCGTGGTCCAGGTGGGCTGCGGCGACATCGCGACGACGGGGCACCTGCCCGCGCTGGACCGCTCCCCCGCCGTCACGCTGGTGGGCGTCGTCGACGTGGTCGCCGAGCACCGCGACGCCGCCGCCGCGGCGTACGGCGTCCCCGCTTGGACCGAGCTCGGCCCGGCCGTGGCCGCGGGCGCGCGGGCCGCCGTCGTGGCCGTCCCGCCGCACGTCGCGCCTTCACTGACGCTGGCCGCCATCGACGCCGGCCTGGACGTGCTGTGCGAGAAGCCGATGGCCGTCGATCTCGCGTCGGCCCGGAAGGTGCACGACGCCGCGCGAGCCGCCGGGCGGATCGTCCAGATCGGTTTCAAGAACCGGTTCTCTCCGCTGGTCCGAGCCGCGCGGCGGTGGCTGGACGACGGCCTGATCGGCTCCCCCGCCGTCTACACGCTGGGCGGCTTCGACGAGCGCTACGACGCCGCCGACACCGTGCACGTCGGCCGCATCCAGGAGTTCCTCGCGCACGGGCCGTCGTACCTGCACGAGGGCGCCCACCTGGCCGACTACCTCGCCTACCTGACCGGTGCGACGCCGGTGCGGGTGCGCGCCACCGGGGTGCGGTCACAGCCGCGGTTCCACGGCGAGAACTTCGTCTCCGCGCTGGTCGACTACGCCAACGGCGACGCCGCCCGCATGGAGGTGGGCTGGTTCTTCCCCAGCTCGCCGAAGGGCGAGTTCCGCATCCTCGGCCCGCGCGGCGTCGCGTTGATCGACCGGCCGGAGCAGGTGGCCACGCTCACCACCCGCGACGACGACGGCACGCTGCGCACCGAGGAGGTGCGGTTCGAGCGGCCGTGGAACGACGAGTGCTTCGACCGGCAGCTGGCCCACTTCGCCGAGTGCGTGCGCACGCGGGCCGAGCCCGAGACGTCGACGGCGGCCGGGCTCGCGTCGCTGCGCCTCGGGGCCGCCGTCACGGAGTCGCTGCGCGAGGGGACGGTGGTCGTGTGGTGACCGAGGACGGGCCGGTGATCCGCGAGGTCCCGCTGATCCGCGACCAGGTGTACCAGGTGCTGCTGACCAAGCTGATCAACGGCGACCTGACGCCCGGCGACAAGATCACCGAGCGGGTGACGGCGCAGGAGCTGGGCATCAGCACGACGCCGGTGAAGGAGGCGCTGCGCCGGCTCGAGAACGAGGGCTTCGTCCGCAGCATGCCGCGCCGGGGCATCGTTGTCGGCGAGAACGCGCTGACCTCGTTCGAGCAGGTCATCACCGTGCGGGCATGGCTGGAGGGACTGGCCGCCCGGTTGTGCGCCGCCCGGGTGGCGACCGGCGACGTGACCGACGTCGCCGCGCTGACCGAGCCGCTGGCGCTGATGAAGGACCCGATCCTGCGCCCGGTCGACGAGATCGTCGAGATCAACGCCAGCTTCCACGACGCCGTCCGCGAGCTGTCCGGCAACCGGGTGATCGTGCAGTTCATCGGGACGTTGCTGGGAGTCGACGCGGCGGTGCGCAAGCGCGCCCTCGCCGACCCCGACGAGCTGCAGCGCGGCAATGCCGAGCACATCGACATCGGCGACGCGATCCTCGACGGCGACCGGGACCGCGCCGAGGCGCTCATGCGCGGCCACGTGCTGCGCTCCGGCGACCACACGCTGCACGCCGGCCCGGACCACGGGACGCCGTCGTGACGGCGCTGCTGGCCGAGCTGACCCGGGCGGCCGTCGCCGAGCGGGCGCCGGACGCCGTGGCCGTCGTGCCGGTCGGGGCCTGCGAGCAGCACGGGCCGCACCTGCCGCTGGGCACCGACCTCATGGTCGCCGAGCACCTGGCCGGCGCCGCGGCGGCCCGGCTGGCCGGTGCGGTCGACGTCATCGTCACACCGGGCGTCGCCGTCGGGTACTCCCCGCACCACGTGCCGATCGGCGCCACGCTGACCGCCGACGCCGGCACGCTGCTGGCCCAGCTGCGCGACGTGTGCGCCGGGCTGGCGGCCGCCGGGTTCGGCCGGGTGTTCCTGCTCAACGGGCACGGCGGCAACGCCGAGCTGGTCGTCGTCGCCGCGCGCGAGGCCGGGCAGGCGCTGCGGGTGCGGGCCGGCGCCGGCTCCTACTGGGTCATGGCGTGGGACGAGCTGGTCGCGGCCGGCGCGCAGGACCGCGGCCGGCTGCCCGGTCACGCCGGCGCGTTCGAGACGTCGCTGGTGCTGGCGCTGCGGCCGGACCTCGTCGACGACCCGCCGCACCGGCCCGGCGCACCGTACCGGCGCAACCCGGCCGGCTATTGGGGCCGCTACCACGTCGAGCAGCCCGACGCGATGGCGCAGGGCGACGGCTTCTCCGACGACCCGTCGGCCGGCAACGCCGAGCACGGCCGCCGTTACCTCGACGCCGCGGCCGGTGCCGTCGCCGCCGCGTTGCGCGAGTTCGCCGCCTGACAGGACAAGTCTCAGCCTGTCGCGGCCGGACCGGCCTTCCGTAGCCTCGATCCGACCGGACGTCGCCCGATGGAGGACACCGTGCAGGAGCACCCCGACTACCGCACGCTGGAGGAACGGCTCGCCGAGTGGCGGACGGAGATCCTCACCCGCATGGACCGGCGCGACGAGCTGTCGGTGCTGCCGTCCTACCCGCGGGTGAACCTGGCCCGCGAGGCCGGGACGACGGTACGGGTGGGCAGCTATCTCGGCTCCGCGAACCCGTCGTCGGCCGGCGACGTCTACTACGACCCGGCCGCACCGCCGCCCGGCGCGCTGCCCTTCACGTCGGAGGATCCCGACCACCCGGTGCTGGCCGAGCTGCGCCGCCGGTTCCCGCTCGCCGAGGTGGCCGGCGAGGGCAGCGACGTCGAGAAGGCGGTCCGGCTGCGCGACTGGATCAAGTCGCTGTTCCCGCACCACATCCCGTACCGCATGCCGGAGTGGAACGCGTTGCTCATCCTCGACCGCGGCTCCCGCGGCGTCGAGCACTTCATCTGCGTCCATTACTCGGTGTCGCTGGTGCAGACCTGCCTCGCGCTGGGCATCCCGGCCCGGATGATCAACCTGCACCGGGGCATCTCCGGCCACTATCGCATCGGCGACGAGGCGGTCGCCGACCCGCCCGTCGACGAGCACGTCGTCGCCGAGATCTGGTCGTCCGAGCAGGGCGCCTGGGTGATGATGGACACCGACTTCGACGTGCACTACGAGCGCGACGGTCAGGCCCTGTCGGCCTGGGACATCCACCGTGCGTTCGCCGACGACGAGCTGGCCAAGATCGAGCCCCGGCGCGGCCCGCACTCGATGTCGTTCAACGCCTACGGCGAGCGGCTGCCCGACGAGGACGACTTCTTCGCGACGCAGCTGCCGGCCTACTACGCGCACGTCACCGTGCTGATGCGCAACGACTTCCTCAGCGACGCCGACGGCCCGGTCACCATGGCGCACCCGGTCGACGACACCGCCACACCGATCCTGTGGCACCGCGGCTCGGACAACCGGCTGCAGCCGCACCTCATGGGCCCGGTCGTCGTCGCGCAGCCGTACACCGAGGTCACACCGGTGCTCACCGACGGCAACCGGCGCACCGGCTGGGCGTCCGCGGACGCCGGCGACGCGCACGCCGTACACGTCGCGCTGGCCGGTCCGCGGCTGCTCGGCCGTGCCGTCCTGCACTGGCCCGAGTACCGGCTGCGCTACCAGAGCAGCGCCGCCTACCGGCTCGACACCCGCGACGGCGACGACGGCGCCTGGGAGCCCTGGGTCGACGTGGCCGGCGGCACGGAGACGCCCTACTCCGTGCACGACGCGCCCGCCCGCCGGGCGACGCACGTCCGGCTGGTCCAGCAGGCCGGCGGCGGGCCGGCGGACTTCCCCGGCCGGCTCTGGCTCACCCAGCTCGAGCTCTACGGGCCGTGACAGCGCGGCTCGGCCTCCCGCAGCGTCAGGGTGCCGGCATCGGGGCAGACGTGGCCGTCATGAGGCGTTCTGGTGCATCGCGAGGCATGCCATGCCTGCCGGAGCTGGAGCAGGCCTGGTGCCGCGACGACGAGGCCCGCAGATCGTCGAGTCGATCATGGAAGTGCACGTTCCCGGCGCCGGGACGCTGCGTTTCTCTCTGATCAACGGCGCCGGACAGGCCCACCGCCCGTTTCCCGCCCTGGATGAGTGAGTCCGACTGGGTTCTTCCGTGGTTCCGCGGTTCTGATCGCGCCGGTGGCGGTCGGCCGGTCCGGTGAGCGGTGTGGGATCGCCGCCCCTCAGCCCCCGGCCCACCCGGTTCGAGCCTGATCACCTGCCCCCGGGCACGGCAGTTCATGGCGCTGTCAATCGTCATCAAGGACGAAGGGCCGGGTCACATCGTCACGCCGTGGCGCCGACGCGACAGACAGCTACCCGTGCGGCGGACCCGTCCGTCCCGCCATCAGCTCCCGACCTGCCGTCCTCACCACCATTCGGACTCACGCTCTAGCCGTCGTCGTCGCCGCCGAGGACCGACCAGCCGCGCACGGCGACGTGCAGGTTGAGCCGGGTGTCCGGGTCGCCGAGGTCCAGGCCGGTGAGGTCGCGGATGCGCTGCAACCGGTACCGCAGCGTGCTGCGGTGGATGATCAGCGCGGCCGCGGTCTCGTCGTAGTTGCCGCCGCGGTCCAGGTAGGTGCGCAGGGTCCGGGTCAGTTCGCTGCCGCTCTCGGCGTCGTAGCGCAGCAGCGCGCCCAGCCACTCGTCGACGTAGCGCTCGAGGTCGCCGCTGCCGGCGCCGGTGCCGAGGATGCGGTAGAGACCGAGCTGGTCGTCGACGGTGACGCCGTCGCGCTGGCGGCCGCCGGCCCTGATGGCGTAGGCCCGCTGCGCGTCTCGCCAGGACTGCGCGATGCCGGCCGGCCCGTCGGCCGGGCGCCCCACCCCGACGGCGACCTCGACGGCGCCGAGCCGCGCCGAGATCGCCGCGTGCAGCCGCTCCCAGGTCGTGCCGGTCGCGTCGGGCCGCGGCTCGGGCGACAGCAGGACGACGTGGTCGGCGCGGCGGCTGACCAGGCCGGGCAGCCCGAGAGCGGCGACCGCGCGCTCGACCGCGGCCGCGAGCACCTCGTCGGCCGGGGCGACCGGGTAGCCGACGGCGACGGCGCGGTGCGGCGGCCCCAGGTCGTAACCGAGCGCCTCGGCGCGCGCGGCCGCGCCGGCCTCGTCGGCGCCGTCGATCAGGTCCTCGACGAGGTCGCGCCGCTGCCGCCGTTCGACCTCGGCGACCGCGCGGACGTGCGCCAGCTCGCCGGAGAGCACCAGGGCCGCGTGAGTCAGGGCGAACTGGTCCCGCTCGCCGGCCATGCGCCCCGGGTCGACCAGCGCGATCGTGCCGAGCACCTCGTGTCGCGGCTGCGCCGCGGTGACCAGCCGGTCGCCGTCGCGGACCGGGAGCGGGCCGCGCAGGTCGGGTGCGCCCGCCTCGGCGGCCGGCGCCTCGGCCAGGCCGGACCACGCGCGGGCGTACCCGAAGGAGTCCTCGATGACGACCGGGAGACCCGTGATCGCGTAGAGCGCCTCGGCGATGGCCCTGATGCGGTCCTCGGTGGGGTCGGCGGCGGCGCGCGCCAGCGTCTCCTGGATGGCGGCGTGCTGGCGCAGCTCCGCCTCGGCGCGGTCGAGGTCGCCGGCGACGGTGCGCAGCCGGCGGCGCAGCGCGTCCTGCCCCAGCGCGACACCGGTGTACCGGGCCAGGCTCGTCAGCAGGAATCGCTCGTCGGAGGTCGGCGGCTGGTCACCGGCCACGACGAGATGGCCCTGCGGCCCGTTGAACGCGCGCAGCGGGTAGGCCCACGCCCACCCGCGCCCCTCGACCGTGACCCGGCCGCCGTCGGCGCGCAGGCCGCTCACCTCGGCGGGTGCCTCGCCCGGCTCGCGCGGAACGGCCACCACCTCGCACGGGGTCCAGGACCGCACCGCGCCGCCGGCCAGCTCGATGATCTCGGCCGCCGGGCGTCCGTCGGACAGGAGTACCGACAGGGCCAGCAGCTCACGCAGCCGCGCCGAACCAGCCCGCGCCGCCGGTGGTCCCACGACTGGCGGCCGCGGCGCCCCACCCCGAGCGCTGCCGCTGTGCGACATCGTCCCAGTCTGCCCCGTACCGCGCGACATGTCAGGTGATCCGGCCGCGACACGCCCGGCAGACTGGTCCGGCCACCCACTCGACCTGGCAGGACGGGCCTGCCGAGCCCCTCTCGTCCCGTCAGGCCGAAGCCGTTCGTTCCGGTCGGTGACATCGTCGATGTCAGGATCGGCACATTCAGGTACGAGGCGACGGGGGCGGAGCCGATGACCGCGGATCAGACCATCAGCACCGGCTCGACGACGGCCTGTGCCCTGCTGTCCAGCAGCGCTACGTTGCACGACTTCCTCACCGGCCTGGCCGGCGCCGTCGCGCGCGATCTGGGCGGTGGTGTCTCCTGTTCGCTGACGGTGCGGCGGGGGCCGCGAGTGCCGGTCACGTCCGGGAGCAGCGACGCCGTCGCGGCGGCGTTGGAGGAGACGCAGTACATCACGCAGGACGGGCCGTCGCTGCGGGCCGTCCAGGCCGGCGAGCCGGTGCGCGTCGACTACCTGGCGGCCGACGTGCGCTGGCCCGAGCTGACGCTGCGCGGCACCGCCGACGGCGTCGCCGCGGTGCTGGCGGTGCCGGTGGACGGCGACCTCGCGCCCGTCGGCGCACTGACCGTCTACGCCCGGCGCGCGGACGCGCTGGACGCCGCGATGCGCGCACGGGTGGCCGAGTTGGCCGCCCAGCAAGCGGTCGCACTGCACCTCGCGCTGCGCATGTTCGAGTACGCGGCGCACGCCGAGCACCTGCGGGTGGCGCTGACCTCGCGGTACGTGATCGACCAGGCACTCGGCGTGCTCATGAGCCGGCACAGCTGCAACGCCCGCACGGCCTTCGAGATCCTGCGGCGGCGCTCACAGCGCGACAACGTCAAGCTGCGCAAGATCGCCGCCGAGATCATCGTCTCGACGACGGGTGAGCCGCCGGTCCCGCCGGGCCCGGACCGCTGATCGTCCGGGGGTCGCCGCACCGTAGGATCGGCGCGCCATGATCCTCGCCCACGCCAGCGACCCCCACGTCGGCAGCGTCCACGACGACGCGCTCGCCGTCGCGTTCGCGGCGCTGCCCGCCGCTCTCGACGCCGTCCGGCCGGGCCCGGACCTGCTGCTGCTCACCGGCGACCTCACCGACCACGGCACCGCCGGCGAGTACCGCCGGCTGTCCGCGCTGCTCGCGCCGCTGGGCGTGCGCTGCCTGGTGCTGGCCGGCAACCACGACGACCCGGCCGTGCTGCGCGACGAGCTGCCGCACCTTCTGGGCGCGCCCGCCGACGGCGCGGGGTCGCCGGCCGTGTGGACCCACACCGCGGGCGGCGTCCTGCTGATCGGACTCGACAGCTCGTCCGGCACCCTCGGCGACCAGCAGCTGGACTGGCTGGACGGCCGGCTCGCGGCGGCCGGCGCACCGGTCCTCGTGACGCTGCACCATCCGCCGTTCCCCACCGGTCTCGACCAGCTCGACGCCGAGTGGCCGCTCACCGACGCGGCGGCGTTGCGCGCGGTCGTCGCCCGGCACCCGGTCGTCGCCGGCGTCCTCTGCGGCCACGACCACCGCCACATCGCGACCCGCCTGGACGGCACGGTACCCATGGTGTCGGCGCCGGCGCTGTCCTGGCGGCCGCGGCTCGACCTGCGCGCCGGCCGGCCGCTGGGCCCGTCGCCGGAACCCGCCGGCCTGCTCGTCCACGTGCTGGACGAGCTCGGCCTGCGCACCCACCACGTCGCGCTGAGCGCCTGATCAGCCGCCCGGCGCGGGCTGCAGCCCGGCCGACTCGGCCTCCAGGACCCGGCGGGCCCGGATGTTCGCCTCCCGCGCGGCGGCGGAGACGACCGGCCACCGCAGGTCGAGCCCTTGGACCGTCTCGAGGATGGCGGCGGCGACCAGGGCCTGCGTGACGCTCTTCTGGTCGGCCGGCACGACGTACCAGGGCGCCCACGACGTCGACGTCGCGGAGAGGGCGGCCTCGTAGGCGGCCTGGTAGTCCTCCCACAGGGCTCGCTCGGCCACGTCGGCGGCGTTGAACTTCCACTGCTTGCCTGCGTTGTCGAGGCGGGCCAGGAACCGCCGGTGCTGCTCGTCCTTGGAGACGTGCAGGAAGAACTTGACGATCTTGGTGCCGTTGCGGTCGAGGTGCCGCTCGAACGCGTTGATGTCCTCGTAGCGCCCGGACCAGAAGGCCGCTCCACGCTCGCCCGGCGGCAGCTTCTGCGCGTCCAGCCAGTCCGGGTGCACCCGCAGCGCGATGACCTCCTCGTAGTGCGACCGGTTGAAGATCCCGATCCGGCCCCGCTCGGGCACCGCCTTGGCGATGCGCCACAGGAAGGTGTGGTCGAGCTCCTCGGCCGAGGGCTTGCGGAACCCGACGACGTCGACGCCCTGCGGGTTGACCCCGGACATGACGTGCTCGATCGCCGAGTCCTTGCCGGCGGCGTCCATCGCCTGGAAGACGACCAGGAGCGCGTACCGGTCGCTGGCCCACAGCAGCTCCTGCGCGTCGGACAGCTCGGCCACCCCGTCCTTCAGCAGCTCCCGCGCGGTGGCGTCGAGCTGCCGCTCCGTCAGTGCGCCCAGTTCGTCGCCGGACCAGCGGGTGCCGCGCTCGGCCAGCCCGGCCGGCGCGCCCGGCCGCACGCGGAGCGCGTCGACGATTCTGCCGCGTCGGTCCACGGCCCTCACCTCCCCGCCGGCGCCGGTGCCGCTCGCCGGCCGGCCACCAGCTTCTCGATCTCAGCGAGCACGAGGTAGCCCAGCGGCGCGAGCAGGCAGATCCCCCACTGTGTCGCCGTCAGCTCGACGGTGTCGAAGACGCGCTGCAGACCGCCGACGGCGGTGACGAGGAACGTCAGCGCCACGGCGATGAGCACGAGCCGGATGAACCGCCCGTTGGCCAGCGTGGCCCTGGTGAAGACGGTCCGCAGCGGGTCGCGCCACTCCAGTGCCGCCACGATGTGCAGGAGCGAGGTCGCCGTCAGGCCCATCGTCGTGGCGACCACCAGGTCGTACTGGTCCTCCCCGACCGCGACGACCACCAGCGCGCCGATCGCGATCAGCAGCCCGTCGAGCGCCAGCCGCACGCCCATCGCCGGGCGGATCACCGGCTCGTCCGGCGGGCGGGGCCGGCGATCCATCAGCCCGGGGGTCGGCTGGTCGAACCCGAGACCGACGGCCAGCAGGACGTCGATGGCGAAGTTGATCCACAGGATCTGCAACGGCAGCAGCGGCGTGCCGTTCGCGATGGTGAAGATCCCGGCACCGAGGAAGGTCAGGATGAACCCGGCCAGCATGATCATCTGGACGCGCACGTACTTCATCAGGTTGTCGTAGAGCCCGCGCCCGCCCTCGACGGCGGCGACGATCGTCGCGAAGTTGTCGTCGGTCAGAATCATCTCCGCCGCGTCCTTGGTCACCTCGGTGCCGGTGATCCCCATCGCGACCCCGATGTCCGCCCTGGTGAGCGCCGGGGCGTCGTTGACGCCGTCGCCGGTCATCGCGACGACGTTGCCCTGCTGCTTCAGCACGCCGACCAGCCGCACCTTGTCCTCGGGCGCGACCCGGGCGACGACGCCGATGCCGCCGACCTCGCGATCCAGCCGGTCGTCGGAGAGCGCGGCGAACTCCGTCCCGGTGAGCGCCCGCCCCTCGATGCCCAGCTGCCCGGCGATCGCCGCCGCCGTGGTCGCGTGGTCACCGGTGATCATGCGGACCCGGATGCCCGCCCGCTTGCACTCGGCGATCGCGTCCTTCGCCTCCTTGCGCGGCGGGTCGACGATGCCGACGAGCGCCAGGAACTCCAGGTCCGACACGGTGTCGAGCAGGTCCGACGTCGCGTCGAACTCGACCCGCTCGAGGTCGCGGCGCGCCACGGCCAGCACCCGCATGCCCTCGCCGGCCAGCCGGTCGTTCTCGGCCAGCACCTTCCCCGTCCCCGCCGATCCCTCCACCAGCGGCCGCGCCGTCCCGTCGGCGGCCAGGTAGTGCGTCGACCGCGCCAGCAGGACGTCCGGCGCGCCCTTCACCAGGCACCGGACGATCCGCCGCCCGTCCTCCTGCAGCTCGTGGAAGGTCGCCATCAGCTTGTACTCGGCGTCGAACGGCACCTCGGCCAGCCGCGGGACCGTGCGCCGGGTCTCCTCGACGTCGAGGCCGCCCTTCTCGGCCAGCACCACCAGCGCGCCCTCCGTGGGGTCGCCGATACAGGCGCCGTCGCGGATCACCGCGTCGTTGGCCAGCGCCATCGGCAGCAGGAACGGCTCCAGCGAGCCGTCGCCCGACCCCGCGACGCGCATGATCCGCCCCTGCGTCGAGTAGCCCTCGCCGTCGACGTCGAACCGGCGGCCGGCCACGATCAGTGCCCGTGCCGTCATCTGGTTCAGCGTCAGCGTGCCGGTCTTGTCCGAGCAGATCGCCGACGTGGACCCGAGCGTCTCGACCGACCGCAGGCGCTTGACGATCGCGCCCTTGCCGGCGAGCTGTTGCGTGCCCATCGAGAGCAGCATGGTGACGACGGCCGGCAGCCCGGTCGGGATCGCGGCGATCGCCAGGCTGATACCGACCAGGAAGAGCGAGTCGAAGTCCTCGCCGCGGGCCAGCCCGAGCAGGACGATCGCGACCAGCGCGCCGGCCGCCATGATCGTGATGAGGACCGTCAGCTGGTCCAGCTGCCTGGTCAGCGGCGTCTTCTCCTGCTCGACGCCGCTGAGCATGCCGGAGATGTGCCCGACCTCGGTGCCCATGCCGGTGGCGGTGACGACCATCTCGCCGCGCCCGCGGGTGACCTGCGAGTTCATGTACGCCATGTCGATGCGGTCGCCCAGCGGCACGTCGACTCCGTCGACGGGATCGACCGTCTTGGAGACCGGGGTGCTCTCCCCCGTCAGCCCGGCCTCCTCGATCTCCAGCGTCGCCGCCACCAGGACCCGGCCGTCGGCGGGCACCTTGTCGCCGGCCTCGAAACTAACGACGTCGCCCGGCACCAGTTCCTCCGCCGGCACCTCCGCCACCTGGCCGTCACGGCGCACGTGAGCCGTCATGATCAGCATCTTGCTCAACGCGGCGACGCTCTCCGCGGCCTTGCCCTCCTGGTGCAGCCCCATGACCGCGTTGATCACCGTGAGGGCCAGCACCACCAGCCCGGTCGAGACGTCCTGGAGGGCCACGATGCTGACGATCGCCGCACCGACCAGCACGAGCTGCATGAGGTCGCGGTACTGGCGCAGGAACGTCTTCCAGCCGGGCTCCTTCGCCGCCTGCGCCAGCCGGTTCGGCCCGTACGTCGCCCGCCGCTCGGTGACCTCGGCCGTCGTCAGCCCGGTGCGGGGGTCCACGCCGAGCCGCTGGCAGGCGTCGGCCACGGAGAGCCGGTACCACTCGGTGCGGTCCTCGGCCGGGGTGGTGGCGGTGGCGGTCGCTGTCATCGGGCTCTCCTCACCCTTGCGCATGGCGGCGTCAGAGACGCTGCCGCACTCTCTCGTGCCGACGATGCCGGGTCGCCGGGTGGGCCGGGCCCACCCGGCGCAGGGTGATCGGAACCCCTGGCTGAGGGTTCAGCCAGGCCGAAAAGGGCTACCGTGGAGGACGTCCACATCCCAGGGGGAGGGTGTGAGTCATGGCCGACGATGGCGGCTCCGCCTGGCTGCGCCCGTCGCGCCGCGCGTCGTCGTTGTTCAAGTCGAAGCTGCGGGCACCGGCGCGGCCGGACCATTACGTGCGCCGCGTCCGGCTCATCGCGCTCATGGACGACGCGGTCAGGGCGCCGCTCACGGTGGTGGTCGCGCCGGCCGGCGCCGGCAAGACATCGCTGCTGGCAGGCTGGGCGGACGAGTCGGCGCTGCCGACCGCGTGGCTCTCACTCGACGAGAGCGACCGCGACGGCGCGCAGCTGTGGACCGGCCTGGTGGCCGCGATCGAGACCCTGAGCCCGGGCTGCGGCGAACACGCCACTCCCCTGCTCCGGCGGCCCGACACGCTCGCCGAAGGCGTCCGGCGGCTGCTGGACGACCTCGATGCCGGACCGGCGGACCGCCCGCCGGCAGTGCTCGTCGTCGACGACCTGCACCTGGTGCACGACGACCGGCTCACCGCCGAGACGCTGGCGCTGTTCGTCCAGCACCTGCCGTCCTGGCTGCGCCTGGTCCTGATCTCGCGCCGTGACCCGCCGCTCCCGATGGACCGGTTGCGAGCGCGCGGCCGGCTGCGCGAGGTGCGCTTCGCCGAGCTGCGCTTCGTGCCCGACGAGGCCGAGCGGATGCTGTCGAAACTGGCGCCGGCGATGCCCGGTGATCAGGTGGCGGCCACCTCGCGGCACGCGCGCGGCTGGGCGGCCGGCCTGCACCTCGGTGCCCTCGCGGCGCGCGCCGCCCAGGCCCGCCCGGACACCGCCCCTGCGCTCGACGCCGACCTGATGATCGAGGACTACGTGCTCCGCGAGGTCCTGGGCGCGGAGAGCCCGGCCGTGACCGCGGCCCTCACGGACATCGCCGTCGTCGAACGGGTCGACCCGCGGCTCGCCGAGGCGCTGACCGAGCGGCCCGATGCCGCCGAACTGCTGCTGCAGGCCGAGGAGCGCGGGCTGTTCGTCACGCGCATCGACGCAGGTTGGTTCGAGATGCACGCGTTGGTCCGCGAGGTCCTGGTGGCCCAGCTGGCCAGGCGCTCGCCCGAGCGGCTGGCGACCCGGCACGCCCGTGCCGCCCGCTGGTTCGCCGACGCCGACGAGGTCCCGCTCGCGCTGGAGCACTGGCTGCGCGCCGGGCTGCCGCGCGAGGCGCTGCGCCTGCTCGCGGTCAAGAACCTCGAGCTGTACGACACCGGTCTCGAGGCCACGATCGTGCGCACCCTCGCCGCGATCCCGCCCGGGGTCGCGACAGCCGACCTCAGCGCGATGATCGATTACGCGTGGTGCCATCTCCTGGTCAGCCGCCGTGGCTTCCTCGATGCCGTCGACCGGCTCAGCTGGTGGGCCGCTCAGCCGGCGCACCGCGGCGCCGGCACCGCGGCACGGATCACGATGCTCCGCTCGATCGCTGCGACGATGACCGGCGACTGGTCGACCGGCCGGACGCTCGCCCGACGGACCCTGACCGACGCCGGGGCCAGCTGGTGGCGCGACCCGGTGGGCCGGGTCGGCTGGAACATGCTGGCCCGGGCGCTCGCCCTGTACGAGCAGTGGGACGACGCCAGCGACGACGTGCGCGGTGCGGACCTCGCGGTGGCCGGCGACCCAGAGCGTCAACTCGCCCTGGAGGGCACCCGCGCGTTGGGCGAGGCGCTGGCCGGCCGCCCGATCCACGCCGTCGAGGTGGTCTCCGGCGTCCGCCGATCCGCGACCATGGCCAACAGAACGGTGCTCCGCGCCGAGCTGGCCACCGCCGAGGCGCTCGCCCACCGCGAGCTCGGCGACCGGCCGCGCGCCCTGGCGGCGTCGGCTGAGATCGTCGCCACCGCGCTGGAGCCGGTGCTCTACTGCCGAGTGCTCGCCCAGCTCGACCTGGCCGAGGCACACACCGACGACGGCGACCTCGCCGCAGCCCACGACGCGTTCGACCAGGCTCGCGCCCTGGCTGAGCCGGACCTCGCCGGCCCGGGCGGCCGCACACTCCTGGCCCGGGTGGCGGCCCGGCTGCAACTCGCCGATGGCGAGACCGAACGGGCCAGGCGCTGGTCGGACCAGATCGTCGACCCGTTCTGGCGGGCGGCTTGCACGGCCCGGATCCTCTTGGCCGAGGGCCACCACTCGGCGGCCGCGGAATCGCTCGAACAGGCCCGCCCGCGCTGCGTACGCCACGACGTCGTCCGCAACCTGCTGCTCTCCCGCGCCGCAGGCAGCCATGAGGCAGCCATCAAGTACGCCGCCGCGGCGGCCGAGCGAGCTGCCGCGAACGGCATGGTGCAGACGGTCGCGTCGGAGGGCGGCGAGATCATCGAACTGATCGAACGCGCCGCGTGGCAGGTGCCGCCCGAGTGGCTCGACCGCGTCCGCCGGACGGCGGTGCCCCACCACGGCGAGGCCCAGCAGATCCGCGGTACCGGCGAGCCGCTCACGCAGCGCGAGCGCGACGTGCTGCGGTTCCTGCCCAGCCGGCTCTCGCTGCCGGAGATCGCCGACGAGCTGTACATCTCCGTCAACACGCTGAAGTTCCACGTCAAGGTCATCTATCGCAAGCTCGGCGTCCGGTCGCGGGCCGAGGCGGCCGAGGCAGCCCGGGCGATGGCCGGTCTGCGGCGGTGACGGTCAGGCCGGCAGGATCCGGCCTTTCTGCCGCTCGAACTCCTCCGGCGAGAGCAACCCGCGCGCGACGAGGTCGTCCAGGGCCTTGAGCTGCTCGACCGGGTCGACCACCAGGCCGGACGAGCGGCTCGGGCCGGGCAGGTCCGGGCAGGGCGGGCGGACCAGCAGATCGGTCTCGTGGGCGCGGGTGGTGGCGACACGTCTCATGGCACCGCTCCTCCAGAGGGTGGGTCCGCCAGTGCGGCCCGATCGGCCAGCACGTCCTCGACCCGCGACGGCGGGATCCGCTCGCCCGCGGCGATGCGGCCCCCGGCGGCACCGGCCGCCGCGGACAGCGGCAGCGCCCAGCGGTCCTCGGTGACGAGCAGCACCCCGCAGGTCCCCAGCCGCAGGGCCGCCGACGCCAGCTGGAGGTCGTGGTCGCTGAGGAAGCCGCCGACGTCGCCCTCGACGCCCCGCAGTCCGGCGAGACTCCCGACGTCCTCCACCTCGTGGACGTCGACCACGCCGTCCGCGCCGCGCTCGAGTACGACCAGGTCGAGTACCCGGACCGAGGCCGTCTCGACCAGCCGTGCCAGTGCCGGGACCAGTCCTCCCAGCGACTGAACGTCGGGTACCGACACGACCAGGTACGACACCAGGTCGGGCGAGATCGCGCTGCTGTTTAGCTGCTCGGGGCGGTCCATCTCATCTCCCACCGTTGCGCGATCCCACCATCCTCGACACGACCCGGGCCGTAGCGGCCCACACGGAGCGGGGTGGACTTGCGGATGCGCGGACCCCGGCGCCGTCCACGGCGTGCGCTCCCGCCCGGGTCGCGCCCACCCCGGGGCGGGTGGGCGCCGACCACCCACCTGACCGCCAGTCTCTCCGGTGTCCGGAGCGCTACCGACCGCGAGGAGTGGCACGCCATGCTCAACCTCCGCAACCGGAGCTTTCTCAAGGAGATCGACTTCGAGCCGGCCGAACTGCGGCATCTGCTGTGGCTGTCGGAAGCCGTCAAGATCGCCAAGTACGCCGGCAGCGAGACGAGGCGGCTCGACGGCAAGGAGATCGCGCTGATCTTCGAGAAGACGTCGACCCGCACCCGGTCGGCCTTCGAGGTGGCCGCGTTCGACCAGGGCGCTCACGTCACGTACCTCGACCCGTCCGGCTCGCAGCTGGGACACAAGGAGTCCGTCGCCGACACCGCGCGGGTCCTGGGCCGCATGTACGACGCCATCGAGTACCGAGGCTCCCGGCAGGCCGACGTCGAGACACTGGCGGCGTTCGCCGGCGTTCCGGTCTACAACGGTCTCACCGCCGAGTGGCACCCCACCCAGATGCTGGCCGACTTCCTCACCATGCACGAGTCGAGCGGGAAGCCGTACGACGCCCTCACCTACGCGTTCGTGGGCGACTGCCGGTTCAACATGGGCCGGTCGTTGCTGGTCATGGGCGCGCTGATGGGCGCCGACGTCCGCCTCGCCGGGCCCGGGTCGCTGGCCCCGCCGGACGACGTCGTCTCGACCGCTCGCGAGATCGCGGCGCGCACCGGCGCGCAGATCACCGTCACCACCGACGCCGCCGAAGCCGTCGCGGGCGTCGACTTCGTCCACACCGACGTCTGGGTGTCGATGGGTGAGCCGAAGGACGTCTGGACCGAGCGGGTGCGCTTGCTCACGCCGTACCAGGTCAACCGCGCGCTGCTGGAGAAATCCGGCAACCCGAGGGTGCGGTTCATGCACTGCCTGCCGGCGTTCCACGACCCGAACACCACGGTCGGGCGGGAGATGATGGAGCAGACCGGCATGCCCACCGGTCTCGAGGTCACCGGAGACGTCTTCGAGTCCCCCGCGAGCATCGTCTTCGACCAGGCCGAGAACCGCCTCCACACCATCAAGGCCCTGCTCGTGGCCACCCTCGGCAGCTGAGGCGGGCTCGTCATGCGCATCCTCGTGGCTCTCGGCGGCAATGCCCTGCTGCGCCGGGGCGAGCCGATGACCGCGGACGCCCAGCGCGCCAACGTCCGTACCGCGGCCCATGCCCTGGCACCCGTCGCCGCCCACCATCAACTGGTCGTCTCGCACGGCAACGGTCCACAGGTCGGTCTGCTCGCCCTGCAGGCCGCCGCCTACGCCGACGTCGAGCCGTATCCTCTGGACGTCCTCGGCGCGCAGACGGAGGGCATGATCGGCTATCTCATCGAGCAGGAGCTGGGCAACGTGCTCCCGCCGGACCAGCCGTTCGCGACCTTGCTGACGATGGTCGAGGTCGACGCGGCCGATCCGGCGTTCCAGCGGCCCACGAAGTTCGTCGGGCCGCTCTACGACGACGACCAGGCCGCCGGACTCGCCGCCGACCGGGGCTGGTCGTTCCGGCGCGACGGCGACAGACTGCGCCGCGTCGTGCCGTCGCCGGAGCCGAAGCGCATCTTCGAGATCCGGCCGATCCGCTGGCTCCTCGATCGCGGCGTTCTCGTGGTGTGCGCGGGCGGCGGCGGCATCCCGACCACCTGGCTGCCCGGCCGCCGGCAGGCCCTCGGCGGCGTCGAGGCGGTCATCGACAAGGACCTGGCCAGTGAACTGCTCGCGCGCGAGGTCGGCGCCGACCTGTTCGTCATGGCGACCGACGTACCCGGGGTGTTCCTCGACTGGGGCACGCCGGAGCAGCGGCAGCTGGATCACGTCACCCCGGAAGAGCTGCGCTCGCTGCCGTTCGCCGCCGGCTCGATGGGACCGAAGGTCGATGCAGCGGCGCGCTTCGTCGAGGCGACCGGACGGCGGGCCTCGATCGGCGCACTCGCCGACCTGGAGCGGATCGTCGCGGGCACCGCCGGGACGACGGTCGAGCCGGCCGCGGAGCGCGCGTTGGCGAAGGAGGAACGATGAACAGCTTCGGTGTGCACTCCGAGGTCGGCACGCTCCGCAAGGTGCTGGTCCACCGGCCGGATCTGAGCCTGCAACGACTCACCCCGGCCAACCACGACGATCTGCTCTTCGACGACGTGCTCTGGGTCGAGCGGGCGCAGTACGAGCACGACAGGTTCGTCACCCTGATGCGCGAACGCGGCGTGCAGGTGTACCTCCTCACCGACCTGCTCGCCGAGACCATCGCCGCCGACGACGACAACAGGACCCGGCTGATCGAGCTGGTCGCGTCGGAGTACACGGTGGGCTGGTCGCTGGTCGACGAGATCCGCGCGATGCTGAGCGAGCTCAAGTCCGAGGACCTGGCCCGCCATCTGGTCGGCGGCCTCACCGTCGCCGAGTCCGGTCTCGACCTCGGCCGGGCCGCGGGCAGCTCGCTGATCGGCGCGGCCGCGGCCGGCGACCCGAGCGTGTTCGTGCTGCCACCGCTGCCGAACACCCTGTTCACGCGGGACTCGTCGTGCTGGATCTACGGCGGGGTGTCGGTCAACCCCATGTACTGGCCGGCGCGGCGGCGCGAGGCCTACAACGTCGGCGCGATCTACCGCGGCCACCCGATGTTCCGCGACGCCGGGTTCGAGTTCTGGTACCCGCCGCAGGGCCGCGACGGGCGGCTCGAGATCGCCGACTTCGGCCGGGCGTCGTTGGAGGGCGGCGACGTCATGCCGATCGGCAACGGCGCCGTGCTCATCGGGATGAGCGAGCGCTCGCAGGGCCGGATGATCGAGCAGATCGCCAGGGCGCTGTTCACCGCCGGCGCGGCCGACCGGGTCATCGCGTGCGTGATGACGAAGGACCGCGCACACATGCACCTGGACACCGTCTTCACCCTCCTGGATCGCGACAAGGCGACCGCGTACCCGAAGGTCGTCGGGAACATCAAGGCGATCAGCCTGCGGCCGGGGCGGCGTGAGGGCGACTTCCACGTCACGACCGAACCGGACTTCGTCGCAGCGGTCGCCGACGCACTCGACGTGCCGAAGCTGCACGTCGTCGAGACCGGCGGCGACGCCTACCAGCAGGAGCGGGAGCAGTGGGACGACGGCAACAACGTCGTCGCGCTCTCCCCCGGTGTGGTCGTCGCCTACGAACGCAACACCCACACGATCGCGAAGATGCGCCGGGCCGGCGTCGAGGTGCTCGAGATCGAGGGCTTCGAGCTCGGCAAGGGCCGCGGCGGCGGGCACTGCATGACCTGCCCGCTCGAGCGTGACGCGATCTAGGCGGCCGCCGTGAGCACGGGGATGCGCTGGCTGGTCGCGATCATCGTCGCGGCCGCCATCGTGGCGCTGGTCGCCTACGCCCGCAATCCGGCCAAGGCCGGCCGGAGCCTGGACGACGCCGTGGCCGAGGGCTCGGTCGCGACGGCGGCGCCCTGATCGGCGGCGGACACCGACATGGCAGCCGACGACGCCGTACCCGAGGAGCGGACGCGACCACGCCCGCCCAGCCTGCTCGACGCCGTGGCGCCGGTCGTCGTGCTGGTGGTCCTGCTGACGCTCACCATCGTGCTGTTCGGCATCGACGCCGCCGCCGGGCCGCTGCAGGTGGCGCTGCTGGCCAGTGCGGTGTTCGCCGGCCTGGTCGCGCTGAAGAACGGGCACACCGTCGCCGCCGTCCGCGACGCGGCCATCGGCGGCGTGACGTCGGCGCTGGGCGCGGTCTTCATCCTGCTGGCCGTCGGCGCGATGATCGGCACCTGGAACATGGCCGGCGTCATCCCCACGGTGGTGTCGTACGGCCTGCTGTTCCTCGTCCCGGCCATCTTCTACGCCGCGGTGGCCGCGATCTGCGCGCTCGTCGGCGCCGTCACCGGCAGCTCCTGGACGACGGCCGCCACCCTGGGCGTCGCGTTCACCGGGATGGCGCCGATCCTCGGCATGTCGACCGCGATCACCGCGGGCGCCGTCGTGTCCGGGGCGTACATGGGCGACAAGATGTCGCCGCTGTCGGAGACCACGGTGCTGGTGCCCAGCCTGGTCGGCGGCGTCACGGTCAACCAGCACATTCGTGGCATGGCCTGGACCGCGTTCCCGGCGTTCGCGATCGCGCTCGTGGTGTTCCTCGTCATCGGGTTGTTCGCGGAGCCGGCGTCCTCGGCCGTCGGCACCGACGAGGCCCGCGACGCCCTCGCGGACGCGTTCTGGATCTCGCCGGTGAACCTCTTGCCGCTGATCCTGCTCGTGGTGCTGTCGCTGCTGCGCACGCCACCGTTCCTGGCGATCTTCTCGGTCGCGGTGTTCTCCGGCGTGTTCGCCTGGTTCACCCAGCCCGACGCCGTCGAAGCCTTCGTCGACGAGCCCGGGCAGAGCCGGCTGCTGACCGGCATCGAGGCGGTGTACGACGCCATGGCGAACGGGTTCGTCGCCGTGAGCGGCAACGCCACCATCGACGAACTGTTCTCCACCGGCGGCATGGCCGGCATGCTCACGACGGTCTGGCTGATCCTGGCGGCGCTGAGCTTCGCGGCCATCATGGAGCAGGCCGGGTTCCTCAACCGCCTCATCCAGCCGCTGGTGCAGCGCGTCCACTCCGATCGCGGCCTCATCGCGTCGGCCGGCGGCACCTCCCTCGGCCTCAACGTCGTCGCCGGCGACCAGTACGTCGCGGCGGTGCTGCCCGCCCGGGTGTTCCGTTCGGTCTTCGCCCGTCAGGGCCTGGCGCCGCGGATGTTGTCGCGCACCGTCGAGGACACCGGCACCGTCACGTCGCCGTTGGTCCCCTGGAACAGCTGCGGCGCGTACATGACCGGAGTGCTGGGCGTGCCCACGTTGGAGTATCTGCCGTTCGCCGTCTTCAACCTGCTCAACCCGCTGGTGACGCTGGCCTTCGCGGCCACGGGGTTCCGCATCGAGCACGTCGCGCCGCAGGCGGCGCAACCGGACGCGGCGCAGCCGGATGCCGTCCCGCAGCCGAACCGAGGAGACAGCCATGTCGAGTGACGCCCACGCGCCGGAGCGGCCGGCAGCCGTCGAACCACCCGGGGACGAGCCGCCGCGGCGCGGCCGCTTCAGCCTGCCGTCGGCGTACACGATCCTGTTCGCTCTCATCGTCCTCACCGCGCTCGCGACGTGGATCATCCCGGCCGGGCAGTACGCGCTCTCGCCCGAGGGCACGCCGATCCCCGGCACGTACGAGGAGGTCGAGTCCAACCCCCAGCGGATCATCGTCGACTCCCTCGAGGCGCCGATCAACGGGCTGTACGGCATCGAGGACCCGGCCACCGGCAACGTCGACGTCTTCAACACCGGCACGCTGTTCGGCGCCATCGACGTAGCATTGTTCATCCTGGTCATCGGCGGGTTCATCGGCATCACCATGCAGACCGGCGCCATCCAGGCGGGCATCGCCGTGCTGGTGCGGAAACTGCACGGACGTGAGCGCTGGCTGATCCCGATCCTCATGATGATCTTCGCCGCGGGCGGCACCACCTTCGGGATGGCCGAGGAGAGCCTGGCGTTCTACCTGCTCATCACGACCGTCATGATCGCGGCCGGATACGACGCCCTCGTCGGTGCGACGGTGATCCTGCTGGGCGCCGGCATCGGCGTGCTCGGATCGACGGTCAACCCGTTCGCCACGGGCATCGCCTCGGAGTTCGCCGACGTCCCGCTGACCGACGGCCTGTGGCTGCGACTGACCATCCTGGTCCTGTGTCTCGCGGCCGGCATCTGGTGGGTGCTGCGATACGCGACCCGGGTCCGCCGCGACCCGGACGCGTCCCTCGTCGCGGACCTGCGCGCCGCCAACCGTGAGCACTTCGCCTCAGCCGTGCCCGCGGACGGCGACGGCGACGGCGCCCGGCTGACCGGCCGCCACCAGCTCATCCTGCTGGTCTTCGGCGCCGCGTTCGCCCTGATGGTGTACGGCGTCGTGCCGTGGGACGACATCGGCATCGATCTGCCGACGCTCTGGTGGTGGTTTCCCGAGATGACCGCGTTGTTCCTGCTGTTCGCGATCCTCATCGGACTCATCGGCGGCATGGGCGAGGGCCGGTTGACGACGGTGTTCGTCGACGGCGCGCGCGATCTGCTGGGCGTCGCCCTCATCATCGGCATCGCCCGCGGCATCACCGTCGTCATGAACAACGGCCAGATCACCGACACCGTGCTGCACTGGGCCGAGAGCGCGCTCGGCGACGTCGGCGCGACCGCGTTCTCGATCGTGATGTACGCGCTGTTCCTGCCGCTGTCGTTCCTCATCCCGTCGTCGTCGGGCCTGGCCACCGTCGCGATGCCGATCATGGCGCCGCTCGCGGACTTCGCCGGCGCCGACCGCAGCCTGGTCGTGACCGCCTACCAGAGCGCGTCCGGCCTGCTCAACCTGGTGACCCCGACATCGGCCGTGGTGATGGGCGGGCTGGCGATCGCCCGGGTGCCGTACGGACGGTACCTGCGGTTCGTCTGGCCGTTGCTGGCGATCCTGGCCGCGATCACCGTCGTCATGCTGGGGATCGGCGCCGTCACCGCGTGAGGATGCCGGAGCGGACGATGGACCACATCGAGAACACGCACAGCACGATGACCACCAGCGACCAGACCGGGTAGTACGGCAGGAAGAGGAAGTTCGCGATCGCCGACAGGCCTGCCAGCGCCATGGCGACACCCGCCGCGACCCGGCTGCCGCCGAACAGCGCGAAGCCCGCGATCATGAGCAGGATCGCCATGACCAGGTGGATCCAGGCCCACGCCCCGACGCTGATGTCGTACGCGTACGCGGGCACATCGGCGTAGAAGTTCTCGTCGATGAGGGCGGTCAGGCCCTCGAGCGCCTGGAAGCCGCCGAGCAGGATCATCATCGTCCCGGCGAGGAAGACCCCGGCCTCGGCCCACGAGTCGGTCCGGGACATCTGCGTGTCGAACGTGCCGGCCATGGCCCCTCCCCGTGTCGGTCGGAGTCATGGTCGTCCCGCGCGGACGGCCGCCGCCTCACCCGGCCGGGGTGAACCGCGGTCTAGCGTGGGCACGGTGACCATCCACGAGCTGACCCGTGCGGACGCCAGGCGCATCGCCGTTCGCGCGCAGCTGCTCGACGCGCACCGGCCGGACGACCTGGCCGAGGTGGTGCGGGGGCTGACGCTGCTCGTCTACGACCCGACGGCCGCCGTGGCACCCGCGGCGGACCTCGTCGTGTGGAGCCGGCTGGGGTCGGAGTACGACCCGTCGTCGCTGGCCACGGCGCTGGCCGAGCAGAAGCTGGTCGAGCTGCGCGGTGTGATCCGCCCCATCGAGGACGTCGCTCTCCATCGCGCCGAGATGGCCGCCTGGGACGAGCCGGCGCCCGGCGAGCCGGCCTGGCGCGACCGCCTGCGCGAGTGGGTCCACGACAACGACGGGTTCCGGCTCGACCTCCTCGAGCGGTTGCGCGCCGACGGGCCACTGCGCTCGCGCGACCTCCCGGACACGTCCGTGCGGCCGTGGCGCTCGACCGGCTGGACCAACAGCCGCAACGTGCGTCAGATGCTGGAGCTCCTGGTGCAGCGCGGCGAGGTGGCCCTGCACGGCCGCGAGAACGGCGACCCGCTCTGGGACCTCGCCGCACGCGTGTACCCCGACGACGTCGTACCCGTCGCCGAGGCGGTGCGCCTCCGCGACGAGCGCCGGCTGCGCTCGCTCGGGCTGGTCCGGCCGGGGGTGCTGGAGTCCCCGGCCGGACCGGTCGGCGAGCCCGCGGTCGTCGACGGCGTCCGCGGATCCTGGCGGGTCGACCCCGCCCAGCTCGGCCGCCCGTTCGACGGACGGGCCGCGCTGCTGTCGCCGTTCGACCGCCTCGTCCACGACCGCAAGCGCATGGCCGAGCTGTTCGAGTTCGACTACCAGCTGGAGATGTTCAAGCCCGCGGCCCAGCGGCGGTGGGGCTACTTCGCGCTGCCGGTGCTCTACGGCGACCGCCTGGTCGGCAAGGTCGACGCGACGGCGGACCGCCGGGCGGGAGTGCTGCGGGTCGACGCCGTCCACGAGGACGCCGCCTTCACCCCCGCGATGGCCGAGGCGGTCGATCGTGAGATCGACGACCTCGCCACCTGGCTCCGGCTGGTCCTGGTCCGCCGCTGACGTATCGCCACCTGTACGAAGCAGTGATCACACACCGATCCTCACCCTCGGGAGGCGGACCCCGCACTGGTGATCTCGAGTGCGGCGCGGTGAGCGCGCCGGGTCGGTCCTGCTGCTCGTCCTCGTCGATCCCTGACGGTGGTGGTTGGCGGTTTGCTGGCGCCCTGGGCCCAGTAGACCGCCAACCAACGATCTCGCTCGGCCGTCACGAGACCCAGTAGGAGTACAGGTCGGCGTTGACCAGGTGGAAGCGGAACCGCACCTGCTGCCCGGCGAGTGTCGCGAGCTTCGCGCGCCCTCGCCACTTCACCGACGCGTCCAGCCGGTCGCCCATGATCGGGATCAGGTCCGCGCCCGTGAATCCGGGGATCGGCGCGCCGTCGGCCGTCAGCACCTCGACCACGAGGCTGCCCTCCTCGTGCACGGCGGCGTTGACGTGCAGGTCCGATCCGTCGAAGACGACCGGCTTCGTGGTGATCTCGCCGGCGTCGCCGAGGCCGGGCAGCGACGCGTTCGACATCGACGCGAAGCCGTCGCGGCGCCAGGTCGCCAGGCCCACCTGCCCGAAGTGCTGCTCGCGGTTCGGGTCGTCGGAGTCGGCGCCACCGTGGCCGTTCTGGAATCCGGCGTAGTACATCGAGATCGTCGAGTCGTCGACGAGGATGTTCGCGGCCGTGTAGAGGGCGCCGTCGTCCCACGCGCCACCCCGCCCGGGTTCCAGGATCGGGTCGCGCACCGGCCGTTCCCAGCGCAGCAGGTCACGCGACGTCGCCAGCTGCGGCAGCACCGGCCCGTCGGCCGCCGTCGCGTACTCGCCGGAGGTGTAGTCGGTGGTGAGGAAGACCCACGGGACGCCGATGTAGGTGCTCTCGTACGGCAGCACCGGCATGCCGTAGATCTGGCCCTCGAGTCCGCCGATCGCCTCGGCCGCGCCGTCGTCGGCGGAGTCGCCCATGACGGCCAGTTGCGGTGTCGTCCAGTTCTCCAGGTCCGGGCTGGTCGAGACGAAGGCCGCCCGCTCGTAGATGCCCGGCGTGCGTGAGGTGAACATGCGCTTCTTGATGGTGGCGATGTAGAGCCGTGACTTCGGGTCCCACGCGGTCTGCACGACGTCGCCGTCGTTGAGCAGGTGCTCCGCCCGCAGCGGCGTCCAGTCGTACCCGTTGGGCGACTTCCAGCCGTAGTAGCCGTTGCCGCCCGGCACGCCCGGCGCCGGCTGGGTCTTCATGAGGAAGTAGCGGCGGTCGGCGGGCGCGTCGGGGTTGTACACGACATGCGCGCCGCTGCCGGCCATGACGATGTTCGTCTGCGACGCCGGGATGTCGCCGTAGCCCACGCCGGACACCGTGGAGCGGCCGACCGGCTTGTCCCAGGTGACGCCGTCGGTGCTCTCGGCATAGCAGAGGTGGTAGTTCGGCGCCTGGTCGTTGTAGCACGTGTACCACATGCGGTAGAGGCCGTCGATCACGTAGACCGAGCCGTAGGTGTAGCTGCTGTCCTCCCACGGCCGGTCCGGCCGCAGCACCGGCCGCTCCCTCTTCTCGCCCGGGTGCACGACGCGCTCGACGTCGTGAGCAGACTCGATGCGGTAGTCGTCGAGGAACAGCTCGCGCTCGGTGCCCAGGTGGGGGTCGTACGACGGCGGCGCCGCGGTCAGGACGGCCTCGTCCCAGTACGAGACGCCGGCCGCGGCCTGCGAGCCGTAGATGTGCGCCGTCACGTGCGCGGTGGTCGGCGGGGCCACGCCGGTGACGGTGACCTCCTGCCACTCGGTGCTGAACACCGGCTCGACGTGGGTCTCGCCGACGCGGTTGCGGTCGAAGTCCCAGAACTCCAGGTACAGCCAGGCCGGCGAGCCGCTGCGACCCTTCAGGTTGGCGGTCAGCGTGTACTCGTCGCCGGCGGTGGCGACGATCCGCTCGCTGCGCACCGACACCGACGTGCCGGCCGCGTCGTTGATCTCCAACGACCCGAGCCCGGCCGTGCGGTAGGCGCCGAGGTTGACGATGTTCGCGCCGTCGGCGTTGCCCTCGACGCCCCAGCCGATCGGGTGGCCGCTGCGGGTGCCGGCGTCGAAGGCGCCGTTCTGCAGCAGCAGGCCGGGGGTGCCGACGACGGGCTGCGGCAGCGGCTGCGCGGCCACCAGCAGGGTGGACGACAGTGCGACGGCGGCGATGACGGCGCCGGCGGTCACGGCCGTGCGCAGGACGCGGCGGCGCAGCGTGCGGACAGGGGCCGGGTGAGGCATGACGACTCCGATGCTCCGGGGGACGGGGACGACATTCCGTGGTTCGGCAGCGAACACGGGCCGATGTTCCATGTCAAGACACACACGGTGACGACTGTGGTCTTGACCGCCGATACCGGACGGCTCTACCGTCGCCGCGCATAGGTATGGAACCGCGTTTCACTCAGTTGCCGAGTGTTGGGAGTTCCCTCATGCCCCCTCGTCCACGACCTCACCTGTCCGGCATCGTCGGAGGCCTGGTCGGCTTCGGCGCGGCCGTCGCCCTGCTCGGGGCCGGCCTGGGCGGGCCCGAGCGCGTCGACCCCGCGGCCGACACGCCCGCAGGCGCGATCAACCCGCTGCCCGCGGGCGACGGCCCGCCCGCCGACGCGTCGGTCACCGGCGTCGGCCCGGAGTGGAACGTGCTGAACTGGGGTCCGGGGCCGCGCGCCGCCGTGCCCGCCTCGTTCGGCTACGACACCGTGGTCGACGGGCGCACGAAGCAGAAGATCTTCGTGTCGTCGCAGGCCAACGACGACGTCGCGGGTGCGGACTCGATCGTCAACATGTCGCTGTCCGAGGACTCCGGGCTGTCGTTCCTCACCACCGAGCGCGACTACCCGACGACGGCGCTGAACATGACCCGCCTGCCCGACGGCTCGCTGTTCGCCGTCGACTTCATCCCGGAGTGGGCCGACAGCACCCAGACGTCGGTGAACCTGCTGTCCTGGCGGTCCACGGACGGCGGGCAGACCTGGGAACGGATCAAGGGCCGGTTCACGCCGCCCGCCGGCGAGCAGTTCGCCGGCACCAACCGCGGCCTGCGCGTCCACCGGGTCCCGCGGGTCCTCGACGACGGCGCCATCGTCGTCCCCGTCTACACCACCTACCGCTCGGCGCCGCGCCGGATCAGCGCGTTCCTCCAGTCCACCGACGGCGGCCACACCTGGACACAGCGCTCCGTCGTGCCGTCGAGCATCGGCACCAACGAGGTCGGCTGGGGGCACACGAAGGACGGCCGGCTGATCGCCGTCATGCGCACGGAGGGCGAGACGCCGGCCCGCCTGCGGGTCAGCTGGTCCAGCGACGACGGCCACACGTGGTCCCCGTCGCAGCCGCTGCTCGACCCCGGCGGCCAGCAGGTCGTCGGCATCTACCCCGACGTCGTGCTGCAGCCCAACGGCATCATGCTGATGAGCACGGGCCGGCCGGACAACCGCGTCTACATCGACTACGACGGCACCGGCGAGACCTGGGACGAGGTCCGTGACGTCTTCACCCTGTACCCGTCGGACACCGGCAACGGCCGCTACGACGGCTCCAGCGGCAACCAGTCGATGACCGGCGTCGGGGCCAGCCGGACGCTGTTCTTCGGCGACCGGTGCCACGTCTGGGGCTGCAAGGCCTACAACGAGCAGTACGGCGTGGTCGCGGTGCTGCTGAACGCCGTGACCGACGGCGTCGGCAAGATCGACGTCGCGTCGCAGCTGGCCGGGGGCGTGGCAGCGGTGACGGGCGACTTCGCGCCGGCCGATGCGCGCTTCCCCGAGCAGCGTCCCGAGGGTGCGTTCGACGGCAGCTCGCGGCCGAACTCCGCCGCCGTGCTGTCAGGCTCCGGCACCCCGGCGATGACGCTGAAGCTGGACCGGCCGTACTCGATCGACCGCATCGGCCTGATGCTCGGTGACGGCCAGCCGCTCGATGCCAACATCCAGCTCTCGCTCGACGGCCGCCGCTGGGGCAAGCCGGTGGTGCGCACGGCCGGCACCCGCGACCATTCGATGCGCTACACGGACTTCCCGGCGCAGCGAGCCCAGTACGTGCGGGTCACGACGCCGGCCGGCACCACCACGCCGATCACCGAGCTGGAGGTCTACGCCGCCGACGTGCAGACCTTCGAGAACGACCCGATCTACGGCATCCCGCGCGGCTTCGTCGACGCGAAGAACGCCACCGTCAACGACCAGGAGGTCGAGGGCTGGAACAGCAGCTCGTCGCTGCGGCTGTTCGACAAGTTCCTCGACGACAACGCGACGGCCACTAGGCCGGCGCCGCCCGTCGACCACCAGCGGGCGACGTTCGCGTGGAGCACCAACGACTTCCGCGGCCCCTTCACGTTCTCGGCCGAGGGGCGCTCCGGCGACGACGCCGTCACCCCGTGGCGGTTCCGGCTGGTGCCCGGGGCGAACGCGACGACGCCGCCGGCGGTGGAGGTCTCCGACGGTTCGACCTGGACGTCGCTGGGCTCGCTCTCCGCCGTCGTGCCGGTCAACACCTGGGTGCCGATCACCGTCGACACCACGACGTCCGAGGCGACGGTGACGATCGGCGCGCAGGAGTTCACCACGGGGGTCTCGGCGGAACCGGCCGACCAGCTCGCGGGACTGACCTTCACCACCGGCGACCCGATCGCCTACGGCATGTCGTTCTTCATCGACGACCTGAGTATCGGGGGCGTCTCGTAGGTACGGACTCCGGTCAGCCGCCCAGCGGGAGCTGGGCGGCTGCCGCCTCGTCGACCAGGCCGGCGTGGTTGTTGCGCACGTTCCCGACGTCGGGCCCGACCGGCCGCGCCGCCAGCGCGGTCCCCACCCGGCCCGCCGCCGAGCGGGCGAGGTCCAGCAGTGCGCCGGTGTCCTCGTTGCTCCGGTCCAGCCAGTCCGGGATCTCCTCCGCCGTCAGCAGCACCGGCATCCGGTCATGGATGTGCGCCAGCCCCGGCACCGGCGCCGTCGTGAGGACGCTGGCCGAGAGCACCCAGCGGTGCGGGTCGTCGGCCGGCGCCGACGGGTCCCGCCACCACTCGAACACGCCGGCCATCGCCAGCAGGCCGCCGGCCGGATGGATGAAGTAGGGGCGCTTCGTCCGTCCGGCCCCCCGCTGCCACTCGTAGTAGCCGCGGGCCGGCAGGACGCACCGGCGCCGGGCGACGGGACCGCGGAAGGCGGGTTTGTCGGCGACGGTCTCGATGCGGGCGTTGATCATCGTGGCGGCGGTGCCGGAGTTCTTGGCCCAGGACGGGATCAGGCCCCACCGCGCCGCATGCAGCTGCCGGGTCCGCTCGGGCGGCTCGTCGGTGCGTTCCAGCACGACGGGGACGCGGTCGGTGGGCGCGACGTTGTACGACGGCATCAGCTCCGCGACCGTGCCCGCGGCGATGGCGTCGAACTCGGCCGCGAGGTCGTCGATCGACGTGTCAGCGACGTAGCGTCCGCACATCCGGTCATTCTGCCGCAGGCGTCACGGCGCACCACAGCGGCAGGTCGTCGACGTGCGGGCCGACGTGCAGGGTGAACGGGCCGGGCTCGACCGCCCAGCCGCCGGCGGCCCAGTGGGCGAACGCGCGCCGTCCGATGCGCAGCCCCGCCTCGGCCGTCTCGCCGGCGTCCGCCCGCACGACGGCGAACCCGGCCAGCCAGCGCACCGGCCGCTCGACCGCGCTGCCCGGCCGCGACAGGTACGCCTGCACGACGTGTTTGCCGGGCCGCCCGCCGGTGTTGCGCACCGGCAGTACGACGTCGACCCCGCCGTCGCCGGCCGCGGCCACTCGCGGGGCGCCGAGCGACCACGTCGTGTACCCGAGACCGGACCCGAACGGGTACGCCGGCACCGCCCCGGCCCGCAGCCAGGCCCGATGACCGACGTGGATCGCCTCGTCGTAGGGCAGCCGGCCCTCGACGGGGGTGGTCGACAGCACCGGGACGTCCCGCTCCGCGGCCGGCCACGTGGTGGGCAGCCGCCCGCCTGGCTCCCGGACACCGAGCAGCACGTCGGCCAGCGCGTGTCCCAGCTCCTGGCCGCCGAACCAGGTCAGCAGCACGGCGGCGACGTCGTCGCGCCACGGCAGCAGCACCGGGGCGCCCGCCGTCACCGCGACCACCGTGCGCGGGTTCGCCGCCGCGACCGCCCGCACCAGGTCGTCCTGCCCGCCGGGCAACGCCAGCGTGGCACGGTCGAAGCTCTCGCTCTCGTCGTCGGCGCCGGTGCCGACGACGACGAGGACGGCGTCGGCCCCGCGGGCCGCGGCCACCGCGTCGGCGAGGGCGCCGGGGGTGTCCGGCCCGGCCGGGTCGGTGCCGACCACCAGCGTCCCGGCGGTGTGGTCGCCGGCGGGCAGGTCGAGCCGGGCGACCACGTCGACCGGACGGTCCGCGACCAGGTCGACCTCCACGCTCGCCACCGGCGGCGCCACCAGTCCCCCGGCGAACGCCGTGCCGTCGTGTTCGAGCACGGTGTCGAGCACCGTGGCGCCGTCGACCGTCAGCCGGACCCGCCCTCCCGCCGCCACGCCCAGCCGAGCGACGCCACCGTGGACCGGCCGGTACACCGCCGCGAGCTCCACCGACGCCGCTCCGGCCAGCCGCCGCGACCCCAGCCGGGTCAGCTCGGCTGAGCGGTACCGTTCCGAGCGCAGCACCGTGCCACCGGCGGACCGGACGACCAGCCGCACGCCCGGCTCGCCGGTCTCGGGGTCGGTGAGATCGGCGGGCGGCAGCGCGACCAGACCCCGCCGCACCCGCGCACCGAGCGACCACCGCACGTCGACACCCGGCAGTGCGGCGCGCAGGCCGTCGAGCGGCGACACCACCCGCTCGGGCTCCACGTACGCGCTGCCGCCGCCCTGGGTGCGGGCCAGCACGGCGGCCGGGCCGATGACGGCGACGGAGCGCAGCTCGGCCGCGTCCCACGGCAGCTCGCCGCCGGCGTTGCGCAGCAGCACCATGCCCTCGGCGGCCGCCTCACGCGCGAACGCCACCCCATCGACGACCGGCGATGGGCGCGCCGTGACCGCGTCCAGCGCACCCACCCGCGCCGCCAGCCGGAGCAGCCGCCGCACCTTCTCGTCGACCGCCTCCTCGGGCACCGAGCCGGCTCGCACGGCGTCCACCAACGCGTCGCCCCACGGCCCAGCTGGGCCCGGCATCACCAGGTCCAGCCGCGCGCGCCCCGCCGCGGACGTCGTGCGTGCCGCACCCCAGTCGGACACGACGACGCCGTCGAAGCCCCACTCACCGCACAACGGCTCGGCCAGCAGCGGGTTCTCCGTCATCGTCGCGCCGTTCACCGAGTTGTACGCCGCCATCACCATCCACGGCCGCTCCTCGACGACGGTGTCCTCGAACGCGGCCAGGTACAGCTCGCGCAGCGTCCGCTCCCCCACCACGACGTCGACGGTCAGCCGCTCGGTCTCGGCGTCGTTGCCTACATAGTGCTTCGGGCACGCCCCGACGCCGCCGTTCTGTACGCCGCGCACGTACGCCGCCGCCAGCCGCGACGTCAGCAGCGGGTCCTCCGAGTAGGCCTCGAAGTGCCGCCCGCCCAACGGGCTGCGATGCAGGTTCACGGTCGGCCCGAGCAGCACGTCGGCGCCGACCCGCCGGGTCTCCGCCGCCAGCACCGCACCGAACCGCTCGGCCAGCTCGACGTCCCAGCTGGCGCCGAGCGCCGTGCCGGACGGCAGGTTCAGGGCGGTGACCGCGCCGCCGCGATGCGCGGCCCGGACCCCGGCCGGGCCGTCGGTCAGCACCACGGTCCGCAGCCCGATGGCGGGCTCGGCCCGCAGGTGCCACGAGTCGGTCCCGGTGAGCAGCCGCACCTTCTGCTCGAGCGTCAACTTCGCCAGCAGGTCGTCCATCGGATCACGCGGGCGCGCCGACGGTGCGCCCGCCGGTCGGCTCGCAGGCGATGAACTCCTGCTCCGGCCCGCCCTCGGGGGCGTCGAGCAGTCGCAGCAGCATGCGCACCGCGGCCGCGCCGATCTCGCGGCTGGGGGTGCGCAACAGGGTGAGCGCGGGGTCGGGCGAGAGGACGTTCTCGCGGTCGCCGTGGTCGCCCAGTCCGACGACGCTCAGCGCGCCCGGAACGTCGACCCCCCGCGCCAGTGCGGCCTCGTACAGCCGGTGCGCGACGTAGGAGGACTCGGCGATGACGGCGGTCGCGCCGGACTCCTGCGCGGCGGCCAGCACCGCCGCTTCGTCGCCGGCCACCGGCACCCGCGGGAGGTCCGGGTTGGCCGCGCCGAAAGCGACCATGCGGGCTCGTTTCGCGCCGAGCCGGTGCCGCGCGCAGGCCGCCGCGAACCCGGTGCGCCGCTCGACCAGCGTCTCCTGCGTGCGGGTGCCGGCGACGTAGAGCAGCCGCCGGTGCCCACGCGCGTACAGGTCCTCGACGACCGAGCCGGCGCCGGCCGCGTAGTCGGCCGCCACCCACGACACCTGCGGCCCGACGTCGTCGTGCCGGCCGATCATGACGAACGGGTAGCCGTCGGCGGACAGCTTGGCCAGCTCGCCGCTGTCGACCCGGCCACCGACCAGGATCGCGCCGTCGGCCAGCCGCAGCATGTTCGCGTCGCGGTTGTAGATGGACCGCTCCCCCGAGTCGTTCTTCGCGCCGGTGAACAGCAGCAGGTGGTGCGCGACCGCCTCGGCCTCCTCCTCGATGCCGAGCAGGAACTCGTAGTAGAAGTCGCGGCTCTCCCACGGGAACAGCCGCTGGTAGGTGAACGCGCCGATGATGCGGTTGCGGCCACCGGCCAGGCTCTGCGCGGCGATGTTCGGCGTGTAGTGGAGCTCGCGGACGGCCTGCCACACCCGCTCGCGGGTCTGCTCGCTGACGCGGATGGCGTCGTTCTTGCCGTTGATGACCGTGGAGACGATGGCCGTGGAGACGTTCGCGGCGCGAGCGACGTCGCTCTGCGTCACGCGACGGTTGCCGGGCCGGCGGCGCTGCGCCACGAGTACCTGCTTCCCAGTTCCGGCGAACCTCGCCGGACCCACCCATTGACGACGGAACGGTCCGAGTCTAGCATCGGCTAACGCGCTTAATCATAGCGCTTAATCACAGCGCTTAATCAGCTTCTGACGAGCCAGGAGGCGCCGATGGACCTCGAGACCGATGTGCTCGTCGTCGGCGGCGGGCTGGGCGGTGTCGCGGCGGCGCTCGCGGCGCTGCGACTGGGCCGCCGGGTCGTCCTCACCGAGGAGTCGCCGTGGCTGGGCGGCCAGCTCACGTCGCAGGCCGTCCCCCCGGACGAGAACGCGTGGGTCGAGACGTTCGGCGCTCCCGCCAGCTACCGCCGTCTGCGCGCCGAGATCCGCGATCACTACCGCCGGCACTACCCGCTGACGGAGTCCGCGCGGGCCGCCGCCGCGCTGAACCCCGGCGACGGCCGGGTCAGCCCGCTGTGCCACGAGCCCAAGGCGGCGCTCGCGGCGATCCAGGCGACGCTGGCGCCGTACCTGGCGAACCGGAGGCTCACGGTGCTCACCGGCACCCGGCCGCGGTTCGTCGAGACCGGCGGCGACGTCGTCACCGCGGTACGGTTCGAGGCGACCGGCGGCGACGCCGGTGACGTCACCGTCCGCGCCCCCTATGTCCTCGACGCCACCGAACTGGGCGACGTCGTGGAGAAGTCCGGCACCGAGTCGGTCATCGGCGCCGAGAGCCGCGACCAGACCGGCGAACTGCACGCTCTGCCCGGCCCGCCGCAGCCGCTCGACCAGCAGTCGTTCACCTGGTGTTTCGCCCTGGACTACCGCGAGGGCGAGAACTGGACCATCGACCGCCCGGCCGGCTACGGCTTCTGGCGCGACCATGCGCCGGACTACTGGCCGGGTCCGCTGCTCTCCTGGACCGACGTGCGGCCGGACTCGCTCGCCGTCCGGACCCATCCGCTGTTCACCGACGCCGCGACGCCCACCGGCGGGCACGGCATCGACCGCTGGACGTTCCGGCGGCTCCTCAGCGTCCGTACGTTCACGCCCGGCTTCCTGGCCAGCGACGTCACCCTCGTCAACTGGCCGCAGAACGACTACGTGCTCGGCCCGCTGGTCGGCGTCGGCCCGGCGGAACGGCAGCGCCACCTCGACGCCGCCATGCAGCTGAGCCGTTCGCTGCTCTACTGGATGCAGACCGAAGCGCCGCGGCACGACGGCGGCACCGGCTACCCCGGCCTGCGCCCACGCGGCGACCTGCTCCGCGACGGCGTGCCAGACGACGCCGGACTGGCGCTGCGCCCGTACGTCCGCGAGTCGCGGCGCATCGCCGGCGAGGTCACCGTCGTCGAGGAGCACGTCGGCGTCGAGGCCCGCCGCACCGCCGGGTTGCCGCCCGGCTCGGAGGTCTTCCCCGACTCCGTCGGCATCGGCTGCTACCGCATCGACCTGCACCCCAGCACCGGCGCCGGCACCCCGCGCAGCTACGTCGACATCGCCTGCCACCCGTTCCAGGTGCCGCTCGGCGCGCTGCTGCCCGTCCGCATGGAGAACCTGATCGCCGCGGCGAAGAACATCGCCACCACGCACGTCACCAACGGCGGCTACCGGCTGCACCCGGTCGAGTGGACCATCGGCGAGGCGGCCGGCGCACTGGCCGCACACTGCCTCGAGACCGGTCTCCCGCCGCGCGCGGTGCGCGCCAAGCCCGTCGCGCTGGAGCGGTTCCAGCGCCTGCTCACCGGCGTCCTCGGCGCCGAACTGGCCTGGCCCGAGCGCGTCCGCACCAGCACCGTCTGACCCCCGCTCCCCTTCCCCCTGGAGGGACCATGCCCCCGACCACCGTCACCCGGCGCACCCTGCTCAGCATGGCCGCCGCGGTCCCGCTGTTCCACGGCGCCACGAAGCTCAGCGTCGCGGCCGCCGGCGCCGACCCCGCGGCCGGCGTCGTCAAGGCCTCCGACTTCGGCTTCGACCCCGAGGACTCCACGGCCGCGCTGACCGCCGCCCTGGACAGCGGCGCCGACGTCGTCGTCATCGATCACGTCGGCCAGGACTGGATCACCGGGCCGCTGTGGATCAACCGCGACGACCTCACCGTCATCGTCGAGGACGGCGTCACCCTCCGCGGCAAGGCGGCCGGGTTCCCGGACACCCGCGACGGCATCTGGCGCATCCACGGCCGGCGCAACGTCAAGCTCATCGGCTACGGCGCCACCTGCGCCATGACCAAGGCCGAGTACACCGGCGAGTGGCGCGCCATCGTGCGCATGGGCACCAGCGAGAACGTCACCGTCGAGGGCCTGGTGCTGCGTGGCGCCCCCGGCGACGGCATCATCACCGGCGCCGGGTCGACGAACGTCACCATCCGCAACGTCGTCTGCGACGACAACAAGCGCAACGCCATCAGCGTCATCTACGCCGACGGCCTGCTCATCGAGGGCAGCGCGTTCGTCAACACCGAGGGCACGCTGCCCGAGGCCGGCATCGACCTCGAGCCCGACACCGCGGCACAGCTGATCAAGGACGTCGTCATCCGCGACTGCGTGTTCGCCGGCAACCGCACGTACAGCTTCGAGATCAACCTGATGCGCTACCAGGCCACCAGTACACCCGCGTCGGTGCTGGTCGAGCGGTGCTACATGGGCCCGACCGGCGACGCCGTCGTGCACGTGCAACCCGGGACCAAGGGCCCGGCGAGCGGCTCGGTGATCTTCCGCGACTGCGTGTTCGATGCCGGCGACTCGCCCGGCACGGTCAACGTGTACGGCCAGCGCGGCTACGACGGCCTGCGGACGACGTTCGAGCGGGTCGCGTTCACCGCGCTGCGCGACCCGGCCCGGACCGACGCATTCGTGAAGGTCTGGTCCGGCATGGTGACGGTGCTGCCGGAGTACGGCAACATCGGGTTCACCGACTGCCTGGCCCTGGCCGACCTCGACGGCCCGTTCCTCGCCGGCATGGAGGGCGCCGGCGACCCCGTCCTCGCCAACGTGCAGGGCACCCTCTGGGCGGTCCGCCCGCAGCAGCCCGTCGTCGAGACGGCGGGCGCCACCCGCGACGTCGACCTCGACCTGCGGCCCACGACCGGCGCCGGCACCGTCGTCGTCACCAGCGACCGGCGCTGGGTACGAGCCGGCGAGACCGCCACCGTCACCGTCCGGCGGCTGGGCTCCGACCTCGCCGCACCGCTCGCGCTGCACTACGACCTGTCCGGCACCGCGCGGCACCGGGTCGACTACGACGGCCTGCCCGGCGTCGCCGTCATCGCGCCGGGACAGCGCGCCGTCACGATCCCCGTCCGGGCCCGCGACACCGGCGACACCACCCCGCGCGAGCTGCGGCTGACGCTGCGTCCGCTGCCCGGCACCACCGTCGCCGGCCGCGACGCCGTGACGCTGCGCGTCGCCGGCTGACCCGACCTCCCGAGGAGCACACCATGACCCACCCGACCCGCGCCCTCAACCGGCGCACCCTCCTGGGCCTGGGCGCCGGACTCGGCGCCCTGGCCGGCACCGGGTTCCTGTCCGCCTGCGCGACGTCGTCGTCCACCCGCGGGGGCGGCGAGTCCGCCAGCCCACGGGCCACCGGCGACCCGGACAACCCGCTCGGCGTGCCCGCGGACCTGCCGCTGGAGGCCGTCATCTTCAAGGGCGGCTACGGCGACCAGTACGCGATCGACGCCCAGGCCGTCTACCAGCAGCGTTTCCCGCAGGCGCAGATCCAGCACACCGGCGGGCAGGAGCTGGCCAAGCTGCTGCAGCCGCGCTTCGTCTCCGGCGACGTGCCCGACGTCATCTGCAACGCCGGCGCCGGCGCGCTGATGCTCGCCCCACTGGTCGAGAACGGCCAGCTGACGGACCTGACCCCGCTGCTGGACGCCCCCGCCGACGGCGGCGACGGAAGGACCGTCCGCGACACGCTGCTGCCGGGCGTCGTCGAGCAGGGCACGTTCGGCGGGGTGCCGTACGCGCTCAACTACACCTTCACGGTGCACGGCCTGTACTACAGCAGCGCCCTCTTCGACGAGCACGGCTGGACCTACCCGGGCACCTGGACCGAGATGCTGGACCTGTGCCAGGAGATCAAGGACTCCACCGGCATGGCGCCCTGGACCTACCAGGGCAAGAACCCCGGCTACATCCTGACGCCGCTGGTCATGATGGCCGTCAAGGCCGGCGGCCGGGACGTCATCGACGCACTGGACAACCTCGACCCGGACGGCTGGACCAGCGCGCCGATGATGGAGTCGGCGCGGGCGATGTACCAACTGGTCGAGCGCGACTTCATCATGCAGGGCACGTCCGGCCTCACCCACATCCAGGCGCAGACCTACTGGGCCAACGGCGAGGCCGCCTTCATCCCGTGCGGGTCGTGGCTGGAGAGCGAGCTCGGCGACGTCACGCCGGACGGCTTCGACATGGTCATCGCGTCGCCGCCCGCCCTCACCGACGACGACGCGCTGCCGCAGGCCGCCATCCGCGGCATGGGCAACGAGCCGTTCATCGTCCCGGCGCAGGCGGAGAACCCGTACGGCGGCATGGAGTTCCTGCGCATCATGCTGTCGCCGGCGTCGTCGCAGAACTTCACCCGGCAGACGCAGACGCTGACCAGCCTGGCCGAGTACGACCCGCAGTCGGCCGGCACCGGACTCACGTCGGTGCGCGACGCGCTGAGCGCGTCGGGCGACGACACGTTCTTCTGGCGCTACGGCACCTGGTACTCGGCGCTGCAGACCGAGGCGGCCAACGCCACGAGCGCGCTGATGACCGGCGAGATCGACCCGGACGAGTGGGGCCGGCGCTGCCAGGCCGCCGCCGACGCCGTCCGGGAAGACGACTCGATCGAGAAGTACGGGGACCAGTGACGTCATGCGTGCCGGCAGTCTCAGGTTCGTCGTCACGGCCCTCGCCGTCCCGATCCTCCTCTACGGCGTCCTCGTCATCTCCCCGTACGCCCAGTCGTTCTACATCTCGCTGACCGACTGGAACGGGCTGTCGCCGGAGCGGACGTTCGTGGGGCTGGACAACTACGTCCGGCTGGTCCAGGACGACGTGTTCTGGATCTCGGTGTGGCACAACGTCATCGCGGTGCTGGTGATCCCGGCCGTGACGCTGGCGCTGGGGCTGTTCTTCGCGACGATGATCCACGTCGGCCGGTACCGCGCCCGCGGCGGCGGCCGCGGCGTGCGGGGCGCCGCGGTCTACCGCATCGTCTACTTCTTCCCGCACCTGCTGTCGATCGCTGTGGTCGGCGTGCTGTTCTCCACCGTCTACGACCCGACCGACAGCGGCCTGCTCAACGGCGCGCTCGGCCTGGTCGGCATCGAGCCGGTGAACTGGCTGGGCGACCGCGGCACCGCCTACCCGGCGATGCTGGCAGTGATCATCTGGCTGTCCGTCGGCTTCTACGTGATCCTGTTCACCAGCGCGATGAGCTCGATCCCGGTGGACATCTTCGAAGCCGCCCGGCTCGACGGCGCGTCGCGGTGGCAGACGTTCTGGCGCATGACGTTGCCGCTGATCTGGGACACCGTCCAGGTTGCCGGCATCTACCTCGGCATCCATGCGCTGGACATGTTCGCGATCGTCAACGTGATGTCGGCGGCCGGCGGGTCGGGCGGGCCGGACAACGCCACCCAGGTGCTGGGCAACTACCTGTACCTCACCGCCTTCCAGAACAGCGAGTTCGGCTACGCCACCGCCATCGGCGTCGCCCTGCTGCTGCTCACCCTGGCCTTCGCCGCCGCGGCGCTGCGGCTGACCCGGCGCGAGCGCGTCGAATTCTAGGAGGATCGATGAGCCTCGATACGACGCGTGCACCCGGCCCCGCGGCGCCTCCCGCGGCGCGGCCGGCGCCGCCCGGGCCGGGTGACGGCCGCTCCGCCACCGGCAGCGTCCTCAACGTCTTCACCCACGGCTTCCTGCTCACCTGGGCGGCGCTGGTGGTGATTCCGCTGGCGTGGTGCGTGATGTCGGCGTTCAAGACCAATGACGAGCTGCTCAGCAGCCCGTGGAGCCTGCCGGGCGCGCTGCGGTGGAGCAACTTCGCCGACGCGTGGACGAACGCGGAGATCGGCCGCTACTTCGTCAACACGGTGGTCGTGGTGACGCTCGGGACGGCGTTGACGTTGGCCATGGGCGCCACCGTCTCCTACGTCGTCGCGCGCTACGCGTTCCGCGGCAACCGGCTGGTGTACTTCCTGTTCGTCATCGGCATGACGTTTCCGACGTTCCTCGCCATCGTGCCGCTGTTCTTCATCGCGCAGAGCCTGCGGCTGGCCGACTCGCTACCCGGCCTCGCCGTCGTCTACGCCGCGTACAACCTGCCGTTCGCCGTCTTCTTCCTCACCGCCTACTTCCGGACGCTGCCGACGTCGCTGTCCGAGGCCGCGTTCATCGACGGCTGCGGACACTGGGGCACGTACCTGCGGATCATGCTGCCGCTGGCCCGGCCGGGCCTGGTGAGCGTCGGCATCTTCGTGGTGCTCGGGCAGTGGAACCAGTACCTGCTGCCGCTCATCCTGCAGTCCAGCCCGGAGAACTACGTGCTCGCCCAGGGACTGGCCAACCTCGCGGTCAGCCAGGGCTACGCCGGCAACTGGAGCGCGCTGTTCGCCGGCCTCACCATCTCGATCGTCCCCGTCCTCGTCGTCTACCTCAGCTTCCAGCGGCAGATCCAGGGCGGCATGGTCACCGGCGCCCTGAAGTAACTCCCGTCCAGCCCGCAAAGGAGGAACCATGGCCGACCCCCGCCGGCTCCGCCGCCGCACCGTCCTCGCCGGTGGCGCCGCGTTAGCCGTCGCCACCCAGCTGCCCGCCGCCGCGGCGGCGTACCCGACGTTCGACATCAAGGCCGACTTCGGCGCCGCCGGCAACGGCAGCACCAACGACACCACCGCGTTCCAGCAGGCCGCGGCCGCGATCCAGGCGGCCGGCGGCGGTACCCTCACGATCCCGGCCGGCGTGTACGTCGTGGGCCGGCAGACGCACACGAGCGGCGTGACGCCGTACTACGTCATGGAGCCGATCATCGCTCTCAGCGGTGTGCAGTTCCTGCACGTCAAGGGCAGCACGGGCACCGTCCTGCGGCTCGCGGCCGGGCTGCGGTACGGCTCGTTCCACCCGACCACCGGCGCGCGGTACGACCCGCCGACGCTGCCGTTCACCACCGCGTCCTACGGCGTCGAGGCCGGCCGGATGATCGAGGTGCTCGACGGCAGCGACATCACCATCGAGAACCTCGAGCTCGACGGCGCCAACGACCAGCTCGTGCTCGGCGGCGAGTTCGGCGACACCGGCCGGCAGCTGAAGGCCACCGGCATCCGGCTGCTGGGCTGCACGAACGTGCGGATCACCGACGTCCACTCCCACCACCACGGCCTCGACGGCGTCACCGTCGGCCAGCCGGGGCACACCGCCGCCGACCCGGCGACGCCGCACACCATCACCCGGCTGCGTTCGGAGTACAACGGCCGCCAAGGCCTGTCGTGGACCGGCGGACGCGGGCTCACCTGCACCGACAGCGCGTTCAACCACACCGGACGCGCGGGCGTGCGGTCGGCGCCGTCGGCCGGCGTGGACATCGAGGCCGAGAGCAGCGTCTGCCGCGACGGACTCTTCACCGGCTGCGAGTTCGTGAACAACGCCGGCAGCGGGCTGGACGTCACGCACGGCGACTCCGGCTACACCCGGTTCGAGGGCTGCACGTTCTGGGGCACCACCACGTACAGCGCCTACACGACCACACCCGGCCTGGTGTTCAAGTGGTCGACGTTCAACGGCACGTCCAACGTCGGGTTCGGGTCCGCCGACGCCGCGCTGGCAACCGTCTACGCCGACTGCCACTTCGAGGACCGCCCCTGGACGAACGGGCAGGTCTACCGCGGCACGTACCTCGTCACCGACGCGGGCAACACCGGCCAGAACGTCCGCTACGCCGACTGCACGTTCGTCGCCCGCGAGCTGCGCAGTATCTGGACCAACGACGTCACGGTGCAGAAGCACTTCGTCCGCTGCACGATCGACCACCGCTACGCGGCGCTGGCCGACGGCGGCATCCAGTGCCACCCCTGGGGCGCCCGGCTGGTGGCCTGCACGTTCACCGAGGCCATGGGGACGACGACGAGGCGCTGGTACGTCCACCTCAACGACGTCGTGGTCGAGAACGACGTCGACGGCATACCGACCACGGTCACCGGCCCGGCCGTCCGCTGGGGCAGTCCCAGCGGACCGGTCGGCACGATCGCCGAGGGCCCCTATGGCTGAGGCCGGCGAGACGACGCCGGGGTTCCGCGACTTCCTCGACGGCATGTACGACCCGTCGCTGCAGGTGCAGCTGAACGTCCATCGCCGGACCAGCGAGTGGCTCGCGGCCGGCCGGCGCGCCAACGACCTGCTGCTGACCCCCGACGACGTGCGCCGGCGCCAGGAGGAGCTGCGCAAGCTCGCCCTCGACGCCCTGGGCGGGGACCTGCCGGACGACCGGCCGGTCCCCACGGCCCGGCCGGCCGGCACGCTGGCGGCCGACGGGTACGTGGTCGAGAAGCTGGTCCTCGACGTCGGTGACGGTGTCCTGCTGCCGACCCACCTGTACCGGCCGGACAGCGCGACGGCCAGGCGCCCGGCCGGTGCGGTGCTGTTCCTCTGCGGGCACGCCGACGCGGGCAAGGCCGCGCCCCGCTACCAGGCCATGTGCGCCCGGCTGGCCCGGGCCGGCCTGGTGGTGCTGACCTACGACTCCATCGGTCAGGGCGAGCGCAAGAGCTACCTCGACGCCGACGGCCGCGAGCTGATCCCGGCCAACGTGCCCGAGCACGTCCACGCGGGCGTGCAGTGCTGGTGGGCGGGCGACACCATCGCGCGCTACTTCGTCAGCGACGCGCGCCGGGCGCTGGACTACCTGACCGCGCGGCCCGAGGTCGACGCGGCCCGCGTCGGCGTGGCCGGCAACAGCGGCGGCGGCACCCAGGCCACCTGGCTGATGCTCGTGGAACCGCGCATCGCCGCCGCCGCGCCGAGCTGCTTCGTCACCGGGCGCGAGGAGTACCAGCGATCGGGCCAGGCGCAGGACCCGGAGCAGGTCATCCCCGGCGGCGCGCTGGCCGGCCTGGACCACGAGGACTTCCTGGTCGCGATGGCGCCGCGGCCGACGCTGGTGCTCTCGGCGAACTCGGACTTCTTCTGCGTCGAGGGGGCGGTGCGAACGGTCGAGCGGGCGCGGCGGATCGTCGACCTCACCGGCGGCTCGCTCGCCCACGTCCGCGCCGACGGCGAGCACGGGCTCGGCCCGGAGCTGGCCGCCGCCGCGACCGCGTTCCTCGCCCGGCACCTCGGCGACGCCGGCACGCCGGCGGCGGCGCCGGTCCTCGACGAGCCGCCGGTGCGGACGGCCGCGGAGCTGCGGTGCACCCGGACCGGGCAGTTGGCCACCGACCATCCGGGCGGGCCCCTCGTCTTCGACCTCAACCGCGACCGGCTGGCCCGCGAGCTGCCGGGCGAGGCCGGCGGCGTCCCCTGGCTGCACGAGCGGGTGGCGAACGGCCGGGAGCCGGCGCCGGAGTTCTACCCGCGGTGGTGGGCCGACCCGGCGTCCGGTGCCCGCAAGGTGTTCTGGTGGTCCGAGCGCGACATCGTCAACGCGGCGATCGTGCTCGACCCGGCGCCCGGCGTGCCCGCGGACGGCACCGACCTGTTGCTGCTGGACCGGGGCACCGAGGACCTCGACGCCCACCTGGACGCCTGCGACCGCGCGCGGGCGGCCGGCCGCCGGGTGGTCGTGCTGGACGTGCGCGGCACCGGCGCGCTCGCGGTGCACCGGTTCAACGAGTTCGGTCTGGAGGCCAACTACGGCACGCTCTACAAGATCGTCGCCGATCTGGTCTGCCTCTCCGACAGCCTCGGCGCGGCCCGGGTCCACGACGTCCTCCGGGCCGCGGAGTTCGTCCGCACCTGGGCCGAGGGGCCGGTCCGCCTCGTCGGCGCCGGCCAGGGCGCCTTCCTCTCCGTCCTGGCCGGCGCGCTGGACACCGGCGTCGCCGAGGTGGTCTGCCTGACGCCGCCGCTGGACCCGGTCCGCGTCGTGGGGACCCGGTTCTACGGCCCGGAGCGGGACAACCAGGTCGTCATCCCCGGCCTCGCAAGGCACTGCCCGATGGCGGAGTGGTCCGCCGCGCTGGGGCCGCGGTGGAGACGCCACGACGCCTGGTTCGAGCGGCCTCCCAGCGCACCAGCAGCGGCACCGCGATGAAGATCGACGAGTAGGTGCCGGCGAGGATGCCGACGAACAGCGCCAGCGCGAGGTCCTCCAGCGTCTGCGCCCCGACGGTGACGGCACCGGCGATCAGCATCCCGGCCACCGGGAGCAGCGCGATCAACGACGTCGACACCGACCGGAGCAGCGTCTGGTCGACCGCGCGGCCGGCCGCCTGTGCGTATGTCACTCCGCGGGCACGGCGGCGGGTGTTCTCGCGCACCTTGTCGAAGACGACGACGGTGTCGTAGAGGGAGTAGCCGAGGATCGTGAGCACGCCGACGACGGTCGCCGGGGTGACGGTCAGTCCGGCCAGCGCGTACACGCCGACGGTGATGGCGAGGTCGTGCAGCAGGGCGGCGAACGCGGCCAGCGCCATGAGCGGCGCGAACGCGACCGACAGGTAGCCGACGATCAGCACGGCGAACACGATCAGCGCCACGACGGCCTTGCGGGTGACGTCGTGGCCCCAGCTCGGCCCGATGACGTCGGTCGTGACGTCGTTCGCGGACACCCCGGCGACCTGCGCGACGGTGTCCTGCAGCTCGGCCGCGCGATCGGCGTCGGAGCGGCCGACCTCGACGACGATGCTGCCGTCGCCCAGCTGCCGCACCTGGGCGTTGTCGACGCCGTCGGCGGCGAGGGCGTCCTCGACCTGACCGACGGTGGCCGAGCCGCCGTGCGTCTGGATGATCGCGCCGCCCTCGAACTCGACGCCGAGCTGCAGGCCGCGGACGGACAGGCCGGCCACGGCGAGGACGAGCACGACGGCGCTGAGGGCGAACCAGCGACGCGACCGCCCCACGACGTCGATGCTCGCCTCGCCGCGGTGCAGCCGGGCGCCGAGCGATGCCTGGCCGCTCTCCCCCGCCGGCAGGCCGGACCAGCGGCCGCGCAGCCACCACCCGCGCACCGCGTACGCGACCATCGGCCGCGTGAACAGGAACACCACCACCAGGTCGATCAGCGTCGCCAGGCCGAGCGCGAAGGCGAAGCCGCGCACCTGATCGGCCGAGAGCAGGTACAGCACCGCCGCGGAGAGGAACGACACGGTGTCGGCGACGAGGATCGTGCGCCGCGCCCGCCGCCAGCCGTACTCGACGGCGGAGCGTGGGGTGCGGCCGTCGCGGACCTCGTCGCGGACCCGTTCGAAGAACACGACGAACGAGTCGGCGGTGATGCCGACCGCGACGATCAGCCCGGCGATCCCGGCCAGCGACAGCCGGTAGTTGAGCTGGGCGCCGAGCAGCGACACCGCCGCGTACGAACAGCCGGCCGCCAGCACCAGGCTGGCGACGGCGATGACGCCGAGGCGCCGGTAGTAGGCCAGGCAGTACAGGGCGACCAGGCCGAGCCCGATCGCACCGGCCACCAGGCCGACCTGCAGCTGGGTGGCGCCCAGGGTCGGCGAGATCGTGCTGACCTGGCTCTTCTCGAACGCCAGCGGCAGCGACCCGTAGGTCAGCACGTGCGCGAGATCGGTCGCCTCCTGCTTGGTGAACGTCCCGGTGATCTGTGCCCGGCCGCCGCTGATGACGTCGACGATCCGCGGCGACGACACCACCAGGCCGTCGAGCACGATGGCGATCTCGTTCTTCGGCGCCGGAAGGTCCACCACGGCCTTCGTCGCGTCGGCGAACTGCTTCGTGCCGGCGTGGTCGAACTTGAGGTCGACCTCCCAGCCGCCGGCTCCCCCGGCCGGCACCCCGGCCTGCGCGGCGGATAGATCGGTGCCCTCGACGACGGCCGGGCCGAGCACGTACTTGGCCGTGCCGTCGCGATCGCAGGCCGCGACGGTGTCGTCGGCGGCCGCCTTGTCCCCGCCCTGCCGGGCCGCCGGGCTGGTGCAGTCCAGCGCGTCGTACGCGGTGGCGACGGCGGCCGGCACCTCCTTGCTCGCCGCCGTCGTCCCGGCCGGCTGCACCGACGGCGGCCCGGTGGCCAGCACCGGGCGGAACCGCAGCAGCGCGGTCTGGCCGATGAGGTCGACCAGCGCGCGGTCGTTGCGGCCCGGGACGGTGACGACGATCTGGTCCGAGCCGCGGACTGCCACCTCGGCCTCGGCGACGCCGGTCGCGTTGACTCGCTGCCGGATGATCGCGACCGCCTCGTCCATCGCGGCCCGCGTCACCTTGCCGGAGTCCGTCGACGGTGACGCCGACAGCGTCACGCTCGTGCCGCCCGCGAGGTCGACGGCCAGCCGGGGGCGCAGCGCGCCGGAGACCAGCATGCCGGTGACGACCAGCACCAGCAGCGCGGCCAGCGCGATCAGTGGCCGGCCGGGCCTCGGGATACCGGGTGGGCGGGTGTCGGGCACGGGTCCTCCGATCAGTGCAGCCGCACGCGCGGGTCCAGCGCCGCGTAGGCCACGTCGACGACGATGTTGGCGATGACGACGGCCGCGGACGCGACGAGCACGATCCCGATGATCACCGGCAGGTCCTGCCGGGTGATCGCGTCGACGGCGGTGTTGCCGAGGCCGGGCAGGCTGAACACCGTCTCGGTCACGACGGCGCCGCCGACCAGCTGGCCCAGGTCGATGCCGAACTGCGTCACCACCGGCGTCAGGGCCGCGCGCAGCCCGTGCCGGTAGATGACGCGGCGCTCGGTGATCCCCTTGGACCGGGCGGTGCGGATGTAGTCCTCGCCCAGCACGTCGAGCATCGACGCGCGGGTGAGCCGGGTGTACGTCGCGGCCAGCAGCAGCGCCAGCGTGATCCACGGCAGCACCATGTGCTGGAACCAGGCGGTCGGGTCCTGGGCGAACGGGACGTAGCCGCCGGCCGGGAACCACGTCACCCCGCGCAGGGTCAGCTGGTAGTAGAAGACGTACAGCAGCAGGATGCCGAGCAGGAACGGCGGCATCGAGTAGAAGAACAGCGAGAACGCGGTCAGGCCGCGGTCCTCCAGTGAGCGCGGGTGCGTGGCCGACAGCACCCCGTTGAACACGCCCAGCACCAGCCAGATGATCGACGCGCCGATCGCCAGCGACAGCGTGATCGGCAGCGCCTGCGCGATGATGTGCGTCACCGGCACCTGGTGGTAGTAGTCGTAGCCGAGGTCGCCGTGCAACGCCCGCCACACGAAGTCGAGGTACTGCTTCCAGACCGGCTGGTCCAGGCCGAGCCGGTGCTGGATCAGCGCGATCGTCTCCGGGGTCGCCTGACGCCCGGCCAGCGTGCGGGCCACGTCGTTGGGCACCACGAAGAACAACCCGAACACCGCGACGGTGATGAGCCAGAGCACCACGATCCCCTGGAGGATCCGGCGGATCAGGAAGCGCGCCACGGCAACCCCCTCACCGGCGCAGCTGCTGCTCGAGGCGCGGGTCGAACGCGTCGCGCACGCCGTCGCCGAACAGGTTGAAGGCCAGCGTCGTGATCAGCAGCGCGGCGCCGGGGAAGACGACGAACCACCAGGCCGTCGTGTAGTAGTTCTGCGCGGAGCTGATCATGCCGCCCCAGTCGGCGGTGGGCGGCGGCAGCCCGAGGCCCAGGAACGACAGCGTCGCCTGCGTGACGATCACGACGGGGACCAGCAGCGTCGTGTAGACGATGACCGGCGCCAGCACGTTCGGCAGGACGTCGACGAACATGATCCGGACCGACCCGGCGCCGAGCGAGCGGGCCGCCTCGACGTACTCGCGCTCGCGGATCGACAGCACCTGCCCGCGCACGATACGGGCCACGGACGCCCAGCTGAAGAACCCGATGACCAGCACCGTCACCGTCATGCTCGGCCCGGTGACGGACACCAGCGCGATCGCGACCAGCAGGAACGGCACCGACAGCACGACGTCGACGACGCGGGCGAGGACGGTGTCCAGCCAGCCGCCGACGTACCCGGCGGCCAGCCCGACCAGCACGCCGACCACGACCGTCAGCCCGGTGGCGACCACGCCGACCAGCAGCGAGACCCGCGCGCCGTAGGCGATGCGGACCAGGATGTCGCGGCCGAGGTCGTCGGTGCCGAGCCAGAACGTGCTGTTCGGCGCGCGAGGCAGGCCCTCCGGCGAGAGCCCGATGTCGCGGTACTGCTCGTTCGGCGGGTGCCCGGTGACGTGGGCGACCAGCGGTGCGGCGATGGCGACGACGACGATGAGCAGGATCACGACGAGCGAGATCATCGCGACCTTGTCGCGCCGCAGCCGCGACCACGCCAGCGCCCAGGTGCCGCGGCCCTCGATCGGCTTCGCCGACGCGGCGGAGGCCGTGACCGTGGCGACCGGCTGGGCGTTCATCGCACGCCACCGGGCAGCGGCGCTGGCGCCGCGGTGAGGTCCTCGCCGGCCTGCAGCGGATGCCAGCAGGCGGCCCGGTGGTCGTCCGGGTCGCCGAGCACCGGCTCGAGCGGTGGCTCGGTCAGCGCGCAGTCCTCGCGCGCCTTCGGGCAGCGCGGATGGAACCGGCACCCGGACGGCGGCGCCACCGGCGACGGCACGTCGCCGCCGAGGATCACCCGGCGGCGGCTGTCGGCGGCGTCGGGGTCGGCTACCGGCGCCGCCGACAGCAACGCCCGCGTGTACGGATGCCGCGGGCGCTCGAACAGCACCTCCGAGGGTGCCAGTTCGACGATCTTGCCGAGGTACATGACCGCGATCCGGTCGCTGACGTGCCGCACGACGGACAGGTCGTGCGAGATGAACACGTAGGTCAGTCCGAACTCCGTCCGCAGGTCGGCGAGCAGGTTGATGATCTGGCCCTGGATGGACACGTCCAGCGCGGACACCGGCTCGTCGCAGACCAGCAGCCGCGGCCGCAGCGCCAGCGCCCGGGCGATGCCGATGCGCTGGCGCTGGCCGCCGGAGAACTCGGCCGGGAACCGGTTGTAGTGCTCCGGGTTCAGCCCGACCAGCTCCATCAGCTCCTGCACGCGGCCCTTGCGGACGGCGCGGCCGCCCAGTCCGTGGATGGCGAACGGGTCGCCGATGATCGCGCCGACACGACGACGCGGGTTCAGCGAGCCGAACGGGTCCTGGAAGATCATCTGCAGGTTCCGGCGCAGCGGCCGCATCCTGGCGCCGGACAGGTGGGTGATGTCGGCCCCGTCGAAGACGACCCGGCCGCCGGTCGGTTCCAGCAGCCGGGCCACGCAGCGGGCCAGCGTCGACTTGCCGCAGCCGGTCTCGCCCACCAGCCCCAGCGTCTCGCCGGGCGCGACGTCGAGGCTGACCCCGTCGACCGCGTGCACCACCCCGCCCGCCCGGCCCGTCAGCGCCGACGCGCCCGCGGGGAACTCCTTGACCAGCCCCTCCACGTGCAGCAGCGGCTCGGTGTCCATCAGGCGGCCTCCTCGGCGCTCTCCTGTCGCGGCCGGTCCGCCGGCAGCCAGCAGGCCGACTGGTGCCGCGGGTCGGCCAGCACCGCGGCCAGCGGCGGGGTGATCGAGCAACGCTCGAACGCGTACTGGCAGCGCGGCGCGAACGGGCAGCCCGGCGGCACCGCGATGAGGCTGGGCGGACTGCCGGGGATCGGGCGCAGCCGCCCGGACGCCTCGCCGCGCAGCGGCAGCGACGTCAGCAGCCCCTCGGTGTACGGGTGGTGGTAGCGGTAGAACAGCTCGCGTCGCGGCGCGCGCTCCATGGCCGCGCCGGCGTACATGACGACGACGTCGTCGGCCAGCTCCGCGATCACGCCGAGGTCGTGCGTCACCATGATGATCGCGGTGCCGAACTCCTCCTGCAGCCGCCGCATCACGTCCAGCACCTGCGCCTGGACGGTGACGTCGAGCGCCGTCGTCGGCTCGTCCGCGATCAGCACCTCGGGCGAGAGCGCCATCGCCATCGCGATCATCACGCGCTGGCGCATGCCGCCGGAGAACTGGTGCGGGTAGTCGTCCACCCGGGTCTCCGGGCGCGGGATGCCGACCAGCCCGAGCAGGTCCGCGGCCCGCGCCCGGGCAGCCGCCCGTCCGATGTCCTCGTGCGCGCGGATGATCTCCTCGATCTGCCAGCCGATACGGTGGTAGGGATGCAGGCTGGACAGCGGGTCCTGGAAGATCATCCCGATCCGGGCGCCGCGCACCTCGCGCAGCTCCTCCTCGTTCGCCGTCAGGAGGTCGACGCCGTCGAGCACGACCCTGCCCCCGACGTCGGCGCCGCGGGTCAGCCGGGTGATGGTCTGCACGGCCACCGACTTGCCCGACCCCGACTCCCCCACCAGGCCCAGCGTGGACCCCGCGGCCAGCGTGAACGACAGGCCCCGGACGGCGCGGACCACGCCGTCCGGGGTGTCGAACGAGACCCGGAGATCCTCGACCTCCAGTAGCGCCATGTCAGCCGCCCTGCTCGCCCTTGGTGAGCCACACGTTCGCCGGGTCGAAGTTCTGGAACGCCGGGATGTAGACGGCGTTGTTGACCTGCGACGCGTGGTAGTTCGCGTTGAGCGGATCGGTGATCGGGAAGAACACGGCGTCCTTCATGACCTGCTCGTCGGCCTGCTCCCACAGCGTGGCGGCGTCGTCCTTCGTCGCCGCCTGGGACGCCTGCTGGATCAGCGTGTTCAGGTCCGGGTTGTCGTAGAGGCCGAAGTTGCTGCCGGCCGGCGGGAACGACGGCTTGCCGGAGAACAGCGGCTTGAAGAACGACAGCGCCGCGTCGCCGTACCAGTCCGGGCCCCACCCGGCCAGCGCCAGGTCCCACGTCCCGGCCTGCGCGACCGACGGCACCTGCAGGTACTTCGTGTAGAAGTCCGCGTTCGGCGACGGCACGCCGGTGACGGTGATGCCGGCCTTCTGCAGGTCCTGCTGGACCGTCTGGAACGCCTTGCTGCTGCCCTCGGAGGCGTTGCGGTACAGGAACTTCAACGTCAGCCCGTTCGGGTAGCCGGCGTCGGCGAGCAGTTGCTTCGCCTTGTCGACGTCGTACGGGTACAGGTCGGAGTCCTTGGACCCGTTGATCTCCTTCGGCAGCACGTGCGTCAGCGGCGGCGTGACCTTCGGCCCGCCCAGCACCTGGATGATGTCGTCCCGGTTGATCGCGTACTCCAGCGCCTGCCGGACCTGCGGCTTGCTCAGCGCCGAGGCGTTGTTCGGCGAGGCGAGGTTGAACACGATGTACGGGTTGGTCGACGACGTGTCGCCCAGGTCCAGGTTGGGATCGTCGGAGCTCATCAGCCCGGCCAGCTGCGACGGCGGCACCTGCACGTCGAACTGCATGTCCGCCGACGGCGTGCCGGTCTGCAGCTGCTGCTGGATGGAGTCCTGGCTGACCGTCTCGTCCACGACGATCTTGTCGACGTACGCCTTGCGAATCGGGTCGGTGGACGAGTCCCACGTCGGGTTGCGCGTGTAGGTGATCGACTTCGTCGGCTCCCAGGACGCCACCTGGTACGGGCCGTCGGAGACCTGGTGCTGGCCCAGATCGGTGCTGCCCGGCAGGTAGGCGAGGACCTCCTCCGGCGCCGGCGAGAACGCCGGCAGCGTCAGCATGTCGACGAAGTACGTCGCCGGGTGGGTCAGCGTGAAGGTCACCGTGGTGTCGTCGGTCGCGACGACGCCGGGCAGGTCGGTGTTGTCGATGTAGCTCGCGATCGACTTCGCGTCCTGGGGCACGTTCGCGAACCCCGCGCAGAAGTCCTGGTAGCCGACGATCAGGTCGGCGAAGTCCGGCGTGCCGCCGAACGGCTGCACCGGGTTGCAGGTGCGCTTGACGCCGCGGACGACGTCGGCAGCGGTCACGGCCCGGGCCGGGCTGGTGTTCCACTGCACTCCGTCGCGCAGCGTGATGGTGTACGTCTTGCCGTCGGAGCTGACACCGCCGTTGTCCTGGGTCGGCAGGTCCGTGGCGAGGTCCGGGACGGCGGTGGTGGTCTTGCCGTCCTCCGCGGGATAGGTGAACAACTGACGGCTCCAGAGCCGCAGGTTCAGGTACCCGACCGAGTAGTAGCTGACGTTCGGGTCCATGTAGTCCACGTCCCCCGAGCCCAGCATGTTGAGCGTGCCGCCGGTGACGGCCTCGCCCGTGGAGTTGCTTCCGGCGGTGCTGCCACCGCCGCCCCCGCAGCCCGCGAGGGCCAGCAGGCCGGCCACGCCGATGACGGCGGCGGCCCATCGTGCTCTGGCGTGCCTCATGCCGCCATGAGACTCCCGATCTTGACCGCCGTCCCGGCCGCGCCGCCGGATGTCACCGGTTCGCCATCTGCGCGGGCCGGTTCGTGACGCCCGGATGACGCGCCGTCATCTTCGTCATGCGAGCGTCATCCGCGGATCGCGGGCCGCGCCGCGCCATACTGGAGGCGTGACGCGCAGTGTGCTGCTCGTCGAGGACGACCAGCGGGTGCGCCGGGCACTGCGGCTGGCGCTGGAGGACGAGGGCTACCAGGTCCGCGAGGCCGGATCGGGCCGCGACGGCCTGGCCGAGCTGAGCCGCAACCCGCCCGACGTCGTGCTGCTGGACCTCATGCTCCCCGACACCGACGGGTTCGCCGTCTGCCACCAGATCAGGCACACCAGTGCCATCCCCGTCATCATGGTGACCGCCCGCACCGACAGCCACGACGTCGTCGCCGGGCTCGAGGCGGGCGCCGACGACTACGTCACCAAGCCGCTGGTCGCGAAGGAGCTGTCGGCGCGCATCCGGGCGCTGCTGCGGCGCACCGACAACGCGCCGGGCGGCGCGCCGCGCCGGCTCGCCTCCGGCGACCTCGAGATCGGGGTGGACGAGGGCGTCGTGACCCGCGACGGCGTCGCGCTGGCCCTGACGCAGACGGAGTTCAAGCTGCTGGCCGAGCTGGCGCTGGCCGGTGGCAAGGTGCGCAGCCGCGAACAACTGCTGGAACGGGTCTGGGGGTACGGCTACTTCGGCGACAGCCGCATCGTCGACGTCCACGTCCGGCGGCTGCGGACGAAGGTGGAACGCGACCCGGCCAGCCCCGCCCACGTCGTGACGGTGCGCGGCCAGGGCTATCGTCTGGTGCCCTGATGACGTGGCCGCGGCCGGGACTGCGCAACCGGGTCGTGCTGTGGTTCGGGCTGCTGGGGTTCGGGCTGTCGCTGGTGCTCGCGGTGACGGTGTGGGTGCTGCTGAGCCGCTTCCTGGTCACCGAGCAGGAGTCGACGGCGCTCACCGAGACGTCGGCCAACGCGACCGCGATCCAGCGCGGGCTGACGGCCAGCCAGTCCGACATCGACGGCCTGCTCGCCGGGCTGCCCTCGACCGACGGCCGCACCGCGGCGATGCTGCGCTGGGACGGGACGTGGCACGTCACGCCGGCGGGGACGTCGCAGACCGACCTGCCCGCGCCGCTGCTGGCGACGGCCGAGGGCGGGCGGCCGGTGCAGGAACGGGTCGACGTCGACGGGTCGACCCAGCTGGCGGTCGTGCTGCCGCTGAGCAACCCCGGCGACGTGTACGTCGAGTTGTACTCGCTGTCGTCGCTGAACCGGGTGCTGCTGGTGCTCGCCGTCAGCCTGGTGGCCGGTGTCGTGCTGGCGACGGCGCTCGGGCTGGCGGTGGGGCGGGCGGCGGGCCGGCGGGCGCTGCGTCCGCTGGACGCCGTCAGCCGGACGGCGGCCCGGCTGGCCGGCGGCGACCTGGGAGTACGTCTGGAGCCCGGCGACGACCCCGACCTCGTCGAGCTGGCCGCCTCGTTCAACCGCACCGCCGACGCCCTGCAGCGCCGCGTCGAGTCCGACACCCGCTTCGCCGCCGACGTCAGCCACGAGCTGCGCACGCCGCTCACCACGATGCTGAACTCGATGCAGCTGCTCGAGGCCCGGCGGGCGGAACTGCCGCCGCAGCTGCGCGAGCCGCTCGACCTGCTGGCGGCCGAGCTGGACCGCTTCCGCCAGCTGGTCGTCGACCTCCTGGAGATCTCCCGCGACGACGCCGATCCCGGCGGGCCGGCTGGCCGCGAGACCGTCGTCATCGGCGACCTCGTCCGCCACGCCGCCGACTCCGCAGCCGGCCGCCCCGTCGCGTCGATCGACCCCGACGTGACGGGCGTGCTCGTGCTGGCGGACAAGCGGCGGCTCGAGCGGGTCGTCGCGAACCTGGTCGACAACGCCGAGCTGCACGGCGGCGGGTGCCTGGCCGTGCGCGTGCTGGCCCACGACGGGCGCGTGCGGTTCGAGGTCGACGACGCCGGGCCGGGGGTGCCGGAGGATCGCCGCACCCGGGTCTTCGACCGCTTCGCCCGCGACGGCGTCGGTGGCGGCCGGGGTGGGCGCGGGGTCGGGCTGGGGCTCGCGATCGTCGCCCGGCACGTGCACTGGCACGGCGGCACCGTCTCGGTGGTGGACCGCCCCGGCGGCGGCGCCCGCTTCGTCGTCGACCTGCCCGTCGTCCGCTCGTCGTCGGCCGGCTGGCACCCATGATCACGAGACGGAGCACGGGCGCCCACACCGCCGCGGGCGGCCGCTCCAGCCCCGGGCGCTCAGGACACGGACGTGTTCGGCGGCCACACCGCAGGGGTCGCCGAAGATGTCGGCGTGGCCGTAGCGCAGAGTGGCGTTGCCGTCGAGGGTGGCGTGGTTGTCGCGGTGGTGGTCGCGGAAGCGTCCTTCGCCGGTGTGGCCGATGCGTCCGTCGAGTTCGACGCGTACCCGGTACTCGGCGTAGTCGACGTCGATCCAGCTGACTCGGCTTCCCGCGATGCGGCGTTGGCGGTGTCCGGCGGGAAGGCCGTGGGCGCGTTCGACGCGACGCAGGTGGCGCAGTTCCAGCGGTGACTGGGCGCCATCGGCGAGCATGGCTTCGGTCATGGGACGCCAGCGGATCTTCTTGCGTCGGCCGAGCGCGTCGGCGAGCCGTTCTGGTGTGCTGAGGCGACGTTGGCAGGCGGCAGTGATCCAGCCCTCGGCGTCGCGCGGGTGCGGGGCGATGTCGACGAGGTCGAGGACGGTGTCGTCGAGGCGGGTGCGTGGCGGGTTCCTCGACGGGTGTCGAGTCTGGGGCAGCCGGTGCGCGTAGTGCACCCGGACACCGTCGACCTTGCCGCGCACGTGCCGATGCGCCGGTGCGGTGACGTGGATGACCGGTCCCGCGTCGTCGCACAGGCCGTCGAGGTAGGCCGCGGTACGGTGGCTGGCGACCGCGCCCCGGCCGACGCGCAGGATCGCCGCCCGCACCTGCGCCGCGAACGGCAACGGACCCGTGAACGTGGCATACACACCGAGGTGGACGCGCCGCCAGCGCCCGGACCCGACCAACCACTCGATCCGCCGGTCGGTGAGCCCGCACGCATGTGCCTGCGCACGGCTGAGCATGCTGTGCTGCCGGGCCAGCAGGTCGTCGAGATCCACGTCACCAGCCTGCGCGAACCCGTCCCGCCGCGCCAGCCCTGGTTCGTCGCCTGTGGATAGCGTTGATCATCGGCGATCGGCCACGCCATGATGTGGTCGATCGCCGATGATCACGGGGTCGACGTGAGTGAGACCGCCGTCCACGACACCGGGGGGAGCTCGACTCGCAAGGTGCCGTCCGACACCGAGGCCACGGGCGTCGGGCGGAGGCCGACCCGGCCGGGGTGGTCGAGGGTGTTGCGGGCGTGCGGATCGTCGTCCCAGAGCGACAGCGCCTCGGCGACGGACGAGGCGCCCACACCGCGGACGTCCACCGTCGCCGGCGCGTCGACCGACCGGTTCACCAGGAACACGGCCGTCGACCCCGTCGACGCGTCGTGCGTCGCCACCGCGTCGACCACGGCGACGTCGCCGAAGGCCGCGGTCGAGTACGTCGGCGCCGACACGTCGACCGACAGCGTCACGCCACGGGCCAGCCGTGACGTCGTCGCGAACGGGAAGAACGTCGTCTGCCGCCAGCTCGGGCCGCCCGGCTCGGTCATGATCGGCGCGATGACGTTGACCAGCTGCGCCAGGCTCGCCGCCGTCACCCGGTCGGCGTGGCGCAGCAGCGACATCAGCAGGCCGCCCACCACGACGGCGTCGGCCACCGTGTACGAGTCCTCCAGGATCCGCGGCGCCACCGGCCACACCTGCGGGTCGGTGACCTTGTCCTCGTCGTGGTAGCGGTCGACGTACCAGACGTTCCACTCGTCGAAGGAGATGTCGACGCGGCGACGGCCCGGCCGCAGGGCACGGACGTGGTCGATGGTCGCGACGACGGACTCGATGAAGCGGTCCATGTCGACCGGCGAGGCGAGGAAACCGGCCAGGTCGCCGGGGGTCTCCGCGTAGTACGCGTGGCAGGACAGGTAGTCGATCTCGTCGTAGGTGTGCTCGAGGACGGTGCGTTCCCACGCGCCGAACGTCGGCATCTGCCGGTTCGAGCTGCCGCACGCGACCAGCCGCACGCCGGGGTCGAGTTGCCGCATCGCCCGCGCGGTCTGGGCGGCCAGCTTGCCGTAGTCGTCGGCGCTGCGGTGGCCGAGCTGCCAGGGCCCGTCCATCTCGTTGCCGAGGCACCACAACGTGACGCCGTGCGGATCGGGCGTCCCGTTGGCCACCCGCAGATCGGAGAGCGTCGATCCGGACCGGACGTTCGCGTACTCCAGCAGGTCCAGCGCCTCCTGCACGCCGCGGGTGCCGAGGTTGACGGCCAGCATCAGCTCGGTGCCGGCCTTCGCCGACCAGCGGGCGAACTCGTCGAGCCCGATCTCGTTGGTCTCGAGCGAGTGCCAGGCCAGGTCGAGCCGGCGCGGGCGCTGCGAACGCGGGCCGACGCCGTCCTCCCACCGGTAGCCGGAGACGAAGTTGCCGCCCGGGTAGCGGACGGTCGACACGCCCAGCTCGCGGACCAGCTCGATGACGTCCTTGCGGAAGCCGTCCTCGTCGGCCGTGGCGTGGGCGGGCTCGTAGATGCCGTCGTACACCGCGCGTCCCAGGTGCTCGACGAACGAACCGAACAGGCGCCGGTCGACGGCGCCGACGACGAACGAGGGATCGACGGTCAGCGATGCGTGCGGCACTCAGCTCTCCTTGCTCTCGACGGGCACAGCGTTGCGGGGGTCGTGGGCGTGCGCGCGGAACCGGTCGACGAGGGGCGTGGCGACGCGGTGCAGCACACCGTCGCGTTCGGCCAGCTCCCAGAGGCCCATCGTCAGACGGTGCGCCTCGCGCGGGGCGGTCGAGTGCCGGTAGGTCCACTCGTACATGTCGAACACCGGCCACCACGTGTACGCGGCGACGGGGACGCCGTCGGCCCGCAGCCGGTGGACGGCGTCGACGGACGCGTCCAGCCAGGCCAGCCGTTCGGCGACGCTCGCCGTCACGCAGGTCTCGGTGAGCGCGACGGGGACGCCGTGTCGCGCGTGGGCGGCGCGCAGCAGCTCCTCCAGCCCGGTGACGCCGTCGTCGTGGGTCGGACGGGGGTCGCGGAAGCCGCCGCCGTGCGGCTTCCCCGCCGAGACCACCTCGGTGGAGTGCCGCGGGTAGTAGTTGACGCCCATGACGTCCGGCGGCGTGGGGTCGGCGGCGAACCAGCCGAGGTCGTCGTCGCGGAAACCGTGCTCGAGCAGGAACGGGGCCAGCGGGTGGGCCGCGTCGACCCGGCCGGTGACCAGGTCCTCGACGAGGTGCACCTGCTGCCGCAACCGCTCGATCAGCGGCACGTCGTCGCCGGCATAGCGCATACCGGCGTCGACGTGCACGAACACGCCCCGCTCCCCCAGCACGTCACGCATCGCCCGCTGCGCCAGCACGAACCCGCGGGCCAGTTGGCCGGCCATCGTCACCAGACCGTCCGGGCCGGCCAGGTACGGCGGCCAGTAGGCGTACTCGCCGGAGAACAGCGCGTGGATCATCGGCTCGTTCACCGGCGTGTAGTCGGTGACGCGGTCGGCGTAGCGCTCGGCGACCCGGGCGGAGTACTCCGCCACGTGCGACGGGTAGTCGGGGTGGGCGAACTGGCTGTCCAGCCAGAGCGGTGTGCCGTAGTGCAGCAGGTCGACGACCGGCCGCAGTCCCAGCTCGGCGAACCGGTCCATGACGCGGTCCAGCCAGGACCACTCCCAGGTGTCCGGCGCCGGGTTGACCCGGTACCACGGCACGCCCCAGCGCAGCAGCGTCGCGCCGGCGTCGGCGGCCAGGCCGAGATCGCCGGACCAGAACTCGTAGTGCTGGGTCAGCTCGTACTCGTCGATGGCCCGTTCGCCCGGCCGCTCCTGCGGCACGAAGGTGTCCTCGACGCCCAGCGCGAAGTGCAGCGCGCCGTCGGTGTGCCAAGACGTCATTTGATCCCCGTCGTCGCGATGCTCTCGATGAACCGCCGCTGCACCAGCAGGAACGCGATCACCAGTGGCAGGATCGCCACCAGCGCGCCGGCCATCATGACGCCGTACGGGACGATGCCGCCCGGTCCGGTCAGCAGCGTCAGCCCGGACGTGATGGTGCCCATCTCGCGCTCCGTGGTGAAGATCAGCGGCCACAGCAGGTCGTTCCAGTTGTTGACGAAGGTGAAGATCGCCAGGGTCAGCAGCGCCGGGACGGCGTTGGGCAGGACGATGCTGCGGAAGATCCGGAACTCCGACGCGCCGTCGATGCGGGCGGCGTTGTCGAGGTCGCGCGGCAGCGCCAGGAAGAACTGCCGCAGGAAGAAGATGCCGAACGCGTCGGCGGCCCGCGGCGCGATCAGCCCGGCGAACGTGTTCACCCAGCCGAGGTCGCTGACCAGCTGGTACACGGGGACGAGCGTCGCCTGGAACGGGATCATCAGCGTGGCGATGATCGCGATCAGCAGCGTCCGCCGGCCGGTGAAGTCGATGCGGGCCAGCGCGTACGCCGCCAGCGAGTCGAAGACCAGCGCGAACATCGTCACCCCGCCGGCGAACAGGAAGCTGTTCAGCACCAGCCGGGCGAAGGGCAGCTCGTCGACGATCCGGCGGAGGTTGTCCAGCGTCCAGTCCTGCGGCAGCAGGGTGGGCGGGAACGCGTTCACCTCGGACACCGGCTTGAACGCGGTGAGCACGATGATGGCCAGCGGCAGCAGCACGGCGGCCGTCACGGCCAGCATCGCCATCGTGCCGAGGACGGTGCTCGGCCGGATGCGGGCGATCACTGGGTGTCCTTCTCTCGGCGGCCGAAGAACACGAACTGGAGGACGCTCAAGAGCAGCGTCGCGATCAGCAGCACGTACGACAGCGCCGACGCGAAGCCCAGCTCCAGCTTGCGGAACCCGGACTCGTAGATCTCCATGACGATGGTCTGGGTGTTGCCGTACGGCCCGCCGCCGGTCATCACGTAGATCTGGTCGAACGCCTGCAGCGCCGCGATCATCGCGAACACCAGCACGAACGCCAGCGTGTTCGACAGCAGCGGCAGCGTCACGTTGGTGAAGCGCCGCCATGGTCCGGCGCCGTCGACCTTCGCCGCCTCGTACAGGGAGCCCGGGATGTCCTGCAGCCCGGCGAGGAAGATCACCAGGTAGAAGCCGAAGTTCTTCCAGACCGCGACCAGCGCCACCGCCGGCATCGCCAGCTGCGGATCCTCGAGCACGTTGCCCAGCTGCAGGCCGACGCCGCCCAGCCAGTGGTTGAGCAGCCCGACCTGCGGGTCGATGAGGTACGTCCACGCGTAGGCGGCGACCGCCAGCGACACCACGAACGGCACGAACAGCGCGGTGCGGAAGAACCCGCGGAACGGCAGCGCCGGGCTGTTCAGCACCAGCGCCAGGACGAGCGCCGCGATCACCGCCGTCGGGGTGAACAGCACGGTGTACCAGAGCGTGTTCCTGACGGCGTCGAACAGGTCGGGGTCGGTGAACACCTGGACGTAGTTGTCGAACCCGACCCATTCGGCCTCGCCGAAGCCGCTGGCGTCGGTGAACGAGGTGCGCAGCGCCGACAGCATCGGCCAGGCGACGAAGACGGTGAGGATCAGCAGGGCCGGGGCGAGGAAGGCCAGCGCGGTGGCGCCGCGCCGGCCGCCTCGCCGGCCCCCGGGCGCTACCCGCCGCCCGCCCAGTGGCGCGGGCGGCCGGTAGCGCCGTCGTGGTGCGGTGAGGGACACGGGGCCTACCCGACGGCCGATTCGATCTCGGCCTGGGCCTCGGACAGCAGCGTGCCGATGTCCTCGCCGGCCATCGCCCGCTGCGTCAGCTCGTCCACGGCGGTGAGCACGTCGACGCTGTTGACGACGCCGGGCAACAGCGGCCGGCCGAACTCGGCCTGCTCGGTGAGCGCCGCGACCACCGGGTTCTCGGCGACCGCGTCGGCCGCGACGTCGGTGCGCAGCGGCGGCCAGCCGGAGCCGAGCGACCACGTGACGGCGTTCTCCTGGTCGAGGAAGTAGCTGAAGAACTGCTCGGCCGCCTCGACGGCGTCGTCGCCGGCCTGCTCGGTGACGGCCATCGAGACGCCGATGGCCGACGCGGCCTGCGCCTGCGGGCCGGCCGGAACCGGCGCGATGCCGTAGTCGATGCCGTTCTCCTCCGAGATCGACGCCATCCACGGGCCGCCCAGGTACATCGCGGCCTTGCCGCTGCTGAACAGGCCGTCGCCCGCGATGCCGTCGACGCCGGTGGGCGAGATCTTGTCCACGGCGATCGCCTGGTACCAGAACTCCAGCGTCGCGCGGTTCTCCGGCGAGTCGATGACGACGTCCGTGCCGCCCTCGACGATGTCGCCGCCGCCTCCGTAGAAGAGGCTCGGCCAGACGCCGTTGGCGACGGTGGCGTGGTCCGGGATCGCCGCGCCGTACTGCTCCGGCGTGCCGTCGCCGTTCTGGTCGACGGTGAGCGCGCGGGCCGTCTCGACCCAGTCGTCCCAGGTGGCCGGCGGTTCGGTGATGCCGGCGGCGGCGAACAACGCCTTGTTGTAGAACATCGCCAGCGGAACGAACCCGGTCGGCACGCCGTAGCGGGTGCCCTCGACCGTCACCATCTCCACGGCACCCGGGTTGAGCTGCGCGGTGTTGCTGTCCGGGTCGTCGTAGAAGTCGTCGAGCTCCACGAACGCACCGCGGTCGGCGTAGACGGGCAGCCGCTCGGCCGGCATCGCGACGATGTCCGGGCCGTTCCCGGCCGACAGCGCCGGCAGCAGGGTGTCGTCGATGACGTCCCACGGGTTGATCTCGGTGCTGATCACGACCTCGTCCTGCGAGGCGTTGAAGTCGTCCACGAGCTGCTCGAGCACATCGCCGTCGGCCTCGGTGTACCCGTGCCAGAAGGTGAGCTCGACGGGGCCGCCGGCGGAGTCGCCGCTCGAGTCGTCGTCGCCGCCACAGGCCGTCAGGCCGATGGCCAAGGCGAGGGCGAGCCCCAAGGTGAGGCGGTTGCGTGTCATGGTGCATTCCTTCTCGACAGTGAGATGATCATGACCTTACAACGTTGTAAGGTTCAGGATGGGGAACGCGCCGGAAGATGTCAAGCCGGTTCAGCCCTGCGGCTGGAGCGCGCCCGTCGACTCGCGTTCGACGATGCGGTAGGCCGAACGCAGCTCGCGCCGCGGCTCCTCGGGCCCTTTCTCGATGCGATCCAGCAGCACGTCGACGGCCAGCCGGGCGATCTCGCGCCGGCCGGGGTCGACCGTGCTCAGGCTGGGCAGCGAGTACTTGCCCTCGTCGACGTCATCGAAGCCGATGATCGCGACGTCGGCCGGCACCCGGATGCCCTGCTCCTGCATGACCCGCAGCGCGCCGAGCGCCAGCTCGTCGTTGAGCGCGAAGACCGCGTCGAACTCGACGCCGCGTTCGAGCAGCGACCGCATCGCCTCGGCGCCGTTGATGCGGTGCCACGGCCCGGCGTCGACGACCAGCGCCTCGTCGTAGGCGATGCCGCGCGCGTCGAGCGCCGCGCGGTAGCCGCGCAGCCGCAGGCCGGCCGAGCCGATGACCTCGCCCTCGTGCGCGCCGATGACGGCGACGCGCCGCCGGCCGAGGTCGAGCAGGTGATCGGTGGCGGCCCGGGCGGCGTCGACGTTCTCCATGGTGACGTGGTCGACCGGGCCGTCGAAGATGCGCTCGCCGAGCAGCACCAGCGGGAAGTCGACGGCGAGCAGCCCGCCGTCGTCGTTGCTCAGGCCCAGCGGGCTGAACAGCAGGCCGTCGGTCAGCTGCCGCCGCGACCCGGACAGGACGTCCAGCTCGCGCCGGCGGTCGCCGCCGGTCTGCTCGATGACGACGACGACGTCGCGCTGCTCGGCGGCGGTGATGACCTCGTCGGCCAGCTGGGCGAAGTAGGCGAGGCTGAGCTCCGGGACGGCGAGGCCGATGGCGCCGGTGCGACCGGAGCGCAGGCTGCGCGCCTGACGGTTCGGCCGGTAGCCCAGCTCGTCGATGGCGGCCTGCACCTTGGCGCGCGTGGTGTCGGAGACGTACGGATGGTCGTTGACGACATTCGACACGGTCTTGAACGACACACCCGCGAGCCGGGCGACATCACGCAGCGTCGCTGTCATGTGCACACGGTAACCGTTGACACCAGCACTGACCCAACTCTAGGGTGCTGATCAACACCGGTGTTACAACGTTGTATGGCGCCTGGCCTTACAACGTTGCATGACTGAGCCCGCACCCATCAGAGGAGAGTCATGTCCACCGTTGTCCGCAGCCCACGCCGCCGTGCGCTGGCCGCTCTCGCCGCTGTCGCCGCGCTTGCGGCAGCCGCCCTCGCCGCAGCGCCCGATCCCACCGCCACCGCCGTCACCACCGGGAACGGCGCTCTCGTCTACTCCCCCGCCGCCGGCACCTCGTTCGACCCGGAGGGCAACCGGCCGGTCGGCACCACCTATGCCAAGGTGATCACGCTCAAGCACAACGGCTCCGCCAACGGCACCCAGCTGGTGACGTTCGACCAGCTGGTGCTCGTGGGCGGCGTGCAGGTCTACCCGATCCACCGCAGCACCGACGGCGGCACCAGCTGGAGCAAGATCGCCGACGTCGCGCCCAGTGCGACCTTCCCCACGCTCACCCGCACCGCGCAGCCGTTCCTCTACGAACTGCCGCAGCAGGTCGGCGCCTTGCCGGCCGGGACCATCCTGCTGGCCGGGATGATCATGCCGGCGGACCGGTCGAGCAGCCGCTTGGTGGTCTACAAGAGCCAGGACCGCGGCGTCACCTGGTCCTATCTCAGCACCATCGACACCGGTGGGCCGGCGGTCTACGACCCCAGCCCGACGTCGACCACCACCACCGTCTGGGAGCCGGCACTCGCCGTGGACGGCCAGGGCGGGCTGGTGGCCTACTTCTCCGACGAGCGGCAGAAGCCGAACGGCGTGCTGCAGGCGGTCTCGTACCGGCGCTCGACCGACGGCGGCCTCACCTGGGGTCCGCTGGTGAACGTGTCGGCGCCGGCCGGCACGAACGACCGGCCGGGCATGATCACCGTGACGAAGCTACCCGACGGCCGCTACCTGGCCACGTTCGAGGTGGTGAACCGGCCGAGCCTGAGCCAGAACACGGCGCCGGTCTACTACAAGACCTCCCCCGACGGCCTGAACTGGAGCCCGGAGTCCAGCATCGGGACTCCGGTCCGGCTGGCCGACGGCCGCGGTATCGGGTCGTCGCCGTACGTGAAGTGGGTGCCCGGCGGCGGGCCGAACGGCATGGTCATCGTGTCGTCGAAGTGGTCGCTGGACGCCGGCGGCAACATCAACACCGGCCAGCACTTCTACGTGAACTACAACCTCGGCGAGGGCCCTTGGGAGCGGCTGCCATACGCCGTCACCTATGACTCCACCGACACCCAGGGTGGTGCGTTCAGCGGGTTCGCACAGGGCTTCGACACCAGCGTCGACGGCCGCACGCTCGTCCACGCGACCAACGTCTTGAACACGTCGACCACCTACAACGACGTCCGCGTCGGCACCATCCCGCTGGACTCCCAGCAGTACGAGGCCGAACGGGCGGTGCGCACCGACGCGACGCTGGTCACCCATCACGATGCGTCGAACGGCCAGAAGGTCGGCAACATCAACAACGCCGGCAGCTCGCTGGCGTTCACCGTCCGGGCGCCCGCCGCGGGGTCGTACCGGCTGAACGTCCGCTACGCCAACGGGATGGGCAGCACCAGCACCCACGCCATCAGCGTCAACGGCGGCGCGGCCACCACCATCTCCTACCCGCCGACGGTCGACTGGGGCCGCTACCTCTGGGCGCAGCACACGGTGAACCTCAACGCCGGCGTCAACACGATCACCTTCACCAAGGCGACGTCCTTCGCCGAGCTGGACGTCGTGCACGTCTACCGGACGTCGGCGGCGCTGGACCCGCAGTTCCGCGTCGTCAACCGCACCAGCGGAAAGTTCCTGGAGATCCTGTCCGCGCTGACCACCGATGGCGCCGGCTCCGGCCAGTGGGGCGACACGAACCACGCCACTCAGGTGTGGGACCTGCGCTCCGTCACCGGCGGATTCCAGTTGGCCAACGTCAACAGCGGGAAGCTGCTGGAGATCCCCGGCGCCGCGACCGGTGACGGTGTCCAGGCCGCGCAGTGGGGCCCGACCGGCCACGCCACCCAGACCTGGGTGCCGACGCTGCTGAGCGGCGGCTGGTGGCGCCTGGCCAACGCCAACAGTGGCAAGAGCCTCGAGATCGCCGGCAGCTCCACCGCCGACGGCGCAGTCGCCCAGCAGTGGACGACGAACTCCTGCCAGTGCCAGCACTGGCGACTGGTCCGCGAAGGCATCCAGTAACCGGCCCCCACTCCGATGATCATCAATGATCCAACCATCCATAGGGGGTCGGATCATTGATGATCATGGATCGTTACCGAACCGCACCGCCGCGGCGCTTGTTCCAGATGTCGAACGCGACCGCCAGCATCAGCACCAGGCCCTTCACCACCGACTGCACCGACTGGTCGACGCCCATGAGCTGCATGCCGTTGCTCATCACGGCCATGATCAGTCCGCCGACCATCGCGCCGACGACGGTGCCGACGCCGCCGGTGACGGCCGCTCCCCCGATGAACGCCGCCGCGATCGCGTCCAGCTCGAACATGGTCCCCGCCGCCGGCTGCGCGCCGTTGGACCGCGACGAGTAGATGACGCCGGCGACCGCGGACAGGAAGCCCATGTTGACGAAGATCCAGAAGTTCACCGTCCGCACCCGCACGCCGGACAGCAGCGCGGCGGAGAGGTTGCCGCCGATCGCGTAGACCTGGCGGCCGAACACCGTCCGCTTGGTGACGACGGCATACACGATCACCAGCACACCGAGGATGATCAGCACGATCGGCAGGCCGCGGGCGTGCGCCAGCTGCCACGCAAAGGACATGACGACAGCGCCGACGGCCAGCACCCGGGCGACGAACAGCGGGAACGACTCCACCGGCTGGCGGTAGCGGATGCGCGCGACGCGGGTGCGGAAGCCGCTGACGGCGTAGCCGGCCACCGCGAACGCGCCGATGAACAACGTGAACGCGTCGTACCCCTGCCCACCGAACAGGCCGTTGAGGAAGCCGCTGGCGACCCGCTGGTAGTCCGCGGGGAACGGCGACAGCGAGATGTTGTCGAGCACCTGCAGCGTCAGCCCGCGGAACAGCAGCATGCCGGCGAGCGTGACGATGAACGCCGGGATGCCGACGTAGGCGATCCAGAACCCGTGCCAGGCGCCGACCGCGATCCCGACCAGCAGCGCGGCCAGGATGCCGATCCACCAGGCGTAGCCCTGCTGGATCACCAGCACCGCCGACACCGCGCCCGTCAGCGCCACCACCGACCCGACGGACAGGTCGATGTGCCCGGCGATGATGACGATCACCATGCCGATGGCCAGCACCAGGATGTAGGAGTACTGCAGCACGATGTTCGTGATGTTGCCGGGGCTGAGCAGCACGCCATCGGTCAGGATCGCGAACAGCGCGACGATCACCACGAAGGCGACGTAGATGCCGCTCTGCCGCATGTTGCGGGTCACCAGCGTGCGCAGGTTGCTGGTGCCGGTGTGCAGGGCGGCGGCCTGGGCGCTCTCCGGCTCCCCTCGGTCCTCGGCCGGCGGTCGCTGCGTGCTGGTCATGCGGCGCCCTCCTTGTCCTTCGTCATCAGGGCCATGAGGTTCTCCTGGGTCGCCGCCGCGACCGGCACCTCACCGGTCAGCCGGCCTGCCGCGAGCGTGTAGATGCGGTCGCAGACGCCGAGCAGCTCGGGCAGCTCGGACGAGATGACGACGACGCCCTTGCCGGCCGCCACCAGCCGGTTGATGATCGTGTAGATCTCGTACTTGGCGCCGACGTCGATGCCGCGGGTCGGTTCGTCCAGGATCAGCACGTCGGGGTCGGCGAACAGCCACTTGGCCAGCACGACCTTCTGCTGGTTGCCGCCGGACAGCGTGCCGACGGCGGTCATCACGCTCGGCGTGCGGATGCCGAGGTAGGACCGGCTCTCCTCGGCGACGCGGATCTCCTCGTTGTCGTCGACCCAGCCGCCCCGGCCGGCGAGCTTGCGCAGCGCCGCCGCGGACACGTTGCGGCGCACGTCCTCGATGAGGTTGAGGCCGTACCGCTTGCGGTCCTCGGTGGCGTAGGCGAGGCCGTTGTCGATCGCCTCCGAGACCGACCGCGCCCGCACCTCGCGGCCGCGCACGTACAGGCGGCCGCTGACGTCGCGGCCGTAGGACCGGCCGAACACGCTCATCGCCAGCTCGGTGCGCCCGGCGCCCATCAACCCGGCGATGCCCACCACCTCCCCAGCGCGGACGCCGAGGCTGACGCCGTCGACCACCTTGCGGTCCTGGGTGGGGTGCCAGACGGTCCAGTCCTCCAGCCGCAGCACCTCGTCGCCCGGCACGCTGACGCGATCGGGGTAGAAGCTCTCCAGATCGCGCCCGACCATGCCGCGGATGATCCGCGCTTGCGTCACCTCGCCGTCGCCGGTCCGCAGCGTCTCGACCGTGCGGCCGTCGCGCAGCACGGTGATGGCGTCGGCGATCGACGTCACCTCGCCCAGCTTGTGCGAGATGAGGATGCAGGTGATGCCGCGGTCGCGCAGCCGGCGCAGCAGGTCGAGCAGGTGCGCGGAATCGGTGTCGTTCAACGCGGCGGTCGGCTCGTCCAGGATCAGCAGCCGGACCTCCTTCGACAGCGCCTTCGCGATCTCGACCAGCTGCTGCTTGCCGACGCCGAGCTGCGCGACCGGCGTCACCGGGTTCTCGTCCAGGCCGACCGACGCGAGCAGCTCGGCCGCCTCGGCGTTGGCGCGGTTCCAGTCGATCAGCCCGCCCCGGCCGCGGCGCTCGTTGCCGAGGAATACGTTCTCCGCGACCGACAGGTACGGCACCAGCGCCAGCTCCTGGTGGATGATGACGACGCCGACGGCCTCGCTGTCGCGGATGCCGTGGAAGCGCGCCGGCACGCCGTCGAGCACGATGTCGCCGTCGTACGAACCGGCCGGGTGCACCCCGGACAGCACCTTCATCAGCGTCGACTTGCCGGCGCCGTTCTCACCGCAGATCGCGTGGATCTCGCCGCGCCGCACCGCCAGCGAGACGTCCTGCAGCGCCGTGACGCCCGGGAACGTCTTGGTGATGCCGCGCATCTCCAGGATGGTGTCGCTCATCGCCGGGTGCTCAGCCGTCGGTCTGACCGGCGGCGACCTCCTCGGCCGTGTAGTAGCCGGAGTCGACGAGAAGCGGCGCGATGTCCTCGGCGTACACGGTCTCGACCGGCAGCAGGAACGACGGGACCACCTTGACGCCGTTCTCGTAGGTCTCGGTGTCGTTGGCCTCCGGCTCGTCGCCGGCCAGGAACGCCTCCGCCGCGGCGACGGCCTGCTCGGCCAGCAGGCGGGTGTCCTTGAAGATGGTGGAGTTCTGCACGCCGTCGTCGATCAGCTTCACCGACGCGATCTCCGCGTCCTGCCCCGTCACCACCGACATCGGGCTCGCGGCGGCGCCGTAGCCGGCGTTCTGCAACGCCGTGATGATGCCCCGGGAGAGCCCGTCGTACGGCGACAGCACGCCGTCGACCCGCGAGCCGTCGTTGTAGCTCGAGGTCAGCAGGTCCTCCATGCGGCGCTGGGCGGTCTCCTGCTGCCAGCGCAGGATCGCGACCTGCTCGATGTCGGTCTGGCCGGACTTCACCACGAGCGAGCCATCGTCGATGAACGGCTGCAGGGTGTCCATCGCGCCGTCGAAGAAGAAGTGCGCGTTGTTGTCGTCCAGCGAGCCCGCGAACAGCTCGACGTTGAACGGCCCCGTCGCCTCGCCCGGCTGGCCGTCGGCCGTCCGCAGCCCCAGCCCGGTGAGCAGCGCCTCGGCCTGCGCGACGCCGACGCGGTAGTTGTCGAAGCTGACGTAGAAGTCGACGTTCTCGCTGTCGCGGATCAGCCGGTCGTAGGCGATGACCGGGATGTCCGCGTCGGCCGCCGCCTGCAGCTGGCTGCTCAGCGCCGTCCCGTCGATCGCGGCGATGATCAGGACGTCCGCGCCCTGCGTGATCATCTGGTCCACCTGCTGCGACTGCGTCGGGATGTCGTCGCCCGCGTACTGCAGGTCGACCTCGTAGCCGAGCTCCTGGAGCTGCTCGCGCACCGAGTCGCCGTCGGCGATCCACCGCTCGGAGGTCTGGGTGGGCATCGAGACCCCGATGGTGAGGTCCTCCGGCGCGGCCGATTCCTCGGTGCCGCCGCCCGCGCCCTCGCCGCCACAGGCCGCCACCGTCAGGGCCAGCAGGGCGCCGCCGACCAGCGCTTTGACTCGTGTGTTCACAAGGCCCCTCCCTCGCGGAAACGGGCCATTTGACCCGTCACTGGATCACGTCCGGAATGTGCTGGTTGTGAACGTTAACAGCAGTTTCACGACAAGGCTGTCACGATCCGATAACAGGGCTGTCGGATCGGCCGTGAGTCGCATTTCACATCCCCACGCCGGCGGCGCGGCGCCAAGCCGCCTCTAGGGTCGGCCCCATGCCGCCGCCACGGGGTCCCGTCGCGGCCGAGCCGCCGCCGGGCGGGTACCGACGCGGTTCGGCCGGCTATCGGCGGACCAGCGCGGCGGCGTTCCTCGCCGGCGCCGGCACGTTCGCGCTGCTGTACAGCGCGCAGGCGCTGCTCCCCCAGCTCTCCGCCGCGTTCGGCGTCTCGGCGGCGACGGCCAGCCTGGCGCTGTCGGCGGCGACCGGCGCGATCGCGGTGTCGTTGCTGCCGGTGAGCTCGGCGGCGGCCCGCTGGGGAACGTCGCGGGTGATGACCGCATCGCTGGCCGCCGCGACGGTGCTCGCCCTGCTGGTGCCGCTGTCGCCGTCGTTCGGCCTGCTGCTGGTCCTGCGAGCGGCGCAGGGCGTCGCGATGGCCGGCGTCCCGGCGCTGGCCATCGCCTACCTGGGCCGGACGATCCACCCGTCGGCCCTGGGCGGCGCTGTCGGCCTGTTCGTCGCCGGCAACACCATGGGCGGGCTGTCCGGGCGGCTCATCGCGGCGGCGTCCGCCGACCTGCTCGGCTGGCGGCCCGCGTTCGCCGTGACCGCCGTGTTCGCGACCGTGTGCCTGGCCGCGTTCTGGTGGCTGCTGCCGACGCGCGACGCCGGCCTCGAGCCGCGGCGCGGCGCCGGGGTGTCCGCGCCGCGGTACGTGGCCGAGCACCTGCGCGACCCGGTGCTGCTGCGGCTGTTCGGCCTCAGCTTCGTGCTGATGTCGGCGTTCGTGACGGTGTACAACTACCTGCCCTACCGGCTGCTGGCGGCGCCGTTCGCGCTGTCCGCGACCGCCGTAGGACTGGTCTTCCTGGCCTACGTGCCCGGCTCGGTGTCGGCCGGGGTCGCCGGACGCATCGGCGACCGGTTCGGCCGGCGGGCGGTGCTGTGGGCGAGCGTGCTGCTGGCGCAGCTGGCGGTGCTGCTCACCTGGCCCGACGTGCTCGCACTGGTGGCCGGCGGGCTGGTGCTGTTCACCGTCGGCTTCTTCGGCGCGCACGCGTCGGCCAGCACGGCCGTCAGCGCCCGCGCCGTCCATGGCCGGGCCCAGGCGTCGGCGCTGTACCTGACCGCCTACTACGCCGGCAGCAGCCTCGGCGGGTCACTCAGCGGGCTGGCGTTCGCGGCGTACGGCTGGACCGGCATCGTCGGCTTCGTCAGTTGCGCGATCCTGCTCGCCGCCTGGCTGGTGTCCGGCGTGCGGGCGGGCCGCTAGACTCCCGGGCCGGGAGGCCGGGTGCGGGTTCGCGAGGTGCGCCGCCGTTCCGTGCTGGCCGCCGCGGCCGGCGCGGCGCTGCTGGGTGCGTGCTCGCCGAACCGAGCCGCCCACGACGTGGAGCTGCGGCTGGCCACCGGGCCCGAGGGCGCGGTCTACCGGCGCATCGGCGGCGCGCTGGCGGAGCGGATCACCAGCGCCGTGCCCGGCGCCCGGGTCACGACGGTGCCCAGCCGAGCATCCACCGACAACATCCGGATGCTGCTGAACGACGAGGTCGACCTCGGCCTGACCAGTCTCGACGCCGTCTTCCCGGCCGGCAGCAACGAGTCGCCGGCCGGCCTCTCGGCGCTGTGCCGGCTCTACGACAGCCACCTGCACCTGGCGGTGCTCGCGGAGTCGCCGGTGACCACGCTGGCCGGCCTCGCCGGCGCGCGGGTCGGGCTGGGCGCACTGGACTCCGGGACGGAGTTCACGTCGCTGCGGCTGCTGGCGCAGAACGGCATCGAGATCGACGGGTCGTACAACGCGCAGGCCGTCTCCGCGCAGGAGCTGCTCCGGGGCGACCTCGAGGCGATGTTCTCGCTCAGCGGCGTGCCCACACCCGCCATCAGCCAGCTCGCCACCGACCACCCGATCCGGCTGATCCCGCTCGAGCGCGAGGCCGGCGAACTGGCCCGTGCCTACCCCGGGCCCTACGTGCCCGCGGCCATCCCGTCGACGGCCTACCCGGACGTCCCCGCCACCGGCACCGTCGCCGTCCCCAACATCCTCCTCGTCCGCGACGACGTGCCGGCGGAGCTGGTGTCCGCGATCACCGAGACGATCTTCACCGGCACCGAGGCGCTGGCCGCCGACGGCGGGCCGTCCGCCGGCACCGCAGAACCGGTCCCCGAGGCCTGGCAGATCAACGTCCGCACCGGCATCTCCACCGGCCCGGTGCCGCTGCACCCCGGCGCCGCCGCCTGGTTCCGCGACCAGAAGCGCTGACCCCGTCCCTCTCTCCACTCCCCACCCGCCCTAGCCCCAGCGCCAGCACCACCCCCAGCCCCAGGCCCAGCCCCAGGCCAGGCCAGGTTGATCTTGGAGTTCTTCGGCCACCGCGTCCGGAATGCCCGATAGATGGCCGAAGAACTCCAAGATCAACGCGGGTTGGGGGGTCAGGTGAGGGCGGCGTCGGCGGGCTCGACGGCGACCGGCAGCGCGACCACCGCGGCGAGCCCGTGGCCGCCGTCGCGCGGGAGGCCGTCGGCGAGCCGCAGGTCCCCGCCGGCCCGGGCCACCAGTTCGACGCAGATGGCCAGGCCGAGGCCGGTGCCGGGCACGTTCTGGTGCCGCGGCGATCGCCAGAAGCGGCGCAGCGCCTGGTCGCGGTCGGCCGGGTCGATGCCGCGGCCGTCGTCGCGCACGACGACCTCGACCATCCCCGTCGCGTCGGCGGGTCGCGCCGCCACCTCGACCACGGCCGCGCCCGACAGCCGCAGCGCGTTGCTGATCAGCTCGTCGAGGACGCTGCCCAGCCCGCCGGGCGGCTCGAGCAGTAGCAGCCCGGGCGGGACGTCGACCCGCAGCTCCTGACCCTCGACGGAGGTCAGGGCGCGCCACCGATCGATGCGGGTGGCCAGCAGGGTGTCGAGGTCGACCGGCTCGGCGGCGCGGATGCTCTCCATCCGGGCGCTGGCCAGCAGCGCGTTGAGCATGCGGTGCATCGCCCGCAGCTCGTCGACTGCGACGTCGTAGGCCTGCCGGCCCGCCTCGCCGGACAGGTGCGGACGCAGACTCTCGACGACGAGGCGCAGGCTGGTCAGCGGGTTGCGCAACTGGTGCGACGCGTCGGCGACGAAGGCCCGCTGCCGTTCGACGGCGTGCTCGACGGCGTCCATCATCGTGTTGAACGAGCCCGCCAGCCGGCGCAGCTCGACCGGCCCGCCGCCGGCGTCGACCCTGATGGAGAGGTCGCCGCGGGAGATGCCTGCGGTCGCGGTGTCCAGTTCGCGCACCGGCCGCAGGACCCAGCTCGACACCGGCCAGGCCACCGCCACCAACGCGAGCAGCGGCAGCAGCCCCAGCGCGGCCAGCTGCGCCCACCGCGTGAGGATGCGCTCACGGGTGCGTTCGAGGTCGGAGATCGTGACGACGACGCCGACGACCTCGCTGTCACGGCCGACCGGCTCGGCCACGACGAGCGGGGAGTCCTGCCACGGCCACCAGTCGCGCGACGGCTCCGACCTCGCCCCGGCCAGCGCCGCCTGCACGATCGTCGGCAGCGCGTCGTTGTCGCCACGGGCCGCCTCGAACTCGTGCTCCGAGCCGACGAGCAGGGCGCTGTCGGTGCCCAGCAGGGCGCCCGGGACACCGTACAACTCGTGGTAGCGCTCCAGCTCCTGATCCAGCGCCTCGGTGCGGCCGCCGGACAGCGCCGTCTCGGCCAGTGAGGCGAACCGGCCCGCGTCGTTGAGCCGGTCGACGTAGGTCTCCTGCAGTTCGCGCTCGGCCACCGTGATGCCCAGCGGGACGCCGAGGGCGCCGACCAGCAGCACCGCGAGCGGGACCAGGACGGCGAGCAGGCGATGGCGCACGCGCTACCCGATCAGCTCCGGCTGGTCGGCCGGCTCGTCGGCCGGGTGCTCGGCCAGCAGGCGGTAGCCGACCCCGCGGATGGTGCGGATCGGCACGTCCGCGCCGAGCTTCCCGCGCAAGGCGGCGATGTGGGTGTCGAGGGTACGGGTGGACGCCTCCCAGGACGCGCCCCAGATCTGGTCGAGGATGACGTCGCGGCTGACGACGTTGGGCGCGCGCCTCGCCAGCAGCACGAGCAGCTCGAACTCCTTGCGGGTGAGCCCGACCGGCGCGCCGTGCACCGCCACCTCGCGGGTGCCGGGGTCGATGCGCAGGCCGGCCAGCTCGATCGGCCGGTCCGGATGCGTCTGCGCCCGGGCGGCCCGGGTGCGGCGCAGGACGGCGTCGATGCGGGCCAGCAGCTCGGGCACCCCGAACGGCTTCACGATGTAGTCGTCGGCGCCGGTGCGCAGGCCGCGCACCCGCTCGTGCTCCTCGGACCGGGCGGTGACGGCGATGACGGCCGTCTCGGGTTGGTCGCGCAGCTGCCGGATGACGTCGAGGCCGTCGCCGTCGGGCAGCCCGAGGTCGACGAGCACGACGTCGGCGGGCGCGGCACGCAGCCCTTCGACCGCCGTGGCCACCCGGTGGACGTCGAACCCGGCCTGGGTCAGGACGGTGACGAGCCCTCGCGCCACGCGGTCGTCATCTTCGACGACGGTGATCCGCATACCGGCGCATTCTACGGATTTCCGCGGGCCGCACCCGGGTCCGGACTTTCTTCAGGTTTCTCTGACACAACGCCCGCGCATTCCCGCCAAGAATTGTCGCCACCCACGACCCCACGACGCTGACGAGGAGGTCAGTTCGATGACGAACCTCAGGAAGCCCGCGGTGCGGTTGTTCGCCGCCGTCGCCGCGGTGTCGCTCGTCGCCGCCTGTGCCGAGGACGGCGACACCGCCTCCGGCGGCGGCGCCGACTACCCGGACCAGAACATCACCTTCGTCGTCCCGTTCAGTGCCGGCGGCCCGACCGACACCGTCACGCGGCTGATCGCGGAGCCGATGTCGGAAGAGCTGGGCGCACAGATCGTCGTCCAGAACGTGGAGGGCGCCGGCGGCACCGTCGGTTCCGGGGAGGTCGCCGGCGCCGACCCCGACGGCTACACCGTGCTGATGCACCACATCGGCATGTCGACCGCCCCCGCCCTCTACGCGGACCTCGGGTTCGACCCGATGGCGGACTTCGAGATGATCGGCCTGGTCACCGAGGTCCCGATGACGATCGTGGCGCGCGCCGACTTCGAGCCGGAGACGCTCGAGGACCTCATCGACCACGTCTCCGAGAACGCCGACTCCGTGACGCTGGCCAACGCGGGCATCGGCGCGGCGTCGCACCTGTGCGGGCTGCTGTTCCAGGACGCCCTCGGGGTGTCGCTGCAGGAGGTCCCGTACGAGGGCACCGGCCCCGCCCTGACCGACCTCGTCGGCGGCCAGGTCGACTTCATGTGTGACCAGACGACCAACACGTCGGGCCAGATCAGCGCCGGCGAGGTGAAGGCGTACGCCGTCACGACGCCGGAGCGGGTGGAGAGCCTGCCGGAGCTGCCGACGACCGCCGAGGCCGGGCTGCCGGAGCTGGAGGTCGCCGTCTGGCACGGTCTGTACGTCCCGGCCGGCACGCCCGATGAGGTCGTCCAGCAGCTCTCCGACGCACTCGTCGTCGCGCTGGCCGACCAGGGCGTCATCGACCAGCTGGCCGACCTCGGCACCGCGCCGGTGCCCGCCGAGGACGCGACGCCGGAGGCGCACCGGGCCAAGCTCGAGGAGCAGATCGAGACCTGGGGCGAGATCATCGCCGACGCCGGCGTCGAGCAGTCCTGACCCTGTCCGCGGCGGTGGGCGGCCCTGTCCGTGAGCGGGCCGCCCACCGCTCTTCCACGATCGGAGGTGACCTGTGGAGAACCGACGTTCCCTCCCCGACGTGCTCTCCGGGGCGATCTTCGCCGGCATCGGCCTGGCGTTCGTGGTGGCCTCGCTCGGCTACGACGTGGGCACGCTGCTGCGTATGGGGCCCGCCTACTTCCCGCTGGTGATCGGCGGGCTGCTGGTCGTCCTCGGCCTGGCGATCGTCGTCAAGGGCCTGGTCGCCGGCGAGGCGATCGCGTTCGGCGCGATCCCGTGGCGCTCGGTCGTCATGGTCGTGGCGGCGCTGGTGTTCTTCGGGCTGACGGTCCGCCGGGCCGGCTTCGTGCCCGCGGTCTTCGTGACGGCGCTGCTGACCGCCCTGGCCAGCTACCGCATCAAGCCGGTGACCGCCGTCGTGGTGGCCGCCGGGCTCACGGTGCTGAGCGTGCTCGTGTTCATCGTCGGCCTGCAGCTGCGCCTGCCGCTGCTCGGCCCCTGGCTCACGTTCTAGGCGGCCCGCATGGACCTGCTGGACAACCTCGCGCTCGGGCTGGAGACCGCGTTCCAGTTCGAGAACCTCCTGTACTGCCTGCTCGGCGTCGTTCTCGGCACGGCGGTCGGTGTGCTGCCCGGCATCGGCCCGACCGCGACCATCGCGATGCTGCTGCCGATCACGTTCAGCCTCGAGCCGGTCGCCGCGCTGATCATGCTCGCCGGCATCTACTACGGCGCCCAGTACGGCGGCTCGACGACGGCGATCCTCATCAACCTGCCGGGCGAGTCGTCGGCCGCGGTCACCGCGATCGACGGTCACGAGATGGCCCGCCAGGGCCGCGCGGGACCAGCACTGGCCGCCGCGGCGCTCGGCTCGTTCGTCGCCGGCACGGTCGCGACGGTGGTGCTGGCCGTGTTCGCGCCACCGCTGGCCAGGGCCGCGCTGCAGTTCGGCCCGGCCGAGTACTTCTCGCTGGTCGTGCTCGGCCTGATCGCGTCGATCGCGCTGGCCCGCGGCTCGACGCTGAAGGCTCTGGCGATGATCGCCCTCGGCGTCCTGCTGGGCACCGTCGGGCAGGACATCTACACCGGTACGCCGCGGTTCACGTTCGGCGCGCGCGAACTGTACGGCGGCCTCGACTTCGTCTCCGTCGCCGTCGGTGTCTTCGGGGTGGCGGAGATCCTGCGCAACCTGGAGAACGAGAAGACCCGGACCGCGATGGTGCGCAGGATCGCGAACCTCTGGCCGAGCCGCGAGGACCTGCGCCGCATCGTGGCGCCGGTGCTGCGCGGCACCGGCCTCGGCTCGCTGCTCGGCGTGCTGCCCGGAGGCGGGCACGTGCTGGCCTCGTTCGCGTCGTACGCGGTGGAGAAGCGGGTGGCCAGGGAGCCCGAACGCTTCGGCCACGGCGCCATCGAGGGGGTCGCCGGCCCGGAGTCGGCCAACAACGCCGCCGCCCAGACGTCGTTCATCCCCCTGCTGACGCTCGGTCTGCCGGCGCACCCCGTCATGGCGCTGATGATCGGCGCGTTCATCGTCCAGGGCATCACACCCGGCCCGAACGTCATCAACGAGCAGCCGGCGCTGTTCTGGGGCCTGATCGCCTCCATGTGGATCGGCAACCTGCTGCTGGTGATGCTGAACCTGCCGCTGATCGGCCTCTGGGTGCGCATGCTGCAGATCCCCTACCAGTGGCTGTTCCCCGCGATCGTGGTCTTCGCCGCCATCGGCACCTTCTCGCTCGATCTCAACGCGTTCGACGTCTACGCGGTCGCGGTGTTCGGCGTGCTCGGCTACGTGCTGATCAAGTGCGGGTGCGAGCCGGCGCCGCTGCTGCTGGGTTTCGTGCTCGGGCCGCTGCTGGAGGAACACCTGCGCCGGGCGCTGATCATCTCGCGTGGCGACGCGACGGTGTTCCTCACCCGCCCGATCTCGGCCACCCTGCTCGCGCTGGCCGTGGTCGCCCTCGTGGTGGCCGTGCTCCCGACGATCCGCCGTAAGCGCGAGGAGGTCTTCGTCGAGGACGACTGATGCCTTCGCGCCCCGGCCGCGCCGGTACCCTCGACCTGTGCCCGAGCCGGTGATCCTCATCCGACTGCTGGGTCCGTTCGAGCTGCTCCGCGGCGAAGAGCCCGTCGCCCTGGCCCGGCGCCCCGCCGTGCTGCTGGCCGCGCTCGCGCTCCGGCTGGGCGCGCCGGTCTCCTACGACGCCGCCACGGAGCTGCTGTGGTCGCCGGACGAGCTGCCGGCCAGCCCGCGGCGGGCCATCCAGACGTACGCCTCGCGGGTGCGCGACGTGCTGGGGCGCGACGCCGTCGTCGCGTACGGCGACGGCCTGCGGCTGGACCTCGACCCGGACCGGATCGACCTGCACCGCTTCCGCCGCCTCGCCGGCTCCGACGCCGGGTCGGCCCGCGACGAGCTCGCCCGGCTGACCGAGGCGCTCGGCCTCTGGACCGGCGACCCGCTGTCCGGCCTGGCCGGCGAGCAGCTGGCCGAGACCGAAGGGGCCGCGCTGCTGGAGGAGCTGCTCGGGGTCGCCGAGCGGCACAACGAGCTGCGGCTGCGGCTCGCCGACGTCGACGACCTGTTCGTGGCGTCCCTGCGGCGCCTCGTCACGGACCATCCGTGGCGGGAACGCAGCTGGTGCCACCTCATGCTCGCGCTCTACCGCAGCGGCCAGCAGGGCGAGGCGCTGGCCACGTTCGCCCGCCTGGTCACCGTGCTGCGCGACGACCTCGGCATCGACCCGGGCGCCGAGGCGACGCAGCTGCACCAGCGGATGCTGGCCGGCGACCCGGGACTGCTCGAACCGGCCCGCCCGGCGCCCGATCCCGCGCCCGAGCGGCCCGCCCAGCTGCCCGCCGGTTCCCCGGCCTTCGTCGGGCGGCGGCGGGAGCTGTCCGCGCTGGCCGCACTGCTGGACCAGCCGGCCGACCGGGTCCGCGTCGCCATCGTGTCGGGGCCGGCCGGGATCGGCAAGACGACGACGATCGTCGAAGCCGCGCACCAGGCTCGGGCCCGGTTCCCCGACGGGCAGCTGTTCGCCGAGGGCACCAGCCGCGGCGCCGCGGTGCCCTCGCCCGACATACTTGGGACGTTCCTGCGCGACCTCGGAGTCGCGGCCGACGACGTCCCGCACTCGCCGACCGGCCGCGCGACGCTGTTCCGCACCATCTGCGCGCGGCGCCGGCTGCTGATCGTCATCGACGACGCCCACTCGGCCGGGCAGATCGCCGCGCTGCTTCCCGGCGCCGGCGAGTGCGCCGTCCTGGTGACCAGCCGGCGCCGGCTGGACCTTCCGTCGAACCTGTCCCTCGATCTCGACCTCATCTCGGTCACGGAGTCGCACCAGTTGCTGGCCAGGCTCGTCGGCGCCGACCGGCTGGCCGCCGAGCCCGAGGCCGCCGCCGGGATCGTCGAGGCGTGCGCAGGCTCGCCGCTGGCGTTGCTGATCGTCGGCGGCCGGCTCGCCACTCGCCCGGCGTGGCCGCTGGCGTACCTCCGCGACCGGCTCACCGGGCCCGGCCGGCTGGCAGAGCTGCGCCTCGGCGACCGGTCGGTTCGGGCCGCCCTCGACGCCACGACCAGCACGCTGGAGCCGTCCGACGCGGCCCGATTCCGCGCCCTGGGTGCGCTCCCGGCCGGCCTCGTCGACGTCGAGTCCGCCACCGCGCTGTGGGAGACCGGCCGCGCCGACGCCCGTGACGTCCTCGAGCGCCTCTGCGACGTCCGGCTGCTGGAACCGGCGGCACCCGAGTGCTACACCTGGCACGACCTCATCGGCGAGTACCTCCACGACCGGCCCGGGCCCGCGGACCACGCCGGCCGGCGGCGGATGCTGCGCCAGGCGATCGCCTCGATCACCAACGCCCGCGACCGGTTGCGGCCCCGCGACCGCCCGCACCAGCCGGTGGTCGCCGCCATCGCCGCCGAGGGCGCCGGCATCGCCTTCGCGCGGCGCGACGACGTCCACGCATGGGTGCATCCCCGCATGCCGCTGTTCGCCGGGCTGAACCGCGACGGCCTGATGTCTCCCGACGAGGACCAGGCGGTCGAGGCCGCCGCGTTGGCGCCCAACCTCGACGTCGTCCTCATCGAATGCTGCGGGGCGCGGGACGACGCCGAGGAACTGCTCCGCGCCGTCACCGCCGCGCCGCTACCGCCGGCCGCCTCGCACTTCGTCGCCGCGTCGTGGCAGAACCTCGCCACCATCCACTCCGATCAGGGCCGGTTCGCCGAGGCCCGGGCGGCCGCCGAGCGGGCGATCCTGCTCTGGCGGCGGCTCGGAGATCGCTTCGGCGAGGCGGCCATGCTGAACAACCTCGCCGTCCTGAACGACCGGATGGGCGACCACGCGACCGCCGTCGAGATGAGCCGCCGCTGCGTCGCGGCCGCCGAGGCGCAGCCGGTGGCCCTGCGGATCCGCTGCCAGCTCACCTACGCCCAGCTCCTCGCCCGGCACGGCGATCCCGACGCGGCGCGGGCGGCGCTGGCGGCGGCCCGGGAGCTGTACGTGCCGGAACCGGGCTCCTTCGACGCGCACGAGCTCCGTCTGGCCGAGACCTACGTACAGCTCGCGGACGGACGGCCGGCCGACGCCATCGAGGCGGCCGAGCAGGCGATCGCGGCGGCCCGGGAGATGCGCTCCGACCGGCTCGTCGCGCACTCCACCATCCTGCTCGCCCGGGCGCGGCGGCGGGCCGGACAGGACAGCCTCGAGACCGCCGCCGAAGCGCTCCGGCTCCTGGTCGGCCAGGGCGCGCCCGACGTCCAGGCGACCTGCGAGGCACTCGCCGAGCTGGCGCACGCGCACCGGGCCGGCGGCGAGCTGTTCAGCTCCGACGCCTGCGTCGCCGAGGCGACCCGGCTCGTCGACCTCGCCGGGCTGCGCGGCACCCTCTGGGCCGACGCGGTGCTCGCCCCGTTCGGCCCGGTCCAGTCCATCCGCTGACCCACCCACGCCAAAGTTGATCTTGGAGTTGACCGTGGGTGTCATCGGGCAGATCGCCCGCCCATTCCCCGGCTACTCCAAGATCAACTCGACGGCCCGACCTACTCCCGCGACTCGAACGGCGCGAAGTACGGGTACAGCGGCGCGTCCGGCCCCCACGCCCCCGGCCGGCCGCGGGTGTCCGCCGTCGTGAAGACGGCCGGGGTGGAGGCGGTGACGCCGCCACCCGCGCTGTGCGCGGTGACGATCCACGCGAAGGTGCTGCCCGGCGCCAGGCCCGCCCAGTCGACCGAGGCGACCGACCCCGACGGCACCGTCACCGACCCGATCGGCTCCGACGGCGAGTAGAGCGCGATCGCGTCGGTCTGGAAGGTCGTGGTGCGGGTCTGCAGGTCGACCGGCAGCACCATGTTGTCCTCGGTGCCGTTGTACCGGCCGTCCTGGTCGAACTCGGTCGCCCCGAAGTTCGCCAGCAGCGGCGAGTAGGTGTCGACGATCATCTCCGACCGCTCGACGTCGAACTGCAGCAGCCGGAAGAAGCTGGCGCCGAACTGCAGCTGGTCGTCCGGCTGGTAGCCACCGATCTCGGTGAGCCCGAGCCGGTCCGCGGACACCGTGTAGAACTGGTAGTCCGCCAGCAGCTCCACCACGCCGTGCCCGATCTCGCCCACCGGGGGCCGGACGTTCGTCCCTACGCCGTGCCGGTGGCCGGCCAGCACCAGGAACACGTTCGGGTTGGGGGCCACGACCCGGTTGTAGAGCACCGCGCCGTCGGGCGCGGCGATCGCGGCGTCGCGGCCGTCGGGCAGCGTCGAGGGCATCACGTAGTCGTGCGTGAGCAGGATGCCGTTGCGGTCCGGGAACCGCTGGAAGACCGAGTTGGCCCAGTCGACCTCCTCCTTGGTGACGCCGAACGAGAGGCCGACGACGACGAAGTCCAGGCCGCCGGCCGAGAACAGGTCGTAGTGGTTCTGGTTGTCGCCCTCGCGCCACGGGCCGCCGTACTCCGCCTGCTCCCACTGGTCGTCGGCGGCGGCGTAGCGGTCCGGGCCGAAGTACTGGTTGTACAGCGCCTCGGGTCCGGTCTCGCGGCCGCCCTGGTTGTCGTGGTTGCCGGCGACGACGCCGTTCGGGATGCCCGCGCCGTCGAGCACGCCCTGCTGCTCCGAGGAGAACTCGAACTCGCCGATGACCTGCTGGCGCATCGGCTCGTCCAGCGGCGGCCGGGTGTTGTTCTCGATGATGTCGCCGGTGTGCGCCGCGTAGGCGACCTTGCGCTCCTCGGCGTTCTCGACGACCCAGTCGACGATGCCCCGGTAGGCCGAGGCCCAGACGGCCCGCTCCTCCGCGGTCTCCTGCTCCACCGCACCCTCGGACAGGTACTGGGTGTCGGTGAAGTGGACGATGGAGAAGTCGTAGCTGTCCGGGTCGGCGAAGCCGTTCGGGTCGCCGTCCACGATGTCGTCGGCGAACGGGTCCTCGCCGGTGACGAGGACGTTGACGCGGTTGCGGTCGACGTACGTCGCCTCGATCGTCGCGGACAGCGCGGTGTTGCCCTCGGCGGCGCCCCGAGCACTGGTCAGCGCGTCCCACGCCTGCGTCTCGGCGTTCCAGGCGTGCAGCGTGACCAGCCGCTCCGGGTCGACGACGCCCTCCCAGCGCACGAACGGCGCGTCGACGTTCTTCCGTACGCGGATGTCGAAGCGCTGGTAGCTGATGTCGCGGCTGGCCGGCGCGGCGACCGTGCGGCCGTCCAGCGGGGCGAGGTCCTTCGTCTGGACCGGCCGCTCCCCCGGCACCCGCGGCGTCGTCGGCATGGTGTCCGTGCTCCCCTGCCAGGCGGTGTTCGCGGTGGCCACCTCGGCCTGCGCGAACGACGTCGTCACATCGCCGCCACCGGGCGTGGCGACCCGCGCCGACAGCGTGACGGACTCGCCGACGCCGATGCTGCCCGACGCCGGGCTCGTCTCGGCGGGGACGTCCGGGATGCCGGCGCTGGTGAAGACGATCTCGCGGACCGCCGTGTTGCCGAGCACGTCGGTGCCGGTGACGGCCAGCGTGTGCTCGCCCGGCGCCAGGCCGGGTCCGATCGGCGCGCCGAGCGCGACCGCCGTGCCGTCCAGCACGACCTCCGGGCCGGTCTGCACTCCCGAGGCGTCCTCGAGCTGGACGTCCAGCACCACCGCCGACGTGATCGTCCCGCCCTCGGCCGGCGTGCTCACCGTCACCTCGGGCGCGGTGTTGTCGGTGACGAGCTGCCGGGTGGCGACCTCGCCGGTGGTGGACGACGCGGCGATGGTGTGCGCGCCGTCCGGCAGCGCGGTGGTGTCGACGTCGGCGCGCAGGCCGCGGGCCGGCGCGTCGACGAGGAAGTGCAGGTCGACCTCGCGCAGCGGGTTCACGGTGGAGCCGCAGTCTCCGTCGCCCATCCCGTAGCTGGGCAGGGCGTGGTGCTGCGTGGCCGTGCCCTCCGCGGGCGTGAGTGTCACGTTGCTGACGGCGAAGTCGTCGCGGTTGTTGCCGCAGCCGGTGGCGAACGTGCCGGTGACGAGGTCGATGGTGTTCCAGCCCGGCTGCAGCCACTCGTTCGGGATGGTGACGTCGACGCGCTGGCTGACGTAGTCGCCGCCCAGCTCGACCTTCATGCCGTTGACCAGCAGATGGTTGCGGTAGCGCGCCTCGATCGAGTTGCTGCCCACGTCGAAGCTGACGCTGGCCAGGCCCGACCCGAGGGTCTCGCGGGCCGCCGCCGCGGGCGCGTCCACGACGTAGCGCAGCTCGACCTCGCGCAGGGCCGTCGTGCTGCTGCCGCATGTCCCGTCGCCCATCACGTACGACGGCTCGATGCCCTGACCCGCCGCGGTGCCGTCGGGGACGACCAGCTCGAGGTTCGCGACGGCGAAGTCGTCGCGGTTGACGCCGCAGGTCGACTGGACACCGCCGGTGACGAAGGTGATGACGTTCTCGCCGGGGACGAGGAACTGGTTCGGGATCGCGATGTCGACCCGCTGGCTGACGTAGTCGCCCCCCAGCTCGATCCGCTTGCCGTTGACCAGGAGGTGGTTGTGGTAGCGCGCCTCGATCGAGTTGCTGCCGACGTCGAAGCTGAACGTCGACACGCCCGTGCCCAGCGTCGGCCGGGTGACCGGCTCGGCGCCGTCGACGGTGAGCGCCGGCACCGCGCCGGACGTTCCGGCCGGGAACGACGCGAACACCGGCTGCGTGCCGGCGGTGAGGGTGCCGTCGGCCGGCGCGACGTGAGGGGCGCCGGTCGGGGCGTTGTTCACCGTGACGGCGTGCGTAGTGGCGGCGCCGGAGGTGGTCCGGGCGACGATCTCGTGCGGCCCGTTCGCCAGCGTCGTCGTGTCGACCTCGGCGGTGAGGCCGGTCGTGCGCTGCGGGTCGCCGTCGACGACGAACGTCAGCTCGGCGTTGAGTAGCAGCGACGTGTTCGAGCCGCAGTTGCCGTCGCCGAAGGCGTAGCTGAACTCGTTGGCGTCGCCGTCCGCGGCCCCGCCGATCAGGTCGAGGCTGAAGTCGGAGAGCACGAAGTCGTCGTGGTTCACGCCGCAGCTCGTGGTGATGGTGCCCGCGACCACCTCGACGGTGTTCTGCCCGGGCACGAGGTGCTCGTTCGGGATCTCCAGGCTGACCCGCTCGTTGACGGCGTCGCCGAGCTCGATCCGGTGCGTGTCGTTGACCAGGACGTAGTTGCGGTAGCGGGCCTCGGTCGAGTTGCTGCCGACCTCGAAGCTCAGCGTCGACACGCCGACCGTCGGGGTGGCCTGGACCGGGGCGCCGTCGATGGTGAGCGCGGTGACGTCGTCGTCGGCCGCGACCGGCTCGGACGCGACGGTGACGGTGCCCTCCAGGTATGCGCCGTCCTCCGGGGTCAGCGTCGGCGGCTGCGCCGCCACGTCCCGGTTCCGCTCGGCGGCCCCGGCCGCGGCGTCCGATGCGGCCGTCACCGCGTACGAGGCCGGCCAGGTGACACCGACGAGGACGGCGGCCAGCGCGGCCGCGGCCAGGCCGGCCCGTCTCTTGCGTCGTCCGGGACGTGGGGGCAGCGTCATCGGCGGGGCCTGTCTCTCGGGGGCCGGTGTGGGGCGGAGCGCCCTGAATCGTCCCGATCACCGGGAACCGCCGCCGATCCGCTCGACGACACCACGGTGACCGTTGCGTGAACCCTTTGGCCGCGGCCGGTGCATCTGGAAAGCTGTGCGCCATGGATGGGGACCCCGAGACCAAGCCCCGTCCCCGCGGCCTCGGCGGGCCGGCGCTGTTCACCGGCGTGCTCGCCCTGGTCTTCGCGTTCGTGCCGTTCGTCGGCGAGTTCGTCGCCGCGCCCGCGGCCGTCGTGGCCATCGTCCTCGGCCTGATCGGGTTCGACCGCGCCGAGAAGGGCCTGGCCGACGACGGCGCCCGCGCGCTCACCGGCGGGGTGCTCGGGCTGGTGGCCGGCCTCGTCGTGCTGTTCGTCTTCCTCGCCACCATGGGCCCGCCCGACGCTCATTGATCATGGAGAACCGCGGGTTCCGGCCGCCCGGGATCCGCACTTCCCCCTGATCAACTGGCGACGGGGCGGAGACAAAGGGTGATGAGTTAGGTTAGCCTTTCCTCATCGTCAGCCCGGAGGTGGACATGAGCTGCCCGTCGCCGGCCGAGCGGGCCCGCACGCTGCTGCGCGGCCGGCTGCCCGGCCTGCTGTTCCTCGACGACGTCGCGGTGCCGCTGCCGGTGCGGCACGGCACCGACCACGTCGGCCAGCCGCTGCTGCTGGTCCCGGCGGCCGGCGGGCTCCGGGAGGCGCTGCGCTCACGCGGCCCCGTCGGGCCCGGCGGCGTGCTCCGCGTCGACGACGTGCCGCCGACGGCCGACGCGCCCAGCCTCGGCCAGGCCCGGGCCAGCGGCCGGCTGCACCCGGTCGCCGACGACGCCGGCCTCGCGGCGGCGCTGGAGTTCGCCGAGGCCAACCCGCTGCCCAGCCTGCTCGGCGTCGGCACCGAGGCCGTCCTCTACCGGCTGCACCTGACCGGCGTCCACCTGGTCACCGAGCAGGGCGGCGGCCCGCTGAACCCGGCCGAGTACGCCGCCGCCGAGCCGGACCCGCTGCACGAGGCCGAGCGCGACCTGCTGCTCGACCTCGCCGACCACCACCGCGACGAGCTGGAACCGTGGTTCCGCGCCGCCCTGGCGTCGGCGGGCATCGACGCCGACCATCCGCGGGCGGTCCGGCTGGACCGCTACGGCTTCACCGCCGACACCGGCCGCCCGCGACGTCGCTGGGTGCGGCTGGACTTCACCCAGCCGCTCGACACCGTCGAGCAACTGGCCGAGCTGCTGCACCCGGTGCTGTTCCACCCGCACGTCAGCTGATGCCGACGACCCCGGCGTCGACCCGCACGACGGTCGAGTGCCGGGCGATCGTCTCCGGGCGGTGCGCCACCATGATCAGCGTCCGCCCGGCCCGCACCCGGTCGACGGCGGTCTCGATGCTCGCCGCGACGACGGGATCGAGGTCGGCCGTGGCCTCGTCGAGGATCAGCACCGCCGGGTCCACCAGCGCGGCCCGGACGATGCCGACCAGCTGCTGCTCCCCCGCCGACAGCGCCGCACCGTACGGCCCGACGACGGTGTCCAGCCCGGCCGGCAGCCCGGCCAGCCACGCCGTCAGCCCGAGCCGGTCGACGGCGTCGAGCAGCTCCGCACGCGTCGGTTCGTGCGGCACCAGCGCGAGGTTGTCGGCGAGCGTCCCACTGACCAGGTGCACCTGCTGCGGCACGAGGACGATGCGCCGCCGCACCTGCGCCTCGGTGGCCGTCGCGAGGTCGACGCCGCCGAACTCGACCGTGCCCGCGTCCGGCCGGTACAGCCCGCTGGCCAGCTTGACCAGCGTGCTCTTGCCCGACCCGGTCGGCCCGGCGACGGCCACGTGCGCGCCGTGCGGGAACGTCACGTCCACGCCGGCCAGCACGTCGGTCCCGGCACGGTAGGCGTAGCGCACGCCGCGGACGGTGAGGTCACCGGCCTCCGGCAGCGCGGCGCCGGCCGCGGGCGAGCGGTCCGCCGTCCGCTCGAGCAGGTCGAGCAGCCGGGCCAGGCTGACGGCGGTGGCCTGCAGCTCGCCGAACACCTGCGACAGCCGCAGCACGCCCTCGAACAGGTTCGTCATCGCCAGCACGAACACGGCGACCGTCCCGATGGTGACCCGGCCCTCCCCTGCCAGCCAGGCGCCGGCCACCAGCAGGACCGCCACCGACAGCCCCTCCAGGAAGCCGATCAGCCGCAGCCGCAGCTCGACGTCGACGGTGCGATCCTCGTCGGCGCGCAGGTCCTCGCTCTGGGCGGCGAACAGGCGCCGGCGCTGCGGCATCCCACCGGTGAGGTGCAGCGTCTCGCGACCGGCCAGCGTCTCGGTGAACGTCGCCGCGATGCCCGCACGACCGGCCGCGACCCGTCCGTAGGCGCCCGCCGCGTCGCGCCGGAACCAGCGGATCACCAGCCACGTCGCCGGCAGCGTCACGGCCAGCGTGATGAGCGTCAGCAGCGGCGAGTACGACAGCAGCACGGCCAGCGTCAGCAGCAGCGACAGTGACAGGTTGACGACGTCCGGCAGCTGCTGGCGGACGAAGTCGGTGACGGTCGCGACCTCGCCGGTGGTGCGCTGCAGCAGGTCGCCGACCCGGTGCGACTCGATGAACCGCAGCGGCGCCGTCGCGATCCGGCCGACGGCGGTGTCGCGCAGGTCGCGGACCACCCGCTCGCCGGTCCGGGTCAGCAGCACCTCGGAGGTGCGCAGCAGGAAGATCCGCGCGACGACGACCACGGCCAGCACGGCGACGGCCGTGAACAACCCGGACCGCGACCGCTGCACCAGCTCGTCGATCGCCCGCCCGATGATCGGCGCCATCGACACCAGCGCCGCGGCGCTGAACAGGCTGACCGCCAGCGCGAGCAGTGCCTCGCGCCGGTACGGCCGGGCCACGGCGGCGAAGCGCCGATACACCCCGCGGGTGGACGGTGCCTCCTCGAGGACGGGCGCGTCAGCCATCGTTACTCCCCGCCGTGACCGGGACCCGCAGGTCGATGACCCGGTCGGCTCGCTCGCTGACCTGCGCCCGGTGCGACACGGCGACGATCGCGGTGTCCGGCAGCTCGGTGCGCAGGCGGTCCAGGATCGCCCGCTCGGTGCCGACGTCGACCGCCGAGGTGACGTCGTCGAGCAGCAGCACCCGCGGCCGGCCGAGCAGCGCCCGGGCCAGCGCCAGGCGCTGCACCTGCCCGCCGGACAGCGTCGTCCCGCGCTCGCCGACGGCCGTCTCGTACCCGGCGGGGAGCGCGCGGACGTACCCGTCGGCGCCGGCGACCCGGCAGGCCCACGCGACCTCGTCGTCGCGCGCCTCCCGCCCGAGCCGGACGTTGTCCGCGACGGTGCCGGAGAGCACGAGCGGCCGCTGCGGCACGTAACCGATCCGGGCCCACCAGTCGGCGCGGTCCGCCTGCGCGACGTCGGCCCCGCCGAACCGGACGGTGCCCGCCGCGGGCTCGTCCAGCCGGGCCACCGCCCGCAGCAGCGACGACTTGCCGCTGCCGACCGGTCCCCGCACCACGACCAGCTCACCGGGCGACGCCGTCAGCCGCAGCGGCGCGGTCGGCTCACCGCCGCTGCCGGTGCGCGCGGAGAGCTCGTCCAGCACCAGCTCGCCCCGCTCCGGCAGGACGGCAGTGAGGGCCGGCCCGCTCGACGCCGGTCCAATCGGTGACGGCGAGTGTCGGTGCCCGCCCGTAGGGTGGGCCCCACCCGGGCCAGGGAGGGGCATGTCCAGCACCTCGGCGATCCTCGTCCCCGACACCTCGGCCTCGCGCCGGTTCGACACCAGCAGCACCAGGAAGCTCAGCGCGATGGTCAGCATCGTCATCCACGACGTGTAGGCGATCAGCCCGCCGATACTGAGCCCGCCGTCCAGCACCGCGAGCCCGCCGGCCGCCAGCCCGGCGGCGATCGCCAGCCGCGGCACCGACGGCGGCACCGACGCCCACCAGGCGGCCACCCGGGCGACGGCCAGCGTGTGGACCGTGACCTCGCCGCTGGCGTCGGCGTGCCGCCGCACCAGCCGGCCGGTGCCGCCCAGCCCTCGCACGGCCCCGGCGGCGGACAGCAGCTCCTCGACGGCGCCGGCTCGGCGGGCATGCGCCCCGGCCAGCCGCTCGGCCGCGGCGGCGAAGCGGGGCGGGAAGATCAGCTGTGTGACGACGACCAGCGGCGCCATGATCGCCGTCACGACCAGCAGCCGCGGATGCAGGGTCGCGACCGCCGGCACGACCACGACGATCGTGCTCAGCGCCAGCGTCCAGTAGGTGAGCTTGTCGACCCAGTCGGCGACGGCCAGCACGTCACGCTCGGCCCGCGAGGCGAGGTCGCCTCGGTCGATCCGGGCGGTCACGGCGCCGTCGGCGGCGCCGGCCCGGGCCAGCAGCCGCTCGCGCAGGTCCAGCGCGGTCGCGTTCGCGGCGTGCCGGGTCAGCCGCTCCCCCGTCGCACCACCGGCCAGCACGATCAGCGCCAGCCCGACGACGGCCAGCGCCCATCCGGCGGTCCGGCCGGGCGCGCCGGCCTCCAGGCCGTCGTCGACGGCGCGCTGCACCAGGGCGGGCGTGGCCAGGTAGCCGAGCTGGGCGGCGAGCCCGCAGAGCAGGCCGGTGACGATCACGCGCCGGCGGCGGCGGAACAGCTCCCGCAGCAGCCGGCGCCCAGGGGCGCGGGTCGGGTCCGCCATCGCGGGCATCGTCCTCTCGGGGGTCGGGCGTCACCCGACAGGTTAGGTTCGGCTAACCTGGTATCGGTCCAACCCAGCGGTCACCTCGCATCAGGCCGCGGACGTCGACGGTCGGGAGGTGTGGTGTTCGCGCGCGCGTTCGGCGGCGGGCTCGACGGCGCCGAGGAGTTCTGGCTGTCCCGCTTCGACATGCCGCGGCAGAGCGGCTTCACGACCCACGATCACGCCGAGCACCAGCTGTCCTGGGTCGCGCACGGCCAGCTGGAGGTCGAGGCCGGCGGGACGTGGCTGCTGCCGCCGTCGCAGGCGGTGTGGATCCCGGCCGGCACACCGCACGCGCTGCGGGCGACCCGTCCGACCCAGCTGTACTGCCTCTACCTGTGGCCGGCCGACTGCCCGATCGCCTGGACCAGCACCACGGTCGTCGCGGCCGACCCGATGCTGCGCCAGGTCATGCTCTATCTCGCCCGGCCGGACCTGCCCGACGACGCCGCCCAGCGGGCCCGCGCCCTGCTGGCCGACCTGCTGCGTCCCGACCCCGGCCCGGCGGCGGACATCCCGATGCCGGCCGGTGGGTCGGCCCGCGAGCTGGCCGATGCGATCGTCCGCTCCCCCGGCGACCCACGGAGCCTGCACGAGTGGGCCGCCGCCCTGCACGTCAGCGAGAAGACCCTGCGCCGCTCGTTCGTCGCCGAGACCGGCATGACGTTCACCGACTGGAGGACGCAGGTCCGGCTGAGGGCGGCACTGCCGCTGCTCGCCGACCGGCTGCCGGTCGCGGCCGTGGCGGCGCGGGTCGGCTACCGCAGCGTGAACGGGTTCATCAACGCGTTCCGCCGCCACTTCGGCCGCACGCCGGGCAGTTACGCGGCGTTGCTCGGCGCGTGATGGTCATGTGCCAGGCCCAGCCGCTGGGCTCGGCGCATCAGGCCCAGCCGCTCGTCCAGCCACCCGTCGATCGCCGTCTGGATCCGCAGCAACTCACCCGGGTCGTCGCAGCGCAGGCGGTAGTCGGCCAGCCAGCGCAGCGTCTCGTCGACATAGCGGAGCTTCGCCGCAATCGGCCACGTCATCACGGCTCCCCCTCACCGTAGGCCGTCCCCGTGCTCCCAGGTTCCCCGTTCCGGCGCGTGCACACCTCCTCCGGGCTGGGTGAGATCGCGGGGCCGATGACGCTCGGCCCGGCGCGCCGGGTCAGAGGCCGAGCGTCTCCAGCCGGGCGATGTACTCGTCCTCCTGGTCCTCCTCGTCGGCGTCGCTCTCCCACGGCGCGAGCAGCCACTGCTGGGTGGCGTCGTCGAGCGCGGCCAGGCGGCGGTTGTACTCGTCGCCGTTGTCGGTCCAGTAGCCGACCACCTTGTACGCCGACGGCGGCAGCTTCAGCTCGTGCCGCAGGTAGCGGCGGGCGTCGCGCAGGACCGCGGTCTCGCCGGCCACCCACACGTAGCCCGGGCCGTCCGGCAGCTCGGCCGTGCGCAGGGCGCCGGACAGCAGGCTCGGGCCGTGGCCGTTGCCGCCGTACAGCCAGACGACCTCCAGGCCGGCACCGCCGGGCAGGTCGACCCGGTGCCGCGGTGTGGGCACCTCGAGCACCGCGCGGGTGCGCACGCCGGCCGGGACGGCCTCCAGGATCCGGGTCGCGGCCGGCAGCCCGGCGGCGTCGGCCAGCAGCAGCTGCCAGCGCAGGTCACCGGGCGGGTCGTACATGCCGGTGGGTGTGTTGACGGCGACGACGTCGCCCGGCGCCGCCTGCTGGGCCCACGTCGCCGCCACGCCGCCGTCGTGCACGACGAAGTCGATCACCAGCTCGCCGCTGGCGCGCCGGAACTCGCGCACCGTGTAGGTGCGCATCGGCGACGCCTCGGCGCCGTCCGGGTAGCTCCAGCGGCCGTTGGCCTCGACGACGGGCAGCACCGGCTCGGCGCCCGGCGCCGGGAAGAAGATGCGCAGGTACTCGTCGCCGACCCCGGTCGACGCGAACCCGGTCAGGTCCGGCCCGCCGAACACGACCCGCACCATGTCGGCGCAGACCGGACGGGCCTCGATCACCTCCGCGCGGAAGAACCGCATGGGCAGGTCGGCACCGACGGCCATCCGTACTCCTCGGACATCACAGGCGACAGAAGTGAGGAAAGCCTAACCTGCTACCGCCTCGTACGCGACGCCGGCGCCGAGGCACACGTCCTCCCGCCAGCACGGCGCCACCAGTTGCAGGCCCGCCGGCAGGCCGGTGCCCGCGACGCGGCCGCAGGGCACCGTCAGCGCCGGGTGGCCGGAGACGTTGAACACCGACGTGTTGCGGGCCACGACGGTCGCCAGCACGCGGTCGCGGCCGCCCAGCGCTACCGCGTCGACGCCCTCCGGCGGGGCCACGATCGCCGACGTCGCGCAGGCCAGCACATCCACGTCCGCGAACAGCGCGTCGACCGCGCCGGCCAGGACCGTCCGGCAGCGCAGGGCGTGCAGGTAGTCGACAGCGGACAGCGACCGGCCGCCCGTGAGCAGCTGGGTGACGACCGGGCCGTAGCCGTCGAGGTCGTCGCCGGCGTCGTGCAGCGAGGCCGACTCCGCCGCGACCAGGATCCGTTTGATCGCGTCCGGGTCGATCTCCTCGATCACCGGCAGCTCGACCGGCACCAGCGTCGCGCCCAGCCCGGCCAGCACCTCGGTGGCGGCGTCGACGAGCCTCAGCACCTCGTCCTCGGCCACCCGGAACCAGCCGCCGAGCACACCGACGCGCAGCCCGGTCAGCGGCGCGGCGCCGGCGACCGGCCAGCGCGGCCGCGCGTCGGCCGGCGGCACCCCGGTCATCGCCGTCAGCGCGGCGCCGGCGAGGGCCGCGCTCCCGGCCAGCGGCCCGGTGTGGTCCATCGTCCAGGTCAGCGGCGGAGTGCCGGCACGCGGGACGCGACCCAGCGTCGGCTTCAACCCGACCGCTCCGCACCAGGCGGCCGGCACCCGGATCGAGCCGCCGGTGTCCGTGCCGACGGCCAGCGGCAGCAACCCGGCACCGACCGCCGAGGCCGGGCCGGACGACGACCCGCCGGAGCGACGGCCGGGATCGCACGGGTTGCGGGTCCGGCTGTTCGGCCCGGACGCGAACTCGTACGTCGCCAGTTTGGCCACGAGGACGGCGCCGGCGGCGCGCAGGTTCCGCACCACCCGCGCCGTCGTCGCAGGCCGGAAGTCCGCGTAACGGTCCGAGCCGAACCGCGTCGGCGACCCCTCGACCTGGATGACGTCCTTCACCCCGAACGGCAGGCCCTCCAGCGGGCGGGCGGCTCCGGCGGCGATCCGCCGCCGCGACTCCGCGGCGGCGGTCAGCGCCTCGTCGGCCAGCAGCACCTCCACGGCGCCCAGCTCGCGCCCGCGCCCGTCGAGGCCGGTCAGGACCCGTCGGACGGCGCCCACCGGGTCCGGATCCGGCTCGACCGGCGCCGCCGGGACCAGGCCCGGCGGCGCGGCACGGACGACGTCGCCGAACGGCACGACCGGGTCGGGGAACAGGTCGAGCCGGTGGCGCCGCAGCGCCGCGACGTCGGACCGGACGTCCGGGTGCGCGGTCGCGCTCACACCTCCAGCCGCCACTGCTCGGGCGACGGGACCCAGGTGCCGGATCCGGCGTCGGCGATGATGTACATGTAGTCGCCCGGGTTGACCCGCGAGAACCCCGGCCGTGTCTGCAGGATCGCCGACTGCTCGTACGGCGCCCTGATCTCCTGCAGCGTCTCGCCGGTGTGCGCGTCGACCACGCGGGACAGCAGCGTGCCGCCCGCCACCACCGTCGACAGCGCCTCGATCCCCACCGCCGGGTAGCACAGGCCGCCGTGGTCGGCCCGGATCAGCACCCGCTCGCGCATGAGCAGCTGCCGCTCCGGCAGCTCGGGTACCCCGTCGATCATGCCCAGCCCCTTGAGGAAGTTGTCGATGCGGGTCTGGGTGAGCGCGGCGAAGCCCTCCGGCATGACGTTGCCGCCCTGCTCGGCGACGATGGACAGCTTGCCCAGCGACTTGACGTACTGGTCGATGGTGCCGGCGAAGGGGTCGACGTCGTGGACGAAGACGAAATCGGTGCCCATCAGCCGGGTGAAGTCGAAGATCCGCTTCTGCTCCGGCGTCCGGTCGGAGTTCACCAGCGTGTAGTTGATCGAGGTGTCGCCGGCGCAGTGGTAGTCGAGCATCGCGTCGATGTGCGGGATGATCTCCTCGCTGATGACCGCCGCCATTTTCTGGGTGATCCAGCCCTGACGGGTGCCGGGGAAGACCCGGTTCATGTTGTTCATGTCGGTGTTCCAGCCCTGGCCCGTGGCCCGGGTGCCGCTCTCGAACGCGACCGGGTTGGCGACCGGGACGCCGATGACGGTGCCGGCCAGCTGCTCCGGGTCCAGCCGGGTCAGCGCCGTGTTGACCGCCTCGGCACCGAAGATCGCGTCGCCGTGCACGTTCGCGATCAGCAGCAGCGTGGGGCCGGACGAGCGGCCGCGCACGACCTGCCCGCTGATCGCCAGCTCCTCGCCGGAGCTGCGCCGCGCGACCGGGAGCCGGAACCGGGACTTCGAGCCCGGCGTGACGGCGGCGAGGTCATCGGAGTGGGTCAGCGTGGTCATCGGGTCTCCCCTTCGGAGTCGGGCGCGTAGCGCCGATGGAGATGGGACAGGTAGGCGTCGGCGCCGAGGTCGGCGCCGGTGGCGCGGGGCACCAGCTCGGCGAGGGTGTACGTGCGGCCGGGCGCATGCACGTGGCGGCGCAGCCAGCCGAGCATCGGGCCGAACGTCCCGGTGCCGGCATCGGCGTCGATGTCCACGCCGTCGCGGCGCATCGCCTCGGCCAGCTGGGCCGACACCAGATTGCCGATGACGTAGCTGGTGAACAGCCCCATCCACCGGTGGCACCAGTGCGGGTCCTGCAGGGCGCCGTCGCGGTCGGACGCGGGCGCGGCGCCGAAGTACTCGGCGCTGCGGGCGTTCCACAGCTCCGGCACGTCGGCGACGTCCAGCGTGCCGGACAGCAGTGAGGTCTCGATCTCCCAGCGCAGCAGGATGTGCAGGTTGAAGGTCAGCTCGTCGGTGGCGATGCGGATGACGCTGGTCGGCCGGGCCACCAGCGCCTCGTGCAGCGACTCGGGCGTCACCGCGTCGGGATGATCGCCCAGGTACGGCACCAGCACCCGGTGGGCGAAGCGCGCGAACTGCGGCGTCCGGCCGACGATGTTCTCCCAGAACTTCGCCTGCGACTCGTGCAGCCACGGCATGACCCCGCGCGCGGCCGAGGTGCCCCACAGCTCCGGCGCGATGCCCTGCTCGTAGAGCGCGTGCCCGATCTCGTGGACGGCGCTGGTGAGGATCTCGTCGAACGGGACGTCGTCGCGCAGGGTGAAGCGGACGTCGTTGGCGCCCGACGGGCTGGTGAACGGGTGCGGCGACACCGCGAGACCGCCGCGGTTCCAGTCGTAGCCGATCCGCTCGGTGAGGTCGCGGACGAACGCGAACGTGGTCCGGCGGTCGAGGTCGGGGAAGCGCACCGGCGCCCGGCCGGCATAGCGCGCCTGCCGCTGTGCGTTGAGCCGCAGGACCGGCTCGCGCAGACCGTTCAGCAGCCGGTCGGTCGCGGCGTAGGACAGGCCGGGCTCGTAGGTGGACAGCAGCGCGTCCATCGGGTGGTCGGTGTAGCCGATGGAGTCGGCCATCCGCAGGTTGATGTCGAGCAGCCGGCGCAGCCAAGGCGCGAAGTCGGCCCACCGGCCGGCCGCGCGAGCGTCACGCCAGGCCGGGAACGCCTCGGCGGCCACCACCTGGAAGTCGGCCAGCGCCTCGACCGGCCGCTGCCGGGCCGCCTCGTGGTCGCGGCGCGCCGTCCGCGCGATGGCCCAGGCGGCGAAGTCCTCCTCCGGGTCCGGCGCGAGCCGCTCGACGGCCGCGACCAGTGCGTCCAGTCGCGGGTCGGCGATCCGGGCCCTCAGCTGCCGCTCCATCAGCCCGATCTGGCGGGCGCGGTCGGCGGTGGCGGCGTCGGGCAGCGCGGTCTGCTGGTCGTAGCGGAGGTGGTCGAAGATCCGGCGGTAGTCCTCGGTCTCGGCGAGGTAGTCACGCAGGTCGGCGATCGGGGGTGCCACGTGCGTCCTCCTGGTTCTGCGGTCGTGGGTCAGGCGGGACGGTGCCCGGCGGCGGCCTCGTCGGTGCCGGCGACGCGCTGCCGGAAGTACTCCAGGACCTGGTCACCGGTCTGGTAGAGGAACGCGCTGACCAGACCGGCCACGGCGCCGGCGTTGCCGTTGCGCACGGCGGTGGTGGCCTGGCGGTAGAAGACGTTGTTCAGCGCGACGTGCTCGGGGTCGTCGCGCAGCCCGTGCGGGACCGACGAGATGCGGGCGCGCAGCTGGCGGACCAGGTCCAGCGCCGTGCGGTTGCCGGACGCGTCGTAGAGGATCTCCCGCCACTGCCACGCGGTCTGGAACATCAGCTCCCACTCACCGCTGGCCGAGAGCGCGAGCACCTGGTCCAGCAGGTCCTCCATCCGCGCCACCTCGGCCGGGCCGAGGCGCGGGACGGCCGCGCCGGCCATCGTCGACTCGATCAGCGCGCGCAGGGCGTACACCTCGCGAACGGTCTGCCGCGACATGCCGCTGGACACCGCGCCGACGTTCGGCACGTGCCGGACCAGCCCGCGGCCGGCCAGGATGCGCAGCGCCTCGCGGACCGGCGCCCGGCTGACCTCCAGTTCCCTGGCGATCTCCAGCTCACGGATGCGGGCGCCCTCGGGGAACCGGCCGTCGATGATGGCCCGCTCGATCCAGTCGGCCACGGTCTCGGGCAGGGTCGATGACTCCGTCACGGCGTCGGTTGCGGCCATCTCTCGTTCCTGTCTCGTGGGAATTGATTGTCGACAATAGAGCCGGGTTGTCGCCGACGCAACACCCCGCGGACCCCGACTCGGCCCCGCCCCGCCACGTCGACGTCCGGTTCGTAAAGTCTGCGTGACGTCATTGACAGCCCGCATGGCGTTTCCTAAGCTCAGCGCAATCGCACCGGCCGTCGGCCGCACTCGATCGCCGGCCGGCCCAGCGCGGCGCCGTCCCCTCCGACCGAGGGTCAGACCTCGCGTTCAGCCGCCTCTTCGCCTCGACGAGAGGCCACATTGAACCACTGTAGTGTCGACAATCTTCCTGATCTGGAGGTCAGGCATGGCACCCGAACTCAGTCGACGGTCGCTACTGACCATCGCCGGCGGACTCGGCGCCGGCTACCTGCTCGCCGGGTGCGGCAGCGACGACGAACCGTCGGCCACCGGGGCGTCCGGTGGCGGCGGCGAGCTCGTCGTCCGCACCTGGAGCGGCGTCTGGGAGGGCGCCGTCAACGCGATGGCGTCCGGGTTCGAGTCCGCGAGCGGCATCTCGCTGCTCAACGACCCGGGCAGCGACACCCTCACGCTGCTGGAGCAGCGCCCCGGCGAGCACGACGTCGCATGGCTCATCGGCACCGACTCCACCCGCGGCATGACCGACGGCGTCCTCGAGCCGATCGACACCAGCCGGATCGAGCGGTTCGCGCAGATCAACACCCGGCTCTCCGACGGCATCACGCACGAGGGCCGGCTGTCCGGCGTCCCGATCAGCTACACCGCCACCGGCATCATCTACAACCGCGACCGCCTCGGCTTCGAGATCACCAGCTGGGAGGACCTGTGGCGGGACGAGCTACGCGGCCAGCTGTGCATCCAGAACGCGCCGTCGATCGGCGGGCTCTTCCTCGTCTTCACCGGCGCCCGTGTCTTCGGTTCCGGACCGGACGACTACGAGGCCGGCTGGAAGGCGATCGAGGAGCTGGCGCCGAACGTGCAGTTCCTCTTCAACACCAGCAGCGACGGCGTCAGCAAGCTCGCCTCGGGCAGCGTGCTGGCCTGCGTCACGATCGCCGACCAGGGCGTGCCGCTGCGCGAGCAGGGCATCGAGACGGTGATCCCCGACGAGGGCACCACCTACAGCATCCAGAGCCTCACCGTCCCGGCCGCCTCGGAGAACAAGGACGCCGCCTACGAGTTCATCAACTTCATGCTCGACCCGGACAACCAGGTCGAGTGGGCCCGCAACGGCAAGGCCGCGCCGTCGACCACCGACGTCGAGCTGCCCGACGACCTCGCCTCCGAGCTGCTGGAGACGCCCGCCGTCGCGGAGAACCTCTGGCCGATCGACTGGTACGAGTTCGGCCAGCAGATCCCGGACTGGACCACGCGCTGGCAGAGGATCTTCGGCTCGTGACCCGAGCCCGCTCCCCCGAGGACGAGGCCACGCTGGGGCGGCGCGGCAGCTGGCTGCTGGGCGGCCCGATGCTGGTGTTCGTGGTGGCCCTGTTCGGCTACCCGGCGTACCTCGTCCTGCGCACCAGCGTGGCCAGTGGCGACGGGCTGGACTCCGGCGGGTTCAGCCTGACCCACTACGTCACGTTCTTCACCGACTCGCTGTACCTCGACGCGCTGCTGAACACGTTCGTCATCGCGGTGGTGTCGACGGCGGTCACCGCGGTGCTCGGGCTGCTGTACGCCTACGAGATCACCCGCCGGCCGGGGCTGCGCACCGTGCTGCTCCTGCTGCTGGTGCTGCCGCTGCTGGTGAACGGCGTGGTGCGGATCTACGGGCTGCAGCTGGGGATGATCTCGCTGGACCGGGTGCTGCTCGACCTCGGGCTGCGCGACACCCCGCTCGGGCTGCAGTACTCCTTCGCCGGGATCATCATCGCGCTGGTCATGTTCCAGTTCCCGTTCATGGCGCTGGCGGTCTACGCCGGGCTGTCGCGGCTGGACGTCTCACTGGTCGAGGCAGCTCAGACGCTCGGTGCGCCGCGACGTGAGGTGCTGGTCCGGGTGGTGCTGCCGCTCGCGGTGCCCGGTCTGGTGGCGGGCAGCGTGCTGACGTTCGCCGCCGCGGCGGGCACGTTCATCGTCCCCGCGATGATGGGCGGCGGCCGGGTCAACACGATCCCGCAGATGATCTACACGTCGGTCAGCCAGACCTCGCAGTGGGCCACGGCCTCGGCGTTCGCCGTCGTGCTGGTCGCCATCCTCGCGGTCTCCATCCTCTACAGCCTGCGGCGCGGCCTGCGCTCGACGGCGGGGACGAGGTGAGCGGGCGCATGCGCACATCGTCGACGCCCCGGGAGCGGACCCGCTACCCCGTCTTCGCGATCTGCTTCACGCTGCTGCTCCTGGTGCCGCTGGTGGTGGTCGTCGCGACCGCCGTCAACCCCGGCGCCTACCTCAAGTTCCCGCCGGACGGGTTCACCCTCGACTGGTTCACCACCGCGATCGAGACGCCGCGATTCCAGTCGTCGCTGCTGCTCAGCCTGCGGATCGCAGTCATCGCGTCGGTGGTCGGGCTGGCGCTGACGATCCCGACCGCGGTCGCGATCACCCGCGGCCGGCGGCGGCTGCGGCCGTGGGTCAGCACCGCGACCGTGCTGCCGCTGATCACGCCGGACATGCTGCTGGCCCTCGGCCTGCTGATCATGCTGGTGCAGATCGGCATGGCCAGCAGCCTGATCGGGCTGGTCCTCGGTCACGTCCTCATCGGCATGCCGCTGGCTGTCCAGGTGCTGGTGGCCGCATTGAGCGGCGTCGACGAGAACATCGAGCAGGCCGCCCAGACCCTCGGCGCCTCGCGGGCGACCGCGTTCGTCCGGGTGACGCTGCCGGCGATCCTGCCGGCCATCGGATCGGCGGCGGTGTTCCTGTTCATCTTCTCCTTCGACAACGTGTCCATCTCGCTGTTCCTGTCCGCACCGGGCCAGACGACGCTGCCGATCACGATGTTCCAGTACCTGGAGTACAACTCCGATCCGACCGTCTCGGCGATGTCGACGATCCTCATCGTCCTCTCACTGGTCGTCGCCGTGGTCCTGTCGCGGCTGGGTGGCCTCTCCCACCTCGCCGGCTCGCCCACCAGGAGATCGTCATGACGTTCACCCACCACGAGTCCGGCACCGACCGCGCCCCCGCGGACTCGCCCTCGGCGTACCTGCGGCTGCGGGCCGTGACGAAGCAGTACCCGACCGGCGGCGGCGTCGCCGGCGTCGACCTCACCGTCACCAAGGGCGACATGCTGGTGCTGCTCGGCCCCTCCGGCTGCGGCAAGACGACGCTGCTGCGCACGCTCGCCGGGCTGCTGCAGCCCGACTCGGGCGCCATCGAGCTGGACGGCGAGGACCTGGTCGCGGTCCCGACGTTCAAGCGCAACATCTCGATGGTCTTCCAGACCTGGGCGCTGTTCCCGACCATGACCGTCCGCGACAACGTCGCGTTCGGGCTGAAGATGCGCCGCGTCGGCAAGCAGGAGCGGGCCGACCGGGTGGCCCGGGCGCTCGAGCTGGTCGGGCTGACGGAGTTCGCCGGCCGGCTGCCGCGGCAGCTCTCCGGCGGCCAGCAGCAGCGGGTCGCGGTGGCCCGCGCGATCGTCGTCGAGCCGCGGCTGATCCTCATGGACGAGCCGCTCTCCAGCCTCGACCACCGGATCCGGGTGCAGCTGCGGGCCCAGCTCAAGGAGCTGCAGCGCGGCCTCGGTCTCACCGGCGTCTACGTCACGCACGACCACACCGAGGCGCTGGCGCTGGGCGACCGGATCGCCGTCATGGACTCCGGGCGCATCGTCGAACTCGGCCGGCCGGTCGACGTGTTCGCCCGGCCCACCCGCCGCTACACCGCCGAGTTCCTCGGCCTCGCCAACGTCGTCGACGTCAGCACCGGCGACGGCGGCTACCGGACGTCCGGCGGGTCGCGGATCCCGGCCGAGGTGACCGCCGGCCGGTCCGACGTCGTCGCCGTCGCACTGCGGCCCGACTGCGTGCGGCTCGGCCAGACCGACGACGGCGGCACGCCCGGCGTGGTCCGGGTGGTCGAGTACCAGCCGGGCGGCGTCCTGCACGACGTCGAGCTGCCCGGCGGCACCCGGCTGCAGGCGCTGACGCCGGTCGGGCTCAGCTACTCGATCGACACCCCGGTCTTCGTGACACCGGAATGGAGCAAGGCCGTACCTCTGGCCGACTGATGCGAAGGAGCGTTCGTTGCGGATCGACTTCCACACCCACATCTGGAACACCCAGCTCGACGAGGTGGACACGTTCGTCCAGAACATCACCGCGCTCGGGATCGACAAGGCCGTGGTGCTGCCCATCGCGCCGTACATGTCCAACCAGGCGGTCGCCGACCTCGTCACCAAGGCCGACGGCGCCATCGTCGGGTTCGCCTCCGTCGTCCCGTTCGCCGAGACCACCGGCATCCCGCGGGAGGACCCGGTCGAGACGCTGGCGCACGCTGTCACCGTCCTCGGCCTCAAGGGGCTCAAGCTGCACCCGCTGATCCAGGGGTTCAGCCTCGCCGACCCCGGCCTGGTCCCGGTGGTCTCCGCCGCCGGCGACCTCGGCATCCCGGTGATCTTCCACACCGGGCCGTCCAACGGGCGCGCCGGGCGGCTGGAGAACGGCCGGGTCGAGCTGCTGGACGACCTCGCCATCATGTGCCCGGGCACGGTGCTGGTCGCCGGGCACGCCAACCCGATGAGCGACGCGCTGTACCTCGCCCGCAAGCACCCGAACGTCTACCTCGAGACGTCGATCTCGTGGGCGCGGTGGGGCGCCCTGATCCCCGGCCTGGTGCGGCAGGTGGTCACCGAGGCAGGCCCGGACAAGATCCTCTACGGCAGCGACTTCTCCCTCGACCGCGACCAGCGGGTGATCGACACCGATGCCGTCTTCACCTCGTCCGGGCTGTCCGACGCCGACCTCGAGCTGGTCTTCGGCGGCAACGCCGCCCGGCTGCTGGGGCTGTCGTGACCGCCGCGTTGCTGACCGGGCCGGCGCAGCTGCTCGACGTCGCGCCCGGCACTCGGCGGCTCTTCCACCTCCCCGTGGCCCGCCGAGCATCGGGCGAGGACCTGCGCATCGCCGTCCACGTCGCCCGCGGTGGGGCAGGCGACGGACCGGTGCTCGGGCTGGTGGGCGCCGTGCACGGCGACGCGATCTTCGGCTCGCACATCATCCGGCTGGCGATGGAGCGGCTCGACCTCGCCGGGCTGGCCGGCACCGTCGTCGCCGTCCCCGTCGCCAACCCGGTCGCGTTCGAGTCGGGCACCCGGACCACCGGGCAGGGCTGGAACACCGACATGAACAACCTCAACCGGGTCTTCCCCGGCGCCGCCGACGGCTGGGTGACGCAGCAGCTGGCGGCCGCGCTGTCGGAGAACGTGCTCGGCCGGCTGGACGCCCTGATCGACTACCACTGCGGTGCGAACACGTCGATCAACTACACGCTGGTCAGCGGCGACTCCACGCCGGAACAGAAGCGGACGTTCGACTTCAACCGGCTGATGGGCTGCGACTTCGTCTACGTCCACGACGTCAACCCGTACTCCGGCACGATCACCGGCTACGCGGCGGAGCAGGGCGTGCTGTGCGTCGTCGCCGAGCAGGGCGGCAACGTGCTGCCCGACGGGTTCGACGAGCTGGCGCTGACCCGGATCGACAACTACCTCAAGGCGCTCGGCATGATCGACGGCGAGCCGGTGCTGCCGGACCGTCAGCTGGTCATGCGCGGCGGGCGGACGCTGCAGCGGGTGGTCCACGGCGGGCTGTTCTACCCGGCCGTCGGCGTCGAGGCGCTGTCGGCGACCGTACCGGGCGGCACCCTCCTCGGCCGCGTCGTCGACCCGCACTCGTTCGAGGTGCTGCAGACCATCACCGCGCCGTACGAGTCGTCGGCGATCTTCCAGCTGCGGCCCGCGTTCGGCCAGGTGAACCCCGGCGACTACGCCTACATCATCGGCGACGCGACCCGGGCGGCCGAGCTGCCCCGGCTGACCGACTGGCGGTTCCCGCTACCGGCGTAGCGACCGCCGCCACTCCCCGGTCAGAGTGTCCGTGTCGGGCACGTCGAACGCGCCGACGTGCTCGCCCAGCGACACCCAGTCGTCCTCGGCCGCGACCCACTGCAGCGTGACCTGCTCGCCGTCGGTGCTGAGCGTGGCGACCAGGGGCGGGCCGAACGGGTGGGCGGGGAGCACGCCCGACAGCCAAGCGCACGACCGTGAACCCGCGGTGAACGCCGAGCAGTCAGCCGGGGGTCAGTTCGCCGATCCGCCGCACGATCGCTGCCGTCGACGCGCGCCATGGTGATCACGAGACGGCTCACGACGTGCCTTCTGACGACACCCACTGCTCGTGAACACGGGTTCACACACCACATCATGAGGCGTTCTCCCGCTCCACCAGGCATGCATGCCTCGTGGAGTGGGAGAACGCCTGGTGATGTGCGCGATCGTTGATGATCATCGCCGGGTGGCGTCCCCTGGAGTGGTGGATTTCGCGGTCGCCGGGCGTCGCCGTGTCGACAGTGGCGTTGTGCGGATCGGGGCGATGGCGCACGTGGGTTGGTCGCGGTCACCGGAACTCTGGGCGACTGGCGGCGTGGATCACGGTCGCCGGGTGGACCGCGACCACGCCTGCGATGCCCGAGGCGTGCCCAGACCCGCCCCGTCCCCCTGATAGCTGCCCGTTCATGATCATCAACCTTCTGTGCTGCCATCACGACCGAGAAGGTTGATGATCATGAGCCAGGCGCGGCCCTGTTGTCCTCGATGACCGGCCCGCCCTCCTGCACTCTGATCGCCACGCGAGCGCCGGAGCGCAGCCGGATGGTGGGGGGCAGCGCCGCCGCCACCTCCGGCTCGTCCACGCCGACCTCGACCGCTGCGGCCTCGTGGTCGGCGTAGGTGAAGTACACGAGCGCCGGGTCGGTCGCCCACGCGGACCGCTCGGCGAAGATCCGCTCCGCCAGCTCGTCCAGCTCGGCCGCGGTCGGCGGCCGCCCGGGGAGCGGCGCCGGCTCGACCGGGGCGGACTGGACGGGCTCGGGCTCGGCCGGGGCCGGCTCGACCGGGGCCGGCTCGACCGGGGCCGGCTCGACCGGGGCCGGCCGGACGGGCGCCTGCAGCGGCTCGGCGGCGACCAGCACCAGGCCGGCCACCACCAGCCCACCCGCGGCGATCGCCGTGACGACGTTCCGGTGGCCGGAGTCCACACACCGGATCATCCTCCGGCCGGGCGCGCGGGCACAGTCCTCGCTCATGATTCGATAGGGCGATGAGCGCCGGAGTGACCCGACTGGCCGAGTCGTCCTGGACCCAGGTGCGAGCGGCTCTCGACGCCGGGCGGCGGACCGCCTTGTTCGCGGTGGGATCCACCGAACAGCACGGGCCACACCTGCCGCTGATGGCCGACACCCTGCTCGGTGACGCGTTGGTGACGCGGCTGGCGCCCCGGCTCGGCGACGTCGTGGTGGGGCCGACGGTGCCGTTCGGCGTCGCCACGCACCACATGGCCTTTCCCGGCACGGTGACGCTGGACACCGAGACGTTCCAGGCCGTGGTGCTGCAGTACGTCGCCAGTCTGGCCTCCCACGGCTTCGAGGCCGTGCTGGTGGTGCCCAGCCACGGCGGCAACTTCGGGCCGCTCGCGCAGCTGCTCGAGTCCACCGGCGGGGTCGTCGGCGGCGCCCGGTTCGTGCCGTACACGGGCCTGGGCGAGTTCGTCGCCGTGCTCGAGCGGGTGGGACGCGACGACGACATCCCGCCCGAGATCGGCGGGGTGCACGCGGGCGAGGCCGAGACGTCGATCATGCTGGCCGAGCGGCCGGACCTCGTCGACATGAGCGCCGCCGTCCGCGGCTTCGACGGCGCCTTCGACGACGACGTCGCCCGGCGCATCTTCACCGGCGGCACCGCCGCGCTCTCCGACAACGGGGTCCTCGGCGACGCCCGCCCGGCCGACGCCGCGCGCGGGGCCCGCTACCTCGACGCGCTGACGGACCTGCTGGTGGCGCACTTCGCGCCGGTGCTCGCGGACCATCGGTGACGGCTGGGCCGCCCGCCCGGCCCGCCCGGTGATCGTCGCGTTCCGCCTGGAGCGGGTCTACGCGGCGCCCCGGTCGAGGCGCAGCGTCGCGACCAGGTCCTCGTGCAGCTCGAACCAGACCCGGTGGCAGGAGTCGACGTCGGTGCGGTCGACCCAGCCGCCGTCACCCGCCCGGGCGCGTTCCAGGGCGGTGGCGAAGCGTGTGTCGTAGCCGCCGAACCGCGTGAGCACGGCCGTCAGGCGGCCGGCCAGCGGGCCGAGACCCGCACCGACGGCGGCCAGGCCGGCCAGCACCCGGGCGTCCCAGGCGGGATCACGGTGGTCGTTGACGGCGAGCCGGTCGCCCTCCGCCGGCCGCAGCTGCCAGTCGGTGCAGGCCCGCTGCAGGCGGGCGTTCAGCGGCAGGAACTCGCGGTGGACGGCGCGGACCTCGCCCTCGCCGCCGGCCTCGTCCAGCTCCGCGGCCAGTAGCCGCTCGTTCTCGGCCCGGCCCGACTCGGTCAGCGACCAGCCCGCGAGGCCGGCGAAGTCCGCGTGCTCGACCCACCCACGCGCGGCACCGTCGGCCAGCAGCTCGGCCGTCAGCGCGACGTCCAGCCCGAACCGCCGGGCCAGCACCAGGGTGTCGGCGAACCCGGAGATGCGGACGGCGTGCAGCGCCAGCAGGTCCGGCGCGGAGTCGCGGGTCACGAGCCGCCGCCCTGCCGCGCCGCCAGCCGGGTGAAGTGCTGCTGGCAGGCCTGCGGCGAGTTGAACCCCATGGCGTCGCCGATGTCGGCCCAGGTCAGCCCGGCACCGCGGGCGACGAACAACAGGCCGCTCTCCAGCCCGTCGACCTCGGCACGCGCGGCGGCCAGCAGGGCGAGCGCGGCCCGCAGGTCGCCGGGCTCGAGGTCGGCGGCGCGCCAGAGCGCGTACTGAGCGAGGTCCACCGCCGACGGCGGGACCGGATCGGGCCGCCACGGCCGCGCCTCCAGCTCGCCGGCGCCGAGCGCGAGCAGCCGGTCGCGGGCCTCCTGCTCGCGGCGGGCCTCGGCGTGGCGTGCCTGGGTGTGCCGGGCCTGAGTGTGCCGGGCCTGGGTGTGATCGGGGTCCTGCTTGCGGGTCATGGCATCGATCGTGTTTCATCAACAGAACGTTGTCAACAATCTGTTGAAGGAGTGGTCTGGTGCTGGTGCCGCTCAGCGAGGCGGAAGCGGACACCTGCGGCGGCAAGGCGAGTGCGCTCGGCGCCCTGCTGCGGGCCGGCCTGCCGGTCCCCGACGGCTTCGTCGTGCCGTTCGCGGGTCCCGCCGGCCCGGTCAGCGACGCGGCCGACTGTCGGTGCCCGCCCGTAGGGTGGGGTCCCACCCCATCCGGGCGGGATGTCACTCCGGCCCAACGCGGACCGACCCCGGCCGAGCACGGCCCCACCGCAGCCCAGCACCGCTCGACCCCGGCCCAACACGACCCCGCCCCTGCCCAGAACGGCCCCGCCCCTGCCCGGCAGAGCAGCGCCCCAGCCGGTCGGGCGTCACAGCTGCTCGACGAGCTGCGGCGCGGGCTGGCCCGGCTCGGCGACCCGCTGGTGGCGGTGCGGTCGTCGGCGTCGGACGAGGACACCGCGCAGGCGTCGGCGGCCGGTCAGCACGAGACCGTGCTCGCGGTACGTGGCGCCGCAGACGTGGCCGGCGCGGTCCTGGCCTGCTGGGAGTCGGCGGGCTCGGCGCGCGCCGTCGACTACCGCGACGGCGCCGCCGCCCCGGCGATGGCGGTCCTCGTGCAGCGGCTGGTGGACGCCGATGTCTCGGGGGTGCTGTTCACCCCCGCGGCGCCGGACGGCGTCACCGCGATCGAGGCGTCGTGGGGGCTCGGGCCCAGCGTCGTCGGCGGCACGGTGACACCCGACGCCTACACCGTCGCCGCCGACGGGTCGGTCGCGTGCGTCGTCGGGGACAAGCGGATCCGGCTGGACCGCGACGGCGCGCGGCTGGTCACCCGAGGAGTCCCGCTCAGCGATCGGACTCGGCCGGTCCTGGACGACGACACCGCCCGGCGACTGGCGCGGCTCGGCCACCGGGTGGCCGCGCTGCGCGGCGGGCCGCAGGACGTCGAGTGGGCGATCGCCGGCGGACGCGACTGGCTGCTGCAGGCGCGCCCGGTCACCGCCGCTCCCCCACCACGCCCGGCCGCCGCACCGGCACCACCGTCCGCCAGGGCGTCCGCGGCATCACCCGGCACGCTGACCGGCACACCCGGCAGCCACGGCACCGCGACCGGCCCGGCGAGGGTGGTCCGCGGTCCAGGCGACTTCGCCCGGATGCGCCCGGGTGACGTGCTGGTCTGCCGCTACACCGACCCGGCCTGGACGCCGCTGCTGCGCCTCGCCGCGGGCGTCGTCACCGAGATCGGCGGCGTGCTCTCCCACGCCGCGATCGTCGCCCGTGAGCGGGGCGTCCCCGCCGTCCTCGGCGTCGCCGAGGCCACCACCCGGCTCCGCGACGACACCACCGTCACCATCGACGGCGACGCCGGCACCGTCACGACCACCCGGGAGTGAGCATGGCGACGCGCCACCTCTACCTCGCCCGCCACGGCGCCGCCGACCCGTTCGGCGCGCTCACCGACGACGGACGTCGCCAGGCCGGCCTGCTGGGCGCGCGGCTGACGCGTGTCCCCGTCGACGTCGTCTGGCACTCGCCGCTGGCGCGCGCCGCGGACAGCGCGCACGAGCTGGCGCGTCACCTGCCCGGTGTCCCGGTCGCCGCGGCCGACGAGCTGGCCGACCACGTCCCCTACGTCCCCGCCCCGGCCGAGACGCCGCCGGCCTGGGCCGGCTTCTTCGACGGCTACGACGCGGCCGAGGCGGCCGTCGGCCACCGGCTCGCGCAGGCGCTGGTCACCCGGTTCGCCGCCGCGCCACCGGACGGCGACACGCACGAGGTGCTCGTCACCCACGCCTACCCGATCGCCTGGCTGGTGCGGCACGTGCTGGCGGCGCCGCCGGCCCGCTGGCTCGGTCTGGACAGCGCCAACACCGGGCTGACGCTGGTCGAGTGCCGCACCGGCCTGCCGCCGACGCTGGTGCTCTTCAACGACCTCGGGCATCTCCCGGACGAGCTGCGCTGGACCGGCTTCCGCGGCGTCGTGCGGCCGTGACGCGCGCCTCAGATGAGTGAGTCCGAATGATCTCTCGTTCAGCGCGCCGGTCGTCCAGGTGTGGAATCGGCGTGCCTTGCCTCGGCAAGGCCGGCCACGTCCTTGGCAAGGTCCACCGTCGCCCGACCGTCCGACTCGTCCCGGTTTGCGGGGCGGTGAGCCTTGCCAAGGTGACCGGTCCGAACGAGGCCTCCTGGTGAGGTACGCGATCCCGAGCGCACCGCCGCCCCACCACCGACAAACGGACTCACTCTTCTAGCGCGTGCGTCCCGAGCCGCGACGGGCCCGGCGCAGCTCGTGAGCGACGGCCCAGGCATCGGACAGCGGGCCCAGGTGCCCGAGCTTGTCCGGGTTCACCACCGAGCGGACCGCCTGGATCCGCCCGTCGAGCACGTCGAGCGTCATGGTCCCGATCAGCGCGCCGTCGCGGTCGCGCACGACGGCACCCGGCTGACCGTTCAGCGTGCGCGGCTCCAGCGTGGCGCCCACCGCGTCCAGCAGCGGCATGAAGGACGTGACCAGCCGGGCCACGTTGTCGACGCCGTACACGCCCTTGGCGAGCGCCGGCGCCTTGCCACCACCGTCGCCGACCATCTGGACGTCGGCCGCGAGCAGTTCGCGCAAGCCGTCGACGTCGCCGTCGCGGACCGCGTCGAAGAACCGGGCCGCGAGCTGCTCACGCTCCTCGCGGTCGGCCGCGAACCTGGGCCGGCCGTCGTCCATGTGCCGGCGGGCCCGGACGGCGAGCTGGCGGCAGGCCGCCTCGGACCGGTCCACCGCCGCCGCGATCTCCGGGAAGCCGAAGCCGAACACGTCGCGCAGCACGAAGACCGCCCGCTCCAGCGGGCTGAGCCGCTCGAGCAGCAGCAGCGCCGCCATCGACACCGAGTCGGCCAGTTCGGCGGACCGAGCCGGGTCCTCGTACGGGTCGGTGGCCAGCGGCTCCGGCAGCCACGGCCCGACGTACTCCTCGCGCCGCACCCGAGCCGAGCGCAGCACGTCGATCGACACCCGGGTGACGACGGCGGACAGGTACGCCTTCACCGACTTGGGCTGAGTGGTGGACGTCTGATAGCGCACCCACGTCTCCTGGACCGCGTCCTCGGCCTCGCTCACGCTACCCAGCAGCCGGTAGGCGATCGAGAACAGCAGTGGCCGCAGGTCCTCGAACTCCTCGGCCGGGGTCATGCCGCCTCCTCCTTGAAACCCGTGCGCCAGCTGGGATACCGCGGTTCCCAGCCGAGCTCCCGCCTGGCCTTCGCGTTGGCGAACGGGCGGCCCTCGGTCATGATCGCCACGCCCATCTCGCCGGCGAGCGGCCGGACCAGCCACGCGGGGATCCGCAACGGCCGTTTCGCACCGACGCACGCGGCCAGGTACGGCAGCCACTCGCTGACCGGGGCCGGATCGTCGTCGACGATGTTGAACACGCCGTTCGCCCGCTGCTCTACAGCCAGCACGGTAGCGCTCGCCGCGTCGTCGATGTGCACCCACGAGAAGTAGCCGGCGCCGCCGCCGATGACGGGCATCCTCCGCTTGCGCACGAGATCGATCTGGTTCTCGATGCCGCCGCCGGGACCGTAGAAGACGCCGTAGCGCAACGCCGCCCCGCCGGCCTTCACGACCGCGTCCTCCACGTACCGCAGTGGCCGGGCCATGAACCGCAGCTTCGCCGGCAGCTGCTCCGGCGGCAGCGCCTCGTCCTCGGTCACCGGGCCGGCGTCGCGGTGCGCGGGCCAGGTGGCGAGGCTCTGCGCGACGACGTGCGTGACTCCGGTCGCCTCGGCGGCCGCCAGGAGGTGGTCGGTCCCGGTGGTGCGCAGCCGGCTGGTGATGGCGGCGATCCGCTCCGGATGCCGGAAGTCCGGCTTGCCGATGTAGTCCGGCGACAGCGCGGTCATCTGGTGCACGATCGCGTCCGGCCGGGCATGCGCCACCGCCTGGCCGACGGATGCGGCGTCCAGCCCGTCCATCAGCGTGGCTTCGGCGCCCAGCCGGGTCAGCAGGCCCAGCCGGTCCGGGTGGGTCGTCGTCGCCGTCACCTGGTGGCCCCGCGCCACGAACTGAGGCACCAGGCGCCGCCCGACGGCCCCGGTCCCGCCCGCCACGAACACCCGCATCTCGTCACGCTCCTCGTCCGGCTATCGCTCCCGGTTCCGAGACGAGACAGCCCGCCGCGCCGTGACATGGGCGACGGCGGCAGCGGCCAGCGGCAACGCGACGAGCAGCAGCACCGGCCAGTCGCCGGTGCGGGCGTACGGGGTCAGGCCGGTCCGCAGCGGCACCCGCTGCTCCAGCAGCTCCTGCGTGCCGAGCCCGCTCAGCCGCGTCACCGACCCGTCGGGCAGCACGATCGCCGAGTACCCGGTCGGCGCGGCCTGCAGGACCGTGCGGCCGAACTCGCGGGCCCGCAGCCGCGACGCCGCCACCTCGATGGCCGGCACCTCCTCCCCCACGTAGGACGATGCGTTGGTCGGCGCCAGCACCAGCTCGCCGCCGTCGCGGACGCCGTCGGCGACCCGGTCGGCGAAGAACACCTCGTAGGAGATGACGATGGCCAGCGGCGTGCCGGCGGCCTGGACGACGGCGTCGGTGTCGCCGACGATCGCGTCGCGCGGGACGAACCGGGTGGCGTCGCTGAGCCGCTCGAACAGGCCGCGCAACGGGATGTACTCGCCGAACGGGACGCGGTGCACCTTCTCGTAGCGGTCGGTGATGTGACCGTCCGGTCCCCAGACGATCGAGGCGTTGCGGAAGCGGTCGCCCTCGCGCTCGGTGACGCCGACGACGAGCGTGGTGCGCAGCCGGCGGGCCTGCTCGGCGAACGCCTCGTCCAGGGCGGTGCCGGCGATCGGCCCGTCGACGTCGGCGACGTTCTCCGGCAGCAGCACGACGTCCGGCTGGTCCCGCACCTGCGCCAGCGCCTCGAGATGCCGGTTGGTGGCGTCCATGGGATCGGTGAAGATCGCCCGCAGCCCGCGCGGGCCGCCACCCTGCACGATCACCGCGTCCAGGCTGCCCGCGCCGTGCGTCGCGGCGGCACCGCTCAGCGCGATCGGCACGCCGACGGCGACCACCGCAGTCGCCGCGGCGATGATCCGGGTCCGGTTCGGCCCGGCCACGACCGCCGCGAGCGCCCCGCCGCCGAGCGCCGCGAGTGCCGTCACCAACAGGGCGCCACCCAGCGGCGCGACCGCCAGGAACGGGCTGTCCGCCAGACTCAGCCCGAACGCCGGCAGCGGGAACCCGCCGAACGGGAAGCGGTACTGCACGGCCTCCAGCAGCACCAGTGCCGCCGGCGCGACCAGCCACCAACCGGGCCGGCGGCCCGCCGAACGTCCCGGCGACACCACGGCGACCAGCGTCAGGAGCAGGGTCTGCAGCACCGCGACGGCGACGTAGCCGGGCGGGCTGAAGTCGGTCAGCCAGCGCAGCGCGACGACGTAGTGCACCGCGCCGCACAACGCGCCCAGCCAGAGCCGGTCGCGCAGCCCGTGCCCGGCCAGCGCCAGCACGAACCCGGCCACGCCGAGCGGGAACAGCGGCCACCAGTCGCGCGGCGGCAGCGCCAGCCACCACAGCAGCGCGACGGCCACCATCAGCGCGGCGCTGACGGCCCGCCGCCGGGTCACCACGGCTCGCTCCCGGACCGGCAGTCGAGGTCGCAGGTGGCGGCGTCGTACGCGGCCGTCGCGATCGGGGCCGCCAGCACGGCCAGCTGGATCGTCAGCATCGCGACCAGCCCGGTCACGGCGCCGACCATCGCGACCGGCGCCAGCGGACGGCGGTGCGGCACCGTCCGCTCCAGCAGCCGCTCGACCCGGGCGACCATGCCGACGGCGCCGATGCCGATGCCCGCTTCGGGGGTGGCGGCGCGGCCGAGCTTCAGCAGCGCACCGGCGACCACCAGCGGTGACGTGCTCCGCGCGGCGGCGTCGTCGGCGTGCAGCTCGGCCAGCAGCCGCAGCGATCGGTGGCTGTCGCGGGCGCCGGGCAGCCAGCCCGCCCGGGCGAACGTCGCCGCGACCCCGAGCAGCCGGGCGTGCCGCGCACGCAGGTGGGTCCGCTCGTGCGCGAGCACCGCGGTCAGCTCGGCCGCGTCGAGCGCATCGCGGGCGGCGGAGGTCAGCACGACGGCGCCGGGGCGGCCGGGCACCGCGTACGCGGCCGGCTGCGGCACGTCGACCACCAGCACGCCGGGCAGGCCGACCGGCCGGGCGACCAGCCCCAGATCGGCCAGGTAGCGCCGCCGGTCCGCGGCCGAGCGCCTGGCGCTGATGACGACCGCCAGCACCGCGCCCGTCACCACCGACGCCGCGACCCCGCCGACGACGGCGTCGAGCGGCCGGCCGCCCAGGTGCGCGTAGCTGCGCAGCAGGGCATCGGTGTGCCCGGGCAGCCAGGCGTGCAGCGCGGCCGCGATGGGCGGGAGGTGCAGCACCAGCGACAAGGCCGCCGCGATGACCGTGCCGTACGTGGCCGGGAGCACCAGCATCCAGGCCAGCATCGCGGCCCGCGGGTAGCGCAGCGGCCAGCGCGCCGCCGCGAGCAGCGCCGGCAGCGTCCACGCCGCCACCAGCCCGGTGACGGCGACGACCAGCGCGGTCACGTCGCCGGCCCTTCGCCCGCGTCCGACCGCCGCCGCTCCAGCGCCTCGGCCAGCCGCCGGACGTCGGCGTCGTCCATGCGGTCGGCGAACCGGATGAGCACGGCCGCCGGGTCGGGTGCTCCGGACAGCGCCGCGCCGACGAGATCGGCGGCGAACTCCTCGCGGGTGGCGGCCGGCCGGTAGACGTTCGCCCGGCCGGCCGGCTCGCGGGTCAGCATGCCCTTGCGGCACAGGTTGTCCATGACCGTCTGGACGGTGGTGTAGGCCACGGTCCGGCCGGCCAGCAGGGTGTCGAGCACCTGGCGGACCGTCGTCGGTCCCGGCGCCGCCCAGAGGACGTCCATCACGTCGGCCTCCAGCGAGCCGAGGCTGTTCCGCGGCACCCGCTCACCCCTTTCCGTCCGGCCGGGTCATACTACTATCTCGCATAGTAGATCTCGGAGGAGCGCCCGTGTCCAAGGACCTCAAACGCTCGCTGCTGCTCGTCGCCGGCTTCGCCGTCGCACTCGTCGTGCTACTGGCATTGAACCGGACCGGCGGCGACGACGAGCCGTCGGCCGCCGCTCCGACCGGTGGTGGCGGCGGCACGCCGGCGCCGGTGGTACGCGACGACAGCCACGTCCTCAGTCCCGCGCCCGACGGCGCGCCGGTGCTCGTCGAGTTCCTCGACTTCGAGTGCGAAGCCTGCCGCGCCGTCCACCCCGGCATCGAGCAGTTGCGCCAGGAGTACGACGGCCGCGTCGCGTTCGTCGCCCGGTACATGCCCGGTCCCGGTCACTTCAACGCCGAGAACGCCGCCGTCGCCGTCGAGGCCGCCGCCCTGCAGGGGCAGTACGAAGCCATGTACGACCGGATGTTCGAGACGCAGGCCGACTGGGGCGAGCAGCAGGTCTCGGCGGCGGACCTGTTCCGCACCTTCGCCGAGGAGCTCGGCCTCGACCTCGCCGCCTACGACGCCGCCGTCGCCGACCCGGCGACCCTCGAGCGCGTCCTGCGCGACCGCGACGACGGCCTCACCCTCGGCGTCGAGGGCACGCCGACCTTCTTCCTCGACGGCGCGAAGATCGAGCCGCAGTCCCTCGACGACCTGCGGGCGATGCTCGACGCCGCGGTCGCGGGCTGACGGCATCGCCGCTTCTTCCGCGCCGTCAGTCGTAGGTGACGCCGTAGCGCAGGTGGGTGACCTGGTGGCCCTCGACGACCTGCAGGAGCTCGAGGTGGGCGCGGTCGTTCTCGAGGTTGTCGAGGTAGCGGACGCCGTCGCGCAGCAGGATCGGGACGAGGTCGACCCGGATCTCCTCCAGCGCGCCCAGGTTGATGCACTGCTGCGCGATGTCCGGCCCGGCGACGCCGATGTCCTTGTCGCCGGCAAGCACCCGCGCCTGCGCCAGCGCCTCCTCCACGCTGGGGACGAAGGTGAACGGGGCGTCCGGGATCGGCGGCCATCCCTCCGGCGGCGGCCGGTGCGTCACCACGAACGTCGGCGAGTCGTTCGGCGGCCGGCCGCCCCAGCCGTTGGCGTGGTCGAAGATCCGGCGCCCGGCGATGAACACGCCCTCGGTCTCGTTCTGGTGCCAGTAGGCGGCGCTGGCCTCGGACATCCGGAACGTGATCGGGTAGCCCGCCGGCCGGACCTCGACCTCGCCGCTGCCGTACCAGTCGAAGAGCGCCCCCACCGAGTCGTCCGGATACGCCACGAATCCGTCGAGCGACATGGTGAAGCTGGAGAAGACGACACCCATCAGTGCCTCCCGGTGGTGACCGTTCCGGTGTGCCCGCCGAGAGTCGGACTCGACCCGGCCACGGAACTCATCGGCCGAGGAGGGCCTGCGCGACGTCGATGTCGGTGACGAGGACGTTGATCCACTGGCCGCGCAGCGCGCCGGTCAGCGCGGTCAGCTTCCGCTCGCCGCCCGCGACGCCGATGCGCCGTGGCACCGCCCGCAGCTGCGACTCCCGGATGCCGATGATCCGCTCGTCCAGCGAGGAGTCGACCGGCTTCCCGTCGGCGTCGAAGAAGCGCATGCACACGTCGCCGACGGCGCCGGCCCCGCGCAGCATGGTCTGGTCGTCGGGCGCGACGGCGTTGCCACTGCTGCGCAGCAGCGGCGACGGCTCCAGCGTGCCGATGCCGACGAGGACGGTGGTGAGCTCGTCCCACAACGCGGTGACCTTGGTCAGCGTCGGGTCGGCGGTGAGGATGTCGCGCGCGCTGGCGCTGCCGAGCAGACAGGGCGCGGCGAGGAACACCGGGTCGGCGCCGGTGGCGCTGGAGAACGCCGTCATGATGCGGGTGGCCTCGACCTGCGCGATCGGGTCGCCCATGCCGCCCATGAGCTGGACGACCTTCTCGACCACCCGGCTGTTGGCGGGCCGCATGGACTCGACGCTGGCCAGCAGGTTCGCGCTCCAGGTGGAGATGCCGACCACCTCGGAGCCCATGAGGGTGTTCTCGAGGTAGACCGCGGCGGCCGCGCCGATGGCGGGGATGACCGCCTCCTCGTCGCCGCTGACGTTCACCACGACGGCTTCCTGGAGCTGGAAGCGCTGCTCCAGCTCCTCCTCGAGCTCGGTCTGGACGCCGGGAGGCGCGGTGACCGTGGTGCGGACGATGCCCACCTCGGCGGCCCGCTTGAGCAGCCGCGACACCCGCGCCTGCGACAGGTGCAGCTCGGCGGCGATCTCGTTCTGACGCATCCCCCGCAGGTGATACATGCGGGCGATCTTGGCCATCAGCCGCAGCTGCTCGCCCGGATGACCGACCTGCCGCGTCTTCGTGGCGTCGAGTCCGGTCACGGGTCTCCCATACGGTCGTTCGAATCTTTCAGGGCTGAATGGATTCTATGCCCGGCCCAGCAATTCCCGGCAGGCTTCGAGCGCGCCGCTCGCGCTGACGCCGTAGTGGTCGAGCAGCCAGGACGCCGAGCCCGTGGGGGCGAACTCGTCGGGGACGCCGAGCGTGCGCACCGGCGCCGGCTGGTGCCGCACGACCGTCTCCGCGACGGCGCCGCCGAGGCCGCCGACGACGGTCGCCTCCTCCATCGTGACGATCCCCCGCGTCTCCCGTGCCGCGCGCACGATCGCCTCGGTGTCGAACGGCTTGATCGTCGGCACGGCCAGCAGCCGCACCGAGATGCCCTCGGCCGCCGCCAGCTCCGCCGCCTCCACCGCGCGCGAGACGACGGTGCCGGTGGCGGCGATGGTGACGTCGGTGCCGTCGCGCAGCAGGACGGCCCGGCCGGGCTCGAACTCGTAGCCGGCGGGCATGACGTCGGGGACGGGCATGCGGCTGACCCGGACGAACACCGGCCCGGTGTGGGCCGCGGCCCATCGGATCGCCTGCTCGGTCTCACGCGGGTCGGCCGGCACGACGACGGTCAGGCCGGGGATCGCGCGCAGCCAGGCGAGGTCCTCGATGGAGTGGTGCGTCGGCCCGAGCTCGCCGTAGGCCATGCCCGGGCTCTGCCCGATGAGCTTGATGTTGTACTGCGAGTACGCCGCGTCGACCTTGATCTGCTCCAACGCTCGCGCGGTGAGGAAGCAGGCCGCCGCCGACACGAACGGGATCTTGCCGCCGTTGGCGAGGCCGGCCCCGACGCCGACCATGTCCTGCTCGGCGATGCCGACGTTGATGAGACGCTCGGGGAACTCGTCCTGGAAGCCCACGAGCTTGCTGGAACCGACGGAGTCGTTGACGACGGCGACGATGCGCGGGTCGTGCCTGGCGAGGTCGACGAGCGTCGCGGCCCAGGCGTCGCGGCAGTCGTGCAGGGGCCGCTCAGCCGAGACGGGTGCGGTGATCATGAGGTTTCCAGTTCATCGAGAGCGGTCTGGACGTGTTCGGCGGTCGGCACCTTGTGGTGCCAGGACACCTGGTCGCGCATGTAGCTGACCGGATAGCCCTTGTCGGTGTGCGCGATCACGAACGTCGGCCGCCCGGACGCGGCGGGCACGGCGGCGAACGCGTCGATCAGCGCGCCGTGGTCGTGCCCGTCGACCTCGACGACGTCCCAGCCGAACGCGCGGGCCTTGTCGGCCAGCGGCTCGAGGTCGTTGGTCTGCGCGACTCGGGCGCCCTGCTGCAGCCGGTTGCGGTCGACGACGGCGACGAGGTGGTCCAGCCGGCGGTGGCCGGCGGTCATCAGCGCCTCCCAGTTCGAACCCTCCTGCAGCTCACCGTCGCCGAGGACGACGAACGTGCGGCGCGGCGACCCGTCCAGCTGGGCCGCGACCGCGGTACCGACGGCGATCGGCAGGCCGTGCCCGAGCGGCCCGGTCGAGGCCTCGACCGCGTCGATCTTCGTCCGCGCCGGGTGCCCGTTCAGCCGCGACAGCGGTTGCACGAACGAGCGCAGCTCGTCGACGCCGATGAAGCCGCGGGCGGCCAGGACGGTGTACAGCGCGGCCGCCGCGTGCCCCTTGGACAGGATCAGCCGGTCGCGCTCGGGGTCGTCCGGCCGCTCCGGGGCGACGTTGAGCACGTGCATGTACAGCGTGACCAGGATGTCGGTGACCGAGAACTCGCCGCCGATGTGGCCCTGGCCGGCCTCGTGCACCATCTGGATGTCGCGACGGCGCACGGCCCGCGCCGCCTCGGCCAGGTGGGCGAGGACGGCCTCGCGCCCGGCGTCGGCGCCGATCCGGCCGAACACCGGCAGCGCGTCCGCCGGGGCGGCCGTCGCGGCGGAACCCGTCATCGGTCACCCGCCATGGACTGCAGCAGCGCGTCCTGCACCAGCCGCTGTGCGGCCATGGCGTCCTGGCGTGCCTGCGCCTCGGCCAGCGCCGTGACGTCGAGCAGGTCCAGCGCGCGGTGGATCGCCTTGAGGAAGCGGATGGACGTGCGCGCGGCGTCGACGCTGTCCTCGCGGAACGGGAACTGGTCGAGCTGCCACACGCCGTCCCAGCCGTTGAGCCGCAGGGTGTGGAAGAACTCGAAGATCTCCGTCATGTGGACGGTGCCGACCACGAGGTCGTCGTCCCAGCCGCGCAGGTTGTCGTTGACGTCCATGCCGTAGAGCACGCCGTGGTCGATGAGCAGCTGGGCGGCGTCGGCCGGCGACTCCCCGCCGTACAGCGAGTGACCGAAGTCGAGCAGCACGCCGATGTTGTCGCGGCCGGTCTGCTGGATGCCCAGGATCGTGCGCGCGGCGGAGTCCCAGAGCATCTTGACCCGCGGCTCGCGCGGCTTGTACTCGATGGCGAACTTGAGGTCCGGATGCGCGCCCGCCAGCTCGGCGATGCCGTCGACGGCCAGCTTCCAGACGTCGTGGTGGTTGACCTGGAACGGGTAGTCCCAGCCGTCCTGGCCGGGCCAGATCTTCACGTAGTCGGCGCCCAGCTCGCGCACGACGTTCGCGGCCTCGTGCATGAGCTCCTGCGCGGCCGCCCGGGCGCCGGCGTCGGGGTTGGTGAACGCGCCCTTGGCCCAGCGGCGCAGGTAGATCTCCGGGGTGATGCCGATGGCGGACAGGCCCGCCTGCGCCAGCGCGTCCTTCACCTCGTCCAGCCCCACGCCGGGGGTGAACGGGTAGTTGAGGTCCACGACGGACAGCTCGCCCACCGAGCCGGCCAGCTCGATCGCCTCGAGCGTCGTGCGCGGCGGCGCGTAGCCGTCGACGGCATAGCGGTCCACGTAGCTGGCGAAGTGCCACAGGCCCGCACCGAACCGTGGGAGTTCCTGCATGGTCATCCAGTCCCTTCTTCCTCGGGTCCCCGGCGGCATCGGCATTGACGGCTCGCGGGTCACGACGGGTGTGGACGGGCGCGCCGGGCTGCGGCCGGCGCGCCCGTCGCGCCGGTCAGTCCGACATGGCGAACAGCGTGTAGCGGTCGACGTTCTCGGCGGTGATGAGCACGCAGTCGATGGACTGCTTCTCCTCGGCGCCGGTGTCGCCGGTGCGGATGAACAGATCGGCCTGCTCGACCGCCAGCTCGGAGATCTGCACGGCCGGCTGCAGGCCGGTGGCCAGCAGCTTGCCGTCCTTGATCGCCTGGACGGCGTCCGGGCTGCCGTCGAACCCGGCGATGACGACCTGCCCGGTGAGCCCGGCCGCGTCGACGGCGGCGACGGCACCCAGCGCCATGGTGTCGTTGCCGGCGATGATGCCCTTGACGTCGGGGTTGGTCTGCAGCAGCGTCTCGACCTTGGTGAACGCCTCCTGCTGGTCCCAATTGGCCGTCTCACGGGCCACCTGGGTCAGGCCGGCGTACTGGTCGATGACCGCGTGGAAGGCGTCGGAGCGCACCTGCGCGTTGGTGTCGGTCTCGCGGCCGACCAGCTCGATGTAGGTGCCCTCGCCCGCGAGCGCCTCGACGAACGCCTCGGCGACCAGCCCGGCGCCCTGCGAGTTGTTCGCGACGATCTGCGCCTTGGCGATGCCGGTCTCGTTGATCTCGCGGTCGATGAGGAAGACCGGGATCCCCGCGTCCTCCGCCTTCTGCACCGCGCCGATGGTGACGTCGGCGCCGGCGTTGTCGAGGACGATCGCCCTCGCGTCGTTCGCGATGGCGGCGTCGATCAGCTCGCTCTGCCGGTTCGGGTCGTCGTCGTGGGAGTCGGCCTGCGCCTCGTAGCCGAGCTCCTCCGCCTTGGCGACCGCGGCGTCCGCCTCGGCCTTGAAGAACGGGTTGGAGTGCGATGGCGTGATGACCGCGATCAGGCCGCCGGCCTCGGCCGCGGCGGTGGTCGGCGCCTCGGACGGGTCGGTGGTCTCCGACGAGGTCGAGTTGGAGCCGTTGGAGCACCCTGCGAGGACCAGCGCCGTCAAGGCGGCAACCAGGCCCGCGCCGTTGCGGAGCGTACGTCGCATCATTTCCTCACTTCTCATGGTGTCGTGGTTCGATGGGTCGCTTGGTGGGGGTGGGGCCGGCCTCGAGGTCCTTCCTGAGGCTCTGTGCGGCGGCCGCGGCCGCCCGGGCTTCCTTCAGCCGCTCCTGGCCGCGGTCGAGCATGACCGCGAGGACGATGACCAGGCCCTTGATCACCATCTGCCAGAAGCTCGAGACGCCGACCATGACCAGCCCGTCGGACAGGAAGCCGATGACGAACGCGCCGATCAGCGCGCCCTTGACCGTGCCTCGCCCGCCGGCCAGCGAGGCGCCGCCGATGACCACGGCGGCAATCGCGTTCAGCTCGAAGGTCTGGCCGGTCTGCGGCGCCGCCGACGTGAGCTCCGAGGCGATGATGAGCCCGGCCATCGCCGCGCAGACCCCGGAGATCATGTAGACGCGCATCTTGACCTTGCGGACGGGCACGCCGGCGAGGTCGGCCGCCCGCTCGTTGCCGCCGGTCGCGTAGACCCAGCGGCCGAACCGGGTCCTGGTCATCAGCAACCCGATCAGGATCGCGAACAGGACCATGATCCAGATCGCCGTCGGGATACCGAGCGGCCGTCCGGTGCCGAGGAACGAGAACCCGGTGTTGCCCAGTTCCGGGTCGCCCTGCAGCCGGGGGAAGGTGGCGCCGTCGGAGATCAGCAGCGCCGCGCCCCTCGCGATGTACATCGTGCCGAGCGTCGCGATGAACGGCGCGACGTTGAATCTGGTGATGAGAATGCCGTTGAGCGCTCCCACCGCCATCCCGACCGCCAGTGAGATCACGACGACGACCCACACCGCCGGGTACGCCGTCGTGTCGAACAACGACAGCTCCCAGCCCTGCAACAGCAGGCCGGCCACCACCCCCGACAGCCCGACGGTGGAGCCGATGGACAGGTCGATGCCGGCCGTCGTGATCACCAGCAGCATGCCCAGCGCGAGGATCGCGTTGTAGGCGACGTGCCGGGTCATCGTGACCAGGTTCGACGGGTCCAGGAAGTTGTCCGACAGCAGGCTGAACACGATGATCAGCACGATCAGCGCGACGAACGCCCGCTGGTCGAGCAGGAACTCGCCGAGCCCTCTCTTGCGCTCGGAGATCCGTGCGGACCGGTCGCTCTCGACGTCGGTCCGTTCCTTCGCCGTCGTGCTCATGCCCGGTCGCCTCCGCTCGTGGTGCGGCCGTCCAGGGACTCGCCGGAGGCGGCCATGATGTCCTCGCGTGTCGTGGTTCTGGGGTCGAACTCGCCCGCCACCCGCCCGCGCGACAGGACGACGATCCGGTCGGCGGCGTGCAGCACCTCCTCGACCTCGGAGGTGGCGAAGAGCACCCCGCGGCCCTCCTTGGCCTGCTGGGCCATGAGGGCGAAGATGTCCGCCTTCGCGCCGACGTCGATCCCGCGGGTGGGCTCGTCCAGCACGATGACCCGTGGCGAGGTCATGAGGACCTTCCCGACCACGACCTTCTGCTGGTTGCCGCCGGACAGCGAGCCGATCTCCGCGTCCGGCCCGGCGGCCTTCACCCGGACGGCGGACATCATCTGGCGCACGGCCGCCGTCTCCGACTGCCGGTTCAGCACCAGTCCCTTGAGGAAACCGCCCAGCGCCGCGAGCGACAGGTTGCGGCCGACGCTGAGCGCCTGCACGAGGCCGTCGCGCTGGCGGTCCTCCGGGACGAGGGCCAGGCCGCGCCGGATCCGCTCGGCGATGCTCAGCCCGGTCATCGACGTCCCGGCCAGCCGTATGTCGCCCGACACGACCTGGTTCCGGCCGGCCAGCGCCTCCAGCAGCTCGGTCCGGCCGGCGCCCATGAGGCCGTAGAGGCCGACGACCTCGCCCTCGTGGACGGTCAGCGAGACGCCACGCACCGCCAGCCGGCCCGCGTTCTCGGGATCGGCGACGACGACGTCGCGCAGCTCGAGCAGCGGGTCGCCCGGCGCGAACGCCATGGGCGCGTAGAGATCGCTCTGGTCGCGCCCGACCATGTTCTCGACGATCCAGGACAGGTCGACGTCGCGCATCGGCGCCGACGCCACCACCGCGCCGTCGCGCAGGACCACCGCGTCGTCGGCGATCTCCAGGCACTCGTCGAGGTGGTGCGAGATGTAGACGACCGCGACGCCGTGGGCGGTGAGGTCGCGGATCACCCGGAACAACACCTGCACCTCCGCCGCGGACAGCGCCGACGTGGGCTCGTCCATGACGAGCACCCGGGCGTCCTCGCTGAGCGCGCGGGCGATCTCGACCAGCTGCTGCTGGCCCAGCCGCAGCTCGCCGACCGGACGTCGCGGATCGATCGGCTCCTCCAGCCGCTCGAACAGCGCCCGGGCGAGCTCGCGCTGCTCGGCGTAGTCGACGATCCCGGCCCGGCCGCGCTCGCGGCCCATGAAGATGTTGTCGGCCACCGACAGGTTCGGGCAGAGGTTCAGCTCCTGGTGGATGATCGCCACGCCCTGGCTGACCGCGTCGGACGGCGACTCGAACCGCACCGGGTGCCCGTCCAGCTCCAGCCGCCCCGTGGTCGGCTGTTCGACGCCGGCGAGGATCTTCATCAGGGTCGACTTGCCGGCGCCGTTCTCACCGAGCAGGGCGATGACCCGGCCGGCGCGGACCTCGAAGTCGACGCCGCGAAGAGCGTGCGTGCCGCCGTAGACCTTGCTGACCGACTGGGCGCGCATGACGACGTCGCTCACGGCCCCGCTCATGGCGCCACCTCGATCGCCACCGGCACGATCGTCACGTGGTCGACCGCGCCGCCGGTGGCCGACGACCAGGTGAACGCGCCCGTGACGTCGACGCTCCGGCCGACCATGGTGGCGAGGTCGAGCGACTCGAACACGTGCTGGACGGCCTGCTCGTTGAGCTCGATCGCCACGTTCTGGTACTCGGTCTGGTTGACGAAGTCACCGAAGCTCACGTTCGCCCCGGCGTCGCGCAGAGCGGTCGACGAGCCCAGCGGCGGGATCGCGACCCCGGCCGTGATGCCCTCCGGCAGACCGGCGACGTCCAGTCCGACCTCGCCGAAGCCACCCTCCACGAGCGTCCCCGTGGCCTGCGTCGCGAACGAGAACGGCTTGCCCGCGTCCTCGCGGTGGCCGTACTCCTCCCCCGCGGCCTCGGGATCGGCGACGATGGCGGCGAGCAGCTCGTCCAGCGGGGTGGCCGCGTCCTCGATGGCCGGCACCACCGTGCCCTCGTAGTTCTGCTCGGCGTACTCGACCGCGGTGTCGGCGGCCTCCGCCTCGTCACCGGCCGAGACGAACCGGGTGTCGAACAGCATCAGCGCCACCAGCACGACGCCGGCCGCTCCGGCGACGACAGCGGGCCGCCGCCACCAGGGCGCGGCCGCCACCGCGCGGCCGCCGTCCGGCGGGGCCGTGGTCCGGGTGTCCGTGCTCATCGAACCGCCTCCGTCGCGCTCGAGCGCCGCACCGCGTCGCGCCAACCGGCCCGCGCCTCCGCGCGGCGACCGGCGTCCAGCCGCGGCTCGTACACCCGCGCGACCGGCGCGGGCGCCCGGCCGGTCTCGCCGTGCTCGACGGCCCAGGCCAGCTGGGCCACGCCCAGCGCCGACAGCTCCGACGTCGCCGCGACGGTCACCGGGCGGCCGAGCAGGTCCGCCTGCGTCTGCATGAGCAGCTCGCTCCGGCTGCCGCCGCCGTCGGCGCGCAGCTCGGTCAGTGGCGTGCTCTCCTGGTCGATCACCTCGACGACGTCGCAGACCTGGTGCGCGACGGCGTCGATCGCGGCCCGCGCGACCCGCGCCGGCGACGTGTCCCGGGCCAGCCCGAGCAGCAGCCCGCGGGCGCCCCGGTCCCAGTGCGGCGCGGCCAGGCCGGCGAACGCCGGCACCATGACCAGCCCGCCGGCGTCGTCCACCGTCGCGGCGAGCGCCGCGACCGCCTCGCCGTCGGCCACCCCGACCATGCCCGCCGTCGTCTCCAGCGCCGCGCCCGTGGCCAGGATGTTGCCCTCCAGCGCGGCGACCGGCTCGGCCAGCTGCCAGGCCAGCGTCGTCGAGAGGCGGTCGGAGAACCCGTCGACACCGTCGGCCGGCGCCATCACCGACGACCCGGTGCCGTAGGTGGCCTTCGCGGTGCCCGGTGTGTGGCAGCCCTGCGCGTACAGCGCGGCGTGCGAGTCGCCGAGGACGGCCCGCACCGGGACACCGTCGGGCACCGCGCCGAACCCGGCCGTGACGCCGAAACCGGCGGCCGAGCCGCGCACCTCCGGCAGCAGCTCCGGCGCGATGCCGAACAGGTCGAGCAGCTCCGGGCTCCAGGCGGCCTTGCGGATGTCCAGCAGCAGCGTCCGCGACGCGCAGCCGATCTCCGTCGCGAAGACCGCGCCGCCGGTCAACCGATGCACGAGATAGGCGTCGACGGTGCCCAGGCAGACGTCGTCGCCGGGGTCGAGAGCGTCGACCAGCCAGCGCAGCTTCGGCGCGGAGAACATCGGGTCCAGCCGCAGGCCGGTGCGGGCCCGGATGTCCTCGCCGGCGCCCTCGGCGGCCAGCCGCGCACAGAACTCCGTCGTCCGCGCGTCCTGCCAGCCGATCAGCCGCGACAGCGGCCGGCCGGTCGACCGGCTCCAGGCCAGCACCGACTCGCGCTGCGCGGAGACGGTGACGCCGGCGACGGCGACCTCCGGGGCCGCGGCCAGGCACTGCGCCGCGGCGTCCAGCACACTGGTCCAGATGACGTCGGCGTCCTGCTCGAACCAGGCCGGACGCGGCAGATCGAGCGGCACGGCACTGGACCCGTACGCGAGCACGCGGCCGTCCTCCGCCACGAGCAACGCCTTGGTGTTCGTCGTGCCTTGGTCGATCGCCAGGAGCGCGTGAGGCATCAGCCCGTCCCTGAATAGATTTTCAACACTGAATCAATCCTCGCCCATAGTGGGCGCCGCACGTTGCGGTGTCAAGCATTCGAGGCATCCCGAATCTCACTCTTGACACGTCTCCGCAACGAGCGATTAATGTCTGAGACATCTCTTTGCAGGGTTGAAATTCTATTCAGCTCCATCGCTCCACCCCGTCATCGGTCACCGAAGACCAGCGCATGAGGAGGGCACGATGAGCGACAACAAGCGCCTGCGCCGGATCGGCCTGAGCGCCGCCCTGGCCGGGCTGCTCGCCCCGCTGGGGCTCGGCAGCGCCACCGCGGACGAGCCCGCCGCCGGCCAGAACGCCACGTCGAAGCCGCGGACGATCATCACGCAGGACGGCGAGGTGGACGACATGGACTCGTTCATCCGCTTCCTGTACTACGCGAACGAGTTCGACCTCGAGGGCATCGTCTACTCCAGCTCGCGGTTCCACTGGGCCGGCGACGGCGCCGGAGTGCCGCCGTACAGGTGGACCGGAACCGCCTGGGTCGACGAGTACATCGACGCCTACGAGGAGCTCTACCCCAACCTGGTCCAGCATGCCGACGGCTACCCCACGCCCGACCAGCTGCGCGCGCTCTACACGATCGGCAACATCAGCAACGTCGGCGAGATGGAGCAGGTCACCGAGGGCTCCGAACACGTCAAGGAGGTCATCCTCGACGACGAGCCGGGGCCGCTCTACGTGCAGGTCTGGGGCGGCCTCAACACCGTCGCCCGCGCCCTGAAGTCGATCCAGGAGGAGTACGAGGGCACCGAGCGCTGGGAGGAGATCTCCGCCAAGGTCAACGAGAAGGTGGTGATCTACAACATCCTCACCCAGGACTCCACTCTCGCCGACTACATCCGGCCGAACTGGCCGGACATCAGGATCATCGACAACCAGAGCCAGTTCTGGAGCTTCGCCTACCAGTGGACCCGGCGCGTCCCGGAGCCGTACCAGCGCTACCTTCGCGGCCCCTACATGGAGCAGAACTTCCTCGAAGGCCACGGCCCGCTGCTCCCCCACTACCGCACCTACCGCGACGGCAAGCCGACCCCCGGCGACGACGAGAACAATCGGTGGCGTCCCGACCAGAATCTGAGCTACGGCGTGCACGACTTCATCTCCGAGGGCGACTCGCCGGCCTTCATGCACCTGCTCGACGTCAACGGGCTGCGCGCGCGGGAGAACCCGACGTGGGGCGGCTGGGGCGGCCGGTTCGCCGAGGTGGACTACGGCTGGCTCGACACCGCCGACCACAACCCGTTCACCGGGCAGAGCGACCGCAGCTTCCCGCAGACCCGCTGGGTCGACGCCATCCAGAACGACTTCGCGGCCCGGGCCGACTGGGGCGTGAGTGGCTTCGACGACGCGAACCACAACCCGCGCGCCCGTGTGCCGCAGGGCCTGGACCTCACCCGCAAGCCGGGCCAGCCGGTCGTGCTGACACCGCGTGTCACCGACCCGGACGGCGACGACGTCGCGCTCACCTGGTGGCAGTACCGCGAGGCCGGCACCTACCCGGGCTCCGTCGACCTGACGACCAACGCCGGCGGTGTCACCCGGTTCCGCGTCCCCGCCGACGCCCAGCCGGGTCAGACCATCCACCTGATCCTCGAGGCCACCGACGACGGCACCCCCGCGCTCACGCATTACCAGCGCGTCGTCGTCACTGTCCGCTGACCACCCGGAGGTACGACGAAGTGAAGCCACGCACCGGTCTCGCGCTGCTCGCCGCGACGGCGTTGACGTCATCGTTCGTCATCACGGTCGCCGCCAGCGGATCCGCGGACCCCGGCATCGCACCCCCGGCCACAGCCGTTCAGCCGGACCGGGACAGGCCGCGGGTCATCGCGATGACCGACGGCGAGATCGACGACTGGTCGACGATGATGCGATTCCTGCTCTACTCGTCCGACTACGACGTCGCCGGAATCGTCGAGACGAACTCGCAGTTCCAGCCGGTCGGGCATTCGGGCGAATCGTGGCTCGAGGACGAGATCGACGCCTACGAGGAGGTCTACCCGAACCTCATCGTCCACCATCCCGACTACCCGACCCCGGACTACCTCCGCAGCGTCTCGGTGGTCGGCAACGAGACCCGCACCGACCTGATCCTGGCGCCGGACCAGATGACCACCAGGGACACCGACGGTGAGCGGTTGATCATCGACCGTCTCCTGGACGACGACCCGCGCCCGATCCTCTTCGGCGCCTGGGGCGGCGCCAACACCTTGGCGCAGGCGCTGTGGACCATCAGGAACGAGCACTCGCAGGCCGACTGGGACAAGGCGGTGGCCAAGACCCGGATCTATGCGATCTGGTACCAGGACAACGGCGGGCGCTGGATCGAGGAGAACTACCCCGAGATCCAGATCTTCGAAGCCTTCCGGTGGGACATGGCCTGGAACTACCGCGTCCTGCAGGGTCCGGCTCCCGACTGGATCAAGGAGATGATGGACACCCCGTGGCTGTACGAGAACATCAAGTCGAACCACGGCCCGCTGGGCGAGTTCTATCCGCAGGAATACACCTCTGAAGGCGACACCCCGGCCTTCATCGGCGCCGTCGGCAACGGACTCGGCGACGACTTCGCCTACGCGGACTTCACCCTCGGCGGCTGGGGCGGCCGAGGAGAGCTGGACGAGCCCTATCTGCTGCCCCACCACTACACCGACCGCTACACCATCGCCGACGACGGCGACGCCCACAAGCAGTACTGGCGCTGGCTCCCGGCCATCCAGAACGACTGGGCCGCCAGGGCCGACTGGATGGTCACACCGGCGTACGAGGATGCCAATCACCAGCCGGTGGTACGTGCCAAGGGAGCCACGAGGACCGTCGCCCAGCCGGGCGACGTGTTCACCCTCGACCTGCGCAAGTCGTCCGATCCCGACGGCGACGAGCTGTCGTTCGACTTCTGGCACTACGGTGACCAGGATTCGGTGTCGGCCGACGTGCCGGTCTCGCAGGACGGCTCGGGCCGCGCCAGCATCGTGATTCCGGACGAGCCGGGCACGCAGATCCAGATCATCGGTGAGGTCACCGACGACGGCGATCCCGCTCTGACCACGTACCAGCGCTATCTCATCGATATCGGCACCGAGTACGTCAAGACCCCGGCCGAGCGTCCGGCCGACTCGATCGACTGGTCGGAGCCGGCGGCGATCTCGGGCGATGGCGACGTCAGCACCAACGGCACCCTGGTCAAGGCGGTCGACCTCACCGCGGGTGAGCCCGCCGCCTCCGTCACCGTCAACGGTGTCGAGTTCATGGGTTCTCCCTACGTGGCCGGCACGACGACCCTGGCCGGCGGGGACACCATGTACGCCACCGACTCCGCGCCGATCTCGGGTCAGCTCAACCGGGTGCTCGCGGGTGCGACGTCGTTGTTGGGCGGAACCGGCCTGCAGCCCTTCGCCGGTCTCTCGCAGGACTACCGCGAGCTGCTGCGGACCGGCTTCTACAACGACGCGGACGAATCCGTCGCCGACGTCCGCCTGGGCAACTACTCGATTCCCGAGCGTTACACGGAACGCGCCGGGTACGACCTCACACTGACGGATCTGACGCCGGGCACCGAGTACGAGATCCAGCTCTTCGTCAACGACGACAGCACCCGTCGCATCGGCACGAGCCCGAATCTCCGGCTGACGACGATCGTGCGCGACCAGGGCGGTGAGGCGTCGCTGCGCCACAACGCCGCCGGGGTCGACGGATCGCCTGGGCAGTACGTCACCGGCCGGTTCACGGCGACCGAGACCACCAAGGTGATCCAGCTCGTGGGTGGTCCCGGCAAGGGCGGCACCGACCAGCGCTCGGCGCTGCTCAACGCCTACCAGCTACGTCAGGTCGAGGACGACCCGGGCGGTGACGCCTGCCCCGACGGCCACTCGCCCTCCGGGACCGTCGTCCTCGGCGACGTCGACTCCGGCGTGGCGAACCACGAACGGCCCGACGGATGCACCCTGCTGGACCTGATCTTCGCGGCGGAGCCGTTCACCAACCACGGCGCCTTCGTCCGCCACGTCCAGCACATCACCACACAGTTCGTCGACGACGGTCTCCTGACCGTTCGCGAGCGCAGCCGGATCGTCCGCGCCGCCGGCAACTCCGACGTCGGACGCTGACGCTTCTCCATCCACGACACACCCATGGAGGTGGCCCGCAGTGCCTCAGCACACCCATCCACGCACGACCCGCTCAGCGAGACGCGCACGCCTGCCGCACGCCCTCATCGCGAGCGTCGCCGTCCTCGGCCTCGTCGCCGCGGCAGCACCCGCGACCGCCGTCACGGCCCAGCCCGCGACGTCGCCGTCCGCACCGGCAGCGCCGCCGCGCACCATCGTCACCACCGACCCGGAGCTGGACGACCTCAACTCCCTGCTGCGGATGCTGCTGTACAGCAACGAGATCGACATCGTCGGGCTGGTGTACTCGTCCAGCCAGCACCACTACCTGGGCGACCCGGCCACCGGCTTGGCGCCGCACCGCTGGCCCGAGCCCGGCGCCCGGCTGCACATCGACGAGGCCGTCGACGCCTACGAGGAGGTCTACCCGAACCTCGTCCAGCACGACTCGAGCTTCCCGACGCCCACGCACCTGCGCTCGCTGATCCGGACCGGCAACATCGTGAACGTCGGTGACATGGCCGCCGACACCGAGGGCTCGGACCTGATCAAGGAGGTCCTGCTCGACGACGAGCCGGGCCAGGTGTTCCTGCAGGCGTGGGGCGGGCCGAACACCATCGCCCGCGCCCTGAAGTCGATCCAGGACGAGTACCAGGGCACCCCGCAGTGGGAGGCGATCTACGACAAGGTCGTCGACAAGACGGTCATCACCAGCTTCGGCCAGCAGGACACCACGTTCACGAACTACATCAAGCCCAACTGGCCGGACATCCAGAACCGCGAGGTCGCCACCTCGATCTGGGGGTACGGCTCGCGTGGCGTCGCCAAGCCCGAGGACGCGTTCTACCACTCGACCGACTGGACGAAGGCGAACGTCTCCGACGTCGGCCCGATCGGCGCCGCGTACCGGGTCTGGGGCGACGGCAAGCAGATGGCCGCCGGCTTCGACGACGAGGACTACTTCGGCCTGTCCGGCTACACCGCCGACGAGCTCCGGGCGATGGGCTACCTGGTGTGGACGCCGCCGCAGCCGAAGGGGTCGTGGATCTCCGAGGGCGACTCGTCCAACTTCGCGCTGCTGATCGACAACGGGCTGCGCAACTGGGAGCAGCCGGGCTGGGGCGGCTGGGGCGGCCGGCAGATCGTCGACCCGAACGACCCGAAGCGCTGGTCGAACCGGGGCGCGCTGGACGCCGACGCGACCGGCGCCACGCCACGCGACTACCCGGCCGCACGCTGGTTCTCCGCCTTCCAGAACGACTTCGCCGCCCGCCTGCAGTGGACCGTCAAGGGCGTCGACGAGACCAACCACGCGCCGCGGGTCTGCGTCGCCCAGGGCCTGAACCTCACCCGCCGCCCCGGCCAGCCCGTCGTGCTCAACCCGCGGGCCTCCGACCGCGACGGCGACGCCGTCACCGTCGGCTGGTGGCAGTACCGCGAGGCCGGCACCTACCCGGGCACCGTCGACCTCACCACCAACCCCGGCGGCATCACCCGGTTCCGGGTGCCCGCCGACGCCCAGCCGGGACAGACGATCCACCTGATCCTGGAGGCCACCGACGACGGCTCGCCGGAGCTCACGCAGTACCAGCGCGTCGTCGTCACCGTCGCCGGCCAGCGCGACCCGATGGGCCCCGGCGGCCCGGGCGGCTGCGCGCAGAACTGATCCCCGTCCGGCCGGGCCACCGCGCGTGGCCCGGCCGGCCACCACGAGAGGGTCGGACACGTGAGGAATCGGATCATGCTCCGCGCCGGGCTGGCACTGGCGCTCGTGGCCGGTGCCGCCGCGGCGACGGGAACCGCGGCGACGGCGGCACCGGACGGCGGCCGCGAGGTCCGGGCCGTCGACGCGACCGTCATCACCGAGGTGACACCGGTCGGGTACAAGGTCATCGGTCTCGCGATCGAGTACGACGGCATCGTCCGGCTGGGCCGTACCGACATCGACGAGGGCTCCTTCGACGTCCAGGTGACGCTCACCCGGCCGGGCGCCGACCCGCGCACCGGGGCCCGCACCGTTCTCGACGCCTACACGACCAACGCACCCGCCCTCGCCGACCGGCAGCGGCCCGGCCGGTACCTGGTCCTCGAACTGGACGAGACCGACCCACTGGCGGCGGGTACCTACAACCAGACCTTCACCCGGTTCTACGACCTGGCCGGCGCCTACGAGGTGACCCAGGTCGCGGACGTCGTGGCGCCGTCGCAGACGTTGCCGGCCGATCCGCGGCCGGTCGTCAACAGCGGCGTACGCAACCCCGTGGTGGACGACTACGCGGCCGGCAGCTTCGCCACGCCCGCGGTCACGCTCCCCTACCGCCTGTTCACCCCGCAGACCCGGCCCGGCCGGCAGTACCCGCTGGTCGTGACGTTGCACGGGCACGGCGAGAGCGGCTCGGACAACGTCGCGCAGATCGCCGGCAACCAGATCTCGGTCGCGTTCGCCGATCCGGACCGCCAGGCCGGGCAACCGGCCTATGTGCTCTCGCCCCAGGCCGCCCAGGCCGCACCCGGCGCCGGCGGCTGGTGGCGGCCCGAGACGCAGGCTGCGGTCGTCGACCTGGTGCGGGCGACGATCGCGGCGAACCCCGCGATCGACCCCGACCGGGTGTACCTCACCGGGCTGTCGATGGGCTCCTACGGCTCGTGGGCGCTGCTGCCCGAGCACGAGGGCCTGTTCGCCGGCGCCCTCCTCGTCTGCGGAGCGGGCGACGATGCGGCGGCCGTCGCCACACTCGGCGACTTCCCGATCTGGGCCGTGCACTCCGCCGACGACGCGATCGTGCGCTACGACGCGCCGGGCTCGGACTTCCGGATCTTCACCGCGTTGGAGGCCGCCGGCGTCCCCGTCACCTGGAGCGAGTGGCCCGGCACCGCGCCGGACCGGGACCAGGAGGCGTACGCCGCCGACGCCCGCGCCCGGGCGGCCGCGACCGGCAGCCGGCACCTGTTCACCACCTTCCCGGCCGGCACGACGCCGTTGTTCAGCCACGGCTCCTGGATCCCCACGTACACCAACGACACGATCCTCGACTGGCTGTTCGCGCAGCGCCGGGCTAGCGGGGTCTGATCTGGAGGGAGTAGCTCAGCGTCGACGCCGAGGAGGTGATGTCGAGGTCGTGGATCACCCGCTGCTGCGCCCCGGTGAACAGCACGGTCGCCGACCTGGTGAGCGACAGCCGCAGCGGCGCTTCGAGCCGAAGCTCGAACGCGCCGCCGGGCCGCGTGACCTTGATGCCCACGGCCTGGACGCCGACGCCGTTCTCGACCGGCTGGGTGCCGCCGTCCGCCGTCAGCCACCGGACATCGTCGCCGGGGGCGACGACCAGCGGGAGCCGCTCGACGAACGACGCCTCGTTGGTCTCGACGTCGACGGCGAGCTTGTCCGGCAGGCAGTGGAACGTCTTCGCGACCGAGCCGCCGCTGGGCCGGTAGGCGTAGTAGGTGTAGTCGAACGGCAGGCTCTGGCGGACGTCACCGCGGATCTTGAACATCCGCGATTCCGAGTCGACGAAGTCGCGTGACAGCCGCGTGGACCACACGCTGTCGGTCGCCATCTGCGTCGCCACGAAGGCGCCCGTCGTGTGGTGGTAGAAGAAGGACGGCCCCTTCGGCACGGTGCTGCCCCTGGGGATGTTCCCGTGGTGGCTGCCGAAGTAGTAGCCCTGCCGGTTGACGAACAGGTAGTGCTGGTCGTAGCGGGTGTCGCTCCTGGTCTCGACGAACGGGCGGCCGAAGTACGGGAAGGACCGGATCGCCCGCATCCGCTCGTCATGGGTGGCGAAGGTCTGCGCCCGCTGCTCGGCGTACCAGATGTTCATCGGGTCGACGGGGTTGCCCATCGGCGTCAGCGGCTCGGTCGCGGCCGCCCAGTCAGACCGGAGCTCGTCGACGTGCTCGCGATGCCAGTTCAGCGCGACCGCCACCGGGCTGTCCGGCACCCACACGTTGAGCAGGTCGGGGTAGCTGCTCTCGTCGGTGGTGCGCACGGCCGGCAGGAAGCGCATGGACAGCCGGGTCGAGATGCCGTTCACCGTGAAGCCGGCGCCGTCGGGCTCCCACAGGTAGTTGAAGCGGCACCAGTCGAAGTGCTTCAACTGCAGCTGCTTGAGCCGCTCGTCGCCGTTCAGCTCGTAGAGCCGGGCGAACATCCGCGTGGTCACGTACAGCGAGTAGTGGGCATCGAACGCCGCCGCCTCGTAGAGATGGCCCGCACCCTCGCTCTGCGCGTTCTCGACGTAGTACGTCATGCGGTCCTCGTAGGACCGCCGGATGCGCGCGGGCAGCAGGTCGCGAACCATCCAGACACCCATGAGCGCCGGGATCACCTGGTTCGAGAACTCCGGGCCGACCGTCCAGACGTCCTCGTTCGCCGGGTCGAGGACGTAGTCGGCGGCGCGCACCAGCGCGGCCAGCACCTCGGAGCGGATGTCGTCGGCCCAGCCCACGCTCTCCAGCAGCAGCGCGGTCTCGCCCAGGAACACCAGGGCGTACGCGGTGACGTCGCGGTTGCGGTCGACGTAGCTCCACGCCGGGAACCAGCCGTCCGGGCCCTGCAGCGAGAGGTAGAACCGGATGCCCGCGTAGATGCGGTCGCGCAGCGCGGGGTCCAGATAGTAGGGGTTCCACTCGCGCTGCTGGGTGTAGAACCAGGACAGCGTGTAGACGCTCTGCTGGATGTTCGCGTTGTACGGCACCAGAGGCGTGCGCCAGTACCCGCCGGTGAACCAGCCGTAGGTCTCCTCGTTCTCGAGGTCCATCGTGTTGGCGAGGTCGGGCAGCGTCACCAGATAGCGCGCCAGCCGCTGCTCCTCCGCGGCGAACTGGCCGCGGACCAGGGTGGCCGGGTCGTACGGCGCGACGGGGGCGAGCGGGCCGCCGAGCGCTGCCGCGGCGCCCGGACCTGCCGGTGGGGCCGCCGCCGGGCCGGCCGCCGCCGGGTCTGCCGGTGCGGCCGCCGCGCCTGTCCGCGAGCCGAGCGCCAAGCCCGTCACGGCGGATGCGCCGAGGCCCATGAGCGTCCGCCGGGTCAGCCCTCCGGCCCGTGTCGCGGATGTGTCGTTCGAGTCCATCAATCCTCCTCGTCGATGCACTGATGGGGTCGATCGCGAGCAGTGATGTAACGCTGCATCAGCGTGGCACCCGGGCCAATCCGTGTCAAGAACGGCGGCGGCGCATAGGATGCGCGCAATGGTGACGGTCAAGGAGATCGCCGCGGCCGCCGGAGTCTCACCGTCGGTGGTGTCAGCCGTTCTGCACGGCAGCCGGCACGTGCGCATGAGCGAGGCCACGCGTGCGCTCGTCCTCGCGAAGGTCGAAGAGCTCGGCTACACCACGAACTTCGCCGCGCGCTCGCTGCGGACCGCGCGCTCCGGCGTCCTCGCGGTCGTCGCCCCGAAGCTGAGCAACCCGGTGTTCACGCCGATGCTCGACGGCATCCACGACGCCGCCGAGGAACGCGGCTACGTGATCATGCTGGCCGAGGCGATGCGGCTGGTCGACGGTTCGCGCATGCTGGAGCGGATCCTCGGCCACGGCCAGGTCGACGGCACCATCCTGCGGCCCAACGCCGACCTCGACTCCACCGGCGTCCGCTCGGTGCTGCAGCGCGAGGCACCGGTCGTCGTCCTCGACGAGGTGCCCGACCGCGCCCAGCCGTGGCTGGCCATCGACGACGCCGGCGCCGCGCGGGTCGCGACCGAGCACCTGCTCGAGCTCGGGCACACCCGCATCGGCTTCCTCGGCGGCTGGCTCGGCCCGCACGCCACGTTCCGGCCCCGCGAGGGATTCCGGCACATCAACCTGCGCCGCCTCGACGGCTACCAGGCGGCCCTGCGCGCCGCCGGCATCGAACCGCGCGACGAGGACGTCATCGAGTCCGACTACGCGGCGAGCGCCGGCCGGGCCGCCGTCGAGCGACTCGTCGCGCTACGCGACCGGCCGACGGCATTCGTCGTCAACAACGCGACGACCTCGGTCGGCGTGGTCGCCGGAGCCATCGCGGCCGGCCTGCGAGTGCCCGACGACCTCGCCGTCGTGGCGATCCACGACATCGACGTCCTGGCCGACGTCACCCCGACGATCAGTGCCGTGCGGATGCCGATGTACGAGCTCGGCCACGCCGGCGCCACGCTGCTCGCTCAGGCGATCGAGGGCGAGACCATCTCGTCGCACGTCCTGACCTCCCCGCCGCCGGAGTTGCGGCGACGCGAGACCACCTGACCCGCCGCCCCCATCCGCGGGTCGGGGGTCGGCTGGCCGGGCATGCGTGCGTCGGGTTCGTGCCGTTCGCCGTCGCCCTATTGCCCATTCTCTTGCCGCGAACGCGCGCCTCAAGCGGACCTCGGTGTGCGCCGTGGCGAGAACGGCGATCACGAGACAGCACTCGGGCACCCTGACGACACGAAACGCCCGTGAGCACCGGTTCACGCACCACTTCACCAGGCGTTCTCCCACTCCACCAGGCATGCACGCCTCGCAGAGCGGGAGAACGCCTAGTGAAGTAGGCGATCGTTGATGATCATCGCTGTCCACAAGCCACCACCGGCACCACCGGCACCAGCAGCCCCAACGGCACCGGTGGCGTCGAGGCGACGCCCGCCGATGAGCCGGTCGACGTCCGCGCACGACCGTGGCGTCGGCTGCGGAGCACGAGGTGCGCCCGCACTTCCCCCGTCCCCGTGATAGCTGCCACGTTCTGAGACCCCGCGGCCGTGGGTCAAGCGGTCCTTCGCCGGCGCGAAGCGCCCCAACGAGTCCGCTTGAGGCGCGGCTGCGCGGCTCAGACCATGGACAGCAGGGGGGACGACCAACCGTCGCCCCCGGCCAACGGCGCAGTCCCGAGCCAACGCCACGACCCCACGACGAACCGAACCGACCCTCGGCAACCGAACAACCCGCCACCGCCAGAACGCACCGACGGTCGCCACCACCGGCAACGCGCCGACCGTCGCCACCACTGCAACAGCCACCACTACCGTCATCACCACAGTCGGCAGCACCATCGCCGGCAACGCACCGGCCGTCACCACTGCGGCAGCGCCAGCACCACCGCGCCTAACGCACCGACCGGCGCCAGCACCACAGTCGGCGGCGCAGTCGGCACCACCGCCGCTTGCACCACCGCCGGCAACGCATCGGCCGTCACCACTGCAGCTGCGCCCAGGCGAGTTCGCCCCCACAGGCCGAGCCGAGGACCGTCCGATCGCCGCTGCCCTGTTGACACCGAGCCTCCGTCCCGCTTTGATGCAACGTAACATCAGCGACCTGAAGGAGCCCCGGTGACCGACCCGGCCACGTGTGGACCCACGATCCTGCTGCGATCGTCCTGGCAGACGCCGAACATCGGCGACGTCGCGCACACCCCCGGCGCGTTGCGAGCGCTGGCCCAGTACGTGCCGGACGCGCGGCTGGTGCTCTGGCCGGTGATGATCGGGGCGCGCGAGCGGGCCATGCTCGCCGCCGCGTTTCCGCGGGTGGACATCGTCGACGGCGACCTGCGGCCCGACGGCTCGGCGACGACACCGGAGCTGGCGGCGGCGCTGGACGCGGCGGACGTGCTGGTGCACGGGTCCGGCCCGAGCCTGGTCCGGGCCGACGACCTGCGAGTCTGGGCGTCGACGGGCAAGCCGTACGGCTTCTTCGGGGTTTCCGTCGACCCGCTCAACCCGATGTTCACCGGCACGCTGGACGAGATCGAGACGATGGTGCGCGCCCTCGGCCGCGGCGGCATCGACGACCACCAGCTGGCGGTGCTCGACGGCGCCGCGTTCGTGTACTGCCGCGACTCGATCACCGAGGTGTTCCTGCGCTCACTCGGCCTGACCGGACCGGCGGTCGTGTTCGGCCCGGACGCCACCGTCGCGTTCGACGTGCTGGACGAGGAGGCGGCCGCCGCGACGAAGGCCCGCCACGGCCTGATCGACGGCGAGTACCTGTGCGCCGTCCCGCGGCTGCGCTGGACGCCGTACTTCCGCATCCGCGGCGACGCGCCCACCAGGCTCGACGCCCGCCGCACCGCCTACAACGACCTGTGGGCCGGCCACGACCTCGGTGTCCTCGCCGCGGCGGTGGTCGCCTATGTCCGGCGGACCGGCCACCCGGTGCTCGTCGCGCCCGAGATGTCCTACGCCGTCGAGCTGGCCCAGGAGCACTTCGGCGACGCGCTGCCGTCCGACGTCCGCCCGTACGTCCGCGTGCTCGACCGGTTCTGGTCCGCCCCCGAGGCGATGACCGTGTACCGCGACGCACAGGCGGTCGTCAGCCTGGAGTGCCACTCACCGCTCATGGCGCTCAGCCAGGGCACGCCCGCGGTCTACGTCCGCCAACCCACCGACACGCTCAAGGGCCGGATGTACGCCGACCTGGGCGTCCCGCACCGCGCCACCGAGATCGGCGACGGGCCGGTCCCGGTGGTCACCGCGCTGCAGCGGATCCTCGACGATCCGGTCTCCGCGCGCGCGGAGACCGCGGCGATCCGCAACCGGGCGCACGACCGCCTGCGCGGGATGGCCGAGCACGTCCTGGCCTGCGCCGCACCACTGACCAGCCGTACCGCTCCCCCGCTGGGGACCTGACAAGGAGTGAGCCATGCGAACCGCAACGAAGCGCTCGTCCGCACTCGCCGTTCTCCTCGCCCTGACCCTCGGCGCCGCAGCCTGCGGCGGCGATGACGGCCAGGACGATCCCACCCGGCCGGCCGCCGACGAGGAGGTCGACCTGGACGCCGACGTCACCATCAAGGTCGGCGACCTGCCCCCGGCCAGCGAGCCCGAGGAACGCGAGTTCTTCGAGGGCCAGGTCGAGGCGTTCATGCAGGCCCATCCGAACATCACCGTCGAGGCCGGCGAGGAGATCTGGGACGTGCAGACGTTCCAGGCCAAGCTTGCCGCCGGCGACCTGCCGGATGTGCTCGCGGTGCCGTTCACCGAGGCCAACTCGTTGGCCGAGCGCGGCCAGATCGCCGAGCTGTCCCAGGCCATGGACCTCGCCGGGGTGAGCGCCGACCTCAACCCGGACCTCGTCGGCCTCGTCAGCTCCGACGACGGCGGCGTCTACGCCATCCCGACCGCGGCGCAGGCGCTCGGCCTCATCTACAACCGCGACCTGTTCGAGCAGGCCGGCCTCGATCCGGACGACCCGCCGCGCACCTGGGACGACGTCCGCGCGGCCGCCCGGCAGATCACCGAGGCGACCGGCGCCACCGGGTTCGCCACCATGACGACGGAGAACCAGGGCGGCTGGATGCTGGCCGCCGGCGTCTACAGCTTCGGTGGCACGATCGAGAATCCCGAGGGCAGCGAGGCGACGTTCGCCGACCAGCCGGCGGCCGACTACCTGGAGCTGCTGCGGGCCATGCGCTGGGAGGACCAGTCCATGGGCAGCAACTTCCTGTACAACGCGGCCGGGCTGGTGGAGGACTTCTCGGCGGGCCGGGTCGGCATGTTCATCGGCTTCTCCGGGCTCTACCGGCCGGCGGTGATCCGCAACGAGATGCCGGCCGAACGCTTCGGCATGGGCCCGATGCCGGTCGGAGGCGACTCCGACCCGACCGCGCTCACCGGCGGCGTCATCCAGGTCGTCAGCCCCGACGCGACGCCCGAGCAGCGGGTCGCGGCGGTGCGGTGGATCGACTTCTTCTACCTCGGCCAGTTCACCGACGAGACCGTCGCCGTCGCCCAGGCCTCGGCCGGTGCGACGGCGGGCCAGGCGGTCACCGTCCCGGAGCGGCCCGCGGTCAGCCAGGAGGCCTACGACCAGTACTTCGAGTGGATCGCGCCGTACCTCAACGTGCCGATCACCAACTTCGACACCTACATCCAGGCGTTCGGCGAGCAGACCCTGCAGCCGGAGCCGGCGGTGAAGGCGCAGGAGGTCTACAGCGAGCTGGACGTCGTCGTCCAGCAGGTGCTCACCGACGAGGGCGCCGACGTCGAGACGGTGCTGGACGAGGCGGCGACCGCGGTCGACCGGTTGCTGAGCCGGTGACGGCGGCGGCGCCGCCGGCGCTCGAGACCCGGGCGCGACCGCGGCCCCGGCCGCCGCGGCACGGGTCGCTGCGGTCATGGGTGGCCCGCGGCGGCCTGACGAAGATCGCGTTCGCGATCCCGCTGGTCGTCGTCTTCGGCTACTTCTCGTGGTGGCCGATCATCGACGGCGTCGCGATGTCGGTGCAGCGCACCAACCTCGTCGACGCGCCGGAGTTCGTCGGCTGGAGCAACTTCGCCTACGTGCTGAGTGACCCGCTGCTGCCCAAAGCGATCGGGAACACGCTGCTGTTCGCCGTGCTGTCGCTGCTGATCGGGTTCCCGGTGCCGCTGCTGCTGGCGACGTTCATGGCGGAGCTGCGCGGCGCCCGCCGGCTGTACAGCGTGCTGGCGTACCTGCCGGTGATCATCCCGCCCGTGGTGGCCGTCCTGCTGTGGAAGTTCTTCTACAGCCCGGAGCCGACCGGCCTGTTCAACACCGTGCTGGGGTGGTTCGGCGCCGGCCCGTTCGCCTGGCTGAACTCGACCGGCACCGTGCTGCCGGCGATCGTCGTCGAGGCGACCTGGGCCTACTTCGGCAGCACGACGATCATCTATCTCGCCGCGCTGACGTCCGTGCGCCGGGAGCTGTACGAGGCGGCCGAGATCGACGGCGCCGGCATCGTCCGCCGGACCTGGCACATCACGCTGCCGCAGATCCGCGGCGTCGTGCTGGTGATGCTGCTGCTGCAGATCATCAACACGATGCAGGTGTTCACCGAGCCGTTCGTGTTCACCGGCGGCGGGCCGAACAACGCGTCGACCACCATCCTGCTGATGATCTACAACTACGCGTTCATCGAGGGCGACTACGGCGCGGCGACGGCTCTGTCCGTCCTGCTCGCACTGTTCCTGGGCGTCGTCTCGGCCGTGTACTTCGCGGCCACCCGGAGGCTGAACTGATGCCGTCGCGGACCTATGAGCGCGGGGCGATCTCGCACGCCGACCGCAAGAACCCGCGGGTGCGGTTCTGGCTCGGCCTCACCCAGGCGCTGATTCTCGCCGGGCTGCTGGTGATCTGCCTCGGACCGCTGCTCTGGCTGTTCAAGGCCGCGGTGTCGAGCACCCAGGAGATCATCGCCGACCCGTTCGGGATGCTGTTCAACGGCGAGTTCCAGCTGGGCAATCTGACCCGCGCCTGGACCGACGTACGGGTCGGCGACTACCTGCTCAACACCGCCTGGGTGGTGCTCGGCTCGTGGGCGGCGACGCTCATCACCTGCGTCACCGGCGCCTACGTGCTCAGCGTGCTGCGGCCGCGGTGGGGCGGGCTGCTGTCGGCCGCCGTCCTCGCCACCCTGTTCATCCCGAACATCGTGTCGCTGGTGCCGCTGTACCTGACGGTGCTGGAGCTGCCCGGCCCGGGCTGGCGGCTGCTGGACACCTACTGGGCGGTGTGGCTGCCGCACGCGGCCAGCGCGTTCCTCGTCCTCATCGTCAAGCGGTTCTTCGACCAGATCCCGCCCGAGCTGTACGAGGCCGCCCGCATCGACGGCGCGGGCCCGGTGCGGGTGCTGGTCAGCATCGTGCTGCCGATGTCGCGGCCGATCCTGGGCGTCGTCTCGCTGCTCACGATCGTCGCATCATGGAAGGACTACCTGTGGCCGCTGCTCGTCCTGCCCGACCCCGGCAAGCAGCCCATCTCCGTCGCACTGCCGAAGGTGGCCGACAGCTTCCCGCTCAACGTCCAGATGGCGGCCCTGTTCATCGCCGTCGTCATCCCGGTGGGGCTGTTCCTGGTGTTCCAGAAGCAGTTCCTCGACAGCGCCGGCAATGCCGGCGCTCTGAAGGGCTGAGGTCCCGATGACGTTCGACCGCGACATCCCCGGCTGGTTCCTCGACGCCAAGTTCGGCATCTTCGTGCACTGGGGCGCCTACTCGGTGCCGGCGTGGGCGCTGCCGATCGGCGAGCTGGGCGCCGTCGACCACGACGAGTTCATGGTCACCTCCCCCTACGCCGAGTGGTACGCCAACACGACGCGGATCCCCGGCAGCCCCGCCGCGCTGCACCGGGCCGAGACCTACGGCGACGAGCCCTATGACTCGCTCCTCGACGCCTGGCGGGCCGAGCGGTTCGACCCGTCCGGCTGGGCGTCACTGTTCGCGGGCGTCGGCGCCCGCTACGTCGTGCTCGTCACCAAGCACCACGACGGCATCTGCCTGTGGGACGCGCCCGACAGCGGGACGTACAACACCGTCGCCCGCGGGCCGCGCCGCGACCTCGTCGGCGACCTGGCCGGGGCGGTGCGCGGGGCGGGGCTGCGGTTCGGGACCTACTACTCCGGCGGGCTGGACTGGCACATGACCGACCTGCCGCCGATCAGCCGGGCGGCGCACCTGGACAGCCACCGGCCGGTCGACGCCGGCTACGCCGCGTACGCCCGTCGCCAGCTCGAGGACCTCGTCGAGCGGTACCGGCCGGACGTGCTGTGGAACGACATCAACTGGCCCGACGCCGGCAAGCCGGACCTGCCCGACGTGTTCCGCCGCTACTACGACGCCGTCCCCGAGGGTGTGGTGAACGACCGGTGGGAGGCGGGCTGGGCGGACTTCCTCACCAGCGAGTACTCCGCGCTCACCGACCGCGAGGCCACCGGGCGGCCCTGGGAGCACATCCGCGGCATCGGCCTCTCCTTCGGCTACAACGCCACCGAGACCACCGAGCACCACCTCACCGGCCCGCAGCTCGCCCACCGCCTGGTCGACGTCGTCACCCGTGGCGGCAACCTGCTGCTGAACGTCGGACCGCGGGCCGACGGCACGATCCCGGAGGAGCAACTGCGCCCGCTGCTCGGACTGGGCGACTGGCTGGCCACCCACGGCGACGCGATCTTCGGCACCCGCCCCTGGGCGGGCCCGGCGGCGCCCGGAGTCCTCGGCTGGACGGCGGACGACGCCCACGTCTACGTCCACCTCGCCCCCGACGAGCCGGACGGGTTCCCCCGGGTCGAGCGCTCACCCCGGCCCAGCTGACGCCGGCGGAACCAGCCGATGCCCGCGGAACCGGCGGATGCCGGCTTTGATCCGCCCCGGTCCGTCGGCCTCGCGGGCATCCGCCGATCCAAAGAGACGTGCCGTGGGGCCGGCCCAGGGCCGGCCCCACGGTCTCACGGTCGTGCTGTCAGCTGGTCAGGCCTCCTGTTCCGGTGCGGCGGCGGGTGACGACCAGTGCCGTCGCGCCGGCGAGGAGGAGCAGCGCTCCGACGACCAGCAGCGGCGTCGAGTTGCCGCCGGTGTCGGCGAGGTCGTCGTCGGTGCCGTTGTCGCCACCGTTGCCGCCCCCCTCGTTGCCGCCACCACCGTTGCCGCCGTTGGCACCGTTCTCGTCACCGTCGTCGCCGCCCGGGGTGTCGGGCGGTTCCGGCGGT
>NZ_QVAI01000040.1 GCF_003427025.1 Jiangella endophytica
TGCTCGCTGTGCTCCTGCTCGCTGTGCTCCTGCTCGCTGTGCTCCTGCTCGCTGTGCTCCTGGTTCGCTGGCCGCCTCTGGTCGTGGGTGGTGTTTCGGCGACCGACTCCGCTCGGCCTACTGGCCGCTGCCTGGCCCCCGGGACTCCGCTCGGCCTACTGTCCGCTGGCCGCTGCCTGGCCCCCGGGACTCCGCTCGGCCTACTGTCCGCTGGCCGCTGCCTGGCCCCCGGGACTCCGCTCGGCCTACTGTCCGCTGGCCGCTGCCTGGCCCACCGGGTTTCGGCGACCGACACCGCCGCCGGTCCCGCCCGCTGGCCGTTCACTGGCCGTGGGCGCGTCCGGCTGCAGACACCCGCTGCGGTTGCCGTTTCGCTGGCCGCTGCCGACTTCGCTGCTGTTCCGGCTGCCGGCTCCGCTGCTGGTCCCGGCTCGCTGGCTGCCGTCGGGTGACGGTGGGTCGTGGCCAGCGACGTTTCAAGCCGACCAGGGTCATGGCCCGCCCGTTCGGGAGGGGACCCACCCTACGGGCGGGCACCGACAACCCGTCCGCTCGGCGAACGGCCGGCTGGCCGCCCCCGACGCCGACGCCGACGCCGACGTCCATGATCATCAATGATCCAACCACCTATGGGTGGTCAGATCCTGGATGATCACGAAGTGCAGCGGTGATCAAGGCGGACCTGGTGGTAGCTCCGGTCGGCGGGGCGTCTCGCGAAAGGTCGGCGTGGGGCACGGGCGAGGGCGGCGCCGGGGCACGGCCGCGGGGGACGGCTCGGAGGCTGGCCGCAGTGTCGCCGTGGCAGAGCGCAACCGGAGAACGGCGGCGCGTGGGGCACGGGCGAGGGCGGCGCCGGGGCACGGCCGCGGGGGACGGCTCGGAGGCTGGCCGCAGTGTCGCCGTGGCAGAGCGCAACCGGAGAACGGCGGCGGCAAGGAAGGCCCAGAAATGGGACGACCCGTGGGCTGCTTCCACGCTGCCGGCACGAAGCCGGCAGGCGTGGCCCGGACGGACCAGCGCCGGGAGCCCACGGGTCGGGTGACTGCTCGAAATTTGCCAGCAACCAAGCCGGCGAACGCGGGGGTCACCCCCAAGTCCTGCGACGAGCAGGGCTGCTAGCGAGCAGCCACCTCACGAGTCCGATAGCTATTCATCTACTGGACCACCTCCTCTCCGTGTGCCCACCACGTTATGCGCCCGCCCACCCCCGCGGCAACGCCTTTTCCGTGGGGTGAACACGGGAACAAGACGGGGCGAGTCAGGCGATCGCGATCCAGGTGGCGCGGGCCCGGCCGAGCACCCGTCCGTCGGAGCCGTAGAGGGTGGAGTCGGTCCAGGTCTTGCGGCCTTCGGTGCCGGCGAAGGAGCCCATGACCAGGCACGACTCGCCGGCAGCGGGCAGGTCCGAGACGAGAGCGGTGATGCGGCCGAGCACCATCGGCCGGCCTTCGATGGGAGCCGACCAGCCGCCGGGGCAGTCGAGAGCGGCCCAGACGAACTCGGGGACGCCGGCGACGTCCTCGGCGACGGACCAGAGGCAGGCGGTACGGCCGTCGCCGACGCGGCCGGGGAACAGCCGGAGACCGTCGCCGGGGGAGCGGGCCGGGCCGCAGACGAAGCACTCGGGGAACGGGTGGGTCGAGAAACCGGGGTACCGCGCCGAGATCTCCGCCACCTCCGCCACCGGAACCGGCGCGACGGTGACGAGCTCGTCAGCGGACGCGGCGGCGACGGCGACCAGTGTGTCGCCGTCGATCAGCTCCAGGGCGTCGTCGCCCGAGGATCGCACGGCCAGCGGGGTGTCCAGCGGCGGCGGCGTCCGCAGCGTGACCGTCACCGGACCGTCCCCGAGCCGCGCCGTCAGCACGCCCGCCACATAGCCGCCGTTGCCCGACGTCGTGGGACCGCGGAACCGGGACCGCACCGTCACCGTCATGCCGACCGAGCCTAGCGATACGGTGCGGACCGACACGGAACGAAGCCGGGAGGAACGCGGATGACGGTGATCGCCGGTGCGCTGATGGTCACGCCCGACGGTGTGGTGGAGGACGGCTGGCTGCGGGTCGACGGCGGGCGGATCGCCGCGCTCGGGTCGGGCGCGCCGCCACGGCAGGCCGACCGCGACCTCGGGGGGCGGTGGCTGGTCCCCGGGTTCGTCGACATGCACACGCACGGCGGGGGCGGCGGCACGGTCGTGGGGGCGGACGACGACGCCGTCCGGACGTTCGTGGCCACGCACCGCCGGCACGGCACCACGTCCATCGTCGCGAGCCTGGTCACCGGTGAGTACGCCGCGCTCGAGCACGACGTGCGGGCGCTGGCCGACCTGACCGACGAAGGGCTGATCGCGGGCGTGCACCTGGAGGGACCGTGGATCTCGCCGGCCCGCAAGGGCGCCCACGACGAACGCGCCCTCCGCGCACCGGAACCCGACGCCGTCGAACGGCTGCTGACGGCCGGCCACGGCACCGTCCGCATGGTCACGCTCGCACCTGAGCTCGAGCACGGGCTGGACGCGGTCCGCGCGGTCGTCGCCGCGGGCGCCGTCGCAGCCGTCGGGCACACCGACGCCACGTACGTCACCACGAAGGCGGCGATCGACGCCGGGGCGACGGTCGCCACCCACCTGTTCAACGCGATGGCGCCGGTGCACCACCGCGACCCCGGCCCGATCGTCGCGCTGCTGGAGGACGAGCGGGTCACCGTCGAGCTGATCCTCGACGGCGTCCACCTGCACGCCGCGGTCGCCCGGCTGGTCCGCGCCGCCGCCGGCCCGCAGCGCATCGCGCTGGTCACCGACGCCATGGACGCGACGGACATCGGCGACGGCGAGTACGTGCTCGGTGAGCTGGCCGTGCGGGTCGAGGACGGCGTGGCCCGCCTGGTCGAGGGCGGCTCGATCGCCGGCAGCACGCTGACCATGGACCACGCGTTCCGCTTCGCCGTCCAGCAGGCCGGGTTCACGGTGCCCGAGGCGGTCCTGGCGACGTCGGCCATCCCGGCCCGGCTGCTGGGCCTCGACGGCCGCACCGGCGCGCTCGCGCCCGGTCTCGACGCGGACCTCGTCGTGCTCGACGCGGACCTGGCCGTCGACGCCGTCATGGCCCGCGGCGAGTGGGACTGACCTCAGGGATTCCGCGCCGGGCGATGCTGCGCCAGGTGCCGCCTCGATGGCGCGTGCACTGCGGCCGACCGACGCCGGAGCTCACCGAGCTGAAGGCGATCCAGCTCCGAGTCCGCCCAGCGGCCAGCTGGTCAGGACCCGGGACCGGTCCGGCTCGTACCACGCGAGATCGACCCGGTCGGCGATGCAGGTGACCGGGACGGTGTCGCCGAGGCGGTCGCGGGTCGACTCGACCGAGACCTCGGCCGAGTGCTGGTCGAGGGTGAGGTGCGGGACGACGTCGGGGAACACCCCGCCGTAGGGCGGGCACTGCGGGAACGCCGCGACGAGGCGCTCGGTGAGCGCGCGGAACGGGTCGGCGGGCTCCGGCGCGAGGTAGATGATCCCGTTCGGGAAGGTCTCGAGCCGGTGCAGCGAGAACGTGATGGGCGGGGCGGCCGCGACGAGGGCCGCCACCGTCTCGAGCGCCGCCGGCTCCGGCGCGGGCAGGAACGGCGCCAGCACGGTGATGTGCGCGTGCGTGAACGCGGGATCGGAGGAGAGGTACGAGCGGTCATAGTGCTCGAACCGGCTCCGGACGAACGTCTCGACGGCCGGCACGGGGATCTGCAGGACCGTGAAGCCCGGCCTACTCGTCGGACCAGGCGCGCAGCACGTGCGCCGCCGCCTCCTCGGCCGTCCAGCCGTAGCCGTCGGCCTTACGCCTCAGCCGCTTGCGGTCGCGCTTGGAGAACGTCACCACCAGCTCGGCGTCGTCGTCGCCGTGGTGCGTCTTCTTCTTGTGCTTCTTCACGGCCTTGGCGACGGCGGCCTCGTCGACGCCGAGCGACGAGAGGTGCGGCGCGGCCGGGTGGACGGTGCCGTCGGAGCGGCGGACCAGCGCGGGCCGCGGCGGTGGCAGGGACGAACTCATCGGGCCCCCTTCGAGAACGGGCCGGCACCGGCCCCGGCGCTGCTGAGCAGCAACGTGAGGTAGCCGGCGAAGATGCGCCCGACCTCGCGGGCACCGGGCGACGGCCAGCGCTGGATGGGCACGCCGGCGCCCTGAGCCCGGGTGATGGCAGACCGCTCGGGCAGGACGGGGTCGATGACGAGGTCGCGGTAGGCGGCGAGCAGTTCGTCGAGCCGGTAGCGGTGCTCGGCGGTGCCACTGCGGAACCGGTTGACCACGATGCCGGCCGGCCGCAGCCGCAGGTTGTGGGCGCTGCGGACGGCGTCGACGGCGCCGAGTGCCTGCTGGGCGCCGGCCAGCGCGAACGCCGTCGGCTCGGTGACGATGAGAGCGGTGTCGCTGGCCGCCAGCGCGTTGCGGGTCAGTTCGGCGAGGCTGGGCGGGCAGTCGATCAGCACGATGTCGGCGTCGCGCAGGCCCGAGAGCGCGCTGCGAACGTGGTGCCGGCCGGGGATGCCGTCGGGCGGGTGGTTGCGCCGCTCCAGGGCGGGCTCGCCGGCCAGGACGCGGACCGACTCGCCCCAGCCGCTGACCGCGAGGGCGTCGCCGACGGTGACCGGCCGGTCACCGGTGAGGACGTCGTTGGCGGTGAACTCGACGCCGTCGGGTGCGAGGACCGTGGTCGCGTTGCCCTGGGGGTCGAGGTCGACGACGACGCAACGCAGGTTCTGCGCGGCCGCCGCGCCGGCCAGCCCGAGCGTGACGGACGTCTTCCCGACACCGCCCTTGAGGCTCAGGACGCTCACCACCGGCATCCCGTGAGTCTCGCACGTGGCGCAGCCCGGCGTCTCGATCCAGGGGCGGCGAAATGATCGAAACCGGAAACGAGTCGCGGTCGCGATAAGCTCGACGTATCAACCCGGACCCCGGCCGGGTTGTGGGCGACCGACGGCAGTCAACGGCCGCAAGCGCCATGGAATTTCTGAATCATGCGAGGAGAGCCGTCGGGTGAGCGACCTCATCGATACGACAGAGATGTACCTCAAGACGATCTTCGAGCTCGAAGAGGAAGGCATCGTCCCGCTCCGCGCGCGCATCGCCGAGCGTCTGCACCAGTCCGGTCCCACCGTCAGCCAGACCGTCGCCCGCATGGAGCGCGACGGCCTGCTGCACGTCGACGAGGACCGCCACCTCGAGCTGTCCGAGAAGGGCCGGCTGCTCGCCATGCGGGTCATGCGCAAGCACCGCCTGGTCGAGCGGCTGCTCGTCGACGTCATCGGGCTCGACTGGGAGCTGGTGCACAACGAGGCCTGCCGCTGGGAGCACGTGGTCTCCGAGGCGGTCGAGCGCCGCCTGGTCGAGCTCCTGCACGAGCCAGCCGCCGACCCCTACGGCAACCCCATCCCGGGGCTGGCCGAGCTGGGCAGCGCCACCGTCGTCGAGGACTTCCGTGCCGGCGTGCGGCAGTTGCGCCAGGCGGGCACCACCGACGGCACCGAGGTCACCGTCAGGCACATCGGCGAGCCGTTGCAGGTCGACGAGAAGCTGCTGGCCAGCCTGCGCGAGGCCGAGATCGTCCCCGGCCGCACGGTGCGGGCCACCACGACCGACAACGGTGTGCAGGTGCGCAGCGCCGAGACCGTCGAGCTGTCCGCCGCCGACGCGTCGCACATCTTCGTGAGCGCCCCGTGAGCGCCGGCGAGGTCTCCGTCGACGAACTGGTGGCGCAGTGGAAGGACGGCGGCGCCGCCATCGTCGACGTCCGTGAGCCCGGCGAGTACGTCGAGGCGCACATCCCGGGCGTGCAGCTGATCCCGATGGGTTCGGTCATCGAGCAGCTCGGCGACATCCCGCAGGACCGCATCGTGTACATCGTGTGCGCGGTCGGCGGACGCAGCGCGCAGGTGGCCGACTACCTCGACGCGCAGGGCTACGACGTCCGCAACGTCGCCGGCGGCACCAACGCCTGGATCCGCGCCGGGCACCCGGTCGAGGCCGGCCTGCCGGAGTAGCCGGAAGACGTCAGAGCAAGCGGGCGGCCGCGTGGCCGCCCGCTTGCTGTTGGTCAGGGGTAGGTCAGAGGCGGCGGACGTGCCGCACCAGCATGGCCGGGGTCTCGCGGGCCCCACGGCCCTGCGGCGCCACGACGCCGGTGATCTCGACGTCGTCGCCGAGCTCGGCGGCGTTGTCGAACGGGCCGAGCAGCTCGAACCGCTCGCCGGCGGCGTCGAGCTCGATGAATCCCTCACGCTGGGCGAGCACGAGCTTGCCCCGGCGGGTGACTGCGGTGAGCGGATCGGCGAAGTCCGTCATGGTCTCGAACTGACTCCTCGTCATGAGCACAGAGTATGAACGGCGGCTTCGGCCGCCGTCTGGGAAATGCCCGGATTGGTCCCGGTGATGCGGGTGAGCTGCCTCTCACGCGTCGTGGAACAACGCGCTGACCGATTCGCCGTTGTGGATGCGGCGGATCGCCTCGGCCAGCAGCGGCGCCACCGAGAGCACCGTCAGCTTGGGGTGGGCGGCGCCGTCGGCGAGCGGGACGGTGTTGGTGCAGACGATCTCCTCGACGTCGGGCTGGTCGCCGAGGCGGCGCAGCGCGTCGTCGGCGAACAGGCCGTGCGTGCAGGCGATGCGGATGGACCGGGCGTCGCCTTCGCGCAGCCGCTCCATCAGTTCGACCAGCGTGCTGCCCTTGGCGATCTCGTCGTCGAGCACGATGATGTCGCGTCCGGCCACCTCGCCGATGATGGCGGTGATGGTGACCTTGTCGTCGGCGAAGCGCTGCTTGGCGCCGGCCGCGACGGGGACGCCGAGCATGCGGGCGAACGCCGACGCCGGCTTGGCGTTGCCGAGGTCGGGAGAGACGACGATCGTGTTGGAGAGGTCGTGCCCCTGGAAGTGTGCCGCCAGCTCGCGCAGTGCGTGCAACTGGTCGACCGGCACGCTGAAGAACCCGTGCACCTGCGGCGAGTGCAGCGTCATGGCCAGCACGCGGTTGGCGCCGGCGGTGACCAGCAGGTCAGCCATCAGCCGTCCGCCGATGGAGATGCGCGGGGCGTCCTTCTTGTCCGACCGGGCGTAGGCGTAGTGCGGCATGACGACGGTGATGCGCGCGGCCGACGCGCCCCGGGCGGCGTCGAGCATGAGGAACAGTTCGACCAGGTGTTCCTGGACCGGCGGGACGATCGGCTGGATCAGGAAGACGTCGTGCTCGCGGCAGTTCGCCTGCAGCTGCACCTCGAGGCAGTCGTTGGCGAAGCGCTGGATGCGCACCGGGTTGAGGGCGGCGCCCAGCTGGGCGCAGATCTCGGCGGCCAACTCGGGGTGGGCGCTGCCGCTGAACACGGCGATGTCTCGCATGGTCGGTGCCCTCTCGCGTCGAGTCGGCGTGGTTCGGGGGCGTCGTCGGCGGGCTGCGGCTGCCGCCGTCGTGAGCATCTCACAGGTGCGGTGCCCGGCCGTCATGCGGAGTGACGATCGCGGAGACGATCTCGCCGAGCCGCTCGATCTGCTCCGGCGTGAGCGGGTCGAACAGGATGCTGCGGACCTCCTCGACGTGGCCCGGCGCGGCCTCGGCCAGCACCGTGAAGCCGTCGTCGGTGAGGGAGGCGACGGTGGTGCGGCCGTCGGTGTCGTGCTTGCGGCGGCGGACCCAGCCGGCCTGCTCCAGCCGTGACACCGCATGTGAGAGGCGGCTCGGTGACGAGCCGACCATGCGCGCGAGCTGGGACATGGTCAGCTCGCGGTTCGGCGCCTCGGAGAGCATGGCGAGGATCATGTAGTAGGCGTGCGGCATGCCGGCGTCGCGTTGCAGTTGCCGGTCCAGGGCCGCCCACAGCAACTGGTTCGCCAGCAGATAGGTGCGCCACACCTGCTGTTCGTCGTCACTCAACCACCGCGTCGACTTCACGTGGCACAGCATACGATGATGGTTGAGAGTTCAACTTTCCGCCCGGACGGGCGGATGACGAGGAGGAGAGGTCATGGAGGTCAAGGAGCTGGGGCACATCGTGCTCTATGTGCGCGACATCCGGCGCTCGGTGGCGTTCTATCGCGACGTGCTCGGCTGGCGGCAGGTGCTGCCGAAGGCCGACGGCGACGGCGCCGGTCCGCTGCCCGCGCCGTTCGCCATGTTCAACGCGCCGTCCGGCCGGACCCACCATGAGCTGCTGCTCATCGAGGTGGGCCAGGACGCGGCGGCGCTGCCGGCCGGACGCCGGGTCGGCCTGTACCACTTCGGGCTGAAGATCGGCACGTCCGACGACGAGCTGCGGGCGGCGCTGCGGACGCTGCGGGAGGCCGGCGCGACGGTGCTCGGCGCGACCGACCACGTCGTGACGCACAGCCTCTACATCGCCGACCCGGACGGCAACGAGATCGAGCTGTACGTCGACGTGCCGGGTATGGACTGGGACGACGCGGAGCTGCTGGCGTCGCCGCCGCGCGCCCTCCAGCTGTGACCGGCTGCCGCGCCGGCACACCCTACGCTGGGGCGGCATGATCGCGACCATCATCGGCGTCGTCATCGACTGCCCGGACCCGGGCGAGCTGGCGCCGTTCTACGAGACGCTGCTCGGCGCGAGACGCATGCGCGAGGACCCGGACTGGATCACGCTGGACGCGGGTCCGCTGACCCTGTCGCTGCAGCGGACCCGGCATTTCGTGGCGCCGGACTGGCGCCGCGGCGATCCACCCCAGCAGCTGCATCTCGACCTCACCGTCACCGATCTCGATGTCGGCGAGCGGCAGGTGATCGCGCTCGGCGGTTCGGTGCTCGAATCGTCGGACAAGCCGATCGGCTACCGGGTGTTCGCCGACCCCGTCGGCCATCCGTTCTGCCTCGTGACGCCCGAGGGCATGGCGGAGTACGTCCCCTGACGTAGGCGAGATGCCGCGTTCTGACGGATGTGTGCGCTCGCCGGACGCGCGAGCGTGGGGTGACCACGAACCGCTCAGGAGGTCACCCGTGAAGACTCGCACCACCGTGCTCAGCCTCGTCGCCGGTACGGCCGCGCTCGCCATGGTGGCCACGCCCGCCATGGTGGCCGCGCCCGCGCAGGCCACGCCACCGCCCGCGCCCGGCTCACCGGTCACCCGGTGGGCCGAGCGGCACGCCGTCGCAGTCCCCGGCGATCCGGCAGCGCCCGGGCGCGATCTCACGACGGTGGCCCGCGCCGCGGCCGGCGCACAGGTGATCGGACTGGGCGAGCCCGGACACCTGATCGGCGAGGTCACCGAGCTGCAGGCGCGCTACCTGCGGCACCTCGTCACGTACGGAGGCGTCCGTGCGGTGGCGTTCGAGATGGACTGGACGGCCGCGCTGCCCCTGAACGACTACGTGCTCGGCGCCCGCGACGACCTCGACGCGGTGCTGGGCACGCTCGAGGACATCTGGCAGACGACCGAGATGCGCGACGTGTTCCGGTGGCTGCGTCACTACAACGACACCCACGCCGACGACGTCGAGGTCGCCGGGTCCGAGTACTTCGCGACGGGGCCGGCGGCCTATGACGCCGTCGCGGCCTACGTCGCCGCGAACGCGCCGGAGCGGATGGCCGAGCTGGAGGCGCAGTACGAGTGGGTCGAGCCCGAGACCGACGACATCGGCGCGCACCTGGGCGCGTACATGGGGGTCCGGGACAAGGCGCCGTACGTCGCCGCCGCGTACGAGGTCGAGCGCATCGTCGCGTCCATCGAGCCGGGGGCCGGGCACGAGGTCGTCGCGCACCACGCGCGGCAGATCCGCTTCTGGTACGAGGCGTTCAGCCTGCCGTGGGGCGACATCCCCACCTACCGCGACGCGCGGGCGGCCGAGAACGTGCGGTGGTGGCAGCGGCACACGGACGCCCGCACGGTCTACTGGGCAGCGTCGGCGCACGTGGCCGACGCGCCGCGGCTGACGCTCACCGAGCCGGGCGAGGAGGACATGACGTACGCCAGCGCGGGTTCGTACCTCGAGGACTGGTACGGCCGGCGCTACGTGCCGATCGGGTTCACCTTCGACCAGGGCACCTACCGCACCGGCGACGGCGCCACGATCGAGCTGCCGCCGGCGCTGGACGGCTGGTTCGAGCAGCCGCTCGGTGATGTCGCGGCGGCGCGGTTCGTGCTCAGGATCGACCGGGCCGGCCCGCCGGCGGTACGCGACTGGCTCGACGCCCCGCTCGTGACCCGCGGCCGCCCCGACTACGGCGACCGGTCGATCGCGTACGGCGGCACCCTGGGGGAGTGGTTCGACGTCGTCGTCCACACCCAGGCGGTCACGCCGGCGCACCCGCTGTGACCACGGCCGCCTGATGCCGATCGAGAGCGGACATCGCGGTTCGGACTCGCCCTACGTGGCGCGGGTCTGGTGGGGCCGGACGTCAGGGGCCGGGCGGATGACGTCGGTCGCGACGTCGTCCTGGGAGCTGGTGTTCTGGACCGACGGCGGCGTCGTCCACGCCGGGGTCCGCGGCCCGGAGACGGCCGCGTCCACCGCGCGGATCACCGGCGACTCGGAGTCGTTCGGGATCGCGTTCGCGCACGGCACGTCGATGCCGCACCTGCCGATCGCCGGGCTCGTCGACGGCGACCTGGAGAGCCCGCAGGCAGACGACCGCAGGTTCCAGCTGCGGGGTGAGGAGTGGGAGATCCCCGGCTTCGACGACGCGGAGCTCCTGGTCCAACGGCTCGTGCGGGCCGGTGTCATCGTCCGCGATCCGCTGGTGGACGAGGTCGTGTGGGGTGGGATCGCCAGGGTGGGGACCCGGTCGGTCCAGCGCCGGGTGGCCGCCGCGACCGGGCTCACCCAGGGCGCGATCCGTCAGATCGAACGTGCCAGGCAGGCCGCGCTGCTGCTCGGCGAGGGGATCGCGCCGCTCGACGTCGTGCACCGGTGCGGCTATTACGACCAGCCGCACCTGGCGCGGTCACTGCAGCGGTTCATCGGCCGCACCGCGACCGAGCTGCGGCAGGGCACCGGCCCCGACGACGCCCTGTCGCTCCTGTACAAGCCCGAGGACGCGGCCGGTCCCTAGCGTCGGTCGTGACGGTGAACGCCACCGCAGGACCGCACGGAAGGCCCACGACCATGCAGCACGGCACGATCAGCTCGGCCGACGGAACCCGCATCGCCTACACGGCGTGGGGCGCCGGCGACCCGATCGTCATCATCGACGGCGCGACCGCGTATCGCGCCACCGCACCCGAGAACGCGTCGGCCGCCGAGCTGCTGGCCGACGAGTTCCTCGTGATCACCTACGACCGGCGGGGCCGGGGCGAGAGCGGCGATACCCCGCCGTACGCCGTCGAGCGCGAGTTCGACGACCTCGCCGCCGTCATCGACCAGGCCGGCGGGGGACGTCCGGCGACGGTGTTCGGCTGGTCCTCCGGTGGGAATCTCGCCCTCAACGCGGCGCAGGCCGGGGCACCGATCTCCCGGCTCGCGCTGTTCGAGCCGAACGCCGTCGTCGACGACACCCGTCCGCCGCTGCCCGCCGACTACGTCGAACGCCTCGACGCCGCCGTCGCCGCGGGCCGGCCCGGCGACGCCGTCGCCCTGTTCATGACCGCGGCGGTCCTCGCGCCGGACGACATGGTCGCCGAGATGCGTCAGGACCCGCAGGTGTGGGCCGGCCTCGAGGCGATCGCCCCGACGATCGCCTACGACGGCCGCAACGTCCGCGAGGCGATGACCGGCGCACCGCTGCCCGCCGGCCTGTGGGACCGGGTCGGCCTCCCGATCCTCGTCATGAACGGCAGGGACACCTGGCCGTTCCTCGCCACGGCGGCGCGGTCCATCGCCGAGCACCTGCCCACCGCGACCTATCGGGTCGTCCCGGGGGCGGAGCACACCACCGCGCCCGACGTGCTCGCCGCCGCGCTCCGTGCGTTCGTCAAGGAGGCCTGACGTGGGAACGATCGTGCTCACCGAGTTCATCTCGCTCGACGGCGTCGTCGAAGCGCCCGGCGGCGAGAACTTCAAGTACCAGGACTGGAGCTTCGAGTTCGACCGCGGGCCCGACGGCGAGCGGTTCAAGGAGATCGAGGCGCTGGGCGCGGCCGCGCTGCTGCTGGGCCGCGCCACCTACGAAGGGTTCGCCGAGGCGTGGCCGCAGTACGAGGGTGAACTGGCCGACAAGTACAACGGCATGCCCAAGTACGTCGTCTCCAGCACACTCACCGAGCCGCGGTGGACCAACACGACCGTGCTCTCCGGCGACCTCGTCGAGGAGGTGTCCCGCCTCAAGCGGGAGGTCGACGGCGAGATCTCCGTACCCGGCAGCATCCGGCTCGCCCAGGGGCTGCTCGCCCATGACCTGGTCGACGAGATCCACCTCATGACGTTCCCCGTCATCCTGGGCCACGGCCGCACCCTCTGGACCGCGACGCCGGACAAGCTCGCGTGGACGCTCACCGGGGCCACGACCTACGGCGACGGTGTCCTGGTCACCACCTACCGGCGCACTCAGCGTGGTTAGTGCCAGTTGCTGATGCGGACGTCGTCCGGCGCCGGTCGGCCGGCGCCGGTCTCGGTCAGCTCCTTGAGGCTCATGAGGAACGTGGCCCACTTCGTGCTGCAGTGGTACATGAACTCGACCGGCTCGCGCCAGCCCTCGTGCCGGAACAGCACGACCGTGTAGCCGTCCTCCTGCTTCAGCTCGAACCGGACGTGCGTCCCGACCCATTCCTCGGGGCCGGCGACGACCTCCCAGTGCACGAGCTTGCCGGGCACGGTCTCCAGGACCGACATGTCGAAGCCGTCCTCGCCCTGCGGACGGTCGAACCGGAAACGGATCACGTCGTCGCCGGCCTCGGTCGTCTTCTCGGTCCACCAGCCGGCCAGCCCGTCGATCGTGGTCAGTGCCGTGTAGACGGCCTCGGGCGATGCGGTCGTGCCGACGCGGTGCAGGATGTCCACCATGGTGCTTCCTCTTCCTCGGATGCGCCCGGTTTTCGGGCGCGGCGGGGTGGCGCCGCCACGGTCGTGACGGCGTGTGGGGGTCGTTCGTCGAGGTCAGCCCTGCCGACGGCGCTGGATCGCCTCGGAGAGGCGCTTGATGCGGTTCAGTCGGGCGTCCCAGGTCGCGCCGACGGACGTCAGCTGTGCGACCGCGCGGGCCAGTTGCGCCTCGTCGACGTCGTAACGGCGCTCACGGCCGGACGGCGTGCCGTGCACGAGCCCGACCCGGTCGAGCACGCCGAGGTGCTTGGCGACGGCCTGCCGCGAGACCGGCAGGCTCTCGCTCAGCGTCGTGGCCGTGCCGCCGCCACCGGTCAGCAGCAGGTCGAGGATTCGCCGGCGGGTCGGGTCGCCGACCGCCGACCAGAGCTCGTCGTCGATCGCGCCGGTCAAGGCGCCGACACCAGCCGGTCGAGGTAGCCGACGAGGCGGGGGAGGAAGTAGTCCCAGCCGGTGACGTGGTCGCGGTACATCTCCTCGAGCACGGCCGCCTCCCAGCCACGTTCGCGGTACCCCGACTCGGTGAACCGGAGCAGTGTGCCCGCACCGGACGGGACGAGGTCGAACGTCACCAGCAGCGAGTTGCCCGGCGCGGCGGCGTCGCCGTCGTCGTAGATCCAGCGGAACGCGAACCGGCGCGGCGGGTCGGCCTCGACGACGGTGAGCGCCTGGACCGTGGCGTCCGGCTTCGCCGGGTCGCCGAAGGTGATGGTGCCGGTCGCGCCGGGCATCGGGGCCAGCTCCGCGTCGTCGGGCCACCACTCGCGCAGGTGCTCGGGCGTGCTGACGACCTCGTAGACGATCTCGGGAGCGGCCTCGATGTGGATCTCCCGCTCGATGCTGCCGTACTCCATCTCGCCGTCCCGCCTTCTCGCAACTAGTGGTTGCGTATGACTGTAGGGCAGGACTGGGCGATGCGCAACACTTGGTTGCGTTAAGGCTGGAGGGTGAGTGTGGCGCGCCGGACCGGTGCCTCGCCGGGGCCGCTGACGCGGTTGCCGGACGGCTCTGCCGGCGGTCCGACGGTGAAGCCGAGCGCGCGCAGGAACGTCTGCCCCTGCGGCCAGGTGTCGTGTGCCGATGCCGTGACGGTGTCGATGCCGCCCTCGCGGGCCTCGGCGAGCAGGACGTTCGCCACGGCGGCGCCGAGTCCGCGGCCGCGGTGCGACGGTGCGACGAGGAACAGGCCGACCGCGGCGGCGGTGCGGTGCGGGAATCCGAGCACGACGTCGATCAGTCCGACGATCTTGTCGCCGTCGCGGACGGTGAACAGCCGCTTGTCGTCGAACGACGTGCCCTCGGGGAGCGCGTAGAAGAGGCTCTGGACGTCACCCGGCCCGGACGGGGTGCCGTTGACGGCCTCGAACCAGTCGTCGCAGGCGGCGAAGAGCTCCAGGATCCCGGGCTCGTCGTCCGGCTCCAGCTGCTCGCGGACGACGATGCGTCCGACGTCGGTGGAGACGGTCCAGATCACGCTTGTCACCCTAGCGGCTGCCGGAACCACCGCAGGGCGCCGGACGTCTGATCATCGTGAGGGTGAACCGGGTGTTGATGGCCGCCGCCGCAACGGCGGTCCTGCTGCTGGCGGGGTGCGGCAACGACGTTCCGACGACGGGTGGCGACGACCCCACCGAGTCGTCCACGGCGACGGGCGAACCCAGCGACACGCCGACCTCGCCGACGGACGAGCCGTCGCTGCCGACGGGCGAGCCGACGGGCCCGCCGACCGGCGACCCGACCGGCCTGCCGACCGATCCGGGCACCACGCCGGAGCCGACGCCGTCGGACACCCCGGTCCCGCAGCCCACCACGACTCCGGGCTCCGTCCAGCTGACCGGATTCCCGGTGCCGGGCGTCGAGTCAGGCTGCTGGCTGCTCGACGGCTACCTGTTGATGGGCGGCGACCAGGAGCTCATCGCGTCCGGCCGTGAAGTGCAGGTCACCGGCGAGGCGCAGCCTGGCGTCATGACCACGTGCCAGCAGGGCACGCCGCTACGGGTCGACTCCGTGGTCGGTATCGAGCCCTGACACCACCGCGACCCCGACGGGACCCCGGGGACGCGAAACGGCCGGGGCGGTCCGTCTGGACCGCCCCGGCCGTCGGTGTGTTTCGCCGCGACGGGTCAGGCGGCGCGCTGCACCTCGATGCGGGTGGGCGAGGTGCCCGCGTACACGCCGGACACCGTGACGGTCAGGACGCCGGCGTCGTAGCCGGCGCTGACCGCGCTCGGGTCGGCCGCGACCGGCAGAGCGACCGTGCGACGGAAGCTGCCGTAGCGGACCTCACGGAGCCGGCGGCCGTTGGTGTTCTCGTCGCGGACGTCCTTGCGCTCGCCGCGTACGACGAGCCGGCGCCCCTCGACCTCGACGGTGACGTCGTTCTCCGGGTCCAGGCCCGGGAGGTCGAAGCGGGCCACCAGGTCGTCGCCCTCGCGAGCGACGTCGGCGGCGGGCGCGAAGCCCTTGGCGGGGCCGGCGGTCGCGGGCGTGTCCCAGAAGGTGCGGAACAGCCGGTCGACGTCGGCGAACGGTACGAGGGTGGTGCTCATGGCGACTCTCCTTCTCGGTCAAAGTACCTGGGATCACCAGGTCTGACCGATATAACTTGAGTCGACCACGCTCAATTCCGCCGTTCGCCGTCGGCGATGCGCAG
>NZ_QVAI01000041.1 GCF_003427025.1 Jiangella endophytica
ATCGGCGACCTTCAACGCCTCTTCGACCGCATACTCGTCGAGCTCGGACAACAAGCCGTCGACACCGGCACGATCGGTGGTGTTGTCGGCAGCGAAAGACCGGTCCGCGGTGGCGTCCGGAACGTGCTTGACCAGGGCGACGATCCTCATCGACCCAACTCCTCGAATCGACGCCTGGACCTCCGGTGAAAGGCGAGCTCAATCCAGGACCTCGGTGAGCCCGACTGCATGCTACAGGAAATCAACACACCCGTAGATTCGACCCACAGCGAGCCCAACGACGCGAGACGGCATCCTGACCGCAGGACTGAACTCCGACGCACAGGCACTGCGCCTGGTTGTCGAGCTGGCAGATGCAGATGATCCGGCCCAGGCCGACGTCGACGAAAGCTGAACGCAGCGCCCCTCATAAGCTGCCGCGACGGCGAACCCGAGGCACCAGCCGCGACGTGGGCGTCGCCAGCCGATCACGGTGAGGATGTGCCGGTGCCAGTCTCCGGACCGGTTGCCGACGCTCCGCGAGCCATGCTCCACGCTCTGGAACCGCCTCGGCGGCACCGGCCCGATCGTGCACCCTGACCAGCCGTCCAGCTCTGACCGGCGATCAACGTGCCGCCGCCGCCATCCGCCCAGACCGCTGATCCCCGATGGTGACATCGTTCCGGCTCCCCTCTGTTGTCAACCGGCTCGTTTGAGGGATTCTTGGCCGCGGGCTTCCGGGAGCGTGGGCTCGGTTGTAGCGTCGGTTCCGCGGGCCCGGTGAGTGGCTGATCCGAAGTGTCGATGTGCGGGGGCAGGTCGACCGCGCTGGATTGATGAGTCGCCCCGCAGTGCCCTCCCGGGCCCGTTCCAAGCTCCTCGATGTTGTCGGCGGCGCGAGCATCGGCGACCAACTGCCGGTAGACCGCGTCGGAGATCCGTCGTGTGAGGCAGCGCAAGCTTCCATGCGGGTCTTGCCGGCGGCGAGCTTGCGTCGGTAGTAGGCCCGGCCTTCGGTGTCTAGCCGCATCTGGGTGGTCGCGGCGATGTGCAGCATCCGGTTGATCCGGCGATTCCCGGCCCGGGAGAGCCGGTGGCGGGTCTGCTCACCAGAGGAGGCGTCGAGTGGGGCGGTCCCGGTCCAAGACGCGAACCTGTTGCGGTCAGCGAAGCGCGCGACGTCGCCGACGTCGGCGAGAATGCGCGCCGTGACGACGGGGCCGACACCAGAGAGGCCCATCAGGTTCGAGCCACGCTCCTTGACGATGGCCTTGATCTCGACGGTGAGCGCTCTGACCTTCTTCTCGATCGCCATCAGGTTGGCCAGCTCGTCCGCGGCGATGCGGCGGCGGGTCTTCCCGACGACGTCGCGAGGACGAACGCTGGCGAGCATCGCCTTTGCCTGCAGGGCGGTGATGTCCTCTTCGCGTTGCCGGGTGTGAGCTCGGCGAGCAGACGTTGCAACCGGTTCACGGTCGCCACCCGCTGATTCGACAGCTGGTCGCGGTGGTCCACGAGCATCCTCAGCGCCTCCAGCTGGCCATCGGGCGCGAGGACACGCAGGTTCTTGGCGCGGACGGCGGCCACCGCGACCGAATGCGCGTCCTGGGCGTCGGTCTTGCGGCCATGCCCGGTGTCCAAGAGGCGTGCACGGGCCGCGAGCTTGGCCGGGACATCGACCACGCGCTCGCCGGCCTCCAACAGCCGCTGCGCCAGCGGACGGCCCACACCGAGGCTTCCTTCCACAGCCCACTCCCGGTCCGGCCACTGGTTCACGTACTTCCGCATGGCCGCGAAGCCGGCCTGGTCGGTGGTGAACCTTCCCGAACCGAGGGCATTCTCTCGTTGGTCGCCGACCTCGATCGTGGCCGACAGCTTGTGGGGATCGACCCCGATAACGATCTTCTTCATGGATGCACTCGCGCTCTGCCGTGAATGGATGGGACAGCGAGGTGGGCATCGCTACTCCGAGCTGGGCAGTCCCCTCTTGAGCCACGCCTCGTCACGGCGCCCGACGGTCCGCAAACCGGAATAGAGCCACACCCGCAAGCCGGGTGGGCAGCCCAAATAGAGCGTCCCGCCGAGCGCCTAGACCGAGTCTGGCCTGACGCCGGCCCTGCGGACGATCATCTAGTAGCCCAGAAGGACGCATGCTCTGCTCTCGGGACGTCAATCGATGAGGAGCGGCACCCAGAGTCTCCCGGGTTAGGGGGCGACGTGCCCTGTTGGCCTGGGAAGCGCTGCCCTGCCCCTCCCAGCGAGCCCGCCCAGGACCTGCGTTCCAAATGTCCGAGGTAGGCGAAATACTGATCTATTCAGGGTGGATGGGAAAGAGCGGGAATGGCGCCGGACAAACGTGCTTCGGCGACATCGCACGGCGCCGGCGTCCGGCCGCAGCTCCTCACCGGCGAACTGGAGGCACGGCTGACCTATCTCGCGGTGCACCGATGGTACCGCTGGTCAGTCGGTCGGCCGTTGCTGCTCGACATCCGCGGCGCTCGATGGAGATAGCGCTCGGCCGCGACGCCGAGCCCAATCTCGCGATCTCGCTGCCGCTGGGTGCCCGCCAGCTCACCTGGCAACTGCTCCCTGACGACCCGCCCAGCCCCGACCAGTTGCGCGAGCTGCGCCGCCACGTCCGCGACACCGTCGGCGAGGTCGCCGACCGGCTGCGCTGGGAAGGCCAGCCGCGCCGGGTCATCGCCACTTCGACGACATTCAAGCAACTGGCCCGGCTGGCCGGCGCAGCACGCCAGCGCAAGGGGCCCTTCGTGCGGCGCGAACTGGCTCGTCGCGACGTCCGCCGCTGGCTGCCGCGGCTAGCCGCGATGTCCGCCGCCGAACGCGCCAAGCTACGAGGGGTCTCAGCAGCCCGAGCCAGTCAGCTGATCGCCGGCATCGTCGTCGCCGGCACGACCGACCATGGCGGCGCTCAACGTTTCGAGTGCAGAGATCTGTCCGTGGGCGCTGCGGGAGGGCATCATGCTCAGCCATCTCGAGGCGATCACCGAACGCACCGCTGAGGTACCGCTGCAACCCGTGCGCCACCTGGACGAGCACAGAAGGCCACCGGACTCGACGGTGACGCCACTGCAGTCGACAGGCTGAGACACCGGACGGCGTCGACCCCGTGGCGGACGGGGAAATGGCGACGCGCGGGGAGTCACGAGCGACGGTGAACGCAGGCGGCGATGACGGCGGCAACAGCGGAGTCTTTGACAATGCGACACATCGCGCGTTCGACCGCCCCGAGAACGAGTGGGACGCGTCCTCCTCCCCGGCGACGCCGGCTAGCCGCGGCCGGGCACGAATTCGTGGTCGTCTTCGCCTTTGAGCCGCGGGAGGACTTCGGCGGCGTAGAAGTCGAAGAAGGCGTCCTGATCGGGCCCGATCTGGTTGACGAAGACGTCGCGGTATCCGGCGTCGAGGTACTCGGTGATCGCCTGGACGTGACGTCCAGGGTCTGGCCCGCACGCATGGGACGCCGCGATCTGCTCGGGCGTGACCAGGCTCGACGCCTGCATCATGTGCTCCGGCGTGCGCAGCACCTGAGCGAGCTCCCCCGGGAGCCCTTCGTTGGGCCAGAGCCGGTACGCGGTGCCGACCGCCTCCGCGGTTTCCGCGCCGTAACAGACCTTCACACCACCCTGAGTGGGCTTGCCGACTCCCCCGGCCCGCTCGAAGGAGGCGACGAGATCCGCATCGGGAATCGTCGAGATCAGGCCGTCGCCGATCCGCCCCGCCAACCTAGCGGCCGCAGGCGCGAAGGCTGACACGTAGACCGGCGGAGGTGTCTTCGGCGAGGTGTAGAGGCGTGCGTGTTCGACGCGGTAGTGCTCACCGGCCCGAGTGACGACGTCACCGGTCCACAGCTCGCGCATGATCTCAACGGCCTCCTCGAGCATGGCCAGCCGGGTCGGCGCGAGCGGCCACGGCGAACCCGTGACCTGTTCGTTGAGAGCCTCGCCGCTGCCGACCCCGAGCACGAACCTTCCCCCATGCAGCACCGAGCTCGTCGCCGCGGCCTGCGCGATGATGGCTGGATGGATACGCACGGTCGGGCATGTGACGGCGGTCGTGATCGGCAGATCGGTCTCACGCGACAGCGCGCCGATCACCGACCAGACGAACGAGCTGTGCCCCTGCTGATCGGTCCATGGATGGAAGTGATCGGAGATCCACAACGCCTGGAAGCCGGCTTCCTGCGCCCGGACGGCTTGTCGTACCAGTTCCCGCGGCTCCCAGTCCTCGCTGGCGAGGAAGTATCCGAACGTCATGGTCGCTCCTCTCCTGACACAGGTCAGCTCCGGGGTTCGGGGTCGATCGCGGCGTCGTCGCCCCGTTCGGGGCCGGCTGGTCCGGCGCCGACCTTCTCGTGGATGGTGTCGATCTTCCGCTCGATCCGTTCCAGGTCCTCGGCGTCGGCCTGGAACAGCAGGTGTTTCGCGGCCAGCAGGAGGACAGCCTGAAAGACCAGCTGCAGCCACTCGCTCTGCCAGTTCTCCAACGTCGAGGCGAAGAACGACGCCAGATAGTCCGACCATGTGAACGGCTGGCCGAGGGCCCGCTGATCGCTGCGGAACTCCGACAGCTGGGTGAAGAACTGCCCCAGCCAGGAGCCGAGGAACAACAGGACCAGCACGTACACCGCGCCCCAGCGCCTCAGATTCCGCATGATGACCTCCCTAGCCATGCTCAGTGCCGCTCAGGAAGGCGAGCAGCGCCCGGTTGACCTCGGGCGCGTGCGAGACGTTCATCCCATGCGGACCGCCTTCGACGAGCACCAGTTCGCTGCCCTCGATCGCCTCGTGAGTGCGCCGGCCGGACCCTTCGAACGGCACCCTCCGGTCGGCGTCACCGTGCAGGACCAGCGCCGGCACCGCGACCTTCGCCACGTCGGCGCGGAAGTCGGTGGTGTCGTGCACCGCCAGCGTTTCGAGGGCGGCGACCTTGCCCGCCCGGCGGCACAGGTCGAAGGTCGCCCGCCGGACGTTCTCGGAGACCCTGAGCTCGCCACCGGCCGTGTAGAGATCCCGGGTGAGACCGTCGAAGAACCGCTCGCGGTCCGCTGCCAGCGCCTCGGCCGTCTTCTCCGCCTCGTCTCTGGTCAGCGGCCCGTCTGGGTTGTCGTCCGTCCGCAGCAGATACGGCGTGACGGCGGATGCGAACACCACGCTCCGCACCCGGCCGACGCCGCGGACGGTCAGGTAGCGCGCGACCTCGCCACCGCCCATCGAGAACCCGACGAGGGTGGCGTCGCGCAGGTCAAGCCCGTCCATCACGGCGGCGAGATCGGCAGCGAGGGTGTTGTAGTCGTACCCGTCCTGCGGCTTGTCCGACTCTCCGAAACCACGCCGGTCGTAGGCGACAACGCGGTACCCGGCAGCGGCCAGCGGCCCCGCCTGCGGCTGCCACATCCGCCCGCTCAACGGCCACCCGTGGATGAGGACGACCGGGCGGCCGGGACCGCCGGAGTCCTCGTAGTACAGGGCGTTGCCGGTAGCGCCTCGGATCGTCGCCATGGCCGCAGCGCCCTCAGTCGGGCGTGACCTTGTCGCGCAGTTCCTCCTTGGACATCGACGAGGTGCCGTCAACGCCAAGGTTGCGCGCCTGCTGGGCCAGGTCCGCGCGAGTGGTGTCGCCGGGCCGGTCGCCGAGGTGCTCGGCCCGGGCCGCCAGGAACGCCTCCCCCAGCTCCGCCCGTCGCTCGTCGCTGAGCCGCTGCCGCATGCCGGGCAGAACGGTGTTCTCTTCCTCCTCGACGTGATGACCGACGGACTCGACCAGCTCGCGCAGCACCGCCTCGTACCGGGGATCGTGCGCGTCCATCGCGGCGAGCCGTTCGAGGATCGCCTCGGCCACGGCATGCTCTTCCTGGCTGTGCGCCACCTCGTCAGTCTCGCCGGCCTCGTCCCGCGCGACGGGATACACCGCAGCCTCCTCGGCTCGGCTGTGCGCGACCAGCAGCGCCGTCACCTCGGTCACCGCCAGATCCCGCCGCCCAGGATCACTACGCAACAGCTCGAAGAGCCGCTCGATCTCCCTGTGGTCCTTCTCGATCAGATCCACCACATCACGGCTCTCAGCCATCGTCCTCACCCCTCCGGTCGCCCGTCGCGACCTGGCCGGGCCCGTACCCGACCCGTCCCACGACATGCGCCGAACCGGGCCGATCTGACCTCCCCGGCACGGTGTTGCCTCATCACGCAGCCGCCGCGGCGCTCCACCAGCTACCCGCACCGTGCGTTCCCGGAGGTGCCCGTTAGTCCATCCCCAGGTCATGAGCGTCCGACCCGTGGCAGCGTCATGCGCTCCGCTAGCCTCGCCCGCCGTAAGCCGCAGCCGCAGACGGGTATACGTCGGTGCATGACCACCTCACCCGGGATGGGGCCGCGAGTCCGCGTGGCAACCCAGAACATCTGGGCACGGCACGGCAATTGGCCCGCTCGACGGAAACTCCTGCGCGACGTGTTCGCTCAGCTCGCACCCGATCTCGTCGCACTCCAGGAATCCGTGCTCACAGAGGACTACGACCAGGCCGCGGATCTGTTCGGTCCTGACTACACCGTCATCCACCACGGACGCCGAACCGCTGATGGAGTCGGTTGCACCATCGTGAGCCGCATGGAACCCGTCCGCGTCAATGAGCTCGACCTCTGGGCCGAAGGCGCGAACCCGGACGACTTCACAGGTCAGTGCGCAGCCGTCGAGGTGACGACATCCCTCGGGCCCCTGCTGTTTGCCAACCCACAAGCCGAGCTGGCGGCTCGAGGCAGAGCAGGAGCGCGAGATCCAATCCGTGCGCGCGGCCCTCTTCATCGACCAGCTCGCCGAACGGCGCCCAGTAGCCGTCGTGGTCGCCGGAGACATGGATGCCCGGCCGGACTCGGCGAGCATGCGCTTTTGGACCGGCCGGCAGTCGCTCGCCGGCAACAGCGTCGCCTACCAGGACGCCTGGGAGTTCTCCAACCCCAGCGATCCTGGGCTCACCTTCACCACCGACAACCCCCTCGTCACGTCGGACTGGCGCCGCATCTCCGGCCGCCGCATCGACTACATCCTCCTACGCTGCCCCAACCATGCCCCTGCAGCGGCCACCATCGCCTCATGCCGCCGCTTGTTCGACGAACCGACACATGGCACCTGGGCCAGCGACCACTTCGGCCTCACCTGTGATCTGAGCGCCGCGGCACCCGATCTGCCGTCGTGATGGGCGGTCGAGGCCCATCGGCGCTACGAAGACTGGTCGTCGACCTGCGGGGCGTGCCGACGACCTCACCCGTCACAGCATCGACATGCACCGACGAGCCGGTCAGGCGGATCGGGTTCGTGCACCCTCGCGTGGACTGCTCAGCCCGCGACACGGAGAGCCGGGCGGCGAGCTGGTCCAAGTCGAGGGCGTCCAGGGCGGCGGTCGAGGTCACGACCGGCCCCGGGCACGGATGGTGACGACCCATTCCGCGGGGCGGTTGCCGTCGGCGGGGCGGTACTCCTCCTCGGTCGTCTCGATCACGTCATACAGGTCCGACAGCAGGTCGGCCAAGGCGCGGCAGTCAACACAGCTGCCATAGATGCGGACGCGGATCATGGTAGCTAGTCCTCCTCACAGTCAGCGCACATGATCTGGCCGGGTGGCACGTCCCGCTCCCACGGCGTGAACAGGTCAGCAACAACGCCGCAGACGGCGACGGGGCCGTGTGCGGAGCGGTGCCAAGCCGGGTCTTGCGCGAGCACAGAGCGGCCACCACTGGGCGATCATGCCGCCACCGCCGGACGAGAGTCACGGCCGGGGACGGCGGTGAGCCGGGCCGGGGGCGGCGGGGGTGCGGTGCGGCCGTCGACGGTGGGCGGGAAGAACCGGGCAGAGCCGGGGTGGATAGTGCGGCGCAAGTGCGTGGTGCGGGCGGCGATGGTGTCGGCGACGTGGCCGGGCACGAGCGGGAACCGAACCAGTTCAAGGCCGCCGGCCGGGCTGTCGACGACGGCCATTCCGGCCCGGTCTTTGGGGATCGACACCGGGCTGATGTGTTCTTGCCGACGCTGTCACCGAGGATCGCGGTGGCGGCGTCGTCGGACTTGACCCGCCACGCGGTGCGCTCGGCGGGGTTGTCGCGGATCTGAGTGGGGATGGAATCGGATGTGGGCTTCTGGGTCAGCTCCGTTTTTTCAAGGCGGCAGCCGCCCTCCCGGCTACACCGGGCGTGCGGCCTAGCGGCCGTTCCGGGCACAGCCGGGCGGGCGGCACGGAAGCAGAACAGGCCGGTGACGAAGTGAGAACGCATCTCACCTGTCACCGGCCTGGTGATCCAACAACCGCACGACGGCTACCGACCAGAACGAGGCGGCCCACGCACCAGCCCACCGCCGACGACCACGAGACGAACCGAGCCGTTCAGTGCCACTGGGGTGAACCCCGTGCCCGTCCGAGCTGGGCGGTCCTCCCCCATCCCCCTCATGCCCCGATCGTCCGGCCTCCACGTCGCGAATCAAGGGCGCTTCGCGTCACTACGTGATCGACTTCGTCGACCCTTGACACGCTCGGTCGGCCTAAGGGGCGGCAGTTATGAGGGGGATGGGGGGGGAGTATGGGCATGCGGCGACTGCCCCCTTGACGATGAGACAGGTCCTGCGCTAAAAAAATTGCGCGGGTCGCCTCGCCCACGCCCCCCGCGACGAGGCGGTCAAGTCCCCGTGTCGGGACGGCCACCGTTGCCGTATCCCGGCACGGGGGCGCTGGGCCGTACAGCAGCGAAGTACAGCAACCAGAGCAGCCATGAGCTCTCGCCAAGCCACCATCACACGTCGATGACCAGCGCGGACGAGGTTAAATCCCAGATAGTGGTGTGACGCTGCGTTTCCCTTCGGTGGGTGCGGTCAGGTGGTGAGTGCTGGGAGGTGTTCGGCTCCGATCGTGGTGTCGGTGGTGGGTGTGATGTTGATGCGGCAGCGGGTGAGCAGGTCGAGTCCGAGGTAGCGGCGGCCCTCGGCCCATTCGTCGGTCTGCTCGGCCAGGACGGCGCCGACGAGGCGGACGATGGCGTCGCGGGTCGGGAAGATCCCGACGGCGTCGGTGCGTCGGCGGATCTCTCGGTTGAGCCGCTCGGCGGGGTTGTTGGACCAGATCTGTGTCCACACGTCCTTGGGGAACGCTGTGAAGGCCAGGATGTCGTCGCGGGCGGCATCGAGGTGGTCGTGGACCTGGGGGAGCTTGCCGGCGACGTAGTCCAGCAGCCGGTCGAACTGCGCGGCCACCGCTGGTGCGTCGGGCCGGTCGTAGACGCTGTGCAGCATCGCCTTGACCGCCGGCCACATGCTCTTCGGCGTTGCGCCCATCAGGTTCGCCGCGTTGCCCTCCGCCGAGATGCCGGTCCGGATCGACGTCGCCGACCGCGACCCCGTCGACCGGTCGAGATCGTACTCGCGGGTCCAGGCACATCATCGCGGACCTGGACGCCAGTCGGTCTGAACGCGCTGGGGGCGAGCGCCGAGGGACAATGGCGCTCTCCCGGCGACCGATCGTGGCGGGGTCGGCTGGAGAGGCTCCAGCCGACCCCGCACCGATTTGCCCGCTGCAGCAATCGGACAAACGCGCTTCGGCGATCGCACCGCGCCGAGTGTGTCGGCTGCTTGCCCGGGTAGTGACCGAACGAGCGGGATCCGGATCCGCTCGGACCGGAGGCACGGATGCGGTCTCGCTCCTTCTGGCTGGACGGCACTGGCGACCCGCCGCCGACGTCCCGCACGCCGCCCTCCGGCCGCGACGTCGACGTCGTCGGTGCCGGTATCGCCGGGATCACCACGGCCTATCTGCTCAAACGCGCCGGTATGACCGTCGCACTGATCGAGGCCGACGATCAGCTGGCCACCGGCGTCACCGGTCACACGACGGCGAAGGTGACGAGCCAGCACTCGACGATCTACTCCACGCTGACCCGGTCCTTCGGACCGGAGACCGCCCGAGCCTACGGAACGGGGCAGCAGCTGGCGATCGACTGGATCGTGTCCGAGGCCGCGGTGCTGGGCGCCGAGGCGGACCTGTCCCGCCGCGACAGCTACGTCTACGCCGAACAGGAGTCGTCGGTATCCCAGTTACGGACCGAAGCGGACGCCGCGCTCGAGGCCGGGCTGCCGGCGTCGTTCGTCACCGGAACGGATCTGCCGCTCCCGGTGGCGGGTGCCATCCGATTCACAGCCCAGGCCCAGTTCCATCCGCGCCGCTGGCTGCTTGCGCTGGCCGCCATGATCCCGGGCGACGGCAGCGATATCGTCACCGGGACGCGGGCTACCGGTCTCACCGAGGGCGACCCGTGTGTCGTCGACACCACAAGCGGTTCGGTACATGGACGGCACGTCGTCGTCGCCACCCACTATCCGATCTTCGACCGGGGCCTCTTCTTCGCCCGTCTCGAACCGCGTCGCGACCTCGTTGTCGCGGGCCGGGCGGATCTCGGTGCGGTCCCCCACGACATGTACATCTCAGCAGAGGATCGGCACTCGATCCGTACGACCCCGCTCGACGACGGCGGTGTGCTGCTCATCGTGGGCGGCGAACCGCACCGGGTCGGCGCCCGCGCAAGCGTCGCCCGGCACTACGACGATCTGTCCAGGTGGGCCCAGCAGCGGTTTCCGGTGCAGGAGGTTCCGTACCGTTGGCTCGCGCACGACCTCACCACCGTCGACGCGCTCCCCTACGTCGGCCGCTTCCACCCGCGCGCCCGCAACGTCTGGGTCGCCACCGGCTTCGGGCACTGGGGCATGACCAACGGCACCCTCGCCGGCCTCCTCCTGCGCGATCTGATCACTGGCGAGGAGAACCCGCTGGCCGGACTCCTGGACCCGGCCCGCCGCACCGTCCGGCAGTCGGCTGCGGAATTCGTCAAGGCAAACGCATACGTGGCCGCCAGGCTGATCGGCGACCGGATGGACACGGCGGTGGCGCGGCACGGCACGGACTCCATCCCTGCCGGTCACGGCCGGGTCGTCGCGGCCGGGACCCGGGCGATCGCCGCCTACCGCGACGACGACGGCATGCTGCACTGCCGGTCGGCTCGCTGCACCCACCTCGGCTGCCTCGTCGTGTTCAACGACGCCGAACGCACCTGGGACTGCCCGTGCCACGCGTCCCGTTTCGCCACCGATGGCCGCGTCCTGGCCGGTCCCGCCGTTCGCCCGCTGCCACCCGTCGAGCCGCCGGGATGAGCGCCATGCGCAGCGGA
>NZ_QVAI01000042.1 GCF_003427025.1 Jiangella endophytica
GGTCCAGGCCCACGCCGCAGCCCGCGGCAGGGAGGCCGTCCAGCGCCTCCAGTGCCTGGTCGACCGTGTTGAGCAGGCTGGTCTCGAAGCGGTTGAGGGGCTCGACAGCGACCGTGACGCCGGCGTCCATCGCGTGTCCGACGACCGGCCCGAGGCTGTCGCGCAGCTGCTCGTAGCAACCCTGCCGCTCCGCGTCGCCCATGCGCCACGTCCGCCCGACCGAGGTATAGATCGGACCGGCGACCACCGGCGACGAGACCGCCGCCGCGACGTCGATCACGTGGCGCAGGAAGTCGCGCGTCGTCTGGATCGTCTCCCGATCGGTGCTCACCAGCTCGCGCCCCGGCCCCATGCCGACGACGACCGTCGCGGACAGGCCGAGCCCGTCGAGCAGGGTCGCCGCCCGGTCGGGGTCCCAGTCGCCGACGGTCTCGACCGGGAGCTCGATGACGTCGAAGCCCCACCCCCGGATCCGCGGTGCCAACTCGGCCAGACGCCGGTCGGTCAGCGGAGACGTCCAGATCCAGGTGTTGGCCCCCAGCGCTCTCGTCGAGCTCATGCGTGCTCCCCTTCTGTCTGCTGGGTTGCGGTGGCGACCTGCGCAGCGGTGCCGACCCCGAGGTAGCGCCGCTGAAGTTCTGGCCGGTCCAGCAGTTCGTCACCGCTGAACTCCGCCTCGATCCGGCCGGAGACCATGACGAGCTGCCGGTCCGCCATCCGCACCGCGGCGCGCAGGTTCTGCTCGACGACGAGGACCGCCACACCCTCCGCCACGAGGTGATGGACGGCCTCGACCAGCACGTCGACGATCGTGGGCGCCAGCCCTTCGGAGGGCTCGTCCATCACGATCAGCGGCGCGTTGAGGAGAAGTGCCCTCCCGACGGCGAGCATCTGCTGCTCCCCGCCGGACAGATCCGCCCCGCCGTGGTGCCGGCGCTGGGCCAGCCGGGGGAACAGCTCGTAGACCGCGTCGGGCGTCCACCGCCGGCCCCGAGCTCGCCGGGCCAGCATCGCGAGGTGTTCGTCGACGGTGAGCGACGGGAAGAGCCGGCGGCCCTGGGGAACATAGGCGATGCCGGCGAGGGCGATCGTCTCCGGGGCCATTCCGTCGAGCCTGCGGCCCGCCAGCCGGACCTCGCCGCCGGAAGGTGGCACGAATCCGACCAGCGTGTCGCAGAGCGTGGTCTTGCCCATCCCGTTGCGCCCGACGACGGCGACCGACTCGACCCCCATGCTGAAGCTCAGACCGTCGAGAACCTGGGACACTCCGTACCCGGATTGCAGACCGCGGACCTCGAGCAGCGCGTCTGGTGTCATACCGCCGCCTCCGTGCCGAGATAGATCTGATGGACGTGCGGATCGCTCCGGACCTGCTCGGGGCTTCCGGCCATCACTTGTTCGCCGTCGGCCATGACGACCACCCGTTGCGCGATCCGGAACGCGACGTCCATGTCGTGCTCGATGACCAGCAGGGTCAGCTGGTCGTCGAACGACTCGAGCAGCTCGACGAGCCGCTCCCGCTCACCACGAGAGAGACCGGAGGCCGGTTCGTCGAGCAGCATCACGTCCGGCCGGGTGGCAATCGCCATCGCCAGCTCGAGCTGTCGCCGCTGTCCGTGCGCGAGCTCGCCAGCGACCTCGTCGAGCTGCGAGGCGAGCCAGACCCGCGACGCCACCTCGGCGGCCTCGTCCCGCATCCTGTGATCGGTCGGCGACTGCCAGAGCGCCCGGTGCCGGCCCCGATGACCCGCGAGCGCGAGGTAGATGTTCTCCCGCACCGTCAGCCCGGCGAAGGCGCGCGCCTTCTGGTAGGTCCGCGCGAGGCCGAGGCGCGGGCGGTGCCGCGACGGCCGGTAGGTGCAGTCCTGCCCTCTGATGACCACCGCACCGCTGGTCGGGGCGATGTCGCCGGCGATGACGTTGAACAAGGTCGTCTTGCCGGCCCCGTTCGGCCCGATGACGGCCACTCGCTCGCCCTGCGCGATGTCGAGATCGATACCGCGCAGGGCGCGCAGACCCCCGAACGCCACTGTGACCGCGCGGACCTGGACGACGGAAGCCATGATGGTCCCCCTAGCTCTGCGGAACGCCGTCGACGACCGGGATGGCGTTGCCCTCCCAGGGCAGCTCACGCTCTTCACAGGCCGGGAAATCGCGGCCGGGCGACGGGGTGTCGGGGCTGAACGTGCCGCCGAAGGTCTGGTCGACACCGGGCACGATGGCCACGGTCTCCTGGACGACCTCTCCGGAGTCGTCGAGGGCCAGCCGGGACAGGCCCACGTCGACGATGCCGCTGCGGTTGTCGTCCAGACTGATGTCGCCATAGGGCAACTCCAGGGTGAGACCCGAGATCGCCTCGTGGAAGGCGCCGAGGTCGGAGACGTCGCCACCGACCGCTTCCAGCGACTCGACCAGCGCCACACCGGCCGTGTAGTAGCCGTAGAAGAAGCCGAAGGCGGCGGCCACGGACGGCGGCGCGGGCTCGTTGCCGCTCAGCGAGCCGGGGATGGTCTCCCAGGTGGCGTCGGCGGCGGCCAGGTACTCCTCGATCTCCGGAGTCCGGACGTCGCCCGGCAGCGTGGCGAACCCGCCCACGTAGGCCCCGGCGATACCGGACCCGAGCGCCTGCGCGAGGCCGGGGTTGAAGAACAGGTTGCCGGCGTGCTGATCACCGGTGAGGTCGCCCTTGCCGTTGACGAACGCCTCGAGGGCCGCCTGGGTCCCGGTACCGCCGACGGCCCAGAAGTAGCCGTCGACCTCGTCCGGGTTCGGCAGCTGCGCGATGTAGGACGAGTAGTCGGTGGTGCCCAGCGGCGGGAACACCCGGTGGGTGACCTCACCGCCGACGGCGCAGAAGTCGGCGACGAACCCCGCCGCGGACGTGTGCCCGAAGCTGTAGTCGTCGGCGATGACCGCGACCGTGTCCCAGCCCTCCTGGTTGTGCAGCAGGTCCCCCAGACCGGCGCTCCAGATCGCCCCGTCGCCGTAGAACCGGAAGTAGTTCGGCGCCTGCACCTGCAGGGTCTGCTCCTGCGACCCGGAGATGCCCGCGAACACCGTGAGCTCGGGGTTCGCCTTCGCGTACTCGGCGATGGCGATGCCCTCGTCGCCGGACAACGGCCCGATGATCACGTTCGCGCCGAGCTGCTCGACCAGCCGGCGCACCTCCTGGAGGATCCGGTCGGCGGTGTCGTCACCGCACCCGATGCCCACCAGCTCGATCGGCGTCCCGGCGACCTCGGCCCCGCTGAATCCCTCCAGCGCGCTGGTCGACGAGTTGGGCGTCGCCCCGGCGAACTGCGCCAGGGCCAGCGTGGTGCCCGCGACGACGTCCTCGTGGAAGCCGCCGAACGGGCCCTCGCACTGGCCGAGGATGCCCAGCCGGATCCCCTCGCCGTCCGTGGGTGGAGCGGCCGAGCCGTCGGCGTCCGACGTCTGCTGGTCTGCCGGCAGTCCGGCCGAGTCGTCGTCACCGCCGCCACAGCCCGCAGCCACCAGCGCCAGGCCGGTCGTGATGGAGAGCGCCAGCGCTGTGCGCCGCCTCAGTCTTTTCATGGTCGTGTCCCTCCGAGTTCCTTCTGAGTCGTGTGAACGGGTAGCGAATCGCCCGCTGTCGGGGCCGCCTCGGCGGCGACCCGACGTCGCAAGCGGCGGCGCAGCCGCTGGCCGATCCCCGTCAGGCCCTCGGGTGAGAGGACCATGATCGCCAGGACGATGACGCCGATGACGGTGTTGAACCGCGCCTCGGTGATGCCGATGCGGTCGACGAGCGGCAGGTCGCGCAGGTAGGTGAAGACCAGGACGTAGACGAACGCGCCGAGCCAGGCGCCTTCCAGTGACGAGATGCCACCGATGACGGCGATGATCAGCAGGATCAGCGTGGGCCCGATGGAGATCGACGCGGGATCGATCTGGCCGTTCCACCACACGTTCAGCAGCCCGGCCAATCCGGCCACGAACCCGGCCATGGTGAACGCCAGCGTCCGGTGCAGCGCTACGTTGAATCCGAGGGAGGCCATCCGGACCGGGTCGTCCCGGACACCCTGCAGCGCGAGCCCGAACGCGGTGCGCCGGACGGCCCGGAACCCGAGGTAGGCCAGAACGGAGAGCAGCAGGCCCGCGTAGTAGAGCCGGATGGGTGGTCCGAGCAGGTCCGGACGCTGGATGCTGGTGATGCCGCCCGGTCCGGAGATCTCGACGATCTGGGCGAACACGAAGTAGCCGATGACTCCGTACACCAGGGTGAGCATCAGGAAGTAGATGCCGGTGGTCCGGCTCGCGATCGCCCCGAGCACGAACGCGGCCACCGTCGTGACGAGCAGGGCGAACCCCACGGCGGCCCACGGATGCCAGCCGAGGTTCAGGCCCCGGGCGCCCCCGGCCAGGGCGGCGTTGCCGAACATGAAGCCGGCGATGCCGAACATCAGCAGCTGCGCCAGCGAGGTCATGCCGCCGTACTTGGCCAGGAAGACGATCGTCGCGGCGGCCAGCCCCAGGATCAGCGTCTGGGTCATGACGAAGTTGACGAAGAACGCCGTGGCCAGACTGGGCAGCAGGACCATGATCAGGACCAGTCCGGCGAAGGCGAGCCTCGCCCCGGTCAGGCGGTCGCGCAGGTTCATGCCGGCCTCCCGAACAGCCCGTAGGGACGGACGGCCAGCACGAGCGCCAGGAGGCCGAACGTCATGATGATCGCGTAGTAGGAGTACTGGCTCGGCAGGTAAGCGGGCGAGAAGGCGACCACCGTGCCGTACAGCAGCGAGCCGGCGGCGGCGCCCTTGAGCGAACCGAGCCCGCCGATGATCACCACGACGAGCGCGTTCAGCAGCCAGCTGCCGTCGGTGCCAGGTGCGGCGCCGGCGAACGACGCGCCGAGAACCCCGCCGACACCGGCCAGGAACGAGCCGACGAGAAAGGTGAGAGCGAACACCCGGCGGATGTTGATGCCGAGGCCACGCACCATCTGCCGGTCGTCCACCCCCGCTCGGATGACCATGCCGACGCTCGTCCGGGTCAGCCAGAGCCACAGCAGGACACCGACCAGCACGGCAATGGCGAGCATGAAGAGCCGGGTGGTGGCGTAGCGTTCACCGAAGATGGAGAAGAAGTGCGTCACCGCGCCCGGCCAGACCACTCGCTGCGCGAGGCCGCCGAACTCACGCAGCATCTGATCCGCGAGCACGACGGTGATCGCGAGCGTCACCAGCGTCTGCCGCATCTCCTGACCCTCGTTCCACTGCAGGAACACCTGCTGGATCAGCAGACCGAGGACGGCCGCCACGCCGGCGCCGGCCAGCAGCGGCACCAGCCAGTCGAGCAGGCCGACGTCGGCCGGGTCGATGTTGCGGGACCGGCCCACCATCGCCTCCTGCACGCGGATGGCGACGTAGGCGGCCAGCAGGAACAGTGAGCCGTGCGCCATGTTCACGGTGCGCATCAGACCGAAGATCAGCGTGAACCCCGACGCGGCGACGAACAGCAGCCCGGCGAAGGTCACCGCGTCCAGCGCCGTCACCAGGAACTTGCCCGGGTCGTCAACCGCGGCGCCGGCAGGCGTCCCGTTCGCGAATACCAGCACCCACGCGGCCGCGGCGACAGCCACGACGACGACGGCGACGACCGAGGGCCTTCGCAGTGCCGTCAGACGATCCCGCGCGGACTCGGCGAACCGGCTTTGAACCGCCGCGGTCATCGTGCGGTCCTCGCATAGCACCTGTCCGAATGGCTCGAGGCAGGCGTCATCGGTACCTCCCACAGTTGGGCGCGATCGGCGCATGGTCGTCAGACGACCCACGCAGATGTGTGCGGCAGCGTGTCAGCTCGTGTAGTCCGGGATCGTCACCCGAGCCCCGCCGTTCATGGCGGACTCGTGGGCGCAGATCCCCACCGACGTCCAGTTGGCAGCCGTGACCTCGTCGATCGCCGGAGCCCGGCCCTCGAGAATGCTGCGGACAAACTCGTGTGCCAGATGCGGGTGCGAGCCTCCGTGCCCACTGCCCTGAATGAATGAAAGGTGCTCGTTCTCGGCGTCATAGACGCCCCGTGTCGTGAACGGTGCGACCTCCGGCGGCAGGCGGTGTGCGAAATCCGGGATCTCGACGGTCTTGGGAATCTCACCGACATGGAGAACATGACCCGATCCCTGAGTCTGTTCCCATTCGAATGTCGCCAGCTCGCCGAACACGGCGAAGCTCTCGACGTACTCCCTTGCCGTCTCGAACAACGAACGTGCGATCTCCGCACCGATGGGCGAGTCCCGCAGCGTGATGAGCGCGCTCTCCACTGCGAACGGCGACCCGTACTTGGCGGTGAGTTCGGGTGAGATCCGCCCTGAGCCGAGACACACGACGCTCTCCGCCAGGGCATCGGCCAACGACAGGACGGGGCTCACGGCATGAGTCGCGTAGTACATGGGAGGCAGACCCTCCCAGTACCCGGGCCAGCCTGCCATCTCCTGGTGGTGTGCACCCCGGAGGAACTGGATGCGACCCACGATACCGTTGTCGACAAGGTCCTTGACGTGCAGGAACTCGCGGGAGTAGACGACGGTCTCCATCATCATGTAGTTCTTGCCGGACTCCCTCACGGCCTCGACGATCGCCCGGCACTCCTCGAGGGTCGTGGCCATCGGCACGGTGCACGCGACATGCTTTCCCGCCCGGAGGGCAGCGATGGTCTGGCCGGCGTGATCGGGAATGGGGGTGTTGATGTGCACCGCGTCGATGTCCGGATTCTCGAGCATCGCGGCGAAATCCGTATACCGGCCCACGACCCCGAAACGGTCGGCTGTCTCGTTGAGAGCGGCCTCGGTTCGCTGGCATACGGCCACGAGTTCGGCGTCCGGATGGGCTTGGTAGATCGGCACGAACTCCGACCCGAACCCCAGCCCGGCGATGGCCACCCGTACTCTCTGCGTCATCGTTGACCTCCTGTGTCGTGAAGGTTACGGAGGACGCAACGGGCAAACCATGCGTAATCCCGCGCTAGGGCTTAGGTTTTTTACATGGTTGTCACGGAGACGCGACACGTCGCTCTGCTGGTCGAAACCTCGAACGCCTACGCCCGCGGGCTCCTCGTCGGCGTCAAGAAGTACGTCGAGGAGCACCCACACTGGTCGATCTACCTCGCCGAACACAGCCGGCATGAGACCGACTTCTCCTGGCTCGAGGGCTGGCACGGCGACGGCGTCATGGCCCGCATCGAGAACGAGGAGACCGCCAGTTTCATCAGACGACTCGGCCTTCCCACCGTCGACCTCAGCGCCGCCCGCCTGGTGCCAGAGCTCCCCGGAGTCGAGACCGACGACAGCACGATCGCGCGTTGGGCGATCGGCCACTTCGCCGAACGCGGCCTGTGCAACTTCGCGTTCTGCGGCGACGAACGGTTCGCCTGGTCGGTGACGCGCAGTGAGTGGTTCGCCGGCCACGTCCTCCGACGCGGGGCGACGCCGTACGAGTTCCGGATGAAGCCGTCGGGCATGCGCGCCGCCGAGCGTGAACGCCTCGCCGCGTGGCTCACCGACCTGCCGAAACCGGTCGGCGTCCTGGCCTGCTACGACATCGCCGGACAGGAGATCCTCGAGGCCTGCAAGATCGCTCGCCTCGCCGTCCCCGACGCCGTCGCCGTCATCGGCGTCGACAACGACGAGCTGATCGGCAACCTCACCACACCCCCGCTGTCGAGTATCGAGCCCAACACCACCGCCAGCGGATATCTGGCGGCCCACCTGCTCGACCTGATGATGCAAGGCCATGCCATCGAGCCGGGCCTGCGCCTGATCGAACCCACCCGCATCGTCGCCCGCCAGTCCTCCGACATCCTCGCCGTCGACGACCCGCTCGTGTCTGACGCACTGCGGTTCATCCGCGAGCGGTCCGACCAGAACCTCGCCGTCACCGAGGTGCTCCGGCACGTCGGCCTCTCGCGCCGCATGCTCGACATCCGGTTCGCCGAGATCCTGGGCCGGACCGTCCACAGCGAGATCATCAGGGTCCGGATGGGACACGTGGCCGAGTTGCTCTCCTCGACGGACTGGACGCTGCAGCAGATCGCGGAGCGGCTGAACTTCAGCCACTCCGAGTACATGAGCGTCATGTTCAAGAAGCACACCGGCCAGTCGCCGGGCCAGTACCGCCGGACGGTGAAGGGTTCAGTCGCGCGACAGACGTTCTGGCAGCCGTGACGACCGGACGGCGTCGGGCGTGGTGCCGGTCCAGCCCTTGAAGGCTCGGTAGAACGAGTTGGTGTCGTCGTAGCCGAGCAGGAAGGCGATCTCCGACGTGCGCAGGTCGCCACTGGTCAGGTAGTGCCGGGCGAGACCTTCCCGGGTGCCGGCCAGGATGGCCTGGAAGGACGTGCCCTCCTGGCTGAGCTGCCGCTGCAGCGTGCGCGCGCTGGTGGCGAGCTGACCGATGACCGCGCCGATGGAGGCGTCACCGGCCTGCAGCGTCTCGGTCAGCGCGGCGCGCACCCGGTCCGCGACAGTCGCCGATGCGTGCAGGTCGGCGAGTCGCCGGCGACGGCCAGACGCAGGTGATCGTCAACCCGTCCGTGGCATCGATGTCGAGCCGCAGGGGCCCGATCAGCGGCTTGTACGTCGCCAGCCGTCGAGCGGCGGTGGCGAGGTCGGGACTGCTGAGCGCGGCGAAGATCGGCGGCGAGAACAGCTCGACCGAGATCGCCGTTCCGATGTCGACCGCGAGCTCGCGATGTCCACCCACGCCACCTTCAATGTCGAGGGCGTCCCAGAACCGGTAGTACTCCGTGACGGTCAGCTCGATGGGACGCCGCGCGAACAGATCGGCCGGCAGCGCAGCGCGGCGCAGGACCCGCGCCGGCGCGATGCCCAGGTCGCGGAGCAGGGCCCTGACGGCCGGCTCCAGGTCGAAACGCTCCCCCGCCATCCCTCGACAGAAGCCGATCGCTCCGCATCCCGACCCGCAGCAGCCGCCAACCCACTCGCCGATCACGCCACGTCCGGGTTGGCGTGAATCGCAAGCAGACCGGCGTCGTGCGCTAGTGCAACGAGCCTGACCGGCTTCTAGGGTTGGCTCCGAGTGCACAACCCGGCGACGGACGACGAATGCCGATCAGAAGCCGCCAGCACCAGAGGAGCAACGCACATGAGCGAGATCATTCGGCACTACATCGATGGTGGATGGTCGGCTGACGCCGAAGGGCAGACCTCGACACTGACCAACCCCGCAACCGGAACGCCCAGCGGCAAGGTCGCACTGGGTACGCCGGCCGACGTCGATCGGGCCGTGTCGGCCGCGCGACGAGCCTTCGGCACCTGGTCGGTGTCCACCGTGCCGGAGCGGGTCGAGCTTCTGCAGGCGATCGCCGCGGAGTATGCCCGTCGCACCGAGGAGATGGCCTTGGCCGTCACGACCGACATCGGCATGCCGCTGGCCGGCAGCCGGACGGCGGTCCAGGCGGCGCTCTTCCAGTTCCAGCAGCTCGTCGAGGGCCTGCCGACCTACGCCTTCGAGGAGCGTCGCGGCTCGTACACGCTGCGCAAGGAGCCGATCGGCGTGTGCGGTCTGATCCCGCCGTGGAACTACCCAGCGCTGCAGATGGCCGAGAAGGTCGCGCCGGCCCTTGCCGCAGGCTGCACCATGGTGCTCAAACCGGCCGAGGTCGCGTCTCACTCCGGTGCGGTCTTCGCCGAGGTCATGCACGCCGCCGGGACACCGCGGGGCGTGTTCAACATGGTGGTGGGGAAGGGCTCGGTCGTGGGCACAACACTGACCCGCCATCCGGACGTGGACATGATCGCCTTCACCGGCTCGACGCGCGTTGGCATCCAGGTCCAGAAGGACGCGGCGGAGACGGTCAAGCGGGTCGGTCTCGAGCTCGGCGGCAAGTCCGCCCATGTCGTGCTCCCCGACGCCGACTTCGCGGCTGCCGCCCAGGTCGCCGTGAGTGGCGTCATGGGCAACTCCGGCCAGACCTGCGCCGCGCCTACCCGCACTCTCGTCCCGAGGAGCCGGCTGGCCGAGTTCCTCGACCTGGTGCGTGACGACATCGCCACGATCACCGTCGGCGACCCTCTGACGGACGTCTCGATGGGCCCGGTGGTCTCCCAGACGCAATGGGACACCGTTCAGTCCTACATCGAGATCGGGCTGAAGGAAGGCGCGACCCTCGTCTCCGGCGGAGCCGGCAAGCCCGACGGTCACGAGACCGGTTGGTTCGTCCGCCCGACCGTGTTCGCCGACGTCACCAACGACATGCGGCTCGCCCGCGAGGAGATCTTCGGCCCCGTCATGTCCGTGATCGCCTACGACACCGTCGACGAAGCCGTCGACATCGCCAACGACAGCCCCTACGGGCTCGCCGCGTACATCCACGGAACCGACCCCAACCAGGTCCGCGACGTCGCCACCCGGCTCCGCGCCGGCCAGGTCGTCGTCAACTCCGGCTACCCCGACCTCACCGCACCGTTCGGGGGCTACAAGCAATCCGGCAACGGCCGCGTCTGGGGCCTCGCCTCGCTCGAGGAGTACCTCGAGGCCAAGGCCGTCGTCGCAGCTCCCTGAACAGCTCACCACGGAAGGCACCACCATCATGACCACCAACCACGGCAA
>NZ_QVAI01000043.1 GCF_003427025.1 Jiangella endophytica
CGGGACCGAGGTGGACGGGACCGAGGTGGACGGCACTGAGGTGGACGGGACCGAGGTGGACGGGACCGAGGTGGACGGCACTGAGGTGGACGGGACCGAGGTGGACGGGACCGAGGTCGACGGGACCGAGGTCGACGGGACCGAGGTCGACGGGACCGAGGTCGACGGCACTGAGGTCGACGGCACTGAGGTCGACGGGACCGAGGTCGACGGCACTGAGGTCGACGGCACTGAGGTCGACGGGACCGAGGTCGACGGCACCGAGGTCGACGGCGTCGAGACGGCCGGCATCGAGGTCGACGGCGTCGAGACGGCCGGCGGAAACAAGCCGGAGCCGGCGACCGAGGACAACGGCAAGGACGACAACGACGACGCCGGCCACGAGGACCGCGGCGCCGACAACGACGACGAGCGGCTGCCCGACACCGGCGCCGGGTCGAACCAGCTGCTGATCGTCGGCCTCGGGCTGATGCTCTCCGGTGGCATCGCCGCCTACGCGGTGAGCCGTCGACACGGCATCGGCCAGGGCTGAGTCGCCCGTCGCCGAAGCGACTGACACACACGACCGATGGCCGTGGATCCGCGATCCGGATCCACGGCCATCGGCCCGTGCCGGTCGCCGCACTACCCCGAGGCCACGGCGAATACCAGTCGCGATTCGCCCCTGCGAATCGCTCCCACGAAAAGGCACCGCGACCGTCCGCCGCGCATGCCGGCCGCGCGCCATTCCCGGCGCCGGCCGGTGGCATAGTCACAACGCCTCGCGCTATGGGCCGAATGGGTGATCCGCACTCCGCTCAATGGCGCTGTGACCAGGACATTGGGCGGAAAAGCCAACCTCCCGGAACCTCCCCGCGTGTCGGCCCAGGTAACGATTCGGTCACGGCCGACAGGCTCGCGGTTTAGACCACTGGTTCCGGTTTGCGCAAGACCGCAACGGCCTTTTTGTCCGATTAGCACCAGTTCAACGAACCGCTCCGCCCCACTATGTCCAGGTAGCGGCTAAAAGTGGCAAACAAGTAGTGCGCCCCGCTTTGGAACAAAGATCTTGATCAACCGTTTCGAGGCATAGCGACCGACGCGAGGTGAATGGGCGGTCGATGACCCTGGACGCAAATTCGCCAAGAACGAGACACGTCTCTGGAGCGGTTGTAGGTTCATGATCACGCTTCGCCGGCCAAGGCACATCTGATGGCCGCGAAGGAGCCCGCCATGAAAATGCAAATGCCAGAGGAGAAGGCATGCCTGCAACACCTGTTATGCGCCGGCGTCGCGCAGCGACAACGCTGCTCGCAGCTGGTATTGCCCCGGTTTTCGCTGTGGGTGCGTGGCTGACGCCCGCCGCAGCGGCCGAGGGTGACGAGGCGCGCGCTGGTGCGCGGTTCCTCGACGGCACCGTCCTGGGTACGGACCTGGACGAGCTCGCCGAGCTCGCCGGCGTCGACGTCGAGAACCTGGGCGACCCCGCGGACGTCACCGACGCCAACCCGCTTGACGTCACGCTGCTCGACTCGCTGAACGTCACCATCGACCCCAACCTGCAGATCCCGCTGAGCGACATCATCAAGCTCGGTGCGGTCAACCAGTGGGCCACCGCCGAGGACGGTGCCGTGTCGCACGCCGCGACCGGTGCGGTCGCCGACAACGGCGGCGTCGGCACGGGTGTCGAGGACGGCTTCCCCGGCAACGCCACGTTCGACCTGACCGACCTGCTCGGTGAGGGCCTCACGGACCTCATCGCCGACGTCGAGCTCGAGCTCGGCGCCGTCTCGTCCGAGGCGCACCTCGAGCCGTCCGACGACGACTTCGAGGTCGCCCGCGACTACGAGATCGCCGGTGGCGAGCTGCGCATCACGGTTCCGCTGCTCAGCGGTCTGGACCTGTCGCTCGGCGACGACGCCGCCGTATGGATCGAGGCCGGCACCATCGTCGTCGACCTCGACCTGCTGTTCGAGAGCCTGAACGACCTGCCCCCGAACAGCGAGCTGATCGGCCCGGGCCTGTTCAACATCCTCGACAGCCTGCTCAGCGAGCTGCTCGGTGAGCTCGGCGCCGGTCTGGGCGACCTGCTCGGCGACCTCGGTGTCGACGGGCTGCTGGACGGCCTCGGCGAGGCGCTGACCGACATCCTGTCGATCAAGGTCAACGTCCAGCCGGACGAGGCCGAGGCCGGCGCTGCCACGCCGACCACCGCGCGCACCGCGGTCAACGTCGAGCGGGCCTCCACGTCGGAGACCTACAGCGTCGCGGCCGTGCAGGTCACCCTGCTGGGCGGCCTGGAGAACGGCGGCGTCTCGGTGACGCTGGCCGAGTCGCACGTCGGCCCGAACACCAAGGCTGACGGCGAGGAGACCGAGGTCGACGGCACCGAGACCGAGGTCGACGGCACCGAGGTCGATGGCACCGAGGTGGACGGCACCGAGGTCGATGGCACCGAGGTCGAGGTCGACGGCACCGAGGTCGACGGCACTGAGGTGGACGGCACCGAGGTGGACGGCACTGAGGTCGATGGCACTGAGGTGGACGGCACCGAGACCGAGGTCGACGGCACTGAGGTCGACGGCACCGAGGTCGACGGCACCGAGACCGACGGTGACAACGACGGCGCGGCCGACGGCAACGAGGACGGCGAGGAGCTGCCCGACACCGGTGCGGCCTCCAGCCAGCTGCTGATCCTCGGCCTGGGCCTGGTCCTCGCCGGCGGCATCGCGGCCTACGCGGTCAGCCGGCGCCGGGGCCTCACCGTCGAGTGACACCCCGCACCACCTGAGTCACACCAGAACCACCGTGGAGTAGCACCACGACTCCCACGTTCGATCACGGTGGGTCCGCTCCCAAGCCAGGGCGCGGACCCACCGGATCGGCGTTTCCGGGGTCGGTCGAACCGGGCGGTCGACACACGAGGGCAGACACCATGCAGGACCAGGAGACAGGAACGACGGCGCCGGCACGGCAGGAGCCGCGGCCGACGTGGATCAAGGTCGTCGCCGGAGGGCTCGGCGCGCTGCTGTGCGCGCATCTGCTCGCGACGGCGGTGTTCGTCGGTCCGGCGAACGCGGCCAAGGAGACCCTGGGCACGACGCTGACGAACTACATGCAGCCTTACTTCCAGCAGGAGTGGAGCCTGTTCGCGCCGACGCCGATCAGCGTCGAGTACTCCATGCTGGTGCGCGGCTGGTACGACGCCGACACCTCGACCGAGTGGGTGGACGTCACCGAGCTCGAGATCGAGGGCAACATCCTGCACAGCGTGGCGCCATCGCGCGCGGGTATCGTCACCCGCCGGCTGGCCGGCAACATGCGCAAGCAGTACCGCCTCATCACGTCGCAGGAGCAGGCCACGCTGGCCGGCAACTACCACGAGAACGCGTGGGCTCGCATGGAGGAGGCGATGAAGGCCGAGCCGGAGCACAGCTCCGACGGCCGCATCTCCTATGTGCTGCGCCTCGACCGCGCCATGACGGCGTACGCGACGCAGTTCGCGTGGGCCTGGTGGGGCCGCGACGCCGGCATCCAGTACGTCGAGGTGCAGATCCACGAGACCCGCGCGCCACGCTTCGACGACCGCGGCGACGACCCGTCGGTGACGGTGCGCGAGTTCGGCCGCCGGCCCCTCTACATGTACGACGACCAGGACAGCGCGGCGTTCGCCGACGCGATCGGGAGGTTCCGGTCATGATCGGGTCCGCTGTCGACCGCGCGCTGGACGCCGTCGCCGTCACCGTCGGCAAGGGCGAGGAGTGGCTGCTGGGGACCAAGCGTGCCACCTACGGCATCGCGGTCGTCCGCATCATCTTCGGCCTCGCGGCCGTCTGGTTCCTGCTGGCCAACTTCGGCAACCGGCACTACCTGTGGGGCGACGCCGCGCAGTGGATGACGCCGCTCGAGCGCAACGGCGGCTTCGGCTGGCCGTTCACGCTCTTCGAGGGCGGCAGCGACCCCACCATCCTGACGGTGAAGGTGCTGGTCGTCCTCGCGCTGGCGGTTGCGTTCACCCTCGGCTGGCGGACGCGGGTCGTCGCGCCGCTGCTGCTGATCTGCTGGGTCAGCCTGATCGAGTCGAACCCGCTCTACGGCGACCAGAGCGACAACATCTTCCGCATCCTGCTCATCTACCTGTGCTTCGCCGACCTGTCCGGACGCTGGTCGCTGGACGCACGGCGGCGGGCGCGGCAGGAGCAGGGGCTGAGCCGCCGGCTGTGGCCGCGCCGATTCACCCCCGAAGGGCTGCGTCGCGGCGCCGGCCGGCTCGGCATCCTCATCCACAACCTCGCCGTCCTCGCGGTGGGCGCGCAGATCTGCATCATCTACGTCGCCTCGGCGCTCTACAAGGTGCAGGGCGAGCCCTGGCAGAACGGCACCGCCGTCTACTACCCGATGCAGGTGGGCCAGTACCGGCCGTGGCCGTGGCTGAACGACCTGCTGTCGGCGAACCCGTTCGGCGTGCTCGTCGTCTCGTACTTCTCCGTGTTCATCCAGCTGTTCTTCCCGCTGATGCTGCTGCGCCGCGGCACCCGGGTGATCGCTCTGCTGGGCGTCCTCGGCATGCACGCCGGCATCGGCGTGATCATGGGGCTGCCGTTCTTCTCGCTGTTCATCATGGCCGGCGACCAGATCTTCATCCGCGACTCCACCTACCAGGCCATCGCGGCCCGGGCCCGAGCGGCGTGGGACGGACGACGGCGGCGCCCCGGCGCCGCGGAGCCCGACCCGGACGTCCCGCCCTCCGACGACCGGCCGGCCGCCGCGCACGCCGCGCCCGAGGAGGCTCCGGCCGCGCCCGTGCCCACGCGGTAGCCTGGCCCGCGTGCCGAACGAGAGGCCGGACGACAACCGGGGCGCTCCAGTGCCGCCGATCGCGAAGGGCGTCGCGTTCTTCCTGGTCGGCGTCGTTGCGCTGCATTTCGTGGCGACGTTCCTGTGGAACGCGCCGAGCAACCCGATCAAGGACTCCGTCGGCGACCAGGTGTCCGGGTACATGCGGCCGTTCTTCCAGCAGAACTGGAGTCTGTTCGCGCCGAACCCGGTGAACGCCGAGGACGAGCTACTGGTCCGCGCGCAGGTCGAGGACCCGCAGACCGGCGAGCTGAGCACCACCGACTGGGCGGAACCGACCCGGCTGGAGTGGACGCTGATCACGCACGACCCCGCGCCGTCGCGGGCCAGCCGGCTGACGTCCAACCTGCACCGCCGCGTCAACACCGCCTGGGACGCGCTCACCGACGAGCAGCAGCAGATCGTCGCCGCCGACTACGTCGACATGGAGGACTGGCGGCCGCTGGCCGACGACCTCGTGGCGGCCCAGGGCGGCGAGACGTCCAGCCGCGTGGCCAACGTCGTCCGCGCCGACCGTGTCGCCACCGGCTACGCCACCCAGTTCGCCAAGGCGCTGTGGGGCGAGGACGTCGTCGCCGTCCAGTTCCAGCTGGTCCGCACGCCGGTGCCGCGCTGGGACGTCCGGTTCGACCCGCCGCCGGAGAACCCGCAGCAGACCATCCGCGAGTTCGGCTGGCGCCCGGCGCTCGTCGACCCGAACCAGAACGAGTCCGCGTTCGCCGAGGTCATCGACGGGCTGGTGGACGACCGATGATCGGCGAGGCGATCCGCCTCGTCACCGGCGCCGTCGGGCGGACCGTCGACGCCGGTGAGCGCTGGCTGTTCGACGGCAAGAAGGCCACCTACGGGCTGGCCGCGATGCGCATCCTCATCGGCGTCGCGGTCCTCGGTTCGCTCACCGTCAACTTCGCCGACCGGCACTACGTGTGGGGTCCGGGTGCGCGCTGGCTCACCCCGTGGCTCACCGTCGACGAGTACGGCTTCCCGTTCACCTGGGTGTTCGGCCAGGACGACGGCACCACCGCCTTCACACTCAAGTACCTGCTGCTGGCGGCGCTCGCCGTTGCGTTCACGCTCGGCTGGCGCACCCGCGTCGTCACGCCGCTGCTGATGATCTCCATCGCCGGCCTCATGCGGCTCAACCCGCTGGCCGACGACGCCGGCGACAACATCGTCCGCATCATGCTGCTGTTCCTCTGCTTCGCCGACACCTCGATGCGCTGGTCGCTGGACGCCCGCCGCCGGGCCAGGCCGGGATACCGGCCGCTGGTGCCGACGCCGCCATGGGTGGGCACGCTGTTCCACAACGTCGCGCTGATGGCCGTCGCCACCCAGGTGTTCATGATCTACATGACGTCCGGGCTGTCGAAGGTCCAGGGCAGCATGTGGCAGGAGGGCGTCGGGCTCTACTACCCGCTGCGCATCGGCCAGTACGCGCCGTGGCCCGGGCTGAACGAGCTGGTCTACACCAACGGCGTGTTCGTCACGATCGGCAGCTACGTGACGGTGTTCGTGCAGGTGCTGTTCCCGCTGCTGCTGTTGCGACGGGGCACCCGGGTGCTGGCGCTGCTGGCGATCTTCGCGATGCACATCGGCATCGCCGTGACGATGGCGCTGCCCTGGTTCTCGCTGGCGATGATCGCCGCCGACATGGTCTTCATGCGCGACGACACCTACCGGGCCCTGATCCGCTGGGCCCGGCGGTCGCGGCGCGGGCGGCCGCCGTCGGACCCCGAGCCCGAACCGGCGAGGGCGGTGGCGGAGCCGCGCCCCGTCCCATGATCATCGGCGATCACTGGCGTGCTGGCGCCAGCGATCGCCGATGATCATCAGTGTCCACAGGCGGGGATTTCGGCCTGGCGTGACCGATCCGGCTCGGACAGGCTCGGAGCGTGAACCTCGACGACCTCAGTGCCCGCCAGGACGGTGTGGTCAGCCGTGCCCAGGCGCTGGCCTGCGGGCTGACCGAGGACATGCTGACCTGGCGGCTGCGCTCGGGACGGTGGCAGCGCATCCACGCCGGCGTGTACGCGACGTTCACCGGGCCGTTGCCGTTCGCGGCACGGGTGTGGGCGGCGATCCTGCGCGCTGGGCGGGGTGCGGTGGCCAGTCATCGGACGGCGGCGTTCCTGGACGGCCTGTGCGACGAGCCCGGCCCGGTCATCCACGTCACGGCTCCGGGTGAACGACACGTCCGAGGCAAGGTCGACGGCGTTCGGGTCCACTACGCGGGCCGGTTGCCGCTGACCCGGCACCCGGCCAAGAGCCCGCCGCGGACCCGGGTCGACGACACCGTCCTGGACCTGGTCGACGACGCGGCGCATCCGCGGGAGGCCGAGGGGTGGGTGACGTCGGCCTGCCAGCGACGGGCGACGACACCTGAGCGGCTGGCCGACGCGCTGGGGCAACGGAAGAAGATCCGCTGGCGGGGCATGGTCGAGGCGGTGCTCGCCGACGTCGCCGACCGGGCGCACTCGCCGTTGGAGCTACGGCACCTGCGCCGGGTCGAACGCGCCCACGGCCTGCCCACCGGCTGCCGCCAACGTCGCATCGCCGGGCAACGGGTCATCTGGATCGACGTCGACTACGAGCGGTACCGGCTGCGGGTCGAGCTCGATGGCCGCGTCGGGCACACCGGCGAGGGTCGGTTCCGCGACCGGCGCCGAGACAACAGCGCCACCGTCGACGGACACGCCACCCTCAGATACGGCCACGCCGACGTGTTCGGCGACCCGTGCGGCGTCGCCGCCGAGCACGTGCGTGTGCTCAGAGCCTACGGCTGGACCGGCACGCCGCTCTCCTGCCGGCCCGGGTGCCCCGTTCCCGCCTGTGGACAACGCTGATCATCGGCGATCACTGGTGGCAGGACACCAGCGATCGCAGATGATCACGGAACTACACTTCGCCGCGGACCCGCCGCCAGGCCTGCTGTATGGCCGCCGGCCGGTCGGCCAGGATGTTGCCGTCGGGCGCCGGAGCGGGCCTCGGGCGGGGTGGACGCGGATCGGCGACGGCGGCCGCGTAGACCTTCTCGGTCTCGCGGGCGACGGCCGTCCACACGAACTCGGTGGCGATGCGCTGGTGGGCGGCCCGGACCAGCCGCTGCGACAGCCCGGGCTCCTCGAGCAGCCGCATGGCCGCGCCGGCGAGGTCGCCGGGGTCGCGCGGCGGCACCAGCAGGCCGGTGACGTCGTGCTCGATCACCTCGCGCAGCCCGCCGCTGTCGCCGGCGATGACCGGGGTGCCGGCCGCGCAGGCCTCCAGTGCGACGATGCCGAACGGCTCGTACGACGACGGCACCAGCGCGACGTCGGCCGCGCCGAACAGCGCCGCGAGGTCGGGCTGGTCCATGCGCCCGGCGAACTGGACGACGTGGTCGATCTGCAGCCGCTGGGCCAGCCGCCGCAGGTTGACCTCCTGCGACCCGGCGCCGGCCAGCACCAACCGGGCGTCGTGGTGGCGCTGGCGGATCAGCGAGAGCGCCTCGACGCAGACGTCGACGCCCTTCTCCCACTCCAGCCGGCCGCCGAACACCAGCAGCGGCGTCTTCGGCGGGATGCCGAACCGCTCGCGGGTCGCCCGCCGTGCCTCGGCCGTCGTCCGCCAGGCCGGCTGGTCGACGGCGTTGCGGATGACGGTGAGGTCCTCGGGCGGGACGTCGAACGCGGCCGCGGCCTCGACGCGCATGGCCTCGGAGCACACGATCGAGCGGGTCGCCTCGGCGACCAGCCAGGCCTCGATGTCGTGCCGGGCCCGCGACAGCGGCGTCGAGAGCCAGCCGTCCCAGAGGCCTGCCTCGGTGGCGTGGACGGTGGCGACCAGCGGCGCGTCGATGGCGCGCGCGACGTTGATGCCGGCGTGCGCGTCGACCCAGTCGTGGGCGTGGACGACGTCGGGCATCCATTCGCGGGTCAGCCGATGGGCGGTGCGCATGAGACTGGTGTTGAGCGCCAGCACCCACGGCACGAGGTCCTCGCCGCGTTCCCCGGCCGGCGGGTCGGGCGGTGCCCGGAACACGCGCACACCCTTGTCGTCCTCTTCCTCGGGCATTCCCGGGGCGGACTGGGTGACGACCGCGATGTCGTGTCCGTCGGCGACGAGACCCTCGGTCAGGCGGTGGACGTGGCGCCCGAGGCCGCCGTAGATGACTGGCGGGTACTCCCACGAGACGACAAGTATCCGCATCGCGCGATCATTTCACAGCGGGCGCGAGAACGGGACCGAGTGAGGACGGCGAAAACGGGTATTGGCGGCCGTCCCGGACTGTGACGTGTTGCACGTCGGCGAAGGCTTGGGCCGGAGGTTACCTGTCGGTAACATCAGTACCCTCGAAGGCACCGCCACCTCGGCGGACGAGGAAACCGGCTAGCCTCGCGATGAACGCCGCGACGGCGCCGCGCCACCCACCCCGGCCTAGGAGGTCGCAACCCGGCCATGAAGATCGTCACCCTGGTCAAGCACGTTCCGGACGCCACCGCGGACCGGTCTTTCGCTGCCGACAACACCACCGATCGTGCCGGTGTCGACGGCTTGTTGTCCGAGCTCGACGAGTACGCCGTCGAAGAGGCGTTGAAGGTCGCCGAC
>NZ_QVAI01000044.1 GCF_003427025.1 Jiangella endophytica
CGATGATCACGCCGCCGCGCTCGTTGAGCATCCGGTCGGCCCAGGCGAACATGGCGCCGGACCTCTTCCCGCCCTCGATGCGGTGCCGCACCTTGGTGCCGGCGGTGCGCCCGATGAAGTACGAGATGTGGTCGCCGACGAACGCACCGGCCGAGGCGGCCAGGATGACGAACAGCAGGTTGGGCACGCCGTCGGCGGCCGCGAACACGCCCGCCGTGATGACCAGCGACTCGCTGGGCACCGCCGGGAAGAAGCCGTCGATGGCCGAGATGGCGAAGAGCACCACGTAGACCCAGGGTGACCCCATGACGTCGCGGGCGGCCTCGATGATGGCGTCGTTCATGGTCCCCGTGTTCTCCGTTCGCCGAGCGGTCACCTCCGACCCTACGTGGCGCGGCGGCGCGGCACATGCGACCTCAGTCGGACCTCGACCCTGGACTTCTGGTGGGGGTCGGCCCGGGGTCAGTCCTGGAACGCCTCCGGCGACGGGCAGGAGCAGACCAGGTGGCGGTCGCCGTACGCGCCGTCGATGCGACCCACCGGCGGCCAGTACTTGTCCTCGCGGCTGGCCGGCGACGGGTACACGGCGCTCTGCCGGTCGTACGGGTGCGACCACTCGGCGACCAGCGACGAGGCGGTGTGCGGCGCGTTGACCAACGGGTTGTCGTCGGCCGGCCAGTCACCGGCGGCGACGCGGTCGGCCTCGGCGCGGATCGCGATCATCGCGTCGCAGAAGCGGTCCAGCTCGCCCTTGTCCTCGGACTCGGTCGGCTCGATCATCAGCGTGCCCGCGACCGGGAACGACATGGTCGGCGCGTGGAAGCCGTAGTCGATCAGCCGCTTCGCGACGTCGTCGACAGTGATGCCGGTGATACGAGTCATCGGGCGCAGGTCGACGATGCACTCGTGCGCGACCAGCCCGCCGCGGCCGGTGTAGAGCACCGGGAAGTGGTCGCGCAGCCGCACCGCGACGTAGTTGGCGTTCAGCACGGCGGTCTGCGTGGCCAGCTTCAGCCCGGCCGGGCCCATCATCCGGATGTAGGCCCACGGGATCGGCAGGATCGACGCGGACCCGAACGGCGCCGCCGCGATGGGGCCGACGCCGGTCGCGGGGCCCGCCTCGGGCAGCAGCGGGTGGTTCGGCAGGAACGGTGTCAGGTGCGCCCGCACGCCGATGGGCCCGACGCCGGGACCGCCGCCGCCGTGCGGGATGCAGAACGTCTTGTGCAGGTTGAGGTGGCTGACGTCGGCGCCGAACTCCCCCGGCTTGGCCAGCCCGACCAGCGCGTTGAGGTTGGCGCCGTCGACGTATACCTGCCCGCCGCCCGCGTGCACCAGCGAGGCGATCTCGGTGATGCCCTCTTCGTAGACGCCGTGCGTCGACGGGTAGGTGACCATGATCGCGGCCAGCCGGTCGGCGTGCTCGTCGATCTTCGCCCGCAGGTCGGCGAGGTCGACGGTGCCGTCGTCGGCCGCGGCGACCACCACGACCCGCATGCCGGCCATGACCGCCGACGCCGCGTTGGTGCCGTGCGCGCTGGACGGGATCAGGCAGACGTCGCGCTGCTCGTCGCCGTTGGACCGGTGGAACGCGCGGATGGCCAGCAGCCCGGCCAGCTCGCCCTGCGACCCGGCGTTCGGCTGGATCGACACCGCGTCGTAGCCGGTGACCGTCGCCAGCCAGCCCTCCAGCTGGCGGATCAGCGCGAGGTAGCCGTCGGCCTGCTCGACCGGCGCGAACGGGTGGATGCCGGCGAAGCCGGGCCAGGTGATCGGCTCCATCTCGGTAGCGGCGTTGAGCTTCATGGTGCACGAGCCGAGCGGGATCATGCCGCGGTCCAGCGCGTAGTCCTTGTCGGCGAGCGTGCGCAGGTAGCGCAGCATCGACGTCTCGGAGCGGTGCGTGTTGAAGACCGGGTGGGTGAGGTACGGGCTGTGCCGGCGCAGGTGCTCCGGGATCGCGACGGCGCCGGGGCCGGCGGCCGCGGGCACGCCGAACGCGCGCAGCACGCGGGTGAGGTCGGCGTCGGTGGTGACTTCGTCGCAGGCGATGCGCACCTCGTCGATGCCGGCCAGGCCGAGGTTGACGCCCAGTTCGTCGGCGTCGGCGACGACGGCGGACGCCCGGCCCGGCACGCGCGCCAGGACGGTGTCGAAGTATGCGTCGTGGACCACCTCGACGCCCCCGGCCCGCAGCGCCGCCGCGAGCGCCGTCGCGTGGCCGTGCACCCGCGACGCGATCTCGCGCAGCCCTTCGGGACCGTGCCAGACGGCGTACATCGACGCGACGACGGCCAGCAACACCTGCGCGGTGCAGATGTTCGACGTCGCCTTCTCGCGGCGGATGTGCTGCTCGCGGGTCTGCAGCGCGAGCCGGAACGCCTGGGCGCCGGTGGCGTCCTTCGAGACGCCGACCAGCCGGCCCGGCAGGCCGCGCTCCAGGCCCGCCCGGACGGCCATGTAGCCGGCGTGCGGCCCGCCGTAGCCGAGCGGGACGCCGAAGCGCTGCGACGTCCCGACGACGACGTCGGCGCCGAGCTCGCCGGGCGGCGTGAGCAGCGTCAGGGCGAGCAGGTCGGCGGCGACGGTGACCAGCGCGCCGCGCTCGTGCGCGGCCTCGACCACCGGTGCGAGGTCGCGGATGCGCCCGGACGCGCCCGGGTACTGGACGACGACGCCGAACAGCTCGCCGTCGGGCAGTCCCGCGTCGAGGTCGGCGACGACGACGTCGATGCCGAGCGGCTCGGCCCGGGTCTGGATGACGGCGATGGTCTGCGGCAGGCAGTCGGCGTCGACGACCACGGTGTTCGCGGTCGTGCCGCGGCTGGAACGGCGCATCAGCGTCATCGCCTCGGCGGCGGCGGTCGCCTCGTCGAGCAGGCTGGCGTTGGCCGTCGGCAGCCCGGCGAGGTCGGAGACCATGGTCTGGAAGTTCAGCAGCGCCTCGAGCCGGCCCTGCGAGATCTCCGGCTGGTACGGCGTGTAGGCCGTGTACCAGGCCGGGCTCTCCAGCACGCGGCGCACGACGACCGGCGGTGTCACGGTGTCGTGGTAGCCGAGGCCGATCATCTGGGTGTGCCGCTGGTTGCGCCGCGACAGCGCCCGCAACTCGTCCAGCGCCTCGGTCTCGGTGCTGGCCGGCGGCAGGTCGAGCGCGCCGAGGTTGCGGATGGCGTCGGGCACGGCCGCCTCGACCAGCGCGTCGAGCGTCTCGTATCCGACGGCGTCGAGCATCTTCGCGATCTCCTCGTCGCGCGGCCCGACGTGCCGGGCGACGAAGGGCGCCTCGCTGGCCACGGAGGACAGTGGCTGGAACTGCTGGGACATCGGCGGAGCTCCTCGGACGTATATGACGAGTCAGCTCCCCCTCTGTCGTCGCCCACGAGGGACGGCTTCAGAGTGGCCTCGCCCGACCGGTCCTTGCTGCCTGAGAGGTTGGCGGGGATGTTGCCCCTTCGGCGCCTCGCACCGCGTGGTGCGAGAACTCTCCCGGCCCGGGTCCACAGCTCGTCGCCAGCATAGCTCGCCCCGGTCCGGCCGGCGACGCGGACGCGCGGACCAGTGGCGCGCCCCGTCACCGCGTCAGTCGCGCTCCCAGCGCGCCTTGCCCTGGTCGCCCGGGTGCCGGCGGCGGAAGCTGTACTTCGGGATCCGCTCGTGCGGCACGACCGGGACACGCCGGAGCAGGCTGGCGTCCCACCACTGCTCGGCGCGCTCGACCGCCCACACCGGCAGGTGGGCCGGATAGTGACGGCGGCCGCGGTCCGGCATGGCCACCAGCGGCGTTTCCTCGATCACCTCGCCCCCATCCTCAGGGTCACCGTCGCCGATCAGGGCCCACCGCAACCGGCACGCCTCCAGACACGCGGTCATCACCCTCCAGGAGGCCTCAGCACGCCCGGCTTCGGTCCTGACGATCGCCGACAGCGACACGCCCGCACGCTCGGCCAGCTCCCGTTGGCTCAGGCCGGCGTAGGCCCGCGCCGTCCGCAGCACGCTGCCCGCTGCGGACAGGTCGATGCAATAGTCGCCAGACCTGCCTTCATGCCCCCACGTAGGCGTCGCCGGAGACGATCGCGCCCGTTCTCCCGTCGTCTGCTCGATCATGAGACCAGCCGACCACGCGCAGCCCCGCCGCCGAGGCCCCGAACCACGACATGTGGACGATGCGGCCGATTCCTTCGCCCTGTGGACAACTCGCTCCGGCGTACCGCGGCGCGGCGTCTCAGGAGTGCTTGTCACCACACTGGAGCTCTGCCGTCGAATCAGACGGCAGAGCTCCAGTGTGGTGACAGGTGGTCCAGCCGGCCCGGCGACCTGCGACGCGGACGCGCGGACCGGTCGGGTCCGGGCCCGACGACACGAACGCCCGCCCCGGCGACCGGGACGGGCGTTCCTCGAAGCTGGTGGGGTCTACTCGCCCGAGGCGCGGGCGCGGCGGCGAGCGGCGAGCTGGTCGCCCGGGTGCTCGGCCGGCGGCTCGCCGGGCTTCTCGGCCGGCAGCTCGACGAGGGTGGCCTCGATCTCGCGCCACACCCGGCCGACGGCGATGCCGAAGACGCCCTGGCCGCCCTGCACGAGGTCGACGACCTCGTCGGCGGACGTGCACTCGTAGACGCTGGCGCCGTCGCTCATGAGCGTGATGCCGGCGAGGTCCTCGACGCCGCGGTCGCGCAGGTGCTGGACCGCCTGGCGGATCTGCTGCAGCGAGACGCCGGTGTCGAGCAGCCGCTTCACGATCTTGAGCACCAGGATGTCGCGGAACGAGTAGAGCCGCTGGCTGCCGGACCCGGCGGCGCTGCGGATGCTCGGCTCGACCAGACCGGTGCGGGCCCAGTAGTCGAGCTGGCGGTACGTGATGCCGGCGGCGCTGCAGGCCGTCGGGCCGCGGTAGCCGACGTCCTCGGGGACCGGACCGACCATGCCCTCGAACAGCAGGCCCTGCCGCGTGGCGGCGCGACCGGCCGCGGCGCTACGACCGGCGTCACCTGCCGCGCCGGTACCGGATGTGCTGTCTGCGCTCACGCCGACCCCTTCGTGGTCCCATGCCTCTTGCGACGTCGTGTTACACCAGTGACGTTAGGGCCGGGCCCCACGCCGGTCAATGCAACACGCGGCAAGTCTCAAGCTCGACTTCAGCTCTAGACAGAAATCACATCAGTCACACGAGTAACACGCGCACCCGGGTTGTCTCCCGTCACCCGGCCGGCTGCCGACTGGTACGTCGCGTGGGAGGCCATGGGTGTCGGGTCCTAACCGCTGAAGTCCTCGGGAGTGACCTCGTCGAGGAACTGGCGGAACCGGGCCACCTCGTCCTCCTGGTCCTCCGAATCGGGGTCGGCCATGAGCACGCCGGCCTCGTCGAGCAGCGGCTCGGACGCGTAGATGGGCGAACCGGTGCGCAGCGCGAGCGCGATGGAGTCGGACGGGCGCGAGCTGATCTCGAGCCCGCCGGACAGCACCAGCTCGGCGTAGTAGGTGTTGTCGCGGACCTCGGTGATGCGGACCTGCTCGAGCGTGATGCCGGCGGCGTCGAGCACGTCTTTGAACAGATCGTGGGTCATGGGTCGTGGCGGCACGACACCCTGCTGGGCGAAGGCGATGGCCGTGGCCTCCACCGCACCGATCCAGATGGGCAGGAACCGGTCACCACCCACCTCACGCAGAAGGACGATGGGCTGGTTGGAGGGCATCTCCACACGGACGCCCACGACGTCTAGCTCGCGCACGCCTTCAACACTACCCCCGGTTCCGGCCGCGCCCAGCGCCAGAACCAGCCAGCGGACGCCTCAACGCGAGAGCCGGCGCGTCCCCGCGTCGACGAGCGCCGCGTGCAGCCGGACGGCGAGCCTGGCGACGTCGGCGGCGGCCTCCTCGGCCCGGCCGCGGGAGTCGGCGCCGCGCTGCCGGAACATCGGCGCCACCACCTGCTCGACCAGCCCGACCTGCCGCTCGGCGGCGGTCCGGACGGAGCGCAGGTGCCGCGGCTGCAGCCCGTACTGGGCCAGTTCGCCGGCGGTACGGGCGACCAGCAGGGCGTCGGCGTCGTACGCGCCCCCGCGGCGCGCCGTCACCAGCCCGTAGGACTCCAGCTCGGTCAGCATGTCGTCGGAGATGGCGGCCGCCTCCAGCAGCGACGCCCGCGGCAGCAGCACCTCGTCGCTGGCGCCCGCGGCCGCGGTGTACGGCGTCACGGTGCTGCCACCCTCGGTGACCAGCTCCATGCCCCTGTCGAGCTGCTCGAGCTGCTCCTTGATGACCCGCAGCGGCAGGTAGTGGTCACGCTGCACGGTCAGGACGTACCGCAGCCGCGCGACGTCGTCGTGCGTGAAGCGGCGGTAGCCCGACGGCGAGCGCTGCGGCTCGACCAGGCCTTCGGTCTCGAGGAAGCGGATCTTGGAGATGCTGACGTCGGCGAAGTCGGGCCGCAGCTGGGCGAGCACCTCGCCGATGCTCATCGTCTGGCCGGCCGGCGCGGCGTCACGCCGCGCCGGCCCGGAGGCACGCGCCGAGTTCCCCTCGGCGGGGCTCACCTCGGCCCGCCTCCGAACCCGTGCTGGCTGGAGTAGTAGACCAGGCGGTACTTGCCGATCTGCACCTCGTCGCCGTTGCTGAGGGCCACCTCGTCGATGCGGTCGCGGTTGACGTAGGTGCCGTTGAGGCTGCCGACGTCGGAGACGACGAAGCCGCCGGGCATGCGCCGGAACTCCGCGTGCCGCCGCGAGACCGTGACGTCGTCGAGGAAGATGTCGGAGTCGGGGTGCCGGCCGGCGCTGACGACGTCGGTGTCGAGCAGGAACCGGCTGCCGGCGTTGGGGCCGCGCAGCACCACGAGCAGCGCGCTGCCCTCGGGCAGGGCGTCGACGGCGGCCTGGTCGGCCGCCGCGAGGTCGCTGGAGTCGTCCCGCTCGACCTGCGCGGTCTCCTCGCGCACCATGGCCATGGTGCTCGTGGCGTCACCCCCCGTCTCGGCCGGCTGCATGGGCCGGACCAGCGGGGTTCCGCAATTGGAGCAGAACTTCGCGTCGGACGGGTTTTGGTGCCCGCACTGGGTGCAGAACGGCATCAGCTGGCCTCCCGCCGAGGGTCTCCCCACGGCTTCGACTCGTCGGCGCTCCGAGTGTCTCACTCACTCTCGACCAGCGCCTGAGGGTTTACGGATGTTGGCAACCTAGAACCGGCCGCCGCCAGGGTCAACCGGCGACTCAGCCCTCTACCTGGGAACGGTAGTCGTCGGCCGTGAGCAGCTGATCGACGGCC
>NZ_QVAI01000045.1 GCF_003427025.1 Jiangella endophytica
GGCTGATTCTCACCTTTGGGTGGGGGTTGGTTTGTGGATTCCTTTGGTAGCGCAATGGCCTCTTACCGGGGGTTGTTGTGTTGCCGGGGTTGAGTTTCTTCTGATGATGGTTGATGCCTTGCCTGCCTTTGTGGTGGGTGGGTGTTAAATATTCATTGATGGAGAGTTTGATCCTGGCTCAGGACGAACGCTGGCGGCGTGCTTAACACATGCAAGTCGAGCGGAAAGGCCCTTCGGGGTACTCGAGCGGCGAACGGGTGAGTAACACGTGGGTAACCTGCCTTCAGCTCTGGGATAAGCCTGGGAAACTGGGTCTAATACCGGATATGACGTGCCACCGCATGGTGTGTGCGTGGAAAGTTTTTCGGCTGGAGATGGACTCGCGGCCTATCAGCTTGTTGGTGGGGTAGTGGCCTACCAAGGCGATGACGGGTAGCCGGCCTGAGAGGGCGACCGGCCACACTGGGACTGAGACACGGCCCAGACTCCTACGGGAGGCAGCAGTGGGGAATATTGCGCAATGGGCGAAAGCCTGACGCAGCAACGCCGCGTGAGGGATGACGGCCTTCGGGTTGTAAACCTCTTTCAGCGCTGACGAAGCCTTCGGGTGACGGTAGGCGCAGAAGAAGCACCGGCTAACTACGTGCCAGCAGCCGCGGTAATACGTAGGGTGCGAGCGTTGTCCGGAATTATTGGGCGTAAAGGGCTCGTAGGCGGTCTGTTGCGTCTGCTGTGAAAGCCCGGGGCTTAACCCCGGGTCTGCAGTGGATACGGGCAGGCTAGAGTCCGGCAGGGGAGACTGGAATTCCTGGTGTAGCGGTGGAATGCGCAGATATCAGGAGGAACACCGGTGGCGAAGGCGGGTCTCTGGGCCGGTACTGACGCTGAGGAGCGAAAGCGTGGGGAGCGAACAGGATTAGATACCCTGGTAGTCCACGCCGTAAACGTTGGGCGCTAGGTGTGGGTTCCCTTCCACGGGGTCCGTGCCGTAGCTAACGCATTAAGCGCCCCGCCTGGGGAGTACGGCCGCAAGGCTAAAACTCAAAGGAATTGACGGGGGCCCGCACAAGCGGCGGAGCATGCGGATTAATTCGATGCAACGCGAAGAACCTTACCTGGGTTTGACATACACGGAAATCCGGCAGAGATGTCGGGTCCTTTTAGGGTCGTGTACAGGTGGTGCATGGCTGTCGTCAGCTCGTGTCGTGAGATGTTGGGTTAAGTCCCGCAACGAGCGCAACCCTCGTCCCATGTTGCCAGCGGGTTATGCCGGGGACTCATGGGAGACTGCCGGGGTCAACTCGGAGGAAGGTGGGGATGACGTCAAGTCATCATGCCCCTTATGTCCAGGGCTTCACGCATGCTACAATGGCCGGTACAAAGGGCTGCGATACCGTAAGGTGGAGCGAATCCCAAAAAGCCGGTCTCAGTTCGGATCGGGGTCTGCAACTCGACCCCGTGAAGTTGGAGTCGCTAGTAATCGCAGATCAGCAACGCTGCGGTGAATACGTTCCCGGGCCTTGTACACACCGCCCGTCACGTCATGAAAGTCGGTAACACCCGAAGCCCATGGCCTAACCCCTTGTGGGAGGGAGTGGTCGAAGGTGGGACTGGCGATTAGGACGAAGTCGTAACAAGGTAGCCGTACCGGAAGGTGCGGCTGGATCACCTCCTTTCTAAGGAGCATTCAGCACTCGTGTTGTGCCCTGAAGGCATGGTGCGGGGTTGACCACGCTGCCGGCGAGTGTTCGGTGGGTGGTTTTGCTCATGGGTGGAACGTCAACCAAGCGATGCTCACTGTTGTTCTGCCTCTTTGATGGGGTGGGGTTGGTGGGTGGGAATCAGTGCACACTGTTGGGTCCTGAGAAATCGGGCCGCGCGCACCCTGATCGGGTCTTTCGGGATTCTGTCGGGGTGTTGTGGTGTCGGGTTTCTTTCTGGGCTGGCTCTTCTCCATACCGGTCATCTTTGTGGTGGTGCTGGTGGGGGTTTGAGGGTTTTGTCTGGTCGTTGTTTGAGAACTGTATAGTGGACGCGAGCATCTTCATCTTTGTGGTCAAGTTAGTAAGGGCACATGGTGGATGCCTTGGCACCAGGAGCCGATGAAGGACGTGGGAGCCTGCGATAATCCCTGGCGAGCTGGCAACCGAGCTATGACCCGGGGGTGTCCGAATGGGGAAACCCGGCGGCAGTCATGTGCCGTCACCGTCACCTGAACACATAGGGTGATCGGAGGGAACGTGGGGAAGTGAAACATCTCAGTACCCACAGGAAGAGAAAACAACAGTGATTCCGTGAGTAGTGGCGAGCGAAAGCGGAAGAGGCTAAACCGTGCGCGTGTGATAGCCGGCAGGCGTTGCGTGTGCGGGGTTGTGGGGTCGTGTTGACCGGAGACTGCCGTTTCTGGTCTGGAGTGATCAATCGCTGGTGAAGTCGAAGGACTTGAGAGGTCCGGCGTAGAGGGTGTTACCCCCGTAGACGTAAGCTAGTGACTCCAGTGACGTGATACCCGAGTAGCACGGGGCCCGAGAAATCCCGTGTGAATCTGGCGGGACCACCCGTTAAGCCTAAATACTCCCTGGTGACCGATAGCGGACAAGTACCGTGAGGGAATGGTGAAAAGTACCCCGGGAGGGGAGTGAAATAGTACCTGAAACCATGTGCCTACAAGCCGTCAGAGCGGTCCTTTCGGGGGTTGTGATGGCGTGCCTTTTGAAGAATGAGCCTGCGAGTTAGTGGTATGTGGCGAGGTTAACCCGTGTGGGGGAGCCGTAGCGAAAGCGAGTCCGAATAGGGCGTTTCAGTCGCATGCTCTAGACCCGAAGCGGAGTGATCTACCCATGGGCAGGGTGAAGCGGAGGTAAGACTTCGTGGAGGCCCGAACCGACCTACGTTGAAAAGTGGGCGGATGACCTGTGGGTAGGGGTGAAAGGCCAATCAAACTCCGTGATAGCTGGTTCTCCCCGAAATGCATTTAGGTGCAGCGTCGCGTGTTTCTTGCCGGAGGTAGAGCACTGGATGGCTGATGGGCCCTACAAGGTTACTGACGTCAGCCAAACTCCGAATGCCGGTAAGTGAGAGCGCGGCAGTGAGACTGCGGGCGATAAGGTTCGTAGTCGAGAGGGAAACAGCCCAGATCACCAGCTAAGGCCCCTAAGCGTGTGCTAAGTGGAAAAGGATGTGGAGTTGCGAAGACAACCAGGAGGTTGGCTTAGAAGCAGCCACCCTTGAAAGAGTGCGTAATAGCTCACTGGTCAAGTGATTCTGCGCCGACAATGTAGCGGGGCTCAAGCACACCGCCGAAGCTGTGACAATCACACTATAGCCCAGCGCCTTGTGCGTTCAGGTGTGTGGTTGGGTAGGGGAGCGTCGTGTGGCGGTTGAAGCGGCGGGGTGACCCAGTCGTGGACGCTACACGAGTGAGAATGCAGGCATGAGTAGCGAAAGACGGGTGAGAAACCCGTCCGCCGAATGACCAAGGGTTCCAGGGCCAGGCTAATCCGCCCTGGGTAAGTCGGGACCTAAGGCGAGGCCGACAGGCGTAGTCGATGGACAACGGGTTGATATTCCCGTACCGGTTGTGGCGCGACCATGCTGAGCCCGGTGATGCTAACCATCCGAACCCGTCTTGATTCCTTCGGGAGTCTTGGTGGGGGAGCGTGGGATCCGAACCGGTAGTAGGCAAGCGATGGGGTGACGCAGGAAGGTAGCCCATCCCGGGCGATGGTAGTCCCGGGGTAACAGTGCAGGGCCGTGGTAGGTAAATCCGCCACAGTAGCGCCCGAGGCTGGATGCCGAGCCGATTGCGGCGAAGTGGGTGATCCTATGCTGTCGAGAAAAGCCTCTAGCGAGTTCCATAGCCGCCCGTACCCCAAACCGACACAGGTGGTCAGGTAGAGAATACCAAGGCGATCGAGTGAACCGTGGTTAAGGAACTCGGCAAAATGCCCCCGTAACTTCGGGAGAAGGGGGGCCGGATACGTGATCGGACTTGCTCCGGGAGCGTTGATGGCCGCAGAGACCAGGGGAAAGCGACTGTTTATTAAAAACACAGGTCCGTGCGAAGTCGCAAGACGATGTATACGGACTGACGCCTGCCCGGTGCTGGAACGTTAAGGGGACGAGTTAGCTCTTCGGGGCGAAGCTCAGAACTTAAGCGCCAGTAAACGGCGGTGGTAACTATAACCATCCTAAGGTAGCGAAATTCCTTGTCGGGTAAGTTCCGACCTGCACGAATGGCGTAACGACTTTCCCACTGTCTCAACCACGGACTCGGCGAAATTGCACTACGAGTAAAGATGCTCGTTACCCGCAGCAGGACGGAAAGACCCCGGGACCTTTACTATAGCTTGGTATTGGTGTTCGGTTCGGCTTGTGTAGGATAGGTGGGAGACTGTGAAGCCGGCACGCCAGTGTCGGTGGAGTCAACGTTGAAATACCACTCTGGTCGTACTGGATATCTAACCTCGGTCCGTGATCCGGATCAGGGACAGTGCCTGGTGGGTAGTTTAACTGGGGCGGTTGCCTCCTAAAAGGTAACGGAGGCGCCCAAAGGTTCCCTCAGCCTGGTTGGCAATCAGGTGTCGAGTGCAAGTGCACAAGGGAGCTTGACTGTGAGACCGACAGGTCGAGCAGGTGCGAAAGCAGGGACTAGTGATCCGGCAGTGGCTTGTGGAAGCGCTGTCGCTCAACGGATAAAAGGTACCCCGGGGATAACAGGCTGATCCTGCCCAAGAGTCCATATCGACGGCATGGTTTGGCACCTCGATGTCGGCTCGTCGCATCCTGGGGCCGTAGCAGGTCCCAAGGGTTGGGCTGTTCGCCCATTAAAGCGGTACGCGAGCTGGGTTTAGAACGTCGTGAGACAGTTCGGTCCCTATCCGCTGCGGGCGCAGGAGACTTGAGAAGGGCTGTCCCTAGTACGAGAGGACCGGGACGGACGAACCTCTGGTGTGCCAGTTGTTCCGCCAGGAGCATCGCTGGTTGGCTACGTTCGGAAGGGATAACCGCTGAAAGCATCTAAGCGGGAAGCCTGCTTCAAGATGAGGTCTCCCACACGGTTGACGTGGTAAGGCCCCCAGCTAGACGACTGGGTTGATAGGCCGGACGTGGAAGCCCAGTAATGGGTGAAGCTGACCGGTACTAATAGGCCGAGGACTTGACCACACACACCCCATCATCGATGGGGTCACCTGCTGAAGAAGCACAATTGCGTCCACTATACGGTTCTGTTTCAACGAACAGACACACCCCCACCCCGCGACACCACACTCCGTGGCGAAGCGCCGGGGTGGTGCGGGTGCCCAGTCGAGTTGGGTGACAACTCCATAGATGTGCCGGCGGTCATAGCGGTGGGGAAACGCCCGGTCCCATTCCGAACCCGGAAGCTAAGCCCTCCAGCGCCGATGGTACTGCCCTCTAGCGGGGGTGGGAGAGTAGGACACCGCCGGACACTTACGTGAA
>NZ_QVAI01000046.1 GCF_003427025.1 Jiangella endophytica
CGGGAAGAAGAACAGCGACCGCGCCAGGTTGCGGCCGGCGATGCGCTGGTTGAGCGCGACGGCCAAGGGGATGGCGAGCACGGTGATGAGCACGGTCGTGCCCACCGCGAACAGCAGCGTGAAGCTGAGCCCGGCGAGCATCGACGGATCGGAGAGGATGACCCGGTAGTTGTCCAGCCCGACGAACGCGACGTCGTCGGAGTAACCGGTGAAGTCGGTGAGGCTCCAGTAGAACGTCTGCCCGAGCGGGATCACGAACAGCACGATGAACACCGCGGCCACCGGCACGAGGAACAGCTGGTGGGCGCTCGCCTCGCGCCAGCCGCCCGACCGACCCGGCCGCCGCGTGCGGCCGGCGCTGCCGCCGCGGGCGGGTTCGCCCGCGGCGGTGCGCTTCTGCGGGACGGCGACCGTCACGACGCCGCCAGTTTCCGGTCGAGCGCCTGGGCCACCTCTCGCGGTGTGAGCCGGCCCTGCGCCATCAGCTGGAGCTGGGCCACTGCCTCGACGTTGAGCACGTCCTCGGCCCGCTGCCAGGAGATCTGCGGCAGGTAGACGTTGCCGGCCCGGACGTCCTCGAGGATGGGCGTGAGGGCTTCGTCGAGCACCGGCTCGTAGTCGGTGGTGACCGAGATGGCGCCCAGTCCTTCCTGCCACGGCCGCATGCCGTCGGGCGAGCCGAGGAACTCGAGGAAGGTCTTCGCCGCGTCGAGGTTGTCCGAATCGGAGTTGATGGCATAGCCCACTCCGGCCGCGCCGGCGATGAAGGGCTGGCCGCCGTCGACTGCGGGCACCGGCACCATCTCGACCTCCATGTCCGGCGCGCCTTCGCGGATGGCCGGGAGATCCCAGGGGCCGGCGGGGAACATCGCCACCCTGCCGTTGATGAACTCGTCGCGGACCTGGTCAGGCGACAGGCCCACCGTGTCGCTGCTGACCAGCCCGTCGGCGTACATGCGGTTGTACTGCTCGAGCGATGCGGTCCAGTGGTCCTCGAACGTCGCCGCTCCGGAGAAGATCTCCTCGTCCATCCGGCCGTCCATCGACGCGCTGTACGAGCCGAGGAAGGCCGTCAGGATGGTCGGCATGTTCTGCAGGGACTCCAGGAACGGCGTGATGCCGGCGTCCTGGAGGTCGGCGCACATCTGCAGGAACTCCTCCCAGTCCTGGGGCGGTGTGTCCATGCCGATCTGTGCGAGCAGGTCCTTGTTGTACGTGATGCCGCTGCCCCACGTGCTGACCGACAGTCCGTAGACGGCGCCGTCCGCGCCGTAGGTCTCCTGGTTGAACTCGGGGGTGTTGGCCACGAAGTCCTCGCCGGCCAGGTCCAGCACGTGACCGCCCTCGATGAGGTTGGTCTTGTTCTCCGCCGCGATGATGAAGACGTCGGGTGCCGTGCCCGACAGGACGCGCGTCTGCAGCGCCTGGATGTACTCGGCGACGGGCGGGGCGTAGGACGCCTCGATCGTGATGTCCGGATGGGCCTCCTCGAAGGCCTCGAACACCGGCGTCATGATCTCCTCGTTGTCCCAGGAGAGAAAGGTCAGGGTGGTGCCGCCGCCCTCGGCGCTGTCATCGCCACCACCACAGGCGGCGATGGTGAGCGCGCCGATCGCCAGGACGGCGGGCAGGACTCTCGAGCGTCGCGTCATCGGGATCACTCCTTCGGTTCGGATGTGGGACTGGACATTCAGGGGATGATGGAGCCGTGGTGCGGATGATCGATGTGGCTCGTGAGGCCGGTGTGTCGGCGATGACGGTGTCGAACGTGATCAACGGACGAACTGGTGTCAGCGCCGAGACCCGGCTGCGTGTACTGGCGACCATCGCGGACCTGGGATACCAGGTGAACCACGCGGCCAGGCATCTGCGCGCCGGGCGGACCGGCGCGGTCGGGCTGATCGTTCCGGACCTCGACGGCCCCTACTACGCACAGCTGGCCACCCGGCTGGCCCGCGACCTGCACGAGCGCGGGCTCCACCTGGTGCTGGAACAGACCAACGCCAGCCCGGAGCGCGAGCTCGAGGCCATCTCGTTCGGCCGGCTGCGCATGTACGACGGCCTCATCATGAGCCTGCTGCGCCTCGACGCCGCCGACCTCGACCAGGTGAGCTTCGAGACTCCCGTCGTGTTCATCGGCGAGCGCCCGGTGCCGCCGGCCTTCGACCACATCATGATGGACAACGTCGGCGGTGCTCGCCTGGCCACCCGGCACCTGCTGAAGTCGGGGGCGCGGCGCATCGCCGTCATCGGGGGCCGTCACGACGACGGGACCGAGGACATGCCGTCGCTGCGCACCCGTGGCTACCGGCAGGCCCACGCGGAGCTCGGCGTCGAGATCGACCCGCGCCTCGTCGTCGAGGTCGAGTCGTTCACCACTCCGTCGGGATTCCGGGCGCTCACCTGGTTGCAGGAGTCCGGGGTGCCGTTCGACGCCGTGTTCGCGTTCACAGACGCCGCGGCGATGGGCGTCCTCCGCGCGCTCGCTGACGCCGGGCTCCAGGTGCCGCAGGACGTGCAGGTGATGGGCTTCGACAACGGAACGGAGACGGAGTTCCTGGTCCCGCGCCTGTCCTCGGTCGAGCCGGGTAACGGCGCGATGGCCGAGCGGATTGTCGAACTGCTCGATCGCCGGATGGCGGCCGGCGGCAACGGTGGCGCAGAAGTGCCTCCGCAGGTGACGACCATGGTGAACGCGCGACTCGTGCTGCGTGAGACGACTCGCTGAGCGCCGCCCCGCCCGGATCGTGGTCATGCAGCACCTCCGTAGACCTCATTGCTTTATCGTTAAACGGACCGTGTGACGGTGAACGTACCGGAGTGGGGGCAGATGTCAAGCCCTGCTGCTCACACTTTGATAACGCTCACATTCTGAATCTGGCATACAGCCAGGACGGTAGAGGACTAGCGCAGACGTGAAGGAGCCGACCGACCATGAGCGATGACGGCGGGACCACTCGCGACCACGCGGGAACGGGCGAAGCGGCTCCGGGGCCGTGGCCTCCCCGTGTCGTCCCGCGCCGTGAGGGCGACGATGCCGATCTGGCCCGGGTCACCGCCGTGGTGCGCGACGGGCCGTTCTCCGACGCCTGGGAGTCGCTGACGAGCGGCTACTCAGCCCCGCCGTGGTATCAGGACGCGAAGTTCGGCATCTTCGTCCACTGGGGCGTCTACAGCGTCCCGGCTTTCCGCAACGAGTGGTACGCCCGCACCATGTATCTGGAGGGATCCCCGGAGTACGACCACCACGTCGCGACGCACGGCCCGCAGGCGGAGTTCGGCTACAAGGACTTCATCCCGCGGTTCCACGGTGAGCGGTTCGACGCCCAGGAGTGGGTTCGAGCGTTCCGTCGAGCGGGTGCGCAGTTCGTGGTGCCGGTGGCCGAGCATCATGACGGGTTCGCCATGTACGACACCGCGCGCTCGCGCTGGAAGGCTCCACTGATGGGTCCGCGCCGCGATGTGATCGGCGAGCTGGCTACCGCCACACGTGACGCGGGCATGGTGTTCGGGGTGTCGTCGCACCGGGCGGAGCACTGGTGGTTCATGAACGGCGGCAGCCGCTTCGACTCCGATGTCCGGGACCCGGAGTTCGCCGACTTCTACGGCCCGGCCATGCGTGAGGAGACGGCGCCGAACGAGCAGTTCCTCGAGGACTGGCTGCTGCGGACCGTCGAGGTGATCGACCGGTATCGTCCGCAGGTCCTGTGGTTCGACTGGTGGGTCGAGCAGCCGGCGTTCGAGCCGTACCTGCGGCGGCTAGCCGCCTACTACTACAACCAGGCCGACCGCTGGGGCCGTGGCGTCGTCATCAACCACAAGTGGTCCGCCTTCCGCGCCGGCGCCGCCGTCTACGACATCGAGCGAGGATCGATGGCAGAGATCCGGCCCGACGTATGGCAGAACGACACCGCCGTGTCGAAGGTGGCCTGGTGCTGGGTCGACGGTCACCGGTACAAGTCGGTCGCCGACCTCGTGGCCGAGCTGGCCGACGTCGTCGCCAAGAACGGCGTACTGCTGCTCAACGTCGGGCCGAAGCCGGATGGCACCATCGCCGAGGAGGAACAGCTCCTCCTGGATGGACTCGGCGACTGGTTGAACATCAACGGCGAGGCGATCTACGGGACCAGGCCGTGGGTCATCCCGGGGGAGGGACCGACACAGAATGCGGCCGGCTCCTTCGTCGACGACGGCCGGAAGGCGTATACGGCGGCCGACGTGCGCTTCACCACCCGCACCGATGTGACGGGCCTATACCTGTATGCCATCCTCCTGGGCCGGTCAGCGGACGGCGTCGCGCGCATCCGGTCGCTGGGGAGGGCGTCCGGTCTGCTGCCGCACGGGTTCGACCGGGTCGAGCTGCTCGGCCACCGCGATGCGGACGGGTTGTCCTGGGAGCGCGACGACGACTACCTGGCCATTCGGCTCCCGCCCGAGTCCAGCCACCTCGGGGCGGTGGTGAAGGTTCCGCTGTCCTCACCCAGCCCGCAGCCTCGTGTCGACTTCCTGCATGGCTGACTACCTGACCCAGCGTGCCGGCAACCACATCCGCATCACCGGTGAAGCGCCTTCGGCCCATCGGGCGCCTGCCGACTGTCGAATCGGCTGACGCTGCACCGGTGGAGGGCTCTGCCGGACGAGTCCGTCAGGATGACGGTACTCGGGTGGCGCGGCGGATGAAGGCGTCGAAGGCGCGGTCGGGGAGCACG
>NZ_QVAI01000047.1 GCF_003427025.1 Jiangella endophytica
GCGGGAGTACCTCAAGCAAACGAGGTACACCGGTTCGGGCCATGCGGGGTTCGCCGGGACCCCGGAGCAGTTGGTGGACCACATCGAGGACTGGTACCGCTCCGGGGCGGTCGATGGGTTCAACCTGCAGCCGGACCGGCTGGTCGACGGTCTGGAGGTGATTGCGGACGAGGTGGTGCCGCTGCTGCGCAAACGCGGCCTGTTCCGCCACGAGTACGAGACCGGCACCCTGCGCGAGCACTTCGCCTCCGGGTCGCGAGGCATCGGGTGAGCGTGCACTTCCACTGGTACCTCCCCACGAACGGAGACAGCCGCGACATCGTCGGCTCCGGCGACGGCTCGCAGCGGAGCCTGAGCGCCGTCGCCGGCGGATTCCGCCCGCCGAGCGTCGACTACCTCGGGCAGATCGCCCGGTCGGCCGAGCAGCTGGGCTACGAGTCGGTGCTCACGCCAACGGGCACGTGGTGCGAGGACGCATGGATCGCCACGGCTGCGCTGACGCAGGTCACGAAGACGTTGAAGTTCCTGGTCGCGTTCCGCCCGGGGCTCATCTCGCCGACGCTCGCCGCGCATCAGGCGGCGACCTTCCAGCGCGTGTCGGGCGGCCGCCTGCTGTTGAACGTCGTCACCGGCGGGGACTCCGCGGAGCAGCGCCGCTTCGGCGACCACCTCGACCACGACCAGCGCTACGCGCGCACGGCCGAGTTCCTGGCCGTCCTGCGCGGCGTCAGCGGCGCGGCCGAGCCGTTCGACTTCGACGGCGAGCACTACCGGATCGAGCAGGCGTCGATCCCGTTCGCCCCCTGGAACCCGCCGCCGGTGTTCTTCGGCGGGGCCAGCCCCGCGGCGGAGCAGGTGGCCGCCCGGCACGTCGACACCTACCTGGCCTGGGGCGAGACGCCGCCGCAGATCGCCACCCGGATCGACCGCGTGCGCAAGCTTGCGCATGAGGCGGGCCGCGAGATCTCGTTCGGCATCCGCTTCCACGTCCTCAGCCGGGACACCTCCGCCGCGGCGTGGGTCGAGGCCGACCGGCTGCTCGACCGCGTCGATGACGCCCGGGTCGCGGACGTGCAACGCCAGCTGGCCGCCAGCGAGTCGGTCGGTCAGCGCCGCATGTCCGCGCTGCACCACGGCAGCCGCGACGACCTGGAGATCCACCCCAACGTGTGGGCCGGCTACGGCCTGGTCCGGGGAGGTGCTGGCACCGCTCTGGTCGGCAGCCACGCCGAGGTCGCCGAACGCATCGGCGAGTACCACGAACTCGGCATCGACCACTTCATCCTGTCCGGGCAACCGCACCTGGAAGAGGCCTACCACTTCGCCGAAGGCGTCGTGCCGATCCTGCGTGCGGCCGGACTGACCGGCCGTACACCCGAACCAGCGAACCCGATGAGGGAGTCACGATGACGACGGACTGTGGCCCGCGATGACCGAGACACGACCGAACAGCGCCACGTCGCCGCTCTCGGAGCACGAGCCGGAGTCGGCGTTCTTCACGACTGAGGACTACCAGCGCTTCCACGAGCGCGCCGCGCGCTACGACCGCGACAACGCCTTCTTCGCCGACGACTTCGCCGAGCTCGAGAAGATCGGCTACCTGCGGGCCGCGCTGCCGGTCGAGCACGGCGGCCGCGGGCTCTCCCTAGCGGAGCTGGCGCGGGAGCAACGCCGCCTCGCCTACTGGGCGCCCGCCACGGCGCTGGCCGTCAACATGCACCTGTACTGGACCGGCCCCGCCACCGTGCTGACGCGCACCGGCGAGGTCGACCTCGGCTGGCTGCTGCAGGCGGTCGCCGGAGGGGCGGTGCTCGCAGCCGGCCACGGTGAACGAGGCAACGATCTCGGTATCGACGACTCGATCACCCGGGCGGTACCCCAACCGGACGGCTCGTACCTCGTGACCGGCCGGAAGACGTTCACCTCCCTGTCCCCGGTGTGGACCAAGCTCGGGCTGCACGCGCGCGACGACTCCGACCCCGAGCGGCCGCGGATCGTGCACGGCTTCGTCGACCGCGAGAGTGCAGGCGTCTCGGTGGAGAAGACTTGGGACGCACTCGGCGTCCGGGCGACCTCGAGCGAGGACACCGTCCTGGAGAACGTGGTGCTGCCCGCCGGTCAGGTGGTCGGGGTCGGCGGCATCGGCGCGCCGTATCCGCCGTACGTCGCCGGCATCTTGCAGTGGTACCTGCCGCTGGTCGCCAACGTCTACTTCGGCATCGCCCGCCGGGCACTGGACCTGGCCATCCAGACGTCGCGGACGCGCCCGTCGATCGCCCTGCCCGGCCAGACTCACGCGCACAAGCCGGCCGTCCAGCGCCAGGTCGCCCAGGCCGAGATCCTCCTGGACGCCTCCTGGTCGCTGCTGGAGAAGGCGGCCGGCGACGTCGCGGCCGGCGTCGACCACGGCGCCTGGGCGACGCCGCGGCTGTTCGCGGCCAAGGAGTTCACCGTGACCACCGCCAGGACCGTCGTCGACCTCGCGGTCCAGGTGGTCGGTGCCGGCGCGGTCAGCCGCAGCAACGAGCTGGAGCGCCTCTACCGCGACGTCCGGACCGGAAGCCTGCATCCGCCCAACACCGACGCCGTCCTCGACATCGTCGGCCGGATCGCGCTCGGCCTGCTCCCGTAGCGCGTCCGGTGTTCGCCCCGTACACGACCGTCCTCAAGCATCCGGGCGCCGCACGGTTCTCGGCCACCGGGGTCCTCGCCAGGTTCGAGATGGCGATGGGTTCGCTCGGCGTCGTGCTCCTGGTGACCGGTCATGGCGGTTCCTACTCGCATGCGACCGCGCTGACGGCCGCGTATGCGCTGTCCAACGCGGTGTGCTGGCCGGTGCTGGCCCGGGTGGCGGATCGCCGCGGCCAGCACGTCGCCCTCGCTGTTCAGGCGTGGGTGCACGGCCCGGCGATCCTGCTGCTGGTACTGGCCGTGCATCGCGACGTCCCGATCTGGGGGCAGGCCGCGGTGGCTGCCGTCGCCGGTGGCGCGCACCCGTCGGTGACCGCCATGGTCAGAGCGCGCTGGTCGGCGATCTTCCGGGGGAGTGAGCGGCTGCGGACGGCGTTCGCCCTGGAGTCGACGCTCGACGCCGCCCTCATCGCGATCGGCGCTCCGCTCGCGACGTTCCTGGCCGCGGCGATCTTTCCCGCGGCGACCCTGCTCGTGGCCGTCTCCGCCGCCTGCGTCAGCGCCGCTCTGCTGGCGGCGCAGCGGGCGACCCAGCCGGACGTCGTCCGGCCGGCCGGACGCGTGCACCCGGGCGCCGGACCGCTGCCCGGCATCGCGACGGTGGCGCTGGTCTTCGTCTTCGTCGGCGCCTATCTGGGCGCGTTCGACGTCGCGTCGATAGCGGTCGCCGACATGTCTGGTCGGACGCAGACCGGCGGGTGGATCCTCGCGGCCTATGCCACGGGCTCCGTGACCGGGGGCATCCTGGTCGGCCGGCGCGGCCGGCTCGGAACGCCGTCGACACAGTTCATGACGGTCCTGGGCCTGCTCACGGTCGCCGCCGTGCCGATGCTGTTCGCGGCCGGTGCGCCGGCGCTGGTATCCCTGGGCTTCCTGGCCGGGTTCTTCGTCGCGCCGACCCTCATCGTCGGCATGACGGTCACGGCGTCGGTCGCGCCGGCGGCACGGGTCACCGAGGCGCTCGCCTGGACCGGTTCCGGGATGATCGTCGGCCGCGCGCTCGGTCAGCTCGGTGCCGGCGCCGTCATCGACGGCTTCGGCGGCACCTGGGGCTATGCCGTCTGCGTGGCGGCCGCGGCGGCGGCGTTCACCGTGGCCACGCTGTTCGGGCGAGCGCCGGCGCGGCATCCGTCGACCGAACTCGTTCGTCTCGAAGCGTGATACACATCTTGAAAGCCTACTAAACCCATAGGAAATTAGGCATATGGCTACCGCTGTCACGCTCACCATCCGCAGGGGTCGACTACATGCGCGTCGCCAGCAGCCGCTGTCGCTGACCAGCCCGCTCGGGGTCACCGGCCGGCACGTCCCCCACATCCCTCCCCGCGACGGGCGACCGTCGCCTGCCCGTTCCGGCATGCCCTGATCGGCTGCTCGAACAACCGAATTCCCGCGGATACCGGAGGTGTCCTCATGTCCACCGATCGCGGCGGCCACGTCGTTCTCGGCATCAACGTCCTCGTCCTCGGCTATCTGCCGGCGGCCTGGCAGAGCGAACGGCTGGAGAAGGACTCGTTCGTCGACGACACGTACTGGCAGCACATCGGCCGGGTGGCCGAGCGAGGCACACTCGACGCCATCTTCCTCGCCGACGGGCCGGCACTCGGCGATCCCGCGTACGACGCCAATCCAGCCCGCCTCGATCCGACGATCAACTGGGCCAACGTCGCCGCAGCCACGGACCAGGTCGGTCTGGTCGTGACGGCGTCGACGACGCTGAGCGAC
>NZ_QVAI01000048.1 GCF_003427025.1 Jiangella endophytica
GGCCGGCCCGTGGCGGGTCGAGGCGAACGTGCCTGACACGCCGGAGTGGGCCGAGTGGCGCGACTCCGTCGTCGGGCGCGCGGCGGGGCAGAGCAACGGCACCACCGTCCAGTTCATCGATGCGGTCCCCGCAGCCGACGTGGACTTCTCCTTCCAGACACCCGGTGCGTTCGTCGAGAACAACCCGTTCGTGTTCCTGCCCGCCTTCCGGCTCGGTGCCAGCGACGGCGACCAGTCCGGCCTCTTCGGCGGCGCCGCGCACGAGTACGAGGCGATGAGCCCGAACATCACCGATGCGGTGCCGGTCAGCATGCAGGTGCCGTTCGGCCAGATCGGTGCCACCTACGGCACGGCCTGGCAGCGGGCCGAGGAGCCCGGTGGCCAGGGCTCGGTGTTCGCCTCCGCCTACGTGCGCCGGCACTCCGGCATGGGCCCGGGCGGCGTCGACGCGATCTACAAGATCACGCCCGACGGCGGCACCCCGGCCTCGCCCACCGCCAGCGGCGAGGTCTTCGTGAACCTGGCCGACTACGGCATCGACGTGGGCAGCGACTCCGACCCCGGTGCGGTCGCCGGTGACCCTGATGGCCTGCGCCCCGCGATGACCATCGAGAACGGGGCGTACGACTGGTTGATGGACGCGCAGGCGTGGGACCGGGTCGGCCGGACCGGCCTGGGCGCGATGGAGATCTCCAACGACCAGCAGTCGCTGTTCGTCGTCAACCTGGAGAACCGCTCGCTCGTCGAGATCGGCATCAGCCGCGACGGTACGCAGGTGCTCGACGTGACCGAGCACGAACTGGACGCCTACTTCCCGGACGGCAGTGACCTGCGCCCGTTCGGCATCTCGGCGAACCCGCTGACCAACGAGATGTACCTGACGGTCACCAATACCGCCGAGTCGACCGGGAACCGGGCCGACCTGCACGCCTACGTGTACTCGTTCGACCCGGCCGATCCCACGAACCTGACCGAGGCGCTGGACTTCCCGCTGGGCTACACCCCCCGGGGCGTCCACGGCACCAACAACACGGACTACCGCGCGTGGAGCACCGACCCCGCGTACTGGATGTCGATGCGGGGGCCGTACACCGCCGAGGCCGACATCATGGTGACCTCCGTCCCGATCGTCGCAGATGCGCGCTACTTGCACGGAGACCTCGTCGTCGGTATTCGTGACCTGGGCGGTGACCTGTTCGGCTCGTTCACTCACTACGCGCCGGGCGACGACCGCCTGGTCATCGGCCGCTCCGTCGGTGGTGACCTGATGAAGGCCGGCTCCAACGGCGACGGCACGTGGACCATCGAGCAGAACGGTGTCGTCAACGGCGTCCAGGGCGCGGGTGCGGGTGCCGCGTCGCAGCTGAACGGCCCGTTCGGCCCGGACAAGTTCTTCCCGGACGTCTGGGTGAACGGCTCGGAGCACCTCGGCGCGACACTGGTCGTGCCCAGCCGCGAGGACGGCATCCTGGAGACCGGTCTGCACACGGCCGAGGGCGGCTTCCAGGTCGGCACTCGCCGGTTCTTCCAGGACACTGGCGCGCTGGTCGAGCCGCGCGGTGCCGCCATCATCACCGGAACCGGTCAGCCAGGTGCCACGACCAAGGGCAACGGCCTCGGTGAGCTGACGGCGATGGCGTCGGCCGCGCCGATCGAGATCGGGAACTACGTCTGGTTCGACAACGACAACGACGGCATCCAGGACCCGGACGAGGAGCCGGTGCCGGGCGCGACGGTCAACCTGTACGAGGTCGACGCCGACGGCAACCGCACGCTCGTCAGCACCACGACGACCGACGCGAACGGCGAGTACTACTTCTCCTCCGACGACGCGGCGTACGCGTTGAAGACGCACACCGACTACGTCGTCGGCGTGGACAACCCGGCCGACTACGAAGCCGGTGGGGTGTTGGAGAACTGGTACCCGACGGTGCCCGACACCGGCGACCCGAACTCCGTCGACGCCGACCGGAACGACTCCGACGGCTTGGTGGAGACCACCGACGACGGCGACTTCCCGTACGCCGCCATCACCACCGGCGGGCCGGGCGAGAACGACCACACGATCGACTTCGGGTATTCGAACATCGATTACGAGTTCGACAAACGCACGGTGTCCGGACCCACGGAGAACCCGGACGACGACGGCACCTGGACGGTCGTCTACGAGCTGGTCGCCGAGAACACCGGGATGATCCCGGGGGCGTACCTGCTCACCGACGATCTGACCGGGTACGGCGCCGGTGTCGAGGTGGTCGACACGCAGGTGGTCAGTGGTCCGCCGGAGGCGGAGGGGTTGTTGAACCCGGGCTGGGACGGCACGACCGACCTGAACGTGGTGACCGGCGAGGTGCCCATCGCGGCGCAGTCGACCGTGGAGAACGGCTCCGAGCATGTCTACACGCTGGAGGTGACGGTCCGGCTCACGACCGATCCGGACACCGGTGAGGTGACGGCGCTGCCGGAGAACCTGGCCTGCACCGACGGCCAGCAGGCCGGCGACGCGACCACGGGGCTGTTCAACCACGCCACGCTGGACCCGACCAACCACGAGGACCTCACCGACGACGAGTGCGGCGACCTGCCGATCGTCACGCTCGACAAGACCGTCGTCACCGAGCCGCACGTGGTGGACCGGGAGAACCAGCCCGGCGTGTGGGAGATCACCTACGGCCTCACCGTCACCAACGAGTCCGAGGTGCCGACCGACTACGACCTCGAGGACGCGCTGCGCTTCGGCACGGGCATCGAGATCGTCGACGGCTCGGTGATCGCCGCGAACGTGGTGCCGGGCGGCATCGTCACCCGGCCTGAGTACGACGGCGTCACCGACCTGCTGATCGTCGAGGACGAGCCGATCGGCGCGCTGGAGTCGCACGAGTACACCGTCACGGTGCAGTTCACCGTGAACCTGCCGAACCCGCCGGCGCAGCCCGACCCGTCGGACTGCACGCTGGCCGGCGGCGAGGGTGAGGACGGGACCGGGC
>NZ_QVAI01000049.1 GCF_003427025.1 Jiangella endophytica
CGCCGGTCCGTGGCGGGTCGAGGCGAACGTGCCTGACACGCCGGAGTGGGCCGAGTGGCGCGATTCCGTCGTGGGCCGGGCCGCCGGCCAGAGCAACGGCACGACTGTCCAGTTCATCGACGCGGTCCCGGCGGCCGACGTGGACTTCTCCTTCCAGGTGCCCAGCGCCTTCGTGGAGAACAACCCGTTCGTGTTCCTGCCGGTCTTCCGCTCTGGCGGCTACGACGGCGCCCACACGGCGGAATTCGCCAGCGCGGCGCACGAGTATGACGCGATGAGCCCGAACACCACGACCGCCGTGCCCACCGCGATGCACGTACCGTTCGGGCAGATCGGCACCACGTACGGCACCGCGTACCAGCGGGCCGAGGCTCCCGGCGACTTCGGCTCGGTGTTCGCGTCGGCCTACGTCCGGCGGCACACCGGGCTCGGCCCGGGCGGCATCGACGCGATCTACCGGATCACCCCGGACAGCGGCACGCCGGACTCGCCGACGGCGAGCGGTGACGTCTTCGTCAACCTCGAGGACTACGGCATCGACGTCGGCAGCGACTCCGACCCGGGCGCCGTCGCGGGCGACCCGAACGGCCTGCGGCCGGTCATGTCGTTGGACAACGCGGCCTACGACTGGACTCGCGACTCCCAGGCCTGGGACAAGGTCGGCCGGGTGGGTCTCGGCGCGATGGAGATCTCCAACGACCAGCAGTCGCTGTTCGCGGTGAACCTGTACAACCGGTCGCTGGTCGAGGTGGAGATCAGCCGGGACGGCACCCAGGTGCTCGGCGTGACCGAGCACGAGCTGGACCAGTACTTCCCGGACGGCAGTGACCTGCGCCCGCACGGCATCTCGGCCAACCCGCTGACCAACGAGATGTACCTGACGGTCACGGACACGGCCGAGTCGACCGGCAACCGGGCCGACCTGCACGCCTACGTGTACTCGTTCGACCCGGCTGACCCGGCCGACCTGACCCAGGTGCTGGACTTCCCGCTCGGCTACGAGCGCGGCCTGTTCGCGGGCCTCTTCAGCGCGAACTACCAGCCGTGGAGCACCGACTCCGCCGACTGGCTGCAGTTCCTGCAGCAGACCAACGTCATGTACTCGGCGGTGCCGATCGTCGCCGACGCGCGCTACCTGCATGGCGACCTGGTCGTCGGCATCCGCGACCTGGGCGGTGACCTCTTCGCCAACGAAACCTACGTCGCCCCGGACAATGACCTTCTCGTGGTTCCCCGCTCGCTCGGCGGTGAGCTGCTGAAGGCCGGCTCGAACGGCGACGGCACCTGGTCGATCGAGCAGAACGGCGTCGTCAACGGCCAGCAGGGTGCGTTCACGAACCAGGTGACGCTGAACGGCCCGAACGGGCAGCCGGGCAAGTTCTTCATGGACACCTGGGTGAACGGGGCCGAGCACCTCGGCGCCACGCTGGTCGTCCCCAGCCGGGAGGACGGCATCTTGGAGACCGGTCTGCACTCCGCCGAGAGCGGCTTCCAGGTCGGCACTCGCCGGTTCTTCCAGGACAGCGGGTCGCTGGTGGAGCCGCGCGGTGCTGCCGTCTTCTTCACGAACAGCCCGGGGTCGGCGACCATGAAGGGCAACGGCCTCGGTGAGCTGACGGCGATGGCGTCGGCCGCGCCGATCGAGATCGGTAATTACGTCTGGTTCGACAATGACAACGACGGCATCCAGGACCCGGACGAGGAGCCGGTGCCGGGTGCGACGGTCAATCTGTATGAGGTCGACGCCGACGGCAACCGCACGCTCGTCAGCACCACGACGACGGATGCGAGGGGTGAGTACTACTTCTCGTCCAACGACGCCGCCTACCAGCTGAAGACGAACACCGAGTATGTGGTGGGTGTGGACGACCCGGCCGACTACGCGGCCGGTGGGGTGTTGGAGAACTGGTATCCGACGGTCCCGGACACGGGTGATGCGAGCTCGGTGGACGCGGACCGGAACGACTCCGACGGCTTGGTGGAGACCACCGACGACGGCGACTTCCCGTACGCCGCCATCACCACCGGCGGGCCGGGGGAGAACGACCACACGATCGACTTCGGGTATTCGAACATCGATTACGAGTTCGACAAGCGCACGGTGTCGGGTCCGACGGAGAACCCGGATGATGACGGCACGTGGACGGTCGTGTACGAGCTGGTCGCGGAGAACACGGGGATGATCCCGGGGGCGTACCTGCTCACCGATGATCTGACCGGGTACGGCGCCGGTGTCGAGGTGGTCGACACGCAGGTGGTCAGTGGTCCGCCGGAGGCGGAGGGGTTGTTGAACCCGGGCTGGGACGGCACGACCGATCTGAACGTGGTGACCGGTGAGGTGCCGATCGCGGCGCAGTCGACGGTGGAGAACGGCTCCGAGCATGTCTACACGCTGGAGGTGACGGTCCGGCTCACGACCGATCCGGACACCGGTGAGGTGACGGCGCTGCCGGAGGATCTGGCCTGCACCGACGGCCAGCAGGCCGGCGACGCGACGACGGGGTTGTTCAACCACGCCACGCTGGACCCGACGAACCACGAGGACCTCACCGACGACGAGTGCGGCGATCTGCCGGTTGTCACGCTGGACAAGACCGTCGTCACCGAGCCGCAGGTGGTGGACCGGGAGAACCAGCCCGGCGTGTGGGAGATCACCTACGGGCTGACGGTGACGAACGAGTCCGAGGTGCCCACCGATTACGACCTCGAGGACGCGTTGCGCTTCGGTGCCGGCATCGAGATCGTCGACGGTTCGGTGGTCGCCGCGAACACCGTCCCGGGCACGATCACGACGCGGCCGGAGTATGACGGCGTCAGCGACCTGCTGATCGTGGCGGACGAGCCGATCGGCGCGTTGGAGTCGCACGAGTACACCGTCACGGTGCAGTTCACCGTGAACCTGCCGAACCCGCCGGCGCAGCCCGACCCGTCGGACTGTGAGCTCGCTGCTGGTGGTGAGGACGGGACCGGGT
>NZ_QVAI01000005.1 GCF_003427025.1 Jiangella endophytica
TGGCGGGCTGGCGGGCTGGCGGGCTGGCGGGCTGGCGGGCTGGCGGGCAACTCCCGCGCGCCGGACATGGTTCCATCGCGCGACCGCGAGTGGGGCGATGAAACCGGTGCCAGAAAAAAGACACGGCCCCTGCCGGGTGGGTGGCAGGAGCCGTGCGGACCCGGCCAGGGGGGCGGGCCGGGTCAAAAGGCGGCGGGGGGGTGCCGCCAGAACGCATCGTCCCCCGCCTCGGTTGGGGCCAAACCCAAGCGACGACTTTTTAATCCAGGCGCGCCACGGAGCCGCCAACGGAGCAGCGTCGGGCACGGGTCGATATCCTCGATACTCGTGGACAACGACGACCGCCCTGCGACCGCGGCGTTCTTCGACCTCGATAAGACGATCATCGCGAAGTCGAGCACGCTGGCCTTCTCCAAGAGCTTCTACCAGGGCGGTCTGATCAACCGTCGGGCTGTGCTGCGAAGCGCGTACGCCCAGTTCGTCTATCTCGTGGGCGGCGCCGACCACGACCAGATGGAACGGATGCGCGAGTATCTGTCCGGCCTGGTCACCGGCTGGGACGTCCAGGTGGTCAAGGACATCGTGGCCGAGACGCTGCACACGATCGTCGACCCGATCGTGTACGACGAGGCGGTCACGCTGATCGAGGAGCACCACCTGGCCGGCCGCGAGGTGGTCGTGGTGTCGTCGAGCGGTGCGGAGGTCGTCGAGCCGATCGGCGAGATGCTCGGGGCCGACCGCGTCATCGCCACCCGCATGGTCGTCGGCGACGACGGCAAGTACACGGGCGAGATCGACTTCTACGCCTACGGCGACAACAAGGCCGAGGCGATCCGCGAGCTGGCCAAGGACAAGAGCTACGACCTCAGCCGCAGCTACGCGTACACGGACTCGGCGACGGACCTGCCGATGCTCGAGTCGGTCGGCCACCCGTACGCCGTCAACCCCGACCGCGCGCTGCGCCGCGCCGCCGCCGACCACGGCTGGCCGGTGCTGGTGTTCTCGAAGCCGGTCGCGCTGCGCCAGCGGGCATCGATCAGGGACGCGCCGAAGCCGGCGATCGCGGCGGCTGCGATCAGCGCCGGGGCGGCGGCGGCCGGGCTGGCCTGGTACGCCGTCCGGCGGCGCCGCTCCTGAGACCTGGGATTTGACGGTATCGGCTGCAGGCTTGCTGCCCCTCGAGCCCGACGACAGCCGGGCGGCCGTCCTCCGCAGCCGCGGCGTTCCGCACCCCGCCGTCGACGCGCCGTGAGCTTCGAGCGGCAATCGGCGAGGGCTGACGGCAGCGTGGGGCGTCAATGCGCCGGCGGCCGCGTGTGGAGCCGGCCGCAGAGTACCGGCCGCTGGAGGGTCGGCGACGGAGCCGGCTGCCGCGAGGTTGACGGTCAAGCGGGCCAACGGTCAGGACGCCCGCCACTGGCAGCAGCACCAGACTGGCGGTCCAGCCGAGGAATCCAACGGCGACCCTGCGGGTGGATGGCCGACGCGTCACCTGCCGACCCGTCTGCCGGGCGAGCCGCAGCAGCACCAGACCCACGGGCCGGCCGGACAGTTCCGACGGTCTCCCGCCGACCGACGGCCCAGCCGGAGAATCCGACGGTCACCCGGCGGCTGCCACGCCCCCTACACACAAAGCGACCGGACAACCCGCTACTCAGCCGCCGAACTCGCGCGCCTTGTCGCGGTAGTACGCCGCCTCGTCGTCGCGGCCGAGTTCGTAGAGCACCTCGCCGAGGCGGGCCATGGCCGGAGTGTGGCCGGCGTCGGAGGCGCGGCGGTAGAACCGTTCCGCGGACTCGTACTCCTGCCGCTCCACGTAGGCATCGGCGAGGAACATCCAGTTGGAGATGTTGCCCGCGGACGGGTCGGTGACCTGGGCGGAGTCGCCCGACTGGTCCGTACCGACGATCGGCTGCTGCGCCAGCGCTCGCGACCCGACCACGAGCGCCGCGGAGACGACACCGCAGACCGCGAGGATCGTGGCCGAGGCGGCTGTGGAGATCTCGACGTCCATGGCGATGGCCACGATCAGCGCAGCAAGCAGCAGCACGACGCCGGCCAGTACGAACCACATGACGTATCTGAGCCGGTTCCCCCGGTTCACCATAATTTCCGATCATGGCGTCGATACGCGGACCTCGCAAACGGAACGAACCGTGACCGTCGCGTGATGTCCCGTTCAGCGGGCCGGGGGCCACAATCGGTCCATGGAGACCGACGACGAGCGCAGTGTGCCCCTTGAGCTGGGCGCTGTCGGTCTCACGCACCTCGACGACGACGCTGAGACGGGCCGTCCGACGCCGCGGTGGCGGATGTGGATCGCGCTGGGAGCGGCGCTGGTGGTGGGCGCCGTCGTCGGCATCGTCGCCAACAACGCCCGCAACGACGCGTCCGAGTACGCCACGGTCGACCTCGTCCGCGGCACGGTCGACGTCGAGTTCGGCTCGCCGCTGTCCTCCGACTCGCAGCGACTCAACGTCAATCTGATCAACACCGGCCCACGTGAGCTGGAGATCCTCTCCATCGAGGTCGACGGCTTCACCTCACTGCAGGACGGCGACGAGAGTCCCGTGACCGCGGCGCCAGGCGAGTGGGTGCGCATCGGCGCCACCGTCGAGCCGGACTGCGACATCCGGCCGCCCGGAACGCTGGAGGTCCGCGTCCGCACCGCCTCGGGCGAGCAGACGGCCGTCGTGACCGGTCAGCCCGGCGACGATCAGCTGATCTGGGCCTGGCAGGGCGGCTGCCAGACGGCCGGCAGCACGGGCATCCTCATCGGCGACAGCCGCACCATCGCGGCCGACGCGAGCGGCGCACGCATCGTCATGCCGGTGAGCAACGGCGACGACGAGCCGCTGACCGTCACCGCGATGGAGACCACGACACCCGGCTTCACGATGACGACGGACCCGCTCCCCATCGACGTCGGGGCCGGCGCGACGGTGCAGGTCGAGACCCTGTGGACGGTGACGGACTGCGACGACGCCGCGCGGTTCGCCGAGGCGACCGTCGCCGTCAACATCCACAACGAGAGCATGGACACCCGCGTCTCGCAGCCGCTGGGCAACCCGACCCTGATCGAGCTGGTGCGCCTCGCGGTCCGGGTCTGCGAAACGTAAAGATCTGGCCGTTGCCCTTTCGCTGTGACCCCGTGATGTCCTAGAAACAAAGTACGGACCGCAAGGTCCAGTGCACGGCGGAGGGAACCCACGCGGCGATCTACCCATGTACGGGCAGTCGTCCCCGGGAATGCCGGGGCGACGGATGAGATGCACGCACTGGTAACCCGTCTCAGCCGTGTCAGCGGCGGCGCCCTACCTCACGCGGGGCGCCGCTCGCATGTGTGCCGGGCAGTTCAGCACTGAGCCGACGCCCGACCAGCCGGCAGCGCGGTTCCAGCCCGCGCCAACGAGAACGACTCCGCCGGACGCGCGTCCGGCAAGACGGCTGGCAGGACGACCGGACCGCGGCCATCCGAAACCGGCCGCCGCCCCACAACGGAGCCAACCCCGCCCCGCAACGGAGCCGGCCACCGCACGTCACCGCGGGCGCGGCCCAGAGCGGCACCACGCCTCCATCACCGGCGGCAGGACCCCACCAGGCGGCCCCACCAGACGCCCCGCCGACGACGGTCAGCCGGCCTCGGACACCGCCGTCCGCACGTGCTCGGCCAGCGTCAGGCCCACCTCGGCGCCGAGGGCATAGGCATCCGCGCACTGCCGGATCCACGCACCCACGCCGTCCGGCGCACCGCCGGCATATGCCTGCGCCAACGGCTCGTACGCCCGCTCCAACGCGAGGTGCCCGGCTTCCGGCACGCTCACCGCCTTCGTGTCGACGCCGAGCGCGACGAGCACGACCCGTTCCGCCGCCCGCGCGACCACGCCGTCGGCGACACCGAAGACCCGCAGCGCCAGCAGCTCACCGTGCACGAGCGCCGCGACCACCACCCCGGGCGCCGCCGTGGGCGCCGTCGCCAGCCGCAGCAACTGGTCCAGCCGCGCGGCATCGACCGACGCGCGCGGCCGCCCCAGCTGATCGGGGTCGGAGACCAGGTCGCGCGCCGCCAGCATGTGCAGCCGGGCCAGCGCCTGCCGCGGCGACCGTCCCCACACCTGGGCCTGCTCGGGCACCGCCGCCGTGACCCGCAGCGCACCCTGCAGCACGGGGTCGTCGACGGCGTCGGGGTCGCCGCCGTCGAGCGTGGCCGACGCCTGGGCGCCGCGTACCGCGGACAGCCCCGCCACTCGTCCGGCGTCGCGGCGCATGGCGGGGTGCCGCAGCAGAGCGTCGACGGAGCTGCGGGCCTGCGCGGCCGCGGCGCCCACGCCGGTCAGGCTGAGCACCCCCGCGAGCGGATCGTCCATGCCCTCAGCCTAGCCACCCGCCACCATTGACAAAATTTGACTTTACATACAAGAATCTCTTCACATGAGGGACGTGCTGTACCTCGACGAGGTCGACAAGGCGGAAGCGCTGTTGAAGCCGCAGCGCGTGGAGGTGCTGCGGCAACTGGCCGAGCCGCGCTCGTGCACCGAGGTCGCCCGGGCGCTGGGCCAGACGCCGCAGTGGGTCTATTACCACGTGAAACGCCTGGTCGACGCCGGCCTGGCGACCCGGGTGAACGAGCGCCGGGTGCGCGGCATCAACGAGGGCGTCTACCAGGCGACCGCCCGGTCGTACTGGCTGTCGCCGCGGTTGGTCGGCCGGCTCGGGCCGCGTCGCAGCCGGGACGCGCTCAGCCTCGGCTACCTGCTCGACCTCATGGAGGAGGTGCAGGACGAGGTCGCGACGATCGCCGGTCTGGCCGGCAGTCCGGCCGCGCCCGAGCTTCCGTCGATCGGCGTCTCCGGCGAGATCCGGGTGCACCCGGAGCGGCGCCAGGAGTTCCTCGCCGACCTGCAGTCCACCCTCCAGGACCTCTTCACCCGCTACGGCGGCGCCGAGGGCGACGAGTTCCGGCTCGCCGTCGCGCTGTACCCACGCATCGCCAAGGAGACTCCAGGATGACCTCGCCCACCATGCTGCGCGCCCGTGCGCAGGCGCCGCTGGCCACGATCCACCGCGCACTCACCGATCCCGACGCTCTGCGCACCTGGCTGGCCGAGCATGTCGACGTCGACCCGGAACGCGGCCGCTACGTGTTCTGGGGCCGCTACACCCCCGACGGCGCCGAGCCCCGCCAGCGGCTGCTCCACCTCGACGACACCGGCCTCAGGTTCGTCTGGCCGCTGGGCGGCGAGGACACGACGACGGAGATCTCGCTGGCCGAGGACGGCCCGGACGCCACGCTCATCACGGTGACGCAGAGCCACGTGCCGCCGTGGAGCGTCGCCGTCGCCGAGACGCACATCCGCGGCATGCTCCCGACGTTCTGGGCGCTGTCCATCGCCAACCTCGTCGACTACGTCGAGGGCCGCGACCTCACCCCGAAGTGCGACTTCACGACGCTCGAGATGCGTGGCGAGGTGACCATCGCCGCGACGCCCGAAGAGGTCTACGAGTCGATGGTCGACCCCGGCCAGTACCGGCAGTGGTTCGGCGCCAACGTCGACATCGAGCGGCGCGTCGGCGGCCGGTTCGCGATGGGCGGCTTCGACCTGGACGACGAGCCCGCACTCATCGTCGAGCTCGAACCGGCCCGCAAGGTCACGCTCGAATGGCCCTCCCTGGTCGCCACCTGGGAGCTCGAGGGCACCGACGGCGGCACCCGGCTGACGTTCGTGAACAGCGGCTTCGACGAGGAGAACCCACCTTACGGCGGCTGGCTCGGCTGGCTCGGCGGTGTCGCCGCGCTGCGCCGCTACCACGAGCTGGACCGGCCGGACCTGATCTGGGTGCAGCTCGACCTGCCCGGCATCCCCGACGGCATGCTGGCGGACTGAGCCGTGACCACCACCGACGTCGTCCCCCGGGCCGGTCGCCGCGAGTACGCCGGCCTGGCCGTCCTCACCCTGCCCACGACCCTCGTCTCCCTGGACATGAGCGTGCTGTACCTGGCGCTGCCGCATCTCGGCGCCGACCTGGGCGCGAGCAGCCTGCAGCAGCTGTGGATCACCGACGTGTACGGGTTCATGGTCGCGGGGCTGCTGATCACGATGGGCACCATCGGCGACCGCATCGGCCGGCGCCGGCTGCTGCTGCTCGGCGCGGCGGCGTTCAGCCTCGCCTCGATCGTGGCCGCCTACTCCACCAGCGCCGAGATGCTCATCGTGAGCCGCGCTCTGCTGGGCGTCGCCGGCGCGACCCTGATGCCGTCGACACTGACCCTGATCAGCACGATGTTCCGCGACCCGCGCCAGCACGGCATGGCGATCGCGATCTGGATGGCCTGCTTCATGGGCGGACTGGCGCTCGGCCCGATCGTCGGCGGCGTGCTGCTCGAGCACTTCTGGTGGGGCTCGGTGTTCCTGCTCGGCGTACCGGTGATGCTGCTGCTCCTGGTCACCGGGCCGGCGGTGCTCCCCGAGTACCGCAACCCGGCCGGCGGACGGCTCGACCCGGTCAGCGTGCTGCTCTGCCTGGGGACCGTGCTGCCACTGGTCTACGGACTGAAGGAGATCTCCCGCGACGGTGTCGAAGTGCTGCCCGCTGCCGCCGTCGTCGTGGGCCTGCTGGCCGCGCGCTGGTTCGTGCGGCGGCAGCGCCGGCTGGCGGAGCCGATGCTGGACCTGCGGCTGTTCGGCAACCGCACGTTCACCGCCGGGCTGACGATCTCGACGATCGCCGGGATCATGGCCGGCAGCCAGCTCTTCGTCTACCTGTACCTGCAACTGGTGGCCGGGCTGTCGCCGCTGGACGCCGCACTGTGGCTGCTGCCGTCGGCGCTGGTGACGATCGTCAGCCTGCAGGTCGCACCGCTGCTCGCCCGCCGGTTCGCGCCGGCGCGGGTGATGGCGAGCGGCCTGGCGCTGGTCGCGGCCGGCTACGTCCTGCTCACCCTGGTCGACGGATCCGGCTCGCTCGAGCTGCTGATCGCCGGTCTGGTGCTGACGGCGGTCGGCATCGGGCCGATGGCGGGGCTCAGCATGGGGCTGGCGCTCGGCTCGGTCCGTCCGGAACAGGTCGGCTCCGCGGCGGCGATGTCGGAGACGGCCGGCGAGTTCGGCATCGCGGCCGGGGTGGCCGTCATGGGGGTCATCGGCACCGCGATCTACCGCCATGGCGCCGACGCCGACCAGCTGCCCGCTCCCGGGGGCGAGCTCGCCACCGACGTGCGTGACGCTCTGGCCGGGGCGCTCAACGGCACGGCGACGGTGAGTGCGGTGATCGCCGTGGGTCTCGGGATCCTCGCGCTGGCCGGGCTGCGTCACGTCCGCCCGGTCGGGGCCCAGGACCCGGCGTGACGACGGGCCGGCGTCCGGACACGGGCCGTTGTCCGGACACGGGCCGGTGTCCGGACACGGGCCGGTGTCAGGCCGCGGGCCGCCGAATCCTCGGCCGGACGGCGCAGGCCCGGGCGGCCGTGTGACCGCCGAGCTGTGGTCGTCGGCCGAGTGGCTGGCGACGGCGACCGGGTGGCTGGACGACCGGCTCGCGGCCGCCGGGCGGGTCCGCAGCGGGCCCGTGACCCAGCCGCACCTGCGTCCCTGGGGCACCGTCCTCACCGCGCCGACCGATCGGGGGCCGGTCTGGCTCAAGGCGCCCGGCCCGGAGTCGGCGTTCGAGGTGCCGCTGTACCGGCTGCTGGCGAAGGTCGCTCCGGACCGCGTGCTCGTGCCGATCGCCGCCGACGTCGACCGTGACTGGCTGCTGCTCCCCGACGGCGGCACACCATTGGGCGACGGCGTGCCGGCCGACCAGCTGCCCGGCGCCGTCGCCGCGATCGTGCCGCTGTACGCCGAGTTGCAGCGCGCCCTCGCCGGGCAGATCGGCGACCTGCTCGCGTTCGGTCTGGCCGACCTGCGGCCGAACGGGCTGCCCGATCGGCTGGACGAGGCCGTCGAGGCGATCGGCCGGTATCTCGGACGGCACGCGGACGACGACGACCGCGCCGCCCTGCGCCGGGTGGCCGATGCCCGGCCGAGCGTCGTGACGTGGTGCGAGCGGCTGGCCGCCGGGGTCGTGCCGGCCAGCGTCGATCACAACGACCTGCACGTCTGGAACGTCCTGACGACACCGTCGGGGGGACCGCGCTTCTACGACTGGGGCGATGCCGTCGTGGCGCACCCGTTCGCCAGCATGCTGGTCACGCTCGGCTTCCTCCGCTCCGAGCTGCGCCTGGCCGACGACGACCCACGGATACTCCGGGTGCGCGACGCCTATCTCGAGGCGTTCTCCGACCTGGGGTCGCCGGCGGGGCTGGTGACGGAACTCGAGCTGGCCTGCCGCGTCGGCAGGATCGGGCGGTCGCTGGTGTGGCTGCGAGCGGTGCGGGCGGACGGGTTCGAGCGTGCGGGCGCGTTCGCGCGGGCGCCGCTGCAGACGCTGGCCGCTCTGCTGGCGGAGTCGCCGTTCGATCTGGGCTGACGCAGCGCCCCGGCCCACCAGAGCACTCTCATGGCACACCTCCGGTCGACTCGATGGCGTCGCGGACGCCGTCCTCCGGGCGCATCCACCGCCGAGCCGCGGCCGGCCGCCGCGACTCAAGGGTGAACACCGGGTCGCCCAGCCCGGACCACGCGAAGGCCCGGCCGCCGCCGATGGCGGCGGCGCTCCCGGCACCCGGCGGTCGACGCCGCGGCGTGTGTCGAAGCCGTCCGCCGCCGGCCTCTGCGGCACCGCCAGGACGCCTGCGTCGTCGATCCGCACGTCGAGGCCGGTCGCGAAGCCGCGCTGCCGACGGATCGCCCAGGTCGAGCCGGCGCGCCTCGATGGAGCCCGCGCGGCCGACGTCCCGTCGACGCCGCGGCCGGCCGTGACCAGCGGCGGTCGCGCCGGCCGGTCACGTCCACCGCCGTCCATCCGGACAGGTCGCCCCCACTGGCCGGTCCGCCGGCCGGCGTCGCCCTGACTGCGAGCCGGCGCCGGCCGGTCACCTGCCCTAGCGGCTGGACGCCCAGCCGCGGGGCTGCGGTCCCCAGCCGGGGCGGGCCGGCGGCCAGTCGCGCCGCTCGGCGAACCGGTCGCCGCGGCTCGGCGGCGCCCCGCCGCGGCGGCTGGATCCGTCCCAGCCGCGCCCACTCGGCGGCCCCCAGCCCCGGCGGCCGGACGGACCCCAGCCGGGCGGTCCCCAGCCGGAGCGCGGCCCGCCGCCCTCGTACCCGTGCCAGTGGCGCCGCCGCCAGGGCGGCCCGCCGAACAGGAACAGCATCCCGAAGACGAACAGCAACCAGGGCGCCGTCCAGACGATGAGGAACAGCAGCCCACCGAAGGCCATCATCGCCAGCGGCGCCAGGAGCAGCAGCCGCGGCACCGGCCACGGCCCGCGTGCCCGTCCCTGCGGCGCCGTCTCGAACCGGACGGCGACCGGCTGCGGCAGGTCGGTGAAGAGCTCGTCGAGATCGTCGGCGTAGCGGGCGGACCACGCACGGCCGGACCGCTCGTCGAACTCGTCCTTGGTGAGCCGGCCCGCGGCGAAGTGCTCGCCGAGGGCCGACACGGCGGCGTCGCGCTCGGCGTCGCCGACCCGGAAGGCCGGCCCGCTCATCGGGGGCCACCTTCCTGGTCATCACCGTCGGCGAGGATGCCGTACAGCTTGCGCCGGGTGTCGGCCAGCACCTCGCGGGCGCGGGCCTGCTGGTCGGGGCTGCCGGTGGCCATGATCTGCCACAGCGCCTGTGCGGTCTGCGCGACGAGCGGACGCAGACCGGCGGCGTCGTCGTCCTCGGCGTTGGCCGACATCGACTCCCACGGCGCATTGACCTCGGCCGCGTGCTCCTGGACGTACTGCTCGCCCTCGGCAGTCAGCCGGAACGTCCGCCGGCCGCTGGCCTCGTCGGCGCGGACCAGGCCCTCGTCCTCGAGCTGCTGCAGCGTCGGGTAGATCGAGCCGGGGCTCGGCTTCCACACGCCGCCGCTGCGCTCGGCGATCTCCTGGATCATCTGGTAGCCGTTCATCGGCCGGTCGGCCAGCACCCCGAGGATCGCCGCGCGGATGTCGCCGCGGCGCGCCTTCGGGCCTCGTCGACCCCAAGGCGGCCCGCCCCATGGGCCACCGGCCCACGGAGGTCCGCCCCAGGAGCCACGGCCCCCTCCTCCGAACATGTCCCACGGCCCGAAGCCGTGTCCTCCGCGTCGTCCGTGCATCGTTCTCACCTACTTGTCCATCGAACGGTCGCGATACTCAGACGATATATCGCGATTGTTCAGCCGACAAGCCCTCGGACGGGGTTACCCTCACGAGGTGACGACCGACGAGTTCCACCTGCGCGCCAGTTCGTTCGGCGGGGTCGCCGACGTCTACGAACGCACCCGGCCCGGATACCCGGACGATGCGGTGCGCTGGCTGACCGGCGACCAGCCCGTCCGCGTCCTCGACCTCGGCGCCGGGACCGGCAAGCTGACCAGGTCGCTCGTCGCCGCCGGGCACGACGTCGTCGCGGTCGACCCGTCCGAGCCGATGCTCGCCCAGCTGCGTACCGCACTGCCCGCCGTCGACGCGCGGGCCGGGACGGCGGAGCGGCTGCCGCTGGACGACGCGTCGGTCGACGTCGTCACGGCCGGCCAGGCCTATCACTGGTTCGACCCCGCGACGGCGCTGCCGGAGATCGCCCGCGTGCTGCGGCCCGGCGGACGGCTCGGCCTGGTCTGGAACCTGCGCGACGACTCCGTCGGCTGGGTCGACGAGCTCTGGTCGATGTTCGGCGACCACGAGGGCCGCCGCGCCGACGACCCTCAGGTGATCACGCCGTTCGGGCCGGTCGAGCAGCGGACGTTCCGGCACGAGCAACGTCTCGACCGCGACGGCCTGCTCGGGCTGGTCGCGTCGCGCTCCTACGTCGCCATCCTCACCGCGCCGGAACGCGAGGCACTCCTGACCCGCGTCGGCGCCCTCTACGACCGCGTCGCCGGACCGGACGGCGTCGTGCTGCCGTACGCGACGCACTGCTACCGCTCGACTCGCGGCTGACGGACCGCCGTCAGGCCCGACGCCCCGCCGCCCAAGGCCGGCGGCCGCCACCGTCACCAGGCGTCTGCGCACATCACGGGGCCCGCGGGTCCGGCGTGGCACCGGATTCGGTGGTGAACGTGATCAAACGGATGCGACACGGACGGACGGGGCGGATTCGCGCACCCGGGGCAAGTAAGGTTAGCCTCTGCTCATGCCCGCTCCCGCCGTCGACCGGCCGCCCGAGCCGCCGTCCGGCAGCGTCGCCACCGCCGACGACGCGGCGGTCGCCGCGGCCGGACTGGTCCGCACGACCCGGGGCCGGCTGCTGTGGCTGGGGGTCTGCGTCGCGGTCCTGGCGGTGATCTGCCTCGCCAGCATCGCGATCGGCGCCAAGTACATCCCGCTGGACGAGGTCATGCGGGCACTGTTCGACTCCGGTGACGCGAACAACCAGGTCATCGTCGGCGACATGCGGGTGAACCGCACGCTGCTCGGCGTGATCTGCGGCATCGCGCTCGGCCTGGCCGGCGCGCTCATGCAGGCGCTGACCCGCAACCCGCTCGCCGACCCCGGCATCCTCGGCGTCAACGCCGGCGCCGCGTTCGCCGTCGTGCTCGGCGTGACGCTGTTCGGGTCGATGAGCCTCTACGGCTACATCTGGTTCGCCTTCGGCGGCGCGGCCCTGGCCAGCGTCATCGTCTACGCGCTGGCGTCGCTCGGACGGGGGCAGGCGTCGCCGGTGCGGCTGGCGCTGTCGGGCATCGCGCTGGCCGCGGTGCTGCTCGGGTTCACCCAGGCGATGGTGATCATGGACCCGGAGGTGCTCGACGTCTACCGGTTCTGGCAGGTCGGGTCGCTGGCCGGCCGCGACGTCGAGACCGTCGGCTCGGTGCTGCCGTTCATCGTGGTCGGCGTGCTGCTCGCGCTGGGGCTGGCCCGGACGCTGGACGCGATGGCGCTGGGCGACGACACGGCGGCGGCGCTCGGCGTGAACGTCCTGCTGGCCCGCGTGATCGGCGTGCTGGCGGTGACGCTGCTGTGCGGCGCGGCGACCGCGGCGATGGGGCCGGTCGCCTTCGTCGGGCTGATGGTCCCGCACATCGTGCGCGCGTTCACCGGGCCCGACCAGCGCTGGATCCTGCCGTTCTGCCTGGTCGTGTCGCCGATCCTGCTGCTGGCGTCCGACATCGTCGGACGGGTCGTGCTGTCGACCGGCGAACTGCAGGTCGGCATCGTGACGACGGTCATCGGCGGCCCGGTGCTGATCGCGCTGGTGCGCCGCCGCCGGATGGTGTCCTCGTGACGGCCCCGACGACGCCCGCGGCGCCGGCCGGTCCCCCTGGGACGTCCGGTCCGGACGCGAAGACCCGGCGGATCAGCGTCGCCCCGACCGACCTGTCGCCCACCGGCTACGTGCTGCGCGGGCCGCGTGAGCTGTCGGTCCGGTTCGACCGCCGCGTCACGCTGATGTGCGGGCTGCTCGTCGCGGTGCTGGTGGCGGTCTTCCTGACGTCGCTGGCGGTCGGTGACTTCACCATCTCGCCGGGCGACGTGGTGCGGACGCTGTTCGGCAACCCGCCGGACCCGCTGGCCGACTTCATCGTCAACGGCCGCCGGTTGCCGCGTGTGCTGGTCGCGTTCCTGGTCGGCGGCGCGCTCGGCGCGTCCGGCGCGGTATTCCAGAGCCTGTCGCGCAACCCGCTGGGCAGCCCGGACGTCATCGGCTTCACGTCCGGCGCGTCGGCGGGCGCGGTGTTCGTGATCCTGGTGACCGGCGGCAGCATGCTGCAGGTCGCCGGCGGCGCCGTCGTCGGCGGGCTGGTCACCGCGATCGCCGTGTACCTGCTGGCCTACAAGCGCGGCGTCCAGGGGTTCCGGCTGATCCTCGTCGGCATCGCGGCCGGCGCCATGCTGACGTCCGCGGTCCACTACATGCTCATGCGGGCCGAGCTGATCCAGGCCGCCAGCGCGCAGGTCTGGCTGACCGGGTCGCTGAACACCCGCGCCTGGGACCACGTCGTCGCCGTCGGCATCGGCGTCGCACTGGTCGCGCCGCTGCTCGCCGTCCTGTCCCGGCCGATGCGGCTGATCGAGATGGGCGACGAGGCGGCGACGGGCCTCGGCGTCAACGCGGAGCGGACGCGGCTGGGCATGCTGCTCGCCGCGACGGTGCTCGCGGCCATCGCCGTCGCGGCGGCGGGGCCCATCGCGTTCATCGCACTGTCGGCGCCGCACCTGGCCCGGCGGCTCACCGGGGCGTCCGGCGCCGCCGTCGGCGCGGCCGCACTCATGGGCGCGGCGCTGCTGGGCGCCAGCGACCTCATCGCTCAATGGGTGCTGCCGACGCCACTGCCGGTCGGCGTGGTGACGGTGTGCATCGGCGGTCTGTACCTCGTCTGGCTCCTCGCACGGGAAGGGCGGCGCAACCATGTCTGAACCCCGGCTGCACGGGAACGACCTCACGCTCGCATACGACGAGCGGGTCATCTCCCGCGAGCTGTCCGTGGCGATCCCGGACGGGTCGTTCACGGTGATCGTCGGGCCCAACGCGTGCGGCAAGTCCACGCTGCTGCGCGCACTGGCCCGCATGCTCAAGCCGACGGCCGGCGCCGTCCACCTGGACGGCCAGCTGATCACCCAGTACCCGACGAAGGAGGCGGCGCGCCGGCTCGGGCTGCTGCCGCAGTCGTCCATCGCACCCGAGGGCATCACCGTCGCCGACCTCGTGTCCCGCGGCCGCTACCCGCACCAGCGGCTGTTCCGGCAGTGGTCCACCGCCGACACCGAGGCGGTCGCCGACGCGATGGCGAACACCGGCATCACCGACCTGCGGCATCGCCGGGTCGACGAACTGTCCGGAGGTCAGCGTCAGCGGGTCTGGCTGGCGATGGTGCTGGCCCAGCAGACGCCGATCCTGCTGCTGGACGAGCCGACGACGTTCCTCGACATCGCGCACCAGATCGAGGTGCTCGACCTCTGCCACGACCTGCACGCGACGCACGGCCGCACGCTGGTCGCCGTCCTGCACGACCTCAACCACGCCTGCCGCTACGCGACCCACCTGATCGCGATGCGCGACGGCGAGATCGTCGCCGAGGGCGCGCCCTCGGACATCGTCGACGAAACGCTGGTACGCGATGTGTTCGGGCTGTCCTGCCGGATCATCGACGACCCCGAGACGGGCACGCCGCTGGTCATCCCGGCCGCGAAGCAGCCGCTCGTCACCACTGCGTGAACTCGGCCGCCGCCGCACGCAGGGCGGTACGGAACGCCTGGACGGGCAGCGGCGCGGGCGAGCGGCCGTAGGTGGCGACGGCGACGGTGCGGCGGTCGCCGGGCAGCGGCTCGACCCGGACGCCCGGATGCCGGTTCGCCGTCAGCGCCAGCCCGGGCAGCGTGCTCACGCCCAGTCCGGCCGCGACCAGCGCCTGGACCGCCACGTAGTCGTCGGTCTCGAACGCGATGGCCGGCGTGAACCCGGCCAGCTCGCACGACTCGACGAGGTGCGTGCGACAGCGCTCGCACCCGGCAATCCAGCGTGCGCTCGCGTGCGCGGCAAGGACGCCGGCGGGCACGTCGTCAGCGGGCACGTCGTCGGCAGGCGTCACGAGGTAGAGCGGCTCGGTCAGCAGTGGCTCGACGGTGACGCCGCGTTCCTCCAGCGCGCCGTGCGCGAAGACGACCGCCACGTCGGCGTCGCCGGTGCGCAGCGCCGTCAACGCCACGGACGGCTCGGCCTCGCTGAGCGCCAGTTCGACGTCGGGATGGGCGGCTGCGAACCGGGCGGCGGCCGCCGGGACCAGCGTGGCCAGCGCCGACGGGAACGCCGCGAGCCGGACACGGCCGGTGCGCAGGCCCGCGTGCGCGGACAGCTCGGCCTCGGTGGCCTCGACCTGGCCCAGGATCTCCTCGGCCCGGCGGGCCAGCAGCTCCCCCGCCTCGGTGAGCCGCAGGCCACGGCCGGCCCGCTGGGTCAGCGGCATGCCCACCTCGGCCTCGAGCCGTGCGAGGTGGTGGCTGACGGAGGGCTGGGCGTAGTGCAGCGCGTCGGCGGCCGCCGTCACCGATCCCTCACGGGCGACCGCGACCAGCACCCGCAACCGGGTCAGATCCAGCATGACCAGCAAGTATAGACACCATCGATGTTCACCTCGATAACCGGCATTGGACCTATGAGTCGTGCCGGGTGACGGTGGTCGCATGGAGCCACCCACCCTCGCCGACGTCCTGGACACCCAGCGGCTGCTCGCGCCGTATCTGCCGCCGACGCCCACGTGGAACTACCCGGCGCTGGACGCCGCGGCCGGCGCGACGGTGTTCGTCAAGCACGAGAACACGCAACCCACCGGCGCGTTCAAGGTGCGCGGGGGCATCGCGCTGCTGTCGCGGCTGGACCCGGCGGAGCGCGAGCGCGGCGTGGTCGGCTACTCGACCGGCAACCACGCGCAGTCGCTGGCCTATGCGGCGCGGCTGTTCGGCGTCCCGTGCACGATCGTCATGCCCGAGCACCCCAACCCGGCCAAGGCCGACGCCGTCCGGCGGCTCGGTGCGGAACTGGTCGAGCACGGTGCGACCTTCGACGACGCCGCGCCATACGCCCGTGCGTTGGCGGACGAGCGTGGGATGCGGCTGGTCAGCGCGGCGAACGAGCCGGCCATCATCGCCGGGGTCGCGACGGCGTACACCGAGCTGTTCGCGCAGCAGCCGCACCTGGACGCCGTCGTCGTCCCGGTCGGGAGCGGCAGCGGCGCGGCCGCGGCCTGCCTGGTCGCGTCGGCGCTGGCTCCGCAGTGCGAGGTGATCGCGGTCCAGGCGGCCGACTCGCCCGCGGCGCACGACTCGTGGCGCTCCGGGGAGCTGCTGCGGCGGCCCAACCGGACCGCCGTCGAAGGGCTCGCGACGGGGTCCGGCTTCGCGCTGCCGCAACGGGTGCTGCGCGAGCGGCTGGCCGACTTCGTGCTGGTCGACGACGATCAGATCGCCGCGGCGCAGTGGTGCCTCCTGCGCGACGCGCACACGCTGGCCGAGGGCGCCGGAGCGGCCGCGCTCGCCGTGGTGCTCGCCGATCCGGACCGGTTCGCCGGCCGCCGTGTCGCCGTCGTCTGCACCGGCGGCAACGCGAGCGAGGCGGAGATCCTGCGCTGCAGTTCGCCCGGAACGCGGACGATCACGGCGGCGCCGGCGCTCGCCCTCAGCCGGCCGTCGTGAAGACGTCCGACGAGATCGTCTGGTTGCCGCTCTGCTCGATCGCCAGCACCTCCCAGGTGTAATCGGTACCGGCCTTCAGGAACCCCGGCGGGACGTCGACACTGGTGGCCGACGGCGGCATCATGACGTCCATCGTGGCCTCCGGCAGCGCGTCGAGCCCGGTGTTCTCGTCCACCACGATCACCTCGTAGGCGATGATCGGGCTGCCGTTCGCCGGCCCGACCGGCTTCCACGAGACGGTGGTGGCGTCCGGGTTCTGCGGTCCGTCGCCCTCTGTCGGTGCGACCAACGTGGGCCCGTCGGGGATGTCGTGGGTCAGCTCGGCCTCCCCGGCCAGCCGCTCACCGTCGATGCCCCGCCCCCGGAACTCGTAGGTCCCCTCCGGGAACCGGGCCAGCAGCTCCTTCAGCGGCAGGTCGGTGAACGGTGGCTCGCCGCTCTCCAGGAACAGCTCCGTGCCGCCCTGCCTGCCGAGAGTCCCCTTGGTCGTCGATGTGAAGATCCGCTTGCCGTGCGGGTCGTAGACGGACAGCCGCGCCCAGGGCTCCTCCGAGTCCCCGAAGAGCTGGACGCCGCCGTCACCGTCGGTGGAGTTGATCTCGAACTTGAGGCGCGCGTCGTCCAGCTGCACGACATGTGCCGCCCCTCGAGACGTCGGCGCGGCACCGCCGTCGGCCAGTGACGCACCGGCCAGGGCGCCCGCTCCGACGAGCGGCACGACGACCGCTATCCACAGCGCTTTCATGGCTCCTCCCTCATCCGTGGTCATGAGGTCACAGCCGTGACCCTAGGGAGCCGGTGCTGAAACTGGACTGAACGCTAGGGTCCGGTGCATGGAGCAGCCGGTCGTCGTCATCGTCGTCGCGGTCGTCGCGGTGTCGCTGGCGGCCGTCCTGCTCACCCGGCTGGTCCGGTCGCGGCTGGTACTGGGCACGACCGAGGACCAGACGACGTACCGCATCCTGCACACCACGAGCCTCGCCTCGCCCGAGCTGCGGGCCGGGCTGTCGGCGGGCGCGGACAAGGCGGTCCGGCACCTGCGCGAACTGCTGGCGACGCCCGCCATGGCGCTGACCGACGGTGACGGCGTCGTCACGTGGGACGGTGTCGGCGCCAACCTGCACGTGCACGACGTCCGGCGGCACGCGGCCCGGGCACTGGACGGCAACACCGACGTGCTCGGCCCGCCCGCCGTCGAGTGCAACCGGCTCGACTGCCCCGTCCGGCATGCCGTCGCCGCCGCTCTGACCACGGACGACCGCGTGGCCGGCGCGCTGATCGCGTACACGTCGGCGCGGCCGTCCGCCGGTCTCGTCCGCGCCGTCGAGGAGGTCGCCCGGTTCGTCTCCGGACAGCTGGAGCTGGCCGAGTTCGACCGCGAGCGGGCCAAGCTGGCCGAAGCCGAGATCCGAGCGCTGCGGGCGCAGATCTCCCCGCACTTCATCTACAACGCTCTCGGCGCCATCGCGTCGTACGTGCGCACCGACCCCGAGCACGCGCGTGAGCTGCTGCTGGAGTTCGCCGACTTCACCCGGTACTCGTTCCGCCGGCACGGCGACTTCACGACACTGGCCGAGGAGCTGCGCTCCATCGAGCGGTACCTGACCCTGGAGAAGGCCCGCTTCGGCGACCGGCTGTCGGTGACGCTGCGGGTCGCGCCCGAGGTGCTCCCCGTCGCCGTCCCGTTCCTGTGCCTGCAGCCGCTGGTCGAGAACGCCGTCCGGCACGGGTTGGAGGGCCGCGCCGACCCCGGGCACATCACGATCATCGCCGAGGACGCCGGCAACGAGGCCCTGATCAGCATCGACGACGACGGCGTCGGCATGGACCCCGATCTCGCCCGCAGCCTGCTGACCGGCGACGGCGCCGGTGACCGCGTCGGCGTCGGCAACGTCGACGAGCGGCTGCGCGCCGTCTTCGGCGACGAGTACGGCCTGGTCATCGAGACCGCGCACGGCGCCGGGACGAAGGTCAGCCTGCGGGTGCCGAAGTACCGGCCCGGCGTGCACGCGACCTGACGCTGGCCTTCGGCGGGCGGCGGGCACTAGCCTCGCCGCCATGCTCAGCGTTCTGGCGGTCGACGACGAGCCACCGGCGCTGGCCGAGCTCGCCTACCTGCTGGAGCAGGACGAGCACGTCGGCCAGGTGCTGACCGCCGGCGACGGCGCCGCGGCGCTGCGGCTGCTCGAGCACCAGCACGTCGACACCGTCTTCCTCGACATCCGGATGCCCGGGCTGTCCGGCCTCGACCTCGCCCGCGTGCTGGCCCGGTTCCGCCGCCCGCCCGCCGTCGTGTTCGTCACCGCGTATGACGACCACGCCGTCACCGCGTTCGACCTGCACGCCGTCGACTACGTGATGAAGCCGTACCGGCGCGAGCGGCTGTTCGAGGCGATCCGGCGGGCGACGGACGCGGTCAGCGGCGCGCGGTCGGCCGCCGACGACGGGGACGACGAGACCATCTCGGTCGAGCTGGGCGGCGTCACCCGGTTCATCCGGCGCAGCGAGGTCGCCTACGTCAGCGCGCAGGGCGACTACGCGCGGCTGCACACCGCCGACGGCGGCAGCCACCTGCTGCGGATGCCGCTCGCGACGCTCGAGGACCGCTGGGCTCCGGTCGGCTTCGTCCGCATCCACCGCAGCTACCTGGTCGCGCTCACGTCCATCGAGGAGCTGCGCGCCGACGCCGGGCGCTACACCGTCGTCATCGGCGACACCACGCTGCCGGTGAGCCGGCGGCACACCCGTGAGCTGCGCGACCGGCTGGTCCGGCGGGCCGGCGGGACCCGGTGACGCCGTGACGGAGCGGATCACCGTCACCGGGCCGCGACGGCGCCGGCCACCGGTTCGCCGCCGGGCGGTCACCGCCGAGATCGACGCCCAGACGCAGCTCGGCGAGGTGTACATGCGGGCGCTGCTGCGGGCCCAGCTGCGGCTCAGCCTGTCGGTCGCCGGCGTCGTGCTGGGGCTGCTGGCGACGCTGCCGCTGCTGTTCGCCGTCGCGCCACGGGTCAACGCGATCGAACTGGCCGGCGTGCCGCTGCCGTGGCTGGTACTCGGCGGGTTGATCTACCCGGCGCTGGTCGCGGCGGCCTGGTTCTACGTCCGCGCTGCCGAGCGGGTCGAGCGCGACTTCGGCGACATGGTGAACCGGCGGTGAGCACGACCGCCGGCATCGTCGCGGTCGTCCTGACGGCGGTCGCGACGGTGCTGATCGGCATGTATGGCGTCCGCGCGGCTCGTACGACCAGCGACTTCTACGTCGCCTCCCGGACCGTGACGCCGTGGTGGAACGCGTCGGCGATCGGCGGCGAGTACCTGTCGGCGGCGTCGTTCCTGGGCGTGGCCGGGCTGGTGCTGGCCTACGGGACGGACATGCTGTGGTTCCCCGTCGGCTACACCGCCGGGTACCTCATGTTGCTGGTGCTGGTGGCCGCGCCGCTACGGCGGTCGGGGGCGTACACGCTGCCCGACTTCGCCGAGGCACGGCTGGAGTCGGCGGCCGCGCGGCGGGCGGCCAGCATCCTCGTCGTCACCATCGGCTGGCTGTACCTGCTGCCACAGTTCCAGGCCGCCGGGCTGACGCTGCGCACCGTCACCGGGGCGCCACAGTGGGCCGGACCCGTCGTCGTCGCACTGGTCGTGCTGGTGAGCGTGCTCGGCGGCGGCATGCGCAGCATCACGTTCGTCCAGGCGTTCCAGTACTGGCTCAAGCTGACCGCGCTGCTGGTGCCGGTGATCTTCCTGCTGCTCGTGTGGACCGGCGACGGACGGCCGGAGCTGGCGGCACCCGGTGAGCCGGTGTTCGAGGAGGCGACGTCGGTCGAGGTCACCATCGACGTGACGGTGGAGGTGCCGTCACGGGTGGTGGTCGTCGCGGACGGGTCTCCGCTGGTGCTGGAACCGGGGTCGCACGACATCGAGGCCGGGACGGTGCTGGACTTCCCGGCCGGCGCGCCGATCCCGCATGCGGAGTCGCTGACCCCGATGACCGGCGAGTCGTGGGCACTGCCGCTCACCGCCGGCGGCGACCATCCGCTGTACGCGACGTATTCGCTGATCGTCGCCCTGTTCTTCGGGACGATGGGGCTGCCGCACGTACTCGTGCGGTTCTACACCAACCCCGACGGCCGGGCCGCGCGCCGGACGACGCTGGCGGTGCTCGGGCTGCTCGGCGTGTTCTACGTGCTGCCCGGGCTCTACGGGGCGCTGGGGCGGCTGTACACGCCGGAGCTGCTGCTGACCGGCCGCACGGACGCCGTCGTGTTGGTGCTGCCCGGACGGCTGATCGACGGCGTGGCGGGCGAGGCGCTGTCGATGCTGGTGACGGCGGGCGCGTTCGCCGCCTTCCTGTCGACGTCGTCGGGGCTGACGGTATCGGTGGCCGGCGTGCTGTCGCAGGATCTGCTGCACGGGCGGGTCCGCAACCCCGTCACCGGGTTCCGGCTGGGCGCGTTCCTGGCGCTGCTGGTGCCGATCGGGCTGGCGCTGACCAGCCCGTTCCTGGGCATCGCCGACGTCGTCGGCCTCGCCTTCGCCGTCGCGGCGTCGTCGTTCTGCCCGCTGCTGCTGCTCGGCATCTGGTGGCGGCGGCTGACCTGGCCGGGCGCGGTGGCGGGCCTGCTGGTCGGCGGCGGAGCCTCCACCGTCGCCGTCGTCGTGACGATCCTCGGCGGGCCGCAGTCCGGCTGGATCGGCGCGTTGCTCGCCCAGCCGGCCGCCTGGACGATGCCGCTCGCCTTCCTCGTCATGATCGCGGTGTCGCTGGCGACCCAGCAGCACATGGCGCCCGGTGTGAACCGCACCATGGTCCGCCTGCACACCCCCGAACACCTCGACCTCAACCGCGGCGATTGGGATCCCGAGGACCGCTGGCGGACGTGACGCCCGAGGTGGGCGTCGAGCCAGCGCAGTGTCCGCGCCTGCACCCGCGCGGGTCTTCCACCGCGCCGACAACGGCGTCCGGATCACGCGCCTCGACCCCATGAGTGGATGGGTGAGCGTCTGCTGTCGCCACAGCTACACCAAACGCTCATCCATCCGCCGGAACAGCGAGTACGCCGCCCTCAGCTGAGCGGCGGGCGGCCGTCCTCGAGATACGCGACGGTGCCGGTGGTGCGGGCCGCCAGGGCGGCCGCGACTCGCCGGGACAGCAGGGGCGACAGCAGCCGAGCCGCCTCCGGCACGGGGCAGAACGCCCAGCCGCGCAGCTCGTCCGCCGGCAGGACGACGGCGGCCGTCGCGGATTCGGGCAGCAGACCGCCGTCGAAGAGCAGCGTCAGGCCCTCAGGTCGTTCGGGCCGCGGCGGGACCCAGTCGACGACCAGGAGGCGGCCGGGCGGGCGGTCGAGCCCGAGCTCCTCCCGCACCTCGCGCCGCGCGGCGGCCAGCGGTGACTCGTCGGCCTCGACGAGGCCGCCGGGCAGCTCCCAGTGGTCCTTGTAGGTCGGTTCGACGATCAGCACCCGGCCGCCGGCGTCCGAGAACAGCACCGCGGCCGCCATCCGCTTGCGCGGCAGCGTCGCCCAGAAGTCCACCCGCTGACTCTAGAGGCCCGACCGCTCGTCGCAGATCAACGACCGTTCGTCGCACGGCCGAGTCCCGCACGCCGCTCTCTCGAACCGCTCACCGCACGCCCCTGCGAGGCGTCTCCCGAGGCCGGAGGCCACGGCCCTACCGTGGCGCCCCACAACCGGATCACTGTGAGCCGGACCACATGACGACGAGGAGGTCGGAGCGTGGCCAGTCTCGAGACACCACCGCCCGAACGCGCCGTACCCACCGCCGAGGAATACGAGCGCATGCAGGCCAGCCCGGAGTTCGCCGAGCTGCGCCGGCGGTTCCGCAATTTCGCCTTCCCCATGACCGCCGCCTTCCTGGCCTGGTATCTGCTGTACGTGCTGCTGTCGACCTACGCGGTCGACTTCATGTCGGAGCGGGTGGTCGGCAACATCAACGTCGGCCTGCTGTTCGGTCTCGGCCAGTTCGCATCGACGTTCCTGATCACGTGGCTGTACATCCGGCACGCGAACAAGAAGCTGGACCCGATCGCCACGCAGATCCGCGACGAGCTGGAGGGGGCGCGCTGATGGAGACCCATGTCGGCAGTCCCGGAGTCAACATCACGATCTTCGCGCTGTTCGTCGCGGTGACGCTGGTCATCGTGCTGCGGGCGTCGCGGAACAACAAGACCGCGGCGGACTACTACGCCGGCGGCCGCTCCTTCACCGGCCAGCAGAACGGCATCGCGATCGCCGGTGACTATCTGTCCGCGGCGTCGTTCCTCGGCATCGCCGGCGCGATCGCGATCTACGGATACGACGGCTTCCTGTACTCCATCGGCTTCCTGGTGGCGTGGCTGGTCGCCCTGCTGCTGGTGGCCGAGCTGCTGCGCAACACCGGCCGGTTCACGATGGCCGACGTGCTGTCGTTCCGGATGCGGCAGCGACCGGTCCGGACGGCGGCCGCGACGTCGACGCTCGCGGTGTCGTTCTTCTACCTGCTGGCCCAGATGGCCGGCGCCGGCGGCCTGGTCGCACTGCTGCTCGGCGTGACCGACCGTGGCGGCCAGGGCGTCGTCATCGCCGTCGTGGGCGCGCTGATGGTCTTCTACGTCCTGGTCGGCGGCATGAAGGGCACCACCTGGGTGCAGATCGTCAAGGCGATCCTGCTGATCAGTGGCGCGTTCGTCATGACGATCTGGGTGCTCGCACAGCACGACTTCAACCTGTCGCAGCTGCTCGGCGCGGCCGTCGACAGCGCCGGTGGCGCCGCGGGCCTGCTGGACCCGATGAACCAGTACGGCGCGACGGACACCTCGAAGCTGGACTTCATCTCGCTCGCGCTGGCCCTGGTGCTCGGCACCGCCGGCCTGCCGCACGTGCTGATGCGGTTCTACACGGTGCCGACGGCACGCGACGCCCGGCACAGCGTCACCTGGGCGATCGCGCTGATCGGCCTGTTCTACCTGCTCACGCTGGTGCTGGGCTACGGCGCGGGCGCGCTGGTCGGGCCGGAGGAGATCCTCGGCGCACCGGGCGGCGTGAACTCCGCGGCGCCGTTGCTGGCCTACGAGCTGGGCGGCACCATCCTGCTCGGCATCATCGCCGCCGTCGCGTTCGCCACCATCCTGGCGGTCGTCGCCGGCCTGACGATCACCGCGTCGGCCTCGTTCGCCCACGACGTCTACGCCAACGTCATCAAGAAGGGCGAGATCGGCGCCAACGACGAGGTGCGGGTCGCCCGCATCACGGCGGTGGTCATCGGCGCGGTCGCGATCGTCGGCGGCATCTTCGCCAACGGCCAGAACGTCGCGTTCCTCGTGGCGCTCGCGTTCGCCGTCGCGGCCAGCGCGAACCTGCCGGTGATCCTCTACTCGCTGTTCTGGAAGCGGTTCAACACCCGCGGCGCGGTGTGGAGCATCTACGGCGGCCTGCTCACCGCGGTGACGCTGATCGTCTTCTCGCCCGTGGTGTCCGGCAAGCCGGTGAACCCGGCGACCGGCCGGAGCCCGTCGATGCTGCAGGACGTCGACTTCCACTGGTTCCCGCTGGACAACCCCGGCCTGATCTCGATCCCGGCCGGTTTCCTGTTCGGGTTCCTCGGCGCCCGGTTGTCGAAGGAGTACAACGCGGCCAAGTACGCCGAGATGGAGGTCCGGTCGCTCTCGGGCGCCGGTGCCGAGAAGGCCACACAGCACTGACCCGGCGCGCGCTGCCGTCGACCTCGTCGTCCTTGCCCAGCGGGCACATGCGATGGTGAGGTAGACGGCAGCGCGCTCAGGTGCGCTGCCGGGCGCCCCTTCAGCTGCCCACGATCCCTTGACATGAGGAGCAGACGAACGTGACCAATGACGCTCTCTCCAATCTGCTGCACGAGGACCGGAGCTTCCCCCCGTCCGAGGAGTTCGCCGCCCAGGCCAACGCCAAGGCCGACCTGTACGAGGAGGCGGCCGCGGACCGGCTGGCGTTCTGGGAGCGCCAGGCGCGCGAACTGCTGTCGTGGAACACCGAGTGGTCGCAGGTCCTCGACTGGACCAACCCGCCGTTCGCGAAGTGGTTCGTCGGCGGCACGCTCAACGTGGCCTACAACTGTGTCGACCGCCATGTCGAGGCCGGCAACGGTGACCGCGTCGCCCTCTACTGGGAGGGCGAGCCGGGCGACAGCAGGACACTGACGTACGCCGACCTGCAGGCCGAGGTGTCCAAGGCCGCCAACGCCCTGACGGAGCTCGGCGTCGGCCACGGCGACCGCGTCGCCATCTACCTGCCGATGATCCCCGAGGCCGCCATCTCGATGCTGGCGTGTGCCCGCATCGGCGCCATCCACTCCGTCGTGTTCGGCGGGTTCTCGGCCGAGGCGCTGCGCAGCCGCATCGAGGACGCTCAGGCCAAGCTGGTCATCACCGCCGACGGCGGGTACCGGCGGGGCAAGCCGTCGGCGCTCAAGCCCGCCGTCGACGAGGCCGTCGCGAAGTCGCCGTCCATCGAGAAGGTGCTGGTCGTGCGCCGCACCGAGCAGGAGGTCGACTGGGACGACAGCCACGACGTGTGGTGGCACGAGCTCGTCGACCGCCAGTCCGACGAGCATGAGGCACAGCCCCATGACTCTGAGGACACGCTCTACATCCTCTACACGTCCGGCACCACGGGGAAGCCGAAGGGCATCAAGCACACGTCCGGCGGCTACCTGCTGCAGACCGCGTACACGCACCGCAACGTCTTCGACCTCAAGCCCGAGTCCGACGTGTACTGGTGCACGGCCGACGTCGGCTGGGTCACCGGCCACAGCTACATCGTCTACGGGCCGCTGGCCAACGGCGCCACACAGGTGATGTACGAGGGCACGCCCGACTTCCCCGAGCCCGGCCGCTGGTGGGACATCGTCGAGAAGTACAAGGTCAGCATCCTGTACACGGCGCCGACGGCCATCCGCACGTTCATGAAGCAGGGCGAGGAGATCCCCGCACGCCGCGACCTCTCGTCGCTGCGCGTCCTGGGCAGCGTCGGCGAGCCGATCAACCCGGAGGCGTGGATCTGGTACCGCAGCGTCATCGGCGGCGACCGCACCCCCGTCGTCGACACGTGGTGGCAGACCGAGACGGGCGCCATGATGATCAGCCCGCTGCCCGGCGTCACGGCCGCCAAGCCCGGTTCGGCGCAGACGCCGCTGCCGGGCATCGTGGCCGACGTCGTCGACGACTCCGGCGCCGTGGTGCCCGACGGTCACGGCGGCTATCTCGTGCTCACCGAGCCGTGGCCGTCGATGCTGCGCACCATCTGGGGCGACGACGAGCGCTTCATCGACACCTACTGGTCGCGCTTCAAGGGCCGCTACTTCGCCGGCGACGGCGCCAAGAAGGACGACGACGGCGACATCTGGCTGCTCGGCCGGGTCGACGACGTCATGAACGTGTCGGGCCACCGCATCTCGACGACGGAGGTCGAGTCGGCCCTCGTGTCGCACCCGAAGGTCGCCGAGTCCGCCGTCGTCGGCGCCTCCGACCCGACCACCGGCCAGGGCATCGTCGCGTTCGTCATCCTGCGTGCCAGCGCCGGCGACGGCGGCGCCGACGTCGTCCAGGAGCTGCGCAACCACGTGGCCAAGGAGATCGGCCCGATCGCCAAGCCGCGGCAGATCATGATCGTGGCGGAGCTGCCCAAGACGCGCTCCGGCAAGATCATGCGCCGCCTTCTTCGCGACGTCGCCGAGAACCGCGAGCTGGGCGACGTCCAGACGCTGGCCGACCCGACGGTGATGAACCTCATCAGCGAGGGCCTGACCACGGGCTCGTCCGAGGACTGATCCGCGCACCGAGCAGCACGCACGGGCGGGGAGACGCATCGTCTCCCCGCCCGTTGCTCATGGCCGGCGCTGGATCGCGGCGAGCACCTCCATCGCCACGTAGCGCCGCGGGTGCCCGCTGCCGTACGGCGCGAGGATCTCCAGGTCCACCAGGCGTTCGACGGCGTTGCTGGCCGTCTGGTAGCCCCGCCCGACCAGCGACGCCACCTCCGTGATCGTGGTGATCGGCCTGGCGATCAGTGATCGTGCGATGTCCTCGGCGACCCCGCGCACCTTCGCGAGCCGCAGCCGTTTCCGGTGCGATTCCTGCAGGTCGAGCAGCTCCCTGACGATCGAGGAGGTCTCCTCGGCGGAGTCCTCGAGGCCCTGTGCGAAGAACTGCACCCACCGGCTCCAGTCACCGGTCGCGCTCAGGTCGGCAAGGTGGTCCTGGTAGTCACGCCGCCGAGCCTCGAACCACGGCGACACACTCAGCAGGGCATCGCCGATGCTTCCGTCCTGGATCAGCCCCAGGACGATCAGCAGCCGGCCTACGCGCCCGTTGCCGTCGTTGAACGGGTGGAGGGTCTCGAACTGGTAGTGCGCCATGGCGGCCGCGACCACGGGGTCCCGGCCGGCCCGTGGTGTGTCGTTGATCCAGTCGACCAGATCCCTGGTCGACGACTCCAGTGCGAGACCGGGCGGAGGCGGGACGAAGCGCGCCGCGGTGAGCGCGGTGGCCGTGCTCCCGCCGATGGCGACCTGGACGGTCCGGATGCGCCCGGCGTCTCTGGTCTCGGCCGCCGTGCCGCGGACGAGACCGCGCTGCAGCTCCAGCAGCAGAGCCATGCTGAGCCGGCGGCCGTCGGCCAGCGCGGCGAAGGCGAGTTCCGCGATCTGAACGTAGTTCAGCACCTCCGTCAGCTCCGCCGTCCGCTGGTCGCCGATGTCGGCCTCGAGGACGTCGGCCAGCGGGGCATAGGTTCCTTCGAGCGCTGACGTGCTCTGCGCCTCCCGTCGCAGCGTCGGCCGGCGCAGCAGGGTCGGCTCCGGGACCTGGCGCCCGGCCTGGTCGAGGGCGCCCAACGCATGGTTCGCCGCACTCACCGCCCGCCACGCCGCGTTGTCGAGCGCCGGCTCGTCACCCAGCGGCTGGGGCATGAAGGCGACGTGGTCATACGCTTTGCCCGTGCGACCGCCGGTGCCACGAATCGGGACAAGCGACCCGATCGGACTCTTGCCGAACCGATTGCGATCCATCTCGCCCTCGCAAACTGGAATCTAGATGAGTAGTATTCAAGTTTGCTGCCGGAAACTAGAATACAGCGACGGGAGATTCCAGTTCTCCTGAACTACGCGTTCCGGGCGGCCACCTCGAGCGCGACGGAGCGCAGGGTGGCGCGCAGAGACACGGGCTCCAGCACCTCGACGCCGTTCATCAGGGTGAACAGCTGGGACGCGGCGACGTCTTCGGCTTCGGTCCACAGCTCGACCTCGGACCAGCCGTCGTCGCCGGGGGCGGAGGCGGTCTCGCGGGCCTGCGCGGCCGCCAGCGCGCCGACGGCCGTGTGCAGCCGCCGCACTGCCGACGCGGACAGCCGGATACGGCACCGGTAGCACAGCAGCGACCGGTCGAACTCCGCCGACGACGCGGCCCACCACTCGGCGAGGTCGAAGTCGTCGGGCCGCCAGCCGGCCTCGGACAGCACCGTGGCGGCGTCGATGCGGCCGACCTTGTACGTGCGCACCTGCTGGCGGTGCGCCGCCACGAGATACCAGGTACCGGCCTTGAGCACCAGACCGAGCGGGTCGAGCAGCCGCGACACCGTCCGGTCCGACCGCCGGTAGGAGACATCGAGGCGCCGGCCGGACCACACCGCGTCGGACACCGTCGCGAGCGCGTCCGGGGGCGCCGCGTCGTCGAACCAGCCGGGAGCGTCGACGTGGAAGCGCTCGCGCAGGCGGGCGGCCCGGCCGCGGAGCTCCGGCGGCAGCATCGCGATGACCTTCGTCTGCGCCGCGACGAGGACGGTGCCCAGTCCGAGGTCGGCGACCGCGCTCGGCACGCCGCCGAAGAACAGCGCGGCCGCTTCGTCGCCGGTCAGTCCGTCGAGCTTCGTGCGCCAGCCCTCGACCAGCCGGATGCCTCCGCCCGGGCCCGACTCGGTCCACAGCGGCACACCGGAGGCCTGCAACGCCGCGATGTCGCGATAGACGGTGCGGACGGACACCTCGAGCTCGGCGGCCACCTCGGCAGCCGTCATCGCCCGCCGCTGCTGGATCAGCAGCATCATCGCCATCAACCGGCTGGCTCTCACGAGACCGAACCTATGCCAAGTCCCTGACAGCGGATGTCAGCGATCGACCCGCAGCATGGATGACATGGCGACATGGAAGCAGTTCGACGACGAAGCACCGGAGCTGGCGAAGGTCGTGCGCGCCCAGCTCACGGCCACGAAGCACCACGTCCTCGCGACCCTGCGCGCGGACGGCTCACCGCGGGTCAGCGGCACCGAGGTCGACTTCGACGGCGACCACCTCACGCTGGGTTCGATGCCCGAGGCGCGCAAGGCGCACGACCTGCAGCGCGATTCGCGCTACGCGCTGCACAACAATCCCGGCGACGGATCGATGACGGTGGCCGACATCAAGATCTCCGGGCGCGCGGCCGAGGTCACCGGGCCCGAGTTCGAGGCGTACCAGACCGCCCACGCCGCCGGGCTTCCGCCCGGGCCGTTCCACCTGTTCCGGCTCGGCATCGACGACGTCGTTCTGGCGGGTCTGAACGACACCCGCACCGGCATGGAGATCACGCTCTGGCGACCAGGTCAGCCGGTGCGGACGTTCGCCCGCGCCTAGGAGTGCCGCGGACCCGATAGAATGGCCGCTGGTGTGCCGGGAAGTCTGGTCGGCGTGACGTCGTCGCGTCCCCGACCAGAAGAGGTGAAGTTCCGTGCCCCGCCGCCTGTTCGCCCGTTCCACCTGGCCCGAAGCCCAGTACGTCGCGTCCGTCCTGCGCAGCGAGACCACCGGCGGGTTCCTCATGCTGGTGGCGGCGGCCACGGCGCTCGTCTGGGCGAACGTCGGCGCCGATTCCTACGAGGCGCTGCGGACCACGACCATCGGACCGGCGTCGCTGCACCTCGACCTCGACCTCGCGACCTGGGCCGCCGACGGCTTGCTGGCGATCTTCTTCCTGGTCGCCGGGCTGGAGCTGAAGCGCGAGCTGGTCGTCGGCAGCCTGCGCCGGCCGGCCGAGGCGGCGCTGCCGATCATCGCGGCGGTCTGCGGCATGGCCGGCCCGGTCATCGTTTACGTCGTCGTCAACGGCATCGGCGGCGGCCCGATGACGGGCTGGGCGGTGCCGACCGCCACCGACATCGCCTTCGCGCTGGCCGTGCTGGCCGTCATCGGCTCGCAACTGCCGTCGGCGCTGCGCGCGTTCCTGCTGACGCTCGCCGTGGTCGACGACCTGCTGGCCATCCTGCTGATCGCGATCTTCTTCACCACCGACGTGCGCATCTGGCCGCTGCTCGGTGCCGCCGCCATCCTCGTCGCGTACGACCTCATGCAGCGCCGCGGCATCAGCGCCTGGTGGCTCTACGTGCCGATGGGGGTGGTGGCGTGGGCGCTCATGCACGAGAGCGGCGTGCATGCCACGGTCGTCGGCGTCGCGTTCGGGCTGCTCACGCGCGCGCACCGCAAGGACGGCGAGCAGCAGGCGCCGGCCGAGCGCGTCGAGCACCGGGTCCGGCCGTTCTCCGCCGTGCTCTGCGTGCCGGTCTTCGCGTTGTTCGCCGCCGGCGTCACCATCTCGCCCGACTCGCTGAGCGAGGTGTTCACGCAGCCGGTGGCGCTCGGCGTCACGCTCGGGCTGGTGGTCGGCAAGGCCGTCGGCATCTTCGGCGGCACGTACCTCACTGCGCGATTCACCCGGGCCGAGCTGAGCAGCGACCTGACCTGGAGCGACGTGTTCGGCCTGGCGACCATCGCGGGCATCGGCTTCACCGTCTCGCTGCTCATCGGCGAGCTGGCCTTCCGCGACGACCCGCACCACGCGGAGCTGGTGAAGACGGCCGTCCTGGTCGGCTCGGTGCTGGCGGCGCTGCTGGCCACGATCGTGCTCGGCCGGCGCAACGTCATCTACAAGCGGCTGGCCGCCGAGGAGACCCGCGACGACGATCACGACGGCATCCCGGACGTGTACCAGGCCGAGGAGCCGGGCACTCGGCCGTGACCCGTCGGCCCGTCTACGCGACCAGGGGTGTCGACCTGCTCTAGAGTCGAACACGAGGCCACGCCGGCAACTCGCCGCCGCGGCCGACGTGACTCGCGACTACTGCGACGAGGGGGTTCCTGATGGCCGCGCGGGCAACCACCGAGGCCGACGGCTCGGCCTCCATCGGCCAGCTCGTGGCCTCGATCAAGGACGACCTCACCGGGCTGGTCCGGGACGAGATCGAGCTGGCGAAGGCCGAGCTGAGGGAGGACGCCAAGGAGGCCGGCCTCGGCGGCGCCATGATCGCGGCCGCCGCGCTCCTCGGCCTGGTCGCGTTCGTCCTCGGCTCCATCGCGCTCGTGTACGGCGTCCACGCTCTCGGACTGACCCTCGGGTGGTCCTTCCTCGTGGTCGCCGGCGCCTATGTGCTCGTCGCACTCCTCCTGCTGCTGGCGGCCCGGAGCCGGTTCGGCAGGATCTCCAAGGCCGAGCGGACGAAGACCACCGCTCGCGAGGCCGCCCGCGCTCTGAAGAGGTCCAGCAACAGCACGTGATCACCAACGACGCACATCGCCAGACGGTCGAGATCCCCGGCCCCTGGACACACCGGACCGTCGCCGCCAACGGGGCGCAGTTCCATGCGGCGGAGATGGGGCAAGGACCACTCGTCCTGCTCCTGCACGGCTTCCCGGAGTTCTGGTGGGCCTGGCGGTACCAGCTGCCCGCGCTGGCCGCGGCCGGCTGGCGCGCCGTCGCGATCGACCTGCGCGGCGCGGGCGGCAGCGACAAGACCCCACGCGGGTACGACGCGTTCACGTTCGCCGCCGACATCACGGGCGCGATCCGGTCGCTCGGCGAGCGCCGCGCGGTGCTCGTCGGGCACGGCTGGGGCGCCTACGGCGCGTGGACGGCGGCGGCGATGCGCCCGGCGCACGTCGACGCGCTCGCCGTCCTGTCCATGCCGCATCCGCTGATCCTGCGCCGGCACCTGCTGAAGGGCCGGTTCCGGCACAGCGGGTCGCTGGCCTGGGTGCAGACGCCGATGGCGCCGGAGCGGCGGCTCATCGCCGACGACGGCGCTCACGTCGAGACGCTGCTGCGGCGCTGGTCGGCGCCGGGCTCGGCGTTCCCCGACGACGAAGCGTCGCGCCACTACCGCGCCGCCATGCAGTTGTGGCCGGCGCCGCACTGCGCGCTGGAGTACCAGCGCTGGCTGTTCCGCTCCCTGTTCCGCGGCGACGGCCGCCGGTTCGCCAAACGCATCCAGGACCCGCTCACCATGCCGGTGCTGCAGGTGCATGGCGTCCAGGACTCCAATTTCGACATCGAGCTGGCGGCGGCGTCGCGGGAGATGGTGGCCGGCGAGTACCACTGGCTGTCGCTGGAGTCGGCCGGCCACTTCCCGCACGAGGAGACGCCCGGCGCCGTCACCGACGCGCTGCTGGACTGGCTGGTCAAGCAGCGCGCCCAGCACGACTGACGCTACGATCGGTCACGTTCGTGTCTCTTCGAGGATCCGTGAGGGAGTGGCGTTGATGTCGGCGCGACAGGCCGCGGCCTGACTTCGTCCTGACCTCAGTCACCCGAGCACGAACGGATCTCCTATGCACTCGCACTGGATCACGCGCGCCGAGACCGGCGCCGACGTCGCCGCCATCCGCGCCGTCACCATCGCGGCCTTCGACCGGCCGGACGAGGCCGACCTCATCGACGCGCTCCGCGCCGACGCCGCCTGGATCGACGGCCTGTCGATCGTCGCGGCCGGCCCTGACGGCGCCGTCGTCGGGCACGCACTGCTGACCCGCTGCCACATCGGCGACACCCCGGCGCTGTGCCTCGGGCCCTGCTCCGTGCGGCCCGGGCAGCAGAGGTCCGGCGCCGGCTCGGCCGCCATCAGGGCCGCGCTGCGGGCTGCCCGCGACCACGGTGAACGTGTCGTCACGGTCCTCGGGCACCCGGAGTACTACCCGCGGTTCGGCTTCGGCCGCGCGTCCGAGCACGACATCGGGACGACGCTGTCCGTACCGGACGAGGCGCTGATGGCGCTCACGCTGGATGCCGCGTACCCGCTGCCGTCCGGGACCATCCGCTACGCCGCGCCGTTCGGCGTCTCAGGTGGGTCTCCCGAGTCTCGGCCGTAGCGACAGGGCGGCCGGCGTGGTCAGGTGCAGGAGCCGGTCGACACCGGCTCGGTGGCCTCGGCCGCGCCGGCCGCGAGGTCGGTGAACTCGCTGGGCGCCAGCGCATAACCGGTGTCGGGGTCGGTCAGCGAGGCGGCGAACACCACGCCGAGCACGGTGCCGTCGGGCGAGACGAGCGGCCCGCCGGAGTTGCCCGGCCGGATGTTGCCGCGCAGCGACACGACCTCGCGGGTGATGGTGTTCTCGTCGTAGATGTCGTGCCCGATCAGCTCGTGGACGTCGCGGACGCGAACCTCCTCGCTGCGCAGCGGGCCGTTGTTCGGGTAGCCGATGACGGCGGCTTCGTCGCCGTTGCCGGGATCGTCGGTGGCCAGCGTCAGCTGATTCAACGGCAGCCCGGGCACGGCCAGCACGGCGAGGTCGGTCTCGGGGTCGAACGCGACGACCTGGGCGGCCAGTGGGTCGCCGTCGGGGAAGGTGACGACCGGTTCGCGGACGCCGGCCACGACGTGCGCGTTGGTGAGGACGCGCTCACCCGCGACCACGAAGCCGCTGCCGGTGATGACCCGCTCGCAGGCGTCGGCACGACCGGTGATCTGGACGACGCTCGCGGCGGCGGTGCGCACCTCGGGGTCGCGGCGCAGCAGGCTGCCGGGCGGGCCGACGTCGACGATCGGCTCGGACGCCCACGGGACGACGACCTGCGGGAACCCGCCGGCCGCGACGACGTCCTCGAAGGCGTCGCGCAGGCTGTCGGGCGAGATGGGCACCGCCTGGTCGACCAGGTGCAGCAGCCGCGACTCGCGGACGCCGGGCGACGCGTACGGCACGGCCGCGGTCGAGATGGCCAGCCCGACCGCCCAGGCGGCCAGCAGCAGACCGGCCACGCCGAGGATGGCGCCGCCTGCCGCGTCGAACTTCTTCGCCGGCTGCGACGACACCTTGGACCGCACCCAGCCGCCGGCCCAGGCGAGCACGCCCTGTCCGATGGACGCGACGCCGAGCACCAGCAGGACGGCCAGCACCGACACGCCGAGCCCGGGGTCGAAGCTGCCGAGGACCAGCGGGACCAGCAGCAACCCGGCGACCGCGCCGCCGACGAAACCGACGAAGGACAACAGGCCGACGACGAAACCGTGGGTCCAGCCGGTGTAGCCGACGACGACCGCCAGGATGATGATGATCAGGTCGACGGCGTTCAAGCCCAGCGTCACGACCCACCTCGACCTTCACGGCGCAGAGCCGGCCCCGATGGCAGCGGCTCGACGAGAGTACGATCCCACGGCTCGGCGATTCCGGCCGCATCGAACAACGTGGACAGCACGCCCGCCGTGAACCCCCAGATCAGCAGGCCGTCGGCCCGGAAGGCCGGCCCGGACTGCCCCGACGGGTAGCGCAACTGCAGGCGGTGGGCGGGATCGGTGAGCTCGGCCACGGGCACCCGGTGCACGGACGCGACCTCGTCGGGGTCGGCGACGCGCACCTCGCACGGCTCGCGCCACCAGGCCAGCACGGGCGTGACGGAATAGTTCGAGACGGAGATCCACAGCGGCGGCAGCGTGGCGATGACCTCGACGCCGGCGGGGTCGACGCCGGTCTCCTCGGCGCACTCGCGCAGCGCCGTGCCGACCGGGCCGCCGTCGTCGGGCTCGGCGCCGCCGCCGGGGAAGGCCGCCTGCCCGGCGTGACTGCGCAGCCCCGCCGCCCGCTCGATGAGCAGGACGTCGGGCCGGCCGTCGGTCTCGCCGAACAGCAGCAGCACCGCGGACTCGCGCGCGGTGTCGTCAGGGGCGGACCACCGGCCGGGCTGCGCGGCCCAGGCGCCGCCGGCGGCATCGGCGATACGCCGCAGCCACCCAGGTGGGCCGGCGGCGTCCGCGGTGGTCATGCACGCGGCCCTTCGCGGACCAGCTTGGCGGCCACCTTGGGGTCGGTGGGGCCCTCGCCGTAGGACGGGCACAGCCGGGCCAGCGGGCAGGCGCCACAGGCCGGCCGGCGGGCGTGGCACCGGCGCCGTCCGTGCCAGATGACCCGGTGCGACAGCATGGTCCACTCGCTCTTGGGAAAGAGTGCGCCGATCTCGGCCTCGACCTTGTCGGGGTCGGTCTGGCTGGTCCAGCCGAACCGGCGCACCAGCCGGCCGAAGTGGGTGTCGACGGTGATGCCGGGGACGCCGAACGCGTTGCCGAGCACGACGTTGGCGGTCTTGCGGCCGACCCCGGGCAGCGTGACGAGGTCTTTCAGCGTGCCGGGGACCTCACCGCCGAACCGTTCGACGATGGCCTGCGACAACCCCAGGATCGACTGCGTCTTGGCCCGGAAGAAGCCGGTGGGCTGGATGATCTTCTCGACGTCGTCGCGCTCGGCGGCCGCCAGCGTGACGGCGTCGGGGTAGCGGGCGAACAGCGTGGGCGTGACGCCGTTGACCCGGACGTCGGTGGTCTGCGCCGACAGCACCGTCGCGATCAGCAGCTCGAACGGGGAGGTGAAGTCGAGCTCGCAGTGCGCGTCGGGGTACGTCGCGTCGAGCTCACGGTTGATCTTGCGGGCCCGCCGCGTGAGGGCGAGCTTGGACTCGGTAGCGACCATCGACACCACCTCACTCTACGTTCCGGGACCGACAGGCCCGCGATTCCACCTCGTTGCCCTAGGACTCGGCGTTGCCGAGTTTGCTGTGTGGGGGCGAATGGTCCGCCATGATGGCACCCAGGCACAATAGGTTGCGGCCGACGTGACGCGAAACACCAGACCGTGGACCGCGCGTGGCTCGACGGCAAGGAGGATCTGGCAGTGGTTGACGACGCTCTACGGAGCGCACTTCTGTTCCGCGAACTCGACGACGAGGCCGCCGGCGCGCTGCGCGCGTCGATGACCGAGGTGCACCTGAGCCGCGGCGAGACCCTCTTCCGCGAAGGCGACGAAGGCGACCGGGTTTACGTCGTCACCGAGGGCAAGATCAAACTCGGCCGCACGGCGCCCGACGGCCGCGAGAACCTGCTGGCGCTGCTGGGCCCGGGTCAGATGTTCGGCGAGCTGTCGCTGTTCGACCCCGGCCCGCGCTCGGCCACGGCCACCGCCGTCACCGACACCACGCTCTGGAGCCTCAGCCACGCCGACCTCACCCCCTGGCTGACGGGGCGGCCCGAGGTGGCCCGCGGCCTGCTGCTGCAGCTGGCGTCACGGCTGCGCCGGTCCAACGACATCCAGACCGACCTCGTCTTCTCCGACGTGCCCGGCCGGGTGGCCAAGCAGTTGCTGGACCTCTCGACCCGGTTCGGCGTGCCGTCCGAAGAGGGCATGCGGGTCGTCCACGACCTCACGCAGGAAGAGCTGGCCCAGCTGGTCGGCGCGTCCCGCGAGACGGTCAACAAGGCCCTGGCCGACTTCGTGTCGCGCGGCTGGCTGCGGCTCGAGCAGCGCTCCGTCGTCGTCCTCGACGTCGACCGCCTGCGCCGCCGCGCCCGCTGACGCCGTCGGGTCAGCCCGCCGCGCGCAGGTAGGCGAGCGTCGCCTCGACGGTGCGCTCGGCGGCCGGCCAGAGCACGGGGTCGACGTCGGCGTAGACCACCTCGACGACGTCGCGGGCGGTCCGGGCGCCGCCGCCCAGCGCGTCCCGTACCTGCTCGATCCGCTGCTGCCGGTGCGCCACGTACTCGTCGACGACATCGGCGGCGCGGGGCCGCAGCGGGCCGTGGCCGGGCATCAGCAGAGCGTCGCCGGGGACGGCGGTGCGCAGCAGCTCCAGCGACGCCAGGTAGTCGCCGAGATCGCCGTCGGGGTGCGAGACGATCGTGGTGCCGCGGCCCAGGACGGTGTCGCCGCTGAACAGCAGCACCGACTCGCCGTCGTCGGCGACGAACGACACGGAGTCGGCCGTGTGGCCGGGTGTGTCCAGCACCGTCAGGCCGAGATCGTCCAGTCGCTCCCCGTGAGCGGGCAGCTCGGCGTCGGCGCCGCTGGCGGCGGGGTCGCGGGCCAGCACGGGCGCGCCGCCGGTGAGTTCACGGAACAGCTCGATGCCGCCGCAGTGGTCGGCGTGGTGGTGCGTGATCAGCGCGAGCGAGACCGACCCGAGGGCGAGAACGTGGTCGAAGTGCTCCTCGAGCCACGGCCCGGGGTCGATGACGACGGTGCCGTCGGCGGTGCGCAGCACGTAGGTGTTGGTGCCGTCGAGCGTCATGGGGCCGGGGTTGTCGGCCCGCACCAGCCGGCACCACTCCGGCAGCACCACGTCGGTCACGTCTGCTCTCCAGGATCGTCGCCGGGATACTCGGGGTCGCTGGGCAGCAGGCTCCACACCTGCGCGCCGTCGTCGAACCAGCCGGGGAGAACGGTCTCGATACGGCGGCCGGCGCCCGCAGCGAGCGCGTGGGTCACCGTCGCGAACCCGGTGAGCGAGGTCAGCAGGACCGCCGTCGGCGGCAGCACGACCCACTCGCCCGCCTCGGCCCGGGCCAGCGCGTCGGCCGGGCGTACCCACCCCACCTCCGACGCCTCGCCGGAGATGTCGGCCGCCTCCTGACCCGCCGGCAGCGCGGCCAGGTAGAACCAGGTGTCGTAGCGGCGCGCCTCGAACCGCGGCGTGATCCAGTGCGCCCACGGCACGAGCTCACCGGGCGCCAGCACGACGCCGGTCTCTTCGTGCGTCTCACGGATCGCGGCGCGGACGAACGCCTCGGCGGGATCCGCGCCGTCGACCGGATCGACCTTCCCGCCCGGAAACGCCAGCATGCCGCCGAACGCCATGCCGATGTGGCGGACGTGCACGTACACCTCGACACCGTCGCCGGTGTCGCGCAGCAGTCCGACCGTGGACGCGGGCCGAGCCGGGCCGGCCGGCAGGCCGCCGGCGGCGAACGCCCGGGCCCGCTCCGCGATCGGAGCGGGCAGCGCGCGCCGTCGGCCGTCGTTCACTCGAGCGACCTCAGCCGACCTCGACGATCATCTCGACCTCGACCGGCGCGTCCAGCGGCAGCACCGTCAGGCCGACCGCGCTGCGGGCGTGCTGGCCGAGGTCGCCGAAGACCTTGCCGAGCAACTCGCTGGTGCCGTTGACCACCTGCGGCTGACCGGTGAAGTCGGGCGTCGACGCGACGAAGCCGAGCACCTTCACCACGCGGGTGACGGCGGACAGGTCGCCGACCTCGGCACGGATGGCGGCCAGCGCGTTCAGGGCGCACTGCTGCGCGCACTCGTACGCCTGCTCGGGCGTGACCTCGGCGCCGACCTTGCCCTTGTAGAGCAGCTCGCCGTCGCGCACCGGGACCTGACCGGACGTGAACACGAACGAGCCGCTGCGGACGGCCGGGACGTACGCCGCGACGGGCTTGACGACGTCGGGCAGGCTCAGGCCGAGCTCGGCCAGCCGCTCCTCGGGCGTGCCCGTCATTCGGCCTTCTCCCGCTTGAAGTAAGCCACCACGTTCTCGGGGTTCATGCCGGGGACGATCTGGACCAGCTCCCAGCCGTCCTCGCCCCAGTTGTCCAGGATCTGCTTGGTCGCGTGCACCAGCACGGGTGCGGTCGCGTACTCCCACTTGGCCATGGCCGCGAGCCTACTGGGCGCGGTGACCGGCCGGCGCGGCAGGCGCGAGCGCTGACGGCGACGATCCGCTCCGGGACGGCGTCCCTCGTCGGTGGGGTGACACCAGCGCCAATGGTTGGCAGCGCCGTCAACCCGCCCGGACGGAAGTCCCCGCGCCCGCGAGCGACGGGGCACGGGACCGGTGGAACGACGATGGCTGGGCGGCACGGCTCCTCAGGCCCAGCGCGACCCCTGGCCGAGGTGCTCGTCGAAGACCAGCCAGGTGCGGGTACTCAGCACGCCAGCGACGTCCTGGATGTGCTCGAGGACGACGTGGCGCAGCTCGCTGTTGTTGGGCGCGCGGACCAGCGCGAGCACGTCGAAGTCGCCGCCCACCAACGCGAAGTGCTCGACGTAGGGCAGTGAGCCGAGCGCGGCGGACACCTCGCGCCAGGCGTTCTGCTGGATCGACAGCATGACGTAGGCGCTGGTGGCCAGGCCCGCCCGCTCGGGACTCACCTGCGCGGAGAACCCGGTGATGACGCCGTCGGCGAGCAGCCGGTCGACCCGCGCGTAGGCGTTGGCCCGCGACACGTGCACGCGTTCGGCCAGCTGCCGGATGGACAGCCGGCCGTGGTCGACCAGTTCGGCGAGGATGCGGCGGTCGACGTCGTCGAGCTCGCTGGCAGACGAACGGCCGGTATTCCAGGTGTGACCCCGATCACCTTGAGACGTTTGGTCGCTCATGGCGGCTCCACTCTGCCAGCTGTCACCGATTTCGGCCCGTTGTAGAGATGACCATCTCACGAGGCGCACTATTTGTGGGAGGACCGGCCGGCGTCTCCGATGCGGACGGTTCTGCGAAAACAACAGCGCGTCCGCCTGCCGACAGAGGTGACTGAGCCATGACCACGCAGGCCGAGCACCGGATGCCCGCCACCACGGCCGCCGCGCCCGCCGAGGCCGGCCTGCTGCCGTCCGCCGAACCGGTGCGCTTCCTCGACGACGACGGCGGCCCCGCGCCGGACGACGCCCACGGCCGGTTCGAGCGGCCGCCCACCGAGTTGCTGCGCCGCGCGTACGACGCGATGGTGCTCGGCCGCCGGTTCGACGCCCAGGCGACGGCGCTGACCAAGCAGGGCCGGCTGGCCGTCTACCCGTCCAGCCGCGGTCAGGAGGCGGGCGAGATCGGCGCCGTCCTGGCGCTGCGCGAGACCGACTGGCTGTTCCCGACCTACCGCGACACCATGTCGCTGATCGGCCGCGGCATCGACCCGGTCGAGGCGCTGACGCTGCTGCGCGGCAGCTGGCACTGCGGCTACGACCCCGTCGCCACCCGCACGGCTCCGCAGTGCACGCCGCTCGCGACGCACGCCCCACACGCCGTCGGGCTCGCCTACGCCGCCCGCCGGCGCGGCGAGGACACCGTCGCACTGGTGCTCATCGGCGACGGCGGCACCAGCGAGGGCGATTTCCACGAGGCGCTGAACTTCGCCGCCGTCTTCCACGCGCCCGTCGTGTTCCTGGTGCAGAACAACGGGTACGCCATCTCGGTCCCGCTGTCCCGGCAGACGGCCGCGCCGTCGCTGGCGCACAAGGGCGTCGGCTACGGCGTGCGGAGCGAGCGGGTCGACGGCAACGACCCGCTCGCGGTCCTCGCCGTCCTCACCGACGCCGTCGAATCCGCCCGCGCGGGTGGCGGACCGGTGCTCGTCGAGGCGCACACGTACCGCGTCGAGCCGCACACCAACGCCGACGACGACGGCCGCTACCGCGATCACGACGAGGTCGAGGCGTGGAAGCGGCGCGATCCGATCACCCGGCTCGAGGCGCACCTGCGCTCCCGCGGCGAACTGACCGACGACGACGTGAGTGCGGCTCGCGAGGCCGCGGAGACGTTCGCCGCCGACGTCCGCGCCCGGTTGAGCGACGAGCCCGCAGGCGACCCCGCCGACCTGTTCGCCCACGTGTACGCCGAGCCGACGCCGCAGCTGCGCGAGCAGGCGACCTGGCTGGCGGAGGAGCTGGCGCGATGACGGTGACCATGGGCAAGGCGCTGAACGCCGCGCTGCGCGACGCGATGCGCGAGGACGACAGCGTCCTGATGTTCGGTGAGGACGTCGGCGCGCTCGGCGGCGTCTTCCGCGTCACCGACGGCCTCACCGCCGAGTTCGGCGACGACCGCTGCTTCGACACCCCGCTGGCCGAGGCCGGCATCGTCGGCCTGGCCGTCGGCATGGCGATGAACGGCTTCCGCCCGGTCGTCGAGATGCAGTTCGACGCGTTCGCCTATCCGGCCTTCGAGCAGATCGCCTCGCACGTCGCGAAGATGCGCAACCGCACCCGCGGCGCCATCGGCCTGCCGATGGTGATCCGGGTGCCGTACGCGGGCGGCATCGGCGGTGTGGAGCACCACTCCGACTCCTCCGAGGCCTACTACGCGCACACGCCCGGCCTCAAGGTCGTCACTCCGGCCACCGTCGCCGACGCCTACTCGCTGCTGCGCGAGGCGATCGCCGACCCCGACCCGGTCGTGTTCATGGAGGCCAAGAAGCTCTACTGGGCGAAGGACGAGGTCACCCTGCCGGTGACGACCGAGCCGTTCGGCACCGCGGTGGTCCGGCGCGAGGGGTCCGACGCGACGCTGGTCGCGTACGGCCCGGCGGTGCCGGTCGCGCTGGAGGCGGCCGAGGCCGCGGCGGCCGACGGGCGCTCGCTCGAGGTCGTCGACCTGCGCACGCTGGTCCCGTTCGACGACGCGACGGTGGCGGCGTCGGTGCGCAGGACCGGCCGCTGCGTCGTCGTCGCCGAGGCCACCGGGTTCGCCGGCGTGTCGGCGGAGATCGCCGCGCGCGTGCAGGAGCGCTGCTTCCACTCGCTGTGGGCGCCGGTGCTGCGGGTCACCGGCTGGGACGTGCCGTTCCCGCCGCCGGTGCTGGAGAAGTACCAACTGCCGGGCGTCGACCGCATCCTCGACACCGTCGACAGGCTGCAGTGGGACGACGTGCCGGACCCGCGCTTCCTGGCGGGGTCGCGATGACCGACTACCCGATCCCCTCGGCCGAGACAGGCTCCTCCGGCCAGGACGGAGCTCAGGCGGTGGAACGGACCTTCGTTCTCCCTGACCTCGGCGAAGGGCTGACGGAGGCCGAGATCGTCGCCTGGCGGGTCGCGGTCGGCGACGAGGTCGGCGTCGACGATGTCGTGGTCGACGTGGAGACGGCGAAGGCGACGGTCGAGGTCCCGTGCCCGCACGCCGGCCGGGTGGTCACGCTGCACGGCGCCGCCGGAGCGACGATCGAGGTCGGCGCGCCGCTCATCACGGTCGCCGCACCCGCAGCGGGCCCGAGCGGGCCGGGAACGGCTGAGTCGGGCGCGGTGCTGGTCGGCTACGGCACCGGGAACGCGACGTTGGCTCGGCGGTCGCGCGGGCGGGCGGCGACGGCGGCGGCGGCCGGCGGCGCGCCCCGGGTGCTCTCGCCGGTCGTGCGCCGGCTGGCCCGCGACCACGGCGTCGACGTGCGGGCGGTGAGCGGCTCGGGTCCGGGCGGCGTGATCCTCCGTCGCGATGTCGAGGCCGCCGCGGGGAACGGGACGGCCACGAGCAACGGGACGCCCGTGGCGCACGGCGCGGCCACGGGCGGCGTCGAGCCGGCTGTCCTCCCAGCACCGCCGGAGCGGGCGCCGCATCCGGCACCGTCGAGTCAGAGCAGAGAACCCCTGCGGGGCGTGCGCCGCGCCATCGCGGACAAGCTGGCCCTCAGCCGGCGCGAGATCCCCGACGCGACCACCTGGGTCGACGTCGACGCGACGGCGCTGGTCGAGGCGCGCGACGCGCTGCGGACGGCCGCGCCGGACCGTCCGGTCGGTCTGCTGGCGCTGCTCGGGCGCATCACGGTGGCCGCGCTGACCCGGTTCCCCGAGCTCAACGCATCCGTCGAGCACGACGGCGACGACCTCGTGCTGGTCCGCCACCGTTCGGTGGGCCTCGGCTTCGCCGCGCAGACCGATCGCGGCCTCGTCGTTCCCGTCGTCCACGACGCCCAGGACCTCAGCACGGCCGAGCTGGCCGCCGAGCTGGCCCGGCTCACCGACGCGGCCCGGGCCGGCACGCTCACCCCGGCCGACCTGACCGGCGGCACGTTCACGCTGAACAACTACGGCGTGTTCGGCGTCGACGGCTCGACCCCGATCATCAACCACCCCGAGGCCGCGCTGCTCGGCGTCGGCCGCATCGTCGACAAGCCCTGGGTCGTCGACGGCCGGCTGGCGGTCCGCAAGGTCAGCCAGTTGTCGCTGACCTTCGACCACCGCGTCTGCGACGGCGGCGTCGCCGGCGGCTTCCTGCGCTACGTCGCCGACTGCGTGGAGTCGCCGCTGGGGCTACTCCTCGATCTCTGACGCCCCGGGACGTGCGTGCTCGGCGCGGTGCCGGCGCCAGCGTTCGATCATCAGCGGCAGCTCCGCCCGCATGAACTGCATGTAGTCGATGGTCTCGGCGATGCGCCGGGCGCCGCGGCCCTCGCCGAGCGCGTCGAGGCCGTCGGAGAGGACGGTGGTGTAGCGACGCAGCAGCGGCTCGCGCTGCATGATGATGTGCGCCCAGACGTCGTCGTCGTAGATGCGGTAGTGGTCGGCGCGGGAGCCGGGCTCGCGTTCGCGGGCCAGCAGGCCGGCCTGCACCAGGGCGCGCACGGCGCCGGAGATGGCGGCGGGACTCACCCGCAGTCCTTCGGCCAGCTCGGCCGCGGTGTAACGCTCGGCGTCCTCGGCCAGCACGTACGCGAACACGCGCGCGGGCATCCGCGGGAGTCCGGACTCGGTGAGCACCAGGGCGAACTGCTCCACGAACCGCAGCAACGCGTCCTGGTCGTCGTCCGTGGCCGGACCGGTCATCGGGCGTCCTCCTTCGCTGTGAGCAACCATCTTACGTTTAGCCATTTCACAACTTCGTGAATACGCTAGGTTGGCTAGTAGGCGGGGGTGCTACGGCCGCACGCCCCGGAGAGCCACTACATTCTCAGTGGAGCCGTGGGCGTCGCGGTCGAGCCGCCCCACGACCCCGGGATTGGGGGATGGCGTGAGCAGCACGGGCCTGGCGGTGGCGTTCGCCGCCGGTGCCGCGAGCCTGCACGCCCTCGCCGCCCTGGGCATGGTCGCCCAGCGCCGCTGGTGGTATCCCACCGCACTCACCATCGCCGCCTCCGGCCTGCACGTGTGCGCGCTGCACTTCGGCCCGCTGACGCTGGTGCAGCCATTGGGCGTGCTCAGCCTGGCGTTCGCGCTGGTGCTCTCGTGGGCGCTGACGCGGCGACGGGTCACCCCGCGCGAGTGGCGCGGCATGGCGCTGTGCATGGCCGGCCTGGCCGCACTACTGCTGCTGGCCGCGCCGACACGGCCGCGGAGCGAGCTGACCTCCACGCAGATCCTCCTCCTGACGCTCGGGGTCGTCGGGCTCATCGCGGTGACCCTCGCCGCCGCCTCCCGGCTCCCCCTGCGACCGGTCAGACGCAGCCTGCTGTTCGCGCTCGCCGCCGGCACGACGTTCGGCGTCTCGTCGGCACTGACCCAGACGGTCACCATCCGGGTCAGCGACTCGGGCATGTCCGCTGCCCTCCAGCCGGCCAGCGCCGTCGTGCTGGTGCTGGCGGCCACCGGCCTGCTGCTGGCCCGGCGGGCCTACCGCGGCGGCCTCGGCGCCCCGCTGGCGACCGCGACCATCGTCAACCCGGTGGCCGCCTCGGCCATCGGCATCGGGCTGCTCGGCGAGCGGTTCACCGGCGGGCCGTTCGAGGTGACACTGTCGGTGGCCGCCGCGTTGGCCGCCGCCACCGGGGTCGTGCTGCTGGCCCGCGGCAGCCGGGCGCCGGTCACTCGCTCGACGCGGCCCGAGCAGGTTCCGGTGACGTCGTGAGCGCGGCCTGGTGGGCTCGCCACCGCAGCGCCAGCGTGTCGACCTGCGAGTTCAGGAACCGGTAGAACTCGCGCGTCTCGCCGACCCGCCGGCGACCGGCCCCCGGCGTCAGGGCTCGCAGGCCGTTGGTGAGCAGCACGTCGATGTGGCGGAACATGGACTCCTGCCGCCCGATGATGGTCGACCAGACGTCGTCGCTGTAGATGCGGTAGTGGTCGGAACGGTCGCCCGGGACGCGGTCGCGCACCAGGATGCCCATGTCGATCAGCGGCCGCACCGCCCCCGAGATGGCCGCCGCACTGACCTGCAGGCCGTCGGCGAGCTCTGACGCCGTGTGGGTCTCGGCGTCGGAGGCCAGCACGTAGGCGAACACCCGGGCCGGCATCCGCTGCATGCCGGCGTCGTTCAACACCATGGCGAACTGTTCGACGAACCGGCTGCGCGCGCGCTCCTGGTCCTCGCTGGACACCGTCCCACCCCCTTGTTGTGTTCCGACCATAACGGACTTAAGTCAATTCACAAAACTGTGAAGAGTGTGTAGTGTCGAAACCATGACTACTGCGATCGACGTCGCCGGGGTCGTCAAGACCTTCGGGACGGTCCGTGCCCTCGACGGGCTCGACCTGCGGGTCTCCACCGGCGAGGTCCATGGTTTCCTCGGCCCCAACGGAGCCGGCAAGTCGACGACGATCCGAGTGCTGCTGGGGCTGCTGCGTGCCGACTCCGGCACCGCGCGGCTGCTCGGCGGCGACCCCTGGGACGACGCCGTCGCGCTGCACCGGCGGCTGGCGTACGTCCCGGGCGACGTGAACCTCTGGCCCAACCTCACCGGCGGCGAGGCCATCGACCTGCTCGGCCGGCTCCGTGGCGGCGTCGACGAGAAGCGCCGTCAGGATCTCCTCGAGCGGTTCGACCTCGACCCGACGAAGAAGGGCCGCACCTACTCCAAGGGCAACCGGCAGAAGGTCGCGCTGGTCGCGGCGCTGGCCTCCGACGTCGAGCTGCTCATCCTCGACGAGCCCACCTCGGGCCTCGACCCGCTGATGGAGGCGGTGTTCCAGGACTGCATCGACGAGTGGAAGGACGACGGCAAGACGGTGCTGCTGTCCAGCCACATCCTGGCCGAGGTCGAGAAGCTGTGCGACCGCGTCAGCATCATCCGCACCGGCAAGATCGTCGAGAGCGGCACGCTGGCCGAGTTGCGCCACCTCACCCGCACCGCCATCGCCGCCGAGACGCAGCGGCCGGTCACCGGGCTCGACCAGCTCCCGGGCATCCACGACCTCGTCGCCGAGGGCAACCGCGTCACGTTCAGTGTCGACACCGCCCAGCTCGACGGCGCCGTCAAGCACCTCACACCGGCCGGCATCCTGACGCTCACCAGCCAGCCACCGACGCTCGAGGAGCTGTTCCTGCGCCACTACGGCGACGAGCTCGCCGCCGAGGGCGTCGCGACCGAGGCAGGTGCCCCGTCGTGAGCATCACGACCGCCGAGCCACGGCACCGCGACCACGCCGCCCAGCGGGGGCAGGGCGGCACCACGCTCACCGGCACCGCGACGATGATCCGGTTCATCCTGCGCCGCGACCGCGTCCGCCTGCCCATCTGGATCGGCGCCATCGTCCTCGGAGTCGTCGGCAGCCTGCCGGCGTTCCCCGAGACCTACCCGACGGCGGCCGACCGCCAGGCCCGGGCCAACCTGCTCGACAACCCGGCCACCATCGCGCTGACCGGCCCGGCGTACGGCCGCGACGACTACACGTTCGGCGCCATGACGGCCAACGAGCTGCTCGGCTTCGTCGCCATCGCCATGGCGCTCATGAGCATCCTGCTCATGGTCCGGCACACGCGCGCCGAGGAAGAGACCGGCCGCACCGAGCTGCTGCGCGCCGGCGTCCTCGGCCGGCAGGCCACCACCACCGCCGCGTTCGTCGTCGTCGGCGCCGCCAATGTGCTGATCGGCCTGCTGCTCGCGGTGCTGATGCCGGCCACGCTCAGCGAACTGCCCGCGTCCAGCTCGCTGCTCTTCGCCGCCGCGGTCGCCTCCGTCGGCCTGGTCTTCACCGGCATCGGTGCTCTGACGGCACAGGTCACCGAGCATGCCCGGGCCGCGACCGGGCTCGGCGCCGCCGCCTTGGGCGTCGCCTTCGCGCTGCGGGCCATCGGCGACGTCGGCAACGACTGGCTGTCGTGGCTGTCGCCCATCGGCTGGGCGCAGCGCACCCAGGTCTACGTCGACGACCGCTGGTGGCCGCTGCTGCTGTCGCTGGGGCTGACGGTGCTGCTGGTCGCGCTGGCGTTCGCCACCACCAGCCGGCGCGACGTCGGCGCCGGGCTGGTGCAGCCGAGCCCGGGCAGCCCACGGGCCGGCGCGCTGCTGTCGTCGCCGCTGGGTCTCGCGATCCGCCTGCAGCGCGGTGGCCTCATCGGCTGGGCCGTCGGCCTGCTGGTGTTCGGGCTCGCCTACGGCGGCCTCGCCTCGTCGATCGAGGAGTTCGTCTCCGACAACTCGACGATCCAGGACTTCCTGGCCGACTCCGACAGCCTGGTCGACGGCTTCATGGCCATCGTGGTGCTGATGATGGCCCTGCTCGCGGCGGCATACGGGCTGACGTCCGTGCTGCGGCTGCGCAGCGAGGAGACCGCCGGGCGGGCCGAACCGGTGCTGGCCACGGCGGTCTCGCGGACCCGGTTCGCCGCCGGTCACCTGATCGTCGCGATGGGCGGCAGCCTGGTACTCCTGCTGGCCGGCGGGCTCGGCCTGGGCATCACGGCGGCCATCGCTCTCGACGACGGCAGCATCGTCGGCCGGCTGTTCGGCGCCGCGCTGGCGCATGCCGTCGGCGTGTGGCTGGTCATCGCCGTGGTCGTCGCGTTGTTCGGGTGGGCCCCCCAGTTGGTGCACCTCGGCTGGGTGGTCCTGACCTACGGCGTCGTGGTCGGCCTGCTGGGCGGATTCTTCCAGTTCCCCGACTGGGTGACGAAGATCTCGCCCTTCGACGCCGCATCTAGTCTTCCAGGAGGAGACCTCAGCACGGTAGCGGTTGTCATAATGGGTGTGCTAGCGGTCGCCTTCGTTTGGATCGGTCTGCTCGGCTTCCGCCGGCGTGACCTCACGACGACCTGAACCGGCTACTGGGGGATATCAGGGTGGCACATCCATCAGTCGTGGATGAGCCGGAGCGGGACACCCCCGCGCCGGCCGGTCCGCGTACCCCGACCGAACTCATCCGACGAGCGTTACGGCACATCCGCACGCCGCGGCGCCCCATCCTCATCGTCGAGCTCGGCATCCTCGCCGCGGCCTACGGCGTGTACTCGATGATCCGCAACAACGTGCCCGACGACCAAGCGCGCGCCGTCGCCAACAGCGTGCGCATCTGGAGCACCGAGCAAGACCTGCACATCGACTTCGAGCTCTGGCTGAACCACACCGTGCATGCCGTCCAGTGGCTGACCGTCACGGTCAACTACTTCTACGTGTTCATGCACTTCGCGGTCACCGGAGCGGTGCTGGTCTGGCTGTTCGTCCGCCACCCCGGCCGCTACCGCGCGGCCCGCACGGTGCTGGCGTTCACCACCGGGCTGGCGCTGTTCGGGTACTACCTGTTCCCGCTGGCGCCGCCGCGGCTGCTGCCCAGCGGCGGGTTCTTCGACACCGTCGCCATCCACGACACCGTGGGCGCGCTGACGTCCGGCGACCTACAGGGCCTGTCGAACCAGTACGCGGCCATGCCGTCGATGCACGCCGGCTGGTCGCTGTGGTGCGGCATCGCGCTGATCATGTTCGCGCGGCACAAATGGCTGCGTGTCCTGGGCGTGCTGTACCCGCTCGCGACGGTGCTGGTCATCACGGCCACCGGCAACCACTACGTGCTCGACGCCGTCGGCGGCTACCTCACGCTCGCGGCCGGGTTCGGTCTGCAGCGGCTGCTGCACGGGCGCTCCGTCCATGCCTTCAAGCAGCACGTGCCGGCGGTTCCGTAGGCTCTGGGAGTATGGGCGACTGGGAGGGCGTGCGGCTGCACGTCGTCACTGGGAAGGGTGGCACCGGCAAGACGACCGTGGCGGGGGCGCTCGCCATGGCGCTGGCGTCCGGCGGGCGGCGGGTGCTGATCGCCGAGGTCGAGGAGCGGCAGGGTCTCGCCCAGCTGTTCGACGTCCCGCCGCTGGCCTACGAGGAGCAGCGGGTGGCCTCCGCACCCGGCGGCGGCGAGGTGTACGCACTGGCCATCGACGCACGTGAGGCCATGCACGAGTACCTCGCGATGTTCTACCGGCTCGGCCGGGCGGGGCGCGCGCTGGACAAACTCGGCTTCGTCGACTTCGCCACCACCATCGCCCCCGGCCTGCGCGACGTCCTGCTCACGGGCAAGGCGTACGAGGCGACCCGGCGGCGCACGGGCGACCGGTACGCCTACGACGCCGTCGTGCTCGACGCGCCGCCGACCGGCCGGGTGGTCCGCTTCCTCGACGTCACCACCTCGGTGTCGTCGCTGGCCCGGGTCGGCCCGATCAACCGTCAGGCCAACTCCATCACCGACCTCATCCACAGCCCGCGCACGGCCGTGCACGTCGTGACGCTGCTCGAGGACATGCCGGTCCAGGAGACCACTGACGCAGTCGCGGCCCTGCAGGCCGCCCAGATCCCGGTGGGTGCCGTCATCGTCAACCAGGTCCGGCCGCCGCACCTCGCGAGCCGGTCGCTGCCCGCCGCCCGGCGCGGCCGGCTCGACCACGACGAGGTGCTCGCCGGGCTGCGCGCGGCCGGGCTGCCCGCGTCCGACGGCGTCGTCGAGCTGCTCACGAGCGAGGCCGCCGACCACGCCGAGCGGACCGCGCTGGAGACGGCCCAGCGGGCGCTCGTCGACGACCTCGGCCGTCCGGTGTACGAGCTGCCCCGAGTCGCCGACGGCATCGACCCGACCGCCCTCTACGAACTGGCCGACGCGCTGGCCGAGCAGGGTGCCGTGTGAACCCCGGACCACGGGCCGCGAAGCCCGCCCACTTCGACGTCGACCGCCTCATCGACGACCGCCGCATCCGCATCGTCGTCACCTGCGGCTCCGGCGGCGTCGGCAAGACCACCACGGCGGCGGCCATCGCGCTGCGGGCGGCCGAGCGGGGCCGCAAGGCCGTCGTGCTGACCATCGACCCGGCCCGGCGGCTGGCGCAGTCGATGGGGCTGTCCGAGCTCGACAACACCCCCCGCGCCGTCAAGGGCGTCGACGGCGACGCCGGCGGCAGCCTCGACGCGATGATGCTCGACATGAAGCGCACGTTCGACGAGGTGGTCGAGGACCACACCACGCCCGACCGCGCCAAGCAGATCCTCGCCAACCCCTTCTACCAGGCGCTGTCGTCGTCGTTCGCGGGGACGCAGGAGTACATGGCGATGGAGAAGCTGGGCCAGTTGCGGGCCCGCTCCGACTGGGACCTCATCGTCGTCGACACCCCGCCGGCGCGGTCGGCACTGGACTTCCTCGACGCGCCCGAGCGGCTCGGCTCCTTCCTCGACGGACGGCTGATCCGGCTGCTCGGCGGCACGGCGCGGGCCGGCGGGAGGACGTACCTCAAGGTGCTGCACGCCGGCTTCAACGTGGTGACGTCGGCGCTCACCAAGGTCCTCGGCGGCGAGCTGCTCAAGGACGTCTCCACGTTCGTCAACGCCCTCGACACCATGTTCGGCGGCTTCCGCGAGCGGGCGGAGCAGACGTACGCCCTGCTCAAGCGCCCCGAGACCGCCTTCATCGTCGTCGCGGCCCCCGAGCACGACGCCCTGCGCGAGGCCTCCTACTTCGTCGACCGCCTCGGCCGCGACGCGATGCCGCTGGCCGGGCTGGTGCTCAACCGGGTGCACGCCTCCGAGGCCGCGAGCATCGGCGCGGAACAGGCGGTCGCCGCGGCCGAGCGGCTGGAGTCGTCCGGGTCGCACGCGCTGACCGCGGCGCTGCTGCGCCTGCACTCCGACCGCCTCAAGCTGGCCGCCCGCGACGAGCGGATCGGCGAACGGTTCAGCGCGGCCCACCCCGAGGTGCCGGTCACCCGCATCCCGGCCCTCGCCGGCGACGTCCACGACCTCGACGGCCTCCGCCAGATCGGCGGCCTCTTCCACGCCGGCTGAGTGTGCTCACGGCGACTCAGGCAGCGCTTCTGTACCGCGCCATACCCCCGCGGCGACCAGGACGAGCAGAGCAAGCAGGCTCCAGTCCCGAAGCGCCTTCCAGCGGTCGACGCGCCTCTGCGTGTCTGGCATCACCCAGGCCCTCGTGGGGCGCAGGGTCAGCCCAGGCCCTGCCCAGCCCGCGTGACATGGCCCTCGTGGGGCGCGGGGTCAGCGCCGGACCTGCGTCGCACCGCCCCGCTCACGGGTCGCTACCGCGCTGGCAGGACCTCGCCGGGTAGCACCGCGCCCGGCGAGAAGCCGTCGCGCCAGCCGTCCTCGCCGCCGCCCTCCTCGTCGCCTTCCTCGTTGCCGAAGACCGGCGGTTCCTCGAGGGGCGGGCCGACGGTGAAGTCGTCGGTGGGCTCCTCCGGCTCGCCGTTGCTCACCGTGAGGGAGATATTCGAACCTGAGGCGACCTCTGCGCCAGCACCGGGATCGGTGTTGACGACGAGGCCCTCCTGTAAGTCCGAATTCACCTCCCCCGCGACGGCGGCGCCGAAGCCGGCGTCCTCGAGCGTGCGGATGGCGTCCTCGGAGCTCATGCCCCGGACGTCGGGAACAGCGACGGTGATGCCACGGATGGTCTCGGGGTCGGGCGCGGTGAACGCGACCTCCTCGGCGCCGTCGTGCGCCTGGTCCATCATCTGCTTCCAGATGGGGCCGGGGATACACCCACCACAGGCCTCGCCGATGCGCTCGCCGTTGTAGGTGCGGCCGTCGAGCGATTCCTGCGGCGCCTCGACGTCGGCGACGGCCACGGCGGTGGAGAGCTGCGGCGTGTAGCCGACGAACCAGACCGCGATGGCGCCGTTGGTGGTACCGGTCTTGCCGGCCGCGGGGCGGCCGTCGTCGAGGCGCATGCGGTTTCCGGTGGCGCCCGGGTTGTCGATGACGCCCTGCAGGACGGAGTTGACGGCGTCGGCGACCGCCGGCTCGACGACCTTCTCGCAGGTCGGCTGGGTGTGGTCGACGAGGACGTTGCCCGCGGCGTCGGTGACCCGCACGACCGACGTGGTCGGGCAGTGCAGGCCGCGGTTGGCGAACATCGCGTAGCCCGCGGCCATGGACAGCGGCGACACCTCGTTGGCGCCGAGGGTGAACGACGGCACCTGGCGCAGCGGCTGAATCTGGCCGTCCTCGTCGAGGTCGGCGCGCATGACGCCGGCGCCCTGCGCGATGGTGGCCGGCTCGCACAGCCCGGTGCGCTGCTCGAGCTGGGCGAAGAAGGTGTTGACCGAGCGCTCCGTGCCGGTGCGCAGGTTGAACGAGCCGCTGCCCGTGGAGTTCTTCGGCGACCACGTCTCGCTGCTGCGGATGCGGCCGTCGCAGGTGCTGAAGGAGTTGACCCGCAGGTTGACCTGCTGCGGCGCGTTGATCGACGTGTTGAGCGGGATGCCCTGGCTGATGGCGGCCGCGAGCACGAACGCCTTGAACGTCGACCCGGACTGGATGCCGGCGCCACCGCCCATGCTCTGGTCGACGGCGTAGTTGAGGTTGCTGACGCCTTCACCCTCGACGCCGTAGTCGCGGGAGTTGGCCATGGCCCGGATGTAGCCGTTGTTGGGCTGCACCGTGGCCAGCGAGCCGATGACGGAGTCTCGGGGCGCGACACGGTCGGAGACGGCTGCCTGCGCCGCCTGCTGCGACGCCCGGCTGATGGTGGTCTCGACCCGCAGTCCACCACGCAGCAGCATCGCCTCGCGATCCGCCCGGGTCTCGCCGAGCTCCGGCATGGTGAGCAGCTCGCGCCGTACGTAGTCGCAGAAGTAGCCGGCGTAGGCGTTGACGCAGCCGTTCGGCGTCGGAGTCGGGTTCAGGCCGAGCTCGGTCTGCCGGGCCTCGGCGGCCAGCTGCTCGGTGATGCGGCCGGTGGCGGCCATGCGGTTGAGCACGACGTTGCGGCGGCCGAGCGCGGCCTCGGGGTCCTTGGTGGGGTCGTAGGCGTCGGGCCGCTGGACGATGCCGGCCAGCAGCGACGCCTGCTGCAGCGTCAGCTCGGCGGCCGACGTGGAGAAGTAGGTGCGGGCGGCCGCCTCGACGCCGTAGGCGCCGGAGCCGAAGTAGGCGATGTTGAGGTAGCGCTGGAGGATCTCGTCTTTGCTCAGCTCCTGCTCGACCTGGACGGCCATGCGCAGTTCCTCGAGCTTGCGGCGGTAGCCCTCGGTGCCGGTGCTGGCCAGGACGTCCTGGACCTCGTCCGGACTGGTGGCCTGCGAGACGCGCACCTGCTTCACGTACTGCTGGGTGAGGGTGGAGCCACCGCCCTGGGTCTCGCCGGCCTCGACGTTGCGCAGGAACGCGCGCAGCGTGCCCTGGATGTCGATGGGGCCGCGCTCGTAGAAGCGGTCGTCCTCGATGGCGAGGATGGCGTCCTTCATGACCGGCGCGATCGCATCGAGGCCGACCTCGATGCGGTTCTCCTGGAAGAACGTGGCCAACTGCTGGCCGTTGGCGTCGTAGAGGTACGACGTCTGGGCCATGGGGCCTGGCTCGAGGTCGGCGGGCAGCTCCGCGAACGTGTCGGCGCTCTCGCGGGCGGTGAGCCCCAGGCCCGCGACGACGGGCAGGGCTAAGCCAGCGAGTAGGACGCCGCACAGCGCGGCGACACCCGCGACCAGGAGGACACGGCGTACCGTGGCTACGACGGCGGAGGGACGTATCGCCATGGACGGCAAGCTTACGTGCTTATGCCACACTGGCAGTAACCGAGACACGGCGAGCCGACAATTAACAGATGTTCGGGACCGCCGCCATCGTCCAACCGGCTGATAGTAGTTTCGGTCAATCAGGGTCTGTTCATGACCCTCGTGTTTGCATAGCGTCACGTCATCGGGGTGAACTAGAGAGGGTTTGGTGTGTTCACCGAGTTGACGGGGGTGACAGCCGGATGACGTGGATCGATGACTGGACCAGCTTGGCGGCATGCCGCAGTGCTGAGCCAGACGAACTGTTCGTCCAGGGCGCAGCACAGAATCGAGCCAAGGCCGTGTGCCTCGGCTGCCCGGTGCGCACCGAGTGCCTGGCAGATGCATTGGACAACCGCACCGAGTTCGGTATCTGGGGTGGCATGACGGAGCGGGAGCGACGTGCCCTCCTCCGCCGCCGTCCCGAGGTCGACTCCTGGCGTGGGCTGCTCGAGGCCGCTCGCGACGAGTACACGATCAAAGCCGGCTGACACCTTTCAGGACGCTGAGGCCCCGGGCACTGAGCCCGGGGCCAGCGTGTTTTCAGGCCCGGTAGTCGCCGACGAGTCTCCGGTGCCACCACGCGCCGGTGTCGTGGCGCTCCCGGCGGTCGGTGAACCGGTACCGGTAGAGCCGCGCCCGTACGTGCGCGGGGGGCAGGTGCGGGAACGGGTTGCGCCGCAGCAGCGCCACGACGTCCGGGTCGTTGTCGCGCAGCTTCTCCAGCAGCACCGGGAACCACGGGTGCGCGTAGCCCGGTGAGATCGCGGCGAACCACATCAGCCAGTCCAGCCGCAGGTGGTACGGCGCCACCTGCCGCGGGCGGCGGCGCACGTCGCCCGGCTTGCCCCGGAACTCGTACTCCTGCCAGACGGTGTCCGGGCGCAGCACCTGGTCGGCGGTCCCCTCGATGACGACCTCGTGCCGCATCCGGGTGACGCTGCCGAACGCCCCGTACGTGTTCACCAGCAGCAACGGGTTGAAGCTGGTGTTCATCACCTGCCGGCTGGAGACCAGGTTGCGCACCGGCCAGTAGCTCAGCACCGTCAGCACGCCGGTGAGAGCGACGACGACGGCCGCGTACCAGGCGGGCAGGCCGGACAGTGCGGCCGGCGGGTCCACCGGGAGCAACGCCGCCCACAGGCCGCCACCCACCGCCGTCGTCGCCACCACCATCGTCAGCACGTTGAGCCAGGCGAAGTTGCCGCTGAGCACCAGCCACCCCTGCGTCACGAGGACGACGACGGCGGCGACGGTGCGCACGGGCTGCGGCGCGAAGAGCAGGTACGGGACGACCAGCTGCGTCATGTGGTTCGCGGCCGCCTCCGCCCGGTGCGCCCATCGCGGCAACCGGTGGAACCACCAGCTCAGCGGGTTCGGCATCGGCTGCGTCTCGTGGTGGTAGTACAGGCACGTCAGGTCGCGCCAGCAGCGGTCGCCGCGCAGCTTGATCAGCCCGGCGCCGAACTCCAGCCGGAACAGCACCCACCACAGCGCGACCAGCACCAGCAGCGGCGGCGGCATCGCCGCGGGCCCGAGGAAGATCGCCAGGAACCCCACCTCGCACAGCAGCGACTCCCAGCCGAAGCCGTACCAGACCTGCCCGACCTGCACGATCGACAGGTACAGCGCCCACGGCACCGCCCAGACCAGCAGGTTCGCCCAGACCGGCAGGTCGTCGGCCAGGCCCAGCACCAGACCGGCCGACCACAGCACACCCAGCCACGCCACGGCCGCGAAGAAGCGGTCGGAGTAGTGCAGCTGGAACAGGCTCGGCGCGCGGCGGAACGGCACCCGCGCCACGTACCGCGGGACAGGCGTCAGGCCGCGCTCGCCGATCAACCCCTTGAACTGACGGACCGCGCCGAGGAACGCCAGCAGGTAGACGCCGGCCAGCGCCCGCTGGAACACCAGCCGGCTCAGCCAGTAGCCCTCGGCGGAGAACCAGTCCATGCACGCGCCTCCGCCCGTAGGGTGCCCGGCGACCGGCTGATCAAACCCCTGGCAGCATGGACCGGGTGGCCGACCTCGACTTCGCGGGCGCGCTGGTCTACGCGATCCCGCTGCGCACCCGATTCCGCGGCATCACTGTCCGCGAGGGCATGCTGATCGAAGGGCCGGCCGGCTGGGGCGAGTTCTGCCCGTTCGCCGACTACGACGACGCCGAGTCCGTGTCGTGGCTGCTGGCGGCCGTCGAGCAGGCGACGCGGCCGCCGCCGGCGCCGGTGCGCGACCGGATCCCGGTCAACTGCACCGTCCCCGCGGTCGGGCCGGAACGGGCGCACGCGATCGTCGCGGCGTCCGGTTGCACGACGGCGAAGGTCAAGGTCGCCGACCATGCCGACGCGCTGACCGAGGACCTGGCCCGGGTCGAGGCGGTCCGTGCGGCGCTCGGTCCGGCGGGACGGGTCCGGGTCGACGCCAACGCCGTCTGGGACGTCGACACGGCGGTGCGGTCGTTGCGGCTGCTGGACCGGGCGGCGGGTGGGCTGGAGTACGCCGAGCAGCCCTGCCCGACGCTGGAGGACCTGGCGGCGGTGCGGCGGGCGGTCGATGTCCCGATCGCGGCCGACGAGTCGATCCGCCGCGCCGACGATCCGCTCCGCGTCGCCGTCGCGGGCGCCGCCGACGTCGCCGTCATCAAGGGGACGCCGCTGGGCGGGGTGCGGCGGGCGCTGCGGGTGGCGGAGGCGGCCGGTCTGCCGTGCGTCGTGTCGTCGGCCCTGGAGACCAGCGTCGGACTGGCCGGTCAGCTGGCGCTCGCGGCCGCGTTGCCGGAGCTGCCGTACGCCTGCGGGCTGGGGACCCTCTCGCTGTTCACCGGCGACCTCGTCGGCGACGACGCCGGCCTGCGGCCCGTGGGCGGGGCGCTCCCCGTCCCCGCCGCTCCTCCGGCCCCGGACCCGGCGAAGCTGGCCGAGTTCCGGCTGGCGGACGCCGGTCGCGAGGCGTGGTGGCGCGACCGCCTCACCCGCGTCCACGCCCTCGCCCACCCCCACCTCCCGCGTTGATCTTGGAGTTGTTCGGCATCCGTAGGTGAAATGTCCGATAGATGGCCGAACAACTCCAAGATCAACGCGGGAGGTGGGGTGGCGGCGGGTCAGGCGCCGAGGGCGGCGTGGCCCTGGCCGAAGAAGCAGGCCGGGTCGTAGGCGGCCTTCACCGAGCGGAGCCGGGCGTAGTCGGCCGGGGCGTAGGCGGCAGCGGTACGGGTGGTGTCGGCGAGGAAGTTGAGGAACGCGCCGCCGATGCCGTGCGGCCGCAGCGGGTCGACGAACTCCGGAGCCGGGGTGTCGAGGATGACGCTGAACGGCACGCCGCGGTGGCTGACCGGACCGGCGTCGGGGCCGGGGCGGGCGGTCGCGCCGCCGTAGTGCCGGATCTCGACCGCGGAGCCGCCCTCGGCCGCCGCGACCACGGTGTCCACGACCTCGTCGCCGAGAACCGGGAAGAAGTCGAAGTAGCGGGCCGGGGTGCCGCCCATCGCGGCGTCGGCGTAGTCCATGCTCCGGTAGCCGTCGACCAGCGCCGGCCCGGCGGCCAGCCGCAGCGGGCGGAGCAGCCGCTCGGCGTCGTCGGCGCGGCCGGTGTAGAGGGCCTTGATGCCGAGCGCACGGCGGCCGCGCAGCTCAGCGGGCACCGACTCGACGTCGGGGATGCGCGAGAGCATGACCGCGCTGCTCATCTCGTCCGGCGCGGCCGCGGCCCAGTCGCGGTAGACCCGCAGCGCGTTCGCGGCGTTGTCCACGTCGAACCAGGAGATGCCGCCGTAGACCTGCGCGACCGGGTAGACCCGGAACTCCAGCGAGGTGACGACGCCGAAGCCGCCGCCACCGCCGCGGATCGCCCAGAACAGGTCCGGGTGCCGGTCTGCGCTGACGGTGAGCAGCGTGCCGTCCGCGGTCACGATGTCGGCCGAGAGGACGCTGTCCGCGGCGAAGCCGTGCTTGCGGGCCAGCCAGCCCATGCCGCCGCCGAGCGTGTACCCGGTGACGCCCACCGCCGGCGACGAGCCGGACAGCGGCGCCAGCCCGTACGGACGGGTCGCGGCGAGGACGTCGCCCCACACGGTGCCGGGCCGGACGCGGACGACCTGCCGGATCGGGTCGACGAACACGGCCGACATCGCCGTCGTCTTGAGCAGCAGCCCGCCGTCGTTGGGGACGTACGTGCCGTGGCCGGTCGCCTGGACGGAGAACGGCAGATCGTGCTCGCGGGCCACCCGCACCGCGGCCTGCACGTCAGCGGTCGACCGCGCCTCGACGACGAGTTCCGGCCGCGGGTCGAGCGTCGGCAGCAGCGGCTTGCGGTGCTGGTCGTACCCGGCGTCGCCCGGCTCGTGGACGGTGCCGGCGATGGCGCCGCGCAGGGCGGTGGCGGCGGAGGTCTGCAGGTGCTGGATCGTGATCGTCATCGTGTCTCCTTCGGGCGGTCTCACCCGGTACGTCGATGCGCGGAACCCGTTCTCGACATCCGCGGCGGAACTTTTTTCTGCGATGACTTCACGATCGCCGCGGGAGGCGGGCCCGGACATCCGTGCCGAGCACGGATCGACCACGGAAAGCACTCAGTGGGCGGTGGGTGCGCCCAGGTCGGCGAGGGCGCGGGTGCCGCGGGACCGGTGGTCGCCGCCGGCCAGCAGCAGGCTGCGTGCCCACTGGTACCGGCAGGCGGCGGCATCGAGGGTCTCGGCGGCCGCGAGCACGCCGTCGCGGTCATCGGCGGCCAGCGCGGCGGCCCGGTCGACGACGGCGGCGGCCACGACGTTGTCGGTGGTGAACGGCCGGGCGCGGCCGATCCGCTCACCGGCGTCGGGCAGGCCGGCCAGCACCCCCGCCTCGGCCCAGGCCGCCGTGTACCAGGGCCGCCAGATCAGCTCGAACCAGCTGCGGAACTCCTCCGGCGGCCGCTGCAGGACGGCGACCGCGTCGGCCGGCCGGTCCAGGTGCAGCGCCTCGAGAGCGGCGAAGAAGCTCTCGACGGAGCGCTGGTCGTGCGGGCGCCGCTCGGCGGCGCCCACGCCCGCCTCGACGTCGCGCCAGACGGCCTGCGCGGCGGCATCGCCCCGTGCGCCGTGTACCGCGCCGAGCGCGGCGGCGACCCGGCGCAGCGACGGGATGCGCGGCCGGCCGGCCCGCTCCCAGCTCTCGCGGAACAGCTCGCCGACGGCGACCGCCTCGGTCCAGTCGCCGCTCAGCACCTCGACGACGATCAGCCGGGCGGCGCCGACGTGCGAGACCTCGCGCTGCGACGGCAGGTCGCGCAGCCGCTCGGCGGCCTGGCGGGCCTGCCGGAGGTCGCCGGCCGCGATGGCCGACTCCGCAGCCATCCCGTAGGCGTCGGACAGCTCGAAACCCTGCTCCGGGGCCGGTGGACCGGCCAGCAGCGCGGTGCGCCGCAGCGCACTCTCCAGCGCGGCCCGTGCCTCGCCGAGCGCCAGCCGCAGCCCGGTGAGCTGGTCGAGGGCAGCGCTCTCGACGACCGGGTCGCCGCTCTCACGGGCCAGCTCGATGGCGCGCTCGGTGACGGCGACGGTGGCCGGCTCGTCGTCGGTGGCGGCGAACGCCTCGGCGACGGCGCAGCGGGCTCGGGCGCCGAGATGGTCGCCGGCCAGGTGCCGCGCGGTGGCGAGCCACTCGGCCGCGGCCGCGGCCGGTGGGACCTCGGCCAGGATGCCCGCCGAGCGGTGCACCAGCTCGGCCGCGTGGGCGTACTGGTGAGCGGCGAGGACGGGGTCGCCGGCGCGCTCCGCCGCCTCGGCCGCGGCGAGGTGCAGCCGCAACGCGTCGTCCCCGGCCAGCCGGGCCCGTGCCGATCCGGCGGCGAGCCGCAGTTGGGCGGCCTTGCCCGCGTCGTCCGGTGCGAGACCGGCGGCCTGCTCGAACCGGCGCTGCGCCTCGGCCAGCAGGCCGCGACCGTGGCAGAGCCGGCCCAGCAACGACGCCGCCTCCGCCGCGGTGGGAGAGGGCGTCGCCGGAGGCGGGGCCGACGAGGCGGCGGCCCGGGCGAGGGCGGCGCGGAGGTCGTCAGCGAGGAGGTCGAAGCGGCCGCGCCAGTCCGGGACGGCCGGGTCGGCCGCCAGCAGCGCCGTCCCCTCCGCCACACACCAGCGCAGGTGAGCGGCGTGGACGTCGGCGGTCTCGCCGGACGCGCCCAGCAGCTCCGCGCCGTACTGCCGGATGGTCTCCAGCGCCTGGTACCGCGTCCCGTCGCCGCTCGCGACCGGCACCAGCAGGCTGTCGTCCGCCAGCGCGGGCAGTACTCCGGACGCCGCCAGCCCGGTGACCACCGCGGCCGCGTCGGCGCGGAACGGCGCCGCGAACACCGACACCCGCCGCAGCACCGTCCGTCCCTCGTCGTCGAGGAGGTCGTGGCTCCAGTCCAGCGCCGAGCGCAGCGATCCGTGCCGCCCGCCGCCGCGTCGCGCACCGTCCAGGAGCCGGAGCCGGTCGCCCAGTCCGCTCTCCAGCCCGTCCAGCCCGACGGCCGGGAGCCGGGCGGCGGCCAGCTCGATCGCCAGCGGGCTGCCGTCGAGCGCGGCACAGATCGCCGCGACCCGCTCGGCCGACCCCTCGGGCACGACGGCTCCGGCCGCGCGAGACCGCTCGACGAACAGGGCGTCGGCATCGGCGCCGAGACCGCCGACCGGCACCACCCACTCGAACGGCAGCAGCAGCCGTGACCGGCTGGTGGCCAGCACCGTCAGCCCCGGCGCGGCGGCCAGCAGCGGCTCCACGAACCCGGCGACGCCGTCGAGCACGTGCTCGCAGTTGTCCAGCACCAGCAGCGCCGACCGCCCGCGCGCCCAACCGGCCACCGTCTCCGATGCGCCCCGGCCCGGCTGCTCTCCCAGGCCCAGCGCCGTCGCCACCGCGGCGGGGACGGCGTCGTCGTCGGGCACCGGGACGAGGTCGGCGTACCAGACGCCGCCGTCGAAGCGGTCCGAGACGTCGGCCGCGACGGCGAGCGCCAGCCGGGTCTTGCCGACCCCGCCGGGACCGACCGCCACGACCAGGCGCTGCGAAGTGACGGCGGTCAGCAGCGCGGCGCGCTCGGTGTCGCGCCCGACGAACGAGGTCAGCGGCGCGGGCAGGTCGGGCGCGGCCGGCCCGGCCGAGACCACGGACGGCGCCAGCGCGGCGAGCGCTCGCCGGTCGCTCGCGCCGAACTTGCGCAGCAGCGCGGACACGTGGCTCTCGACGGTGCGGACGGAGATCACGAACCGGGCGGCGATCTCGGCGTTCGTCAGATGCTCGCCGAGCGCCGCGAGCACCTCGGCCTCGCGCGCCGAGATCTCCGGAACCACCACCCGCACATTGTGGCCCAGGCACCTTCTAAGGTGCTGGCCATGACGCCGCGCCCCGACATCGACCTCGTCGTCTTCGACATCCTCGGGACGATGGTCGACGAACCCGGTGGCATCCGGCGGGCCATCCGCTCGTCACTCCCGGACGCCGACGACGCGGCGGCCGCCGACCGCTGGCTGCTGCACGTCGACGTGCAGCAGCAGGACATCCTCGCGGGCCGCCGGCCCTTCGCCGCCAGCACCGTCATCGACGGCGAGGCGGCCGCCCTGGTCGCGGCCGACGTGGCCGGCGAGCTCGCCACCGCCGCGCGGCGACTGGAGCCGTGGCCCGATTCCGTCGCGGCGCTGGACCGGATCGCCGCGCGCTTCCCCGTCGTCGGCCTCTCCAACGCCAGTGCCGCCGCGCTCACCCGCATCAGCGCGCACGCGGGGCTGCGCTGGCACCAGCTGCTCTCGGCGGAGCAGGCCCGGACGTACAAGCCCGCCGCCGAGGTCTACCGGCTCGCGATCGACAACGCCGGCTGCCCGCCGGAACGCCTGCTCATGGTCGCCGCGCACGCCTGGGACCTGCGCGGCGCGCAGGCGGCCGGCATGCGCACGGCCTACGTCGAGCGTCCGGTCGGCGACCCGCCCGCTCCGGAGGACGCCTTCGACCTGACCGCGACCGGCCTCGACGACCTCGCCACCCAGCTCGGCTGCTAGATGAGTGAGTCCGAATGGTGGTGAGGACGGCAGGTCGGGAGTCGATGGCGGGACGGACGGGTCCGCCGCACGGGTAGCTGTCGCGTCGGCGCCACGGCGTGACGATGTGACCCGGCCCTTCGTCGTTGATGACGATTGACAGCGCCATGAACTGCCGTGCCGTGCCCGGGGCAGGTGATCAGGCTCGAACCGGGTGCGCCGGGGGCTGAGGGGCGGCGATCCCACACCGCACGCCGGGCCGGCCGACGCCACCGGCGCGATCAGAACCGCGAAACCGCCGAAGAACCCCTTCGGACTCACTCATCCAGAGGATCAGTCCGATTGATCTCTCGTGGTGGTGAGCGAGGAGAAAGTGTTTGTTCGGCACGCTGGTCTCCCAGGTGCCTCCACCGGAGGCGGGGCCATGAGGCGTCCTGGTGCATCACGAGGCATGCATGCCTGGTGGAGCGGGAGAACGCCTGGTGTTGTACGCGATCGTTGATGATCATCGTGGTCCACCAGCACGCTGCTGCCCCACCATCGACAGTCGGGCCACTCATTTACGGCGTGGTCGTGCTCTCGCGGGTGATCAGGCTGGTGGCCAGCTCGATCCGCAGCGGCCGATCGGTGCCGGGTGGGTCGAGGACGGTGCGGATCGCGATGCGGGCCATCTCCATCAGCGGCTGGCGCACCGTGGTGAGCGCCGGCGACACCCACTCGCACAGCGCGACGTCGTCGAAGCCGACGACGCTGAGCTGGTCGGGAATCCGCAGCCCGCGCCGGTGCGCCTCGGCGTAGACGCCGGTGGCCTGCAGGTCCGACCCCGCGAAGACGGCGGTCGGCGGTTCGGGGAGGTCCAGCAGCGCCCGCGCCTGGACCGCCCCGCCGCCGGGGCGGAAGTCGCCGTAACGGACGAGGGCGTCGTCGGCCGGCAGCCCGGCCCGGCCGAGCGCCGCGCGGTACCCCTCGACCCGCTGCTGGCTGCAGACCAGCTCCGGCGGCCCGGTGATGACGCCGATGCGCCGGTGCCCGAGCCCGATCAGGTGCTCGGTGGCGGCGAGCGCACCGGCCCAGTTCGTCACACCGACGGTCGGGATGGCGGGATCGAACCCGCCGACCGGGTCGACCAGCACGAACGGGATGCCGGCCGCCGTGAGCCGGCGCGCGCCCCCGGCCGGCAGCGGCGCCAGCGCGAGCAGGACGCCGTCGGAGCGGCGGGCGGTGACGCGGTCGACCCAGCTGGCGTCGTCGCGGCCCTCGGTGGAGGTGACGACGACGGCGGCGCCGGCGCGGCGCGCCTCCTGCTCGGCTCCGCGCAGCACGTCCATCGACCACGGCGTGTTCAGCTCGGAGATGACGAGGTCGATGAGGCCGGTGCGCTCCTCGACGCGGGTGCCGCGGCGCTCGTAGCCGCGGGCGTCGAGCAGATCCTGGACGCGCGCGCGGGTGGCCGGCGCGACCTCCGTCCGGCCGTTGAGCACCTTGCTGACCGTGGCCTCCGAGACACCGGCCTCGCGGGCGATCTCCGCGATCGTCACCCGGGTGTTCGTCACGGCGCCGGCCTGCCCGAGACCCGCAGCCGGACGTCGTCGCGGGCGTCGACCAGCCACGACATCGCCTCGACGCCCTCGACGACCGGGTTGGCCAGCTCGCCCACGCCGCCGATCTCGATGCGGACGACGTCGCCGGAGCGCAGCGTCCACGGCGCCGCCGGCACCAGGCAGGTGCCGGTCGACAGCACGGCGCCGTCGGGGAAGGCGTCGGCGCGCACGAGGAACGAGACCAGCTCGTCGAACCGGCGGCGCAGCTGGCTCGTGCTCGCCGTTCCCGACCAGTCGTCCGCGCCGTCGCGCTCGATGCGCATCGACACCGGCAACGCGTACGGGTCGGGCACCTCCCACGCCGGCCGGACGCCCGGGCCGACGGCGCACGCGCCGAGGTAGGCCTTGGCCTGTGGCAGGTAGAGCGGGTTCTCGCCCTCGATGGTGCGCGAGGAGACGTCGTTGCAGACGGTGTACCCGGCGATCTCGCCGTGGGCGGTGACGACGACCGCGACCTCGGGCTCCGGCACGTCGATGCGGGAGTCGGCGCGGACGGCGATGGGCTCGCCGTCGCCGACCACCCGCCAGGCGACGGACTTGAAGAACAGCTCCGGGCGCTCGGCGTCGTAGACCAGCTCGTAGACCGACGCGGCCCGTTCGCTCTCCTCGACCCGTGCCTCCTCGGACACCTTGTACGTGACGCCGCAGGCCCAGACCTCGGTGGCGGCGTCGACGGGCGGCAGCAGCGAGACGTCTGCCACGGGGAACGACGGCCCCGACGCGCCCTCGACCGCCGTGCGCAGTTCGGCCAGCGGCAGCCGCCACAACGACCCGAGCGACGCGACCCCGTCCAGCGTCGTGACGGTGTCGCCGTCGAGGACGCCGACACTCGCGGCGGGGGACGTCGGGGTGGCGAATCTGACCAGCAGCACGTGGGGCTCCGTCCGGACGGGGTTCAGTGGGACTCGCGGGGCACGGCGGCGCCGCGAGAGCCGACGAGGAAGTCGAAGTCGGCGCCACGGTCGGCCTGCAGCACGTGCTGGGTGTACAGCCAGCCGTAACCGCTGCCGTGCGCCGGCTCCGGCGGCTTCCACGTGGCGCGCCGCCGCTCCAGCTCGTCGTCGTCGACGTCCAGGGTGAGCGTACGTGCGGCGACGTCGAGCGTGACGGTGTCGCCGGTGCGGACGAACGCCAGCGGCCCGCCGACCGCGGACTCGGGCGCCACGTGCAGCACGACGGTGCCGTACCCGGTGCCACTCATGCGCCCGTCGCAGACGCGCACCATGTCGGTGACGCCGGCGCGCAGCAGCTTCGTCGGGATCGGCACGTTGGCCACCTCGGGCATGCCCGGGTAGCCACGCGGGCCGGCGCCACGGATGACGATGACATCGTCGGCCGCGACATCGAGCGCGGGATCGTCGCAGACCTCGTGATACGCCTCCGGGGTGTCGAACACGACGGCCCGCCCGGTGTGCCGCAGCAGCTCGGGCGAGGCGGCCGACTGCTTGACCACGGCGCCGCCCGGCGCGAGGTTGCCGCGCAGCACCGCGGTGCCGGACCCGGCCGGCTGCAACGGCTCGCCCAGCGGCCGGATCACCTCGCGGTTCCAGCACCGCGCCGCCGCGACGTTCGCCCCGATGGACCGCCCGGTGACGGTGAGCGCGTCGCCGTCCAGCAGCCCCGCCTCGGCGAGGTCGCGCAGCACCACCGGCAGCCCACCGGCGTAACAGAAGTCCTCCATCAGGAACCGCCCGGACGGCATCAGGTCGACCACCGTGGGCACCGGCCGGGCCAGCTCGTCGAAATCGTCCAGCGACAGCTCCACCCCCAGCCGCCCCGCGATGGCCAGCAGGTGGATGATCGCGTTCGTCGACCCGCCGATGGCCGCGTTGGCCCGGATCGCGTTGGCGAACGCCGCACGCGTCATGATCGCGCTCGGCCGCAGGTCGTCCTCGACCAGCGCGACGATGCGCCGGCCGGCCTCCTGCGCCACCTCGAACCGGCGCATGTCGACCGCCGGCCACGTCGCGGATCCCGGCAACTGCATGCCCAGCGCCTCGGCCACGCACGCCATCGTCGACGCCGTCCCCATCGTCATGCAGTGCCCGCTGGACCGGGCCATGCAACCCTCGGCCTCGAAGACCTCGTCCTGGGTCATCCGGCCGGCCTTGAGATCCTCCTCGAACTTCCACACGTGCGTGCCCGAGCCGACGTCCTGGCCGCGGAACTTGCCGTTGAGCATCGGCCCGCCGGTGACCATGACCGCCGGCAGATCGACGCTGGCCGCGCCCATCAGCAGACCCGGCGTGGTCTTGTCACACCCCGACAGCAACACCACCCCGTCGAGCGGGTTGGCCCGGATCAGCTCCTCGGCCTGCATGGCCAGCAGGTTCCGGTAGAACATCGCCGTCGGCCGGATCAGCGTCTCGCCGGTCGCCATCACCGGGAACTCCAACGGGAACCCACCGGCCTGCCAGACGCCGCGCTTCACCGCCTCGGCGACCCGGTTCAGGTGCGCGTTGCACGGCGCCAGCTCCGACCACGTCGACGCGATGCCGATGACCGGCCGCCCGTCGAACACCTCGGCGCCGAAGCCCTGATTGCGCATCCAGGAGCGGTAGATCATGCCGGACCGGCCGGCCGCGCCGAACCAGGCCCGGCTACGGCGAATGTCGTCGTGCGTCACGAATCACTCCAACGGCCGAAAGTTTCGGAACAGCCACCGTAACGAGCGTCACAGTCTCACGTCAATGGCGACACATCAACCCACGTCCGACCCTTGCGGCCCGCTCGACACGGGCCTAGTGTGGCGACGTATCTCAAGAAACTTTCGGCTGGAGGCCGCGCGCATGAACGACTACACCCCCACCCGTGAGGACAGGTTCTCCTTCGGCCTCTGGACGGTCGGCTGGGAGGGCGTGGACGTCTTCGGCGGCGCCGTCCGGCCGCGGCTCGACCCCGCGGTCGCCGTGCACAAGCTCGCCGAGCTGGGCGCCTACGGCATCACGTTCCACGACAACGACGTCATCCCGTTCGGCGCGTCGCCGTCCGAGCGCGACGCCGCGCTGAAGCCGTTCCGCGCGGCCCTCGACGAGACCGGCCTGCAGGTCCCGATGGTCACCACGAACCTGTTCTCGCACCCGGTCTTCCGCGACGGCGGGTTCACCAACAACGACCGCGACGTGCGCCGCTTCGCCATCCGCAAGGCCGCCGACCAGCTCGACCTCGGCGCCGAGCTGGGCGCCAAGGTGTTCGTCGCCTGGGGCGGCCGCGAAGGCGCGGAGTCGGGCGCGGCGAAGGACGTCAGGGCCGCGCTGGACCGCTACAAGGAGGCGTTCGACCTCCTCGGCCAGTACATCCTCGACCGCGGCTACGACATGAAGGTGGCCATCGAGCCGAAGCCGAACGAGCCGCGCGGCGACATCCTGCTGCCGACCATCGGCCACGCCATCGCGTTCATCAACGAGCTCGAGCACCCCGAGCTGGTCGGCCTCAACCCCGAGGTGGGGCACGAGGAGATGGCGTCGATGAACTACGCGCACGGCATCGCCCAGGCGCTCTGGCACGGCAAGCTCTTCCACATCGACCTCAACGGCCAGACCGGCCCGCGCTACGACCAGGACTTCCGGTTCGGCGCCGGCAACGCGCGCGGCGCCTTCTGGACCGTCGACGTCATCGAGTCCGGCGGCTACGACGGCCCGCGCCACTTCGACTTCAAGCCGCCGCGCACCGAGGACCTCGACGGCGTCTGGGCGTCGGCCGCGGGCTGCATGCGCAACTACCTGATCCTGCTCGAGAAGACCGCCGCGTTCCGCGCCGACCCGGAGGTCCAGGAGGCACTGGCCGCGGCCCGGCTGGACCAGCTCGCCACGCCGACCGCGGCGCCCGGCGAGACCGTCGACTCCCTGCGGGCCGACGAGTTCGACCCCGAGGAGGCGGCGCAGCGCGGCATGGCGTTCGAGCGGCTCGACCAGCTGGCGCTGGACTATCTGTACGGCGTGCGCTGAGATCGGTGGGGTGAGCTGGTTCCTGCTCGGCGCTCCGTGGGACTGTTCGGCGTCCCGCCGGGGTGAGGCCGCGGCGCCGGCCGCGCTGCGGGCGGCCGGGCTGGCGGAGCTGGTCGAGGCCGATCTGGGCGACGCCGGCACCGTCATCGAGGGCGCGACGCGCGACCCGGAGACCGGGGTGCTGGCGTTGCCCGCGACGGTGGCGGCGGCGCGCGCCCTGACGGCGTCCCTGGTCGCCGCGCTGCGGGACCGGCCAGGGTCACGGCCGCTGGTCGCGGGCGGCGACTGCAGCCTGCTGCTCGGCGTGGTCCCGGCGCTGCTGGCGGTCGCCGGCCCGGTGGGGCTGTGGTTCGCCGACGGCCACCCGGACTACCTCGACGGCGCGGCGTCCGACACCGGCGAGACCGCCGACATGGAACTCGCGATCCTCACCGGCGACGGCGCGCCGGCGCTGGTGTCGCTGGGCGGGACGGTCCCGATGGTCGAGCCCTCCGCCGTCGTTCTGCTCGGGCACCGGACCACCGGTCTGGACCCGGGCTCCGCGGCCGAGGTCGACCGGCTACCCGCGGCGCTGCACCGCATCGCCGCGCCGGAGCTGCTGGCCGATCCCGCGGCGGCCGGGCGCGGCGCACGCGACCTGCTCGACGACGCGGGCGGCACGGCCGGCGGCTGGCTGCACGTCGACCTCGACGTGCTCGATCCGTCGGCGCTGCCGGCGGTGTCGTACCCGCAGGCGGGCGGGCCGACGTGGGAGCAGCTGGCCGCGGCGCTGGCCCCGCTGGCGGCGTCGCCGCGGCTCCTCGGCGTCAGCGTCGCCGACTTCCGCGCCGATCTCGACCCGTCCGGTGAATACGCCGAACGCATCGTGGAGCTGCTGCGCGGGATCGTACGATGAGCGCGCGCCTCATGGCGTAGATCAGTGGCAGATCGCCCGGCTGCTTACCCGGAGGGCGCGGGTTCGATTCCTGCCTCCATGTCCACGTCAGCCGGACCGGACGGAGTCCTCGTGGCCGACGAGCACCAAGCCTCGCCCGGGTACGCCTTCGGTCAGCTGGAACGCGCCCTGCGCATGGCCGCCGAACACGACGACCCGGCGGCACGAGAGCGGGCCCGGGCCAAGGCGGCCCGCTGGCGCACCGTGCTCGACGGCATGGCCGACGGCCGGTTTGACGGTCAGGTCGCGCACACCGGTGGCCGGCTGCGGGAGCTGGCCGACGACGCCGCGCTGACCCGCTTCCGTCCGGCCGTCGACGGGTTCGCCCACGTGGCCGGCGGCGGCCGGATCGAGCCGGGCGGCACGGTCCGCGGCGGCACCGGGCGACGCCTGCTCGGCTGGGCCGCCGGCCCGCACTGGTACCTCACCGGTGCTCCGGCTCGCGAAGGCTGACGACGCCGACCCGCTACTCCTCCAGGTCGTCGTCGCGCGAGTCGACGGTCATCCTGCCGTACGGCTCGACCGGGTCGACCCCGCGACCGTCGGGCAGCAGCGGCGGTGCGACCGAGTCGCGGTCGGGATCGATCACTCTGAGGACCACCTGGAGTTCGCCGGCCGGAGGCACGGGCGGGGAATCGGCGCCGGACGGCGCCGTGGCCGCGAGCGCCACCGTGGAGCCGGCGATCGCGACCACCGGCACCGCCAGCCGGATGACCAACCGTCGCATCGTCCGCCTCTCCTCCGTCGCGCCGGGCCTCGAGCCTCGTCAGTCCGCGGCGGCGCGGGCCAGGGCGTCGAGGCCGCGGGCGACGTCGGTGTCGGTCGTGGACCAGTTGCTCACCGAGATCCGCAGCACCTCCCGGCCCCGCCACCGTGAGCCGGTCATCCACACCGTGCCGTCGGCCATCAGCCGCCGGCCCACCTCGCGGGTGCGGTCGTCGTCGCCGAAGGCGAGGCAGACCTGGGTGAACACGACGTCGTTGAGAACCTCGGCGCCGGGGACGTCCCGGGCTCCGGCCGCGAAGGCGGCCGCGTGGCGGCACAGCCGGTCGACCAGCGCGGACAGGCCGGACCGGCCGAGTGATCGCAGCGCCGCCCACACCGGCACCGACCGCGCCCGCCGCGACGTCTCGGGCACCCGCTCGTACGGCTCCAGGTACGCCGCGTCGGTGAGCAGGTAGTCGCCGTGATAGCTCATGGCCGACCGCATCGCCGCCGGGTCGCGGACCGCGACGACGCCGCTGTCGTACGGCACGTTCAGGGTCTTGTGCGCATCCGTCGCCCAGGAGTCGGCCGCCGCGGCGCCGTCGAGCAGCCCGCGGGTACGGGGTGAGGTGGCCGCCCAGAGGCCGAACGCGCCGTCGACGTGGACCCAGGCGCCGGCGGCGTGCGCGGCTGGGATCGCCGCGGCGAACGGATCGAAGCCGCCGGAATGGACGTTGCCGGCCTGCAGGCAGACGATCGTCGGCCGGCCACCGTCATCGGCCAGCGCGACCTCCAGCGCCGCGGCGCTCAGCCGCCCCTGGTCGTCGACGTCGACGGGTTCCGGCGCGCCGAGCCCGAGGTAGCGGAGGGCGACGTCGACGGAGTCGTGCCGCTCGGCGCCCACCAGCACCCGGACGGACGGCGCCCCGCTGAGCCCACGCGAGCCGGCGTCCCAGCCGGCCCGGGCCAGGACGGCGTCGCGAGCGGCCGCGAGCCCTGCGAAGTTCGCCATCGTGGCGCCGGTGACGAACCCGACCCCGGCGTTGCCCGGCAGCCCCAGGACGTCCAGCAGCCAGGCCGCCGCGATGTCGTCGACGGCGCTGCCGGCCGGGCTCGCCGCCCGCAGTGCGGCGTTCTGATCCCACGCGCTGACCAGCCAGTCCGCCGCCAGCGCCGCCGGCAGCGTGCCACCGATGACGAATCCGAAGAACCGCCCCGACGGCGTCGCCACCAGTCCCGGTTCCGCGGCGTCGGCCAGCAGCCGCACCACGTCGGCCGGGTCGGCGGGGCCGTCGGGCAGGTCGGCGCCCAGTGCCGCCCGCACGTCGTCGGCGCTCGCCTCGGCGCGCACCACCCGTTCGTCCAGCCGGTCCAGCCAGGCCCGGGCCCGCGTACTGGCGACGTCCAGTGCGGCATCGAAGTCATCGCGTGGAGCACTCATCCCGACCCCCTACCCCCGAGGTGACACTCCAGTGTCCAGCGCGGCGAGGTGGAAGGCCACGGGGCCGGCGGTGAGCACACCGCTGCCGGCCCCGGCCAGCTCGCCGGCCGCCGGCGTCAGCGCGTCCCGGGCCCGTGCCACCAGCCCGTGGTCGCCGACCGCCAGGGCGGCCCGTCCGGTCAGGCACCACGACGCCTCGAACAGCAGGTCGCGCGGGGGTTCGGGCGCTCGCCGCAGCGCCGCGGCAGCGTCGTCGCGGCGGCCGCGGGCCAGCAACAGCAGCGGCCGGGCCCACGGTGCGTACGGGCCCCAGTCGGTGTCGTCGGGGAACTCCAGGGGCCGGCCGTGCCAGACCCGCAGGCAGAGCTGCGCCAGCGGCAGCAGCCCGCGCTCCAGGCCGGGCATGCCGGCGCCCTCGAGGCGGTCCGCCGCGGCACGGTAGGCGGCCTCGGCCTCCTCGGCCGCGTCGGCGCCGCCGACCGCCGCCAGCCGCAGTGCCCGGTACCACCGGGTGAGCACGTCGACGAGCGGCCGGTCGTGCCGCCTGGCCAGGTCGTCGGCAGCGGCGGCGTGCTCGTCCGCGGCGACGAAGTCGCCCAGCGCGGCGTGCGCCTGCATGCGGACCAGCCGGCCGAGGATCTCGAACGTCGACAGACCGTGCGCCGCGGACAGCGCGACCAGTTCGGCGCCGACGCCGTCGCGCTCCGGCGCGAGCCCGGCCCGCTGGAAGGTCTGCAGGAACCTCGCGTTCAGCGCGAAGGCCAGCAACGCGGGGTCGTGGGACCGGCGAGCGATCGACTCCGCCTCGGCGGCGGCCTCCGCAGGATGCGGCGAGCGGGTCCCGCGCGACTCCATGGCGACGGTCGCCAACAGCCGGGCACGGGTCGCGGGCGGGGCGGACGGGGGGAGTGCGCCCAGCGTCCGCTCGGCTGCCGCGACGACGAGGGCCGAGCGGTCCGGATGGTCCGACCGCGTCCAGACGCCGGGCACGTCATAGCTGCCGATGACTCGTGCCGTCAGCTCCGGATCGCCCAACTGCTCGGCCGCCGCGATCGCGGCGACCCGCTGCTCCTGGGCCGCCGCGAGCCCGCGCCCGCCGGTCAGCGCGAGGATCCGCAGCAGCCCGACGGTCGACTCCAGCCGGCCGGGGGCGCCGGTGGCGACCGTCTGGTCGTAGGCAGCGGCGGCGTCCGCCCACACCTGCCCGACGGCGTCCACCGGCAGCTCCTGCCGGAGCAGGTCGGTCTCCAACTGCCGCAGCCGGGGTCCGGGGTCGACGCCGAGCTGGTCGCCGAGCAGGGAACGGGCCCGGCGCAGGACGTCCAACGCGTCGGCCTGCCGTCCGGTGCGGTAGAGCGCGAGCACCAGCAACCGCCACGCGTCCTCCCGCCACGGATGCTCGGCGACGTGCGCGTCCAGGTCCGGGACGGCGTCGGCGGCGCGGCCCAGGGTCAGCAGCGTCTCGGCCCGCCGCTCCACCGCCGTCAGCCGCAGCTCCGTCAGCCGGGACCGCTCCGCGGCCGCCCACCCGGCCGCGGCGAAGTCGGCGTAGGCCGGGCCGCGCCACAGCGCGAGCGCGTCGTCGAGCAGCCGCAGCGCCTCCGCCGGGGCCGCACCGCCGACGGCCTCGACCGCGGCCGCGAACCGCCACGCGTCGACGGCGTCCGTCCCGGCCCGCAGTGCGTAGCCCGGACCGTCGGTGACCAGCAGCCGGGCCGGCTCGCGCGGCGCGCGGTCCGGCTCCAGGGCCCGGCGCAGCGCGGCGACGAATGTGCGGACGGCGACGACGGCGCCGTCCGGCGGCGACTCCCACAGGTCGGCGACGATCCGCTCCACCGGGACGACCCGGCCGCGCGCCGCGATCAGCCGGGCCAGCACCTCGCGGTGCCGCGGCCCCTTGAGGTCGACGCCGGCGCCGGCGCCCGTCCACGCGACGACCGGGCCGAGCACGCCGAAGTGCGTGCTCATCGAACGCTCATCGGCGGGCCGGAACCTGGACATACCTCAGCTTCGCCCAAGGAGAAGTCATGACACCCACCATCCCCGAATTCGAGTACCGGCGCGTCGCGGTCGCCGACGGCGTCACGCTGAACGTCGCCGTCGGCGGCACGGGCAGCCCGGTCGTGCTGCTGCACGGGTTCCCGCAGACACACCTGATGTGGCGGCACGTCGCGGCCGATCTGGCCGCCGACCACACCGTCGTCGTCCCGGACCTGCGCGGCTACGGCGACAGCGGCCAGCCCGCCGCCACCAGCGACGACACCTACTCCAAGCGGACCATGGCCGCCGACGTCGTCGCGCTGGCGCGCCGGCTCGGCCACGAGCGGTTCGCGCTGGCCGGCCACGACCGCGGCGCGCTGGTGGCGGTCCGGGCCGGGCTCGACCACCCGGACCGCGTGACCCACCTCGCGATCCTCGACGTGCTGCCGACGCTGGACATGTGGGACGTGCTGCACGGCGCGTCGGCGGCGGTCGCGTTCCATCTCTACCTGATGGCGCAACCGCCCGGTCTGCCGGAGCGGATGATCGCCGCGTCGGCGGACGAGTTCTTCGGCTACTTCCTCGACCAGTGGGGCGCCGACCCGGACGCGATCCCGGCCGACGTGCGGACGGAGTACCTGCGGGCCTCCGCGGCCGCCGTCTCGTCCATCGTCGCCGACTACCGCGCCTCCGCCGGCATCGACGTCGAGCACGACGCCGCGGACCGGGCGGCCGGCCGGCACCTGACGATGCCGGTCACCGTCGTCCAGCAGGACTGGGGCGCGGCGCTCGGCTACGACGCGGCCGGGCTCTGGCGCGCGTGGGCGCCGGATCTTCGGCACACGACGACGACGGCCGGTCACTTCATGGCCGAGCAGGACCCGGCCGCGATCATCGCCGAACTACGGGCACTGCTGGACCGCTGAGCCGGCGTTGTCGGTGCCGGCGACTACGGTGCGGGCCATGACGAGCGACCTGTGCTGCCCCATCGTCGAACTACGGCAGTACACCGTGCACCCGGAGCGCCGCGACGATCTCGTCACGCTGTTCGACGGCGAGTTCGTCGAATCGCAGGAGTCGCTGGGCATGCGGCTGATCGGTCAGTTCCGCGACCTCGACGCGCCCGGCCGGTTCGTCTGGATCCGCGGCTTCGCCGACATGGCGACCCGGCACGAGGCGCTGACGGCGTTCTACTCCGGGCCGGTCTGGAAGCGATACGGCCAGGCCGCCAACGTCACCATGATCGACGTCGACGACGTCTACCTGCTGCACCCCGCCGACGCCGGGTCGGGTTTCCCGTTCCCCGGCGTCGGCGGCGAGGTCCCGGCCCGGCCGCCCGCGGGGGCGACCCTGACGCCGTCGTCGGTGGTGGGTGTGGTGGTCTATCCGGTCGCCGGCGACCTGCGCGAGTTCGGCCGGTTCTTCGCCGCCGAGGTCGAGCCGACGCTGGGCGTGTCCCCGCTGGCCCGGCTCGAGACCGACCCGTCGCCCAACACCTTCCCGGCGCTGCCGGTGCGCGAGAGCGCCAACGCGTTCGTGTGGGTCGCCCGCTTCGACGACGCCGCCGCGCATGCGACCCACCGGATCGCCTGGGAGCGGCTCCCGCACCTGCACGCCGACCTGCGGCGGCGGCTGTCCGCCACGCCCACCGAGCTGCGGCTGGCGCCCACGGCGCGGTCGCTGCTGCGCTGAACCCTCGTTTGGACCAGTTGCGGCCTGCCTGCACACAAAAGCCCGTGGCCTGCGGCATCGCCGCCGGAAAGGCGCGGCCGACTGGTCTAGTCGAGCTTCGCCGACGCTCTGGTGCGGTCCACCGCAACGGACTATCAAGGTGCGCACCTCACCTCACGTCGAGGAGCTCACGACATGGCGAACGACGTTTTCGGGTCGGCGACCGGCAAGGTCGCACAAGTGCGCGGCCGCCTGCTGGAGCTCATCGACCACGGCACTCCCGCTCGATCACCGCCGAGATCGTCGGCCGGGCCGGCGGGCTGGTGCCGGCGAACGCGCTGTCGATCAAGGACCTCGTCATGTACGGCGGCGCCGACCCGCGGGAGATCCTCGACCCCACCGTCGAGCGCGACCCGGCGCTGGCCCAGCGGATCCTCGACCTCGCCGAGATCCACCCCAGCGACGTCTTCGTCATCACGTCGAACTCCCGCGGCAACGGCTCCGTCGTCGAGCTGGCCCGGCTGACCAAGGCCGGCGGGCACCCCGTCATCGCGATCACGTCGGCCGAGCACAATCAGAACCCCGCGACAGCCCGTCCGCGGCCCGGCCGTTCACTCCAGCGCGCCGATGACGATCTCGGTGGCGGCGGCGATGAGCGCGGGGTCGGACTCGGCCTCCGGGTCGAGCCGGTTGGAGTAGACGGCGATGACGATCGGCGCGGCGCCGGGCGGCTCGATGACGGCGACGTCGTTGCGGCCGCCGTGCGTCGCCGAGCCGGTCTTGTCCGCGACCACCCAGCCGTCCGGCACACCGGCCCGGATGAGCTCGTCGCCGGTGGTGTTGGCGCGCATGGTGTCGTGCAGCAGCGTCCGGTCCTCCTCGGCCAGCAGGTCGCCGAGCAGCAGACCCTGGACGTTCGCCGCCATCGCCCGCGGCGTCGTCGTGTCGCGCGTCTCGCCGGGCACCCAGTCGCTGAGGCCGGGCTCGATGCGGTCGAACGACGTGGTCTCGTCGCCGAAGCCGCGCACCACGGCCTCGAGCCCGTCCGGCCCGCCGAGCTGCTCGAACAGCAGGTTCGCCGCGGTGTTGTCGCTGACCGTGACGGCCGCGTCGATGATCTCCAGCAGCGTCAGCCCGGCACCGGCGGCCGGCTCGGTGACCGGCGAGTACCCGACCAGGTCGGCGGCGTCGATCGGGATCACCTGCTCCAGGTCCGCGGTCTCGGTGGCCTGCAGCATCGCGGCGGCGGACAGCATCTTGTGGGTGGACGCGAACGCGAACCGCTCGTCCGCGCGGTGCTCCACGATCTCGCCGGTCCCGGTGTCGACCGCGTAGACACCGAGCCGGGCGTCGTAGTCGCCCTCCAGCGCGGTCAGGGCGGCCACCGCCGCCGGATCCGTCGTCGGCGGCGTCGTCTCGGCCGGCGCGCTCGTGCTCGCCGTCGTCCCGGCCGGCGCGGTGCCGGCCGGCGTCGAGGGATCGTCGTCCGAGCCGCAGCCGGCGAGGACGACGGCGGTGACGGCGGCAAGGACCGGAAGGCTGGTGAATCGCATGCCGTCAGCCTCGCCGTCCCGGATCATGCGCGCAAAGACGGATCCCGGCGGTTTCATGCGAATCAGGCATAGTACGGTGCCGGTGTGGATCTGGTTGCCGCGTGCGCCGCGTTCGTCGCCGTCAGCGAGCGCGGCAGCTTCACGCAGGGTGCGGCCGCCATCGGCATCCCGCAGCCGGTCGCGAGCCGCCGGGTCGCCGCCCTCGAGGAGCACCTGGGCGGGGTCGTCTTCGACCGCACCACCCGCCGCGCGGCCCTCACCGACTTCGGCCGGGCCATGCTGCCCGCAGCGCGCCGCGTCCTCGACGCCGCCGACGACCTGCGGACCGGCGCCGCCCGTGCCGGTGCCGCGCCGGTCGGTCTCGCGCTGCCGGTCGACCTGCCGCTTCCCGCTCTCGTCGACCTCGTGGCCGACGCCCGCGACGCCGGCGTCGCCCTCGTCGTCGACCACGCCGAGCCCGACCGCCGCCGCGAACTCGTCCGCGACCGCGCGGTCCGAGCCGCCGTCCTGCCGGTGCCGGAGCCGGAGGCGCGGTGGACGGTGCCGCTCGGGCTGGCCACGCTGCATCCGTCCGACGCCCGGCGGGTGTTCCTCGCCGAGTTCAGGCCGCGGCGCGATGCCGGGACGCCCGACCGGCGCATCTGGCTGCGGCCCGAGGACGACGTGCCGCACGTCGGCGACACTCTGGCCCGGCTCGCCGTCGCCGCCGGGCTGCGTCCGTCGCAGCTGCGGGTGTCGTCACTGGCCGGCGCCGTCGCCGAGGTGATCCGCACCGACGACGCCTTGCTGTGTACGCCGCGCGAGGCGGCCGGCACCGGGCTGACCTGGCGACCGCTCGGCGACGCGCCGCTGGTGCGCGGGTACGCCGTCGCCGCCGCGTCGATCCTCGACGCCGACCGCACGACGGCGACACTCGGGCCGCTGCTGGCCCGCTGCCTCGGCGCGGAGCCGTCGTGACGTCGCCGCGCGAGTGGCGCGAGCGCCTCGACGACGCCGGCCTGGCCGGGTCGTTCCTCGTCCGCGACCTCGACGACGGCTCCGAGCTGGCCCTCGACGCCGACGTCGAGCTGCCGATCGCGTCGCTGGTCAAGCTGCCGCTGGCGCTCGCGACGCTGGAGCGCGTCAGACGCGGCGAGCTGGACGGCGCGGAGCCGGTCGAGGTCGCGCCGGGCCGCGTCGACACGCCTGGGCCGACCGGCATCACGCGGTTCCGGCACCCGGCCCGCGTCGCCGTCGACGACCTCGTCTACCTGAGCACGTCACTGAGCGACAGCACCGCCACCGACGCCCTGTTCGACCTCACGCCGCCGACACAGGTGAGCGCCGTGCTGCGGGAGCTGGGCGTCGACGGATTCACGCTGCGGCACCGGATGGACGTGCTCATGGCGACGCCGGCCGAGGCGCTGGACGGCGGGTTGCGGCACGACCTCGCCATCGGCGTCACCGGGCGCGGCGGCGGCAGCCCGATCGCGGAGCTGGACGTCGCACGCGCCAACACCGCGACGGCGCGCGCGCTGGCCGGCCTGCTGACCGCGATCTGGACCGGCGACGCGATCGACCCCGGTGTGACGGCCCGGCTCAGGCAGCTGCTGGCCGCCAACGTGCACCGCAACCGGCTCGCGCCGGAGTTCGTCAGCGACGCCTCGGCTTGGTCGTCCAAGACCGGCACGCTGCTCAACCTGCGTCACGAGGCCGGTGTCGTCGAACACGCCGACGGCGGCCGGTTCGTCGTCGTCGCGCTGACCCGGTCGCGGGTCGCGGCGGCCGCCCAGCCGGCCGCGGAGATCGCGATGGGCCGGATCGCCCGCGGCCTGCACGACGAACTACGCGGGCGCTGAGCGTCGCGGCCTCAGCTCCAGCCGAGGCCGGACCGCGTGGCCCAGTAGGCCTTCGGATCCTCGGCGAGGTCCGGCAGCGCCACGGGAGCGGTCGCGGTGGCCCTGAGGTTGCTCCGCAGCTGGTCGACCGTGGTGGCACCGCTGAGGGCGACGTCGGTGAACGGCTGGTCGAGGACCGCGGCCAGCGCCAGCACGTCGGGCGCGACGCCGGCGGCGCCGGCCGCGGCGCGGAACCCCGTGACGTCGCCCCGGCCGGTGAGCCGCCCGTTCGCCACCGCCTCCTTGACGACGACGAACCAGCCGGCGTCGTGGACCCGGGCCAGCGCCGGACCGGCCGACGGCTCGAGCACGTTCCACGTCGCCTGCACCGCGCGGAACGGCGCCAGGCCGGCCGTCGTCATGGCCAGTGCGCGATCGATGACGGCGCCCTGGTTCGGGCCGCTGGCCGAGAACCCGACGGCGACACCGTCGTCAGCGAGAGCGGTGAGCGCGGCCAGCAGGCCGGCGTCGTCGAGAGCCGGGCTGTCCGAGGTCAGGCTGTGCACCACGTACACGTCGGGCGGCCCGCCCAGCGCGTCGAGGGTCTCCTGCCACTGCCGCTCGAACGTCGCGACGGAGTGGTCCTTGACCTCGTGCACGTCGGCGTCGATGCGCCAGTCGGCGGTGTACGTGTAGCCCCACTTCGAGCCGACCGTCAGCTCGTCGCGGCGCCCGGGATGCGCGGCGAGCCACTCGCCGAGGAACCGCTCCGCCAGCCCGTACGACCGGGCGGCGTCGACGTACCGCACGCCCGCCGCCCACGCCGCGTCGAGGACCGCGTGGGCGCGCTCGCGCAGGTCGTCCACCGTCGCGCCGTCACCGAAGTCGCCGCCGTGACCGAGGGTGATGTACCCGGGCCGGCCCAGTGCCGCCAGCCCGAGCCCGATGCCCCGCACCGCCGGCCGTTCTCCCCGCGTCGTCACCGGGCCAGCGTAACGACGCGGCCTCACCCCGCCCGCAGGGGCAACGCGACCTCGATGCGCGTGCCGCCGCCGCCCGGGCTGCTCACCAGGATCGTGCCGCCGAGCGCCTCGACCCGGTCGTACAGGCCGGTCAGCCCGGTGCCGCCGGTCGGGACGGCGCCGCCGACGCCGTCGTCGACAACGAGCAGGCGCAGCTCACCGTCGTACTCCTCGACGGCCAGCTCCGCATGCGTCGCGTTCGCGTGTTTGACGGTGTTGGTGAGCGCCTCCGCGGCCACGTAGTACGCGGCGACCTCCACCGCGTCGGCGTAGCGATGGTCGAGGCGAAGCGTCAGCTCGACCGCGACCGGTGAGCGGCGGGCCAGGGTGCGCAGCGCCGGGCCCAGTCCGCCCTCGGAGAGGATCGCCGGGTGGATGCCGCGCGACAGCTCGCGCAGCTCGTCCAGCACCGCGGTGACGTCAGCGGCCAGCCGGCCGAGGCCCGCGCTCAGTCCGGACAGCTCGTCCGGCACCTCCGCCTGGACGTTGCGCAGCTCCAGCGCGAGCGAGACCAGCCGCTGCTGCGCGCCGTCGTGCAGGTCGCGTTCGAGCCGGCGGCGGGTGGCGTCGCCCGCGGCGATGACCCGTGCCCGCGACGCCGCCAGCTGCGCCCGGCTCTCGGTGTTGGCGATGGCGGTCGCGACGATCTCGGTGAACGCGACCAGGCGATCCTCGGTGTCGGGCGGCAGCGGCCCGGTCCGTGACGCCACGCCGATGCTGCCCCACAGCCGCGACTCCACCACGATCGGGCTGGCCACCGTCGACGTGACGTCCTCGCCGTCCAGGCTGGGCGGTTGCTCGCCGAGACTGGCGTAGTCCAGCCGGGCGGACCGGCCGGTGCGCTGCACCTGCTCGATCACCGACGGCGTCTCCGGCCGCCAGCGCGCGCCCGGCCCGCGACGCCGTGTGTCGCGCCAGCCGTGCGCCGCGAGATACGTCGCCGTCCGGTCGCTCTCGAACCGCAGCACCGACGTGCAGTCCGCGCCCAGGAGCCCACCCACCTGGTCGGCGACCGACCGGAACACCGGACCCGGATCGGCGCCGCCGCGCGCCGCCAGGGTCGCCACCCGGCGCAGCGCGGCCTGCTCGTCCGCGTTCCGCAGCAACGCCGCGCTGGCCTCGGCATTGGTGACGGCCGTGGCCAGCAGCTCGGTGAAGTGCAGGATCCGCTCCTCCGTCTCCGGCGGGAAGGCCCGCGGATTCCGCGACGACACCACGACCACGCCCCACAACCTGCCCCCGGCCACGACCGGACAGCCGATCGACGAGCGGATGCCCAGCTCACGGGCGAGCGGCCCGCCCGCGCCGTTGGTCGCGTCGGTGCCGGAGACCCGGACCGGCGCCCCCGCGCGCAGCACGTCGCGCGCGACCCGCGTCTCCTCCACGGGCACGCGCCCGCCGATCGGCAGCCGCGCCGGCATCCGGGTCCAGGCGGCCACGCGGATCACCGTCCCGCCGTCCTCGTAGCGTCCCAGCCGGGTGAGGTCGGCCCCGCACAGCTCGCCGACCTCGCGCGTCACCGCCACGAACAACTCCGTCGCCGGCACGCCCTCGGCCGCGAGCGTCGCGACCCGCCGCAGCGCCGACTGTTCCGCGGCCAACTCCTGCGACCGCCGGACGCTGCGCCGCAACCCCGCGGCCAGCCCGGCGACCACCAGCGCCGTCGCCACGAACACGGCGAACGCCACCACCGAGGTGCCCTCGCTCTGCGGCGGCGCGATGAGCAGCACGAACGTGATCACGCTCGCTGCCGAGATCAGCGCCGCCGGACCCGCTCCCCACCAGATCGCCACCGGCACGACGGCCAGCAGGTACAGGATGAGCAGCCCACGCGGCGGGAGGTGCAGGTTCAGGATCGCGACCAGCCCGGTCACCAGGCCGATGAGGCCGGCGCCGATGAGGGCTCCACCCACCCACCGCTGCAGCGGCGGGCCGGTCAACGGTCCTGAGGCCTCACTGCTCTCCGGCCGCCACCACATCTCGCACGGCCCTCGCCGACAGATCGGCTTTCCAGACGAACCCGGCTGCGGGGCTGGCCGACACCAGCTCCGCGACGTCGTCTTCCCTGCGCGTCGAGATGAGGACCACGTGCGGACGGGCGGACGACTCGGCGACGATCCGGTGGACGAGATCGAAGCCGCTCTCGGTGCCGAGCGCGATGTCCACCAGCACGACGTCCGGTCGCAGGGCGCCGATCAGTTCGAGGGCCTGTGTCGTCGTGGTCGCGGTCCCCACCACCTCGAGGCCGCCGCGTTCGAGGCTGGAACGCGCCACGGCCAGGAATCTCTCGTTGTCATCAACGATGACACAACGCCGCACCACAGCACCAGCATTGCACCAGAGCATCAGCCAGGCATTACTGCTAACCGGAAACCCGGCCAGGGCCGAAGGTCCGCACCGACAGGAACTCGCGCATCGCCGCGGCAGCGTCGTGCAGCCGCTGCGACAGCTGCAGCGCCTGTTCGACGTCCAGGTCGTACTCCGCCACCTCGCCGCCGTCCCCGGTCAACCGAACCCGCAGCAGACCGGTGTGGTGTTCGCCGTTCACGGTCGCCGACAGGCGAGGGTCGGCCGTGGGGACGGCGGCAAGTGGGCCGGCATCGAGGGGGGCGCCGGCCAGTGGCGAGCCGGCGCGGGGGGTGCCGGCTGCGGAGTCGTGGCGCCAGGGGTCAGCGTCGGGGGATTCCGGCCTCCGGCCGGGCACCACGACATCATGGGGGTGGTCCGGCCGGGCGTGGGTCGCGACGGCCGTCGCCGGGCCATGGAATGCGTAGACCACTCGGCTCATCGCCGGACCTCCTCGCACACTCGAACGAACGCTTCCAGTGAGCCTCGCTCCGTTCGGCCGTCCGGCACATCGCGGCCAGCAGGAGTTCCGGGCTTCCTGCTAGCCGGTAGACGGGTCACCCGCTGGCGTCGACGACAGGCCGGCCGTCCGGAGCGATGCTCGAAGAACCGGGGGGTGAAAGGAGCCGAATCATGCTGGCCCACCGCGAGGACCTGTCGACCCGCGATCTCGCCTCGATGCTCAACGTGCCGCTCGAGGCCATGCCCTCCGTCGTCGAGGAGGCCGGACGGCTACTGGCCGCGCGTCTCCCCGTCCGGACCGCCGTGGACGTCACCGCTGCTCGAGAAACGTGAGCACCGCCAGCACCCGCCGGTGATCCTCGTCGGTCTCCGGCAGGTCGAGCTTGGTGAGAATGCTGCGCACGTGCTTCTCGACGGTGCCCTCGGTCACCCAGAGCCGCCGGGCCACCCCGGCGTTCGACCGTCCCTCGGCGACCAGCGCCAGCACCTCCCGCTCGCGTTCCGTCAGTACCGCCAGCGGATCGTGCCGCCGGTGCGCGCCGACCAGCTCCTGCACCAACGCCGGGTCGACGACGCTCGCGCCGCGGGCCACCCGCTCCACCGTGTCGACGAACTCCGCCACGTCGGTCACCCTGCTCTTCAGCAGGTAACCGATGCCCTCGCCGCTGGCCAGCAGCTGCATCGCGTGCTCCACCTCGACGTGCGCCGATAACACCAGAATCGCCGTCGCCGGGTGGTCGCGCCGGATCGCGTGCGCCGCCTCCAGCCCTTCCGTCGCATGCTCCGGCGGCATCCGGATGTCGACGATCACGAGGTCGGGCGCCAGGTCGTTGACCAGGTCGATCAGCTCGGGCGCGTCGCCGGCCTGCCCGACGACCGCGAAGCCGGAGCGATCGAGCAGGCTCGCCAACCCTTCCCTCAGGAGAACATCGTCGTCCGCGATGACGACCCGTGTCTCGCTCATCCGGTCACCTCGGCCCCCTCGGGCCCGCACGCGGGCCCTCACCCCCAGTTTGACAGCGAACCGGCGGATCCGGTCGTCCTGCTTTTCGGAGGGCCTGCCTGGTCGCGGGCGCAGACCTGATGCGCTGCGCACCTGGCGCCGCTACGGTCGAGACGACGTGGTAGCGAAGGGGGATCCATCGTGAAGCTCTCGACCCGTAACCAATTGGCCGGAACGGTCGTGTCCGTCACCACCGGCGAGGCCATGGCCGTCGTCAAGATTCGCCTCGACGGTGGCCAGATCCTCACCTCCTCGGTCACCAAGGAGGCCGCCGAGGATCTCGAGCTCGCCGAAGGCAGCGCGGTCACCGCGCTCATCAAGTCGACCGAGGTCGCCCTCGCCGTCGAGTGACACCACGCCCGCGAGTCGCTCTGGACAAGGCGGATCAACACATGCAGGGTGACCCGATGGCCTCTGGCGAAGCGAATGAGACCGCTCGGGTGGTGCTGGGCGACTCCCGTGTCCTCGCCTACTCCGACATCGGCGACCCCGACGGCGTGCCGGTGCTGTCCTGCCTCGGAACTCCGCACTCACGGATCCCGCATCCCGACGACCACGAGGTCGCGCTCGCCCTGGGCGTACGCGTCATCGCGCCGGAACGTCCCGGCTTCGGGCTGTCCGACCCCCTGCCGGGCCGGGCGGTCGTCGACTGGGCCGACGACGCGCGGCAGCTGCTCGACGCCCTGGACCTGCCGGCCGTCGCGGTCCTGGGCTCGTCGGGTGGCGGGCCCTACGCCGTGGCGACCGCCGCCACGCTGCCCGACCGGGTCGCGGGCCTGGCGCTCGTCGCCTCCGGAGTGCCGTCCACCGCTCCCGTGCATGGCGACGTCGTGCCGCTCGACGAAGAAGGGCTCGTGGCCCGAGGCCGGCAGTTCGAGCAGTGGCTGCGCGACGATCCCGACGCGTTCTTCGCCGCGGTCGGCATCACCCGGTCCGACTGGTGGCTGCGGATGCTCGCCGAGGCGTTCCGTCAGGGTCACGCCGCCTACGTCGAGGACCACCTCCTCAACCACAGCGACTGGTCGCCCGCGCTCGGCCGGGTCGCCGCGCCCACCCGCATCTGGCACGGCGAGCTCGACGACAACATCCCGCTGGCAGCGGTCACCTGGATGGCGCAGCGGATACCCGGCGCGACCGTGACGGTGATCCCAGAGGCCGGCCACGACATCGCCGCGCAGTGGCCCGACGTGCTGACCTGGCTGCGCGACGTCCGCCCCACCTGATCACGGGCGGCGCCCCACGATCATCGCGCCGGCCGACCGGACGGCGTGGCCGAGGACCACACGCCGAACCACTGCTCGGCGCCGAACGCCTGGAACCGCTCCGCCTCGGTGAACCCCAGCCTCCCCGCCAGCCGCGTCGAGCGGTCGTTGGCGGTTGGGTACAGAGCGCCGGGCAGCGCCCCGGCGCACCAGTCGAGTGCCGCCGTGCACGCTTCGGTGGCGTACCCGCGACCCCAGACCTCCGGCAGGAGCAGGTAGCTGAGCTCGACTTTCCCGTCGACCTGGCGGGGGCGGCCCTCCACGTAGCGCCGTTCGATCGTGACGATCCCGCGCCCTCGGGCTCGCGGAGCACGAGCCGCTCGGTCCGGATCGGGGCAGGCGGCCAGGCGAAGGGTACGAGCTCGCTCGTGCCGGTCAACCCCATCAGCAGGCTCGACGGCGGTCAACGGGCCCGCACCGATCAACCCACCGACCCGACGTCGGGCCGCCGAGACACCCAGAAGACACGGAAGGAGCCCTCCGCAGAGGGCTCGTGAGCTGCGATGTTGGCTGGTCGGGGGTGACAGGATTCGAACCCGCGACCTCTTCGTCCCGAACGCTGTGACGACGTGTTGGCTGCTGTCGTCCGTTGCACTGGGATGACATCTGCGCAGGTCACGTCCGTCATCTCGTGGTGCTCGCACCGGAAAGCTTGCTACTCATCTGGGGTGCTGACAGTCCTCAGGATGCGGCCGAGGGTTTGCGCATGCGGTTGAAGGCGACCTTGGCGTTGACAGTAATGCCGCCGCTGGCGTGGATGTTTTCGAGCCCTGCGAACATCCGAGTCTTGAACTCCGAAGCGAGTTCAGGGCCGAGAGATTCGACGAATCCTCGGAAGCCGTGGGACATGTTCCATTCCCAGTGATGCTGGGCGTCTCGCATCTCGAAGGACGCCCGGGCGGTGCGTTGCTCAATGTCGATGAACCCGGCTTCCGCGCAGAGGTCGGGCAAGGGGCGCGGTGGCGGGGTGAACGGGTCGGGCCTCCTGGTCGGGCTGGACCGTCCGGCCATGTCACGCATGAGCTCGCCGTAGAAGTCCCACCGTTCGTCCCGTGGCTTTCTGGATCCTTCGGCCTCATCATCGACGACGTGATTGCTCGGCGGACCTGAGAAGGCCAGCAGGCCGCCCGGGCGGAGCACCCGGTATGCCTCGGCGATGGCCTGCGCGGGATCGTCGAGGAAGTGCAGGGTGAACCCGCACGTCACGGCGTCGAAGCTTGCGTCTGGGATGTCGAGTTGGTGGGCGTCCATGACTCGGTTGGTTAGCTGCGGGAGATCCTGATGGTCGGCGGCCAGGGCATCGAGCATGTTCGGGGCGTTATCGATGGCGACGACCTCACCGCGATCTCCGACTGCCCAGGCGGCCGGCCCGGCGATGGCGCCACGTCCAGCGGCGATGTCCAAGACTCGCTGACCGGGCTGCAGGCCGCACCAGGCCACGAGATCACGGCCGAACGTGGCGAAGAACGGGATGTGCTGGTCATACTCGTGAGCCAGTTCATCGAACAGGTCCTGCACCAGCCCGGTGTCCGTCACGGGCTGCACAGTGACAGCTGCTAGCAACCGGATCAACCGAAATTGACGCTCGACCCGACGTCGGCGAGCTCGAGCAGGGTCAGCGCGAGCCACCGTTCCGTGGCGGACCCGAACGCCGCGATCGCCAGGCTCCATTGGGTGACGGCGCCGATCACGACCCGCCCTGTCGCGCACCGACGCCACCCAGCCGGCTCTAACGCTCGGGTACTTGACACCGATGATGAATCCATTAATCATGGCTCGAGATGGCCAGATCTGGGAGGACATTGTGGCCTTCGGGAGACCTCGGGCACGCAGCGGGTGCTGCTCGTCGGTGGCTGGCATCGAGACGGTGGTCATCGCTGATCCGGTCAACCAAACCGATCACCAGTCAAGGAGGACCCGTGACCACTCGTCGTACCAAGTTGTCCACAGCCGCCACCACCGGCCTCGACGTCCTGGCTCCCGCACAGGCGATGCCGGAGTAACACCGTCGCCGCGACTGCGGCTGGTCCTCCTCGCTCGCCACCGAGACCGCCAGCGAGTTGACCTACGTCCGAGACTCCGAAGGCAACCGACTGATCGACTTCTCCCGGGCCGGCTACCTGGCGGACCGCCTGTATCCCCGCCCGCCTGGCGTGATCAAGGTCGCACCCGTGGCAGGCGACAACACAGACCATCCGCAGGCGGCGATCGACGCCGCGAGGGCGTTGCCGCTGGACGACCATGGCTGGCGCGGCGGTTCCAAGCGGCGCGGCCGCGAGGTCATCAACGAATTTGCCTGAGCCTCTGGAGGTGACCGTGACGAATCGGTCTCAACTACCTCTGGCCCGCATCCTAGACGACATACAACCGGCGATAAGTGAAGGAGACCTACGGTAATGACGCTCACCGCCGACCAGGCGTTAGCGCTGCCTCTTTTCGCGATCACCGACCGCACGCCATCTGAATGGCGCGGTCACCCCCGCGACTACTATTCGGTGGGCTTCTACTCCTGGCCGAACCCGGATACGCCGGATGGACTGCCCTATGTCAGGCGCGATTGCCAACGCAACGTGGCGACGCTGAGCGACCGCTACGACAAACACCGGTTTTGGCAGACCATCGCCGCGGTCAACACCCTCGTGCAAGCCCACATCCGAACCGGTGAGGATCGGTTTGCTGACTCGGCAGTCAGGCGCCTCGAACGGTGGTTCCTCGACCCAGAAGTAGCGATGCGGCCCAACTTCGTCCACGGCGCCGCTCAACCCGGAGTTCACGACGGGGCGTCGATCGGTCTGATCGAGGCGGTCTACCTGATCGACCTACTCGATCACGTCGAACTGCTGTTGAAGTCCGGTTGGTTCACCGGACAGGTGGACAACCTTCGATCGTGGTTCGCCGACCTGATGAGCTGGATGCGGACAAGTGACCTCGGTCGGAAGGAGGAATCGTCAACCAGTAATCACGGCGTCTGGTGGGATGCCCAGGTGCTGCGCTACGCCTCCTTCACTGATGATCAGCGCACCATCGAGGACATCACCGGCCTGTTCGACCGCCGACTCCGACAGATCGCCCCCGGCGGAACGCTGCCACGCGAGCTGGCTCGACCAAGCTCATTGCACTACACGATCTACGGCCTGCGCGCCTTCGCCGTCTGTAGCCGTGTGGCCGCCGGTTATGGGGCGGACCTGTGGAACTCTGCGGCGGCGCCCGGTCGCGGACGCCTGGTTGACGCTTACCGATTCTGGGCAGACCATGCCCGAGACGAACGGAACTGGACCTGGCCGAGAATCCCAAATGATCTTGACCGAACCGCCTACTGGCTGGCGATCGAAGCAGCCTCCGCCTACAACGACGAGGCGCTTTCGTCCTTCGCACTGGAGTTGCGAGAGCGCGAACTCCCTCTTCCCGAGGTCCCGCTGGCGGCCGCCCTCAACGAATAGTCCCAACGACTGTTGCCAGGGTCGCGGCACGGGAACAGCGGTCGAGAGTGCCGCGGAAGCTGAATCACCGAGTCGGCGCCGGGCGGCCGCTCCCGTCCGCCGGCAGCCGGCCACGGGGCCGGGGTGACGTCAGCCTATCAGCGGCCAGAACTTCGCCGGTGTGCGGCGACGGACCGGAGATCGTCAGGCCGCAGGTCCTGCGTCACGTTCCGGCACCTGCGGCCCCAAGGTGCTGCCGTCGGTCATCGCCGTCAGCACGTTGCTGGTCTCCGACATGATCATGACGGAGGCGGCCCTGTCCTTCCTCGGCCTCGGCATCCAGCCGCCCCACGCCGTCGTGGGGCGGCCTGATCGCCGAGCGCCGACCTACCTCTACACAGGCTGATGTGTGGCCACCATGCCGGGGGTCATGCTGATGGCGACACTGGCCATCAACCTGCTCTGCGGCTGGCTCCGCACCGTGCTCGATCCGCGTACGAGCAGAACGGCCGGACAACGCACTCGGTCGCCTGCTGACGCGCACCCGATCGGCGGTACGCCGCCATTGCCCTCACGAGTCCGCTCGAGGGCCGGGTGCTACCGGACCCGCACCACCGGAGTATCGATCCGCCGCGTGGGGTGCCTCAACTTTGACCGGCGATAGGAGGATGCAGCTGGGGCTCGGGGTATCCAGCGTGCCGGTCAATCGCTCCGGGATGCCGCTGCCCTCGTCGATCCGGAATGACGTGATGGTGTCGGAGAATTGGTTCGCCACGTAAAGGTGGTGTCCGTCCGGGCCCAGAACCATGTCGCGTGGGTGGGTCCCGCCACAGTCCACGGTCGCCTGAAGACGCACGTCCGCGCCGTCGACCGAGAGAACCGCTATGTCATCGTCGCCACGGTTGGCCACATAGAGATGCCGTCCGTCTCCGCTCAATCGGATCGCCGACGGCTGACTGGCACCCTGCTCGTCGCCGACATAGGTCGGCACGGTGCGGAGAACCTCGGGGATCGTCAGGTCGACGATCGACACCGTCGACGCGAGCTCGTTGGCCACATAGGCGAATCCGTTGCGGACGACGAGGTGTCGCGGACCAGCGCCCGCGGGAAGGCGAATCTCGTCGCGGAGTGTCAAGGAGCCGGATGCTTCGTCCAACGCATACCTGTACACCGTGTCCGTTCCGAGATCGGGGACGAGGATGTCACCCGAGGTCGTGTCCACGACGACCATGTGCGGGTGTGGGCCTGCCTGCCTGGCCGCATCAGGACCGGAGCCGACATGGTGAGCGGTGTCGGTGCGCTCCCCCAGCGACCCGTCGCCGCGTAGTGGATGCACGCTCACCGTGCCGGACGCGTAGTTGGCCGTGAGAAGATGGCGGCCGCTCGGGTCGAGCGAGAGATGGCATGCCCCTGAGCCTCCGGTTGATCGTTGCCGCCCGAGCCGTCGGAGCGTGGTCCCGTCGACAGCCCACGCACTGACGTGTGCGCCGGCGACCGCGTGCGACATGTAGACGACCCGCCCGTCGGCCGACGACGCAAGGTACATCGGGTTCTCGACTCCGCGGGCGCCGATGCCAAGAGGAGTGACCGTGTCGCTGTCGATGTCGGCGATCACGACGCCGTCGGCCCGACCGCCCCTTTCGCTGGACGTAGCCGCACCGATATACACGCGCATGCTGTTCACAGTTCAGCCCATCGCCGTTCGGAGAGTAAGGGGGTTCAGGTGCTTCCGGTCCTGATCGAACGCACCGCGAGGAACGCGTCAGGAGCACAGGGGCCGGGGCGGTCATGCTCGTCGGGCAACATCCCGCAGTCCGCGACGCTCACATGATCCCGTAGATGTCGTAGGCCTGACGGGCGGACATTCCCGCCTCGATCGCCGCACGCACCCGCTTCTCGCCGCGGACCTTCTTGAGCGCCGCCGCCAGGATGTCAGCCTCGTGGGCGCGAGGCACGATCAGCACGCCGTCGACGTCGCCGAAAATCAGGTCGCCGGGACGCACGACTGTCCCGTTGGAAAAGCGCACCGCGCACCGATAGTCCACGACGCGTCCACGTACGCCCTGATCCTGGGCGTACGGGCCCCGAGAGAAGGTCGGGAAGCCGGGCATCGCCAGGATGTCCCGGGTGTCCCGGGAGTAGCCGTCGACGACCGCCCCCACCGCGCCGAGCCGCATGGCGCGCGTCGTCATCAAGCCGCCCCACAGCGCATAACGTGGCGATGCGCCGCTGCAGACGTAGACCTCGCCAGCCCGCAGATCGTCGAGCGCGTCGAACATCAGCCCGAACGGCTCGGCCCGCCCCTCGTGTGCGACGTAGGTGTCCGCACAATCCGCCTCCAGCACCGGCATGGCGCGCCCGACGACCACCATGTCGTCACGGAGGGGGCGCACCTGCGGCGGCAGGAACTGGCTGGTGAGACCGGCGGCGTCCATCACATCGCCGACCACGGCGGTGAACAGCTCTCGGCGCATCACCTCAACGTCTGACAACGGCTCGTCCCTGATGGCCACATCGAGCTCCTCACTGTCCTCATCGAGCCAATCTATCAAGCTGTTTGACAGGTTAACAGCTGCGGCTATGCTGTCCAGCATGCCGACGACCAGCGACGTACCCCCTCTGGAGAAGGTGCGGGTGCACACGCGCGCAGACCAGGTCGCAGCCCAGCTCATGCGGTACATCGAGCACGCGGGCCTGGGGCCGGGCAGCCGGCTACCGAGCGAGGTGCAGCTCGCCAAGGACTTCGGCGTCAGTCGGCCCGTGGTCCGCGAGGCCATCCGCGAACTCACCGGGAAAGGCATCGTCCATGTCGTCAATGGGCAGGCCGGGGCGATCATCAGGCCGGTGGAGATCGATCCGCTGCTGGGCTTCTTCGATCGCGCCACGCTCGTCGGCGCCGACGACACCGTCTTGGAACTCTTGGAGGTCCGGCGCGGCCTGGAGATCACCTCCGCCGCGCTCGCCGCTCGCCGACGTGGCGACGACGACCTGGCACGCCTCACCGAGGTCACGCGGGCGATGGCCGATCACCTCGACGACGAGGAGCACTACATCGATCTCGACGTCGAGTTCCACGTCCAGCTGGCGCGGGCCACCGGCAACACCATGATGGCCCTCCTGGTGGAGTCGATCCGCGGCGCGCTGCGCAACGCCGTCCGCCGTGGCCTGGAGACACGCGACCAGCCGGCCGCGCGCAAGGTGGTCCAGGCCATCCACGACGACATCCTGCACGCTGTCGCCGCGGGCGACGCCGACGCCGCCGAACGAGCCATGGCTCGGCACTTCGATGTCGCCATCACGACCATCACCGCCCGACGCTCCGCCGAGGAGGACCTGTGACCGCCATCGACGCGGTGGCCAAGCGCTGCATGTCGCGAGACGTCAGCGAGCTCAACACCGGCTGGGAGGACACGCTGGTCCCACTGGGGCTGACGCTCGCCGGAGGCGCCTTGCACGACGAGGCGATGGTGTCCTGGGCTCGGCAGTGGGCCGACCACCACCTCGACGCTCAACCAACGACGCGACCCGAGACCGGCTTCAGCGGGCAACACTCCGGCGAGGACAGGCAGGGCATCTACCTGACGACGTACTGCGGCGACTGGGGTGTCGCCATGGCTCTTGCGGCCCTTCACCGACATGAGCCGGACGAGCGCCTCCTCGATGCTGTCCGCCTGGTCGCCGACCACATCCTCGACGGAGGCCTGCGGCTCGACGACGGCACGATCGCGCACGGACATTGGGCGCCGGCTCCTTGGGTCGACACTCTCTACTACGCGGCAGCACCGCTCGCCTGGGCCTACGCCGTCCTCGGAGATCGCAGGTACGCAACCGAGGCCGTCCGGCAATGCCTCCTGCACGCCAGGCACCTGCGCGACCCGCTGACCGGGTGCTTCTTCCACGAGACCGATCCCGCCACGGGCGTACACACGGGCTCGCTCTGGTCGCGAGGCAACGGCTGGGTTGCGATGTCATTCGCCGACGTCCTGCGACACACTGCCGCCGACACACCCGGCTGGTCCGAACTCCTGGAGCTGTACCGGTCGCTGGTCACCGGGCTGCTCCGTTTCCAGCACCCGACCGGCCTCTGGCGAATCACACCCGACGACGACGAGTCCCACCTCGAGACCAGTGGCTCGACGATGATCGCCACGGGCATCGCGGTCGGTTTGGCCGAGGGTTGGCTGAACCGCTCCGCCGCTACCCGGGTCATCCGCACCTGGCACGAGGTCGTGACCTGGGTCGACGGCGCCGGTGCCGTCCGGGGCTGCCAGACGCCGGCCGGACGCGGCGGTTGGGAGAGCCACAAGCGCTCCGGCATGGGTGAGCGGACGTACGGCAACGGCGCCTTCCTCCGCCTCGCCGCCGAGCTGCGGGCAGCCGGACTCCTCGGTACCACGGCATGAGCAGCGCGTACTTCGAACGGCTCGAGGCGCGGCCCGGCGTCACGACGCTCGCGCACAACACGTGCCGGGTCCTGGACTTCACACTGATCACACTGCGCCCCGGCGAGCAGCACCACTTCGCCACGACTGATCGCGAGTACGCGGTCGTGGTGCTCACCGGGACCGCCTCGCTCGAGGTCGGCGACCGGACGTTCGCCGACGTCGGTGGCCGATCCGACGTGTTCGCCGGGAAGCCGTCGATGGTCTACGCACCGTGCGGTCAGGACGTCACGATCACTACCGCCGTCGGCACCGAGCTCGCACTGTGCTCGGCACCGAGCGCCACCGTCATCGAGCCGTACGTCGTCGCTCCGGACGACGTGCACTCCGGCACCTGGGGCGTCTTCAACACCACCCGCGACTACGACTTCCTCCTCGACGCCAGCCGGCCGAGCGAGCGGCTGTTCGTCGCCGAGGTCACCGTGGCCAGCGGCAATTGGGCCACGTACCCGCCGCACCGCCACGAGGTAGACGACCCCGAGACCGGCGAGGTCTTCCAGGAAGAGATGTACTTCTACCGCGTACAGCCCTCCACCGGATTCGGTCTCGCGGCGCTCTACGGCGACCGCGTCGGCGGCGACAACGCCTTCATCGTCCGGCACAACACGATCCACAAGATGCCCGCGGGTTACCACACCGTCACAGCCGCGCCCGGTTACCGGGTGTGGTACCTCGCCCTGTTCGCCGGCGACCGGAAGCAGGCCGGCCCACTCACCGATGCCGACCACGCCTGGTACCACCAGGCGGAGACCACCATCGGCCACCTGCGCCGGACGATCGGACGGTGACCTGGCATGGGCCTGGAGTCGTTCCAGCTCACCGATAGAGTCGCACTGATCACCGGTGCCGGAAGCGGCATCGGACAGGCCATCGCCGTCGCTCTCGCCGAGGCCGGCGCCGACGTCGTCGGCGTCTACCGCCGGGATGCCGACGACACCGCCGAGGCGGTCGAGAGCACCGGACGCCGCTTCGTGGGGATCCAAGCCGATCTGGCCGATGTCGACGCCCACGGAGGCACCCAGATCATCGGCACCGCGGTCGCTCGGGCCGGGCACCTGGACATCCTGGTCAACAACGCCGGCATCATCGCCCGCTCTCCCGGTCTCGATCTGACCCTGCGCGACTGGCGGACGGTGCTCGACACGAACCTGACCGCGACGTTCCTGCTGTCCCAGGCGGCCGGCCGCCACTTCGCCGCCCGCGACGTGCCGGCGGGCCAGTGCCGCGGCAAGATCGTCAACATCGCGTCCCTCCTCTCCTTTCAGGGCGGCATCAACGTCGCCGGATATACCGCCAGCAAGAGCGGCCTCGCCGGCCTCACCCGGGCCCTCGCCAACGAATGGGCCTCACTGGGCATCAACGTCAACGCCATCGCTCCCGGCTACATCGAGACCGCCGCCACTCACGATCTCCTCGCCGACCCGGACCGCTCGTCCGCCATCGGCAGCCGCATCCCCGCCGGCCGCTGGGGCCGGCCCGGCGACGTCGCCGGTGCCGCCGTCTTCCTCGCCTCGGCGGCATCGGCCTACGTACACGGAGTCGTCCTGCCGGTCGACGGCGGCTGGCTCAGCCGTTGATCACCGGCTCCGGCCGAGCGCGGGCCGGTTCCGGTGCATCGGGACGCCGAGGGGCGCATCGCAGAACCCCGCGCCCAGACGCCGGAGCGCCGGGTCGGTGGCGAAGTCGGGCTCACCGAACCGGGCGATGAGGGCGTCGGCATAAGCTTCGGCGTCGTCGCGAGGTTCGTACCCGATACGCCGGCCCTCGGTGAGGGTGAACCAGCGGCGGGTGTTCCTGCTGATGCCCCAGACCAGATGAAACCCCGGCGCCGTCGTGGTGAGAGCCGCCTCGACCAGCCGGGCGCCGTCGTCCGGCGACAGCCACACCGCCAGGTCGCGGAGCGACTCCGGGACGGCGCGTAACCCGCCCAGGCGCAGGCCGATGACCTGCATGCCGAATCGGTCGGCATACAGGCGTCCCAGCGACTCGGCGGCGACCTTGCTCCAGCCGTAGAGCGTGTCGGGCCGGCCCACGGCGTCGGCCGGAAGTCCGGCATCGGCGTGGTCGTCATGTACGTGGAAGCCCGCGGCATGGTGGGACGAGGCAAGGACGACGCGAGGCGCTCCAGTGCGGCGGGCGGCCTCCAGGACTGTGTGAGTGCCCCGGATGTTCCGGTCGACGACGACGTCGAAGGTGGACTCGTCGGCCTGCCCGGCCAGATGCACGACGGCGTCCACCTCGGAACAGGCGGCGGTCATGGCCTCGAGGTCGGTGACCGAGGCGATCACGACGTCGGCACCGGCGGGGACGATCTGCGGCGACGGTGCCTCCAGGTCGAGCAGGCGCAGGCTGCGGGCCGGCCTGCTGAGGCGGGGTACGAGGAGCCGGCCACCTCGGCCCGACACGCCTGTGATCAGAACGCGTTGCGCGGTCACGTGTGGGTCTCCCCCGTCGCTGTCGCCGCCGTCACCAGCGCGGCCGCCGACGGTCATACGCGGGATCGATGGACCGCATGTAGCCGGTGTCGTCCCGCGTCGTGATCCCGGCTTTGAGATAGTTCTCGTGCAACCGGCTGAGTGCGTCGTGGTCGAGTGTGACGCCGAGGCCGGGCGAGCCCGGCACAGTGACGGCGCCATCGGCGAAGGCGAGCGGGTGCTCGACGACGTCGACACCGAGTTGCCACGGCGTGTGCGTGTCCGCGGCGTAGGTCAGGGCGGGCATGGCCGCGCCGAGATGCGTCATCGCCGCGAGGCTGATCCCGAGGTGACTGTTGGAGTGCATGGACACCCCGACCCCCCAGGTCTCGCAGATCGTGGCGACGTGCGTCGACTGCATGAGCCCGCCCCAGTAGTGATGGTCGGCGAGCAGGACACCGATGGCCGCTGTGGTGAAGGCCTCGGGGATGTGATCGAGTTCGACGACGCACATGTTGGTGGCCAACGGCATCGGCGCCTGGGCTGCGACCTCGGCCATGCCGGGAATGGTGGCGGTGGGGTCCTCGAGGTATTCGAGGAGGCCGTCGGTCTCAGCGCTGACCTCGATCGAGGTCTGCACGGTCCAGGCGGCGTTCGGGTCCAGCCGGAGCGGATGGTCCGGGAAGGCATCCCGGAGTGCGCGGATGGCCGCGATCTCCTCGTCGGGGTGGAAGACGCCGCCCTTGAGCTTGATCGAGCCGAAGCCGTACTGATCGATCATCGCCCGGGCCTGGGCGACGATGCCGGCGGGATCGAGCGCCTCGCCCCATTCGTCGGGCTCGGCGCCGGGATGGGCGGCCCACTTGTAGAACAGGTACGCCGAGAACGGGACTCGGTCGCGGACCTTCCCGCCGAGAAGATCGCACACCGGACGGCCGACGACCTGGCCCTGAAGGTCCAGGCAGGCGACCTCGAACGACGCCAGCACGCGCTGTCTGGTCTTGCTCCGGCTGGACGCCCCGATGAGCCCATGACGGTCAGCGGCGTCGGCCGATCCGAGTGCCGCGGCGATGCGGGATCGGAGGTCGGAGAGGTTGAAAGGGTCGAGCCCGGTGAGGGCCGGAGCGACCCGATCGAGCAGAGCGAGGTGCGCGGCATCTCCATATGTCTCGCCGAGGCCGACCAGCCCGTCGCGGCTTCGGACCTGGACGATGGCTCGCAGCGCCCAAGGCTGGTGGACGCCGGCGGCGTTGAGCAACGGCGGATCGGGGAACGCGATCGGCGTGACCTCGACGTCGGTCACGCGCAGATCGCCGGTCATTTCGTCGCCTCCGCGACCTCGGGGTTCAGCGACTTGGCACGCAGCACAGCGCGGCCCTGGTCGATGATCCGGCCGAGCCGGTCGATGTGCTCCGGGGTCGCCTCGACCAGCGGCGGGCGAACCGAACCGACGGGCACGCCGTCGAGCCTGGCGCCGGCCTTGACCAAGGCGACCGCATATCCCGGGACCTGGTCACGCAGCCGGGTGAGCGGCAGGTAGAACGCCTCGAGCAGTTGCTCGCGTACGTCCGTAGCGCCCGTGACCAAGGCGTCGTAGAAGGCCAGGGCGATGTCGGGAGCGAACGACAGGACCGCGGAAGAGTAGCTGTCCACCCCGATCGCCCGATAGGCCGGCGCGGACACCTCAGCGGTGGGGAGTCCGTTGAGGAATCCGAAGGTCGCGGCACGGGCATGTCCGCTCGTGCGTGCAGCGGCCACGAGCCGAGACATCGCGTCGATGTCGCCGACGCCGTCCTTGATGCCGACGACGTTCGGGATGTCCATGAGCGTTATCGCGGCGGCCGGATCGATGACGGCGTTGGCCCGCCTGTACACGACGATCGGCAACGGCGTGGCCGCGGCGACGTAGCGCACGTGCTCTACCACGCCCGCAGGCGTTGACGAGACCAGGTATGGCGGTAGAAGAAGCAGGCCGTCCGCCCTGCATTCGGCCGCTATACGGGCGAACTCCCGTGCCAACTGCGGGCCTCCTCCCGCTCCGGCGTAGACCGGCGCTCGGCCGTCGACCACCTCGACGGCCGTGCGCACGAGCTCGCGATACTCGGCGATCGACAACGCGCTGAACTCACCCGTCCCGCACGCCACGAACCAGGCCGACGGGCTCGACGCCTCGTCGCCGATCGGCCTCCGCGCGTCCAGCTGACGCTCCAGGTGTCGAGCGAAGACGTCAGACGCGACAGTGTCGTCGTCGGCGAACGGTGTCAGGGGGAAGGCGAGCAGCCCCGGCGGAAACATCATCATCACGTCCCAAGATCGAATACGGGTGTGGCCGCCGGTCGCTACGAACCGCTCGACGATCGCGATCGTCGAGCGGTTCGTGGCTCAGGCGAAACGGTTGAAGGCGTCGTGGCCGCGGCGCAGCGAACCGTCCGGGTTGATGAAGTGCATGGTCTCCGGCTCGCCGACCGGTCCGTATTCGGGCCCGTGCAGGTCCGCGACGAGACTGTGGTGCAGCGCGTGGACGATGAATCCAATGTCGCGAGCCTGGAGTTGTCCGAGCGTGTACTCGATCAGCGCCGAGCGCACCGCATCGTCCGTGGCACCCCAGATGGTCTCGGTGACCACCAGGTCCTTCCCGCTGTCCTTCGCCAGCGAGACCGCTTCATCGAGCCTGTCCTCCCACGCGGCCGTCCTCTCCCGGTCCGTGAGGTCGCCTCGGTAGTAGGCATGGACGGAGATGACGTCACTGATCGCTTCGGTGAGGCGCATCGAGATCGGAGTGAAGAGGTTGCTGATCGTGAGCGGTTGAGTGGGAGCCAGGGATCTGATCACGTCGTGGCACCAGGTCAGCCAGCGCACTTCGGCCGCACGGACTTCGGAATCGTCGTCCTTGAGATACGGTCCCGAGAACGGTTCGTTGCAGATGTCCCAGGCCACGATGCGCGGATCATCGACGTGCGCCCCGACGACCCGCGTCAGGTACCGGCCGAAGAGCATCTGGACTCGCGGCACATCGACCCGGGACGGATCGGGGTCCGTCCACATGTCCGGCGTGTTGCCGTGCCGGTAGCCCGGCACGATGTGCTCCAGCGAGACCCCGCCGAAGTCGCAGGTCGGATCCCGCCAGCGGTTGAAAACCACGGGCATCACCTCGATACCGTGCTGGGCGAAGACGCCGAGACCCGCGTCGAAATTCGCAAGGAACCGCCCCGGATCGCGTTGGAACGCCTCGTAGGAGAGCCACCATCGCGCAACATTCCACTGCGGAAAGTACCGCTTGCCGCGTGCGACTTCGGTGGCCATCAAGCCGTGGTCGTGGTGCTGCCACAGATCGAGACCACTGGTTCCCCATGAGCCCGAATAGTTGAAGCCTCGATAGTCCCGTGCCTCGAGTGCCACCCATGTCTCCTTCGCATCTGCATGGCCATGTGCTCCTGTGCCGGGTGACCGCCGCTCAGGCGAACGGCCGGCGACCGGCGCCCCGCGACCTGGCCGCGGCCGCCGTCTGGGCCGCATACAACGACTCCGGGCACAGACCGGGCTGGTTGACGCCCTCGATCCAGCCGGCCGGCTGGACGAACGAACCGACGCCGGTCACGTTGCCTTGGCAGCCGATCGCGTAGTTCTGTGCGGTAGGCGGCTTCTGCACGACCAGCGTCGTCCCGGCGACGTCGCAGTTCCAGGCGACGGAGTGCGCGGTCGTCCAGCCGTGGCCGGTGCCGAAGTCCCCCCGGTTGTGCAGCGTAAGCGTCACCGAGAACACCGGGTCGACCTCCCTGTGCTGGTCGTACAGCATGCCCTGGCTCCACTGCCGGTGCGGCTGGCTCGCGTTGAGGCTTCCCTCGGAGACGCAGCGCTGGAAGACGATGCCGGACACCGTGCTCGTTCCGTTCGAGACGTACGAATGGCGGCCGGCGCGGGCGTGGCAGTCCCGGAACAGGATCAGCTGGGAATTCCGCGCGACGTTGAAGTTGTACCGATCGCCGCCGGTGATCGCCGAGGCGGGATCCAGTGCCCGGCACCTCTCGATCGTCGACCTGGTCGCCTCGATCGTCTCCACGCCGGCGAAGCCGAAGTGGACCATGGTGCAATCACGAACCCAGGCGTTCTCGGCGCCATGGAGCCGGATGGCGACCTTGGCGTGAGCGCCGTTGACGTCCGGATCCGTGTAGATCTCCACATCGACCCGGAGATTCTCTACGCCGACCTCCCGCACGACGCTCGGATCGGCGAGCTGGTAGACGCTGCACTGGCTGAGGCTCCGGTCGAGGTGGTTGAACACCGGCGCATCGAGGCGAACGGTCGTGCCGTCAAGGTCCTCCACGTAGCGGTGGAAGCGGATCGGCAGCAGCCCGACCGACCACGGCGCATCCGTGGCGGTGCCCCCGCCGCCGATCGCGTCGAGCCACGCCTGAGTGCAGGGGTGCTCGACGATGATCTGCGACCCCGGCACCAGCGAGCCCGCGGAGGCGAGGGTGAACGTGTCCTCGGCGACCTGGACGAGGTCGCTGGTGATGTCGATCCGCGATCCGCTGAGCACGTCCTTCCACTCGGCTCCGGGGCCTTTGCCGACCATGACGACCACCCCCCGGGCGGGATCGACGCCGACGGCCCTGAGGATCGTGTTCTCGGCGGGATCGTCACCGTCTCCGCTGCCCCGGAGCACGACGCCGCTGTGCCGCAGCCGGAGCGTGCCGGCGAGCTCGTACACTCCCGGCGCGAGCTGAACCGCGCCGCGGAAACCGTCCGGCCCCACGGGCAGGGCACCCACGGAGTCGATCGCGGCCTGCAGATGCGCGGCGTTGTCGCCTGCCACCGGCTGGACCGTGATGGCCGCCGGAACGTGAGCCGGCTCGGCCGGCCCGCTGCGATAACCCGCCCGGGAGAAGTCAGGTACCCGGTTGCCCTCGGAATCGCGGACGTACGCCAGGGTGCCGCCCGACCTGCTCACGATCGACGACTGCCACATGCCACGCGGCGAGCGCCCGGAGACCGACGCACTGCCGCCGGCCGGGGTCGCGACCGTGACCGCCGCTGCTCCGACCCCGGCGAGGAACGACCTGCGATTGATCATCTGGGCACCTCTTCCTGGACGGTTGCGGCGTGGATTCGCAGCTCAGCCATTCGCCATGGCCTCCTGGTACTCGTCGCGGGCGGCGTTGCCCCCGCGGTTCTTCCAGTTCTCGACGATCTCCGGCCAGGCAGAGACCGGCCGGCGGCCGAGGAGGACCTCACCCACGCCATCGGTGATGAGTTTGGTCAGCTGCGCTCCCTTTGCTACCTGCGTCTCCGAGTACAGGCCAGTGGTCGGGTTATCCTTCAGGAGGCCGATCGCCTGCTCCTGGTAGTCGAACTGCGCCCGCGTGACGTCGGGCTTGCCGGGGTTGTACAGCACCCACGGTCCAGAGCTGATGGACCAGAACGGGACCAGTCGCTGGTTCTCGCCGACTGAGTTGAGGACCGGCTCGGTCCCTTGCCAGGAGAAGGTGGTTCCTTCGATCCCGTACTGCCGCAACAGGTACTCGTTGGTTCCGAATGGCGTGGCCAGCCAGTCCAGCAGCGGGAGGATCTTCTCGACCGGGCTGCCCTTGGCGATCGCGGTGATCGTTCCGGCGACCTGGCCACCGATGATGTCGGGCTGGATTCCCGCGTTCCGCCCGAAGGGCGCCATGCCGCCCATCCGGTAGCCGGGAATGCCCTCGCCCCACATTGGATACTTGCTCCACCCCGAGTACCCAGCCAGCGTCATCGCCACTGTCCCGCTGGTGAACCAGTCGTTGCGCTGGTTGTTGGACGACCCCACGCCGTCCGGGTGGAACACGCCCGCCTCGACCAGCGCCCGGCCGTCGGCGAGCGCCTCCTGGTACTGCGGCGTCTCGATGCTGTGCACCAGCTTGCCGTCGATCGAGTGCCATGGCACGGCGACGCCGTACGTCGAGGCAAGGAAGGCCAGCATCGCCGTCGGCTCCGCGACGGCCCAGCGGCGCGCGCGCTCGTCGGTCATCCCGATCAGCACCGCACGAAACTCGTCGAAGTCCTTGGGCTGCTCGGGCAGGCCGCGGGCGGCCAGCAAGTCGGCCCGAATGTACAGCGTGTTGCCCAGAGGCGAACGAGTGATCGGAACTCCCCAGATCCTGCCGTCCACCATCGCCGACTGCCAGGCCTCGGCAGGCAAGCCGGCCAGACTCGGGTACTTCGTGACGGCGTCGCCCGACAAGTGCTCGCTGAGGTCGCTGAACTTGGCCTTCAGCAACGACGGCAGCTGTTGCACCGAGTTGACCTGGATGCTGACCATGTCCGGCAGGTCACCGCCGGCGATCAGGGTGGCGAACCGCTGCGGATAGTCGGCCGACGGCGTGTAGAGCACGTCGATCTCGCCGCCGGCTGCCTCGTTGATCGCCTGCCACATGACGTTCTTCTCCAGCGGCGGCGCGACTGGGTCGGACGTGTACGTCTGGACCCGCACCAAGTCGCCGTTCAGCGGCGGCTTGGAGTACACCCACTTGCGATCGCTCGGGTAGGTGAGGAAGGCGCCGGAACCCCGCGCGTGCTTGCTGGTGAGGTCCGGTACCGGGCCGGCGCCCGGCTGGTACGTCGGCAGTTCCACCGAGCCGGCGGCAGGGGCGGACGAACTCGGTCCGTTCGAGCACCCCGCGAGGGGTCCTCCCACCAGGGCTACTCCAGCCGTAGCGCCCATGGCTCTGAGGAAGGTGCGCCGAGACAGCGGCGCGTCGAGAAACATCATTGTCTCCTCCGATTCTCAGCGATCCTTGTCTAGCCTTTGACTCCCCCGACCAGCAGTCCTGCCCTGAAGTGCTTTTGCAGGAATGGATAGATCACCAGCACCGGAATGACGGACAGCGCGATGATGGCGGTCTGGATGGCTGTTTGCGGCGGCAGCGCGGTGCTGCCCGCCGATAGTTCGTCGGCGCCGATGGGCGTCTGGTCGACGACGAAGGTCCGGAGCACGAGGGACAGTGGCCACTTCTCCGGGGACTGGATGTAGAGCAATGCCGTGAAGAACGCGTTCCAGTACGCCACTGCGTAGAAGAGTCCGACGACGGCGACCACCGCACGCGACAGCGGCAGGACGATCCGGACCAGCGTGGCGAACTCGCTGGCGCCGTCGATCTTCGCCGCCTCGATCAGCTCGCCCGGCATGTCGAGGAAGAACGATCGCATCACGATGACGTTGAAGGCGTTCACCATCACGGGCAGGATCAGCGCGGCCCACTGGTCGATCAGGCCGAGATGCTGCACCAGGAGATACATCGGGATGATGCCGGGGGTGAAGAAGAGCGTGAACAAGGTGACGCGCAGCATGAGCCCGTGGCCCAGCGATCCCGGCCGCGACAGCCCGTACGCCAGGCCGATCGTCGACAGCAATGACACCGCGGTGCCGACGGCCGTCACTCCGATCGAGACGATCATGGCCTGGGTGACCACCCCACCGGACAGCACCGCCCGGTAGGCATTCAGGGTGGGTTCCGCCGCCCAGAGAACGAACCCTCCGGCCTCGTTGATCTCCTCCTGACCGGCCAGGCTCGTCATGACGACCGACAGGAACGGCAGCAACACGGCAAGGCACGCGACGAGGAGTACGGCCGCACGCAGGACAACCGCCGGCCAGGAGACGGGTCCCATCCAGACGGGACGTTCGGTTCGCCTCATCGCTGATACACCCCGCGCTCGCCGAACACATGAGCGACGCGGTTCGCGGCCAGCACCAGGATGACGCCCACGATGCCTTTGACCAGACCGATCGCCGCCGCGACGCCCCAGTTCTGACCGACGATTCCGTTGTTGTAGACGTAGGTGTCCAGTACCTCGCTCACGGACGTGCCCACCGGGGCCTGCTGCAGCAGGATCTGCTCGAATCCGACACTCAGCGCGTCACCCAGCTTCAGGATCAGCAGCAGGATGATCACGGGCCTGATCGCCGGCAGCGTGACATGCCACAACCGCTGCCAGGGCCCCGCGCGGTCGAGCGCCGCGGCCTCGTACAGATTCGTGTCCACCCGTGAGAGCGCCGCGAGATAGATGATCGCCGACCAGCCCGTGTCCTTCCAGATCACCTGGCTCGTAATCACGGCCTTGAACAGCTCGGGCACCCCCATGATCGTGACCCCTGGGAGACCCGTCGCCGCGAGGATGCTGTTGAACTGACCGGTCGCTCCGAACATGTTCTGGAAGAGCGCCACCACGATCACCCAGGACAGGAAGTGAGGCAGGTAGAGAACCGACTGGACCAGCACCTTCACGCGGTCGTTCATCAAGGAATTGAGGAGCAGCGCCAAGCAGATCGGCAGCGGGAACACGAGAACCACCTGGATGAAGGTGATGACCAGCGTGTTACGCAGGGCGTTCAGGAACTCGGCATCGCCGGAGATGATGATGTCGAAGTTGTCGAAACCGATGAACTGGGAGCCGGCGACGCCGAGATAGGGCTGGAAGTCCTGGAACGCGACGACGTTGCCCAGCAGTGGCACATAGTTGAACAGAACGACTGCCAGGAATCCCGGAGCCGCGAGCCCGATCAGGACCCGGTCCTTCCGCCAGCGGGATCGCCGGTGCCCGGACACTGTCGTCGCGTCATTCGGCCGAGGGGCCGGCGCTCTGGGTTCCACGGAGCGCTTGCGCACCAGCAGGCCCGGCTTCATTGCCGTGATCCCTTGGGCATGGTGCGCACGGCAGTGGCCTGTACGGACTCCACCATGCCGGCGAGCCTCCGCCAGGCCCGGCTGCGCGCTTCGTCCGCACGCGCCCGGGCCGCGCTCGGGTCGGCGCCGACCGAACTGACCCATGTGGCCACCGCCGCGGGCGTCATGAGGTCGTCGATCTCGTGCACCTCGTCCACCAGACCCAGGTCGTGATACATCTGGCCCTTGATCGTGTCGGTGGGCTGCCGGATGTAGATCGCGGGTGTGCCGACCGCCGTCGCCAGCAGCGGCGAGTGGCACTCCATGCTCACCACCGCCGCAGCCCGCTCGTAGACGGCAACCGCCTCGGTCACCGACCAGAACCGCGGGAGGACGTGGATCGAGTCCGCGACATCGGCGGCGAGCGTGTGGTCGAAGAACCGCGCGGAGAGCGCGACGGCGTAGGTCATCTCCGGGACCACGAATGCCGGCCGGCCGGTCTCACGCACCCAGGAGGTGGCGACGTCCGCGAGGAAGGCCATGTCGCGATCCAGATGGAACTGCGTGATGGCCGACTTCCGGTGGTCCTCGGTGTCCAGCGGGCGTTTCCGCCGGTCGTGGTACGGGCTGTACCGCATCCGCGGCACCAGGCACAGGTAGTTTCCCGGTGCCAATCCGTAGGTCGCCAGGATCTCCTCCGCCGCGGCGTCGTCGGCGCTGGTCATCATCACCGTCGCGTCCGGGCCGAACTCGATGATGGGCGCCCCGACTTGCTGGCGCTCGAGGAAGTCCACGGAGAGCGAGTCCCGGCAGTAGATGAACTCCGCCCCCGCCAGCAGTGCCTGGTCCGTCGGACTCAGGATCTGCCCGTCGATCCGGGCCACCATCTCGGCCAGATCGGTGAGCGTCGCCGGGTAGGGCGCGATCGGGTCGAAGGTGACACCGAAGATGCCGTAGGGCTTCTTGGTCCTTCCTCGCCAGGCGAGCAGTGCGTCACGGGCGACCAGCAGCGGGCCCGGGCCATGGACGAGGATGTCGGCACGCTCGAACTCCTCGAGAAGTTGCGGCGACGGGCGGCCGGTCGCGTCGAGCCCGCCGTCGATCACGGTGACGTCCGGAAAGTGCTTCGCGAACATCGCCCGTTCCCGGTCGTCGACCTCGCCCCAGAGCCACAGCCGGATCTCGACGTCGTCACCGAATTCCTGGAACGCGTGGAGGGCGCCGGGGGTGTGCGCCACGTCGCCGATGTTGATGACCTGCCATCCGCAGACCAACAGGAGCCGAAGGGTCACGCCTGTCCTCCAAATTCGATTTCCAGCAGATTAATGGATTTATCAACTCTGTCAAGACGTCATCGCAGCAGCTGACACAACTCGGGCCGGTCCCGGGCGGAGGACGCATCGACTGGGCGCCGCAGTATCATCCGAGGGTGGTGACGATGCGTGAGGTAGCCGCGAAGGCCGGCGTTTCCGTCGCCGTGGTCTCGGCGGTGGTCTCCGGCGGGTCGGGCAACGTGCGCCTCAGCGAGGAGACCAGGCAGCGCGTCCTGCGCACCGTCGAAGCCACCGGCTACCGCCGCAACCACGCGGCGCGCGCCCTGCGCTCCTCGCACGCCGGTGTCATCTCGGTCGTGATCCCGAGGGTGACGAACGCGGTGCTCGCCCGGGCGATGGAAGGGATGCAGCAACTGGCCCAGGACGAGGGTCTCGTCCTGATGCTGACCGATGCGAACTGGATCGTCGCCGACGGGAAGGTCAGCAACCTGATGACCCGGCTCTCGGGGACGGGCATCGTCGACGGCTTCATCGTCCGCACGACCTCCGTGGGCAACGAGGCTGTGGCCGACCTGACCGCACGCGGGGTTCCACTCGTCATCCTGCACGAACCGTTCCCGGGCCACGACCATGTCTGTGTCTGGGTCGACGACGAGCCCGGCGTGCGCGCCGCGGCCGAGCATCTGATCGAGTTGGGCCACGAGCACATCGCGATGATCGGCGGGCCGCGCCACGATATCCCCGATGACGCTGCTCGATCCCGAGGCTTCCGCGCCGCACTGGCAGAGCACGACCTCCCACTTACCTCGCAGAGCATCCTCGCCGTGGGCTACGGCGAAGCGGAGATCGCCGCCGCGATCCGGAAGCTCTTCCAGGCAGCGACGCCGCCCACCGGGATCGTCGTCGACAACGTCGTCGCAGCTCCTGCTGCGATGGCCACCGTGGTCGACCTCGGCCTGCGGGTACCTGACGACGTGTCCGTGATCGCCTACCACGACATCGACGCTGCAGGCCTGACGCGCCCGTCCCTGTCCACCGTCAAGATGCCCGTCGAGGAGGCAGGACGGAAGGGACTCGAGACCCTGTTGCGTCTCATCGCCGGCGAGCCGGCCGAGTCCGTGCTCGTATCGGATCCTCCTCCCGTGGTGATCCAGCGTCAATCGACCGCACCGCCGAGCAGAACGCGGCACCGTCGTCGCACGTGACCTGCGAACAGTGGTGCCATCGCGGATCGCCGATGCCCGCTCAGCTCAGAGCAATGAGGCGTACCCGAACGCGACAAGGCGATCGCGCGAGTCGGCGAGGCAGTCGAAGATGTCGCGACCGTACAGCTCGTCCTGCTCGATCAGCAGGTGCTGGGCGCCGCTGGCCAGCGCCTGATCGATGATCGCGGTGAAGTCGAGGTTGCCCGCTCCGACCTCGGCGAACTGAACGATCGTGGACCAGTGCTCGTTCCAGCGTGCCCGGTCGCCGGCCGACAGGGCGGCGAACGCCTCCGCTGGAGGAATCGAGACCCGGTAGTCCTTCAGGTGCACGAGGTCGACCACGCCCGCATAGTCGGCGAGCACCCGGACCGGGTCCATGCCGCCACGGTGGATCCAGTGGACGTCGAGCTCGAACCGCAGGCTGGGCGCCTCCGTACGAATGATCTCGAGCAGGTGCCGGCCCTCGATCCGGGCGAACTCAATGTGGTGGTTGTGGTAGCAAAGCCCGATGCCTTCGTCCGCCAGTGCCCGCGCCTTCTCCTCGGTCGCGCGGCTGAAGGCGAGGAGGGCGTCGAGCGACTCCAGAGCCTCCATCGGCATCATCCCGATGCGGATCATGTCGGTGCTCAGCGCCCGCGAGTCGGCGACGACCTTGTCGAACTGCTCGATCAACGAATCGTTCGGCCCTCCGGCCGGCCCCATGCGCGCCGACATGGCGGCGACCCGGATCCCGAGCTCGTCGACACCGCGCCGGATGTCGCGCACGGTGTCCGGCGTCAGCGGGATCTGGGAGACCTCGACCGAACGGAAGCCGAGATCGGCCAGGCGCTTCCACACGGGGAAGGCGCCCTGCTCCCGGACCTGCTCGCGCAGCATCATCGCCTGGACGCCGATCGTGGGCGATCCCACGGGCGCCCGGCTGAGTGCGTCACCGCCGGCGGCGCTCATCGGGTCGACCCCGCGTTCAGCGGCTCGAGCTCGGAGTCGAAGGTGATGCTGTTCCCGCTCTCCGCCGCCCGATAGATGGCGCGAGTGAGTGCCAGTGACTCGAGTGCGTCGAGCACGTCGACGCACGGCGTCGTGCCGGTGTCGATCGCCCGGGCCAGATCGTCGTACTGCCGCAGATGGCCGCGAACGTACGCATCGTCGTGCCGGCCGGCAGAGGTGAGCTCGTCCGCCGGCACCAGGGTCGCCGCCTTGTCGTCGGCCTTGGCCGCCGCGACGGCTTCCTGACTGTTGTCGGTCGACCAGTGCACAGAGGCGAGCCGGTCGTCTTCGATCACGGCCGTACCGTGCGTGCCATGGATCTGGATCCGAACCGGTGATCCGGGGAAGGCCGACGTCGTCAGATGCAGCGTCGCCAGGGCTCCGGTGGCGAACTCGACGATGGCGACCGCGGTGTCCTCGACCTCGATTCCGCCGTGGCCGACCAACGCCGTGTAGGCACTGATCCTCCTCGGCCGGCCGACCAGCCATCGGAGCAGGTCGATGGTGTGCACCCCCTGGTTCATCGCGGCGCCGCCACCGTCGAGCCGCCAGGTGCCTCGCCAGCCCGCTTTGTCGTAGTACTCCTGGCTGCGGTACCAGCCCATGGTGGCCGTGGCCGAGGTGACCCGGCCCAGAGCACCGTCCTCGATGAGCTTCTTGACGGCCGCGCTGGCCGGATCGAAGCGGTGCTGGCTGACGACGGCGAGCACCTGGCCCGACCCGGAGCGCGAGCGTGCGTAGTCGACCAGATCGGCGGCCGCGGCCACCGTGACGTCGAGTGGCTTCTCGATGAGGACATGGAGACCCGCTGAAGCCGCCGTCAAGGCCTGCTCGGCGTGGAGTCCGCTCGGCGTGCAGATGACGACGACGTCGGCTTCGCGACTCGCCACCGCGCTCTCGAGGTCGGCGAAGCATGCCGGTGGCGCTCCGGCGGTCTCGCGGTCGGCGATGAACGCCTCGAGAGATGCGGGATCCCCGTCGACGAGCGCGGTGATGTCGAAGCGTGGATGACGTTCGATGACCTTCTGGTGGTGTCTGCCGACGACACCACCGCCGACGATCATCACTCGAAAGGGTTCGTTCCTCATGAAGTCTCCGCTCTGTAGCCCTGATCAGAACAAGCAGGAACCGCTGGAGCGCACGGCGGGCTCGATCGAGTCGGGCCGTTCGGCGCCTGGCACACGCGGTCCTGTCGTCGGCATCGCCACCGGCGCCGCCTCCCGGGTCACACCGGTCCTCCGAACGCGCTATGCTGCGGACATGATTAATGGATTTATCACCGCTGTCAAGCGGATCGCGACTCCCCCACCACGGTCCCGCGGTGTCCCCGGCCCGCGCCCGACACGCTCTGAGGCAAGACGTTGAGCACGTCTCTGCCAGCGGCGATCGCAGTCCAGGTCGGCGCGGAGCATGCGGAGGCGGTCGTGTGGGACGCGATCGCGCAACGACTGCTCTTCGTGGACATTCCGACCGGCCGGCTGTTCAGTCACGATCCGCGAAACGGTCGCACCTCCACGACCGAATTCCAGCATGAGCTGAGCTACGGGCATCCGGCCGTCGGCGGCGGTCTGGTGGTCGCGGTCAGGGAAGGTGTGGCGATGGTGCGCGACGGGTCATTGCGGATGCTCGCCGCGCCGCTGGCCGAGTCTCCGGGGGCGCGGATGAACGACGCCAACGTCGACCCGCGCGGCCGGCTCCTCGTCGGCACCATGGCCTACGACTTCGCCGACGGCGCGGGCAGGTTGTACCGACTGGACACGGACGGGCAGCTGACGACTGTCCTCACCGACGTCACGATCAGCAACGGCATCGACTGGTCTCCGGATGGAGCAACGGCGTATTACGTGGACAGCCCGACCCTCAGGATCGATACCTTCGACTACGACCTCGACGCCGGAGAGCTGTCGAGGCGCCGCGAGTTCGCCACTATCGAGGACGGGGCGGGTCTGCCGGACGGACTCACGGTCGACGCCGAAGGCGGGGTGTGGGTCGCTCTGTACGGCGGCGGGCAAGTGCGCCGCTTTACCGCGGCCGGCGCGTTGGACCTGATCGTCGAGGTTCCCGGCGCGCGCCTGGTCACGTCGTGCTGTTTCGGCGGGCCCGAACTCGATCAGCTCTACATCAGTACCTCGCGGGAGAACCTCACGGCGGAACAACTCCGCTCCCAGCCGGGCGCCGGTCACATCTTCTCCGCCAGGACGGGCCACCGCGGCAGACCGGTGACCCTGTTCGGCGCATCGGCGTCGGGTCCGACCATCCAGGAGGGCGTGTGAACGCGCGTGTCGTCGTCGTCACCGGTGCCGTGGGAGGCATCGGCACGGAGATCACCAAGGCGTTCGAGGAGTTGGGTGACGTCGTCGTGGGGCTCGACATCGCCTCCGGATTCGACGTCACCGACCCCGCCGCCTGCCGACAGGCCACTCGCGAGATCCTCGATCGGCACGGCCGGGTCGACGTGCTCTGCAACAACGCCGGCGTCGGCGCGGCGGGCGATGTGGTGTCGGCCGAGCCGGAGGATTGGCAGCTCGTATTCGCAGTCAACGTACTCGGCGCCGCGCACATGACGGCTGCTGTGCTGCCCAGCATGCGGGCGGCGGGGAGCGGCGCCATCGTCAACACGTGCTCGATCGTCGCGAGTGTCGGCTTCGCCGACCGAGTGGTCTACAGCGCGTCCAAAGGTGCGTTGCTCGCCATGACCCGCGCCATCGCGGCCGACGAGGCGCGACGCGGCATCCGTGTCAACAGTGTCTCCCCGGCGACGGTCGACGGCCCGTGGGTTCGACGCAACGCCGGTCTGAGCAGCGATCCCGAGCAATTCCTGCGATCGATGCGTCGCCGCCAGCCACTGGGTCAGTTGATCTCCGCCGGTGCTGTCGCGCGAGCCGTCACCTATCTAGCCGACCCCGATCTCGAGGTGTCCGGTATCGATCTGCCGGTCGACGGCGGCCTGTCGGGCATCCGGCTCACCGACTGACGCCGGCACGCCAGGACGAGTCCCGCGTGAACGACGGACAAGGATGTGAACGTTGATTCGGCAGCTTCAGGTCAGCTCGGCGGGGTCGGCAGCACTGATCCGGTCCGGATCGCAGCCGGCGCGACTCGGCGCGGAAGAGGTGGTCGTCGCGCCGGAGGCCGTCGGGATCTGCGCCACGGACCTCGAGATACTGGACGGAACGCTGATCTACCTGCGCACCGGCGCTTCGCGTTACCCGGTTGTGCCCGGGCACGAGTGGACCGGCAGGGTCCTCGCAGTCGGCCAGGAGGTCGCAGAAGTCCGGCCGGGTGATCGCGTCGTCGGCGAATGCTCGATCGGCTGCGCGGTGTGCGGCATCTGCAGGGCCGGTGCGTACCACCAGTGTCCGAGCCGGCGTGAGACCGGGATCCTCGGTCTCGACGGTGCTCTCTCGACCGAACTGCGGCTGCCGGCCCGCGCTACGCACGTCATAGCTCCCCACGTCGACCCACTCGATGCAGCGCTGATCGAGCCGCTCGCGGTCGCCTACCGAGCAGTCAGGCGGGCCGGGATCCCGCCCGGGGAATCGGTACTCGTCGTGGGCGCCGGCACGATCGGCGCGCTCGCCATCGCGGTCCTGACGCGATCCCTGAACTGTGACGTCTCCGTGGCGGACAGGCGAGCCGATCGGGTCGAGCGAGCGACCGCCCTCGGCGCGCGTCCGCACGATCCGGGACGCACCTACGTCTGGGTGGTCGAGGCGACCGGATCGGCCGGTGGCCTCGAGCTGGCACACGCCTCGCTGTCACCCGGCGGCACGCTCGTCGTCGTCGGGCTCACCGGGCACGAGACAGTGGCGATGGATGTCGACGCCCTCGTCGTCAATGACCATCGGCTGCTCGGCTCGCTGGGAAGCCCGGGTGTCTGGCCCGACGTGATCTCGCTGGTCGAGTCCGGACGGGTCAGGCCCGGTTCGCTGGTCACCGATGTCTTCACCCTCGACGAGTGGGAGGCGGCGTTCGAGCGTGTACGCGGCGGATCCGCCGGAGGAAAGGTCGTTATCCGGCTCGACTCAGCGCAAGGAGCATGACGTGTCTCACCGTGGAACCGTGGCGATCCTCGACTGCGACTTCGGTCGAGGCGAGATCGAGAGCGAGATCCTGGCCGGCGCCGGCTACGCCTGCCGAATCGCGTCCGCCAACAGCGAGGACGATGCGATGTCGGCTGCGGACGGTGCCGTCGGCCTCCTGACGCAGTACGCACCCGTGACCGCTGCGGTTCTCGACGCAGCGCCGACAGTTCGAGCCGTCGTCCGATACGGGGTGGGACTCGATGTCATCGACCTGCACGCCGCGAAGCGCCGAAGTGTCGCGGTGTCGGGCGTCGCCGACTACTGCACGGACGAGGTGGCCGATCACGCGCTCGCCCTCATCCTCTCGGTCACACGAGACGTGGCTGGCGCGGCCGCGCTCGTTCGAGCCGGAACGTGGCCGCCGCCGGCCGATCTGCGCATACTGGCGACGCTGTCGTCGATGACGGCCGGAGTCGTCGGGTTCGGGCGCATCGGCCGGGCCGTTGCTCAGCGCCTCAGTGCCTTCGGCGCCCGCGTCGTCATCTGTGATGCGCAGATCGATGATCAGGCCATCCGTGCCGCAGGGTACAAGCCGATGTCGCTGGACGACACCTTCCGGGCCTCGAACATCGTGTCCTTGCACCTCCCGGCGACGACGGAGACCTGGCACCTCGTGAACCGCAGCCGCCTGGCCCTTATGCCGCCGGGAGCGGTCGTCGTCAACACCTCCCGGGCCGCGCTGATCGACGAGCCCGCCCTGCAGGAGTCCCTGGTGTCCGGGCATCTCGCTGCGGCAGCCCTGGATGTCGTGGAGACGAACGAGCACAGCAGCATCGCCCACCTCGACCAGGTGATCGTCACTCCACACGTCGCCTACTACAGCCCTGACTCGCTTCGGCAACTGCGGTCGCGTGCGGCATCGACGCTCGTGGACCTCCTCGATGCGAGGCCGAGCGCGAAACAGGCCTAGCTCGACCCATCAGGTACTCGATTCCGGAACGGAGACTGCTGTGCGCAGCGGACATCAGGGGTTCGACCTCGATCCGAGCAAGCGACCAGAGTTCTGGCGTGGTGCGGTGGCGTGGACGATCCACGGCGATCGCTCGCAGCCGTGGCGGTTGCTCCCCGAGGAGGAGCGTTACGCGTACGCCGAACCGTTGTACGACAAGGCTCGCATGGCGGCGGGTGTGCGCCTGTCTGCCGTGATCCATGGAGGCACCCTGGAAATCGAACTGGAGACGGGCGAGGGGCCCTGCGCTCCCGTGGACATCCTGGCGGACGGTGAACTGCTCACTCGACACCCCGTTGCGGGCCCGACCAACGTGATAGCCGATCTGCCGCGGCGCCGATCGGAAGTCGACGTCTGGCTCCCCCATCACGGCACCGTCACCGTCGCCGCGGCCGGCGTGGTCGGTGCGGCCGCAGTCGAGCCGCCTCCCCGAGCCGGGACACGGTGGATCACCTACGGGAGCTCGATCACCCAATGCGCGGCGAGCGACGGCCCCAGTGAGACCTGGCCAGCTCTGGTCGCGCGCGAACTGGGCTGGGATCTGACCTGCATGGGATTCGGGGGCAACTGCCACCTCGACCCCGCGGCGGCCAGGACGATCGAGAGCCTCGACGCCGACGTGATCAGCCTCTGCCTGGGGATCAATATCTACGGAAGAGCCACCTACGGTGCGCGCACACTTCCAGGACAGATCGCCGAACTCCTACGCCGAGTCCGGCTCGCCCATCCAACCGCCGACATCGTCGTCAGCTCGCCGATCCACTCCCCCCGCCGCGAGACATCGCCGAACCCAGTCCAGCTGACGCTCCGCGACATCCGGGAGATGGTCCACACCGTGGGCGGCGATCTTCGTGCGCACGGCGACACCCGACTCCACGTCCTCGACGGCCTCGCCCTCATAGGAGAGCAAGACGCCCACCTCCTCCATGACGGACTCCATCCGGACGCCGACGGATATCGGCAGATGGCGGCGAGAACCGCTCACTACCTGCGCCTGCGCGGACTCGCGGCACGGGATGCCCACGCCGCAACATCCGTGGCCGCGCCCGAACAACGACCCTGATGCCCCCGAACTATCACCGGGAACGCACATGGACGCGCTGGTCTGCCAGATTGACCCCTACGACCCGCTCTCGACGCCCAGAAGCTCAGCGGGCCGCGCCGGCTCAAGCACGAGGGTGGCGCGACCACAACGCTGACGGCGGACGGCCAGGTCGCGGCCCAACGGGCGACGAGCGGTTCGAGTACTCGTCCAATCTCGTCTCGTCCGGCGCCCGGGGCCCCTTCGCATCCCCCGCCCCGCCGATTCTTAGAGCGCTGTCCCGCCATCCCGCAACCGATCAGGAGGAACGTGGATGAACCTCGGCTGCGTGCACGACATCGGGAGGTCGGTGACCGTCACCCACGACGGGGCCGAGCTGGTGCGCTACGTCTACGGGCCAGGCGACCCGCAGCGGGAGGCGCCGCGGCCGTACTTCCACCCGCTGCGGACCCTCACCGGCGAGCTGGTCACCGTCAACCGCCCGCACGACCATGTGTGGCACAAGGGCCTGGCGTGGTCGCTGCCCCACGTGGGTGCGGACAATTTCTGGGGCGGTGGCACCTACGTGCGCGACGAGCAGCGCTACGTCCAGTTCCCGAACAACGGGGCGATGCGGCACCGGCGGTTCAGCACGCTGGACTCCCAGCCCGGCGGGGTGACGTGGCGGCACGACCTCGCCTGGATCACCGAGCCCGGCCGGCACATCGTCGACGAGGACAGGGATGTCACCGTCGCCACGCGGCTCGGCCAGGACGCCTGGACGCTGCGGTTCGGCACCGCCATGACCAACCGCACAAACGCCACAATCCTGCTTGGCAGCCCCACCACCGCCGGACGCGAGAACGCCGGCTACGGCGGACTGTTCTGGCGCGGCCCGCGCGCATTCACCGGCGGGACTGTGCTGGCGCCCGGCGTCGCCGGTCGCGACGACCTGCGCGGGCAGCGGGCGCCATGGATGGGATTCACCGGGCCGCACGACGAGACCGGCGGCGCGTCCACCATCGTCATCGTCGACCACGCGGACAACCCGGCGCACCCGCCGCAGTGGTTCGTGCGCACCGAGGCGTTCGCGGCGCTCTGCCCGGCGCCGTTCTTCAGCGAGGAACTGCCGTTCGAACCTGGCGCCACGCTGCGTTTCGCCTACACCGTTGTTGTCGCCGACGGCGCGAGCGACCCGGACCGCGCGGCGGCACTGGCCGCCTTGGCACAGCCTGCTGGCAACCGCCTCGAGGAGGTGGGCCGATGACGGCGCCGCGGTCCGGCTTTCCCGGCGGGACGGCGGTCAGCCACCTCACCGTCTACGACTGGCCGACGCCCGACGGGCTGGCCGGCGGCTCGCCACACCTGCACACCGCGTCCGGCGAGGGCTACGTCGTCGTCGGCGGCAGCGGCCGCCTGCAGACCCTCAGCGCCGCCGGGGCCTCGGAGCATCCACTGGCCGCCGGGACCGTCCTGTGGTTCACGCCGGGCACGGTGCACCGGCTGGTCAACGACGGCGGGCTGGAAATCGTCGTCGTCATGCAGAACGCCGGGCTGCCCGAGGCCGGCGACGCGGTCTTCACCTTCCCCGACGACGTGCTAGCCGACCCGGAGCGCTATGCCGCGGCCGCCGCGCTGCCCCGCAGCGACGCCGACGAGGACGGCGTCGAGACCGCGGTCCGGCGCCGCCGCGACCTCGCACTGGAGGGGTTCGCGCACCTGCGCGACCGGGTCGCCGCGGAAGGGCCGGCCGCCCTAGACCGGCTGCACGAGCGGGCCGGCGCGTTGGTTGCCGCAAAGGTGCCTGGCTGGCGTCGCACCTGGGAGCAGACTGTCCGGACCGGCGTCGACGATACCGAACGGGTCCTCGCGAACCTAGCCGGAGGCGACGCCGGCCACCTGCGTACGGCGTCGGTCCACGTCGGCGAGCGGCGGGAGCGGACCTACCGGTACGGCATGTGCGGCCTGCTGCGCACCTGGGACGTCGCGGCCCAGTCCCCTGTTGCCTTGTCGGACTCCCTCGCTGTCCGGACCTCCGGCCGACGCCATTAGATTCCCCTCACAGCGTGGATGAGTGACTCTGCGGGCGCGGCGGCAGCTACCACCCCGGCCTCCGGTCCCCGTTAGCCATGCTCAGCAGCACGTCGGTGTGGCATGGCCTGTCGAGTGGGCACCAGCAGGCGAGGTCGCGGCCGCCGAGTCCGCGGTGGGCGGCTCCTGCCCAGGCAGGCCGGGTCACCGTTGGCCTTGACGAAGACCGCGACTGCTCCAGCCCGGTCGGCGACGACCTCGTCGGTGAATGGTCGACGTCACCGACTCGGAACGGGTTGCCCCAGGCAGTCGGGCGAGCGACGACCATAGCGTCGGGGTGCTCGGTGCGCCAGGGCCGCTAAGGCTTACCTAGACCCGCCGCGGCTCGCGGGTCGCAGCTTCGACCTCGCCGAACAGGTCGAGCTGCAGCGGCGCTCCCGCGACTACCGTGTCGGTTGAAGTCGCTGTAGAGCCACCCGACATCGGCCCGGAGTGGCACACTCCACTCGCGGTTCGCCCACTCGGCGAAGTCGGCGAGGTCGTCGATCGCCTCGCTGTCCAGCTCGGACACGGGGAGGTGGCCGCGTTGCTCGGCGAGGCGCTCGTCGCTGTAGGCGATGATCTCGACCTGCAGGGCGTCCTCGGTGTTGGTCTCGACGCCGCCGGGCTCGTTGCGCAGCGCCCGCGAGGACCGGTTGCACGGGAAGTGCTGGCGCCACTGGTGGATCAGCGCGTGGTAGGTCAGCGTCGGAGCAGAGGCGCCGCCGCCGTAGCCGGGCCACCCACCGGTCTCCGTGGTGTGCCAGACCACCTTGTCCGGGTCGACGAGCGAGCCCGTATACGCGTTGCCGAACCACTGAGCGGTGCGGTTCGCCCGCGGGTAGTACAGCGCGTTGGCCATGCCATAAGCGTACAAGCTACGAAGTGCTATGCCGAGCTATAGCGCGGTCGCGCAGTAACACTCTTGGTCCGACAGGCGCACAAACAAAAACGGCCTCTCACGAGGAGAGGCCGTTGGGCCAACAGCCTTTCGGCCGTGGCGAGGTACCTGGAGTGTATGACGTTTCAGCGTCAGATGTCTAGCGTTCAGTGCGTAGTGGATCTACAGTTTTAGCCACTCTGGCGGGGAGCATACGGGCGAGAGGCTCACATCTTGGACAAGCTCATCATGTACGTCGACGGCTTCAACCTCTATTACGGCCTGCACGACGCCGCCCGGTGCCGCCTTCTCTGGCTTGACCTCGTCGCACTCGCCCGGTCCTTGCGCCCGCGCAGCCAGTTGGCGGCCGTGAAGTACTTCACGGCGCCTGTCCTGGGTGAGCCTCAAGCCGCATCTCGTCAGGGCATGTACCAGTCTGCGCTCCTCGCTCAGAACGGCGACAAGATCGCCATCATCCAAGGGCGCCACCAGAGCGACACCGTGACTTGCCGTGGATGCGGCAAGAGTTGGACCAAGTACGAAGAGAAGGAGACCGACGTCAACATCGCGTCCACGCTCGTGTTGGACGCCGCCAAGGGCAACATGACCTCAGCTCTGATCTTGAGCGCCGACAGCGACTTGGTGCCAGGCATTAAGGCCGCTCGCGAGCTGGCCCCGCGCAGCTTCTTCGCCGCGGCGTTCCCGCCGAAGCGTCACTCCGACGAGTTGAAGAAGCTCATGTCCGCGTCGTTCCACATCAACTTGCCGAGAATCAGGGCCGCGCAGCTGCCTGATGTCGTGAAAGACCCTGATAACGGCCGCGAGTACAAGAGGCCGAGGAAGTGGACCATGTAGGTGCCGGCCGGTTCCAAGCCGCCGGGGCACGCGTCTACTCCTCCTCGTCGGCAGGAGTCTGGTCGTCGACGGCGCGTGGCCCAGTCAGGTCGATCACCTCGAAGTCCTCGGGCTCGAGCTCGTCAGCCCACTTCTCGAATCGCTCAGCGGCGGCCTGGATCTCCTCGTCCGTGTGCCGCTTCCCGTCACCGCTCATACGACCCAGTGTTGCGCGCTATCGGTACCTGCGCGAGAGCAAATGGGGCGGGTTGATCGCCGCCGGGCCGGAGGGGGCCGCTCACGCGTCGGGGTGGTCGATGGGGAGGCGGTCGGCGTACGCCTTGAGCGACTTCACGACGACCATCCGCCGGTAGCCCTGGTAGACCGACGCGATCTTCTGCTCTTTCACCAACTGGTGCGCGAAGGCGTACGTGCGGCCCAAGTAGACGGCGGCGTCCTTGATGGCGCAGAACCTCTGGCGCTCAAGCTCCTCGAGGGTCATGCCGCGGGGCTCTCGTGGCGGTGTCATCAACACGCCATTCTGTCCGGGGTGGTGCGTACGGTGCGGACTCCACCAACCCGAGGGGGGAACCGCGTGGCAGAGCTCTGGGCGTTCCAGGCGAACGAGATCGAGTACTTCGAGGACGACATCGACTTCAAGCAGGACGAGCTCGTGGAGAGCAAGGTGGACGTCGAGCTGCCGTCAGGCGAGATACACAGGTACCGGGGCGTGAACGGTGGCGGGACGGTCGGCTACACCGTCGGCGACAGCGGCACGCTCATCATCAAGGCGATCAGCCGGGCACAGGCGGTCTACGGTCCTGCTGGCTGGATCAGGGTGACGGGCGACTCGGTCCAGGCCGGTCCGCCGGGATCTGGCCGCCGATACCTTCCGACGCGCTGACAATGGTGGTGCCCCGGCCGTTTCGGGCGGCCGGGGCACCATGATGTTCTGGCCAAGAAGCTCGTGGTCAGACCTGGAGCTTCTTGGCGTGCGCCTCGCGCACCATCACCATGACGCGGCCGGCGTGCTTCATGCACAGCAGGATCTCGCCGTCGGGGTCTAGGGCCTCGCCGGTGCACTGCTCGCCGTTGAGGCGCATGTACCGGCACTGGATGAACGCTGCGGCCATCAGCGCACCGCCTCGAGAATCCCCAGCGCCGCGATCACGGCGCCGATGCCGCACGCCGCGCCGACCCAAAGACCGAGCAGGTAGTCGTCGGGGCGGCGCTTGGTGGGGACGAGCACCTTCGTGGGCGTGGTGCCCATCGGGGTCGTGTCGACGGGCGGCGTCACGCCGGCCCGCCCCTCGAGCGCGGTCACCCGGCGGTCGAGGGCGACGATCAGCTCGGCCTGGTCCTTCTGGCCGGCGTCGAGGTCGTGGATGTCGTCGATGTGACGGTCGACCGTCATGCCGAGGCTGCCCCACGGAGTGAGCGTGACACCGTCGGGCTCCAACCAGGACGCGGGCAGCTCGTCGGACAGCTGGGCCGGGGTCGGCTTGGTGGGTTCAGTCATGCTGAAGTCGTCTCCTAGATGGTCTTGACGACATCGCCCAGGGCGGACATGTCGCGGGGCTTGAGTTCTTCGATGGCGGCGACGGGCTCCGCGCCGGGCCACGGTGCGAGGGTCTGCGCCCAGATGCCGTCACCGGCGGCCTGGACCTCGTCCATGTCGCGCAGTAAGACGTCGGTCGGCGGGTCTGGCACGAGTTGCCCATCGGCGATGGCGCGCAGCGTCTCGTCGCGCCACTCCACGTAGGCGCGCCACTTCTCGGCGTCCTCGGGGATCGGGTAGCCGGAGCCGTCGACGAGCTCAGGTGGTGCGGCCGGCAGGGGGATCCGCGCCCGCCTGGTGCGTCGCAGCAGGGTGACGAAGTCGACGATGTCGGCGGGCATGAGCCAGGCACGCGACTTGCGGTAGTGGCCGAGGACGGCGGCCTTGGCGTCGTCGAGCCGGATGTCCGTGAGTACGGCCTCCCACGCGGCGATGTCGGCCTCACCGACCGTGCGACGGTCGAAGCTCTGGACCATCGCAAGGATGGTCGCGGTCTCGGACTTGTTCACTGTCCCTCCTGGGCGTACCTCGCGGCGAGCGCGAGGGTGTCGCTGACGCGCTGGTCGGTGGTGCTTGGGCGGCCGCGGGTGGGGCCCGGCGCGCCGGCCTGCTGGACGAAGCTGTGGAGCGTCGACGGGTGCGGGCGCTTCTCGTCCCACAACTGGAGGCCGCGACGGACGCGGTCGTACGGGATGCCCTCGGCGAGGAGGTTGCCGACGTTCTTGGCGATCTGGCCCTTGGTCCGACTGTCGGGCTTGTCGTCGACGCTGCGGTGGTCGATCCATTCGGCGATGAGGTCCCGGGCAGTCGGTTCGGACTCGACGATCTCGGCGTCGACGACGTCGGCCGGGAGCGCCAGCTCCGAACCGGACGGTTCCTTGGACGGTTCTATGGACGGTTCCAAGGACGGTTCTTCCTTATATGGGGCGTCGTTCGCTGCGGGGTCGGCTGTCGTTTGCTGCGGGGTCAGGGCGTCGTTTGCTGCGGGGTCCGACGTCGTTTCCTGCGGGGGCGCAGAATCTGCGGGGGGCACATCCTGCGGGGTCGAGGGCGCAGCTTCCGCGGGGTCCATGACGACGCGATAGCGGTTGTGGCGGTACGGCCCGGTGCCGTACTCGACCACCAGCTCGCCGATCTCCACGAGCCTCTTGATGGCGCCCTGGACGGCTCGCTCGGACATGCCGGCCTTCTGGCGGAGCTCGGCGATGCTGGGCCAGGCGTTGCCGCCGTCGGCGCTCGCGCAGTCCGCGATGGAGAGCAGCACCAGCCGCTCGCCCATACGGCTGCGGGAGTGCTGGAGCACCCAGGACATGACCTTGATGCTCACGACCTGGTGACCCGCGTCTGCTGCTCGATGTACGCCAGCAGGTCATCGCTGCGAATCCGGAGCTTGGACCGCCGCGAGCCCGGTCGCGAGATGTCAACGGCGCGCAGCACGCCGTCGGCGACCAGCCGATAGACCGAGTTCTCGGAGCAGCCGAGGACGTCGGTGCCGGCGGCCTTGGGCGTGTACAGCCGGATGGTCGTCATCGGACCGTCACCGCCTCGCCGTCGGCCACGAGCTCGAACACATCCTCGTGCCGCCAGTGCCGCGGGAGCTGGCACAGGATGGCCGCCATCAGCCGCTCCCCAGGCGCTGTCTGGCCGGTGACGGCCCTCGACAGCGTCGTGTTGCTCACGCCGAGCGCGGTGGAGGCCGCGTAGTAGCTCGGCCACCCCATCTCCTCGGCGATGCGTTCCCAGGCACCAGCGCGGAACCGGAAGTGGACCGCCGTCTGCGTCTGGCGCAAGGTGTGCTCTGCGCTCATGCAGACCAGTAGACCATGCGCCGATGCAGATCACAAACTGGCAGATCCTGCATGAGTGCACGAACACTCATCTGCCTCCTGCCTCGATAGATATCGCATTGCGCGTGAGCAGGATTAATGTGCACTGATGCATTCGATCGACCCGAGTGCTTGCGCATGCACGGCCGGGCGCTGTACGTTGTGCGTGGACGCAATGTCGAGGACAGGGAGCGAGTGTGGCCAGGCAGCCGGACCCCGCAGTCACGTTCAGCCAGTGGCTGGCCGTGCAGATGCGCGCCTTCGGCTACGAGAGTGATCTGGCCCTGGCGAGCGAGCTCGAGGTGAACGGGTCCACGGTTGGCCGCTGGCGGCACGGCAAGGCCACGCCCGACGTCGCTCAGCTGCGCAAGCTGGCTGACCTCTTCCGGACCCCGCTGCCGCGCCTGTTGGTGCTCGCCGGCCACATGACGTCCGAGGAACTGGGCGGCGCTGAGCCGCCAGAGGTCGAGCAGGTCGTCGATCCGACCGTCGAGCTGATCAGCCGTGCGACGATCGCGCCGGAGATGCGCCGCGTGCTGCTACAGGAGTGGCACCGACAGCTGCACCGCAGCCGCGCACAGATGAAGCAGCTTGTGAACGTCGCCGAGGGACGCCTCGATGTCGACTGGTACGACCCTGAGCACGAGCACGACGAATTCATCACAGTCCTGATGGCCGCGGCGCGGGAGTTCGGACGCCTGCGCCAGGCCGACACGCATGGGGGAGGCAATGCGTAAGCTCGACAGCACCTACCGTATCCGGTACGAGATCGCACACAGCCTGCGAGCGGCTCTCCAGGTCTATCGTCGCAACCTGCCGCTGTGGATCGCGATCTACGTGCTGATGGGTGCACTGACATTCGCAGGAATCTTCTTCCTGGGGACCGGCTGGCAGCTCATCTACGTATTCGTCGCCGCTGTATCCACCTCGTTCCTGGCGGGGACGATCATGCACGGGGTCGTCCGGGAACGCGTGCGGCGCACGGGCTGGCGCCACGGCTTGAGTGACATGGCGTGCGGCCGCGACTTCAACCCGGCCCCCGGTGCCCGACTGCCGCGCCGATACCTGGCTGGTCCGCTCGCGATGCCGAGTGCGTCGAGGGTGTACAAGGCTGCGTACGCGTCAGCGATCCTGGACCTCCACCGCGGGAAGGAGCCCGAGGAGCTCGACGGCGACGACCTGGCGCGGGCGAACTACTACTTCGAGAACGCCGACCGCATGATGGCCGAGATCAAGGCCGAGCGTCGCCAGCGGGACGGCCAAGATGTACATCCGTAAGCTGCCGTCGGGGAAGTGGCAGGCCACCGTCCGGATGCCGAACGGGAAGAAGGTCACCTCGACCGACCCGTTGAAGAGCGTCGCCAGGAAGTGGGCCACCGAGCTGGAGGCGCAGTACAACCGCGGTGAGGTCCGGGACCCCCGAGTCGGCGAGATCCGCGTGGAGGAGTGGCACGACCGCGTCAGTGCGGCCCGCGTGCTCGATACCCCCACGAAGAAGAACGCCTCCCTCTGGCGCACGCACTGCGAGGACCGCTGGGGCACCTGGCCAATGAACGCGGTGACGCGGATGGAGGCCCAGGAGTGGGTCAACGACCTGGTGGAGACTCGCCGCGCCCGCCACAAAGGGCGCGACGTCTCGATCGACGATGACGATGTCCCTACGCTCTCGGCGGCGACGGTCCGTGACATCGTGTTCCTCATGGGCGGGCTGTACAAGGCCGCGATGAAGGAGCACCCGCCCATCGTGCTAACCAACCCGTTCGCGGACCTCGAGCTGCCGAAGCGGTCCGCCTGGGCCATCGAGTTCTACGAGCGCGACGAGGCCGGGGCCCTGTACGACGCATTCACGGATGTCGCCCACCGCACCCTGGTGGAGTTGGGCATGGACGTCGGCCTGCGGCCCGGCGAGATCTACGGTCTGCACGGGCACCGGGTGGACTGGATACGCGGCAAGATCCACGTCACGCACGTCATGACCCGCGACGGCCTTCGCGAGTACCCCAAGTCGATGATGTCCCGGCGCACCGTACCGGTCCCGCCCGGGACGCTGGAGCGCATGAGCACGCTCATGGTCGGCCGACCGCGCACCGCGCTGGTGTTCACCGCGCCGGCCGGTGGCCCCATCGACGACGGCGACTTCCGGAACCGCATCTGGTACCCGGCCGTCGAGGCGTCCGGCATCCGCCGGTTCCCGCCGCGGATCATGCGGCACACGGCCGCCAGTTGGCTCGTGCAGGACGGTGTGCCGCTGTACGACGTGCAGGCGTTGCTGGGCCACGAGGACTACGCCACGACGCAGCGGTACGCCCATCTGCAGCCGGATGCCCACAGCCGCGTGGCGGAGTCCTGGGCGCGCCGTTCTGGCGCTCCTGGCGCACGTGGGGCGCACGAGCAGCAGGAAGGCGGCTCCCGATGAACCGGAAACCGCCTCTGACCTGCGTCGGGGTGACAGGATTTGAACCTGCGACCTCTTCGTCCCGAACGAAGCGCGCTACCAAGCTGCGCCACACCCCGAAGTGCTGAGTCAGCATATCCGAGCCGGGCGCAGGATCGAAATCCGGTTCAGCACTCGGTCAGGCCGGCAGGAGGTCAGCGCTCGCCGGTCAGTGTCAGCAGGGTCGCCTCGGGTGGGCAGGCGAACCGGACCCGCGCGTACGGCGACGTGCCGAGGCCGGCCGACACGTGCATCCAGGCCGCTCCGGCCCCGCCGACTCGGGGATGCCGGGAGACGCCCTTGACGCGGGCGGTGTCGAGGTCACAGTTGGTGACCAGCGCGCCGTAGCCGGGCACGCACAGCTGGCCACCATGGGTGTGACCGGCGAGCAGCAGCTGGTACCCGTCGCGGTGGAAGGCGTCGAGGACGCGCTGGTAGGGCGCGTGCGCCACGCCGACCGTGAGGTCCGCCGCGGAGGCCGGCCCGGCGACGTCGTCGAGGCGGTCGCGGCCCAGGTGCGGGTCGTCGACACCGGCGAAGGCGAGCCGGCGGCCGTCGATGGTCAACGAACCGCGGGTGTTGGTGAGGTCCAGCCAGCCGGCGGAGCGGAACTCGTCGCGCAGTTCCTTCCACGGCAGGTCGACGGCGGAGGCGTGGGTGCGGGCGTTCTGCTCGCGGATGCGTTCCAGCGGCAGCAGGTACCGGGCCGGGTTCTTCGGCTGCGGCCCGAAGTAGTCGTTGGAGCCGAAGACGAACGCCCCGGGCAGGTCCAGCAGCGGCCCGAGAGCGTCGAGCACCGTCGGGACGGCCTCCGGATGAGCGAGGTTGTCGCCGGTGTTGACGACGAGGTCCGGCTCCAGCGCCGCGAGCTTGCGCACCCAGGCCGCCCGGCCGCGGTGACCGGGCGTGAGATGCAGGTCGGACAGGTGCAGCACGCGCAACGGCCGGCTGCCCGGGGCCAGCACCGGGACGTCGAAACGGCGCAGCCGGTAGGCCCGCACCTCATAGCCGGCCGAGTAGACGAGCCCGGCGGCGGCCGTCGCCGCCAGCGCGAGCGCCACCCGATTCACGACCATGTCTCCAGAGTCCCACAGTCGGACCCCGCGAGTACTCTCCTTCACCATGACGGACGGTGTACGACTCGCCACTCCCCGCGGTCGCGCCCTGCTCGCGGCGACCGCGCTCGGGTCCGGCATGGCGTTCCTCGACAGCACGGTGGTCAACGTCGCTCTCCCGACCATCGGGCGCGAGCTCGACGCGAGCCTCGCGGCACTGCAGTGGACCGTCAACGCGTACACCCTCACGCTCGCGGCGCTGATCCTGCTGGGCGGCTCCCTGGGCGACCGTCTCGGCCGGCGGCGCGTCTACCTCATCGGTGTCGTGTGGTTCACGGCGGCGTCCGTGCTGTGCGCGCTGGCCCCGACGGTCGAGGTGCTGATCGCCGCGCGGGCGTTGCAGGGCATCGGCGGTGCGCTGCTCACACCCGGGGCGCTCGCCATCCTGCAGACCGCCATGCACCCCGACGACCGGCCGCGGGCCATCGGCGCCTGGGCCGGGCTGACCGGCGTGGCCGGCGTCATCGGCCCGCTGCTCGGCGGCTGGCTGCTGGAGTTCGACTGGCGCTGGGTGTTCGCCATCAACGTCCCGCTGGCGGCCGTGACGGTGTGGCTGATCCTCGTCAGCGCGCCGGAGAGCCGCGACGAGGAGGCCGGCGGCCGGTTCGACGTCGCGGGGGCGTCGCTCGGCGCCGTCGCGCTTGGGGCCAGCACGTACGCGCTGATCAGCTGGCCCGAGGGCGGCGCGTCCGCGCTGAACGTCGGTATGGCCGTGCTGTCCGTCGCCGCGGCGGCCGGGTTCCTCTACCGCGAGCGGGTGGCCGAGCACCCGATGGTGCCGCTGTCGCTCTTCTCCGACCGCACGTTCAGCGGCATCAACCTGATGACGTTCGCGGTCTACGCCGGGCTGTCCGGCGTCATGTTCTTCATCGTGCTGCAGCTGCAGGTGTCGCTGGGCTGGAGTCCGCTCGAGGCGGGCATCGCGACCATCCCGACGACCATCCTCATGCTGCTGTTCTCCGGCCGCTCGGCCGACCTCGCCAAGCGGTTCGGCGTCCGGCCACCGCTCGTGGCCGGCTCGTTGTGCGGCGCCGTCGGGGTCGGGCTGCTCGTGTCGGTCGGCGAGGGCGACACCTACCTGGCCGACGTCCTGCCGGGCGTCACTCTGCTCGGCATCGGCCTGACGACGCTGGTCCCGACCCTGACGGCGACGGTCATGGCGTCGGCGCCGCAGCACCTGGCCGGCGTCGCGAGCGGCGTCAACAACGGCGTCGCCCGCGCGGCCGGGCTGCTGGCCGTCGCCGCCCTGCCCACCATCGCCGGGCTGTCCGGCGCGGCGTACGAGAACCCCGACCTGCTCACCGACGCCTACCGCATCGCGATGGGCGTCTGCGCCGGCCTGCTGGCCGTCGGCGCCGTCGCGGCCCTGACGCTGCGGCCGCGCGCTCTCACCGAACCGCCGGCCACGGCGCCGGCCGCCGAGGAGCCGGCGACGGTTTCCGCCGCCGCGATCCGGACGTCGCCGGCGCCCGCACCGTGCTCGGCGCCGGGGCTGCCGCCGTCGCACGGCTGCTGAGGCAGACTAGGCGCATGGCAGCCCTCAAGGACCGACTCCGTACCGACCTCACCGCCGCCATGCGCGCGAAGGACAACGTGCGCAAGGCGACCCTCCGCATGGTGCTCGCCGCCATCGGCAACGAGGAGGTGGCCGGCTCCGCCGCCCGTGAGCTCACCGACGACGAGGTCACGGCGCTGCTGACGCGCGAGGTCAAGCGGCGGCGCGAGGCGGCCGAGGCGTTCCGCACCGGCGGCCGCACGGACAGCGCCGAGAACGAGGATGCCGAGGCCGCCGTCATCGCCGAGTACCTGCCGCAGCCGCTCACCGACGACGAACTCGACACCATCGTCACGGCCGCCATCGCCGAGTCCGGCGCTGAGTCGCCGCGCGACATGGGCAAGGTGATGAAGCTGGTGCAGCCGCAGGTCCTCGGCCGGGTCGAGGGCAGCAAGGTCGCGGCCGCCGTCAAGGCGAAGCTCGCCTGAGCATGGCGCTGATCCACCGCGCGACGCTGCGGCCCAGCAAGCTGGAGCTGCTGACCACCTGGCTGCCGGGCCGGCCGTGGGCCGCCGGCGCCGGGGAGGTCCAGGCAGCCGGCGCCTACCGGTACGACGACCCCGCCGGCGAGGTCGGCCTCGAGGCGCACCTGCTGCGGGCCGACAGCGGCGCGGTGCTGCACGTGCCGCTGACCTACCGCGGCGCCCCGGTCGCCGGCGCCGAGCACGCGCTCGTCGGCACCATGGAGCACTCCGTCCTCGGCACCCGCTGGGTCTACGACGGCTGCGCCGACCCGGTCTGGGTGGCGGCGCTGGCCCGGGCCGTCCTGGCCGGCGCCCCGCAGGCCGAGGAACTGGTCGACGTCGACGGCGAACTGGTCCCGCGCGAGCCGTCGGCCCGGGTCATCAGCAGCGGCCGAGGGGCCGGCCCCGACCTGCCCCAGGACACCGCGCTCACCATGCACGACGACGGCCCGACGACCATCGTGCGGGCCCGCGACCTCGAGCTGGTCGTCGTCCGGGTCGTCGGCGCCGAGGTGGTCGGCGACCACGTGCTGACCGGTACCTGGTCCACCGGCGGCCCCGCCACCCTGGCCGTCGTGCGTTCGGCGGCTCCTCCGGCCTGACCCCACGTCCCGCGCGGTGTCATCATCCGGCGGGGGTGATGCCGGCGGCCCGGGCGGCCGGGAGGATCCGGTGGATCCGCCGATGTCCGTGGAAGGCGAACCGATGGCAGTCGTGCTCCCGGCCTTCACCCCGCTCGAGGACAGCCTGTTCCTGACGTTGTACGCCAGGGCCCTCGACTACCGCCGCCGGCACCCGATCCTCGGCGACGCCATGGCGGACCGGCTCGTCCGCGAACTCGACTACGACTACGACCAGCTGCGCATCGACACCAACCTCGTGCTCAACGTCGCTCTGCGGGCCAAAAAACTGGACCAGGTGGCCGCGCGGTTCCTGGCCCGCCACCCCGACGCCGTCGGGGTGGATCTGGGTGCCGGGCTGGACACTCGAGCGTTCCGGCTGGCGCCACCGCCCACCGCCGACTGGTACGACGTCGATCTCCCGGCGGTCAGCACGACCCGGGACGAGGTGCTGGAGGAGCGGGCGAACGCGCACGTGATCGCGGCCGACGTGCGGGACCCGGACTGGCTCGACTCCGTCCCCGGCGACCGGCCGGCCGTCATCGTCGCCGACGGCATGATGGCGTTCCTCAGCGAGGACGAGCTGGTCGCGCTATGGAACCGGCTCGTCGATCATTTTCCCAGCGGTGAGATCGCCTTCAACAGCTACACCCGCTTCGCCATCTGGATCGCGCGGCACGCCCGCGGCACCAAGTCCGTCGCCGACCTCGTCAAGTTCCCCGGCATGGACGACCCACGCGCACCCGAGCAATGGAACCCGAAGCTGCAGCTGATCCGGGAGATCCTGCTCAGCCGCGAACCGGAGGTCGCCGAGTTCCCGCCGGCCTGGCGCCGCTACCACCGGGTGGCATCACACAGCACCGCCTGGTCCCGGACCGGAACGATCGTCCTGCACTACCGCTTCTGAGCTCCGTACGGACGGGCTGCTCACGCCGTCAGGCGGTGGTGAGCTCCGCGGCCAGCAGCTCGGCGATCTGCGCGGTGTTGAGCGCCGCGCCCTTGCGGAGGTTGTCGCCGCAGACGAACAGCTCCAGCGAGTGGGGGTCGTCCAGCGAGCGGCGGATGCGGCCGACCCACGTCGGGTCGGTGCCGACCACGTCGGCCGGGGTCGGGAACTCGCCGCGGGCGGGGTCGTCGTAGAGCACGACGCCGGGGGCGTCGCGCAGAATCTCCCAGGCCCGCTCGGTGGTGACCTCGTTCTCGAACGTGGCGTGCATGGTCACCGAGTGGGTGGTGACGACCGGCACCCGGACGCAGGTGGCGGACACCTTGAGACCGGGGAGGTCGAGGATCTTCCGCGACTCGTTGCGGATCTTCAGCTCCTCGGAGCTCCAGCCGTCGTTCTTCAGCGAACCGGCCCACGGGACGACGTTCAGCGCGAGCGGCGCGGGGAACGGCCCGAGGTCGGAGCCGACCACCCGGCGGACGTCGCCCGGGTGGGTGCCCAGCTCGCGGTTGCCGGCGACCTTGTTGAGCTGGTCGTGCAGGGTGTCGATGCCGGCCTGACCAGCGCCGGACGCCGCCTGGTACGACGACGCGTGCAGCGCGGTGAGCCCCAGCTGGGCGTGCAGCGCGCCGAGCACCACGATCATCGACAGCGTCGTGCAGTTGGGGTTGGCGATGATGCCGCGCGGCCGGTTGCGGGCCATGCGCGCGTTGACCTCGGGCACCACCAGCGGGACGTCGGGGTCCATGCGGAACGTGCCGGAGTTGTCGACCACGATGGCGCCACGCTCGGCGGCGACCGGCGCCCACTCGGCGGACACCTCATCGGGAACGTCGAACATGGCGACGTCGACGCCGTCGAAGACGTCGGCGGTCAACTCCTGGACCTCGACCTCCTCGCCGCGGACGGTGAGCCGGCGGCCGGCGGAGCGGGCCGACGCGATGAGCCGGATCTCGCCCCAGACGTTCTGCCGGGTCGAGAGGATGTCGCGCATGACGGTGCCGACGGCGCCGGTGGCGCCGACGACGGCGAGAGTGGGACGGTTGTCGCTCATCGGCCGGTCCCCCCGTACACGACCGCCTCGACCTGATCGGCGTCGAGGTCGAAGGCCCGGTGGATGGCGGTGACCGCAGCGTCGATGTCGTCGGCGCGGACCACGACCGAGATGCGGATCTCGGACGTCGAGATCATCTCGATGTTCACCCCGGCGTCGGCCAGCGAGCTGAAGAACTTCGCGCTGACCCCTGGGTGACTGCGCATGCCGGCGCCGATGAGCGACACCTTGCCGATGCCGTCGTCGTAGCGCAGCGACTCGAAGCCGACCGTGCCCTGGATGGCCGTCAGCGCCTCGACGCCCTTGCGCCCGTCGCTGGCCGGCAACGTGAACGAGATGTCGGTGCGGTTGGTGTCGACGGCCGAGACATTCTGCACGATCATGTCGATGTTGACGTCGGCCGCGGCGACCGAACTGAAGATCGTGGCGGCCTCGCCGACCTTGTCGGGGACGCCCACGACGGTGATCTTCGCCTCGCTGCTGTCGTGCGCGACGCCGGAGATGATCGGCTGCTCCATGTCGGCCTGCTCACTTCCCTGGGAATCGGACACCCACGTGCCGGTGAGCGTCGAGAAACTGGACCGCACGTGAATCGGGATGCCGTAGCGGCGCGCGTACTCGACGCAACGCAGGTGCAGGATCTTCGACCCGCACGCGGCCATCTCGAGCATCTCCTCGTAGGAGATGTGCGGAATGCGGCGCGCGACCGGGACGATGCGAGGGTCGGCGGTGAAGACGCCGTCGACGTCGGTGTAGATCTCGCACACGTCGGCGTTCAACGCCGCCGCCAGCGCCACGGCCGTGGTGTCCGAGCCGCCACGGCCGAGCGTCGTGATGTCCTTGCTGTCCTGGCTGACGCCCTGGAAGCCGGCCACGATGGCGATGGCACCGCCGTCGAGCGCCTGGCGGATGCGTCCAGGCGTGACGTCGATGATGCGGGCGCGGCCGTGCACGGAGTCGGTGATGACGCCGGCCTGGCTGCCGGTGAACGACCGGGCCTCGTGGCCGAGGTCGCCGATGGCCATGGCCAGCAACGCCATGGACATGCGCTCACCGGACGTGAGCAGCATGTCGAGTTCGCGGGCCGGCGGCAGCGGCGAGACCTGCTGGGCCAGATCGAGCAGCTCATCAGTGGTGTCGCCCATGGCGGAGACGACCACGACAACCTCGTGGCCCTCCTTCTTGGTGGCGACGATGCGTTGCGCCACCCGCTTGATGGCCGCGGCGTCAGCGACGGAGGAACCCCCGTACTTCTGCACAACCAGCCCCACGGCACACTCCTCCCACAGCCATCAGTGCCCCTGGCAGTCTAGGCGACCTGCTGACTGTGCCCCGAGACGTCCGGATCGCGGGACAGGATGTTCGGAGTTCGGCCTACAGTTCGGCCTCGACGGGCAGCAGCGCCTCCTGCGCCACCTCGATGCGTTCGTCGTGGTGATCGAGGCGGGTGTGGGCGATCAGGGAGTGCAGCGCACGCAGTGCCGAACCCGCCGTCGAGCCCCACGAGGACAGGTAGGAGAACTGCCACCACCACAGCGCCTCGATGACCCGGCCGTCCTTGTAGTGCGACAGCCCGTGCAGCAGGTCCTGGGCGATGCTGGCGAGGTCGTCGGAGAGCCGGAACCCGGTGGCGCCGCGCTCGGGGTCGACAGGATCGACGACCTCGACGTAGCCGTCGACGGGCTCCAGCAGGGCGGCGATGCGCATGCGCAGCTCGTCGACGTCGGCGTCGGGGCCGGCGTCGGGCTCGAACCGCTCGTCGGGCACGACGTCGCTGATGGCGCCGAGCCGCCCGCCGGCCAGGCTCAGCTGGCTGACCTCGAGGAGCAGCAGCGACAGCGTGCTGCCGGGGTCGGCGCCACGGGCGATCTCGCGGACGGCCAGCAGGAAGCTCTCGATCTGGTCGGCGATCTCCGCGGCGAAGTCGCCGTACTCGGTGGCAGGGTCGTCGGCAGGTCGTGTCACAGTGCTAGACATCCAGCAGTCTCCGTCCTTCGAATGCGCGGCCCAAGGTGACCTCGTCGGCGTACTCGAGATCACCGCCCACAGGCAGTCCACTGGCCAGCCGCGTGACGCGCAACCCCATCGGCTTGATCATCCGGGCCAGATAGGTCGCCGTCGCCTCGCCTTCGAGGTTCGGGTCGGTGGCCAGGATGATCTCCTGCACGGTGTCGTCGGCCAGTCTGGTCATCAGCTCACGCACGCGCAGATCGTCGGGACCGACGCCCTCGATGGGGCTGATGGCGCCGCCCAGCACGTGATAGCGGCCGCGGAACTCGCGAGTGCGCTCGATGGCGACGACGTCCTTCGGCTCCTCGACGACGCAGAGCACGGTGGGGTCGCGGCGAGGGTCGAGGCAGATGCGGCACTGCTCCTGCTGCGCGACGTTGCCGCACACCGTGCAGAACCGCACCTTCTCCTTGACCTCGGTGAGCGCGGCGACCAGCCGGCGCACGTCGTCGGCGTCGGCCGCGAGCAGGTGGAACGCGATGCGCTGGGCGCTCTTCGGCCCGACGCCGGGTAACCGCCCCAGCTCGTCGATCAGGTCTTGGACGACGCCTTCGTACATGACGGCCTCGGCTCAGCTGCCCTGGCCGGACGGGCGCTCGTCGCCCTCGATCTCGCCCCGGATGGTGTCCTGGGCGCCGCCGGGTGCACCGGGTGCGCCGGGCGCACCGGGTGCGCCGCCGCCGAACAGGCCGGCCAGCGGGTTGCCCGCGCCGCCGGCGCCGCCGAGCAGGCCCGCGACGTCGGCGTTGATCGAGCCCAGCTGCTCGTTGGCGCGGCGCTGGATCTCGGCGTGCGCGTCGCGGACCGCGGCGATGATGAGATCGGCCAGCGTCTCGACGTCGTCGGGATCGACGACGGAGGGGTCCAGCTGCAGGTCGGTGAGCTCGCCGGCGCCCGTGACGGTGGCCCGGACCAGCCCGCCGCCGGCGCTGCCGGTGGCCTCGGCCTCGGTGATGTCCTGCTGGGCGGAGAGGAGCTGCTCCTGCATGCGCTGGGCCTGTTGCAGCAGCTGGCTCATGTCGAAGCCTTCGGAATCAGGCGGAAACACGGCTGCCTCCTCACCCACGCGGGGTCTTGTCTTGGCACATGGTCACAGCGAGCCTACGTCACCGACCCGGCCCGATCTGACCAGGTGCGTTGACGAAGTGATCACTCGTGCTCGATCTCCGCGATGACGGTGGCGCCGAGCGTCCGTTCGAGCAGCTCGCGCTCGGACACGCCGTCGTCGGCCAGATCGGCGTCGCCGTCGGGATCGGCGTCGTCGTCGGTGGCCCGGCGAGCTCGAGCGGCATCGTCCCCGGTGGTCGCGGCGCCTGCCGCGGCACCGGCCGTCGCGCCGCCGCTCTGCTCCTTGACCAGGCGGGCGGCCTGCTTGGCCGCGGCCGCACGGCCGGACGGCGGCGCGTCGGGAGCGGCGTCGCCCGGGCCGCGGGGGTCGCCGGCGGGCGGCGTGGGCTGTGGTTGCGGCTGCGGTTCGGCCGACGGCGCAGGCCGGGCCGGGGCTGCGGGCGCGGACGGCGCGGCGGCGGCGCGGTTCTGGGCCGACGGGTCGGCGGACGGGTCGACGATGGCGTCGACGCGAAGGTCGAGCAGCAGGACCTCCTTGATGGCCTGCTGCAGGCACTCCTGGAAGTCCGCACGGCGGGCGAAGGTGTCGCGCAGCGTGGGCTGCCGGAACGCGAGGGTCAGCACACCGTCGGACACGTCGGAGACGACGGACTCCTGGGAGATCAGGCTCCACGGGGTGCGCTTGATCTCCTTGAGCCGGACCAGCACCTCGGGCCACATGCGGCGCAGGTCGGCGACGCCGCCCGACGCTCCGGCGGCCGGGATCGGCTGCGGCGCCGGCGTCGGTGCCGCAGCGGGCGGCGGCGTGCCAGCCTGCGGAGGCCGGGCCGCTTGGGCGGGCTGGGGCGCCTGAGCGGGCGGCTGCTCGGCCAGCGGGGTCTGGGTGGGAGCTGCCGCCGCCTCGTGGGCCCGCGGCGCGGACGGCAGGTCGGGCTCGGCCACGGCCGCCGGCTCGTCGGCCGGCGACCAGTCGGGTGCACCAGGCTCGTCGGCGGGCGCCTCGAACGTGGGCGCCGGCCGGCTGACGGGCTCGGACGGCAGCGGCGCGACGTCGGCGGACTCAGCGGCAGGTGGCGGACTCGGCGCCGGCTCGGCTGGGGCTGCTGCCGCGTCGGGAACCGGGGGTGCGGGGGCGGACGCCGTCGGTGCCGGCTCGGCCGGCGGCGGCGCGGCGACCGGAGCCGTTGCCTCGGGCGAGGCCGCGGCAGGCGGCGCGGCGACCGGAGCCGTTGCCTCGGGCGTCGCGGGCGGGGCCGTGGCCGGCGGCGACGTGGGCGGGGCCGTGGCCGGCGGCGACGTGGGCGCGGAGTCGGCGGACGGGTTCACCCGCGCGAACGCGGCCGCCCGCTTGGACACGCCCGGCGGAGCCTCGGCGACCGGCGCCGGGGGCTCGGCCGGCGCGGCAGTGACCGGTGCTGCGGCGGACGGGAGCGGCTCGCCGCCGGTGAGCCGGCGCTCGACGCGATCGAGGCGAGCCTGGACGCCGGAGACGGTGTCGTCGGCGCCGGGCAGCAGCAGCCGCGCACACACCAGCTCGAGCTGCAGCCGCGTCGGCGTGGCGCCCTTCATGGCGGTGATGCCCTCGTCGACGACGGCGGCCAGCCGGACGAGGTCGGACGGGCCGAACCGAGTGGCCTGCATGGCCATGCGTTCGGCCTGCTCGGGCGGGAGGTCCAGCAGCCCCTCGGCGACGGCGTCGGGCGCCGCCCGCAGGACGATGAGGTCGCGGAAGCGCTCCAGCAGGTCGGTGAGGAACCGCCGAGGGTCGTGCCCGGCGTCCATGACCTGGTCGACCGCGGCGTAGACCGATCGGCCGTCGGCCGCGGAGATGGCCTCGACGACCTGGTCGAGCATGGCGGCGTCGGTGAACCCGAGCAGCGCCACCGCGAGGTCGTACGTGACGCCGTCGTCGCCCGCACCGGCGATGAGCTGGCCGAGGATCGACTGCGCGTCGCGCGCGGACCCGGCGCCGGCCCGGGCGACCAGCGCCAGCGCGGCCGGCTCGATGGGCACGCCCTCCTGCTCGCAGATCCAGCCGAGGTTCTGCTGCAGCGTCTTCGTGGGGATGAGCCGGAACGGGTAGTGGTGCGTACGCGACCGGATGGTGCCGATGATCTTGTCGGGCGCCGTGGTGGCGAAGATGAACTTGAGGTGAGCCGGCGGCTCCTCGATCAGCTTGAGCAGCGCGTTCGCCGCGCCCGGGCCCAGCTGGTGCGCCTCGTCGATGATGTAGATCTTGAACCGCGACGACACGGGCGCGAAGTGGGCCTTCTCGCGCAGGTCGCGGGCGTCGTCGACCAGGCCGTGCGTGGCGGCGTCGAGCTCGACGACGTCGATGTTGCCGGACCCGTTCGGCGCGAGGTCGAGGCACGACTGGCACTGCCCGCACGGCTCGTCGGTGGGGCCCTTCTCGCAGTTCAGCGACCGCGCCAGAATGCGCGCCGACGACGTCTTGCCGCACCCGCGCGGGCCGGAGAAGAGGTAGGCGTGGTGGACGCGGTCGTTGGCCAGCGCCCGCATCAGCGGGACGGTGACATGCTCCTGCCCCACCACGTCAGCGAACCGGCCTGGCCGATAGGTGCGATACAGAGCTAGCGACGACACCTTGCGAACCCTAGTCGTCCCCGCCGACAGATTCCCATCGAGGACGCAAAGGACCCCTCGCGCACCCGGTAGAGCCCACTTACCCTTGCTGCCTTCCGGCCCTGGGGGAGTTAGGCGGGGTGCCGCCACGCGAGGGGTCGGCTGCCAGTGTACGTGCTCGGCGGCTCGGCATCACATCGCGCCGCCGATTTCAGGCGGAGCGCCCACGTCCGATAACCTCTCCGACGGAGGATTCGCCTAGTGGCCTAGGGCGCACGCTTGGAAAGCGTGTTGGGAGCAATCCCTCAGGGGTTCGAATCCCCTATCCTCCGCCACGCTCACCAGGGCAGACGCACCGACCGGCCTCAAGCGAGGTCGGGCCGGTGGGGCCGTTCGTCTCAGTTCTCGTCTCATTTGCCTTCGCCGTCGGCCTTCTCGTCGTCGCCCTGGTCCGCCCACAGCAGCCCGTCCACCTGCGCCGCGACCGCTCGTCGGATCGGGTCGGTGACGTGCTGGTATCGGGCCGCCATCGCTGTCGACGACCATCCCATGATGGACATGACGGTGCGTTCCGGCACGCCGAGGATCAGCAGCACGGTCGACGCCGTATGCCGGGCATCGTGCAGCCGGCCGTCACGAACGCCGGCGGACTTCAGCAGCCGCTTCCACTCGTGACAGTCGGTCGCCGGGGCGAGCGCTCTCCCGTTGGGCTTGGCGAACACCCAGCCCTCGTCCTTCCAGTCATCCCCGGCGGCGATCCGCTCGGCGTCCTGCTCCTTCCGGTGAGTTTCGAGCAGCGTGACGAGCTGGGTCGGTAGTCCGACGACGCGGCGGCCGGCGCGTGACTTCGTGTCCTTCGTGTCGGCGTTGACCTGGATGCGCTGCGGGCAGTCGCCAGCCTTCTGCCGTCCGCACGTCTCGCCGCAGCCGTGGGCGAACTTCGGCCGCAGCCGGCTACGGCGGACGCGCAAGGTCCCGGTCTCCAGGTCGAGATGCGACCACTTCAACCCCAGCGCCTCACCCTGTCGAAGACCCAACGCCAGCGCGACCGCCCACCGGGCACTGTTCCGGCGCTCGCCGGCCACCTTCAGCAGCCGCTTGACCTCGTCGATGTCGTACGGCTCGACCTCGATCTCCTGGACGTTCGGAGCCTTCGCCTGGGTGGCCGGGTTCGAGGTCAGGTACTTGCGTCGCACGGCTTCGTTCAGCGCGGCCCGGATGGTCCGATGCACGTGGTGCGCCGTTCCCGCGCTGCGACCCTTCTCCTTCTGCATGGTCGCGTACAGCTTCTCCAGGTGCTCGGGCTGCAGGCGTTCGAGGCGGTGCTTCCCGACACCGGGCACCAGGTGAACCCTGATGTCCCGGCGATACCCGTCGTGCGTGTACTCGCTGATCGCGGGCGGAGCGGCGATGTTCTCGATCCAATGGGTTAGCCACCTCTCGACGGTCCACCGTTGGCCGGCCTTGCGTACGGCTCCGGCGTCGCGGTCGCGTTCGAGCTTGCGCACCGCGGCGATGACCTCGGCTTCGGTCTTGCGTTGCACGTGTCGGCGGTCCGGGGAGCCGTCGTCCTTGATGCCAACGGTGACGCGGCCGTGCCAGTCGCCGTCCTTACCGAGATAGATGCTCGACGCGCCGTTGGGTCTGCGGGTGGCCATCACGCCACCTGTCCCGCAGCTTCGGCACGGCTCAGCTGGTCCGCGACGTACTCGCGCAGGCACTCCAGCGGCACGCGGCGGAGGTAGCCGATCTTGATGGAGCGGACCGCTCCGTCCATGACCAGCGCGTACATCGTGGTCCGGCCGATGCGCAGATAGCGTGCGGCTTCCTCGATGGTCAGGACGTCACCGGCTGATCGGATTTCGATCAGTGTCTCGTCGTGGTTCATACGGGCTGTTCCTTCCGTTACGCCGCCGGGGCAGCGGCAGGCCTTGCAGTTGCCGAAAGACTGAGCGCCTGGGGTCCGGCGCGGGTCCTGGCGTCCTTGTACTGGGTTCGCCAGCGGTGTTTCTGTGCGATGGCGTGGGCGATGAGCCGGGCGTAGGCCGGGGCGTCGAGGTCGCCCGGCTTGGTCGTGGTCCAGACGAAGCGGGGCAGGCCGTCTGGCCGGGCTTCGGTTGCCGAAAGCTCGTCGTGGTCATCCATCTCGATCCCGGCCTCGGCCAGGACCGCGCGGACGACGGCGGCGCGGTCCGCGCGATGGTCGTCAAGAGTCTTGCCCGTCCACCGCCGGCTGACGAGGACGCGGCGGCCACCGAGGCCGAGATGGTCGCGGTCGTGCGCCTTCGACCCGCAGCGGCCCGGCTCCATGCCGCCCTTCGCGTCCTTGGGCTGGACGCCGTAGCGCAGCCAGTTCGCGCACGTGGGTGAGCACGGCAGCCACCGGACCTCTTCTGCGATCCGGTCGATGTGCGCCCTGCGCGCGGCTGACACGGGTGCCTCGCCGTCGGAGTCGTCGTGGAGCGGGTCAGTGATCGACTTCGTGAGGTACTTCGTCAGGTAGCCGACGACCCGGTCCGCCAGCGGGGTTCCTGCGATGACGCCCTGAATGTCGACCTGCGACCCCGCCCGGATCACGTGCGCCGGCCTCACGTCCGGGTCGTCGTCCAGGGCATCCAGCGCCTCATCCCACGACGGCAGCACCACACCAGTGAGCGGATCGGCATAGGCCCGCGCCAGCTCGTCCCACACCGGCAACGTCTCGGGGTCGGTGTAGACGGGTTCGTCGAGCTGCGGCCACCACACCTGGTGATACGTCGCCGCGACCACCTGACGCAGCAGCTTGCGCGGGATGGCACCGCGGATCGCGGCGTGCAGGTGCGGCGCGAGGCGGCGTTGGGGTTCGACGGTGGCGAAGTACTGCACCGAGTACCCGGTAGCGCGGCGGAGGTTCTGCCAGAACCGGTCCACGAGCTTCGGGAAGTGCATCGCATCCAGCGCGGCCCGCCGATGGTCATATGCGCGCGGGTCGACCGGCACCCCCTCGCCCGTGACGCGGCCGTACGACGGCAGGGTCAGCGTCACGAACATCGACGGCCGATAGGTCTTCCCGTCCGCCGAGGTGAACACCCGCCCGGTGGTGCGGTCCGACACCGCCAGCCGCGGGAGATCAGGCGCGTCCTGCCGCCGCCGAGTCGACCGCACCCGACGCCCCGTCTCGTCGTCGTCCTGGTCGACGTCGTCGCCCTCTGCGCCGTCGGGGTCGGGTTCTGGCTTGGGTGGGTCCTCGGTGAGGTGCCAGCCCTCGCGGCACTGCTGAATCCGCAGCCGGCGGGCAGCGTCCGCGCACGAGGGGCACACCTTCGCCCGCGTGGCCCCGCACGGGATGACGACGGTGCGGACGGTGCCGGTGAGGGTGTCGGTGACGCGTTGCAGGATCGGCCGCACGCACACCCGCTCACCGGCCGCGAGCTCGCGCATCGTCGCGTCATTAGGCAGGGCCGTCACGTCGTCGCCTCCTCGTCCGCGGGCGTCTTGTCGGCGGGCTGCTGCGGGCCGGCGAGGTCGGCCAGGTCGCGGCGTAGCTCCGCAGTGCGGGTGGCGATCTGTTGGGCGGTGTGCTCGTCGACGTAGGGGAACCGGACCCGTTCGAGCTGCCCGCCGGCGTCGGCGACGACCGCGACACCGGGCATGCCGACCGGGATGTCCACCGGCGACACCGCCGACCCGCGCACGATGGGTCCGAGGATCGCCTCGGCCGCGTCATCGGACAGCACCCGCCAAGCGGTCCGCACGCTGGCGTTGTCGCGGATCGCGGTCGGGATCGCATCCGACGTGGGTTTCTGCGTCAGCAGGCGCGTGATGATGCCCGCGGAGCGGCCCTTCTTCACCAGCGCCGACAACCGGGCCGTGATCGTGGCCGCCACGGTCTTGGTGTCCTTGTCCATGCCTTTGGAGTCGGTGAACGTCTGGACCTCGTCGACCACGAGGAAGATCACCGGATGCTGCGGGTCGAGGGGCAGGTTCCAGAAGTTCGCCTGCCCCCGAGTCGTCTTCTGCGTCTTCAAACGTGCGCGCATGAGCTGGTGCACGGACTCGACCAGCTCGAGGACGACGTTCAGGTCTTCGTCTTCGTTGGTGTAGGCGGCGGCGCGTGGGGTGATCCAGGATCAGTCCTCGCCGCCCTTGCCGTCGATGACGACGTATTGCACGGCTGGGTTCTGGATCAGCCCGCACGCCAGGCCTGTTTCTCCGGCCGTCTTCCCGGAGCCGGGGACTCCACCGCCGACCTCGGCGGCGATATTCGCGTAATCGCGAGTCCGCCACTCGCCGTCTTCACCGACGGCGAACCGCACCGCCCGGAGGTCCGTCACCGGTTCGACGTCGCCCAGCACGACGCCGTCAGCGAGCACGTCACGCTCCACCAAGGTCAGGTCGACGAGGCCGGGACCGGTGGAGGTGACCCGGACGGCGGGCGCGTTGAGCGCGTGGGCGAGTTCGGCGGCCTGGCGTTCGAAGTCGCCCGGTTCCTGCCCGGTGAGCAGCCACACGTGCAGGACGTCACCGACCGCGCTCTCCGACACCCGCACGAGCCGGGGTGTCGCGTACTCGCCGGGGCGACCGGGGATCGGGCGGTGCAGGCGGCAGGACTGCATCACCTCGGCCCAGCGGAGGCCGTAGGTCGTGCGCAGCCGGTGCCGCGCCAGCAGCCAGCCCACGTACCGCCAGTACGACCAGGGGTGCACCCAGCGCCACACCATCGCCAGCAGCGGCGGACCGACGACCAGGACGACGAAGCCGGCCCAGCCATAGGCAGCGAAGACGAACACGGCGAGGGCTGCGGCGGCCAGGGCTCGTTTGAACCGCCACGCGAGCTGGAGCAGCCACACGCCCGTCACGACTTTGAGGAGCCACATCATCGCGTCCACCTCCCAGCCGGCCTCTGAACGCCCCGATCAGGCGTCGTCCGCTTCGTTGGTTGCACCGGGGTCACCTCAGAGGTGCGGGAGGTCGTCAGCGCCAGGTGGCGGGCGTGCGCGGTGGCGTGGCAGCCGGCGCACAGCCGTTCGCCCGTGGCGGGGTAGAACCACCCCTCAGCCACGGTCACCAGGCGCGGGCAGCGCGAGCAATCCACTAGAACCGTGATCACGACGTCGCCTTCGTGCGCCGCCGCGCAGTTGTGCGCGAGGGCCGGCGAGACGGCTTCACGCAGCCCGTGCACGGCGTCTCAGGCTCGGGAGCCAGATGACGCCCACAGACCACGCAGCGGAACAGGTACGCCGTCGCAGTGACGTCATGCGGGAGCACACCGAACAGGACCGGGTCGCCGTTCATGCCCGCTCACCACACCGATCCACGTCGGCGGTCTGCTCCTCGAACGTGCGGTCCAGGTCGGCGTCGACGGACGCGACGACCCACGGGGCGACGATCAGCAGCGCGACCGCCACGAGCGCGTAGACGGCGAGCGGGAGTCGCCACGAGGTAGGTTGGGACACACCAATCCCCTCCATTCGGGGGTGTTGATTGGGGCCACCGGGGACGGGCGGTTGTCTAGGCCTTGACCCGTCCCCGGTGGGGACTCATCGCGAGAACGCGGCCACTCCTTCACCGTTGACCGCGTCACTCACCGCGGCCAGCCGCACCACCAGCGCGTCATCCGACGCCGCCGGGTACAGCCACGCCGGCAGCTGGGCGTGCACGACCGCCAGCCAGTCCGCGAGCACAGCCGCGCCGCGCTGATCGAACGACACATCCATCGGCGACCACGCCACCCGGCCACCAAGCGTGGCCACCAGGCGAACGAGGTTCTTCTCCCCACTCGACATCACGCCGTACGCCTGCACCTCACGCGACGCCTGCGGACCGCGTTCCTGCCACTCCCAGAACGCCGCGTCGTCGTCCGGCGGCGGGAAGCGGTCTTCGTACTCCGCCCACGCCGCCGAGTGCGCCAGATGCCCGTTCACGGCCCCAGCGACGGTGTCCGGCCAGTCCGGATGCACGTCGATGCGCCCGGCGATCCGCTCGACCAGCTGCCGCACCCACGGATGCCGCCCGGCCAGCCAGTCCGCCGCCCGATACACATCCGACGGCGCCTGCACTGTCGCGGCCGCCATCAGCCGACCTTCTTCTCGCCGGTCGCCTTCGCCGGCTCCTGCGCCGACCCCTCGGACCGCCCAGCCGAACGCGGAACCTCACCGCTGCCGGGAGCCTTGACCCCGGTCGCGCGGTACTCGTACCCGAGGAACTTGAACTCGCCCTGACCCATCACCTTCGGCGACGCCGTCAACCCGACCAGCTCCACCGGGCGCATCCCCGGCAAGACCTCATCCGGCAACGGCGCCGGCTGCACCTCCGCCATGAAGATCACCTCGAAGCTGGCGCGCTTCGCCTTCTGCTCATCCGGGTCAGTCACCGTCGCCCGCCACTGCCGCAGCCCCGTCACCTCGTCCATGAGCTGCCGCTGCTCCTTGCCCCGCGCCCTCTCTTCCTGCGACTGGTACTCCAGATCCGGTTCGATCTCACCGACCAACACCAGACCCCGCGGAAACGCCTCACCGAACTCCACCGGGAACCGGTGCCCTCGCTGTAGTGCCATGCCCTGCTCCTTGCTTCCTCTGGGCGGTCACGACCACCCTTGACCGATAGGGGTACCTCTATAGAACATCTCGTCATCGCAAGTGTCAATAGAGGTAGCTCTATAACCCGCCTGCCGCGCAGACGATGAGTAGAGGTACCGTTATCGGCTGGAGGTGACGCCATGGCCACCGGCTACCGCGAGCTGGCAGACATGCTCCGAGCGGCGATCTTGCAGGGTGACTATCCCGAGGGCTCCACGCTGCCCAAGCAGGACGAACTAGCCGCCGAGCACGACGTCAACGTGAAGACGGTCCGTAACGCCGTCTCACTACTGGCTGCGGAAGGACTGGTGACGCCCGTCCGCCGCCGCGGCACCGTCGTTCGCATCCGGCCTCCGATGCAGCGCCTCGGCGCGGAGCGGTACGCCAAGAGCAAGTGGAAGTTCGGCAACCTCGTCGCCTTCGCCGCCGACCGTGAGGCGTCGGGCCGGCCGTGGAAGTGGACCGATCAGACACAGACGGTCCGGCAGGTCCCCGCCGACCAAGAGACCGCGACCGCACTGTCTGTGCCGGTCGGGTCGACGGTCTACGAGCGCGCCCGGCTCGTGAAGGACGACGGAACACCCACACACACGCTCGCCAGCTACTACCGCCCCGAAGACGTCGAGGGAACACCCATCGTCGACCCCACACCCGGACCCGCCGGCCGGGGAGGTGGGTTCGCCGTGCTGACCTTGCAGGGCCTGGAACCGCACGAGATCGCCGAGACCTTCTATGCACGCATGCCGACGCCGGACGAACGCGAGACGCTGGAGCTGCCGGCCGGCGAGCCGGTCATGATCCTTCAGCGGCACACCACCACCGAGAGTGGCAAGGTGGTCGAGTTCGCCCGCGGCGTGCACTCGGCGTCGCGGTTCTCCTGGAGCTACACGTTCAAGGTCCCCGACTGAGTGGGTAGCTGACGACCATGAGCGCTGACCGACCTGGACTGCCCGATGACGTCCTGGCGGACGCGCAGATCCTCTGGGACTACCACCAGCTGCACCACGAGTTGCGCCCCACGGACGTCGGCATCGGTCTCGGCAGCCACGACCCCGGTGTCGCGGACCACACGGCCGATCTCTACCACCGCGGCATGTTCCCGCTAGTCGTGTTCACCGGCGCCAACGCACCCACAACCGTCGGACTCTTTCCTGACGGCGAAGCCGTCCACTACGCGCGACGAGCCACCGAACTCGGCGTGCCCGCCGACGCCATCCTCATCGAGCCACGCGCGACCAACACGGCCGAGAACCTCACCTTCGCTAGGCAGCTCCTCGACGAGCAGGGCATCACGCCTCAATCCGTCACGCTCATCACCCGGCCTTACCAACAGCGCCGCGCCTACGCCACCTGCCGCAAGCAATGGCCAGACGTCGACGTTATCTGTTCATCCCGGCTGCAGAGCTTCCGCGACTACCTCCACGCCATCGCCGACGACGACCGCGTCATCAACATGCTGGTGGGCGATACGCAGCGCATCAGGCTCTACGCCGAGCGTGGATTCTCGATCTCGCAGCCGGTGCCAAGGCAGGTCCAGGACGCCTACAACAGGCTCGTCCACAGGGGCTATAGCTCCCGTCTTTCGCGTTAGACAGTCGCAACTGGCCGCCACTCCTACACCAGCCGCCTATGCGGCTCATCGATCCGGCATTCGTCCAAGCTCGCCCGTTGGGAAGACGTCGTCGCATCACTCACACAGTCCTCTGACTCGCCCACAGCCACGCGCACTATGCAATGCCCACAAGTGTCCGTCCCTCGGCGTAGGCTCCGCTACATGGAACCCAACTCTGTTCGCGCGAGCCTTGCCGCCTTTGTCGCTTGGCGAAAGGCCAGGCTGGTAGGGGACGAGAAGGGCGAAGCCGCACTGTTCCTTGAGCGACTGTTTCAAGCATTCGGCCACCCAGGCATCCGCGAGGTTGGTGCAGTCCTGGAGGCAAGGATTAAGCGCTCAGACCACCGCGGCATATCGTTTGCCGATCTGATCTGGAAGCCGCGATGCCTGGTCGAGATGAAGAAGGCAGGTACGGACCTCTCCCGGCACTATAGGCAAGCATTCCAGTACTGGCTAGAGGCTGTTCCCAACAGGCCGCGCTACGTTGTACTTTGCAACTTCGACGAGTTCTGGATCTATGACTTCGACCAGCAACTCGACGAACCTGTCGAGCGCATCTCGATTGAAGACCTACCGGAACGATACGACGCGCTTGCATTCATGCTGCCGGTCGAACAGGAACCTATCCTCAGAAATGACCTCGTCGCCGTCACCCGCGACGCAGCCGCACAAGTATCTGGGGTATTCCGCCACCTCCACGCCCGCGGCATAGGCAGAAACACGGCCCAACATTTCGTGCTCCAATCCGTCGTAGCGATGTTTGCCGAGGACATTGGACTACTACCCGGAAGGTACTTTACGCGGGCGATCGAAGATGCACACCGCGCGGCCGACACCTATGACCTGCTCGGTGCGCTCTTCCGAGAGATGAATACGCCGGGGCGCACGACGGGAGGCCGATACAAGGGAACGCCCTACTTCAACGGTGGGCTCTTCAAGAACATCGAACCGATTGAATTGGTCGATGCCGAACTGTCCGCCCTACGCCAAGCATCCGCCACCAACTGGGCGGCAGTACGGCCCGAGATATTCGGAACCCTCTTCGAGGCCTCGATGGATCAAGGAGAACGGCACGCCTACGGAGCGCACTTCACATCGCAGGCAGACATCGCGAAGGTCGTCCTTCCCACCATCGTCAAGCCATGGACCGAGAAGATCTCCGAAACCAGATCGATCAAGGACCTGGAACGTCTGCGACTAGCAATGGGCGCATTCCGTGTGCTCGATCCTGCGTGCGGTTCTGGCAATTTCTTGTACGTCGCCTATCGCGAAATGAGGCGCCTGGAGAACGAGGTCAAACTTCTCATCGAGGACAGGAGGCGATCTATGGAACTGGCGGACCAAAGGTCACTCTCCTACGTTACGCCTGATCACTTCTTGGGGATGGACAACAACCCCTTCGCGGTCGAAGTCGCCAAGGTAACCATGATGCTCGCGAAGAAGCTCGCCGCCGACGAGCTCGACGAGCATGAAGATGTTCTTCCCCTAGACAATCTCGACGACTCCATCCGACGCGACGACGCCCTATTCGCGCCATGGCCCAAGGCAGACGTAATCATTGGTAACCCGCCGTACCTTGGCCGACGGAAGATGATCGACGAGCTTGGCCTTACCTATACCCAACGGTTGGCCCGTCAGCACCCGCGTATCGGTGGTGTATCCGACTTCGTATGCTATTGGTTCCCACTCGCGCACGACGCTTTGTCCGAAGGCGGTCGCGCCGGCCTGGTAGCTACGCAGGCCATACGCGACGCAAGTTCAAGAGCAGTATCCCTGGACTACGTCACCGCCCACGAGGGGGTCATCTACGATGCCGTGTCCTCCCAGCCCTGGTCCGGCGACGCCGTCGTGCATGTCTCGATTGTTAACTGGATCAAGGGTGAACGCCATGCGCCCCAGGAACGCATCCTTTGGCTCGACAACGGCGAGTTGAGGTTGCCTGTTGACCATATCCCTGCGTCCCTACGCCCCAGCACCGATGTTGCGCGAGCAATTCCCCTGCGCATTAACCAGAAGCCGAAGGTTTGCTTTCAAGGTCAGACGACGGGAAATGTCACGGGCTTTAGACTCACTCGCGACCAAGCGAGGATGCTCATAGCCAAGGATCCCGGGTCCCACGAAGTCATTCATCCAACGGTTGGCGGGGACTCGTTGATCAAGGAATTGGCGCTAGCCGACTACGTCATTGATATCCCCGCCACTGATCAACTCCAAGCGACTGCCGCCTATCCCGCAGCGATAGCGCACCTCAGGGAGCAAGTCCTTCCCAAGAGGCAAGAGGCAGCCATCAAGGAGGCTAATCGAAACGCGGAGGCACGGATCGCCAACCCGCAAGCGAATGTGAATGAACATCATGCGAAATTCCTGTCGAACTGGTGGCGCCATGCCTATCGCCGGGACGATCTGATCAGAGCTATCACTCGACTGCCCAGGTATCTCGCCCTCACTATAGTCGCGGCCGAAGGCCGCCGATCCATCTACCAGTTTGTGGACTCTTCGATACGGCCAGACGCATCCCTGCAAGTCTTCGCCTTCGACGACGACTATTCGTTCGGGGTTCTCTCATCCAACCTTCATCGAATGTGGTTCGACGAAAGGTGCTCGAAGCTCAAGCGTGATCCGAGATACACACCGACTACCGTCTGGAATACATTCCCCTGGCCTACCGAGCCGACAGCCAACCAGGTTGATGATATCGCTAGGCTCTCAGCTGAGATCATTGCTCTTCGGCAGGACTACCTCAACCGAGGGCTCACGCTTGCGCAACAGTACAACACTCTGCGCGAGCCTGGACGGTCCGAGCTACGACAACTTCACGATGCCCTCGATCGAAGCGTGTTGGACGCTTACGGATTCAATCCAAATGAGGATCTGCTGGCGCAGGTCCTGGCATTAAATCTAGCTATAGCCGAGAGTCCTGAGAACGGACGACAGCCTGGCGGTACCAACTTTTCACAGGCATATAAGTCGACCTATCGATTGACCGTAGACCAGCCTCTCTAGCAACTGCTCGCCACATCGTCATGGTCTCAAGGCAGCCAGAGCACAGAAGCCATCCGTGGATAGTTTCGGCTGGTGCCCGACGGCTGATGCGCAGCGCATCCCACCACCTTAATGTGGAAACGGCGGTGCTGCATGTAGCCTGCAGGATGACTCCGTGGCCGGCAGGAAGCCCGGCGTCGGGGAGCTGGAAGCGCTAAGGTCCGACCAGCGGCCGCTTCCTCTGCTCCGGTGCGGCGAACCTACTTGCTCCACTAGGTTGTTCAGATGACAGACGATCGAGGCACATCACACCGCTCGCGGGCTGGAGCCGGGCGACCTGCTGACCGGGGCTTCCGCTCACTCTACTTCGGCTTAGCGGCCGCCGAAAATGAAGTGGCAAAGGACCCCGAACGCTTTCGTAGGACATATTTCGACCGCTGGAGCCTTGCCGAAAAAGTTGCCGATCACGAGCGGTTCTTAATTCTTGGTCCAAAGGGAGCTGGCAAGAGCGCCGCCGCCGCGTTCGTATCGCTAAAGTGGGAGGCGCAACTCGGAGAGCCTTCAATTTTTGCTAAGCACGTTGACTTTGACGAGCTAAATCGTACGCAGAGCCCTCTCACTTCGTTGGATCACAAACTTGTGAGTGGCGAGATGAACAGCATGACGGATGCTGCTTGGAAACTCTTCTTGTCGGTCCGTCTCCTTGAATCCCTTCTTTCAGATCCGGCGAGCTCGATTAGCCGCGATCCACAGGCGATTCGACTCCTCAGCGACCTGCAGGAAGCGGGCCTAGCATCGGATGACTATCCGAAAGTTTTGCGTCGGGTCCGCGAGCGTAGGGCACTCATTCGTGTACCCTTTGGCGAGTTCGGCAGGTCGTCGAGCGACACCGAAACGCTGAGTCCGGGCCAGGTCGGCGATGCCGTCCTGCGCCTTATCCTTCAAGCGACGACGCCGAATCGGCATCTCTTAGCGATCGATGGATTAGACAAGGCCATTTCGGAGAACCCGGCATACTGGCAAACGTTGGCGGCTCTCGTCCGGGTTGCCGACACCCTCCGGCGGGAGGCGTCAAAGATTTCGCAGTGCCATATCTACGTAATGGTGATGTGCCGAAGCGACGTATTCCGGCACACGCAGTTCGCCGACGCGCCAAAAATAGCGGCAGATGGAGCAGTGCACATCGAGTGGCATGCGGAGGCGGCCGATCCGCGCGAAGTGCTGCTATGGGAGTATTTGGCGCGGAAGGCGGAGGTAGATGCAGATTTCCTCCTCGCATGCCTTCCTCGGTCCGTACGGGTCGGCAAGCAAGGTGGAGCTGTGGAGGCGCTTCGATACGTGTTGGAGTTCACGCGTTACACGCCTCGCGATATATCCCAACTATTCAATACGCTACAGGAGGTCGCCGGCGGCCATCAATTGTCCGGCCGCTTCGTTAGGGCGGCTGCCGATCGATTTGCAAGCAATCATTTTCTATCCGAGTTGATTGCTGAGGCTGTCGGCTTGCTACCTTCGAGGGTGGTCGCCAGTCTCGATGGGGTGCTCGGTTCTCTGCCCGCGCGCAAGTTTGATCTCAATGACCTTGAGGCTGGGATAAACGAGGAGGGCTTGGCGGACGTTATATCCGCTAGAGAGTTGGGTGAGTACCTCTTCTTGCAGGGCGCGATTGGGAACTATGACCAGAGCTCGGGATATGTCCAATTTTATCACCGGCGCGATACATATAAGTTCAAGCGGCGAGGATCGTATATCCTCCACAACGCTGTGGTCTATGCGCTAAATGTTCCTTGGAATACGCGCCAACTGGGCGACTGATCCCGCGGTTCCTGACTGATCCAGCTATGCACCCCGGGACTTAGCACAAGAAGTGCGCCCAACCCCGACGCCGACCTCACCGCCGGCACCCCGACCGACCGTTGCTCAATCCCCCACAGAACGTCGTCGATCACGACAGCCTGACACGCGGCCGGCCATCAACAGCGCTGACACTCCAGCCATCATGCTTCGCCCGCGACAGGGCGAGAGGCCACTTCGTCTGCGGGCATTCCTTCCGTCTGCCGGATAGACCTCTTTGAGATCAAGAGCGGCGCTTCGCGCCGCCACCGCCCCGTCGCTGCTTGGGTGTTGCCACTTCGGGCATGCGGCGCTGGCGCGCCGGTCCCTGCGCCGCAACACCCAAGCGGCACGCGTCGGCCTCTTGCGAAGCACCCCGGGCTTGAGCGTCACCACCGGCACCGCTCTCTGCGCAGCCATCCTTATGACCTCTGCTCCGCGCCTCAACAGCGCCTACGGCGTCACTTCGTGATCGGCTCCGCCGCCTATTGACCCACTCCGCGCCGGCCAACAGGCGGCAGCTACGAGAACGACGCCTCAGTCTGATCGCTTGAGGAACCTTAACCAGTGGAACAAATAGGCTCTTGGGCAAGGAAATCTATGAACACTCGATGCACAAATCGACCTACGAAAACTTGGTGCCTTTCACCAAAGTTAGGTGTCCGAGGCTTCGTGGCGCGTCTTCGCCGCTTCCGTCCACTGGGATAACTGCCAAGCCGGCCAGAACACCTTCGAGATCTTGGAGCGGTACTCGCAGCTCTGAAGCGAGGCGCCTCAATCTCCAACCGTCTTCTCTTGCGAGAGCCAGGACTCTTTGTAAGAGAGTGGACATCTCCCTATCGATACCACCCGGCTCAGACGATCTAAAACCACGCGAACTTAGATCGACCATCCACGTTCGATACTGCCAATCATTAATCGAACCGAGCTGATGTAGACGGCGCACCATTGCCGTCGCAGAAACCTTCCAGTGTCGCTTGAGCGTAAAGACGTCATCCAACGTCGGGCGCGCCCTTATCTGCGCCAAGATGCCATCAGTTGGTATCAAGAACGTGCTCGCGAAGATGTTCGCCGCCGCCTCATACGTTCGCTCGCCTCGGGTTCGGACCCCGTAGTGCATGACAAGATGACCAAGTTCGTGCGCGAGATCGAACCGCAACCTTTCAGCCGATTTCCCCAAGTCGAGGAACACAATCGGTCTGCCCTCGCGCCAGAATGAAAATGCGTCAATATCGACCGATGATCCAGGTAGCGCCAGGATGCGCACTCCGCGGCTCTCCAGCAATGCCATCATGTCGACAATTGGGCGCGCGCTAAGTCCCCAAATGCTCCGAAGCGAATATGCAGACTGTACGGGATCTGGCTCCCCTTCACACTCGACAGGAAGCAGATCCCCGATCTTTGGTATATCCACACTCGGAGTCTCATAGTGTTCATCCATCCAACTGAAAACCCCGCGCGTAATGGACGCCAGCGCCAGAACGCTCTTGCTACGCCTCGCGGACAGAGCCGAATATGCACGGAAGCTAGCATCGTCTTCAGTAACTTCCGCCAGATCGTCGCCGAAGAAGAAGCTCTCGGGAAAGGCCAGCGCGGCGGAGATTGCATCGACGCGTGGCTCCTCAACCTTTCCGCTTTCCCAATCAGTAACGGCACGCCGGCTTACACCACACGCCCTTGCCAACGCCTCTTTGGTGATCCCCCTCAACTCACGGGCAAGGCGAAGGCGCTGGGGATTGAACGAATCCTTAGGCCTTGCGGCCGACACGGACGATCGCTCCCTCATCAGGCTCTTGATCCGAAGGGATCGGCGTCACTGCGCCCACCATCGGCTGTGGCGGCAGCAAGATCCGCTCGCCCCACTGACTAACGCGGCGATGAAGACCCAGGTCCATCGGGCTCGATATCTCTGAGTAGAGCACATCGTCGCGCCCGTGCATTAGGAAGAACCAAGTCTCCGCAAGCTCCGCATCTTGAATGTCCTCAGGCCTGAGGCCACTGATGTCAAGGGCCAACTGAGCCCGGTTGTGCTCTACGCGCTTGTGCGACACGGGACCGCGCGGCCTATTTGTACGAGGATGTCTGAACCCGTGAACTCCGGTGAAGACGTCACCACCGACGACAGCAATATCAACATTGAGCTGGGGGTTGTGACTCGTCTCGTACCCAAGGCTACGGTCAATCTCCCAACCCGTTTGAAGGGAGAGCAACTGTTGCCTGAGTGCCGCGATCGTCTCGCCCCAGACGACCTGGCCGTGGTAAGTCAGCGGGTGAACGGGCAGAAGCTGGCGACGCCTCTCGTGCCCCCTCAGCGCTGCTCTGGCAAAAGCCTCCGAACGAGCTCGACACAGCTGCCAGAGGCGAGCCTCCGCGGCTTCGCCCTCGTAGATGATCGTCTCGTACAGATTCGATCTCTGTGGCTCGGCCACTGACCCTCCACCCCTTAGGCAACTTCCCGAAAACGTACCACATGTGTGGTCCGCTTTCGGGAAGTTGGGATGCTCGGCGTCGAACGTTGTTCGTACCACTCGCGGGCGAGCTGGGGCCAGTGACACCCAGCCCGATGCGATGCGTCCCCAAGAGCGATCGATCGTTCAAGGTACCTCCACGACCTCGTACGCGACGGTGGTCAACGGACGGTGATGCTGTGACCGGGGAAGTCGGCCACGATGCGGATGCGGCCGCCGAGTGCGGCGACGTAGCGGCTGATCGTGTCGACCTCGGTGCGGGTCAGGTCGCCGCGCTCGATCTCACTGACGCGCTTCTGGCTGACGCCCATGTCGCGGGCGACGTCGGTCTGGGTGCGGTGCTGTTCGCGCCGGATCTCCGCCAGGCGGTACGCGGCCTCCTCCGCCTCCAGCTCGGCGCGTGCCCGGGCAACCGCCGCCTCGTCGAGGTTCAGCGTCGCGCGGGTCTCGGTCCACGTCGGCCAGCGCGCGGTGTTGGTCGTGGCCTCGATCTCCTGAGTCATCTCGCCCCCTATGCCTTGCCCTCGTCGAGTATGGTCAGCCACTCGTCGTATCGGTCGTCTGCGAGCGGGATGGACGCCTTGTACCAGCGCTCCCACTCGCCTCGCTTGTCGCCGGCCACCAGGAGGATGGCGGCACGTCGTGGATCGAACACGAACAAGATCCGTACCGTGCGCGCACGCAGCTCCTTCATGTTGTGGTGCCGGCTGCCCTTGATGCTGTCCACCGTCGGCCGACCCAGCGCCGGCCCATCCTCGGCCAGGCGGTCAAGGGCTGCGGCAACAGTCACCGCCGTCGTTCCAGTCAGGCCCTCCAACCACTTGGCCACGTCAGGGTGTTCGTGAATCACCCAGGCACCCATCAATATACCTCACAACTTCTAGTAGGCAGGCGGTATCTCACGTCAGTCCACGGTCATCGCCAAGCCATCCGTACGAGGACCGCTCACGGCGGCCGGCTCGTCGCTCGTCCCGGCATCCGGGAATCTGAGGCAACGAACCGGCCACCGTCACGGAGCCGCTAGCGATCAATCGCGCCGTTCACGCGTTCCGCCCAGCTCGGTCGCTCGCTCAGCCGCTTCGGTCAGCGCCGCCGCGATGTCGGGAACGGACGCGGCGGCGAACAGGAAGCCGGACGTCGACGCCCACGGGGTGGTCACCGTCAGCTCGACACACACCGACGCCCGCGGTTGGACCCGCTGCGCGAGGTTCACGCCAACGAGGCCGCCACCGCGGACCCCTCCGGGCACCGACGCCATGTACTTGCGGTGCACGGCGTGGGTTCCGGTCTCGTCGCACCACTTCACCGAGCACGCCGCATCGCGGTCCTCGACGGCCCTCACGGCTGACGCTCCTGCTCAGCGACGTACAGCTGTCGCACGTCCTCCAGCGAGGACCGCAGCTCCGCCAGCCCGTCCGCCAGCTCCGGCACCCCGGAGAAGGTCTCTGCGTGCTGCTCGACCAAGCCGACGGTGTGTTCCAGCGTCTCCATGTGGACCTCGACCGCGAGTGCCCGGCCGGCACGGCGATCCAGCCGGCCGCGGAACCCAATGACGAGTCCGCCCCAGCGGCGGTACAGCCGGTCCAACCGCTCGATGATCTGCTCGTCGGTCATGCCCGGCAGATACGCCCGAGCATCCGTCAGGATCGTCGGGGTCCAGCCGGCCCGCTGAACGATGGTGCCAATGCGGTGCAACTCGTCGGCCAGCTGGTGCGCGTCGGCCGCGGTGAGCCCGAAGTGCGCGTACTCCTCGCTACCCTCCGGGCGGATCGTCACATCGATAGTCGGGCCTTCCTCATCGTGGAAGGCAACGATCTCGCCGACGTCGGGATGCACGAACGGTGCCCGGGTGATGATCTCTCGCTTCTTCGGCTTCGGTACGGTGACCATGGGTCTCTCCCTGGTGTCTTCAGGTTGGGATCAAGTCCCCGGTCCGGTGTTCACGCACCGGCCGGGGGCGACTAACTGATGAGGCAGATCCCGCCTCCAGGTGGACCGCGAGCCGTCCGTCCCCGTCTCAGTTTCCGTCTCATTCGGGCCCGTTCAGACCCGTCCATAGCACAGGCAGGTGCTACCCATCGTCTGCAGGTCGGACGGTTCTGGATCCAGGAAAACGCCTGGTCACGGGCTTGGAAAGCGTGTTGGGAGCAATCCCTCAGGGGTTCGAATCCCCTATCCTCCGCCAGCTCGGCCCCACCAGGGCAGACGCACCGACCGGTCCCCGCCGGGGCCGGGACGGTGCCGCTCCTGGTCGCGCGACGGCGGGCTCGATCGATCCCGTCCGTCCCGTGGAGGCCTTCCGCCTGGCCGCTTCAGGCCAGGAACGTCCGCACCACCTCGGCCGTCTCGGGGGCGGGGATCGTGTGGTCCGCGCCGCCGGGGACGGTGAGGTAGCGGGCGTCGGCCAGGCGGGACGGGAGCGCCTCGGCCGCCCGCCGCAGCACCGGCCAGGTCTGCGCGCCGGTCAGGACGAGCACCGGAACCTGGAGCGCGCGCATCGACGGCGTCGGCTGGTCGTACGGCGGCGCGGTGACGGTCGCGTCGTAGATGACGGTGGGGGCGATGGCCTCCAGTTGGGGGAAGAACGGCGACTGCCGAATCCCGGCCACCATGTCCGGCGGCAGCCCGATGCCCTCCAACTGGAACGTCGTGACGGCGTCCGCGCGGCGCCCGGCCGCGATCAGCGCCGCCAGCCGCGACGGCAGGTCGGCGGGCCGCCGGTCGTCGGAACTGAGGGCGAACGGCGCCTCGTACATGACGAGCGCCGTCACGGGGAGGCCGCGCGAGGCGGCCAGCAGGGCGAGGTTCGCACCGGACGAGAAGCCGAACACGGCCGCCGAACCGCCGACCACGGCGAGGACGGCGGCGAGGTCCTCGATCTCCCGGTCGACGGCGTAGGGGGCGGTGTCGCCGCTGTCGCCGCGGCCGCGCCGGTCGTAGCAGACGACGGTGTGGGACGGCGCCAGGGCTGCGGCCACCGGGGCGAGCGTGTGCCGGTCGTTGAACGCGCCGGACACGAAGACGACCGGCGGGCCGGAGCCGGAGCGGTCGTAGGCGATCGTGGTGCCGTCGGCGGAGGTGGTGGTCAACATGGGGAGCTCCTCGAAGTTGGTATCGACCGGTCGACCCCACGACGAACGAGATGGCGCACGATGGACACCATGAGCACGCCGATTCGTTATCTGCTCCTGATCAGCGCCGAGGAGCAGCTCGAGCCGGACATCGTGGACGACGACGGCATGCGCCGGTTCCACGCGTGGATGGCCGATCTGGAGAGGCGCGGGGTACTGCGGGCACACGAGGGCCTGTACCCGAGCCGGGCGGCGACGACCGTACGGGTGCGCGACGGCGACGTGCTGCGGACGGACGGGCCGTTCATGGAGACGAAGGACCAGATCGGCGGCTTCGCACTGATCGAGTGCGCCGGCCTGGACGAGGCGGTCGAGATCGCCGCCGGCCACCCCGCCGCCCGGTTCGGACAGGTCGAGATCCGCCCGGTCCGATGAACGACGCCGACCTGTCGGTACCCGCCCATAGGGTGGGCACCCTCCCTGGAGGGGCGGGGCATGCCGACGTCGGCGTAGACGTCGGCGACGGCGAGGTCGGTGCCGCGGTCGCCGCGGCGTTCCGGGACGAGTGGGGCCGCGTCGTCGCGACGCTGATCGCGGGCACGGGCGACTGGGACCTCGCCGAGGAGGCGGCGGCCGACGCGTTCGCCGCCGCGCTGGAGACCTGGCCGCGCGACGGCCTCCCGGACCGGCCCGGCGCATGGCTGACCACGGCCGCCCGCCGCCGGGCGCTGGACCGGCTGCGGCGGGCGAAGGCCGGGGACGCCAAGCTGCGGCTGCTCGCGGCGACGGCGGACGAGCCGCCCGGCGACCAGGGCGACCAAGGCAGCCACCCGCCGGACGACCGGCTGCGCCTGCTCTACACGTGCTGCCATCCGGCGCTGGCGTTCGAGGCGCAGGTCGCGCTGTCGCTGCGCGCGCTGACCGGCCTCACGACGGCGGAGATCGCGAGGGCGTTCCTCGTCCCCGAGGCGACGATGGCCAAGCGGCTGGTCCGGGCGAAGCACAAGATCCGCGCCGCCGCGATCCCCTACCGCGTGCCGCCGCCGGAGCAGCTGCCCGAACGGACGACAGCCGTCCTCGGTGTCGTGTACCTGCTGTTCAACGAGGGCTACGGCGCTACCAGCGGCGACGGCCTGATGCGACCGGAGCTCACCCGCGAGGCGCTGCGGCTCGCCGCGCTGGTGACCGAGCTGCTGTCCGACGAGCCGGAGGCGCTGGGCCTGCTCGCGCTGCTCCGCCTGCACGACGCCCGCGCTGCGACACGCACGGGCCCGGGCGGCGAGCTGGTGCCGCTGGAGGAGCAGGACCGCGACCGCTGGGACCGCGCGGCGGCCGCGGACGCCGTCGGGCTGCTCCAGCGGTCGCTCGCACACGAGCAGCCCGGCCCGTACCAGCTGCAGGCGCTGATCGCGGCCTGTCACGCCGTCGCCGTCCGGGCCGAGGACACCGACTGGCGGCGGATCGTCCGGCTGTACGACCAACTGCTCGAGCACCAGCCGACGCCGGTGGTGCGGCTGAACCGGGCGGTCGCGGTCGCGATGGCGGATGGCCCGGCCGCCGGCCTCGCACAGGTCGAGGCCGTCGCCGCCGAGCTGGTCGGGTACCCGCTGCTCCCCGCGACCCGCGCCGACCTGCTCCGCCGGGCCGGCGACCACACGGCCGCCGCGACGCAGTATCGCGCGGCGCTCGCGGTGGCCGGCAACGACGGCGAGCGCCGCTACCTCGCCCGGCGGCTGGCCGAGCTGACCCCGTCCTGACCCCGTCCTGACCCCGGACGCCGCGAGAGGTCGCAAGGAAAGCCCTGGGAAAGCCGCTGCCGACACACTCCGGGCATCTGTCATCGACCGAGCTTGGAGCACGTCGACATGAGCACGCTACGTTCAACGATCCGCACCCGATCGCCGCGGTTTCGGACGCTGACCCGATGGGCCTACGCCGTCGCCGGCGCCGCCGCACTCACCACCGTCGTGCTGCCGGCCAATGCCGCGCCGAGCGGACCGAAGCCCGGCGACGTCGCCACCCGGGGCTGCTGGGAGCAACCCAATCCGGACGGCAAGTCCTGGACGGCGCAGACCTCCGGAGGATCCGTGACGTTCTACGAGCGCGACGAGCTCCTCCGAGTGTCGGACACCAGGTCCAACGGATGGCGCGTGGTGGCCCTGTTCACCTGGTGCGAGGGGCCCTACCTGTCCCAGGGCGTCTGGCGTGAGTCGCCCTCGACGTCCAGCGGCTGGCAGCATCGCGACAGCGGCCCGGACCAGGGCCCGATCGACACGAAGACGTACAACTACGATTTCACGGAGGGCCGCCGGGTCATCTTCCGGGCCTGTGAGAAGAAGATGTCCACCGGCCAGCTGCGCAACTGCTCGAACACCGTGGAGGCCTACTCCTGACCACCGCGAACCGTGAACGCGGCCAACGAGCTCTCGTCGGCCGCGTTCGCACGTGGTCCGGCATATGCCAGGCAAAACGACGCCCGCCGTTTAGACTGCGCTAGGTGATTTTCAAGCGCGTCGGAGACGGCAAGCCCTACCCCGAGCACGACACGGGTCTGCGGGCGTGGTCTGATCTTCCCCCGCGCCAGATCCGTCTGGACGAACTGGTCACCACCAAACGCACACTGAACCTCGAAACCCTGCTCGCCGACGACTCCACGTTCTACGGCGACCTCTTCGCCCACGTGGTCGAGTGGCGCGGCGAGCTGTACCTCGAGGACGGGCTGCACCGCGCGCTCCGTGCGGCGCTGCAACAGCGGCCGGTCATCCATGCCCGTGTCCTACTTCTCCCCGACACCAAGGCATGACCTGCGGAAACGGGAGCCTCACGGCTAGGCTGACCTGACCACACGACCCCCGCCCGCGCGGCAACGCCGCCGACCCCGGAGCACGCATGGCGTTCGAGGATGAGCAGCTCACCGAGGAGGAGGCCGCCCGCCGGCACCGCTGGCGCCGCGTCCGCACGTCGGCGACGTTGCTGGTCCTGATCGGCGTGGTCATCGGGGCCGCCTGGTACAGCTGGGCCAACGTCGTCGGCGACGAGGAGCCCAGTGCCGCGGCGTCCACGGGCCAGCCGTGCGCTCCCGGCCAGCCGACGGCCGCGCCCGCGCCGGCGGAGGTGCAGGTGAACGTCTACAACGCCACCGACCGCAGCGGGCTGGCGTCGGCGATCGCCCGGCAGGTCCGCGACCGCGGCTTCGTCGTCGTCGACGTCGACAACGACCCGCTGGACCGCGCCATCGAAGGGACCGCCGAGGTGCGGTCCCGGGCCGTCGACCAGGCCGCCGCCGAGCTCGTCGCGACGCTCGTCCCCGGCGCGGTGTACGTGCCCGACGAGCGCACCGAGGCGACCATCGACCTCGTGCTCGGCAACGCGTTCGAGGCGCTGGCCGATCCCGCGGCGCCGCCGGCGACGCCGTCAGCCGAGCTGCCGCCCTGCGAGGCCGCCTCCTAGGGCACGCCCTCATCCTCCTCGTCGGGGTGCGGCCCGCCGCGCTCGCCGAACCAGCCGGCGAGGCGGCCGCGGCGTCCGACGGCGCGCAACCGGGCCTCGGTGGCACGGCGCAGCGCTCGCGGCGCGACGATGAGGATCTCGTCGCCATGCAGCAGCTTGGTTCGCGGACCGGGGACCATCGACGTGTCGCCGCGGACGATCAGCGCGATGCCGACCCCGATCGGGACCCGCAGCTCGGCGACCTCGACGCCGTGCAGCTTCGAGCCGGGCGGTATGCGGACGTGGATGAGGTCGGCGTCCAGCCGCTCCAGCGGCGCGGACTCGACGTCGGCGTCGCGGGTGGGGAAGGCCGGCACCATGCCGAGGCGCGCGGCCAGCCAGGGCAGCGTCGGTGCCTGTATCAGCGTGTACAGCACGCTCACGATGAAGACGACGGCGAACAGCCAGTCGGCCCGTTCGACGCCCTCGGCCAGCGGGATGGTCGCGAACACGACCGGCACCGCGCCTCGTAGCCCGGCCCAGGACAGGAACACCTTCTCGCGGATCGACATCAGGAACGGCGCCGTCGCCGCCCACACCGAGATCGGCCGCGCGACGAACGTCAGCGCGGCGCCCGCGACGACCGCCGTCACGAACGCGCCCGGCATGTCCGCCGGCGACGCCAGCAGGCCGAGCATGACGAACAGGCCGATCTGCGCCAGCCAGGCCAGCCCTTCGACGAACGACCGCGTGGCCGCGCGGTGCGGCAGGTGCGAGTTGCCCAGCACCAGCGCCGCGATGTACACCGCCGCGAACCCGCTCATGTGGGCGAATGCGCCGAGGCCGTACGCGAGCACGGTCAGCGTGAGCACGACCAGCGGATAGAGGCCCGACGCCGGCAGCGCGGTCCGGCGCAGGATGGCCGCACCCACCCGCCCCACCACGTAGCCCAGTGCTGCGCCGCCGAGCAGCTCGTACACCACCGTCAGCCCGATCAGGAGGAACCCGCCCTCGGGACCGTGGCCCACGCTGAGGATCGTCACCAGCACGATGGCGGGCGCGTCGTTGAGGCCCGACTCCGCCTCCAGGGCGCCGGACAGCCGCCGTCTCAGCGGCAACCGCCGCAGCGTCGAGAACACCGCGGCCGCGTCGGTCGGCGCGAAGATCGCCCCGAGCAGGATCGCCGGCAGCCAGTCCAGGCCGAGCGCGTAGTGCCCGATGACCGCGACGACCGCCGTGCTCACGACCACGCCGACGGTGGCCAGCGACAGCCCGATGCCGAACACGGGCCGCGCCTCGTCCCACTGGGTCGTCAGACCGCCCTCGGCCAGGATCACGACCAGCGCGGCGTAGGCGAAGGACTGCGCGACGTCGGGATCGGAGAACTGGATGCCAAGCCCCGACTCGCCGATCACGAGGCCGATCAGCAGGTACAGCACGAGGCTGGGCAGCCCCAGCTTCACGCTCACCCGCACCGCGATGACGGCGGTGATGAGCACGAGGGCTCCGGCGAGCAGGAAGACGTTGAGCGAGTCGACGGTCACGCCCCACCCCCCGTCCGTTGTCCCGGCGACCCACGTCGCGGCAGGTCTAGAGCCTAAAGTGCGGCCGGGCTTCGGTGCGCGACGTGCGGAAGGGGCGAGACGCGAGGGAAGCGGCGGGTCCCCCTGCGGAGCCGGGCAGGACCGCGCCGATACGGCGCTGACCTGCGGATCTGGCGCGTTCCGGTGACCCCGGCGGGGCGAGCCGCCCGGGCTTCTCCGTGCTGTGACACCCGCCCTGCTACGACGACGGCATCCAGGTGCGGGCCGCCGTGACGAGGGCGGTGACCCCGTTCGCGACGGTCGGCTCGATGACCGGGGCGTAGTGGGGTGAGTGGTTGGACGGCACGGTGAGCAGCGCCGGGTCGTTCATGTCGCCGGTCGTGAACAGCGAGGGGTCGGTGCCGCCGAGCAGCCAGTAGGACAACGGCGCGCCGGCGCTCGTCGCCAGGATCCCGACGTCTTCGCTGCCGGCCCCGGCGCCGGGGTCGAGGATGCTGTCCGGTCCGAGCCACTCGGCGAACGCGTCCAGCGTCCTCCCGAGGGCGGCGGGATCGTTGACCACGACGGGGAACCGTTCGATCTCGGTGATGGTGGGTTCGTCGGTCGCGCCGGCGGTCGCGGCCTCGCCTCGGACGATCCGTTCGATGCTGTCGAGGATGCGCCGGCGCACGCCGGTGTCGTAGCTGCGGATGTTCAGCTGCAACTCGGCCTCGCCGGGGATCACGTTCGCCGCGTCGCCGGCATGGATCGAGCCGACGGTGAGAACGGCCGTCGCGGTGCTCGGGATCTCGCGGGAGATGACGGCCTGAAGACGCAGGACCGTCTCGGCCGCCATCACGATCGGGTCGATGGAGGCTTCGGGCATCGACCCGTGCGCGCCGCGGCCGACGAGTCGCACGCCCAGGGAGTCGGAGCCCGCGTAGGACGCGCCGGGATGCCCCGCGATCTTCCCGGCCGGCAGCGGCGCCACGTGCTGGCCGAGGACGACGTCGGGTGCCGGGAAGCGGTCGTACAGGCCGTCGTCGACCATCGCCTGCGCCCCCTTGCCGAGCTCCTCGGCCGGCTGGAACACCACGAGCAGCGTGCCGGACCAGCTCGCCGTGTCGCCGGCGAGCACGTCGGCGGCGCCCAGGAGGCACGTCGTGTGCAGATCGTGGCCGCAGGCGTGATCGACCGGCACGCTCTTGCCGCTCTCGTCGGTCGTCGTCACGGTGCTGGCGTAGTCCAACCCCGTGTCCTCCCGGACGGGAAGCGCGTCCATGTCGGCGCGCAGCAGCGCTGTCGCGCCGGGCCCGTTCCTCAGCAGGCCCACGACCCCGGTGCCGGCGACACCCGTCGTCACGTCGAACCCGGACGCCTGGAGCCGATCCGCGACGATCCCGGCGGTGCGGTGCTCCTGGAAGCCGAGTTCCGGATGCCGGTGCAGGTCCTTGTACAGGTCCGTGAGCGTCGGATCGACGGGGATGTTCTCGTGCCTGGTCATGGCTGCCCCCTCGAGGATCGCCTTCCACGCTAGGAGGGCGAGCGCAGTCTGGCGACCCAGCCGGTCCGGCGAGGTCCGGTGCGGCACCTGCACGTCGCGGTGACCCGGGAACGACGAAGGGCCCCAGCTCCACGAGAGTGCGTGGCTGGGGCCCTTCGGCTGGCGGTAGCGGTGGGATTTGAACCCACGGTGGAGTTGCCCCCACACACGCTTTCGAGGCGTGCTCCTTAGGCCGCTCGGACACGCTACCGCCGTCGAGGGTACCGGAGCCCCGGGCGCTGTAGGAAATCGGGCGAGCGGGCCACGATCACGACGCGCGGCCGCCCCACGCGGCGAGACGGCCGGCCGGCGACCTTCACGCCGCCGGCCTCAGCGTTGGGTCGCGAAGAAGTCGCGGACGAGCGCGCCGCACTCGTCGGCGAGGACGCCGGCGAGGACCTCGGGGCGGTGGTTGAGCCGGCGGTCGCGGACGAGGTCCCAGAGCGAGCCGACGGCACCGGCCTTCGGATCCGGCGCGCCGTAGACGAGGCGGTCGACACGAGCCAGGACGAGGGCGCCGGCGCACATCGAGCACGGCTCCATCGTGACGACGAGCGTGCAGCCGTCCAGCCGCCACGATCCGACCTCGGCGGCGGCCGCGCGCAGCGCGAGCACCTCCGCGTGCCCCGTCGGGTCGGCGTCGGCCTCGCGCCGGTTGTGGTCGCGGCCGAGCACCGTGCCGCCGGCATCGACGACGACGGCCCCGATCGGCACGTCACCGGTCGACGGCGCGAGCTCGGCCTCGGCCAGAGCGATGCGCATGAGCGGCTCGTAGCGCCGAGTGGCGGGTCCCGCGGACATGTCCTCGACGATACGTGCCGGGCGAGTAAGGCGAGTCACACGCGCCGGCCGGAGATTCTCAGCGTGACCACAGGAATCACGCACGATTCTTTGACGAGATCAAGATGCAGATGCGAGACTTAGAAGAACGAGCGTTCGCTTTACGGGAGTTTCCATGACCCTCACCTCCCTCTCGATGATCGACCGCGGCCTCACGCCCGACATCGCCGTCGACCGTTCGGTGGACCGGGCGGCCGAGTTGCTCGAACTGCGTCCGGGCGTCAACGAGCTGCTCAAGCTGCACGACCGCGAGCTCGGCGTCCAACTGCCGCTGCGCCGCGACGACGGCAGCATCACCGTCGTCCAGGGCTACCGCGTGCAGCACAACGGCGCCCGCGGGCCGTACCTCGGTGGCCTGCGCTTCCACCCGCGGGCCGACCTGCACCAGACTCGCGCGCTGGCGTCGCTGACGACGTGGCGGTCGGCACTGCACGGGCTGCCGTTCGGCGGCGCCCAGGGCAGCCTGCTGATGGACCCGTCCGACTACTCGACGACCGAGCTCGAGGCGCTCACCCGGCGCTACGCGCTCGCCGTCAGTCACATCATGGGGCCGCGGCTCGACATCGCCGCGCCCGACCTCAACACCGACGCACGCGTGATGGCGTGGTTCCTCGACGCCTACGGGAGCCGGCACGGGCACGGGCCGGGCGTCGTCGCTGGCAAGCCGCTCAGCCTCGGGGGCGTGCCCAGCGGCGAGGCGGCGGCCGGGCGCGGGCTGGTGTACGTGCTGGAGGCCGCGGCGCGGCGCTGGGGACTCGACCTCGGGGCGCAGCGGGTCGCGATCCAGGGCTTCGGCCACGTCGGCTCCTGGGTCGCGCGCGAGCTGTACGTGCGCGGCGTGCGGGTGGTCGCCGTCGGCGACGCGGGCGGCGCGGTGCTGAACGAGCGCGGGTTGGACGTTCCGGAGCTGCTGCGTGCCACCGCCGCCGGGTACTCCGTCGCCGACTCCGGGGCGCCGCTGCAGCGCATCGCGCCCGACGAATTGCTGACGCTGGACTGCGACGTGCTGATCCCGGCGGCCACGGGCGAGGTGCTGACGGCATTCAATGTCGACGGCGTGCGCGCGGGCATCGTGGTCGAGGGCGCCGCCCACCCCGTCACGCCGGAGGCCGACGCCGTACTCGACGCGCGCGGGGTGCGGCTCATCCCCGACCTGCTGGCCGGCGGCGGTGCTGCCATCGCCGCGTACGCGGAGTGGGCCCAGGGCGTCGCCGGCGCGCCGTGGGACGAGCAGCGGCTCGCGACGGAGCTGCGCGGCCGTATCGAGCGGACCTTCGCCGAGGTGGCCGAGTTCAGCGAGGAGCACGGCTGCAGCTACCGGGAGGCGGCCTACGCGCTCGCCGTCGACCGCGTCGCGACGGCACTGCAACTACGCGGCGGCTTCTGACGCGACGCCCGTGAGACGATCGGCCATGCGATTCCTGACCGGGCAGCAGGTCGCGGCCAGCGGGCTCGACGGCTGGGCCCACCTCGGCAACGGGCTGTACACCCGGGCCGCCACGCCCGACTTCGCGACCGGCCTGGCACTGGTGAACGCCATCGGCGCGGCGGCCGAGCAGGCGAACCACCATCCCGAGCTCACCTTGCACGCCACCCACGTCGACGTCGCCTTCGTCGGCCGCGACAGGCCCGGCGTCGGCGACCGCGACGTCGCGCTCGCCCGCACCATCACCGACCTGGCGACGGCCGCCGGCCTGACGCTCGACGGCGGGTCCGTCTCGCGGATCAACCTCGCCCTGGACACCCCCGCCACGCCCGACGTGCTGCCGTTCTGGCGGTCCCTGCTCGCCTACGAGGATCGTCCCGGCGCTCCGATGGTGCGCGACCCCGCGGGCCGGCTGCCGTCGGTGTGGTTCCAGCCGTCGGGCGCCGACGAGCCGCGCCAGCGCTGGCACCTCGATGTGTGGGTCGACCCCGCGCAGGTGGAGCCGCGGATCCAGGCATGCCTCGCGGCCGGCGGCCGGGTCGTCGACGACGAGCACGCCCCCGCGTTCTGGGTGCTGGCCGACGCCGAAGGCAACCGCTCGTGCCTGGCCACCTGGCAGGACCGCGACTGACCGCGTCCGGGCGGAGATCAGGGCAGGACGTCGTCCAGTTGCGGGCCGAAACCGGCGCGCGCGGCGATCTGCAGGAGCATCTCGTCGGGATAGTTGTCGATGTCGTCGCAGATGGCGGCCAGCGCCATCGGGTCGACACCGAGATCGGCGAAGATCGTGAGGTCCCCGGCCGGCTGCACCGGGTCGTCGTCGTCCGGCAATGGCAGCCCGAGCCGCTCGACGACGTCGCGGGCCATCGGCCAGTCGGTGGCGGCGGTGACGTCGGACAGCAGCAACCGCACGTCGGCGCCGGTCAGCCGGAGCGCGTAGAAGAAGTCCTCGTCGACGGAGACGAACGCCAGCGACCCGACGTCGCCCGGCCGCTGCCGCAGCAGGTCGACCAGTCTGCCGAGGTCGTGTCCGAGCTGTCGTGGCACGGTCTCGACCTGCCAGCGTCCGTCCTCGCGGTTTGCCACGACCACGAAGTCGACGACGCCCTCACCGTCGGACGCCACCAGGACCCTCTCGGGGTGTGGCCCCTACGTGCTCTGCCGCAGCCGCCGGCGCAGGCCCGCGGTACGGCCGTGCCAGGGGGTGGAGCGAGCGAGCAGTGCGCGGGCCTCGGCCAGCTCGCGCAGGAACACCGCGCGCTGACGTAGGCGTGCGGCGTCGGCGACGAGCTCGCCGCCGGGGGTTGTCGGGGGATCGTCTGCACCCGAGCCGACTGGCTCGGCGATGGCGCCCTCGGGCATCTGGCCTCCGTTCTTCAGACGCAACCCCTGCACACTCGGGGGACGCTAGCACCAGCAGACCCACCTGGTCGAGAGCGTGCCCGGTATTCATCCGGGACCGACGTCCGACCCCGCGGTCAGCCGTCGCCGCTTTCATATAAGTTCCTGGCATGCGTCTGCTGGCCGTCGATCACCCTCTCGTCGCGCACAAACTCACCGTGCTGCGCAACGTCCGCACCGACTCGCCCACCTTCCGGCGACTGGCCGACGAGCTGGTCACGCTGCTGGCCTACGAGGCCACCCGCGAGGCGCGCGTCGACTCCGTCGAGATCCAGACGCCGGTCGCGCCGACCACCGGCGTGAAGCTCAGCTCGCCCAAGCCGCTCATCGTGCCGATCCTGCGCGCGGGCCTCGGCATGCTCGACGGCATGGCCCGGCTGGTCCCCACGGCCGAGGTCGGCTTCCTCGGCATGATCCGCGACGAGGACACCCTGCAGGCCACCACGTACGCGACGAGGCTGCCCGACGACCTCACCGGGCGGCAGTGCTACGTGCTCGACCCCATGCTCGCCACCGGCGGCACACTGGCCGCGGCCATCCGGTTCCTGGTCGACCGCGGCGCCGACGACATCACCGCCGTCTGCCTCCTGGCCGCGCCCGAAGGCGTCCAGCACCTGGACGAGGAGACGAGCGAGCTCGGCGTGCCGATCACCGTGGTGACCGCTGCGGTGGACGAGCGACTGAACGAGAAGGGCTACATCGTGCCCGGCCTCGGCGACGCCGGCGACCGTCTCTACGGCGTCGTCGACTGACCGCCCTGGAAATGATCACGTTCAGCATGGGTGTGTTCGCTCCACGAGGCATGCATGCCTCGTGAGGCGTGAACTCGCCTGGGCCGACGTCGGAAAACGCTTGCCCCGGCACTGCCAGGACTCTGCCCGCTTCACCAGGCATGCATGGGTGGTAGAGCGGTAAGAGCCCTACTGAACGTGATCATTCCCAAGCGGGTCAGAGCGACTTGAGCGCCGTCACGAGCGCCGTGAGCGAGGCCTTCGCGTCGCCGAACAGCAGCGTGGTCTTCGGGTCGAAGAGCAGCTCGTTCTCGATGCCGGCGAAGCCAGGGCGCATCGACCGCTTGAGGAAGACGATCGCGCCGGCATGGTCGGCGTCGAGGATCGGCATGCCGTAGATCGGCGAGCCCGGTGACGTCCGAGCCGCCGGGTTGACCACGTCGTTCGCGCCGACGACCAGCGCGACGTCGGACGTGCGGAGCTGGCCGTTCGCGGTGTCCATCTCCAGCAGCTGCTCGTACGGCACGTTCGCCTCGGCGAGCAGCACGTTCATGTGCCCCGGCATGCGGCCGGCCACCGGGTGGATCGCGTAGCCGACCTCGACGCCGCGCTTCTCGAGCAGGTCGACCAGCTCGCGGATGGTGTGCTGTGCCTGCGCGACCGCCAGGCCGTACCCCGGCACGACGATGACCTTGCGGGCGTACGCCAGCATGATCGCGACGTCGTCCGGGCCGGCCGAGCGGACCGGGCGGTCCGACACCTCGCCGCGGCCGGCGGTGGAGCCGCCCTTGAACGCGCCGAACAGGATCGACGACACCGAGCGGCCCATGGCGCGCGCCATGGCCCGGGTGAGGATCGTGCCGCTCGCCCCGACCAACGTGCCGGCCACCAGCAGCAGCGCGTTCTCCAGCACGTATCCGCCGGCCGCGACCGCCAGGCCGGTGAACGCGTTGAGCAGCGAGATGACGATCGGCACGTCCGCGCCGCCGACGGGCAGCACCAGCAGCACCCCGGCCAGCAGCCCGACGACGGCCAGGATGATCGCCAGCGTCACGCTGCCGGTCGCGACCGTCCACACGCCCAGGCCCAGCGCCGCCACCAGCACGCCACCGAAGACGAACGGGCCGCCCGGGAAGGTGATCGGGCGGCCGGTCATCAGCTCCTGCAGCTTGAGGAACGTGATGACGGACCCGGAGAACGACACCGCGCCGATGAGGATCGTGAACGCCGTCGCCGACAAGGTCCCGGTGGTGAGCAACTGCGCCAGCCGCTCGAGCTCCTCGAGCGTGTGGCCACCGGCCTCGTCGTTGAGCGGCGCGTAGGCGAACCACCCGCCGTCGTTGAAGAACCCGTTCGGCTTGACCAGGCCCGCTCGGGCCGGCTCGGACAGCTCCAGCAGCGCGACCAGGGCCGCCGCGCCGCCGCCGACGCCGTTGAAGAGGGCGACGAGCTGCGGCATCGCGGTCATCGCGACCCGCCGGGCGCCCCACGCGCCGCCGACCGCACCGACAGCGACGGCCAGCAGGATCCAGCCGAGGTTGTCGATGTCGTAGGCGATGAACGTGACGACGACGGCGAGCAGCGCGCCGAACGCGCCGACGAGGTTGCCGCGTCGGGCGGACTTCGGCGACGAGAGGCCCTTGAGGGCGAGGATGAAGCAGACGGCGGCGACGACGTAGCAGACCTGCGCCCAGACGGGGATCACGCGCCGCCCTCCTTGACGTCCGCGGCCGGCGCATCGGCCGGCGGCCGCTTGCCGCCGAACATCTCCAGCATCCGGTCGGTGACGACGAACCCGCCGACCAGGTTCAGCGTCGCCAGGACGACGGCGATCAGCGCGACCACCAGCACGCCGGCCTCGTCCGCTGTCCCGGCCACGATGACCGCGCCGACGAGGATGACGCCGTGGATCGCGTTGGCACCGGACATCAGCGGCGTGTGCAGCGTGGACGAGACCTTCGACACGACCTCGAACCCCACGAACACCGCCAGCACGAACACCGTCAGCAGCGCGACGCCCTCGGTCACTCGGCCTCCAGGAGCTCGCGGGTGGGTGCGTGCCGCACGACACCGTCGTGGGTGACGGCGGCGCCGTCGACGATCTCGTCGGCGAAGTCGGGCGTGACCTTGCCGTCGGCCGTCATCAGCAGCACGAGGTTGACGACGTTGGCCGAGAACAGCCGGCTCGCGTGGACCGGCAGCTGGCTCGGCACGTTCCGGCCGCCCCACACCAGCGCCCCGCCGACGAGGATCTCGGCGCCCGCGACGCTGCCCTCGACGTTGCCGCCGGACTCAGCGGCGAGGTCGACGACGACGCTGCCGGGCTTCATCGCCTCGATCGCCGGCCGCTGGACCAGCAGCGGAGCCGCGCGCCCCGGCACGGCCGCCGTCGTGATCAGCACGTCGGACGCGGACACGTGCGGCGCCAGCAGGTCGCGCTGCAGCTGGGCGCGGTCCTCGGTCATCTCGCGCGCATAGCCGCCGGAGCCCTCGAGACTGGGCAGGTCGAGTTCGACGAACTTCGCGCCGAGACTGCGCACCTCGTCGGCCGACGCGGCGCGGACGTCGTAGGCCTGGACGCGGGCGCCCAGCCGGCGCGCCGTCGCGATGGCCTGCAGCCCGGCCACGCCGGCACCGAGCACCAGCACCTCGGCGGGCGGGATCGTGCCGGCGGCGGTCATCGAGAGCGGGAAGAACCGGGGCAGTTTCTCGGCCGCGACCAGCACCGCGCGGTATCCGCCGACCAGCGCCTGCGACGTGAGCGCGTCCATCGACTGCGCCCGCGAGATGCGCGGCACCAGCTCCAGCGAGAACGCCGTCACGCCGGCGTCGCGGGCGGCCCGGACGACGTCCAGCTCCTGCGTCGCGGGCAGGAGGGAGACGGTGACGGCGCCGCTGCGCAGCGCCGCGAGGCGCTCGGGCGGCAGCGGCTGCACCGAGACGACGACCTCGGCGCCGGCGAGCGCGTCGCCGGCGACGATCGTCGCGCCGGCGGCCTCGTACGCCTCGTCGGTGTGCAGGGCGCCCAGTCCGGCTCCGGACTCGACGGCGACCTCGAGGCCGGCGCTGGTCAGCCGGCCGACGAGGTCAGGGACCAGCGCCACCCGGCGCTCGTGCTCACGGGTTTCGGCGGCGACGACGACCTTCATCGCCCGCAGACGTTACCCGTCAACGTGGGGTGATCGACAGAGGTTTGCCACGTGTTGGTCGGTCCCGTAGGGGACGAGCCCTCCCGTGGATGGAGACGAAACGCCGTTCACCGGGGACAATGGAAGGAGCACCCTTTGAGAAAGGACACGCCATGGGCAAGAACACCGGTTGGATCGTCGGAGGAGCAGCCGCGGTGATCCTCGCGCTCTGGCTGCTGCCCTTCTGGCTCTTCGTCGTGCTGCTGATCGGCATCCCGGTCGCCGGCTACCTCGTGCTCGACCCGTCGCAGCGGCGCCGCCTGCGCGGCCGCCGGAACCGGCAGATCGGACAGTAGACAGTTTCACCAGAAGCGTGCGGCGTAGATGCCGCATTCACATCGTAGACACCGGACCCGCATGGTCGTAGTCTCCTCGGTGACGAGGAGGTCGCCATGCGGGTCCGTGCGCTCATCACGCTGGTCGCCATTGGCACGCTGCCGCTGGTCACAGCCGGCGGTCTGACCCCGACGGCGCCGGCGGCGGCCGAGGCGCAGGTGCTCGCCGCACCGTCCGGGTACGCGCTGAGCTGGGCCGACGAGTTCGACGGCACGACGGTCGACACCAGCCGCTGGGACTTCCGCACCAGCAAGCCGTGGAACGGCTGGAGCACGCAGCTGCCCGAGAACGTCAGTGTCGGCGGCGGGGTCATGACCATCCGGCTCTGCCCCGAGGCGACCTCCGGACCGGCGTGCACACCGACCACCGCCGCCACCGATTACACCGGCGGCGGCCTGATCAGCAAGGACCGGCCACGCTACGGGTACTACGAGGTCCGGGCCCGAACGAACGTGGGCTCAGGCTGGCACTCGGCGTTCTGGTCGGCGCAGGTCGGTGCCACCGGCGCGTTCACCGAGATCGACGGGTTCGAGATCGACTCGCACGTCCCCGGCGACGCGCGGCACAACGTCATCGCCTGGAACCACGGCGGCCACCTGACCAGCGGGATCGACGAGCTGGGCTTCGACAGCTCGGCCGACTGGCACGTCTACGGCTACGAGTGGCGCGAGACCGAGGTGCGGTTCTTCGTCGACGGCGTCCTGGCATGGAGCACGCCGTATTCGCAGAGCACCTACGTCCACAACTTCCTCAACGTCTGGCTGACCACCATCGCCATCGACCTCAACAACAGCCCCGGAGTCGACGACAGCGCGCTGCCGGGCGCGGTGCAGTGGGACTACGTCCGCTTCTACGAGCGCGACGTCTACGGCGACAACGACGACCCCGCCGGTGGGTACACGGAGTCCGGAACCGGCTGGGCGGCCTCCGGTCTGCCCGCGTTCGGCCGGCTGACCAGCCGTTACAGCTGCGTCGCGGGCGCGGCGGCCACGTGGACGCTGCGGCCCCCGTCGACCGGCGCCTACCGGGCCTACCTGTACCGCCTCGGCGGCGACGGAGGCCAGCCCGACGCTCCGGTGACGGTGGCCGACGGCGACACGCCGCTCGCCTCCGCGGCGGTCGACTTCAACACCACCGGGAACGCGTGGGTTCCCGTCGGCGGCGCGCTGTCGCTGACCGCCGGCCGGCCCTACACCGTGCGCCTCGAGCGGACCGGCGCCGGCTGCGTCCGCGCCGACGCCGTCAAGTTCGTCCGTCAGTGATCCCCGCCCCGAAGGTTCAGGAGGTCATCACGTGATCGTCTCCGCCCCGGCCCGTCGTCTCCGGGTCTGGTCCACGCTCGCCCTGGGCGTCGTCGCCGCCCTGAGCACCATGTCGCTGTCCGCCGCGCCCGAACCGGCGGCCGCGGCCGAACCCGTCACGGACACCGCGCCGGCAGCGCTCGCCGACGGACCCGCTCCGCCGCTCCCCGGATACGAGCTGGCCTGGGCGGACGAGTTCGACGGCGTCAACAGCGACGGCACCGGACTCGACACCGGCGACTGGTACTACCGCGAGGGCGAGAAGGTCATCTGTTCCAACAGCCCGGACAACGTCACGGTCTCCGGCGGCCTGCTGCACATCGCGCTGAAGCGCGAGGACCGCAACGGCATGCCGTACACCTGCGGCGGCGTCATCAGCAAGGAGTGGTTCGGCTACGGCTACTACGAGACCCGCGCCCAGCTCTGGGGCGACCAGGGCTTCCACTCGGCCATGTGGACGACCGGCCTCGGCGACAGCATGCCGGACGCGCCGCTCTACAAGGGACCCAACAACCGGGTGAACGAGATCGACGGGTTCGAGATCGACTCGCACGCGCCCGATCGCGTCCAGCACCACTCCCACTGGTTCGTGCCCGAGCACATCGGCAACCAGGGCGGCGTCTACGTCGGCCCGGACAGCTCCGACGGCTATCACACGTACGGCTTCGAGTGGCGGCCGGACGAGATCCGCTGGTACGTCGACGGCGTCCTCGCCCGGGTGCAGCCCTACGCGGGGCCGCACGGTCTGCAGAGCATCTGGCTGACGACGCTCGGCTACACCGCTCCGGTCGACGAAACCCACCTTCCCGGCGTCACCACCTGGGACTACTTCCGCTACTACGCGCCGACCGACGACGGCGAGCGCGCGACGCCCGGCAGCGTCGTCGTCGACAACGGCGAGCCCGGCTACGCCGAAAACGGCAGCTGGTCGGACACCGGGGAGGCGTTCGGCTACCAGGACCGCGAGACCCGCCGATCGACGGAGGCCGGCGCGACGGCCGCGTGGACGCCGAAGCTCACCGCGGCCGGGCAGCACGAGGTGTACGTCTGGAACCCGAGCTTCCTGGCCACCGGGCACACGGCCGCCCGCTACACCGTCACCCACGCGGGCGGGACCACCGACGTCGTGGTCGACCAGCGCACGGCCGGCCAGCGTTGGGTCAGCCTCGGCTCGTTCGAGCTGACGCCTGGGGCGGGGCACGGCGTGCGGGTCGCGGGTGATCCGGCCGGCAACGGCACGCTGCGGGCCGACGCGGCCAGATTCACCCCCGCGGTGGTCGTGGACGACGGCGGCACCGGCTACACCGAATCGGGGACCTGGGCCGGGTCGTCGACGGTGACCGGCTGGCTGGGCACCGGCACCCGCTACGCAAGCGGCTCCAGCTCGACCGCCCGCTGGACGCCCGACCTACCCGCGAGCAGCACGTACGACGTCTACGCATGGACTCCGGGCAACGAGTTGAACACCGGCGCCGCGCGGTTCACCGTCACCCACGCCGGCGGCACGACAGTGGTCCCGGCCGACGGCGTCAGCGACCGGTGGACGTACCTCGGCCGGTACTCCTTCGCCGCCGGCAGCGGCGGCCACGTCGAGCTGGGCAAGGACTACGGCGTCACCGGGTTCCTGCGAGCCGACGCGGTGAAGTTCGTCCCGGTGCCCACGGCGCGCGACACGGCGCCGCAACCGCCTGCCGGGGTGCGCGGGACCGTCAACGCGATCCCGGCCACCGGCGACGCCGTGCTGATGTGGCACTGGCGGCCGGTCCGGGATTCCGACGTCGTCGGCTACCACGTCTACCTCGACGGGCAGCGGGTGAGCTGGCAGCCGGTGGTGCGCCCGTGGTTCCGGATGCGCGAGATGCTCGCGGGGCAGCGCCACCAGATCACGGTGACCGCCGTCGACAGCGCCGGGCGTGAGTCGGCGCCGTCCGTCGCGGCGTCGGTCCGCATCCCGGTCGACACCCGAGCGCCCGCCACCCCCACTGGGCTGGTCGGCGAGGCGGCGAACGGACGAGCGATCCTCTACTGGTCGCAGAACGCCGAGCTCGACCTGCTCGGGTACAACGTCTACGCCGACGGGCGGTTGGTGAACGCGAAGGGACCGGTCGGCCACATCGCGGACCCGAGCTTCACTCAGCTCGGCTTCCCGATCGAGGAACTGGCGAACGGCGAGGCGCACCGGCTGGAGATCCGCGCCGTCGACCTGTCCGGCAACGAGTCGGCGCCGGCCACCGTCGCCGTCACCCCGCTGCCGATGAGCATCGTCGGCGTCAGCGACGCCGGGTACGCGGAGCAGGGCACATGGACCGGATCGAGCGTGCCGGGCTGGCTGCGCTCCAGCACCCGGACCAGCAACCTCACGACGGCGACGGCCACCTGGCGACCGGACCTGCCCACGTCCGGCAGCTACGACGTGTACGCCTGGGTCCCCCACCACGCCAACAGCAGCACCGGCGCCCGCTACACCGTCACGCACCAGGCCGGCGCCGACAGCGTCGACATCGACCAGACCAGCGGCGGGAACCAGTGGATCCGGCTCGGCCGGTTCGACTTCGCCGCGGGAACCGGCGGCGACGTCACGATTTCCAACGCCGCCCGCAGCGGCTATCTGCGCACCAGCGCCGTGAAGTTCGTCCCGGCCGGCTGACGAGGAATGATCACGTCAAGTTGGTGTCTTCCCGCTTCCCCAGGAATGCATGCCTGGGGAGGCGGGAAGACCCATGCTCAACGTGATCATTCAGGGGCGGCGGAGGCGGAGCGTCACGATCTGGAACGGCCGCAGCCGCAGGGTGACGGCGTCACCGCCGCCGACCAGCGCGGTCGCCTCGACGGGCCGCTCGAGCAGGTCGGCCTCCTCGACGCCGGCCACCGGGAACGACGGCGTCAGCGTGGCGGCCGCGCGCCCGCCGCCCGCCTCGTAGAGCCGGACGACGACGTCGCCGGAGCGGTCGTCGGCCAGCTTGACCGCCGACACCACGACGGACCCGCCGGACACCCGGACCAGCGGCTCCACCTCGTGACCGGCGCCCTCGACCAGCCGGGCCGGCAGGTTGAGCGCGTAGCCCTCGCGCACCGCGTCGTCGATCGTCGCGCCCGGCACCAGGGAGTACCGCAGCGTGTGCACGCCCTGGTCGGTTTCGGGGTCCGGGTACCGCGGCGCCCGCAGCAGCGACAGCCGCACAGTGGTCGTCGTCCCGCCCGACGGCGACGCGCCGCGGCGCACGTCGTGACCGTAGGTCGAGTCGTTGACCAGCGCGACGCCGTAGCCGGGCTCCTCCAGGTGCACGAACCGGTGCGCGCACACCTCGAACCGCGCCGCGTCCCAGGACGTGTTCTCGTGCGTCGGGCGGAAGTGGTGCCCGAACTGCGTCTCGTACGCGGCCCGCTGCGTCTGCACGTCCAGCGGGAACGCCGCCTTGAGGAACTTCTCCCGCTCGTGCCAGTCGACCTCGGTGGCGACGTCGACGCGCCTGGCGCCGGGCTCGAGGGCGATCTCCTGGACGATGTGCGAGTCGCCGAAACGCCGCGCGACGCGGACGGTACCGCCGTCGGCGCTCAACTCGTCCACCTCGACGAGGTCGGTGACGGTGTTGCGGTAGAACTCGTCGACGTCCCAGGCGTCCCACTGGTTGGGCAGGTCCTGGTGCAGTTGCAGCAGGTTGCCGGGACCCGCGAGCACCTCGCGGCCGGCCTCGAGGTCGAGCACCGACGTGAGCAGCCCGCGGCCGTCGACGGTGACCCGCAGCAGGCCGTTGTCGAGGACGTACCCGCCGTCGGCCGCGACCACCTCCGTCGACGGCGCCGGCTCGGCCGCCGGCAGCGCCACGGGCACCCCGGCGAAGGCCGGCACGTCGCAGCGTCCGTGCGGCGCGGCGTTGAACGCGACGGTGGTGTCGCCGTCGCCGGCCAGTGCGTGCTGGGCCCGCTCGATGATCTCGGTCAGCTCGGCCGCGATACCGGCGTACTGGTCCTGCGCCTCGCGGTGCACCCAGGCGATCGACGAGCCGGGCAGGATGTCGTGGAACTGGTTGAGCAGGACCAGCTTCCAGATGCGGTCCAGGTCGTCGTAGGGATACTCGGCCCGGCCCGCCACGGCCGCCGTCGCCGACCACAGCTCGGCCTCGTGCAGCAGGTGCTCGCTGCGCCGGTTGCCCTGCTTGGTCTTGGCCTGCGACGTGTACGTGGCGCGGTGGATCTCCAGGTACAGCTCGCCGGACCACACCGGCGCGTCGGGGTACTCGGCCTCGGCGCCGGCGAAGAAGTCGGCCGGCTTCTCGATCGCGACCCGCGGCGAGCCCTCGAGGTCCGCCGTCCGGCGCGCCTGGGCGATCATCTCGCGGGTGGGGCCGCCACCGCCGTCGCCCCAGCCGAACGGAACCAGCGAGCGGTTCGCGTCGCCCTTGTCGCGGAAGTTGCGGACCGCGTGCGCCAGTTCACCGCCGGACAGGTCGGAGTTGTAGGTGTCGACCGGCGGGAAGTGGGTGAAGACGCGGGTGCCGTCGAGCCCCTCCCACCAGAACGTGTGGTGCGGGAAGACGTTCTGCTTGTTCCAGGAGATCTTCTGGGTGAGGAACCAGCGCGACCCGGACAGCGTCACCAGTTGCGGCAGCGCCGGCGAGTAGCCGAAGGAGTCCGGCAGCCAGACCTCCTGCGTGTCGATGCCGAACGTCTCCAGGAAGTACCGCTTGCCGTGGACCAACTGCCGGGCCATCGCCTCGGAACCGGGCAGGTTGGTGTCCGACTCGACCCACATGCCGCCGACGGGGATGAACCGGCCGCCCTTGACCTGCGCCGCGACCCGTTCGAAGACCTCCGGACGGTGCTCCTCGATCCAGGCGTACTGCTGCGCCGACGACATCGCGTAGACGAGGTCCGGGTACTCGTCGAGCAGGCTGACCACGTTCGACGTCGTACGCGCGACCTTGCGGACGGTCTCGCGCACCGGCCACAGCCACGCGGAGTCGATGTGCGCGTGCCCGACGGCGGAGAGGCGGTGCGCGCTGGCGTTGGCCGGCTTGGTGAGGACGTCGGTGAGCTCGGCCCGGGCGGCGCTCGCGGTCGCGGCGATGTCCTGCAGGTCCAGCGCGTCCAGCGCCCGCTCGACGGCGCGCAGCAGCTGCCACCGGCGCGGCTCGCCCTCGGGCAGCTGCGGCATCAGGCCGCCGATCGCCTCGAAGTCCTGCCAGAGCTCCCACACGTCCTGCTCGAACACGGTGACGTCGGCCCGGTTGATGCGGTACAGCGGCTCACCGCCGGCGGTCGACTTGTCGCCGAGCGGCGTGATCGCGAACGGCGTCGCGCCGTCGAACACCTGCGGGTTCGCGGCCGCCTCGACGTAGAGGTCGATCCGCTCACCGCCGCTGACCGGGCCACCGACCGGCAGCCACGCGTTGCGCGGGTGCAGGCCCTTCACCACCGTGCCGTCCGGGCGGTACGCGAGCCCTTCGGCCTGGAAGCCCGGCGAGTGGTCCGCCCAGCCCAGGTCCAGGACCAGCTCGACCCGCCGTCCCGCCGCCTCGGCCGGCACCTCGCCGGTCACGTGGAACCACGACGTGCCCCACGGCGGACCCCACCGCTCACCCACCTCGACCGGGGCGTAGAGGCCGTCGCCGACCGCCTCGCCGCCCGGCAGCGCGGCCTGCGGCGGCACCGGTTCGCCCTGGCCCCCGTCGACGTGCCAGACCGTCAGGGACAGGGGGGCGACCGTGCGGTGGACGGCCGGCCTGAGCCGCTGGCCCAGGACTCGTTTCAGGCGGTTCTCGACCAGGGCGCGGTTGTCATGCATGCGGGCTTCCAGCCTCCGTCGGATGGACTGCGATGCGGGCTCCGGGCACTTCGGCGCAGACCCGGACGACAACGTTACGGCGTTGTGGGAACGTCCCCACAGCGAGCCACGCGGCTCGCTCCGCTCACTCCGCGCAGCGGACGGCGTCGATCGAGCCGGTCAGCTCCGACGTCGTCAGATACCCGCAGCCGTCGGCCAGATGGGCGACGGTCTCGGCCTGCAACACGTTGCCGGGCGGGACGCGGCGCAGCGGCCAGTCCGGGAACGACGCGACGTCGGCGCCGGGCTCCGGCGACCGGTACTCCAGCACCTCGTCGTACGTGCGCAGCAGCACCCGGCCGGCCTCGAGATCGGCCGACGCGTCCGTGACGACGTTGCCGACCAGGCCCGCGAGGAACCCGTCCTCCGGCTCCGGCAGCTCGATCTCGCCGAGCAGCGCCAGCTCACCACCGTCGGCCGGGCCGCGGTACAGCCGGGTGGTCCCGGTCTCGCCGGTGTCGCTGTCGAACGGCGCCTTGCTGACGATCAACGGCCGGCCGTCCGGGTCCACGAACAGCGCCTCGGCATCGGTCGGCCCGTCCTCGTACCGGAACTCCAACGCGTCGGCGTCGACGGTCGCGGGCGGGTCGTCGAGGTCCGGCTCCGGCGATCGGTAGACGACGACGTGGTCGCGGCCGACGTGATCGCCGATGTCGCCGACGTACAGGCAGGACGCGTCCGGATCGTCGCCGCACGGGCCGACGGCCAGCGCCTCGGCGTTCTCGGCGTCCATCCCGGCCAGCTCGATCCGGGCGACCAGCGTGCCGTCCTCATGGACCACCGCCACCTCCGACGTGCCGGCCTCGTCGCTGACGACGTAGTACAGCCCCGGCGTGCGGACGCTCGCCGCCATGCCGCTGACCTCGACGACGGTGTCCTCCGTGAGGGTGCCGACGGTCTCGGCGTCGCCGTAGCACGGGCTGTCACAGTCCAGCGACGGGTCGGACGACGGCTCACCAGACGTCTCCGGAGAGGGGTGCGCACGGCTGTCTTCGGGAGTAGCCCCGGCGGAGGGTGAGCCGTTCTCCGTCGAATCCGGAGCCGAGCCCGAGCAGGCCGCGAGCTGCAGAGCAGCCGCAACCGTCACGACAAGCACACGACTCCCCGTTCCCCCACGTGTCACGGAGGCGCGCAAGATTTTTCTCCGTTTCCTTCCCGTTTGACCGGCGCCGGACATAGCCTCGTGTCAAGAGCGGCACCATTCTCGCCCCCCGGGGTGGTGCCGCTCGGTGTGTGCGGCCCGGCGTGGCGCGCGTCAGGCCGAGGCCACGTCGCGCAGGTGCTCCGTCAGCCCGAGCACGTCGCGCACCACCTGCAGCAGCTGCGGCCGCAACTCCGCGTTCGAGACGTCGGGCAGCGCCAGGATCGAGACGATGACACCCAGCGCGGCCGACGTCCGCACCCGTTGCTCGATCGACAGATCGCCGTTGGCCAGCAGCGCCGCCAGCCTGGTGTCGTTGGCGCGCATGTGGTCGAGCAGGGTCGAGTTGGAGACTCCCGCGAGGTCGTTCATCGCATAGGTGGCGACCCGCCGATGGGCCAGCAGGAGGTCGATGTAGCGCTCGATGAGCGTCAGCCGCCAGCCCGGGCTGCCGATCTCGGCGGTGTTCGATTCGGCGTCGGCGATGATCCAGTCCTCGCCGTCGACCATCGGCCGCAACAGGTCGTCGAGAATCTCCACCTTCGTCCGGTAGTGGTAATAGACCGCAGCCTTGGTGATTCCGAGCGCGTCGGCGATCTCACGCAGCGTCGATCGCTCGTAGCCCTGCCGGGAGAACAGGTCGAGCGCGACCTCGCGGATGTTTCCGGCCGTATCCGCGCCGGGTCGTCCCTCGTCGGTCATCTCCGTCGCCGCCTCGCTGATCGGGAAGTGAGGGCGGCCACACAATACGTTAACTACTTGCCGGCCGACAAGTGCCGCCGTAGCGTGAGACTCAAGCACTTGTCGGCCGACAAGTAGAGGCAACTTCAAGGGGGCGCTGGCGCTCCTCGCACGTCGCCAGCATGGAGGACCGATGGCCTCGGAGACCATGTCCCGGCGCCCGCCCACGCTGCGCCGGGTCCGCAAAGACACACGACTCGCCACGGCCGCGAAGGAGATCGCGTTTCTCCTGTCGGCCGCACTTCTCTACACACTCGTCCGCGGCCTCACCAGCGACCGTGTCGACGCCGCGTTCCGGCACGCCGATGACGTCATCTCGTTCGAGAAGGCGCTCGGGATCCACGTCGAGACCGAGCTGCAGAGCCTGATCCTCGACCACGAATGGGCGGTCGACGCCGCCAACGGGTTCTACATCTACGGCTACTGGCCGGTGTTCGTGCTCACGCTGGTCTGGCTGATCGCCCGGCGGCCGGCGGCATATCCGTTCTACCGGAACGCGTTGCTCGCGTCCGGGGCGTTCAGCCTGGTCATCTTCGCGTTCTATCCGCTCGCGCCGCCGCGGTTCCTGCCCTGGCACGGTTTCGTCGACACCATCTCGCAACAGGCGCCGACCTACCGCGAGATGAACTCGCCCACGTTCGTCAACGAGTACGCCGCCATGCCGAGCCTGCACTTCGGCTGGATCCTGCTGCTGGGCATCGCCTGGGTGGCGCTGTCGCGAGTGCTCGTCGTCCGCATCATCGGCGCGACGATGCCGCTGCTGATGTTCGCCGCCATCGTCCTCACCGGCAACCACTACGTCGTCGACGCGATCGTCGGTGGTGGCGTGGTCGTCGCCGGCATCGGGGTCGCAGTACTGATCGAGCGGTTCAAACGGCAGCGCGCCGTCCAGGCCGCCATCCAGGACGCCCACTCCTCGGCCTCCGGCGACGACGACACCCCGGACGACGACGCGGCGGACGGCGGGACCATCCCCACGCAACGCACCCCGAACCTCTCGCGGGTTCGCTGACGTCCGGCTGGTCACTGGGGCCGGACTACCCGGCTCCAGTGGCTTGCGGCGCGGGCACGCCACCCAGCTGCCACCGGACCCGCCACGCCGCCCTCTGACGCCACCCAGCCCACCGGGCGGCGCTCACTCGACCGGCGCGCACCAAGGTGGCCGCGAACCGTCCGCAGCTCCCGACCGGTCACCCGACGCATCGTGAGCCACCAACCCACCACCCGGCACGCGCCCGCTCCCGCCGCACCACCTGCGGACCCGCCACATCCGCCACATCCACACCGCCGGACAGCGGCCCCACCCGGCAGTCACCTCCGGTCCGGTCGCCACAGCGCGACCGACCCACCGGCCACCGCCCGGCGCGCAGCCCGCCCCGCGCGGCCGTCCGCCCGAAGCAGCCTCGTCCACACCTGAACGCACAGCAACGGCGACGGGGGCACCGTTGACCCCGTCGCCGCCGGCGTACCGGATGGGCGGTCCGCCCGTCAGGGCACGGCCGGCTCGAGCACCTCGTCCTCGACGGGTTCCGGCTGGGCGTCGCCGCGACCACGCCGGCGGGCCCGGAGCACCATCACCACCAGGCCGCCGATCGCGACCCCGGTGACCAGCATCAGCCCCGGCCGGAACTGCTCGAACGTCGCCTCACTCATGCCGTCCGCCGTGTGCGAGCCGGCCGTCACGAGCGCCGTCGTCACGGCGAGCACCACGGCGCCGCCGATCTGCCCGGACGTCTGCACCAGCCCGGCGGCCAACCCCTGCTCGGAGTCGTCGACCCCGGCGGTGGCCTGCGACATGATCGACGAGAACGCCAGCGCGAACCCGAGCCCGATCAGCACCACGCTGGGCAGGATGTCCGTCGCGTAGGCCGGCGACGGATCACCGCCGAACACCAGGAACCACAGGTACGCCGCGCTCAGCGACACCAGCGCCGCGATGATCGGCCGCTGCGTCCCGTACCGGTCGATCACCCGGCTCATGTACGGCGAGCCGAACGCCACGATCAACCCCGCCGGCAGCAGCGCGAGCGCCATCCGCAGCGGCGACCAGCCCAGCGCGGCCTGGAAGTAGATCGACAGCATGAACTGGAAGCTCAGGTACGACCCGAACAACGCGATCATGGCGAGGTTCGCCCGGACGATCGAGGCGATCCGCAGGATGCCGAGCCGGACCAGCGGGTGCGCGACCCGCTGCTCGACCGCGACGAACGCCGCCAGCAGCGCCACCGCCAGCACGAACAGCACGATGGTGACGGGGTCGGCCCAGCCGCGTTCCGGCGCGGACACGACGGAGTAGACGGCGAGCAGCATGCCGGCCGTGAGCGTCGCCGCACCGGCCAGGTCGTGACCGCCGGCGTCGGCCGGACGGTCGCGCGGGATCAGCGCGATGCCGGCGACCAGCGCCAGCACCGCGAGCGGCACCGGCATGAGGAAGTTCCATCGCCAGCCGGCACTGGTCAGCAGGCCGCCGAGGATGAGCCCGGACGAGTACCCGCTGGCGCCGAAGACGGCGAAGATCGACAGCGCCTTGTTGCGCGCCGGTCCTTCGCGGAACGTCGTGGTCAGGATGGACAGCGCCGTGGGCGCGGTGAACGCGGCGGCGACACCCTTGACGAACCGCGTGACGATCAACAGCGTGCCGTCGTCGACGAGCCCGCCGACGAGCGACGCGACGGCGAAGACGGCGAGGGCGATCAGGAACACCCGACGGCGGCCGAGCAGGTCGGCCGTGCGGCCACCCAGGAGCAGCAGCGCCCCGTAGCCGAGCACGTAACCGTTGACGATCCACTGCAGCGAGGTGGTCGACAGCCCCAGTTCGGCGCCGATCGACGGGAGCGCGATTCCGACCATCGACACGTCGAGACCGTCGAGGAACATCACCAGGCACAGCACGGCGAGGACGCCCCAGAGACGCGGCGTCCACCGCTGATCGTCGTGTGAAGCAGAGGTGGAAGGCGGTGCGGCGAGTGCAGTCACGGGGCGAGACATTACATGCGCGTGCATCAGATGCACAAGCATTAAATGTCATTGCATAGATACGGTGGCGGTGTTAGAGTGCGCTCCATGAGCGGGACCGAGGAGCGTGAGCTGGTCACCCAGTGGCGCGACCTCATGACCTGCTACAACAAGGTCGCTTGCGACCTCGATCGCGAGCTTCAGGACCAGCACGGACTCGGCCTGAGCGAGTTCGAGGCGCTCGACCGGCTGATCGAGTCGGGTCAGGACAAACTGCGCATGCACGAGCTCGCCGAGGGCATGTACCTCAGCCAGAGCGCGTTCTCCCGCACCGTCGCGCGGCTCGAGCGGGCCGGCCTGGTCGGACGGTCCATGTGCATGGACGACCGCCGCGCGATGTTCGTGACGGCGACCGAGAACGGCCGGGCCCGGCACTCCGAGGCCCGCGACACTCACCGCAAGGTGCTGGCCCACCACCTCAGCTGAGCCGGCTCACCCCGTCACCAGACACAGCGTCGCCTCCGCCACGCCGACGCGCAGCTGCTGACCCCAGCTGAGCACCAGCCGGTCCGCCTCCAGGCCGTCGCCGAACACCACGAGCCCGTCGGTCTCAGCGATCAGCTCCAGCCGGTCGCCGGTCGCCAGCAGCCCGTCGACGCAGGCCGTCCCCGTCGACGGCGACGGCCATGCCTCGCGGACGAACCACGCAAGCGTCCGGTCGACGGGACCGGGCAGGCGCGGCGGCGTGGACCGGCCGCTCACGAGCGAAGCGCACCAGCCGGTCGCACCGGTGCCGGTCCCGACGATGACCCCGGACGACGACTGCCGCTCCGCCTCCCGGCCGGGCACCGTCAGCGAGTACCGCGCCGACTGGTGACTCGCGTGACCGGCGAAGATCTCGTTCACCGCGAGCAGCGTCTGCCCGTCGTCGAGCTCCGCCGTCACCATGGTCCGCCGCTCGACGCCCGCGCGGTCCGCGACGACGTCTGCCAACAGCCGCGCGACGCGGTCGGGCACGTGCCGGACCAGGACGCCCGGGTTGCGCTCCGGGTCCGGGTTGACCCCGACGACCGGCTGACCGGCCAGGTACTTCGCGACGTTCGCGACCAGCCCGTCCTGCCCGACGACCACCACGACATCGCCGTCCTCGAACCGGAACCGGTCCAGGTCGGCGCGCTCGACCGTCCCGCGCCGCCAGTCGCTCGCAACCGCGACCGCGACCTGCTGCCGGGCCGACTCGTCGGCGTCGTGCCGACGCTGGACGGCGGCGAGGTCGCGGCCGCGTCCCCGCAGGAAGAACTCGGCCTGACCTCGGGTGCCGTGCCGGTCGACCAGCTCCTCCAGCTCGGTGCGGCGGTGAACGACCACCACGCGTGGCGCCAGCATCAGCGCGGCGCCCCGTCGGTCAGCTTCGCCAGTACCGACGTCAGCAGGTCCGGCGTGATGTTCACCATCCCGACGTCGGGCAGCCCGCCGGCCAGCTCGCGCAACGCCAGAGCCAGCAGCGTGCGGTGGTCCAGCTCAGCCAGGACGGCCATCCGCGCCGACTCGGCGTCCGCCTCGGCCGTCCCCGTCTGCCGGATCCGGTCGGCCTCGGCACGGGCTGCCAGCCCGACGCGTTCCGCCTCGCCCTCGGCGGCGATCCGCGCGGCCGCCGCCTCCTCCGTCGCCCGGCGCCGCTCGTTGGCGCCGTGCTGCGCGACCAGCCGCTCCTCGCGGGCGGCCAGCTCGATCTTCGACTGCAGTTCGTTCTCGCTGATCGCCCGTTCCCGTTCGACGGCGTGCGCACGGCGCTCGTAGGTGGCGCGGTCGGCCTCCTCCTGGATCAGCTCGCGGGCCGGCGTCTGCAGCGCTCGCTCGATGTCCGGATCGGGCCGCACGGCGACAACGCGCACGTCCAGCACGACGATGCCGGTGTCGCCCAATCGGGCATCGTCGACGAGGCCGGTGCGCAGCCGCTCGCGGATCGCCGCGACCCCGGCGCCCAGGGCGTCGGCCATCGGGATCGTCACGAGCAGGTCGGCGGCGTGCTGCTGAGCCGTCTCCGTCAGCAGGTGCGCGACCTGATCGAGCGGCGCGGACCGCCAGCGACCGGTGGCCGTGTCGATGGCGAAGTCGATACGGCCGGCGACCTGTTCGGGGTCGGCGAACCGGTACGTCACGGTCGACTGCACGGCGATCTTCTGGAAGTCGCAGGTGCGGGCGTGGAACAGCAGCGGTAGTTCACGGTCGTCCACGGGGACCTCGCTGAGCGCTGCGGTCAGCGGCCGGAACCAGAACGAGCAGCTGGTGCCGCTGTACACGACGTCGTCGCCGCGCTGGTGGATGACGTGTTCGGTCGGGGTCGAGCGGACGTGTCGCACGACGCCGAAGCTGCGGATCTCTGCCATCTCGCTGGTCCTCTCGTCACTTTTATCGTCTCTTCGACGATAAGGGGATCTGGGTGTAATCGTCAAGATGACGAGATATGGTGTGGGACATGGCCGGTTCCGAGCACCCGCCGTTCGCCGTGACCGTCGACCTCGTGATCCTCACCGTGCGATCCGGCCGGTTCGCCGCGCTGGTCGTCGAACGAGGAGAGGATCCGTTCCACGGCCGCCTCGCCCTGCCCGGCGGCTTCGTCCGTCCTGACGAGGACCTTCCCGACGCGGCGCTGCGGGAGCTGCGCGAAGAGACCGGGCTCTCGCCATCGCTGGGTCATCTCGAACAACTGGCCAGCTACGGCGCGCCCGGCCGCGACCCCCGCCAACGCGTCGTCTCCGTCGCCTACCTCGGGCTGGTGCCGGACCTACCTGAGCCCGTCGCCGGCAGCGACGCCGCGTCGAGCCGGTTCGTCCCGGTCGACGACCTGTTGCGCGACGCCGGGTCGCTCGCCTTCGACCACGGCCGGATCCTGGCCGACGGCGTGGAACGGGCGCGCGCGAAGCTCGAGTACACGTCGCTTGCCACGGCGTTCTGCCCCGACGAATTCACGGTCGGCGAGCTGCGGGCCGTCTACGAGGCGGTCTGGGGGGTCGAGCTGGATCCGCGCAACTTCCACCGCAAGGTCACCGGCACGCCCGGCTTCCTCGAGCCCACCGTCGGCACCACCACCCGTGGCGGTGGCCGGCCCGCTCAGCTCTATCGCCGCGGTCCCACCACCGCGCTCATGCCGCCGCTCCTCCGTCCCTGAACCCCGTCCTCGCCGCGCCGCGCGCCTGCTTCACCCGCCGTCTCGCGCCGGTCGGCCCACACGTCGTGGCCCCGCCGGCCGCGCCGGCCGGTGCCCGGGTGTCCCCGGCGTCGTCCGCGACATAGGCTCGAAGGGTGCTCGACCGCATCGACCCCGGCCACCCGGCCTGGCCGGCTGTCGGCGAGGCGACGACGGTGCTGTCGGGCCGGCCGGTGGCCGTGCTGACCGGAGCCGGCATCTCCACCGACTCCGGCATCCCCGACTACCGCGGCCCCGACTCCCCACCACGCACGCCCATGACGTACCAGCAGTTCGTCGGCGACCTCGACCGCCGCCGCCACTACTGGGCCCGCAATCACGTCGGCTGGCGACACGTCCACAGCACCAGGCCCAACCCCGGTCACCTGGCCGTCAGCCGCATGGAGGCCGGCGGCGCCGCGGTCGGCGTCATCACCCAGAACGTCGACACCCTGCACGACGCCGCCGGCAGCCGGAACGTCATCGACCTGCACGGACGCTACGACCGCGTCATCTGCCTGGGCTGCCGCCGGGTCGTCCCGCGCGACCACGTCGCCGACCGGCTGACCGCCCTGAACCCGGATTTCGCCGACGAGGTCGCCGACGCCGAGATCGCACCCGACGCCGACGCCGTCATCGAGGCGACGGCGCACTTCCGGATCGCCGACTGTGAGGCCTGCGGCGGCATGCTCAAGCCGGACATCGTCTACTTCGGCGAGAACGTGCCGAAGCCCCGGGTCGAGGCGGCGTACGCGCTGGTCGACTCCGCGGCGGCGCTGCTGGTCGCGGGGTCGTCGCTCACCGTCATGTCGGGCCTGCGGTTCGCCCGGCACGCGCACAAGACCGGCCGGCCGGTGGTCATAGTCAACCGCGGCACCACCCGGGGCGACGACCTCGCGTCGGTCAAGGTCGACGCCGGCTGCTCTGCCGTCCTGACCGTGCTCGCCTCCGTCCTGACGGGTTCGGCCGTCGCGCGCTGAGGCCGTCGCGCGCTGACGGCCTCAGCGCCGGGCCGTCACGAGGGACGCGGCGTCGGCCCACGACCCGGGCCCAGGTCGTCAGCCGCGTGACGAGCGGCCTCCGCTCCGCGGCAGCGCCCGTTCAGTCCGTGACGTCGGCGACCGTCGCGTCGAGCGTCTTGACCAACTCGTCGCCGTCGACCGTGGCCGACACCCCGAACGCACCCGCGCCGATGGACACCGTCCGCCCGAGCACCCGCTCGTCCGCGATGACCGGCCACGCGCGCGTCGACCCGAACGGCGTGATCGTCCCGCGCTCGTACCCCGTGACGTCGCGGGCCGTCGCGGCGTCGGGCATCGACAGCCGGTTGACGCCGAGCAACGTGCGCAGCTTGGGCCACGCGATCGTGCGGTCGCCGGGCACCAGCACGAACACGTAGTCGTCGTCGGCCCGCCGGACCACGATCGTCTTGATGACGGCAGCCGGATCGACCCCGCGCGCGGCGGCGGCCTCCTCGAGGCTGTTCACGGGCGGGTGACGGACGATCTGATGGGCCAGCCCCGACCCTCGCAGGGCCTCGACGCCGCGTTCTACGGTCATGCCCAGAAGCGTATGCCGGTGCTCACCTCCCCGCCGGTGACCGGGGGCGCCCGGGCCCACGCTGTCCCGGCCGCTGGATCGGCGCACGACCGGGGACTTCGGACGCACCCAGCTGACCGCCCGTGCCCCGATGACTGCCCGCCTCGGCCTGTGCGCCTCGGCCGGACCGGAGCCGATCGATCAGCTCCTCCGTCTCCGCCTCGAGGCCGCCACCGATCTCGGCAGCGACGGCCCGGAGCTTCTCGATGCTGTCCAGCAGGCCGTCGCGATCGCCCAGCTCCGCCTCGGCCTTGAGCCGGTCGCGCCACAGCAGCTCGACACCGGGTTCGATGGACAGGCCGAGCAGCGCCGCGCGCAGCGCCTCCCACGGATCGTGGTCGACGAGCGATCGCAACGCCAGCTCATGACATGCGTCGACGATGCTCGCGATCATCTCCTGCGCCAGGTGATCGGCCCAGGTGTACCGGCGCCGACCCCGTCCGGAGAACGGCCGCCCGCGCACCAGCTCGATCGCCGCCCGCAGCTCCGTGACGGACGCCCGCGCAGGTCCGTCCGCCAGCAGGTCACGCCAGTCGTCCCAGTCACTGCGGACGCCGGGACGCAGCGTGTAGCCACTGTCGCTGCGGGGCAGCAGCGACGACCCCGCCGCGTCGGTGCCGAGCCAGCGACGCAGCTTCGAGATCGCCGTCCCCCGCGTCGTCTTCGTCACCGCCGAGCCCGGCCAGATCGCCTCGTCGATCGCCGTCGAGTCGCATCCCGGATTCAGCGCGATGAACATCGCCAGCTCGGTGAGCTGGCCGAGCTTGGACTGCTCACCCAGCTCAGCCGCGTTGCCCACCTCGACGGCGCCGAGCATCATCAGTCGCGGCAGCTCGTGCCCCGGCTCAGGAACCTCCGCGGCGGCCGGACCGGACGAGCCGACACGATCCGGCTCAGTTGTGGACCTCGTGGGCCCCGCCACCAGGCGTTGCGCCGTCCCGGTGGTCGCGGGTTCTCCACGCATCGCAGCACGATGCACCGGAACCTCGCCTCGTGCTCTGGGCAGGCCATTCGCGCGCGCGGCACTCCCCGCCGAAGCCACCGCCGCGACGTCAGCGGCTTCCGGTCCGGCGACGGCGCCGAGCAGCCGCAGGAACCTGATCCGTGTCTCCTCGTCCAGGAGCTGCGGGCGAACCGGAATACCGAGCGGATCGAGGATCGCGACCGGCCGCTCCGCCGAGCCGTCCAGCCGCAGGACCCAGGTCGCTCCGCCGGCATGCGGCTCCCAGCCACGCAGCCGGTGACCGCGTGACGGCAGCCCGTTCGGCTCGCCGCTGCCGACGACCGCGGCGACGGCCACGCGCGGCGCCGTGACGGTCAGCGCTTCGAGCCGATCCCACTGGCCGGTGGGCAGCGGCTCCGCGATCACCACGATCTCCGGCGTCCAAGCGGCGTCGGCGACCTGGGTGACGCGGGCCGCGCCGAGCCCGCTGACGCCGGCCGTGGCCAGCAGCAACCGGTCGTCAGCGACCCGCACCGTGAGTTCGTCCAGCAGCTGCTCGACGTCGGTCACGTGCCGGACCCGGCCGGTGTCGAGCAGGTCGAAGTCGGCGAGTGCCGGCGCCCCGACCAGCGTGACCCGCAGGTCGTCGGCCCATGCGCTGGTGGCCAGCTCCGCGGCGACCGCGGTCAACGCCGACCGCACCAGTTCCGGCGGACCGTCGACCACCAGGGTCCCGACCTGCTCGAGATCGAGCAGCACCAACGCGTCGTCGTGGTCGTGCCCGAGCGTGACGAGGCTCGGGTACGGCGCCGGCACCTCCGCGTCGTCGTGCATGGCCTGGTCGAGCGGCACCGTCCACACGCCGCCGTGCGCGGTGCCGGCGAACGGCGGCGGCAGCTCCGCCGGCGCAGCGAGGTACAGCTCCAGCGTGCGCCGGGTCAGCCGGACGGCGCGCAACGGCGGCAGTCCGCGCCCGGCCCGCGCCAGCCAGGTGGCCAGCCCGCGCAACACTCGGTCGACCACCTCGACGGCGACGGGATCGGCGGCCTGCCGCAGCTCGGTCTCGGTGCGCTGATCCGTCTCGCTGCCCGCACCCAGCCGTTCTCCCGGACGGCGACGACGCTGCTCACGGGCGCGTCTGGTGGCCAGCACGCCGACCAGGGCCGCCGCCAGCACCGCACCGACGCCGCTCACCGTTCGCACGAGCTCGCCAGGCTCCTCGGGCTCGCCTGATTTGCCGCGCTCCGCGAGCTGGTCGGGCTGGGCGGGCTCGCCGGGCACCTCGGGCTGGCCTGGCTCAGCGGGCTGAGCAGGCTCGGCGGCGTCAGGCTCGAGCGCATCGGCAAGCACGGGATACGCGTCACCCCGTTCCGCACCCCCGCGGATCGCATCGCCCCTGCTCGCGTGGCCAAGATGCGCGCTGCCGGGTTCAGGAGCACCGAGGCCCACGCCGTCGAGATCCGCACGACCGAGACCCACCTCGCCGACACCCGCACGACCGACGTCCGCGCGACCGACGTCCGCCACGTCCACGTCCCCGCTCCTGACTTCGTCACCGGGACCCAGCTCCTCCGAGCCCGAGCGCACGCAACCAGTACCCGCACCGGACGGCGCCGAGGTCTCGGTGCCCGAGTTCGTCGCCGTGTCATCCGTGCCCGGCTCCGGGCCGACGCCGCCAGCCGGCGGGCCGCCGGTGTCCGGCAGGTCGCCGGCCGCGGCGCCGGATTCCGGAAGGGTGAGCGTCCAGCCCGGCACGATGAGATCGGGATCGGTGAGCCGACGGCCGTCCGGCTGCACCGTCGCCGACGATGCCTCCACGATCTCCGGATACCGGAGTGGGTTGTCGAGTCGCGCTCCGGCGATCTCCCACAACGTGTCGCCGTCGACGACCACATGGGTACCGCCGCGCTGCTGCGCATCGAGCAGGTCGGTCGTGACGGGCGGCGCCGGTTCCCAGGGTTCCGGCGACGTCGATCCGGCCGACGCGGCCTGGCCGCCCGCACCGACCGCCGCCACGGCCGCGACCAGTCCGGCGACGAGTCGTTGCTGTGCGCCGAGTCCGGGCAACCGGGGCGCCGGCCGGCCACGCAGCGTCGCCAGCACTTCGACAAGGAGGCTCAGGACGAACGTCCCCCAGCCCAACCAGCCGGTGACGATGAGCAGCGCCAGGAAGAGCGTGCCGTCGTCCGGGCGGACGGCAGCGGCGTGGACCTCGGCCCACGACGGCCACTCGCCAGGCAACGGCGAGCCGCCGGCGGCCCACAGCACCGCCGGTCCACCAGCGACCACGGCCGCGAGTCCGAGCAGCGCCATCAGGCCACGCATCACGGCACGCGGTGTCGACGAAGCGATCACGTGCAACTCCCTCCAGCACACCCGTCTGCTGACTATGGGTGCGCTCGGGCCGGCGAATGTGACAGCCGGAGACGGACAAAGCCTTCCAGGATGCACCAGATGTCACGGTCCCGCACGCGGAATGCACCAGCCGCCGGAAGAACGGGCAACCGCACGAACCGCCTCGACGACGGTTAGGGCTAACTTCCGGGCTAACCGGTCGGGCTGGACTGCTGCGGGTCATCACCCTCCGATCCGCGTTGGGAGCCCGCTGGTGAACACACTCACCGTCCCCGCCCGCACCACCGTCCTCGTCACCGATCAGCTCAACGCCGAATGGCGTCGGCTCGGCGCCCGGCCCGTCCCGAAACGCTGGCCTCTGCAAGGCCTCGACGGCTGCGCGGTACTGGCCGACGCGGCCGATGTCATCGGGCGGACGCGCCGACATCAGCCGGCCGTCGCCGACGGCTTGCTCATCGGCCTGCTCGATCAACGCACCGAGCGCGACGACCATCTCGCCGGCCGCCTCGTCCTGCAGGTCATGCTCGGCCGGGCGGTCAACCTCGCCCGCCGCGCCCACCGCTTCGGGGCCGCGGGCGTCCGCGGCGACCTGCCGCAGCTCACGGCCGCCTCCGTCGCCGCCCTCTGGCATGCCATCGCCACCTATCCGGTCGACAGACGGCGGCACAAGGTGGCGGTCAACCTCTGCATGGACGCCCTCCGCCATTTCAACGTCGCCCTCCAGGACGACGCACCCGACCTCGTCGACACCACGGTTCTCGACGCCGCCGAGCCGGTGTTCCACCGTGCGCCGGCTCCGGTCGTCGAGGTCTTCGCCACGCTGACCTGGGGCATCAGCAAGGGGGTCATCACGGCCGACGACGCCGAGTTGCTCGTCCGCGTCTACTGCCCGCTGCCCGGCCAACTCGGCGGCGCCCACCTCGTCGCACGCGAGCTCGGCCTCACGCCGGCCACGGTGCGCCAACGCTGCAGCAGGGCCGTCCAACGGCTGTCCGGCGCCGTCCAGGCACGCCGGCCAGCACTCACCACGGCGGCCTGACCACCGCCAGCAGCACACAAGAAAGGCGATCCAGGGTGACGACACCGATCCACTCACTGGCGTTCGCCGGCTCGCCACCGAGCCGGTCAACGGGTGAGCAGCCCCGACAACCCTCGAGGGGACGACCATGGCGCAGACCGTTGGACTAGAGACCACCGACGAGCCGTTCGAACAGCCGCTCGATCCAGCGTTCAGCACGCCCGGCGTACCAGTGCGGCGGTACCGGCGGCGTCCGGCGCTCATCGGGCTGGGCGTCGGTCTGCTGGCTACGTGCGGCGCGGGCGCGGCCTACCTGGCGCAGTCGTCGGGCAACACCGTTCCGGTCCTGGCGGTCACCGATACCGTCCACCGGGGCGAGGTCCTCGACGCCGCGCGGCTGACCACGGCGCGAGCGGCGCCCGATCCTGCGGTGCACCCGGTCGCCGCGAGCGAGCTCTCCGCCGTCGTCGGGCAGCGGGCGGCCACCGACCTTCCCGCCGGCACGCTCCTCACCGAGGCCGCCCTCACGTCGGCTGACGTGCCGGCTTCGGGGCAGAGCGTCGTCGGCGTCGCGGTCACCGAGGCACAACTGCCGCGGGCCGAGCTCGTCCCCGGCGACCACGTGCGCGTCTTCGGCACCCCGAACGCGGGCGATCCACCGCCGTCGGAACCGTCCCGTTCGGTCGCGGCCACCGTGGTCAGTGTCTCGGGCGTACTCGACTCCGGCCAGGTGGTGGTCGACGTCGTGGTCGCCCGCGACGTCGCCGGCACCCTGGTCGCGAAGGTCGCCACCGGGCGGGTCGCCATCGTCCTCGACGCCGAGGCTCAGGGCGGTGACGACCGATGACCATGCTCGCGCTCACCTCGGTCCGAGGCGCTCCCGGCGTCACCACGACAGCCTTGGTCGCCGCGTTGACCTGGCCCCGTCCGGTCCTGCTGGTCGAGGCCGACGTCGCCGGTAGCAGCAGCATCAAGGCCGGACACCTGCGCGGCGAGGTCGGCCACGAGCTCGGCCTCATCAACCTCGCGCTCGCCCACCGCAACGGCGCGCTGAGCCTCAGCACGTTGCGCGGGCAGACCATCGCCCTCAGCGACGACGGCGCACGACTCGCCCTTCCCGGTCTGGCCACGAAGGCACAGGCGACGAGCCTCACCGACGACTTCTGGGCCACGCTCGCCGGCCTGCTCCGCGGTGTCACGCGGCACGGCGTCGACGTCATCGTCGACGGCGGCCGGTTCGGCATGCGGCACGGCCCGGACGCGCTGCTGCGCGCGGCCGATCTGCTGGCGGTGGTGTGCCGCACCGCCTTGGACGATCTCGTCGCGGTCCGCGCCAACGCCGACCATCTCCCCGACGGCGCCGGCGAGGCCGCACTCGACCGGCGCGGCCTGCTGCTCGTCGGCGCGGGGCGGCCGCACCGCGCCGACGAGGCGGCCGAGGCCACGACGCTGCCGGTCTGGTCCGCCGTCGACTGGGATCCCGTCGCCGCGGAACGCGTCAACGGCCGCGAGCGCCTGCGCACCGGCCTGTCGCGGCTGACGTCGTCCCGGCTGGTCCGCTCGGGCCGCGGCGCGGTCGCGGCCCTGCTGGCCGCCGACGACCGACGGCGGCGCGTCCTCGACGTCACGCTCGAGACCACTGTGCTCACGGGAAAGGGGGTCCGATGAGCGACCCACGGATCACCGGCCTGCCCATCTTCACGCCGCCGCCCATCGCCGCGGCAGAAGCCGTGGGCCCGCCTCGGCGCAGCGTCCGCGAGATCCTCACCGCGCTACCACTGGCCACACCGCCCAGCGAACCGGGCCTCGACTGGACGCTGGTCCGTGCCTTCCGCCAGCAGGCCGCCGCCCGGTTGTCCGACCAGGTCGACGAGACGACGGCCGAGGCCGATCGCCGCACGGCCGGTCGCGAGATCATCGCGCAGCTGCTCGACGAACACGTCCGCCAAACGGTCACGACCGGCGGCGCCACCGTCGGCGTCGACCAGCAGGCCGCACTCGCACAGGCGATCTTCGACGCGCTCTTCGGGCTCGGCCGGCTACAACCACTGATCGACGACCCCGCCGTCGAGAACATCGAGGTCTACGGCGCCGAACCGGTGGTCGTCATCGACGGCGACGGACGCATCACCCGGCGGCCACCGGTCGTCGAGTCCGAGGACGAGCTGGTCGACATGCTCACGTTCCTCGCCTCGCGCGGCGGCAGCAGCGAGCGCACGTTCTCCACCGCGAGCCCGAGCCTGCATCTGCACCTGCACGGCGGTCATCGGCTGGCCGCCTCGGGCTGGACGACCCACCAGCCGGTCGTGGTCATCCGCCGGCACCGGCTGGTCGACATCGACCTCGACGACCTCGTGGAACGCGACACGCTGACGACGCAGGCGGCGGCGTTCCTGCGGACGGCGGTCCGCACGCGCCGCAGCATCGTGGTGTCCGGGTCGATGGGCGCCGGCAAGACGACGCTGACGCGAGCGCTGGCCAACGAGATCGACCCCGAGGAGAAGCTCGGCACCATCGAGACCGAGTACGAGCTCGGCCTGCACCACCTGCACGAACGACACCGGCGCATCGTCGCCTGGGAGGCCCGTCCGGGCAGCGGTGAGCGCGGCCCCGACGGCCGTGCCGTCGGCGAGATCACCCTCGACGACCTCGTCTACGACGCACTCCGCATGAACCTCGACCGCCTCATCGTCGGCGAGGTGCGCGGCCGCGAAGTGCTGCCGATGTTCAAGGCCATGCAGTCCGGCGCCGGCTCGCTGTCGACCATCCACGCCCACTCCGCCCGCGCGTCGATCGAGCGCCTGGTCACCTGCGCCATGGAAGCCGGCCACCGCGTCTCCGCCGAGTTCGCCTACCGCCAGATCGCCCAGCATGTCGACCTCGTCGTCCACGTCGAGTGCCGCACGAGCACCCAGGACGCCCGGCGCCGCCGGCTGGTCACCGAGATCATCGCGCTGGAACCGGGCGAACGCGGACTTCCGGCCATCACGGACGTGTTCCGTCTCGGCACCGACGGGCGGTTGCGGTCCGGCTCCACGCCGTCCTGGCTGACCAGTCCTCCGCCGGGCGCATCCGGGTGGAGCGTCCACCCGCCTTCCGAGCCGTCGCCGCATCAGAACGCGCCGTCCGGCGGCACCCGAGGCACCGGAAGCGTCCAGCGTCCGCCGCCTCGTATGGCTCTGCCCAGGAACACCGGGCGTTCCGGAGACCGGTCATGAGGCCGGCCGTCGCCGCCATCACCGCGGTCGCCGGGTTGGGCGGAGCCACCGCCGCCGGGTTCGGCCTGGTCCGGGCGCCCGACGATCCCGCGGCGCCACGGCGGGCCTCCATCGCCCGCTGGACGACGCGCGTGCGCGGCGCCACCCCGGCCGCGCGCCGGTCCCGTCGACGCATCGCCGCAGCCTGCACCGTCGGGCTCGGGGTCTGGCTGATCACCGGCTGGCTGCTCGCGGTCGTACTCATCCCGGCGGCCGTGTGGGGGCTGCCCGTGCTGCTGCAGACCTCGTCGGCGAAGGCCGACATCGCCCGGCTCGAGGCCATGAGCGACTGGGCGCAGAACCTGGCCACCGTGCTCGGCGTCGGAGTCGGCATCGAGCAGGCCGTCGCCGGCAGCCTGGTCACCGCGCCCGAACCGATCCGGCCCGAGGTCGCCCGCCTGGTCGCAAGGCTTCAGGCGCGGTGGGACACCGAGACGGCGCTACGGGCGTTCGCCGACGACCTCGACGACGCGACGGGCGACCTGCTCGCCGCCGCGTTGATCCTCGGTGCCCGCCGCCGTGGCGACCAGCTCAGCAGCGTGCTCGACGGCCTGGCCGCGGCGGTCCGCGACGACGTCCGGGTGCGGCGCACCGTCGACGCCGAGCAAGCGCGCGGCCGCACGACGGCCCGGCTGGTCACCGCCATCAGTGCCGGCGGACTCGGGCTCATGCTGCTGACGCCGTATGCCGATCCGTACCGTGCCGGGTCCGGCCAGCTGCTGCTCATCGGCCTGCTGACCGGCTACGTCGGCTGTCTGGTGTGGATGCGCCGCATCAGCGCCACCCCACGGCAGCCGCGCGTCCTCGTCGCGGACGGCGTGCCATGACGACGACGCAACTGGCGGTCCTCCTGGGGCTCGGATCCGGCGCCGGTCTGCTGGTGATCCTCCGTGAGCTGGTCGGGCGGGTCGGCCGGCTGCCGCATCCGGTGCACGCGGCGCAGCGGCTCACCGGGACGGCCGATCCGGCAGCCGGCCTCGCCGAGGCGACCGATCCAGGCGGCGGGGTGGCGGCACGGGTGGGACGAGCCGTCCTGCGGCGTGGCGCCCGATCGTCGCTGCTGCACGTGCCCTACCGCGACCTCGCCCTGTTGCGCCGCAGCGTGGCGCAGTTCCTCGGCGAGCGAGCGATCTGCGCGGCCATCGGTCTCGTACTGCCGACGGCGGCTTCCGCGGCGCTCACGATCGGCGGCCTGCGGCTTCCGTTCGTGGTCCCGGCGATCACCGGACCAGTGGCGGCGATGCTGCTGTCGTTCCTGCCGCTCTACACGGTGGCCGACCTCGCCCGGGCCAAGCGCGCGGAGTTCCGCCGGGCCATGGCCACCTACATCGACCTCGTCGCCCTCGAACGTGCGGCCGGCTCCGGAGCCACCCAGTCGCTGGAGTCGGCGGCCCGCATCGGTCAGTCCTGGGCGTTCCAGCGGGTGCGCGACGAACTGGCGCACGCGCGCTGGGCGGGTGTCCCGGCCTGGGAGGCTCTGCGCGCGGTCGGTCGCGAGCTCCGGCTGCCCGAGCTCGCCGACACCGGCGACGTCATGCGCATGTCCGCGCGCGAGGGCGCCACCGTCTACGACGTGCTCCGCGCCCGGGCGTCGGCCATGCGCAGCGAGTTGCTCACGGGCGACCAAGCACGGGCCGGGTCGCGAACCGAACGGGCGACGGCGCCGCTGGCGGCCACGGCGGTGGTGTTCATGCTCATCCTCGCCGCTCCCGTCGCGATGCGGATCGGGTGATCGACATGACTCGCCGACACCCAGAACGCGGCTCGGCCACCCTCGAGACAGTCCTGCTCTGGCCCGCGGTGTTCCTGCTGATCTTCGGCATCGTGCACGCCGGTCTCTGGTTCCACGCCCGCAACGTCGCCTTGTCCGCGGCCCGCGAGGGCGTCCGCGCGGCCAGCCTGGTCGACGGCGCCGGCGGCGCGGCACGGGCGGCCGATTTCCTCGCCGCGACGACCGACGGCACGGTCATGCGGGTCGGCGACATCCATGAGACCTCCGACGCCGACACCGTCACCGTCACCGTGACCGGCTCGTCGACCACGCTCATCCCCGGCTGGCGCGTCGACGTCAGCCAGTCGGCGACGGCACCGATCCGACGATGGACCGCCCCATGAGCCGCCCGGACACCGGGGTCCCGCCCGTGCCGGACGAGGGCGCCTCCCACCCCGCAGCCGGCCCCCGACTCGGTCGCGCTGGCGCGACGACGAGCGCGACCTGGGGCTCGCCGAGCAACGAACGGGCCGCCGACCTCGCGGCGTCCGCCGCGGAGACCGACCGCGTCACCACCCATCGACCAGGCCACGGCTCCGACCCGGCGCTCGCCAGGGTGTCGCCGGCCAGTGCGACGTGCAGCCGCCGGGTGGCCAGCCAGACAGTGTCCCCTTCGCAAGGCCGCGGGCGGGCCCGCCCACCAGAGGGCGCCACCGCTGGCCGGTCCGGCCAACGCCGCTTCAGCCGAGCCGGCCGCAGCACCGCGCCGCGCCCCGACCGCGGCTCGGCAACGCTCGAGCTCGCCGTCCTGGCACCCGGCCTCTTGCTCCTCATCGCGCTCATCGCGCTGGCCGGCCGCTACGCCGTCGCCGACGGCGCGGTCGACCACGCCGCCACCGAAGCAGCCCGGGCCGCCTCGTTGCAGCGGACCCCGTCGGCCGGCCGCGATGCGGCGGCGGCCGTCGCGCGCGCCGCGCTGAACGATCAGGGGCTCTCGTGCCTGCGCACCGAGATCGACGTCGACGTGTCCGGCCTCCGCGCACCACCCGGGCAACGCGGCCGCGTCACCGTCACGGTTCGTTGCCCGCTGCGGGTCGCCGACCTGCCTCTGCACGTCCCCGCCATCACGCTCACGGCGACTGCCGTCAGCCCTGTCGACACCTATCGGGAGAGGTGAGCAGATGCGCCGCCCACACGACCAGACCGGCAGTTTCACCCTGACCTTCGCCGTCCTGACCATCGCGCTGCTGGCGATGGCCGGCCTCGTCTACGACGGACAGCGCCAGCTGACCGCTCAGCGGCGAGCCGACGCCGTCGCCGCGGAGGCAGCACGAGCGGCGGGTCAGGAGATCGACGGTGCGACGCTGATCGGCTCACCGGGCCTCGATAGGGCCCGGGCCATCGCCGCGGCCCGCGACCATCTCACGGCAGCGGGCATCGCGGGCACCGTCAGCGTCGACGGCACCACGATCGTGGTGCGCACCAACGCGACCGAGCAGGCGGCGATCCTGCCGCTCGTCGGCATCACCACGCTGGAGGCCACCGGCGAGGCCAGCGTCGAGTTCGTCACGGGGCTGCCGGGTCAGCCCGGCGGGATCTCCGTGCCGAACTCGTCGTAGGCGGCGGCCACCTTCTTCGGCACACACATACGCCAGGCGTCGGTGAGCAGCTCACGCATCTCGTCCTCGTCGATGGCGGCCAGCCGCACGCGCACCCACTGGTACCGCTCGTCCGACGGCAACGGAGGGAGGAACTTCGACGGATCCGACGCCACCAGGGCATCCCGCTCGTCCTTCGGGTAGCCGAAGCCCATGATCGTTTCGTCGGGCGAGACCGCCGCGTACACGATGCTCCTGATGCGGAATTTCACACTGTCGCGGACCAGCCCCTCGGTGGTCCGGGGCAGCGACAGCGCGTGCCGCCGCACGTCGTCGATCGTCACCATGCGACGGAATTGTGCCGCGCGGGACCGACAGCGTCGACGACGTCAACCGGCGGCGGCGCGCAGGCGCAGCGTCGCCGTGTACCAGGCGACGGTCTCGGCAAGGGCGTCGGCGAGCGGCGTCGGCCGCACGCCGAAGGCCTGCTCGAACGCCGACGAGTCCACGACCTGCGGCTCGAGGTACTGGTAGAAGAGCTCGGCGTACTCAGCCATGAACACGTCATCGAACGGTCCCCACGGCTGCGGCTCGCTCAGCACGTCGACGGAGAGCGGCCGGCCGGTGACCTCCGTGATCAGCTCGTGCACCTGCCGCGTCGACATCGCCGGAGCGGTCGGCAGGTGCCACACCCGCCCGGCTGCGTCCGGACGCTCGCCGAGCAGCGCGAGCCCGGCCGCGACGTCGCGGATGTAGCTGTAGCTGTGCGGCAGGTCGATGTCGCCCAGGGCGAGCGCGGTCTCACCCGTCAAGGCCGCCGGGAACACCGTCGCGCCGAGGCTGGAGTTGAACACCCGCGGACCGAAGAAGTCGGCGGCCCGACCGAGGGTCACCTGGACCTGGCCGCGCGCGTGCGCGTCGAGGTAGCGGCGGTCGAGGTCGGCGCGCATCCGGCCCTTCGCCGCAACCGCGCGCCACGGCGTCTCCTCCGTCATCACGGCGCCGCCGGTGGGCCCGTAGGGGTACAGCGTGTCGGTGACCACGAGCCGCGCGCCGGCCGTCTCGGCCGCGGCGAGCACTGCCTCCTGGATGCGTGGCATGACCTCGACCTGCTGCTCGTACGGCACATTGACGCAGTGGTAGACGACGGCGGCTCCGGCGACGGCCTCCGCGGCGGCCCCGGGATCGCGGATGTCGGCGGCGTACGCCTCAACCCCCTCGAGCTGCGCGACACCGCGCCGGTCGACGGTGCGGACGACGTGTCCGCGACGCAGCAGTTCCTCCGCAAGCGTCGCTCCAGCCGGGCCGGTGCCCAGCACGACGTGCAACTCCGTCATGACTCCTCCAAAGTTAGGCCTCGTAACTGTTAGTTAGGGACTCTAACTCAAGTTAGGATGTCTATCAACAGCGAGGAGGAACCGTGGCCGAGGCCGTCGAGCGCCGCAAGCGATACCGCGAGCAGGTCCGCGACGAGATCAAGCAGGTCGCCCTCGGGCAGATCGCCCGCGACGGCGCTGCCGCGTTGACGCTCACCGGCGTCGCCAAGGAGATCGGCGTCTCCGGCCCGGCGCTCTACAAGTACTTCGCCGGCCGCGACGATCTGCTGACTGAGCTGATCGTCGACAGCTACGCCTCACTGGCCGACGCTCTCGACGCCGCCGGGTCGGCGTCGGCCGAGGCGCCGGCGCGGGAGCGGCTGCACGCCGTCGCGCGCGCCTACCGCGCCTGGGCCGTCGCCCAGCCACACCGGTACCTGTTGCTGGCCGGGACGCCCGTACCGCGCTACGACGCCCCCGCCGAAACCGTCGATCGAGCCCGGGCCGTGCTGGCGCCGCTGCTGGAGATCCTGGCTGCTGGCAGGTCGTGGCCACGGGCGGAGCCGCTGCGCGCCGAACTGGCGGAGTGGATCGCCGAGGTGCCGGCGGTGGCCGACTGGGTCCGTGACGCGCTCGGCCCGGCCGCGACGACGGCGCCCGACGTCGCGCTCGCAGGCGTGGTGACGGCGTGGGTGCGGCTGCACGGCGTCGTCAGCATCGAGGCCGTCGGCCTGTTCAACGGCATGGGCCTCCGGCCGGCGACCGTCCTCGCCCTCGAGATGGACGCCCTCGCCGACGCGGTCGGTCTGGACTGACGCCGCGCACCCGGCCAGATCAATCGCAGCTATTTCGCCGGCACTGTCACATTCGGCTTCGCGAAAGCACCCATAGAAGGTGAGACGCGTCGACGAAAGAGGTGACGGACATGGCCGGGACCGACACCCCTGACGTCGGCGGGTCTCGCCCCGGTGCGCCGGTGCGGCCGCCGCGGAGGCTCTTGCCGCCCGACCCGGCGACCGCACCGGACGACGACGGCTGGCCCACGCTGGGCCCGTTCCGCGATCCGGCCCTGCGGCACCGGCGGCTCGAACGCGTGCTCTGGGGGCTGGTGGCTGCGGTCGCGGTGGCGGGGGTGGCCATCATCGCCGCGATCCTCACCTCCGGCTCGCCGCCCGAGGCGATCCTCCCGCCTGACGCCGCGGCCACCGACGTGTCACTCGCTCAGCCGACCGACCCGCCCCCGGAAGACGTCGCCGCTGCGCCCGACGACCGGGACGGCCCCTCCGACGACCGGCACGGGCACGCGCAGTCCCCGACCTACGACCGACCCGGCGGCGACGCCGTCGGAGGCCGCATGGCCGACGGCTCCAGCCGGACGAGTGGCTCGCTCGGCGACGATGCTGCGACCGACGCGATCGATGCACCCGACGCCGCGCACGGCGTGCCCGGCTCCGGTGGCCTCGCAGGCAGCGCGCCCCACGGTGAGCCCAGCGTCGGTGGCGCCGACGGCAGCGGACCGGATGGACTGTCCGGACCCGGCGGCGACGGTAGCGGAGCGGACGATGCGCCCGGTAGCGGAGGCGTCGATGGCGGCGGTGCCGCTGGCGACGGCGCACCACCGTCGTCCGCCGAGCTCGATGGCGCACCGGCGGGTTGGTCCGAGGTGGCGCGTGGATTCGGCCTCGCGTTCACCCGCACCGGCGTCGGCCGCGACGCCTGGTTCGCGACGATGTCGTCGTGGCTCACGCCTGAGCAGGCCGCCCGGTATCGCGACGTGCCGATCGAGGCGATCCCCACAGGCGAGCTCACGCAGATCGACGTGGCCGATCCCGGTTCAGCGGCACACGCCCAAGGCACGTTGACCTACGACACCGGCATGGTGCTTGACGTCGGCCTCAGCTATCGCCCAGTGGCCGGTAGTTGGCTCGTCGCCCGGGTCGAACTCGCGAACGGCACCGGACCCGGGTGATCCCCAGTCGATGGCGCATTCAGCCGTGGGCAGCCCGGGCGGCCCGCTCGATGCCGGACCAACGGGCCGTAGCGTCGGATCCGTCCGGCGGTCGCGAGACCAACCGCCACCCGGGCGGGCTGACCCAGGGCGGTAACCGGCAACCCGCATCCGGCGGCCCACGGTCGGCCTCCGACGGGTCGCGCGTTCAGCCACCGGTACCCCGGGCGCCCAGCAGGCCGAGTCCAGCGTTCGGTAGGCAGCGTCCGAACCTCGGCGCCCGGCCCGCCGACACCATTCATCGATCGCGCCGGGCGGACACGTGTGGTCCGAGAAGGCTGTCGCTCAGGGCCGGCGCGAGCGGCGGACCGCACGCCGTTCCGTGGTGAGCACGGCGCGGTCGGCTGCGCTGCGGCCGGCTCCCCAGCCCGCCGCGTTGCCGGCCGAGAACGAGCGGCGGGCGGTGGCGGTGGAGAACAGCGAGTCGAAGAGTGTGTCGACAGCGAGTGACCGGTCGGCGAAGACGGGGACGAGGTCGGTGCCGGCAGCCGCGGCGGTCTGGTCAGCGGCGTCGCGCAGACGTTCACCGATGCGGGTGGCGTACGACAGCAGGAACGAGTGCCGGAACGACCGCGTACGAGACGTGCCGAGGCGGGAGTACTGGGAACCGGTCGCCAGCATTGCCCGCGCGGCCTGCACCAGCAGCGACGTCGCCAGCACGTCGACGACATCGAGGTCGAGGTCGGTGCCGAGAACGGTGACGAAGCCGAGCTTCTCGCTGGAGACCGTGCGGCAGTGGTTGGCCGACCCGACCTCCGCGACCAGCAGCGTCTTCGGCCCGAGATAGGGGGCGTCCAGCCAGATCCGCCGCGCCGACGCGACGGTGGTGCGCCGTTCGGGTGAGACGGCGTCGGCGAGGGCCTGTTCGATGGAGTAGCGGCTCATCAGCTCTTGCGCCTTCGCCGACAATGCCTCGGCCTCCTCCGGAAAAGGAGTCGACTCGGCCTTGGCCAACAACGCACGGACCCGGCCGAGCACCTTCTCCGGCGACGGGCGCGGACGGCCGGACGCGGCGGCGCCGGCGGACGATCCACGAGCGTCGCCTCCGTCGGTGGGTGTGCCTCCTGCGGAGTCACCACTGCCAGCTTGGCCACCGCCGGCGGTCGCCTGCCCGGGAGGCGGGAGGATGACCTGCAGTGCCGGCAACCGAAGTGCCAACCCCACCAGCTGGACCACCGCCTCGAGCAGGGCCGAGCGCTCGGCGCCGTGGTGGTCGGCCCATTGGGCGGGATAAGGGACGGCGGAGTCCCACCAGTTCTCGGCCCCGACCTCGCCGAGTTGCGCCAGCCAGCGCGGATGCGTCGTCGCGGAGGGGTAGGTGGCCGCGGTGTCGGCCATGGCGTCGACCACGAGGTGAACCGCGAGCGCGGACGCCTGCCTGCGCGTGACTTCGTAGAGGTCGATGGGGAGCCAGCCGGAGGTCCAGAGCCGGTCGACCTGAGCACGCAGGACCTGGACGACGGCCGCATCGACGACGCGCTGGGCAGGGACTGCGGCCGATACCGCTCGCAGGCCGGCTGTCACGGCGTCCGGTCCGCGGCGCAGGCCGTCGGCGGCGACGGTGAGGAGCCAGTCGACCACGACGTCGGCGGTCACTGGGCGCTGCTGATCGCCGACGTGGGGGAACACCGACCACCTCTCGTCAATCCGAAAAGATCACCCGAACCGAGCATTCCCGCCCATCATCGCCCCCAGGTCCGACACAGTTATTCTGCAAGCCCGGCCGCAGCCACGGGTGCCCACGAGATGGACGACGCTACCGAGGTCGTCTCGTGGTGTCATACCTTGCGTCAGGTCGCCTTGTTCACCGACGACCGAACGGGAGATGCGAGTAATGACCAGTGGCCGAGTCCCGGTCCGCGACGGCGAGCTGTTCTTCGACGAGCGAGGCGCTGGACATCCCCTGGTCCTGCTGCACAGCGGCTCCCTCGACCACCGGATGTGGGACGGCCAGGTGGGGCCGTTCGTCCGCGCCGGCTACCGAGTCATCCGCTACGACGCCCGCGGGCACGGTCAGTCGTCCACGCCGAAGTCGGACTTCGCGGCGTACGAGGACCTGCGCGAGCTGCTCGCCGGGCTGGACGTGTCGCGTGCCTCGCTCGTCGGGCTGTCGTACGGGGCGCGGACGGCGATCGACTTCGCTGTGGCGTACCCCGACGTGGTCGAGATGATGGTGCTGGCCAGTCCCGGTGTGAGCGGCATGCAGTTCACCGACCCGGCGATTCTCGCGCTCATGCAGCAACAGGCCGAGGCCGCTCAGGTCCGCGACGTCGACGGGTACGTGGAGTTCTTCCTGCGCGCCTGGGTCGACGGGCCGCAGCGGGAGCCCGGCACGGTCGACGCGGAGATGCGGGAGCGCTGTCGGCAGATGGCACGCGACGTCATCGACGCGCACGCATCGGGGACGGGGGCGTTGCGTGAGCTGGGCGCGCTCGAACGCCTCGGCGAGCTGACGACGCCGCTGCTGGTACTGGTCGGCGATCTCGACTCGTCGGACATCCACACGGTCGCCGGGCGCATCGAGGCCGAGGCGCAGTTCGCGGCCAGCGCCGTCGTCCCGGGGACGGGTCACACGCTGGCGATGGAGCAGCCTGCCGCATTCAACGCCGCCGTCCTCACCTTCCTCGAACGGGCCCGGCTGACCCGCTGAGCCGGGGAAGACGAGGCGAGCTCGGCCCACCCGCCCGCCGCCAGCCCAGTCGACCCCCCCCCCCCCACCCCGCCAGCCCGCCAGCCCGCCAGCCCGCCACCCCGCCAGCCCGCCAGCCCGCCAGCCCGCCAGCCCGCCAGCCCGCCAGCCCGCCAGCCCGCCAGCCCGCCAGCCCGCCAGCCCGCCAGCCCGCCAGCCCGCCAGCCCGCCAGCCCGCCAGTGCGCTCACGCACGCGGCTGAGCGGGCTTCCATGATCATCAAGGATTCGTGGCCTCCACGCACCACGGATCCATGATGATCATGGAAGCGGCGCGGCACAGTCGTCGACGTCGGCGAAGCCGGCCAGCGCGTCGAAAGCGTTCGCCCCGCCGCCGAGCCGGACGAACCTGTCCCGCAGCTCCTCGCCGGGTCGCTGGGTCGCTGTGGCGCCGGTGCGGGTTGTCGACGACGACCTCAACCACCTACACCGGGTCGTCGCCCAGCTGCGCCCGGCGCGAACCGTGGCGTCGAGCCGCCGGTTGCTCAGCGCCAAGACCGCCCAGTGCGAAGCACCCAGCTCACCATCGCTGCCCGCCCCGCCCCGCCCCGCCCCGACCCCGCCGCCGCGCCTGCCCCACCGCCCGCCGCCCGCCCGCGGCCGGCCCTCCTCCTCCGCGGGCCGCCGTCCGCGAAGCGTCCGCCTCATCCTTCGCCGGGCGCCGGAGGATGACGCGCGCCCGGCTCCGACCAGACGCCACCAACGGTTGTCCACAGGCCGAACGGATTCGCGGAGTTGTCCACATTCGGCGAATCGGCCCGCCAGCGAACGACGCTCAGCGGCAAGGGTGGAAGGGAGTTCCGCACCCATCCCCGGAGGTCCACGTGTCCCGCACCGCCACCCGCCCCCTCCGTCGACCGGCCAGCCCGATCGACGTCGTGCCGCCACCGAGGCCGCTGGTCGTCACCCACAACGATGCGCTCCTCGACGACCTCCTCCGGCTCGCCGCCGCGGCATCCGTCGAGCTCGAACTCGCCGGGCGGCCCGAATCGGCGCGTTCTCGCTGGTCGCAGGTCCCACTGGTGGTCGTCGGCGACGACGAGGCCGACACGCTGACGGCGATGTCGCTGCCACGCCGCCCCGGCGTCCTGCTGATCGGCGACCACGACGACGCGGACGTCTGGCGGCGCGGCGTCGCGCTCGGTGCGGAGCAGGTGTTGTTCCTCCCCGATGACGAACCGTGGCTGGCGGGCCGGTTCGCCGACACCGCGGAAGGCGGCGACGGCGAAGCGCTGGTGGTCGGCGTCATGGGCGGCCGTGGCGGGGCGGGCGCGTCGGTGCTGGCCACCGGCCTCGCCGTGACGGCGAGCCGGCAGGGGATGGCGGTCATCCTGGCCGACCTCGATCCGCTCGGCGGCGGCCTCGACCTCGTCCTCGGAGCCGAGAACATCACCGGCCTGCGCTGGCCCGACCTCGCCGACAGCAAGGGCCGGCTCGGCGCCCGGGCGCTGCGGTCGGAGCTGCCCGGACGGCACGGACTCGCCGTCCTGTCCTGGGACCGCGGCGACCTGCTCACGCTCGCGCCCGACGCCGCCGACGTCGTCCTCGCAGCGGCAAGACGGGCGTGCGACCTGGTCGTACTCGATCTGCCGCGCTGGCCCGATCCGGCCGCCGAGTACGCCATCGGGCTATGCGCCTCCGTGCTGCTGGTCGTCCCCGCCGAGGTACGGGCGGTCGCCGCCGCCACCCGCGTCGCCGCCGGCCTCACCACCTTGGCGGCCGACGTGCGCGTGGTCACGCGCGGGCCGTCGTCATCCGGACTCGGCGGGCCGGACGTCGCGATGGCGCTCGGCCTGCCGTTCGCCATGCACCTCCCGGCGGAGCCCCGGCTCGGCGTTCAGCTCGATCGCGGCGAACCACCCGGCCTCGACGACAAGGGTCCGCTGGTCCAGGGGTGCGGACGGCTGATCGAGACGCTCCTGCGAGATCATCGGCCGGTAGGCGCATGAGGTTCGACGAGTCGCTGCTCGACCGCATCCGGTCCACCCTCGCCCAGACCGCCGAGGCACCGACACCGGCCAGGGTCGCGACCCTGCTGCGCTCCGAGGGCGCGGTCCTCGGCGACGCCGCGGTACTCGAGGTCACCGAGGCGCTGCGAGCCGAGATCACCGGTGCCGGTCCGCTCGATCCGCTGCTGAGGCGCCCCGGCGTGACGGACGTGCTCGTCAACGGGCCCGACGAGGTCTGGATCGACGACGGCGAGGGCTTACGGCGCGAGCCGGTGCGGTTTCGCGACGAGGCCGCGGTGCGGCGGCTCGCGGTGCGGCTCGCCGCCTCAGCGGGTCGGCGACTCGACGACGCCGTCCCCTACGCCGACGCCCGCCTGGCCGGTGGGGTTCGGCTCCACGCGGTCGTGCCGCCGATCGCGCCCGACGGGACGGTCATCTCCCTGCGCGTCCCCTCGGGCCGGGCCCTGAGCCTCACCGACCTGGTTGCCGCGGGGACGGTGCCAGGCGCGCTCGAACCCTGGTTGACGGCGCTCGTCCGGGCCAGGGTCGCGTTCCTGGTCACCGGCCGTACCGGCTGCGGGAAGACCACGGTGCTCGAGGCCCTGCTCGGCGTCTGTCATCCGGGTGAGCGGATCGTCCTCGTCGAGGACTCCGGGGAACTGCGACCCGATCATCCGCACGTCGTCCGGCTCGAAGCCCGCACGGCCAACGTCGAGGGTGCGGGCCGCATCGGACTCGACGTCCTGGTCCGTCAGGCGCTGCGCATGCGACCCGACCGGATCGTCGTCGGCGAGGTCCGCGGCGCCGAGGTCGTCGACCTGCTGGCTGCTCTCAACACCGGTCACGAGGGCGGCTGCGGCACGCTCCATGCCAACTCGACGGCGGACGTTCCGGCGCGACTGGAGGCTCTCGGGCTGGCTGCCGGTCTGGGCCGGGCGGCTGTTCACGCTCAGGCACGTGCGGCGCTCGATGCCGTGATCCACCTGGTCCGCGACGACGGCGGCAGGCGGCGGGTCGTGCAGGTCGACGTGGTGATCGGCGACGGCGGAGTCCGGACAGCCGACGGCGGGCTGGCGACGGCGGCGGCGTTCCGGGTCGACGGCGACGGTGCTGTGTCGCGTGGACCGGGGTTCGACGTACTGGCAGACCTGCTCGCGCAGCGGGGGTGGGAGCCGTGACGGCGCTGCTCGCGATCGTGCTGGGCGGGTCGGCAGCGGCGGTGTGGGCCGGGCGGCCGTCGTTGCTGGAGATTCGGCTCGGCCGGCTCGGCCGGCTCGGCGCTCGTCGTGCAGAGGCGCGGCGTCGGCTGTCTCCGCGCGCCGTTCTCATCGGCGGCGCGGTCGCGGCAGGTGCGGGTGGTCTTGCGCTGGCAGGCCCGGCCGGGCTGGTGGCCGGCGTGCTCGCCGTCCCGCTCGGACGGTCTTGGCTGCGCCGGCGACGCCAGCGGCTGGCCCTGCGACGCCGCGAGTCAGACGTCGCCGAGGGATGCGTGGCCCTCGCGGGTGAGCTCGCATCGGGCGTCCCTCCCGCCCAGGCGGTGAATGCGGTCGCTGCCGAATGGCCTGAGCTGTTCGGTCCCGCCGCCGGACGCGCCGCGCTCGGCGGCGATCCGGCGGCAGCCCTGCGGGCCACGAGCGCGGTGCCGGGGGCCGGTCCGCTCCGCGCGGTCGCCGCGGCCTGGGAGGTGTCCGAACGCACCGGGGCCGCACTGTCCTCCGCGCTCATCGCGGTGGCCGACTCGGTCAGAGCCGAGGCGACCGTCCGGCGCGAGGCCGACGCGCAGCTGGCCTCGGTCCGGGCGACGGCACGACTGATGGCCGGCCTGCCGGCGGCGACGTTGCTGCTGTTCTCGGCGGGCGACGCCGACGCGGTCGGCTTCCTCACCAGCACGCCGTTCGGACTCGCCTGCCTGGTCGCGGCCGTGTTCTTCGTCGGTGCCGGACTGTTCTGGGTCGATCGGGTGTCGCGGCAGACGAGGTCGTCTTGGGAGCCGTGACGTTGAGACGGGTGAGGCGGCGACGCCGCGACCGCCGCAGCCCGGCTCACCGACGGGGGCGCGTGGGTGGCGGCCCTGCGACCACGTCGACCTGCACGTTGACGTCAGCATCGCCGGGTCCCAGGGCGGTGAGCCGATGACGACGCTGCTGGCCATGACGTGTGCCGCGCTCGCCGCCGTCGTGGCGTTGGTGCCGCCGCCGGGCGTTGCCCGGCTGCGGTCCGTCGTTCGACACCGCGACCACCGCAGGAATCGTCCGAGAGCCGGTTCGGCGGTACCGTCCGCGCAACCCGGTGTCGCCGTTGCCGGGTCTAGCCGGAACCGGCCAGGGGCGTCCACACGATCCGACCATGCCGCGGTCTCCGGCGCGAGCCGAGCCCTGGCCGCGGCGATTGCCGGCCTCGCCGCGTTCTGGCTGCTCGGCGGGGTCGTCGGGCTCATCGCGGGTTCCGGCGTCGCAGTAGCCGCCTGGCACGGGCTCGGACGGCTCGAGCCGGCGTCTCGCACACGCGACCGCGAACGGGTCGTCGCGATGCTGCCGCTCGCCGCCGACCTCATGACGGCGGCGCTCTCGGCCGGTTGTCCGCCCGCCGTCGCCGCCGAGACCGTGGGCGCGGCGATCGGTGGCCCACTCGGGCGCGCCCTCGTCGACGCTGCCGCGGCCGCGAGCGTCGGCGTCGAACCGGACCGCGCCTGGTCCGGCCTCGCGGCCGAGCCGACGGTGCGACCGCTGGCCAGAGCACTCACTGCGGCGATGATCCGCGGAACGTCGCCGTCGCCGGTCCTGGAACGCGTGTCCGCCGACGCGCGCGATGCCGCCCGGTGGGCCGGTGAGGCGAGGGCCAGGTCGCTCGGCGCTCGGGCCGCCGCGCCGTTGGGGCTCTGCTTCCTACCCGCCTTCGTGCTGGTCGGCGTCGTGCCGATCATCGCGACCTCGGGGCCGCTCCTCCTCTGACGCCGCGCCGGTAGCCTCGACCTGGGCGGTGATGCGTCATGCGGCTGGCGCCGGAGGTGTGCAGGCGACGGATGTCGGCTGCGCGAGTAGCGCACTTGGCGACGACCGGGGCCGACGGCCGGCCGCACCTGGTCCCCGTCACGTTCGCCCTGGTGACGTCGTCCGGTACCGACCGCGTCGCCATCGCCGTCGATCAGAAGCCGAAGAGCACCCTTGCGCTTCGGCGGCTGCGCAACATCGCCGAGAACCCACTGGTGGCGCTCATGTGCGACCACTACGACGAGGACTGGACCCAGCTCTGGTGGGTCCGCGCCGACGGCCGGGCGGTGGTCCTCGACGACGGCGATGGCCGCGACGGCGCGCTGGTCGCGTTGGGACTTCGCTACGGCCAGTACCGAAGCGATCCACCGCGGGGGCCGGTCATCCTGATCGAGGTCACCGCTTGGTCCGGTTGGTCCTACGCCTGACCGTACGCCGTCGGCTCGTTCGAGCACCAGCCGACGACGCGCGCGCCGCGCGATGCCACGGTCGTGACCGGCGGGTCGGCCACAGGTGGCATCTGACGGGCTGCTGCGCGGGCCGACGAGAGGGCACCGGCCCGTCCGCCGGTCGACGCGTTGAGCAGCGGTTTCGTGCCGCCTGTCCACAGACTCATCCGATTCCGCAGGTTGTCCCCAATATCGCGTTCGGCCCTGGGATCCGCTCGCCGCGCCGATGAATCTGGTCGCAGGCCCGCAGCTCGCGGGCTCCGCGCCGGCCGGACCGCCGGATTCCAGGGAGGTCACCATGTCCAACGTCATCCGCCGGCTCGGCCGGTTGCGCAGCGAGCGCGGCATGACCACCGCCGAGTACGCCGTCGGCACCGTCGCAGCATGCGGCTTCGGCGGCATCCTCTACAAGCTGCTCACCAGCGAGCCGGTTCAGAACCTGCTGAGCGGGGTCATCGAGAAGGCGTTCGGGGTGATCGGCGGATGAGGTGCCGTCGACCCGCGGCTCGGGGCGATCCGGGTTCGGGCCGCCGGCCGCGACGTCTGACGTCGGCCCGCGGTGCGCAGCGCGGCATGGTGACCGCCGAGATCGCGGCCGCGTTCCCGGCGCTGGTCGTCGCGCTGCTCATGGCGGTCTGGGCGGTGACGATCGCTGCTGGGCACCTGAGGTGCACCGATGCGGCTCGCGAGGCGGCCCGGGCCGCGGCACGCGGCGAGGACCTCGCGGTGGTACGCGACGTCGCGGCCGAGGCGGCGCCACCTGGTGCGGAGGTTGCGGTCGACGAGATCGGCGGCGTGGTCGAGGTCCGGGTCAGCGCACGGATGACCATGCCGGGTCCGTTGGGCGACACCCTTCCGGCTCCGACGGTGTCGGCTCGCTCGGTCGCCCTGGCCGAGGCCGGATGATGCCGACGCGATGCCGCGACAGCCAGCGCGGCGCTGGGACGGTGTTCATCCTGGCGATCGTGCTGGTGATCATGGTCGCGACGCAGGCGGTAGCGGTCCTGGCGGCGGGTCAGTCGGCCCGCCACCGGGCGGCCGCGGCGGCCGACCTCGCCGCGTTGGCGGCGGCGAACCAGCTGGCGCTCGGCGCGGCCGATCCCTGCGCCGACGCCGGCCGCATCGCCCACGCCAACGGCGCCGCCCTGCGCGACTGCGTCATCGACGGCTTGGAGGTCGAAGTCCAGGTGCGGGTCGAGACGACGTCCGCGCTGCCGTGGCTGCCCGCCCAGGACCGTCGAGCACGCGCCGGTCCACCGCGGCCGGCCTGAGGTGATGCGAGGCGTATAGGGCGTGGCGTGGCGGTGCAGGACGGCGTGGCGTAGCGGCGCGGGACGGCGCGGCGCGGGACGGCGTGGCGTGGCGGCGCGGGACGGCGCGGCGCGGGACGGCGCGGTGCGGTGCGGGACAGCGTGGTGCGGGACGGCGCGGTCCACGTGGGGCGGCTCCCCGCGCTCGCGTCGTCCCGACCGTGTCGGCGTCAGGTCTCGGCGCGGCTCGGTGGTTGCCGGGTCGCGCCGAGGCACGCCGTCACCACTAGTCCGATCGCCAGCCATTCCTGCAGGTGCAGTACCTCGTCCAGCACCAGGAGCCCGACCAGCGCGGCAGCCGCCGGTTCGAGGCTCATCAAGATCCCGAACACCGTCGCGGGCATGCGACGCAATGCCTCGAGTTCGAAGGAGTAGGGAATCACCGATGACAGCAGAGCGATTCCAGCCGCCAGCGCCAACACGTGCGGCTGCCAGAGGTCGGAGCCGCCGGTGGTCAGCCCGATCGGCGCCACGGCGACCGCGCCCACCACGCTGGCGACGGTCAGCCCGGAGGAACCCGGGAACCGCTGGCCCAGCTGCTTGCCGAGCAGGATGTACGCCGCCCAGCCGGCGGCCGCCACCAGCGCGAACAGGACACCCACCGGATCGATGCCGCCCGGTCCGCCCCGGGCCAGCAGCACGACGCCGGTGGCGGCCAGCAGCACCCAGACCAGATCGAGCCGACGGCGCGACAGCGCGACCGCCACCCCGAGCGGGCCGATGAACTCGATGGTGACGGCGATGCCCAGCGGGATCCGCGAGAACGACTCGTAGATCGCGATGTTCATCGCGGCCAGCGAGAGCCCGAACGTGACCGCGAGTCCCAGGTCACCCCGAGACGCGCGACGCAGGGCGGCTCGGACGGCCCGCTGGGTGATGGCCACGAGAGCAACGGCCGAGAACGCCAATCGCAGGAAGACCACGGCGGTCGGCGGCAGCGTGTCGAACAGGCCTTTCGCGAGACCGGCGCCGATCTGCAGCGAGAAGATCCCGCCGAGCACCAGCCCGGGAGCGGGCATCGACCCGAGCGGCGACGTCACGCGGTCAGCCTAGGTGCTGGGTCGAGCCGCCTCGGCCCGACGGTGGCCTGGCGGCTGGCAGGGCTGGGCCGGGTCGAGGTCGGCCAGCAAGGTGTCGAGCTCGGCCGGCGTCGACACCATGCCCAGCGAAGCGCGGACCTGCTGCCGGCCAGCTATCGCGGTCCACAGGCGTCGTCCTGAGCGGCGACGTCAGGCGGTCGGCTTGGGTGCTGGGTTGAGGTGCCTCGACCGGACGGTGCGCTTTGCGGCTGGTGGCCGTCGACATCCTCGGGGGCTTCGAGGACGCAGGTGCGGCGACCCCGTTCGCGGGTCGGGCCGCGGGGCAGGCGTCCGAGGGGTGCCGTCGGCGATGACGGTGGACGAGGGTCGGTTGCTGGCGGATCGCCCGTCGGCGGTCGAGGTGCACCAGAGCCCGGTCGCTTGCGGATGGCCGGCCAACGCTCCCGTGTGTGGGTTGGCCCGGCGGGCGGTCGGTCGTCAGGAGCCGTTGCGGTCGGGTGCTGGCGATCCCGAGTCGGCGCGGGCCGGTTCCTGGCGTTCGCCATCGCTGTCTTTGCCTCGACGCTCGTCGTCGGTGGCGGTGTGGCGGTCGTCGTCAGAGGAGGGACGGTCGCCCGCCGGAGCGCCGTGCGGCTCGTCGGCGCGTTCGGCGCGTCGCTCGAGGTCGCGGATCCGCTTGCGCTGCTTCAACCCCTTACGCAGCCCGACCCGCAGCAACCACAGCGCGGCCAGTGTCGCCAGGCCGGTGATCAGACCGGCGATGTACAGCCCGGACCCCGACGTCGTGACCTCGGAACCGAGCAGGTCCACGGAGAGCGACTCACCAGCGCCGGTGAGCACACCGATGGTCAGCAACAGAGCGAGCAGGAGAACGATCAGTGCGACAGCGACCACGACGACCACCCCTTCATCGATCCCCCACGCCCCACGGTAGCGATCAGCGGGCCGCCGATGTGCGAATCGAGCCCGAGTCAGTCCGTCCCGGAGAGCAGCATGTCCAGCAGCCGCACCGCACCGGCTTTGTCGAGCGGTTCGTTGCCGTTGCCGCACTTCGGCGACTGCACGCACGACGGGCAGCCGTCACGGCACGGGCAGGCGGCGATCGTGTCGCGCGTCGCCGTCAGCCACGACCGCGCGGCGTGGAAGCCGCGCTCCGCGAACCCGGCGCCACCGGGGTGTCCGTCGTGCACGAAGACGGTGAGCGTGCCGGTGTCCGGGTGCAGCAGCGTCGACAGCCCGCCGATGTCCCAGCGGTCGCAGCTGGCCACGAGTGGCAAGATCCCGATCGACGCGTGCTCCGCGGCGTGCGCCGCGCCCGGCGCGTCCACCATCGAGACTCCGGCGGCGTCGATCGCGTCGTCGGGCAGCGTCCACCAGACGGAACGGGTACGCAGGCGGCGTTCGGGCAGGTCGAGCGGAACCTCGCCCAGCACCTCGCCGGAGCGGAGCGCGCGCTTGAGGTAGCCGACCACTTGGCTGACCACCTCGACGGCGCCGAAGGCGAGGCGCGCCGACCCCCACTTCTCCGACGCCGACTCCTCCAGCACCCGCAACGTGCTGACCTCGCGCGCCGTCGTCGTGTAGTCGGGTGCGTCCTGCCGGGCCATCGCGACGCCGTCGTCGAGGTCCAGGCTCTCGATGACATAGGTGTCGCCCTGGTGCACGTAGACGGCGCCCTCGTGCGCGGTCGAGTGCGCCCGGACACCGTCGACGGTGCCGAGCACACGGCCCGTGCCCACCTCGACGAGGCTGACGAGGCCGCCCGAGCCGCGCAGGTCGGCCAGGTCGGTCGGACGTTCCCGCTTGGTCCAGTGCCAGGTCGTCTCCGCTTTGACCCGCCGTCGCAGCAGGCGCCGGTGCTCCAGCGTCGCCAGGACGTCCTCGGTCGACGGGCCGAAGACGGCCGCGTCGTCAGCGGTCAGCGGACGCTCGGCCGCCGCGGCACACAGGTGCGGCGCCAGGACGTAGGGGTTGTCCGGGTCCAGCACGGTCTCCTCGACCGGCTGCTCGAAGATCGCCTCCGGGTGCTGCACGAGATACGAGTCCAGCGGGTTGTCGCTGGCCACCAGGACCGCCAGGCTCTCCTGGCCGGCGCGTCCCGCTCGCCCGGCCTGCTGCCACAGCGACGCGCGGGTCCCCGGCCAGCCGGCGATCAGAACGGCGTCCAGTCCGCTCACGTCGACGCCGAGCTCCAAGGCGGTCGTCGCCGCGAGCCCGACCAGCGACCCGTCGTTGAGGGCCGCTTCGAGAGACCGGCGCTCGTAGGCGAGATAACCGGCCCGATAGGAGGCCACCCGGTCCGGCAGCGATGCGTCCACCTCGGAGAGCGCCGACCGTGCCAGCCCGGCGACGGTCTCGGCGGCGCGGCGCGACCGCACGAACGCGACGGTCCGGGCGTCGGCCACGACGAGGTCGGTGAGCAGGTCCGCGGTCTCGGCCAGCACGCCGCGTCGTCGCGCGGAGCCCCCGTCCACCCCCCACGAGGCCGAACGGTCAGGCCCGTGATCGCCGGCGGAGCTGCCGCTGGCCTCCGCGCTGCGGGCATCGAGCGCAGCCGAGCGGGCCGCACGCCCGCCACCGCCACGCCCGTCACCGCCGGCGCTGTCGCCGAGCAGGGGCGGTTCCCAGAGAAGGAACGTCTTCGCGCCGCTGGGCGAACAGTCCTCCGTCACGGCCTCGATGGGCAGCATCCCGATGAGCAGTTCGGCGGTGCGGGCCGGATTCGCCGTCGTCGCCGAGGCGAGGACGAACGTCGGCGTCGACCCGTACATGGCGCAAATGCGCCGCAGCCGCCGTAGCACCTGCGCGACGTGGGAGCCGAAGACGCCGCGGTAGCCGTGGCACTCGTCGACCACGACGAACCGCAGCGACCGCAGGAACCCGGCCCAGCGGTGGTGCGCCGGCAGCATCGCGTGATGCAGCATGTCGGGATTCGTCAGCAGGTACGTCGCGTGGGTGCGGGCCACGTCGCGCAGCTCGATCGGGGTGTCGCCGTCGTAGGTCGTGGCCATGACGCCGGGGACGCCCAGTTCGTCGAGCGAACGCAGCTGGTCGGCGGCCAGTGCCTTGGTCGGCGAGATGTACAGCGTCGTGCCGCCGAGCCGGCGGCCGGTGCGGGCCGCGGTCAGCGCCGGAAGCTGGTAGGCCAGCGACTTTCCCGACGCGGTGCCGGTGGCGATGACGACGTGCCGTCGTGACCAGGCCAGTGACGCGGCCTGGGCCTGGTGGTCCCAGGGCGCTACGATGCCAGCGGTCATGAAGCGATCGCGCACGACGGGATCCACCCAGAGCGGCCACGTGCCGGGCTTCGCAGCCCGGGCGGGTATCGATTCGATGTGCGTGACACGTCCGGTCCGGTGCGGACCGGTCAGCAGCACTTCGAGCAGGTCGTTCGGGCGGGGCACCTCGTGAGTCTCGCATCATGGTTGAATGCGGATGAGCCCGGCACGCGGTGAGCGCTGTGTGTTGACCGATGGAGGCATGGAGGATCTGCGTGGACCTGTCGTTGTCGACCCGTACCGAGAGCGGCCGCAGCGTGGTCGCGGTCGGTGGTGAGATCGACGTCTACACGGCGCCGAGACTGCGCGACCAGCTGGTCGAACTCGTCGACTCGGGTCACTACCACATCGTCGTCGACATGCGTGAGGTCGAGTTCCTCGACTCGACCGGTCTCGGCGTGCTCGTGGGCGGCCTCAAGCGGGTCGGCCAGCACGACGGTTCCCTCCGGCTCGTCTGCAACCAGGAGCGGATCCTGAAGATCTTCCGGATCACCGGCCTCACCAAGGTCTTCCCGATTCACGAGACGCTCGAGGAGGCCGTGTCCGCCACGGAGACGCCCTGAGAGGGCTCGCGCAGGCGGCATCGTGTGGGTACTTTCACACGATGGTAACGATGTCGGTGGGGGGACCGACGTGAACTTTGGGTCCAGGGCGCTCTAGACTCCGCAGGTCGGCCGGATCCTGCCCATCTGCGGTCCGGCGGCACAGAAAGAGCCGATTCCTGTCAGCGGTCGGTCCAGCGGACCGGGCGCGGACAGCTGTTTCAACGCCCTGCCCGAGGGCGACGTCAAGGAGGACGAATGACCGGGCTCAACCTCTCCTATGTGGTTGTCGTCGCGTTGATCGCGGTGGCATCCCTGGCGATGGCGGCGCTGTTTCGCCGAGAGGTTCTCAGTGCCAGTGAGGGCACCGAGAACATGAAGACGATCGCGCGCGCCGTGCAGGAGGGCGCCGCGGCCTACCTCAACCGGCAGTTCCGGACCCTCGCCATCTTCGTGGTGCTGGTGTTCGGGCTGCTCTTCCTGTTGCCCGGGGATCCCGGCGTCCGGTTCGGCCGGTCGCTGTTCTTCCTGGTCGGTGCGGCGTTCTCCGCCGCCATCGGCTACATGGGCATGTGGCTGGCCACGCGGGCGAACGTCCGGGTCGCCGCCGCCGCTCGTGACGAGGGCCGCGACCCGGCGATGAAGGTCGCGTTCCGTACCGGTGGCACCGTCGGCATGGCCACCGTCGGCCTCGGTCTCCTGGGTGCGGCCGTCGTCGTCCTCACCTATCAGGAGGACGCGCCGACGGTGCTCGAGGGCTTCGGCTTCGGTGCGGCGCTGCTCGCCATGTTCATGCGTGTCGGTGGCGGCATCTTCACCAAGGCAGCCGACGTCGGCGCCGACCTCGTCGGCAAGGTCGAGCAGGGCATCCCCGAGGACGACCCGCGCAACGCCGCGACCATCGCGGACAACGTCGGCGACAACGTCGGTGACTGCGCCGGCATGGCGGCGGACCTGTTCGAGTCCTACGCCGTCACGCTGGTCGCCGCGCTGATCCTGGGTCAGGTCGCGTTCGGCCAGGAGGGTCTGGTCTTCCCGCTGATCGTCCCGGCGCTCGGTGCGCTCACCGCCGTCCTCGGCATCTACCTGACGCGGCCGCGCCCCGGCGAGAACGGCCTGACCACGATCAACCGGGCGTTCTACATCTCCGCGGTGGTATCAGCGGTGCTGTGTGCCATCGCGGCGTTCGCCTACCTGCCTGACAGCTTCGCTCAGCTCGACGGCGGCCTCGGCGACCACGACGGCGACCCGCGCGTCCTGGCCACCGCCGCCGTGTTCCTGGGCATCGTGCTGGCCGGCATCATCCTGTGGCTGACCGGCTACTTCACCGGCACCGACAAGAAGCCGACCGAGGACGTCGCGAAGACGTCGCTCACCGGCCCGGCGACGGTGATCCTGTCCGGCATCGCGCTCGGCCTCGAGTCGGCGGTCTACACCGCGCTGGTCATCGGCGGTGCGGTCTACGGTGCGTTCCTGCTGGGCGACGGTTCGGTCGAGCTCTCGCTGTTCCTCATCGCTCTGGCCGGCACCGGCCTGCTGACCACGGTCGGCGTCATCGTCGCCATGGACACCTTCGGGCCGGTCAGCGACAACGCGCAGGGCATCGCCGAGATGTCCGGCGACGTCGACGGCGAGGGCGCCCAGATCCTCACCGAGCTGGACGCCGTCGGCAACACCACCAAGGCCATCACCAAGGGCATCGCGATCGCCACGGCGGTCCTGGCGGCGACGGCACTGTTCGGGTCGTACATGGACGCCATCTCGCGCGAGCTGGTCAACGTCGGCGGCGACATCGCCGGCGAGACCTCGTTCCTCCTCGAGATCGTGTCGCCGAACGTCCTGGTGGGCGTGGTCATCGGTGCCGCGGTCGTGTTCATGTTCTCCGGCCTGGCCATCAACGCCGTCGGCCGCGCCGCGGGTGCGGTCGTCTTCGAGGTGCGCCGGCAGTTCCGCGACGACCCGGGCATCATGGCCGGCACGTCCACCCCGGCCTACGGCCGCGTGGTCGACATCGTCACGAAGGACTCGCTGCGCGAGCTGGCCACGCCCGGCCTGATGGCGGCGCTCGCGCCGATCGCGGTCGGCTTCGGCCTCGGTGTCGGCCCGCTGGCCGGGTACCTGGCCGGTGCCATCGCGACCGGTGTGCTGATGGCGGTGTTCCTGGCCAACTCCGGTGGCGCCTGGGACAACTCGAAGAAGCTGGTCGAGGACGGCAACCACGGCGGCAAGGGCTCCGGCGCCCACGACGCCACGGTCATCGGCGACACCGTCGGCGACCCGTTCAAGGACACCGCCGGTCCGGCCATCAACCCGCTGATCAAGGTGATGAACCTGGTCTCCGTGCTGATCGCGCCGGCCATCGTCTCCATGTCGGTGGGTGCGGACGCCAACGACGGCCTGCGGTACACGATCGCCATCGTCGCGGTCGCGATCATCGTCGGGGCCGTCTGGTTCTCGAAGCGGCGCTCGGCCATCATCGGCGAGGACGAGCCGGCCCGGGAGGGTGCGGCGGTCTGACCGCCTGATCCACGGCGCGGCGGCCGTCCCCATGGCGGGGGCGGCCGCCGTTCCATGTCCGCGGCGGATCGCGCCGGGCCCCGATCCGAGCGGTGAGACGATCGCCCCTCGTGCACCGGCCGCAGGTCGCTGGGGAGTGATCGCCGCGAACGGGTACGAGGGGCCGCCGACGTGCCGGTCGCCGGGCCGCTGATGCTGACGCCAGCGGCGCCGGCGTCAGCGTCGGGCGTCGGGCGTCGGTGGAGCCGAACCGCGGCGGCGCCCTGGTCTCCGGTAGCGGGCGCGGCGGGACCTGGCCGCGTCGCCGGACGAGGGATCTCGATCGGTGCCTTCAGCGGACGGCGGCGACGGAGATCACGGCGCCCGGATGCCGTACGTCGTCGACGGTGGCGGCGGGTACGCGGGCCGCTCGCAGCTCGCTCGCCAGCGCTGCCGCGTCGGGCGTCGGGGCGAAGGCGTGGACCCCGACCGGTGCGCCGCTCAGCTCGTATCGGGGCGCCAGTCGCGTCGCCAGCAGCGCCCGGCGGCCGTCGTAGACGCGGCGGGCCCGGCGCAGGTGCTGGTCCAGTCCGCCGGACTCGATCAGCGCAGCCACGGTCAGTTGCAGCACCGCCGACACGCCGAGGTCGGAGTCCTCCCGCTGCTCTCGCAGCCGGTCGGCCACTGACGGCGGCGCGACGATCCAGCCCAGCCGGAGCCCCGGCGCCAGCAGCTTGGACAGCGATCCGGTGAACACGACCAGATCCGGCGCCAGCGCCTGCACCGCCGCCGGCACGACCCCGGGGGCGGCGAGGTGGGAGTCGTAGTCGTCCTCGACGATCCAGCGACCGGCGGCGCGGCTGGAGTCGACGAGTGATCGCCGGCGCGGCGCGGTCAGCTGCACGCCGGTCGGGTACTGGTGGCTCGGCGTGATCATCACCGCGCCGACGCGGCCGCCGGCGTCCTCGCCGGGCCGGGCGCCCGCCAGCAGGGCCGGATCCAGACCGGCCGCGTCGACCGGCACCTGCATCACCTCGACCGGGCGGCGCACCAGGTGGTGGATCGTGCCCGGGGAGCACGGCTGCTCGACCGCCCAGGTCGCCACGCCGAGGACCGTCGTCAGCATCCACATCGCGTGCGAGACGCCGCCCGTCACGTGGATCTGGTCCGGCTCGGCGGAGACACCACGGGTCCGGGCGAGCCAGTCGGCCAGGGCCGCGCGGAGCCGCGGGTGCCCGGCCGGGTCCGGATAGCCGAGGTCGCGTTCGGACAGCCCGGCCAGCGCGGCGCGCGTCGCCGTGGCCCAGGCCCGGTGCGGGAAGAGCGCGGGATCGGGCACTCCGGGCGACGGAGGGGGCGCGGCCGAGCTGGGCGGGGCCAGCGCTGGTGCGCCCGCACCGGGGCCGCCGGTCACGACCGGCCGCCGCCGGGGCTCGGAGCGGAGGAACCCCTCGTCCTGCAGCTGCGCGTACACCGCGTCGGCCGTGCCACGGGCGAGGCCGACCGCCTGGGCGAGGTCGCGTGCGCCGGGCAGCGCCGTGCCGGGCAGCAGCCGGCCGCCGAGGATCGCGTCGATCAGCCGGCCGCGTAGCCAGGCGGCCTTCGCGTTCGGCGGTGGCGGCCCCCAGGGCGCGGCGAGCTCGGCGGCGACATCGGACGTCACTGGCCTAGTGGACCACGTCGCATCTGGCCCTGTCCATGGGCCAGTTGGGCGGCCAGGATCGTGCCATGACCCGATTCACGTCGCCCACCCTCGCCGGGGCGCTGGCCTGCACGGTCGGCATGACCATCGTGGGTGCGTCGATCGCCTTCGGCCCGCTGCTCGCCGACTACCCGGTGCTGGCGGGGCAGGCATGGAGGTACCTGCTCGCCGGGCTCGTGCTGCTCGCTGTCATGCGGGTGCGCGGGGTCGTGCTCCCGCGGCTGCGTCCCAGCCAGCTCGGCCGGCTCGTGCTGCTGGCCGGCACCGGGCTGGCGGCGTTCAACTGGCTGCTCATCGAGGGCACGAAGCGGTCCGACCCGGCATTCCTGGCGGCGGTGCTCGGTGCGACGCCGCTGGTGCTGGCGCTGGCCGGTCCGCTGTTCGACGGTGGCCGTGTGCGCGCCCGGACGGTCGGCGGCGCCACGATCGTCGTCGCCGGGATCCTGGTCGTGCAGGGTGCGACGACCGCCCCGCTCGCCGCGTTGCCTTACGCCGTCGGGTTCCTGCTCTGCGAAGCGGCGTTCACGCTGCTCGCCGTCCCGCTGCTCAAGGAGCTCACCCCGCTGCAGCTGTCCGGCGCGGTGTGCCTCGTCGCGGTCCCGCTGCTGGCCGTCCTGGCGGTGCTCGAGCCGGGCGCCGACCTCGTGGTGCCGACGGTGTCCGAGGCGGCGACGCTGGCGTTCCTGGCCGTGTGCACGACGGCGATCGCGTTCCTGCTCTGGTACGGCGGCGTGGTCCGGCTCGGCGCCGACCGGGCCGGGCTGTTCGCCGGGGTCATGCCGATCGCCGGCATGGTCGTCGGCGTCATCGCCGGGACGTCCGTGTGGACTCCGGTCGGGCTGGCGGGTTCGCTGCTCTGCGGCGCCGGTATCGCGCTCGGCCTGCGCCGTGCGGCGGCTCCTGCTCGTCGTCCCGAGCCCGTGCCGGCTGGGCCCGTGTCGGCTGGGCCCGTGTCGGCCGTGCCCGTGTCCGTCGAGCCCGCCGCCGCCCCAGTCCCCGCGGAGACCGTCTGATCCGGCCGTTCGCGGCGGGCGTAGGCGAATCCGGCCGGGCCGGCCCGCCGCGGCCGGAGAATCGACGCATGGAGGACTGGCTCGACGACCAAGGCGTGGTGACCCTGCCCAGCGGCGTGACGGTGCGCGGCCGGCCGCTCGGCGCCGAGGCCAGCCCGGCCGACTTCGCGCTGGTTCTGACCGACGGGACCATGCCGGCGTGGCCGCATCGACGGATCCGCTGGCCGGACTTCTGGATCCCCCTCGACCGCGCCGACGCCCTCGACGCGCTGCACGAGGCGTACCGCCGCGCGGGTGACGGCGAACGGGTCGAGGTGGCGTGCCGCGGCGGCCGCGGCCGGACGGGGACCGCGCTGGCCGCGTTGGCGATCCTCGACGGCGTGCCGGCGGCGGAGGCGGTCGGCTGGATCCGCGCGCACTACAACCCCCATGCCGTCGAGACTCCCTGGCAACGGCGCTGGCTGCGCGGCGTCCGCTGACCGCCGCTCGCCGCTCGCCGTCCGCCGTCGGGCCGAACCGCTCAGTCGATCGCCAGGTACGCCGTCCGCAGCGCCTGCCGGGCCCGCGATGCCAGGCTGGAGACGGCGTTCGGTGTCAGCGACAGGCCGGGCGCGAGTTCGGCCGGTGAGTACCGATCGACCTCGACCAGCCACAGGATGCTGCGCCACCGCGGCGGCAGTGAGGCCCAGGCGGCCGTGACGCGCTCCGACTGTGCGGGTGACTGGACGATCTCGGCGCTGCGCTCCCACATGTCGGGATCGTCGTTGGCGATGGTGCGGCTCTCGGCCTTGCAGTACCGGTAGGCCAGGTGCTTCACCGTCGCCAGGACGTAGCCCGAGAAGGAGTCGCGCGGGCCACGGCCGGATCGGACCGCCCGCAGCACGAGATAGAACGTCTCCTGTACGAGGTCGTCGGCGGCGTGTGTGTCGCGAACGATGTTGTGCGCGGCGCGGCGCGCCATGGGGGACACCCTGCGGTAGAGAGTGCCGAACGCGGCGTCATCCCCCTGATACGCGCGATCGAGCAATACGGTCGACTCTTCATGATCCCACCCCTTGATCATGAGCACACGGTCCCTGTGACCAGGCCGCTCCGGCGTCGGGGATGTCCGCATTAGTGCATTCGGTAAACACGTACGTGGTCCGGAAATTGACTGAAATAGACGGTTCAAAAGCGACGAAACTTGTTCAATACGGACAAGCGAAACCAATGACTGTGGGAGAGATCACGTTTATCATTCGTGCTGTGGTGCCGACGCGGTGGCTCTTCAGGGGTAAGGCCGCCAAGTTGGAGGGGGCGATCGAACCATGGCAGAACGCAGGCGCAAGTACCGGGCCACTCACGTGCAGCTCGGAGCTGGTCCGCGATACCTGACGGCGTTGAGCCGCGGCGCCGGTGCGCACCGAGCCCGCGCGCATCGGCCGGGGCTGCGCCAGCGATTCAGAACCATGTTCGTAGCCAGGTCGTGGTGACGGTGCGCCGCGCCAGACCGGCCCGCTGAGCTCGGCGCCTTTCCCGGCTCCGGCCCGTCCGCCCGGAGCCGGGGAAGGCGCCGCGGATCGATCGCGCCGACCTGTGCAACGCCGACGCTCACCGCGTCGGCACGGACGCGTGCGCTGTTGCCGCTGGGCAGGCGCACGAGGGAACGGTTCCCGGCGGCGTCGGGGGGCGCCGGGAACCGCGAGGACGCCGGCCTGGCCGCGGTTGTATGGCCAGGCCGGCGGGCGTCGTCGTCCGCACCATGCCGCTGACGGGCGCGGCGAAACGCTGGTGGACCAGGGCGGGCTCAGCGGCCCGCCTCGTGGGGCGTCGGCCTGGCCGGGGGCTGAGTGGCCAGGCCGACGCCGTCAGCGTGGAGCGAGCAGGTATGAGAGTCGTTGCGGATGGTGCCGGTGTGGGCCGGTGCCCCTTGCCTGCGCGGGGCGCGGGGCGCTGGGAGCTGGGCGCCGTCGTCCGGTGGTGGAGGTCAGCGGCGCGGGAGGATGACCGGCGTACCGGTGCGGGGGTGGGCGATCACCTCGACGTCGTGGTCGTAGACCTCGGTGAGGAGGTCGCCGCCGAGGACGTCGGCGGGTGCTCCCGTGGCGACGATGCGGCCGCCCGCGAGGACGGCGACCCGGTCGGCGTGGGCGGCAGCGAGGTTGAGATCGTGCAGCACGACGACGACGGCCACGCCGGTGGCGGCCCGGCTGCGGGCGACGCTGAGGACGAGCTCCTGGTGGCGGAGGTCCAGCGCGGCGGTCGGCTCGTCCAGCAGTAGCAGGCCGGTTCGCTGGGCGAGTACCCGCGCCAGCGCGACGCGGGCCTGCTCGCCGCCGGACAGCGAGGTGAACCGGCGCGCGGCGAACTGCGCGACGTCGGCGTCGGCGAGGGCGGCGCGGACGGCGTCGTCGTCGGTGGACTCGAGGGGTGTGCCGGCCCAGGGCGCCCGGCCCATCTCGACGACCTCGGCGACGGTGAACGGGAACGAGAGGCGCACCTGCTGCAGGAGAACGGCGCGCCGCATCGCGGACTCGGTCGCCGACCATGCGCTCAGCGGCGCCCCCGCCAGTGTGACGGTCCCGGCGGACACGGCGACGTCGCCGGTGAGGGCCGAGAGCAGCGTCGACTTCCCGGCACCGTTGGGTCCGACCAGCGCCAGTACCTCGCCGGCGCGGACCTCGATGCTCACGTCCTCCAGGACACGCGTCCCGCCGAGGGCGACGGACACGGCCGTGGCCGCGGTGACGACCGACCCGGCGACGGGTGGGGCGGGGAGCCGGTGGCCTCGGCGGACTGCTGCCCAGCGCCGGCGCCGGCCGATCGACGGCTGGTCCTCGCCGAGTCCGGGCTCGGGAGGGCGACGCGTGTGCTGGTCCTCGGGGTGGTCGGTGGGCGCTGGTTGGTCGGCCGGGTCGGTGGCCAGCTGCCCCTCGTGGCGGGCGTGGGGTTCTGGGTGGCGGTGCGTGGGGGTGCTGGCGGGTGGCTGGTCGTCGCGGGTGGCGAGCGGGCCGGGTCCCGCCGAGTGCGGGCGCCGGGGCTGGTCGTGGGGCGACGTCGTGTTCGTCATGCCCACCCGCCTTGGCTGGTGCGGGTCCGGCGCAGGAGCCAGAAGAACAACGGCCCGCCGACCAGGGCGGTGAGCATGCCGAGCGGAAGGTCGGCATACCGGATGGCCGTGCGCGCGACCAGGTCCGCCGACACCAGCAGCAGTGCGCCGCCGAGCGCACTGGCCGGCAGCAGGACCCGATGCCCCGGCCCGGCGATCATCCGGATCAGGTGCGGGACGACCAGGCCGACGAAGCCGATGACCCCGGCGAAGGCGACCCCGGAGCCGACCAGCATGGCGACGGCGGCGATGGCGACGAGGCGGAGACGCTCGACGTGGACGCCGAGGTGGCGGGCGGAGCGCTCGCCGAGCGCGAGCAGGTCCAGCGACCGCGCCATCGCGATCGCCAGCGTCAACCCGACCACGACGAAGGGCAGCACCGCCACAACCGCCTGCCAACGGGCGCCGTTGAGGCTCCCGAGCTGCCAGAACACGATCTGCTCCCGGGCTTCCGGCGTCGCCACGAACGTCGCGAAGGCCACGATCGCGAACGCGACCGCGGTGACCGCGACACCCGTGAGGACGAGCGTGACGACCTCCGTCCGGCCGCCCGACCGCGACAACGCGTACACCAGCAGCGTGGTGATCAGCCCGGTCGCGAACGCCGCCACCGCGACGGTCCATTCGCCGAGGAAGTTCGCGCCGGTGACGAACACCAGGCTGGCCCCGACCGCGGCGCCCGGCGAGACCCCGACGATGGCGGGCTCGGCCAGCGGGTTGCCGAACACGCCCTGCATGAGCGCCCCCGCCGTCGCCAGCGCGGCGCCGACCAGCAGCGCGAGCACGACCCGCGGGAACCGCACCAGCCAGAGCGTGTTCTCGCCCTGCACGTGCTGGGGCCGCGGCCCGACGTCGAGCGGCAGGTCCGCCGTCACGCCGACCTGGGCCAGCAGCCACTCCAGGTTCGCATCGAGCCGATGCATGATCGACCCGACCACCTCGGACGGCGGGATCTGCAGCTGGCCGCGGCCGGCCGACACGATCGTCACGACGACCAGGGCGATCGACAGCGCGCCGATCAGCAGTCCGCCCCGTCCGCGCCGCCACCGTTTCGCCCGCACAGCGGCCGGACCCGGCCCGGCCGGCGCCGGCGGCGCCGACACCGCCGCCGTCATGGCTGGTAGACGGCGTGCGCGAGCGCCTCGATGGTGCGCCCGGTGCGCGGCCCGAAGCTGAGCAGCACGGAGTCGGCCATGTCGACGACGCGGAGCTTCTCGCCGGCGGGGGTCTGGGCGACGCCGGGCAGACGGAGCATGCCGTCGACGCCGCCGATGGACTCCAGGCCCTTGGTCATCATGATGATCACGTCGGGCGCGGCCTCGATCAGCGCCTCGGACGTGATCTGCGTGAACGGCCGGTCCAGCCCGATGTCGGTGCCGACGTCGACCGCGCCGACCGCCCGGATCATCGCGTCGGCGCCGGACCCGGGCCCGGCGAGCAGCTGCACCATGCCGCCGCGGGTGTAGAGGAACGCGATGCGCAGCGGGTCGGCCCCCGCGGGAGCGAGCGCCAGCGCGTCGGCGATCTCGCCGGACGTCCGCTCGACCAGCTGCTCGCCGGCTTCCGGGACGCCGAGCGCGCCGGCGACGGCGCGGATCTGGCTGGGGATGCGGTCGAGGTCGCGGGCGTCGTCGAAGAAGATCACCGGGATGCCGGCGTCGCGGAGCTGCTGCTGCACCTCGGGCGGGCCGACGCTGGCGTCGGTGAGGACGACGGTGGGGTTCAGCTCGAGGATCGCCTCGGCGCTCATGTCGTGGCCGCCGGGCGTGACCACCGGAAGATCGGCGGCCTGCGGGAACCCGGTGGAGGCGTCGCGGCCGACGACGTTGTCGCCGAGGCCGAGGCTGAACACGATCTCGGCGAGCGTGCCGTAGAGGTCGACGGCGAGGATGCGGCTGGCGTCGTCGACGACCACGGTCTCGCCGTCGCAGGACTCGACCGTCACGGGCAGCGCGGGCGACACGTCGTCGGCGACCGGCGTGACCGTCTGGTCGACGACGGCGGTCGACGGTCCGAGCACGGCCCGCGGATCCGCGGCCGGGTCGACGGCCTCCGAACCGGCCGAGGCCGACGGGCGAGGAGGCAGCGGCTCACCGTCGGCGTCGACGGTCACCCCGAACCCGGGTACCGGCTCCTGACAGGCATTGACGGCATCGGCAGCGGGGTCCGCCGGGGTGCTCTGCGACGACAGCCGTGCGTCCGTCCCCCCGTCTGCCGCGTCGTCCTCCGCCGCCACGCACGCCGTCGCGCCGAACAGCAGGCCGGCCGCCACGGCGACGACCAGACCGTGACCTCGACGCCGCACGTCAGCCGGCCGCGGGCAGCGACGGGTGGGCCGCGCCGAGCTCGGTGAAGATCTCGGTGTTCATCCCGTAGGCGGCGATCACCTCGTCGATGACGCGTTCCCGCTCGTCCGGGTTCCACGGCGCCGCGTCGAGGCGGGCACGGTAGGCGTCCTTGAACGGCCGCGGCTTCGGGATCTGCTCGAAGTGGTAGAACCGCACGCCGTCGCCGCCCAGCTCGAAGCCGTACGTGCGCGAGACCAGCGTCCCGACGGCCAGTCCGCCGGACAGGTCGCCCAGGTAGCGGGTGTAGTGATGGGCGACGAAGCCGCCGGGCCACTGCGCCGTCTCGCGAATGCGGTCGGCGTAGTGGCGGGTCGCGGGCAGCGGCTCGAGGTCGTCGACGGCGTCGGCGCCGCCCAGCAGGAACGCGAGGTCGCGCCGCAGCGACGGCACGCGCTCGAGCTCGTCGGAGACGAACGGCCCGGCGATCGGATCGTCGCGCATGCCGGCGCCGACCGATTCCAGCGCCTCGTAGACGAACAGGTGCTGCGTGACGAGCGCGGTGTAGCCCGCTCGGCTGATGCGGCCCTCCATCAGCGCGTTGATGTAGTCCGCGCCGTTCGCGACGTCGTGCAGGTGCCAGCTGCGTTCGCGCAGGGCCTGGGAGAACGTTCGGGGTTCGGCCTCGGCCGGCGTTCGAGTGGTCGGCACGGATGCTCCTCCGGGTCGGCGCTGCACTTGAGACAAGTATTGCATCTTAGGTTTGCCTACCCCAATGTAGGTATGCCTTACCTTTACCGTTACTGTGCCTCATGATCCGCAGAACCCCGACATCAGGTTGAAGGGTGGGACATGTCCGACGTTTCCCGACGGCGTTCGCGTCGCCGTCGACTCGTGACGGCGCTGGGGGTGGTCCTGGCGACGGGGGGCTCGCTGAGCCTCGCCGAGACCGCGGCGGCCGCATCCGCCACCGGTCCGGAAGGCCAGACGATCACCGTCTCCAAGGTCGACGGGCTCGACCCGGCCGGTGAGACGATCACCATCCACGGCGAGGGCTACGACCTCACCAAGGGCATCTACGTCGTCGTGTGTGTCAACAACGGAGCTGGTCAGCAGCCCACGCCGTGCCTCGGCGGCGCCGACATGGAGGGTGGCGGCGGCTCCTCGGCGTGGATCTCGTCGAACCCGCCGTCCTACGGCGAGGGCCTGGCTACGCCGTTCGACGAAGTCGGCGGCAAGGGATCGTTCGACGTGCAGCTGAGTGTCACCGCGAGTGACGAGTTCACCGACTGCCTCGACCCCGCGCAGGCGCCCAACGGCTGCGTCGTCGGCACCCGCGCCGACCACACCCGCACCGCCGACCGCAGCGCCGACGTGCTGCTTCCGCTCACCTTCGCCGGCGCGGGCGGGTCCGGCAGCGGCGACGCCGATGGCGAAGCGTCGGGCGCCGACTCAGGCAGCACCCCGTCGCCGTCGTCGACCACGGGCGCCGCTGGCGCCACGGGCGCCGCGGCCGGCGCGGCCGGCGCGGCCGGCGCGGCCGGCGGCGGGTCCGACCTCGCCGAGACCGGCGCCCCGATCGTCCCGGCCGCGCTGGCCGGCCTGGCCCTGCTCGGCGGCGGAGTCGTGGCCGTCGCCGCTCGCCGCCGCACCGAGGAGACGAACCGACCGTGAGGACCACAACGTTCAGACGGACCGTGGCGGCCGTGCTCGCCGCCGCGCTCGGCACCGGCACGCTGGTCGCGGGCACCGCACCCGCGGCCCTGGCCGCCGCCGAACCGGCCGGGAGTGCCGCGACGGCCGCCGGCGCCGCCGCCGAACCGGCCGGGACTGCCGCCGACGCCGTTGCCGGCACCCTCGACTGGGGCGTGAAGGCGTCGTTCCGGAACTACATCACCGGCCCGATCGCGCACGGCTCGATCGAGGTCCGCGACCCCGCCATGCGAAACGAGGACGGGACCTTCCGGTTCGCCGACGCGACCGGCACCGCCGACGCCGACGCCGGCACGGCCGAACTGGCCTTCGTCGGCGGGGTGTACTTCGCCGGCCATGACATGGGCGCCGGCCCGCTGCTCGAGCTGACCGTCACCGACCCGCGGGTCACCGTGACGTCGGCGACCGAGGGCGTGCTGATCGCCGACGTCGTCAGCAAGTCGCTGGACTCCGGCGAGCTGGTGACCTACGACGACGTGGAGCTGGCCGGCCTCGATCTCTCCGACCACCCGCTGACGTTCGACGGCGACACGGTGTCGGCCGCGGGCGTTCCTGCGACGCTGACCGAGGCCGGCGTGCCGGCGTTCGCGAACTTCTACGCCGCGGGCACCGTGCTCGACCCGCTGACCTTCACCGCGACGCTGGAGGCCGACGAGCCGGACCCGGTGTGGGAGCCGTCGATCGAGGTGTTCGCCGCTGACGGCGTGACCCCGGCCGGCGAGGCGGAGCTGACCTACGGGGACACCGTGGTGGTCAAGGGCGAGGGGTTCGACCCCGAGGGCAACGTCGCCCCGGAGGGCAACCGCCCGCCCATTCCGGCCGGAGTTCCCGCCGGTGCCTACGTCGTGTTCGGCTCGTTCGCCGACCAGTGGCAGCCGTCGCAGGGCGCGCCGTCGTCGGCGCGGACCGTCGGCTCTCAGCAGTGGGCGTTGGCGCAGGCCGCGCTGGACCTGGTGCCGGCGCAGTACCAGGACGCGATCAGGGCCCAGTGGGCCGACGTGCAGCCTGACGGCACGTTCACGGCCGAGCTGACGCTGGCCAAGCCGGTCGACCGCACGACCGGTGAGCCGGTCGAGTGGCCGGACGGCACCACGCCGGGCGTGTACACCTACGCCGCCGGCGGCACCGTCAACGCCGATCAGGAGCTGTCCGCCCCCCTCGCCGTCGCCGAGGATGAGGAACCCGCGGTCCCCGCGCTCACCGTCTCGACGGCGACCGGACTGGACAACGCCGGCACGAACGTCGTGGAGGTGTCGGGCAGCGGATTCGACCCGCAGACCGCCATCGAGGTCGTGCAGGCCGTGCGGGTGGAGGGCACCGACCCGTCGACCTGGCCGAAGGCGATGGGCTCGGCCCGGGTGATGACGACGGCCGAGGGCGAGTTCCTCGTCCCGGCGTCGCTCAACGCCGTGACGTCGCGGTTCGTCCCGGACGGCGGGGGCGACGTCTACGACTGCAAGGTCGTGGAGTGCGTCGTGCTGGCCTACGACTTCGGCGACCCGGCCGACCGGACCCAGGACGTCTGGGTGCCGATCGCGTTCGACGACGCCGAGCGGCCCGCGCCGTCGGTGACGCTCGACGCGACCGACTTCCCGGCCGAGGGCGGTTCGACCTACGTGCACGGCACCGGCTTCGTCGCCGGCGACCACCTGCTGGTCGTGCAGACCAGCGCGCAGGGCACGGCGAGCGACCCGCGCGAGCTGCCGCGCAACCCGTCGGGCACCAGCCAGCTGGTCCCCGGCGAGGGCGACGGCGCGTGGAGCCTGAAGCTCGACGGCCTGGCGCCGGCCTTCACCACCGAGGACGGCACGACGGTCGACTGCCGTGAGGAGGAGTGCGCCGTGGCGGTGTTCCCGAGCCGGCGCGCCGACCTCGAGCAGAGCGTGTTCGTCGCGATCGCGTTCGAGGACGAGGAGCCGTCCGCGGGCGCCGGAACGCTCGACTGGGGCCTGAAGGCGTCGTTCCGGAACTACATCACCGGGCCGATCGCGCACGGTGCCATCGAGGTGCGGGAGCCGGCCACGCGGAACGAGGACGGCACGTTCCGGTTCGCCGACGGCGCCGGGACCGGGTCGGCGGAGGAGGCCGAGCTCGCGTTCGCTGGTGCGGTCTACTTCTCCGGGCACGACTCCGGGGCCGGGCCGCTGCTGGAGCTGACCGTCACCGACCCGAGGGTCGCGGTGACATCGGCGACGGACGGCGTGCTGGTGGCCGACGTGGTGAGTAAGTCGCTGGACTCCGGCGAGCTGGTGACCTACGCCGACGTCGAGTTCGCGACGCTGGACTTCACCGACCATCCGGTCACGGTGACCGGCGGCGTCGCCGCGGCGTCCGGAGTTCCGGCGGCGCTGACGGAGGCGGGCGCCGAGGCGTTCGCCGGCTTCTACACGGCGGGCACCGAGCTGGACCCCGTGACGTTCAGCGTCACCCTCGAGGACGAGCCGCCGGCCCCGACGCCGACGGTCGTCGTGTCGGAGGTCGAGAACCTCGACCCGTTCGCCGACCAGATCACCGTGACCGGGTCGGGGTTCACTCCCGCCGATCTGGCCGGCGGGCTGCGGGTCGGTGTCGGCGTGGTGACCGGCGACGGCGGCGTGCCGGAGCTGGACCCCGTCGAGACCGTCGCGTTCGAGCCGGTCAGTGGGCTGCTGTCGTACGGCCGGGCGGCGCTCGGCGTGTTCGAGGTGACGCTGACGACGGGCGCGGTCGAGCCGGGCACGACGCTGGCGGTGTACACGTCGCCGGTCGACCCGACCGCGGACCCCGCGTACACGACGCAGACGCCGATCGAGTTCGCCGACGTCCGAACGCCGCAGCTCACCGTCACGCCGACCGACGACCTGGTCGTCGGCACCGAGGTGAGGATCGAGGGGACCGGATTCGCCCCGAACCGGCGCATCTCGCTGGCGATCACCGCGAACGCCGAGCAGGACCCCGAGTACGGCTGGCCGACCGGCTGGCTGCAGCACGAGGTCGTGCAGGCCGATGCGTCCGGCGCGTTGTCGCGGACGCTGACGCTGGCCGGCACCGTGACCGGCAGCGGCGTGGAATGCCTGGAGACCGCCTGCTTCGTGGCGAGCTTCAGCTCGGCGCAGGCGTCCGACGCGGCCCCGGTCGACTACCGCGCCGACCGTAGCCAGGACGTGGTGGTCCCGGTGACGTTCGCGGCCGACCCCGGCCCCGAGCCGGAGCCGCCGGCCGTCACCGTCGACCCCGACCCGGTGGTGCAGGGCGAGCCGGTCACGTTCACCGGTACCGGGTTCGAGCCCGGCGCGACGGTGACGGCGGTCGTCGACCGCGACGCGCCGCCGGCCGGCATCGGCACGCTCGACTGGGGCGTGAAGGCGTCGTTCCGGAACTACATCACCGGGCCGATCGCGCACGGCACGATCGAGGTGCGCGACCCGGCGACCGAGAACGCCGACGGCACCTACCGATTCGCCGAGGGCACCGGCGACGCGACGGCGCTGGCGTTCGGCGGTGAGGTGTACTTCTCGGGGCACGACATGGGCGCCGGGCCGCTGCTGGAGCTGACCGTCACCGACCCGCGGGTCACCGTGACGTCGGCCACGGACGGTGTGCTGGTGGCCGACGTGGTGAGCAAGTCGCTGGACTCCGGCGAGCTGGTGACCTACGACGATGTCGAGCTGGCGGCGCTGGACTTCACCGACCACCCGGTCACGGAGTCCGGCGGGGTCGTGGCGGCGTCGGACGTGCCGGCGGCGCTGACCGAAGACGGCGTGGCGGCGTTCGCGGACTTCTACCCCGCGGGCACCGAGCTGGACGCCGTCACGTTCGCCGTCCCGGTCGGTGAGGCCGGGTCCGATCTCCGGGCCACCGCCGCCTCGGCCGAGGCGGGCACCGGCACCGCCGGTGAGGACGGCACAGTCGAGATCGGCTGGACCGTGCCGGCCGACCTGGCGGTCGGCGGGCACACCGTCGACCTCGTCGTCGCGGACGACTCGCTGGCGAGCACCGCGTTCACCGTCGAGGCGGCGGACGAGGAGCCCGAACCCGAGCCTGAGCCCGACCCCGCGGTCGGCGTCGACCCGGAGACGGTGGCGCAGGGCGAGACGGCGACGTTCACGGGCACCGGGTTCGGCGCCGAGGAGACCGTCGAGGCGACGATTCTCATCGACGCCGCGACCGAGGAGCTCACCTTCGAGAACGACCACGGCCAGACGATCACCGTGCGGTCCGCGGACGGCAACCCGCTGGTACGGCGCGACGGCACGCTGCTGGTCGTCGACGGCGGGGAGCTCGACGTCACGCTGACCGGGCTGGCGCCGACCAGCGAGGAGAACACGCCGGACGCCCCGGCCGGGTTCTACCTGCTGACGGCGGTCGACAACGGTCCGGGCGAGGTCGCGACGCCGGCCATCGGCGGCGCCGACACGACCGGCGAGTCCGGCACGTCGCGGTGGATCACCAGCTTCCCGTACCCGGGGAGCGAGGACATCGTCGTGCCGATCGCCGACGGCGTGGCCGAGACGTCGATAGCGCTGGTGGCTGCCGACGAGTACGCCGACTGCGACGCCGGATGCGTGCTTTACCTGCGCACCGACCACCGGTCGGCGGCCAACCGCGCGTTCGACCTGCGGGTGCCGCTGGAGTTCGTCAGTGCCGACGAGCTGGCCGAGGCGGCGGAGACCGAGCCGGTGACCGTGAGCGGCACGACGTCGGCCGACGGCGAGGTGACGCTGGACTGGACCGTGCCGGCCGACTCGCCGGTCGGCCCGGCGACCGTCACGCTGACCGGCGCGGACTCGGCGCTGACCGCATCGGCGCCGTTCACCGTCACCGCCGCCCAGCCGGGCGACGACGGCGGCTCCGACGAGGGCGGGGCCGAGGACGGCGGTGACGCCGGCGGGTCGGACGACGGGACCGACAACGGGACCGACGAGGGGACCGACGACGGCTCTGAGAACGGCTCCGAGGGCGGCTCCGACAGGGGCGACGGCAACCTGCCCGACACCGGGACCGACCCGCTGGTGGTCCTGATGGCGGGGCTGACGCTGCTGGCCGGCGGCATCGTGGTTGGGCTCTACGACCGCCGCCGCAGGGCCTGATCGTTCGATGGTGCACCTGGTCGTTCCTTCGGGAGGACGGCCAGGTGCACGGCCATTCATCGTACGCATGTCGCCCCTCCTCGTCGATCGAAGTTGATCTTGAAGAAAGGTTGACATACTCTCTTTCCAAGATCAACTCGGATGGGTGGGGCAGCGATGAGAGCTCAGTGGCGCGGCGGTGAGGGCGGCGGCCGCCAGCGGGAGCCACCGGGCCGGCGAGGATCGCCCACCGGTGTCCAGCGCTGTGCTGACCCGTCCGCCGATCAGCAGCAGCCCGCCGAGCGTCGGCGAGGGTGGTCGTCGTCCGGCGCCCGGCGGGGCCGGCGCGGATCGGCCGGCCGACCCGCGACCGGCGGACGACGGGCGGAATCGATCCGGCGAACGGCCGGTTGGATCCGACATGGTGACCACCGGAGCGTTGCTCGGAATCTCGGCAGTCGCGCTGGGCCTCGTGCTCACGCCGGGGCCGAACATGATCTACCTGGTGTCGCGGTCGGTGACCCAGGGGCGCCGCGCGGGACTCATCTCGCTGACCGGTGTCGCGGCCGGGTTCTTCGTCTACCTGCTCGCCGCGGCCGTCGGCATCGCGGCGGTGTTCACGCTGGTGCCGGCGCTCTACACGGCGCTGAAGATCGCCGGTGCGGCGTATCTGCTGTGGCTGGCGTGGAAGGCGATCCGGCCGGGCGGCGACTCCGTGTTCGCGCCGAAGTCGCTGCCGCCCGACCCGCCTCGTCGGCTGTTCACCATGGGTCTGGTCACCAACCTGCTCAACCCGAAGATCGCGATCCTCTACGTGTCGCTGCTGCCGCAGTTCGTCGACCCTGGGCGCGGCAGTGTGGCGGGGCAGAGCGTGGTGCTCGGACTGACCCAGATCGTGGTGGCGCTGACGGTCAACGCGCTGATCGTGCTGACCGCCGGCTCGCTGGCGTCGTTCCTCGGCTCGCGGCCGTTGTGGATGCGGGCGCAGCGCTGGGTCATGGGGTCGGTGCTGGCCGGGCTGGCGATGCGGATGCTCACCGACCGGTCCAGGCCGGTCGCCGCCGCGACCTGACGCTGCCGCGACGGGGCCGCCGTCAGCGGGCCTGCCGCGACGTGGGGGCCGCTCTGTCGTGGGTCCGCTGTGGCGTGGGCCCGGGTGGGACGCGGGGCCCGCCGCGACGTCGTGCCGCCGCCATGCGGGCTCGCCGCGACCTGACGCCGGTCTACCGCACCCGGTAGTTCAGGTAGACGACGCCGTTGCCGAACCGGCGTTCGTCCAGCAGTTCGAGGTCGAGCCTGACGTCGTCGGGGAAGAATCGGGTGCCGCCGCCGACGACCACGGGGCACACGATCTGCCCGACTTCGTCGACAAGTCCGGCCCGAAGTGCCGCGGCAGCCAGTCCGGGTCCGTCGACGGTGAGGTTCTTCTCCGACGACTCCTTCAGGGCGCGGACGGCGTCGGGGTCGAAGGTGCGCTCCAGTCGGGTCCGTTCGCTGCTGACGGACTCGAGCGTCGACGAGTACACGACCTTCTCCGCCGCCTGCCACAGCCGGGCCCAATCGAGCACGTAGTCGGGCTGGCCGGGCTCGTTGTGCGCGGTCTCCCAGTAGACCATCGTCTCGTACATGCGCCGGCCGTAGAGGAACGTCCCCACCGGCGCCGACAGCTCGTTGACGAAGGTGTGCAGCTCCTCGTCGGGCATGGCCCAGTCGAACGCCCCGTTCTGGTCCGAGATGTAGCCGTCGACCGAGGTGAGCATCGCGTAGCTCAGCGTCCCCATCCGTGCACCTCCACTGCTTGCGAATCGCAATCGGTTGGCGAGCACTCTAGGGCAATCGATCTCGAGGCGCCATCAGCCGAGGCGCCGGCGAACTCCGATGAATCCGCGCGCCGCCTCGGCGCGGCAGTAGTCGGCGAGCGTGGGCAGCCCGGGCTTCATCGGCTGTGCACCGCGCCAGGCCTGCGACCCGGCGAAGGCCAGCAGCAGGTCGGTGACGATGTCGGGGTCGACCGGCCACCTCGCCATCAGCTCATCGAACGCCGGCGTATCGACCCAGGTCAGCGCCAGCATGAACGCGTCGCCCCAGGACGGGCCGAGGCAGGACATCCCCCAGTCGACGATCACCGGGGCGCCGTCCGGCCGGACCAGCAGGTTGTCCTCGCGGACGTCCCAATGGCACAGCGACTCGACGGCCAGCCGCTCCGGCAACGTCGCGACCCGCGAAGAGAGCTGGGCGCCGTGGCCGGTCAGCCACGGCGGCAGGACGTGCTCCGGCGTGCCGGCGAGCTCGGCCCAGCGCTCCCGCCAGCGCTCGGCCATGTCCGGCAGCCGCCGGTTGGTGAGGGCCGGCGGCGATGGCGTCAGCTCGCGGGCCTGCCGCTCCACCAGCTCCCGGACGGCGGTCGCGTCGGCGCCGTGCGGGTCGGCGAGGTCCGGCGGGCGTCCGTCGACGTCCTCGAGCAGCAGCGCCACCCAGTCGCCGTCGTCGTAGCCGGCGAGCAGCGCGGGCCGGTACGGCGCCGGCGGCAGCGACCGGAGCACGTCGGTCTCACGGCGGAACAGTCCGGGTGTGCCGGGGCTGGGCGACGTGCCGACCGCCTTGACGAACGCCGTCCGCCCGCCGGCGGTCACCAGCCGGGTCGCGCAGCCCGGCGACATGCCGCCGGACTGCTCGTTCGTCGTCACGACGGGCGAGCCGAGCGACGCCTCGACCCAGTCGCGCACCCCTGCCGGGACGTCCGCGTACGTGATGCGGACGCCGACCGCGCGCGCCAGCGTCAGTCCTCGGTGCGGGGCTCGAGGCCGAGCGCGGTGGCGGCCTCGGTGTAGAGGCGGACGATCTCTTGCCGGATCTCTGGACGTTCCGTCAGCGGACGCGCGAACGGCACCCGCACGGTGCGGTCGACGCCGGCGGCGGTGACGGAGAAGTCGACCCCGGTGCCGTCGACGTGCGTCATGCGGGCCGCGGTGGCGTCCGGCGTGTCGCCGAGCCCGCGCACGATGACCAGCGAGTCTGCCGCGTGATCGTCGTTCATGTGGCGGCTGACGGCCGCGATGACCTCGGGTCCGAACGGGTTCTCGCTCACCACGACAGAATATCGGCGTGACGACACCAACTCCCGGCCTGTCCGACGACGACGTCGCCCGCGTGCGCGATGCGCTGGCGGCGGCCGGGTACACCGTCGACGGCGTCCGCGAAGTGCTCGGCCCGCGCGCCGCCGCGGCCCTGGACCGCAACGAGACCACGCCGGGCCGCCTCGCGGTCGGCGGCCGGGACGAACCGGCGGCGTTGCTCGCGCGACTCTGGTCGCTGCAGGCGCCGGTCGAGCGGTGGCTGCTCGAGCGCGTGCTGCCGGTCGAGCCGTTGCTGTCCGGCGGCATCCTGGAGGCCAGCGCCGACGGCGACACCGTCAGGGCCGTGGTCGACATCCGGCCGTACGCCGACGACGCCGGTGACTGGTGGGTGGTCGCCGACCTCACCCCCGGCATGGACGGCCGGCGGGCGCCGATCCCGGACGACCACGTCCTCGGCCTCAACGCCGCGTCCAGCACGCTCGCGCAGCTCACCGTCCGCCGGCCGGTCTCGCATGCGCTCGACCTCGGCACCGGCTGCGGGGTGCAGTCGCTGCACCTCGCCCGGCACAGCGAGCGGGTCGTCGCGACCGACGTGAACCCGCGGGCGCTGGCGCTGGCCGCGCTGACCGTCCGCCTGAACGCCCTGGACGTCGACCTGCGCCGCGGCAGCCTGTTCGAGCCGGTCGCCGGTGAGGCGTTCGACCTGATCGCGACCAACCCGCCGTTCGTCGTCTCGCCCGGCGGCACGCACGTGTACCGCGACGGTGGCCTCCCCGGCGACGAGATCTCCCGGCGCGTCGTCGTCGACGGTGCTCGGCACCTGGCCGAGGGCGGGCTGCTGCAATCGCTGGCGAACTGGACCCACGTGCGCGGTTCGGACTGGCGTGACCGGCTGGGCGAGTGGGTCGCGTCGACCGGCTGCGACGCCTGGGTGATCCAGCGCGAGGTCGAGGACCCGGCCGAGTACGTCGAGCTGTGGCTGCGCGACTCCGGTGAGATCGGCGACACGGGCTACGCGCAGCGCTACTCCGACTGGCTGCGCTGGTTCGACGAGCAGTCGGTCGAGGGGATCGGGTTCGGCTGGATCGCGTTGCGCCGGTCCGGCGTGGCGGACCCGGTCGTGCGCATCGAGGAATGGCCGCACGCCGTCGAGCAGCCGCTCGGCCCCACGGTCGGCGCGTGGTTCGACCGCGTCACCGACCTGCGCGTGGGCGACGAGGCGCTGCTGGGCGCCCGCCTCGTACAGGCCGACGGCGTCGTGCAGGAGCAGATCGGCCGGCCCGGCGACGAGGACCCCGAGCACATCGTGCTCCGCCAGCGGCGCGGTCTGCTGCGCGCCGTCACCGCCGGCACCGCCGAGGCCGGCTTCGTCGGCGCCTGCGACGGCACGCTGCCCGCCGGCACGATCGTCGACGCGCTGGCAACGGTGCTGGAGGCGGACGAGGCCGCGCTGCGGGCCGATCTGCTGCCGCGGGTGCGGACGCTGGTCCAGGACGGCTTCCTGGAGTTCGCCGCCCCTCAGTAGGGTCTGATGACCCCGATCCTGAGTTCGACGGGGAACGCGCCGGTGGGCGGGGTGACCGCCGCCTGGTCGAACTCCGGCGCCACGTGGACGACGACCGTCTCGCTCGCTTGGTCGTAGAACGTCCCGGTCAGGTGGGCGGCCTGCTCGCCGGCCCAGGAAGGGCGGTCGTCCCACACCGCCTTGGCCTGTGCGGCGCCGGCCGGGTCGGAGGTGCCGGCGTCGACGAGCCGGACCGCGACGGTGAACGCCGATGCGGCGAGCAGGTGCTCGACCGCGCCCGTGAGCGCCGCCCGCTGCTCCCGCGTCGCGGACGTCAGTCGCCGGACCTCCAGGACATCGTCATCGTCGTTCCAGCGCAGGCCGCCGAACGCCGGCAGGTCGCCGACGTGCGGCAGAAGACCACTCGCGGCCACGTCGACGCCGGGGTTGCCGATGGGGTCGTCCATGTCCCGGAGGCTAGCGCCCCTCAGGAGGCGCCGGCCACGGCGGTGACACCGACGACCAGGTAGATGAGGCCGCCGAGTGTCACGCCGACGGCGGCGACCAGCGGCACGCCCCGGGTGATCCACCGAAGCCGGGACGAGCGATGCGCCGAGTCGGCCAGCAGGGCGCTGCCCTTGATCACCAGCAGGCCGACCGCGGTCAGCGTCCCCGCCAGCCCGACCGCGAAGCAGACCACCAGGATCAGCGCGTACGCCGTGCGGCCGGTGAGGATGCCGCTGACCAGGATCAGGAACGCCGACGGCGACGGCAGCAGGCCGCCGGACAGGCCGAGCGCGACCAGACCCCGTCGCGACCACGGCGCCACCCCGGGCGGCGGCTCATGCCCGTGCCCGTGCCCGTGGCCATGCCCATGGCCGTGCCCATGGCCGTGCCCGTGCCCATGACCGGCCGCGGCCAGCGCCGGCTCGGACCGGACGCTGCGGACGTACCGCAGCAGCAACCCGACCCCCACGGCGACGACGATCAGCGCCGAGATCACCTGTAGCCAGGACGTGAGCAGCCGCGTGTCGGTCCCGCCGGACGCCGTCAGACCGACCCAGCCCAGCGCCAGCACGAGCACCGAGAACGTGTGCATGCCGGCGACGATCGCGCCCAGCAGGAACGCGTCGCGGTACCGTCCGTGTGCGCCGATCAGGTAGGCGGCCGCGATGGTCTTGCCGTGCCCGGGTGCGACGGCGTGCGCGCAGCCGACCACGACGGCGACGACGAGCCCGGCCCACCAGACGCCGGGGTTGTCGAAGAGCGCGATCAGCCGGTTGTCGAGTTCGTAGAGCCAGTTCACCGGGCCGCCTCGAGGGTCTGCGGGGCGCTCCGGTCGTCGGCCGCGGGAGCCGGCCGGGTCGTGCCGCGGCGCCACCAGAGCAGGCTGCCGGCGAGGGCGGCGAGGATCAGCCCGCCGGCCGCCATCAGCGCGACTCGCGCCGTCCCGCCGCCGCCCGGTGTCGCGTCGAAGCTCCACTGCTGGGTCGCGGTCGTGTTCGTGAACAGCGCCTGCGCCGGCTCGGACGCGACGTCCGACGTGACGACGGTGCGGTAGTTCTCGTTGATGTCCGTGAGCGTCGTGACCGTCAGCTCGACGGTGCCGACCGGGCGCGGGCAGGTGTAGACCATGCCCGCGCCGAGCGTCAGCAGATCCCGCAACTGCGTGACCTGCCCTTCGCAGGGTCGCCCGTCCTGCTCGACGACGAAGTGCGAGAGCAGGTAGCTGGGCAGGTTGTCCGAGCGGGCCAGCAGGTCGGCGCCGGTCAGCTGCGCGCCCGTTCCGGCGGTCTGGTCGGTCTGGCCGGTGAACGCGCCGAGGAACTCGCCCAGGTTGACCCAGTCGTCCTCGGCGGCGGTCCAGGTGACCGCCACCTCCGTCCCGTCGACGTCCAGCCGCGCCGACAGCGGCGGCCCGAACGGATGTGCGCCGGCCGGCGGCGCCGCGACGACCCCTGCGGTGACGGCGACAGCGGCGGCCGCGAGCGCGGCGGCCAGTCGGCGCGCGCCGCGGCTGCGGTGGACGATCGGCACCGGCCCTCCTTCGGCGAGACTCCGCACAGCCAACAGGGCCCGGGCGCGCAGCGTCCGCCGCCCGGCCGTCGTCCGCATGAACCCCCGATGAACATCCCGTTCGTCACGGCATGTCCGGTTCGCCGATGATCAAGGTGCCTTTTATCGCCTGGCGATTGAGCACCTTGGAACCCTGTCCGGCGCTCCCTAGCGTGAGTCGCTCCATCGGCACCGCTCCGAGGCCACCGCGCCGGCGCTCGATCAAAGGAGATCAACCATGTCCGACTCGTTCCCGGTGAAGACGATCATCAGTCCCGGACGCTACGTCCAGGGCAAGGGCGCGATCCACCGCCTCGGGGAGTTCCTGAAGCCGCTGGGCGGGGCTCCGCTGCTCGTCGCCGACGACATCGTCTGGGGCCTCGTCGGGCACGACGTCGACGCCTCCCTGGCGGCCGCCGGCCTGCCGGTCCGCCGCGAGAACTTCAACGGCATCCCGTCCGCGGCGGAGGTCGACCGGCTCGTCGCAGTGATCACGGACCAGGACGCCGACGTGGTCGTCGCCATCGGTGGCGGCAGCACCATCGACGCCGTCAAGGCGTCCGGGTTCCTCTCGGGCATCCGCTGGGTCACCGTGCCGACCGTCGCGTCGACCGACGCCCCCACGTCGGCGCTGTCGGTGATCTACACCGCGGACGGGGCGTTCGAGGAGTACCGGTTCTTCCCGAAGAACCCCGACCTCGTGCTCGTCGACACCCAGGTGGTCGCGAACGCCCCGGCCGACTTCCTCGCCGCGGGCGTCGGGGACGCGCTCGCCACCTGGCTCGAGGCGCGGGCCACGGCGAGCGCGTACGCCTCGACGATGGCGGGCGGGCTGCCCACCCTGACCGGCACGGCGCTCGCGGAGCTGTCCTGGGACGTGCTCTGGGACAACGCGCTCCCGGCGCTGGACGCCGTGCGCGCGAACGTCGTGACACCCGCGGTGGAGAAGGTGGTCGAGGCGAACACGCTGCTCTCGGGCATCGGCTTCGAGTCCGGCGGCCTGGCGGCGGCGCACGCCATCCACAACGGGCTCACCGCCGTCCACCAGACGCACGGACTCGCGCACGGTCAGAAGGTCAACCTCGGGTCCGTGACCCAGCTGGTGCTCGAGGGCGCGCCGACCCGGGACATCCGCGAGTTCATCGAGTTCACGACCCGGGTCGGGCTCCCCAACACCCTCACCGAGGTCGGGCTCTCACCCGACGACGAGAAGGAGCTGGCGACGATCGCGGCGGCCGCGACCGCGCCCGGCGAGACGATCTACAGCATGCCCTTCGAGATCCGCCCGGCCGAGCTCGTGGCCGCGCTGACCTCGATCGAGGGCTACGCGCGCACCGTCCGGGCCGAGGCCGGACTGCCCGCACCCGCACCGCACGGTCACTGATCCGACGCAGCCTCCGCGGCGGCCGCGGCCACCTCGGTGTCGCTGCGGAGGACGCAGAACTCGTTGCCCTCCGGGTCGGCCAGGGTGACCCACCCGGTGCCCGGGCCGTACTTGCCACGATGGTCGGCCACCTCGGTGGCGCCGATGCCGCGCAGCCGCTCGACCTCCTCGTCGCGGCCGCGGTCGGTGGGGCGCAGGTCGAAGTGGATGCGGTTCTTCACCGTCTTGCCTTCCGGTACCTCGATGAACAGCACGTGGTGGCTGCCGTCGGGGGACTGGATCAGGCACTCCTCGTGGCCGGGCTCGTTGGGGTCGTCGGCGAGGTCGACGTAGCCGATGACCTGCTTCCACCACTCCGACAGCTCGTAGGCGTTGGCGCAGTCGATGCTCGTGTGCGAGATGCGGGACGTCATGGCGTCACCCTGCCGCACGGCGGCCTCGCCGGACGACCGGTTTACGGCAGGTCCGCGAACACCTCGCGAAGGCCGGGCCAGGCCGACGACCGGCAATAGACGGGGATCTCGTCGATCGGCGCCGGCCGGGTCACCGTGCGGCCACCGTTGACGACCTCGCCCGTCCAGACGTCCACCCATGAGCCCTCCGGCAGGTACACGTCCCACGTCCGGGCGCCCGGCGAGAGCACGGGCGCCACCAGCAGCGCGTCGCCCAGGAGGAACTGGCGGTCGACGACGGCCCAGGCGGACGCGTCGGCGGGGTGGTCGAAGAACAGCCCGCGCATCAATGGCGCCCCACCGGCGACGGCGGCCGAAGCCGACGACGACAGGTAGTCGACCAGCCGCTCCCGCAGGTGCGCGAACCGGCGGAACACCGGCAGCACCCGCTCGTCCCCGGTCCGTTCGGCGACGTTCCAGGGGGTGCGGTCGCGCAGCGGCAGGCGGTGGTGGTTGAACTCCGAGTGGTACTGCATGATCGGCATGAACGCCGACGCCGCACCGGCCCGCAGGTACAGCTCGGGGTCCGGCACGTCGCCGGAGAAGCCGGCCAGGTCCCAGCCCCAGTAGACGATCCCGCAGGCGCCGGCCGTCACCCCGGCCACCACGGCACTACGGAAGCCGGACCACGTCGAGTCCTCGTCGCCGGCCCAGAACGCGCCGTGCGCCTGCGATCCGGTGAACCCGGCCCGGCTGAACGTCACCGGCGCCTTGCCCGCCGAGCGCAGCAGGTCGCCGTAGGCCCGCGCGTACTCGACCGGGAACCGGTTGTTGCCGGCCAGGCCGCGGGCCGACCCGGCGCCGTGCACGACGTCGTGCCCCCAGGCGTGCTCGCCGCCGTCGGTCTTGAAGCCGTCGATGCCGACCTCCTCGACCAGGTAGCGACGCTTCTCCGTCCACCAGGCGCGCGCCTTCTCCGACGCGAGGTCCGGCATCAGCGCGAGCGGGAACCACCAGCCTCGGTTGCGATAGGGCCGCCCGTCGTCCTCGGTGACGACGAACCCGCCGGCCACCGCCGCGCGGGCGTCGGCCGCCAGCTGGCCGGTCGGGTGCGGCCGCATCTTCAGCAGCGGGATCTGCCAGAGCAGCACCTTCACGTCCCGCGCATGCAGCTCCTTCACCATCTTGCGAGGGTCCGGCCAGGCGCCGTCGGCGGGGAAGGTGAAGTCGGCCAGCCGGTGCGGCCCGCCGTCCTCGTTCACCTCGTACCGAGCGTCACGGAACGCGGTGAACGTCGACTCGTCGCTCCACGCCTCGATCACCAGTGCGCCGACGGGGATGTCGTGCTCGTGGTGGGCGTCCATCTCGGCCATCACGCGGGCCTGCGTGTTCCACTCGTTGCCGCTGGCCCAGAGCCGGAACACCCAGTCGGGCAGCTCCTCGGGCCGGCCGGCCTCGTCGAGGAACTGCCGCACCACCGAGGCGGGCGACCCGTCGAACACCCCGATGCAGAGCGCGTCGTCGCCGTCGAGGTCGGCCTCGACGACCAGCCGGTCCGGTGTCGTCGCGCCGACGTCGTACCAGGTGCGCCGCGCCGTGCGGACGTGGAACCCCCACGACCCGGCGGCGCCGACGACCAGCGCGAACGGCATCGGCAGGTAGGTCCGCCCGTGCGCGCCCTGCGCCTTGTACTGCTCGAACACGACGGCGTCCAGGGTGCGCCCGCGCTGGTCGACGGCGTCGTATCGCTCGCCGAACCCGACCACGTGCTCACCCTCGGCGAGCCGCAGCGCGAACCGGACCCGCCGCGGCCCCTCCGGGCCGGTCAGCCACTCGACGCTGCCTGGCACCAGCCGGTCGGCTCCGCCGTCCAGCGACAGCGTGCCGCCGGACGCGGACCACGCGCCCGCCGCCACCGAGAACCACCGCGTCCTGCGGACCGCACCGGATGCCGTCGTCGACACGAACCGGTACCGGTACGGCGTCCCGGCGGTCAGCGGCGGCGTCGTCACCGACCAGAAGGACCGGTCGGCCAGCGACCGCGCCTGGGCGGCGGCCAGGTGTCCGCCGTCGCCGCCGTCGTCCGAGCCGGCGGGCCCCGCCGACGGGGGCAGCAGCGGCCAGGTCTCGACACCGGACGGGCCGGACCACTCGCACACGACGGCGTCGACGCCGGGCGCGGCACGCACCCGCAGCTCACAGCTCTCCCCGCCGACCGGGAGCGCGGGCACCCGCTGGTCGCCGGTGACCGCATACGGGTGCTCGGAGCCGAACGGACGGTGCCGGATCATCGGGCCCTCCCCACCAGGCCGAGCTCGGCCGCCAGCGTCAGGTACATGCCGTGCGACCAGAGCAGCGGCGTCGCGACCGTGCCCCAGCGGTCGATCCACTCCTGCTCGCGCTCCGGGGCCAGCAGATGATGCCCGACCTGCTCCGGCAGCTCGCCCGACGGCGTGGCCTGCGCGGCGATCCAGCGCAGCGACGCCAGCGCCTCGTCACGCCGCCCGGCGACCGCGTGGTTCCAGCCGAGGAAGGCCGTGAGCAGCGGCCACTGCCCGCCGCCGTAGAACGTGTCGGCCGCGTACCGGTGCACACCGCCGCCGACGCACAGCGCGTCCTCGACCGCGGCCACCGTCGTTCGCCCGAGATCGCTGCCGACGCCGACCAGCCCGAACGGCGCGACGCAGGCCAGCAGGCTCGCGTCGACGTCGGCCGCGCCGAGCCACTTCGTCAGGTGACCGCCGTCGGCGACCCCTTCGGCCAGCACCAGGGCGTCGATCGCCGCGACGGCATCGGTGGCGGCCGCACGCTCACCCGCCGACAGCGCGCCGGCCAGCGCCGGGTGCGTCGTCGCCGCCAGCCCGGCCCGGATCGCGCCCAGCGTGGACACGTGCCGGTGGTCGACGTGCTCCTCCCACCAGTCGTAGCAGGGGCGCGCCCAGAACGTCGTCAGGTACCGCACCGCCGTCGCCACACCCGCCTCGACGTCGTCGACCGGGCCGTGGCGGTCGGAGTGCGCCGCCAGCGCCCACAGCCAGGTGCCGTAGCCGTCCAGCTGGAAGTCCCACCACGGGTCGTTCCCGACGCCGCCGTCGATCGTGTACCGGGTCGGCAGCAGGTCCGCGACCGGGATGTGCTCACCGCGAACGGCCCGTTCGACCAGTGCGTCGACCTGGTCCGTCCGCTTGGTCAGCACGTCGGCGCACCAGCGGTGGAAGGCCGCCGGGCCGTCGGCGTCGCCGTACCGGCTGGCGCCCTCGGCGATGAACGCGCCGTCGCGGAACCAGCTGTAGCCGCGGTACGCGCTGAACGTCGGGCTGGCCGGATAGGCGCCGGACGGCGCCTGGTGGGTGGCGATGACCCGGTGGCCGGCATCGGCGAGCGCGATCAGCTCGCCGAGGCCGGCCGGGGTGTCGAGATCGGTCACAGCAGCTCGTCCACCCGCGCGGCGGCGTCGGCGACGGCCTGCTCGACGGTCTTGCGCCCGGCCGCGGCGTTGCCCAGCTCCTCGGTGACGGCGTCCTGCATCTCCTGCTGGCGGACGATGACCGGCGGCAGCACGGTCGCGTCCAGCGCGTCGAAGACGGCCTGGCGGTTCGCCGGCGGGGTCTGCTCGAGGTACGGCGCCAGCTTGTCCTGGTCGGCGATCGGCGGCAGTTCCCAGCCCGCGCTCAGCCGGGTGTCGACGGTGGTGTCCGACGACGTCAGGAACTCCAGCCAGGCCTGCGCCTCCTCGGGGTGCTCGCTGTTCGCGCTGACGACGACGCCGTTGGTGAACATCGCACTGGCCTTGGTCTGGTCACCCGGCTCGACGACGACGTCCCACTCGAACGGGACGTCGGCCAGCGGGCCGAACATCCAGATGCCGCTGTGCCACATGGCCAGCTTGCCCTCGCGGAACAGCGTCGAGTCGAAGTCCGGCGTGCCCGCGCCCTCGGCCTCGGTCGGCATGACGGTGCCGGACTTTCCGGCCAGCCACGTCGCGGCGGCGATGCCCTCAGGGCTGTTGAACGCCGTCGCGCTGCCGTCATCGGTGAGGAACTGCCCGCCGGCCTGCGCCAGCGCCTTGTAGAACTCGTGGAACGTCGCCGGCTGGTAGTCGCCCCAGACACCGGCCGCGGTGTCTGTCAGGGCCGCCGCGGCCGCCTGCTCGTCGGCCCACGTCCAGTCCGCCGTCGGCTCCGGAACCCCCGCCGCCGCGAACAGGTCCTTGTTGTAGAAGAGGACGACGTCGCTGAACGACTCCGGCAGGCCGAGCTGGGCGCCGTCGTGCTGGAACGCCTCCAGCAGCGACGGCGTGTAGGCGCCGCCGTCGACGTCGAGCTCCGCGAGCGCGCCGCTCTCGGCGTAGGTCACGAAGTTCTCGTAGTTCAGCTCGAACGCGTCGGCTTCGGTGCCGCCGGCGACCGCCGTCTGCAGCTTGGTGAAGTAGTCGGCGTACGGCGTGGTCTCGACCTGCACGTCGATGTCGGGGTTCTCTTCCTCGAACGCCGCCACGATGGCCTCGAGGTTCGCCTCGTTGCCGCCGTTGGAGGAGAACTCCTGGTACCGGACGACGACCTGGCCGGCCTCGCCGCCGTCCTCGCGGGTCGCGGAGCCCTGGGAGCAGGCCGACAGGGTGAGCAGTGCGGCCGCGGCGGCGACGGTGCCGCGGCGGATCGGGTGAGCCATGGGGAACTCCATTTCACTTGAGCCCGGAGCGGGCCACGCCTTGGATGACGTATTTCTGCGCCGCGAGGTAGAGCACGGCGATCGGGACGATGCTGATCACGGAGCCGGCCATCACCACGTCCCACTCGGTGGTGAACTGGCCGTGCAGAGTGCTGAGGCCGAGCGGCAGCGTCATGAGCTCCGGCGAGCGGATGACCACGAGCGGCCAGAGGAAGCTGTTCCAGCTGGACATGAACGCCAGGACGGCGAACGTGGCCAGCGCCGGGCGGATGAGCGGCCAGACGACGGACACGAAGATGCGCAGGTGCCCGGCGCCGTCGATGGTCGCCGCCTCGTCCAGCTCGATCGGGACCTGTGCGACCGCCTGCCGCAGCAGGAACACACCGAACGCCGACGCGATGCTCGGCGCCAGCAGGGCGGCATAGGTGTCGACGAGGTTCAGCTCGCGCATCTCGATGAACAGCGGGACGACGAGCACCTGCATCGGCACCATGAGCGTCGCGAGGTACACGAGGAACAGCGCGTTGCGGCCGGGGAAGTCCAGCCGGGCGAACGCGTAGGCGGCCATCGCGCTGGTGATGAGCTGCAGCAACGTCGACGCGACCGCGATCCACAGGCTGTTGGCCAGGATCCGCCAGAACGGCATCGCGTCGAGCAGCGTCCGGTACGCGTCCAGGCCCGGCTCGTCCGGGATGAGGTCGGGAGTGCCCAGCCCGGCGCCTGGCGTGATGGACGTGATCACCGTCCACACGAACGGGAACAGCATGACGACAGCGCCGACGGTGACGCCGGCGTACAGCAACGCCCTACGCATAGGTCACCCACCTGCGCTGGCCGCGGACCTGGATGATCGTGACCACCAGGACCACCACGAACAGCAGCCACGACAGCGCCGACGCGTCGCCGGCCCGGCCGTAGCGGAACGTGAGGTCGTAGATCTGCTGGACGACGACCTCGGTCGAGCCGGCCGGCCCGCCGCCGGTCATCACGTACACCTGGTCGAACACCTGGAAGCCGTTGATCAGCGAGATGACCACGACGAAGAAGGACGACGGCGACAGCAGCGGCAGTGTCACGTGCCGGAACCGCTGCCAGGCGCTCGTCCCGTCGACCTTCGCCGCGTCGTACAGCTCGCCGGGGATCGCCTGCAGCCCGGCCAGCAGGATGATCATGACGAACCCGAGGTCCTTCCACGCCGACGCGAGGATCACCGACGGCATCGCCCAGGTCGGATCGGTCCACCATCCCGGGCCGTCGATGCCGACCAGCCCGAGCAGGTGGTTGACCAGGCCGTTCGCCGGGCTCAGCAGCCAGCGCCAGAGCAGAGCGACGACCACCCAGCTCGTCACGACCGGCAGGAAGTACGCCGCCCGGAACACGTTGCGGCCGCGCAGCGCGGTGTTCAGCGCCAGCGCGGCGGCCAGGCCGAGGAGGTAGACCAGCGGCAGGTAGCCGGCGATGTAGCCGAGCGTGTGGCCGAACGCCGCCCACGTGTCGCCGTCGGAGAGCAGGTCGCGGAAGTTCGCCAGCCCGACGAACTCCATCGGGGTGATGAGGTTCCAGTCGTGCAGCGCGACCCACAGCGAGCTGACCATCGGGACCAGCGTGAACAGCGTCAGCGGGATCAGGCTCGGAGCCAGGAAGAGCGCGACGATGCCGGCGTAGCGCAGCCGGTTGCCGCCGTAGCGCAGCGCGTTGCGACGGCGCGGCCGCTGCCGGCGGGGCGCGGCGGTCGTGCTCGGGCGGCTGCTCGTCGTCGTGCTCATGGCAGTTCCCCGGCGAGCGCGCCGCCGAGCCGGGCCCTGACCAGTTCGCCCTGACCGCCGGTCGCACCGGCCGCGTCGTACGGCGTCGCGAGGACCAGCGCGGCCGCGCCGAGCGCCCAGGACGTGTCGTCCCACGACTCGACGACGACGGGCACGCCTCGGCGCGACGGCATCAGATGGGCGCGCAGGCTCGGCTCGAAGCCCGGCCGCCAGTCCTCCCAGGCGCGGGTGCCCTCGCCGAGCACGATGACGACCTCGGGGTCCATCACGTTGATCAGGCCGGCGACACCGCGGCCGAAGAGCTCACCTGCCGCCGCGAAGATCGTCGCGTCCGGTGCGTCGAGACCGGCGTCGCGGGCGGCGCGGAGCAGCGCCTCCTGGCCGACCGACGCCTCCAGGCAGCCGGTGTTGCCGCAGGAGCACCGCGGCCCGCCGGGCTGGACGGGGAAGTGGCCGAACTCGCCGGCGCCGCCACCCGCGCCGCGGTAGACGCTCCCGTCGACGACCAGCCCGGCGCCGACGCCGCGGCCGATCGTCACGACGAGGAAGTTCCGGTGGTCGCGGCCCCGGCCGTACAGCCGCTCGGCGACGGCGAGCGCGTTGACGTCGTTCTCGACCAGGACGGGGACCGGCAGGGCGGCGCGCAGCCGGGCGCCGAGGGCGAGCCCCCGCCAGCCCAGTGTCGGTGCGTCGACGGCGCCCGCCTCCTGGTCGTCGACCGAGCCGGGGACGCCGACGCCGATGCCGAGGACCGGCGCGGCCGTGTCGTCGGTGGTGTCGTCCAGCAGCGGCCGGAGCAGATCGACGAGCCGGTCGGGTGCGTCGGCCGCCATCGCGTCGAACGGCCAGTCCCACGACTGCCGCACCTGCCCGTCCAGCCGCACGTCGACGACGGCGACGTGGTCGGCCGCGACCTTGGCGCCCAGGGCCCGCCCGGCCGAGCCGACGAGCCCGAGCAGCACCGCGGGACGGCCGCCGCGCGACGGCCGGTGCTCGACCTCGGCGACCAGGCCGCGGGCCAGCAGGTCCTTCACGATCTGGGTGACGGTGGCCGGGCTCACGCCCAGCGTTCGAGCGATGTCCGTCCTGCTCAGCGGACCGGACGTGCCCAGCGCGGCCAGCACGGCCGAGCGGGTGAGGTCACCGCGGGGAACGGGCATCCGGCACTTCCTTCGGGACTAAAGTTAGTCATAAAGAAACACCCGCGGCATCAACCTGTCAAGTGGATCGGGCCACCGACAATCGATCAATCCTTGACAAAACTTTTTGTCGGTAACAAGCTGGAGGTGTTCAGCGACAGCGCACGAGGGCCGTTCTGCGGCGGAAGCGGAGTACCTGATGAGCACCAAGACCGTCGCCGAGAAACTGCTGGTGAAGCCTGGTACCTCGGTGTGGGTGTCGGACCCTGACCGGCAGCGCCTGCTCGACCCGCTGCCGGCCGGCGTCCGCCTCGTCGACGGCCCGGCCGACGCCGGCGTGGCGGTCGTCTTCGCCGACGACGAGGCAGCGGCGCGCCGGGTCCTCGGGGCCCATCGCGACACGGTGACGACGCCGCCCGTCGTCTGGGTCGCCTACCCGAAGGCCGGCCGCTCCGACATCAACCGCGACACGCTCTGGCCGATCGTCGTCGAGTTCGGGCTGCGCCCCAACGGCCAGGTCGCCATCGATGACGTGTGGTCGGCGCTGCGGTTTCGGGCCTCGAAGCCGGGCGAGGCCCCGTTCACCGGCGGCGCGAAGTAGCGCGGCGAGGGATCAGCGGCGGCGCAGCGAGGCCGAGAAGGAATCGGCCGTCTTGGCCGGGGTGCCGGTTCGGCCCGACGGAGTGCCGGACCGGCCGGACGCCGTACCCGACCGGCCCGATGCCGTGCCGGACCGGCCGCGGCCGCGCCGGTTCGCCGTCGTCGCCGTGCTGGTGCCCGACGTGCTCGTTGCGGCGCCGGACGCAGCGCCGTCGCTGCCCCGGCCCGAACGCCCACCCCGGCGGCGCCGCGGCCGTCCCCGTCCGTCCTGGGCACCGGAGGCCTCGTCGGCCACGGTGGCGCGAGCGGCCGGCGCCGGCGGTGCGACCAGGGGCGCCGCGGGGCCGGTGAGCTCGGCGATCGCCGGATGCCCCGGCGCGACCCGGGTGATGGTCGGCGTGATGCCGGCCTGGCGGGTCAGCGCGCGGACGTCGCCGGCCTGATCGTGCGTCATGACGGTGACCACGGTGCCGCCGGCCCCGGCTCGGGCGGTCCGGCCGGAACGGTGCAGGTACGCCTTGTGCTCGGCCGGCGGATCCACGTGTACGACCAGGCCGACGTCGTCGACATGGATGCCCCGGGCCGCGATGTCGGTGGCCACCAACACGCGCGACGTCCCGGCCGAGAAGGCGGCGAGGTTGCGCTGCCGGGCGCCCTGGCTGAGGTTGCCGTGCAGGTCGACCGCCGGGATGCCGGCCGCCGTGAGCGCCTTCGCCAGCTTCTTGGCGCCGTGCTTGGTGCGGGCGAACAGCAGCGTGCGGCCCTGGCCCGAGGCGAGCTCGCGCACCACCTGGCCCTTGTCGGCCGTCTCGACCGCCATGACGTGGTGGTCCATGGTCGAGACGTGCGCGACGGCCGGTGCCGTCGAGTGCAGGACCGGGTCGGTGAGGTAGCGACGCACGAGCGTGTCGACGCCGTTGTCGAGCGTCGCCGAGAACATCAGCCGCTGGCCACCGCGTGGGGTCGTGTCGAGCAGCCGCCGCACCGCGGGCAGGAAGCCGAGGTCGGCCATGTGGTCGGCCTCGTCCAGGACGGTGATCTCGACGGCGCCGAGGTCGCAATGGCGCTGCGCGATGAGATCCTCGAGCCGGCCGGGGCATGCGATGAGGACGTCGACGCCGTTCCTGAGCGCCTTGACCTGCGGGCCCTGCCCAACGCCGCCGAAGACGGTGGCGATGCGCAGGCCCGTGGCCGCGGCCAGCGGCGCCATCGTCGCGGCGACCTGGTTGGCCAGCTCACGGGTCGGCACGAGGACGAGTGCGCGCGGCAGCCGGGCCTGGCGGCCGGCGCGCGAGGCGACCAGCCGGGCCACCGTCGGGACCGAGAAGGCGATGGTCTTGCCGGACCCCGTCTGGCCCCGGCCGAGCACGTCGTGGCCGGCCAGGGTGTCGGGCAGGGTGGCGGCCTGGATCGGGAACGGGCGGGTGACGCCGTCGGCGGCGAGCGCCGCGACGATCGTGGCCGGGACGCCGAGGTCGGCGAACGACCGGTCGTCGGCGACCGCGGCCGGTCGGGCCGACGCGACCGTGGTGTCGGGGGCGAGCTGGGGATGCGCAGCGGACGCCGCGGCCGGGCGTCGGTTGCGGTTGCGGGGGCGGCGGCGAGCGCCGTCGCCCCGCGAGGTGCGGGTGTCGGTGGGCACGGACGTCCTTCCAGGACGTAGAGGGAGTGGCCGGTCACGATGGGGGCTCCCGCTCATCTGGAAGGGGGAACCTGCGCCGACATCGGCGCAACGCACTCGACCTCGGGGACGTGTCATGACGTCCCGTCGGTGCCTAGTGTGCCTTATCGGGTGCCCGGTGACCAACCGGGTTCTGCTGCGACAGGAGGAACGAGATGAGTCTGCCGGCCTATCCGCCCAGCCGCTACGACGGTGCGAACGGCGAGGTCGACGTGCGGTTGCGACGCGCCGACGCACCGCCGGAGGTGACGTACGCCTCCGGCGTCACGGTCGATTACCTGGCCACCGGCGGCGGGACCGGCGGCGACTTCGGGCTCTACCGGTGGACCTTCGGCCCCGGTCAGTCCGGCCCCGGCCCGCACTTCCACCGGACCATCACCGAGTCGTTCTACGTGCTCACCGGCGCGGTCAGCCTCTACAACGGCACCGACTGGGTCGAGGCGGGCCCTGGCGACTTCCTCCACGTCCCGCCGGGCGGCGTGCACGGCTTCAAGAACGTGCTGGGTGAGCCGGCCTCGATGCTGCTGATGTTCACGCCTGGCGCGCCGCGCGAGGACTACTTCGAGACCCTGGCCGCCGTGTCCAAGGGACTGGAGCTCAGTGAGGAGGAGCGGGCGGCCTTCTACCTCCGCCACGACAACCACTGGGTGTGACCGCCGACGGTTGGGGAGCCGGTCTAGGTGCGGTACTGGGCGGTGATGGGGCAGTCGAACGGATCGCGCGCCCGCAGGCCGACGTCGTTCAGATACTGGACCACGATCCGATAGGACCCCACCAGCGACGTCTCGGTATACGTGACACCGTGCCGCTCGCAGAACTCGCGCACGATCGGCTGCGCCTTGCGCAGGTTGGGGCGCGGCATGCTCGGGAACAGGTGGTGCTCGACCTGGTAGTTGAGACCGCCCATGGCGAGGTCGGTGACCGGCCCGCCGGTGATGTTGCGGGACGTGAGCACCTGCCGCCGGAGGAAGTCGATCTTCATGGAGGCGGGGACGATCGGCATGCCCTTGTGGTTGGGGGCGAAGGCGCCGCCGAGAAGCAGGCCGAACAGCCCCATCTGGACGCCGAAGAACGCGATGGCCTTGGCCGGCGGCAGGACGATGAACAGCGCCGCCAGGTAGCCGCCGAGGCGGACGGTGACGAAGAGGATCTCGACCCACCGGTGCTCGAGCCGTTCGCGCCGGGCGATGTTCTGAATGCTGTGGGCGTGCAGGGCGAGACCTTCGAGGAGCAGTAGCGGGAAGAAGAACCAGCCCTGCCGCCGCGCGAACCACTGGCCGACCGGGCCGCGCTGGGCGAGCGCCGCCGGCGAGAAGGCGAGGACACCCGGGCCGATGTCGGGGTCGGCGCCCTCCTTGTTGGGGTTGAGGTGGTGGCGGGTGTGCTTGCGCATCCACCAGCTGTAGCTCAGACCCGCGAACAGCCCGGAGATGATGCGTCCGGTCCACTCGTTCCAGCGGTGGGAGGCGAAGATCTGCCGGTGTGCGCCCTCGTGGCCGATGAAGCCGAACTGGGCGAGGACGACGGCGAGCGCCGCGGCCAGCAGCAGCTGGTACCAGGAGTCGCCGAGCATGGCGAAGCCGACCCAGATGGCGGCGAACGCGGCGACCGTGCCGAGCATGAGCGACCAGTAGAACGTGTAGCGGCGCTTCAGCAGCCCGGCCGCCTGGATGAGCTTGGACAGCTCGGCGTACGTGCTGACATGCCGGTCGCGGGCGGATCCGCGCGCAGCCGGACTCTCCATGGCCGTGGTCATCAAAGGGGCACCCTTCTGGTGATCGCGGCCGTGCCCGGCCGAGGCGTCACAGCTGTGACGTCGTCACTGCCACAACGGCTCCATCGAGATCGAGGTTCCGGCAGCAACCAGAACCTATCGGTGCCGAACGCTCGATGCGACCCACGGACCGCAGATCGGGCATGACGGGCTCATGGCGCCGCGGGGAACGTGAGGGTGACGGTGGCGCCGTCGCCGGGACGTCCGTCGATCGCGAGGGTGCCGTCGTGGGCGTGCACGATCTCGTCGACCAGCGCGAGGCCGAGGCCGAGCCGCGGGTGGCCGTTGCCGTTGGCGCCGGGGCCGCGGCGGAACCGCTGCGTGAGCTGGGCGGCCAGCTCGGGGTCGAGGCCGTCGCCGTCGTCGACGACGCTGATGCGGACGGTGCCACCGGACCCGGACAGCCCGAGCGTGATGGTGCCGCCGCGGGCCACATGGTCCATCGAGTTGTCGACGAGGGCGGCGACGGCGCGGCGCAGGGCGCTCGGCACGCCGGTGACCATGTGGGACTCGGCCGGGACGCTGTCGATGACGAGGTCGATGCCCGCGTCGTCGGCTGTGGCGGAGAAGGAGCCCTTGACCTCGGCGGCGATCCGGGCGAGGTCGACCGGCTGCCGCGCCTCGGGCCGGAGCTGCATCTCCGCCGACAGCAGCAGGTCGTTGACGATGTCGTTGAGCACCCTGGCGTCGTCGACCAGCTGGTCGATCTCCTGCCGCTGGTCGTCGTCGGTGCTGGGACGGCGCTGCAGCAGCTGGGCGCGGGTGTGCAGGATCGCGAGCGGGGTGCGCAGCTCGTGGCTGGCCTCCGCGACGAACCGGCGCTGCGACGTCAGCGCGTCACCGAGCGGACGGACGGCGCGCCGCGCCACCAGCCAGCCCAGCCCGGCCGCCGCGAGTGCGCCGACGACGCCGACGAGGATCGACAGCCGGGCCAGCCGCTCGGTCTCCTCCTGCTGCTCGGTGAAGTTCGTCACCGCCGCGGTCCGCTCGCGGCCGGTCTCCTCGACATGGGCGAGGAACGGGGTGTCGCACGTCTCGAACCGCCGGGTGCCCGGCTCCAGCGTGTCGACGGCGGCCCGGACCTCGTCCTCGGGACAGCCATCCGGCAGCGCGTCGACGATCGTCTCGCCGGGCGCGGCCAGGGCCAGCTTGGCCTGCAGCTTGTGCTCGGTGGCGGAGATCCGCTCCTGCCCGCTGATCGAATAGACGAGCGCGATGATGACGCCGATGACCAGCGCGACGGCGACGCCCGTCTGCGCCGCGACGACGATCGACGCCCGGCGCAGCAGCCGCCGGTCGGCCGGCGCGGAGGTGGGGCGGCGCTCGGAGCCGCCTCGGCGCCAGTTCAAGCGGACCCCATCCGGTAGCCGAGGCCGTGGACGGTACGGATGACGTCCCGGCCGAGTTTCCTGCGCAAATAGTAGACGTAGGTGTCCACGGCGCCGGGGCTGTCGGCGTCCTGGAACACCAGCCGGCGCAGCTCGTCGCGGGTGAAGACCTGCGTCGGGTGCGCGGCGAACAGCTGCAGCAGCTCGTTCTCACGCCCGGACAGCTCGATCGGAGCGGCCGCTCCGCCGACCACCCGTCGCGCGGTGACGTCGAGGTAGCGCTCGCCGAGATCGAGGCGGGCCGACGTGTCGGTGTGCCGGCGCAGCAGCGCACGCACCCGGGCCAGCAGCTCGTCGATCTCGAACGGCTTGACGACGTAGTCCTCGGCGCCGGCGTCGAGGCCCTCGACGCGGTCCTCGGTGGTGCCGCGCGCGGTCAGCACCAGGATCGGTGTCGCGACGCCCCGCGAGCGCACCTTGCGCACGAGGTCGACGCCCTCGATGGCGGGCAGCCCGCGGTCGATGATCATGACGGCGTACCGGCTGGTCAGCGCGTGGTGCAGTCCGGACTGGCCGTCGCGGGCGACGTCGACGGTGTAGCCCTCGCCGGTGAACAGCCGGTCCAGTAGCGCCGCCAGCTTGGCGTCGTCCTCGACCAGCAGCAACGCGTGGTCCTGGTCGCCTGCCATGCCATCGATGCTCGCACGAGTGCTCTGAGGTTCCTCTGAGATTCGCGCCGAACCATGAATCGAGAAGACCGCGCCTCGTGACAACGCCGCCGCTCGACGGGGCGTCTACCAGGACAAGAGAGCTGGGTGCGGGGGATCGGTCGCAGAGAGGCTGAGGATGAGCACTGATGGCGAGATCGAGGTCCGGCCGGCCGGCGAGGGCGACCTGCGCACTACCGCGGCGTTGCACGTGTCCGAGCTGCCGCACGGCCTGTTCCCACGGCTCGGCGAGGCCTTCGTCCGCCGCTGGCACCGTGCCCACCTGGAGTCGCGGTACGGCGTCGTGCTGGTCGCGACCCGCGGCGGAGAGGTCGTCGGGTTCACGCTCGGCACCACCGACCGGCCGGCCAACGTGGCCTGGATCATCGGGCACCGTCGCCGTGAGCTCACGCTGGCCGGGCTGCGCGCCCTGCTCACCCGGCCGGTTCTCGCCGCGGAGTTCGTCCGGTCCCGCGGCATGCGGTACGCGCGACGGCTGCTCGGCCGGGCCGCGGCCCCGGCGCGCGTGGTCGCGAAGGGCGACGTACCGGAGGCGGGGTTCGGGTCGATCGCCGTGCTCGAGGCCATCGTCGTGACGCCGGCGCAGCGCGGCCGCTCGATCGGCACGGAGCTGAGTGAGGCGTTCCTCTCGATCGTCGCGGCAGCCGGCGTCGAGCGCGTCGAGCTGGTCACGAAGGTGGGTGCTCGCGGCGCGGCCGGGTTCTATGAGCGGGCCGGCTGGCACCGCGTCGGCGGCCACGTCGACCGCGACGGCGACGAGGTCCACACCTACCGGATCGACCCACGGTTCGTGCGGGCTCGATGACCGGTCGCGGAGTCGGGCGCCGTGGCTTCCTCGCCGGGGCCGCGGCAGCGGTCGTGGCGGCGTGCGGAGCCGAGCAGCCGCGGTCGCGTGCCGCCCGCACCATGCCGCCGCGTCCGCCCGAGAAGCAGCCGGCAGGTCCGGCGCCGGAGCCCCCGTCACCGGTTCCGGACCTGCCGGTGGTGGCCCCGTGGCAGCCGGGCGGGAACGAGATCTCGCCCGAGGTCAAGCTGGCGGCGGTGCGGGTGCTGGAGGCGCTCGGCTCGGTGCCCGGCGGCGGTGCCGTCACCCCCGCGGCCGATCGGCTGACCGCCGCCGGGGCATCGCCGGGCCTCGAGCGCACCGCCGGGCCGCTGCTGCCGCCCGCCGCGCCCGCCGTCGCGCAGATCGTCTACCCGCAGTACGGCGGACTGGAGCGCGGCACCGCGAGCGTCATGACGGTCGTCCGGCAGACCTGGGTCGACGGCGAGGCGTTGCTCGAGCGGGTCGTGACGGCGGACGTCCGGCTGGCGCGCTCCGGCGGCGTGTGGACGGTCACCGAGCTGCGTCCCGTCGCCCCGGCTCCCGCCGCGGCCGCCGCGCTGACCGGGCCGGCCGCCGAGCTGGCCGCGAGCGGGCGGGTCCAGCTGCCGGAGGCGGCCCTCGCCGACCTCGCCGCCGGCGTCGTCGACGCGCGGGTCGTCGCGGCGCTGCTGGAGCTGTCCGGGACCTACCAGCCGGCGGTGTCGGTGTTCCGCGGCGGACACCCCGAGAACGTCTTCGGTACCGACCGCACCAGCAACCACACCCGTGGCCGGGCCGTCGACATCTGGGCCGTCGACGGCCGGCCGGTGGTGTCGATGGGCAAGGACGAGCCGTTCCTGCTCGACTTCCTCGCGGCGGTGCGGGCGACCGGCAGCGACGAGATCGGCGGCCCGGTGGACCCGGACGGCCCCGGTGGCAAGCACTTCGCCGATGACCTGCACCGCGATCACGTCCATCTCGGGTTCGAGCGGCCGCCTGACGATCGTTGACGGCCGCATGGCTCCCTGCTTTACTAGTTCCATAGGAAAGCAGGGAGGCTGGCTCGTGTTCATATTCCAACTCGACAGCACGTCCGGGGTGCCGCCGTACTTGCAGCTGGTCCATCAGGTGCGGCAGGCGGTCATGGTGGGCTACCTCAGGGAGGGCGACCGGCTGCCGCTGATCAGGGAGGCGGTCGAGCAGCTCGCGATCAACCCCAACACCGTGTCGAAGGCCTATCGCCAGCTCGAGCACGAGGGCCTGGTCGATCCCAGGCCTGGCGTGGGGACGTTCGTCGCGCGGGCTCCCGACGTCACGGTGCCGCCGGCGCAGTACGCGAAGCTGCGGCGAGGCCTGGAACGGTGGCTACGGGAGGCCGAGGCCGCGGGACTCGACGAGGAAGCGGTCGGCGCGCTGCTGGCGGTGGTGCGGCGGGAACTGACTGAGGAAGGTGCGGCATGAGCGCGGCGCTCGTCACCCGGGGCCTGGGTAGGCGGTACCGGTCGACGTGGGCGCTCCAGGACTGTGACCTCGAGGTGCCGGCGGGGGCCGTGATCGCCCTGGTCGGGCCCAACGGTGCGGGGAAGACTACCTTGTTGCAGCTGGTCGCCGGGCTGCAGCGGCCGTCGGCCGGGTCGATCTCGCTCTTCGGTGAACTGGCGCCGGCCCAGTCGCCACAGGCGTTGGCGCAACTGGCGTTCGTGGCCCAGGACCACCCGGTCTACCGGCGGTTCCGGGTGTCCGATCTGCTGCACCTGGGTCGTTCCCTCAACCGGACCTGGGACCAGGACTTCGCCGAGCGGCGCATCGCCGAGCTCGGCATCTCGCCGCGGCAGCGCACGGGCCGGCTCTCCGGCGGCCAGCAGGCCCAGGTCGCCCTGGCACTCGCCCTCGCCAAGCGGCCCCGGCTGCTGATCCTCGACGAGCCGGTGGCCAGTCTCGACCCGCTGGCCCGCCGCGAGTTCCTGCAGGTCCTGATGGGCACCGTGGCCGGTGAGGGTCTCACGGTGCTGCTCTCGTCCCACAACATCGCCGAACTGGAGCGCGTCTGCGACCATCTGGTGGTGGTGGCGGGCGGCCGCGTCCAGCTCGCCGGCGACGTCGACTCCCTGCTCGGCGACCACCGCGTGCTCACCGGCCCGAGCGCGGGGGTACCAGGCGGCCCGGGCGTGGTCCACGTCGACCAGGCCGACCGGCACGCCCACGTGGTCGCGAGGATCGGGCCCGCCGAGCCGCTGCCCGGGTGGCAGGCCAGGCCGATCGGGCTCGAGGAACTCGTCCTCGCCTATCTGCGACGCGCCCGGGAACCCTGGCCCGTCCCGAGCGAGATGGAGCTGAGCGCATGATCTGGGTGGCGTGGCGCCAGCACCGCGGGGAGTTCCTCGGGGCGGCGATCCTGCTGGCCGGCCTCGGCATCCTGCTGCTCACGCACGGCGTGGCGATGCACGACGCCTACGACCGTCTTGGTCTGCGGGAATGCCACCTGGTCTTCCTCGCCGGCACCGACCAGGCCTGCATCGACCAGGTGATGGCCTTCGACGACAAGTACGCGGGCCTGCCGCAGCAGTTCACCTCCTGGCTGCCGTTCCTGCCGATGGTCGCGGGCATGCTCGCCGGCGCTCCCCTGCTGGCCCGCGAGTTCGAGCAGGGCACCTGGCAGCTGGCCTGGACCCAGGGCGTGACCCGGACCCGCTGGCTGGCCACCAAGCTCGTCGTGGTGCTCGGCGTCGTCCTGATCGCCTCGGTGGTGTTCGCCGCCGGTCTGAGCTGGTGGTTCGAACCCGTGGACATCCAGCGGTTCACGAGCGGGAAGTTCAACCACGCCGTGCTGGTGTTCCCCGGTTACGTGCTGCTGGGCGTGGCGATCGGTGTCCTGGCCGGAGTGGTCTTCCGCCGCGTCCTGGTGGCGGCGGCCGTCGTCATCCCCGTCTACCTCGCGCTGCGGCTGCCGATCGAGTTCGGGCTCCGTCCCCGCTATCGCGAGCCACTGACGTCGGACGACCCGGACCGGATCGCCCACGGCTGGCCCATCGACGACATCACCATGGGCCCCGGCGAGGGGTTCCCGCCGGTCCGATACCAGCCGGACGACAGGTTCTGGCAGTTCCAGCTCATCGAGACCACGATCCTCCTCGGCATCACCGTCGTGCTGCTGGCGATCGCCTGGCGGCTCGTGCTCGGCCGGAGTGCCCCGAAGGCTCCGCCGACGACCGACGGCGGCCGGGCCGGGGCGGTCACCGTAACGGCATAATTGCCTGGGCGTGCGGCCACGACCTCTGGTCGAGTGGGGCCATGGGACAGCGTTACGACGAGTTCGCCGACTGGTACGCCGGCTACGTCAGCAGCGGAGCGGGCCGGCCGTTCGCCCGCTCGGCCGACCGTCTCCTGCACCGCCTGCTCGGCCCCGGCGACGACCGGCTCTGCCTCGACCTCGGCTGCGGTGGCGGCGCCCACGTCCCGGCACTGACCGGCCTGGGCTGGCGCGTCATCGGCGTCGACGTCTCCGCCCGGCAGGTCGAGCTCGCCCGCCGGACCGGCGTCGCCGCGATCGTCGCGAGCGCCGACGACCTCCCGCTCGCCGACCAGTCCGTCGACGCCGTCGCCACGATCATGACGACCACGGACTTCGACGCGCTGCCGCCGGTGTTCGCCGAGGCCCGCCGGGTGCTCCGACCCGGTGGCCGCCTCGTGGTCGTCGCCGCCCATCCCTGCTTCGGCGGCGTCTTCGTCGAGCACGACTCCCGGGGGCGCCGCATCGTCCATCCCGGCTATCGCCGGCACGAGCGGGTCGAGGAGCACCCGCTCCTCGGCGACGGGATCCGCTCCCGCGTCGGCGTCGTCAACGTCCCACTGCCTGAGCTGCTGAACGCCGTGACCGGCGCGGGACTCGTCCTGGGCGAGACCGCCGAGGACGACGGCGACGAACCGGTCCCGGTCCTGTTCGGCCTGGCTGCCGACCGGCTTCCCGAGTGATCGTCAGGGACGGCCGGCTCCCGGCGCCGGCGCCGGGTGGGCGACCAGCCGTCCGGTCGGCTCGGGCGGCGGCGGGCCGTCCCACTCCTGGCCGACGACGTAGAGCCGCGGGTCGTCGCCGCGGCTGAGGGCGCAGGCGAACGCACCGCGGTCGGACTCGACGACCGCCAGTACCTCGCCTCCCTCGCCGACCCGGACGCAGTGCCGGTTGCCGACGTCGGCGTACCAGACCGCTCCCTCGGCGTCGACGCAGATGCCGTCGGGATGGTCGCCGGGGGTGTCCGCCCAGACTCGCCGCTCGCCGAGGGCGCCGTCGGGCTCGATGGAGAACGCCGTGAGCCGGTTCGCGTACGACTCCGCGACGATGAGCGTGGCGCCGTCGGCCGTGATGGCCATTCCGTTCGGGAACGCCAGAGCGTCGGCGACCCGCTCCACCCGGCCGTCGGGCGTGACGCGGACGACCAGGCCCGGCGCGAACTCGCCGCCGGGGAAGTCGAAGCCGATGCCGTTGACGTAGGCGTCGCCGCGCTCGCTCACCACGATGTCGTTCCACGGGTGCTCCGAGAACGCGGAGAGGTCCGCGTGCGGGACGAGCGACCCGTCCGCCTCCCGGCGCAGCAGCCGGCGCTCCGCGGAGTCGACCACCAGCAGCCGCCCGTCGGGCAGGAAGTCGATGCACATCGGGAACGACTCGACCGTGGCCACCACCTCATGGCGGCCGTCGTCGTCGACCGCGACGACCTGGTGGGCGCCCCAATCGGAGAACCACAGCCGTCCCTCGTGCCAGCGCGGCGACTCGCCGAACACGATCCCGTCCATCAGCACCCGTGCTGTGTCCATGCCCGGTCCTCCTCGTCGGTCTCATCGGGCAGACCGGCGCGGGCGGGAGAACTCATCGCTCGGCTCGGTCGATCCGGCGCAGCCGCCGGGCCGGCTCCGGATCGGCCCGGTGCAGGCAGGCGCGGCCCTTCTCGGCGTGCAGCGGATGCGACACGATCATGATCCGGTCCGCCTCGCCCCAGAGCAGCACCGCGCCCAGCGCTCCGGCAGCCCAGGGCAGCGTCCGCCTCATGCCTCCCGACCCTACGGAGTCCGGACGCGACGAGGGGCGGCCGGACCACGCCCGGCCGCCCCTCGTCGGTGACTCACTTGCGCAGGAACGCGAGCAGCGCCTCGATGACCTCGTCCGCGTGGGTCCAGAGCAGGCCGTGCGGTGCGCCCTCGACCTCGACGTAGTCGGCGCTCGGGAGTCGCTTGGTGAACTCGCGGGCCGTCGCGTCGATCGGCAGGATGCGGTCGGCGGTCCCGTGCAGGATCAGCGCAGGGACGTCGACCTTCTCGATGTCCGCGCGGAAGTCGGTCAGCCAGCTCTGCACCACGGCGGAGGAGGCGTACCACGACGCGCCGGCGGCGATATTCCAGCTGCCCCGGACGGCGGCCTCACCGATGCGCGTGCCGAGGTTCTCGTCGAGGTTGTAGAAGTCGTTGTAGAACTGGTCGAACCAGGCGTAGCGATCGGACTTCGCGGCCTGCTCGATGCCGGCGAACACCTCGCCCGGCACGCCGGTCGGGTTGTCGTCGGTCTGCAGCAGGAACGGCTCCAGCGACGCGAGGAAGGCGGCCTTGGCGACCCGCTCGCTGCCGTACGTGCCGAGGTAGCGGCCCACCTCACCGGTGCCCATCGAGAAACCGACCAGCACCACGTCACGCAGGTCGAGGGTGTCGAGGACCGTCTTGAGGTCGGCGGCGAACGTGTCGTAGTCGTACCCCGTCGTGGGCTGGCTGGACCGCCCGAAGCCGCGACGGTCGTAGGTGATGACGCGGTAACCGGCGTCCAGGAGCGCCGCCGACTGCTTCTCCCACGAGTGCCCGTCGAGCGGGTAGCCGTGGATCAGCACGACCGGCTGTCCGGTGCCGTGGTCCTCGTAGTACAGGTCGATGTTCGCCGTGTTCTCGGTTCCGACAGTGATGTACGGCATGACGCTGGCTCCGTTTCCGCTCGACCGGTCCTCTAACCGGTTCTGTCGATTGCGGGGGTTACAAGTTCGATGGAAGCGCGGATATTCCAACCTGTCAAGAGCTGCTATGAGGTTAGAATGGAGACGATCGGAAAGGACCGACATGACCCCGTTGCTGCTCGACCTGGTGAACTCGCGCATCGTCTATCCCGACGGGCCGCGCGACGAGCTCGGCGACGACGCGGCCGCGCGGGCCTGGCTGCGCGAGCACGACGGGCTGGGGACGCCTGAGGAGATCGCCGACGCCCGCGACGTGCGGCCGGTCCTGGCCGCCGTCATCAGGGGCGAGGCGTCCTTGGACGCGCTGACGCCGTGGGTCGACGTCATGCGGCGACGCGCCCAGCTCACCCGCGACGGCCTGCTCTGGCACGACGACGTCCCGGCCGGGCGCCGGGTGGGGGTGCGGGCCGTCGAGGAGTGGGCCGGGTTGCAGGGGCCCGACGGCTCGCGCATCCGGCCGTGCGCCGCCCCCGACTGCCAGCACTTCCTCGTCGACAACAGCCGCGCCAACGCGCGGAAGTGGCACTCGATGGAGGTCTGCGGCAACCGGGCGAAGGCGCGGCGCCACTACGCGCGGTCGAAGGAGACCGCGAAGGAGCAGTGACCCGGCCTCAGTCGCCGAGTTCGGTGAAGAGCGTCAGCTGGAGGTCGCCGGGGGCGTCGAGGCGGGAGTTGAGCGAGTCCCAGGGGGTGCGCGTCGGCTCGGCGAGGACCTCGGCGCCGGCGTCGGCGAGCCGGCGGGTGGTCGCGGCGGAGTCGTCGACCTCGAGCGCGACGCGGACGTGCCCGGCGACGCGTCGCCCGACCTCGACGCGGTCGATGAACTCGGCCTGGTCCTGGTCGACGATCTCGATGGTGGCGCGGCCGGCGCCGAGCAGGACGACCCGGCCGTCGGGCGAGGAGAAGTCGGCGAGCTCGGGCAGGCCCAGCACGTCGCGGTAGAAGTGGACGGCCGCGTCGTGGTCGGGGACGGTGACGACGAGGCGCAGCTCGCGCACCGGCTCGGAGTCGGTCATGCCCCCAGTCTGGACGCCGTGGGCGTCGGCGGCCAGGGCGTGTCAGGCTGGACCGCGTGACCCTCCCGCCCCACATCGTCGTCATGGGCGTGTCCGGCTCGGGCAAGACGACCGTCGCGACGCGGCTGGCCGACGCGCTCGGCCGGCCGTTCGCCGAGGCCGACGACATGCACCCGCCGGCCAACGTCGCGAAGATGGCGGCCGGCACGCCGCTGACCGACGACGACCGCGGGCCGTGGCTGGCCACTGTGCGTGACTGGCTCACCGAACAGTCCGCGCTGGGTCGCAGCGCCGTCGTCACGTGTTCGGCGCTGCGCCGGGTCTACCGCGACGTCCTCCGCGAGGCCGCCGGCGGCGTGACGTTCGTCCACCTCGACGGCGACCCGGAGCTGCTCGCCGTCCGCATGAAGGCACGGAAGGGCCACTTCATGCCGCCGAGCCTGCTGCGCTCGCAGCTCGACACGCTGGAGCCGCTGGAGGCGGACGAGGACGGCGTGCGGGTCCCGATCGACGGCGACCCGGACGAGCTCGTCGCCGAGGCGCTGCGCCGGCTCGGTGAGAGAGCGCGCGGTCACGCGGAGTGATGTGATCCTGACCTCGGTTTCAGCAAAGGTGCGAACCGGGTATACCGGGTCGGCGGGCAGGGTGCGGCGAATCGTGGTCTCCGCTCGCGGGGGTGGCGGAGAAACGTCGCTGCGCCGTGCCCGTCCCCGGGCGGGCCGCGGCGGCGGCGGCGGATGTGACCGGCGCCGCCCCGCAGGCCGGAACTCCTCGGCGGCCTCGGCCGTCTTCTCATTGACCCGAGCGACCGAACCGCGCAACGTACCATCGAAGAAGTCATGAGCACGGAACGCGAACCCGAGAACACCGAATCCGCCGACCCCACGGACCGCCCCGACAAGGGCGGAGCCCGTTACCGAGCCGGCCGCCAGAAGCGGACCGGCTGGCGCCGCGTCTTCAACTGGAAGGTGTTCGGCTTCACAGTGCTCGGCATGTTCCTGCTGTGCGCGGGGGCCATCGGGGTCGCGTTCGCCATGATCGACGTGCCCGAGCCGAACGACTTCTCCACGTCCGAGTCGACCATCGTCTACTGGGACGACGGCGAGACCGAGCTGGGCCGATTCAGCGCCGAGAACCGCGAGATCGTCGGCATCGAGGAGATCCCCGAGACGCTCCAGCAGGCCGTCGTCGCCGCCGAGGACCGCAGCTTCTACGAGAACTCCGGCTTCTCCGTCACCGGCATGGTCCGGGCCGGCTGGGACGCCCTGCGCGGCTCGTCCAGCGCCGGTGGCGGCTCGACCATCACCCAGCAGTACGTCAAGAACTACTACCTCACCCAGGACCGCTCCTACACGCGGAAGCTGCGTGAGCTGGTCATCTCGGTGAAGATCGACCAGGACGTCGACAAAGAGCAGATCCTGGCCGACTACCTGAACACCATCTGGTTCGGCCGCGCCACGTACGGCGTGCAGACGGCGTCGCGGTCCTACTTCGGCGTCGACGTCGCCGACCTCGACCTCGCGCAGAGCGCCGCGCTGGCCTCGATCCTGCGCTCGCCCACACGCTACGACCCCACGCTCGGCCCCGAGAACGCCGAGCGGTTCGCGCAGCGGTTCCAGTACGTGCTCGACGGCATGGTGGGCACCGGCGCCATCGACCAGGCCACGGCCGACGCCACCGTGGCGCCGGAAGTCCTGCCGGAGCAGCAGGTCAACCGCTACGGCGGGCCCAACGGCTACCTGCTCATGATGGTCCGCAACGAACTGGTCGCCCGGGGCTTCGACGAGCAGGAGATCGAGACCGGCGGCCTGCGCATCACGTCGACGTTCAACATCCAGGCACAGTCGGCGGCCATCCAGGCCATCCAGGACGAGCGGCCCACCGAGGACGCCGACGGCGTGCGCATCGGCCTCGCGGCGGTGCGGCCGGGCAACGGCGCCGTCGTCGCGGTGTACGGAGGGCCCGACGCCGTCGAGCAGAGCTACAACGACGCCGTCGACGCCATCCCGCAGGCCGGTTCGACGGTGAAGCCGTTCGTGCTCGCCGCGGCGCTGGAGAACGGCTACTCGCTGCGCAGCCGGTTCTGGGGCAACTCGCCGTTCGACCCGCCCGAGCTCGGTCCGCCGGTGAACAACCAGGGCAACCGCGACTACGGCCGCAACGTCACGCTCGAACGCGCGATGGAGAACTCCATCAACACCGCGTTCGTCGACGTCGCCATGGAGATGGGGGCCGACAAGGTCGTCGACTCGCTGGTCCGGGCCGGTTTCCCCGACGACGCCCAGTTGCAGGAGAACCTCAACCCGCGCGTCGCCATCGGCATCGGCGGCGTCTCGGCGCTGAACATGGCCAACGCCTACGCCACGCTCGCCTCGCAGGGCGTGCGCTCGGCCACGACGACCATCCAGCAGGTCGTCGACCGCGAGGGCACGGTCACGCACGAACTGGGGGTGTCGGACGAGCGCGTGTTCGAGGAGGACGTCACCCACGACGTCACCTACGCGCTCACCGAGACCGTCGACAACGGCACCGCCGACGCCGCGCAGGACCTCGACCGTCCGGTCGCCGCGAAGACCGGTACCCACGACGACAAGACGGCCTGGTTCGCCGGGTACACCCCGCAGCTGGCCGCGTCGGTGGTCTACTTCCGCGGCGACGGCACCCAGTCGCTCGACGGCGTCGGCGGCATGGACCACTTCAGCGGCGGCGCCTACCCGGGCCGCACGTGGACGGCGTTCATGGAGGGCGCGCTCGAGGGCCTGCCCGAGGAGGACTTCCCCGACGCCGCGAACATCCGCGAGGACAACGGCAACGACGAGGATCGCCCGAGCAACGAGCGTCCCAACCGTCCGAACGACGACGACGAGGACGACGGCAACGGCAACCAGAACGGCAACGAGGGCGGACGGCCGCCGACCGAGGAGCCGCCACCGCCGACCGAGGAGCCGCCGCCCAGCGACGAGGGTGGTGAGGAGCCGCCGCCGACCGAGGAGCCGCCGCCGCCCACCGAGGAGCCGCCGCCGCCCACCGAGGAGCCGCCGCCGAGCGACGAGGGTGGCACCGACACCGGTGGCACCGACACCGGAACGGACTCCGGCGGGTCGGACACCGGCACCGAGGCGGGCACCGACGCCGGCACGGAGAACGGCACCCCCAACCCGGGCGCGCGCAGCGGTCAGGCCGGGGTCGTGCTGCTCGGCGCAGGTGCGCTGGCCGTGGGCGGGATCAGCCGGCGGCGTCGATGACCTCGAGGGCGACGGCGAGGTCGTGCACGACGATCGGGTCACCGCCCGCGGCGTCGCCAGTGGCCTTCTCGTGTGCCTCGAGCCGCAGCCAGTCGGCCCACGTGACCACCCGGACGCCGCGTTCGGCCAGCAGCTTGTCGACACCGTCGGGGTCGGACGGCCGCTCCGGCAAGGTGTCGAGGTCGGCGAGCACCGACTCCGCCACCTCGTTCGCGTCGCCCCGGTTCGTTGCGATGACGCCGGTGGGGCCGCGGCGCAACCAGCCGGTCACGTAGACCCCGGCGATCACCGCGCCGTCGTCGAGGACCCGGCCGTCGCGCGACGGCACGGTGCCGCTGGCGTCGTCGAACGGCAGCCCGGGAATCGGCGTGCCGTGGTAGCCGATGGCCCGCACGACCAGCTGTGTCGGCAGCGTCAACGGGCCTGCGTCGCCGGGGCGGGTCGGCTCCAGCTCGATACCGGTGACCGCGGTCGCGCCGAGGATGCGCACCGGCCGGCGCCAGTAGTGCAGGTGGATGCGGCGGGGTGCATCGGTGGCCGGGCGCTGTGACCACTCGCGGCACACGTCGACGGTGACCTTGGCGTGGCGGTCCTGCGCCACGGCCTCCTCGTCGGCCGGGCCCAGCACGAGGTCGGCGGGGTCGACGACGAGGTCGACGTCGTCGAGCGCGCCCAGCTCGTGCAGCTCCGGTGAGGTGAACTTGGCCTGCGCCGGCCCGCGCCGCGCGACCAGATGGACGTCCGTGACGGTGCTCGCCGCGAGGACCTCGACGACGTGCCGAGGCATGGATGTGGTGCGCAGCGCCGTGGCGTCCTTGACGAGGATGCGGGCGATGTCGAGGGCGACGTTGCCGGCGCCGATGACCGTCGCGCTGGTGAGGCGCGCCGGCAGTTCGACGGCGCGCGCTTCCGGATGGCCGGTGTACCAGGCGACCAGCTCGGACGCGCCGAACGAGCCGGGCAGGTCCTCGCCCGGGATGCCCAGCCGCCGGTCGCCGAGCATGCCGGTGGACACCACGACGGCGTCGTAGCCGGCCCGCAGCTCGTCGACGGTGACGTCGCGGCCCACGGTGACGTTGCCGAGGAACCGCACCCGCGTGTGCTCGAAGCCGCGGGCCAGCACCCGCGAGATGTTGCGGGTCTTCGGATGGTCCGGCGCGACACCGTAGCGGACCAGGCCGTACGGCGCGGGCGCGGCCTCGAACACGTCGATGCGCTCGAACCGTTCCTCACGCACCAGCGCCGCCAGGGCGTACAAGCCGGCCGGACCGGCCCCGACGATGGCGGCAGCCCGGCCGGCCGCCTCGGATCGACTGTCGTCGTCCTCCATCGCTCCAACGTATGCCGAGATCGCCCCGCGGCACCAGAGCCCTCGCCCCCCTCGGAATGATCACGTTAAGGAGGGGTGCTCCCGCTCTCCGAGGCATGCATGCCTGGGGAAGCGAACAGACCCCTCCTTAACGTGATCATTCCGAGGGGTCTCACGGCGGGTCGCGGCCCGGGGTGAGGAGACGTTGACACGAGCGCGCCGCTCAGGGCACGTCACCTTAATGGAGCGTTCCTAGCGTCGGCGGCCTGTGGAGTCAGACCCCGATCCGGAGGACGTCATGACCGACACACCGACGCTCGCGCCCACCACGACAGCGGCGCCCGCTCCGCCCGGCGGCCGGCGCCGCGGCGGGCGCTGGATCGATCACTGGGAGCCGGAGGACGAGGCGTTCTGGCAGCGCACCGGCCGCGGTGTCGCCCGGCGCAACCTGGTGTTCTCGATCTTCGCGGAGAACATCGCGTTCTCCGTGTGGACGCTGTGGAGCATCTCGTCGGCGCTGCTGGTCGCGCACTACGGCTTCGGCTTCTCCGCCGCACAGATGTTCTTCCTGGTCGCGGTGCCGAACGCGGTCGGTGCGCTGCTGCGGATCCCCTACACCTTCGCGGTCCCGCGCTTCGGCGGCCGGAACTGGACGGTGGTGAGCGGGCTGCTGCTGCTGGTGCCGACGGTGCTGCTGGCGGTGGCGGTCGGCAACCCGGGCACGCCGTACTGGGCGTTCCTGCTGATCGCGGCGACGGCCGGGTTCGGCGGCGGGAACTTCGCGTCCAGCATGACGAACATCAGCTTCTTCTACCCGGACAGGTCGAAAGGGCTGGCACTCGGGCTGAACGCGGCCGGCGGGAACGTCGGCGTCGCGCTGATCCAGCTCGGGCTGCCGCTGATCGTCGGCGCCGGCGGGCTGTTCGGGCTGGTCGGTGCCAGCGCGGCCGGGGTGGACCTGGCCCGGGCGGGGTGGGTGTGGGCGGTCCTGGGGCTCGTCGCGGCGGTGTGCGCGTGGTTCTTCATGGACAACCTGTCGGTGTCGCTGGCGACGTTCCGCGAGCAGATCACCGTCGTCCGGCACAAGCACACCTGGGTCGTGTCGTGGCTCTACATCGGCACGTTCGGCTCGTTCATCGGCTACTCGTCGGCGTTCCCGCTGCTCATCCAGCTGCAGTTCCCCGAGGTGCCGGCCGCGAACTACGCCTTCCTCGGCGCGCTGGTCGGGTCGGTGGCGCGGCCGTTCGGCGGCTGGCTGTCCGACCGGATCGGCGGCTCGCGGGTGACGTTCTGGAACTTCGCGGCGATGGCCGCCGGGACCGTCGTCGTGATCGTGGCGGTCGACGCTGGCAGCTGGCCGCTGTTCCTCGGCGCGTTCCTGCTGGTGTTCGTGACGACCGGGATCGGCAACGGGTCGACGTTCCGGATGATCCCGATGATCTTCCAGCAGCAGGCGCTGCGCGAGGCGGGCGACGGTGACCGGACGGCCGCCCTGGCGCGGGGCCGGACCGAGGCGGCCGCCGTCATCGGGCTGTCGTCGGCGGTCGGTGCGTTCGGCGGGTTCGTCATCGTCGCGACGTTCGGCGTGCTCGGCCTGGTGAACGACGGCCGGGTGCCCGCGGATGCCGTCGCGACCGCGTTCGTGATCTTCCTCGGCTTCTACGTGACCTGCGTGCTGCTGACCTGGTGGAACTACGGGCGACGCGGGTCCACGCTGTCCGGCGCCGACATCTGATCACCGAGCGCGGAGCGGGCGAGTGCGACCCATTTATCGCGGGCGTAACGTGCCGGAGGCGGGCCGGAAACCGCCGGTTCACACCGTAGCGGGCATGGGCACCACGGCCACCCACTGCGCGTACTGCGCGCTGCAGTGCGCGATGACGCTGACGGCGGACGCCGGCGGCCGGGTCACCGTGGGCCCGCGCGACTTCCCGACCAACCGGGGCGGGCTGTGCCAGAAGGGCTGGACGGCCGCCGACCTGCTCGACTCGCCGCACCGGCTGACGACGCCGCTGCTGCGCGACGACCGGTCGGGCCCGTTCCGGGAGGCCGGCTGGGACGAGGCGCTGGACGTCGTCGCGGCGGCGGTCCGCGCGACCCAGGCCGAGCACGGCCGCGACGCCGTCGCCGTGCTGGGCGGCGGCGGCCTCACCAACGAGAAGGCCTACCAGTTGGGCAAGTTCGCCCGGGTCGCGCTGCGGACGAAGAACATCGACTACAACGGCCGCTACTGCATGTCGTCGGCCGCCGCGGCGTCGAACCGGGCGTTCGGCATCGACCGCGGGCTGCCGTTCCCGCTGCCCGACCTCGCCGAGACCGGCGCCGTCCTGCTCGCCGGCGGCAACGTCGCCGAGACGATGCCGCCGTTCGTGCAGCACCTGGCCGCCGTCGTCGACCGGGGCGGCGCGCTGATCGTCGCCGACCCCCGCCGCACCGCCACCGTCGACCGCGCGACCCTGCACCTGCCCCTGCTGCCCGGCACGGACCTGGCGCTGGCGCTCGGGCTGCTGCACCTCGCGGTCGCGGACGGGCACGCCGACCGCGCCTACATCCACGACCGGACGACCGGGTTCGAGCAGGCCTGGCGGGCCGCGGCGCAGTGGTGGCCGGAGCGGGTCGAACGCGTCACCGGGGTGTCGGTGGCGGCGCAACGGGCCACGGTCGCGCAACTGGCCGCGGGTGCGCGCGGCCGCGGCGCCGTCGTCCTCACCGCCCGCGGCGCGGAGCAGCAGAGCAAGGGCACCGACACCGTCACGGCGCTGATCAACCTGACGCTCGCGCTCGGCCTGCCGGGCCGGCCGCACAGCGGATTCGGCTGCATCACCGGTCAGGGCAACGGGCAGGGCGGCCGCGAGCACGGGCAGAAGGCGGACCAGCTGCCCGGCTACCGGAAGATCGACGACCCGGCCGCCAGGGCGCACGTCGCCGGGGTCTGGGGCGTGGACCCCGACGAGCTGCCCGGGCCGGGGCCGTCGGCCTACGAGCTGATCGAGAGCCTGGGCACCGACGGAGGGCCGCGGTCGCTGCTGGTGCACGGGACCAACCTGGCGGTGTCGTCGCCGCGCGGCCGGCACGTCGCCGAACGCCTGGCGGCGCTGGACGCGCTGGTCGTCTGCGACGTCGTCCTGTCCGAGACCGCCGCGCTGGCCGACGTCGTCCTGCCGGTCACCCAGTGGGCCGAGGAGGACGGCACGATGACCAACCTGGAGGGCCGGGTGATCCGCCGGCGCCGCGCCGTCGCGCCACCGTCCGGCGTGCGCACCGAGCTCGACGTCCTGACGGATCTCGCCACGCGGCTCGGGTGCGAGGCGCCGTTCAGCGCCGACCCGGAGACCGTCTACGACGAGTTGCGCCGGGCCAGCGCCGGCGGTGTCGCCGACTACGCCGGCATCGGCTGGGACCGCATCGACGCCGAGGGCGGGGTGTTCTGGCCGTGCCCGTCGGCGGAGCACCCGGGCAGCCCGCGGCTGTTCGCCGACGGTTTCCCGACGCCGGACGGCCGGGCCCGGTTCGTCGCCGTCGAGCACCGGCCGCCGGCCGAGGACGTCGACGCGGAGCATCCTGTCTATCTCACGACCGGCCGGGTGTTGCAGCAGTACCAGAGCGGTGCGCAGACCCGCCGCGTCCCGGCGCTGGCGGCCGCTGTCACGGAGCCGCACGTCGAGATCCACCCCGACCTCGCCGGCCGCAGCGGGCTGGCCGACGGCGACCTGGTCCGGGTCGTCAGCCGGCGCGGCGACGCGGTCGGCCGGGTCCGGCTGACCACGACGATCCGGCCGGACACCGTGTTCATGCCGTTCCACTGGGGCGGCGAGCAGGCGGTGAACCGGGTGACGAACCCCGCGCTCGACCCGGTGTCGCGGATGCCGGAGTTCAAGGTCTGCGCGGTCCGGCTGGAGCGGGTGCCCCAGGGAGGCTGTGTCGAATGAGCCGACCGACCGATGCAGTCATCACCCGGATCGTCGTCGTCGGACACGGCATGGCCGGCGCCCGGTTCGTCCAGGAGTTGCGGGCTCGGGATCTGTCCCGCCGGTTCGAGGTGACGGTGCTCGGTGCGGAGCCGGAGGCCGCGTACAACCGGGTGCTGCTGTCGTCGGTGCTGGCCGGCTCGCTGACCCCGGCGGAGATCGAGACCGTACCGTCGGCCTGGTACGCCGCCGAGGACGTCGAGCTGCGCACCGGCGTCGAGGTGGCCGCGATCGACCGCCGGCGCCGCCGCGTCCTGACGACGGCCGGCGAGCACCTGCCCTACGACCACCTGGTGCTGGCCACCGGCAGCCGACCGTGGGTGCCGCCGATCGACGGGCTGGTCGGCGACGACGGCGAGCTGGACCGCGACGTCGTCGTCTTCCGCACGCTGGGCGACTGCCGGGCGATGCTGTCCCGTCTGGACCGGGTGCGCTACGCGGTCGTGCTCGGCGGCGGGCTGCTCGGCCTGGAGGCGGCCCGCGGGCTGGCCGGGCGCGGTATCGACGTCGAGGTCGTGCATCCGGCGGACCGCTTGATGGAACGGCAGCTGGACCTCGACGCGGGCCGGGTACTGGCCCGGACCCTGCGCGAGCTCGGCGTCCGGGTGCGGCTGAACGCGCGGGCGGTCCGGTTCACCGACGGCTGGGGCGGCGGCGGGCGCGGCCTGCGGCTGGAGGACGGCACGCGGCTCCCGGCCGACCTCGTGGTCGTCGCCTGCGGCGTGCGCCCGAACACCGGGTTGGCGGCGGCCGCCGGCCTGGAGACCGGCCGGGCAATCGTCGTCGACGACAGCATGACCTCGGTGACCGACCGGTCGATCCACGCGATCGGCGAGTGCGCGCAGTACGACGACCAGGTGTACGGGCTGGTCGCGCCGGCCTGGGAGCAGGCCGGGGTGCTGGCGGACGTGCTCACCGGCGGGTCCACGCGCTACGACGGGTCGGCGATCGTCACCCGGCTGAAGGCGGCCGACGTCGACCTCGCCGCGATGGGCGAGACGGACGTCGACGACTTCGACGCCGACGACGGCCTGGAGGTGTTGCGGTTCGCCGACCCGGCCCGCGGCACCTATCAGAAGGTCGTGATCCGCGACGACCGCGTCACCGGCGCGATCATGCTCGGCGGCCCGGAGACCGTCGGCACCGTCACCCAGCTGTTCGACCGTGCGGAGCCGGTGCCGGCCGACCGGCGGGCGCTGATCTTCCCCGGCGTCGTCGGCGCGGGAGCCGCGCCGGACCCCGCCGATCTGCCCGACGACCACACCGTCTGCCGCTGCAACGGCGTCACCGCCGGCCGGGTCCGCGCCGCCCGCGACGCGGGCGCGGACACCGTCGCCGAGGTCGCCGTCACCACCCGGGCGACCACCGGCTGCGGCGGCTGCCGGTCCGACGTCGCCGCGCTGCTCGCGTCCCGATCGACCGTGGAGGTACCCGCATGAGCGCACCACGTCAGCTCGTCGTCGTCGGCAACGGCATGGTCGGGCAGCGCCTGGTCGAGGCGGTCCGGCAACGCGACCCGGAGCGGCGGTGGCGGATCACCGTCCTCGGCGAGGAGCCCCGGCCCGCCTACGACCGGGTCGCGCTGACGTCGTACCTCACCGGGACGACCGAGGAGGATCTCCGGCTGGCGCCGGACGGCTGCTACGACGCCGACTGCGAGCTGGTGCTCGGCGACGCGGTGGCCGGCATCGACCGCGCGGCGCGGGTCGTCACGACGGCGTCGGGACGGGCCGTCGCGTACGACGCGCTGGTGCTGGCCACCGGCTCGCGGCCGTTCGTCCCGCCGGTGCCGGGGGCGGACCTGGACGGCTGTTTCGTCTACCGGACCATCGACGACCTGGACGCCATCCGGTCGCGGGCGGCGTCGGTGACCAGCGGTGTGGTGATCGGCGGCGGGCTGCTCGGGCTGGAGGCGGCCAACGCGCTGCTCTCGCTGGGCCTGGCGACCAGCGTGGTGGAGTTCGCGCCGCGGCTGATGCCGGCGCAGGTCGACCACGGCGGGGGTGAGGTGCTGCGGCGCAAGGTCGAGGCGCTCGGGCTGACCGCCCGGCTGGACACCGCGACCGAGCGCATCTCCGCCGCCGACGACGGGCTGCGGATGACGTTCGCCGACGGGTCGTCCCTGGAGACCGGGCTGATCGTGTTCTCCGCCGGCATCCGGCCGCGGGACGAGCTGGCCCGCGCTGCCGGGCTGGCGGTCGGGGAGCGCGGCGGCATCGTCGTGGACGAGACGTGCCTGACGTCGGACCCGGCGATCTGGGCGATCGGCGAGTGTGCCCTGGCCGGCGGCCGCGTCTACGGGCTGGTCGCGCCCGGCTACGACATGGCCGAGGTGGTGGCCGACCGGCTGCTCGACGGCGACGCGGCGTTCGCCGAGGCCGACACGTCCACGAAGCTCAAGCTGCTCGGCGTCGACGTCGCCAGCTTCGGCGACGCGCACGGGGCGGCGCCGGACGCGCTCGAGGTGGTCTACGCCGACCCGGTCGGCGGCGTCTACAAGAAGCTGGTCGTGACCGACGACGCGTCCAGGCTGCTGGGCGGCGTGCTGGTCGGCGACGCGTCGGCCTATGCGGCGCTGCGGACGATGGTCGGCCAGCCGCTCACCGACACCCCGGAGAAGTTGCTGCTGGCCGGGCCGTCGACGTCCGACCTCGGCGACGACGCGCAGGTGTGCTCGTGCCAGAACGTCAGCGCCGGGGCGATCCGGGCGGCGATCCACGACGAGGGCTGCGCCGACGTCGCGGCGCTGAAGACGTGCACGCGGGCCGGCACCGTCTGCGGCAGCTGCGTCCCGCTGCTGAAGACGCTGCTCACGCAGTCCGGCGTCGAGGCCAACCCGGCGCTGTGCGAGCACTTCGACGTCGGCCGGGCCGAGCTGTTCGACATCGTCCGGGTGACCGGGCTGCGCACGTTCAGCGAGATCATCGCGCGGCACGGACGCGGGCGTGGCTGCGACATCTGCAAGCCGGTCGTCGCGTCGATCCTGGCCGGGCTCGGCGGCGGGCACATCCTCGACGGCGAGCAGGCCGCGCTGCAGGACACCAACGACCACTTCCTGGCCAACATCCAGCGCAACGGCACCTACTCGGTCGTGCCGCGAGTGCCGGGTGGCGAGCTGACGGCGGAGGGCCTGATCGCGATCGGCGAGGTGGCCCGCGACTTCGGCCTCTACTCCAAGATCACCGGCGGGCAGCGCATCGACCTGCTCGGTGCCCGGGTCGAGCAGCTGCCGGCTATCTGGAAACGGCTGGTCGACGCCGGGTTCGAGTCCGGGCACGCGTACGGCAAGGCGCTGCGGACGGTGAAGTCGTGCGTCGGCTCGACGTGGTGCCGCTACGGCGTGCAGGACTCCACGTCGCTGGCGATCATGCTGGAGCTGCGCTACCGCGGGCTGCGGGCGCCGCACAAGATCAAGGCCGGCGTCTCCGGCTGCGCCCGCGAGTGCGCCGAGGCCCGCAGCAAGGACGTCGGCATCATCGCGTCGGAGAACGGCTGGAACCTCTACTTCGGCGGCAACGGCGGGTTCCGGCCGCGGCACGCGGAGCTGTTCGCGTCCGACCTCTCCGACGCGGAGCTGGTCGGCCTCGTCGACAGGTTCCTCATGTTCTACGTCCGCACCGCCGACCGGCTCCAGCGCACGTCCGCCTGGATCGAGGCGCTCACCGACGAGCACGGCGACGGTTTCGCCTACCTGCGTCGCGTCCTCGTCGACGACGAGCTCGGCCTGTGCGCCGATCTGGAAACGGCGATGGAGCGGCACGCCGGCTCCTACACCGACGAATGGGCGGCCGTCCTCGACGACGAGGAGAAGCTCGGCCGGTTCGTCTCGTTCGTCAACGCCCCCGATGCCCCCGACCCGAGCATCCGGTTCGTCACCGAGCGCGGGCAGATCCGCCCGGTGGTGGCCGGCCCGACCCTGGAGGTGGTGCGCCGATGACCGTTCTCGACGTCCAGACGTGGACCGCCGTCTGCCGCTTCGACCGGCTGCTGCCCGAACGCGGGGTGGCGGCACTGGTCGGCGGCGAGCAGGTGGCGATCTTCCGCACCCACGACGGCGCGGTGTTCGCGCTGGCCAACCACGACCCGTTCAGCGACGCCTATGTGCTGTCGCGCGGCATCGTCGGCTCCCGCGGCACCCTCCCGACCGTCGCGTCGCCGATGCATAAGCAGGTGTTCTCGCTGGTCAGCGGGGAATGCCTGGACGAGCCGGGCGTCGCCGTGCCGGTGTACGACGTGCGCGTGCGCGACGGCGACGTGGAGGTGGCGGTGCCGTGACGGTGGCCTCGTCGGCCGCCGTGGGCGCCGGTGCGTTGCCGCTGTCGGGCTTCACCGTGGCGGTGACGGCGGCGCGCCGCCGCGAGGAGCTGGGCGCGCTGCTGGAACGGCGCGGCGCCCGGGTCGTGCAGGCGCCGGCGATCCGGATCGTGCCGCTGGACGACGACGCCGAGCTGCTGGCGGCGACCCGCACCTGCATCGACGAGCCGATCGACATCGCCGTCGCGACCACCGGGATCGGCTTCCGGGGCTGGATGGAGGCGGCCGACGGCTGGGGCCTGGGCGAGCGGCTGCTGGAGCGGCTTGGATCGGCCACGCTCCTGGCGCGGGGGCCGAAGGCGCGCGGCGCGATGCGGGCCGCCGGGCTGACCGACGACTGGGCGCCGCCGTCGGAGTCGTCGGCCGAGGTGCTGGAGCACCTGCTGGCGCAGGACCTCACCGGCCGCCGCATCGCCGTCCAACTGCACGGCGAGCCGCTGCCGGACTTCACCGACGCGCTGGAGGCCGCCGGGGCGTCGGTCGTGATGGTGCCGGTGTACCGCTGGGTGCCGCCGGACGACGTCGCGCCGCTGGGCCGGCTGGTCGAGGCGGTCGCGGCACGGCAGGTCGACTGCGTCGTGTTCACCAGCGCGCCGGCCGTGGCCAGCCTGCTGTCGCTGGCCTCGTCGATGGGGCTGTCGTCGGAGGTGACGGCCGCGCTGTCGTCGTCGGTGCTGCCCGCGTGCGTGGGGCCGGTGACCGGGGCGCGGCTGGAGCGGCTGGGCATCGCGACCGTGCAGCCGGCGCGCTCGCGGCTGGGCGCGCTCGTCCGCGAGATCGTCGCCGAACTGCCGGCTCGCTGCCGCACGCTGCGGGTCGCCGGCCACGCCGTCCAGCTGCGCGGGCACGCCGTCGTCGTCGACGGGGTCGCGCGCGAGCTGCCGCCCGGGCCGATGGCGGTGCTGGCCGAGCTGGCCCGGCGTCCCGGCGTCGTCGTGTCGCGGGCCGAGCTGCTCGCCGTCCTACCCGGCGGCGGCAGCGACGAGCACGCCGTCGAGATGGCGGTCACCCGGCTGCGCGGCGCCGTCGGGGCGCGCGTCGTCCAGACGGTGGTGAAGCGCGGCTACCGGCTGGCCTACGAGCCCGAGGCCGCCGGATCGGTGAAGTACGGGGGGTCGTCGTGACGGGTCATGTCGCGATCGTCGGCGGGGGACCGGGCGACCCGGGACTGCTCACCCTGCGCGGGTTCGACCTGCTCAAGCAGGCCGACGTCGTGCTGGTGGACCGGCTGGCGCCGCGGTCACTGCTGGACGCGCTGCGCCCGGACGTCGAGATCGTCGACGTCGGCAAGGAGCCGCACCAGCACCGCCGCAGCCAGCGCGAGATCGAGGCGCTCATGATCGATCGCGCCCGCCGCGGGCTGCGCGTCGTCCGGCTCAAGGGCGGCGACCCCTACGTCTTCGGCCGCGGCGGTGAGGAGGCGCTCGCCTGCGCGGCGGCCGGCGTCCCGTACGAGGTGGTGCCCGGCGTGAGCAGCGCGATCGCCGTCCCGGCGCTGGCCGGCATCCCGGTGACGCAGCGCGGCGTGACTCAGGAGGTGACGATCGTCAGCGGGCACGCGCATCCGGACTCGCCGGAGTCGACCGTCGACTGGGACCGGCTGGCGGCCGGGACCGGCACGATCGTCGTGCTGATGGGTGTGACGCACCTGGCCGCTCTGGCCGCTCGGCTCGTGCGCGGTGGCCGGCGGCCGAGCACGCCGGTGGCCGTGGTGGTGTCCAGCGGGGCACGGGTCGTCGTCGCGACGCTGGACACCGTCGACTGCGCGGCGGAGGGGATCGAGCCGCCCGCCGTCGTCGTGGTGGGTGACGTGGTCGCGCTGCGCGACCTACTGGCGTCGTGACCGGCCGCTCAGCTGCGGGTGCCGTGGGCGCGGCGGGCCACCCGGCGCTGCCAGCGGTCCATCTCCGAGCGCAGCGGCGTGGCCAGGAACTCGCCGAGCGTGACGCCTGCGGCCAGCGCCAGCGCGATGCCGAATGCGGCGATCAGCTGCCCCGTGCCGCCGACGATGTCGTTCGCTTCGACCATGCGGTACATCGCGGTGTAGATCGCGAGGCCGGGCAGCAGCGGCGTGATGCCGCACACCGAGATGACCAGGTTCGGCGTCCTCAGCGGTTCGCTCAGCCCGCCGGCGATCAGGCCCACCACCAGCGCGGCGAGGAAGGACGAGCCGACCGGGCCGAGCTCGAGGACCTGCCGGCCCAGCAGCAGGACGCCGGCCGCCACCATGCCCACGCCGACCACGACCGGGATCGTGCGCGCCCGCGTGTACGACGCAAGGCTCCAGGCGCCGGCGATGAGGCCGCCGCTGAGGATCTGGATCGTGGTCGGGATGTTCAGCGTGCCCGGTTCCAGGATGGTCAGCGGGATGCCGGCGCGCTGGCCGAGGTCGAGCATGACGCCGATGCCGACCACCAGGCCGATGGTGTGCAGCACCACCTCGTATGTCCGCGCGGCCGCCGTCAGCGGGTACCCGGCGATGGCGTCCTCGGCCGAGCCGACCAGCGACAGCCCGGCCAGCAGCACGACGATGCCGGAGGCGACGATCAGCGACGGCGGCAGCAGCGTCGGCGACCAGCCGAACCGGTCCGTCGCCCACAACGCCGCCAACCCGACGACCGTCGCCAGCCCGGCGCCGATGACCTGCTGGAACAGGTACGGCAGGCCCTTGCGGCGCAGGGTGCGCAGCGTGCGGTCGATGAGGATCGTGGTGACCGCCGCGACCAGTGCGACCAGCAGCCCGCCGTTCAGCAGGAGCGCGACGCCCGACGCCATCAGGCCGAGCGCCAGCGTCACGATCCAGCGCCGGTACGGATGCGGCGCCGACAGGATCTCATCCAGTTTGTCCTGTGCCTGGTCGAGCGTCAGCGACTCCCGATGCACCTCGTCGACGAGGTCGAACAGCTCCGCGAGGCGGCTGTAGTCGGAGTTGCGCACGGTGATGACGCGGACCTTGGTGATGGGGTCGTCGTCGCGGTCGATGGACGCGATGATCGAGATGAACGTGATGTCGATCTGCAGGCGGGTCACCCCGAACCCGGCCGCGAGTCGCAACAGCGCCGCCGTCACGTCCGCCACCGGCGCCCCCGTCGCCACCATCGCGTCGCCGGTGCGCAGGATGAGGTCCAGGACCCGCCGCTCCTCGTCCGCCGTCAGGCGGCTCTGCATGCCGCGGATCGCCAGCGGCTGGGTCGGCGGACCCTCCGGCCGGACCACCCGGCGGGCACGCTGCCGGAACGGGCCCTGTGCGCTCTCGTCGGGTGTCATGATCCGACGGTACGAACATCGGTGAGCCGGCGTCGAGCGAGACTGGTCCCGTGAGCGATGTACTCGTAGCGGTGGCGCACGGCACCCGCGCCCCCGAAGGCCCCGTCGTCCTGTCGTCCTTGCTGGAGCGCGTGCGGGCTCTGCTGCCCGGCGTGGACGTGCGGGTGGCGTACGTGGACGTGATCTCGCCGACGTTGTCGTCGGTGCTGGCCGGGGTCGCGCCGGGGGCGCGGGCGGTCGTCGTGCCGATGTTCCTGGCGTCGGGCTATCACGTGCGGGTGGACGTGCCGTCCGCGGTGGCCTCGGACGGCGGGCGGGCGATCGTCACACCGGCGCTCGGCCCCGACGCGGCGGTCGTCGCCGCTGTGGAAGCGCGGCTGCGGTCGGTCGCGCCGGACGGCGTGCCCGAGGCGGTCGTGCTGGCCGCGGCGGGCTCGTCCGACGAGTCGGCGCTGGCCGAGGTCGCGGTGGCGGCGTCCCTGCTGTCGTCGGCGCTCGGCCGCCCGGTGGAACCCGCGTACGTCACCACGGCGTCGCCGTCCGTGCCCGACGCGGTCTCGTCCCTGCGCGCCGCCGGCCACGCGACCGTCGGCGTGGCGTCCTACCTGCTGGCGCCCGGGCTCTTCCAGCAACGCCTCGCCACCTCCGGCGCCGACCTCGTCGCCCCGCCGATCGGGCCGCACCCGCTGGTCGCCGCGCTGATCGCCGACCGCTACCGCGTCGCGGTCTCGGCGGACGAGGTTCCATGATCATCAACCTTTTGCGCTGCTATCACGACGCAGAAGGTTGATGATCACGGGAGCTGTTCGCGGAGTCCGGCCTCGGTCAGGCGGCGCAGGTGCTCGGCATAGCCGTCCGGCTCCGGCCGCCGCACCGTGTCGCCCGAGATCGCGTCGTACACGCCCTGGGCGGTGAGGCCGCGGGCCGCCAGCCACGCCGTGGCGCCGTCGCTGCTGCCCTCCTCGTCCTCGTCGACCGCGTGCAGCATGTAGTCGGTGAGCCGGACCCGTCCCCATTGGACGGCGGGGACGGGGTAAGGGTCGCCGGGCGCCGGTTCCGGCCCGAACGCGTCGAACCAGATGTCGCGAAGCCACTCGTCGGTGCCCCACTGGGAGTCGTTGTGCCGAGGCGGCAAGGACGACTCGCGAATGTGCGTGGCCAGTTCGTCGCGGAACTCTGTGAGGCCCCGGTTGTCCTCGGCCAGCCACGCCGGTACGCGCTCGCACGCCTCGATGTACAGCGTCAAGTCGGTCTCGGCGCTGAACCAGCCGCCGAGATAGCCGCGGAAGTTCTGGCTGCGTGGGATCACGTGATGTCCTCGAGACGCTGGTTGTCCGGTGCAGGGCTGTCGCTGGGGTAGTACGTCACCATGACCCAGCCGTCCTCGCCACGCTTGAACACGAGTCGTACGCCTGGATCGGGCCCGTCGGCGATCGGGTCGTACGGAATGGTACGCACCGGCGCGATGCACTCGTGGTCCTTCTTCATCGCGTCGCGGCGCATTCTCACCCAGTCGCGAGCGGCCTGCGGAGTGCCGGTGCCCGCGCCGCGGTGTGCCACCGCGTCGCCGGGAGCCAGCCTGCCCAGCTGGGCGTTGATGAAGAACGGCGCGACACCATCGACGGAGTGGTCCCGGAGGAAACCCTCGATGCCGTCCGGATGTCGGCGTGCCACTGTCATGAAGGCCTCGAGCGGTCGCACGAAGGCATCAGCACTCGTGAACGCGCCGGCATCGACCATGACCTGGTGTTTCGACACGACCTTGCCGTCGTCGCGGACGCGCCAGGAGTCGGCGCCTTCGGCGCCGTGGTCGGGTGGGCGGGTCCAGCCGGCTCGGAGTTCGAGGTCGCGGTCGCCGACCTGCGGACCGTGGATCTCGACCGCATGGCAGTCCGGGTGCGACAGCCAGGCCCGGACGAGGGCCCGATGCTCGGGCTCGACCGCCGCCACGATGCGGTCGCGGGCGGCGTCGATGGTGGCCTGCTGGGCTCCGGGATGGGCGGCGGCGTCGGCCTTGGAGGTGGGGCGGCCGCTGGAGAGATCGCCCAGCACGGTCGCCACGTAGGAGCGGGCGAAGCCCTCGGAGAACGCGGAGAGGAACGCGCGGTCGCCGGGCCCGGCGAGTGGCCTGGCGTCGAGCGGAGGCAGCGGCGGCAGCTGGTGATGGTCGACGGCGAGGAGGGAGAGGAGGGCGTGCACCTCGGTGGCGATGGCGGTGCGGGTGGCGGCCGACAGCGCGGCCAGTGCGCCGGGCATGGCGCCGGCCGGCATCGCCGCGTCGTCGGCGGCGCGGCGGGCGAGGGGGTGCCGCCCGGCACGCGCGGTCTCGGAGGGACGGAGCGCGGCCCTCGTGACCCAGGCGGTCACGTCGTCGAGGCCGCGCTCGGCGTCGGCGCGGGCGCGCAGGAGCCCTTCGACCGCCTGACGCAGCACGCTCTGGCCGCTCGACCCACTCACCACGTTCTCGAAGGTCGTCCGCGCACCGGTCCTGTGACAGGCGCTACGGCCAGGGAATCTCCGTGGTGGTCGGCGTCGACCACGGACCGTCGCTGATGGCGCCGAGCTCGCTCGCGGGCGGGCCGCTGATCAACGGCGGGTTGAACGCGCCTTGTCCGTCGATGCCCGCCACCAGCCAGCTCTGCTCGGCGTCGTCGTCGATGCCCTCGAGCGGCCGGGCGCCGACGGGGGACTCGTCGACCTCCTGCCACTGACCGCCGTCCAGCCGCCACAGCCCGCTCGACGAGAGGGCCGAGCAGTCGCTCGCGGCGGTCTCCATGGTCGCGTAGAGCGCCGCGCCGTTGAAGAACACCTCGTCGATGATCAGCTCCTCCGGCACGGTCGCCTTGGCGATCTCCGTCAGGTCGGCGCCGTCGAGCACCGCGACCTCCGCGCCACAGGCTCCGTAGCCGGTGACGACGGCGACCTGGGCGTCGTCCGCGGCGACGGCGATCGGCGCCTGCGGCGAGCCCATGACGTCGTGCGACAGGTCGGCGGCGCCGGAGGCCGGATCGACCAGCCAGACCCGCTCGGACGCCTGCGCGCCGCCGGACTCGTGGACGAGCAGCTGCCCGCCGGCCGAGCCGAGCAGCGTCTTCGTGCCCACCGCGTCCGGCGGGAACGCCGGCGTCGTCGTCGCGACCTCGTCCAGGGTCGCCGCGTCGTACCAGGTGATCGTCCCGGCGTAGTCCATGCCGGCGACGAGGTCGGCGGCGGGCGCGCCGTCGACCGCGGCGTCCTGGACCAGCGCGGGCCGGCTCTCCGAGCACCAGCCGCACGGCACCTCCACCGGCTGCGTGCTCGACCCGTCCCAGGAGAACAGCTCGCCGTCGTCGGCGCCGACGAGCAGCGACCCGTCCGACGTCCAGTCCACCCAGCGCACGGCGACCTCGGGATCGATCTCCCGGACCCGCTGGACGCGTGCCCCGTCGAAGGCGAAGAGCTCGTCGTCGCGGACGAAGGCCGCCTGCGACCGCTCCGACGACGACGGCGTCGCCGGCGGCTCGCCGCCCAGGACCTGCTCCAGCGCACCCGTGATGTTCAGGAGGCCGGCGCCCACGCCGGGGCCTTCGCGGTCGCCCTCGTCCAGCGGCTCGAGGTCGGCGGTGTCGAGGAGCGCGGTGGACACGTCGTTCGTCGTCGCCTCGGGCGCGGCGGCCTGGATCAGCGCGGCCGCGGCTGCGACGTGCGGGGCGGCCTGGGACGTGCCCTGGAGCTCCTCGTACTCGTCGCCCGGGTACGTGGACAGCACGGCGTTGCGCGCGTCGCCGCCACCCGGCGCGACGATGTCGATGTCGTCGTTCCGCGTCGAGTAGGCGGGCAGGTCGAAGTCCTCCTGCACGGCGCCGACGGCGATGACGCCCGGCAGGGCGGCCGGTGTCTGCCGCTGGCTCTTCTCGGCACAGCCGTCACCGCCGTCGCCGCAGTTCCCGCCGGAGGCGACCGGGACGACGTCGTTGTGCACGGCGAAGTACACCGCGGCCGCCTCGACCTCGAGGTCCTGGACATCGGCGGGTGTGAGCGGGTCCGGGAGAGGCGCGCCGAACGACATGTTGACGGCGTCGGCGCCGTGGTTGACCGCCCACATCAGGCCGCTCGGCCAGGTCTGCGCGGTCTCGTTCGTGCTCTGCAGTCGTATCGGCACGTCGAGCACACTCACGCGCGGTGCGACGCCGATGATGCCGCCGTTGTCACGCCGGGCCGCGGCGATGCCCGCCACGTGGGTGCCGTGGCCGTCCTCGTCGAGGTCGCCCTCGCCCGTGAAGTGCCGGCGTTCGACGACGGCGTCGTCGAGGTCCGGGTGCGCGGCGTCCACACCGGTGTCGAGAACCGCCAGGACGGCGCCGTCGCCGTCCGGCCAGGGCAGGTCGGCCGAGCCCTCCTCGGCGCCGAGCCGGTCCAGCGGCCACTGATCGTCCCGGCGGTCGTCGACCTCGTCGAGGGTGACGTCGCCGACGACACCCGCGGCGACGACGCCGGGCTCCTCCAGCAGCTCGGCGCGCCGCCCGTCGACCTCGTCCGCGGCGACGTACTCGGTGGTCGCGACCAGGCAGTCGTTCTCGTCGACGCGCACCACGTCGAGCGCGACCAGTGCGTCGTCGTCGGGTGCGGCGACCGGCTCGTCCGGGCAACCGGGGTCGGGCCGGGCGCTCTCGATCAGCTCCCGCTGCTCGTCGCTGAGGATGTCGTCGAGCGCGGTGTCACCACGCGCGGTGTTGCCGTCGTCGCCGTCATCCCTGGTCACCATGACGATCACCACCACGGCGACGATGGCGGCACAGAGGCCGAGGGCGATTCCCAGCAGCAGGGGGCGCTTCACGGCCGGCACCCTACACACCGCGGGTCACACCTGGCGCTTGACCCGCTCTCCCGGCGGCAGCGGCTCGTTGTGCACGACGACGTCGAACTCGCCGCGGATCTCGATGCGTCTGGCGTCGCCGTCGGCGGCTTTCAGCGCTTGCGCCCAGACGGCGGGATTGACGCGCAGTACGGTGACTTCGTCGTCGGGCTTCTTCGGCACCGGGTCACCGTACGCCCGTCAGGTGTCCGCCAGATGTCGCGCCACGCGGGCGTCACACACCGCGTGCCGCCAGCACCCGGCCCAGCGCGTCGACCGCGACGTCGATCTCGTCGCGGGTCACCACCAGCGGCGGCGCGAACCGGATCGTCGAGCCGTGGGTGTCCTTGACGAGGACGCCCTCGCTCAGCAGCGCCTCGCACGCCTCGCGGCCGCTCATCAGCTCCGGGTTGATGTCGACGCCGGCCCACAGACCACGGCCGCGGACCTCGACCACGCCCCGCCCGATCAGCTCGCCGAGCCGCGCGTGCAGGTGCGCGCCGAGCTCGGTGGCCGCCCGCTGCCACTCGCCGGTCGACAGCATGGCGACGACGGCGCGGCCGGCCGCGCAGGCCAGCGGGTTGCCGCCGAACGTGCTGCCGTGTTCGCCGGGGTGGATGACGCCGAGGACGTCGTGATCGCCGACGACGGCGGACACCGGGACGACGCCGCCGCCCAGCGCCTTGCCGAGCAGGTAGAGGTCCGGAACGACGCCCTCGTGCTCGCAGGCGAACGTGGTGCCGGTGCGGCCGAGGCCGGACTGGATCTCGTCGGCGATGAACAGCACCTGCCGCTCGTCGCACAGCCGGCGCACCTGGGTGAGGTACCCGGACGGCGGGACGACGACGCCGGCCTCGCCCTGGATCGGCTCGACCAGCACGGCCACCGTCGTCTCGTCGATCGCGGCCGCCATCGCCGCGGCGTCGCCGTACGGCACCACCCGGAAGCCCGGCGTGAACGGGCCGAAGTGGGTCCGCGCGACCGGGTCGGTGGAGAAGCTGACGACGCTGATCGTGCGGCCGTGGAAGTTGCCGTCGGCCACGATGATCGTCGCCTGGTTCTCAGGCACGCCCTTGACCTCGTAGCCCCACTTGCGGGCGACCTTGAGGCCGGTTTCGACCGCCTCGGCGCCGGTGTTCATCGGCAGTACGAGGTCCTTGCCGGCGAGGTCGGCCAGCTCGCGGGCGAACGGCCCGAGCACGTCATGGTGGAACGCACGGCTGGTCAGCGTGACGCGGTCCAGTTGCGCCTTGACCGCGGCGACGATGTCCGGGTGCCGGTGGCCGAAGTTCACGGCGGAGTACGCCGCGAGGAAGTCGAGGTAGCGGCGGCCCTCGACGTCGGTGACCCACGCGCCCTCGGCGTCGCTGACGACGACCGGGAGCGGATGGTAGTTGTGCGCGGTGCTGCTCTCGACGAGGGCGATCGCGTCCTGGGTGCGGGTGGTCTGCATGGTCACGAGCGCTCCTCGGCGATGGATGGGTGGTGCAGTTCCAGAGTGGCGCACTTGACGCCGCCTCCGGACTTCAAGAGCTCGGACACGTCGACGGGAACCGGCTCGAACCCGGCCCGGGCGACGGCGTCGGCCAGCTCGCCGGCCTGCTCGGCCAGCACGACGTGCCGGCCGTCGCTCACGGCGTTCAGCCCGAGCACGAGGGCGTCGGCCTCGGTGGCGACGATCGCCTCGGGGAAGAGCGCCGCCAGGATCGCCTGGCTGGCCGGGGCGAATGCGGGCGGGTAGTAGGCGATCGTCTGCCGGTCGAGCACGGCCAGCGCGGTGTCGAGGTGGTAGAAGCGCGGGTCGACCAGCTCCAGCGGGACCACCGGCGTCCCGAAGACGGCGGCCAGCTCGGCGTGCGCGGCGGGGTCGGAGCGGAACCCGGCGCCGGCCAGGATCCGCCCGGCGGCCCAGGCGAAGTCGCCCTCGCCCTCGTTGACGGCGGCCGGCTCGGTGACCGCGACGCCGCGTTCCTCCAGCCAGGACCGGTGCGCGGGCGCCTCGTCGGCGCGCACCAGCTCGCGGAACCGTGCGCCCAGCGCGCGGTCGCCGACCACGAACGCGCCGTTCGCCGCGAACACCATGTCCGGCAGTCCGGGCCGCGGGCCGAGCAGCTGGACGCGGTGGCCGAGTCGCTCGTAGGTCGCGCGCAGCTCGTCCCACTGGGCGAGCGCGCGGTCGCGGTCGACCGGCTGGGCCGGGTCCATCCAGACGTTGATCGAGTAGTGCACGGCGAAGTGGTCGGGGCGGCACATCACGTAGTCGCGGGTCGTCGCGACGCGATGGCCGCGCGGGAGCCGGGTCAGCTCCGTGGCGTCGTTCACGGTCACAGCAGAAACGTAGAGCGGGGGCAGGGTGGCGATCGAGATCGTTCCGTTGCGTGTGTAGAGGCGAAACGTTGCGTCTGCTCTCGAACAGACGGCGATTCGTTGCGTTCGATGGGCGGAACGGGGACGATCCACCCATGACACTCGACGCGCTGGACGAGCGGATCATCCGCGTCCTCATGGCCGACGGCCGGGCCAGCTACGGCGCCATCGGCGCGAAGGTCAGCCTGTCCGCACCCGCGGTGAAGCGCCGGGTCGACCGGCTGCGCGCCCGCGGCGTCGTCACCGGGTTCACCGTCCGGGTCGAGCCGGCCGAGATCGGCTGGAGCACCGAGGCCTACGTCGAACTGTTCTGCAACCCGCGCACGGCGGGCGAGCAGATCGCCCGCCGCGTCCAGACCTACCCGGAGGTCGTCGAGGCGTTCATGGTCACCGGCGACGCGGACGCCCTGCTGCACGTCTTCGCGGGAAGCATGCAGCACTTCGAGCGGGTGCTGACCGAGATCTCCGCCGAGCCGTTCGTCGCCCGCACCCGCAGCGTCCTGGTGCTGTCGCCGTTGCTCCGGCGGGTTCAGGCACCGCGAACGGACGAGGACACCGCCGGCTGACTTGACCGGATTGTCCAGCGCTTTCGCGAATTACACGCGTGTGGTTTGTCAAGGCGACACGCCGTGTGACTCCTGAAATTCCTGTGATTCCTGTTCTCTAGCGTGACTTTCTTGGCTACTGTGCTTCGTGGGACGCCAGGTACGGGGGAGGTTGCCAGAGTGCGAAACGGGGTGTTGGCGGGGGTGCTCGCCACCGCTTTGGCCGCCGGCGTGGTCGGGCCGGCTCACGCCGACCCGGCCGTTCCCACCGAGTCCGACCTCCAGGACGCCCGCGACGCCGAGGCATCCGCCGCCGGCGACGTCGCCGCGCTGGAGGCACGGCTGGCCGAGCTGACGGCGCGGGTCGACGCGCTGTACATCGAGGCGGCCAAGGCGATCGAGGCGTACAACGGCGCGCGCGTGCTGCTCGAGCAGGCCACCGAGGCGGAGACGACGGCGCGCGAGGCGGCACAGCAGCGAGGCGCCGAGGCCGAGCGGGCCCGCGTCGAACTGGGCCGGATGGCCGCGGCGACGTACAGCCAGGGCGGTCAGCTGGCCGGCGTCGGCATGGTGCTCGGCGCCGAGGACGGGCAGGCGCTGTACGAGGGCATGGGCGCGCTGCGCGCCGTCACCCGCTCGCAGACGACCATCGCGCAGCGGGCGCGTGACGCCCGGCAGACGGCCGACGACGCCGCGGCACAGGCGGCGACCGCGTTGGCGGAACGGTCCGCGGCCGCTGAGCAGGCCGACGCCGCCCGGGCCGCAGCCGAGGCCGCCGTCGCCGGGCAGGAGCAGGCGGTCGCCGCCGTCGAGTCGCAGCGGAGCGCCGCGATCACCCAGCTTGCCGCCGCCCGCGGCACCACCGTCGTGCTGGAGCGGCAGCACCAGGAGGCGTTGGCCGCAGAGCAGGAACAGGCCGAGCAGGAACAGGCCGAGCAGGAACAGGCGGAGCAGCAGCCGACCGAGCCGCCCGCGCCGACCAGCGAGCCGTCGGTCGGCCCGCCGGACGACCCGACGGTCCTGGTCGAGCCGACCGCTCCGCCGCAACCGACGACGGAGCCGAGCACGCCGCCGCAGCCGACGACACCGCCGCAGCCGACGACACCGCCTCAGCCGCCGCAGCCCACCGTCGAGCCGTCACCGGAGCCGACCGAGGAGCCGGAGGAGCCCGAGCAGCCGGATCCGCCGTCCAACGGCGCCCAGGCCGCCGTCGACTACGCGTACGCCCAGGTCGGCAAGCCGTACGCGTGGGGCGCCGACGGCCCGAACAGCTTCGACTGCTCCGGCCTCACCATGCGCGCCTGGGAGGCCGGCGGGGTCGACCTGCCGCACTGGAGCGTTGCGCAGGCGCAGCGGGTCGACCACGTCTCGTACTCGGCGCTGCGGCCCGGCGACCTGATCTTCTGGTCCGACAACGGCCAGGCCTCCGGGGTGTACCACGTGGGCCTGTACATCGGCGGCGGGAAGATGATCCACGCGCCGCGGCCGGGCAAGAACGTCGAGGTCCAGAACGTCTTCTACTGGGTCGACCCGTCGTTCTACGGCCGTGTCTAGAACCTAGTGCGCTCCGCCCGACTCGACGAGCCGCTGGCGGGAGGCCTCGATCTCCTCCTCTGCGGCGGCGCGGTCGACCCAGGTGGCGCCCTCGACCGACTTGCCCGGCTCGAGGTCCTTGTAGATCTCGAAAAAGTGCTGAATCTCGAGGCGGTCGAACTCGGGCACGTCGCCGATGTCCTGGAACGTGACCTTCCGGGGGTCGCCGGCCGGCACGCAGAGCACCTTGTCGTCGCCGCCGGCCTCGTCCTTCATCCGGAACATGCCGATGGCGCGGCAGCGGATGAGGCAGCCCGGGAACGTCGGCTCCTCGAGGATCACCAGGGCGTCGAGCGGGTCGCCGTCCAGGCCCAGGGTGTCGTCGATGAACCCGTAGTCGTGGGGATAGCGAGTCGACGTGAAGAGGCGGCGGTCGAGTCTGATGCGACCCGTCTCGTGGTCCATTTCGTACTTGTTCCGGCTCCCCGCCGGTATCTCGATGGTGACGTCGAACTCCACCTGTAGGTCCTTCCCCCAAGCGTCCCGATGTGCTGGTCGGGTCCAGTCTCCCGTACGGTGATGTCCGCCGTGTCAACAGGTTGAGGGGGACGACGATGTGGAGGCGGGCCGCGATCGTGGCCGGCTGCGTGGCCGTGCTCGCCGGTGGCGCCGGGATCGTGCTCGATCGCACAACCGGTCTGCCCTGGATCGACGACGAGGCGGCGGCCGAGACGCCGCTGTTCCGGCCGGCGGCGGGACCAGCGCCGACGTGGTCCGCCGCGCCCGGGGTGCTGGCCGCTCCGGCCGACGCCGGCACGACCGGTGAGCCGGCCGTCGGCGACGTGCTCGCGCCCACGCTCGGCGCCGCGGGGCTGGGCGGCGCGGTGGGCGTCAGCGTCGTGAACCTCGCCACGGGCACGCCGTCCTACGAGGCCGCCGGCACCGACCCGCACACCCCGGCCAGCACGTTGAAGATCCTCACCGGTGCCGCGGCCCTGCAGGCGCTCGGCCCGGAGCACACGTTCACCACCCGCGTCGTCAGCGGGCCGGACCCGTCCGCCGTCACGCTGGTGGGCGGCGGCGACCCCACGCTGACCGCCGACGAGGACGGCGCCGGTACCCGGCTGGCCGACCTCGCCGTGGCGACGGCGCAGGCACTGGCCGAGGCAGGGGTCACGACCGTGACGCTGTCCTACGACGCGTCGCTGTTCAGCGGTCCGGCCGTGGACCCCGACTGGAGCCCCGGCTACGTCCCCAGCGTCGTCTCACCGACCACCGCGCTCGCCGCCGACATCCAGGACCGGCCGTCCGACCCGCCGCTCGACGCGGCCGAGGAGTTCGCCGACCTGCTGAGCGACCAGGGCATCACCGTCGACGGCGACCCGGCCGAGGCCGCCGCGCCGGCCGATGGCGCCGAGCTGGCCGCCGTCGCGTCCGCGCCGCTCTCGACCATCGTCGAGGACGTCCTCACCAGCAGCGACAACGACGGCGCCGAGGTGCTGGCCCGGCACGTCGCGCTCGCCGCCGGTGCGGCGGGCACGTCCGCCGACGCCGGTCCGGCGGTCGTGCAGGCGCTCTCCGCGCTCGGGCTGGACGCGTCGGGGGCGACCCTGCTCGACGGCAGCGGGCTGGCGCGCGGCAGCGCGGTCCCGGCCGGACTGATCACCCAGACGCTGGTCCTGGCCGCCGGGCCGGACCACCCCGACCTGCGCGCCGTCGTCACCGGGCTGCCGGTCGCCGCGTTCACCGGCACGCTCGCGGACCGCTTCGACGACTCGTCCGCGGCCGGACTGGTCCGGGCCAAGACCGGCACGCTCACCGGCGTCAGCGCGCTGGCCGGCGTGGTCGTGGCCGCCGACGGCGTCCCCTACGCGTTCGCGGTGCTCGCCGACGACGTCGGCAACACGACGGAGGCGCGGGCCGCGCTCGACGACGTCGCGGCAGCGTTGGCGGGCTGTGGCTGCGCTTAGTGAGTGATCATGTGGCGTTCTCCCGCTCGACCAGGCATGCATGCCTGGTCGAGCGGGAGAACGCCTGGTGTCGTAGCGATCGTTGATGATCACCGTTGTCCACCAGCACTGACCGCGGCCCGTTCACGCCTACGCGCAGCGGGGTGAGCACTGTGATCAAGGGTGGGTCGTGATCGCCAGGGCAGCGCCAACCCGCTCCTGATCACGGTTCTCACCGAGCCCGATCCGGCTGCCACCCCACCACCGACAATCGGATTCACTCATTCAGCGTGTGTCTCACCCCGACGCGGGCCGGCGGCCGGTGACGTAGCGTGGTCGTATGACGACCGCTGACGCCGCTCCCGACATGGTCGACTGGGACCTCGCGGTCGCGACGGCACAACGACTGGCCGGTCCCGGACCGGCCGTCACCGACTCCGAGGCCCGCGACGCCGTGGCGGAGCTGCGCCGGCTCGCCGGCGAGGCCGAGGCACACGTCAACGGCTTCACCGGGCTCGACGCCTCGCTCGGCTACGCGCCGCTGGTGGTCGTCGACCGCGGCAACTGGGCCCGGGCCAACGCTCAGAGCATGCGCACGATCATCGCGCCGCTGCAGCGCAAGCTGCAGAAAGGCCGCGAGCGCACCCCGTTCCAGCGGGTCGGCCCCAAGGTCACGGGGCTGCAGACCGGCGCGCTGCTGGCGTTCCTGGCCAGCAAGGTGCTCGGCCAGTTCGACCCGTTCTGGGCCGGCCGGCTGGGCGGCCCCGACGACGGCGCGCAGGGCCGGCTGCTGCTCGTCGCGCCCAACATCGTCCACGTCGAGCGCGAGCTGGGCGTCGACCCGCACGACTTCCGGCTGTGGGTCACTCTGCACGAAGAGACGCACCGGGTGCAGTTCACCGCGGTGCCCTGGCTGCGCGATCACCTGGCCGGCGAGATCGAGGCGTTCGTCGAGGCCACCGATGTCGACCCCGGTGCGTTCCTGACCCGCGCCCGCGACGCCGTCCGCGCCCTCGGCGAGACCGCCCGGTCCGGCGACGGCGGCAGCTCCGTCCTCGACCTCGTCCAGACCCCGGCGCAGAAGGCCGTCCTCGACCGCGTCACGGCGTTCATGTCGCTGCTCGAAGGGCACGCCGACGTCGTCATGGACGGCGTCGGGCCCGATGTCATCCCGTCCGTCGAGACCATCCGGCGCCGGTTCCAGCGCCGCCGCTACTCGTCGGTCGGGCTCGACCGCACGTTCCGCCGGCTGCTGGGCCTCGACGCCAAGATGCGCCAGTACCGCGACGGCGCGGCGTTCGTGAACGCCGTCGTCGGCCGGGTCGGCATGGCCGGCTTCAACCGCGTCTGGGAGTCGCCCGCCACGCTGCCGACGAAGGACGAGATCGCCGACCCCGTCGCCTGGGTGCGCCGGGTGCACGGCCTGCCGGCGCTCGGCCGCGACGGCGCCTGACCCACGCTCGTCCCATGGGGCACCCGCACCTCGACGTCCGGCGGGCCGTCCGCACGGCGCTCGCCGATCTGACGGACGGCGCGACGGTGCTGGTCGCCTGCTCCGGTGGCGCCGACTCGCTGTCCCTGGCGGCGGCGACGGCGTGGGTGGCGCCGAGAGCCGGGTTGCGAGCGGGCGCCGTCTGCGTCGACCACGGCCTGCAGACCGGGTCGGCGGAGCGGGCGCGGTCGACGGCGGCGCTGCTGTGCGGGCTGGGCCTCGACCCCGTCGTCACCGTCCACGTCGACGCCTCGCGCGGGCCGGACGGGCCCGAGGGCAACGCGCGGTCGGCCCGGTACGCGGCACTGACGACGGCGGCGGCGCGTACCGGGGCGGCGGCGGTACTGCTCGGGCACACGTTGGACGACCAGGCCGAGACGGTCCTGCTCGGGCTGGCGCGGGGGTCCGGGACACGGTCGCTGTCGGGCATGGCGGAGCGCTCCGGCCCGCTGCGGCGGCCGCTGCTCGGCCTGCGCCGCGAGGTCGTGCGGGCCGCGCTGCCGGCCGGGCTGACCCCGTGGGAGGACCCGCACAACGAGGACGACGCGTACGCCCGCGCCCGGGTCCGGCACCGGGTGCTGCCGGTGCTGGAGGCCGAACTCGGCCCTGGCGTGGCGCAGGCGCTGGCCCGCACCGCCGCCCTGGCCCGCGCCGACGCCGACGCCCTCGACGCGGCCGCGGCCGACGCGCTCGCGTCGCTCGACCCGGCCGGTGATCGCCGTCGTGGGCAACCCGCGCCCGGCGACCGTGGGCAGTCGGCGCCTGACGGTCGCGGTGATAGCGGCGACCGTGGGCAGTCCCCGCCCGGTCCGGGTGGGACCCAACCCTACGGGTGGGCACCGACAACGTTCGCCGCCGACGACGCGGGCGAACTGGGCCGGGCCGAGACGGCGCCGGGACTGGACGTCGCCGGGTTGGCGGCGCTGTCCAAGGCCGTCCGCTGGCGGGTGCTGCGCCGGGCCGCGATCGCCGCAGGCAGCCCGCCCACCGATCTCACCGCCGCCCACGTCGGCGCCGTCGACACCCTGGTCACCGCGTGGCGTGGGCAGGCCGGCATCGACCTCCCCGGCGGGCTGCGCGCCACCCGCCGCGACGGCCTCCTGCATTTCACGGCGTGGCGCTGACCGGTCCGCCGTACGTGCCGTTCGCCGCCATGATCATGGCGGCGGTCACGGTCCCCGCACCCGGCCGCCGGGACGTGTGAAAGGCTGCGCGTGTGGATCCAGAACACGTCGACGGAGACCTCGAGAAGATCCTCCTCACCGAGGAAGAGATCCAGGGCAAGCTGTCCGAGCTGGCGGCCGCCATCGAGCGCGACTACGAGGGCAAGGATCTCCTGCTCGTCGGCGTGCTCAAGGGCGCGGTCATGGTCATGGCCGACCTCAGCCGGCACCTGTCCCGGCACGTCGAGCAGGACTGGATGGCCATCTCGTCCTACGGCTCGGGCACCCGGTCCAGCGGCGTCGTGCGCATCGTCAAGGACCTCGACACCGACATCACCGACCGCCACGTGCTCGTCGTCGAGGACATCATCGACACCGGGCTGACGCTGTCGTGGCTGGTGTCGAACCTGCGCTCGCGCGGCCCCGCCTCGGTCGAGGTGTGCACGCTGCTGCGCAAGCCCGAGGCCGCCAAGACCTCCGTCGACGTCAGATACGTCGGCTACGACATCCCCAACGCGTTCGTCGTCGGCTACGGCCTCGACTACGCCGAGCGGTACCGCAACCTGCGCGTCGTCGGTACGCTGGCGCCGCACGTGTACAGCTGACCCCCACAGCGATGTGACGCAGTTGTCCCGCCCGCCGGGAACACGGCGGCTCACCTGCGACGTTCTCACCATGTAGCAGACGTGCCGGAATGGTCGCGCAGGCCCGCGCAAGGTATCGTCGGACGATCCGACACCTTCGGTGGACATGCCGGGCGTTCGCGGCGTGTGCTGAAGCCAGCCGATCACAGGAGGTACGAGGCCAGCAGGTCTCGCATCATGAACGCCAAGCGATTCACGCGACCACTGATCTGGTTGCTCGTCTTCGTGCTCGCCGCCGTCGTGCTGAGCAGTGTGCTCAACCGTGCCGGTGGCGCGGAGAAGGTCGACACCGCTCGCATCGTCTCCGAGATCGAGGCCGGCAACGTCCAGTCTGCGAAGATCACCGGTGGTGAGACCCAGGAGATCGAGCTCACGCTGGCCGACTCCGATCACACCAAGATCGTCTCCCAGTACGTCGAGGGCCAGGGCCTGCAGCTGCAAGAGGAGCTGCAGCGGCTGCACGACGAGGACGGCACCAAGCTCGAGACGTACAACGTCGAGGTGCCGCAGCCGAGCATCCTGTGGGGCATCCTCGGCACGCTGCTGCCGTTCCTGATCCTCGGTGCGCTGATCTTCTTCTTCATGACCCAGATGCAGGGCGGCGGCGGCCGGGTCATGCAGTTCGGCAAGTCGCGCGCCAAGCTGGCCAGCAAGGACGCGCCGAAGACGACGTTCGCCGACGTCGCCGGCGCGAACGAGGCCATCGAGGAGCTCCACGAGATCAAGGAGTTCCTGCAGGAGCCGGGCAAGTTCCAGGCCGTCGGCGCCAAGATCCCCAAGGGCGTGCTGCTCTACGGCTCGCCCGGTACCGGCAAGACGCTGCTGGCCCGCGCGGTCGCCGGCGAGGCCGGGGTGCCGTTCTACTCCATCTCCGGTTCCGACTTCGTCGAGATGTTCGTCGGCGTCGGCGCCTCCCGGGTCCGCGACCTGTTCAAGGAGGCCAAGGAGAACGCGCCGGCCATCGTGTTCGTCGACGAGATCGACGCGGTCGGCCGCCACCGTGGCGCCGGCATGGGCGGCGGTCACGACGAGCGCGAGCAGACGCTGAACCAGCTGCTGGTCGAGATGGACGGCTTCGACGTCAAGACCAACGTCATCCTGATCGCGGCGACCAACCGGCCCGACATCCTCGACCCCGCGCTGCTGCGCCCGGGCCGCTTCGACCGGCAGATCGCCGTCGAGCCGCCCGACCTCGAGGGCCGCGAGAAGATCCTGGGCGTGCACGCCCGCGGCAAGCCGTTGACCGAGGACGCCGACCTGCGCGCGGTGGCGCGCCGGACGCCGGGCTTCACCGGTGCCGACCTCGCCAACGTGCTGAACGAGGCCGCCCTGCTGACCGCTCGGCGCAACGAGAAGCTGATCACGCCGCAGGCGCTCGACGAGGCCATCGACCGTGTGGTCGCGGGCCCGCAGAAGAGCTCGCGCATCATGAAGGACGACGAGAAGCGCATCACCGCCTACCACGAGGGCGGGCACGCCCTGGTGGCCGCGGCCCTGCACCACACCGACCCGGTGCACAAGGTGACGATCCTGCCGCGCGGCGGCGCTCTCGGCTACACCATGGTGCTGCCCGACGAGGACAAGTACTCCACCACCCGCAACGAGATGCTCGACCAGCTCGCCTACATGATGGGCGGCCGCGCGGCGGAGGAGATGGTCTTCCACGACCCCACCACGGGGGCGGCGAACGACATCGACAAGGCCACCACGCTGGCCCGCCGCATGGTCACCCAGTACGGCATGACCGAGCGGCTGGGCGCCATCAAGTTCGGCTCCGACCGGTCCGAGCCGTTCCTGGGCCGCGACATGGGGCACGAGCGCGACTACTCCGAGACCGTCGCCGGCATCGTCGACGAAGAGGTGCGCAAGCTCATCGAGACCGCGCACCAGGAGGCGTTCGACATTCTGGTCGAGAACCGCGAGATCCTCGACCACCTGGTCATCGCGCTGCTCGAGCGCGAGACCTTGAACAAGGAAGAGGTCGCCGAGGTCTTCGCCTCGATCCGCAAGCACGGTCGCCGGCCGGCCTGGACCGGCTCGGCCACCCGGAGGCCGTCCGATCGTGGTCCCGTGGCGTTCCCGATCAAGGTCTCGACCAACGGCCACCATGCCGAGGAGCAGGCCGCCATCACCGTCGCGCCCGAGCCCACGCCGGTCCTGCCGCCGATGCCGAAGCCCGAGGGCCCGGTCGAGGGCTGAGGCGCGTGAACGCGGAACCGGTGCCGACGGAGCCACCCGGGCAGTTCGATCACGCCCGGGTGGAGGCGGCCGTTCGTGAACTGCTCATCGCGATCGGCGAGGACCCCGACCGCGACGGCCTGCTCGACACCCCGTCGCGGGTCGCCCGGGCCTACGCCGAGATGTTCCGCGGCCTGCACCAGGACCCCGCCGACGTCCTCACCACCACGTTCGAGCTGGGCCACGACGAGATGGTCCTGGTCAAGGACATCGAACTGGCCTCGATGTGCGAGCACCACCTGGTCCCGTTCTACGGCTACGCCCACGTCGGCTACATCCCCGGCCCCTCCGGGCGCATCGCCGGGCTGTCCAAGCTGGCCCGGCTGGTCGACGTCTACGCGAAGCGGCCCCAGGTGCAGGAGCGGCTCACCTCGCAAGTGGCGAACTCGCTGGTCGACCTCCTCAAGCCGGCCGGCGTCATCGTCGTCGTCGAGGCCGAGCACCTGTGCATGACGATGCGCGGCGTCCGCAAGCCGGGCGCGAAGACGCTCACCAGCGCCGTCCGTGGCCAGCTGCGCAACGCCACCACGCGGGCCGAGGCGATGAGTCTGATCATCGGGCGCTGATCTTCGCCCGCCACCGGACCGCCCGAGCGGCAGGGAATGCCGTCTCGGGCTCAGCGGTCGGGCGGCTCGCTCAGGCGGCGTTGAGGCGGTCGCGCCAGGCGACCCACTCGCTCAGCGAACCGAGGTCGTACAGCGGGCCGGACGCGCTGATCGTGAACAGACTGATGCCCAGGTCGACCAGCTCCTCGGCGGCCGCCCCGGGCCGCCCGCTGACCGCCGTCGAGCGCTCGATCTCGCCCGGGTCGCGGCCGACGGTCGCGCACCAGCCGTCGAGCACCTCGCTCTTGTGCCGCAGCACGGCCGCGTCGCCGAAGGCGTGCCAGATGGTGCCGTGCTCGGCGACGTGGCGCAGGGTCTTCTTCTCGCCGCCGCCGCCGATGAGGATCGGGATGTCGCGGGTCGGGCTCGGGTTCAGCTTGGACCAGCGGTCCTTGATGCGCGGCAGCGCCTCGCCCAGGTCGTCCAGCCGGCTGCCGGCGGTGCCGAACTCGTAGCCGTACTCGTCGTAGTCGCGCTGGAACCAGCCACCGCCGATGCCGAGGATCAGCCGGCCGTCGCTGATGTGGTCGACGGTGCGGGCCATGTCGGCCAGCAGCTCGGGGTTGCGATAACCGACGCTGCTCACCAGCGCGCCGATCTCCACCCGCGACGTCTGCTCGGCCCATGCGCCGAGCATCGTCCAGCACTCGAAGTGCTTGCCGTCGGGCTCACCGCGCAGGGGGAAGAAATGGTCCCAGTTGAAGACGATGTCGACGCCGGCGTCCTCGGCCTCGGCGGCGGCGCGGCGGATCTCCCGGTAGTCGGCGTGCTGCGGCTGGATCTGGACGCCGATACGGATCGGTCGGGTCATGGAATGCCTCGTTCGTGACTCGGGGGACGGCCGCGGATCCGGCCTTGTGTAACAACCCCGGCACGCCGCGGCGGCATTCCGGCGGGTCCGGACACCCTAGCCACCGGCGCGACGGTAGCCGTGCAGGTCGGTCTGGATCTGGTTCACCCAGATGTCGCCGGTGCCGTCGGGATCGGGCACCCGCACGGTGAGCCCGTAGTTCTCGTCGACGACGGACGCGGTCAGGCCGCGGCCGGCCAGCCGGGCGGCCAGCGCACGGACGTCGCCGTCGTACTCGAACGAGAGCTGGACGGAGGGCACGTCGGCGCGGTGTGCGGCCACCAGCCCGCCGCCGGGCGCGATGAAGTCGACCCAGTCGCCGATGTGCGACGCGATGCGCACCGTCAGCCCGAGGCGGTCGAGCACGGCGGCCGCGCCCGCGACGTCCGGCGAGTACCAGAGCGGCAGCGTGGACAGCGCGGGGTCGGCGCCGGGCGGTGGCACGGCGTCCGGGCGCTCGTCGACGTGCACCCGCAGGCCGTCCGGCCCGGTGAGCTCCAGCCGACCGCCGGCGGACATCGTCGCCAGGCCGTTGCGCTCGCACTCCGCGGCGACGGCGAGCAGGTCGGGTGCCTCGAAGCCGAGCTCGGTGCCGGACTCGTCCGCGCGGACGACGGTGACCCGGCCGTGCCCCAGCGCGAGGTCGACGCGGTCGCCGTCGCGGCCGGCGGCGACACCGCCGAGAGCCTCGACGACCCGGACCCACGCGTCGGCGTGCGCCGTGCGCCGGACCGGTCGGACGGTGAGTGTCATCGGGGGTCCTCCTGCTCCGCGGTGGCGAGGTACTGCCGGAGCACCTTCTCGACGAAGGCCGACAGGCTCAGCTCCTCGTCGATGCTGCGGTGCTTGGTGGCGCGCACGACGTCCGGCGGAAGGTAGACGTTGAACTGCACCTTGTCGGCCATGGCTAGGATGCTAGCACCTGTCGTCAGCCGAAGAACCGGAACTCGGTGTTCAGCACGTACACCGCGTCGCGCACCAGCAGGACGCCGGCGATGCCCATGATCCAGCCCAGCGTCTCGGCGGAGTTGGCCTGCAACCAGTCGCGGATTCGCTCGAGCCGCGGGCGCACCCGCTCGCCGGCCGCCCGCCAGACCAGGAACAGCAGCACCCCCGGCAGCACCATGATCACGTTGTAGCCGGCCAGCAGCGGCACCCACTGCGCCGGGCTCAGCCCGTTCGATGTCATCAGGCCGATCGCGGCCAGGTACGGCAGTGCCGTCGCGGCCTCCAGCAACCCGGTGGTGACGCCGAGCCCGACCATCGCCGGGACCGTCTGCGCCCGTCCTGCCCGCCGTTCCCGCCGTCCGTGCTCGCCGCCGCCTCCGGCGTCGCCGTCCTTCTTCTTCGTCGGCACGAACCAGGCGCCGATGAACAGGGCGGCGCCGATGCCGGCCTGGACCAGGTACGCGGTCCGGCTGTTCGCCGCGTCGTCGAGCGAGTCGACGACGGCGCCGAGCCCGGCCATCAGTGCGGTGCCGAGGCAGAAGTAGAACAGCGCGACGGTCGCGAGGTAGCTGAACAGCAGCCGCGGCGTCCGTGTGCCGGCCGTCAGCAGCAGGTAGATCGAGATGCCGATGGTGGCCGGGCTCATGGTGTCGAGCAGGGCCAGGCCATAGACCGGCAGGATGACGTCGAGCCCCACGGTGGTCTCCTTCGGGACGTTGCGACACGGCTGTGCGAAATAAATTAGCACAGTCGTGATAGAAAGAGTCCATGCCGAAGGTGGTCGACCACGAGCAGCGCCGGCGCGAGCTGGCCGAAGCGGCACTGCGGGTGGTGGTGCGCGACGGCGCCGCCGGCGCGTCCGTGCGGACGGTGGCGGCCGAGGCCGGCTGGTCGACCGGTGCGCTGCGGTACTACTTCTCCACCCAGCGTGAGCTGCGCGAGTTCGTCGCGACGGTGGTCAACGAGCGAGTGGAACGGCGCATCCGCGAGCGGGTCGAGGCCGATCGGGGGCGGCTGCCGCTGCTGGAGCTGGTGGCCGGGCTGCTCGAGGAACTGATCCCGCTGGACGAGCGGCGGCGCGAGGAGTTCCTGTTGTGGCTCGCGGTGACGGAGTGGTCACGTCAGGAGCCGCTGGCCGGCGCGGAGGAGCTGTGGGACGGCCAGCGCGGACTGCACGTCCAGGTCGTGTTCGCCTTGGCCGGGTTCGAGGGCGAGCCGGTGAACGTCGACCCGCGAGTGCAGACCTGGGCGGAGTACCTGCACGTCTTCGTCGACGGGCTGGCCACCCAGGCCATGTTCGTCCCCGCCAGGATGCCGCCGGAGCGCATCCGCGCGGTCCTGCGGGAGTTCCTGGCCGAGGTGCCACGGCTCGCGGCCGGCTGAGCGCGCCGGCCGCGGCCGCGCCGCTCCGTCAGGTGAAGACGCTCACCCCGCCGGGCCCGACCAGCAGGCCGACAACGATGAGGACGATGCCCCACAACAACTGGCCGCGGACCAGCGAGACGATGCCCCCGATCACGAGGATGACGGCCAGGATCCAGAGCAGGAACTCCATGGTGCCTCCTTCTTCTCATTCCCGCCCGATTGGTGCCCGAACGCCCGATCTCCAAACGGGTGGTGCCGACCGGGGGGAGGTCGTGCGGGAGAATGGGCGTCGTGCCCGACAAGCCCACGATTCCCGACGTCCTCGCCGCTCGCTACGCCTCGCCGGAGCTGACCCGGCTGTGGTCGCAGCAGAACAAGATCGTCCTGGAGCGGCGGCTCTGGCTGGCCGTGCTGCAGGCCCAGCGCGACCTCGGCGTCGACGTCCCCGACGGCGTGGTCGAGGCCTACCGGGCGGTGCTCGAGGACGTCGACCTCGACTCCATCGCCGCGCGCGAACGGGTGACCCGCCACGACGTCAAGGCGCGCATCGAGGAGTTCAACGCGCTGGCCGGCCACGAGCACGTCCACAAAGGCATGACCAGCCGCGACCTCACCGAGAACGTCGAGCAGCTGCAGATCAGGCTGTCGCTCGAGCACGTCCGCGACCGCATGGTCGCCGTCCTCGTCCGGCTCGCCACGCGGGCCGCCGAGCACACCGAGACCACCATGGCCGGCCGCAGCCACAACGTCCCCGCCCAGGCGACGACGCTCGGCAAGCGCTTCGCGTCGGCCGCCGACGAGGTCCTGGTGGCGTTCGACCGCGTGCAGGAGCTGATCGCCCGGTACCCGCTGCGCGGTATCAAGGGCCCGGTCGGCACGGCGCAGGACATGCTCGACCTGCTCGGCGGCGACGCCGCCCGCATCGCGTCGCTCGAGCAGCGCATCGCCGGGCACCTCGGGTTCGAGCGGGTGTTCACCAGCGTCGGCCAGGTCTACCCGCGCTCCCTCGACCACGACGTCGTGTCCGCGCTGGTCCAGGTGGCCGCCGGGCCGTCGTCGCTGGCCACCACGATCCGGCTGATGGCCGGGCAGGAGCTGGTCACCGAGGGGTTCAAGGCCGGCCAGGTCGGCTCCAGCGCCATGCCGCACAAGATGAACACCCGGTCCTGCGAGCGGGTCAACGGCCTCGCCGTCGTCCTCCGCGGCTACGCCTCGATGGCCGCCGAACTCGCCGGCGCCCAGTGGAACGAGGGCGACGTGTTCTGCTCGGTCGTCCGCCGAGTCGCGCTGCCCGACGCGTTCTTCGCGGTCGACGGCCTGTTCGAGACGTTCCTCACCGTCCTCGACGAGTTCGGCGCCTACCCCGCGGTCATCGCCCGCGAACTCGACCGCTACCTGCCCTTCCTCGCCACCACGTCGGTCCTCATGGCCGCCGTCAAGGCCGGGGTCGGGCGCGAGACCGCCCACGAGGCCATCAAGGAGCACGCCGTCGCGGTCGCGCTGTCCATGCGTGAGCAGGGGGCCGAGCGCAACGACCTGTTCGAGCGGCTGGCGGGCGACTCCCGGCTGGGGCTGGACCGCGCGCATCTCGACTCGCTGGTCCGGTCGCCCCTGGAGTTCACCGGCGCTGCGCGCGCGCAGGTCGGCGCCGTGGTCGCGCGGGTCGACGAGATCGCCGCCGCCCATCCGGTGGCCGCCGCCTACACGCCGTCGCCGATCCTGTAGCGGCGGAGCCCGTCCAGGACGTCCTGGACCTGGTGCTGGCGAGTCATGAGAGCTCGCTGCGCAGCACGGCGTGGCCGGTGCCGGCGTCGAACGGCACGGACGCGTGCTCGTGAACGATCGTCCAGGTGCCGCTCTGTCGGCGGAGGCAGCTCGTCGCGCGCACCCACATGGCGACCTCGGTGCCGTCCCGCATCGTTCCGCTGATCCGGACCAGGAAGTGACAGAACGCGAGATCGGCTCCGGCGGTGATCTCCAGGTCGCGGATCTCGTGCCCGATCGGGGTGCGGTAGGACGCGATCCATCGCTCCAGCCGGCCGGACGGATCCTCGCCGCGGCGGACGAACGGGCCGACCGCGTCGTAGAGCACCAGGTCGTCGTCGTAGGCGGCGGCCGCCGTGGCGGCGTCGCGCCGATCGTACGCCCGAGTCCGGGTCTCCAGCAGCTCCCGGATCTGCTGGTCGCTGTCGGGCGTCATCGCTGGGCCACCTGGCGGCCGAGGGCGTCCAGCCAGTCACCGGTGCCCTGCTCGCGCCACTCGGGCTGTTCCTGGTCGTCCAGGAAGGTGCCCTGCTCGGTGAGCACCAGGCGGGTCCCGTCGCCGGCGGGGACGAACCACACGGTGGTCAGCGACACGGTCGACAGGACCTTGTCGGCGAACAGGGTCGTGCTGTAGACGATGCGCTCCTGGGGGACGATGTCGTGGTACTCGCTCCTCGCGACGAGGTCGACTCCGTCGCCGCCGTGCACGGCCTCGGTGCCGCCGACCCGGAAGTCCAGCGAGTAGCGACCGTCGTCGGCCGCGAACCACTTGGCCTTCGTGTCGCGGTCGGACCAGGCCGCGAAGACCGCGGCGGGCGGTGCGGCGTAGGTCCGCTCCAGCGTGAACGTGCTGTGCTTCACTGTGTGGCCGGTCATGATTCTGACTCCTTCGTCTGGTCGTCGAGGACCGCGCCGAGGCGGTCCAGGCGGTGCTCCCACGCCGTGCGCTGACGCCGCAACCACGCCTCGGCGTTGCGCAGGCCGGCCGGATCGATCTGGCAGGTGCGAACCCGGCCGACCTTCTCCGACCGCACCAGCTCGCTGTCCTGCAGCACCCGGAGGTGCTGGACCGTCGCGGCGACGGTCACCCCGAGCAGGGCCGCCAGCTCACTCACGGTGGCCGGGCCGCGGGTCAGGCGCTCGATGACGGTTCGCCGGTTGGTGTCCGCGAGAGCGTGGAACACGCGGTCCGCTGCCTCACGCTTAAGCATGCACTTAACTTTAATCGCCGGAACTGAAAAGTCAAGTATCCACTTAAGTATTCGGGTCCAGGAAGTCGTGGGAGGACGCGCGGGCCGTAAGCGGCAGGCAAGTGCGCTGAAAGCGGGTCTTCGTAGCGTCGTCGCCGTGCTCGCATCCGGCGGGCGCGGCGCCCGTCGGGCGCGTGACCGCGGAGGAGATTCGATGTCCAACTTCAGAGGGGCGGCGGTGGCCGGGTTCGCCGGCCTGGCGATGATCGCTGCGGCGATGGCGGGCGCCGCGACGGCGACGGCCGCCGAGCCGGCCGCACTGCCGGCGGCCGGAGCACAGACCGCGGTCGTGGACCACGCCTCGACGACCGCTGAGCGGGGTATCACCCGGCCCTGGCGCTACCACAGCACCCACCGAACCCAGGCCCAATGCGCCTTCACGGGTCAGATCCTGAAGGCCGAGGGCATCGCGAACGAGACCCAGTGCCGGCTGGCCGGACTCACCTACCGGCTCTACTACCGCTGAACGTGCGCCGGGGGCGGCGCCGCGAACGGCACCGCCCCCGGAACGGTGATCTCCTCCTACAGGTCGGGCCGGTCGGTCACGCGCAGGGCGTTGACGATCGGCAGCTGATAGCCGAAGCGGTCGTGGAACTGGAGGTTCAGCGGCCCGCCCTGGTGCTCGACGACGAACGTGTGCTGGTCGGCCCACAGCCCGCGGACCTCGGCGGCCACGTCGTGGTTGACCAGGACGTAGGCGCCGTTGAGGCTGACGTCGAACACGCGGCGCCCGGGCAGCATGTTGGCCTGGAACTCCGCGAACCCGAGCTCCACCTCATACGTGCCGGCCGGCACGTTGTCGAACCGGTAGCTGAAGATGCCCGACCGCCGGCTCTGGTAGAGCGCGTCGTCCTCGGTGCCGCCGATCGCCCGGTTGGTGGTGGTCACCTCGACCCGCTGGCCGACCCAGCCCCAGGAGCCGGCGGTGTACTGCTTGTCCGCCTGCCACACGTCCAGCTCGCCGTCGGTGTAGGCGGCGCCGCCCGCGTTGACGCCCACCTGGTAGGCAGGCACCAGCAACGAGACCGGGAGCTGGTGGTTCGGGACCCGCCCGGCGTTCGTCGCGATCGTCAGCGTCGCCTCGTACAGGTTCGGTTCGAGGTCGGTGCTGTCGGCCGTGACGGTCACCGTCACCGACTCGCCCGGCGCAAGGGTCCCCGACGCCGGGTCCTCCGAGAGCCACGGCACGTCACTGGCGTTGGGGACGCCGGTGTCGATGAGGTACGCCGTGTTCGTCAGCTGGCTGGTCGCCCACAGCTCGCCGGTGGTGTTCATCTCCAGGCCGGCGCCCGGGCCCGAGCCCTGCTCCGGGAACTCGATGGTCGAGATCGTGGCGCAGTTCGACGGGTCGATCTGGTAGATGAACGTGGTCAGGGAGCTGTTGACCATCCACAGCACGTCCGCCGTCGGGTTGTAGGCCAAGCCGGCGATCGACGCGTCCTCGGTCTCGCACTGGGCGAGGGTGGCGCCCGGGTCGTCGTGCGACTGGCCCGCGACGGTGTAGATGACGCCCTCGTTCCAGCCGCCGATGTAGAAGACGTCGTCGACGGGGTTGTAGGCGAGGCCGCGCTGCGAGATCCCGTTCCACGGCGAGCCCGAGATCACGTACTGCTCGGACCCGTCGGCGGTGTCGAAGCAGTGGATCGCGTTGTCGCCGCCGACGTTGACCTGGCACATCGCGCCGGTGCTGGCGTCCAGCGCCAGGTCACCGTTCCAGACCCCGCCCCAGTTGCCCGGGAACACCTCGCCCGGCTCGCCCTCGGTGGAGAACTGGTGGTTGGTGATGCTGTCGGGGTCGGACACCCAGACGTCGCCGTCGAAGCCGACGCCCCAGGCGACCGAGACGCCGGCGGCGTCCCACTGGGCCAGCACGTCGCCGGGCGCGGCGGGCGCCATGTCCCGCGACGCCAGTTCGGCCAGCTGTTCCTCGGAGTACGTGCCGAGCGCGTTGGTGGCGTTCGGGTCCACCTTCGAGCTGCCCATCAGCGCCGGGGTGGCCGCCGTCTGGCGGCCGGAGCCGCGGTCGACCTCGGTGGCCTCCCAGGTCAGGTCCGCGGAGCCGCTGTTGGTGATGGTGACCTCGCCGGAGCGGGTCTGGCCCTCGGTGATCGTCCAGGACAACTCGTCGGCCTCGACGACGGCGATGCCGGTGCGCAGCGCGTAGTCGACGGTGTTGACCTCGCCGTCCTGGTTGATCAGCACGTCCTCGGAGCCGGTCTCGTACCCGCTACTGCCGGCCTGCACCGTGTAGGCGCCGAAGAACACCTGCATGCGGTAGGCGCCGTCCTCGTCCGTGCTGGTCTGGCGGGCGACGGTGCCGTCGGGTGCGACGGCGGCCACCGTGGCGCCCTCGATCGGCAGGCCGTCGTTGGCGTCGGTGACGGTGCCGGTGACGAACCCGTTCGGCGGCAGCTCGAACGTGATCGCCGTGTCGTCGGAGAGCGCGGCCTCGTTGAACGAGTACTGCAGGGCGTCGGTGCCGGTGGCGTTCTCGATGCCGACGGTCGCGCTGTTGCCGAGTTCCCGCGCCTGGGCCGGGTCGAGGTTCCGGTAGGCGAAGGTGACGGTGCCGTCCTCGTAGAGCGTCACGCTGAAGTCGATCCGCACGTTCGCGACGTTGAAGAACGAGACGTTGCGGTACTCGATGACGAACCCGCCGTCGACGGTGCCGGTGTAGACCCCGCCGCCGGCCTGGATGTGCAGGTCGTCCCAGAACGGCGCCAGCGTGGCGTTCGGCGCGGCCGCGTTGGGCAGCGCCGAGTTGGTGTAGTTGGTGATGGGCGCGAGGAAGTTCACGTGCCCGTTGGACGACAGGTACGCGGTGTCGTAGCTCTCGCCGTAGAACGGGAAGTCGAACGGCAACGCGACCGAGGCCGTCGCCTCGTCCCCGGTCAGGGACACCTGGTCGGTGCCCTCGACGTACTCCGACGGGCCGGTGGTGCAGAAGTAGCCGTAGCCGTCGGTCCGCTTCGGCAGAGCGAAGGTCAGCGTCGACGGCCCGCTGACGGTCAGCGCCTGCGTGAGCGGATCGGTGCACCGCCCGCCGTCCGCGGTCAGCTCGTACGAGCCGGCCGGGACCGCCGCGAACGCGTACGTGCCGTCGGCGCCGGTCGTGACCGGTTCCACGGGCGCGCCGTCGATGCTCACGGTGGCTCCGGCGACCGGCGCCCCGGAGAGGGCGTCGGTGACGGTGCCGGTGACGGGGTGGCTGGTGGCCGCCTCGAGAGCGACGTCGAGCGTCGTCGTGCCCTCCGCGGCGACGGTGGCGGTGGCCGTCACGGTCTCGTAGCCGAACGCCGACACCGTCACGTCGTAGTCGCCGGCGGTGAGCACCAGCGAATAGGTGCCGTCGGCGGCGGTGGTGGTCTCCCGCTCGATCGGGCCGGCGACGCTGATGGTGGCACCCCCGACCGGGGAGCCGGCGGTGGTGACGGTTCCGGCCAGCGTGCCGGTCTGACCTGTCGGGGCGGCTTCGATCAGCGCGAGCGCGTCGAGCCGGCCCTCGCCCCAGACGTTGTTGTCGTCCGCGGTGCCGCCGCAGGTGAGGTCCTCGACGTCGATGGCGGTCTCGTCGAGCAGTGCGCGGGTGCCCTCGATGTCGCCGACCAGCGACGGCGCGGCCGACCACAGCAACGCGATGGCACCGGCCGTGTGCGGGGTGGCCATCGAGGTGCCGGACAGCAGGTTGTAGCCGCCGCCGTTGATCGACGAGCGCACCGCTACGCCCGGCGCGGAGATGCTCGGCTTGATCTCACCGTCCTGGCCGGGTCCGCGGCCGGAGAAGTCGGCGATGTCGTTGTTCACGTCGTACGCGCCGACGGAGTAGTTGATCGTCCGGCTGCCCGGCGAGCCGCTGCTCTCGCAGGAGTCGCCGCTGTTGCCGTTGGCCCAGACGCCGAAGATGCCGGCGTTGGCCCACTCGATGAGGATGTCCTCCATGAACGGGTCGTTCGACGGGAAGATCGACCCCCACGAGTTGTTGACGATGTGCGGCCGCTTCGAGACGTCTGCGTTCTGGCCGTCGAGGTCGGTCGGCGCGAGCATCCATTCGCCGGACTCGATGAGGTCGGCGTCGGAGCAGGTGTTGCAGCCGTTCGCCGCGATCCACTGCGCTCCGGGCGCGACGCCGATCTGGTTGCCGCTGCCGTCGTCGCCGACCATCGTGCCCATCGTGTGGGTGCCGTGCGAGTTGCCGGCGCCGTCGAACGGGGTGTCGTTGGAGCCGGTGGCGTCGAACCAGTTGTAGTTGTGGTCGAAGCTGCCGCCGTTGTTGCCGCGGTACTGCTCGACCAGCGCCGGGTGGTCGTAGTCGACGCCGCTGTCGATGTTGGCGACGACGATGCCTTCGCCGTGGACGCCGAACTGGGACCAGACGTCGTCGGCGTTGATGTTCGAGATGCCCCACTCGACGGCGGCGGTGCCCATGCCACTGGACGGCTTCGTGTCGACCGGCTCGGGCCGTTCGTACGTGCGCGGCGCACGGATCTGCTCGACGCCGTCGAGCGCGGCGATCTGCTCGGCCAGGGCGCGGGTGCCGTCCTCGACCAGGATCGCGTTGGTGATCCAGTGCGCCTGGTAGCCGACGCCGCGCTCGTCGAGGAGCTTGCGGACGGTGGCCTGGGACTGCTCGGCGGTCGCCTTGAGCTGGTCGACCACGAACTGACCACGTTCGGTCCAGTCGGTGATGGCGGTCGCGGACGTCGTCCGGGCGGACGAGCTGAACCGGACCCAGAAGTCCGCGCTGTCCTTGACGGCGTCGGGGTCGAACACTCCTGGCTCGATCTTCGACGCCGGCTCGGCCGGCCGGCCGAATCCGGCCTGCGCCGGTGTGGCGGCCAGGACCGCCGACACCAAGGCGAAGACCGAGAGTACTGCGGCGAGATATCGCCGCCCGCGGTGGGCTGGTAGCTGCACGGGGACCTCCTGTGTGAGCGCGACACGGCGGAGGCAGGGTGACGGGCGCCGTGTCACACTGTCCGGAATGCGGTGGCGCCATCCTCGCTACGTCCGGCTACCGGCGACAAGGTCGGTTCAGGGGCAAGATCGAGGCCGTTGACGGGCGATGTCACATGGATTGACTCCGGGATGCCCTGGATTTAACCGGAAATATTCCGCGAGACATACCAAAGCGTCGCGAAACCTGTCATGCTCCAAGCAATCGGTGGGGCGGTTTGCAGGGAGTTGGTGCGCGGTGTCCGCAGCTCCGTACATTGAAACGATCACGCCTTTCGTCATCTGCGTCGGTACGTCGCTGAAGGACTCGACCGCGATCGCCCAGGCGATCGACCGCCGGGCCATCGTGATGATCGCGCCGGACACTGAGGCGGCGCGCCGGCTGCTGGTCGGCGAGACGGGCATACCCGACAGTCCGGCCGGCGTCGAGGACCTCGAGACCCGCGTCATCGAGCGGGGCTGTCTCCGCGTCGACCTGGTATCGCGGCAGGTCACCTGGGGCGACGTCGACATCGCGCTGAGCGCCCGCGAGTTCGACCTGCTGGCCACGCTCGCGACGGAGGCGGGCCGGGTCTGGACGTTCGAGGAGCTGATGGCGCGGATCTGGAAGACCCGCTACCTGGGCGACGCCGACCCCGTCGTGTCGGCCGTGAAGCGGCTGCGGCGGCGGCTGGCGCTGGTGGTCGACGAGCTGCGCGTGGTGTCCGTGCGCGGCGTCGGATTCCGGCTGGTCGTCCCGGACTGAGTGTGCGGCCGGCCGTCCGCAGCGGCCGGTGATGGGTTGGGTCACGGCCGGCGGTGGTCGGTCCGGGCAGGGCGCGGACCGCACCACCGCCGACCGGGGATGACCTGGTCCTGCCCCGTTCCGTCATGGCCTGGCGGGCGGCCGGACCCGGGAGACACCTCATGCCCCGACCCGACTGGGTATCCTGGAGCACGCCCCAGTTCTCCGCCGCGCGAGGAGCGTGCCCGTGGCCCGCGTCGTTGTCGACGTCATGCTCAAACCCGAAATTCTCGACCCGCAGGGCAAAGCCGTGCAGGGTGCGTTCGGCCGGCTCGGATTCGAGGGAGTCGCCTCGGTCCGGCAGGGCAAGCGCTTCGAGATCGAGCTCGACGGCGAGGCGACGCCCGAAGCGGTCGCCGAGATCGAGCGCGCCGCCGCGACCCTGCTCGCCAACCCGGTCATCGAGGACTTCACCGTCCACGTGGAGGCCGGCGTCTGATGCGCATCGGCGTCGTCACGTTCCCCGGCTCCCTCGACGACCGCGACGCCGCCCGGGCCGTCCGGGTCGCCGGCGGCGAGGCGGTCTCCCTCTGGCACGGCGACGCCGACCTCCACGGTGTCGACGCCGTCGTGCTGCCCGGCGGCTTCTCCTACGGCGACTACCTGCGCTGCGGCGCCATCGCCCGGTTCGCGCCGGTCATGGAGCCGCTGGTCGACGCCGCCCGCGGCGGGCTGCCGGTGCTCGGCATCTGCAACGGCTTCCAGGTGCTGTGCGAGTCTCACCTGCTGCCAGGCGCGCTGATCCGCAACGACCACCGCAAGTTCGTCTGCCGCGACCAGCCGCTGCGGGTCGAGAACACGGCCACGGCGTGGACGTCCGGCTACGCGGCCGGCCAGCAGATCGTCATCCCGCTGAAGAACGGCGAGGGCGGCTACGTCGCCGACGACCGCACGCTCGACGAGCTCGAGGCCGAGGGCCGGGTCGTCGTCCGCTACGCCGGCGACAACCCCAACGGCTCCTACCGCGACATCGCCGGCGTCACCAACGCCCGCGGCAACGTCGTCGGGCTGATGCCGCACCCCGAGCACGCGGTCGAGTCGCTCACCGGGCCGACCACCGACGGCCTCGGCTTCTTCACGTCTGTCCTGGAAGGACTGGTCCGTTCGTGATCGACACCGTCGAGCTGGCCGCGAAGACCCCCGACCAGTCGCAGCCCTGGGACGAGCTGGGTCTCAAGGCCGACGAGTACCAGCGCATCCGCGACATCCTCGGCCGCCGGCCCACCAACGCCGAACTGGCGATGTACAGCGTCATGTGGTCCGAGCACTGCTCGTACAAGAGCTCCAAGGTGCACCTGCGCCAGTTCGGCGACAAGGCGCCGCAGTCCGACGCGCTGCTGGTCGGCATGGGCCAGAACGCCGGCGTCGTCGACATCGGCCACGGCTACGCGGTCACCTTCAAGATCGAGTCGCACAACCACCCGTCCTACGTCGAGCCGTACCAGGGCGCGGCGACGGGCGTCGGCGGCATCGTGCGCGACATCCTCGCCATGGGCGCGCGGCCGGTCGCCGTCATGGACTCCCTGCGGTTCGGCCCGCTCGACGCCGACGACACCCACCGGGTGCTGCCCGGCGTCGTGGCCGGGGTCGGCGGCTACGGCAACTGCCTGGGCCTGCCCAACATCGGCGGCGAGGTCGTCTTCGACCCGTCGTACGCGGCGAACCCGCTGGTCAACGCGCTGTGTGTCGGCGTCATGAAGCACGACGACATTCACCTGGCCAACGCCACCGGCGTCGGCAACAAGGTGGTGTTGTTCGGTGCGCGCACGGGTGGCGACGGCATCGGCGGCGCGTCGATCCTGGCGTCGGAGTCCTTCGATGACACGAAGCCGTCAAAGCGGCCGGCGGTGCAGGTCGGCGACCCGTTCATGGAGAAGGTGCTCATCGAGTGCTGCCTCGAGCTGTTCGGGGCGCAGGTCGTCGAGGCCATCCAGGACCTCGGCGCGGCCGGCATCTCCTGCGCCACCTCCGAGCTGGCCAGCAACGGCGACGGCGGCATGTACGTGCAGCTCGAGAAGGTGCTGCTGCGCGACCCCAGCCTCACGCCCGGCGAGATCATGATGTCGGAGTCGCAGGAACGCATGATGGGCATCGTCACGCCCGAGAACCTCGACGCGTTCCTCGCCATCACCGCCAGGTGGGACGTCGAGACGGCGGTCATCGGCGAGGTCACCGGCACCGGCCGGCTGATCATCGACTGGCACGGCGAGACCATCGTCGACGTCGACCCCCGCACCGTCGCACACGACGGCCCGGTCTACGAGCGGCCGTTCGCGCGTCCGCCGTGGCAGGACGAGCTGCAGGCGGCCGGCCCCGAGGGTCTGGCCCGCCCGTCGAGTGGCGACGAGCTGCGCGGCACCCTGCTGCGGCTGCTGGCGTCGCCGAACCTCGCGTCGAAGGCCTGGATCACCGACCAGTACGACCGCTACGTGCTCGGCAACACCGTGCTGGCGCAGCCCGAGGACGCCGGCGTGCTGCGCATCGACGAGTCGACCGGGCTGGGCGTGGCCATCGCCACCGACGGCAACGGCCGCTACGCGAAGCTCGACCCGTACACCGGCGCGCAGCTGGCGCTGGCTGAGGCCTACCGCAACGTCGCCACCACCGGCGCCCGGCCGCTCGCCGTCACCGACGGCCTCAACTTCGGCTCGCCCGAGGACCCCGCCGTCATGTGGCAGTTCGCCGAAGCGATCCGCGGCCTGGCCGACGGCTGCCAGGCGCTGGGCACCCCGGTCACCGGCGGCAACGTGTCGCTGTACAACCAGACCGGCGACACCGCCATCCTGCCGACGGCCATCGTCGGCGTGCTGGGTGTGCTCGACGACGTCGCGCGCCGCACGCCGCAGGGGTTCCGTGAGTCGGGCCAGGTCGTCTACCTGCTGGGCGAGACGCGCGACGAGTTCGGCGGCTCCGAGTGGGCGTGGGCCGAGCACGGGCACCTGGGCGGGCGGCCGCCCTCGGTCGACCTCGCCGCCGAGCGCGAACTGGCCGAGATCCTCGTCAACGCCTCACGCGACGGGCTGATCGACGCCGCGCACGACCTCTCCGACGGCGGGCTGGCCATCGCGCTGGTCGAGTCGGTGCTGCGCTACGGCGTCGGCGCGCGGGTGTGGGTGCCGGACGGCCTCGACCCGTTCGTGTTCCTGTTCTCCGAGTCGCAGGCCCGCGCGATCGTCGTCGTGCCGCGCTCGGAGGAGGTCCGGTTCACCGACATGTGCTCGGCGCGGCGGTTCCCGCACCAGCGCATCGGCATGGTCGACGACGGCGGCGTGCTCGACGTCCAGGGGCAGTTCGTCGTTCCGGTCGACGAACTGCGCGCGGCTCACGAGTCGACGCTCTCCTCGACGTTCGAGGCCTGAGCCTTCGCGGCCTCGATCCGGGCGGTGGTCAGCCGCGGCAGCGCGTAGAGCACCATCACCACGTGCAGGGCCGCGGCGACCAGGAACGGCAGCCGCAGCGCCCACTCGCGGCTCAGCCAGACGCCGCCGGCCGTCACGAGGACGCCGCCGAGCAGCGTCCCGACCGAGAGCGCGCCCCAGCCGAAGAACCGGTACACCGAGTTGACCCGGCCGAGCAGGTGGTCGGGGATGATCGTCTGCCGCATCGACACCGTGATGACGTTCCACAGCACGGTGAAGAAGCCCTCGAACACGAAGACCACGTAGACGATCACCGGCGACGACAGCAGGCCGACGGCGCCCAGGGTGCCGCCGAGCACGACCAGCGAGACGATCAGCGACGCGCCGGGGCCGATGCGGGCGCTGACCCGGTGGGCGACCAGCGACCCGGCCACCGCGCCCACCGCCACCCCCGACAGCATGATGCCGAACTGCGTCGCATTGAGGCCCAGGATCTCCTGCGCCAGCAGCACGTAGATGGCCATGGCGGCGGCCTGTAGGCCGTTCGCCGCGCCGAGCAGGAACGCCAGCGACCGCAGCAGGTGGTGGTTCCACAGCCACCGCACGCCCTCGGCAATCTCCGTCTTCCAGTTGATCCGGCCGCTGCTGACCTTGCCCTTCGGCGCGAACTGCCCGGCCAGCATGAACACCAGCGCCGCCGCGATGCCGAAGGTGCCGGCGTTGATGAAGAACGGCAGCGCGAACGCCAGGCCCAGCAGCAGGCCGGCCAGCGGCGGGCCGACGAAGTTGTTGACGACGACCTCGGCGCCCCACAGGCGGCCGTTCGCCTTCTCCAGCCGGTCCTTCTCGACGACGGACGGCAGCAGCGTCTGCGCCGTGTTGTCGCGCAGCACCTCGGCCATGCCCAGCAGGAACGCCATCAGGTACAGCAGCGCGAGCAGGACGGTGCCGTTCTCGGGCACGGCGGCGGTGCCGTCGGCGATCTGGTCCGGCGTCGGCAGGTCGGTCTGCCAGCTCAGCACCACGAACGCGAACGCGCCCATGACGGCGAACCGCGCGACGTCCATGACGGCGACCAGCTTGCGGCGGTCGAGGCGGTCGCTGATGACCCCGGCCGGCAGCGAGAACAGCAGCCACGGCAACCGGGTGGCCAGGGTGACCAGCGCGATCTGCATCGGATCGCGGGTGACGGCGGTGGCCAGCCACGGGATCGCCACCGCCGACAGGCCGTCGCCGAAGTTGGAGACGACCGACGCGCTCCAGAGCTTCCAGTAGTTGCGGCCCAGCCCGGCCGGCGCGGTCGTCTCGGTGGTCACGCGGCACCGTCCTTCGGATCTGGCAGGTGCCCGCGCTGCGTCGGGAAGATCCCGACCAGCACACCGTACGTCACGTCACCCTCGCGCGGTTGCCGCACGAACTCGTCGAGCAGCTCGATCAGCCGCTGCCGCCACTCCTCCGCCCGTTCGGCCGGGATGCGCGCGTAGCGGGAGTTCGTCAGCATCGGGAGGTCGAGTAGTTCCGCGGGGAGCTGGGCGATCTCCGCGGTGGTCTCGGCGAGCAGGCCCTTGGGCTCCAGCCCGATGCCGTCGAACGAGGCGCGGTCCCAGTCGTGGTACAGGAACACGCGCGCGGTGCGGCCGTAGTAGCGGGCCTCGATCGCGCGGACCAGTTTGGTGCGCACGACGTGCACCAGGCCCGCGTACTCGAGGACCTTCAGGTGGTGGCCGACCGTTCCCTTCGGCTTGTCCAGCGCCGCCGCCAGCTCCGTCGTCGTCGCGGCGCGCTCCAGCAGCAGGCTGACGATCTTCATTCGGGTCTCGTCGAACAGCGCCCGGTACTGCGCGGGATCGGTGAGCTCGAGTTCGTCGGGGAGCTCGTAGTCGGGAACGGCAGACTGGTCGGGCATTCCCGAATGGTCGGCGAATCCCGACCATTCTGTCAAGATACGTACTGGTCGGCGAACTCCCCGGTCGGCTCGATCGGCGTGATGACGTCGACCAGCACGCCGTCGGGCGCCTCGACGACGAAGTGCCGCTGGCCGAACGCCTCGTCGCGCAGCTCCAGGGCGACGGGGAGCCCCGCGCCGCCGGCCAGCCGTGCGTACCAGGCGTCGACGTCGGGGACCTCGAGGTTGAGCAGCAGTCCGCGGGCCGGCTGCCGGAACCCCTCGGGGATGGTCGGGTGGCGGTGGTCGACGAACGCCAGCTCGATGTGCGCGGCGTCGGGGTGGCGCAGGCTGACGTACCAGTCGGCCTCGAAGGTGAGCGTGAAGCCGAGGTGCTCGGTGAAGAAGTCGCGCGCGGCGGCGACGTCGGAGCTGCAGACGACCGGGTAGAAGCCGCTGATGGCCATGGGTCCTCCTCAATTCGGATACCTACCGTCGGTATGTGTTCCGCACGCTACGATGCATACCGTTGGTATGTCAACTGGAGGTGGGATGTCCCCGTCGAAGGCCGAACAGCGCGAGGCGACGTTCGTCGCGCTGGTCACCGAGGCGCGCCGCCAGTTCGCGCGCGACGGCTACGCGGCGGTCAGCCTGGCCGGCATCGTCGACGCGCTCGGGCTCACCAAAGGCGCGCTGTACCACCACTTCACCAACAAGGCGGCGCTCTTCCAGGCCGTCGTCGAGCGGGTTCAGGCACAGGTCGCCGAACGGGTCGTCGCCGCGGCCGAGGAACGACCCGACGCATGGGGGCAGCTCACCGCGGGCTGCGAGGCGTTCCTGCGGGCCGGCGCCGACCCCGAGGTGCAGCGCATCATGCTGATCGACGGGCCGGCCGTGCTCGGCTGGGACGACTGGCGCGCCCTCGACGACGCCTCCTCCGGGCGGCACCTGCGCGAGGCCCTGCAATCCGCCGTCGACGACGGTGTCCTCGCGCCGCAGCCGGTCGAACCGCTGACCCACCTGCTGTCCGGCGCGATGAACGAGGCCGCCCTCTGGCTGGCCCGCTCCGACGACCCTCGCGACCTCGACGACACCGTCGCCGCGCTGCTCGCCCTGCTCGACGCTCTGCGCCTACGGTGACGGCGGCGCCGGTAGTCACGAGACCTGACGGCATGATGGGGCCATGCTGCGGACGATCGCCATCGCGAACTACCGTTCGCTGCGCGACCTCGTCCTGCCGCTGACCGGCCTCGACATCGTCACCGGCGCGAACGGGACGGGGAAGTCGAGCCTGTACCGCGCGCTGCGGCTGCTCGCCGAGTGCGCGCGCGGCGACGTCATCGCGTCGCTCGCCCGCGAGGGCGGAATGCCGTCAGTCACGTGGGCCGGGCCGGAGAAGCCGAGCCGCGAGATGCGGTCCGGAGGGCAGCCGATTCAGGGCACCCGGCGGTCCCAGCCGGTCAACGTTCGCATGGGCTTCGCCGGCGACGACTTCGGCTACCTGATCGACCTCGGCCTGCCACGACCGGCCGGATCGGCGTTCTTCGACCTCGACCCGGAGATCAAGCGCGAGGCGATCTGGAGCGGCCCGGTGCTGCGGCCGGGGACGTGGCTGGCCGATCGTCGCAACGAACTGGTGCGAGTACGCTCTGGCGGTGGCGATTGGGAGCACCTGGCCCAAGGCCTGCGCACCTTCGAGAGCATGCTGAGCGAGGTCGCCGATCCCGCCCGCGCCCCCGAGCTGCTGACGGTCCGTGAGCAAGTGCGCGGCTGGCGCTTCTACGACCACTTCCGCACCGATGCCGGCGCACCGGCCCGGCAGCCGCAGCTGGGCACCCGCACCCTGGTCCTGGCCGACGACGGCGCCGACCTGGCCGCCGCGCTGCAGACGATCCGCGAGATCGGGGCGGTCGAGGCGCTCGACGAGTCGGTCGACCGTGCCTTTCCCGGTTCACGGCTCGAGATCGCCCAGGTCGGTGGCCGGCTCGACCTCTCCTTCCGGCAGCACGGGTTGCTCCGCCCGCTGGCCGGGGCGGAGCTGTCCGACGGCACGCTGCGCTTCCTGCTCTGGGCGGCCGCGCTGCTCACACCGCGGCCGCCCGCGCTGATGGTGCTGAACGAGCCCGAGACCAGCCTGCATCCGCACCTGGTGCCGGCGTTGGCCGAGCTCGTCGTCACGGCGCACGAGACCACACAGATCGTCGTCGTCACGCACTCGCACGCGCTGATCGACCACATCGGCGCCGCGGCAGCCCGGGTCGAGCTGGTCAAGGAGACCGGCGATACCCGGATCGAGGGGCAGGACCGCTTCGACCGGCCCTCGTGGAACTGGGGCTCGCGCTGAGGCTTACCCCTAGCGTGGGTTCATGGCGCTCGCCGTCTGTCTGCTGCTCGATCCTCGGGCCGATGCCGCCGTCCGCCGGCTCTGGCGGCGGCTCGAGGACCGAGGCATCGCGTCGCTGACCTCGCACACCCACGGCCGGCACGTGCCGCACGTCTCGCTGGCGGTGCTACGCCGCTGGGACCTCGACGACGTCCGGGCCACGGTCGAGGCGCTGCCCGACGCCGGGCCGGTGCGGCTGCACTTCGACGGACTCGGCACGTTCCGGCGGGGCCGGTGCTGGCTGATTCCGGCGGTCAGCGCGGAGCTCGTCGCCCGGCAGGAGCGGGTGGCCCGCGCCCTGGGCGACCGCGGCGCCGAGTTGCACCACCACTATCGGCCGGGCTCGTGGATCCCGCACTGCTCGCTCGCGCCACGCGTCCACCTGAGCGATCTCGGTACGCTCGCCGCGACGGTCTACGACGTCCTGCCGCTGGAAGCGCTGGCCGACCGGGCCGAGCTGATCGACAGCGGAACCGGCGAGCGGTGGCCCCTGACGCACGCCCCCTGACGTCAGACCTGGCGGGTAGCCTGCCGGGGTGGCGAAACGGATGGACCCGGCGACGGCGTGGGCGGCGTACCGCAGTGGCCACGAGGCGCTGCGTGGCTGGCTGGCCGAGCTGCCGCCGGAGCACTGGGCCGGCCCGAGCGTGCTGCCCGGCTGGACCGTCGCCGACCTCGCGGCGCACGTCGCGCTGGTGGCCGACTCGGTGACGGCCACGGAAGCGGCCCCGCGTGGGGTCGCGGCTCGCAGCCTCAGCGACTACCTCACGACGTACGCAGGCGCCGCCGCCGACCTGTCCGAGCGGACGCTCGCCATCGCCGCTGCTGCGGCGCACGACAAGGACCGCGTCCTCGCCGCCGTCGACGACCGCTTCGAGGCCTCGGCCGCCACCGTCGACGCGCGGGGGCTCGACGACGTCGTCCTGACGACGCGGCGGGTGCCGGCCCGCCAGGGCGACTACCTGCTGACCCGGGTCATCGAGATCGCCGTCCACGCCGACGACCTCGCCCGCTCGGTCCCGTCCGCCGACCCGCCCGCCATCCCCCGCGACACCATCAGGCTCGCCGTCCGCACGCTCCTCGACGTGCTGGCCGACCGCGCGCCGGGCCGCAGCGTCGAGGTGCGCGTCGCGCCGTTCGCCGCCGTCCAGTGCATCGAGGGGCCACGGCACACCCGCGGCACGCCGCCCAACACCGTCGACCTCACGCCGCCGCTGTGGCTCCGGCTGGCCGGCGGGCGCACCACGTGGGCCGCCGAGATCGCCGCCGGCACCGTCCTGGCCAGCGGGCAGCGCGCCGATCTGTCGGCCCACCTGCCGTTGTTCTAGTCCGTGTCGTCGGACAGGTCGGCTGTGTAGGTGACGCCGCCGGATCCGGTCAGGTCGATGCGCTCGATCTGGTAGATGTTCGCGTCGACCGTGCCGCCGGATCCGCCGCCGGCCCGGCCCACCTCGTAGTCGGCGACGGTCTGCGTGCCGTCGTGGGTGACGACCGACACCTCGTACGTCCCCGGCTCCGCGGTGTCGCCGAGCACGGTGAACACCCACGACGGGTCGCCCTGGTAGAGGAACACGTGCCCGACCTGCGTGCCGGCGTCGTCCAGGAGCGGGGCGGCGTGGAAGTAGCGGCCGTTCGCCACGTCGAGCGTTTCGCGGTAGCCGGCGGCGAGGTCGCGGTCGTCGGAGGTCACCTGCCAGACCACACCGGCGCCGCCCAGGCCGGCGATCACCGCGGCGGCCGCGTACGGCAGGATGCGGCGCCAGCGTCGCGGGCGCAGCGGGGTCACGACGGCGTCCGGCCCACCGTCGGCGGGCGGTGCCGGCGGCTGCTCCGCGACCGGCTGTGTGACCGGCTCCGCCGGCTCGTCCGCTGCGGACTCGTCGGACAGCGCCGCGATGCGGGCCAGGACGGCGCCCTCGAACCCGGCCGGCGGGTCGTGCTCGGGCGCGATCAGCAGGACCTCGTCGGCGACCCGGGTCAGCTCCTCCAGCTCGCGGCGGCAGTCGGGGCAGTCGGCCAGGTGCGCGAGCACGCGCGCGCGGTCCGGGCCGCTGGCGGCGCCGGTGGCCACCTCGGCCAGGGCGTCGGCGACCTCGCCACACCTCGTCGGATCAACCATGACTCACCTCGAGCATCGCACGCAGCCGCGACAGTCCGGTCCGGATGCGAGTCTTGGCCGTACCGAGGGGGATCTGCTGCTGCTCACTGATCTCCCGTGCGGTCAAGCCGAAATGTACTGACAGCAGGACGGCCGTCGCCTGCTCGCGGGGCAGCGCCCGCAGTGCGGTGGTGATGCGTTCGCTGTCGGCGACCCGGTCGGTGTCGTTGGTGGTGGAGATCAGCATCTCCGCGACGACGGCCGGTTCGACGGCCAGCTCCCGGCGGACCCGCAGGACGTCGATGGCGACGTTGCGGGTGATGGTCAGCAGCCACGTCGACGCCTGCGCCCGGCGGGCGTCGTAGTTGCCGGCGTGCCGCCAGGCCCGGACGAACGCTTCCTGCGCCACCTCCTCCGCGATCGCGGGCACCCCCACGACCGACAGCGCCAGGCCGTAGACGCGCCCTTGGTGGCGCCGGACGAACGCGGCCATCGCGTCCGCGTCGCCGGCGGCCATCCCGGCGAGCAGCGCCTCGTCCGACACCCTCACAACCTCATATACGTGGCAGGACCGGGAATCGATTGGATCCGAACGTGGCGTCGGTCACCGTCGCTGACGCTCATTGCTCGGCTCCCCTCGAGAGACGAGGTCAAGGATGATGATCAGGGCGTGACGGCCGACAGTGTTCCCGTCCTGGGCCCGATCCAACCGGCCCGCGGCCGTCCTCCACTTCAGACCATACCCAGGACGAACGTGGCGACCGCGATGACGGCCTCAGTGCCAGCCCGCCGGCTCGACACCGCCCGGAACGTCCGCGCGCGGGTCGTACGGCGTCCGGGTGAACACGAACGACGCGAGGTCGAGGTGGCGCACGGTGCCGTCGGCGTGACGGACGACGCGCAGCGGCTCGCCCGCGTAGTAGCCGTCCAGGCCGACCCAGCCGCCGTCGCCGTCGGGACGGAAACGCGAGGCCCGGCCGGCGCCGTCGGCCGGACCGAGCCGCAGCCAGCCGTCGTCCATGGCCCGCAGCTCGTACGTCGTCGCGCCCCAGTACCAGTGGCCGATCAGCTCGAACACCTCCGGCCCCACGGCACCGACCCGCCAGACCGGCGGCGTGCGCGGCTCGGCGGCGGCGAAGGCGTCGAGCAACTCGGCGGCGAACCCGCGGGACAACCCGGCGGTCGTGTTGGTGAGCACGACGACGCCGTCGCCGGTCTCGACGTCGACCCGGACCTCGGCGAGGAAGCCGGGCATCGAGCCGCCGTGTCCGGTGAACCTGCGGCCTCCGTCGTTCCACACCTGGACGCCGAGGCCGTGCGCGGCCGTCCACGGCGCGCCGGGCACGTCGACGACGACCAGCGGGCGGAACATCTCCGTCAGTGTCTCGGCGGCCAGCAGCCCGTCGGTGCGGCCGCCGAGGAACGCGGCCCAGCGCGCGAGGTCGCGCACGGTCGACCACAGCTGGCCGGCCGGCGCCATCGCGCCGCCGTCGTGCTCGGGCTCGGCCAGGACGACATCGGCGAACGGGTGGACGGCGAGGCCGTGCGCGTGCGGCGCCACCGGCCGCGTCGTCGTCCGGCCCATACCGAGCGGCTCGAGCAGCTCGGCGGACACGACCTTCGCCCACGACCGGCCGTGCAGCCGGCCGACCAGTTCGCCGAGCACGCCGTAGCCGGCGTTGGAGTAGTGGAACCGCTGCCCCGCCGGGAGACGCCGGCCCAGCTGCGTCGCCAGAGACCGCCACGGCCCGCCCTCGGTACGCTCCCACCAGGGCCCGTCGGTCTCGGCCTGCAGCCCGGCGCCGTGCGACAGCAGCTGTGCGATGGTGACGTCGTCGATCGAGGTGTCGGGGAGGTGCTTGCCGAGCGGGTCGGTGAGGTCGAGCCGGCCCTCGTCGCGCAGCCTCATGACGGCCACCGCGACGAACGTCTTGGTGATCGAGCCCATGCGGTACTGGGTGTGCTCGTCGGCTTCGCGGCTGCCCTCGCGGCCGTCGATGGTGCCGCGTGCGGCGGACCAGACGAGCTCGCCGTCGCGGACGATGCCGGCGGCGACCGAGGGCAGCCGGCTGCCGGCCTGCTCCTCGGCGACGAGACGTGCGAGGTGGGTGGCGGTGGTGGGCCGGATCACGGGCCCGAGCGTAACGGTAGGGAACGCGGCGGCCGGCAGCCGGTCAGCGCGAGTCGCCGGGGCGCGGTGCCAGCACCACGACCGCGGTCTCACCCGGGCGCCTGGCGGCGTAGCCGTCCAACTGCTCGTCGACGAGCCGCCACGTCGCCCACAACCGATCTCGCTCGGCTCCCTCGGCGGCGTGCGCCACCACGGGGCGGGTGGCCCCGGCCAGCTCGACGGTCGCGTCCGGGTGCGCCTGCAGGTTCAGCCACCAGGCCCCACGCGCCGGGCTTCGGCCGCCACAGGCCGAGCCGCCCGCGGCTGACCCCGCACAGCGCGCGGTGCAGCGTCCAGAACGTCCGAACGAACCAGCGTGGCGGTAGCCGGGGCGGTCGGTCGGCGGCCATGAGCGGGACCTCCCGTCGGCGGCGTCCGGGCTGGTCAGCTACAGGCTAGCGGGTTCGTACCGCCGCACGTGCTGAGTGGAGCGCAGCAGCGCCCGCAACGCCCACCGGTCGCCGTCGACGGCGCCGTGGGTGCGGGCCTGCACGAGCACGTTGCCCAGCGCCGTCGCCTCGACCGGGCCCGCCAGCACCGGCAGCCCGCAGGCGTCGGCCGTCAGCCGGCACAGCAGCTCGTTCCGGGCGCCGCCGCCGACCAGATGGACGACGTCGACGGTGCGGCCGGACAGGTCGGCGGCCGCGCGGACGGTGCGCGCGTAGGCGGCGGCGAGGCTGTCGAGGATGCAGCGGACCAGCTCCGGCCGGCTCTCCGGTACCCGCGACCCGGCCGCACGCAGGATGTCGGCGATGCGGGCGGGCATGTCGCCCGGCGGCAGGAAGACCGGGTCGTCGGGGTCGAAGACCGGGCCGCCGGCGGGCACGTCGGCGGCGGCCGCCAGCAGTGCCGGCAGGTCGGCGGGCGGCTCGGTGCGGTTCCACGTCGCGATCGACTCGCTCAGCAGCCACAGCCCCATGACGTTGCGCAGGTAACGCACGGTGTTGTCCGCGCCGCCTTCGTTGGTGAAGTTCGCCGCTCGCCCGGCCGGCGTGAGCACCGGCCGGTCCAGCTCGACGCCGACCAGCGACCACGTGCCGCAGGAGATGTAGGCGAACCGCTCGTCGGCGGCCGGCACCCCGACCACGGCGGACGCGGTGTCGTGCGACCCGACCGCGGTGACGACGACGGACGGGTCCAGCCCGGTGTCGTCGAGCACCTCGGGCAGCAGCGGGCCGACGACGTCGCCGGGCCGGCGCAGCGGCGGGAACAGCGACGGCGCCAGCCCCAGCACGTCGAACAGCGGCGCCGCCCAGTCGCCGGAGCGGACGTCCAGCAGACCGGTCGTCGACGCGTTGGTGATCTCGGTGCCCAGCGCGCCGGTCAGCCAGTAGGTCAGCAGGTCGGGGACGAGCACCGCGTGCCGGGCGCGCTCCAGCGCGGCGGCCGGTTCCACGGCCAGCTGGTAGATGGTGTTGAACGGCAGGAACTGCAGGCCGGTGACGTCGTACAACTCACGCTCGCCGACCCGCGCGTGCACCGCCGCCGCGGCGCCGGACGTCCGTCCGTCGCGGTAGTGGTACGGGTTGCCCAGCAGTGCGCCGCCATCGTCGAGCAGCCCGTAGTCGACCGCCCACGAGTCGATGCCGACGCTGCGCAGCACCTCGCCGCCGGTGGTCGCCCGGGCGGCCTGCCCGAGCCCGTCCAGCACGTCGCGGTACAGCCGCAGCACGTCCCAGTGCAGCCCGCCGGGCAGCCGCACCGGGACGTTGGGGAAGCGGTGCATCTCGGTGAGGTCGAGGCGATCCGGCCCGACCCGCGCCAGCATCACCCGGCCGCTCGAGGCGCCCAGGTCGACCGCCGCCGCGGTGAGCGTGCTCATCGCAGGAACGCCGCCGCGACCCCGGCGTCGACCGGGATGTGGAGTCCGGTCGTGTGTGACAGCTCGCCGCCGGTGAGGGCGAAGACCGCGTTGGCGACGTGTTCGGGCAGCACCTCGCGCTTGAGCAGGGTGCGCTGGGCGTAGAACGCGCCCAGCTCGGTCTCGGGGACGCCGTAGACGGCGGCTCGTTGCGCGCCCCAGCCGCCGGCGAAGATGCCGGAGCCGCGGACGACGCCGTCGGGGTTGATGCCGTTGACCCGGATGCCGTGCTCGCCCAGCTCGGCCGCGAGGAGACGGACCTGGTGGGCCTGGTCGGCCTTGGTGGCGCCGTAGGCGACGTTGTTGGGGCCGGCGAACACGCCGTTCTTGCTGGCGATGTAGACGATGTCGCCGCCCAGCCCCTGGTCGATCATCACCCGGGCGGCCTCGCGGGATACCAGGAACGATCCACGAGCCATCACGTCGTGCTGCAGGTCCCAGTCCGCGGCCGACGTCTCCAGCAGTGGTTTCGAGATGGACAGCCCGGCGTTGTTGACCACGAGGTCGACGCCGCCGAACGCGAGCACGGCCTGCTCGAACGCGGCCGCGATCTGCTCCTCGGAGGTGACGTCGACACCCACCGGCACCGCGACGTCGGTGCTTCCGATCTCGGCGGCGACGGCGGCAGCGTTGCCGGCGTCGAGGTCGGCGACGACGACGCAGGCGCCCTCGGCGGCCAGCCGCTCGGCGATCGCCTTGCCGATGCCCGACCCCGCGCCGGTGACCAGCGCGACCCGGGTGGCCAGCGGCTTGGGCTTCGGCATCCGCTGCAGCTTGGCCTCTTCGAGCGACCAGTACTCGATGCGGAACTTCTCGCTCTCCGGGATCGGCGCGTAGGACGACACCGCCTCGGCACCGCGCATGACGTTGATCGCGTTGACGTAGAACTCGCCGGCCACCCGCGCGGTCTGCTTGTCCTTGCCGAACGAGAACATCCCCACCCCGGGGACCAGCACGATCGCCGGGTCCGCGCCGCGCATCGCCGGGCTGTCCGCGGTGGCGTGCCGGGCGTAGTAGGCGGCGTACTCCTCGCGGTACGCGGCGTGCAGTTCACGCAGCCGCTCGACCACGTCGGCCACCGGCGCGGTGGCCGGCAGGTCCAGCACCAGCGGGCGGACCTTGGTGCGCAGGAAGTGGTCGGGGCAGGACGTGCCCAGCTCGGCCAGCGCGCCGAGCTTCTCGCGAGACAGGAACTCCAGGACGACGTCGCTGTCGGTGAAGTGCCCGACCTGCGGCTTGTCCGTCGACGCCAGACCACGCACGACCGGTGCGAGCGCGGCCGCGCGGGCCCGCCGGTCCGCCTCGGGGAGCGGGCCGAACCCGTCGACGACCGCCCCGAACGGGTCGGCCTTGCCGCGGGTGGCGAGGAACTCCTCCGCCGTGCGGATCATCCACAGCGAGTTCTCGGCACACTCCTGCGACGTGCCGCCCCAGGCGGTGATGCCGTGTCCGCCGAGCACACACCCCACGGCGTCGGGGTTCGCCGCCTTGATCGCGGCGATGTCCAGCCCCAGCTGGAAACCGGGCCGCCGCCACGGCACCCACACGACCCGGTCGCCGAAGCACTCCTTCGTCAGCGCCTCGCCGTCGGCCGCCGTCGCCAGCGCGATACCGGAGTCCGGGTGCAGGTGGTCGACGTGCGCGGCGTCGACCAGCCCGTGCATCGCGGTGTCGATGGACGGAGCTGCGCCGCCCTTGCCGTGCAGGCAGTAGTCGAACGCGGCGACCATCTCGTCCTCGCGCTCGACCCCCGGGTAGACGTCGACGAGGGCGCGCATGCGATCCAGCCGCAGCACCGCCAGCCCGGACTCCTTCAACGTCCCGAGATCGCCGCCGGAGCCCTTCACCCACAGCAGTTCGACCTCACCACCGGTGACGGGGTCGACGGCACTGCCCTTGGCCGACGTGTTGCCGCCGGCGTAGTTCGTGTTGCGCGGGTCCGACCCGAGCTGGTTGCTGCGCTCGATCAGCTCGGTGACGGTGGGGTCGGTCATCGGTCCTCATCTCGGGAGGCGTCTCGGGAGACGGTGGCCAGTTGGTCATCGAGGTTGAACACCTCGTCGAGGTGCCGCCAGTTCTCGTCCGGCTTGGCGCCGTGAGAGAACAGTGGCGCCATCTGTTCCTGCCAGCGGCGGTTGACGTCGGTGGCCTGGATGGCGGCCTGCGACGCGTCGAGGTCGTCGGCCTCGACGTAGCCGACCAGCAGGCCGTCGTCGCCGACGAAGATCGAGTAGTCGCGCCAGCCGGTGTCGCGCAGCGCCCGCAGCAGCTCCGGCCAGACCGCCGCGTGCCGGCGGCGGTACTCGTCCACCTGGTCGGGACGGACCCGCGAGACGAAGCAGTACCGCGGCACGGTCAGGCTCCCCAGCCGGCCTGGGCGCCGTCGGCCCGCTCGGCGCTGATCGTCTCGAAGTAGCCGGAGCGCAGGTAGGCGGCGATCGGGTCGGGGTCGAGGCCCTGCTCCTCGCGGAGCGAGGCGAGCAGCGGGCGGACGTCGGTGTTGTAGGCGTCCATGAGCACCGCGTTGGCGCCCAGCACGTCGCCGCTCGCCTGCGCCTTGGCCAGCGCGCCGGCGTCGACCAGCAACGCCTTGGCCAGCGCCTCCTGGACGTTGAGCACCGAGCGGATGACCGCCGGGATCTTCGGCTCGATGTTGTGGCACTGGTCGAGCATGAAGTTGACGCCCGACTCGGGCCGGTGCGCGTCCTGGGCCACGATCTCGTGCAGGATGCGGAACAGCTGGAACGGATCGGCCGCGCCCACCATGAGGTCGTCGTCGGCGTAGAACCGCGAGTTGAAGTCGAACGCCCCCAACCGGCCGGCGCGCAGCAGCATCATGACGATGAACTCGATGTTCGTGCCGGGCGCGTGGTGGCCGGTGTCGAGGACCACCTGCGCCTGGTCGCCCAGCGCGAGGCAGTGCGTCAGCGACGTGCCCCAGTCGGGGATGTCGGTGGAGTAGAACGCCGGCTCGAAGAACTTGTACTCGAGCAGCAGGCGGTGGTCGTCGTCGAGCGCGGCGTAGATGGTCTGGAGCGACTCGGCCAGCCGCTCCTGACGGTCGCGCAGGGAGTCCTGGCCGGGGTAGTTGAGGCCGTCGGCGAGCCAGATCTTCAGGTCCTTCGAGCCGGTGGCCCGCAGGACGTCGATGCACTGCAGGTGGTGGGCGACGGCCTTGGCGCGGATGGCGGGGTCGGGATTGGCCAGCGAGCCGAGCTTGTAGTCGTCGTCCTGGAAGACGTTGCTGTTGATGGCACCGATCTCGACGCCGAGGTCGCGGGCGTGCGCGGCCAGCGCGCCGAAGTCGTCGACCAGGTCCCACGGGATGTGCAGCGAGACGCGCGGCGCCGAACCCGTGTAGCGGTGCACCTGTGCGGCGTCGGCGATCTTCTCGAACGGGTCGCGCGGCACGCCCGGCTGGCCGAACACCTTGAACCGGGTGCCGGAGTTGGCGAACGCCCAGGACGCCGTCTCGACTCCCAGTGCGCGGACGGCCGCCTTCACGTCGTCGTGAGTTGTCATCGTGTGTTGCCTCCAACGGCCGTCTTTGAACCGATTCAGCTCATCCGTCAAGCTACGCGGTCCGGCGGCGGCGCGTCAACCGGCCGGGCCCTCGGTGGGGCGGCCGTCCAGCCGGTAAGCTGCGGCGATGGCAGGAGCCCCGAACATCCGTGAGGTGGCGGTGCGGGCCGGCGTGTCCGTGGGCACGGTGTCGAACGTCCTCAACCGGCCCGAGCTGGTCGCCGAACCGACCCGCGAGCGCGTCTACGCCGCCATCGCCGAGTTGGGCTTCGTCCGCAACGACTCCGCCCGGCAGCTGCGGGTCGGCCGCAGCCGCACCCTCGGCCTGGTCGTGCTGGATGTCGCGAACCCGTTCTTCACCGACGTCGCTCGCGGCGTCGAGGACACCGCGAACCAGCACGGCCTCGCCGTCATCCTGTGCAACACCGACGAGGACCCGCGCAAGGAGGCCTCACACCTCGACCTGCTCGCCGAGATGCGCGTGCAGGGCGTGCTGATCAACCCGATCGACACCGACGGCCGCATCGCCGGGCTGCGCGACCGCGGCATCCCGGTCGTGCTCTTCGACCGGCTCGGCGACCCCGCGGTGGAGTGTTCCGTCGCGGTCGACGACGTCCTGGGCGGCCGGCTGGCGGCGACCCACCTGATCGAGGCCGGGCACCGCTCGATCCTGTTCGTGGGCGGGCCGCTGACGCTGCGTCAGGTGCAGGAGCGCTACGAGGGCGCGTCCGCGGTCGTGTCGGCGCGCGACGACGTCGAGCTGACCGTCCTGACGACGACGGCGCTCAACGTGGCGGCCGGGCGGGCGGCGGGGGACCGGCTGGCCGCCGGAGGCCGCGACGCGCTGCCGTCGGCGGTGTTCTGCGCCAACGACCTGGTGGCGCTCGGGGTGCTGCAGGCGCTGACGCACGCGGGGCTGCGGGTGCCGGCCGACGTCGCGATCGTCGGCTACGACGACATCGACTTCGCGGCGGCCGCGGCGGTGCCGTTGTCGTCCGTGCGCCAACCGCGCCAGCAACTCGGCCGGACGGCGGCGGAGCTGCTGCTCGCCGAGACGATGGCCGACGAGCACGAGCATCGGCAGGTCGTGTTCGATCCGGAGTTGATCGTGCGCGACTCGTCGTCGCGCTGACTTCGGCAGCGCGCCGTCGTGCGGCGTTCGCTGCCTTGCGGCCGTTCGCCGGCTTGCGGCAGTGGGTCGTCCCCCTGCTGCCCAGGTTCTTGGCCGCGCATGCGCGCCTCGAGTCCGCGCCCTCTGTGGTCGGCGTTCGCCGTGGTCGGGGGCTTGGACTGGACCCGCGCGCACGCGGTCGAAGAACGGGCAGCTGTCAGGGGATGGGGCAAGTGCGGGCACAGCCCGCCCCGGTGCGTCGTTCGCCAGGCTTCGATAGCCGGAGTGCTGTTTCGGATGTCGTTGGTGGGCTGATCGCGTGATTCTGGCTATCGAAGTCGGCTCCGGGTCGTCGGCGTGGGTCAAGCGGTCGCCCGTCGCGCGAAGCGCCAATGGGGTCCGCTCGAGGCGCGTGCTTCCGGCTCAGAGAATGGGTCAGGGGAACGGCGAACCTGGCAAACGGCCAACGGTCGGCCAGCCAACGAGAAGCCCAGCCGACCGATGCCCCTCAACCTCGGTGGACCGAACCGCTAGTCCTCGACGATGGCCTGGATCTCGGCGACCGGGATCGGCGTCGCCTCCCACGGCGTCTCGAACACGGCCGGCACGCCGGCGATCTCCATGACGGTGCCGTTGAACTCGAACCGGACCGTGTAGACCAGCCGCGCCTGGCCGTCGTACGCCGGCTGGCCGTCGACCGTCGCGGTGCCGTTGACCGACGCCTTGTCGTACACGTAGCTGCAGGCGTCGCTCTGCGCCACGGAGAACGGGCAGGTCAGCGTCGTCGATCCGTCGCCCGGCTGGACCTCGAGCCGCTCCGGCGTGGCGATGGCGACCAGCCCGGCCGCGGACGTGCCGGTGATCTCGCCGTCGCCGGCGCCCTCGGCCCAGTACCAGGTGTCGAGCGTGACGAAGGCGCGCCCCGGCGGGTTGAACGCGAGGTCGAAGTCGGGCGCCACCAGAGCGCCGAAGGCCTGGACGGCCTCCTGCTCCCAGTTGATGACGTTTTCGGGTGGGTCGAGCCAGAGGTACTCGTTGCTGACGAGGTCTTCCTCGGGCGGCTGGGTGAAGCAGGCCTGATTGGCGTAGACGGCGTCCTCGGGTGCGTCGGCCGGCTTCTCCGGCCAGTCCTCCTCGTCAGGGGCCGACGGCGGCGGGCTGAAGACATAGCAGCTCAGGTCGCCGTCGCAGTAGGACCAGTCGTAGTTGAACTGGTCCTCACGGCCGAGGTAGCACTCGGGCTCGGCGTTGCCGCCGTCGTCGCCACCGCCCTCATCGCCGCCGCCCTCGTCGCCACCGCCGCCCTCGTCGCCGTCGCAGACGTTGATGTACTCCCAGACGCCCGGGCTGGTCTCGACGTACTGCATGCAGTCCTCGGCGGCCGCGGGGGTCACCTGAACGGCGGTGATCACCATGGTGCCCACCACGGTGACCGCGGCCAGCAGGAGGCCGGTGAGCCGGCGCTTCAGCATGTGATGCCCTCCGCTTCGATGGGGTCGCCGATCAGCCATGAGCCGTCGAGCAACAGCACCTGGAACCCGACCGGATAGATCGCCGGCTTGTCCGGGTTGGCGGGGAGCGGCTCGCCGTTCTGCGTCGCCACCCACGCGCTGTCGTCGACGCATGAGGTGACGGTGCCCCGCTCGCCGTCGATCGAAACCGTGGTGTCGTACACCCGCGGCTCGCCGGTGAAGACGATGCCCTCCTGCTCGTACGTGCGCGCGGTCTGCAGGTGCAACGCGATGGTGGACTCCGTCGCCACGCCCGCGAACGCCTCGGGGCTGGTGTCGGGACCGTTGACCGACTGGATGCGGGCGTCCCAGTAGCGCTCGTAGGCGTCGAGAGCGGCGGCCTCGGCGTCGGCTCCGGCCGACGGGTCGCCGGACGGGTCGGCCGTGGGCGCCGCCGTCGGGGTGTCGTCGAGACCGGCCGGCTCCTCGCCCGACGACGAGCACGCGGCGAGCGCCGCGACGGCGGCCACCGCGGCCAGCGAGCGCGGGAGGATCGGGGACGTCGTCCGTGGGCGTCGGGTCCAGGTCACGACCCTGACGATAACGGAGTGGGCCGAAGCCTTGTCACGAATGTGTCTCGACGCCGAGACCTGTTGACGAGCGGCCGGGGTCGCGACCAGCCTGTGCCGTGGCGTATGCCGTCCGTTTACCCGGCGGAGGTAGCGTCACCGCCGTCAAACTGCCATGTAGGGGGTAGAAATATGCGCCTGAACAGGCGTTTCCACCGTGCCCTGGGTGCTGCAGCCGCCCTGGGACTGGCCGGGGTCGGGCTCACCGCCGTCCCCGCGCAGGCTGCCGAGGTCCAGATCGACGTTCTCGGCATCAACGACTTCCACGGCCGCATCAGCGCCGACGGTCAGGCCGCCGGCGCCGCGGTGCTCGCCGGCGCGGTCGCCGAGCTGAGCGGCCCGAACACGGTCTTCGCGGCCGCGGGCGACCTCATCGGGGCGTCGACGTTCACCTCGTTCATCCAGCAGGACAACCCGACCATCGACGCGCTGAGCGCCGCCGGACTGGACGTCAGCGCCGTCGGCAACCACGAGTTCGACCAGGGCTACTGCGACCTCATCGACCGCGTCATCCCGCGGGCGACGTGGGAGTACATCGGCGCCAACGTGACGGTCGCCGACGGCGCCGACACCGGCTGCGACACCGACACCGAACTGGCGCCCACCTGGACCGAGGAGTTCGACGGTGTCACCGTCGGCTTCGTCGGCGCGGTCACCGAGCACCTGCCCGAGCTGGTCAGCCCGAGCGGCATCGCGGCGCTCGAGGTCGGCGACATCGTCGAGGCCACCAACGCCTCCGCCGCCGAGCTCAAGGCCGACGGCGCGGACATCGTCGTGCTGCTGGTGCACGAGGGCGCCGCCACCACCTCCGTCGAGTCGGCCACCGACCCGGCCAGCGACTTCGGCAAGATCGTCACCGGCGTGAGCGCCGACGTCGACGCCATCGTCTCGGGCCACACGCACCTGGCCTACAACCACAGCATCGAGGTGCCGGAGTGGGCCGGCCGCGAGGTCACCACCCGCCCGGTCGTCAGCGCCGGCCAGTACGGCTACAACCTCAACAAGATCAGCTTCACCTACGACACCGACGCCGGGGCGGTCTCGGCCGTCACCTCCGACATCATCGCGCTGACCGAGCAGAACTCGGACGGCTCCTGGTCCGCGCTCTACCCGGCCGACGAGGCGATCGCCGAGGACGTCGCGGCCGCGGAGGACGCGGCGGAGGAGCTGGGCGCGCAGTCGCTCGGCGAGATCACCGCCGACCTCAACCGCGCCCGCCAGTCCGACGGCGCCACCGAGAACCGCGGCGGCGAGTCGCCGCTGGGCAACTTCGTGGCCGACGTCCAGCTGGCGGCGGCTCAGGTGACCGACCCCTCGGCGCAGATCGCCTTCATGAACCCCGGCGGCCTGCGCGCCGACCTGCCGTTCGCGAGCAGCGGCGAGGGCGACGCCGACGGCAACGTCACCTACCAGGAGGCGGCGCTGATCCAGCCGTTCGCCAACACGCTGGTGACCACCACGCTGACCGGCGAGCAGCTCGCCCAGGTGCTGGAGGAGCAGTGGCAGCCCGAGGGGGCCTCGCGGCCGTTCCTCAAGCTGGGCGTCTCGGCCGGCCTCACCTACACCTACGACCCGGCCGCGGCCGCGGGTGAGCGCATCACGACCCTCGAGCTGGACGGCGCGCCGGTCGACCCGGCCGGCGAGTACCGCGTCGTCGTCAACTCGTTCCTCGCCTCCGGCGGCGACAACTTCGCCACCCTGGCCCAGGGCGGCAACCCGGCGGACACCGGCCAGGTCGACCTGCAGGCCATGGTGTCCTACCTCGGCGAGAACTCGCCGGCCGCGCCCGACTACGGGCAGCGGGCCGTCGGCGTCACCTGGGTCTCCGACCCCGCCGCCGTCTACGAGTCCGGCGACGAGATCGCCGTCGACCTGTCGTCGCTGCTGTTCAGCCACGGCGAGCCGGTCGACGCGACGGCGACGGTGACGCTGGCCGGTCAGGAGGTCGGCAAGGTCGACATCGACCCGGCCGTCGTCGACACCACCGACGAGGTCGGCCGGGCGCAGGTCCGCGTCACGGTGCCGACGATCACGCCCGACTCCGCCAAGGAGGCGGCCGAGACCACCCTGGTGGTCGAGCTGGCGGAGACCGGCACGACGGTCACCCTGCCGGTGACGGTCGACTTCGGCGACGACCCCGGCACCGACGACGGTGACGAGGACGGCGGCGACAACGGTGACGAGGACGGCGGCGACGAGAACGGCGCCGACGACGGCACCGACAGTGGCGCGGACGAGAACGGGTCCGACGACGGCGACGAGAACGGCGATGCCAACGGGTCCGACAACGGCACCGACAACGGGACCGAGGACGGCGACGAGCTGCCCGACACCGGTTCGTCCGGTGTGCTCTGGTGGGTCATCGGCGGTGTCGTCGTGCTCGCGCTCGGCGGCGGCCTGTTCGCGCTCTCGCGGCGCAAGGGCAGCGCAGGTGGCGACGCCGGCGGCCCGGCCGTCTGACGTCTGACGGCCACACCGGCCGAGCTGTACCGACCGTGGCGCCCCGCTCACCCGGCGGGGCGCCACGTCACCCCCGAGGCCCGATCCCTCGACCCGAAAGGTCCGACCGATGCACTCGACCAGACGTCCTCTCCGCTGGCTCGCGGCGGTGGCCGCGGCCGGCCTGGCCGGCGCGAGTATGGCGGCCGTGCCCGCACTCTCGGCCGGAGCGGCCGAAGGCGACCCGTTCATCAGTGAGATCCACTACGACAACGTCGGCACCGACACCGGCGAGGCGATCGAGATCCAGGCCGACCCGGGCACCGACCTCACCGGCTGGCAGATCGTCCTCTACAACGGCAACGGCGGCGCGCCGTACAACACCCGCACGCTCAGCGGCGCCGTCCCGGCCGCCGGCGTGGTCGTCGCGACGTACCCGGCCGACGGCATCCAGAACGGCTCGCCCGACGGCATCGCGCTGGTCCGCCCCGACGGCAGCGTCGCGGAGTTCCTCTCCTACGAGGGCGGCATGACGGCGGTCGGCGGCCCGGCGAACGGCATGGCCGCCGTCGACATCGGCGTCTCGCAGGCCAGTTCGACGCCGATCGGCCAGTCGCTGCAGAAGATCCAGGGTGTCTGGACGGGCCCGCTGGCGAGCACCTTCGGCGCGGTCAACGGCGGCGGCGACCCCGATCCGGACCCGGAGCCCGAGGCGGCGACGATCCCGGAGATCCAGGGCACCGGCGCCGACTCCCCACTGGTCGGCACGACGGTCGTCACCAGCGGCGTCGTCACGGCCGCCTACCCGACCGGCGGGTTCGGCGGGTACTACATCCAGACGCCGGGCAGTGGCGGCGACGCGGTGCGGACGGCGTCCGACGCGGTGTTCGTCTACTCGCCGTCGACGGCGGGACAGGTCGAGATCGGCGACCACGTCCGCGTCACCGGCGAGGTCACCGAGTACTTCGGGCTGACCGAGATCGAGTTGGCCGCCGACGGGCTGGAGACGCTCACCGAGCCGGCCGAGGCCGTCAAGCCGGTGCCGTTCACGCTGCCCGCGACGGAGGCCGGTCGCGAGGTCTACGAGGGCATGCTGGTCCGCCCGGCCGAGGGCTACGCCGTCTCCGACACCTACGCACTGGGCGGCTGGGGCAGTAGCGCGTTCGGCTCCGTCGGCCTGGGCTTCGGCGGCCCGCTGGTGCAGGAGACCGAGGTCGCCGCACCCGGCACACCGGAGTTCGACGAGGCGGTCGCGGCGAACGCGGCCCGCGCCGTCACACTCGACGACGGCCAGTCGAACCGCACGGCCACCAGCAGCCTGGTGCCGTACCTCACGAACGACGACCCGGCCCGCACCGGCGCCGGCGTCACGTTCCAGGACGACGTGATCTTCGACTTCCGGTTCCAGTGGAACTTCCAGCCGACGTCGCCGGTCACCGGGCCCGCGCCGGACGTCGTCACGTTCGGCACCGGTAACACCCGCGCGGCGAACGCGGCGCCGGAGGAGGTCGGCGGCGACCTGAAGATCTCCGCGTTCAACGTGCTGAACTACTTCACCACGCTGGGCGTCGACCTGCCCGGCTGCCAGGCCTACACCGACCGCGCCGGCACCCCCATCACCGTCTCCGGCGGCTGCGACGCGCGCGGCGCCTGGGACGAGACGAACCTCGACCGGCAGGAGGCGAAGATCGTCGCGGCGATCAACGGCCTCGGCGCCGACGTCGTCTCGCTGCAGGAGATCGAGAACTCCGCCGCGTTCGGCCAGGACCGCGACGTCGCGCTGGCCACGCTGGTCGACGCGCTCAACGCCGACGCCGGCGCTGACACCTGGGCGTACGTGCCGTCGCCGGCCGCGCTGCCGAGCGACGAGGACGTCATCCGCACGGCGTTCATCTACCGGACGGCCGCGGTCGAGCCGGTGGGCGAGTCGGTCATCCTCATCGACGACCCGGCCTTCCACAACGCCCGCGAGCCGCTGGCGCAGGAGTTCCGGACCCTCGGCACCGGCTACGAGTTCAACGCGATCGTCAACCACTTCAAGTCCAAGGGCGGTGAGTGCGGCGACCTGCCGGAGGGCTGCTTCGACGCCGACCGCACCGCGCAGGCGCAGGCCCTGGTGGCCTTCGCCGGCGAACGGGCCGCGGCGACGGCGACCGACGACGCATTCCTGCTCGGCGACTTCAACGCCTACAGCGGCGAGAACCCGATGCAGGCGCTTTACGACGCCGGGTACACCGACCTCAACAACGAGTACGCCGGCGAGCACACCTACGTGTTCGACGGCAAGGTCGGCTCGCTGGACCACGTGCTGGCCAGCTCGTCGGTCGTCGAGGCGGGTCTGGTGACCGGCGCCGACGTCTGGAACATCAACTCGGTGGAGTCGGTGCTGTTCGAGTACTCGCGGTACAACTACTTCGCCAGCGAGCTGTTCCAGCCGGGCACCGTCTACCGGGCCAGCGACCACGACCCGATCCTGGTCGGTGTGCAGACGCCGGTCACGTTCGACGGGGTCCGGGGCCTGGTGCAGCGCTACGCCGCCGCAGGCGCCGTCAACCGGTCGCAGGAGGCGCAGCTGATCGCGCACCTGTCGACCGCCGAGCGGCTGTCCGCGCGCGGCCTGGCCGGGCCGGCAGGCACGTCGCTGGACCGGTTCGTCGCGGTGGCCCAGCGGGTGGCCGACGCGGACGCCCGCGCCGCGCTGCTGGCGGCCGCCGAGAAGCTGCGCTCGCAGCTCTGACGCACCCTCAGCAGCGGGGCCGTCCTTCCTCCGGGAGGGCGGCCCCATGCTGTCGGCAGGGGCACCTAGAGTGTCCGGCATGACCGATCTCCGGGCCGCCGTCGAGGCCATCCTCCCGTCCGCGCGTGCCGACCTCGAGCGGCTGGTGCGCATCCCCAGCGTCAGCGCCGACCCGGCCCGCGCCGGCGACGTCCTCGCCAGCGCCGAGGCCGTCGCCGAGCTGGCCCGCGGTGCCGGAGCAGCCCAGGCCGACGTCGTCAGCGCGGCCGGTGGCCGGCCTGCGGTCATCGCCAGCTGGCCGGCCCCGGAGGGCGCGCCCACCGTCCTGCTCTACGCCCACCACGACGTCCAGCCCACGGGTCCGCGCGAGGGCTGGACCACCGACCCGTTCGAGCCCACCGAGCGCGACGGCCGGCTCTACGGCCGCGGCAGCTCCGACGACAAGGCCGGCGTGGCCACGCACATCGCGGCGTTGCGCGCGTTCGACGGCCGCCCGCCGGTCGGTGTCGTGCTGTTCGTCGAGGGCGAGGAAGAGATCGGCTCGCCGTCGTTCACGCCGTTCCTCGAGGCCTACCGCGACCGCCTGTCCGCCGACGTCATCGTCGTCGCCGACTCCGCCAACTGGACCGCCGAGGTCCCGGCGCTCACCACCAGCCTGCGCGGCGGCGTCGACTGCCTCGTCACCCTGCGGGTGCTGGAGAAGTCGGTGCACTCCGGCGTGTTCGGCGGGCCGGTCGTCGACGCGCTCACCGCGCTGACCCGCCTGCTGGCCACGCTGCACGACGACAAGGGCGACGTCGCCATCGCCGGGCTGGTCACCACCGGCGCCGCCGACGTCGACTACCCCGAGGAGCGCTACCGCGCCGAGGCGGGCGTGCTCGACGGCGTCCAGCTGGTCGGCACCGGCTCGCTGCCCGACCGGCTGTGGACCCGGCCCACGGCGTCCGTGCTGGCCCTCGACGCCCCGGCGGTCGCCGACGCCTCCAACATCCTGGTGCACGAGGCGCGCGCCAAGGTCAGCGTCCGCATCGCGCCCGAGCAGGACCCCCGCGCGGCGCTCGACGCGCTGGAGTCGCACCTGCGCGAGCACGTCGAGTTCGGCGCGCAGCTCGAGATCACCGAGGGCATGGTCGGCGGCGGCTGTGCGCTGCCGACCGAGGGCCTGGTCGTCGAGGCCGCAGAGGCCGCGCTCACCGAGGCGTTCGGCGTCACGTCGGTACGCACCGGCATGGGCGGCTCCATCCCGTTCATCGCCGAGTTCGAGAAGACGTTCCCCGACGCGACCGTGCTCGTCACCGGCATGGGCGACCCCCTCAGCGGCCCGCACGGGCTGAACGAGAGCCTCGACCTCGCGATGTTCGCCAAGGGCTGCCTCGCCGAGGCGCTGCTGCTGGACCGGCTGGCCCGGCTCCCTCGGTAGGGGTCCGGCGGTGTCGCGGCACGTCGCGCTGCTCCGGGGGATCAACGTCGGCGGCAAGAAGAAGGTCGCGATGGCCGATCTCCGCGCGCTCGTCGCGGGGCTCGGCCACACCGACGTCACCACCTACATCAACAGCGGCAACGTCGTCTTCACCAGCGCCACGCCGGACGCGGGGCGCGACGAGCTGGAGACGGCGATCGAGGCGGCCATCCAGGCCGAGCTGGGCCTGGAGGTCGCCGTCCTGGTCCGCACCCACGGCGAGCTCGCCGCCGCCGTCGACGCCAACCCGTTCCCCGACGCCGAACCGTCCCGGCTGCTGCTGAGCTTCCTGCGCGCGGTGCCCGACCCTGACCGTTACACGGCCGCCGAGGGCCTCGAGTCCGGCGCCGACGAGTTCCGCGTCGACGGCACGACGCTGTATCTGCACGTCCCCGGCGGCGCCGGGCGCAGCAAACTGGCCGCGGCGCTCAGCAAGCCGGCGTTGGGGGTGGCGACGTCGCGAAATCTGGCCACTGTGCGCACTCTCGTGCAACTCTCACAAGAGCCGGGAAACCGCCGTTCGGACTGAACGACGCCCGTCCGCGCTGACAGACTGCGGCCATGGAGAACGAGGCCATCCTGTTGCAGGTGCGCGACGGCGAGCTGGTCGGCGTCGGCTCCTGGGTCTACGCGTGGCTGCGGCCGGGCGCCGGCCGTCCGGTGGTCTACGTCGGCAGCACGGGGGTGCCGCCGGTGGTGCGCATCTGGCTGCACCTGCACGACACCGACCCCGACATCGGCCGGATGCTGGCGCGCTACCCCGACGTCGCTCGTGACCCGCTCGACGTGCTCGCGTTCCCCGTCCCGGCCCGCCTCGACCGCGCCGCGGTGAAGGCGGCGCTGGTCGACCGGCTGGAGACCCGCGGGCTGCTGTCCGAACAGTACGTCGGCGACCCGCCGGGCCTGCTCACCGCGAACGGCGGCGTCGCGCCCGCCGTCGAGTGGATGGTCGGCCAGGTGGCGGCCCACGCCGACGCCACCGGCTGACGTGGCCGGGCTCCGCCGGCGTCAGGCGCGCTGCGACAGCGCCCGCGTGACGAGCGCGTCGGACAGCTCGCGTAGTCGCCGGCGGGCGTCGGGGTCGAGCGCCTGCGGGTTCGGCGACGCCGCCATGGTCTGGTCGAAGTAGACGCCGCTGACGTCGGCCAGCTCCGGGTCGGCGACCAGCCGCAGTGTCGCCTCGCCGCCGTCGTGCAGGGTGCTCAACGGAGTCAACTCGGCCTCGCGGACCATCGACGTCGCCATCAGCGTGGCCGGATGCAGTGCGTTCGCCGTGACGCCGGTGCCGCTCAGCTCGTCGGCGAGGTCGAGGGTGAACATGATCTGCGCGAGCTTGCTCTGCCGGTACGCCCGGTAGCCGTCGTAGCCGTGGTCGAGCATCGGGTCGGCGAAGTCGATGGGCGCCTGGCCGATCGACGCGACGTTGACGATGCGTGCGGGCGCCGCCGCGACCAGGGCCGGCAGCAGCCGCCGGGTCAGGTGGTAACTGGCCAGGTAGTTCACCGCGAACCGCAGTTCCACGCCGTCGGGGCTCAGCTCGCGGCCGCCGCCGGGCTCGCCGAAGCCGACCGCGGCGTTGTTGACCAGGACGTCCAGACCGGGAAAGCGGTCCAGGACCTCGTCGGCCAGGCGGTCGACCTGGCCGAGATCGGCGAAATCGGCCCGTACGACGCCGACCGGCTCGCGTCCGCCGTCGGCCCGGATCTCGCGGGCGGTCTCGTCCAGACGCGCCGGATTGCGTCCGTGGAGGATGACGCCGGCGCCCGACGCCGCCAGCCGCAGCGCGAGCCATCGGCCCAGGCCATCGGTCGCACCCGTGATCAATACCGTCGTGGGGCTCATGTCTTGAGGTAACGACCCGCGGCCCCGGTGTTCTTCCCACCGCTCGCAATCCTGGTCCAGCTCCGTACACTGGGTGCCGTGGCCCGGGGCGATGGACGACTCACGCACGACATCAACCCACAGGAGAAGGGGCCGCAGGACGCCTGCGGCATCTTCGGGGTGTGGGCACCCGACGAAGAGGTTGCCAAGCTCACCTACTTCGGGCTGTACGCGCTGCAGCACCGGGGTCAGGAGTCGGCCGGCATCGCCGTCGGCAACGGCGAGCAGATCCTCGTCTACAAGGACATGGGCCTGGTCAGCCAGGTCTTCGACGAGTCGACGCTGAACACGCTGGTCGGCCACGTCGCCGTCGGGCACACGCGCTACTCCACCACCGGCGGCAGCCACTGGCAGAACGCGCAGCCGACGCTCGGCGCCACGCCGGCCGGCACCGTCGCGCTGGCGCACAACGGCAATCTCACCAACACCGCCGAGCTGTTCGAGCTCGTCAACGAACGGGTCGGGTCGGCCAGCGGCGAACTGCGCTACGGCAACACCACCGACACCGCGCTGATCACCGCGCTCATGGGCTCCTACGCCGACCGCACGCTCGAGGAGAGCGCCGCCGAGGTACTGGCCCAGGCGCGCGGCGCGTTCTCGCTGGTGTTCTCCGACGAGAACACCCTCTACGCCGCCCGCGACCCGCAGGGCGTGCGTCCGCTGGTGCTGGGCCGGCTGGAGCGCGGCTGGGTGGTCGCCAGCGAGACCGCGGCACTGGACATCGTCGGCGCCTCGTTCATCCGTGAGGTCGAGCCCGGCGAGCTGGTGGCCATCGACGCCGACGGCCTGCGCTCGCGCCGCTTCGCCGCGGCCGAGCCGAAGGGCTGCCTGTTCGAGTTCGTCTACCTCGCCCGCCCCGACACCCACATCTCCGGGCGCTCGGTGCACGAGACCCGCGTCGAGGTGGGGCGACGGCTGGCGCGCGAGCACCCGGTCGACGCCGACCTCGTCATCCCGGTGCCCGAGTCGGGCACCCCGGCCGCCGTCGGCTACGCCGAGGAGTCCGGCATCCCGTACGGCATCGGCCTGGTCAAGAACGCCTACGTCGGCCGCACGTTCATCCAGCCGTCGCAGACGCTGCGCCAGCTGGGCATCCGGCTCAAGCTGAACCCGCTGCGCGAGATCGTCGCCGGCAAGCGGCTGGTCGTCGTCGACGACTCCATCGTGCGCGGCAACACCCAGCGGGCGCTGGTGCGCATGCTCCGCGAGGCCGGCGCCAGCGAGGTGCACGTGCGCATCTCCAGCCCGCCGGTCAGCTGGCCGTGCTTCTACGGCATCGACTTCGCCTCCCGCGCGGAGCTCATCGCGACCGGCCTGAGCACCGACGAGATCCGCCGTTCGATCAGTGCCGACTCCCTCGGCTACGTCTCGCTCGACGCCCTGATCGAGGCGACGACGGTGCGCAAGAACGATCTCTGCCGGGCCTGCTTCGACGGCGTCTACCCGATCGAGCCGCCGGCCCGCGCGGGCAAGGACGTGCTCGAGCAGGAGACCATCCCCGGCTGCGAGACGCCCGACCGCGACGGCCTGGAGCGAGCCTCATCACTCGGAGATCCTGCCGATGGCCTGAACGCCCTGCTCAGCGCGGGTGGAGCCGCCGATGCGCTGCGGCGTCCGTGAGGCCGGGTTGTGACAAACCGCCCGAAATGTGGTTGCCTGCTCCTCGGTCACGAAACGGTCTCGAGCTGAGGTAGGAGGAACGTAGTGTCGCGGTCCCGTCATGGACGGTCTCGTCATCGACGCACCAAGATGCCGGCGTTCGCCCGCCTGCCGGAGCTGACCCGTCGCCGGGTCGCCCTCCTGGCCGCTCCGGTCGTGCTGGCCGGTGCCGCCGTCGCCGGGGTGACGATGTGGCCCGACGGCTCCGACGTCGGCAACGACGCGACCACGTCGCTCGGCATGCCGGAGCGCGAGGAGTCCGCCAGCCGCGGCGAGGACCGTCCGCCGCTGCCGCCGATGACGCCCAACGCCGCCCCGACGCCCACGGCCACGCCCACTCCCACCGTGACGCCGACACCGACACCGATCCCCACGCCGACTCCGACCCCGACCCCCACGCCCACCCCGACACCGACTCCCACGCCGGAGCCGACGGTCGCCGGGCAGCTGTTCGTCACGGCCGGCCTGAACGTGCGCTCCAGCCCCGATCTCGAGGGCGAGGTCGTGACCGTTCTCGGCACCGGCACCGAGGTCGACATCACCGGCGCCACCGAGGGGACCTGGTCGCAGATCCTGCTCGACGGCGAGCCGTACTGGGTGGCCACCGAGTACCTGGCCCAGGAGCCGCCCGCCGAGGAGCCTTCCGGCGGCATCTCCGCCGCCGAGTGCGAGTCCGGCTCCGGGGTCGAGGACGGCCTCGCCCAGGACGCCATCCGCGTCCACCGCGCGGTCTGTGCGATCTTCCCGCAGGTGACGTCCTACGGCGGCGTGCGCGCCGGCGACGGCGGTGAGCACGGCTCCGGCCGCGCACTGGACATCATGATCCGCGGCTCCGTCGGCGACGAGATCGCGGCGTACGTCCGCGAGAACTACCGCGAGCTGGGCGTCAGCGAGGTCATCTGGCAGCAGCGCATCTGGACCGTGGAGCGCTCGTCCGAGGGCTGGCGCTCGATGGAGGATCGCGGCGACGACACCGCGAACCACTACGACCACGTCCACGTGACCGTCTACGGCAACGAAGGCAGCACCTGACGCGTGCTCGGCACGGCTGGTCGCGTCACACTGCCGCCACACAGGCGTGTGGCTCGGGCGAGCCGAAGGGCCGGAACCTCGCGGCCGGAAGCCGGTGGGCGAACAGCCGCACCGTTCGCAGCGCCTCCACAGCGGTATTCGATCGCATGCACGCGATCGCCGCTGCCGGCGCCGATGATCCGGTCGCGGTCGGCCGGTGTGGTGGCCGGCGTGACCCAGGCCAGCGCCCGCGGGCACTGCTGGGGGAACCAGTAGTCGGGGCAGCGCTGCGCGTCGACCGCCCAGTCCTACCAGCCGCCGGCGGGACGGCGGGCGGGGCCGGTGTGGCCGAACCCCGCCCACCCACGGAGCCGCTCCGATCAGCCTGACACGAGGTCGATCCGCGCGCTCTCCTGGACGAACCCGACGGCCTCGAACGCCTTCGCCATGGGCACGTTCGCGTCGTCGGTCTCGCCGACCACCTTCTCCGCGCCCTGCTCGGCCTGCCAGCGCGTCATCCAGGCGAGCAGCTCGCGGGCGTACCCGTGGCCGCGCTGCTCGGGGACGACGCCGACGTAGCCCGTGAACACCTTGACGCCGGGGTCGCCTGTGACCAGTCCCACCAGTCCGCCCGAGCCGTCGTAGGCGACCCGCCAGCCGTCGGCCGGGCCGGCGTAGTTCATCATGTCGGTCAGTTCCTCTGCGGCCAGCTCGGTCGCGTCGCGGGTGCGCAGCGACCGCTGGGTGTGCGCGTCGAGGCTGCCCTCGAACGTGCGCCGGTAGGCGTCGGCGAGCGCCGGATCGTCCGGCCCGCTGACCGGCTCGAACCGCAGCCCGTCGCGGACGGACGGGACACCGGCGGCCGGGGTCCAGCGGAACCGGCGCCGCGTCACCAGGATCTCGAAGCCGGCCGCCTTCGCCGCGGCCAGCAGGTCGTCCAACCCCGGCGGCGGGTCATCGCGCCAGCCCGCCGGCGGGAACAGGTTCAGCTCGACCTGCTCGAGGCCGCCGGCGTGCAGGTCGGCGGCGGCCCGGCGCAGGAGCGCCGACATGATCTCGACGCGGTCCGGCTCGGCGCCGAGGTCGAAGAAGTCGAGGATCCACGGCTGGTCGTTGGCGGGCGCACCCCAGCCGGCGACCCGGCCGGCGGTCCGGCCGGCACGGTGGGCCGTCCAGACCCACTCGGGCCGGCGGTTGCGGTTGGCGAACGCCTTGGTGATGTGGGCGTCGGTGACGACGAGGTCGGAGATGGGGGTGCCCAGTTCGGACCGGGCGCCGCGCAAGAGCGCGAGTGCCTCGTCGGGCGTGCTGGGACGGGTGATGCTGAGCTGCATGTCTCTCCTTCGGGAGAGTCAGGCGCCGTCCTCGCCATGGAGGGCGGCGCGGAAACCGTTGCGGGACATCGCGACCTCCTCTCCGTCGGGCCGGGCCGCTGCAGGTCCGGACGCTGGGCGCGAGCTTAGCACCACCCACCGGATACGCTTCTATGCGTGTCGAGCAGCGAGAGCGCGCCCACGGGTGCCACCTATGCCAGTGCCGGGGTCGACATCGAGGCCGGTGACCGCGCCGTCGAGCTGATGAAGGAGTGGGTCGCCAAGGCCCGCCGCCCCGAGGTCGTCGGCGGCCTCGGCGGCTTCGCCGGGCTGTTCGACGCCAGCGCGCTGACGGCGTACCGGCGGCCGCTGCTGGCCACGAGCACCGACGGTGTCGGCACCAAGGTGGCGGTGGCGCAGCGCATGGACGTCCACGACACCATCGGCTTCGACCTCGTCGGCATGGTCGTCGACGACATCGTCGTGTGCGGGGCCGAGCCGCTGTTCATGACCGACTACATCGCCTGCGGACGGGTGGTCCCGGAGCGCACCGCCGCGATCGTCAAGGGCATCGCCCAGGCCTGCGTCGTCGCGGGCTGCGCGCTCAGTGGCGGCGAGACGGCCGAGCACCCGGGTCTGCTGGACCCCGACGAGTACGACGTCGCGGGCGCGGTCACCGGGGTCGTGGAGGCCGACGCGCTGCTCGGCGCCGAGCGGGTCCGGGCCGGTGACGTCGTCGTCGCCATGGCGTCGTCGGGTCTGCACTCCAACGGCTACTCGCTGGTGCGGCACGTGCTGCTCGAGCGGGCCGGCTGGGCGCTGGACCGCGACGTGGCGGAGCTCGGCCGCACGCTGGGCGAGGAGCTGCTCGAGCCCACCCGCATCTACGCCCAGGACTGCCTGGCGCTGGCGGCCGCCGTCGAGGTGCACGCGATGTCGCACGTCACCGGAGGCGGGCTGGCGGCCAACCTGGCCCGGGTGCTGCCCGGCACCGTGACGGCCCGCCTCGATCGCGCCACGTGGGCGCCGCAGCCGGTGTTCGGACTGGTCGGCGAGGTCGGCGGGGTGGCGGAGGCCGAGCTGGAGAAGACCCTCAACATGGGGGTGGGCATGGTGGCCGTCGTGGCGGCCGACGCCGCCGACGCCGCGGTGCGGCTACTGACGGATCGGGGTGTTCCGGCATGGATCGCCGGCGAGGTGATCAGCGGCGACGGGTCGGCGACGTTGCACGGCGCCTACCGCGACTGACCGTACGCGACTGATCGGCACGAGCGATCTGCTGGCCTCGGACACCCGATGCCAGCAGACCGCTCGGACGATGCGGTATCGCTAGCGACCCGGGTCAACCCGCATGACGACGGGGTTCGTCGTCATCGTCGTCGAGGTAGCGTGAGTACTCGTCGTACTCCTCGCTGGTCTCCTCGTCGAGGTCGTCATCGTTGCCGGCATTGCCGTCGGTGCCCAACTCACGCTGCAAAGCGCCGAAGTCGGTGTCCAGAGTCTGGTACTTCAACCGACGGGCGACCTTTGTCTGCTTGGCCTTGGCCCGGCCGCGCCCCATAGGGTCGACCCCCTCGCACAAACCGGGGCGACCAGCTCACTGGACGCCCTCGTTTCCCTTCAGATGACATCTGCTCGTAGGGACAACGGTACAGGGTCCGAGGCTGTTCCGCCTCATCCGGTCCCAACAATGGGCCTTCCGCGCGTCATCCGCCCAGGTAGACGTCGCGCAATCGGCTGACGGCGCTGATGCGGCGCTCGGCGAGGCGGTCGGCGGCGACGGCCGGTGGGACGCCGTCGTCGGCGGCCAGCTGGAAGATCTCGCGAGTGGTGTCGAAGATCTTCGTGGCCTTCGCCTTGGCCCGGTCGAAGGAGAATCCGTGCAGCTCATCGGCGACCTGGATGACGCCGCCGGAGTTCACGACGTAGTCGGGCGCGTAGAGGATGCCGGCGTCGTCGAGGCTCTTCTCGATGCCGGCGTGGGCGAGCTGGTTGTTGGCGCCGCCGCAAACGGCGGCCACCCGGCCCTCGGTGAGCAATGTCATGGTGTCGTCGTCGAGCGCGCCGCCCAGCGCGCATGGCGCGTAGACGTCGATGCCGGCGCCGAGCAGCTCGGTGGCGTCGCCGACGACGTCGATCTGCGGGTGTGCGGTGCGCAACTGGTCGAGCGCGTGCTCGGACACGTCCGTGACGACGACCGAGGCGCCTTCGTCGAGCAGCAGGCCGGTCAGCTTGGAGCCGACCTTGCCGACGCCGGCGATGCCGACCCGGCGGCCGGCCAGGCTGGTGCCGTCCCACAGTCGCTCGGCGACGGCGCGCATGCCCTGGAAGACGCCGAACGCGGTGAGCACGCTGGAGTCGCCGGCACCGCCCTCGGCCGGCGAGCGGCCCGTGACCCACCGGCTCTCGCGGGCGACGACGTCCATGTCGGCGACATAGGTGCCGACGTCGCACGCGGTGATGTAGCGGCCGCCGAGCGACTGGACGAACCGGCCGTAGGCGCGGAGCAGCGTCTCGGACTTGTCCAGCTCGGGGTCGCCGATGATGACCGCCTTGCCGCCGCCGTGATCGAGGCCGGCCAGCGCGTTCTTGTAGGTCATGCCGTGGGAGAGGTGCAGGACGTCCTCGAGCGCGGCGTCCTCGGATTCGTACGGGTAGAACCGGGTACCGCCAAGGGCGGGCCCGAGGGCAGTGGAGTGGAGCGCGATGATGGCACGTAGGCCGCTTCCGGCATCGTGGCAGAAAACGACCTGCTCGTGTCCGGTGTGTCGGCCGAACACAAGGGGCGACGCCTTGGTCATGGTGGTGACCCTTTCACGTCCGGGCCCGCGGGGTGTGCGGGCTGAGTGTCAAGCTCACTCTAGGACGACCGGCGGTAGCGAGGAGGCACCACGGTGAGGCGATGGCACGGCAACCCCTGGGCGATCCTGATCACGCTGTGCCTCGGCTTCTTCATGACGCTGCTCGACGTGACGATCGTCAACATCGCCATCCCCAGCATGATGACCGAGCTCGGCGCGTCCCTCGACGAGATCCTCTGGGTCATCAACGCCTACGTGATCATGCTGGCGGTGCTCGTCATCACCGCGGGCCGGCTGGGCGACCTGCGCGGGCAGCGGACCATGTTCATCATCGGCGTCACGGTGTTCACGCTCGCGTCGCTGGCCTGCGGGTTGTCGCAGGGACCGGCCATGCTCATCGTCTGCCGTGTGGTGCAGGGCATCGGCGCGGCGATCCTCATGCCCCAGACGTCGGCACTGCTGATCACCACGTTCCCGCCGGAGAAACGCGGTACGGCGTTCGGCATCTGGGGCGCGGTGGCCGGCGTCGCCACCGTGGCCGGGCCGACGCTCGGCGGGCTGCTGGTGACGGTGTTCGACTGGCGGTGGATCTTCTTCGTCAACGTCCCGGTGGGCGTCCTCGTCCTGGCCATGGCGTGGTCGATCATCCCCGAGTCGGGGCGGCGTGAGCGGCACCGGCTGGACCTCCCCGGCGTCGTGCTCGCCAGCGCCGCGCTCGTGCTCCTGACGTTCGGCCTGGTCGAGGGCGAACGGTTCGGGTGGGGGCAGGTGTGGGAGTTCGTGTCTATCCCGGCGCTGCTGGTGGCGGGCGCCGTCCTGCTGGGCGTGTTCCTCGTGCTGCAGGCGACGCGCCAGGACCGCGAGCCGCTGATCCCGTTCGGGCTGTTCCACGACCGCAACTACTCGGTCATGAACGGCGTGGCGGGGCTGGTCGCCATCGGCATGGTGGGGACGTTCCTGCCGATCACCATCTACCTGCAGACCGTGCTCGGGCACACCGCGCTGGAGGCCGGGCTGACGCTCGCGCCGATGTCGGTGGTGTCGATGTTCGTGGCGCCGCTCGCGGGCCGGTTCACCGACCGCGTCGGCGGCAAGTACATCCTGATCGCCGGCCTGGTGCTCTACGGTGTGGGCGTCCTGTCCTTCGCTCTGGTGGCCACGGACACCGCGCAGTGGTGGCACTTCCTGCCGTCGCTGCTGGTCGCGGGGCTGGGGCTGGGGTGCATCTTCGCCCCGATGAACACGGTGGCGATGCGCGACGTGCCCGGCCGGGTGGCCGGCGCGGCGTCTGGGGTGCTGAACACCAACCGGCAGCTGGGTCAGGTCGTCGGCAGCGCGGTGGTCGGCGCGGTCCTGCAGGGGCTGCTCGCGAGTCGGTTGCATTCCAATGCCGTTGCGGCCGCAACGGCATTGCCGTCCGACGTTCGGCAGCCGTTCATCGACGGCTTTGCCGGGACCGCAGAAGGAGGTCTGCAGGTCAGCGCCACGCAAGGCGGAATTGACATGGCACTGCCACCGGGAGTTTCTCAAGAAGTCGCGGGAAAGATCGCCGAAATGGCGCACGAAGTGTTCATACAGGGCTATGTTGATGCAATGAAGCCGACGCTGATCGTTCCGGTCGTCGCCGTGGCATGTGGGGCACTGCTGTGTCTCGCAGTCAAGGGTGGACGAACGAGGCGAGAAGTGGAGGCGGGTGGTACCGGCACTCGGACGATCTCCGATGCCGGGTGAGGCCGTCCCAGCACGACTTGGGTCGGTTCGCGGCTTACGTGAACCTTACGTAGGCTAGAGACACCCTGGGTGGACATCATCCGAATGGCTGGCATGGGTCGAGCCGTACGGGCGGTGTCGTTCAAGGGGGTCGACAGGGTGGAATATCCGGTGTGGCGGGAAACCTCCCGCTATGGGATCTAAGGAGGTGACGATGGCGACCAGGACACAAGACGCCGAGCCCCTCCTCACTCCTGCCGAGGTGGCGGCCATGTTCCGGGTGGATCCGAAGACGGTGACCCGGTGGGCCAAGGCCGGCAAGCTCACGTCGATCCGGACGCTCGGTGGCCACCGGCGGTACCGCGAGTCCGAGGTGCGTGCGCTGCTCAACGGGCAAGGGTCCGCAGTGGAGCGCGTCGAGGTCGGCGAGCTCTAAGGGGTGAGAATCGTCCCACCATACGCTCGACCTCACCGAGCGGGGGCGGTACACGGGGAAGTCAAGGCTGGGCCCGTAGGCGGCGGGCCAGGCCTGCGGCGGGGGCTGCGCGGGAACGCGTAACTAGAAGTCGTGTGACCTGTGGCTCAGGATCACACGAGATCAGGTCGGCGTCGCGAGTGTGACGGAGTCAGGCCCGGGTGGGTGTGGCTGCGCTGTCGCACCGCAGAAGCCGCCAGGCGTCGACACGGGCGGTGGGTAGACCGCCGCCCGTGTCCGCAACTTTCAACGATCATTTTCTTTTCTCGCACATCAACTTTCTCATCGGCCATTCGGCCAGAATGTGCGGCCCTTTCGGCGGCGTCGCCGCAACACGTCAAGGCTCAATTGTCGTCGGCGTGCGTTTGTGACGTGCGCGACGCGCTGGTGCCTCGAGATGACATATTTCTTCGGCGTCAGGCGGCACTGCGATCGGCTGCCGGGCGACGCCTGCGGGCGGGATCGGACAGCGAGGCCGGCGTCCACGCGCCGTCGGGGTGATAGGCGTTGCTGCCCGGCGGCACGATGGCGTCGATGCGGTCCAGCGTCGCGTCGTCCAGGGCGACCTCGGCGCCGTCGAGCAGCGACTCCAGTTGCGCCATCGTGCGCGGCCCGATGATCGTCGACGTGACGGCGGGGTGCGTCAGCGTGAACGCGACGGCCAGCTGCGGCAGCGTGCACCCGGCGTCGTCGGCCGCCTCGACCAGCCGCTCGACCAACTCGAGCTTGGCCGCGTTGACCGGCAGTTCCGGGTCGAACCTGGCGGGCGTGAGCCTGGCGCGTCCCGTCGTGAGATCGGCGGGGCGGCCCTTGCGCTGGGCGCCGGACAGGAATCCCGAGGCGAGCGGGCTCCACGTCAGCACGCCCATGCCGTAACGCCGGCAGGTCGGCAGCACCGACGTCTCGATGCCACGGGCCAGCAGCGAGTACGGCGGCTGCTCGGTGCGGAAGCGCAGCAGCCCCCGCCGCTCGGCCACGTGGTGCGACTCGACGATCTCCTCGGCCGGGAACGTGGAGCAGCCGAACGCGCGGATCTTGCCCTGGCGGACGAGGTCGCTCAGCGCGGACAGCGTCTCCTCGATGTCGGTGGTGGGGTCGGGCCGGTGCACCTGGTAGAGGTCGATCCAGTCCGTCTGCAGCCGGCGCAGGCTGTCCTCGACCGCGGTGATGATCCAGCGGCGCGAATTGCCGCCCCGGTTCGGCCCGTCGCCCATCGGCCCGTCACCCACGGGGAAGTGCACTTTCGTCGCCAGCACGACGTCGTCGCGGCGGCCCTGCAGCGCCTTGCCGACGATCTCCTCGGACTCGCCCGCGGAGTACATGTCCGCGGTGTCGACGACGTTGATCCCCCGATCGAGCGCGGCGTGGATGATGCGGGCGCTGTCGTCGTGATCGGGGTTGCCGACCGCGCCGAACATCATGGTGCCGAGACAGTAGGGGCTGACGTGGATGCCGGTGCCGCCGAGGGGCCGATAGCGCATGGCTCGACGCTACGTTTTCGAGCGCGCTCGAAGTCAAGCGGCGGACTTCTTCCACGGAGGGCCGGTTTCGACGCCGTCCGTACGCGGTATGGTCCCGCCCGATGTTCGCTTTGTCCCTTTCTGTGACCATATGGGGTTGAGTCATGCGGAAGAGCATCATCGGTGGGATCGGGGCGCTGGCCCTCACCGTGGCAGGCACGGCACCGGCGCTGGCGGGCGAGCTGGACGCGTCGGCGGCGCTCGTCTCCTTCGGGGACGACAAGAGCGACGGCGGCGACGAGGGCGGCCACGACGACGGTGCCGATGAGAGCGGCCACGACGACGGTGCCGATGAGGGCGGCCACGACGACGGCGGCGACGAGGGCGGCCACGACGACGGTGCCGATGAGGGCGGCCACGACGACGGCGGCGACGAGGGCGGCCACGACGACGGTGCCGATGAGGGCGGCCACGACGACGGCGGCGACGAGGGCGGCCACGACGACGGCGGCGACGAGGGCGGCCACGACGACGGCGGCGACGAGGGCGGCCACGACGACGGTGCCGATGAGAGCGGCCACGACGACGGCGGCGACGAGGGCGGCCACGACGACGGCGGCGACGAGGGCGGCCACGACGACGGCGGCGACGAGGGCGGCCACGACGACGGCGGCGACGAGGGCGGCCACGACGACGGCGGCGACGAGAGCGGCGCCGAGTCCGGCGCCGAGGGCTCCGACGACGGCTCTGAGGGCGGCGCGGCCGACGGGATCGCCGAGTCCGGCACCGACGATGCGGCAGCCGACGAGAACGGCGACGACGAGCTGCCGGACACCGGCTCCGACGCGACCCTGATCGCGCTCGGCGGCCTGGCCCTCGCGGCCGGCGGCGCGGCGATCGTCGCTCGTCGCCGGTCCACGACGGCCTGATCGCCGGCGCCCGAGTCGGCTCTGCGCCCGTCGGTCCCTCCCGGCCGATGGGCGCAGAGTCACGTCTGCGGCGGGTCGTGCCTCAGAAGGTGTGGCGGCGGCGCCGGTACAACGTGGCGGCCACGCCGGACGCGATGAGCGCCATCCCGGCGAAGACCGCCGCGATGCCGGCCCCGGTGTCGGGCAGCTCCGGCTCGTCGGGCTGGTCCGGCGGCCCCGGCGTCTCGCTGGGGCTCGACGTGGGCTGGTCCGTCGGACTCGGCTCCGTCGGTGACGGGGAAGGCGTCTGCGACGGGCTCGGGCTCTCCGACGGACTGGGAGTCTCCGACGGGCTGGGGGTCTCGGACGGGCTCGGCGTCCCCGTCGGTGTCCCTGTCGGTGTCTCAGACGGCGACGGCGACGGAGTCGGCGTGGGCGTGCCGGTCGGCGTCGAGGTGCCGGTCGGGGTCGGTGTCGGGGTGGAGTCGCTGTCGCACGACAGCGTCGTGTCGAAGGCGAAGTCGTGGATCTCGCGCGGCGTCGGCCCGGCGACCGGCCCGTAGTCGAGCGTCCTCGCGATGACGTTGCCCTCGATGTTCTGCGTGCTCTGCCAGGCCAGGTCGGCGTTCGGTGCGTACAGAGTCCCCTCGACCGCGGTGCCGCCGGTGAACGTCACGTCGGTCGCCTCGGGGAAGTTCCACAGCATGTACGGCGCGTTCGCCCCGCTGATGCCCGCCTGGTTCGGGAACGGGCCGGTGACCGACGTGCCGAGGACGTTCACCAGCAGCGGCGTGTCCGCCTCGGGGCCGGTGGGCCGGAAGGTCAGACCGGCGAGCCCGACGAGCTCGTCGGCGGTGACGGTGAGCACGTTCGTCTCGCCCGGCGTCAGCTCGAGGTACGCCGTCGTGCCGGGGGCGAGCGGCCGCGACAGCTCCTCGCCGTTCGCGTCGACCGGGGTGAGGGTCTCGTCGCATGTGCCCAGGTCGGTGGTCAGCTCGCGGTAGCGATCGAAGGCCCCGGCGAAGTCGATGAGATCCGGCAGGTCGGCGTCCTCGATCGACGGACCGTCCTGCAGGTTCGTGGTGCCCTCGATGCGCGGGTGAGTGTCGTACGCGTTGCCCTCCGGGACGATGTGGTAGAGCCCGGTCGCGCCGTTCCCGTCGACGTTGTCCGCGTCGTAGGTGGTGGTGTCGCCGACCTTGGCGAAGCCTTCATTCAGCACGCGCAGTGCCACGGGCTCCGCCGGGAAGACGATGCCGCCGCCGACGTACAGCGCCGTCGGCCGGTCGTCGCCGGGAGCGGTGAAGGTCTCGAACCGGCCCGACGGGTTCGCGTTGACGTTGAAGCCGCTCTGGAACGCGAAGTCGCCGCCCAGCGCGAGCGTGCCCTCGTTCTCGTCACCGCGCACCGTGACGTCGCCCTCGACGAAGACGAGGAACCCGCTGTTCGCCGGATGCCCGTCGAGGTCGACGCGCACCGGGTTGACGGGATCGAGCGCCGCCGCCGTCGGCAGGCCGACGCCGAGCCAGCCGGCCGCGAGGGCACCGCCGGCGACGAGGCAGCCCGCCGCCCTGACCGGACGTGACATCGAACTCGTCAGAAACCTGCGCATCGTTGTCACGATGCCAGTGGCACCTGCGGCGTACAACCGACTCGGCCAAATCGATGGGCCGACCGCCGGCGCGTCGCTAGATTGGGCGCTCGTGGCTGCGTCGTGGGAATGGGACGAGTCGTTATACGCCGGTAGCGCGCCGCACTATGCCGTCGGCCGCATGCCGTACCCGCCGAGTCTGGCTCGCGCCATCGGCGACGCACTGGGTTCGGACGGCTCCGGTCGCCTGCTCGACGTCGGCTGCGGACCCGGTTCGCTGACATTGCTGGTGTCGCCCTTGTTCGAGTCCGCCGTGGGTGTCGACGCCGACGCCGGCATGCTCGTCGAAGCTCGTCGCCAGGCCGCGCGTGCGGGCATCGACAACGTCGAGTGGCGGCAGCTTCGGGCCGAGGACCTGCCGGCGGATCTCGGCCGCTTCGACGTGGTGACCTTCGCCCAGTCGTTCCACTGGATGGACCAGGAGGCCGTCGCCCGGCAGGTGAGAGCGATGCTCCGCCCCGACGGCGTCTGGGTTCACGTCTCCGCGACGACACACCGCGGCGCGGCCGGGCCCGATCCGTCGCCGCACCCGCAGCCGCCCTGGGACCGCATCGACGAGTTGGTCGCCGCCTATCTGGGGCCGGTGCGACGCGCCGGGCGCGGCATCCTGCCCGCCGGCACCAGTTCCGGCGAGGACGAGGTCATGCGGCGAGCGGGGTTCACGGCCTCGGCTCGCCTCGACCTCGAGCGCGGAGAGATCGTCGATCGGCCTCTCGATGACGTCGTCGCCGCGGTCTTCTCGCTGTCGAGCTCGGCACCCCACCTGTTCGGCGACCGGCTCGGGGCCTTCGAGGCGGATCTTCGCCGCCTCCTGAGGTCGTCGTCGCCCGGCGGGCGGTTCTCGGAGCGAGCCCGCGACATCGGCGTGACGATGTGGCGTCCCTGATCAGCGGGCGGACCAGCGGCCTGTCATCCCTTGACCGAGCCCCTACCGCGTAGTACGGGTCATCGCAGGTCGCCTCGCGCCCAGCCCCAGCACCGAGGCGGCCGAGTCCCCGTGGCGGGACCCCCGTTGCGGACCCGGCACGGGGGCGCCCGCGAGCCCGGAACGGGTTCAGGGTGAGCAGGGTCCCTTCCGCTGCTCGGCGTGATACTCGATTGTCCTGCTACCGGGCGGTCCGTACGTTGTCCGAGTGCCCGCACCGGTGCCCTACCGCCCGATTCCCGTGGACCAGTCGGACGTTCGCTATGCCCACGGCCCTGACTCCGTCGTACAGCCGGGCGTGCCTGCGGGCGAGACCGTCGAGTTCGAGTGGACGGCAAGCACGGTTTACCCCGGCACGTCGCGCAGGATCCGGGTTCACGTCCCCGCGATGTACGACCCATCGGAACCGGCCGCGCTCATGCTCTTCCAGGACGGCGGGTTGTACCTCGACCCCGGGGGCGAGGTGCGCGCCGCCGTCGTCCTCGACAACCTCATCCACCGCGGGGACATCCCCATCACCATCGGCGTCTTCGTCGACCCCGGCGACTTCGAGGTCGACGCGGAGGTGAACCACCGCAAGAACCGCAACGTCGAGTACGACGCGTTCGACGACCGCTACGTCACGTTGCTGCTGCAAGAGATCATCCCCCAGGTGACGAAGCGCTACTCAGTCAGCGAGGACCCGGACCGATGGGGCATCTGCGGTGGCAGCAGCGGCGGCAACTGCGCCTTCACCGCGGCATGGCTGAGACCGGACCGATTCCGCCGTGTCATCGGCTTCCTCTCCAGCTTCGCGCAGATGCCGGGAGGCAACCCCTATCCCGACCTGATCCCCACCGTTCCGCGCAAGCCGCTACGCATCTTCCTGCAGGCCGGTCACCGAGACCTGCGTTGGAACGAACCCGACGGGAACTGGCTCGCGAGCAACCTGCGTGTCGCCGCCGCACTCGCCGAAGCGGGCTACGACTTCCGTCTGGTCCTCGGCGACGGCGGCCACAGCCCCAACCACGGCGGCGTTCTGCTGCCCGACGCCCTCCGCTGGCTCTGGCGATAGGGAAGAGGACGGCTATTGTCCCCACTGGTCGGCAGGTGCATGCTGAGTCGATGGCACGAAAGTCGTGGTTGTGCCGGCTCGGGTGGCACAAGTGGGTGTCGAAGTCGAACGAGGACGGCAGCCGCTACATCGGATGCGCGCGTTGTCCGAAGCAGACCGACGACCCCGGACCCATCGGCCCGATTCCCGGCTGAGCAGCCCACGACGGCATCTGTCCAGCGCCGAGGGTGGCTCGTGGACGCGCGAATTCTCGCAGGACCTGGTGAGCGGGGTCTGCGACACTTGCCTGGTGACGGAGGACGCGGGCAGGCAGCAGGTGATGGTCTTGTGGCGTCCGACGGGTCCGGAGGAGCTGGAGTTGGTGAGGGCGTCGGGTTGGCGACGGTGGCCACCGCGCCTTCCCGATCAGCCGATCTTCTACCCGGTGCTCAACGAGGAGTACGCGATCAAGATCGCCAGGGACTGGAACGTGCCGGCGTCGGGGGTGGGTTACGTGACCCGGTTCGCCGTCGACGCTGCGTTCGCTGCTCGCTACCCGGTTCGGCAGGCGGGCGGCCGGACGATCCTGGAACTGTGGGTCCCGGCTGAGCAGCTGGAGGAATTCAACGACCACATTGTCGGCGCGATCGAGGTCGTTCACGAGTTTCGCTGAGGTTGGCTGCGCCGACGGCCGGCATGCGCAGGTCGGCGGCCATCACGAGGATCTCTCGTGCCTCACGAAGGCTGCAGGCCTTGGTGGCACGACAAATTTCGCGACAAACCGAATTATTCGGACGCCGTCGGTGGGCTCGGACCAGGCGTTCTCCCGGTTCACGAGGCATGCATGCCTGGTCAACCGGGAGAGCGCATGGTTAACGTGATCATTTCCGGCCGGAAAGCTGGCCCACGCCGGACTCTCGCGGTCAACCAGCGGAAGACATCCGCGCTGGTGAAGGGGTGGACAGGGGCGGGTTCGATCCGCCGACCTTCCGCTTTTCAGGCGCAAGCAAAACCGCAGGTAGGCGGCCATGATCACGGTGATCGTGCCCCACGCGTGCCCCATGTCCGTCATCCCTCCTTGGTCCTCGTCGGCGTGATCTGAGCACTGTTGGCGCGGTGCGCCAGCTCGCTCAACGCCTTGGCGACCTCGGCGTCCCGGCCGTCCAGAGCGTGAAGGTACCGGTTGGCCGCAGCCGTCGACGAGTGCCCGAGTCGCTTCTTGAGGTCGGCGAGTGTCGCGCCGGCGGCCGCAGCGAGACTCTGCCCGGTGTGCCGCAGATCGTGGAAGGCGATGTCGACGCCTACCTTGGTCCGTGCCCGCACGAACGCCTGGTAGACCGCATTGCCCCGCATCTGCTTGCCGTCGCGACCGACGAAGAACCACTCAGAGCCGGCCCAGCGTTCGGCGTGCTGGACCAGGAAGGTCAGCACGTGCGGCGGCACCGAGATCTCCCGCTTCCCTGCCGGCGTCTTGGGCTCCTTGTTGTACCGCACTGGCGATTCCAGCAGCTCGACGTGGTTCTCGCGCACCCACACCGTGCCCTTCGTCAGGTTCACGTCCTCGCGACGCATCGCGCAGACCTCGCCCCGGCGCAGCGCGCACCAGGCGGCCAGCACGACGGCGGCACGGTAGCGCTCCGGGCTGATCGTCGTGATCAGCTCCGCGACCTGGTCGGCTGTGGCGATCTTGCGTTCGCGCGACTTGACCGAGCCGGCGCCAGGAATCATGCACGGGTTGCGCGTGATCGCGTCGTCTCGGACGGCCGCATTCATGACCGCCCGCAGGAACCGGTAGGACTGCGCGATCGAGGTCTTGCCACCTGTTCCCCGAACGGCATCCGTGTACCAGGCCCGCACGACGCGTGGCGTGATGGCGATCAGTGGAACGTCGAGCAGCGTCGTCATGTGGAGCCGCATGTTCCGCCGGCAGGTCTCCGCCCAGCGACGTCCCACGTTTGAGTTGTCGGTGAGGTACGCCTCTGCGTACTCGCCGAACGTCTCCCGGCCTAGTTGCTCATCCAGCCACGTACCGCGACTGATGTCGGCCCTGACCCGCGTCAACCAGCGGTCAGCGTCGGTCTTGGTGCGGAAAGTGTCGGGAGCGTTCTGTCGGCGGCCGTTGGGGCCGACGAACGAGGCCTGGAAACGGCCGGACGGCAGCTTGCGCACCTTGCCGAACGGGCGACGGCCGGCCATCAGCGCACCACCCGGCCACCGTGCCAGCGAACCTCGGTCGGCTCGACCGTGCCGTTGGCGATGAACGCCGCAATGGCGGACAAGGGGATGCGGACGTGGTGGCCGCCGACCTTGACGAAGCGGATGCGCCGTTCGGCGATCAGCCGCCGAGGAAACCGCGATGTGGTGCCGAGCATCTCGGCGGCCTCATCGACGGTCAACAGCCGATCCATCAGCGTGTGTCCTTCCGTGAGACTGCGGATCTTCTTGCTGGCGTGGTTGCCTCGCTCATGCCTGCGAGGCCTCCTCGGCGCGGCGGATGCGGGCGAGGTTCGCTGAGCGGGTGGCGTTCGCGGCGGTGGCGGTGTCGAGGTAGCCGCGTCCGGCGTAGCGCCAGCTGCCGACGACGACGGTTGTCGCCGCAGCGCTGTCGTCGGCCTGGTCGACGTCGAGCACGTCGCGTACGTCGGCGTTGGCGGGGAGTTGGGCGCGGCGTTGTCGCCAGTGCCGGCGGGCGGACCGCAATGCGCCGAAGGTGACGGAGTAGGCGCGGCTCTTGGTGATGGGGTGACCGCGGTAGCCGAGGGTGGCGTAGCGGTCCTTGAGCCGGGTGTAGTCGTCGTGGATGGGGACGAGCTGTTGTGCGGCTTTGATGAGGCGGACGGCGTGCGGGGTCGCTCCGTGTTTGGCGGCGTGGCCGGCGCTGTAGAGCTTCCCGGCGACGGGTAGCCCGAAGTCCTCGGTCGACTTGGTGAGGTACTTGGCAAGGTAGGCGGCGACCTGGTGCGGGTGCGCCGGGCCGGCCTGGTTGTCGCGGCCGGCGCCGGGGGTGATGGTGCGTAGGTCGAGCTGGCGGCCCCACCGCAGCCTGAGTGTCTGCCCGCCGGGGAGGGGCACGTCCTTGTGTGCGTGGGTGGCGGCGTGCCTGACCGCGTCCTCGAGGTCGCCCACGGTGAGGCCGAGTCCTGGCGGGGTGGCCGGGCCGTCGGGTCCGTCGAGTCGGATGACGACGTGGAAGTGCACGACGCCGCGCGCCTGGAACTCCACCACCCGTGTGTACGAGACCTTCGCCGCCTCGGCGAACGCACGCAGGGTGAGGCCGGCGGTGCGGGCGAGGCGGCGGCGTAGCGCCATGGTGAAGTACCGCCACAGTTGCGGTGCCCACCACTGCCAGGCGGCGTGGGCGGTGTAGTCGTAGCACTGGAAGCACAGCGGCTGCCCCACCTGCGGGTCGTCGGCGTCATGCCGCCGCACACAACTCAAGGGCCGGCCGTGCGGGCAGCGCGGCTTGTCCCGCCTGGCCCGGCACGGTGCGGTGCGCCCGTTCAACGGGCGGGTGTGGCGGTGCACGGCCCCGAACGACGGCGCGGTGAACGTGGCGAACGTCGCCGGATGCTGCGCAACGGTCTCGGGGACGGTCTTGCCGCCGGCCAGCCCGCAGGACAGCAGGTGCCACGCGTCGCCCTTGTACTCACGCGAGCAGGACGGGCAGACGGCGGCGCGGCGGTTGCCGCAGCGGACGTAGGTGTGCCCGTCCGGTTCGTCGTCGGACGAGTAGCTGCGCACGACCTCGCCTGTCGCGGCGTGGATGGTGGTCGAGGAGCCGGTGAGCCGGATCGGGTTGACGCAGCCGCGGGCCTGCTCGCCGGCTCTGCTGCGGGAGAGGGACGCCAGCTGGAACACCAGCTCCGTGTGACTCAGCTCGCGCGTGCTCACGCGACCGCCCCCGTGTCGTCGGTGTCGGTGTCGGTGACGACTGTGAAGCCATGCCGGGGCTGCGAGGCCGGGTAGTCGCGGGCCATGGCGCGGATGTCGTCATCGGTGACCCAGCTGAACCGCACCCGGACCGGGGCGGGGTCGCCGTCGACGAGCACGTACCCGGTCCCAGGCTGAGACTCCGGGATCGACTCAGCATGTGCGCCGCGTTCGAGCGCGTCCTTGCCGAGCACCATCTCGACCTCGGACGCGGTGTCGAGGCGCAGCGCGATCTTGGTGGGGAACAGGTTGCGGGCGTCGACGACGGACTTGCGGGGGTCCTGGACGAACGCGAGCACCGAGACCCCGGCGGCGCGCCCCTGGGACAGGACGACCTTGAGGGCCTTGTTGAACTGGTGCTTGAGCTTGGTGTCGTCCTGGTAGTCCGACAGGAACGCCAGCTCATCGATGATCAGCACCACGAACGGCTCCTCCGCCGTGGGCGTGTGCTTGCGGGAGTGGCCGCGCAGCCGCTTCGAACGCTTGCGCACCAGCTCGGCGGCCTCGACGATCAGGTCGACCATGTCGCCGGGCTCGTCATCGGCAGCGAACCGGGAGAACAGCGCGCGGCCCATCGCCAGCTCGATGCCGCCCTTCGGGTCCGCACCCCACACCTGCACGAGCCCGGAGGGGACGGCCGGGGCGAGGGCTCGGACGGTTGACCAGAGCGCGGATCCCTTCCCGGACCCGGTCGCGCCCACGGTCAAGACGTGGCTGTAGAGCAGCCGCAGCCGGTACGGGGAGCCGTCCTCGGTGAACCCGACCGGTAGCGCCTCGAAGTCCACGTCCGACGCGTCCAACGTCATGGCCGGGATGGGGTCGGTGAGCATGTCCCCGGTGCTGAACAGCAACGTGACTGTGCCGGGCTGGTCGGAGCGGACGCGGACCTGAGCGACGCCGAACGCGTGCGCCAGGGCGTCGGCCTGGTCGGCGTAGTCGGCCGGGGACTGGCCGGCCAGTAGCCGCACGTGCACGGCGTCAGCGGCCGGATGCGCGGCCACGCCGATCAGCTCGGGCGCAACGGCGCGGCCGAACGAGCCAGCGACGGTGAGGCCGCAGCCGGCGGCGACGGTGGGCCAGTGCTTGCGGTAGATCCGCCGGTACCGCCACCGCCCCCGCACATACGCGGCGACCCGTTCCGAAGACTCCGGGTGGGCGAGCCGCCACACCACCCACGTGATGAGCGGCAGCACCAGGAGCAGGACCAGGCCGCCGGCACCGAGCACGCCGTAGGCGAGCAGCAGCACGGCCCCGGTCGCGAAGACCTGGGGGAGCTTGCGCAGCAGCATCAGCGGCGTCAGCGTCACCCAGCCCAGGCCGCGCAGCAGCCGCCGGATCAGCGAGTCGTGGTCCAACAGGTTCTGCACGAACGCCGCGAGGATCTTGACGTTCTTCGCGCTCAGCACGGGTCGGGGCGTCATCGAAGCAGTCCTTCAACGGCGGTCAGGGCCGTGTGCCGGGCATGGGCGGCAGCGTGGCAGGAGTCGCAGACGGTGTCGCCGGTCCCCGGGTGGAACCACGCCGATGCGGCGGCCACCGGCCGACCACAGCCGGAACAAGCCACCATCACGGCGACGGTCGGGTGCGCGGTCATGGGCGTTCACCGCAGCGGGTCACCGCGGCGTCACTGGCCGCGTTGGACCGCTCGGCCTGGACCTCGTCCGCGCCGACCATGAGGGCGACGACGGTCAGCAGTTGCGCGAGGACGACGCCGAGTGCGGTGAACGGGAGTCGCCAGGTCGTAGGGTTGGACACACCAATCCCCTCCATTCGGGGTGTTGATTGGGGCCACCGGGGACGGGGTCGGTTTCCTAGGCCTGTCACCCGTCCCCGGTGGGGTCTCATCGCGAGACGGCGCGAACCTCACCGTTGACCGCGTCGATTACAGCCGCCAGCCGCACCACCAGCGCGTCATCCGACGCGGCCGGGTACAGCGACGCCGGCAGACGGGCGTGCACGATCGCAAGCCAGTCCGCGAGAACCGCCGCGCCGCGCTGGTCGAACGACACGTCGTGCGGTGACCACGCGACCCGGCCACCGAGGGTGGCGACCAGCCGGATCAGCCGCTTCTCACCGCTGGACATGACGCCGAACGCTCGCACCTCGGGCGAGACCTTCGGGCCTTGCGCGTGCCACTCCCAGAACGCCGCGTCGCCGTCCGGAGCCGGGTGCCGGGCCTCGTACGCCTCCCACGCGGCCGCGTCCGCCAGGTGGCCGTTGACGGCCGCGGTGACGGCGTCCAGCCAGCCGGGGTGCTCCTCGATCCGGCCGGCGATCCGCTCGACCAGCTGACGCACCCACGGATGCCGTGCCGCGAGCCAGTCAGCCGCCGCGTACGCATCGGTCGGCACATCGAGAACGGTCATCTCAGGCCGCCTTCTCGCTACCGGACGTGGTCTTGCCGGCGTCCTTGCGCGGCGGCGTGTGCGACGCGATCCCACCGGCGCGCCACGACTCCACCAGCTGGCCCGTCTTCGTCGCCCGCGCCGACGCCACCAGATCACCGAACTCGATCGGCGAGTAATCCGCGATCTCCGGCCGCAACGGCGCCGGAACCGTCACCTGCGCCCGCGCCGTCAGCTCCCGGTCGAAGGACACCGTCCGGTAGTTGACCTCGACTGCCCACAACGGCAGATGCGTCTCCTCGTCGACCGCCTGGCGTTCGGACTGCCGACGCCCGTCCGGGGTGTCCTCCCACTCGTGCACCGAGTTGACGACACCGGTCGCCGTCATCGCCTGCTGCTTGCTGTCCACTGCATAGGTCGCCATGACCTGTGGCCTCCCTGGGCTCTGTGCGTCGCGCTCTACGACACAACCAACATGGCCAGGCTAACTAGGCAGGTTAGGCAAGTCAATGAATTTGTCTAGGTTGGCTGACTTGCCGATATCCTGAAAGGCATGGCACTTGACCCGGACGACCCGCGTCCGCCGTACATCCAGGTCGCGAACGCCCTGCGTGCGGCGATCCTGACCCGCAAGTACGCGCCCGGCGAGAAGTTGCCGTCCGGGAGCAAGCTGGCCGAGACCTACGGCGTGGCGCGACAGACCGTGCAGAACGCGTTGGACATCCTGCGCGACGAGAAGCTGATCGTGTCCCGGCAGGGGAGCGGTGTATTCGTCCGCGAGCGCACGGAGAAGCCAGTCGGTCTGCGCCCGCACCTGGAGCAGGCGTTCGAGGGCGGCAGCGTCCGGGTCGACTTCGCCGGCTACACGGCAGAGACGCTGCACGGGGCGATGCAGGAGCCGTTGGACAACATCCGCTCCGGCCGGCTCACACCGCAGGAGATCAGCATCCGCATCCTCATCGCCGACACCACCACGCCGTGGACGCTGCCCCGCCGCGTCGACGAGCCCGGCGACTATCCGCCGATCCGCGAGCGCATGGCCGACATCGCCGTGCGCCACATCGAGGCCCTACGCCACTCGGTGAACGAGCTGGCCGAGATCGGCCTCGTGAAGAAGGCCAGCGTCGAAATGCGCGTGCACGGCACGCCACCGATGTTCAAGCTCTACATCATCAACGACGCCCAGGTGTTCTTCGGCTTCTACCCCGTATACGAACACCAGGTCAGCCTCGCCGACGAGCCGACGACCATCCTCGACCTCGGCGGCAAGGACGCCATCCTGTTCCACCACGCCGCCACCGACGACGACGAATCCATGGGCTCCCAGTACGTCGCCCAGGCTCGCCGCTGGTTCGACAGCATCTGGACCACCGTCGGCCGCGAGAGCGCCCAGTGACCGCCAGCACGAGCGAACAGCTCGCCAAGCTCATGTCCGGCGTCGAACTCCTAATGCTCGACTTCGACGGCCCTATCTGCAGTGTCTTCGCCGGTCTGCCTGCGCCGGTCGTTGCTGAGCGACTTCGCCGAACACTTAAGCGTCATGGCCTCGCCATCCCGCCTACCCTAGACCGTGAGCCTGATCCGCTCGCGGTCTATCGGCATAGTGCAGCCTACGGGAGCGTAGTAACGCGCCAGGTCTACGAGGAGCTTGTTGTCGCCGAAGTCGAGGCTGTCGCTTCTGCAGTGCCTACGCCCGGTGCCGTGGACGTGATTCGTGCTGCAGCCAAGTCCGGGCGGCGTGTCGCAATTGTGAGCAACAACGCCACCGTCGCCATACAAGGCTATCTGGCGGCCCACCAAATCGGTGGCCTCATCCACTACGTGGCCGCACGCCGAACGCCGCAGCCCGCGTGTATGAAGCCGAATCCTGCATACTTGCTCGAAGCGATGGCCGCAACAGCTACGCGACCGACATCAGCTGTTCTCGTCGGGGACTCGGAGTCAGACGTCGTCGCGTCCCGGCGCGCAGATGTTCGATCGATCGGTTTCGCAAACAAGGCGGGCAAGGCCGAGCGTCTCAGGTCCGTCGGAGCCGATGCCATCACGGATGCAATGCCGGCAATTGCGGCAGCCTTGCGAACGAGTTGAGTGACCTGCACCCGAGGAACCGAGCCAATCAATCTGAGCGTAGCTAGAGTAGGACGAAGCACCGAGACGAGTCAGGAGCACGTGATGCCGGTCAACGATTTGATACCGGGCGAGAAGCTCAATCTTGATCCAATAATTGAGCCAGATCCAGGCGGATCGTCCGACGAGACAATCGTTCGACGGTACTCAAGCGGCGAAGTGCGCATCGTCACGGACCAAGCGCGGACCCAGCTGGCAGAACTCCCCCTCGTGCTTGAATCCGGCCGATACGAATTAAAGCCGGAGTATCAGCGACGCCATCGATGGTCGGTGGGGAAGAAGTCTCGGCTGATTGAATCGTTCATCATGAACGTGCCCGTACCGCCGATCTTCGTGTATGAGTACGAATATTCGAAATACGAAGTCATGGATGGCCTGCAGCGGCTCACTGCGATATGGGATTTCTACCGTAACCGATTTGAGCTTGCGGAGCTTGAATACTGGCCGGAGCTGAATGGTCGGATATATGATAACCTGCCTTTGCAGCTGCGCCAAGCAATCGACAGGCGCTACATATCAAGCATAGTGCTCCTGTACGAAACGGCGCAGGATCAGGGTGATGCGCAACAGCTGAAGGAGCTCGTCTTTGAGCGCATCAACAGTGGCGGAGTGACGCTAGAGCCGCAGGAATCCCGGAACGCACTAAGCAAAGGCCCTTTGAACGCGGTCCTTCCCAGACTGGCAAGAACTCCCAGTTTTTGTCGTGCGTGGGGGATACCGGAACCTGAGAATGACGCAGACGACCTCGACAGTCCGAGCGAAGACGTGCTGCGGGACCCACGCTTCCAGAGTATGGAAGATGTTGAAATGGTCCTTCGCTTCTTCGCCCACCGCCAGCGCGGTGTCGAGGGCCCCCGCCGGCTAAAGCCGTTTCTCGATCAATATTGGTCACGAGCCAACGAGACTTACTCGCGTGATCTTGTGGAAGAGATCGGTGCGCTCTTCGTTCGTACGATAGACCTAGTCGTCGAAGTCCTAGGTGAGCGAGCTTTCTATATCAGGCGGGAGCGGGGCGGAAGGCGCGATTGGGTGCCGCGTCCTACCCTGCTGGCGTACGACTCTGTGATGTCGGCCTTCAGCCAGCAGCTCGATCAGGAGCATGACCTAGTTGCGAGGAAGGCGGAGGTAAGTGAGAAACTGGGAGCGCTCTATGACGAGTATTCGACAGAGTTCGACGGGCGCAAGACAGACCCCAAGGACGTCCTTCGCAGAGATGCACTTATCCTGGAAATGTTGAACCGGGTACTGGATGCGAAGTGAAGCAACTTCGACAAGCAATTCGATCAAGCGTATCAAAGCTGCGCGCTGATATCGAACTATCCGACTCAACGGAGAGAGCCCTGGTCGCCACCGGTGCGGGCGGCGTACAGGTTCGGCGCATGGGCTACGTCGCAGGAGTCGTGTCGTTATACGGCCTGCTTGAGCAGTCAATTGACGAGATAATTCTGGAAGTCGCGGCGAACTATAACAAGCTGCATCAATCGTTTCTGACGATGCCAGAACGCGTTCGAAATGAGTTCAAGAGCCTAGCCCTGAACTCCATAATTGATGGCCCAAAGTCGCGCCTTCGGGCCGATCTTGACGAGGACGACATATTCGTCGCGCTGAACAGCAGGTCAACGAGCTCGCTGCGGAGGCTTGTGCCGGCAGTCTTTACCCGGGCCCAGGCAAACTATCGGCATCCACTGATCTGTGAGTTGATCGCAAGGCTCGACGTCAAACTGGATGAGCGTGGGCTGGTGACTGCGGCGTCTCTGGCCAAAACCGGTATGGCATCCGTCTCCTCGTTGCTGGTGGATCTTGTCGACCGCCGCAATTCGTTAACACATGCCTATTCGATCCAGGATGACATTCTAAGATCGCAGCGACTACTCGAATACCTAGATGTTCTTGAGCAATACCTGTTGTCGGTGGAGTCGGTCGCCAATCTGAGGTTGTTAGACGAGCTAGTCGCAACTGGAAATGCTCCCCGTATTGGAATCATGGCGAAGAAATATACTGACTTCATAGGCGTTGACCTGGTTGGTGCGAACCTGGCAATAGGCGATGCTCTGCTGTTCCAAGGCAAGACGGGCATTTTCAAGGGCGGTAGAGTGACCTCACTGATGGCGGACAACGTCGCACGGGATTCGGTGATCGCTGGCGTGAACGAGGTGGTGCAGCTGGGCGTTGGCATGAGCGATGGCCCTCCGCGTTTGGGCGAAGGCGCTGCGGTCCATTCGGTGGCGCAGCAATGGGTAGAGCTGCTACCCGAGGCCTAGCACTAGAAATCGCACCGAATTGCGGCCCGCGAGTGCAGTTTCAAGAGCCTTCCCGCGCGCGGGCGCTCGATTACGTCCTACTCTGATGGCGCATCGGGGGCGAGGAGCCGGTCGTTTTCGCCGCTGTGCGGTGCTGAGTCACCGCCCATCGATTCCTTGACGAATGCGTTACCGACAAGGCTCCAAGGGTCAGGAAGGCCTGACGCACTTGTCCGTTGGGTCGCGCTCGCGCCCACGAATACCTTCTCCGCGCCATTTGAGCCCCAGTCGACGCGACTAAAATTCAACCTGCCGTCGAACTGAGCATCATGAAAGTCGAAACGTCCATGTAGAACTGAAGCGCCTCTGAACTCCACTTCTCCACCGAGGCCGGCACGCAGAAACTCGGCGTCGATGTCGAATTTAGCCTTCACGAAGTAGGCGCCATTGAGCATCTTGGACCCCGCGAATCCGCCATGTCTCCTAAACGTAGCTCCAGTAAAGACCGCACGGCCGTTAAAAACGGTGTCATAGAACCCAACGTCATCCAAGAATACCGAGCCGTTAAACCAGGTGTCACCGTGGAAAGTTGCGCGGTCGCACTTCATGCTCAAGATGACCTTCAAGGAGAGGTCGAGATTGATTAAATGAGCCCCGCTCAGATCGAGGGCTATATCCCAACTGTTGGGCAACCCTTTCGATGTGCCTCGCTCAGGGAGACGCGACGCAATCAACTTCTGGGCTGTTAGTCGAACCTGAAATTCCTGTGCCCCGGATTCACTGCCCGCCTCCACGGCCAGCTCCTCGTCCCCCTCCGAACCCATGCTAAACGGCCCTCTAAATGGCATTCTGAGATAGGCACAGATGACGTCTGCGCACATCTGCCGGCCCGAGACCCAGTCGTCGCCCAGTTCGCGAAGAGCATACAAGCCGGCGAGCCTGACTGCGGCTTTGTCCGAACCCATCTGCTCTGCGGCTGAGCGGAATCGCTCAGTGAATAGGCGAGTGTCCTCGCGCTTCTCGGCTGCTACGGCGCGAAGATGATCGGTTTCGATGAACTTCTGTCGCCGGAAAGCGACAACGAGCGCGACGATTCCGCCTATACCGGCAACGGCGGCCAAGCTGATTCGAACTATGGAGAACATGTCGTCGGGCGTGAGGGTGCCGCTTGTTGTCGCCAGGTCGGGCTCACCCAGTGTTCGCCAGAGGAGAACCATCACGCTGGCTGTCAACACAGCGCCTAAAAGGAGCCACGTGAGGACGTGGGACGTGAGGCCATGGCGTACCGGGAACCCGGTGGGCGGGAACCCAAGCGCGCTACTTCCGCGCAGACGTATCCGTCTCACTCTGCCGAGTAGCCCAACAAGCCGACCTCCAATTGAGTTGAGACGGCGGCGTGGCTGGTCGTCCGCACTCATCACTGGTTCGGCCTTCCGATTAACTGCCATCGTTACGGGCGCCCCGCGAACTACCAAGGAGCGAACGTCTCAGCGAAGGTACCAGCGGCCCGCGACGAAACTCCTTGTGCCGGCGCACGTTCGCAGAGTCCACGGCCGCATGGCGCGAGCCGTTCCGCTCCGAATGCGCAGCGGTGTGGGCAGCGCACGGCAGACCGGACCTCCTGCCCGCCATTTCGCGCCGCGCTGCGGCGACGGAGTTCTACCTATGGTGCAGTTGCCTGTGGCAGTGCTGCGGGCACCGATGGGACAGGTGCGCGTGCGAATGTCCTGTCGCGGCTGATGCTTGACAGCGGCAGCCCGCCGAACTGTCCGTGGCGCGGATGTCATCATGGCTGGCGTGAGCCGCGACATCATCGTCCAGGACATACCCCCAACCGTCCGCAGCGTTGCGGAGATCCCCGACTCATGGCGACCGGCGCCACTGCCGTTCGGCCACGCGGAGGTCGTCGCCGCCGTGCGGGAACTCGTGCCCTCCGCGGACTTCACCGACCGCACCTGGGGGCACGTCCTGGTCGGTGGCGCGGACATCGAGATCAATGTTCCTGACCGCCCACAGCTGGACTACTTCGCACTTCACATCCGCGGTGCGGACGATGACGCCGCCAATCGCTTCGTCGCCCAACTGCTCCAAAGGCTTGGTGTCCGCGCATTCGACGTCGCCTCCGACACCGGCATCTTCACCGCCAGCTAGGTGCGCCCGCGGCCGCCGGGATCGATCAGCCTGCAGCCGCCGGACCTAGGAGCCCACCGTCAAGGATCAGCTGATACACGGGTGCCAAGCATCAGCCGCATCTAGACAAGGTGCACGTGCGGATGGGCGTGAAGACTTTCTGTACTCCGTCAAGGCGGCTCGCTCCGCTCGCCGCGCGGCTCGCCGGCTGCGGGCCCGCGTCGGGCGTGCGGCCTGGCGGCCGGTCCCTCCCGCGGCCCGGCCGGCGGCCGCGGGACATGCAGAAGGCCGGCGACAGTGGAGTGGTTCCACCATCGCCGGCCAACCGTGAACCGGGCCTTGCTTGTCAGGGGCGTCCCCCTCACGCCGCCATGATCCGGCCTGCACTGCGCGAGTCAAGGGCACTGCGCTGCGCTCCGTGTCGCTGCGCGATCGACTACGTCGACCCTGGACAGGCTTCGCTTCGGCCTAGGGGCGGCAGTTACGAGGTCGACGCCGGAGAGCGGGCACGACCCGAGCCACCCCGAGCTACGCGGCGGGATCGCGGTCGATGAAGCGGCGCAGCTCGTCGGCGTCGGAGATGAGCCGGTTCACCGCGTCCTTTAACGTGGCGTTCTCCCGAGCCGCCAGGCTGTTCAGCACCCAGCCTCGGATCAGCGCCGACACCGGAAGCTCGGCCTCACGAGCGATCTGCTCGATCTTCGCGAACTCCGCCGCCGGCAACCGCACCGACTGCACGACTGACCCGGCCAGGTTCGGGTGCGTCCCCACCGTCCCTTCGGGGTAGGGGTCCTCCCTGGTGGCCTCGGACTCGTCCTGGATCTCCTTGATCTTGTCTTCGATCCTGCTCATGCTCGCCTCCTTCGCATGTATTCACGCCGGTCGCTGCTGTTCGATGGCCACCCGTTCGCGCCCCACAGCCAGGACACGGCCGGGTCGCGGACCAGGATCACCGTCAACAGTTCCTCTCTCGACCGGCACAACCCGATGACCCGGATGCTGTCGCCGGACTTGCTCTTCGGGTCCGGGTCGAGCACCCATGCCAGCGGGTCGGCCAGCGCCTCGTTTGCCTCCTGAACACTGACCTGGTGGCGGTCCCACATGTGCGCGGCACCGTGCGTCCAGTCCACATTCATCTACTACAACCCTACTACGAGTAGTGACAGTCGTCATTCGTCGTTCCGATGCCGTGCCGCGTCCAGCTCCGTCGCGCGCTCGGCTGCCTCGGTCAGCGCCGACGCGATTTCCGGCACCGACGTGGCGGCGAACAGGTAGCCAGCAGTGGAGGCCCATGGCGTAGTGACGGTCAGCTCGATACACACCGACGCCCGCGGCTGGACCCGTTGGGCGAGGTTCACTCCGACCAGGCCGCCGCCGCGGATCCCGCCGGGCACCGATGCCACGTACTTGCGGTGCACCGTGTGCGTGCCGGTCTCGTCACACCACTTCACCGAACACGCGGCGTTCCGCTCGTTAGCCCCGATCACGGCTGACGCTCCCGCTCGGCGACGTACATCTGCCTGACCTCGTCCAGGGAGGAGCGCAGCTCGGCCAGCCGGTCGGCCAGCTCCGGGATCCCGGACAGGCTCTCGGCGTGCTCTTCGACCGACGCGGCCGAGCGTTCCAGCGTCTCCAAGTGGACCTCGACCGCCAGTGCACGGGCGGCGGCCCGGTCCAGTCGGCCGCGGAACCCGATGACGAGTCCGCCCCAGCGGCGGTAGAGCCGGTCCAGTCGCTCGATGATCTGCTCGTCGGTCATGCCCGGCAGATAGTTCCGCGCGTCGGACAGGAGCGTGGGAGTCCAGCCGGCCCGTTGAACGATGGTGCCGATGCGGTGCAGCTCGTCCGCCAGCTCATGCGCGTCCGCCGCGGTGAGCCCGAAGTGCGCGTACTCCTCGGAGCCCTCCGGGCGGATCGTCACATCGATGGTCGGGCCTTCCTCGTCGTGGTACGCGACGATCTCCCCGACGTCGGGATGCACGAACGGTGCACGGGTGATGATCTCTCGCTTCTTCGGCTTCGGTACGGTGACCATGGGTCTCCTCCTGCTAGTTCAGGGTGGGATCAAGTCCCCGGACCGGTGTTGGCGCACCGGCCGGGGGCGACTACAAGGGATGAGGTCACTCCCGACTACAGGAGGGCCACGCGCCCGCCGTCTGACGACCGCGATGCGGCGTGACGCGCAGAAGCCAGCCCGCCAGATCAGACGGCGCGAGTGGATGGATCGCCGTGCCCCCGGCGTGCCCCAAGGGGCGGATACGGCGGGGGAATCACGGTCAACGGCGGTGACGAACGATAGATGAACGTGCTGGTGAAGGGGTGGACAGGGGCGGGTTCGATCCGCCGACCTTCCGCTTTTCAGGCGGACGCTCTTCCAACTGAGCTACCTGTCCTTGCGTTGGCGGGACGAGTTTAGCCGACGCCGCCGCGCGGGCGAAATCGTGCCCGCCGACGCTCAGGTCTTCTCGCGGCGGGAGCGTTCGTCGAGCTTGGCGAGGTAGGTGTTGTAGGCCTCGCGTTCGGCTTCGTCCTCGCCCTCGCGCCGGTCGAAACGCCGCGCCTCGCGCTCGTCCGAGCGATACCACTGGACGAACAGCACGCCGATGACCAGCAGCCCGGGCAGTTCGCCGAAGCCCCACGTGATCTGCCCGGCGAGGGTCTGGTCGTCCAGGGTGTTGGGCAGCCAGGTGATCTCGGTGGCGATCTCGCGGTAGTAGTCGCCGGCGATGAGGCGCGACGACTCCATGAGGGCGAGTCCGAAGACGGCGTGGAAGGACATCGCCAGCAGCTGCAGCACGACGCGGGCGGGGAACGGCGGACGTTTGGGCAGCGGGTCGATGCCGATGAGCATTTCGAAGAACAGGTACCCGACGACGAGGAAGTGGGCGCTCATCAGCATGTGGCCGGTGTGCGAGCGCATCGCCGACTCGAACAGGCCGGTGAAGTAGACCGTGAACGAGCCGGACACGAACAGCGCCAGCGCCACGAGCGGGTGGGTCAGCACCCGAGCGACGGGGCTGTTGACGGCGGCGGTGATGGCCTCGCGCGGGCCCAGCTGACCGCGCCGAGCCGGCTTCAGTGCGCGCAGGGCCAGCGTGACGGGCCCGCCGAGGACCAGCAGGATCGGGCTCACCATCATGAGGATCATGTGCTGGACCATGTGCACCGACAGCATCACCATGCCGTAGGTCTGCAGCCCGCTGAGCCCCACGAACGCGACCGTCGCGAGGCCGGTCAGCCAGGCGATGGTCCGCCCGACGGGCCACTTGTCGCCGCGGCGGTACAGCCGCCAGACGCCGCCCAGGTAGAGCAGCAGAGCGGCCAGGATGCCGAGCGCGAACATCGCGTCCGGGTAGAACTCGGTCACCAGCCGGCCCGGGCTGATCTCGGGCGGGACCGGGAAACCGATGAGGGTGCGTACGGCGGTGCGCACCTCGGGGATCTCCGGGCCGGGCGGCTCGGTTCGGCTGAGGGCGACGGCGAGGCCGAGCGCCACGGCCATGATGATGATCTCGCCGACGGCGAGCCGCCGGAACGCGCCCGCCCGGCCCGCCTCCAGCTGCGGCAGCGTGCGGCTGCGGTGCCGCCAGCCGAGCCAGCCCAGCGCGATCAGCGCGAGCACCTTCCCGAACAGGATCAGTCCGTACGCGGACGTGAACACCTCGGCCAGCGACTCCAGCCGCACCCACGCGTTCAGCACGCCGCTGGCCGCCACCATGACGAAGCAGCCCAGCGCGACGGCGGAGAAGGCGCGCGCCACCCGTGGCAGCTCCCGCCCGCGCCGTCCGGCATACCAGGACAGCGCCACCAGCCCGCCGACCCACAGCGCCATACCGATCAGGTGCACCAGCAGCGACACCCGTGCGGAATGGTGGTAATCGCCGGACGACGAGTGCCCGATCAGGCTGAGCGGCACCAGCGTCGCGACGCCGAGGCAGAACAGTGCGATGGCGCCGCCGTGCCCGAGAGTGAGCCGCGCGGCCGGGATGATCGCCAGCGCGAGCACGACCATCGCCGCATACGCCCGGCCCTGCTCGACCGTCGACGTGTACGAGACGAACGAGTCGCCGGCCAGCGCCTCCGGAAGCGGCCGTCCGACCAGGTCGGACAGCGTCAGCAGGTGGACGACGGCGGCGGCGACGGCGAGCACGAGCGCAGACAGCGACGCCGCCCGCAGTGCGTGCAGCGCGTCGCCGCCGAGCTGGCCCTTGCGCGTCGGCAGCACGACCGCCAGGCCGAGCAGCCCGACGGTGACCGCGCCGGCTCCGTCGAGCACGGCCCGGGCGATCGGCAGCCCCCATTTGGTGACCTCGCCGGGATCGCCCAGGCCCGGGATGCCGGCCGTGGCGTCGCCGCCGCCGAGCAGCAGCGCGACGATCAGCGTGACCAGGGCGATCCCGGCCGCCGCCACGCCCCATTGGCGGGTGGGCGGTACGACGTCGGCGGCCGGAGTCGAGGTGTTCATCAGCTGTCAGTGTCCTCCGCGGTTCCGCGCCGCCGGCCACCGGCCGCCACGAACGCGAGCACGGCGACGACCACGGCGCCGCCGACGATGAGCAGAACGGTCGCCGTCGAGCCCAGCCCTCCGCCGTCGTCGGCGGACGACGAGCCGGAGCCGGCGGCCGGGGTGGTCTCGTCCGACGGTTCCTCGGCCGGCGTCTCCGCGGGCGCCGACGGCGTCTCGGACGGTGCCGCGGACGGTGTCTCGGACGGCGCCTCGGCCGGCGTCTCCGCAGGTGCTGCCGGTCCCACGCCGCTGACGGTGAAGCCGACGGTGCCCTCGATCGGGTGGCCGTCGGACGACACGACCCGGTAAGCGATCGTGTAGGCGCCGTCCGGCAGCTGTTGGACGGTCTGGGTGACGGTGTCGCCGGCGGTCTGCGGCGCGCCGTCCTGGAACGTGGCGCCGGCCGCGTCGGTGACCGCGACCTGGACGAACTCGCCCGGGATGGCGTTGCTGAAGACCAGCTCGACCGCGGTGAGCGGCGTGCTGACGGTGCCGCCGTCCTCGGGCGTGCTCGCGACCAGCTGGTCGTGGGCGACCGCGGCGGGGGCGGCGAACAGGGACAGCCCGGCGACCGGGGCCGCGGCCAGCGCCGCGACCCCGATCAGGCGACGGAGGCTACGCATTGCGCCGCCGCAGCGCCGCCGCGCCGACACCCACGCCGGCCGCGCCGACGACGAGTCCGCCGATGCCGACCCCGCGCGCGAGGTCGTCGGCGCCGTCGCCGTCCGATGCTGCGGCGTCGGTGGACGTCCCACCCTCGTCCGACACGTTCTCGGCCGCCGGCGCGCCGCCGTGACCGTCCTCACCGGTGGCCTCGACGACCTCCAGCGACGGCGCCGGGCGCTCCGGCTCCTCCTGGCCCTCGACCGTCTCCTCGGCCCAGGCGACGACCTCGCCGTCGTCGTAGGTCTGGGTGGCGGGGAGGAAGTACGTGCCGGCCTCGGGGAGCGGGCCGACGGAGATCGCGAACTCGTCGAACTCGCCCGGGCCGATGCGCACGCCCGGGTCGGCGGTCCAGGTGACGGCCGTGACCGCCTCCTCGAGCGTCCGGTCGCCGACCTGCACGGGCTCCGGGAAGCGGGTCGTGGTGAGCTCGGCGGTCCAGCCCGCGTGCGGCTGCACGCGCACCGACGGGATCGGGGTGTCGGCGGGGAGGTCGAGCCGGACCTGCACCGTGCCGGCGGTGTCGGACTCGTTCGGCACCCGGACGGTGATCTTGGAGTAGGACCCGGCGGTGTCGACGTCCGGCCGGATGGTGACGTGCGCCGAGGCGGGCCCGGCGAGGACCAGCCCCAACGCGACGGCGCCACCGGCGGCGAGCCCCGCCCTGGCGAGGGTACGTGTGATCATGAATTGCGTCCTTTGTCTCAGTCGTGGAGATACGCGGGAACCCGCGGCGCCCGAAGAGCACCGCGTCCCCCGTCGACAGCAGTCGTGTCAGCCCAGAACCGGCAGCGCCGGTGGGCCTCTCCACGGTGTCGACCGGACGAGCAGGACGCTGCGCGGCGCGGCGGCCACGACCTCGGCACCCTCGGCCCGCAGGCGCGCCACGGCGGGCACCGGCGCCGTCAGCAGCCGCCGCACCCGCGTGAGCAGCACCGTCGCGGACAGCGACGCCAGCGACCACGCGACGCTCTCGGCGCCGGCCAGCAGCACCGTCAGCACCACGGCCGACAGCACGTGCGCCAGCGCCATGCCCGCGGACGGGACGACGGAGGATTGCGTGGAGTGGTGGCCGTCGAGCGTCAGCAGGACGTGCAGCACCGGCTGGGTGAACACCAGCATCGCCGCGATCTCGAGCACCGAACGCCGCCGGTCGGCCAGCGCGACGCAGGCGACGCACAGCAGCAGCGCCACCGCGACGAAACCGGGCTGCGTCGTGACATCGCCACCGGCGGCCGCGTGGGCCAGCGTCGGCAGCAGCAGACAGGCCGCGGACATGACCAGGCCGCGCGTGACGCGCGCACGACCACGTCCGAGACCAGGCACGCCGTCACTGTACCGAGAAGGTCAAGGCCGCCCTTAGGGGTAGCCCCACCCCAACTGGGGAGATTCCTCCATCGCGCCCGGCCAGGGCTGATTCCTAGGTTCTTGGTAGGCGCCGGACGAGCGCCACCCGAGAACGGAGAGAGAGATGGCTGGGCATGACATCACGAGGGCCGCGGAGGCCCTGCGGCTGGTCCAGGTCAGCAAGACCTACGGCACCGGCGAGAACCCCGTCCGGGCGTTGGACGACGTGTCCCTCAGCCTGGCCGCGGGCACGTTCACCGCGATCATGGGCCCGTCCGGCTCCGGCAAGAGCACGTTCCTGCAGTGCGCCGCCGGCCTCGACCAGCCGACCGCCGGCCGGGTGTTCATCGACGGCGCCGAGCTGACCGGCGGCAGCGAGACCGCGCTGACGAAGTTCCGCCGGCAGCGCATCGGCTTCATCTTCCAGCAGTTCAACCTGCTCCCGACGCTCACCGTCCTGCAGAACGTGACGCTGCCGCTGCGGCTGGCGGGCAAGCGGGCCGACCGCAAGCGCGCGACCGCGATCCTCGAGCGGGTCGGGCTGGGTGAGCGGATCGACCACCGTCCGGCCGAGCTGTCCGGCGGTCAGCAGCAGCGGGTCGCCATCGCCCGGGCGCTGGTCACCAACCCGAGCGCGATCTTCGCCGACGAGCCCACCGGCGCCCTCGACAGCCGCAGCGCCCGCACGGTGCTGACGCTGCTGGCCGAGGCGGTGCGCGAGTTCGGCCAGACGGTCGTCATGGTGACGCACGACCCGGTGGCGGCCGCGTACGCCGACTCGGTGATCTTCCTGGCCGACGGCCGCATCGCCGGTTCGCTGGACCGTCCGACGGCGGAGGCCGTCGCCGAGCGCATGACGCACCTCGGCGACACCGTCGGCCTGAGCTCGGCTGTGGGTGAGTGACGGTGTTCGGGCTGGCCGTGCGCACGCTGCGGCACCGCACCGGCGGGTTCGTCGCGAGCTTCCTGTCGATGTTCCTGGGCGCGGTCGTCGTGATGGCGTTCGCCGCCCTGCTCGACACCGCCGCGGGTACCGGCGTCGACGACGTGAGCGAGGAGACGCTGACGACCATGGCGATGGTCGTGGGCGGCTGGGGCCTGGTCATCGTGCTGTTCGCGGTGATCTCGACCATGACGTTGTCGGTGCGGCAGCGCGCCGCGGAGATGGCCCTGCTGAAGAGCATCGGCGCGACCCCGGTCCAGGTCGGCCGGATGATCGTCGGCGAGGCCGCGCTCGTGGCCGTCGCGGCGGCGGCGCTGGCGATCGTGCCGGCGATGGCCGCCGGCCGGCTGCTGCTGGACCTGCTGCAGAACACCGACCAGGTCGCCGAGGGCATCTCCTACGGCTTCGGCGCGACGGCGCTGTCCATCGGCGTCGGCGTGACGTTCCTCGCCGCGGTCGGCGGGGCCGTCGTCACCGCGCGCCGGTCGACGCGGATGCGGGCCAAGGAGGCCATGACGGCGGTCACGATCGAGCAGGCGCGGATGACCCGCAAGCGCACGATCGCCGCCATCGCGTTCCTCGCCATCGGCCTGAACTGCGCGATCCTCACCGTGACGCTCTTCGACGACAAGGGCATCGACGCGATGCAGACCGCCGGTCAGGCGTCGATCTGGTTCTCGATCGGGCTGGCGCTGTTCGCCCCCGTGCTGGTGCGGGCCGTGACGGCCGTGCTGGCCGGCCCGATGCGGCTGCTGGGCGGCACCAGCGGCTACCTCGCCGTCGAAAACGTCCGCCGCCGGACGCAGCACATGGCCGGCGCGCTGATGCCGATCATCCTGTTCACCGGCATCGCGACCGGCACGCTGTACATGCAGAGCATCGAGAACTCCGCTCCGCCGGTGGCCGGCTCGTCGATCCCGCCGGACGAGGCGCAGGCGATCGAGACGCTGAACTTCGTCGTCGTCGGCATGCTGTCGGTGTTCGCGGCGATCCTGGTGATCAACACGCTGGTCGCGGCCACCACCTACCGCCGGCGCGAGTTCGGCCAGCAGCGGCTGGTCGGTTCCACACCGCCCCAGGTGCTGAGCATGGTGGGCATGGAGGGCGTCGTGCTCGCGGCGGCCGGCGTGCTGTTCGGCTCGATCGGCTCGATCGTGACGGTGTTCCCGTACAGCCTGGCCCGCACGGGCGAGCTGCTGCCGGACACCACGATCGGCATCTACGTCGGCATCGTCTCCACCGCCGCCGTGCTCACCCTGGCGTCCTGCCTCGGCGCGGCCCGGAAGGTGATCCGGGTGCCCGCGGTGCAGGCGGTCGCGGTGTGACGCGGACCCCCGAGCGGGGCGACGGCGCGCGCCGTCGCCCCGCTGCCGCGTTCGAACCGGCCCTCTTTCAGCTGGTCAGCGAGTCTGATCGAGGAGAGCCCGGGCCGCTCCGACGAGCCTGGTTGCGCTGCGCAAGACACTGGTCAGTCGCGTTGCTGCGACTCCCTCTCCGGAGTAGTGGGCCTGGTCCTTGATCGCGAGGACCTTCGCAAGGTCACGAGCCAGATCAGTCCCGTTGGGCTGGACGCGTTCGAGTAGCGTGACGGCAGCGCGATGGTCCTCGCCCGTGTGATAGCGCCCGAGCCGAAGGCAGCAGATGGCATCCGCTGCTGCGATCGACGCCTGGACGGCATTCCCTGCGGCGGCGTTGTTCGCGGCCCGCCGATCTTCGGATGCTGCGAACTCGGCCAGTTGGAGGTACTCCTGCGCCACCGCCGTTCGCGCCGTAGCGAGTGCCCGGCCACCGGTGCGTTCCCGACGGGTCACGAGGGACGCCGCAGTAGCGAGTTCAAGGGACGGCCGCGTAGGGGAATGGCATCGCGTCGCCACTCGTCGACGATCGGCTCACCCGCCGCCGCCATCCGTTGCAACTCCTCGACCTCGACCTCGAACCAACCGACCCAGTTCCCCGTCCATCGACGGATGGCGGCACCGGACTCCGCCAGTTGGTGATCCCACTCCTCCTGCTCGCCCTGTGACCGAACCACCAGAATGTCGATGTCTGACGAGGTATCGCCGTCTCCGCGCGCCGCCGAGCCGAACAGTGCGACGTGCTCCGCCGGCACCGGCCAACTGTTGACCTCGGTGCCGAGACGATGCAGAACCTCCGTCCGGAGGTTCGCCAAGGCGATCGTCGGCTGCACGGCGACGTGCTCGAGATTGAGTCGAACCAGATGCGATCCGGCGTGGGCATCGACGTCCACGAGGCCATGCTCTGCCAGGCGCTGAATCGCCTGACGTGCGCGGGTCGGCGATACGCCGGCGACACGAGCCAGTTCGCGGACTCCGAAGGTGCCTGCGCCCGCCAGTGCGCGAATCACGGCCGCGGTTCCGTGCGACATCACCGCTGTGGCGGGATCGCTCCAGTCCATGTCGCCTCCCGGCGGTCCCAAATAGAGCACATTCGAACTTCTTATAAAAACACCTGAACCTAGTATAGGCGCATTCGGTTCGGTCGCGTTCGAACCAGCCGGAAATGGGCACGGATCCGGCCATGGTGGTGTACGTGGGGACGTCGGGGTGGCAGTACGACTCCTGGCGCGGCGTGCTCTACCCGCCGAAGCTGGCGCAACGGCGCTGGCTGGACCGGTACGTCGAGGCGTTCGCGACGGTCGAGAACAACAGTGCGTTCTACCGGCTGCCGCGACGCGAGACGTTCGAGTCGTGGCGCGAGCGGCTGCCCGCCGACTTCGTCATGGCGGTGAAGACGAGCCGGTACCTGACGCACATCCGCCGCCTGCGCGACCCGGAGGAGCCGGTCCGCCGGTTCCTGGACGTCGCCGCCGGCCTGGGCGACCAGCTCGGGCCGGTGCTGCTCCAGCTGCCACCGAACCTGCGGGCCGAGCCGGACCGGCTGGACCGCTGCCTGTCGCAGTTCCCGCGCGACGTCCGGGTGGCCGTCGAGCCGCGGCACGAGTCGTGGTGGACCGACGAGATCCGCTCGCTGCTGGAGCGGCGTGGAGCGGCCCTGTGCTGGGCCGATCGGGAGGGCCGGCCGGTCACCCCGCTGTGGCGCACGGCCGGCTGGGGCTACCTGCGCCTGCACGAGGGCGCCGCGCATCCGTGGCCGAAATACGGCGGCCAGGCGCTGCGCAGCTGGGCCGACCGGCTGGCCGCGACGTGGGCCGACGAACGGGACGTCTTCGTCTACTTCAACAACGACCCCGACGGCGCGGCCGTGCGCGACGCCGTCAGGTTCGCCGGCGTGCTGCGCCGGGCCGGCAGATCCGTCACCCACACGCCGTCGTCGGCCGGCACCGTCTTCTCCTGACCGCTACGCTGCCGCCGTGGAGCCGAGTCTGGAGCTGCGCGTCGCGACGTTCAACGTCCGCAACGGGCGCGCGCTCGACTGGCTGAACTCGTGGTGGTTCCGGCGCGGTGCGACCGCGGCGGCCATCGGCGCGCTGGGCGCCGAGGTGCTGGGGCTGCAGGAGGTGTACGAGTTCCAGCGCACCTATCTCGCCCGGAAGCTGCCCGGCCTGCGGTGGTACTCGCAGGGGCGCGATGGCGGGACGTCCGGCGAGCAGTGCCCGGTCGCCGTCTCGGGTGGGTTCATCAGGGTCCTGGAGCACCGCACCCGCTGGTTCGGCGACACCCCGGACGTCCCCGGGACCCGATTGCCGGACGCGTCGTTCCCGCGCGTCGCGACGATCCTCCGCTGCCGCGACCAGCGCACGGCGCGCGAGTTCACCGTCGTCAACACGCACCTGGACGAGCGGCACGCCGCCAACCGCGTCGCCTCCGTCCGGCAGCTGACCGGCTGGCTGGACCCCGCCCTGCCTGCCGTCGTCCTGGGTGACTTCAACGCCGGCCCCGGCGATCGCGGCGTCCTGGGACCGCTGCTGGAGGCCGGGTTCCGGCTCGCGCCGGTGACCGGCGGGACCGCGCACCGCTTCACCGGGGCCGCCGACGGGAAGCGCATCGACCACATCCTCGCCAGCGCGCACTGGACGATCGAGGAGGCCGAGGTCGAGCGGGAGCGGCCGGGCGGCCGGCTGCCGTCGGACCACTGGCCGGTCCGCGCGACGCTGCGGCTGAGCTGACTACTGGCAGCGCCGGCAGGTGCCGGACAGCGCGATGTGCGGTGGGTCGAGCTGGAAGTCGCTCTCGTCGGCCAGCCGCCGTTTGATCGGGTCGAGCAGGTCGCTGGGGAGGTCGATGATGCGGCCGCAGACCCGGCAGCTGGCGTGCAGGTGGTCGTCGTGCCCGGTGGCGCCGGCGGCCAGGTGGTACGTCGTGGCGCCGCCGCCGACGTGCACCTGCGTGACGACGCCGAGCGTGGCCAGCGTCTCGAGCGTGCGGTAGACGGTGGCGCGGTGCACCGTCGGGTGCAGCTCGCGGACCTGCTCGGAGAGCTGCTCCGCGCTGGGGTGGCCGTCGACGGTCGCGAGCGCCTCGATGACCGCGTGCCGGGCGCCGGTGATGCGGTGCCCACGGGCGCGCAGGCGGTCCAGCGCGCGCTCGACGGTGGCGACGTCGTCGTCGTGCGAGTGGCCGTGCGGGGCGCTGACATCGACATTCACCCCTCCAGTGTCCCGGCTGAGAACGGGAATCGCCACTCCCTGTGGTTCGGCCGGGACAGCGGACGTGAGTCCCGGTCCACGGTCGCCGGTGGGCTGAGACGACGGTGGCCGCGGGTGCGGTGTCGACGAGACGAGATTCCTCGGCGATCGGGCCCAGCCCTCCTCACGGCCCCGTCCCGGTGGAGGCCTCATCCGGGCCGGTCACCATGGCAAGGCTGACCGCCCCGCACACCAGGGCGAGTCGGACAGTCGCGCGACTCTGGACCTTGCCAAGGACGTGACCGACCTTGCCAAGGCGGGCCACACCGATGGCACGCCGGCAGGACCAGCGCCGGACACTCGCTCTCTCGTCACTCACGACGACGAGAGATCACTCGGGCTCGCTCGGCGCACTGCCGCCAGAACCCCGGCCGGGCGGGACTCCGGCACGGAATGCCGTCCCGGCCGCAGGATTCAGCCGGCGCGGGCGGCGATGAGTCGCTCGACGCCGTCGAGGATGAGGCGCAGACCGAAGTCGCGGCCGTTGTCCGGCGGGGGCGTGAGATCGTCGTCCAGCATGGCCCGCAGCGTCGGGAACCGGTCGGCGTGCTCGCGCAGCAGCGCCGCCTGACGCGGGTTGACCCACGGCTGCGTGCCGGCGGTGGACACCGACATGGTGGTGCGGACGTGCCCGCCGAGCATGCGGGCGAGGCTCATCCGCTCCGTGACGGTGAGGCCGGTCCGGGCGAGGACGGCCGCCAACAGCTCCGTCCAGGCGGTCTCGTTGGGGCCCATGACGCGGTCGCCCATGGTGACCCACGGCAGCCAGGGGTGCGCCTCCCAGGTCTGCCCGAGCAGCCGCACCCAGGCCTCGATGCGTGGACGCCAGCCGGTCCCGGGCAGCTCGCCGAGTGCCGGCGGCTCGCCGACGGCGAGGTCGATCATGGCCGCGACCAACTCGTCCTTGCCGGTGACGTAGCGGTAGAGCGACATCTTGGTGAAGTCGAGGTCGGCCGCGACCCGCTGCATCGAGACCGCCGCCAGGCCCTCCGCGTCGGCGAGGTCGACCGCCGCCTGGGCGATGCGCTCGAGGCTGAGCACCGGCTTCGGTCCTCGCGTGGGCCCTTCTCGCAGCCCCCAGAGCAGCTGGATCGTGCCGTCCGCCGTCGTGCCCGGGTCCGTCACCACGTGCCCTCACCTCCGTTGGCGAGAACTCTATCAAAATTGAGTCTTGCGGAAACAGTATCTGTAGGACACAGTTGGCTTCAGCCGGAAACAGTTGACCGGCGGACACAGATTCGGAAGGTGAGTGACCTCATGTCCCGCAAGCTCTTCGTCAACGTGTGCACCCAGGACCTCGCCCGGGCGACCGGCTTCTACACGGCGCTCGGCTTCGAGCTCGAGAAGGACTTCTCCAACGAGCAGGCCGTCTGCGTCGCCGTCAGCGACACGGTCTACGTCATGGCGCTGATCGAGGACTTCTTCGCGGAGTCGGTCACCAATGGCATCTCGGCCTCCGGCACGCAGGCGATCCTCGCGATCAACGTGGACACCCGCGAGGAGGTCGACGAACTGGCCGACAAGGCGCTGGCCGCCGGCGGGCAGAAGGCCAAGGACCCGTTCGACGAGGGCTTCATGTACGGACGCAGCTTCCTCGACCCTGACGGTCACCACTGGGAGCTGGTCTGGATGGACCCGAACGCCGACTTCTCCTGAGGCGGAGCCGGCCGCGATGAATTCGAGCGACTTTGTCAGTCCGTATCGGCACAATCATTCGCGGAGGACCCACGATGACTGACGTACAACCCGTCGCCGCCGGCCGGCAGCTGCCGCGCGCGCTGACGCCGTTCCGCACCCCGGCCTACCGCCGCCTGGCGGTGGCCCTGGTGCTGTCGACGTTCGCCAGCGGCGTGTGGATCGTCGCTCAGGTGTGGGAGGTCATCCGCCTCGGCGGCGGCCCGGCCCAGCTCTCGGTCGTCTCCACGGCGTCGGCCGTCGGCGTGCTGCTGCCGGCGCTGCTCGCCGGCGTCGTGGCCGACCGCGTCCCGCAGAAGACCATCCTGCTGTGCGTCGCCGGCATCGAACTGGGCGGCATGGCGTTGGTGGCCGTGCTGTCGCTCACCGACGTCACCCGGCTGTGGCACCTGGCCGTGGTCGCGTTCCTCACCGGCGTCGGCATGGCGTTCTACTACCCGGCCTACTCCGCGTGGCTGCCGGCGTTGGTGCCCGAGTCCGACCTCATGGCGGTCAACGGCTTCGAGGGCATGGTCCGGCCGACCATCGGCCAGGCGCTCGGGCCCGCGGTCGCCGGCGCCGTCGTCGGCATGGCCAACCCCGGTTCGGCCGTGCTGGTGGCCGCGGGGGCGGCGGCGCTGGGACTCCTGGCGCTGACCACGGTCCCCAAGACGCCGGTCCGCCGCGAGCTGCCGCCCGAGGCCGTCGCGCACCCCGTCCGCACCGCGCTGGCCGACATGCGCGAAGGGCTGGCATACATGTGGCGCACGCCGTGGCTGCTGGCCACGCTGCTGTTCGCCAGCCTGATGATCCTGGTGCTCATGGGCCCGCTCGAGGTCCTCACGCCGTTCATCATCAAGGACCGCCTCGGTGGCGGGCCCGGCGACCACGCGTGGGTGCTGGGCGCGTTCGGCATCGGCGGCGCGGTCGGCTCGCTGGTCGTGGCGTCCATGCGCATGCCGCGGCGCTACCTCACCTGGATGAACCTGCTCTGGGGTCTCGGCTGCCTGCCCATGATCGTCATCGGCTTCGCCGGGTCGGTCTGGGTGGTCATCGGGTCGGCGTTCGTGCTCGGTGCCATGTTCTCCGCGCCCATGGTCATCTGGGGGACGCTGCTGCAGCGGCGGGTGCCGCCGGCGCTGCTGGGCCGGGTCGCCAGCCTCGACTTCTTCGTGTCCATCTCGCTCATGCCGGTGTCCATGGCGCTGGCCGGCCCGATCTCCCAGGTCATCGGCCTGCGGGCGACGTTCGTCATCGCCGGTGTGGTTCCGGTCGTGGTCGCCGTCGTGGCGGTCGTCTGGGCCAGGCTCCCGGCCGACGAGCTCGCCCATCCGCTGCGCGACGACCCCGAGCCCGAGCGTGGTCCGGCGCGTGGGCCCGGCGACACGCCCGGTGACGACGCGGCGGCGGCCGTCCTGCCCGGCCCCGACACCGAGCGCGAGCCGGTGCCCGACCCCGTCTGACGGCGGGCCGGGGGTCGCTGTCGGCCGCCGGCCCTGCCCGACCTCGATGGCGAGAATCGCGTGAACCGGGCGCCGGGGCCGCTGAGGCGGGTCTCTCTACAGGGGTCGTCCCTGGATCACATCTAGCCGACAGCCGCGCCGCGGGCGAGGCTCTGCGCCAGCGCGGCCGCCGGGTCGATGAGGTTGACCGGGTTCCGGTGCGCCCCGACGAGCGTGCCGTTGCGGACGTGCGGGTTGCCCTCGTCGACGTCGCCGACGATGCAGGTGACGTTGTCGCGGCCGCCCGCGGTCAGCGCGGCGTCGACCAGCCGCCGCGCCGCGGCCGTCGGTGAACCCTCGTCCAGCAGCCCGGCGATGACGTCGTCGGGCACGAGGTCGGTGAGGCCGTCGCTGCACAGCAGCACGCGGTCGCCGGGTTCCAGGCCGACGCGGAGGATCGTCGCGACCGGCGTGGTCTCGGCGGCGACCGACCGCACGACGACCGAGCGGTACGGGTGGGTGGCGACGTCCTGCCGGGTGATGCGGCCCTCGTCGATCAGTTCCTGGACGAGGGTGTCGTCGCGGGTGAGCTGCTGCAGCGCCGGCCCGCGCAGCAGGTAGCCGCGCGAGTCGCCGAGGTGCGCCAGCGTGAACCCGTCGCCGTCGGCGAGCAGCGCCGTCAGTGTCGTGGCCATGCCGGCCCGGGCCGGATCGCGCCGCACGCCGTCGCTGAGGTGCGCGAACGCGTACTCGATGGCGTCGCTGAGTAGCGCGACCGGGTCTTGCCGCGCGCGCGACCCGAGCACGAACGACGCGATGACGTGGGCCACGCTGGCCGACGCGACCTCGCCAGCCGCGTTCCCGCCCACGCCGTCGGCCACCAGCAGGAGGCCGGCGCTCGCGTAGCCGGAGTCCTCGTTGCCGGGGCGCACGAGGCCGCGGTCGGACGCCGCCGCCGGGCGGAATCGGAGCATCGGCACCTCGTCCCTCGCCGGGATCGGATCCCCTCTCACCCTGCGTCGATTCGCCGCGGTGCGCAACCGCCGGCCCGCCGCCAGCGGCCGTCGCCTCATTGACACGATTCAAGACGCGCCCTACGCTCGCCGCAATGTCGAACACGCTTCGACATTGCCGAACGAGTCGAGCGGCCGGACCGGACGGCCGGAAACGGAACCGACGATGACTGACGACGACGTCGCGCGACCGATGGCCGCCGCCCCACGCCCGGAGCCGCGGACCGCGATCCAGGCGATCGATCGCACCGTGGCGCTGCTCGACGTCGTCGCGGGCGTCGGCTCGCATGGCATCGCCCTGCGCGATCTCGCCCAGCAGGTGGGGCTGCCGTCGTCGACCGCGCGGACGCTGCTGTCGTCCCTGGTGGCGCACGGCCTGGTCGCGCAGCACGCGAGCAGCCGTCATTACCTGCTGGGTTCCCGGTTCTTCGAGCTGAACCGCCGGTTCGTGATGCAGACCGACCTGTCCGCCGCGGCCGCACCGGTGCTGCGGACCCTCTGGGAGCGCACCCAGGAGACGGTGCACCTGGCGGTGTTCCACGGCTACCGCCGGGTCGACATCGCCGTCCTCGTCAGCCCGCAGCTGCTCACCATCGACCCGACGACGGCACGGTTCGTCGACGCCTCGGCCACCCCGCCGTACCGCACCGCGGCCGGCAAGGTGCTGTTCGCCGGCCTGCCGCGACCGGAGCGTCTGAGCATGCTGCGGTCCGCGCCCTGGCGCGACGACGCCCCGCCGGACGAGGCGGAGCTCATGGACGCCATGGACGCCGTCGCCACCCGCGGGTTCGCGACCAACCTCGAGGAGGAGGCGCCCGGTGTCTGCGGCGTCGCGGCACCGGTGCGCGATCACACCGGGCGCACCATCGCGGCGGTATGCGCCGGGTATCCGTCCGTCCGGCACACGGACGCCCACGCCGCATCGCTGCGCGACGACGTCGTCGATGCCGCCGCCGAGCTGTCGCTGATGCTCGGAGCCGACCCGGGGCAGGTGAGCGCATGACGCCGTACTACGACGTCGTCGTCGCGGGCGGCGGGACGGCGGGCGGCCCGGCGGCGACGCAGGCGGCCCGCCTCGGTGCGCGCACACTGCTGGTCGAGAAGAACGGCGCGCTCGGTGGAACCACGACGGTGGCGGGGGTGTCGCTGCCCGGCCTGTTCCACGCATGGGGTCAGCAGGTGATCTCCGGTATCGGCTGGGAGGCCGTGACGCGCTCGGTCCGCGAGGCCGGCCTGCGGCTGCCCGACTTCTCCCAGTGGGAACTGCCGCACCACCGGCTACAGGTCCGGGTGTCGCCGGCCGTGCTGGCGGCGGTGCTGGACGACACGGTGGTCGGCTCGGGGGCGGAGCTGCTGCTGCACGCCATCGTGGTCGAGGCCGCGTGGGACGGGACGGATTGGCGGCTGACGCTGGCGACCAAGGACGGCCTGCACCGCATCCGGGCAGGGGCCGTCGTCGACTGCACCGGCGACGCCGACCTCGTCGCGCTCGCCGGGCTGGCCCGCTCCACCCGTCCGCGCCGCCAGCCCGGCACCATCATGGTCCGGCTGGGCGGTTACGACCTCGCGGCCATCGACGTCGACGCGGTCCAGGCCGCGCACGACGACGCGGTCAGGCGCGGCGACCTCCTGCCCGCCGACCTCGCTCACAACCCGGTCGCGAAGTTCCTGCGGGTGCGGGGCGAGAACGCGATCCACGTCACCGGCGTGCAGGGCGGCACCAGCCGCGACAAGACGGCCGCCGAGGTCGCCGGTCGCCGCACCCTGCTGCGGATCCTGCGCTTCCTGCGACGGCAACCCGGCCTGGAGCAGGTCGTCATCGAGTCGTGGGCGATCGAGACCGGCATCCGCGAGAGCTGGACCATCGACGGCCACGCCACCATCACGCTCGACGACTACGCCAGCGGCCGCGCCTGGCCCGACGCGCTCAGTTACAGCTTCTACCCGATCGACGTGCACCGGCCGGACGGCGACGGCATCGACATCCGGCCGCTCGCCTACGGCACCCTGCCCACCATCCCACGCGCGGCGATGATCCCACGCGGATCGTCCCGGCTGGTCGTCGCCGGTCGCGCCATCAGCGGCGACCAGGAGGCGTCGTCCGCGTACCGGGTGCAGGCGTCGTCCATGGCCATGGGCCAGTCCGCCGGGGTGATGGCGGCACGCGCCGTGGGCCGCGGCAGCGACGTCCTGGACCTTCCGCTCGACCTGATCCACGACGACCTGCGCGCCCACGGGGCGATCCTGCCCGGCGACGTCGTCGTGCCACCCCTGCCGACCAAGGAGACCTCATGACCATCGACGCCGCTCGGTCCCGTCTCGCCCGTGTCCTGATCCAGCGGGCCGCTCTCGGCACCGCACTCGTCGTGACGCTCGGCGCCTGCGGATTCGTCAACTCCGGCGACGACTCGACCGAGGACGGCGGGTCGGGCGGCAGCCTCACGGCGTACGTCAACACCGAGCAGAACACCGGCCTCGCGCCGCTGATCGAGGCGTACGAGGAGGAGACCGGCGCGACCGTCGACGTCTCCTCGGCCACCACCGACGAGTTGAACCAGCAGCTGCGGGTTCAGCTCACGTCCGGGACCGCGGCGGACCTGATCCGGGTCTCGCCGGGGAACTCCAGCCCGGTCGCGGTCGGCGTGCTGGGTCGCGAGGGCGAGCTGACGGACCTGTCCGACGCGGCGTGGACGGACGAGCTGGGCGACGACACCCGCGCCCTCGCCGAGGTCGACGGCGAGGTGCTGGCCTTTCCGGTGAGCCGCAACGCCATCGTGATGGCCTACAACCGGCAGGTGTTCGAGGACGCGGGCGTCGAGGTGCCCACGACCTGGCAGGAGTTCGTCGACGCCTGCGCGGCGCTGGACGCGTCCGGCGTCACGCCGATCGCGGCGCCGTTCCAGGGCGGCATCTTCTTCCAGTTCTGGGTCTACGCACTGGCCGGGACGCTGGTCTACGCCGAGAACCCGGACATCGACGCGCAGCTGGCCGCGGGGGAGACGACGTTCGCCGAGAACGCGGAGTGGGGCGAGGTGTTCGCCCGCATCGCCGAGCTGCGCGACGCCGGGTATCTCTCCGACGGCATGCTGGGCATCCCAGCCGACCAGGGGATGCAGTCGGTCGCGACCGGCGACGCGGCGATGGTGCTGATGGTCTCCGCCGGCCTGCCGCAGCTGCACGGCTACTCCGAGGGCGGCGCCGACGCGTTCGGCGTCTTCGCGTTGCCGGCAAACGACGACCCGGAGGCGACGATGGTCCCCGTGGCGCCGGACTTCCTGGCCGTCAACGCGGCCGCCGACCCCGAGGCGGCACTGGGCTTCCTCGACTTCCTGGCCGAGCCGGAGAACGTCGCGACCTACGCGAACGAGATGGGCGTGCTGCCGGGCCTCGCCACCGACGTCACGCTGGACAGCGACGTGCTGGCGCCGATCGAGCCGCTGCTCGCCGACGGGCGTTCCGTCGCCTACGCCAACTACCTGTGGCCCAACGGCGACGTCCAGCAGACCATGCTGCAGTCCGGCCAGGAGTGGCTCGACGGCGCCCTCGACACGACGGGGCTGCTCGGTCAGCTGGACGCCGAGTACGCCAAGGGCCAGTCGTGACCCTGACCGCCAGCCCGCCGTCGACCGACGGCGGGCCGGAGGTCGCCCGCCGCCGGTCCCGCCGGGCGAGCGTCCCGTACCTGCTGCTGGTGCCGGCGCTGCTCTTCTACGCGTTCGTGGTGCTGTGGCCGACGCTGCAGGGCGCCGGGTACGCGTTCACCGACTGGGCCGGACGACGGGAGACGCCGGGCTTCGTCGGACTGGACAACTTCACCGAGCTGTTCTCCGCCCCCGCCGCCCGCTCCGCGCTGCGGAACACGCTGGTCATCGCCGTCTCGACCACGATCGTGCAGACGCTGGTGGGCCTGGCGCTCGCCCTGGCGCTGCACTCGGCGCTGGCCAGCCGGAACCTGCTGCGGACCATGTTCTTCGCCCCGGCACTGCTGCCGCCGGTGATCATCGGGTTCCTCTGGCAGTACATCCTGACCCCGGCCGGTCCGCTGAACGACGCGCTCGGCGCTGTCGGGCTCGGCGGGCTGGCCCAGAACTGGCTCGGCGACTCCTCGGTGGCGCTGGCCAGCGTCATCGGCGTCATCATCTGGCAGAACGCCGGCCTCACGATGGTCATCTACCTGGCCGGGCTCGAAGGCGTGCCGCCCGAGCTGCACGAGGCGGCCACGATGGACGGCGCCGGGCGCTGGCAGCGGCTGCGGCACGTGACCCTTCCGCTGCTCCTCCCGGCCACGACGATCGCGCTCTCGCTGACGCTGATCGGCAGCCTCAAGCTGTTCGACCAGGTCTACGTCATGACGGGCGGCGGCCCCGGCTACGCGACCGAGACCCTGTCCGTCGTCATGTACAAGGAGGCGTTCGTGTCCGGCCGGTACGGCTACTCCACGGCCATCGCGCTCGTCCTGACGATGATCGTCTTCGCGTTCGCGCTGCTCCAGCTGCGTGGCCTGCGCCGGTTCGAGGTGCAGCAGTGAGCGCCGTGGAGGTCCGGACGACGCGGCCGGCCGGCGGCGACGTGCCGCCGGTGCGCCGGGCCCGGCGTCGGTGGACCCTTCCGCGCATCGGCGCTGAGCTGGGCATGCTCGCCGTCGCCGCGATCTTCCTGTTCCCGTTCTACGTCTTCCTCACCGTGGCGTTCAAGACGCCCGCCGAGCTGGCCCGCTCGCCGTTGTCGCTCCCCTCGGACCCGGCGCTGGCGAACTTCACCGAGGCCTGGCAGCGGGGCGACCTGGGCACGGCGATGGTGAACTCGGTCGTGGTGACGAGCCTGTCGGTGCTGCTGCTCGTGGCCTGCGGCTCGCTGGCCGCGTACGTGCTGGCCCGGCGCGGCACCCGGCTGGGCTACGGGACGTACCTGCTCTTCCTGCTGGGCCTGATGATCCCGCTGCAGCTGGGCATGGTGCCGCTGTACCAGCTGATGCGCGATCTCAACCTGCTGCAGACCTACACGTCACTGATCATCTTCGAGATCGGGCACCAGCTGCCGCTGGCCGTGTTCCTCTACGCCGGGTTCCTGCGCGCCCTGCCCCGCGACTACGAGGAGGCGGCGCGCGTCGACGGCGCCGGGTCGCTGTCGGTGTTCCGGCGCATCGTCTTCCCGCTGCTGCGCCCGGTGACCGGCACGGTCGTGATCCTGTCGGCCATCAACATCTGGAACGACTTCCTGACCCCGCTGCTCTACGTCGGCGGGAGCCCGCAGCAGACGCTCCCGGTGGCGATCTTCGCCTTCCGCGGGGAGTTCGCCAGCCAGTGGCAGGTGATCTTCGCCGGCATGGGCATCGCGATCGTGCCGATCCTCGTCATCTACTTCCTGCTCCAGAAGTACATCATCAAGGGCTTCGCCAGCGGCATCAAAGGCTGACGGCCCGACGGACCCGGCCGCGCTCGCGGCGGAACGGAGGCACCATGGCAGTCGCAGGAGCCCGGCCGAACCGGCGGACGCTGATCGTCGGCGGGGTCGCCGGACTGGTGGGCGGTCTGGCCGCCACGCGGGGTGCTCAAGCGGCCCCCGTCACCACGGCCGGCGGCGACCCCGGCAGCGGGCCGCTGGCCCGGCTCGCGCCGCTTCCCGCCGGCGCGCCGTCACGGGCGGGCTTCGCCGCGGCGGAACAGCGGTACGCGCCGTACCTGGTCACGCTGGCCGATATGGTCAACGACATCGACGACTCCGACACCGAGCTGCGGGGGTTCATGGCCGGTGGCTGGTGGCGCACGCCGGTCGAGTCGTTCAACGCGCGGATCATGGAGCACGTCGCCACCCTGGCCTGGTTCCACGGCGCCGACCGGCCGTGGAACCCGTACCGTCACGACCCCGTCCTGCTCGCCCGCCTGGACGCGGCCATCGGCTACTACCTGCGGCTGCAGCACGACGACGGTTCCTGGTCGGAGTTCGCGCCGGACGAACGGTCGCGCGCGGCCACGGCGTTCGCCCTGGGCTACCTGAGCAAGACGCTGCGGCAGCTGCGCGACGCCCGCGCACTGCCGGAGCGCGGCGCCGAGATCAGCGCCGCGCTGCACCGGGCGATGACGTGGTTCCTCGACCCCGGCAACAGCGGCGTCTGGCAGGACGGCATGGTCGAGTTCGCGAACCAGCCGGCCGCCGGGCTCGCCGGCGCGGCCAAGGCGCTGAACCTCGACCCGGACGCCGGCCTGCGCCGCCTGCTCGACGACCGCATCGCCTACTACGCCGCCCACGCGCAGAGCCCGGCCGGATTCCTCTACGAGCCGCGGGGCATGGACATCGCCTACAACCTCAACGTCACGCTCACCGAGTTCCACGAGATCCACACCGAGGTCGGCCGGCCGGTGCTGCTGCCGGTCGTCCGCCGGCTCGCTGAGTGGCTCGGTCACACCGTCGTACCCGAGCCGGACGGCGCCGGGCTGGTCTCGTTCGCCTCCGGCGCCGCGCGCACCCCCATGTACTTCCTCGACCCGGTCACGCCGGACCGGCAGCAGCGCGACCTGGGATCGGTGTTCGCCCGCTCGGTTCCGGGTCTGCGTGTGTTCTGTCCCGCTCAGGAGGACCGCGACGCCCAGCGGGCGGCGTGGGCGGCGGCATCGGAGCCGGTGGCGGCGCTCGCACCGGGCGACACCAACCCGCGGATCCCCGCGAACATCCCCTACGGCGAGGGGTACCCGAGCCGCCGGCAGCGCGACGTGGCGATCGCCGGGCTGCCCGCCGTGCGGCACAGCCGGTTCACGCAGCTGCGGGCCGACCCGAACGACCAGCACTACCTCTTCCTCCGGCGACCGTCGTACTACCTGCAGGCGTTCCTGGGCACCCGGCCCAACGGCGTGGTGCGGGCCGGCCTCGGGCTGCTCTGGCATCCGGACGCCGGCACGTTCGTCCACGGCGGGCAGAACTCGAACACCGAATGCTGGGCGACCGTGCTCCCGGGCGGCGGCACGGACGCCGCGTCGAACCTGACGCCGGTGTACTACGACGGCCCGGCCGGCACCGGGCCGGTCGTCGCCCCCGACCGGGTCGCGGCGGTCCGCGGCGATCTCGGCCTGCGCTGGACGACGACGAGCGGCAACGTGACCGTCGCGGCGCTGTTCACCGACGCCGGGATAGTGCGGGAGATCACGACGACCATGGACGCGGTCGAGCAGGTCCCGCTCGTCCTCCGGCCGGACGACCAGGTGCGGTGGTCGACCGGGGACGAGGTGGTGGCCGGAGTGCCGGCCGCCGCGACGGCCGGCTCGCTGGCGATCACCCGCGGCGACGTCACACTGACCATCGACTGGGGGCAGGCGGCCGACGCCTCGGTCACGCCGGCCACACGGACCTACTTCCTGGACGAGTCGCGCCGGCTGCACATGCTCCGCATCCCGCACGGCCGCGCCGGCCGGATCGCCTACACGTTCACGTCTGCGGGCGTCGCACCAGGCGGATGATCGGCAGCTCGCGGTCGGTCTTGGTCTGGTACTCGGCGAAGCGCGGGGAAGCGGTGGTGATCTGGTGCCAGGCTTCCTCGCGCTCGGTGCCGTGGAGCTGCTCGGCGGTGACGGGGATCTTCTGGCCGGCGACCTCGGCGTGAACCTCGTCGGGGTGGGCGGCGAGGTTGTAGTACCAGGCCGGGTTCTTCGGCCCCCCGGCCGCGGAGGCGACGATGAGCCAGCTGTCGTCGGGGCCGGGGAACCAGCCGACCGGCGTGCTGCGTTCGGTGCCGGACTTGCGGCCGACGGTGGTGAGGACGAGCGCGTTCATGCCCATGAACCGGCCGCCCTTGCGGCGGATGCGGTTCATGGCGCGGTTGTTCAGCCAGCGGAAGAACGGGCTGGCGCTGGGCTGGCGGGCGCCGCGGGTTCCGTTGCGGGTGTCGAAGCTCATGGGGTGGTCCTCGGGGTCGTGACGGGCTGGTGGACGGTGCGCCGGGCCCGCACCTCGCGGTCGTGGCCGAACGGGCGGCCGTCCAGGTTCCGGCTCCACGAGTGGGTGGGGGTGACGCGCAGGGCGCCGTCGACGAGTTCGGCGGCGCCGTAGATCCGCAGGTAGGGCGGCGTCCACGGACGCTGCGCGAGCAGGTCGTCGATGACGAGGGCGACCTTGGTGCGCCCGGACCGCACGTTGTCGGTGAAGGACATCCAGTCGACCTCCCTGCTTGGTTAGCTACGCGTACTGTACGCATCATTAACTATCTCTGGGATGTACCGTATTCCGTGTGGACGACAGCGGGCAAACGGCGACGTCGGCCGGCCTGGTCACCGCGCCGCACGTCCTCGACGGCGAACAGCCGCTCGACGTGGCGGACGCGCTGGTCCGGCTGTCCGGCCTGGTGCAGGGGCTCTACGCGCGCATCGCCGAACGTCACGACCTGACGCCTGTACAGGCGAAGTTGCTGTGCATCGTGGCCGATCGCCCTCGGGGCATGGCCGACCTCGCGCGCTGCTTCGGTGTCGAGAAGGCGGCGCTCACCGGCCTGGTCGACCGCGTCGAACGGCGCGGCCTGGCGGCCCGGTCGTCGGTGCCCGGTGACCGGCGCGCGGTGCAGGTGGTGCCGACCGACGCCGGCCGGCAGGCGTCGGCCGCGTTCCACGCCGAGGTCAGCGCCGAGCTGAGCCGGCTGCTGGAGCCGTTGAGCCCGGCCGGCCGCGACCAGTTCCGCGCGGCCGTGGCCCAGATCATCGCCGCCTGCCAGGGGCACGGACCCGACGACGGCACCGGCTGACGGCAGCGGCCGGCTCAGGAGGGTCGCAGCGGCCGGTAGTCGATGACGGTGATGCCCTCCTCCGCCAGCACCTCGCGGGCGCGGGCCGAGGTGAGGAAGGCGTGGTCGGTCGCGCGCACCTGCCAGCCGGCCGGCTCGATCGCCCGCCACTCCGGCGTCGCGAGCGCCGGGTGCACGGCCCACTCGCTGAGCCCTGCCGGCAGGTCGCGGAGCAGACGCTCGTAGGTCGCCGCCTTGTCGTCCGGGTCGAGGGCGAAGCTGTCGACGAACGCGTGGTCGACGACCGGCCGGCCCTGGACCCGCGCCGCCGCCCGTCCGTCGTCCAGCCAGGCGCGCACTGCCAGCCCGTGCTCCGCGGCGAGCGCCAGGCCGAGCTCGAACACGTCCGCCCGTCCGCCGTCGGCGAGGCAGTGCCAGTCCAGGTGGGTCGGCGCCAGCCCTTCCCGCAGCACCGCGTCGAGCTGGGCGCGCAGCTCGCGCTCGACCTCGTCGAGACGGGCGCGCGCGAGCAGCCGGTCGCGGCCGGCCGGGGTGTTCGTGAACAGCTCGCCGGTCGCAGTATCGAGCAGCGACGGCACCCGCTCGCGCGCGGCGACCGGGCCCCAGGCGGAGTCGTCCGCGTCGCGGATGATCGTGAGATGGACGCCGAACGGCAGCCACGGCCGGTCGCTGAGCAGCCGCATCGCGTCGGCGGCACCCGGCGCCGACACCATGAGGCTGGCCGAGCCGGCGATGCCGTTCTCGACGGCGTCGACGATGCCCGCGGTGACCGCCGGGTGCATGCCGAGGTCGTCGCAGTTGACGATCAGGACGCGCTCAGACGGCGCGAATCCCAGCGTCTCTGCGCCCTCGGCCGGCATCGGCATCTCCTCCGCGCACGAGGATGTCACCCGTCGGCCACCCCTGGATGAGTGAGTCCGAGTGAGGCTCTGCACTTCGGTGCGTTGGTCGGTTGCGCCCGGGTTCGCCGGAGCTGGCGGCATTCACCGGAGGCAGTCCTCTACCCACCTGTTCTCTCAGCCGCCGTCGGGGTGACGGGCCATCATGAGCCGTTCTGGTGCATCACGAGGCATGCATGCCTGGTGGAGCGGGAGAACGCCTGGTGTTGTACGCGCTCCCCAGGCACGCTGCGGCCCACCACCGAACGATCGGACTCACTCGGCTAGCGCGGTCGCGCCGGCCGGGGATCGATGAAGGGCCGGGGTCCGCCGTCCGTCAACCGGGTCAGGAACAGGCCGATGCCGGCGGCTCCGGTGGCGTAGTCATTGGAGATCTTGTCCAGCGATCGGCTCGGCCAGGCCGTTCCCTTCTCCTTCGGGACGCGGAACCACGAGATCGTCTCCGCCACGTCCAGCGCCCAGTCGGCATAGCGTGGCTCGGCCGTCGCCCGGTACAGGTCGAGCATCAGCTCACCGATGCCGGCCAGCCCGTCGAACAGCCCGGGACTGACCGTGAACTTCACGTACGCATCCGTGCAGATCCTCGCCGCGAGCTCCGCATAGCGCCGGTCGTGCGTGCCCTCGAAGAAGCGGACCACCGCGCTGCCCACGCCCGCGCTCCCGTGCAGCCAGTAGGGCCGCAGCAGGTCGTCGCCCTCGAACCGGCGCCACAACCAGCCCAGCTCCGTCTCCGTGCGCGCCTCGAGATCGAACTCGAGGCCCCGTACCGCCTCACTCAGATAGGCGGTCGTGCCGGTGGCCTGGTAGAGACGGAGGAGGTACACGGCGATGCCGCTCGCGCCGTAGCCGAGTCCGTAGTGCACCCGATCGTCCAGGCCACACCGCCAGGCGGTTCCGCCGTCACGCCGGGCTCCGCTCGCGATCAGGTGGTCACCGGCGCGGACCGCCCAGTCCAGGTACGTCTGCTCCCCGGTTGCGGCGTACAGGTGGAGATCGACGAGTCCCCACCCGGCGGCGCCCACCGCGATGCCCGGATCCGTGAAGAGCAACGGCGACCGCCGCTGCTCCCGCATGATGCGCGCCGCCTCGGCGACCAGGCCGAGTTCGGCGAACGTGTACGCGACGCCCGCGAGCCCGAAGAAGAGGCCGGGCGGGTAGGAGTCCGAGTCGATCTCGTGCGCCAGCATCCAGTCGACGATGGGCTCGGGAACGCCGGTCGTGGTCTGGCTGAGGAGGAACAGGGCCGTGCCGCAGGCGCCGTAGGCGACGTTGAGCGGATTCGTGGTGTAGACGGCGGCGTCCGCCGGCCAGAGGCGATCCGTCCGGTCCGGGTCGGCGGTCGACAGCACGTAGTCGACGGTCCCGCGGCGCAGCGCCGAGAACTCGCCCGGCCGGGGCCGTGCCGACGCCCCGTCGCCGGTCACGTCGCGACCCGCCACTCGCGCAGAAGGGCCTGCGCCGCCCGCGGCCGGCCGTCGACGAGCAGATGGATGAGCTGCCGGACCTCGTCAGGCACGCCGAGGCGGACGAACCGGTCGAGGAACAGCTCCATGGCGCCGGGCTGGAGCCCGAAGAGCGGGTTCACCGGCACCACCGCGTGGTAGAGCACCATGGCGGCGGCGTAGAAGTCGTCGTCCGGGCCGAGTTCGCCGCGCTGCCCGCGGTCGGGCGCCGCGAAACCCGGGGTGCGCCACGCGGCCGCGAACCCGCGAATCTCCGGCCCGTCGTCGACCGTGACCGCGCTCTCGAAGTCGATCAGGCCCACCTGCTCGCCGTCGTCGTCGATCATGACGTTGGCCGGCGACAGGTCGCCGAGCAGGACACCGCGCTCGTGGACGGCGAGCACCATCGCGATGAGCCGCTCGGCCACGTGGGTGAAGAGTGGCAACCATTGCGCGAGCCGGTGCGGCCGCCGGATGTAGGGCGCCAGGATGATCTCGTTCCGGGCCCAGTAGTGCCGGAGGCTGCGCCCCGGGAGCCGCTGCTCGACCAGGAACGTGTGTCCGCTGTCCTCGAAGATCTCGACGACCGTCGGCACGAAGGGCAGCCCGGCGAGCCGGCGCAGGATCGCATGCTCCCGGTGCAACAGGTCGACCGCGTCCCAGGTGGTCTCGCCGATGCTCCAGTGGTGGGTGAACGGGCGGGCCTCCTTGATGATGACCGGTGTCCGGCCGGCCGCATCGATGCCGACGTAGATGCCGCCCGCGTTCGAGAAGCTGACGGCCGACTCGATGGTGTAGCGGCCGTTGAGGGCGAGGGACGAGTCGACGTTGATCTCGCCGCTGCGGCCGAAGGGGTCCTCGACCCAGCCGGGCAGCTGGAAGTACGGTCGCCGGTCGTCGGGCTCGAACACGCCGGCCGGCGACACGAGGCACGGGGTGTGTGTGCCGTCGAGGTTGACCCGTTTCGGCGAGGAGAAACCGCCGTATCGGTAATGGACGACCGAACTGTCCTTGTATCGTCGGTCGGAAAGTATGTGCGGACCGACGACACCGGCAGATCGGGTCGCCTGATAAAGCTGCTCTATCAGTCCTCGAAACGCCGCGTCGTCGGGTGGGTAGATCGTAATGAATTTCCCCGATCCGCCCCGCGACTGGCGTTTAGAATTCAGCACCTGCAAGATCGTCGGATCGCCGGCGACCTTGAAGTCGACGCGCCAATCGGCGCAGATCGGCGCGACGACTCCGAGGACGGTCGACGCATTCTGTGGAATCGCCGAGATGTGTATCTTGAAACCCTGCTGGCGCTGCGTTCCGGAGCCGGAGTCCTCGGGCGTGGCATGAAGCCAGACGTCATACCTGCTGATCAGCCAGTTGTCCGGGAGCAGCGTCAGCAGTTGGTTGCTGTACTCGTCAGACGGCGGGCGGCTGGCCAGCGGCTCGAAGACGTACGGGTGCCAGAAGAAGTTCGGCGCGCGCATCGCACGAACAATGTGCTGTTGTCGGCGTTCGGTGCGGCACGGCTACTGAGGCGCAACCTCTGGTTCGGCACGCATGACGGCGCAGTGATTGCTGAACGTGCTGTTGCCGCAATGATCCGAAACGCCGCTGTTGGCGAACCCTCTGCCGCCTTCCGCATCGGAGACATCCAAGCGCTGCAGTCCGAGCATTTGCTCCAGCCTGTCCAGGCGAGCGCTGAGGTCGTTGTCTGCCATGATCAAACCCCCCATTCGACATGATCGACATTTTGATCGTAGTCCCAGGAAAATGGGTTGACAAGGGTGTCGGGCGTATGCATATGGCGATATCGGGTAGTCGCGAGTGAGGGCCGTGGCGGCACGCCGGGGCACGGGGCTCGACGCGGCCGTGAGCCGGTCCCGCCGCCGGCCGCACCCACCGAGCCGACGGTGCGCGACGATCGCCCGGTGCCACAGGTCGATGACGCCGACGAGGTCCGGCGACGCTACGAGCAGCAGACGGCCGCGCTCGTCGGCCGGCAGATCCTGGGACGTCGGGCCGGCCATTCGGCAGAGAGACGGCCTGCGCGTCTCTGAGCCCCGGACGTACGGCATCCCGGTCGCCCCGCGCCTTCGACGTCAGCGCCGGCCCCATGTGGATCGTCGCGGCCATGCCGCGGTGGCCGGACGTCGACGAAGTGCTCGTGGGCGGGGACGAACTCATGGTGGTCTTCACGCCCGACCGCATGCGCAGGATCGGTCTCCGGAGGCGGACTTCGTCCACTCGTGGGCCACCGAGACCGTGCCCGGACATGAAACAGCTCAGAGGAGATCCTCTGAGCTGTGGGCGTTGCGGCGGTCCTGACGGGACGTGAACCCGCGACCTCCGCCTGACACTGCGGGGCCTCGCCGTCGCAGCCGAGAGTGCTTCTTGCTGAGGCGCTCAGGGCGTCCATCGGCTGTGTTCCGGATCGCAGAAGACGGTCTGCTCGGCCGCCCCGCCAGGTAGGCACTGGCCGTCGATCAGCGCTCGATCCCCAATCGGCTCGGTCAAGGTCACGTCATAAGGGACCCATTCGTTGCCTTGGCAGTCCGCTGCGTCGGGGTCCTCGGGCTCCACCTGGAAGGTGACGACGATCTCGGATTCCCCGAACTCGACGTCGGGCGCCACCACGTCACCGGTGACCCCGCTGTTGCATGCGAGACGCGAGACAATCGCTGTGAAGCCGGTGGATGAGGTCGTGAGCCGCTGATCTGACTGCAGTTCCCACACGGCAGGGGCACGGTCCACTGCGGGGGCCTGCGACCTTGCGTCACTTGGTTTCGAATCGGCACACGCCGAGAGCATCGCCAACGCACCCATCCCCGTGAGGACGAGCGAGCCGATGGATCCCGGAGCGGGTTCGACGAGCCGCACAGGTCGAATCATCCGCCAGGCCAGGGCCTGACGCCAGGGCGAAGGGCGTCCGGTGGCCGCCTCCGCCCGCTGAGGAGACCGGCTCCGGACATGAAAACAGCTCAGAGGATGGCCTCTGAGCTGAGGGTGTTGCCGGCGGTCCTGACAGGACGTGAACCCGCGACCGAGGAATGATCAGAACCTGTGGGTCGCCCTCGGTGGGTGAGGTGATCGGGCGCACCTTCCCGAGGTAGATCTCAGAACGAAGCCACTCTGATCATGGCCGGCGTTGGCGCGCCGGTTCGGGAACGTACGCCCATGTTGAAGTGTCCGCGCGGATGGCGCCAAGGAGCTGGTCGCGCTCGATGACGGTCAACGCGAGTCCACCGAGTCCTGGGCCGGCCTGCTCCGCTGCTGCAAGCGCCGCGGGATGCGCGCTCCGGTGCTCGCGGTCGGTGACGGTGCGCTCGGGTTCTGGGCCGCGCTGCGCGACGTGTTCCCCGAGACCCGAGAACAGCGCTGCTGGTTCCACAAGATCGCCGACGTGCTCAGCGCGCTGCCCAAGTCCGCCCAGCCCGGCGAGAAGGCGGCGCTTGCCGAGATCTGGAACGCCGAGGACCGCGAGCATGCCCAGGCCGCCGCCTGGACGTTCGCCGACGCGTACGGAACCAAGTGGCCCAAGGCCGCCGCGAAGATCACCGACGACCTCGATGTGCTGCTCGCGTTCTACGACCACCCGGCCGAGCACTGGATCCACCTGCGCACCACCAACCCGATCGAGTCCATCTTCGCCACGGTCCGGCTCCGTCAGCGGGTCACCAAGGGACCCGGCTCCCGCGCTGCCGGCATCGCCATGGCCTTCACGCTCGTCGAGTCCGCCCAACGCCGCTGGCGCGCCGTCACGCGCCCCACCTCGTCGCCCTCGACCACGAGTCAGGAGATGACGCTCAAGCCGCGTGAACACTCGATCTATGGGTGGCCAACGAGATCTGCCCGCTGACGGCCACCGACCTCTCGGCGGTGGTGACCACGTGGAGTGGTCAAAGACAAGAAGGCCGCGACGCGCCTCAGCCGGCGTGCCGGCGGTCGGCGATGCGATGGAGCCGCTTCGGCCGCGCGTTCTGGGACGGTCGCCGGCTGACCGCGGCTTGAGCAGATCGCCGAATCGGTCGCGCGCTCGGTCTGCGGTCTGGTTCGCACCACGGTGTTGAGTAGGTGGGATCAGACGCCGATGAGAAGTGGCGCCGGTAGTCGTCTGAGCTGAGTAAGGCCCGGCGAACGCGGGGCGCGCATCAAGGGAGAGCAACAAGATGAGACCACTCCGATACTCGATCAACGTCACACTCGACGGCTGCTGCCATCACGAGGCAGGGCTCCCCCCGGACGAGGAGTCGATGCGCTACTGGACCGCTGAGATGGAGCGAGCCGATGCCCTGCTCTTCGGCCGGGTGACCTACGAGATGATGGAGTCGGCCTGGCGGAGGCCGGCCACGGGCACGTGGCCTGACTGGATGGATGAGTGGCAGATCCCGTTCGCCGAGGCCATCGACGGGGCGAAGAAGTACGTCGTGTCGAGCACGCTGAGCGGGATCGATTGGAATGCCGAGCTGGTGCGAGGCGACTTGGGGAAAGCGGTTCAGCGGCTCAAGCAGGAGCCAGGCGAGGGCCTGTGGGTGGGTGGCGTGACGCTCCCTCTGGCGTTGGCAGATCTGGGACTGATCGACGAGTACGAGTTCCTTGTTCAGCCGGTCCTCGCCGGACACGGGCCGACGTTGCTCGCCGGTCTGCGCGAGCGCATCCAGCTCGAGCTCGTGGATCGCCATGAGTTCCGGTCGGGGGCGCTCGCCCTGCGATACCGGCCCACGCGAGTAACGGCTTGACGTGATGTGTCCTGGCACGTTGGCTGCTGCCTCGCGACGGAACGACGGTTCTCGCGCCTGATGCGAGGGTTCGGAACCGACCCAAACGTGCGGACAGAACGGCGCAACCTGCGTCCCCGAGGTGCCGGTAGATCACGGCTCGGGCGGGGTGTCGAGCTACTCAGCATCCGCACGCCGCGTGACGAGATGGCCATGTCCGGGTAGGTTCCATTGGCCGCCGGCGGGCAGATGCTGCTGGCCGCCCACTCTCAATCCGCAGGTCTTGACAATTCCTCCGCGCGACCTCCGCCTTGACAGTGCAGGGCCACGCCGTCGACCGTTGTCGTCTGGTGCTGGCCCTGCTCAGTCTGCGCAGGTCGGACGTCGTCGGCGGACGGTCGCTGGTGGCCGTCGATGGCCGCCCCGCTGACTATTCGCTGACTCGTCGGCGCCTGCGTGCCGTCTCCGGGGGCGGCCTGGGCACAGGCTTGCTCAGTCGATTGGGGCATCGGATACTTCGATCAGGTCGGAGAGTCGGCGCACATCGGTGCGGGTGCGAACATGGATGACCTTGCTGGCGTATGGCCGCAGCCGTTGGTCGACGGTTGCGCGACTGTTCGCGCCAGGGTTCCTGGCAAGCTCGTCATCGCTGGCGACGGGGCGATGGAAGTAGCGCCAGGCCGCGTCATAGGTGAACCCGACCAGCAGCCGCACTCCCTTGTGCGGATTGTTGCCGCCGACCGAGTTCCGGACGTGGCGACGAATGATCCTGTACGCCGACAGGACCGGCGGTAGATCCAGCCAGATGATCCGATCGGCCGCACGCAGTAACGGATCCGTCCAGCCGCAATAGATGCCCTCGCAGACCCAGGCCGGTTCGGCGGCAAATCGCTCGCACGCCTGGCGGAGTTCGACGGCATCCCTACCGATGACGGAGTCGAGGTCGAGCGCCTCCACCCCGATCCGTGCGGCGAGCTGGCGGGCGAGTGTGGTCTTTCCCGATCCTGCTGCTCCGATCACCTGAATTCGCTGAGCCATGCGCCGATCGTCGGTGAGTGTCGACAGGTACTCAACCGGATTTCGGCCTGATCGCGCGCCCCACCCGGGGTGGCCACTTCGAGGCGTCGTCCTTGACCCGCGCAGCCGAGGCCGCAGACTGGCCGCGTAGAGGGCGATGCCGGACGGCGACTGCCCGAGGCTGCCTCGCGTGGTGGTCGGTGCGGTGCGGCGCGTCAGCGCCGCCTTGATCTCAGAGAGGTCAACTCGGGCAACACACACAGGCGGCGACATGTCCTGTCGCGGTTGATGCTTGACGGATCTGTGTCGGCTGACGCTCGACGCTCGGAATCGCGCCTGACGGCAGGGGCGTCGCGGGGCGCAACAAGCCCAGGACGGCTGGAAGGACGACCTCGTATACGCCAGCCGACACAGGACGTCGGTGACGGCTTAGTCTTGTCCAGCGTTCTGGTCGAACCACGGACGCCCGTCGTTATCCCACTCTTGTCGGTAGACCTCGAATGACACGGGCGCCGCCGTGCCTGGGTTGTCGTCGTTGCCAAACTCGAACCCGCAACGCGGGCACACCTCGTATGACGGACGGCCAAGCATGTTCTCGTATGGCGGGCTCAGCTGGACGCCCTCTGGTGGCGGCCACGTCGCGTACGGACGAACGGTCAGCCCGGCATGCCCACAGACCGGGCAGGTGTACCGGATGCGACCAGTTGTATCGATGCCCACGGAGACAGCCTCTCACTGAGAGCAGTAGACCTGAACCATGTGAGAGCTAGCCCCAGTTGTCCACCCGTCAACTGACACAGATCCGTCAAGCATCACCCGCTTCAAGGCAACACAGGCGGCGACAACACCGGCGGCCGTTGTGTTCCGTCGGCAGATCTGCAGACACGCGTCCGTCAGTTGATGTGCGACACTCCGAGCGTGCGCCGAGAGAGCCGTTCGGTCGATGAGGTTGGCGGTCACTACCGTGGCTCCGTGAAGCACACAGTCCCGGTGGTCGCGAAGGATGGCGTGGTTCTCCGTGTGCATCTTCAGGGCGATCCCGCTGGTCCGGCCGTCGTGCAACTGTCGGGTGGGCCGGGTTACGTGGCATACCTGGCCGATACTGAGTGGTGTCGTCCAGCGTTCGTGATCACGCCCGAGGCAAGGGGTGTCGGCGGCAGCGCCGGCAACGCGCACGATCTCGCGCAAGCGATCGCCGACCTTGAAGACGTCCGAAACCATTTGGCACTAGACACCTGGGCTGTCGTGGGTCACTCCTGGGGGGCGGACCTTGGTCTGTTCTACGCGCTGGCGCACCCCGAACGTGTCCGCGTCCTCGTCCATGTCTGTGGTAGGGGCGTGCAGAACGATCGTGACTGGTCTGCCGCCTATCACGCGGCCAAGGACAACGACGTGAGCCCGGCCGGCGATCCCTTCCCCTATCCGTACTCCACAGAGGTTCACGCCGCGCTTCTGCGCAGTTGGCGTCAATGGATCAAGCGTCCTCAGCTCTGGCGTGAGATCGCCGGATGCTCGGCCCGCGTCATCGTGGTGGTTGCCGGGGATGACATCCGCCCTTCATGGCCCAATGCTCAGCTCGCCGAAGCACTGCCCTGCGCCGAGTTCGTCGTCGTGCCCGATGCGCATCACGATTTTTGGGCCGCCCCGGGTCAGGCCTGGTGCGAGCAGGTCCAGCGCCGTGCGGTTGAGGTGCAGGCAGACCGCCCTTCCGGGCCGTAGCAGATCGCCACTCATTGGCCGATCGCAGCCGCGCGGCTTGCGCTCATGCGATTGGGCCGCTCGGCGGCGCGCTGGGCTGCCAGAGCGACATGCGCCTGATGCGCCAGTGTGTGGCGTCCCGCCCTCGTCCGGGCCGGGCTGCTGGGCAAGGCGATCCAGGAGGGCGAGAACGTCTACCGAGGCGTCCGGCAGGACGACGCCGGGCGGGAGCAGACGGAGACCTTCGAGACCGAGGCCGCCGCCGTCAAGGAGGTCTCGCGCCGGGCGCCGGAGGGCTGCGGTTCCTCGACCTGCGCCACTCGTACGCGACCTGGCTGGTGTCCGACGGCGTTGCCCGTGAACGACGTCCAGCGCGTCATGGGACGCGAGCAGGCGACGACGACGCTCAACCTCTACACGCACGACTCGGGAAGCGCCCGCACCAGACTGTTCGATGCTTTCGCTGCCTCGGCCCGCCGACGAGCCCGACTCCGGACATGAAAACAGCTCAGAGGATGACCTCTGAGCTGTGGGTGTTGCTGGCGGTCCTGACGGGACTTGAACCCGCGACCTCCGCCTTGACAGTGCGGATCGGGCTCGCCGTCCGCTGTCGTCTGTTGCTGTCGGTGGCTCATCAGCGCAGGTCAGCATGGCGGCCGCTATCGGCCCTTGTTCGAGGGCGGTGCGGGTTCTGATGCCTCTTCGCTGCCTCTCCGCTGCGCGGCCACGCGGTCCGCCCGGTGCCTGCGCGTCCTCACCGTTAGTCGCCCCCGGCCGGTGCTGGAACACCGCGCCGGGGACTTGATCCCAACCTGAACTAGCAGGGAGAGACCCGTGGTCAAGCTACCCGAACCCGATACCCGAGAGATCATCACCCGCGAACCCTTCGTCGAAGAGGGCGTCGGCGAGATGGTCGCGCACATCCTGCAAGGTGACGCCCACATCGATGTGGTGATCAAGCCGTTCGAGACCGACATGTACGCGCAGTTCGACCTGCTTCCGAAGGAGGCCCGCCGGCTCGCCGCAGACCTGGTGCGCATCGCCGACACCGCCCAACAGGCCATGTGGACGCCCAAGCTGCTCGCCAACGTGCGAGAGCGGTACCTGCCCGGCGCGACCGATGTCGAGATCGTCGAACAGCTCAATCGCATGGTCGAGCGTGTCGGCGGTCTGGAGCTGATGAAGCCGGGCGTGCTCTACCCGCAGGACGGCTACACGCTGAGGAGCCAGGCCCACAGCGAGGTCGTCGACCGAGTCGCAGGCGTGCTGTCGGAAGCTGGCGTAACGCTGGGCGAGCTGGAGTCCGTTGTCCGTGATCTGCGCAAGATCCAGCGCGCCGAGACCGAGGACGCCCAGTGACCGCCGCCGACCGGGAGGACTGCGCGGTGAAGTGGTGCGACGAGTCCGGCGTGCACACCGTGCACCGGCACTATGTGGAGTCGATCCCGGCCGACTCCGGACGCTGGGTGCTCGGCGTCAACGTCGTCCGCCCGCACAGCTCGACGACCGGTGTCGAGCTGACAACCGTGCCGCGTCATGGTCGGAGCACTGTGGTCCGCCTCGGGACTCATGAGGCCGATCTACTGCGGGAGGCGATCCACGAGGCCGTCGAGCGCATCCAGCGACGAACTGGCCGCGACGCTCTCTGACGATGTGCCGGCTGGTCCCGTCGCATCGGCTGCTGGTGCGACGGGACCAGCCGTATCCCTCTGCGAACTGCGACGACGCGCGACGTCAACTGATCGTGCGTCGTCTCGACTGAAAGTGAGACTGCTGTGTCTGCTGAGCTTCTGCCGTACGCTGGGACTATGTCCGAGATGCCGGTGCAGGACGCGAAGGATCACCTCAGCGAGGTGATCAGCCGAGCCACGTCCACCGGGGAGGTCATCTACCTGACCGACCACGGGGAGCGCCTGGCTGCCATCATGCCGGCGGAACGAGCCGCCGTCCTCGATGGCCTACTTGCCGTTGAGGAGTTCGAGGCCGAGCACGGACCGATCCCCGTCGACGAGGCACGCAAGGCACGCGACGTGCTGGTCCGCGAGGGTGTCATCACTGACTGATGGGCATCACTTACGACACCGGCGCGTTGGTAGCGGCGGAAGCCAATCGTGTCGACATCTGGGCCTTGCACCGTGACGCGCTACGGCACGAGATCCGCCCGGTCGTCCCTGCCGCCGTACTGGCGCAGGCTTGGCGCGGCGGCCCGCAGCATCAGCTCTCCCGTTTGCTGCGTGGCTGCAAGATCGAGCCGATGACCGAACAGCTCGCCCGCGAGGCCGGTGCTGCGTGTGCCGCCGCGAGAACCAGCGACGTTGTCGACGCCACGGTCGTCGTCTCGGCCCTGTCACGCGGCGACCTCGTCATCACCAGTGATCCCGGCGACCTCGCCCACTTGGCCGATGCGGTCAACAGGTCCCTTCGCCTGCATAGCGTCTGACATGACTGCCGTCGCCTGATCCGTAAGCGGCCACGGGAGTTTCGACGGCGTCCACGAATGTTGCCATGACCTGTACGGCTGCGTCGCCGCGCATGTGACCGTCGCCGTCTTCGTCTGCAACCGTCATCGTTGGCGTTGCAGGAGCGTTCGCACCTGGTCTCGCCTACGGGTATCGACGGTCTCAACACGACCACGCCGGCGCGACGCCTATCGGTGGGCTTCTGTCCGACACGAGGAGTAGCGTCTCGCTCACCATGGGTCCGGCCGATGCTGCGCTGCCCTGGTCGATTCGGGAAGCAGCGCGAAGGGGGCGAAGGAAAGCAGATGGCAGACGACGCAGTTGCCGCTGATGCAGAAGTTCGGCCTGAAGAAGTTGAGATCGACGAAGTGCTGGACGTCGATCCAGAACTCGAAGTAGTAGCTACTGCTTACGAGATTGCTTCCTACGGAGCCGATTATCCCGTCGACGGGCTTGTGAAGAGGATAGACCTGGGCGACATTGTAATCCCGTCGTTCGACCCTGCTTTTCCGGAGGATGAGGAGGTCCACGGTTTTCAGCGACGCTTCGTGTGGACACGGCCTCAAATGGATAAGTTCATTGAGAGCCTCCTCCTCGGCCTTCCGGTTCCGGGGGTATTCCTCGTCCGAGACCGAGCAAATAAGCTTCTTGTACTCGACGGCCAACAGCGCCTCCGCACACTGCAGTACTTTTATAGCGGAAACGTCGGTGAATCTCGCTATCGACTCAAGTACATTCAAGCGCCGTTCGTCGGACTAACCTACGAGGAGCTCGACCCGGAAGACCGTCGGCGCCTCGACGACAGCATAATCCACGCGACAGTTCTCCGTCAGGAACACCCAATGGGATCGCAGGATGCGGTCTATTCCATATTCGAGCGGCTGAATACGGGTGGCAGTCCGCTGCAGCCCCAAGAGATTCGTGTAGCTCTCTATCATGGATCCTTTCTGAAGGGCATCAGCCGGCTGAATGAAGATCTCGCCTGGCGGGAGCTATATGGTCCCGCGTCGGCGAGGTTCAAGGATCATGAACTTATCCTAAGAGTGCTGGCGCTCTATGAGGATAGTGAGAGCTATGCACGTCCCGTGAAATCGTTCCTAAATCACTATCTTGAGAAGAATCGCACGCGAGATCTCGTGCCCGATGGGGGATTGGGTGCCAGGTTTGTCGACGCGATGAGGCACATCCTGATATTCATTGGTCCGCGCGCGTTTCGCCCGGTGCGGCCGATCAATGCAGCCGTTGTAGATTCGGTGGGGGTCGGTCTGATGCGACGGCTGGAAGCAGGCAACATCACGAAGCACGACGATCTGAAGGTCAAGTACGACCAGCTCCTCGAAGATGAGGATTACCGCAACGCCACGACCAGTTCGACCGCTTCCGAGGAGAGTGTAGATACGCGCCTCGCGACGGCGACCGATGCGTTTGCGGAGGTTGAGTAATGCGCGCGCCGAGTGCGGCAATAAGGGGGCGTGCCGACGTAATAAGACGTTTAGAAAAGTTCAATTCTGCCTTGACCCTAATTGAAGGAAAGGAGCTTGAGGCAGAACTCGTGGCGCATTACTCTAGGTACTTGTGCGTATTGCTATCTGGGGTAATTGAGCAGTCCACTAAGGAGCTCGTAATCGAGTACGCTCGTCGCCGCTCTTCCCCACAGTTGCACCGATACGTTCAAGCTCAGTTGCGGCTGTTGAGGAATATAGACGAAGAAAAACTTAGGAAGTTAATCCAATCTCTGGAGACGTCCTGGTGGACCGATTTGGAGGATGATTATTTCGAGGAGATAGACGCTATTCGGAGTGTCGCTGGACTCAGAAACAGCATCTCACATGGCGGAGATTCCGGAATAACTATTGTGACAGTTAGGCAGTACTACCGAGACGCCTCAAAGCTGTTGCGTGCGTTATGTGACCTTCTCGATCCCGAACAAGTTCGAGAAAGTGCGTAGTGATAGACCCGGCGTTACTGATAACTCGCGCCTCGCCTGCGGTGCCGTCCTCATAGCTGCCGGCGGTTGGTCGGAGCGGAGCGGGTCAAGGGTCGGTGTAGCCGATCCCGTAGTGACGACGAAGTCGCCCTTGACGCGTGGAGGGGAGACCAAAGAATGGCCGCGACGAGGACGACACACGAACACGGAGCTTGGATAGGCGTGGGCCGAATCTGCGGTGAGCGTGTGCCTGCCGGCCGACAGGGCCGGAACGGCCGTCAGGCCGCACGTCCGGCCCGGAGGCCGGGGCGGGCACGGCGCGCGCAGCGCGCCGCTTGATCCTCAATAGCTCGATCCGGCAATCCAGAGATAAGGGGGCCACGTGAGTCAGCTTCCGCCAGGTGGAGAGGAGCAGGAGTTGGAACCTGGAAGCCTGCTAGCGGCAAAGACTGCTGAAGAGGCTGGACGTGGAATCGGTAGCCTCTTGGTCCGCCTCCTTGGGCCTGCTACGGACGAGGTTGCCATCTATCTGGCCTACAAGGCCAAACGCAGGATAGGTAACGCTATGAGAATTCTTGAGCGTGCCGAGGCTAAAGGTGGCCAAGAGGGGTATATGAATGAGCGTGTGGCGGATCGCATCCTAGATGACGGGCTGCTGCTCGATGATTCGGTCGCAGTCGATTATGTCAGTGGTCTTCTCGCTGGCTCTAGGTCGCCCAACGGTCGCGATGATCGTGCAGTTACCTGGGCAGCAGAGGTGACCTCGATGAGCACCTTGCAGATACGGGCACATTACCTTCTCTATCGGGAATGGGCTAGCCGCCTACACGGCAGGGCGGACGTGCAGCTCAACGTTACCTCCGGTACGCGAAAGGCGCTGATGCTTGTTGAGTACTCCGAATTCGTGTCTATGCTTGTAGGCGATCACGACATAGACAGGCAAGGCGCGATCACGCACGCGATTATTGGCATCCACCAAGCGGGTTTGATCGGTCAGGATTTCGCTCTAGGTGACAAGAAGACGGTAGCGGTGGAAGAGAATCCATTCCGAGCCGCATTGAAGGTAACTCCGACGATCCGCGGTATTGAGCTTTACGGATGGGCGTCGGGGGATCCGTCGGTGATCGCGCCAACCTTTACGCGGCTCGCCGCTCCGTTCGACACCGACCCGCCTTTGCCACGCTTGACGCGCGTCGTGCTGCCGAAGCTTGAGCCGGCGAGTTGACCGTCAGAATTCACGCGTCGCTGGCGGACATCTAGATCGGCGTCGGCCGATCCGTCCGGGGTGGCACGGGGAGTCGGTAGGACAGGACGTAGCGGTCGGAGGAGACGACGATGTCGGCGGTCTCGATGGGTCGGCTCTTGGCGTAGTAGGTGCGTTCGATGGCGAGGATGGGCACGCCGACTGGAACCTTCAGCGTTTCGGCCTCATAAGGCCGCGCTGACCGTCCGGTCACGTCCTCGACGACGTGGGTGATGTGGATGCCGATGGCGTCCATGCGGGGCACGACGCCGGTGACGGGGCCGCCTTCGGGCTGCTCGACGGGTGTGCCCTCGGTGATGGCCAGCGGCTCGAATGACGTCGACAGCATCGCGGGCTCGCCGTCGGCGAAGAAGCGGTAGCTGGTGCGCATCACCGGGTCGCCGGCTGTGATGCCGAGGCGGTCGGCGATGGTCTTGGATGCTGTGGTGCGGCGGGTCTGGTACTCCCACTCCGGGACCTGGCCGGAGGCTCGGGCGGACGCAGCGAATGGCGATGCCTCGGGGCGCTCGCTGTAGAGGTCGCCGACGACGCGGGTGCGCTGTGGTCGCTGGGCTCGGACGAAGCTGCCGCGCCCCTGCTGCTTGACCACGAGTCCTTCGGACCGGAGGACTTCGACGGCGTTGCGCACGACGATGCGTGAGACGCCGTAGTCGGCCATGAGGTCGGCTTCGCTGGGCAACCGGTCCTCGGCCTGCAACGTGCCGTCGATGATCTGGCTGCGGATGTCGTCAGCGATCTGCAGGTAGGCAGGGCGACCCCTGAAGTCCGCCACAGGCCCTCCCCTCTACTCGACAGAACAAGTCTTCCACCTGGGCGGTCGCCCGCGTAACTGAGGCGGTCAGCCTGGCGTGTCGCATACTGCGTTGTCCAGTCGTCCTACTTGTTATAACGTGTCGAGTGTCAGATGGAGTCATCCCTATCCCCGGAGGTCACGATGACGACCCAGACACTGGCCTCAGCCATGGCGGCGACGCTACGGCCGTTGCGGCTGAACTTCGCTCAGGTGTGCATCTGGTGCGGCTACCGGTGGTGCGCCTCGCCACGCTGCATCGGCCTGCACGAGCGGTCGGTGTGGATCGTGTGCATCGACTGCGACGGCTTCGGTGTGCTCGGTCCGCTGGACGCGTGCCACTGCGTGCACGGGCTGATGGAGGCAACACCGGCCGTCGATCCCGCCGAGCTGCGCCGGCCGCTGCCCGTGTACCGGCCGGAGGACGACGAGCCCGAGTTCATGGTCACGCCACGACCAGTAGGGCGGCAGTGATGGTGCTCGGCCCGGCCCTCTCCGACGAGCTGGTCCGCAGCGCCGCCGTCCTCCTCGGCGCCTGCGTGCGTCCGATCCTGTCGCGGGTGACCGACACGACCACCGGCGACGTGCGGACCGTGACGATCGCGTGCGGCGCGACCCGTGAGGCGATCTGCCCCTCGTGTGCCGAGCGGGCTCGACGGCTGAGGATGCAACAGTGCCGCGAGGGCTGGCACCTCGACACCGAACCCGAGCTCGACGATCCTGACGCCGCTGAGAGCGACGACGGGGCCCCTACGGAGGACGACGACGCCGCCGACGTGACAGAGCGTCGTGTGCGGTCCACCAGGCGGCGTGAGGACGTGCCAGACCTGCCCCGGCTGCCGGTCTCAGGCCACACCGTCGGGCGGACCTTCGAGGCCCCGGACGGCAAGACCTATCGGCCGTCGATGTTCCTCACGCTCACGATGCCGTCCTACGGGCGCGTGACCGACGAGGGCGTCCCCGCCGACCCGGACCGGTACGACTACCGGCGCGCCGCCATGGACGCGATGCACTTCCCGAAGCTCGTCGACCGGTTCTGGCAGAACCTGCGCCGCGCCACCGGCTACAACGTCCAGTACTTCGCCACCGTCGAACCGCAGCGTCGCCTCGCCCCGCACCTGCACGCCGCCATCCGCGGTGCGATCCCGCGCACGCTCATCAAGCAGGTCGCAGCCGCGACCTACCACCAGGTCTGGTGGCCCGATCTCGACCACGTCCACCACTACCGCGACGGCCGCCCGACGTGGGATGACGAGCAAGGCGGCTACGTCGACGACGGCGGCTGGGCGCTGCCGACCTGGGACGAGGCGATGGACTACGTCGACAACGGCGACGGCCTCGACCTCGGCGAAGAACCGGAGCCGGTCCACGTGCTGCGCTTCGGCGTCCAGGTCGACCTGCAAGGCATCCTCGCTGGGACACCGGCCGCTGACCGCCGCGTCGGCTACCTGACAAAGTACCTGACCAAGTCGATCGCCGAACCGCTCGACACCGACGACCCGGACCGCATCTCGGCCGCACGCCGCGCCCACATCGACCGCCTCGCCGAGGAAGTCCGCTGGCTCCCGTGCTCGCCCACGTGCGCGAACTGGCTGCGCTACGGCACCCAGCCGAAGAACGCCAAGCCGGGCATGGAACCCGGCCGCTGCCCGTCCAAGGCCCACGACCGCGACCACCTCGGGCTCGGCGGCCGCCGAGTCCTCGTCTCGCGCAAGTGGACCGGCAAGACGCTGACCGAGCACCGCGCCGACCGGGCGGCCGTCGTCCGCGCCGTCCTCGCCGAAGCCGGCATTGAGATGGACGACCACGACCAGCTCTCAGCCACCGCCACCGCACCGGACGGCAAGCCTCGCTACATCTGGACCCCGGTTCGTCCCGGCGACCCCGACGCGCCCTCCTACGTGTGGGCCGTCGCGAAGTCGATCGAGCAACGTCGCCGCTGGCGCGAGCAGTACGACGCCGCCCAACAGGCCACCGGACCGCCGTCCGGTGATGTTTCGGCAACCGACCCGTTCTCCCCGGAAGGAACCCCGCCATGCCCGACAACGTGATCCGCCTCGACGCCCACCGGCCGCCAGGACAACAGCCCCGCGTCGACGCCCTCGTCTACTCCGTCGCCGAAGTCGCCGAGCTGCTGAACATCGCCCTCGGCGGCACCTACGCCCTGGTGCGGTCCGGCGACATCCCGGCACGCAAGCTCGGCGGGCGCTGGGTGATCCCCAAACAGGCGTTCCACGACTGGCTCGAGGACGTCACCATCGAGCCCGACCCGGAGCCCGGACCGCTGCTCCCCGGACAGGACGGGCTGTTCTGATGGGCTTCGTACGCAAGACGACGGCCGGGACCTTCCGCGCCTCGTGGCGTGATCCGTCCGGGGCGCAGCGCTCCAAGTCGTTCCCGACCAAGCGTGAAGCGTCCCACTTCCTCGCCGAGGTCGAGTCGGCCAAGAACCACGGGCTGTACGTCGATCCTCGCGCCGGACGGGTCCGTCTGAGCGACTACGCGGCGACGTGGGTCGCTGGGCGGGCTAGCGCCACGACGACCACCGTGCGCACGGACTCGGTGCTCCGGACCCACGTGTTGCCCCGCTGGGGCTCGGTGCCGCTGGACAAGATCGACCACTCGTCGGTCCAGCGCTGGGTCTCGGAGCTGAACACCACCCGTTCGCCGGCCACCGTGCGGAAGTGCTTCCACGTGCTCGCGGGCATCATGCGGCTCGCCGTCCGTGACCGGCTGCTGGCCTTCAACCCGTGCGAGGGCGTCCAGCTCCCGGCGATCCGTCGTTCGGACACCGACGAGCGCACGATCAGCCGCGAGGCGTTCCTGAGCCAGCTCCTGCCCGTCATCCCCGAGCGGCACCGCGCCCTGGCGGCACTGGCCGGCGGAACCGGGTTGCGCTGGGGCGAGTGCGTCGGCCTCCGCTGGGATGCCGTCGACCTGGACGCCGAGGAGGTCCACGTCGTGCGAGTCGCGGTCGAGGTCGCCGGGGCTGTCACGACGAAGCCGTTCCCGAAGTCGCGGGCCGGTCGCCGCGTCGTCCCGCTGCCGCCGTTCGTCGTCACCTCGCTGCGCGACCACCGTCGCGTCTACGGCCAGGGCGACGCGGGGGAGGTGTTCACCAGCCAGGCCGGGGGACCGGTCCGCCGCACGCTCTTCCGCGTCCGAGTCTGGCGTCCGTCCCTCGTCCGGGCCGGGCTGCTGGGCAAGGCGATCCAGGAGGGCGAGAACGTCTACCAAGGCGTCCGGCAGGACGACGCCGGGCGGGAGCAGACGGAGACCTTCGAGACCGAGGCCGCCGCCGTCAAGGAGGTCTCGCGCCGGGCGCCGGAGGGCTGCGGTTCCTCGACCTGCGGCACTCGTACGCGACCTGGCTGGTGTCCGACGGCGTTGCCCGTGAACGACGTCCAGCGCGTCATGGGACGCGAGCAGGCGACGACGACGCTCAACCTCTACACGCACGACTCGGGAAGCGCCCGCACCAGACTGTTCGATGCTTTCGCTGCCTCGGCCCGCCGACGAGCCCGGGTCCGGACATGAAAACAGCTCAGAGGATGACCTCTGAGCTGTGGGTGTTGCTGGCGGTCCTGACGGGACTTGAACCCGCGACCTCCGCCTTGACAGGGCGGCGAGCACTCCGAGCTGCTCCACAGGACCTTGCGTTGTACTGCCTTACCCGACGACCTGCCGAAGCAGGGCATCGCATCCCCAACGGGATTCGAACCCGCGTTGCCGCCTTGAAAGGGCGGAGTCCTAGGCCGCTAGACGATGGGGACCAGATCTGACGACATGGCCCATGGCTCGTCGCCGTTCGGGACGCTGAAAGCATATGGTGACGAGCTCAGTTCTCCAAATCGGGAGCTGGCGAGGGGTCTTCGGGGCCCTGAGCGGCGCCGTCGTCCTCGCCGGCCTGGTGGCGGTCGATCTCGGCGCTGGTCCGGCCGAGGCCGCCGAGGGTGAGATCGTCCCAGGCCACCAGCGCTTTCGTCTCCGGATCGAAGTAGAGCACCGACAAGTTGACCGGAGTGGGATCTTCGTCACGTAGTCCGCGCAGCCCGGCGCCGCCGGTGGAGCCTTGGACCATGACCCGGGTGCCGTCGTCGAGGACGTAGGTGTCGCGCTTGTGCGCGTGGCCCGAGAGCACGAGCGGGGCGATGCCGTCGAACAGTTCGGCGTGGCTCGGGTCGTGGTAGACGATGACGTCCGGCGACGGCTCGGCGTCCGCGGCGTCGTCGGCGAACTCCTCGGTGCCCTCGCGCAGCACCTCGTCCGGGACGCCGCGGACGGACTTGTCCGGCGTGAACCGGGGGTCCGGCTCGCCCATGAACCGCAGCCCGGCCACGTCGGCCGGTTCGCCGTCCAGCACGACGGCGTTCGGGGCGGCGGCGACGGCGGCCACGGTGGCGACGGAGTCGTGGTTGCCCTTGACGAACACGTAGGGCCGGCCGAGGTCGGCGATGGGGCGGACGTAGGAGTTCTCCAGCGGCGTGCCCTGGTCGACGATGTCGCCGCTGTCGACGATGGCGTCGACCGAGTACTGGTCGGCGACGGCGCCGATGATGTCCCACGCGGCCGGGTTGAGGTGCAGGTCGGACACGTGCAGCACCCGGATCGTGTCGTCGTTGGGCTGGAACGTCTGCAGGTTGAGCGTGGTGTCGTAGACGGCGGCGACGTTGGCGACGAAGCCGGCCAGCTGGTCGGCGTAGGCGTCGAAGTTCGTCGCGATGTCCTCGGCGTTGCCGATCAGCTGCGGCGCGGCCGCCAGGGGGCCGGTGTACGCGGGCTCGCGGACGGCGTCGGAGTTGTACGTCAGCGCCACGAGCCCGTAGCTGCCGAGCACCGCGGCGGTCGCCACGCCGGCCGCCAGCGCCGTGCGCCGGACCGAGCGCAGCACCAGCGCGGCCGCCAGCGTCCCGCCGATGACGGCGGTGACGGCGGCCCGGATGGCGGCGTCGACGAGCACGTCCTGGATGCCGGCCGCGAGCTCGTCGTCGAGGCCGGCCAGCGAGTAGGGATCGTTGACGTAGCCGCTGAGGCCGTCGAGGTCGACCTGGCGCACGGAGATGTCCAGCGTGACCGGGCCGGAGTGGGTGTCCAGAACGACGGCGCCGACGGGGTCGAGGTGGATGACGGACTCGCCGGTCAGCGTCGGCCGGAACGCGACGTCGATGGCCAGCGGGCCCACGTACGTCTGCGTCGTGCCGGCGATGACGAGCGCGATCCAGGCCCCGGCCAGCGCCAGCGCGACCGGACTGAGCAGCGAGAACGTCCGGCGCAGCCAGGTCGGCCACGTCGCCGGGCGCGTGTAGTCACGCCATGCCCTGCGCGGCGCGGGGTCGCCGGGCGGGCTCGTCTCGGTCACCACGTCCACGCCTCGTTGGTAACACATTTCCGCCCCCGGAATCGGTGTGCACCGGTTCGACAGGCGAGACTGGTCCCGTGCTGGAGCTGACCGAGGCGGAGTTCGAACGACTGGTATCCGAGGCGATCGACGAGATCCCGCCTGAGCTGGCCCAGATGATGGACAACGTGGTGATCCTCATCGAGGACGAGGCTCCGGACGACGCCCCCGACGTGCTGGGGTTGTACGAGGGCACGCCGCTCACCGAGCGTGGCGAGTGGTACACCGGCGTGCTGCCCGACACCATCCGCCTGTTCCGGCTGCCGATCCTGCGCATCTGCGACACCCCCGACGACGCTGTCGAGGAGGTGCTGATCACCGTCGTGCACGAGGTGGCGCACCACTTCGGCATCGACGACGAGCGGCTGCACGAGCTCGGCTGGTCGTAGGGCGGGCATCTCGGCGATGCCGTTCGTCGTGGTGTTCATCGCGCTGACCGTGCGCGGCCGCACCTGACGTGCGCGCGCTGCCGCCGTGGGGCGGTGAGTAGGAATGGTTCGGGCGCCGGGCCGGGAACGCCTCTCGGCGCAACGGCCGCTCGTAGCGGCTATAAATGGGACCCGGGGTTACCACGGCCCGCCGCCCAGCGAGAGCCCCGAGGGGCTGTCGCCAGTACCTGAAACTACCTGATGTCCGTGGTTGTTCCCAGCGCTCCGGCGTGGGAAGGATCACCTTGACGATCGGCCGGTGGGCGGTTCGTCCCGGTCAGGGCGGGGTCGGCGGCCGGACGATGACGCCGCGGGCGACCAGCTCGATCGTGAGCGCGACGGCGACCGTCTCGACCGCCAGCAGACCGATCAGCACGAACAGCTGGACGGCGCCGGCCTGGATCGGGTCGGCGCCGCCGATGAGCATGCCGACGAACGCGCCCGGCAGCACGACCAGGCCGACGGTGCGGGTCTGGTCGAGGGCGGGGATCAGCGCGGTCGCCGCCTGCGGCCGGGCGATCTCCAGCGCCGCGTCGCGCGGCAGCAGACCGACCGACAACGCGGCCTCGACCTCGCCACGCCGCGCGATCAGCTCGTCCAGCGCCCGCCGCCCGGCCAGCGCCGCCGCCGTCATCGCGCCGCCGATCAGGATCCCGGCGACGGCGATCACGGCCAGTGGGTCGGCCGGCAGCACACCGGTCGCCAGCAGTGTCGTCACGACCAGCAGCGGACCGGCCGCCACCGGAACCACCGCCCACGTCCAGGACCGGTCCCGGGTCATCCGCCGTCCGGCCGTCACGGTCGCCGTCGCCAGCATCAGCAGCAGGAACGCCGCCGTCAGCGGCGCCACCCGGACCACGGCCGCGAGCACGAGCGCGACGAGGGCGAGCTGGGCCACCGCGCGCAGGGCCGCCGTCACGATCGCGCGGTCGTACCCGAGCCTGGCGACGGCGCTCACGGCGACGGCGACCACGACGAGGACCGCCATCGCCACGCCCAGAGCCGGCTCGACCGGCAGCAGCGTCGACGACATCCCGCCGAGCATCCCACCTCGGGGCCGTAGTGTGGGGACATGGTGAGGTTGACGAGGATCTACACCCGTACTGGCGACGACGGCACCACTGGGCTGGGCGACTTCAGCCGCACCCGCAAGACCGACCCACGCCTGGCCGCCTACGCCGACGTCAACGAGGCCAACGCCACCATCGGCGTCGCCGTCGCACACGAGCGGTCCGGCACCGGCGGCGGCGACCTCGGCCCGGACGTGCTCGCCGTCCTGCAGCGGGTCCAGAACGACCTGTTCGACGTCGGCGCCGACCTCTGCATGCCGCTGAAGGCCGAGTACGAGTACCCGCCGCTTCGGGTCCAGGCCGCCTGGATCGAGGAGCTCGAGGCCGACTGCGACCGCTACAACGCCGAGGTCCCCAAGCTGACGTCGTTCATCCTGCCGGGAGGCACGCTCACCGCGGCGCAGTTGCACGTCGCCACCACCACGGTGCGGCGGGCGGAGCGGTCGGCCTGGCACGCGGTCGAGGAGTACGGCACCGGCGACATCGACGGCGTCAACCCGCTCACCGCCTCCTACCTCAACCGCCTCTCCGACCTGTTGTTCATCCTGTCCCGCTACGCCAACCGGGCCGCGGGCGACGTTCTCTGGCAGCCTGGCGGCGGACGCGCGGAACCGCCGTCGCAGCGCTAGCCTCGAGATCATGAGGCTGACGAAGTTCGAGCACTCCTGCGTCCTCGTCGAGGACGGCGACGGCCGCATCCTCATCGATCCCGGCGGCTTCTCGCACGGCTTCGAGTCGCTGACCGGGCTGACGGCGGTGCTGGTCACCCACCAGCACCCCGACCACCTCGACGTCGACCGCCTGCGGCCGCTGCTGGCGGCCAACCCGGAGGCACGGCTCTACACCGACGCCGCGAGCGCGGCGATCCTGGCCGAGACCGGCATCGCGGCCATGGGCGTCCAGCCGGGTGAGCGGCTGCACGCCGGCACCGCGGTCGACGTGTTCGGCGGCCAGCACGCGGTCATCCACCCCGACGTGCCGGTCATCCCGAACGTCGCCTACCTCATCGGCGGCCGGTTCCTGCACCCCGGTGACTCCTACACGATCCCCGACGTCGACGTCGAGATCCTCGGGCTGCCCACCGCCGCGCCCTGGCTGAAGCTGAGTGAGTCGGTCGACTACCTCCGGGCGCTGACACCGAACGTCGCGATCCCGATCCACGAGGCGATGCTCGCCGTGCCCGCCTTCTTCTACACCCTGATCGAGAAGCTCGCGCCCGAGGAGACCGAGCTGCGTGTGGTGGCTCCCGGCGCCACGCTCGAGGCCTGATCCACGGCAGCGGCGCACACAAGGGACAATGGAGACGTGACCGAAGGCAGCCACCGGCGACCCCAGCTGCGCCCCGACATGCCCGACCTGCTCGGCGACCCCGATCCCGCCGACCGGACCGCTGTCGCGCACGCCACCGCGGCCGCCGTCCTGCAGGCGGCCCGGGCCGAGCCCGGCGCCGCGCCGCGGCTGCTCGATCTCGCCGACCGTCTCGGCCTCGACGAGATGGCCGAACTGTGGCGCGGCTCCGGCGCCGACACCCTGCCCGGCACACTCTGGTCGCTCTACCTGCTGCGCAGCTGGGTGCACCGCAACGGCGCCGAGGCGGCTCGCGTCTTCGCCGTCGGCGAGCGCGTGGCCGAGGTGTCGACGGCGGTCGCGGGCGTCGCGCACCCGCCCGGCCCCGCCGAGGTCGCCGCTCTCGGCGACGCCGTCCTGACCAGCGCGTTCACCGGCGACTTCGCGGTCGCGCTGGAACGGGCCGCGGCGTTCTGCCGGGTGGTCGCCGCCGGGCGCGCCCACGCTGCCGACGACCTCGCCGAGGACGAGGGGCAGCGGCAGACGCGGCTGGCCAAGGGCAACCTGCGCATGGCGGAAGAACTCGAACGCGCCGCCGTGCTCTGGCGGCGCAACGACCTGCACTAGCTGACGCGGGCGCCACCTGCCGTCAGCGGAGGACGCCGATCACGATGAGGGCGATTCCGGCCACGGCGGCGACCGTGGCGCCGAGCAGGAAGAGGCGTTGCTTCGAGCGCGACTCGCGGAGCAGGGTCTCCTCGTCCTTGGTCGAGATGAGCGTGGGCGCCTCGATCGCGAGCTCCCCGGAGGCGTCGCCGGCCTCGCCGAGAACGTAGACCTTCCGGCCGGGCTCGAGCACCCACTCCTCGTACTGGTAGCCGATGGTGCCTTCGCGCTGAGTCTTCGGCAACGACAGGCTGAACGAGCCGATCGACAGCTCGGTCCGCTCCTCCTTCTCGTCGTGCGGCTCGAACCGGTCGACGATCTGCTCGACGCCTTCGACCCCTCGGCTCGGATGGACGAGCACGCTGCCGGTCTCGTCGGTCACGAGGAAGGGCTGCTCGGACTCCCGGTCCGCCACCTTCTCCTTCTTCTCGACCCGGCGATTGCGGTAATTGCCGTTGGAGTCGCGCTTGCGTTCGGTCTCCCAGTACTTGCGGGTGACGACGTGCTTGTGCCAGACGCACTCCGTGGCGGAGATCTCGGACTTCAGCGCCCCCGACGCGCTCGGCTGGGCGGTGCCCGCCACCTCGCAGGTCTGCCGGAACACGCCCGGCCCCGCTGCCTCGGCCGCGGCCGCTTGGAGGGTGCGGAGCTCCTGGGCGGTGAACGTGTCGGTCGTGATCATCTGGCGCTGCCGCCCGCGTGCCCTGACGACGAGAAATCCGCAGAACCCGGCAACGCCGAGCAAGACCAGGCCGACCAACCACATGACAGAGATCCTTTCGACATGTGTGCCCGGCCCGCACACGATAGCCCACCCCGGCCCCGCGCCGAGGTCAGCAATCGGCCCCACCCGGTCCGGGGCCGGCCGATGTCACCGAGGGACGAACGAGGGCGAGAGGGGGTTGGGCACGGAGCCGACGGCGGAGATGACCGGACGCTCGGGGTCGTCGGCGTAGCCGCGCTCGAACAGCCGCAGCCGGTTGAGGCACAGCTTCGGGAAGGTCGGCGACTCGAGGTCGAACATCGTGAACCGGTCGGCCAGCTCGCCGCGGAAACGCTCCTGGTACGCCGCCAGCACCGACCGCGCCGAAGCCCAGAAGTCGGCCTCCGGCACGCCCAGCCGGTCCGCGAAGATCTCCGCCAGGTACCGGTCGACGCAGATCAGCAGGCCGTTCTGCAGGTACTTCCGCAGCGTCTTCCCGTCCAGGATCACGTCGGCCAGCGCGGCCCGCACGGCCGGCGTCAGACCGGCATGCTCGGGAATGGACTCCGAGCAGATCGCGAGGTCGTCGACGAAGTCCTTGACGACCAGCCGGGTCGGCACACCGTCGCGGTGGACGATCATGCAGTTCTGCCCGTGCGGCGAGAACATCGCGCCGTACTTGTACAGGACGTGCAGCAGCGGCGGCAGCACCGCCGCGTGCAGCCGCCGCACCCACTCCGACGCCGGCAGGCCGCTCCGCTCCACCAGCGCGCCCGCGAACGTTCCGCCGGACGGGTCGGCGTGCAGCAGCGCGGCCAGCGAGACCGCCTGCTCGCCGTCGCGCAGGTACGGCTGCACGGGCTCGCGCCAGATCGCCCCCAGCAGCTCGGTGTACTGGTACGGGACGCCGGGCAGGCCGGAGTACACGGGGTGCGCGACGCTCACCCCGGCCACCTCGCCGAGCAGGATCAGCCCGGTCTCCCGCAGGAAGGCGTCCGACGAGACCACCGACGACAGCCACGACGTCAGCCCGGGCGCGGCCAGCGTCCGCTCGCGCGGCAGCCCGCGGTAGACCGACGTGTTGAGGATCGACAGCGGCAGCTTGAGGTAGCGACGTGCCGGGTCGTCGAGGTCGGTCATCGTGCGGATCGCCAGCTGCGGCCGGTACCGCGCCGGCCCGTCGCCGAGGACCACCAGGTCGCCGCGGGCCAGTTGCGGCGCGTGCAGCGGCAGGATCCGGTGCGCCCACTGCCACGGATGAACGGGCAGGTAGACGCAGGTGTCCGGGTCCAGCCCGCCCAGCTGGGCCTGCGCCCGCATCCCCTCGAACGCCTCGGAACCGACCTGGTCGCGCACCACCGCGTGGTGGTCGAGGCCGACGGCGTCCGCGACGGCCGGCGACGCGGCCAGCCAGAGCAGCCGGACGTCGGCCCGCGCCTCCGGCGGGTACGCCCGCAGGTCGTCGGCGCCGAATCCGACCCGGCCCTTGTTCGCGACGATCCACGGATGCCCGGTCAGCTCGGCCTCGGCCAGTACCGGTTCCAGGTCGGCCAGTTCGGCCGCCGGGCGCGCGGTCGTGAGCTGCCGCGCGTCGGTGAGCAGTGTCGACGACAGCTCCGACACGGCGCCGGCGACGGTGGACGCGTCGGCCCCCGCGGCGGTGAGCAGCGCGGTGAACACCGCGACGGCGTCCGGCAGCGGCCCGCCGCCCTCGGCCGTCAGCGACTCGGGGAGGACGCGCCACCAGCCGAGCGCCCGCCGCACGGCCCGTCCGGTCAGCGTCGCGCCCGGCAGCGGCACCGTCAGCGCGCCGTCGTCCGTGACGTCCAGCGCGATGATCTCTTCATAGCCGAACTCGGTGAGCAGCTTCGCGATCAGCTCGCGGTTCGCCCGCTCCCACTGCTCCAGGTCAGGTGCGGTCATGGGCGCGGACCTCCTCGGGGACGCCGAAACTCTGGTAGACGGTGCGGTCGCGGACGGGGTAGACGTCGCGGCCGGCGAGCGCGTTGACGATGACGGAGTTGCGGTGCGCACCGAGGCCCAGGTCCGGTGCGCCGACGCCGTGCGTGTGCAACTCGGCGTTCTGCGCGAACAGCGTGGACGGCGCCGCCTCGGACGTCAGCCGGAGCCGGTAGTCCAGCGACACCTCGGGCCGGCCCAGCGTGTCGCGTGCGACGACGCCGTCGGCCACCGGCAGCGGGGACGGCTCGTGCCCCGTCCCCAGCACGACGACGTCGGTGTCGCGGGTGAAGGTGCGGTCCAGGTCGCGGTGGTGCCAGGTCAGCCGCCAGCGCCGTCCGGGCGTCGGCGACGGCTCGATCGCGCGCAGTTCGCACCCGCCCGCGTACGCCACCGGCGGGTCGGCCCGATCGACCGTCGCCTCGTACAGCAGGTCGTAGATGCGCTCGCTGGTCTCGGCGGACAGGCCCTTGTAGAGCAGGTCCTGCCCGGCCCGGATCTCGTCGCGGGTCGAGGGCGGCAGACCGTGGAAGTAGGCCGTGTACTCGGGCGTGAAGTGCTCCAGCCCGAGCTTGGAGTACTCCATCGGCAGGAACCCGCGCGACCGGGTGAACCAGTCCACCGTCAGCCCGCCGGGGAGCCCGGCCTCGAGCAGGTCGGCGACCACCTCGCCGGCGCTCTGCCCGGACCCGACGACGGTGACGGCGGACGCGGTCACCGCCTTCTCGCGGTAGGTGAGGTAATCCTCGGTGTGGAAGACGTCCGCCCCGAGGACGTCGCGGGCGACGGCCGGCACGGACGGCCGGGTGCCGACGCCGAACACCACCGAGCGTGCCGTGTGCTCCTCGACGGCGCCGTCCGCGGTCTCGACGACGACCCGCCACGATCGGCCGTCCGGCTCCACCGCCGTGACCCGGGTCCCGAACCGGCAGGACGGCAGCGACTCGGCGACCCACCTGGCGTACGCGTCGAACTCCGCCCGCGGCACGTGGAACCGCTCGTAGAAGTAGAACCGGTACAGCCGGCCGCGGTCGTGCAGGTAGTTGAGGAACGACCAGCGGCTGGTCGGATCGGCCAGTGTCACGAGGTCGGCCAGGAACGGCACCTGCAGCGTCGTGCCGGGCAGCATCAGCCCCGGGTGCCAGGCGAACCGCGGCGCCGCCTCGAAGAACACCGCGCCGACGTCGGGCACCGGGTCGAGCAGCGCGGCCAGCCCCAGGTTGAACGGCCCCAGCCCGACGCCGACGAGGTCATGCTCGTGAGAGCTCATCTGTGGCTCCCTTGCTGGTTCCGCGGGTCAGCAGCCGTGGCGACGCCCGGCGCGGGCCCCGGCCACACCCGTGCCGGGAGCACCTCGCCCGCGTCGTGGCCGTATCGGCACCAGAACGGCACGCCATACGGCGTCCCGGCGAGTGAGGTGAGCGCCGTGCGCCTGCCGCCGCCTCCCACCCCGGAGGATGGGCGACCCGGATCCGTTCCCGTGGTGATCTTGGTGTGAGTGCGCAACTGCGGCGTGAATTGTCCGGTCGATGGCCCGACAACTCCAAGATCAACGCCGGGTGCGGCGGCGATCTCGTCGCCTCGGGCTGACACGTACCCACGGAAACGGCCGAAGAGCCTCATGTGCTCCCTCCCGCCCCCGCGGCCACGGCCGCGCGGTCGCCCGGCCAGCGCGTGTCGAACGCAGCCCGCTCGCAGGCCAGCACCGCCGCCCGCTTCTCCGGCAGGTCGACCTCGCCCAGCGACGTCAGCCCGAGCCGGTCGCAGTAGGCCAGCATCCGCCCGTTGCGCACGTCCGGCTCGCAGACAGCGCGGCCGCCGCGGTTCAGCAGCCAGGCGAGCACGGCCCGGCCCATCAGCCGCGGCACCCCGGTGCCGAGCATCGACAGCGGCCCGACCAGCAGGTGGAAGCCCTGGTCGTCCGGACGCGCGGGGTAGTAGCCGGCCAGCGGGTCCTCGGGGACGGCGTACGTCTCGACGTAGCCGAACGCGACGCCGTGCGCCGACACCAGCCACGGCCGCAGGTGCGTGAGCCCGGCCAGGTAGGCGCGGATCGCCGCCGGCGAGACGCCCAGCTGCCACCACGGCACGACGTGCGACCGGTTCATCCAGTCGTGCACCAGCTCGCCGTCCTCGTCCGGCCGGACCGGCGCGAACGTCAGCTCCACCGTGGCGTCCGGCAACGTGACGGACCAGGTCATGCCCCCACCCCCAGCAGCGGATTCGGCAGCGTCACGTACACCGACTGGGTCGAGATGTCGCCGACCAGTTCGTCCATGTCGTGCGCCCGGGTCAGCAGGTTCGCCTTGCACGGCCAGCGCTCGTCGTCGAGCAGCCGGTCCAGCAGCGTGGCCGGGTACCGCCCGCCGCGCGACCGTTCCTCCGTCAGCACCCGGCGCAGGTCGCCCAGCAGCACGTTCTCGTCGACGCTCGGGCCGAGCGCGTTGATCACGCCGAGGGTGAGGTTGACGAACAGGTAGTAGACCAGCCGCTCGTCGGCCAGCTCCTCGGGGAAGATCGACTCGGTGACCTCGCCCAGCCCGGGCACGACGTCGACCAGGTCGCCGTGCGCGGCCGCGCGGTGGAAGTAGCCCTGGCTGTCGCGGTACACGCCGCGCACCGGCCAGCCGTCCTCCAGTTCGACCAGCGTGTTCTGCTGGTGCGCCTCGAAGCACAGCCCGACGTCGAGGTAGAGCCGGACCAGCGAGCGCACCACCACGTCGCAGAACCGGCCGAACCACTCGCGGGCGACGGCGTCCTCGGTGCGGTGGTCGCGGACGGCGATGTGCGCGACGATCGCGGCCAGCCGGCTGCTGCCGCCGTACGGGTGGTCCTGGCAGAGCGTGGTGAGCGCGCTGACGTCGCGCGGGCCGCTCGCCGTCCAGCGGTTGTCCCGCAGCAGGACGGAGAACCCGTCCAGCACCATGCCGTCGCGGGCCAGCGTCAGGTAGGCGGGGTCCTGGACGAGGACGAAGTGCGGCGCGGCCGCGCGGGTGCGGTCGCCGATGACGGTGCGGGCGAGCGCCGCCGACTCGACGGCGCGGTCCAGCTCCTTCGGCAGTGTCACCCGCATCGAGTTCGTCACGCGCACGTGCAGGCTGAACTTCAGCTGCCAGGGCGCGTCGGCGCGGTACACCGTCCGCACCGACGTCGTCGGCAGGAAGGGCGCGCCCCACGCGCCGAGGTCGACGACGGCGCCGGAGTCGAACAGGTCGGCCGTCAGCGGGTCGGCGGCCAGCCGGTCCGCCTCGTACGGGTGCGCGGGCAGCAGGATCCGGTCGCCGCCGACGGCATCGCGGGTGGCGGCCAGCGCCCCCTGGTCGACGGCGGGATCGTCGCGCAGCAGCGCCGCGGCCAGCTCGGGTGCCGGGACGTCCAGCGCGCTGCCGTGCCGCACCAGGTCGCGGTCGACGGCCAGCCAGCGCAGCGCGAACCGGCCGCCGGTCTCGGGGGAGAAGCGCTGCCGCTCGACGGCGCCCAGCTCGCCGCGGCTCTTCGGGGTCGGGTGGACCAGGTGGCCGAGCAGCAGCGCCTGCTCGGTCTCGGCGAACGGCAGCGGCTCGGCGGACCAGAGCCGGTCGATCTCCGGCGCTCGGCCGTCGAGGTAGCCGGCGACCGCGGCGGCGCTGTCCAGGACCCGGGCGAGCAGCGGTTCCGTGCGCAGCCCGGTGCCGGGCAGCGCGTCGGCGAGCAGGACGGCCAGGTGTGCGAGCCCGACCGGCCGTGGCTCGCCGCCGGCGATCTGGACGAGCGCGGGCAGCTCCAGCTGGTGCCGGTACGTGGCCGACACCCGGCGGACGCCGACGATCAGGCGGGCGTTCCACTGCGGCAGCGGGATGACGATGCGCGCCCCGCCGGCAGGCTCGAGCGTCCAGCCCGGCACCTCGCGCAGCCAGCACGACAGCAGGGCGTGCGCCGTCGCGTCGTCGGCGGCCTGGGTGGGCGTCGGGGCCGCGGTCTCGAGCAGGCCGGTCATGCCGCCTCCTCGAGTCCGGCCGACGCCTCGGCCCCCACCGCGACGAGCAGCGCGGCGACATCGTCGTGGCTGGTCAGCGGGTTGGTGAAGGTGAGCTTCAGGGCGACCCGGCCGCGGTACCGGGTGCGCCCGACGACCGCCCGGCCGGAGGCCAGCAGCCGCCGCTGCACGTCGACGTTCAGCGCGTCCAGCCGGTCCGCGTCGACGCCGTCGGGGCGGCAGCGGAACAGCACGGTGACCGTCTGCGGTGGCGCCAGCAGCTCCAGGTCGGGGCGGCGGCGGACCGCCTCGCCGGCCTTCGCCGCGAGGTCGACCAGGTGCTCGACCAGGCCGGCCAGCCGGCGCCGGCCGGTCGCCCGCAGCGACACCAGGATCTTCAGCGCGTCGAACCGGCGCGACGTGTCCAGCGACCGGTCGACGAGGTTGAGCACGTCGTCGTCCTCGGTGCGGTTGAGGTAGTCGGCCGGCTCGCGGACGCTGCCCAGCGCGTCGGCGTCGCGGACCAGGAGGGCGCTCGCGCCGATCGGCTGCCACCAGAGCTTGTGCAGGTCGGCCGTGATCGAGTCGGCCCGCTCCAGCCCGGCCACCAGCGGCCGCAACCGGTCGCTGAGCACCAGGGCCGACCCGACGGCGGCGTCGACGTGGAACCAGGCGCCGGCGGCGGCCGCGCGGTCGGCCAACGCCGTGAGCGGATCGATGGCGCCGGTGTCGGTGGTGCCGGCGGTCCCGACGACGGCGATCGGCACGCCGCCGGTCTGGGCGAGCTGGGCCAGCGTCCGGTCCAGGGCGGCGACGTCCATGCGGCCGTCGTCGTCGGTGGTGACGGCGACGACGGCGTCGCGGCCCAGCCCCAGCACCGCGGCGGCCTGCCGGACGCTGACGTGCGCCCCGGCCGACGCGAGAATGCGCCAGCGGGCGGCGCCGGGCGGGAGCCCGCTGAGGTTCGCCCCGCCGGCCGCGTGGTCCCGGGCGAGCAGCAGCCCCAGCAGGTTGGACGCCGTCCCGCCGGAGGTCAGCACACCGGATCCGCCCTCGGGCAGCCCGATCAGCGCGTTGAGCCGGCCGACCAGCCGGTCCTCGACGTACGTCGCCATGGGCGCCTGGTCGTAGGAGTCCATCGACTGGTTCGTCGCGGCGATCGCCAGCTCGGTCGCGGCCGCCGTCAGCAGCGTCGGCGGGTGCAGGTGGGCGGCGCACCACGGATCGGTGACCCGCGCGCCGTGCGCCAGCACCGTCCGGCCGACGTCGGCGAGCACCTCGCCGAGCGGCTCCGCCTCGTCCGGCAGCGGCTCGATCGCGTCCGCGATCTCGCGAAGCCGCGCCGGGCCGGCGGACGGGAACGGGCGGTGCTCGCCGGGCGGGCCGTCGGCGGAGGCCAGGACGGTGAGCACCTCGGCGACGGCCGCCCGCAACGCGTCGTGCGCCGCCGGGCTGCCGTCGAGGAACAGCGGCCCGGTCACCGCCCCGCCTCCTCGTCCGCGCGGACGGCCCGCAGCGCTGCGCCGAACGCCTCGACCACCCGGTCCAGCTCCTCGTCGGTGACGACCAGCGGCGGCAGGAACCGGACGACGGCGTCGTGGCTGCCCCCGACCTCGACGATGACGCCGCGGCGCAGCATCTCGCTCTGCACCTTGCCGGCCAGCCAACCGTCCGGCACCGGGACCCCGTCGGCGTCGGCCACGCCCGGGTCGACCAGCTCGGCGCCGACCATCAGGCCGCGGCCGCGGACGTGCCCGACCCGCGGATCGTCGGCCGCCACCGCGAGCAGTCCCTCCGTCAGCCGGCGGCCGGCCTCGCGGGCCCGCTGCGCCAGTCCGGCGCGGACCACCTCGCGGATCGTCGCCGCGCCCGCCGCCAGCGCGAGCGTCTGCCCGCGGAACGTGCCCGCGTGCGCGCCCGGCTGCCAGCCGTCCAGCTCGCCGCGGTGGATGATCACCGCCAGCGGCAGCCCGCCGCCGATCGCCTTCGACAGCACCAGCACGTCGGGGTCCAGCCCGATCGCGTCGCTCGCCCACAGGTCGCCGGTGCGGCCGAGGCCGGTCTGCACCTCGTCGGCGATGAGGACGGTGCCCGTCGTGCGCGTGGCCTGGCGGAGCGTGCCCGCGAACGCGGCCGGCATCGGCTGCACGCCGCCCTCGCCCTGCACCGGCTCGGCGATGACGGCGGCCGGCGTCGCGATGCCGCTGAGGTCGTCCGTCAGCGCCCACTCGACCAGGCGGCCGGCCATCGCGGCGCCGTCGTCCAAGCCGAACGGCGACCGGAACGCCGTCGGGAACGGCAGGTGGTGGACGTCGGGGAGGAGCGTGCCCAGCGGCTCCTTGACCGCCTTGCGGCCGGTGAGCGCGAGCGTGCCCTGCGTCATGCCGTGGTAGGCGCCGCCGAACGCGATCAGCCCGGACCGGCCGGTGGCGGTGCGGGCCAGCTTGACCGCGGCCTCGACCGCGTCGGCGCCGGTCGGCCCGCAGAACAGGATGCGGCCGTCGCGCAGCGGCTCCGGCAGCACGGCGAACAGCTGCTCGACGAACCGGTCGCGGACCGGTGTCGGCAGGTCCAGCGTCGACAGCGGCGTGCCCTCGTCGAGTACCTCGCGCAACGCCTGGTCGACGACCGGGTGGTGGTGGCCGAGCGCCAGAGCGCCGGCACCGGCGAGGCAGTCGAGGTACTCGCGGCCCTGGCGGTCGCGGACGGTGCTCGCCTGCCCGGCGACCAGGGCGATCGGGAGGCGGCGCGGATAGGAGCGCGCCGAGGATTCTCGGAGGCGCTGGCGTTCGAGCAGGTCGTCGGCGGTTTCGGCGGTTCCGGTTGCCGGCGGTTCGGCGAGCCTGACACCCTCGTGGTACGCCACGGGCGCGGTCCTTTCACGGAGAATGATCTGCAGTCAACTAGGTTTGCCTAACCTAACTCAGACCGCAAGTAGCTCCGTCAGACCCCCGGCTGGTTCGCGAGACTCCCGGTGAGCGTGCCCTCGACGGCGACGGCGATGCACACCACTTCGCGGTCGCGGGGCCAGCTCGGTTGCTGCGGGTACAGGTAGGACAGGCCGATTTCGGGGTTCTCGTACGCTCTCGGCGAGTAGGTCAGCAGTGCCGCGGCGCACCGCGCGTCGGCCTGCGCGGTGATGCCGTCGAGTCCGGGGTAGTCGCCCGCAGCGAGCTCGAACGACGCGAACACCTCGCCCTCGTGCGCCTCGGTGCACGGGACGGCGGGCAGCGAGGTGACGCTGGAGGCGTCCTCGACGTCGCGCAGGCCGTTCAGGCAGTCGCCGATCTCGACGTCGTAGGTCGACAACGAGCCCTCGTCGGTGATCTGGCCGGTGTCGTCGCGCTCCGGCTCGGTGACCATGGCGTGGACGCCCGCCCCCACGAGGACCAGCAGCCAGAGGCCGGCGCCGATCAGCCCGGCGACGGCCAGCCCGCGGCCCTGCTGCCGGTCGTTGGACGTCTGGCCGAGCGCGATGACGCCGAAGACGATGGCCAGTGGGATGCCGCCGATGAGTCCGAAGATCAGCGCCGCGATGGCCATGCCGTTCGTGCCCGGCCTGCGTTCCGGTTGCGGCTGGACCGGCCAGGGGCTCGGCGGTCCGTACGGCCGGCCGCCGTAGGTGCCGTACTGCGGGGGCGGCTGCTGCGCGATCGTGGCACGGTGCTCGGCGTACGAGGGTGGCGTCGCGGCCGGTGTCGCGTACGGCGTCGCGTACGGGTCGCGCGCGGCCGGCGGGGTCGGCGCCTCGGGCTCGGACATGGCGCGACGGTAGTGCTGGGTCCGGACTCTACCGCCGCAACGTGACATGCCACATCTCTCGTATCAAACGTAACCAAGCGATAACCTCGGCGCGGATCGGCCGATCTTGACTGGTCCTGCCCCCACTGCCGGTTCTGCGGAGGAATGCGTTCATGAGACGTACTGATCACTCCCGTTCGAGTCGCCGCACCGTCCTGCTGGCCGCGGCCGCCGTCCTGGCGGTTCCCGCGGTCGCCGTCCCGGCCGCCGTGGGCGCGGCGTCGCCGTCGGCCCCGTCTGTCGCGGCCGACGCCGAGTTGCCCAGCGGCAACACCGCCTACCGGACGCTGGCCGACTACGAGGCCGACATGGCGGAACTGGTCGCCGACCACCCCGACCTGGTCAAGCCGATCACGCTGCCCTACCCGACGACGTCCGGGCGCACCGTCCGCGGCGTCGAGATCAGTACCGACGTCAACGCCGACGACGGCAAGCCGGTCTTCGTCGACGTCGGCATGCACCACGGCAACGAGTTCCCGAGCGGCGAGCTGACCATGGAGTTCGCCATCGACCTCGTCCAGCGGGCCGCCGCCGGCGACCGTCACGTCACGCGACTGCTCGACAACGCCCGCGTCGTCGTCGTGCCCATCGTCAACGTCGACGGGTTCGTGCGCGGCCGGCGGCAGACCGACACCAACACCGACATGAACCGCAACTACGGCATGGGCTGGTTGCCGATCTCCACCGGTGGCGCCGCCGCGTGGTCGGAGCCGGAGACCCGCAACATCGAGTGGCTGCTGTCGACCCGGCAGGCGGTCGTCTTCAACACCCAGCACACGTGCATCCAGGTCGTGTTGTACCCGCCGTTGCAGCTGGCCGCCGGCCCCGCTCAGGATGTCGACCGGCTGCACTCCCTCGCCTCCGAGGTGGCGTCGATCTATGGCCCCGGCTACGACGCGCTGCCGTCGGCCGAGGACTACGAGACCACCGGCGAGGCGATCGACTGGGCCTACTACGCCACCCGCGGCCTCGCCCTCACGACCGAGACCTGCCCCGACGCCGGTGTGGCGCGCACGTACGAGACCCAGGTCCTCGACGTGTACGACGAGCACCGCGAGGCCATGCTGACCATGCTCGAGACGGCCGCCGACCCCGCCCAGTACGCCGTCATCGAGGGCAAGGGCCCGAAGGGTGCCGTGCTGCGCATCACCAAGGCGTTCGACATGTACACCAGCCCCTACCTCCAGTCCGACGGCGCCACCCGCCCGTCGTCGTTCACCACCACGCTGACGTCGGATCTCACGCTCGGCCGCAACGGCAAGTTCGAATGGGCCGTGAACCCGTCGTACCGGCCGATCCCGGCCTACCAGGAGGACGGGGTGCACGGGTTCCAGACCGGGTTCTACGAGGAGCCGTGGATCCTCACCTGCGAACGCCCCGACGGCACCGTTCTCGAAACCGTGCCGGTCAACGTCGACCTCGGCGAGAGCATCACCGTCGATCTCAAGGAGTGCCGCCGCGAGTTCCACAAGTCGCGGCCGTGATTCGGTAACAGCGGGTTCCGACCCCCGTGGTCATGGGCCGGCATGCGACCGCCGGCCCATGACCACGTCTCCTGTCCTGCTCGAAAACGCGCCCTCGCCGTCACTCGGTCTCGGCGCGATCGCCGTGAGCCGCGTAGTAGCGGCGGGACTTGTCGCGGCTGCCGCACGTGATCATGCTGCACCACCGGCGCCGGCCGTTCTTGCTGGTGTCGAGGAACAGCCAGTGGCACGAAGGGCAGTCGCCGAGGCGGTGCAGCGGTCCCCGGGTGAGCAGCCCAGCGGCCGAGGTGGCGACCTCCCAGAGCAGCACCCGCAGGCTCTCTGGCTCCGCCCAGGAGAGCCGGAACGTCGCGCCGTCCTCCACGAACCGGGCCTGCGCGATCCCTTCCGCGTGCACCGTATGGATGAGTTCGAGGTCGTCGGGCGAGGGGGCGTCGCCGTGCGCCAGCGGCTGGAACACGCGGAACACGGTCTCGCGCAGGTCACGGGCCACGGGGAGGGTGAACCGCAGGCTCGGATCGTCGTCGACGGGGTGTCCGACGGCGCGCGCCCAGGTCACGACCTCCGCGGGCGACGCCAACCAGTCGCGACGGGCGACCGGCCGCGCGTTGACGGTATTGGCGAAGTCGAGGCAGAGCGCGTTGCCGACCAGTTCGACGTCGGTCATGTGGCCCAGGCTATCTCACCGTTCATCAGGCGTTGACAGGTAAGACGCTCGGCGTCGAGACTGCAACCAGTGAAACGCCGATGAAGGGTGAGAATCCGATGCGGGTGTTGCCGGTGCCGTTGGGCCGGTCGTTCAACGGGCTGTGGTTCGGGACGGGGGCGGCGAACCTCGGCGACGGCATGGGGCTGTTCGTGCTGCCATTGCTGGCGATCGCCGTCGGCGCGTCCGCAGGCGGCGTCGCGGCGGTGACGGCGGCACTCACCCTGGCGTGGCCGGTGTTCGGGCTGCACGCCGGCTGGATCGTCGACCGCGTGGATCGGCGGGCGTTGCTGAGCACCGTGAACGCGGTGCGCGGCCTGGTGCTCGGCGGCGTCACGGCCGCGTTCCTCGCCGATGCGCTGACGCTGCCGCTGATCCTCGTCGCGGCCGTGCTGCTCGGCGTCGCCGAGACCCTCGTCGACACCGCGCTGACCGCGACCATCCCACTGGTCGTCGAGCCGGCCGGGCGCAGCCGGGCGAACGCGCGCATCGAGGCGACCATCAACGTGACCAACCAGCTGGCCGGGCCGCCGCTCGCCGGTCTGCTCGCCGGCACGACGCTGGCCCTGGCGACCGGTGCCAGCGCCGCGCTCTACGTCCTCGCCGTCGGCGGGGTGCTCATGATGACGCTGCCCCGCGCCGCGCCGACCGCCGTGTGCGAGCCCGGCGCGACCGCCGGTGGTGGGGTTGCGGCCGGTGGTGTGGCCGCCGGGTTCCGGTTCCTCTGGCGGCAGCCGGTCGTGCGGACGCTGACGTTGTTCACGGCCGCCATGAACGTCGTCTGGGCGGTGGCGACCGCGCTGCTCGTCGTGTACGTCGTCGAACCGGGGCCGCTGGGGTTGACGGCCGCTCAGTACGGGCTGCTGCTGACCGCCATGGCCGTCGGCGGGATCGTCGCGTCGGTGCTGGTCGAGCCGCTGCGCCGGTGGGTCGGCACCACCCGCCTGATGATCGCCGACGCCGTCGGGACGGTGTTGTTCGTCGAGCCGGTCGCGTTCGGCGCCGGCATCTGGGTGGTGGCGGGCGGCGCCGTCGTCGCCGGGGCGGGGTCGAGCATCTGGCGCATCCTCGCGGGGACGATCCGGCAGAACCTGTCGCCGCCGGAACTCCTCGGCCGCATCTACTCGGCGTCGCGGATGATCAGCTGGGGCGTCATCCCGGTCAGCGCCGCCCTCGCCGGCGTCATCGCCGAGGTGTGGGGGCTGCGGACGGCGTTCGCCGCGGCGACGGTGCTCGCGGTGATCGTGCTCGCCGCGTTCGTGCGATTCGCGCTCCGCACCGATCTGGCGGCCGCCGTCCGTGGTGCCGTCGGCGGTGCCGCCGACGAGGACGACGTTGCGGCGACCGCGTGAGGGCGGCACGGTCGGCCCGGCACGGTCGCCCCGCCCGGCCGGCCCGGCCCGGTCAGCCGGTGGACGCGGCCGCCGAGGGTGTCCCGGCGAACGCCGGATAGAGGCGAGGCGGCGGCGCACCGGCGTCCGGCCAGCGGATCACCATCGCCTCGGCCAGCTCGGTGGACCAGTGCGCGAGATCCGGCAGGATGCCGGCCCGAGCGGCGAGGCGCCGGAACACCCCGAGCTGCTGGACCAGCTGAGCGCGCCGCCGCCAGCTGTCGTACGCCGGCTGGTCCGGGCTCGCGATCAGTGGAAGACGGGTCACCCGGCCGGCGAGCGCGGTGGCCGCGCCGACCGCGAGCATCTCGTCGTACGCCGGCAGCGCATCCACCGGGAGCGATTCCGCGAGCACGTCCCGATACGCGCGGTCGGCGTCGTCGACCACGTCGACCGGCAGGACGGACCAGTTCGGGCTGTGGTGAGGAAACGGGTAGTGCAGGAACGAGACGTCGAAGCCGATGTGCCCGTATCGGCTGCCTTCGAAGTCGACGAGTCGCACGCCGTGCTCGGTGACGAGTGCGTTGGTCGGGTTGAGGTCGTCATGCACCAGAGCCGCGTAGGCGCCGGGGTCGTCGAGGTGTGAGCGGACGAGCGCGAGGTCGTCCCGCGCGATCCTGGCGTCGGGGAGGCCGAGGTCCGTGCAGGCGTCCTCGACGACGGACCAGTGGCGCGTGCCGCGGGTCCCGGAGCCGCCGCCGGTCGTCACATCGGCCGGCCCGAACTCGGCCAGCGCGGCCTCGTGATCGAGGCGGCGCCCGAGGGTGCTCGCATGGAGCCGCCCGACCGCCCGGCCGTACTCCACCATCGCCGAGGCCGCGCGTTCCCGGTCGTCGCCGAGGAGCACCTGCTCCAGCGTCGGCCGGCTCCCGAGGTCGGACTGCACGACGACACCGGCCTCGTCGTCGACGAGGATCACGCGCGCGGCGACCCGGCTTCGCCCGAGCGTCCGCAACGCGGCGACCTCGCGCCTCAGGTAGGCGGGGCCGCCGTGCCCCGCACCGTCCACTCGCCTCGTCTTCACGATGATCGAGCGGGCCGCGCGATCATCGGCGCCCAGCCCGGGCAGCTCCCGATCGAACACCAGCCGCGTCACCGGCGCCCAGTCGTGGCCGACGCCGTCCGCCGCCACGACGACCGGTCGTCGCCCGCAGATCACGGTCAACCCGTGCAGCACGGCGTCGCGACGAGCGGGTGTCAGCGGATAGTGCACGCTCGGACCTTCTCACGGTCTGCGCCCAGACTGTCGGACCCGCGTGCGAGCATGGCCGGCATGGGCGAGGACACAGCGCGGCCGCTGCGCCGTCCGGAGGCGTCGGCCGCCGTCGAGCGGCTGGGCTGGCGCTATCTCCTGGCGCGGTTCCACACCCGCGTCGCGGTGGGGTCCTCGGCCGAGGCGGTCGACGTCACGGCGACGGCGGTACGCGCGGCCGGCCCGGCCGACGCCCACCTGCTGGTCGACCTGCGGCCCGGCCGCGTGCTGCTCAGCCTTCAGGACGCCGCCCTGGCCAACGTCACCAGCACGGACGTCGACGCCGCCGGCCGCATCACCACGGCGCTGCGGTCCGCCGGGCACGACGTCGATCCGGCGGTCGGCGGGCCGTCGCGGTCCGAGCAGGCCCTCGAGATCGCCATCGACGCGCTCGACATCCCGGCGGTGCGGCCGTTCTGGAAGGCGGTGCTCGCCTACGCCGACGAGCCCGGACCCGACGGTCCCGCCGATGCGCTGGTCGACCCGCTCGGGCAGGGGCCCGCGGTCTGGTTCCAGCAGATGGACGCGCCGCGGCCGCAGCGCAACCGCATCCATCTCGACATCAGCGTCCCACACGACGAAGCGCGCCGGCGGCTGGCGGCGGCGCTCGACGCCGGCGGACGGCTGGTCAACGACGGACGGGCGCCGGCGTTCTGGGTGCTCGCCGACGCCGAGGGCAACGAGATCTGCATCTGCACCTGGCAGGGACGGGACTGACGCCATGACGACGCTCGGAATCCTCGGCGTGCCGTCGAGTGCTGCCGCCCACTGGCCGGGCCAGGAGCGTGCGCCGGCCGCGCTGCGGGCCGCCGGGCTGGTCGAGCTGCTCGAGCGGTCCGGCAACGATCTCCACGACCACGGCGACCGCCCGGTCCGCCGGTGGACGGCACGCCCCGCGGCCGACGGCGGACCGAACAATCTCGACGGCGTGCTGGAGGTGCTCGACGACACCCGGGCGGCCGTCACACAGATCCTGGCCGACGACCACACGCCGGTCGTCGTGGGCGGGGAGTGCACGCTGACCATCGCCGTCGTCAGCGCGTTCGCCGCCGCCGGGCACGAGGTCGGCCTCGTGTACGTCGACGGAGGGCAGGACCTCCAGACGCCCGCCGATCATCCGGACGAGCCGATCGCCGACGGCATGGGGGTCGCGCACCTGCTCGATCTTCCCGGCACCGCGCCCGCCCTCAGCGGCTTCGGTCCGCGGAGGCCGCTGCTCACGGCCGACCAGGTGTGCTTTTTCGGCTACGCCGACGACGAAGAGGACGTGCACGGACGGGTCCCCAGCTGGCGGTTCCCGGTCGCGTCGGTGGCGCCCGACCCGCAGGCCGCCGCCCGGCTGGCGCTCGACGCCGTCACGTCCGTGACGACGCGGTTCATCGTCCACCTCGACGTCGACGTCGTGAACTTCCTCGACCTCCCGGCCGCCGACGTCCCGCAGTACCGCGGCCTCACGCTCGCCCAGGTCATGAGCGCGGTGACGGTCATGGTGCGGCACCCGGGGTTCGCCGGCCTGGTGCTCACCGAGTTCAACCCCGACCACGGCGAGCCCGACGGCTCGACGGCGCGGCGCCTGGCCGAGGCCCTCGCCGCGGCGTTCACACCAGTGCGCTGAGTCGCTCCTCCACCAGTGCCAGCGCCCGCCGCTGCGACTCGTTGAGCATGTCGTCGGTGTACGCGGACAGCAACGGCGCCAGCGCACCGAGGTCGAGATCGTCGTCGCCCGCTGCCTGGACGTCCGCCAGCATCGGCGCCACCAGCGCGGCCAGGTCGTCGGCCAGCCGCTCGATCTCGGCGTCGCCGCTGTCCGGGCCCAGCTCGTCGATGCGTACGTAGAGCGCCCTGCTCGCGGCGATGACGTCGGGGTCGGCCATCCGCTCGTACAGCCGGGCCAGCTGCGGCAGCTTCGCGTCGCCCACGAGATGGGCGATGAGGATCGCCTGCTCGCGGTCGATGCGCGCCAGCCCGGGCGCCACCTCGCCCGCCCCCGACGCCGTGAGGTAGCGGGCCAGCTCGTGCGGCAGGTCGGGCGCCGCACGGTCGCGCCGCAGCTCGGCGACGATGGCGCGCCGCGCCTCCAGCCGCCGGATCGCGGCCGCCAGCTCGTCGTCGAGCTGGTCGAGCAGCGCGACGGCGTCGGCGCCGGGCTGGTCGAGCAGGTCCGGCAGCGCGGACAGCGGGAACCCGAGCGCCGTCAGCCGTTTGATCCGCAGCAGCCGGATCAGGTGGTGGACGTCGTACGAGCGGTAGCCGTTGGCCGACCGCGGCGGCTCGTCGAGCACCCCGACCTGGTGGTAGTGCCGCAGCGTCCGGACGGTGACGCCGGCCAGCGCGGCCAGCTCACTACTGCGCACTCGCGGGCACCTCCTCGGCCGGTGCGGTCACGGAGTCCACGGTACGCAGCGCTCGCGAGCGCAGTGCGACGATCGCCGTCACCGTCCACACCACCGTGACCGCGATGGCCGCCACGCGCACCGAGCCGTACTCGGTGAGCACCGCGGCGAGCATGATCCCGGCCGGCGGCGCGGCCGTCGTGATCGCGTTCTGCGTCCCCATGACCCGGCCGCGGAACGCCTCCGGCACCCGCTCGATCATCAGAACGCCGAGCAGGCTGGAGCTGAGCCCGCTGAACGCTCCGACGAGGAACGCGCCCGCGAACACCGCCCACGGTGCGACCAGGCCGGCGACGACGGCGAACCCGGCGGTCGTCCCGGCGATGCCGGTGAGCAGCCAGAAGCGCCGCGATACGCGCGGGCCGGCGGCAGCGTAGGTGCCGGCGCCGAGCAGCATGCCCGCGGCGATCGCGGTGAGGACGAACCCGACCTGCTCCGGACGCCCGGCGTCGAGGAAGTACACCGGCAGGACGAGCCCTTGCAGCCCCGCCAGGACGAACACCGACACGACGGCGATCAGCGTGACGGTCGCGAGGAACCGGCTCCCGGCCAGGACCCGCCAGCCGTCCGTGAACTGCCGCCACGACGAGCCGGTCGGCGCGGCTGCCACCGCGGTGTCGATGACGCCGACCCGGTGCGGGATGAGCAACGTGATCAGCGCCGCGCCCAGCGACGTCGCCGCGGTGATCCACAGCACGGTGGACCCGTCGAACACCGCCATCAGCGTCCCGGCGGCGGCGGGCCCGGCGAGGAGGGCGACGGCGCCCAGTCCCTCGCGGGTGCCCATGAGCCGTTCGGCGCTGACGCCGCTGTGTCGCACGATCGCCGGCAGCAGCGCGTCGCGCGCCGTCATCCCGGGCACGTCGCCGAGCGAGCCGATGATGCCGAACAGCACGAACCAGCCGAGCTCCAGTCCCGTGACCGCGTCGACGACGGGGAGCGCGGCGACCGCCCCGGCGGAGACCAGGTCGGTGACGATCGACGACGTGCGCCGGTTGATCCGGTCGATCACGACGCCCATGAACAGGCCGGCGAGGACCGCGGGCACCGCCGTCGCGGCCGCGACCCAGCCCGCGCCGAGCGCGCTGCCGGTGACCTGCAGCACGATCAGCGGCAGCGCGACACCGGCGATGGAGTTGCCGAGCAGACTCAGCGTGTACGACGCGAGGTACGCGACCGGGATCAGCTTCATGGGTCCAGCGAAAACCATGACGTCGCGTCGGGGTCAAGCCGGCGCGGGGCCGCCCGGGAGACACTGGGTCCGTGACTGCCGACCCCACACCCGGCGACCTCATGCGGCGCATCGCGTTCCTGCTGGAGCGGGCCCGCGAACCGACGTACCGCGTGCGTGCGTTCCGGACCGCGGCCGAGACCGTCGACTCCATCGGGATGGCCGAGCTGGTCGACCGCGTCGAGGCCGGCACGCTGACCGAGCTGCCCGGCATCGGCAAGGTGACCTCGACCGTCATCACCGAGGCGCTGGCCGGCGAGGTCCCGGTGTACCTGCGCCGGCTGGAGGCCACCGGCGGGCGGCCGGTCGCCGAGGGCGGCGCGGAGATCCGGGCGGCGCTGCGCGGCGACCTGCACACCCACTCCGACTGGTCCGACGGCGGCAGCCCGATCCACGAGATGGTCCGGGCCGCCGCCGAGCTGGGGCACGCGTACGTCGCGCTGACGGACCACTCGCCGCGGCTCACGGTCGCGAACGGCCTGTCGCCGCAGCGGCTGCGCGAGCAGCTGGACGTCGTGGCGGAGCTGAACGACAGGAGCGACGGTATCCGGATCCTCACCGGCATCGAGGTCGACATCAACGAGGACGGCTCGCTCGACCAGACCGACGAGCTGCTCGGCCGGCTCGACGTCGTCGTGGCGAGCGTGCACTCGAAGCTGCGCATGGCGTCGGACGAGCTGACCGAGCGCATGGTCACCGCCATCGCCAACCCGCACGTCGACGTGCTCGGGCACTGCACCGGCCGGCTGATCACCGGCAACCGCGGCACCCGGCCCGAGTCGACGTTCGACCCGGAGCTCGTCTTCGCGGCGTGCGAGCGGTTCGGCGTCGCCGTCGAGATCAACTCGCGGCCGGAGCGGCTCGACCCGCCCAAGCGGCTGCTGCGGCTGGCCGTCGAGGCGGGCTGCTCGTTCGCGCTCGACACCGACGCGCACGCGCCCGGCCAGCTGGACTGGCAGCCGTACGGGTGCGAGCGCGCGGCCGCCTGCGGGGTGCCGGTCGAGAAGATCGTCAACACCTGGCCGGTCGACGACCTGCTGGCCTGGACCGGCCGCAACGCACCATGATCATCAATGATCCAACCACTCCTGAGGGGTTGGATCATTGATGATCATGGGAGCGGGCGCGGGCGGACGGCGAGTGCGCCGGCGCCGAGCGCGACCACCGCCATGACGGCGCAACCCCAGAGCGCGGCGACCGGGCCATCGGCGTCGACGAGGACGCCGAGCAGGCTGGTGGTGCCGGCGGCGACGCCGACGCTGAGCCCGAGCGCCATGCCCGCGGCCAGTCCGGCGTGCCGCGGCAGGCCGTCCTGCGCGACGATGACCAGCGGGTAGAAGATCCCTTCCAGCACCAGGCCGATCACGATCAGCAGCAGCACGGCCGGCAGTGGCCCGGTCAGTGGCAGCACGGCCGACAGCGGGACCAGCGCCAGCACGGACACCAGCACGACCGGCCGTCGTCCGTGGCGGTCGCCGAGCGTGCCGGCCAGGTACGTCCCGGCGGCTCCGGCCAGCAGCATGCCGGTGACCGCTGCGCTGCCAAGGCCCACGCCCGCGCCCAGCGTCTCGTCGAACCACACCGGCGCGAACGCCATCAGCCCGAACAGCACGCCCGCGGCCGCCGTCGCGCCGAGCGTCGCGAAGCCGAACGTGCGCCAGTCGCTGCGGACCGGCCACGCACCGGCTGAGGCCGGGTCGGGCTCGGCCAGGTCGGAGGGGACCCCGCGGCCCAGCAGCAGGGCGCCGAGCAGCGGGATGACGGCGACCGCGCCGGCCGCCTCGATGCCGTACGCCGCACCCAGCGGCACGACCAGCGACGGGCCCAGGGCGAAGCCGATGTTGCCGCCGAGCGCGAAGACGCCGAGCGCGGCGCCCGGGCTGGCGGCCGCAGCGGCGCGAGTGGCGCGGAACGCCTCCGGGTGGAAGATCGCGACGCCGAGGCCGCCGAGCAGCAGCGCGACCGCGATGGCGGCGAACGAGTCGAGCATGGTCGCCGCGAGCAGCCCGCCGCCGGCCAGCGCCAGCCCCAGCGGCTGCAGCCAGGCGGCCCGGACGCGGTCGCCGACCACGCCGGCCAGCGGCTGCATCACCGACGACGCGAGACTGCCGGCCAGCACCAGCAGCCCGGCGTCGGCGTAGGTCATGCCGCGCTCGGCGACGAAGAACGGGATCAGGGCGGGGACGGCGGCCTGGAACAGGTCGGCGCCGGCGTGCGCGACCGTCAGCCGGGCGACCCGGCCGCGGTCGACGCCCTGGCCGGGGATGACCCGCTCGAGCACGGTGGCCACGGCGCTCATGGCAGCAGCCCGTGCAGCGTGAGGTCGAGGACGGCGTCGGTGGCGCGCCGCGCCGACCAGCGGTGTTCGCGGCGCAGGTGCCGATAGGTCTCGCAGACCTGGACGTACAGCACGGTCGCGGTCTCCTCGGGATCGGCGGCCGGACGCAGCGAGCCGTCCAGCGCGCCGTCGCGCAGCAGCCGGACGATGGGGGCGGTGAACTCGGTGCGAGTGAGCGACTCGTCGCCGGGATCGTGGTAGATCGCGTTCAGCGTCGGATCGTCGAGCCCGGCCATCAGCTCGGACCGTTCGTCGGTGACCGCGCAGAAGACTTCGAACGCCGCGGTCAGCCGGGCGCGGGCGTCGCCGGGGCCGGCGAGGACCGGGAGCAGCCGCTCGCGCTCCTCGCGAGCCAGCTCGTCGCGCAGCGCGACCAGGATCGCCGTGCGCGTCTCACCGCGCCGGTACAGCGTGACGCGGGTGATGCCGGCCTCCTTGGCGATGTCCGCCATCGACGCGCCGCCGAGCTCCTGCCGCTCGGCCAGCCGCTTCGCCGCGGCCAGGACGTCCTGAGACACCGTCGCTTCGTTCACGATACAAGGTGTATCACGACGCAGCTCAGGACGTCCAGACCCGGCGGCCGGTGTGGCGGCGGCGAAGGTCAGTCCAGCGGGTAGGCGCGGATGACCTCCTGCTCCAGCCGGGTGCCGTCACCCTGGGCGTCGATCCGCAGCGAGACGTGCTCGGCGTCCGCGGGGTGCTTGACGCTGACGGTGTACTCCCCGGCGCCGGACCGCCGGACGACCGCGGGCCGCCAGCTGGCGCCGTCGTCGTACGAGACGTCGACCCGCACCCGCCGGACCGACGGCGACGGCGCCCCCACCTGCCCGCCCACGGTCAGGCCGAAGTGGAACGTGCGCCCGGCCGGCGCCCGGTTCAGCGAGTCCAGCGGCACGTCGTACGTCGCGAACAGCAGCGGCAGCAACGCGCAGTTCCGGTCGCCGCGGTCGGTGCACGCGTAGTGCGACGGCAGCTCGCCGACGCCGGACGCAGGGGCGGCGGACCGGAACGTCCACGCCGTCGACGACCGCGTCCCCCAGCTCCACGGCGCGTCGGACCAGGCGTCGATCTCCAGCCGGTACTCCGAGTCCGCCGCGACCGCCGCCAGCACCCCGCGCCCGGTCCGCCGGCTGACCACCAGCGCGTCGTCGCGGTACAGACGGGTGGCCGAGTTCTCCCAGCGGGTGTCCCAGGAGCCGTAGTGGCCGTCGCCGGAGTCGGCGACGTCCTCGATCCAGAAGAACAGCTCGTCGGCGTCGCGGCAGGCCGGGCACGGGATCGCCACCCGGTCCTGCTCCAGCACCTCGCGCCGCGGCGTCGGCACGAAGGGCGCGCCGAACCAGGTGTCCTCGAGCTGCTCGCCGGCGTCGAGCGTGCGCAGCCGGTCGCGGGCGTGCCGCGCGAGGACCACCTCGTCCGTCTCGTAGCCGACGGTCTGCTTCAGCCAGAGCATCCCGGGCGACGCCGTCACGTACTCCGTCCGCTCGACCGGCGCGCGGAAGTAGCGGTACGAGTCGAAGGACGACTCCTGCCAGGGCGCGAACGACGCGTTCACGTCCGCGACTGTGCGCTGCGGCGCGTCCGCACGGTAGGTGCTCGAGACGGTGGCGAGCTCGTCCGGGTCGACGACGTACGAGAGGTCCGTGCCGACCCCGCCGTCCTGGTCGAAGCGCAGGTCGTAGAGGTAGGGGCTGTCCGGCGTCGAGTGGACGGTGACGGTGCCGCCGTCGCGGGCGAGCAGCGCCTCGGCCTCGCTGAGGTCCAGTGCGGCGGCGGGGATCGGCAGCCCGCGCTCGACCGCGCCGGAGAACGGGTAGCCGGCCCGGCTGTAGAGGAACGCCAGCTCCGCACCCGCGGCCGCGACCGCCCGAATCTGCTCGCTCCACTGCCCGCCGGTCGCCTCGACCAGCGCGATCCGCCCGTCGAGGTCGACGGCGCCCAGTTCGGCCGGCGTCGCGGCGCCGGCGTCGACGACGTCGCGGCGGAACCGGCCCGCGGGCAGCTCCGGCGCGTAGACGAAGTACTCCGGCTCGAACGCGGCCAGCCCGGTGCCGTCGACGACGATGTCCGGCTCGGCGAGCGAGACCTGCGTGACGAGATGGAAGCCGCCCTCGGTGACCTGCTCGGTCGGCGTCGCGTAGACGTCGGTGAACGGCTCGCCGAGCAGGTAGCGGTAGTGCATGGCCTCGCCGGACAGCGGGAATCGCCAGAACTCCAGCTTGGCGAAGACCCCCTCGACGGTCCGGCCGACGTCCGCGGTGACCGGGACCGCGGTGCGGCCGTCGAGCACGACGCTCGCGCCGCCCGGGCCGACGCCGATCTGCGGGTCGCCGGCGAACGTGTAGGTGTACCGCTCGCCGTCCAGCTCGGTCATGATGCTCAGGGCGCTGTACGTGCCCGGCGGGACGCGGACGGTCGCCTGGCCACGGGCGTCCAGGTTCGGGAACGACACGTGCTTCGACGAGTCGTCGACGTTCCCGACCTGGACGGTGGCGCCGCGGTTGGGGCGGCCCTCGCGGTCCAGCACGGTGACCGTCAGCTCGTAGACCTCCGGCTCCTTGTTCAGCCCGAGCGGCAGCGAGACGCTCACCCCGTCCGGTCCGGTCCCGGTGACGAAGCCGCTGTACAGGCCCGCCGCGCCGAGCGACGGGTCGAGGGTGACGTCGACCGCCGCCGTGCCGTTCGCGGGGACGGTGACCGACGGCGCGCCGAGCGCGAGCATGCCGGCCGGTGCGGGTGCCGCGCCGACGCTCGCCGACGCCGCGAGGTCCAGCGTGACCGGAGCCTGCGTGCCGTTGGAGAACGTCACGGTGCGGACGATCGGCTCCAGGCCGGTCTGCGGGTACGGCAGGTAGCCGAAGTTCAGCGGCGCCGGACCGGCGTAGACGCCCTGCGCGACGGCGGTCGCGACGTCGACGCGGCCGCCGCCCTGCTGGTAGACGGTGAGCCCCTCGCGCGGAATCGCCGTCGACACCAGTGCGGCCTTGACCTGCTCGGGCGTCCAGTCCGGGTGCTGCTGGCGGACGATCGCGGCGGCGCCCGCGACGTGCGGGGTGGCCATCGAGGTGCCGGACGCGCTGGTGTACAGGTCGTCGACCGGCGTGCCCATCGCCGTCCCGGCGGCCCGGGCGGCGACGATGTTCGTGCCCGGCGCGGTGAGGTCGGGCTTGACGGCGTGGTCGCCGACCCGCGGGCCGCGGCCGGACGTCGCCGCCAGCTCGTCGGTCTTGGTGACGTTGCCGACCGTGAGCGCGGCGTCGGCGGCGCCCGGGTTGGTCAGCGAGTAGTCGCCCGGTCCGTAGTTGCCGCCGGCGATGACGAACAGCGCGCCGGTCTGCGCGGTCAGCTCGTTCACCGCTTGGCTGAGCGGGTCGGTGCCGTCGCTGGGGTATCCGCCGAGGCTCATGCTGACGACGTCGGCGCCGCCCCGCGCGGCCCACTCCATGCCGGCGATGACCCAGGAGTCCTGGCCGCTGCCGCCGTCGTCGAGGACCTTGCCGATCATCAGGTCGGCGCCGGGCGCGACGCCGCGGCGGGCACCGTCGGAGCCCGCGCCGGTGCCGGCGACCGTCGCCGCGACGTGGGTGCCGTGGCCGTGCCGGTCGGTCGCGCTGCCGCCGCCGGTGAAGTCCTGCTGCTCGGCGATCCGACCGGCGACGTCCGGGTGGGCGGGGTCGATCCCGGTGTCCAGGACCGCGACCGTGGTGCCGGTGCCGTCGAGGCCGCTCGCCCATGCCTCCGGCGCACCGATCAGCGGCACGCTGACGTCGAGTGTCGCGGCGACGCTGCCGTCGAGCCAGACGCCGTCGACGCCGCGGTCGGCCTGGACGGCGGCCCAGAAGGCGCCGGCGTCGGCCTTGGCGACCTCGACCGCCGCGCCGTCGATGCTGGGCAACGGGAGGGTGGCGTCGCTGGCCGGGAGGCGCTCGGCGCGGGCGGCGACGGCGGACGCGGACCGGGCGGCGGCGCCGTCATAGGTGACGATGACCAGCAGCTCGGCGGTCGCGTCGTCGGCGTACCCGCTCTCGATCAGCCGCGTGACGTTGAACAGCTGGTCGTCGACCGTGCCGGCCCGCACCTGCGGCGCGACCCGGGCCGGGACGACGTAGGTGTCGCCGTCCAGCTCGTATGCCTCGACCGCGCCGCCGTCCGCGGCGGCGACGGCGACCGACGTCTTCTGGCCGGTCGTGGTCACGTCGACGACGTCACCGGTGACCAGCGTGACCCGGGTGGTGGCCTCGGCGCTCGCCGAGGACTCCGGCGCGGCGCCGGCGGGGCCGGCCGGCGCCGCGGTCGCCGGGGCGGAGGCGGTGGCCGTCAGGGCGACGACCAGGATGGTCGCGGACCAGCCGGCCACCCATCGTCGCCGTCGTTCGCGGGATCGAGGCGGTGTCGAAGGCCTGAGGTCGGTCAGGCGGCGAGGTCGCACGGCTCCTCCGGGGGCGAGAGGTGGTCGTACCAGATGTGCCGGATGTCCGGTGCGGACAAGATGGCACCGCCGCCGCCCGGGGCGGAAGGACTACACGTGGCCGGTAGGCGCCAATGGCGCAAAGATGCCGCTGGTCAGGCCCGGCTTGCGACCTCCCGCTCGGCCAGCAGCGTGGCGCTGAGGACCGACACGTCGTCGTCGCCGTGCCCGGCGGCGACGGCCCGGTGCAGCTGCGCGAGCGCGGCCCGCTGGACGGTGCTGTCGAGATCGCGCCGCTCCGACGCCGCGACGACGTGCTCGAGCCCGGCGGCGATCGTCCCCAGGCCCGCGACGTCGGCGTCGTAGCGGCCCGCGTCCAGCCGCTCGCCGTGCTCCGCGACCGAGTCCCTGAGCAGGGTGGCCAGCCCTTCGGCCAGTGGCGCGAGGTCGGCGCCGTCGATGCCCTCGGCCTTGGCCAGCGCGAACGCGTGTGTCAACCCGGAGACCGCCGTCCAGAAGAAGTCCAGCAGCGCGACGTCGTACGCGGCGGCGCGGCCGGGGTCGGTGCCGAGGTGGTGCTGAGCGCCGCCGAGCGCGGCCAGCGTCGCGGCGTGACGCTGGTGGAGCCCGGCCGGGCCGCTGTAGATCAGGACCGCGTCGGGCGTGTCGATGGTGACCGTCGGCGTCATGATCGACCCGTCGAGGTAGTCGATGCCGTGGCCGGCCGCCCAGCCGGCCAGCTCGCGCGCGGCGTCGGGCGTGTCGGCGGTGAGGTTCACGACGGTGCGCCCGCGCAGCGCGTCGGCGGCCGGCTCGAGCAGCTGCCGCGCGACCACGTAGTCGACCACGCACACGATGACGAGATCGGCGCCCACGACAGCGTCGGCGACGCTCGCCGCCCGCGTCGCACCGGCCGCCACCAGTGCGTCGCCCTTCTCGGGGGAGCGGTTCCAGACGGTCGTGGGGTGGCCGTGGGCGAGGAAAGCGCGCGCGAGGGCCTGCCCCATGTTGCCGAGTCCGAGCACGGTGACCTGCGAAGATGTCGTCATGCCCGGTACGCTAAACCTTCACGCTGACGTGAGGGTCAAGCCCGTCGGCGGCACCTGCGGAGGACGAGATGCGCATCGGCGAACTGGCCCGGCGGACCGGAGTGACGGAGCGCGCGCTGCGCTACTACGAGGAGCAGAACCTGCTGCGACCGGCCCGGCTGCCCAGCGGCTACCGCGACTACGCCCCGTCCGACATCGAGGCGGTGCGGCACGTGCGGTCGATGCTGGCGGCCGGGCTGCCCAGCCACCTGATCGCCGAGCTGCTGCCGTGCATGGTCGACACCGGCAACGGCCTGATGCCCGGCTGCCGGTCGATGCTCGAGCCGCTGGAGTCCGAGCGCGACCGCCTGACGTCGGCGATCGAGGAGCTGACGACGGCGCGCACGCAGCTGACGGCGTTGATCGACCGCACGCCCGAGGACGACGCGGAGTACGACGCCTGGGTCGCCGCCAACGGCGCCGCGTGACGCACGGCCAGGCGTGTTGACGCGTTCGGCGGGGTGCGCCAACCTATGAACCTGGCGTGGCTCACGCCTCACCTTCGCCGGCCGGCCCCAGCCTGGCCCTGATCCAGAAGGCAAAGGGACTTCTCGTCTCGAGCCGCTCGTCCTGGTCGACCGCCTCGGACGGGATCGCTGGGGGATCGCGTGCGAGTGCGTAGGAGGCCAGATGACAGCGCACAGGAATCTCAAACGCCGGGTCCGCGCCCGCTCCGCCAAGACGGGCGAGTCGTACACGGCCGCACTCCGCCACGTCCGCCCGGTCCGGGGCGGCGATGACGACCCGCCGGGTGCCGCCCTGCGCATCGCCGTCGCCCAGTCGACGGTCCGCGACGATCCCACCGACGTCGGCGGGCTGCGGGCCAGCGCGGCCGAGGTCCGCCGGTTGCTGAGGGACGCGGCCGCGGCGGGCGCCCGCCTGGTGCACTTCACCGAAGGGGCGCTCTGCTTCCCGAGCAAGCTCGTGCTCTCCGAGCTCGGGCCGGACGAGGTCGGACCGTCCGACTGGAGCCGGGCCGAGTGGGCGGTGCTCCAGGAGGAACTGGGCCGCATCGCCGCGCTGTCGGGCGAGCTCTCGGTCTGGACGGTCATCGCCGCGCCGCACCGGCGGCCCGGCCCGGATCGTCCCTACAACAGCCTGTACGTCGTCTCCGACCAGGGAACGGTGGCGGCCCGCTACGACGAGCGCACGCTGTCGAACACGAAGATCAGCTACATGTACACGCCCGGTTCCGGCCCCGTCACCGTCGACGTCGACGACTACCGGTTCGGCCTCGCCCTCGGCATGGACGTGCACTTCCCGGAGCTGTTCACCGAGTACGAACGTCTCGACGTCGACGGCGTGCTGGTGTCGTACGAGACGGGCGGCGTTCCCGGCCGCGAGACGGTGGCGACGGAGGCCCGCGGCTACGCGGCGGCCAACAGCTACTGGATCAGCCTCGCCGTGCCGGCCGATCGGTCGGGGCCGCACGCGGGCGTCATCGGCCCCCGCGGCGACTGGTCGGCCGCCGGCCCGGCCGACGGCAGCCCCGCCGTCGTCGTCACCGAGGTGCACCGCGACGACGCGCTCAGCCCTTACGCCCGGGACTGGCGCCGCCGCACCCGCAGCCGCGTCACCTTCTAGCGGCAGCGCTCCCGCAGGGCCTCGGTCGCCGGCATCGGCCGGCCGAGGCCCTGTTCGGCGTGGGCGGGTACTGAACCCGTTCGACCCGCGTGCTCGGCCGCCCGCCCGCTTGATGCACCGGCTGTCGAGGCCCTAGTCATCTAATAATGATTAACGAATCCGGTTCCTGGATGAGACTTGCGTAGGGCGGATTATGTGTGCAAACGTCTGGTTCAGATTGACGTCGAAATCGTCCGAGACAAGGGAGTCATCGTGGACCGACGCATCGTCAGACGATCGGCGGCCGGGAGTCTCGCCTTGCCGCTGGCGATCGCGGCGCTGGTCGCGCCGGCGAACGCGGAGCCGGTGACCGCGGCGCACTCCGGGGTCGTCGACACCGGGGACACCCTCGTCGTGTCAGGAGAGACCTACGACCTGCGGATCGTCAAGGACGGCTTCCGTTACTCGTTCACCGACAGCTCGGGCGCGCAGCTCGTCCCGGCGCATGCCGAGTCGGGCCTTCGGCTGCGCCCGGAGGGCGGGACGGATTTCGCCGACGCGGTCGACGCTGAGCTGATCTCTCGTCCGAACGCCCGCGTCGCGATCATCGACGTGACGCTCGAGGACGGTGCGCACCTCAAGGTGAACGTCCATCCGTTCGGCAGCTACGCGCGCCTCTCCGTGGCGAATCTCCCGGGCGACGGCGGCACGATCGACTTCCGCACCGGTCCGGTCGCGCCCGCCTACGGGCTCGGCGACCACGGCTCGTGGGCCGACGGCTCGACCGAGCAGGGCGAGTCGTGCAACAGCCGGGTGCGCGCACGCCCGACCACCGAACTGACCGGGCTGGAACTCGACGACGTCACCAACGGCGGCAGTTGCCAGCGCTTCATCAGCAACTTCACCGTCTTCCCGAAGCAGCGCTTCGGACAGGTGTGGTTCGAGGACGGTCAGAAGCGGGTCGCCCTCACCGCGACGGAGAACCGCCTCGGCGCCCAGGATGTCGACCGGGTGAACGGGCTGTACTACTTCGTCGGCCGCGATCTCGAGCAGGTCTATGGCGACTACCGGCACGTTCGCGAAGAGCACGGGTACTACGACGGCCGCCCCGCGAAGGAGTTCTTCGGGTTGGGGTGGGAGGCGTTCGGCGCCCTGCGCTGGGACACGTACCAATCGTCGGTGACCGAGACGGTGCAGAGGTTCCTGGACGAGGGCTATCCGCTGTCCTGGGGTGTGGTCGGGTCAGGCTTCTGGCCGGGCGAGCGGAGCACTCCGCAGGAAGGCACCACCAACAGCTTCGGCATGTGGGACGACACCGCGGAATCGGGCCGCGACGACGGGTTGCCGAATCCGCGCTATCCGGATCCGGATGCGCTGAAGCAGTTCTTCTCCGACAACGAGGTGAAGCTGATCCTCGGCGCGCGCAACAACTTCAAGGCGCTCCCGGAGGACGGGGGAAACTACGTCGAGAAGTACGACGGCCCGTTCGTCCACGAGGCGATCGACCGCGGCTATCTGGTCAGCGACCCCGACGGCACGCCCACGGTCATCACGGGAGCGGTGTTCCCCTCCGGGCACAGCTACGTCCTCGACGGCTCGAACGACGACGCGGTGGACTGGTTCGTCGAGCGGCTGCAGGAGTGGGGCGTGGACGGCTGGAAGGAGGACGCCATGCTCTATACGCCTCGACTCCACCGCGACGCGAACTGGAATCCGGTGCTGCAGGCGATGCATGAATCCGGCGATCTGGTGATGGCCAGGAATGCGGCGTACTCGCTTCCCGGCGACATCCTGCGCATCAACGACACCATCTATGGCACCGGCGAGAACTATCACACCGATCCGGACCGCATGCCGGTCAATCTGCTGAACTTCGCCGCCAGCGGCGTCTCCAGCCTTTACGGCGACTACGTGGGCGGGACGCCGGAAGTCCCCATGAGCGATCCGTCGTACCAGAAGTACTACGTGCGCAACATGCAGTTCGACGCGCTGCAGCCGGTGCTGGCGTTCGGGCGCGGTCCCTGGGAGATGGGCAGGGACGACTACGCGGACACCGTGAAGGACCTGGCGCTGTGGCACGAGTCGATGCGGCCGTACATCTACGACGCGGTGCTGGACGGGTACGAGACGGGCTTCCCGTACGCCATGACGCCGCTGCCCATCGCCTATCCCGACGACGAGACGACGTATGGGCTGGCCAATGACACGACTCGTCAGTACGAGTGGATGCTCGGTGAGTCCGTGCTGGCGACGCCGGTGTTCGGCGCCGACTTCGAGACCGCGCAGTCGCGCGACGTGTACCTCCCGGCCGGGAAGTGGATCGACATCGCGACGGGCTCGGTCTTCCACGGACCGGCCACCCTCGACGACTACGCGATCGGCTACGACCGGGTGCCGGCGTTCGTCGGCGGCAAGGGCGTCACGGTGACCGGCACCGACGACGAGCTGAGCGCCCAGGTGTATCCGATCCGGACCGGCTCGACCTACGACTTCACCGACGGCACCGGCACCTCCCACATCCGCAACGACAACACGGGATGGGACACCGACTCCCTCACGGTCACCGACACCACCGAGGGCAGCGTGGTGGAGTTCGACGTCGACCCGGTCACCGGCGCCCTGTCGTTCCCCATCACGGCCGGTCACGACTACCGGCTCACCGGCGGCGGCAGCGCGGAGCACACCGTGCCGGTGGACAGTGCGCTGCCGAACCAGGTCACCGGACTGTCGCACGCCGACGCCGACGGCCTCACGACGCTGCGATGGGACGCGGCTGACGGCGCGCGCGGCTACGTGGTGTCGGTCAGCGGCCACGGCGCGTGCCCGACCGACGAGGAGGTCGTCTTCGGCGCCACCACCGGCGCGGTCGAGCTCACGCTCGGCGCCGCCGAGTCGGCCGGCGGGACCTATCGTGTCCAGGCGGTCAACAACGTCGGCGCCGGCGCGTTCTCCGAGGGGCACACGATCGTTCCCCGCGTCGACGACGATCCCGGCCCGGTCGTCGTCACCGACGAGGGCGAGCCGCCCACCTGCGACCCGGAGCACCCCGCATACCAAGAGGCGGGCACATGGTCGCCCAGCGCCGTGAGCGGCTTCGACGGATCCAGGAGCCGGTTCAGCCGGCAGGTCGGCGCCACGGCGACCTGGCGCGCCGTCCTGGAGCCCGGCGCCTACGACGTCGCCGTCTGGTTCCCGGCGAACAGCGTCTGCAGTACGCAGACCACCTACACCGTCCAGCACGCGGGAGGGTCGGCGGACGTCCCGGTGGATCAGTGCACCACCGGTGGCCAGTGGCACTCGCTCGGCACTTATGACTTCGGGGACGGGTTGTCGTCGGTATCGCTTACGGTAGGCGGTGGGACCGTACGTGCCGACGCCGTCCGTTTCAGTCCCAGCCCATGACGAGCAGAGAGCTGAGGTGGAGATGAGCGGCCTCGGGCGGTGGAGCCTCGGTATCGGCGTGGGTCTTCTGGCCGCAACCGTGGTGTTCCGGGCCATGGACCTGATCCCGATCACGGTGATCGTCGGCATCCTGGGCCTGATCTCGGTCGGCATCGCGGGCTACGACGCGGCCTACGAGTGGCTGGGCCGCGTCCAGCAGCGCCGAGGGGCGGCCAAGGCCCGCCGGGACCGTGAGCGGGAGATCCGCGAGGGCCGCTGAGCGCGGCGCCGTCCTCGGCAAGGCTGGTCGTCGTGAGAGCGCCCGATCTGCCCGGCCTCGCGCGACGACCAAGCCAGCCGAGGCGGTCGGAACCAAGCGAAGGACTAGTGGTCCCGCGCCAGATGGCGGGCGCGGGACCACTGCCGGCGTGCGACGAAGAGGCACCACACGCCGGCGACGACGCACACCGCGACGAAGATCCAGGGGAAGCCGTCGCCCTCGTTGAATCCGCGCCAGTTGTCCTGGTAGTTCCCCACCTGGGCGACCCACCAGGCGAGCCAGCTGAGCCCGGCCCCGCCCGCCGCCACGAGGGCGAAGATCACCCACATCCAGGCGAGGCGGCGTGCTTTGGCGGGGTCGCCCAGGTCAGACCACCGATCGGTCTCACGGTCAGCCATCGGTTCCTACCTCCCTGCCCGGCGGCGGGGAGGACGGCTGGTCAAGGAGTGGTGCCTTCCCAGTTGCCGGTGACGTCCAGGCTTTCGTCGACCTGGGCGATGAGCTCCGGCGTGACGACGTCAGGTGCCCCGGACAGCTGGATCAGGGACGGGACCCCGTTGCCGTCGCTGATCGCCCAGACCACGCCCGTGTACCGCTCGCCGCCGGACTCGTAGGTGTAGGAGGTGTTGGCGCGGTCCTCGCCGGTGCGCAGCTCCGCGACGGGCGCGTAATCGTCGTCGGTCGCGCCCGTGCCCTCGACCTCGCTGATGAACCAGTCGACGGCCTCCTGCGCGGACATCGCGGCGCCGCCGGGCATGAACCCGATACGGCCGGCCACGCCGCCGCTGCTGGTGGAGAGCTGATGGACGTAGGACCAGCCGTCGACGTCGCCCATCGACTGCCAGTCGGCCGGGACTTGTGCGGTCAGGTGCTCGGCGGTGACGGTCTGCAGCTCGGCGCCTGTGCTCTCGGTGTCAGGCGACTCCGCGGTCTCGGACTCTTCCCCGACCGGCTCGAGCTCGCCGGCCTCGAACGAGCAGGCCGCGAGCGCCGGGGTGAGGATCAGGGCCGTGACCGTGGCCAGGAGGGAACGGCGGATACGCACGTGATCTCTCATTCTCTACTTCTCGAACTGCCGGGCGCCGGCCCAGTCGCGACGCGGGCGCCAGCCGTTGTTGCGCAGGACGGTGAACACCGGGACCTTGGCGTCGGCCGGCTTGATCATGACGGCGCCTTCCCAGGAGGTGCGGGGTCCGGCCGGGCCGGTGACCGTGACCTGGCCGTCGGCGCCTTCGACGAAGGTCGCCGAGGTGCCTCCGGACGTCTTGCCCTTCTTCCAGGTCCAGGTGCCGTAGGCCTGTGCCCCCAGCGGTCCGGCCGCGGCACGCACGGCCGCCGTCCCGGAGTGCTCGACGAACGTGTAGCGCGCCTTGGACGGGTCGAGGTCGACCTCCATGCGCCACGCGTAGGCCTGCGACCCACGCACGAAGAGGGTCTGCCAGCGCAGCTCCTCGTGCTTCCACTGCACGTCGACGCGCACGCCGTCGGCGCTCTGGGCGGCATCGATCTGGTACGGCAACTCGGCGCTGTTCATCCCGACCAGCGCCGCGACGACTTCCTCCACCGGTGCCGGCGCGTCGGCACCGCGGACCGGGCCGTCGGGCACCTCGGCGCGCTTGCGCTCGGCGAGCGCGCGCTGGCCGCGCCGCACCGTCAGGAGGCCACGCCAGATCACGGCGAGCGCCGCCACGACGACGAGTGCGACTCCCAGCACGACCTGGTCGTTGACGATCGCGAGGACGCCGGCGACGAGCAGGGCGGACCCCACGACGAAGACGACCTGGCGGCTGATCACCGCGAACCGCTGGCCCGGCGAGGGGTTCGGCCCGTCGCTCATCGGTGCGCCACCTCGCGAGAGGTCGTGCTCGGGCAGCTGATGGTGTTCATGGTCATGTCCAGTCGAGTCGCAGTCATCGTTCCGGCCGTCGAGCGAGTATACGCAAACAGCTTTCAGGAGTCCCGGCCACGCCGAAAACAGTTTCCAGGGCATCGCGCCCGCCGGTTAAGATGTGCGCGAC
>NZ_QVAI01000050.1 GCF_003427025.1 Jiangella endophytica
CGTCGCGGTCGTTGTCGCCCTCGGGGTGACGGTGTTGGCGTTGGTGGTGTTCACCGACGCGGTGGTGCGGTTGGTGCGGGTGATCCGGTTGGGTGGGCCGGCGCCGGGCCGCAAGCTGAACCCGTCCGCCCGGACCCGCACTCTGGTGCGTGAGTTCCTGGGTCATACGAAGATGGCGAAGCGGCCGGTGGTGGCTGTGGCGCACTGGTTCGTGATGGTCGGGTTCTTCGCGTTGTTCTTCACGTTGGTGACGGCGTATGGGCAGTTGTTCGATGCGCGTTTCGCGTTGCCGCTGATCGGGCACTGGATCGTGTTCGAGTGGGCGACCGAGGCGATCGCGTGGGCGACGCTGCTGGGGATCGGTGTGTTGGCGGTGGTGCGGCAGTGGTCGCATCCGCGGCGGCTGGGTCGTGGGTCGCGGTTCTTCGGGTCGACGTTCTGGCAGGCGTACTACGTCGAGTTCACCATCGCGACGATCGCGGTGAGCATCCTGGTGCTGCGCGGGTTGGAGTACCGGCTGTTCGGCGATGTGTGGCATTTCCCGTTGACGGCGTTCATCGGGTCCTGGTTCTCCGGGGTGGCGACGGGCGATGTCGAGTTGACGGTGCACGTGGTGGCGGCGGTGAAGATCACGGTGTCGTGGTTGTTCTTCACCGTGATCGCGTGGAACCTGACGATGGGGGTGGCGTGGCATCGGGGGTTGGCGTTCTTCAACATCTGGTTCAAACGCGATCCCGCGGGTGGTCCGGCGCTGGGTGCGGCGAAGCCGCTCACGGTCAAGGGTGAGCCGGTCGATTTCGAGGCGTTGGACGACCTGGACGAGGACGCGTCGCTGGGGGTGGGGAAGGTCGAGGACTTCTCCTGGAAGGGGTTGCTCGATTTCTCCACCTGCACCGAGTGTGGGCGGTGTCAGTCGCAGTGCCCGGCGTGGAACACCGACAAGCCGTTGTCGCCGAAGTTGTTCGTGACGGCGCTGCGTGATCACGCGTACGCGAAGGCGCCGTACCTGCTGGCCGGTGACGAGTCGGCGAAGGCCGAGGCCGAGCGGCCGCTGGTCGGGCCGGTCGACGCCGGCGGGGTGATCGATCCGGACGTGTTGTGGTCGTGCACCACGTGCGGGGCGTGTGTGGAGCAGTGCCCGGTCGACATCGAGCACGTCGATCACATCCTGGACCTGCGCCGCTACCAGTCGCTGATCGAGTCCGAGTTCCCGTCCGAACTCAATGGCCTGTTCAAGAACCTGGAGAAGGCCGGCAACCCGTGGGGGGTGAACGCGTCCAAGCGGATGGACTGGGCGCAGGGCCTGTCGTTCCCGGTCCGCCAGGTCGGTGTCGATGTCGACGACCTGACGCAGGTGGAGTGGTTGTTCTGGGTCGGCTGCGCGGGCGCGTTCGAGGACCGGGCGAAGAAGACCACCCAGGCCGTCGCGGAACTGCTGCACACCGCGGGGGTGTCGTTCGCGGTGCTCGGTGACGGCGAGACCTGCACCGGCGACCCCGCCCGCCGGTCCGGGAACGAGTTCCTCTACCAGCAGCTGGCCGCGCAGAACATCGACGTGCTGCGCGAGTCGAAGGCGGTGCGGGTGGTGTCGACCTGCGCGCACTGCTTCAACACCATCAAGAACGAGTACTCCCAGCTCGGTCTGGAACTCGAGGTCGTGCACCACACCCAACTGCTCAACCGCCTCGTCCGCGAGGGGAAGCTGACCCCGGTCGCGCCCGCCGGCGACGCCCAGATCGCGGGGCGGCCGGTCACCTACCACGACCCCTGCTACCTGGGCCGGCACAACCAGGTCTACACCCCGCCCCGCGAACTCGTGCAGGCCCTGCCCGGCGTCGAGCTGCGCGAGATGCCCCGCAACCAGCAGAACTCGTTCTGCTGCGGCGCCGGCGGCGCCCGCATGTGGATGGAAGAGCGCATCGGCACCCGCATCAACACCACCCGCACCACCGAAGCACTCGACACCGGCGCCGACACCATCGCCGTCGGCTGCCCGTTCTGCCGCGTCATGCTCTCCGACGGCCTCACCGAGGCCCAGGCCACCGGCCGCGGCGAGAACGTCGAAGTCCTCGACGTCGCCCAACTCCTCCTCGCCGCCGTCCAACGCGGCTCCTGACACCTGGTC
>NZ_QVAI01000051.1 GCF_003427025.1 Jiangella endophytica
TGTACAACGACGCGAACTCGTCGTTCAACGGCTACCCGGACACCGACACCGAGTGCCGTGAGGTCGGGCAGCCGACGCACGACAAGACGCTGATCTCGGCCACGCCGATCGGTGGCGGCCAGTGGGAGATCGTCTACGGCATCGACGTGACGAACAAGGGCGTCCAGGCGACGTGGTACGACCTGGCCGACGAGTTGCGCTTCACCGACCAGGTCACCATCGTCTCCGCCGACGTGACCGCGTCGCCGGCCGAGGCCACGCTGTTCGACCCGCCGTGGAACGGGCAGGACCAGCTGGTCATCGCCGAACAGGTGCCGCTGGCCGGCACCGACGACGAGGGATACGCGCCGCACCACTACGAGCTGACGGTGATCGCCGAGGCGCCGCTGCAGCTCACACCCGGTGAGGGCGGTCAGGATCCGACGGCGTGCCCGGGCGAGGGCGAGGACCCGACCACCGACACGGCGTTCAACAACACGTCGTCGCTGACCGACGAGTCCGGCCTGAGCGAGGACGACCAGGCCTGCGCGCCGCTGCCGTCGATCGACATCGAGAAGACCATCAGCGCCGGGCCGACCGCCAACGGTGACGGGACCTGGTCGATCACCTACGACCTGGTCGCGTCGAACACCGGCGCCGCCGACGGTGACTACACCATCAGCGACCGGCTCCGCTACGGCGACGGCATCGTGGTCGAGGACTCCCAGGTGGTCGCCACGCCGGACGGGGTGACCGCGTTGGACACCTGGACCGGCCAGGGCGCGGACGGTGACCCGGTCAACGTGATCGCCGAGGACGTGCCGCTGCCCGCGGGCGGGGTGCACACCTACCAGGTGCAGGTGGTGTTCTCCCTGGACGAGGACACGCTCACCGACGAGTCGATGGCCTGCCCCGAGCCGGACTCCGGCGAGAACGGCGGGCTGGCCAACAGCACCGGCATCGAGCACAACGACCTCACCGACGACGACGAGGCGTGCCTGTCGCTGGGTGAGCCGGACCTGGACAAGGAACTGGTGTCCGCCGAGCCGGTGGACGACGGGCAGTGGCAGGTCGTCTACACGCTGACGGTGAACAACCTGCTGCCCGGCGAGACCAGCTACGACCTCGAGGACGAGCTGCTGTTCGGCGACACGATCGAGGTCGACTACGCCGAGATCACCGACGCACCGGACGGTGTGGACGTGAACGAGGACTGGGACGGTCTCGAGGACACCCTCATCGCCGAGGACGTGACGCTGCCGGGCATGAACGACGACGCCTACGCCCCGCACGTCTACACCATCACCGTGGTCGCCGACGTGCCGGTGTCGTTCGAGGTGGACGACGACGGCAACACCCAGGCCGCGTGCCAGGACGAACCCGGCGACAACTGGGAGAACGGCGGGTTGAACAACGCCGCCACCCTCACCACCGAGGGCGGCGACGAGATCACCGACACCGACTGCGCCGACCTGCCGTCGATCCACCTGGACAAGACCATCGCGTCCGGGCCCACCTCGACCGGCACCAACGCCTACACCATCACCTACGAGCTGGAAGTCCTCAACGACGGCGCCGCCGCCGGCGACTACGTCCTGTCCGACCAGCTCAACTACGGCGCCGGCATCACCATCGTCGACGTCACCGCCACCAACACCGACCCCGGCGACATCGCGGTGCTGGACACCTTCACCGGCCAAGGCACCGAGCCCGACGCGGCCGAGAACGCCATCACCGGCGACGTCACCATCGACATCGACACCACCCACACCTACCAGGTGAGCGTCGCGGTCACCGTCGACCCGGCCACCGCGACCGCCGAAACACTGCAATGCCCGGACAACCCGGGCGACGGCGACACCGGCGGACTGCTCAACCTCGGCCTGCTCGACCACAACGGCCACCACCTCGACGCCGACACCTGCGCCCCGCTCGA
>NZ_QVAI01000052.1 GCF_003427025.1 Jiangella endophytica
ATGAACGACGTTGACACCGACGAGCGCAGGCTGATGATGGGTCGTCGAGGGATGGCCTGACTCGACCGTCGGATGTGGAGGTCGAGCCTTCTGGAATCGGTGAGGAGGCCGGTCATGTCGATGTTGGAGGTGGCGCTGGATCGTGGGGCTGTGATCGTGGCGGTGGATCCGGGCAAGGTGATGAACCGGGTCTGGGTCAGCAACGGGAACGGCTTGCTGACCGAGCCGGTGTCGTTGCCGGTGGCCCGGTCCGGGGTCGTGGCCCTGGAGAAGATGCTCGCGGCGCATGCCGGCGAACCGGTGATCGCGATCGAGGCGACCGGGAGCCTGCACCGAGCGTGGGCCGCCGAGCTGGAGCGTCTGCATCCCGGTGCGATCCGACTGTTCGCGCCGTCGGAGACCAAGGCCGCCCGCACCCAGTTGGGGTCAGGCCGGTTCAAGACCGACGACCGGGACTGCGCGGCGCTGACCTACCTGGCCCGACAGGGTGCTGGGCGTCGCCAGGGCGAGGAACTCGCGGTCGAGGAGCTCCGGGCGGCGGTGCGTCACCGCCGGAGTCTGGTCGCGGACCGCAAGACGGCCCAGCAGCGGCTGCATGACCAGCTCAACGCGCTGGCCCCGGGCCTGTCGGCCCCTGTCGGGCACGGCCGGTCGCTGCCGATCGAGACCCCGACAGGGCAGGCGGTGCTGGCATGCGCGGCGGCCTTCGCCGGCCGGGCGCCAGCGACTCGCTCGCTGATCGCCCGGTCGCCCGGCCGGCTGACCAAGGCGACCGCGCAGTACTGGGCCAACCGCTGGAACGACTGCCTCGCACCGCCGCCCGACGCGGCTGGGCGGGCCGAGCGGCTGGGCCGAGACCTGGACCGCTACCGGGTCCTGCTGGTCGACATCGCTGCGGTCGAGGACGAAATCGCGGTCTTGCTCGCCCGCACCGACGGGCAGATCCTGACCAGCCTGCCCGGCGTCGCGGCCATCCGGGCTGCCGCCTTCGCCGCGCACACCCTGCCGATCGCCCGGTTCCCCGATGCCGAACACCTCTACTCCGCCACCGGCTTGGCGCCGGCGATGTACGAGTCGGCCACCATCCGTCGCCGCGGCCGGATCTCCCGCCAGGGCCTGGCCGAGCACCGCGACGCGCTGATGGGCATCGCCTGGGGCCTATCGCAACACTCACCGTCCTTTGCCGAACGCAACACCGAACTGCGTGCCCGCGGCATGGCCCCGATCCAGGCCCGCGTCGCGCTGGCCCGCAACGCCTGCCGACTGATCCACCGCATCCTCACGACCCAACAACCCTTCGATGAACAGGCGTATCGTCGAGGAAGGCTCAGTCGCGGACGGTGACGGCCACGTTAGCTATGCCGTTCGACGGCGCAACCTAGCTTGCCGCCCGCCCGCGCTGGGCCGCCCATCACGGCGCACACGAAAGCCTGCCGACCACGGCGCCTGATCAGCCTGCCGACCAACGACGGCCCGAGCCGGACTCAACAACCCACTTCATCGCGAACCCAGCCCTGCGCACCCCAACGCGCTCGGCCGCCGCAACGCGCCCACACTCAGTCTTGACTCCCAGCGCGAAAGCTAG
>NZ_QVAI01000053.1 GCF_003427025.1 Jiangella endophytica
GCCGGTGACGGGGTCGAGATCGTCGCGTTGACGATGGGTCCCGGCGGCGCCGAGGCGGCGGTGAAGAAGGCGTTGCAGATGGGCGCGGACTCTGCTGTGCACGTGGTCGACGACGCGTTGCACGGGTCCGACGCGTTGGCCACCGCGCGGGTGTTGGCGGCCGCGGTCACGAGGATCGGCGCCGTCGACTTGGTCCTGACCGGTATGGCCTCGACCGACGGCGGCATGAGTGTCGTCCCGGCCATGCTGGCCGAGTACCTCGGGTTGGCGCATGTGGGGTTCGTCGGCGAGCTGGTGGTGTCCGGCACCTCGGTCACGGCGCGGCGCGACGGTGACACCGCGTCGGAGACCATCGAGGCCGCCCTGCCGGCGGTGGTGGCGGTGACCGACCAGATCAACGAGCCCCGGTATCCGTCGTTCAAGGGGATCATGGCGGCGAAGAAGAAACCGGTCGAGACGTGGACGCTGGCCGACCTCGACATCGACCCGGCCCAGGTGGGATCGGGTGCGGCGTTCTCCACCGTGCGCGAGGTGGTCAAGCGGCCCGAGCGCACCGCCGGTCAGGTCGTGACCGATGAGGGCGACGGCGGCGTGCGGCTGGCCGAGTTCCTCGCCGCGCAGAAGTTCATCTGAGCAGGGGTGGAGTAAACCGATGGCAGAGATCCTGGTCCTGGTCGACCACGTCGACGGCGAGGTCCGCAAGACCACGCTGGAGTTGCTGACCCTGGCGGCGCGTGCGGGCGAGCCGGCCGCGGTGTTCCTCGGGTCGGGCTACGACGCCGCCCGCGACACCCTGGGCGCGCATGGGGCGGGCAAGGTGTATGTGGTCGAGGCGAGCGAGTTCGAGCAGTACCTGGTCGTGCCCAAGGCCGAGGCGCTGGCGCAGATCGTCCGGTCGTCCGGCGCGGCCGGTGTGCTGCTGACGTCCAGCCCGGAGGGCAAGGAGATCGCGGCCCGGCTGGCGGTGAAGCTCGGCTCCGGCGTCATCACCGACGCCGTGGACATCACAGTTGTCGCGTCCGAAATGGTGACGACGCAGTCGGTGTTCGCGGGCGGGTACACCGTCACCGCGGCCGTCACCACGGGCGCGCCGGTCATCACGGTGAAACCGAACGCGGTGACCCCCGAGGTCACCGGCGGCGCCGTCGGGACGGAGGAGAAGGTGGCGGTCGCGTTCTCCGAGGCCGCGACGAGGGCCCGCATCGTGGAACGGGCGCCGCGCGCGGCGACCGGGCGGCCGGAGCTGACCGAGGCCAGCATCGTGGTGTCCGGTGGGCGTGGCACCGGTGGTGACTTCGCCCCGGTCGAGGCGTTGGCCGACGCTCTCGGCGCGGCCGTGGGCGCGTCGCGCGCGGCGGTCGACTCGGGCTGGTACCCGCACGCCTACCAGGTCGGGCAGACCGGCAAGACCGTGTCGCCGCAGCTGTATCTGGCGGCGGGGATCTCCGGGGCGATCCAGCACCGGGCCGGCATGCAGACCTCCAAGACCATCGTGGTGGTCAACAAGGACCCCGAAGCGCCGATCTTCGCGATGGCCGACTTCGG
>NZ_QVAI01000054.1 GCF_003427025.1 Jiangella endophytica
ACTGAACCGCCCCGGCGAGTCCGGAGATTCCGTTCCTTGGGAAGGATGGAGTCATGTCGGGGAGTACGTCGAAGAGGTACCCGGTCGAGCTGCGTGAGCGGGCGGTCCGGATGGTCGTTGAGATCAGGGCCGACCATGGGTCGGAGTGGGCGGCGATGACCAAGGTCGCCGAGCTGCTCGGTGTCGGGACGCCGGAGACGATCCGGAAGTGGTGCCGCCAGGCCGAGGTCGACGCGGGTCAGCGGCCAGGGATAGCGACTGAGGAGTCGGCGGAGCTGAAGCGATTGAAGCGGGAGAACGCCGAGCTCAAGCGCGCTAACGCGATCCTGAAGTCCGCATCGGTTTTCTTCGCGGCCGAACTCGACCGGCCACAGCGCTGATCGTGCGCTACGTCGACGAGCATGTCGGTGTCCGCGACGGCGATGGTCTGCGCTGGGGTGTCGAGTCGATCTGCGCCCAGCTCACCGAGTTGGGCGCGAAGATCGCCCCCGCGACCTACTACGAGCACCGGGGCCGCAAGCCCACCTCCCGCGAGGTCCGCGACGAGGACCTGAAGCCCAGGATCGCCGCGGTCCACGCGTCGAACTACGGCGTCTACGGCGCCCGGAAGGTCTGGCTGATGCTGAACCGTGAACGGCCAGCCGATGAGCCGCCGATCGCGCGCTGCACGGTCGAGCGGCTGATGGGCGAGATGGGCCTGGCCGGTGCGGTGCGCGGGAAGGTCAAGCGCACCACGATCAGCGACCCGAAGGCACCCAAGCCGCTGGACCTGGTGGATCGCAACTTCGCACCCCTCGCACCAGATCGCCTGTGGGTCGCCGACTTCACGTATGTCTCGACGTGGTCGGGCTGGTGCTACACGGCGTTCGTCATCGACGCGTACGCCCGGCGGATCCTGGGCTGGTCGGTGGCCACGACGATGACCAGCCAGTTCGTCGTCGACGCCGTCGAGCAGGCCATCTGGACGCGCGGCCGCGAGGGCAAGGACCTGGCGGGTCTGATCGCCCACCACGACCACGGAGTCCAGTACATGTCCGTGGCCTACTCCGAGCGGCTCGACGCTGCCGGGATCAAGCCCTCGACCGGGGCCGTGGGCTCGTCCTACGACAACGCTCTGGCCGAGTCCGTGATCGGGCTCTACAAGACCGAGTTGGTCAAGCCGCGCCGGCCGTGGAAGGGCCTGGACGACCTCGAGATCGCGACCGCCGAGTGGGTCGACTGGTTCAACCACCGCCGCCCGTTCGAGTACTGCGACGACCTCACGCCAGTCGAGGCCGAGGCCGCTCATTACGCTCACCACCAGACACCAGCAGCCGCTGGAGTCTCAAACTAGAAAGTCTCCGGACACGCCGGGGCGGTTCA
>NZ_QVAI01000055.1 GCF_003427025.1 Jiangella endophytica
GTGTGATGTCTCAGGACATCGGCGACAGTCGAACCCTCGGTTGGGGGTTCGGTTGTTCTCATTTTCGGGGTCTGGTGGGTCCTTTGGGAGCTCCGGTCGGCTGGTAGTCGCGGGTGGGGTCGATGATGAGTTCGCGCAGGAGTTCGCCGGTCGCGGCGTCGATGATGCGGACGTTGAGGTCGTGGACCAGGAGCAGGACGTGGGTTCGGGCGTGGGTTCGTCCGATGCCGATGTGGTGCAGGTGGCCGTTGACGCGCAGGGTGACGACGCCGGAGCCGTCGATGCGGTCGGTGCGGACCCGGTCGTGGGTGTCACCGGAGCGGTCGGCGGAGGGGGTGGCCTTCGGGCGGGCGGCGTAGGCCGTGGCGGGGGTCGCGCGGTGTGGCAGGGACCGGTGCGGGCGGTGCTGGTTGTAGGTGTCGCGGAACTGGTCGAGCAGGGCCTGCAGTGCGGAGATGGTCTGCGGCTGGACCGGTTGGGCGCGCAGCCACTTCTTCATCGTCTGCTGGAAGCGTTCGACCTTCCCGCAGGTGGTGGGGTGGTTGGGTCGGGAGTTCTTCTGCACGATGTTGTAGCGGCGTAGTTCGTGTTCGAGGCTGGTTCGGCCGCCGCGACCGCCGGAGAACCGGGTGGTGTAGACCATGCCGTTGTCGGTCAGGGTGGAGGCCGGGTATCCGTGCTGGCCTGTGGTTACGCGGAATGCGGTGAGCACGATCGGGGCGGTGATCCGGGTGTGGGCGGACACGTGCAGGGCCATCCGGGAGTGGTCGTCGAGCCAGGTCAGGATCTCCACATCGACCCCGGTGGCCAGTCGGTAGTGGGTGAAGTCGGACTGCCAGCACTCGTTCGGCTGATCGGCTTGGAACCGGATGTAGGACGACTTCGGCCGCTTCGACGGATCCGGCGTGACCGTGCCATGGCGGACCAGGATCCGGTTGATCGTCGCCCTGGACAGGGTCGTGGCGTGGTGGTGGGTCAGGTGCCAGCCGATGGTGTCCGCGCCGGCGTCCAGACCCTGATCGGCCAGGTCCTTACGCAGACCTAAGACCAGGTCGATCGTGGCCTGCGGGGTCGCGCGTGGCGAGCTGGCCGGCCGTCGGGACCGGGGCTCGAAGGCGGCCTCGCCCTCGATCTCGTAGCGCTTCTTCAGCTTGTAGACCCAGGCCCGGTGCACCCCGTAGCGCCGGGCGACCTCGGCGGGCTTCTGACCCTCGACGAACAAGGCCGTGATGACCAGACGAGCCTTCGACATGGCCGAGCATCCAGCCCACCAGCGCTGTCGCCGATCACCTGAGACACGTGTCGCCTATGACGTGAGACACCTGTCGCCGATGTGTTGAGCCAGGACA
>NZ_QVAI01000056.1 GCF_003427025.1 Jiangella endophytica
GTGTCGCCGGCGTAGGCCGCACGGCCCGTGCCGTAGGCCGCGCCGCCGTTGACCGGGCCGCACGGGACCTGGGGATGGGGCGGCGGTGCCGTGTATCCGCCCTGGCTGTTGCAGTACGGGTAGTGAACGGTCGGCAGGTGCTCCACCGGTGGCAGCCGGTCGATGCCGGTGTTGTTGGGCGAGTCGTTCACCGGGCCACCGGCGCAGTCGTACGGTTCACCGACCTGGTTGGTCGCGAAGTCGAACTGCCGGTAGGGCTCGTTGTTGACGATGCAGAACGGCCAGCCGTAGTTGCTGGCCTCGGGTACCTGCGCCCAGTAGTCGTAGCCGCGCGGGCCCCGGTTCGGGTCGGCGCCGCCCGCGGGGTTGGCGTCCGGACCGACGAGGCCGAACGTGAGCACACCGGTCTCCTGGTCGATGTCCAGGGTGAACGGGTTGCGCAGCCCCATGACGTAGACCTCGGGGCGGCCCAGCGCCGGGTCGTACTCCCCGCCCGGGAAGAGCCCGTCGTGCTCACCACTGGTGAAGAGGTTGTCGTCCGGGACGTCATAGGTGCTGCCGACACCGGGCGCGTCGCCGCTGACGGCGTCCTCGATCGGGTTGATTCGCAGGATCTTGCCACGCAGGTCGGCGGCGTTACCCGAGGACCGTGCGGCGTCCCACGGCTGGCGGCCCGGCCGGAAGTCGAACGGCCCGAACCCACCGGAGGCGAACGGGTTGGTGTCGTCGCCGGTGGAGATGTAGAGGTTGCCGTCGGCGTCGAACTCCATGTGGCCGCCGGTGTGGCAGCACTCCACCCGCTGATGCGGGATCTCCAGCAGGACGACCTCGGAGGCGAGGTCGATCTGTTCGCTGACCGGGTCCAGGGTGAAGCGCGAGACGTGCTGGACACCGCCGGCGCGCTCGTCGACGGTGGTCATCTCCGGATCGCTGTAGAACAGATACAGGTAGTTGTTCTCCTCGAACGCCGGGTCCAGCGCGATGCCGATGAGACCGTTCTCCTGCCCCCGGTA
>NZ_QVAI01000057.1 GCF_003427025.1 Jiangella endophytica
CCGTTCTGGCCGGCCGCCCGGCCGATCTCGGTCGTCGCCTCGATCTGCGCGGTGCCGAGCAACTGCCCGTCGGGGGCGTCGCGCCGCACCTCGACGGTGGTGTCCGCGAGCGCCGAGACCCGCAGGTCCAGCGACTCGACGCCACCCAGGCTCACCGGGTCGTAGGACGCCCAGTCGCCGTCAGCGCCGCGCACCGTCTCGCCGCCGCCCTGGGCGTCGTTCCCCGGCCCGGTGACGACGCCGGAGGACTCGCTGAAGTGCTCGGCCTCGGTGCGGGCCGGCCGCAGCAGGTGACTGGTGCCGCCGGTGAGCGGCTGCGCGTCCGGGTGGTCGCCGCCGTCGGTGTAGCTCGCGGTGACGATCACGGTGACGTTCTGGCCTTCGTGTCCGCTCGCGGGGTCGGTGACGATGGTGCCCTCGCAGCCGTTCTGCGACGGTCCCTGGTGCACGTGCACGGCGCCGCCGGTGTCGTGGTAGACACCCTGCTGCACGGTCACGTCGGCGCAGTCGATGCCGCCGTCGGCGGTCGACCCGTCCTCGGCGTCGGTCACGGACACCCGGAAGGGCACCTCGTCGCCCCACTCGAAGACGTGGCCGTTGGCCGGGAGCTCGATGGTCACGTCCGGTTCGGTGTTGCCGACGGTGATCGTGAGGTTGGAGCTGGCCGACCTCCCGGTGGTGTCGGTGACCACCAGCTGGGCCGTGTAGACACCCGCCTCGGTGTAGGTGTGCGTCGGGTTCGGCTCGGTGCTGGTCGCGCCGTCGCCGAACGCCCAGGCGAAGGTGAGCGCATCGCCATCGGCGTCGAACGTGCCCTCCGAGGAGAAGGTCACCTCGACCGGCGCCTGTCCGTTGTCAGGCGAGGCCGACGAGTGAACGGTCGGGGTGCGGCCCTCCTTGACGTA
>NZ_QVAI01000058.1 GCF_003427025.1 Jiangella endophytica
CGGCGGGGGAGGCGGATCGATGGCACAGGACGTGGTGGCGGTCCTGCGTGGGTCGCTTCCGGGGTTGCCGCCGTCGGAGCGGCGTATCGCCGAGTACGTCATCGCGAATCCGGCGGCGGTCGTGGAGCAGACGATCACCGAGTTGGCCGCGTGTTGCTCGACGTCGATCGCGAGCGTGGTGCGGTTCTGCCGCAATGTCGGGTTCGCGGGCTACCGGGAGTTCCGTCGTGCGCTCGCCTCGTCGGTGGGGCGTGACGAGGTGTCGCTGAACCGGTTCGGGGTGTCCGACAGCGATATCGATCCGGGTGATTCGGCCCGCGATGTCATCGCCAAGCTGGCTTTCCACGAGGCCCGGTCGATCGAGGCGACGGCCGAGGGGTTGGATGCGGAGGCGCTGGACCGTATCGCCGAGGCGGTCGTCGCCGCGCCGCGCATCGATGTCTACGGCGTGGCTTCCAGTGGTCTGGCGGCGGCCGATCTTCAGCACAAGCTGCACCGCATCGGGTTGACGTCCTACTCCTGGAGTGACGCGCACTTCGCGCTGATGAGCGCGGCGGTTCTCGAGCCGGGCTGTATCGCGATCGGGTTCTCCCATTCGGGTCTGACGGTGGAGATCTCCGAGTTCCTCGCGGCCGCCCGCAGCGCCGGTGCCGTCACGGCGTTGGTCACGAACTTCCGCAGTTCCCCGCTGGCCGAGAACGCCGACCATGTCCTGACGACGAGCACGAGCGAGACGCTCTACCGGCCGGCCAACATGTCCAGCCGCATCGCCCAGCTCGCCGTGGTGGACTTCCTGTTCGTGCGCATCGCCCAGCG
>NZ_QVAI01000059.1 GCF_003427025.1 Jiangella endophytica
CCGCGGAGGAAGATCATCGGCTTCGCGCCGAACCCGACGGCGTAGCGGGTTCTCGGCCGGTTCGCCTGGACGGCCTTGGCGATCGTGCGTGCGATCAGCTCAGGCGGGGACGAGCGCCGCTGGGTGGACTCGGACGAGAGCGAGTCGGCGACGGCGTTGCCCTGAGGAGCGTACGGGCCGGAGGAGGAGACGGCGCGGACCTTGTCGGCGGCGATGCCGCCCCACTCGGTCCTGATGCCCCCCGGTTCGATGACGATCACGTCGATGCCGAAGGGCTTGAGCTCGAGTCGCAGGCAGTCGCTGATGGCCTCCAGGGCGAACTTCGTGGCGTGGTACCAGGCGCCGAGCGGGGTGTGGATCCTGCCGCCCATGGAGGTGATGTTGACGATCTTCCCGGTGCGGTTGGACCGCATGATCGGGAGGACGAGCTGGATGAGGCGGGCAGCGCCGAACACGTTGACGTCGAACTGGTGGCGGGCCTCGTCGATGGGGACGTCCTCGAGGGCGCCGTAGGAGCCGTAACCGGCGTTGTTGACCAGTGCGTCGATGCGCCCTGCTTCGGTGATGATCGTGTCGATGCCGGCGCGCATGGATGCGTCGTCGGTGACGTCCATGGGAATCGGGCGGATGCTGGATTCCGTGAGATGGGTCATCCGTTCGACGCGGCGGGCCGCGGCGTACACGGTGTAGCCGGCCTTGGCGAGTTCGAGGGCGGTGGCCTCGCCGATGCCGGAGGAGGCGCCGGTGACGAGGGCGACC
>NZ_QVAI01000006.1 GCF_003427025.1 Jiangella endophytica
GGAGCACAGCGAGCAGGAGCACAGCGAGCAGGAGCACAGCGAGCAGGAGCACAGCGAGCAGGAGAGCCGGGGCCCCTTGGTGGGCCGGCCCCTGATGCTGCTGGAACGGGGGCGCGGGCGGCCGGGTCAAGCGGTCGTCGCCGCGCGAAGCGCCGCATCAGTCCGCTCGAGGCGGCCACCTGCGCCCCCGACTATGGAGAGCAGCAGGGGCAGGCCAACGGCACGAACCCCGTCCCACGAGAGCCCAGCCAACCGAAGACCCGGAAGAACCCGGAAGACCCGGCCCACGCCGCCTCAGGGAGCGAGCCGCTCCACCACCCAGCCTTCGCCGTCGACGAGGCATCGATAGCGCAGCCGGTCGTGCAACCGGCCGACGCCGCCCTGCCAGAACTCGACGGTCTCGGGGACGACCCGGTACCCGCTCCAGAACTCCGGCAGCGGCACCTCGTCCGGGTACCGCTCCGCCATCGCGGCGGCCGCCGCCTCGAGGTCGGCTCGGTCGCCGATGACCGCCGACTGGTGGCTGGCCCAGGCGCCGATCTGCGACTCCCGGGGCCGGGTCAGCCAGTACGCGAGTGTCGCCTCGCGCGACGCCGCCGACGCGGAGCCGCAGACGAGGACCTGGCGTTCCATGGCGATCCACGGGAAGCACAGCGACACCCGCGGGTTGGCCGCGATCTCCGTCGCCTTGCGAGAGCCGGTGTTGGTGAAGAAGACGAAGGCACCGCCGTCGACCCCTTTGAGCAGCACGGATCGGCTGCTGGGCTGGCCGTCGGGTCCGACGGTGCCGAGGACCATGGCGTTGGGCTCGGCCAGGCCCATGGTGACGGCGTCGTGCATCCAGGCGCGGAACTCGTCGAACGGATCGGGTGCGAGGTCGCGCTCGAGCAACCGCCCGGCGGTGTAGCGACGGCGCATGCGCGGCAGTCCTTCCTCCACGTGCTCCACTCTGTCACCACCTCCTGACAGAACGCCCGCCCCGCGGCGCGCACCACAGGGACGTGGCGGAGGCCACTGTGGGAAACCGCACATTCACATTGTCGCAACTTGTGGAGAGCCACCAGTCGCGGGGCATGATGGACGTGGGGGCCCGCGAGCGCACCACGAATGGAGATGTCAATGACCGAGGTCAAGCATGGCCTTGAGGGTGTCGTAGCGTTCGAGACCCAGATCGCCGAGCCAGACAAGGAAGGCGGTGCGCTCCGCTACCGCGGTGTCGACATCGACGACCTCGTCGGCCGGGTGCCCTTCGGCAACGTGTGGGGACTCCTGGTCGACGGCGCGTTCGATCCCGGCCTGCCGGCGGCCGAGCCCCTCGAGCTGCCGGTCCGCACCGGCGACATCCGGGTCGACGTGCAGAGCTCGGTCGCCACGTTGGCGCCGCTCTGGGGCTTCCAGCCGTTGCTCGACACCAGCGACGACGACGCCCGCGACCAGCTGGCCCGCAGCGCGTCCGCCATGCTCTCGTTCGTCGCCCAGTCGGCACGAGTCGGCGCCGGCCAGACCCCCGTCCCCGACGACGTCGTGGCGCAGGCGGGCAGCATCGTCGAGCAGTTCATGGTCCGCTGGCGCGCCGAGCCCGACCCTCGGCACACCGCCGCCGTCGACGCCTACCTGACGTCCGCCGCCGAGCACGGCATGAACGCGTCGACGTTCACCGGACGGGTGGTCGCCTCCACCGGCGCCGACGTCGCCGCGTCGCTGTCGGCCGCCGTCGGAGCGATGAGCGGCCCGCTGCACGGCGGTGCGCCGTCGCGTGTGCTCGCCATGATCGAGGAGATCGAGCGCACCGGCGACCCCGTCGGCTACGTCAAGGGCATCCTCGACCGCGGCGAGCGGCTCATGGGCTTCGGCCACCGCGTCTACCGCGCCGAGGACCCGCGCGCCCGCACGCTGCGCCGCGTCGCCCGCGAGCTGGGCGCGCCGCGCTACGAGGTCGCCGAGGCGTTCGAGAAGGCCGCGCTCTCCGAGCTGCACGAGCGCAAGCCCGACCGCGTCCTCGCCACCAACGTCGAGTTCTGGGCCGCCATCGTGCTCGACTTCGCCGAGGTGCCGGCGAACATGTTCACCTCGATGTTCACCAGCGCCCGCACCGCCGGCTGGTGCGCGCACATCCTCGAGCAGAAGAAGACCGGCCGGCTGGTCCGTCCGTCGGCCAAGTACACCGGCCCGGGCGCCCGCACCCCTGACACCGTTGCCGGCTGGAACCCCACCTGGGCCGCCTGACCAGCATCGACGTACGACGCCACGCGCCGGTCCGTGTCACGTGACGGACCGGCGCTCGCATGCCCCCATTCATGCGGCACAATGGCCTACCTGACAGTGTCGTCACACTTCCGTAACCCACCGGACACCCGACACGGAGCGCAGCCATGACCGACACTGTTCAGATCCCCGACGATCTCAAGCCCGCCGACGGCCGGTTCGGCTCGGGCCCGAGCAAGGTCCGTCCCGAGGCGCTCGCCGCCCTCGCCGCACAGGGCGGCGCCGTCCTCGGCACCTCGCACCGGCAGGCGCCGGTGAAGAACCTGGTCCGCCGCGTCCGCGAGGGCGTCGCCGCGCTGCTGGGGCTGCCCGAGGGCTACCAGGTCGTCCTCGGCAACGGCGGCACCACGGCGTTCTGGGACGCCGCCGCGTTCGGCCTGGTGCGGCAGAAGGCGCAGCACCTGTCGTTCGGCGAGTTCTCGTCGAAGTTCGGCACCGTCACCAAGACCGCGCCGTGGCTCGACGAGCCGACCATCGTCAAGGCCGAGCCGGGCTCGCTGCCGTCGCCGGTCGCCGAGGACGGCGTCGACGTCTACGCGTGGCCGCACAACGAGACCTCGACGGGCGTCATGGCGCCCATCCGCCGGGTCGACGGCGCCGCCGACGACGCGCTGGTGCTGATCGACGCCACCAGCGGCGCGGGCGGCCTGCCGGTCGACCCCACGCAGGCCGACGTCTACTACTTCGCGCCGCAGAAGAACTTCGGCTCGGACGGCGGGCTGTGGATCGCCGCGTTCTCGCCGGCCGCGCTGGCCCGGGTCGAGGAGATCGCCGCCACCGACCGGTACGTGCCGGCCTTCCTCGACCTCCCGACCGCCGTCGACAACTCGGCCAAGGACCAGACGTACAACACCCCGGCCGTCGCGACACTGTTCCTGCTGGCCGACCAGCTCGACTGGCTCAACGGCAACGGCGGCCTCGAGTTCGCCGTCGGCCGCACCACGGCGTCGTCGAGCCACCTGTACAGCTGGGCCGACAAGACCCCCTACACCACGCCGTACGTCACCGACCCCAACGCCCGCTCGCTGGTGGTCGGCACCATCGACTTCGACGACAGCGTCGACGCCGCCGCGGTGGCCAAGGTGCTGCGTGCCAACGGCATCGTCGACGTCGAGCCGTACCGCAAGCTGGGCCGCAACCAGCTGCGCGTGGCGATGTTCCCGGCGGTCGACCCCGCCGACGTCGAGGCCCTGACGGCGTGCATCGACTTCGTCGTCGAGAAGCTCGGCGCGTAGGTCACCGAAGCTGTCAATAACAACGCCCGGCCGCGATTCGTGTCAGCGGCCGGGCGCGTTGTTGGTTCCACTTACTTGCAGGAACCCCATTCCCCCGTCGTGTTCCTGGCTCAACCATAGAGGTCAGCGAAGTCCGTGGGGATCATCCGTTCGGTCCTCTGACGGTCGGCCACGCGGTCAGCAATTTACTGCGGTAGTCGACCGGTTCGCGCTGGCAGGAGGCCTGATCGCAACCTTGTTGCAACGGTCGATCAACTAGTCACATGATTGGTCACGGATCGGTGAATTCACCGCACCGACCAGCGCATCGGCGGGCGCCGCGCGGCGCGTAGGCTGAGTCAGTCCAGCAGCGAAGGAGGCGACCACGGTGCGGCCGAAGACCACCCGGCAACTGGTGACCGCCACCCTGGTCGTCATGGTCCTCATCGTCGCGGTGGCGGCGCTGCTCTGACGGCGTCAGCGGCGGCCGGTCAGCGCGAAGCGGGCCAGTGCCTCGTACCGCGGCCCGTGCCCGGGTCCGCCGGGCCGCGACCGGAACAGCGTCACGCCGTCGGCCGGCCACTCCGGGCCCGAGTACGCCGCGAGCCGCTCGACGTACGGCCGCAGGTCGGCGGCGCCGCGGGCCCGGGCCAGCGTGACGTGCGGCCGGAACCGCTGCCGGTCCTCGGATCCGACGCCGATCCGCCGGCCGGCGGCACGGGCCGACCCGGCCAGGGCGCGCAGCGCGACGTCGTCACCGTCGATGCCGGCCCAGAGCACCGCCCGGCCGAACCTCCCGGCGCCCGCGATGCGCGCCCGTGTCGCCGGGTGTCGCCGGGCAGCGCGCGCCAGCCGCTCGGTCAGCTCGCCCAGCCGGTCCTCGCCGACCTCGCCGTAGAACGCCAGCGTCAGGTGCCAGCCGGCCGGGTCGGACCAGCGCAGCACGCCGTCGCGGACCTCGTCGACGACGGCGGCGAGGTGCGCCGCCGCGGCGGGCGGCGGATCGACGGCGGCGAAGAGCCTCACTGCGTCGCGGCGCGCAGCCGGTCGCGCAGCAGCGCGACGATCGCCGGGTCGCCCTCGACGGTGAGCGCGTCGTCGGGGCCACGGCCCCACAGCCAGCGGTAGAGCGGCTCGGCCGGCCCCGCCAGCACGGCGTCGACCGGGACGTCGGGCCACTTGTCGACCTGCGCGACGACGGCGGCCGGCTCCATGACGACCCGCCAGCCGCGCTCGCCGGTGCGGACCCGGACGGTGGCGCCGGCCGGTCCGGCGACCGGCTCGTCGCTCCAGTCGCCGGCGAGGAACAGCCGCAACACCTCGTCGACGCCGTCGACGGCCAGCGCCGGGTCGATCGCCGAGACGTCGCCGTGCGCCAGCTCGACGTCGACCAGGTGGATCGCCGTCTCGTGGGCCATGCGGCGGCCCCAGAAGCCGACGGTGCGCTCGTCCCACCACCACGTCTCGGCGAACTCGAGCGGGTCGCGGGCGGTCAGCTCGGCGAGCAGCACGTCGTGGGCGGCGCGGAAGTACTGCAGCGACGGGGTGTCGTCCCGCTCCGGCGGCCACGGGCCGGGCGCCCGCTTCTCCCGGATACAGGCGACCTTGTGCAGGTAGACCGTGGCCGTGTGCTCGACGACGTCGCGCACCGTCCAGCCCGGGCAGGCCGGCGCGGGTGCGTCGAGACCGCGCCCCGCGACGGCCTCCAGGCGCTCTCCGCCGGCTCGGACGCTGGCGACGTACTGTCCGTGGGTCAGCCGCATCCGTCAACAATTGCATGGCGCCGCGCCGGCGAGCGCTGCCACCATGGCGCAGCATGACGAGCTCGCTGCTGATCGAGGTCTCCGCGGCGGTGGCCGACGGCATCGCCGCCGCCGATCCCGCGCTGACCGGTGCCGACCCCCTGGTCCGGCCGAGCGAGCGGGCGGACTTCCAGTCCGGCGCAGCGCTCGCGCTGGCACGGCGAGCCGGCCGGCCGCCGGGCGAGTTGGCGGCGCGGGTGGCGGCGCAGGTGCGCCCGGGGGTGCTGGCGGACGTCCGGGTGTCCGGGCCGGGGTTCCTCGAGCTCACCGTCGCGGCCGACGCGGTGTGGCGGCGGGTCGCCGGACGGGTGGCACGGCCCGATCTCGGGCTTCCGCGGGGCGAGGCCGGCCGGCGCGTCGTCATCGACTACTCGGCGCCCAACATCGCGAAGGAGATGCACGTCGGGCACCTGCGCTCGACCATCATCGGCGACTGCCTCGCCCGGGTGCTCGCCCGGCTCGGCGCCGACGTCGTCCGCCAGAACCACCTGGGCGACTGGGGCACGCAGTTCGGCATGCTCATCCAGTACCTCGACGAGCAGCCCGGCGCGGCGTGGCGGCACGACGAGCTGGCCGGCGAGTCGTCGGTGTCGGCGCTGGACCGCCTCTACCGGGCCGCGCGGGCACGGTTCGACGCCGACCCCGGGTTCGCCGGCCGGTCCCGCGCCCGGGTGGTCGCGCTGCAGTCCGGCGACCCCGCGACGATCGCCGTCTGGCGCGAGATCGTGGCGGAGTCCGAGGCGGCGTTCCGGCAGCTCTACGACCGGCTCGACGTGCTGCTGACACCGGCCGACTCCGCCGGCGAGTCGTTCTACAACGAGCGGCTGGCGGCCGTGGTCGACGAGCTGACGCGCGCCGGAGTCGCCGTGGTCAGCGACGGCGCGGTGGTGGTGTTCTCGGCGCACGAGGTGGGGCCCGACGGCGCGCCGGTACCGCTGATCCTGCGCAAGGGCGACGGCGGCTACGGCTACGACACCACCGACCTCGCGACACTGCGGTACCGCGTCCGCGAACTGCACGCCGACCGCATCCTCTACGTCGTCGACGCACGGCAGGCTCTGCACTTCCGGCTGGTCGCCGAGGCCGCGCGGCGGGCCGGTTGGCTGCCCAGCGGCGTCGAGGTCGTGCACGTCTCGTTCGGTACGGTGCTCGGCCCCGACGGGCGGCCGTTCCGGACCCGCGCCGGCGACACCGTCACGCTCGGCAGCCTCCTGGACGCCGCCGTCGACCGCGCCCGGGCCGTCGTCGCCGAGAAGAACCCGTCGCTCGACCCTGCCGCGGCCGACAGCATCGCCGAGCTGACCGGCGTCGGCGCGGTCAAGTATGCCGAGCTGTCGACGTCGCGGACCAAGGACTACAGCTTCGACGTCGACCGCATGGTGTCGTTCACGGGCAACACCGGCGGCTACCTCCAGTACGCGTACGCCCGCATCGCAGCGATCCTGCGTCGCGCCGAGGGCGAGCCGGCCCCCGTCGTCGACCCCGCGGCCGACCTGCACCCGGCCGAGCGGGCGCTCGGGCTGGCGCTCGACGCGTTCGGCGACACGCTGGCCGACGTGGCCGCCACGCTGGAGCCGCACCGGCTGTGCACGTACCTCTACGACACCGCGCGGGCGTTCACCGACTTCTACGAGGCGTGCCCGGTGCTGACGGCGCCGGAGCCGCGGCGCGGCAATCGGCTGGCGCTGTGCCGGCTGACGGCGGCGACGCTGCGCGAGGGCCTGGCGCTGCTGGGCATGGCGGCGCCGGAGCGGATGTGACCGTCAGGCCACCCGGACCGGCGTCTGCTCGTCGGCGGGCGACGGCGCCGGTGCGGTGGTGACGACGACGAGTCCGGGCCGCGGCCGCAGCCGCGTCCGCACCACGACGCCGCTCCTCGGAGCCAGGACGACCAACGCGGCGATGGTGAACACCGCTGTCAGGATGCCGCCGCCGAGCAACGACCAGCGGGCGCCGAACGCGTCGGCGACGAAGCCGATGACCGGCGCGCCGAACGGGGTGCCGCCCATGAAGATCATCATGTAGAGCGACATGACCCGGCCGCGGACGTACTGCGGCACCGTCGTCTGCACGTAGGCGTTGGCCGCCGTCATCACCGTCATCGCGATGATGCCGAGCGGCACCAGCGAGATGGCGAACAGGACGTACGACGGCATCAACCCGGCCGCCACCTCGAACACGCCGAACACCACCGCGCCGCCGACGATCAGCCGCCGCCGCGGCACCCGCCGCCGGGCCGCGATCAACGCGCCGGACAGCGTGCCGATGGCCATGATCGAGCCGAGCAGGCCGTACTCGCTGGGCCCCTTGCCGTAGACGTCGGTGGCCATCAGCGCCATGGTCATCTGGAAGTTCATGCCGAACGTGCCGAGCCCGAACATGATCGTGACGACCATCAGCAGGTCAGGCCGCGACCACAGGTACGACACACCCTCACGTAGCTGCGAGACCGTGCCCGCCCGCTCCGGGTCGTGCTTCGGCCGCCCGCCGACGCCGCGCAGGAGCAGCAGCGCGAGGATCGGCGACACGAACGACGCGCCGTTGAGGATGAACACCCAGCCGGTGCCGATCAGCCCGATGAGGATGCCGGCGACGCCCGGCCCGATCAGCCGCGCCGCGTTGAACGACGCGCTGTTGAGTGCGACCGCGTTGGTGAGGTCGTCCTTGCCGACCAGCTCCGAGACGAACGCCTGGCGGGCCGGGTTGTCCAGCGCGGTGCCGACGCCGAGCAGGAAGGCGAGCACGTAGACGTGCCAGATCTGCGCCACCCCGGTGAGCGTCAGGATGCCGAGCGTGAGACCGACCAGGCCCAGGAACGCGTTGGTGAACATGAGCAGCCGGCGCTTGTCGAACCGGTCGGCGAGCAGCCCGCCGAACGGGGCGACCAGCAGGAACGGCAGGAACTGCAGGCCCGTCGTGATGCCGACCGCCTGCGCGCCGCCGCCGAGCACGACCAGCACCAGCCAGTCCTGCGCGATGCGCTGCATCCAGGTGCCGACGTTGGACAGGAACATGCCCGACCAATAGAGCCGGTAGTTGCGGTGCCGGAGGGAATGGAAAGTAGGACTCACAGGCCGGCCAGCTTCTCGAGCACGGGTAGCGCCGCCCGCAGCCGCTCGCGCTCGTCCGGCGAGAGGTCGCGCAGCTTGTGGGTCAGCCACGCGTTGCGGCGCTTGCGGTCGGCGGCGGTGCGCGCCTTGCCGGCCTCGGTGATGCGGACGTTGATGACGCGGCGGTCGTCGAGGTCGGGCTCGCGGACGGCGAGGCCGAGCTCCTCGAGGCCGGACACGATGCGCGTCATGGACGGCGGGCGGATGCGCTCGCACGCGGCCAGCTCGCCCACCGGCAGCGGCCCCTTGCGCTCCAGGATGCCCAGCGCGGACAGCTGGTTCAACGTCAGGGCGTCGTCCTCGCGCTGGTTGCGGATGCGGCGGTTCAGCCGTCCGACGGCGATGCGGAGGGAGCTGGCCAGCCCGGCCTGGGTACGCGGCTGCGCCGGGCCCGAGCGCGCCGGCTGGCTCTGGGGCGCGGTGTTCTGGGAGATCTTCGCGGCTGGCACTTTCGTTAGTCTAACTCATTACCTTTGCTAAAGGCCAGCGGCGTCTCACCGGTTTGCTGCTGGCACGGTTGGTGCCGGTTCGGCCGGCGGCTGAACGCCCGGTGAGCGGCACCCGACGCCTGAACGTCGATTCGCGACGTCCGTTGACCGGCTCGGCGGCGGCTGCAGAGACTGGCCGCGCCGCCGCTCTCCGCCAACCGAAGGATGTGCCGCCATGTCCGGCCTCAGCCGCCGCTCCGTCCTGCGGACCGGAGCCCTCGCCGCCGCCGGCGCCGCGGGCTCGCTCGGCACCGGGTCCGCCGATGCGGCCGGAGTGCCGCCTCGACCGGGACCGGGGACGATCCGGGTGCTGACCTGGAACATCTACCGCGGTGGGACCGGCGTCGGCGCCGGCAACCTGCCGTTCCTGCTCGACCAGCTGGTTGCACTGCGGCCGGACGTCTACCTCGCCGTCGAGACCTACGGCGCCGGTGACCGGATCGCCCGCGAGCTGACCCGGCGGGCCGGCCGGGGGCGGTTCACCGGGATCAAGATCACCGACGCGGCGGCCGGCGGCGACAACCTGTGGATCTTCACGCATCTGCCGGTGGTCCGGGTGCACGCGAAGCCGGCCGGTGGGACGCACATCAGCGACTTCAACCTCGGCGGGGTGCGGCTCCGGCTGCCGGGACGGCGGGAGCTGGACGCGTTCGTGCTCTGGTGCAACTACACGGATCCGTGGGACGGCTACCTGATCGACGAGAACGCGGCGGCGATCCGGGCAGGGCTGACGCCGCGGCACTCCCCGGCCGACGTCGTCGCCGCCGGGCGACGCCAGACCGCCCACGTCGACGAGATCGTGCGTCGGCACCTGCCGGCGATGACCGGAGGAGGCGACGTGCCGATCGTCATCGGCGGTGACGTCAACACACTGCCGGCCGCGGACTGGTCGGCGGCGCACGCGGGCGCGCCGAACCACTTCGGCATGGCCTACGACCTCACCGCGACCAAGGTCCTCACCGACGCCGGGTTCGTCGACACGTTCCGAGCGGCCGAGCCCGACGTCGCCGTCGAGGGACGAACGTGGAGCCCGCTGCCGACGGAGCGGCTGATCACGCCGCAGCGCATCGACATGATCTTCGCCAAGGGCGCCGTGCGGGTCCACGACGCCGCGACGGTGGACACCCGGCTGCCGCAGCACGATCCCGGCACGTTCTACTCCGACCACGCCGCCGTCTGGACCGACGTCAGCGTCGGCTGACCGCCACGGGGGACGTTCAGACCGGTGGCGCGCGGCTGCGGACCCGCCGGTGTCAAGGCGGGTCAGGCGCCAGGCGGGTCGGGCCTACCGACTGATGCCGCCATGCGGACGAGGCGCCCGGCGCACGACCGACGCGGCCGGCGTCCGGGAGACGGCGGCGACAGCGACCCGGCGAGGACCGACCGGCGCCGGCGCCAGAGCGGGTCAGGCGTCGGACCGATGCGGCCGCGCGGACGAGGGGGTAGTCCGCGTCAGGCGGTGTCGGAACGGCGGGCGCGGCGGCCGCGGTAGCGACTGCCGCCCTCGGTGTCGTCGTCCTCGGCGGCGGGCGTGTCGGGCGCGTCGTCGACCCCGCGGCGGCCGCCGAAGGTGGTGTCGAGCAGCGGCTCGTCGTCGTCCGGAGGAGAGGAAGCGGGGCGGGCCGGCTCGTCGCCGAACAGCTCGGACGCCGACGGCGTGCGCCGGGTCGGACGTTCGGGCGGCGGCGGGGCCGCACGGCGATCGGCAGCGGGACGCGGCGCGGCTGGGCTGTCGCCCGAGCCGGTTCGGGGCGCCGGCGCCGGACGCTCGGACGCGGCCGGACGCGAGGGCATCGTGGGTCGTTGCGGCGCGGCCGGGCTCTCCGCCGGACGCGTCACCGGACGCTCCCCGGTCGTGGGCCGCGACGGGGCCGCCTGACGCTCGCCAGGCGCGGGACGCGGCGACGCGGCGGGACGCTGTGGCCCGACCGGGTTCTCACCCGTGACCGGTCCCGGCCGCGCGGCCGGAGCGGACCGCTGCCCGGGCGCCGGACGCTCGCCGGTCCGCGGACGTTCGCCGGTCGGCGGGCCCTGACGCGACGGCGGCACGGGCTGCTCCCCGGTCGGCGGGCCCTGACGCGACGGCGGCACGGGCTGCTCCCCGGTCGGCGGGCCCTGACGCGACGGCGGCACGGGCTGCTCCCCGGTCCAGCTGGGCCGGCCGTGGGTCGTGGTGTCGGGACGGCCGCCGCGCGTCTCGGGGCGCACGCCGGGCCGGGTGGGCGGCAGGTCGACGCGGGTGGCGTCGGTGCGCGTGGTCTCGGGGCGTACCGGCGGGAGGTTGCCGCCGGTGTCGATCGGCCGCGTGACGGAGTCGGGCGCGCTCTGCGGCCCACCGGCCCCAGATCCACCGGCCGCCGCCCCGCCGGCGAAGGGCGAACCGCCGGCCGGCCGCTGCCCGTCGCCCCGGACCGGCTCGCCCCGGACCGGCTCGCCCCGGGCCGGCGCGCCCCGTCGCGGCGCCTCGCCCGGCCGCAGCCCGGCGGACGGCGGGACGTCGGCGTCGCGCGCCATGACCTCGCCGCGCGTCATCACCTCGCCACCGGCCGCCTCGGCCTCGGCGCGTTCCGCCTCGGCATCCTCGCGCTCGAACTCGATGGCGTCGCGCCGCTTGCGGGTGTACTCCAGCCCCAGCAGCCCGAGGCCGACGCCGGCGAGGCAGGTCCAGACCCACCAGCCGCGGCCTTCGTCCTGCAGGGTGTCCATGCGCAGGGCGAGCAGAACGAACGCGACCGCCCAGAGAACGGTGACGACGGCGACCGTGCGAACGCCGTCGATGTCGAGCGGCTGAACCTGATCGGGCTCGACCGCCTCGACCTCGGGTTCCCCTGGGGACCGCCGTCGACGCTTCGCCATATAGCCCAGGCTAGCCCGGCCGCATCTGTCGCGGCGAGCCGATCCACGGCCCGCCGTATTCGTCCGGTAACGATCTTCTGGCATCCTCACGCCCGAAACCGGCTGCGTCCGTCCCCCCGCCGAGCCGCCCGGAGGCCCTCATGACCGACACCGGCACCACGACCGAACCCACCGCGCTGCACCGCTATTTCAAGATCACCGAGCGCGGCTCGACCATCGGCCGCGAGGTGCGCGGCGGCCTGGTCACCTTCTTCACGATGGCCTACATCATCGTGCTGAACCCGCTGATCATCGGCACCGTCGCCGACGTCGACGGCAACTTCCTCGGCGGCGGCGCCGCACCCGACCTCGCCGCCGTGGCCGCGACGACGGCCCTGGTGGCCGGCGCCCTGACGATCGCCATGGGCGTGGTCGCGAACTTCCCGCTGGCGCTGGCGGCGGGCCTCGGCCTCAACGCGTTCGTCGCCTTCGGGCTGGCGTCGCAGATGACGTGGGCCGACGCGATGAGCCTGGTGGTGATGGAGGGCCTGGTGATCCTGGTCCTCGTCCTGACGGGGTTCCGGCAGGCCGTGTTCGGCGCGGTCCCGCGTCAGCTGAAGACGGCCATCAGCGTCGGCATCGGACTGTTCATCGCGCTGGTCGGCCTCGTCAACGCCGGGTTCGTGCGCTCGACGGGGATGCCGTCGCCGCCGATCGGGATGGGCGAGGGCGGTTCGCTGACCACCTGGCCGGTCGCGGTGTTCTGCGCCGGGCTGATCGCCGTCATCGTGCTGTTCGCGCTGAAGATCCGCGGCGCGATCCTGTGGACGATCATCGGCACCACCGTGCTCGCCGTCGTCGTCGAGACGATCGCCGACCTCGGCACGTCCGCGGAGAACCCGGGCGGCTGGAACCTCAACGCGCCGCAGGTGCCCGACCAGATCGTCGACCTGCCGGACTTCTCGCTGCTCGGGAACTTCAGCCTGCTCGGCTCGTGGGAGTCCGTCGGCGTCGTGAGCGTGCTGCTGTTCGTGTTCACGCTGATGCTGGCCGACTTCTTCGACACGATGGGCACGATGGTCGCCGTCGGCGCCGAGGGCGAGCTGCTCGACGAGAACGGCAACCCGCCGAAGACCACGCAGATCCTGCTGGTCGACTCCGTCGCCGCGGCCGCCGGCGGTGCCGCGTCGGTGTCGAGCAACACGTCCTACATCGAGTCCGCCTCGGGCGTCGGTGAGGGCGCGCGCACCGGCCTCGCGAGCGTCGTGACGGGCATCTGCTTCCTGCTCGCGACGTTCCTGGCGCCGGTCGTCGCGATGGTGCCGAACGAGGCCGCCGCGCCCGCGCTGGTGCTGGTCGGGTTCCTGATGATGGGCCAGGTCCGCGAGATCGACTGGGACGACGTCGAGATCGCCATCCCGGCGTTCCTGACGCTGGCGCTGATGCCGTTCACGTACTCGATCAGCACCGGCATCGGCGCGGGGTTCCTGTCGTTCGTGATCATCAAGCTGGCCCGCGGCAAGATCCGCGAGCTGCACCCGCTGCTGTGGATCATCGCCGCGCTGTTCGTGGTCTACTTCGCGATCACCCCGATCGAGGACCTGCTCGGCGTGCGCTGACCCGACACCGGGCCGACATTGTCGGTGCCGTCCGGTAGAACCGCAGACATGACCGAGATCGTGCTGTTCCACTCCGTCCTCGGGCTGCGCCCCGGGGTGCTGCACACCGCCGAGCAGTGGCGCGCGGCCGGTCACGTCGTGCACGTGCCCGACCTCTACGGCGGCGCGGTGTTCGACGACTACGACGAGGCGTTCGAGTTCCTGGAGAAGTACGGCGGCCGGGCCGAGCTGCTGCGCCGTAGCGACACAGCGGTCGACGGCGTCCGGCCCGACGTCGTCTACGCGGGCTACTCCAACGGCGTCATCTCGGTGGTGCACCTGGTCACGTCACGGCCGGGCGCCCGTGGCGCGCTGGCGTTCCACGGTTCGGTGCCGGTCCGCGCGGTCGGCGCCGAGCTGTGGCCGTCCGCCGTCCCGGTCCAGGTGCACGAGGCCGAGCTCGACCCGTTCCGCGAAGACGACGCCAATCGCGAGTTCGCCGAGACCGCCGCCGCGTCCGGAGCCGAGTACCACTACTTCTCCTATCCGGGCGTCGCGGCGCACCTGTTCGGCGATCCCTCGCTGACCGGCGAATACGACGCCGAGGCGGCCGGCCTGATGCACGGCCGTGCGCTGGAGTTCGTCGCGGCATGTGAGGATCGGGGGCGCTGACCCACCCCACCGGCGAGGAGCACCCATGCGGCTGACACTCCCGGCGGCCGCACTGCTCGTGGCTGCCGCGACGGCGCTCGGCCCGGCGACGGCGTCCGCGGCCACGCTGAGCCCGACGGCTCCCGTGACAACGGTCGATGCGGCGTCCCGGGCGACCACGCTCGTCGCCGGGGAAGAGCCGGCGCCCAGCGACTACCCGGGCGAGGTCGCCCTGGCCTGGGCGTCCGCGCCGGTGTACGTCGACGAGACCCAGTCGGGCATCGTGCCGCCCGCCGACGCCGAGCGGCTGGCCGACCGCGTCGACGGTCGCTCGCCGGCCACCCACATCGCCGTCGTCCCGGCCACGGCGCTGTCAGATATGCCCGGCGACGACAACGACGCCCGCGCCGCGGCGTTCCTCGACGCCGTCGACGCCGCCGGTGGACCCGACGGCGTCTACCTCGTCGTTTTCGGCGGCGCGGCCACGTACGGCGCCGCCTTCGGGGTCGACGCCCCTGTACGCGACGCGGTCGAGACGGCGGTCGAGCGGCACACCCGCTCGCAGCAGGTCGCGATCCTCGACGACGCGCTGACCGAGCTCGGCCTGCCCGGCGCACCCGACGACTCCGGCGGCGCCGGCTGGGTGCTGCCGCTGGTCATCGCGCTGGTGGTGCTGGCCGTGGCAGCCGGCGGGCTGTTCTGGTGGCACCGCCGGCGGGCGAACGACGGCAAGGAGGGACCGGCGCTCTACCGGCCGTCCTTCGACGTGCTCGACGACGAGGCCGACTCCCTCGAGGACCGGCAGGAGCTGGCCCGCGAGGACGTCACCCGCTTCGGCGAGGAGCTCGACGCCGCCGACACCAGCGTCACCGATCCCGCGGTCGCCGCCGACGTCCAGGCCGCCATGGACGCCTACGCCGAAGTCGGCGCGGCCGTCGACGGCACGCCCGACGACCACGTGCTGCGCGCGGTCCGGTCCACGGTCGAGTACGGTCGGTGGCGCCTTGCGTGTGCGCAGGCGCGGCTGGCCGGCCGTCCGCTGCCCGCGCGACGCGACGACTGCTTCTTCGACCAGCGCCATGGAGTGTCCGTGACCGACTGGATGTACACCCCGACCGGCGGTCGCGCCCGCGAGATCCCGGTCTGCGCCCCCTGCCGCGACCGGCTGGCCGGAGCCGTCCGATGAGGCCCGCCGCGCGCACCGCGGCCGCGCTCGCCCTGACCACCGCCGCCGGCCTCTGGGTCGCGACGAGCCCGGCAGCCGCGGACGAAGCCGACGTCGACCGCTACCTCGACGAGGTCGCCGTCGAACTGGCCGAGCCCGGCGTGTGGGTCGACCCCGACGCCGCCGACGCCATCGGCTCGACGGAGGCGGCGGACCTCGACGAGGCGGCCGCCACGGCCCCCGCCGACATGCGCATCGCCGTCGTCCCGGCGTGGAAGCTCGACCCCGAGGGCCAGGACCGCCTGGTCGGCCGGGAACTGCTCTACGAGGGCGAGGAGCTCGCGTCGCAGCTGTACGACCGCGTCGGCGTCGACGGCATCTATCTCGTCATGTCGGTCGCCGACTCGTCCTACGACGGCCGCGGCATCTGGGGCGTCCAGCACAGCGAGGACGGCCCCACCTACTACGTCGGCGACGCCATCGACCAGGCCGTCGACTGCTGCGCGCCCGAGTACGGCCCGATGATCGACCGCTTCATCGACCGCGCCTCCGACGTCGACCACCCGCTCTACCGCGACGTCGCGCCGTGGGCCGGCGGCGCCGCCGGGATCGCCGGTCTCTGGTGGGGCGGGACGACGCTCAGCGCCCGGCGCCGCCGCCGCGCCGACGAGCAGCGTCACCTCGACGTCGTCAAGCCGATGCTGACCGAAGAGGTCATCGAGCTGTCCGACCGCGTCACCACCCTGCCGACGACGTCCGACATCGCGCAGGCGGGGCTGACGAAGGAGATCCTCGACACCGTCGAGAAGGCCCGGCACCGGCTCGACCAGGCCGCCGCCGACGACGACGTCCAGTCGGTCACGTCGCTGCTCGGCACCGCGCGCTACAAGATCGCCTGTCTCGAGGCGCTGCAGCAGGGCCGGCCGGTCCCGGAGCAGACGGCGCCGTGCTTCTTCGACCCGCGGCACGGTCCGAGCACACAGGCCCGGCAGTGGACTCCACCCGAGGGGGCGCAGCGCGAGGTGCCGGTCTGCGACCAGTGCGCCGCCCGGGTCGACGCCGGCGAGGCGCCGCAGGCCCGCCAGGCCGGTCGCGGCAGCTACTGGGAGGGCGGCGAGGACCTCGTCGCCTACATCGAGGGCTACTGGAACGGCACCGCCGGCAGCTGGCGCTTCCCGCACGACGGCCATTCGCGCGCCCGCGGCTCGCTGTGGAGCCGCTGGGACTCCCACCGCCCACGGGCCCGGCTGTCGCGTATGAGCAGGTCGGTGAGCCGCGCCGCCGGCGAGGCCATGGCGTCCTCCGGCGACGGCTCGTCGGGCTCCGGCCGCTCCGGCGGCTGGGGTAGCGGGTCCAGCAGCGGCCGCAGTCGGCGGCGCAGCTTCGGCGGCGGCTCCAGCCGCCGCTCGTCCCGACGCTCGGGCGGCGGCCGGCGGTTCTGACCGCCGGCGGCGGCGTTCGGGGGTGGATGCCGTCAGGGGTGGCTTCGGCGTCCGGGCGGGCGTCCCCCGCGCCCGATGGGCACTCGCGCCCCCGGCGTCATCACGACGGGTCGCTCATGCTCGATCGCGGTTGCGCCCTGGGGAAGCGCGGGATCGGGTGGTGAACGTGATCACGTCCGGCTCTTCTGCTCGATCCGTAGGTCGGGCGTCGGGCGCCGGGTCGTGGATCGGGTCCGCTCGATCCGCCCGGTTCACATCCGCCCGGCTCGTTCCGTCCGCCGGCTCGTTCCGTCCGCCGGCTCGTCCCGTCCGCCGGCTCGGTCCACCGTGGCTGGCTGGTCAGCTCGCTCGGTTCGGGTCTGCTGGTCGGCCGGGCCTGCTGGTCAGTTCGGCCTACTGGTGGGCCGAGCTACTGGTGGTCGGGCCGTCCGTTGGCCGGTGCGCTCGTTCACCGGGTCTGTGCCGTTCGCCGTCCCCCTGCTGCCCCATTCTCCTGCCGCGAACGCGCGCCTCAAGCGGACTGACGGGCGCTCCGCGCCGACGACGACCGCTTGAACCGCACGCCCGCGGCCAAGAACGGGCAGCTATCAGGGGGACGGGGCGAGTCTGGGCACACCTCAAGGTCCACTCGCGTGGTCCAGGGATCCAGCGGTCCAGTGTCCAGGGTGCAGTGGTTGCAGGGTCGGCCGTCGATCTGGCGGCTGCTGGGTGTTGGCCGTTGGCTCGGCCGTCCCACCGTCGACACGACTGTGCCCGCCGTCGATCCTGCCGCCGCCCGCCATTCACCCGACCGCGCCCACCGACCGTCCGGCCACTGCTGCGTTGGCCTGGCTGCGCCCGCTGTCGGAGTGGCCGCTACGCGCTGTTGACCCGGCCCCGTCGACGTCGGCGTGCGCCATGGTGAGAACGGTGATCAGGAGGCGGTTCACTGCCGCCCCAGCGACACCAAATCGCCCGTGAACACCGGTTCACACACCACTCCACCAGGCGTTCTCCCACTCCACCAGGCATGCACGCCTCGCAGAGCAGGAGAACGCCTGGTGATGTAGGCGATCGTTGATGATCAACGATGTCCACGGGCCACACGTCACGCCAAGCCACGGCGGCAGAGCCCGAGGTGCGCCCGCACGGCCGGCCACGCCGCGAACCAGGAACGAACCGGACAGTGTGGCGACGTCGAGGCGTGCTCAGGCCGATGGCCGGCAGAGCCACCAAGGCGGCGCGGGAACGATCGGCGCGCTGCGTGGACGCCGCCACTATGATCATGTGCCCTGGCGGCCACTGGGACGCCGCTAGGGAACATGATCATGGTGGAGCCGGGCGACGCGGTGACCGGTCAGTCGAAGGCGTCGTCGGCCAGGAGGCCGGGCAGCGCATCCGGATCGGCCAGTGCCTCGGCGAGCAGCCAGCGCTTCGCCCACTGACCGGTCGTCCAGGCCAGCCCGCGTGCCAGGCCGTCAGTGGTCGCGGCGTGGACGTCGTCGCCGGAGGGCCACCAGTCGACGGACACGCCGCCGACGATCAGGTCGTCGTGCTCCAGGTACGTCGGCGGCGTGACGCCGAGCACCGCCGCGGCCACGCCCGGCACCGGCTGCCGACGCCCGGCGTCGCGGAGCGCGGCGTCGTGCACCTCCGACGCGAGGTCGACGTCGAGCAGATCGGCCAGGGCGGCCGGGCCGGGAATCAGCTCGGGCAGGCCGAGCTGCAGCCAGTGCGGGCCGTCGCAGACCATGACCGATGCGGCGGGCACGACGCGACTGCCGACGCCGTCCGGGACTCGGATCCGCTCCGGCGCCCGCACGCCGGCCGGGTCGTGCGCGGCCAGCGCCGCGTACACGCGGGCCAGCGTCGCGGCCGGCAGCTCCAGGTCGTCCTCGGCCAGCCGGGCGAGGACGGCGTCCGGGTCGAGCTCACCGGTCGTTCGCGCCAGCCCGACGGCCGCCGCGAACGCGTCGTCGACCGGGACGTCGGCGACCGGCAGCAACGCCGCCACCACCGGGTCGGCGCCGGGCAGCGCGAGCCCGGTCAGCGGACGGCCGCCGATCCGGGCGTGCCGCCGCAACCACCACGCGGTGTACGACGGCACGTCGCGCTGGGCGCCGTCGGCCAGCGTCAGCCGCACCGGCGAGACCACGGCGGCCCGGGCCTCGGCGTCGGCGGCCAGCCACTCCAGCACCCGCGGCCAGGCGTCCTCGCGGACCAGGTCGAGCTCGGCGACGGCGGCGAACTCACCGGTGAGGGCGACACCCGCGGGCGTCGCCGAGGAGACGAATCGATGTGACAGCACCGGCGGGACCGGCAGTCCGGCGAGCACGTCGTCGACCCAACGGTCCTCGTCGTCGAGGTCGTGCCAGGTGTCCGGCTCCAGCGTCACGTCGGTGTCGCGGACGACGGCGAACCCGTCGCGTACCCCGGCGGCCCGGAGCACGGCCGGGCCGAACCGGCCCACCAGCTCCGGCGAGACGGTGAACTCGGCCGGGTCGGCGTCGAGCGCGGTCAGCAGCGGCGAGCCGGGCAGCAGCAGCTCGCGCGCCGGAACCGCGGCACCGGTCGCGTCGGCCAACGGCAGGCCGGCCAGCCACGGCTCGTCGGCGGCGTCGAGACCGGATTCCGCGAGCAGCCCGAGCACGGCGTCGGCGATCGGCGTGGGGTCGTCGTCGCTCTCGGCGAGGTCGGCGACGGCGCCCTGAACCAGTGGATCACGCAGCACCGAGGCTGCGGTCGCGTCGACGGCGCCGAGTCGGTAGAGCAGCGGGTGAACGGCGTCCGGCGCCACGACCCGCAGGTCGAACGGCGCCAGCAGCTCCGGGCGCACCTCGCCGGGCACCAGCAGCCCACGCGGCCCGCGGACCAACCGGCCGTCGACCAGCGGCACCGGCAGCGCGCCGAGCGACTCCCGATCCGACCCGTCCAGCGCGTCGTACACCGAGCGCCACGCGGGCGCCGCCAGCCGTTCCCCGGCCAGCTCGTCGACGACGTCGGCCAGCGGCGTCACCGTGGCGCCCAGCCCGGCCAGCACCTCCGGTCGCCACCAGTCGCGCGCGGGCAGCCCCCGGACCACGCCGCCCAGCGCCGCCGGGTCGCCGGTCCGGCTCAGGCCGTCGACCAGCGTCACCTCCGCCGGACGCAGCAGCTCGCCCCCGGCGCCGGGCACGAACGGCGTCGCCGTCAGCGCCGCCCGGATCGCACGGTGCAGCACGGCGTCGACCGCCTCCAGCCCGAGCGGCCCCGGCACCAGGGCCAGCACCGCCGGACCCGGCGCCGCGGGGACGAACGACGCGACCAGCCCCGCGTACACCTCGGCGACCTGCACCGCCAGGTGGTCCAGCAGCGCGCCGGTCACCACCCGGCGGCGCGACGAGTCCAGCGGCAGTCCGGCGATCACCAACGCCGGCAGGTCGGTGCGGTCGTCGGTGGGGGTCGGCGCGTGGACGACGGCCGGCAGCGACGGCGGCAGCGCGACCGGCGCGCGCACCCCGTCGTCGTCGCCGACCGGCACCGCGATCGTCACCGACCACCCCGGCCGGGTCCGCTCCTCGAACGGCCGGTCCGCCACCAGCTGGTCCGGCGCGGCGCCGGTGCGGGTCGCCAGCCGCCAGGTCCGCTCACCGATCCGCCGCTCCACCAGCCCGTCGGCCAGCGTCGTCGCTCCGCCCGCGGACAGCCGGCGCATCTCGCCGTCGACGTCGACGACCAGTTCGCCCAGCCACGGCAGCGCCAGCAGCAGCGCGTCGTCGATCTCGGTGAGCAGCCGGCGAACCAGCCGGACCGCGTCGACGTCGCGCAAAGGCAGCTCGACGGCGGTGTCGTACCCCTCCGGCGCCACACCGGACGCCGGGAACGGCAGCCGCAGCACCGGCACCGCCTCACCGCGCCGGGCCAGCTCGGCGGCCAGCTCCGGCACCGACTCCGCCGCGCGCAGCGCGTCGGACCGCGACCACCGCACGCCGCCCGACGCCGTCAGCACCCGCGGCTCGTCGGTCACCGCCAGCACGGCGGCGAAACCGACCCCGAACCGGCCGACGGTGTCGCCGTCGCGCTTGGTGGACGCGCGCAGAGTCGACAGGCCCTCGACCCCGGCCGCGTCGAGCGGCGCGCCGGTGTTGGCCACGACCAGCGTCGACCCGCTCAGGCGCAGCAGCAGCCGCACCGGACGACCGGCCCGGGCGCCCGCGTCGGCGGCGTTCTGCGCCAGCTCGACGACCACACGGTCGCGGTAGGACCCACGGGCCAGCTCGTCCTCGGCGTTGGCGTCCTCGCGGAACCGGGCAGGCGACGCGGACCAGGCCGCCAGGACGCGCTCGCGCAGCGCCGCGGTGTCGAAGACGTCCACGGGGCCCGATGCTACGGCGCGTCGAGCTCCAGCGGGACCAGCTCGTAGCTGAGGGTGTCGACGACCGGCTCGGCGGCGTCCTCGGACGGCGCGGGCAGCCGCACGTCGGAGTGCCCGCCGCAGCCGTGGGCGTGTGAGACGACCTTGCCGTCGAACGGCGTGCGCTCGTTGGTGCACACCCCGTAGGCGTGGCCGAGCGTGCCGGCCAGCAGCACCGAGAAGCCGCAGCTGCCGCAGCGTCCGGGCGCCGCCTTCGCGATGTCGGTGTGCGGGCCGGTGTCGCCCTCGAACCAGCGCAGGGCGGAGTCGTCGCGGCCCTCGCGCGACAGCACCCACTCGCGGCCGAGGCCCAGCTCCTGCACCACCTCGAGAGCGTCCTGCTCCTCGGCCGTCGCGTAGCCGGGCTCGAGGCGGTAGTCGTCCTCGGCGACCGGCAGGAGGTCGCCGGGCCCGAGGTCCTCGGGCTTGACCCGCTCGTCCCACGGCACCCAGGCCGGGGCGAGGACGGCGTCGGCGCCGGGCAGCAGCACGCACTCGCTGACCGTGATCAGCTTGGACCGCGACGCCCGGGTGACGGTGACCGCCCAACGCCAGCCGACGTACCCGGCCAGCTCGCAGGCGAAGTAATGGGTGACGACGCGTTCGCCCTCGGCGTCGTGGCCGAGATGGTCGCCGACGGCGTCGTCGCTGCCGACGTCGACGGCGGCCGCCCGCGCATCCTCGACGGCCTTGACGAGGACGGAGTCGGCCTTGGCGGGGCGGGTGCGAGACGATGCGGCGGTCACGAGAATCGATTGTCGCAAACTCGCGCCATGATCGACACATCGCGCCCGATCCGGGGACATCCTCCGGTCCCGCCGGCCCGATGCGGTTGGATGGGTGTGTGGCTGAAACCGATCCGCTGGCCGGCCCGCCCGGAGAGGGCGGGGGGCGTGGCGCGCGCGGCGACGGCGGTGCGTACGAGTCGCCGTTCGCCGGTGGCGAGCAGGCGTCCGGCAACGGCCACTCGGGTGACAACGGGCGACCGCCCGGCGGCGGACATCCACCCGGCAACGGCCAGCCTCCGGGCGACGGCCACTCGGGCGGCGACGACCGCACCCGGTCGCTGCCGCCGCCCCCGCCGGGTCCGCCGTCCACCGGCGACCGCGTACGCCGCGCCGCCGGTGCCACCGGCCGGGCGGCCCGATCCGCCGCATCCGGCACGTCGCGCGCGGCCCGGTTCAGCGCCAACCGCCTGCATCGCGCCGCGGAGGCCCAGGGTGCGGGGAAGACGGGCCTGTCCCGGCTGATCGAGCTCAACGCCGCCAGCGCCTTCGCCGACGCACTGGTCACGGTCGCACTGGCCGGCACGTTGTTCTTCTCCGTCTCCACCACGGAGGCTCGCGGCAACGTCGCGTTGTACCTGCTGCTCACCATGGCGCCGTTCGCGGTCGTCGCGCCGGTGCTCGGCCCGTTCCTCGACCGCTTCAGCCACGGCCGCCGGTGGGCCATCGGGTTCACGGCGGCCAGCCGCGGGTTCCTCGCCTGGGTCGCCGCCGACGCCGTCATCGGCGGTGGGGTGTGGCTCTATCCGGCGGCGCTGGGCGTGCTGGTCGGTCAGAAGGCCTACGCCGTCGCGCGGGCGGCCGCGGTGCCCCGGCTGCTGCCGGAGGGCTGGACGCTGGTGGCGGCGAACTCGCGGCTGCAGCTGGCGGCCACGTTCGGCACGCTGTTCGGCGCTCCGGTGGGCATCGGGCTGGCGCAGATCGGCGACGACTGGCCGCTGCGCGCGGCGTTCTTCGCCTACGTCGGCACCACGGTGCTGGCGATCCTGCTGCCGAAGAAGGTCGACCTCTCCATCGGCGAGGAGCCGGCGTCGCTCACCGAGGGCGACGACGACGGGTCGGCCACCGTGCCCGGCAAGCCGCGCAAGTTCCGGGTCGGGCCGGCGGTGGTCCGTGCGCTGCGGGCCAACGCCACCCTGCGCTGGCTGTCCGGCTTCATGACCATGTTCATGGCCTTCGTGCTGCGCGAGGCGCCGGTCGCCGGGCTCGACGACCTCGTTCTGCTGGGCATCGTCGCGGCCGCCGCCTGGCTGGGCAGCACCCTCGGCTCGTCCGTCGGGGCGCTCGTGCAGGCGCGCAGCCCCGACCGCACCGTCATGGCACTGGTCGGGTTCGCCGCGGCGTGCACGCTGGTCACGGCCCTCTTCTGGAACCTGCTGACGGTCATCCTCGTCGGGCTCGCGGCAGGCTTCGCCCAGCAGCTGGGCCGGCTGTCGCTCGACGCCATCGTGCAGCGCGACGTGCCGGAGAAGAACCGCTCCAACGCGTTCGCCCGCTCCGAGACGCTGCTGCAGCTGGGCTGGGTGGTCGGCGGCGGCGTCGGCATCGTGCTGCCGCTGATCCCGTGGCTGGGCATGACGGTGGCGACCATCGTCATGGTCGGCGGGCTGGTGTTCGCGCTGCGGGTCCGCCCGCCTGCGCGCACGCCGTCGCCGTCGACCCCGCCACCGCAGCGCCCCGAGGAGTGAGCCCCGCGGGGCTCACCACGTCAGAGGTCGAGGTCGTCGGCCACCGCGCGCAGCACGGTGGCGACCTGGCGCGCCGTGCGCTGGTCGGGGTGCCGGCCGCGCCGATAGGTGTTGGACAAGCCGTCGAGCAGCTTGATGAGGTCCTCGACGATGGTCACCATGTCGTCGGGCTTCTTGCGGGTCGCCGCCGACACCGACGGCAGGGGGTCGAGGACGCGCACCGAGAGCGCCTGCTCACCCCTGCGGCCCTCCGCCACACCGAACTCCACTCGCTGCCCCGGCTTCAGGGCCGAGACGCCCGCGGGTAGCGCGGACGAGTGGACGAAGACGTCGCCGCCCTCGTCCTTCGAGAGGAAGCCGAAGCCCTTCTCGGTGTCGAAAAACTTGACCTTGCCCGTTGGCACGGCTGACCTCTTCGTGTCGGGGGGACCGGACAATTCTCCCGTTGCTCGGGAGACCTTCTCAAGACTAAGGCCGACGGAGGGCCCTGGGCCTCTCCGGGGGCGATCAATCCGATGACGTACCGTCGTCGGCCATGGTGAGGATTCCACGGTGACGGTGCGAACGGGACTGCCCGTGGTACGCGCGGTCCGCTATGTCGAACCGTTGCGGGAGGGCGGCTCGCTGCCCGGGCTGGTCGAGGGCGACGACCTCGGCACGTACGTCGTGAAGTTCCGCGGCGCCGGGCAGGGCCCGAAGACGCTGGTCGCGGAGATCGTCGTCGGCGAACTGGCCCGGCGGCTGGGCATCCGGGTGCCCGATCTCGCGCTCGTCGAGCTGGACGACGCGATCGCGCGGCGCGAGCCCGACCCGGAGATCCAGGCGCTGCTGCTGGCCAGCGTCGGCGTCAACCTCGGCATGGACTTCCTGCCGCGCTCGCTCGGGTACGACGGCCACGGCCGGCAGGCCGACGCCGGCGACGCGGCGAAGGTGCTGTGGCTCGACGCGCTGACGGTCAACGTGGACCGGAGCTGGCGCAACCCGAACCTGCTGACGTGGCACGGGCAACTGTGGGCGATCGACCACGGCGCCGCGCTGTTGTTCCAGCACACCTGGCCGGGGGTCGAGGCGTTCGCCGCACGGCCGTACCCGATCGACGACCACGTGCTGGCGTTCGCCGCCGACGGCCTGCCGGCCGCCGCGGCCGAGCTGGCGCCGCAGGTGACGCCATCGGCGCTGGCGGAGATCCTGACGCTGGTCCCGGACGACTGGCTGCCGGAGGTGCCGGGACTGGACGGCGCCGGGCCGGACGCCGTCCGCGCCGTCTACGCCGACCACCTCGCCGCGCGTGCCGCGGCGTCGTCGACGTGGCTGCCGGCGGGTGGCGCATGATCCCGTTCGAGTACGCCGTCCTGCGGGTGGTCCCGCGCATCGAGCGCGCGGAGTTCGTCAACGCGGGCGTCCTCGTCTACAGCCAGAAGGCGGACTACCTCGCCGCCGCGACCCACGTCGACGCCGACCGGCTGCGCGCGCTGGACCCGGAGGCCGACGTCGACGCGGTCACGGCGGCAGTCGAGGCGTATGCGGCGGCCTGCACCGACCCTGCGGCGGCCGGGCCGGTCGGCGCGACGGCGATCGGCGAGCGATTCCGCTGGCTGACGGCGCCCCGCAGCACGATCGTGCAGACGGGGCCGGTGCACGCCGGGCTCACCGACGACCCCGCGGAGGAGCTGGACCGGCTGCTGCGTCGGCTGGTGCTCTGAGGGGTCAGCCGGTCGGCTCGGGCTGCAGCTGGGAGCGGAGCGCGGCGACATCCTCCTGGTCGGCGCCGAACCCGATTCTCGCGATCTTCTTACCGCTCGGCACGTGCTGCAGCACCTTGCCGTCCATCGTCAGATCGGCCGGCGAGGATACGTCGAAGCGCTTGATCGTCATGCCGAGCGGGTTGCACACCCGCACCTCGCCGGCGTCGACCCTGAGCATCGGGTTGGCCAGCTGGAGGATGCCGAGCAGGGCCAGGACGGAGCCGGCGAACATGCCGGTCGGCTGCGGGCTGAGGAGTGAGACGGCCAGCAGCAGGACGCCCACGACGAGCGCTGTGATGGCCAACGGTCGGGCGTGGCGGACATTCATCGGCCTCATGCGCCCGCAGTGTACGTGCCTCCCGTTGCGGAGCTCACCTCACGCTCGGCCGGCGGGTTGACTGTCGTAGTCGTCGAGCCAGAACGGGAAGTCGAGCAGGTCGGAGAAGACGACGTCGGCGCCTGCCTCGCGCAGCGCGACCGCGTCGTGCCCGCCCGTCGTAACGCCGATGGCGTAGGCCCCGCCCGTCCGGGCGCCGACCATGTCGCCGGGGTGGTCGCCCACGTACACGTCGGCGCCGCGTTCCTTCAGCGCGGCACCCTTGGACTCCGCGTACCGCTCGCCGACGACGTCGTCGACCGGCAGGCCGACGTGCGTGAGCACCGCGCGGACCGCGGACTCGATCTTGGCGCTGACCACGAGCACCACACCGCGGTGCGCATGGATGGCGTCGACGGCCTCGTGGGCGCCCGGCAGCGGCTTGGTGCCCGGGATGCCCATGACCGGGTAGAGCTCGCGGTAGATGTCGCGGGCCTCGTCGACGCGCTCCTCGGGGACGAACGCGCGCAGCGTGGTGTCGAGCGGCAGGCCGATCATCGGGAGCAGCTGCCGCGCTTCGATGACGACGCCGACGCGCCGGAACGCCTCGGTCATGGAGACGGTGATGCCCTCCGCGGAATCGACGAGAGTGAGATCGAGGTCGAATCCAATGGTGAGGGGCACGGTGATCACCATACGCGGCATTCGACCGTTACCGTGTGACGCGACTCACGCAGCTTCACGCCCCGCCGAGCGCCAGGAACGACCACGCCGTCGCCCGGTCCCGCGCACCGGCCGCGGCCCGGCGGGCCGCCAGCAGCGCCGCGCCCAGATCGTCGCCGGTGCGCAGCCGTTCGTGCACGACGAGGCTGAGATCGACACTCGCGGCGTCGCTCACCGGGACGACGGTGGCCAGCAGCCCGGCGGTGCCCAGCGCCGAGAGCGACGTCGTCAGGCCGAGCAGCTCGTCGGCGCCGGTGGGCGAGCCGACGCCGGACTCGCACGCCGTCAGCAGCAGGCGGTACGGCGGCGACTGCAGCCGCTCGATGTCGAACACGGTCAGCGGGCCGTCGGCCAGCTCCAGCGACGAGAACATCGGGTTGTCGCCGCGGTACCGGCCGTGCGCGCCGACGTGCGCGAGCCAGGACCCGTCCAACGCGGCCAGCGCGGCGTCGGCGGTGGCGTCGTCGCCGGTCAGCACGGTCGCGTCGGGGTATACACCGGCCAGCACGCCGACCTCCGCACCCGACGACGCGAGGTCGGCGCCGGCGATCAGGGCGACCCCGCGGTCGGCCGGCGGCGTGCTCGTGCGGGCGCGCAGCCAGGCGGTCGCCGACGGCGCCACCGTCACGTCGCTGTCGCGCAGCGCGGGCAGCGCGCCCCACGGCACCGCCTGCATCGTCGACGGCGGGACCAGCACGACCGGCCCGTCGCCCAGCTCGCGGACCGCCGGACCGAGCATCGTCTCCTGCAGCCGCGCCAGGCCGGGCTCGGCGGCGGCGAGCAGCACCCCCGCCACGGCGTCGGCCGCCACCGCGGCGCCGCGCAGCGCGAACTTGGCGTACTCGACCTCGTCCAGCGCGGCGCCGGAGTCACCGGCGACCACGTGCTTCAGCCGCCCCTCGCGCGCGACGACCGCGTGGAACCGGCCGCCACGCAGCCCGATGATGCTCACCAGCGTCCGGTCGCCGAGGGTGTCGAGCAGCTCACCGACGTCCAGGCGACGGCGGCCCGTGGTCTGGGTGCGCTGGTGGGCGGCGGCCGCGTCGCGGCCGTGGACGTGGCGGCGGATGCGCTCCTCGATGCGCCGCCGCTCGGCCTCGTCGGCGTGGCTGCCGATGAGGCTGCCGACGGCGCGCAGCCGGCCGAGCTCGGCGGCGAGCTCCGCGTCGTGGTGGGCCGCCGGCCAGGGCAGGGAGTGCAGGGTGCCGCGCCAGCGCTCCGTCCAGCGCAGCAACTCCCGCGCCGACCCGTCGACGGCGACCCGTCGCGTGGCGAGCGCCGCGAGGTCGCCGCCGTGCACGGTCGCGCGCGCCCGCAGCTCCGTCGCGCCGAGCGACAGCGCGTGGGTGTCGAGGACGTCGAGTCCGCGGCCACAGGCGCGCAGCATCGCCCGGCGGTCGCCGGCGGACTCGGCCAGCAGCGCCTGCGCGTACCAGCCGGTGGACCGGCGCAGCGCCGACCCTCGCCCCCGGCGACCGGCCGCCGCCGTCCGCAGCGCCTCCCCGGCCAGCTCCGGCAGTCCCGTGGCCAGCGCCAGCCGGCCCGCCAGCACCAACGCGTCGAGACGCTCGGACGCGAAGCGGTCGGTCAGCTCCGCCGCCAGCTCGGCGGCCGCCCGGGCGTGCCGCTTCGTGACGGCGCCCGCCTCGGCCTGCGCCCGCAACAGCACCACCCGCGCATGCCGCTCCGCGTCGTCGTGCCCCTGCCGGCGACTCGACCTCGCCGCCCGTCGCGCCAGATCGGCGGCCCTGCCGGCGTTGCCCGCGGCCAGGTGCACGATGGCGGCCGCGATGAACCCGTCGGACCGTCGCAGCGCCGAGTCCCGCGCCCCGTCCAGCACCGCCACCAACTCGTCCGCCGTCGTGGCGGCGTCCTCGGTGAGCCCGGCCGCCAACTGGACGAGTGCGAGGTCGCGGACCACCTCGGGCGGGAAGACACCCAACTCGTCGTAACGGCCGCGGGCGTCGTAGAGCAGGCGCAGTGCCTGTGGCAGGTCCCCCATCCGATGGGCCAGATCTCCCCGGTTCTGCACGATGATCGCGGCCAGGTAGTCCTGCCGATCGGCGACCGCGAGTTCCTGCGCAGCCAAGAGCTGACCTTCTGCCTCGGCGAAGCGTCCCGCGCCGATCAGCGCCCAGGCGACATTGGTCCTCGCCCGGGATTCCCAGGTCGGGTCACCGACGCGAGCCAGAATCTCGGCGGCCGCCGATCCGTCGGCATAGGCCGCGGGGAATTCCTGGAAATGCAGATAGGCCGCACTTCGCCGGACGAACACGCGCGCCCGGTCCGAACCGTCGCTGAGCTCGAGGGCGCGCTCGAACGCGCCCAATGCACGTGCACGACGCCCAGTGAAGCTCAAGGCGGTGCCGAGGCTCGCCTGCAAGTCGGCTTCCCGCGCCGGAAGATCGTTGCGCCGGCTGAGCGTGATGCCTTTGCGCAGCGCGGCGATGGCCCGGGCCAGATTGCCTTGCTCACGCTCGACGATCCCGATCGCTTGGAACGCGTACGTGCGATCCAGCGGCGGCGCGTTGCGCTTCAGTACCGCTTCGGACAGCACACGTGCCTCTTCGGGCCGCGACATGGCCAGCGCCGGCAGATGCATCGTGGCAAGTGTCGCCGACGTACTTCCCGAGGTCACCCTCTGATGCTAGACATGTAGGCGTTTGTCCGGATCATGCTTGGGGGAATGCCATGCAACAAGACCGCGAACGGCTCCATCAGGAGTTCGAAAGGCTGCGCGACAACAGCGCGCGACGCACGAAAGATCGGGGGTTCGAGCTCGCCGCTCGCTGGAACCGGGACGAGACGGCGATCGAGTATCTGTACCGCCAGGGCCAGCTGATCTGCGACGAGCGCGACCTCGACACCGTCCTCGAGGCGTTCGACCGGCTGCGGCTGGGCCGGCCGGAGATCACCGAAGGGCCGGTCGGGTTGGCGGTCCTGCACGTTCCGGATGCCGACGCCGCGGACATCGTCGCGAAGCTGGCGGAGGTGCTCGGCGATGAGCGCATCGTCGCGCCCAATCACGTCCTGGACGCCCAGGTCCACTCGGCCATGTGCCCAGCGACCGAGCCGGTGCCGTTCCACGCGCCCATCCCCGTCATCGGGGAGCCTGTCGGCCCGGGTCGCCCGAAGGTCGCCGTCGTCGACACCGGGTACTTCCCGGAGGCTGGGATCGACTCCGGCTTCAGCCGGTTCTCGGCGGTGAAGAAGTACGAGATCGATGACGACGTCTACGTGCAGGGCACCGATGAGATCCGGCCGTACGGCGGGCACGGCACGGCGACGACCGCACGGCTCCTCGCGGTGTCGGGCGCCGATTCCGTCGAGGTCGAGGTGAGGGACTGTCTGCTCGGCGGCGCCGTCGACGAGCTGGCGATCGTGGAGGATCTGGAGAAGGTCGTCAAGGCCGGGGTGGACGTCGTGAGCGTGCAGGCCGGCCTCTACGCTCGGCCGGGCAACACGCCCAAGGCCTTCGACATGTTCTACCGCCGGGTCCTGAGCAAACACCCGGACACGGTGGTCGTGGCGTCGGCCGGCAACCACGGCACCGACATGCCGTTCTGGCCGGCGGCCTACAGCTGGGTGACGGCGGTCGGCGCACTGACCCGTGGCGGCGACTACCGGGCGCCGTGGAGCAACTTCGGCTACTGGGTCGACGCCTACACACCTGGCGAGAGCACCGTCATCCCCTACCCGAACGGCCGCTACGACTACGTCGACCAGACCTCGGCCCGGTTCAGCAACGGACACGCCCTGTGGTCCGGCACGTCGTTCGCGGCTCCGGTGGTGGCCGGCCTGATCGCCCGCCGCATGATCGAGCGAGAGGTGTCCGCGCCCGTCGCACGGCACATCGTGCTGCAGGAGGCGGCGATCGGGGCGCTGCCGCACACCGGACCGCGACTCATCGTCTGAGTCCGACATAAGGCGTCATGAGGTCTTGAACGGTCATGGTGGCGGGGGTACCTTGCCAGAATCTATCTCCGCCACCTGACGCTCAGGAGTCACCATGGCGCATCGTCCCTCTCCGACCACGATCTCGGCCGACGCCGCGTCGGCCGATGCGATGTTCGACCAGAACCACCGGCTGATGGAAGAGATCCAGCGGCTGCACCGCAACATCGCCCGGCGGCCGGACGGCTTCGAGATGGGCGTGCGCTGGCATCGGACGGGTGTCGGGGTCGAATACCTGTACCGACAGGGCCAGCTCGTCTGCCGCGCCGGGGACCTCGCCACGGCCCTGGCCGCGTTCGATGCGATCGGCCAGCCGGGTCCGGAGGTCGCCCACGGCCCGGCGGACCTCCGCGTCCTCGACGTCGGCGACCGCGACGCCGCGGATCTTGCCGACGCCTTGGCGAGCACGCTCGGCCGCGACGACCTTGTCACCCCGAACCACGTGCTCGACTCCCAGGTGCACATGGCAATGTGCCCTGCCACTGAGCCGGTGCCGTCCGACGGGCCGGTGCGGGACCTGCCCGAGCCCTTCGGCACCCGGCGATCGAGCGTCGCCGTCGTCGACACCGGTTTCGTCCACGCCCTCGCCGACGAGGCGGGATACCAGCGGTTCAGCGCCGTCACCGGCGACTCACGGGCCGACGCGCAGGTGTACGCCGACGGCAGCGACCGCATCGAGCCGTACGGCGGGCACGGCACCGCGGCGGCGGCCTGCCTGCTCGCCGTCTCCGGCGCCGAGTCGACGTCGGTCCACGTGGACAGCTGTCTGGTCGGAGGCGCCGTCGACGAGGTGACGGTGGTCGACGCGCTCACCGCGGCGGTCGAGTCCGGCGCCGACGTCGTCAGCCTGCAGGCCGGCATGTACACGCGTGAGCACGTCGCGTCGGTGGCGTTCGCGGCGTTCCGCGACGAGGTACTGGCGGCGCACCCGGACACCGTCGTCGTGGCGGCGGCCGGCAACAACGGCTCGGACGAGAAGTTCTGGCCGGCGGCCTTCGACTGGGTGACCAGCGTCGGTGGCCTGACCGAGGACGGCTCGGCCCGGGCCGGCTGGTCCAACCACGGCGAGTGGGTCGACGTCTACGCGCCGGGCGACAACGTCACCGTTCCGTTCCCCAACGGCACCTACGAGTACCACGGCGGTGTGACGGCAGAGTTCAGCGGCGGGCACGCCGTCTGGTCCGGCACGTCGTTCGCCACGCCGGCGGTCGCGGGCCTGATCGCGCGTCGAATGATCGAGGACGGCGTCGACGCGCCGACGGCGCGCGACCGCGTCCTGGCCGACGCGGCTGACGCCGAACTGGCCGGGGTCGGGCCGCGGCTGCTGAGCGACTGAGGCGACTACGCGACCGAGCCGGCCGGCGGCCCTTCCACATCGCCGGCCGGCTCGGCCCGCCGCTCCGCCCGGTACGCGGGCAGGTACAGCGGCACCGCCAGCGCCACGACGACCGCGCCCACCACCATCGCGGTCGCCACCGACGCCGACTCCGCGACGTTCGTCAGCAGGAGCATGCCGATCGCCGAGGCCGGCTGGAACACCATCGAGCTCAGCGACACGATCGTGGTCCGATGGGCGCCGGTCACCTCCTTGTGCAGCAGCGTCATGTGCATGGGGCTCGACGCGCCGTCAGCCAGGTAGCAGGCCAGGAAGGCCACGATCAGCCCGGCCGGACCAGCGAACAGTGTCATGGTCGCGATGAAGACGGCTTGCGCCAGCCGGGTCGTGGCCGCCGTCGCCGCCACGCCGATCCACCGCGAGATGATCGGCGCGAGGGCCGCGCCACCCGCTGACGCCAACCAGGCCGCGGCAGCAACCGGGCCCATGATCGCGCCGGCGCGGTCGGCGTCGTCGAGCACCTCGGCCATCCGGATCGGCGTCAGCGACTCGTAGGCGATGGCGCCGAGGCCCCAGCACAGCTCGATACACACCAGCGCCTGGAGGATCCGCGACCCCCGCAGCAGCCGCAGGCTCCCGGTGATGACGCCCGGCACCTCGCGGGCGGCGGTGAGCGACGCCCGCCAGCTCGTCGAGCGGCCGGGCTCGACCAGCAGCCGCATCGTCGCGAGCACGGACACGAGCCGGAACACCGCGGCGACGAGGACGGGCAACGCCAGCGACTCGACGGAGCCGATCGGCCCGATCGCGACCAGGCCGCCGGCGAGCAGCGCGCCGCCGCCGATCGCGATCCCGGCGACGGTGCCGCCCCGCGAGAGCCCTTCGGAGAGGTTCGCGTCAGGCTCGGTCGCCTGGACGGTGTCGACGTACCAGGCCTCGAGCGGCCCGCTGTCCAGCGCTCGGTAGACGCCCTGCACGGCGAAGGCCAGCGCGAACACGACGAAGGAGTCGGCGGTGTAGATGAGGGCCAGCCCGCCGAGGCTGATCAGGCCGGCGGCGACCATCACCGGCCGGCGCCCGAGGGCGTCCGAGATGCCGCCGGTGGGCAGCTCGAGCAGGAACACCACCAGACCCTGCGCGGCGGCGGCGAGCCCGAGCTCGGAGAGCGTGAGCCCGCGCTCCAGCGGCAGCAGCGTCAGAACCGGCAGCAGCATGCCGGACGGCAGCCACCGCAGGGCGAGCAGGATGAGGTACCGCGTCCGTGCCTGCCGGGGGTCGAGCTGAGTCATGGCAATGCATCTTGGCCGACCCGAAGATCGGACACAACGCATCGCACCGCATCGTTCCGGACGTCACGCGCGCAGCCGGCGCAGCGCGGCCGCGCCGATGAGCGGCAGCACCACGCGCGGCGTGAAGTAGCGGTCCGCGGGGACGATCCCGGCCAGGGCGCCGAGGAACCGGCCGACCTCCGCGGGCTGCTGGGCGAGGGCCGCGAAGAGCGCGTGGTCGATGCGGCGCTGGCGCAGCTCGGCGAGGCGCAGGGTGAGATCGAACATCGGGCGGAGCCGGTGATCGCGCTGCCGCTCCCACGCGGCCAGCGCCGGGTCCAGCGGCCGCGCGCCACCGAGCCCGGCCACGACGGCGGCGGCCAGCGACTCGGCGTCGGCGAGGGCGTGCGCGATGCCCTGAGCGGTCACCGGGTCCATGACGGCGCCCGCGTCGCCGGCCAGCGCCCAGCCCGGCCCCCAGCCCGCCCGCACGACGTTGGGCAGGTCCGGCGTCGTGCGCAGCCGCTCGGCCAGCACGCCGGCGCGGACCCGGGCACCGAGGTCGCCGCAGTGGTCCAGCCCGGCCAGATGGTGGGCCAGGAGATCGTGACGTGCCGCACCGAGCTCCGCCAGTGGGGACGCCAGGTACACCACCGTCAGTCCGTCGCCGGTCGGGAACGCCGCCGCCACCCGCCCGGCGCGGTGGTACAGCTCCCCCGTCGCGAGCGGCACGCCGGACCAGTACCCGTAGCCGGCGAAGGTCCGGACGGGCGCGCTCCGCCGCACTCGCGCGCCGACCGCGGCGGCGACGAACGAGTGCTTGCCGTCCGCGCCGATCACCAGCCGCGCCGACTCGGCCACGACACCGGCACCGCGGCCACACCGTCCACGCACCCCGGCGACCACGCCGTCCCGCCAGACCAGTTCTTCGACCCGGAACCGCTCCCGGACCTCGGCCCCGGCCGATCGGGCCGCGTCGAGCAGCGCCGCGTCGAGCAGAGTGCGCCGAGGGCTGTACAGCGCGTCGGCGCCGCCGACCGGCGGATAGCGGCCGGCCAGCACCACCCGCCCGGAGTCGAACCGGACGTCGCGGGCCGGCGGCGTGCCCGCGGCGATCAACCGGTCCAGCACGCCCCAGCGCGCCAGCCGGGCGACGGCCGGGACCTGCACCTGGTGTGACGACACCGTGTCGCGGGGGAACGCCACCCGGTCGACGGCGAGCACACGGAGCCCGGCGCGGGCCAGCAGCATCGCCGTCGCCGCGCCGGCCACACGTGCCCCGACCACGATCACGTCGTACGCCATCGTCGCCTCCCCAGCCGCGACCATACGCCACCGTATGGTGGTTCCGTACGGTACCGTATGGAGGTGCCCGACCAGAAGGCCCGCCGCCGGCTGACCCCTGACGACTGGGCCGACGCCGCCCTGACGGCCATCGCCGCGGGCGGGCTGGCCGCCGTCGCCGTCGAACCGCTGGCGACGCGGCTGCACACCACGAAGGGCAGCTTCTACTGGCACTTCGCGAACCGCGACGCGCTGCTGGACGCCGCGCTGGCCCGCTGGGAGGAGCGCACGACCACCGACGTCGTCGGCGAGATCACCGCCATGGACGAGCGCGGCCCGGCGGACCGCCTGCGCCGGCTGATCACCCGCGTCGTCGGCATCGCCGAGCGCGATCCCGTCGGACCGGCGCTGCTGGCGTCGGCCGGGCACCCGCAGGTCGCCGCCGCGCTCGACCGAGTCACCCGCACGCGGATCGACCTCATCGTCGCGCTCTTCGAGGGCCTGGGCTTCACGGCCGACGACGCCCGCCGCCGCGCCCTGCTCGCCTACAGCGCCTACCTCGGTCACGCCGAGCTCGCGCACTCCACGCCGGACGTCCTGCCGGCGGCGGCGGACGAGCGGCGGGCCTATCTGGACGACGTGCTCCGGGCGCTGACGGCGCGCTGACCCGAACCGTGGGATGGGGGTTGGGGCCGCCACCGCGCGGCCGGTAATGTCACGCATGTGACTGTCGAACGACGCAAGCCCCTCGAGGTTCCCGTAGATCCCGACATCACCGCGGAGCTGAAGGCGGCCGACATCGAAGCCCGGGTCGAAGCCGCCGAGCGGAGTGCGGAGCTCCTGGAGCGCCTGCGCAGGCTCTGATTCGCAGCTGGCCAGATGCACGCCGTACCGTAGAGCGGATGACCGGGAACGACTCGGCTCCGCGCAGTCTTGCCGACGACCTGCGCGCCCGCGCCGACGATGAGCTGGCGGCGCTGTTGCGCGCCCGGCCCGACCTGCTGGTCCCGGTTCCGGCCGACGTCTCGCAGCTGGCCTCGCGGGCGACGACCCGTGCGTCGGCCGTGCGCGCGCTGGACCGGGTCGACCGGTTCACGCTCCAGATCGTCGACGCGCTGATGATCTTACCGGCACCCGTGAGCCGAGCCGATCTGCGGGGTGCCCTCGGCGCCAAGGCCGCCGTCGTCGACGGGGCGCTGGCGACGCTGCGGACGCAGGCGCTGATCTGGGGGCCCGACGACGACCTGCGGCTGCCGCGCATCGTGCACGAGATCATCGGGCCGCATCCGGCCGGTCTCGGGCCGCCCGCTCGCCAGGCGCTGCTCGCACAGTCCCCGTCGCGGCTGGTGCCGATCCTGGAGGGCCTCGGGCTCACCCCGGCCGGCGACCACGCCGGCAACGTCGACGCCGTCGCGGGAGTGCTCACCGACCCGGCCGCGCTGACGGCGCTGCTGGGCGAGCTCACCGACGACGCCCGCTCGGCGCTGGCGGCACTGACTCCGGGCCCGCCGACCGGCCGCATCGACGACGCGCTGCGCGAGGTGCATCGTGAGTCCGCACGGACACCGATCGACCTGCTGCTGGCGGTCGGGCTGCTGGTGCCGGTCGACTCCACGACGGTGGTGCTGCCGCGCGAGGTCGCGCTGCACCTGCGCGGCGGCCGCGTGCACACCGACCTCCAGTTGGCGCCGCCGACCCCGTCGGTCACCGAGCGCACGCCCGACACCGTCGACCGCACCGCCGGCGCCGGAGCGTTCGACCTCACCCGCAAGGTCGAGTTGCTGCTCGACACATGGGCGGCCGAGCCGCCGCCGGTCCTGCGCACCGGCGGGCTCGGGGTCCGCGACCTGCGCCGGCTGCCGGAGCTGCTCGACACCGACGAGGCCGGCGCGGCGCTGATCGCCGAGGTCGCCTACGCCGCCGGACTGGTGGCCGTGGGCGACGAACTCGACGAGGTGTGGTTGCCGACACCGGAGTTCGACGCCTGGCGGCGCGAGGAGCCGTCCCGCCGCTGGGCCGTCCTCGTGCAGGCGTGGCTCACCACCAGCCGGGTCGCCGGGCTGGCTGGGACACGCGACGAGAAGGACCGCCCGATCCCGCCGCTCGGCCGCGACCTCGAACGCCCGGCGGCGCCGGAGGTCCGCCGCCTCGCCCTCGAGGAGCTGGCCAGGCTGCCGGCCGGTTGGGCGCCCGACCTCGTCGGCGTGCTGGCGGCGCTGCAGTGGCGGCGTCCGCGCCGGGCCGGCCGGTTCCGCGACGACCTCGTCCGCTGGACGCTGCGCGAGGCCGAGCAGCTCGGGCTCACCGGCATGGGCGCACTCGCGTCGTTCACCCGGCCGTTCCTCGAGGGCCGCAGCGCCGACCGGGTCGTGACGGCGGCGGCCGACGCCGTGCGGGCCAGCCTGCCGCAACCGCTGGACCACGTGCTCCTGCAGGCCGACCTGACCGCCATCGCGCCGGGTCCGCTGCGCGCCGACCTCGAGCGCGAGCTGAGCCTGCTGTCCGACGTCGAGAGCCGCGGCGGGGCGTCGGTGCACCGGTTCGCCGCCGGTTCGCTGCGCCGGGCGCTCGACGCCGGCCGCACCGCCGCCGACGTGCACGCGTTCCTGGCGACCATCTCGCGCACCCCGGTGCCGCAGCCGCTGACGTACCTGGTCGACGACGTCGCCCGGACGCACGGACAGCTGCGGGTCGGCGCCGCGTCGGCGTTCGTGCGCTGCGACGACGAGGCCGTGCTGGCCGCCATCGTGGCCGACCCGCGCTCGTCCAGCCTGGGGCTGCGCCGGCTCGCACCCACCGTCCTCGCGTCGTCGATCCCGGCGAACACGCTGGTCGAGCGGTTGCGGCAGCTCGGCTTCAACCCAGTGCCGGAGGCCGCCGACGGCTCCATCGTCATCGGGCGTACGGAGCCGCGCCGGGCCTCGACCCGGTTCGCGTCGCGGCCCGGACTGGCCGATATCAGCGCGCCCGAGGAGACGCTGCTGGGCGCCGCCGTCCGGGCGCTGCGGGCCGGCGACCGGTCCCGGGCCGAACGGCCGGCCGACGGCATGCGCGGGCGGCTCGGCCGCACGACCGCCGCCACCACGCTGGCCGACCTGCGCGAGGCGCTCGAGACCGGCACGACGGTCTGGATCGGTTATGTCGACCAGCACGGCGCCACCACCGAGCGCCTGATCGACCCCGCCCGCATCGAGGGCGGCTGGCTGTCGGCGTTCGACCACCGCAGCGGCGAGGTCCGCTCGTTCGCGGTCCACCGCATCAGCGGCGTCGCTCCCGTCGACGCCGCCTGACGCGGCCGGCGCCGGCCGTCACGTCGATAGCGGCGGGGTGGGCGGGACCGGCATCCCGCTCACCCCGCCGCCGGCCGAGGGACGGCGTCAGCCGTCCAGCCAGGGGTCCTCGGGCCGCTCGCGGTCGAACGTGGGCCGTGGGTCCTCCCAGTAGCCGCGGGTGAAGTCGGGGACCTTGACCGACTTGATGCGCCCGCCCTTCATCGACTCGTGGCTGAGCGGGATGACCGAACACCAGGCGGCCGAGTCGTAGACGTCGATGTCGGGGGTCATGCCGAGGCGCATCAGCTGCACCAGACGGAAGATCGCGATGAAGTCGCCGCCGCCGTGGCCGCCGTACTGGCCGGCGAGGTCCTCCAGGGCCGGCCAGAGCCAGTGGTCGTGCTCCGCCATGATCGAGGTGAAGGCGCCGCCGGTGCGCCAGGCGTGGTTGTTGTGCCCGAGCGACTCCAGGTAGATGCGGGAGTTGTCCAGCTCGACGACGCCGCCGCTGCCGGTGAGAGTGGTCTCGCGGCTGTACGGGTGCGGCGAGTTGACGTCGTGCTCGACGCGGATCATCAGGCCGTTCGCGGTCTTGATGAGCGCCGTGTGACGGTCACCGGAGACGTACTCGTCGTCCTCCCACGAGGAGTGGTCGGGACCGACCCTCGGGTCGTTCTCGCGGAACAGGGCGAGGTTCATCGGTGGCGACGAGACGGCGACCAGCTCGGCGAAGCGGTCGCCGCGGTTGATGCCCATGGCGGCGGAGACCGGGCCGAGGCCGTGCATGGGGTAGTGCAGCGCGTTCATCCGGGTCTGCCAGCGCCGCCGCCAGTACTCCGGGTGGTAGGCGCCGCCGAAGAAGTACGGCCAGCGCAGGTCGTGCACGTACCCGCCGGACGCGTGCTGCAGCTCGCCGAACAGGCCGGCCTTGGCCATGTTGAACATCCGCAGCTCGGGCCGGAAGTAGTTGACGTTCTCGAGCAGCATGCAGTGCTTGCCGGTGCGTTCCGACGTGCGCACGAGGTCCCAGATCTCGTCCAGGTGCGGCGAGATCGGCAGCTCGACGGCGACGTGCTTGCCGTGCTCCATGGCGGCCTTGGCCTGCGGGTAGTGCCACTCCCACGGCGTCGCGATGTAGACGAGGTCGATGTCGTCGCGACGGACGAGGTTGAGGAAGTCCTCCTCGCCGTTGGAGTAGCCGACCGGCTCGACGTCCTGGAAGCCCTGGGCCATGATGCGCCCGATGGTGCGGCTGACCCGCTCGGGCCGGATGTCGCAGACGGCGGTGATGGTCGAGACGGCGCCCCAGCGGACGTCCTGGCCGCCGCCCCGCTCGCCGACCCCGATGAGGCCCACACGGACCTGCTCGAAGCCCTCGAACGGCACCTCGGCCATGGACCGCTCGCGTCCCTTGACGCGCGGCGGTTCACGGCGGGTGTCGTCGGCCTCGCTGGTGGCCGCGGCCGTCCCGGCGGCGGCACCGCCGATCCCGGCCGCCGCGCCCAGAGCGGCACCGGTCCTGATGATGTCGCGACGAGAGGGTCGATACCTGTGCGGAAGGACCACGCGAATCACTCCTCTGATCGAACCTGCACTTTTCAATCGAGTAACGAGCATTATTGAGCAGTGCACATCACCCCGCAAGGGGCTGAACCACCTCGATTCGGAACCCGTCGAGCCGCGCCGGCTCAGGCGGACGCGCGCTGTCACGGCCGTTGCCGGCCGTGACGGCGAGGTCGCCGCGGGCGATCAGGCCGGTCCGCTCCCGGGACCCGGCCCGGCCGTGGCATTCAGCACCGTCAGCAGCCGGGCCGCTTCGGCGGCCAGCGCGTCGCGTCCGGCGGCGACGTAGCGGCGCGGATCGACCAGCTCGGGATCGTCGGCCAGCCGGTCGCGCACGGCGCCCGTGAACACCGCGTTGAGGTGCGTCGCGATGTTCACCTTCGTCATCCCCGCCTCGACCGCGGTGGTCAGCTCGTCGTCCGGCACCCCGGACGACCCGTGCAGCACCAGCGGGACCGGGACCGCGGCGCGCAGCTCGGCGATGAGCTCGTGGTCGACGACGGCGTCGCGGGTGCGCATGGCGTGCGACGTGCCGACGGCGACGGCGAGCGCGTCGACGCCGGTCGCGGCGGCGAAGGCGGCCGCCTCCGCGGGGTCGGTGCGGACGCCGGGCGCGTGCACACCGTCCTTGCCGCCCACCTCCCCCAGCTCGGCCTCGACGGCGACGCCGCGGGCGTGGCAGTGCTGGACGACGGCGCGCGTGGCGGCGACGTTCTCGTCGTACGGCAGCTTCGACGCGTCGAACATGACGCTGCCGAGGCCCAGCCGCACCGCCTCGTACACGAGCACGGGGTCCTCGGCGTGGTCCAGGTGCACGACGACGGGGACGGTCGCGGCGCGGGCGACCGCCAGCGCCGCGGTGGCGATCGGGGCCAGGGCGCCGTGGTAGCGCACGCAGTTCTGGCTGAGCTGCAGGACGACGGGGGCACCGGCCTTCTCCGCGCCGGCGACCAGCCCTTCGGCGTGCTCGAGCAGGATGACGTTGAAGGCGCCGACACCGCCCGACCGGGCCGCGGCGTCGGCGAGCAGGGTGGTCATCGAGGTCAGCGTCATTCGACTCGCTCCGCATGCAGGGTGGGCAGGAACCGTGCGTAGGCGGCGAGGTCGACCTCGCCGGCGGCCGCGCTGAGGACGGCGGCCGCGCCGAGCGCGGCGGCGTCGGCGAGGACGTCCGGCCAGGGCGCGCCGGTGATCAGGCCCCGGACCAGGCCGGCGACGCTGGCGTCGCCGGCGCCGGTCGGGTTGCCGCCGACGCCGGGGACGGCGGCGACCCGCCAGAGCTCGCCGTCGCGGGTCAGGCCGAGCAGTCCGTCGGCGCCCTGGGAGACGACCACGCGCCCGGCGCCGAGGCCGAGCAGCCGCCGGGCGGCGTCGCTCGGCGTGCCGGGGACGGCGTCGGCGAGTTCCTCGGCGTTCGGTTTGAGCAGTGCCGGGCCGGCCCCGGCGGCGGACAGCAGAGCCGGCCCGGAGGTGTCGGCGACCGCGGGGACACCGGCGGCGTGGGCCGCCGCGATCAGCCGCGGCAGCAGGTCGTCCGGCGCTCCCGGGGGCAGGCTGCCGGAGACCACCAGCGCGCCGGCACCGGCCAGCTCCTCGGCGACGGCCGCCACGACGGCGGACCACTCGGCGTCCGCGAGCGGGCGGCCGGGCTCGTTGAACGCGGTGGCCGCACCGGAGTCGTCGACGACGGTGACGGTGCGGCGGGTCGCGGGGGCGACCGGGACCGGACGCACCGCGAGGCCGCCGTCGGTCAGCGCGTCCGCCAGCCAGCGGCCCCCCGGCCCGCCCAGCGGAGCGACGACCACCGCCGGGACACCGAGCGCCTGCAGCACCCGGGCCACGTTGACGCCCTTGCCGCCGGGTCGTTCCAGCACGTCGGCCACCCGGTGGCCGGCGCCGGCCGCGACGACCGGCACGCGGTAGGTGATGTCGACGGCCGGATTGGGCGTGACGCAGACGACCCTGGTCACGTGATCAGCTCCCGGGCCAGCAGGCCGGCGCCGACACAGCCGGCGCGGTCGCCCAGCTCGGCGGCGACGAGGCGCGGCGGCCGCTGGAACGTCAGGCGTGCGGCCAGCCGTCCGGCCAGCGGGCGCAGCACGAGATCGGCCGACTCGCCCAGCCCGCCGCCGATGGCCACGACCGTCGGCGCCACCACGCCCGTGAGCAACGACAACCCGTAGGCGAGCGCGTCGAGCGCGTCGTCCCAGACGGCGACGGCGGCGGGGTCGCCGCGGCGGACCAGCTCGGCGACGTCGCGACTGCCCGCGACCGCGGTGCCGGTCACCAGGGCATACCGGCGAGCGACGGACGCGGCCGAGGCGATCGCCTCGAGACAGCCGCGGCCGCCGCACGCGCACGGCAGGTCGTGCCCGACGTCGACGTGGCCGATCTCGCCCGCGTAGCCCTCGGCGGCGAACACCCGGCCGTCGAGGATCAGCGCCGCGGCGATGCCCGTCCCCACCGGCAGGAACGCCGCGTTGCGCGCACCCCGGCAGGCGCCGGCCCGGTGCTCGGCCAGCCCGCCTGCCCGCACGTCGTGCCCCACCGCGACGGGACAGCCCAGCCGCTTCATCAGCAGATCGCGCAGCGGGACGTCGCTCCAGCCGAGGTTCTCGGCGTGCACCGCGACCCCGGCGGCGTCGTCGACGATGCCCGGCACCACGACGCCGACGGCGGCCGGCCGCGCTCCCTGGCTCAGCCGCCGGACGATCGCCTCGACGGCGTCCAGTACTGGCGCGCCGTCGGACCCGGCCGGCGGTGTGGCCGTGCGATCGACCGGTCCCAGCCGGCCGTCGGCGCCGAGCAGGCCCGCCTTGATCGACGTGCCGCCCACATCGACGGCCACCACCTGCCCACCGGCGGTCACGTCAGGCACCCGGGAGGACGACCGAGCGGGTGAGGTGCCGCGGCCGGTCGGCGTCCAGACCGCGCGCCTCGGCCAGCGCGACCGCCAGCCGCTGCGCCATCACGAGCTGGGCCATCGGGTCCAGCTCGCTGGCCACGAACCTGGCACCGGTCGCCTCGACCTCGCCGGCGAGCCCGGCCGGCGCGGGCCCGAACGACCACACCAGCCGCCCCGGTTGGGCGATGGAGATGGGGCCGTGCCGGTAGTCCATGGCGGGGTAGGCCTCGGCCCAGAACTGCGCCGACTCGCGCAGCTTCAACGCCGCCTCGTGGGCGAGCCCGATCGTCCAGCCACGTCCGACGAACGTCGCCTGGTCGGCGCCGGTGAGCTCGTCGAGCGGTTCCGCCAGCGCCTTCTCGGCGTCGGCGACCACTGGGCCGAGGTCGTGCCCGACGTGCGCGCGCAGCAGCGCCAGCACGCTGGTGGCCGACCGCGTCTGCACGACGGCCTGCTCGTCGGCGAAGCCGAGGACGACGGCGTCGTCCGCGGTGTCGGCGGCCGGGGAGCCGGCGGCGGCGGTGAGCACGACGGTGCGCGGCGCGCCGGCACCGGCGGCCGCGACCGCCCCCAGCAGATCGAGCACCTCGGTGGTGGTGCCCGACCGGCTGATGGCGACGACGGTGTCGTAGCCGCGGCCGACGGGCGCCTCGGACGCGGCGAACGCGTCGGTCTCGCCGAGGCCGGCCCGCTCGCGCAGCGCCGCGTAGGCCATGGCCACGAACCACGACGTGCCGCAGCCCACGACGGCGACCCGCTCACCCGGCGCCGGGAGCACCCGGCGCGCGTCGTCGAGCAGGCCGGCGGCGCGGACCCAGCAGGCCGGCTGACTGGCGATCTCCGCCCTGACGTGTTCGGTCATCGATGTGTCCCCTCTATACGGCCGACCCGGACCGCATGCATCATATCGATCGAATCGCGCGGTAATCGCTCAGACTCAATCGCTATCGGTCACATCCGGTCAAGGTCGCGTTCGCGTCACGGCCTGTTGACACGGTGTGATGTGGCCGCCACGATGGGTACCCGCATCGACAGATTCTGCGCGAAACGTGCATGAAACGCATACAAACAATCATCGCGGTGAGCGACCTGGAGGGCGGACATGAGACGACTGGTGTCCTTGACGGCAGCGACGATGGCGGCGGGACTCGCGCTCACGGCGTGCGGCTTCGGCGGCGACGACGGCGGCAGCGGTGACGGCGGCTCGGACGGGGGCGGCTCGACCTCCCTCGATCTCTTGGTGCCGCAGTACAGCGACGGCACGACGGCGCTGTGGGACGAGATCATCGCCTCGTTCGAGGAGGCGAACCCCGACATCACCGTGAACCTGGAGGTGCAGTCGTGGGACAACATCAACGACGTCATCCGCACCAAGGTGCAGGCCGGTGAGGCGCCGGACATCCTGAACATCGACGCGTTCAGCGGGTTCGCCAAGGACGACCTGCTCTACCCGGCCGACGAGGTCGTCTCCGAGGACACCTTCGGCGACTTCCAGGAGTCGTTCGTCGACAACGCCTCGCTCGACGGCACCGTCTACGGCCTGCCGATGATCGCGTCGGCGCGGGCCCTGTTCTACAACGAGGACGTGCTCGCCCAGGCCGGCATCACCGAACCGCCGGCCACCTGGGAGGACCTGCTGGCCGCGGGGTCCGCCATCTCCGCGCTGGGCACCGGCGTCTACGGCTACGGCATGCCGCTGGGCAGCGAGGAGGCGCAGGCCGAGACGTCGATCTGGACGTTCGGCGGCGGCGGGTCGTGGACCGACGGCGACGCCATCACCGTCGAGACCCCGGAGAACCTCGCCGCGGTCGAGTTCATGAAGCGGATGATCGACGAGGGCGCCACCCAGCCCGACCCGGGCGCGACCGACCGCACCCCGATGCTCGACGTGTTCATCCAGGGCAGCATCGCGATGGCCGTCGGCCTGCCGCCGACCATCGGGCAGATCGAGGAGCGCAACCCGGCGCTCAACTACGGCATCGCGCCCGTGCCGACGCAGGACGGCTCGCCGGTGACGCTGGGCGTCGCCGACCACCTGATGGCGTTCCGCAACGACGACGACAAGCAGGACGCGATCCGGGCCTTCCTCGACCACTTCTTCAGCACCGAGGTGTACCTGAGCTTCGTCGACACCGAGGGCTTCCTGCCCACCACGAAGTCCGGCGCCGAGGGCACGGCCAACGCGGAGCGGTTCGCCGACTTCCTCGCGCTGCTGCCCGACGCGCAGTTCTACCCGAGCACCAACGAGGCGTGGGCGGCCACACAGGGCGCGCTGCAGAACCTGCTCGGCCAGATCCAGACGCAGGACGCCGTGTCCGTGCTGCAGCAGATCCAGGCCAGCGCCGACAACGCATGACGACCACGGCGACACGCCCCGCGGCCCGGTCGACCGACCGGCCGCGGGGCGGCCGCTCCCGCTGGGCGGCGACCGTCCGGGCCCTGCCGTGGCTCGGACCGACGCTGCTCCTCATGGCCGGCGTGGTGTTCTTCCCGGCCGGCTACATGGCGTGGACGTCGTTCCGCGACCTGAGCCAGTTCGGCGTCGACAACGGCCCGGCCGGCCTGGACAACTACGCCCGGCTGCTGGAGTTCACCGCGCTGCCGCGGGTGCTGCTGAACACCGTCGTGTGGGTGGTCGGCGTGGTGGTGGTGACGGTGCTGCTCTCGCTGGGGCTGGCGCAGTTCCTGGACAAGGCGTTCCCCGGCCGCCGGTTCGTCCGGCTCACCATCATCGTGCCGTGGGCGGCCAGCGTCGTCATGACCACGACCGTCGTCTACTACGGGCTGGACCCGTTCTACGGCATCATCAACGCGTTCCTCGTCGACGTCGGGCTGCTGGACCAGCCGTACGGGTTCACCCGCAACGCGGTGCCGGCGTTCTTCACCGCCATGGGCATCGCAGTGTTCGTGTCGCTGCCGTTCACCACGTACACGCTGCTGGCCGGGCTGCAGACGATCCCCGACGACGTCCGCGAAGCGGCGCAGATGGACGGCGCCGGGCCGTGGGCGACGTACCGGCGGATCATCCTGCCGCTGCTGCGCCCGGCGCTCGCCGTCGCCACGATCATCAACATCATCAACGTGTTCAACTCGCTGCCGATCCTGCAGGTCATCACCGGCTCGATCCCCGGCTACAACGCCGACACCACCACCACGCTGATCTTCAAGTTCATCCGGGCGGACCGGCAGATCGACACCGCCAGCGCGCTGAGCATCGTCAACTTCCTCATCGTGCTCGCCGTGATCCTCGTGTACCTGAAGGTCGTCAAGCCGATGAGGGAGGACTAGCCGTGGCCGCCGCCGTCCGCACCCGAGGCGCCAGGGGCTCCCGTGGCGCCCGCCGGCCGCTGATGGCCGTCGCCGGCGCCCTCATCGCGCTGGTCTTCGTCCTGCCGTACCTGATCATGCTGATCGGGTCGTTCAAGTCGCGCTCGGGGATCCTGCGGGTCCCGCCGACGTACCTCCCCGACGAGTGGCTGCCGTCGAACTACGTCGACATGTGGTCCACGCCCGAGACGCCGCTGCCGTACAACCTGGTGTCGACGATCGTGATCTCGGTCTGCGCGACGCTGCTCGTGCTGGTCGTCGCCGCACCGGCCGCGTACTACACCGCGCGGCACCGGTTCCCCGGGCGGCTGGTGTTCCTGCTGCTCGTGCTGGTCACCCAGATGCTGCAGCCGACGGTGCTGGCCACCGGCCTGTTCCGGCAGTTCGTCACGCTCGGCATCAACGACACCTGGCTGGCGATGATCCTCGTCAACAGCGCGTTCAACCTGTCGTTCGCGGTGTGGATCATGCACAGCTTCTTCGCCGCGATCCCCCGCGAGCTGGACGAGGCCGCCGCTCTCGACGGCGCGTCCAGGCTGCAGATCCTGCGCCGGGTGACACTGCCGCTGGTCTGGCCCGGCGTCGTCACCGCGATCATCTTCACGTTCGTCGCCTGCTGGAACGAGTTCGCCGCCAGCCTGGTCATCCTGACGACGGCCGAGAACCAGCCGCTGTCGGTGGCGTTGACCAAGTTCGTCGGCCAGTACGAGTCGGCCTGGCAGTATGTGTTCGGGGTGTCGATCGTCGGTATCGTGCCGGTGGTCGTGCTCTTCGCGCTGATCGAGAAGAGACTGGTGGCGGGGCTGACCGCCGGGGCGGTCAAGTGAGGGGGACGCCGTCGTGACCGACCAGCCGGCCGGCGAGGCCGGCGCCGACCTGGACGCGCAGGCGCCCGACCGTGCGCGGCGCTGGCGGCAGATGCTCGACCTGCTCGCCGAGCGCGGCCGGCTCAGCGTCACCGAGACCGCGTCGGCGCTGTCCGTGTCGGAGGCGACCGTCCGCCGCGACTTCACCGAGCTGGCCCGGCAGCAGCTGGTCACCCGCACCCACGGCGGCGTCCTCGCCACGGCGGTCGCCTACGACCTGCCGGCCCGCTACCGCGCCTCGTCGGGCAGCGACCCCAAGGAGCGCATCGCCGCGCTCGCCGCCGACCTCGTCGAGCCCGGCATGGTGGTCGGGTTCAACGGCGGCACGACGACGTCAGCGACGGCGCGCCGGCTCGCCGCCCGCATCGAGCACGGCCCGCACTCGGGCGAGCACGCGCTGACCGTCGTCACCAACGCCCTGAACATCGCGACCGAGATGGTGCTGCGCCCGCACGTCCGCACCGTCTCGCTCGGCGGCGTGGCCCGGCCGCAGTCCTACGAGATGACCGGCCCACTGGCCACCCTGGTGCTCAACGAGCTCTGGCTGGACGTCCTCATCCTCGGCATCGACGGGTTGACGGCGTCAGGCGGCGCCTCCTGCCGCCACGTCGGCGAGGCCGGCATCAACGCGCTCATGGTGCAGCGGGCCAGCCGCGTGGTCGTCGCCGGCACCGGCGAGAAGATCGGCCACCGCGCGTTCGCCCGCATCTGCGACGTCGACCAGGTCGACGTGCTGGTCACCGACCCGAGCGCGCCCGAGGACGAGCTGGCCGCGCTGCGCACCGCGGGCGTCGAGGTGCACGTCGTCTGACGCCGCGGCGTGTCTCCCGGGTCAGCAGACGTCGTCGACGTTGACGGCGCCGTCGGCGTCGCTGGGCGTCTCGGTGGCGCCCGGCGTCTCGCCGTCGCCGGTCGGCTCGTCCGTGGGCGCGTCGTCGGCCGGCGGCTCCTCCGTCGGGTCCGTTGCCGGCGGCTCCTCCGTCGGGTCGGCCGCCGGAGGTTCGGTCGCGTCGCCGGTGGGCCCGTCCGAGGTGTCGGGGCTGGGCGGCGGCGTCTCGGCCGGCGGGTCCAGCGACTTCTGGACGAACTCGCGGATGACGTCGTAGTCGGGGTCGTGGTACGTGATGATGTCGTCGGTGAACGGCAGGCTGCGCAGGCCACCGGCGTCCTGGACCTTCAGCGCCAGCTCGGCGAAGTCGGACAGCCGGGACTGGGTGATGTCGGTGGACATGGTGTTCTCGGCCGCCTGCGCGAGTTGCTGGTAGCGGCGCAGCAGCGTCGTCGGGTTGGCCTGCTCGGCGATGGCGCCGATGACGCAGCGCTGACGGCGCATGCGCTCGTAGTCGTCGGAGACCGGGCCGGGACCGCAGCGTGCGCGGGCGAACCAGAGCGCGCGGTAGCCGTCGAGGTGCTGGTTCTCACCCGGCTCGATCCAGCCGGACGGCTCGGTGCAGCGGCCGTACTGCTCCTTGGTCCCGATCGGGATGCGGTACGGCACGTCGATGTCGATGCCGCCGAACGCGTCGACCAGGTACTGGAAGCCGCGCAGGTTGACCAGGACGTAGTAGTGGATGTCGAGCCCGAGCACCTCGCCGACCACCAGCTTCATGGCCTCGGCGCCGGGGTCGGGGATGTCCTTGAAGAAGTCCGGGAACTCGTACGGCACGAACCGGTACATCGAGGAGAGCCAGTAGTAGGCGTCCTCCTCGGAGCCGCGGAAGCCGTCGGGGTAGGCCTCGGCCAGTGGGGTGTCCGGCGGCATCGGCACGTTGAGCAGGTTGCGCGGCAGCGAGAACAGCGCGGTGTCGCCGGTCTCGGTGTTGATGCTGGCGACCATGATCGTGTCGGTGCGGGTCTCCTCGCGGCCCGGGCCGGCGTCGGAACCCAGGATCAGCACGTTGACGCGCTGCTGACCGGCCCACGGGTCGTCGTCGGAGGACTCCGGGACGGTGAGGCTGGGCTGGTCGTCGTCGGCGAAGACGTTGCCGATGAAGTCGCGCTGCGTGTAGGCGTACCGGCTGCCGATGCTGAGCGGGCTGACGACCAGCGAGGCGACCACCACGACGATGAGCGCCGAGAGCAGCCGCTGCGGCCCGCGCAGACCCCGCGGCTGCAGCAGGTAGAGGCTGACCAGCGCGGTGAGCAGCCACACCGCGGCGATGGCGGCGAGGCCCGCGGTGACGAGGTTCAGCGTGTCGATGTCGGTGCCGGCGTCGACCAGGCCGGACAGCCCACTACGCACGACGTAGACGGCGGCGCCCGCGGCAAGCAGGACGAACAGCGCGACGATGGTCCAGCCCAGCTTCTTCCGGCCGGCCGCGATGAGCCCGGCACCGGGAATCAACGCGCCGACGCCGACCTGGCGCAGGAATCGGCGGTACTCGGCCGGGCTGACGCCGTTGCGTCGCCCCCGAGCTCGCCGGCCGACCGTCTCGTCGCTGCTCATCGATGCCGCCCCCGCGCGCGTGCCCCTACGCGGGCTGCCTCCTTACCGGATCGGGACGTGCTGCCGATGGGTCGCGGACATTGTGCCTCACGTGACGAACTCCTACGGAGCCCCCTGCGTTCCCGGCGTGCCCGTCCTGTCCCGGTTCACAGCTTCCGGTTCATGAGTACGGAGTCGCGGTCGTCGCCCGGCGTCACCCGGATCGCGCCGGGAATGCGGCCCACCTCGGCGAAGCCGCACGACTCGTAGAACCGCCCCAGTCCCATGCCGTCGCGGTAGGTGAGGTGCAGGAACTCCAGGCCGTCGGCGCGGGCGAGGCCGGCCAGACCGTCCAGCAGGGCCCGTCCGGCGCCGCGGCCCTGGAACCGCGGGTGCACCTGCAGCCGCAGCACCGTCGCCCAGTGCCGGAACAGCGGCTGGGTGGAGCCGATGACGAAACCGAAGCCGGCCCGCTCGCCGTCGACGCGCAGCACGCCGACGAACCCGGCCCCGGCCGCCACGGCCGCCAGGTGGTCGTCGAGCGCCGGTCGCACGTCGGCGGCGGCGACCGGTGGCAGGAAGCCCACCGCACCGCCCGCGTTCGTCACGTCGACCCAGCAGCTCAGCAGCCACGACCCCAGCTCGTCGCCGATCTCGGCGACCCGCTCGACCGTTTCGCTCACAGGCCGACGGTACGGGACAATGGGGTGGTGAACGACGGACCCCTCATCGTCCAGAGTGACAAGACCCTGCTCCTCGAGGTCGACCACGACCAGGCCGACGACTGCCGCCGCGCCATCGCGCCGTTCGCCGAGCTGGAGCGGGCTCCCGAACACGTGCACACCTATCGTCTGACCCCCCTCGGCCTGTGGAACGCCCGGGCCGCGGGTCACGACGCCGAGCAGGTCGTCGACACCCTGCTCAGCTACTCCCGTTACCCCGTCCCGCACGCCCTGCTGGTCGACGTCGCCGAGACGATGGCCCGGTACGGCCGGCTGCGGCTGGAGAGCCACCCGGTACACGGACTGGTGCTCGTCACCACCGACCGCGCGGTGCTCGAGGAGGTGCTGCGGTCCAAGCGGGTCAGCCCGCTGATGGGCGCACGGCTCGACCCCGACACCGTCGTCGTCCACCCGTCCGAACGAGGCAACCTCAAGCAGGCGCTGGTCAAGCTGGGCTGGCCGGCCGAGGACAGCGCCGGCTACGTCGACGGAGAGGCGCACCCCATCGCGCTGGCCGAGGACGGCTGGACGCTGCGGCCGTACCAGCGCGAGGCCGCCGACGGCTTCTGGCACGGCGGCTCCGGCGTCGTGGTGCTGCCCTGTGGCGCCGGCAAGACGCTGGTCGGCGCGGCCGCCATGGCCAGGGCCGGCGCCACCACGCTGATCCTCGTGACGAACACCGTCGCGGCCCGGCAGTGGCGCGACGAGCTGGTCAAGCGGACCAGCCTCACCGAGGACGAGATCGGCGAGTACTCCGGCGCGAAGAAGGAGATCCGCCCGGTCACCATCGCCACCTACCAGGTGCTCACCACCCGGCGGAAGGGCGTCTACCCGCACCTCGAGCTGCTCGACGCCCGCGACTGGGGCCTCATCGTCTACGACGAGGTGCACCTGCTGCCCGCGCCGATCTTCCGCATGACGGCCAACCTGCAGGCGCGGCGGCGGCTCGGGCTGACGGCCACGCTGGTGCGCGAGGACGGCCGCGAGGACGACGTGTTCACGCTGATCGGCCCGAAGCGCTACGACGCGCCCTGGAAGGAGATCGAGAACCAGGGCTGGATCGCCCCCGCCGACTGCGTCGAGGTCCGCGTCACGCTGTCCGACGGCGAGCGGCTGGCCTACGCGACCGCCGAGCCCGACGAGCGCTACCGGCTGGCGTCGTGCACCGACGCCAAGACCCGCGTCGTCGAGGGCCTGGTGAAGCGGCACGCCGGCGAGCCGACGCTGGTCATCGGCCAGTACATCGAGCAGCTCGACGAGATCGGCGAACGCCTCGGCGCCCCGGTCGTCAAGGGCGAGACGACGGTGCGCGAGCGGCAGCGGCTGTTCGACGCCTTCCGCACCGGCGAGATCCGCACGCTCGTGGTCAGCAAGGTGGCGAACTTCTCCATCGACCTGCCCGAAGCCAGCGTCGCCATCCAGGTCTCCGGCACGTTCGGCTCGCGGCAGGAGGAGGCGCAGCGGCTCGGCCGTATCCTGCGTCCCAAGTCCGACGGCCGCACGGCCCGCTTCTACTCCGTCATCGTCCGCGACACCGTCGACCAGGACTTCGCCCAGCACCGGCAGCGCTTCCTCGCCGAGCAGGGCTACGCCTACCAGATCGCCGACGCCGAGGACGTCCTGCGCGACAGCTGACGCGACCGAGGATTCGGGTGCGAGTTCGCCGTGGGTCGTGGCCGTTGAGGCTGGTGGTGCCGTTGGGGCCCTGGGCAGCGTTGATCATCAACGATCGCGTACCTCACCAGGCGTTCTCCCGCTCTGCGAGGCGTGCATGCCTGGCGGAGTGGGAGAACGCCTGGTGGAGTGGTGTGTGAACCGATGTTCACGGGCGGTGTGGTGCTGCCAGGGCGGCTGAGTGCTGTCTCCTGATCGCCGTTCTCATCACGGCGCACACCGACATCAACGGGGGCCGGGTCAACTGACGGCTCGTGGCGAGGACGACGGCGGCGCGGCCGGGCCAACGGCCGACAGCGGCCACACCGACGGCAGCCACGGCCCCGGGCCACCGCCGCCAGCAGTCGGACCGACGGCCGACCCCGCACCCCCTGCGCCTTTGGAACCTGACGACAGGACCGCTGGAATCCGGGACCACGCCTGCGGAGCCCGAGGCGTGTCCAGACTCGCCCCGTCCCCCTGGTAGCCGCCCGTTCTGAGACCGCGCGGCCGCGGGTCAAGCGGTCCTCGTCGGCGCGAAGCGCCCAAGCAGGTCCGCTTGAGGCGCGGCCTCGCGGCTGAGAAAATGGGCAGCAGGGGGACGGCCAACGGCACGACCCGACGCACGTACGCCCAGCACACGGAACCCGGGCACACGGAACGCCGGCCCACCAGCAGACCAAGCCGACCGGCCGAACCGAGCTGGCCAGGCCACCGACGGAACCGATCGGGCCGACGTCCACCCGCAGCCCGTCACCCCCACCCCACCCACCACCCAGCACCCGTCCCACCCACGGACCGAGCGGACAAGCCTCATGTCGCCCCAGAGGTCTTCCTGGAGTCGCTCACCAGGGGTCGCTGAGAAATTCGGTGGACACCCCAGCGGGCGTTGGCTACGCTCTGATGCCCTTCGCGACCGGACCGGGCCACCGGGCCGTCGGAAACGCCTCATCTTCCGCCGAGCCCGAGGAGGCCGTCCGTGTCCGCCGACCCCGTCCTGCAGTCCGAGCGCGAACATCTGCGCCGCTCCCGCGCCGACCTCGAGGCGATGCGCGAGCACACCCTGTCGCTGACGGCGCAGGGCGGCGACCGCGTCTCCACCGAGTACCTGAAGGCCGCCCTGTACCGGCGGGCGAAGGCGCTGGAGGACGATCCGTCGCTGCCGCTGTTCTTCGGCCGCATCAACCGCGTCGACCCCGGCGATGAGCACGACGGCACGTCCGAGACCTTTCACATCGGCCGGCGGCACGTCATGGACGGCCATGGCGACCCGATGGTGGTCGACTGGCGGGCGGACGTGTCGCGGGCGTTCTATCGGGCCACCCGCGACGACCCGCACGGCGTCACGCTGCGCCGCCGCTACGGGTTCGCCGGCGGCGAGTTGACGTCGTACGAGGACGAGCACCTGCTCGACCCGGGCGAGGCCGACGTCACCAGCCGCATCCTCACCGAGGAGATCGAGCGTCCGCGCGTCGGGCCCATGCGCGACATCGTCGCCACCATCCAGCCGGAACAGGACGAGGTGGTCCGGGCGAGCCTGGACCGGACGGTGTGCGTGCAGGGCGCGCCGGGCACCGGGAAGACCGCCGTCGGGCTGCACCGGGCCGCGTTCCTGCTGCACACCTACCGCGACCGGCTCGCCCGCACCGGCGTGCTGGTCATCGGCCCGAACCAGGCGTTCCTGCACTACATCGCCCAGGTGCTGCCGACGCTCGGCGAGGTCGACGTCCGCCAGGTCACCGTCGCCGAACTGGTCGAGAGCGTCGCCATCAGGAGCACCGACGACCCCGCGACGGCCGGCCTGAAGGGCGACGAGCGCCTGGCGACGGTCCTGCGCAACGCCATCTGGTCACACGTCGCCGAACCCACCGAGACGCTCTACGTCGCCCGCGGCACCCGGCGCTGGCGGGTCCCGGTGCACGAGGTCGCCGACGCCGTCCGGACGCTGCGCGAGCGCGGCGACGGCTACACGACGGCCCGCTCGCTCCTCGGCCAGCGGCTGGCGCACCGGATCCTGCTGCGCATGGAGGCGGCCGGCGAGATCACCGACGACCGCGTCCAGAACGCCGTCGCCCGGTCCCGTCCGGTGAAGGCGTACGTCGACGAGTTGTGGCCCGCGCTGGACCCCGTGAAGCTGGTCATGCGACTGCTCAGTGAGCCCGGTCTGCTCGCGACCGCCGCCGACGGGGTCCTGGACGCCGACGAGCAGCAGCGGCTGCTGTGGCGCAAGCCGGCCCGCGGCCCGAAGACCGCGCCGTGGTCGCACGCCGACGCCGTCCTGGTCGACGAGGCCGCCGCGGCGCTCGCGCGGGCCGCCGGCGTCGGGCACGTCGTGCTGGACGAGGCGCAGGACCTCTCCCCCATGGAGCTGCGCGCCGTCGGCCGGCGCGCCGCCACCGGCTCGCTCACCGTCCTCGGCGACATCGCCCAGGGCACCACGCCGTGGGCGACGCCGTCCTGGCCGGAGGCGCTGCGCCACCTCGCGCAGGACGACGCCCACCTCGAGGTGCTGCGCAAGGGCTACCGCGTCCCCGCGTCCGTCGTCGAGTTCGCCGGGCGGCTGCTGCCGGTCATCGCACCGGGCGTCGCGCCGCCGGAACCGGTCCGGTCCAATCCGGGTCGCCTCGACGTCACGCACGCCGCCGGCGACCTCACCGCGGCCGTCTCCGACGCAGCGCGCGACGTCGCGGCCCGCGAGGGCTCGGTCGGCGTCATCGTCGCCGACGACGCGGTCGCCGGCACCACCGCCGCCCTCGACGCCGCCGGGGTGGCGCACGGAGCCCTCGCCGACGACCAGCGCGTCACCGTCGTCCCGGCCACGCTGGCGAAGGGTCTGGAGTACGACCACGTGATCGTCGTCGAGCCGGCCGCCATCGTCGCCGCCGAGCCGGCCGGGCTGCGCCGCCTCTACGTCGTACTCACCCGCGCGGTGTCGTCGCTCACCGTCGTGCACCGCGACCCGCTTCCCGAAGTACTGACTCACCAGTAGCGTTACGATGCCGATGCCCGCCAAGGGCTACATTCTGTGTATTGTCTGCACGGCGTATGGGGTCATCGGCACCCCCCGAAACATCGCTCGAGCGAGCGACGGCACCTGCCTGGGGAGGGCGCATGGCATCTGACTTCGACCTGGCACAGGCCGGACGCGGTGCCTTGGGAACCCACCGGTGAGCGCCACTCAGGCCAGCGGAGGAACCTCGATCTTGCACGGCGCACACGTTCTGCTCACCGGCGCGACCGGGTTCGTCGGACAGGCACTGCTCGAGAAGCTGCTGTCGAGCTACCCGGACACCAGGGTGAGCCTGATCGTCCGGCCGCGAGGCGCGCTCAGCGCGCAGGATCGCATCGACCGGCTGTTCCGCAAGCCCGTCTTCGGCACCTGGCGCAAGGCCGTCGGTGAGGACGAGGCCGAGCGGCAGTACCGCGAGCGGGTCACGGTCCTCGAGGGCGACCTCGGCGAGCTGCCGCCGCTGCCGACGGACGTCGACGTCGTCATCCACTCCGCGTCCACGGTCTCCTTCGACCTGCCGATCGACGAGGCGTTCGCCTCCAACGTGTCCGGGCCGGAGTCGCTGTACCGCGCGCTGCTCGCCGGCGGCGCCGACCCGCACGTCGTGCACGTCTCCACCGGCTACGTCGCCGGGCTGCGCAAGGGCATCGCCGAGGAGCGCAGCCTCGAGCACGAGGTCGACCGCGTCGCCGAGCTCACCTCCGCCCGGGCCGCCCGGCCGGAGATCGAGCAGCTGTCCCGCAATCCGCGGCTGCTGCGCCGGCTGCTCACGCAGGCTCAGGCCGAGCACGGCCGGGCCGGCGCCCGCGTCGTCACCGACACCGCCGAGCAGGCCCGCCAGGACTGGGTCCGCACCGAGCTGGTCGAGGCCGGCCGCACCCGGGCGCAGAGCCTCGGCTGGCCCGACGTCTACACGTTCACCAAGGCGCTGGGCGAGCGGGTCGCCGAGGACCTCTGGGCCGGTGCCGGCCACCGGCTCACCGTCGTCCGGCCGACCATCATCGAGTCGTCGCTCAAGCACCCGTTCCCGGGCTGGATCGACGGCTTCAAGGTCGCCGACCCGCTGATCGCGGCGTACGGCCGCGGCCTGCTGCCGGAGTTCCCCGCGCTGGCCGACACCGTGCTCGACGTCATCCCGGTCGACTTCGTCGTCAACGCGGCGCTGGCCGCGGCCGCCGCGCCGCCCCCGCCCGGCGAGGCGCAGTACTTCCAGGTCAGCTCCGGCATCACCAACCCGCTGCCGTTCGGCCGGCTGCTCCGGCTGGTCCGCGAGTACTTCGAGACCAACCCGCTCACGGACGCCAAGGGCGGCCATCTCGCCGTCCCGTCGTGGTCGTTCCCGCACCGCGGCGTGGTCGAGCGGGCGCTGCACCGTCGCGAGCGGGTCGTCGACCTCGCCGACAAGGCGGTCGACCGGCTGCCGCCCGGCGAGCGGTCGCGCAAGTGGATCTCCACCATCTACCGGGCCCGGCGCGATCTCGACACCCTGCGCAAGTTCACCTCGCTGTACCAGCCGTACACCGAGACCGAGGTCATCTTCGACGACGCCCGGCTGCGGACGTTGCACGCGTCGCTGCCCGACGACCGCAAGGCCGAGCACGGCTTCGACGTCACCGAGATCGACTGGGCACACTACCTGCAGAAGATCCACATCCCGAGCGTGCCCGGCCTGACGCGCGGCAGCGGCGGCGACGGCGGCAGCGGCGGCTCCGCGCCCCTCGAGCTGCCGCGGCGCACCGACGTCGTCGCCGTCTTCGACCTGCAGAAGACCGTCGCCGCGGCGACACTGGTCGAGCACTACGTGTGGATCGAGCTGGCCGCCAAGCCGCTGTCGCGCTGGCCGGTCGTGCTGAGCAACCTGGTCGCGCTGGGCCCGCGTTACCTGCAGGCCGAGCGGCGCGACCGCGGCGACTTCATCCGCACGTTCATGCGCCGCTACGAGGGCGTCAACGAGAACGAGCTGCGCAAGATCATCGCCGACGAGGTGACGGTCTCGCTGCACCGCGGCCTGTTCGAGGACGCGCTCGAACGCATCAAGGCACACCGCGCGGCCGGGCACCGCACCGTCCTGCTGACGGGCGAGATCGACGTGTTCGTCGAGCCGCTGGCGCCGCTGTTCGACGTCATGGTGGCCGGCAAGATGGAGTCCGACGAGTCCGGCCGCTGGACGGGGCACCTGGCCACGCCGCCGCTGGTCGGCGAGGCACGGGCCGCCTGGCTGCGCCGCTACGCGCGGGCCGAGGGCCTCGACCTCACCGGCTCGTACGCCTACGGCGACAGCTACGCCGACCGGTCCTGGCTCGAGGTCGTCGGCCACCCGAACGCCGTCAACCCCGACGCCAGCCTGTACCGGTACGCCAAGTCCAAGCGCTGGCCGGTGCACAGCTGGACCACCACCGCCGAGGGCCGGTTGTCGCCGGTCCTGCGTAGCGTCCGCGGAGCGCGACGGGCATGACCGGGGCGCTGCTCACCGGCCGGGCCTTGGTCACCGGCGGGACGTCCGGCATCGGTCTCGCGTTCGCCACGGCGCTCGCCGCGCGCGGCTGCGATCTCGTGCTGGTGGCCCGCGACGAGGACCGGCTCAAGCGCACGGCCGACGAGTTGCGCCAGCGCTACGGCGTCGACGTCGAGGTGCTGGCGGCAGACCTCGCCGACCGCGCCCAGGTCGACACCGTCGCCGCCCGGCTGACCGACGCGGACTCCCCCGTCGAGGTGTTCGTCAACAACGCCGGCAAGGGCGTCCACTCACGCCTGGTGACCGACGACACCAGTGAGCACGAGCAGGCCATCGATCTGATGATCACCGCGGTCGTCGTGCTCGGCGCGGCCGCCGCCCGCACCATGCGCGATCGCGGGCACGGCGTCATCGTCAACGTGTCGTCGGTCGCCGGCCTCATCACGATGGGCGGCTACTCGGCGGTGAAGTCGTTCGTCCGCACCTACTCCGAGAGCCTGTCGCTGGAGCTGGCCGGCACAGGCGTGCAGGTCACGGCGCTGCTGCCGGGCTGGGTGCGCACCGAGTTCCACGAACGCGCCGGCATCCGCACCAGCTCGATCCCGTCGTCGCTGTGGCTCGACGCCGACCGCGTGGTGGCCGATTGCCTGGCCGATGTCGAGAAGCGGCGGGTCCGTTCGATACCGTCAGCACGGTTCAAGGTCCTGGCCTGGCTGGCCCAGCACGCCCCACGGGCGGCGGTGCGCAAGGTCACGGCGCGACTGGTGAGCGGACGACGATGAGCGAACTGCCGAGTACGAAGAGGTACCACGCGGCCTGGCACCGCTGGGCCCGGTTCGTGGCGCAGCGCCTGCTCCTGCGGCCGGTGGTGCACCTGACGACGAAGGTGTCGGTGCGCGGCGCCCAGAACCTCGACGGCCTGGACGCCCCGTTCATCGTCGTGGCCAACCACAGCAGCCACCTCGACGCGCCGCTGCTGGTCACCGAACTGCCGCGGCGTTACACCCGCACCATGGCCGTCAACGCCGCCGCCGACTACTTCTACCGCTGGTGGTGGATGAAGGCGACCACGTCGGTGTTCTTCAACACCTACCCGGTCAGCCGCACCAACGCCGACATGGGCAAGGGCCGCGGTCTGGCCAACCGGCTGCTGAGCGAGGACGTCCCCGTCGTCGTGTTCCCGGAGGGCACCCGGCGCAACACCGAGGGCGGCGTCAAGCGGTTCAAGCCGGGCGCGGCCGCGCTGAGCATCGCGCAGGGCGTGCCGTGCGTGCCGGTGGCGATCATCGGCACCCACGACGCCATGCCGGTCGGGCACTTCTGGCCGAAGCCGGGCCGGCCGCCGGTCGCGGTGGTCATCGGCGCGCCGATCCACCCGCTGGCCGGCGAACGGACCCGCGAACTGACCGAACGGCTCGAGGCGAAGGTGGCCGCCATGGCGGCTACCGGCGACCCCGACGCCGAGGGGAAACCGCTGCGCGACGCCGCCTCGCCGGAGCACCCGGCGGAGCAGGCGAGCGACCACGCTCAGAAGGAGGAGGCGTCGTGACCGGTGTCAAGCACCAGAAGTGGTGGGGCTGGGGCGTCGAAGGCATCAGCTTCACCCACGAGGACAAGCCGAAGATGGCTCCGTTCGTCATGGAGAAGGTCGGCATCGACCTCAACGCGCCCGGCACGCCGCCGCCCGCGTTCGACGACCTCAAGGTGCCGGCCTCCCAGCTGGGCGACGATCTCGATGCGAAGCTGCGCGACGCCGTGGGCGAGCAGTACGTCGACACCGACGACCTCAACCGCGTGGTGCACACCTACGGCAAGGGGCTGGTCGACCTCGTCCGGGTGCGCGCCGGCGATCTCCCGCGCGTCCCCGATGTCGTCGTCTACCCGGGCGACGAGGACCAGGTGCGGCAGGTGGTCGACGCCGTGGTCGCGGCCGACGGCGTCCTCATCCCGTTCGGCGGCGGCTCGAACATCTCCGGCTCGCTCACGCCGCAGCCGGCCGAGCAGCGCGTCGTCGTCTCGCTCGACCTCGGCCGGCTGAGCCGGGTGCTCGAGGTCGACGAGGCCGCCGGACTGGCCCGCATCCAGGCCGGAGCGCTCGGCCCGGACCTCGAGGACCAGCTCAACGCCCGCGGCTGGACCATGGGCCACCAGCCCGACAGCTTCAAGCACTCGACGCTGGGCGGCTGGGTGGCGACGCGCAGCTCGGGCATGCAGTCCGACAAGTACGGAGATATCGCCGACATCACCCGCGGCCTGCGGGTCGTGCTGCCGGGCAAGGTCATCGTGCTGCGGCCGCTGCCGAGCACGTCGTCGGGCCCGAGCGTGCGCGAGATGATCCTCGGCTCCGAGGGCCGGCTGGGCGTCATCACCGAGGCCTGGGTCAACGTGCACCGGCTGCCGGAGAACCGCGAGATCATCGCGTACCTGTTCCCGACGTGGGCGGCGGGCATCGCGGCGATGCACGAGATCTCCGAGTCAGACGCGGCGCCGACGGTCACGCGCGTCTCCGACGCCAACGAGACCGCGTTCTCGCTGGCCATGCAGAAGCCGTCGAAGGGGCTGGCCGCGAAGGCCGGGCCGATCCTGTTCAACGTGCTGGAGCGGCGCGGCTGGGACCTCTCCGCGGCCTGCCTGTCCTACATCGGCTACGAGGGCACGGAGTCGCACCTCAAGTACGAGAAGGGCCTCGTCGGCAAGATCGTGAAGAAGCACGGCGGGATCAAGCTGGGCAAGGGCCCGGGCTCGCTGTACGACCAGAAGAAGTTCGACACCCCGTACATCCGCGACTTCCTGCTCGACATCGGCGCGCTCGGCGACGTGTCCGAGACCGCGGCGCCGTGGTCGAAGCTGATGAACCTGTACGCCAACACCATCCGGGCGGCCAACGAGGCCTACGCCGAACTGGGCGTCAAGGGCTTCGTGATGTGCCACCTGTCGCACAGCTACCACTCCGGTGCGTGCCTGTACTTCACCTTCGCGTTCCCGCCCGGCACCGACGTGCCCGCGGAGCAGATCGAGCAGTACTGGGTGGTGAAGAAGGCCATCCAGCAGTCGTTCATCGACAACGAGGCCACCATCTCGCACCACCACGGCGTCGGCACCGACCACGCGCACTGGCTCGAGGACGACATCTCCCCCGCCGGCACCGACGTCATGGCCGGGCTGCTGAAGTCGGTCGACCCCGGCCGCAACCTCAACCCTGGGACGCTGCTGCCAGCTCACCGGGAGTGGTGACGGCGGCCGCCGGCCGCGGCCGCTGGGTGCGCAGCCGGACGACGGCCAGCACCACGGCGAGTGCCGCGGCGGTCACCGTCACGGCGAACGCGGGACGGTGCCCGCCGAGGTCGGCCAGCCGCCCCGCGACGCCGGATCCGACGGCGTAACCGATGCCGGTGGCGCCGGCCAGCAGCGTCATCGCCGCGCCGACGCGCGTGGCCGGCACCTGCCGCTCCGCGGCGGCGAAGACGCTGATCATGTACGGGGCGACGGCCAGGCCGAGCACCAGCACGACGGGCACCAGCGAGGCCAGCGAGCCGGTCAGCAGCAGCGGCGACGACAGCACGACCAGGCCGACGGCGAACACCAGGATCCGCCGGTCGTAGCCGAACCGGGCCGGCAGCGCCGCCGTCGCCAGCCCGGCCAGCACGCTGCCCGCGCCGAGCAGCGCGTGCACCAGACCGGCCAGCCCGGGCGTGCCCGCGGCCGTGGCCAGCGCCGTCGTGCCGGTCTGGGTGGCGCCGAAGATGACGCCGATGAGCAGCTGGGCCAGGCAGAGGGTCAGGAACGCGGCGGTGACGAACGCCTCGCCGTGCGCGGCCGCGGACGCCCGCAGCGCGTGGGTCAGCCGGGCGGTCGGGTGCAGCGCGAACCACGAGCCGAACACCATCAGCAGTGCGGCGGCGGCGAGCAGCGCACCGCTCGGGCTCAGCGCGACCGCACCGAGGCCGACCAGAGCCGGGCCGAGCACGAACGACGCCTCGTCGGCGGCGCCCTCGTAGGAGAACGCGGCGTCGACCAGCCGCGGCTGTGCGTTGCCGGTGCGGTGGGTGATGGGCCGCCAGCGCACCCGGGCCAGCGGGCCGACCTGCGGCATGGTGAACCCGGCGACGGCGGCCGCGCCGACCAGTGCCGGGATGCTCGCGTCGGCGTGCACGGCCGCGACCAGCGCGGCGAGCGCGACACCCGCCGTCAGCGACTGCGCCAGCACGACCGGCCGCTGCCCGACGCGGTCGGCGACTCCGCCGGCCAGCGGGGCGCCGACGGCGTTGGCGACGGCCAGCGCGCCGGCGGCCAGGCCACCGGCGGCGTACCGGCCGGTGGCGTCGGAGACCAGCAGCAGCGTGCCGAGCTGGCTCATGGCAAGGGGCAGCCGCCCGAGGAAGGCGACGACGACGTAACCGAGGCCGGCCAGCGAGAGCAGCCGGCGGTACGAGGCAAGTGGGGACACGACAGGACTCCGGAGGGACGCTTCAGCTGCGCGCCTCCCCACCACCAGGTCGCGCACAAGCCCTGTGCTGCTCGAAGTCTAGCAAATCCACCCCCGCCCCCGTGATCATCAATGATCCAACCACCCAGGAGGGGTTGGATCATTGATGATCATGGGCGCGGGGAGAATGGGCGCATGGAGGAACTCGAGCAGCGCTGGGCCACGCTGGCCGGTGACTCGCCGGCGGCGACGCGGGCCGGTGCCGACCTGCTGGCCCGTTGGAGCGAGGAACACCGTCACTACCACGGCACCGGCCACCTGGCCGCGGTCCTGGACGCCGTCGACGAACTGGCCGGCGCCGCAAGCGACCCCGACGCCGTCCGGTTCGCCGCCTGGTTCCACGACTCCGTCTACGACGGGCGGCCGGGCGACGACGAGGCCGCCAGCGCCCGGCTGGCCCACGACGTGCTGACGGCGCTCGACCGGCCGGCGAGGCAGGTCGACGAGGTCGAGCGGCTGGTGCTGCTGACGGCCGGCCACGACCCGGAGCCGGGCGACGGCAACGGTGCCGTGCTCTGCGACGCCGACCTCGCCGTGCTGGCCGGCACGCCGTCGGAGTACGCGGCGTACGCCTCGGCCGTCCGCGAGGACTACGCGCACGTGTCCGACGCCGACTTCACCGCGGGCCGGTACGCCGTGATCGCCGGACTGCTCGACCGGCCGGCGCTGTACCGCACCGAGGCCGGCCATCGCCGCTGGGAGCTCCCGGCCCGGCACAACCTCGAGACCGAGCTCGTCCTCCTCCGCGCCTCGGCCCCGTGACGTCCTCACGATCACTCGTGACGATCTGACACCACGGCGGACACGGGCACCCGCACCGGAAGGGCAGGTATGGGCAAGGCCGAACAGCAGGAGCAGCTCGACCGCATCGTGCGCCGGTTCGCCGACGTCGCGCCGGCCCGGTGGGCGCGACTGGTCGGCAACTGGGAGGCCTACCCCGGCCCCACCGGCGAGGTCACGCTCAACTACCTCACCCTGGCCGTCGTCGACGGCGGCGCTCGGGGGTCAGTGACGCTTGCGCCGGCGCAGCCCGGCCGCGAGCAGCCGGGCGACGAGGTCGCGGCTGCGCACCGGCACGGCGCCGGCGTCGACGGCGCGCTGGTAGTCCGCGGCCGGCAGGTCGTAGTGGTCACCGTCGAAGCCGCGTGACGGGAGACCGAGCCTCGCCGCGAAGGCGTGCAACTCGTCGAACGACTCGTCCGACGCGAGGTGCGACCAGAGCCGGCCGTGCCCGGCCCAGGCCGGCGGGTCGACCAGGATCGTCATGACGACCCGCCCGCCGCCAGGGGTGACCGGAGTCGCCCCTGCCCGAGCCGGGCCGGCGAGTCCACCAGCGCTGTCACAGGGCCGCCGCCACGGCGTCGTCGATGAGGATGCGCCACGACCGCACCAGCGCTGCGTCGATGTAGGCCTTCCACGAGCCGCCCGGACGGACCCGGCTGCCGACGTGGAACTGGCGGACGCCGGCGCGGGCCAGCCACGGCACGTGGTCGGGCTCGAGGCCGCCGCCGGCCATGATGACGTCGGCCGCCGTCGCCGAGCCGGCCGCTCGGGAGCACAGCTCGTCCAGACCCGAGCCGACGCCGCGGGCGGAGCCGGCGCTGAGCACCGCGTCGAGGCCGGGCAGCCCGGGCACGACCGCCCACGCGTCGTCGAGGTCGAGGCAGTGGTCGATGGCGCGGTGGAACGTCCACGCCCGGCCGTCCAGTTCGTCGGCCAGTGCCAGCGTCGCCTCGACGTCGATCTCGGCGTTGAGGCCGAGGAAGCCGAGCACGAAGCCGTCGGCACCGGCGTTCGCGAGCTGGTGGGCGGCGATGCGCAGCCGGGCCAGCTCCGAGCCGCTGGTCGAGAACCCGTCGTTGGCTCGCAGCATGACGCGCAGCGGCAGGTCGCAGTCGCGTTTGAGGTCGCGGACGGTGTCGAGGGACGGGGTCAGCCCGTCGGCGTCCATATCGGCGACGACCTCGAGGCGGTCGGCGCCGCCCTCGACCGCGCCGGGCACGTCGCCCGGCCCCAGGGCGATGACCTCCAGCAGCGGACGCACGTGGATAGTGTGCCAGCTACGGGCGTCCGGCACCCTTCATGGCACGATCGACATCGTGGTCGACGACGTGATGCTCGTGGCGCGGGCGATGGTCCTGCGCGACCTCGGCGCGCGCCGGCTCGACGTCGCCGCCGCGGTCGACGTTCTGGAGGCCGCACTGACCGAACGCCGTTGGTGGGTGGAGCAGTGGCCCGACGGCGCGGCGTTCGTGGCCGGCCAGCTGGCCCAGGACGTCCAGGATCGTCTGCTCGACGCCGGGGTGGGCCGGTGGCCGATGTGCGAGTCGTGCACCGACGAGGAGCCGCACGAACTGCGGATCGAGCCCGAACTCGGGCCCGATCCGCAGTGGGTGTGTGAGAAGTCCGGCCGGCTGGCCGCGCCGCTCGGGGCGCTCTAGCCTCAGGCCGCCCGGACGTGTCCGGGTCGTGCGTCGTCGGCGGGGACCCAACGCTGCTCCGTCCGCGCGCGGCCGGAGATGTCGGTCACCGTCACCCAGCGGGCCACGAGCGTGGGGCGCTGGACCTGCGTCATCGTCACCATGTCCGCTCCTCCGGCCACTTGTGAGTCAGGTGTTGTTCACCTTCTGTTCACCTAGAGTACCAGGCACGTTCGCCGGAATTCTTCCCGCTTCATTTTGGCCCTCAGTGCCATTATTCTGGAGGGAACGGCACGCAGACGTGCCGACCCGCGAGGTCAGAGGTGACGATGTTCGGCAGGAACAAGTGGTTCGAGACCGTGGCCGAAGCCGAGCGGCGAGCCCGTCGGCAGCTGCCGACGTCGGTGTACGGAGCGCTGGTGGCCGGCTCCGAGAAAGGGCTGACGCTGCGCGACAACCTCGCCGCGTTCACCGAACTCGGGTTCGCGCCGCACGTCGCCGCCACGTCGGACAAGCGCGACCTGTCCACGCAGGTCATGGGGCAGCCCATCGCGCTGCCGGTGATCCTGTCGCCGACCGGCGTGCAGGCCGTGCACCCCGACGGCGAGGTCGCCGTCGCCCGCGCCGGCGCCAACCGCGGCACCGCCATGGGGCTGAGCTCGTTCGCGAGCCGCTCCATCGAGGACGTCGTCGCGGCCAACCCCAAGGCGTTCTTCCAGATCTACTGGCTGGGCAGCCGCGACGAGATCCTGCGCGTCATCGACCGCGCCCGCCGCGCCGGCGCCGCCGGCCTGATCCTCACCCTCGACTGGTCGTTCAGCAACGGCCGCGACTGGGGCAGCCCGTCCATCCCGGAGCGCCTCGACCTCAAGACCATGGCGCGGTTCGCGCCGCAGGTGCTGCCGCACCCGAGTTGGCTGCTGCGCTACCTGCGCGCCGGGAAGCTGCCCGACCTCACGACGCCCAACCTCGAGGACACCGACGGCGTCGCGCCCACCTTCTTCGGCGCCTACGGCCAGTGGATCCAGACGCCGCCGGCCACCTGGGATGACGTCGCCTGGCTGCGCTCGCAGTGGGACGGGCCGTTCATGCTCAAGGGCGTCATGCGGGTCGACGACGCCAAGCGCGCGGTCGACGCCGGGGTCAGCGCCATCTCAGTGTCCAACCACGGCGGCAACAACCTCGACGGCACGCCGGCCGCGGTCCGCTCGCTGCGCTCCGTCGTCGAGGCCGTCGGCTCTCAGATCGACGTCGTCCAGGACGGCGGCATCCGGCGCGGCAGTGACGTCGTGAAGTCGCTGGCACTGGGCGCGAAGGCCGTCATGATCGGCCGGGCGTACCTCTGGGGCCTGGCGGCGAACGGGCAGGCCGGCGTCGAGAACGTCCTCGACATCCTCCACGGCGGCATCGACTCCGCACTGCGCGGGCTCGGCAGGTCCTCCGTCCGCGACCTCACCCCCGAGGACCTCGTCATCCCGCCCGGCTTCCACCGCACGTTCGGCGCCTGACGCCACGCGCCGCGCGTGGCCCGACGTTGATCTTGGAGTTCTTCGGCAATCGCAGGTGATTTGTCCGGTAGATGCCCGAAGAACTCCAAGATCAACTTTGAGAGGTGGGCCGGCGCGGGAGGAGCGGCTGGGCCGTGCGGGCGCGGATCGCGCCGCGCCACACGCCGGTGCCGTAGGCGAGGTCGTCGGCGGTGCTGGCGAGCGTCCAGCGGACCGGATCCAACGACGGGCGCAGCCGCAGCCAGTCGTGGACGGCCGGGGCGGCCAGCAGCGCCGCCAGCGTGACCAGCCGGCGGCGACGGCGCCCGGACATGGCTGCGGCAGCGACCGCGGCCGGCAGCGCCAGCTGGGTGACGGCGCGGCCGGTGCTGGTGAGAGTCGCGACGGTCGCCTCGGCGATCATCGGGGCGGCCGCCGACGACGGGATCGCGTCCCGGCGCAGCCGGACGGCCAGCCGGGCCGTCGCGAGCGCGCCCGCCGCCGTCGCCAGCACCGGCCGGCGGGCGAGGAGCAGGGCCATCACCGCCGCAGGCCAGGGCGCCAGCACCAGCGGGGCCAGGCGGCCGGGGTGGCGGCGGGCCAGCGGGCCGGCCGAGGTGCCGTAGTGGTGGCGGCGCCGCAGCCAGGCCGGCCAGCTCGCCGGCTCGGCATGTGCGACGGTGACCGAGGGGTCGTAGCGGACCCGCCCACCCCCGCCGATCAGCCGCCACACCGCGTCGACGTCCTCGCCGTAGCGCAACGCCTCGTCGAACCCGTCCAGAGCCGAGCGCCGGACCAGCAGTGCCGCCGTCGGCACGTAGGAGATCCGTCCGCCGGGCCGGACCAGCGCCTCGTCCGGGCCCAGGTCCAGCGGCGACCGCGCGGCCGCGAACGCGCCGAGCACCCGCCCGGCGTCAGGTGCGACGACCGGCACGATCCGCGGCGCGACGGCGACGACGGCGGGGTCGGCGAAGTGTCCGGCCAGCCGCCGCAGCCACCCCGGCGACGGGACGCAGTCGCTGTCGACGAACGCCACCACCTCGCCGGACAGAAGTTGATCATGGAGAAATGCTGGTTCCGCGGCCGCTGGATCCTGCGTTTCTCCGTGATCGACTCGGGGAGGGGCGGCAGGCCTGGGGGCGAGGGCGGCGAGGCCGGTGTTGCGGGCGGCGGCGGGCCCGCCGGACTCCGGCCGCCGCAGCAGCCGTGCACCGTGGCGGGCCGCGACCGAGGCCACCGCCGCGGGGTCGGCGGAGCCGTCGTCGACCACCAGGACGTCGGCGCCGGCCAGCGCGCCGAGGCAGCGGTCCAGCGCGGCCGCCCGGTCGCGGACCGGCACGATCACCGTCGCCCCCGCGGCCCGCACGGTGGCCGGCCGCGGATGCGCCACACCGGCGTCGACCAGCCGACGGGCCAGCCGGCCGGTGCGCTCGTCGGTCACGGAGCCGTCCGCACGCAGCCGCGCGAACGCCGCCACCCCGGCCGGCGACAGTCGCAGCGCTCGCCGGGGCGAGCCGCCGAGCAGCACCCGTCCGCCGTCGAGAACGCGGGCGTCGCGGTCCAGCACCACCCCGAACCCGGCGGGCAAGGCAGGAGTCACGGGCGGCTCACCCAGGCGGCCACCGCGGTGACGAGGTCGGCGACCAGGCCCTCGAAGATCGTCCGGCCGGCCTCCGCCGAGGCGCCGGCCGGGTCGCCCAGCACGCCGTTGGGGCTGACCGCCCGGACCCCGCCGGAGCGCAGCGCCGGCAACAGCTCCGCCAGCGGCGCCACCGCGCCGGCCTCGGCCGCGGCCAGCGACACCCGCGACGCGTCGAGGTGCAGCTGCAGCGACGTCTCGACGTAGCCGGCGTGCGCGTCGCCGTCCCAGCGCGGGAACCAGGCCAGGACGTCACGCGACTCAGCCGTCAGCGTGGCCAGTGCCGCCCGGACGGCCGCCAGGTTGCCGCCGTGGCCGGACACCACCAGCAGCCGCGGGAACGTCACCGACGCCGAGCGGCCCAGCTCGACCAGCACGTGGGTCAACGCCTCGGTCCCGATGGACACCGTGCCGGGGAAGTCCTGGTGCTCGCCGCTGGCGCCGTACGGCAGCGGCGGCGCCACCACGACGTCGTCGCGCACCGAGGCCAGCGCGGCGCAGAGCGCGGCCGCGACGTCGGCGTCCGTCGACAGGGGCAGGTGCGGCCCGTGCTGCTCGGTGGACCCGAGCGGCAGTGCGAGGATCGCCTCGCCAGGAACCGACGGCCACCGCAACTCCCCCAACGGCCTCACTGAGCGAACACCTCCCCGAGCGCCGGCGCCACCTCACGATAGCCGCCGATCCGGAACAGCCGCCCGCGGCCGAGCCGGGCGAGGTCACGGCCGAGGTCGGTGTCGTGCTCGCCGGACGTGTCCAGCAGGACGTCCAGGCGGGGCAACCGGGCGGCGAACGGCCGTGGGTCCGGGCCGGCGTTGTGCACACAGTCCGACAGCAGCAGCACCCGGGCGTCGCGGGCCGGTGCGCGGGCCAGCTCGCGCGCGGCCACCTGCAAAGGGAACGCGACGTTGGTGAGGCCCTTGGCGGGGATCCGCACCAACGTGTCGAGCAGCCGCTGCGGCGACACCCGCTCGCCCAGGTGGGCCAGGACGGCGGCGTCGGACCAGAAGGCGATGGCCGCGACGTCGTCCGACGACAGCTCCGCGGCCAACGCGCCCAGCGTCGCGGCCGCCGTCCGCACCCGCTCGCCGCGCATCGACCCGGACACGTCCACCAGCAACGCGACCGAACGCCGCGCCCGCACCCGCTCGCGCACGATGATGTCGTCGTCCTCGGGGACCGGGTGCTCGACCAGGTGCTCCAGGGTCCGGTCCAGGTCGATGTCGTCGGAGCCGCCGCGGTAGCGGACGCTGGCCAGCTCGCCGACGCCGCGCCGGGCGGTCACGTCGCGCCGCGGCCGCGGCACCGCCAGCCGGGCGGCGATCTGCCGGGCCCGGCGCACCACCTCGGGGTCCGGCTCGGCGTCGGCCGGGGCGGCCGCGTGCAGCGTCGCCGCCTCGTCCGTCGTCCCCGGGGCAGCCGAGCCCGGTGGGACCCGGCGCGATCCCGGCGGCCGGAGCCCGCCCGGCGCCACCAGGCTCCCCCCGCCGCCGGACGACGACACGTCGTGCAGCTGCGGGTCGGCGTCGAGCTGTTTCGGCTTCCGGCGCAGCGGCTTCAGCCCGTTCGGCGACGGCGACGAGGCCCGCCGCCGCACCGGCGACGACGCCTCGACCGTCCTTCAACCCGGCGCGGCGGCGGCCGGCTGCAGGATGAAGTGGTCCTCCCAGATCGTCCGCAGCACCCGCTCCGGCGTGGTCTCGACGGTCTCGTCGAGGAAGATCCGCCCGGACAGCGCCACGACCATCGCGTCGAACACGACGTCCGGGTAGCGCGGGTCCGACGTGGACGCGACGCCGGTCAGCCCCAGCAGTGAACCCGCCACCAGCGTGAGGTCGATCGCGCCGCGGACGCTGCTGCCCTGCCGGATGTCCTCGTGCTCGCGGGTCACCCGGGTGACGGCGACGGCGTCGGCGACCAGCCGCTCGTACAGCAGCGGGTCGGCCTCGGGCAGCGGTGCCCGTAACGCGACGATGCCTCGCTCGGCCTCGGCGTCCTGGTAGCCGATCGCCAGCCGGCACAGCCGGTCGTGCACGCTGGTCGACAGCCGGGTCGTGCCGACGTTGTCGAACGGGTTCATCGACGCGATCACCCGGAACGTCGGCTGCGCCGCCACGCGGCCCACCCGGGGCACCGCGATCTCGCGCTCCGCCATCGCCGTGAGCAGCGTGTTGAGCGTGTCCTCCGGCGCCCGGTTGAACTCCTCGACGTAGAGGAAGCCGCCGGCCCGCATGGCCGCCAGCAGCGGGCCGTCGACGAAGTTCTCCGGGCTGTAGTCCTCGCGCAGGACCCGGGCCGGGTTGTGGTGGCCGACCAGCTTCGCCGGGGTGAGGTCGGCGTTGCCCTCGACGAACACCAGCGGGATGCCCCACTCGGCCGTGATCGCGCGCAGCAGCGTGCTCTTGCTGGTGCCGGGCGGGCCTTCCAGGATGATGTCCCGCCCGGCGGCGACGGCGGCCAGGACGAGGTCCAGCTCGCGGTCGCGGCCCACCAGGTGCGTGCGGACCCGGTCGCGGACCTGCGCCAGCACCGTCATGTGACCTCCTACTTGATGGTGTAGCCGGCGTCGACCTTCAGCTCGAGCCCGGTGACGTACCGGGACTCGTCCGAGGCGAGGAACAGCACGGCGTTGCTGATGTCGACCGGGTCCACCCACGGCACCGGTAGCGCGTTGGTCGTGGCGAAGATCGGCGCGGCGTCGTCGCGCGACGGGTGGTCCGCGTCGGGCAGGAACAGCCGGTAGGTGGCCTCGTTCTGGATCATCCCGGTGTCGACGCCGGTCGGGTGGACGGTGTTGACGCGGATCGAGTGCGGCGCCAGCTCCAGCGCCAGCGTCCGCATCAGCCCGACGACCGCATGCTTCGACGCCGTGTACGGCGCGACGTTCGGCGTGCCCTTCAGCCCGGCGGTCGAGCTGGTGATGATGATCGAGCCGCCGGTGCGCTGCTCGATCAGGTGCGGGATCGCCGCCTTGCAGGTGTGCCAGACGCCGGTCTGGTTGATGTCGGTGACGTCCTTCCAGTCCTCCTCGGACACCAGGTGCGACTGGTCGCCGAAGATGAAGATGCCGGCGTTGGCGCTGACGATGTCGACGTGCCCGAGCTGGGCCACGCCGTCGTCCAGCGCCGCCTTCAACGCGTCGTGGTCGCGCACGTCGGCCTTCGTCGCGACGATGCGCCGGTCCAACGCCTCCACCTGCTCGACCGTCTCGGCGAGGTCGGCCTCGGTGGCGCCCTTGTAGAACCGCGTGACGCTGGGGATGTCCTCGCAGATGTCGACCGCGATGATGTCGGCGCCCTCCTGCGCCAGCCTGATCGCGTGGCTGCGGCCCTGGCCACGCGCGGCCCCGGTGATGAACGCGACCTTGCCCTCGACCCGTCCCGCCATCGATTCGGCTCCTCTCACTTCACGACGGCGCCGGCGTCGACCGGGAGCGCCACTCCGGTGATGTAACGAGCCTCGTCCGACGCCAGGAACAGCAGCGCGTTGCTGATGTCCACCGGCTCGACCCACGGAATGGGCAGCGCGTTCATCGCCTGCGAGGCCGGCACGAAGTCGTCGCGGGTCGGGTTCTCCAGGTCCGGCCGGAACAGCCGGTAGGTGCCCTCGTTCTGGATCATCGGCGTGTCGACCTGCGTCGGGTGGATGCTGTTGACGCGGATCGAGTGCGGCGCCAGCTCCAGCGCCAGCGTCCGCATCAGCCCGACCACGCCGTGCTTGGCCGACACGTAGTGCGCGATGTTCTCGTACGCCTGCAGCCCGGCCGCCGAGCTGGTGATGACGATCGACCCGCCCTCGCCCTGCTCGACCAGCCGCGGGATGGCCACCTTGGTGGTGTGCCACACCCCGGTGAGGTTGATGTCGATCATGTCGCGCCACAGCTCTTCGGTCAGCTCGTGCGTCGGATGCGGCTGGGTGCCGATGCCGGCGTTCGCGCTGACGATGTCGAGCCGGCCCAGCTGGGCGACGCCGTCGTCGACGGCCGCCTGCAGCGCGGCGAGGTCGCGCACGTCCGTCCTCGACGCGACGATGCGCCGGTCCAGCGCCTCGACCTCCTTGACCGTCTCGGCGAGATCCTCCTCCGTGGCCGGCGGGTAGGGCAGGCCGGGCACCTCGTCGCAGATGTCGACCGCGATGATGTCGGCGCCCTCCTGCGCCAGCCTGATCGCGTGGCTGCGGCCCTGGCCACGCGCGGCCCCGGTGATGAACGCGACCTTGCCCTCGACCCGTCCGGCCATGGTCATCGCCTCACTTCTTGTTCGTGAAGCCGGCGTCGACGGGCAACGTCACGCCGGTGACGTAGCGCGCGTCGTCGGAGACCAGCCAGAGGATCGCGTTCGAGATGTCGACCGCCTCGACCATCGGCACCGGCAGCGCGTTCGCCATCGCGTTGGACAGGCTCGGGTCGTTCTGCAGGAACTCCTGCATGACGTCGTTGACGACCATCGGGGTGTTGACACCGGTCGGGTGGACGGTGTTGACCCGGATCGAGTGCTCCGCCAGCGAGTTCGCGTACGAGCGCATCAACCCGACGACGCCGTGCTTCGACGCGGTGTAGCCGAGCCCGCCGGGCTGGCTGCCGCCGATGCCGTTGATGCCGGCCGTCGAGCTGGTGAGGACGATGGCCCCGCCACCACGCTCGATCAGCGCCTGCTTGGCCACCTCCACGGTGTTGTAGACGCCGGTCAGGTTGACCGCGACGACGTCGTCCCACTCGTTCGGCAGGACGTTGACGCCCATCGGCGCGATGCCGGCGTTGCCCAGCACGATGTCGACACCGCCGAGCTGCGCGACCCCGGCGTCGAACGCCGCCTGTAGCCCGTCGCGGTCGCGGACGTCGGCCTCGGCGGCGACGATGCGCCGGTCGAGCGCCTCGACCTCGCTGACCGTCTCGGCCAGGTCCTCCGGTGTGGACATCGGGTACGCGACCGAGTCGATCTGCTTGCAGATGTCGACGGCGATGATGTCGGCGCCCTCCTGCGCCAGCCTGATCGCGTGGCTGCGGCCCTGACCGCGCGCCGCGCCCGTGATGAAGGCGACCTTGCCCTCGAGCTTGCCCATGACCTCGTCCTCTCGTCAGTTCGCCTGCGGTTGCCTCAGTACTGGGTGTTGCCGGCGTCGACCGTCATGGTGAGCGCCGTGACGTAGCGGGCCTCGTCGGAGGCGAGGAACAGCACGGCGTTGCTGATGTCGACCGGCTGGGTGATCTCGATCGGCAGGCTGTTGGTGAACATGCCGGCCAGGCGCGGGTGCTGTTCCAGCCACGCGCCGATCTGGGCCATCCCGTCGCCCGCGCCCATCGGTGTGTCGACGCCGGTGGGGTGGACGCTGTTGACCCGGATGTGGTGTTCGGCCAGCTCGTGCGCGAACGCGCGCATCAGCCCGACGACGCCGTGCTTGGCGGCGACGTACGGGGTGAGGAACGGCAGCCCTTTGAGGCCGGCCGCGGAGCTGGTGAGGACGATCGACCCGCCGCCGGCGGTGACCAGGTGCGGCGCGGCCAGCTGGACGGTGTTCCAGACACCCGTGAGGTTGATGTCGAGGGTGTCGCGGAAGACCTCCGGCGTCACCTCGTCCCAGGGCGCCAGGATGCAGATGCCCGCGTTGGCCACGACGACGTCCAGCCGGCCCAGCTCGGCGACGCCCTCGTCGATGGCCGCCTTCAACGCGTCGCGGTCGCGGACGTCGGCCTGCCGCGCGACGATGCGGCGGTCCAGCGCCTCGACGTCCTTGACCGTCTGCTCGAGGTCCTCCGGCGTGGCCGGTGGGTACCCGATGCCGGGCACCGGGCCGCAGAGATCGATCGCGATGACGTCGGCGCCCTCCTGCGCCAGCCGTACCGCGTGGCTGCGACCCTGACCGCGCGCCGCACCGGTGATGAACGCGACCTTGCCATCGACACGCCCCATTGCGCGCCTCCTTCGGATGTCAGGTGCTGCTACGCACCCCACTGAGATCCAGGCCCGCGAGCGGGCTCTCCTCGCACGCGCTGACCGGCGGCCGCTCGGGACGCCGGAGCGCGATGGTGACGGGGATCGGACCGTGCCCGCGGCGGGGGATGCTCGCGGGCGCGGTCCGATGCGAGTGGTCGCCGACCGGCTTGGGCGGCCGGGCGTCGCCTCGGGCCAGCAGCGCGTCGGCGCCGTAGCCCTGCACACACTCCGGGTCCGGACCGTCCAGTGGCAGGCCGGTGAAGAACTTCGCCGCCATGCAGCCGCCGCGGCAGGAGTCGAAGTGCTGGCACTTCGTGCACGCGCCGCCGGTCTGCGGGCTGCGCAGGTCGGCGAACAGGTCCGACTCGCGCCAGACCCGGGTGAAGCCGCCCTCGGCGCGGACATTGCCGGCGAGGAACGAGTCGTGGATGGCGAACGGGCACGCGTAGACGTCGCCGACCGGGTCGATCAGGCAGACGACACGGCCGGCGCCGCACAGGTTCAGCCCCGGCAGCGACTTCCCGTACGCGGAGAGGTGGAAGAAGGAGTCACCGGTGAGCACGTTCTCGCCGTGGTCGAGCAGCCAGTCGTACAGCTCGCGCTGCTGCTCGGCCGTCGGGTGCAGCTCGTCCCAGACGTCGGCGCCGCGGCCGGACGGGCGCAGCCGGGTGAGCCGCAACTGGGCGCCGTAGCGGTCGGCGATGGCCTTGAAGTCGTCCAGCTGGCCGGCGTTCTGCCGGGTCACGACCACGGAGATCTTGAAGCCGGCGAAACCGGCGGCGGCCAGGTTGTCCATGGCCCGGATCGCGGTGGCGTACGAGCCCGGCCCGCGGACGAGGTCGTTGACGTCGGCGGTCGCACCGTCGAGCGAGATCTGCACGTCGACGTAGTCGCTGGCGGCCAGCCGGGTCGCGACCTCAGGACTGATCTTGACGCCGTTGGTGGAGAACTTCACGCCGACGCGGTGCTCGGTCGCGTAGTCGACCAGCTCCCAGAAGTCCGGCCGCACGGTCGGCTCGCCGCCGCCGATGTTCACGTAGAACACCTGCATCCGCTCGAGCTCGTCGATGACCGCCTTGCACTCCTCGGTGCTCAGCTCGCGCGGGTCGCGCCGGCCCGAGCTGGACAGGCAGTGCACGCAGGACAGGTTGCAGGCGTAGGTGAGCTCCCAGGTGAGGCAGATAGGGGCGTCGAGTCCGTACTCGAACAGCTCGACCAGCTTCGGCTGCGTGGTCATGGGGTCCTCTCGACGACCATCTGGGACTGCACCAGGACGCCGAGCGCCTTCTCGTACCGGGGCAGCTCGGTACCGCCGACGCCGGCGGCGGTGCAGGCCGCCCGGGCCGTCGGCTCGGCCGCGAGCGACTGCACGACGGCCAACAACGTGCGGTCCTTGAGGAACGAGAGCCGGCGGGTGCCGAAGTGGTACAGCAGCGCCCCGAACGGCTCCGGCCGCACCGCGACCTGCGGGTGCAGGTCGAAGGCCCGGTCCAGGTCGATGGCGGGCACGGCGGCGCTCAGTACACGCCGCACATGCCGTCGATGGAGACCTCTTCCACCAGAGAGTCGTCTTCGACGAGGTCGTCCGGCTCGGTCACCGCTGCCTGATCCGTCTGGCTCATGACATGCTCCTTCAGGTCGGTTTGGCGGTATGGTTCGGATACTAATGGCACCCAGTGCCGAATGGAAGGGGGTGACCCGACTTTGCCCACCGACGACGGCTCCCCTGCAGGTGAGAGCGGCGCACCCCGGCTCGGACGGCGCCCGTCCACCACCCAGGCAGAGCTCAGCCACGTCGCATTGACACTGTTCGCCGAGCGTGGCTTCGACGACACCACGGTCGAGGACATCGCGGCCGCGGCCGGCATCGGGCGACGCACGTTCTTCCGCTACTTCGCCTCGAAGAACGACCTGCCGTGGGGCGACTTCGAGGCCCAGCTGGACGGCATGCGCCACCACCTGGACGGCCTGCCCGACGACCTCCCGCTGATGGACGCGGTCTGCGCCGCGGTCATCGAGTTCAACCGCATCCCGCCCGAGGAGGTGCCGTGGCACCGGCAGCGGATGCGGCTGCTGCTGGGCGTCCCGGCACTGCTGGCGCACTCGACGCTGAAGTTCCAGGCCTGGCGCGACGTCGTGGCCGAGTACGCGGGACGCCGGCTCGGGGTGCCGGCCGGCAGCCTGGAACCGCAGGCGCTGGCGTGGACGATGCTCGGCATCGCGCTGTCGGCGTACGAGCAGTGGCTGGTGCACGAGGACGCCGACCTCACCGAGCTGCTCGAGTCCGCGCTGCGGATGCTGGGCGAGCGGTTCGCGTCGTGACCCTGCCCGGCGGGTTCGGGGTCGCGCTGGACCCAGGAGCCTGGCTCGACGACGGCGTGCTGTTCGGCGGCACGCCGTTCCGGGTGGTGAGGTTGTCGTCGCCGCAGCGGGCGGCCATCGACGGCTGGCTGGCCGGCGAGCGGGTCGGCGACGACGGCATGCTGGCGCGGGCGCTGGTCGCGGCCGGGCTCGCGCTGCCGGTGCCGCCGTCCGTCGAGGCGGCCGCGTGGCCGCGGGTGAGCGTCGTGATCCCGGTGCGCGACCGGCCGCGGGCGCTGGCCCGGCTCCTGGCGGCGCTGCGCTCGCTCGGCACGCGCGAGCGGGTGCACGAGGTGATCGTGGTCGACGACGCGTCCGCCGACGCCGCCGGCCATGCCGCCGTGGCCGCCGCGAGCAGGGCGCGGCTGATCCGCCTGGACGAGCGGCACCGGGCACCGGGCGCGCGGAACGCCGGCGCCGCCGTGGCGACCGGCGACGTGCTGGCGTTCGTCGACTCCGACTGCGTCCCGGCGGCGGGTTGGTTGTCGACGCTGCTGCCGCACTTCGCCGATCCGGAGGTGGCCGCCGTCGCGCCCCGGGTCGTGGCCCTGGAGACCGGCCGCCGCGGCTGGCTGGACCGCTACGAGGAGCACCGGGCGCCATACGACCGCGGCCCACTGCCCGGCCTGGTCACGCCCGGCGGGCGCATCCCGTTCGTCCCGACGGCGACGGTGCTGGTGCGGGCCGCGCACTTCCCCGGCTTCGACACCACCCTGCGCGGCGGCGAGGACGTCGACCTCGCCTGGCGGCTGACGTCGGCCGGGCGGCAGGTGCGCTACGAGCCGGCGGCACGCGTCGCGCACGAGCACCTGACCGCGCCGCGGGCGTTCCTCGGCCGCCGCGCCTACTACGGGCGGACCGCCGCCCCGCTGGCCCGCCGGCATCCCGGCGCCGCCCGCCCGCTGGCGATGTCGCCGTGGACGGCCGCGGCGTGGGCCGCGGTGGCGCTGCGGCGGCCGGTCGCGGCGGGCGCGATCACCGCGGCGGCCTGCGCGCTGCTGGCCGCCGAGCTGCGCGGCGTGGTGGCCGACCCGGTGCGGACGGCGGTCCGGCTGGCCGGCGGCGGGACGCTGCGGGCCGGCGAGGCGGTCGCCGACGCCGTCGTGCGGACGTGGTGGCCGGCGTCGCTCGCCGCAGGTGCGCTGGTGCCCCGGCTGCGCCCCGCGCTGGCCGCGGCCGCCGTCGTGCCGGCCGTCCTGGAGTGGCGGCGGCAGCGCCCGGACCTCGACCCCGTCCGCTGGCTGCTCACCCGGCGCCTCGACGACGCCGCGTACGGCTGGGGCGTGTGGTCCGGCGCGCTGGCCACCGGCGAGCTCGACCCGTTACGCCCCGGCCTCGGCTGGCGGCTGCGGGTCGAGTCCGCCGACGACCTGGTGGCCGAGCTGCGGCGGGGCGGGACTGGGCGGGGCGGAGGGGGCGGAGGATGTTCCGCCGGCTCCGCTACGCGGCGGTGAAGCATGCCGCGGGCGCTCTTGACGCCGGCTCCACATCCCCCGCCCCCTCCTCGTCCATCCCGCGGGCGCTCTTGACGCCGGCTCCACATCCCCGCCCCCTCCTCAGGGTCCGCTTGACGCCGGCTCCGCAGCGTCGGCCCTCCGCTGCCGTCAGCGGAGGGTGGCGAAGAAGGCCTTGACGTCGGCGGCCAGCAGGTCCGGCGCCTCCAGCGCGGCGAAGTGCCCGCCGCGGTCGAACTCCGTCCAGCGCACTACCGCGCCCATCGGGTCGACGAGGTGGCGGATGGAGTTGTCGGCGGCGAAGACGGCGACCGCGCCCGGCGGCGGCGCCGGCGCCTCGGCCGGCGGCGCGGAGTGGGACGCGCTCTGCATGAACTGCCGGAACGCCTGCATCCCCTCGTAGACGACGTGCGCCGCGGTCGCGCCGGTGCCGGTGAACCAGTACAGGCTGACGTTGGTGAGCAGCCGGTCGCGGCCGACGGCGTCCTCGGGCAGCTCGGCGGCCGGGTCGGTCCACTCGCGGAACTTCTCCGCGATCCACGCCAGCTGCTCGACCGGCGAGTCGGCCAGCGCGTAGGCCAGCGTCTGCGGCCGGGTGGCCTGCAGGGCGAGATAGCCGATGCCGTCCTCGCGGAACGTGTTGAACCGCTGCGCACGCACCTGCTCCGCGTCGGACAGCCCGTCGAGCTCGACCGGCGGCCCGAACGGGTACGGCGCCGGCCCGTTGACGTGCGTGCCGACGACGCGGTCCGGGTGCAGCATCGCCAGCATGCCGACCACGCCCGCGCCGACGTCGCCGCCCTGCGCCGCGAACCGGTCGTAGCCGAGCCGGGTCATCAACTCGGCGATCGCGCCGGCCACCCGGAACAGGTTGCCCCAGCCCGGCCCGGACAGCGGCGAGAACCCGAACCCCGGCAGCGACGGGATGACCAGGTGGAACTCGTCGGTGAGCAGCGGGATCAGGTCGAGGAACTCCACGACTGAGCTGGGCCAGCCGTGCACCAGCAGCAGCGGCGTCGCGTCGGCGTTGGCCGACCGGACGTGCAGGAAGTGCAGGTCCTGCCCGTCGACGGTCGTGACGAACTGCGCGTGCGCGTTGAGCTCGGCCTCGCGGGCCCGCCAGGCGAACTCGTCGCGCCAGTAGGCGGCCAGCTCCTTCAGATAGCCGGACGGGACGCCGCGCTCCCAGCCGGTGCCGTCGACCTCGACCGGCCAGCGGGTGCGGGCCAGCCGATCGCGCAGGCCAGCCAGGTCGGCGTCGCTGATCTCGATGCGGAACGGTCGGATGTCGGTCATGGCTGGTCTCCTTCAGCGGGTGAGGTCGGCGAAGAACGCGCGGACGTCGTCGGCCAGCAGGTCCGGCGCCTCGAGCGCGGCGAAGTGCCCGCCGCGGTCGAACTCGGTCCAGCGCACGATCGTGTGGGCGGGCTCGGCGAACCGGCGGATCGCGATGTCGGTGGTGAAGTTCGCGACGGCGGTCGGCACGGCGGACCGCTCCCGCGGCGCCCACCCGGCGGCGTCGTGGAACCGCTCGTAGTAGGTGTGCGCCGTGGAGCTCGCGGTGTTCGTGAACCAGTAGATGCTGACGTTGGTGAGCAGTCGATCCCGGTCGACGGCGTCCTCGGGCAGCTCGTGGGCGGGGTCGGTCCAGTCCTTGAACTTCTCGACGATCCAGGCCAGCTGGGCGACCGGCGAGTCGGTCAGCCCGTACGACACCGTCTGCGGCCGGGTGCCCTGCAGCTGCAGGTAGCCGCCGAGCTCCTGCTGGAAGTTCTCGAACACCGCCATCCGCCGCCGCTCGGGCTCGGTCAGCCCGTCGAGGTCGCCGGACGGGAACGTCACGAACGCGTTGACGTGCACGCCGACGACGCGGCCGGGCGCGACCCGGCCGACCTCGGGCCCGATGAACCCGCTGACGTCGCCGCCCTGAACGCCGTAGCGGTCGTAGCCGAGCCGATCCATCAGCGCGGCCAGCACGGCGGCGGACCGGCCGTCGGTCCAGCCGGCCCCCGTGACCGGGCCCGAGAAGCCGTAGCCGGGCAACGACGGGATGACCAGGTGGAACTCGTCGGTGAGCAGCGGGATCACGTCGAGGAACTCGAGGTAGGAGCCCGGCCAGCCGTGCAGGAGCAGCAGCGGCAGCGCGTCCTCGTTCGCCGATCGGAGGTGCAGGAAGTGCACGTTCGCGCCGTCGATCGCGGTGGTGAACTGCGGGTACGCGTTGAGCGCCTGCTCCTGCCCGCGCCAGTCGAACCCGTCGCGCCAGTAGGCGGCCAGCTCCTTCAGGTAGCCGGACGGGACGCCTCGCTCCCAGCCCGTGCCGTCGACCTCGACCGGCCAGCGGGTCGCGGCCAGCCGGTCGCGCAGGTCGGCCAGGTCGGCGTCGCTGATCTCGATGCGGAAGGGGCGGATCTCGGTGGAGTTCGTCATGCCCCTACCGTCTCGGCAATCGCGGCCAGTTACGGGCCGCGATTGCTGCCAGAATCGACAGCATGGTGGAAACGTCGGCCCGGCTGCTGAAACTGCTGTCCTTGCTGCAACTGCGCCGCGAGTGGGCCAGCGCCGACCTCGCCGATCGCCTCGGCGTCGCGGTCCGCACCGTCCGCCGCGACGTCGACCGGCTGCGCACGCTCGGGTACCCGGTCGACTCGACGCCCGGCGTGTCCGGCGGCTACCGGCTGGGCTCCGGCGCCGACATGCCGCCGCTGCTGCTCGACGACGAGGAGGCGGTGGCCGTCGCGGTCGGGCTGCGGACGGCGGCCGGCGGCTCGGTCGCGGGCATCGAGGAGACGTCGGTGCGGGCGCTGGCCAAGCTGGAGCAGGTGTTACCGACCCGGCTGCGGCACCGCGTGACGGCGCTCTCGTCGGCGACGGTGCCGCTGCCGGTCAGCGGGCCGACGGTGAGCTCGGACGTGCTGACGGCGATCGCGGCCACCGTCCGCGACCACGAACGGCTCCGCTTCGACTACGTCGGCCACGACGGCGGCTCGTCACGCCGCGAGGTCGAGCCGCACCGGCTGGTCAACCGCGGCCGCCGCTGGTACCTCGTCGCCTGGGACGTCGGCCGCTCGGACTGGCGTACGTTCCGCGTCGACCGCATGACGCCGAAGATCCCGACCGGGCCGCGGTTCGCCCCACGCCCCGACCCCGGCGGCGACGTCGCCGACTTCGTCAACCGCGGGCTGGACCTCGCGCTGTGGCGCTACCGAGCCACGCTGCGGCTGCACGCCCCGGCCGACGCGGTCGCCGGCAGGCTGCCGGTGACGATCGGCGTCGAACCGGAGACCGACCACACTTGCGTCATCCGCACCGGCGCCGACACCTACGAGATGCTCGCCGTCTACACCGCCATGCTCGACGTCGACTTCGACGTGCTCGACCCGCCCGAGTTCGCCGTCCACCTGCGCCGGCTGGCCGCTCGCTACGTCCGCGCCGCCGGCAGCGCGCCGGAGGTCAGTACCGGTAGCGCCTGACGGTGTCCGGGTGGATGACCAGTCGCACCTGGTCGTCGGCCAGGATGGCGGCGAGGTCGGCGGCGCGGGCCGGGTCGTCGAGATCCCAGTAGCGTGCCGCCAGACGGGCGGACAGCTCGTGTGCTCCGTCGGGTTCCACCGTGGCGCGCCCGGCGATCGACACCCAGCGCTCGCGCTCACCCACCGGCGAGGCGACGACGATCGAGGCGCGGGGGTCGCGGCGCAGCTGCCGTACCTTCAGCGTGTCCGGCCCGGTGAACAGGTGGATGGTGCCCTCGGCGGTGGCCTCGAACCACACCGGCCGTGGCTGCGGAGGCAGCGGCCCGCCGGCCATGGACAGGAACCCGTGCAGCGGGCGGCGGAGGAACTCGAGGTCGTCGGTGGTCAGCGAACTGGCGTCGGTGCTCATCAGGGCCCTTCCGATGGATGGCAGACGCGGACGAGGGCGGCACCCCTGGCTGGGGTACCGCCCTCGTACGTGTGGTGCTGGTGGAGCGGCCGGACTCAGAAGTCCATGCCGCCCATGCCACCGCTGGGGTCGGCGGGAGCGGCCGGGGTCTTCTCCGGCTTGTCCGCGACGACGGCCTCGGTGGTGAGGAACAGCCCCGCGATGGAGGCCGCGTTCTGCAGCGCCGACCGGGTCACCTTGACCGGGTCGTTGATGCCCTCGGCCAGCATGTCGACGTAGTCACCGGTCGCGGCGTTCAGGCCCTGACCAGCCGGCAGGCTGCGCACCTTCTCCGCGACGACGCCACCCTCGAGACCGGCGTTGACCGCGATCTGCTTCAGCGGCGCCTCGACGGCGACCTTGACGATGTTGGCACCAGTGGCCTCGTCGCCCTCGAGCTCCAGCTTCTCGAACGCCGCCGCACCGGCCTGGATCAGAGCCACGCCACCACCGGCGACGATGCCCTCCTCGACCGCTGCCTTGGCGTTGCGCACCGCGTCCTCGATGCGGTGCTTGCGCTCCTTCAGCTCGACCTCGGTCGCCGCACCGGCCTTGATGACCGCCACGCCGCCGGCCAGCTTGGCCAGCCGCTCCTGCAGCTTCTCGCGGTCGTAGTCGGAGTCGGAGTTCTCGATCTCGGCACGGATCTGCGAGACCCGCCCGGCGATCTGCTCCGCGTCGCCCGCACCCTCGACGATCGTGGTCTCGTCCTTGGTCACGACGACCTTGCGGGCCTGCCCGAGCAGGTCCAGGGTCGCGTTCTCCAGCTTGAGGCCGACGGTCTCGCTGATGACCTGGCCACCGGTGAGGATGGCGATGTCCTGCAGCATGGCCTTGCGGCGGTCGCCGAAGCCCGGCGCCTTGACGGCGGTGGACTTGAAGGTGCCACGGATCTTGTTGACCACCAGGGTCGCGAGCGCCTCGCCCTCGAGGTCCTCGGCGATGATCAGCAGCGGCTTGCTGGCCTGCATGACCTTCTCGAGGAGCGGCAGGAGGTCCTTGACGTTCGCGATCTTCGACTCGACCAGCAGCACGTAGGCGTCCTCGAGGACGGCCTCCTGGCGCTCCGGGTCGGTGACGAAGTAGCCCGAGATGTAGCCCTTGTCGAAGCGCATGCCCTCGGTGAGCTCGAGCTCGAGCCCGAAGGTGTTGCTCTCCTCGACGGTGATGACACCTTCCTTGCCGACCTTGTCCATCGCCTCGGCGATCAGCTCGCCGATCTGCGAGTCGCCGGCCGAGATCGACGCGGTAGCAGCGATCTGCTCCTTCGTCTCGACCTCACGCGCGGTCGACAGCAGCTGCTCCGAGATGGCCTCGACAGCCCGCTCGATGCCCCGCTTCAGCGCGATCGGGTTCGCACCCGCGGCCACGTTGCGCAGGCCCTCACGGACCATCGCCTGGGCCAGCACGGTCGCCGTCGTCGTGCCGTCACCGGCCACGTCGTCGGTCTTCTTCGCGACCTCCTTGACGAGCTCGGCCCCGATCTTCTCCCACGGGTCCTCAAGCTCGATCTCCTTGGCGATCGAGACACCGTCGTTGGTGATCGTGGGAGCGCCCCACTTCTTCTCCAGAACGACGTTACGGCCCTTCGGGCCAAGCGTGACCCTGACGGCGTCGGCAAGAGAGTTCATGCCACGCTCGAGGCCACGCCGCGCCTCTTCGTCAAAGGCAATGATCTTTGGCATGGGTTCCTGGTCCTCCCATAGCGGGTGGAAGTTCCGGCTCGACGCCCGCGACGGACGGCCACCGGCCCCCGGCTCCTGTCACCGGACTCCCGCGGCCTCGCCGACCCGAAGTACTGTCACTCTCACCTCGAGAGTGCTAACAACGTGTTTAGCACTCTGCCCAGGAGAGTGCAAGCGTTGCCCTATACCCCGTATACTCGCGGGCTGTGAGTTCCGAACCGGCCGTCCGGCGAATTTCCCGGCGGGGCCTGGTCTGGCGGCTCGGCGTCACCGGCGTGGCTCTGGTGATCCTGACCATGGGCCAGCTCCAGGACACCAACGACTACTTCCCGCTCGGTTCGCTGTCGCAGTACGCGACGCCACGCGACATGGACGGCACCGTCCGCTCCGTCTACATGATGGCCGACACCGAGAGCGGCGAGCGGGTCCGGGTGCCGCTCAACCCGCAGGGCGTGGGCGTCGGACGGGCCGACATCGAATCGCAGCTGGGCCGCATCGTCGACGACCCGTCGCTGCTGCAGGCGATCGCCAACGCCTGGTCGGAACTGCACCCCGACGCCGACCCGTACGTCGCGCTCTACGTCATGCGCAGCACCTACCAGCTGAAGGACGGCATCCAGCAGGGCGAGCCGGAGATCGAGCAGCTGACGTCGTGGGAGGTGCGGCGATGAACCGCGCGCTGAGCGCCGGACGCGCCGTCGTCGGCTGGTGGACCCGGCCCGTCCCGCTGGCCCGGGTGGCCGTGCTGCGAGTCGCGATCTACCTGTTCGTGCTCTACGACATCTTCCGGCTCACCAACGACGTCATCCCGATGGCGCACGCGCCGGAGCTGTACTACCCGACCTGGGTGGGCCGGATACTGCCGCTGCCGGAGCCGTCGCTGCCGCTGGCGCACGCCCTGCAGATCGTCATCGTCGTCGGCTGCCTGGTGGCCGCGACGGGGTTCCTGCCGCGGCTGGCCGGCTGGATCGTGGCCGTCGCGTACTTCCAGTGGATGGTGTTCAGCCAGGGCTACGGGTACGTGTCGCACGACCACCTGGCGTTGATGGTGGCGGTCGTCGTGCTGCCGACGATCGGCCGGGCCCGGTTCACCGACGCCGACTCCAGCGAGGCCGCCGGCTGGGCGTTCCGCTGCATCCAGGTGTCGGTCATCGCGACGTACTTCGCGTCGGCCGTCGTCAAGTGGGTGCGCAGCGGCTCCCCGGCCGCGTGGGCCAACGGGGCGGTGTTCATCTGGGCGATCATCCGGCGCGGTTCCGACCTCGTCCGGTGGACCACCGACTACCCGTGGCTGCTGATCATCGCCCAGTGGGGCCTGATCATCATCGAGTTCCTGTCGCCCGTGGTGCTGTGGCTCAAGGGCAAGGCGCTCTACCTGGCGGTCGTCACGTTCGCCGGCTTCCACCTGATGACCTACCTGGCGCTGGGCATCCACTTCCTGCCGACGGTCATCTGCTGGCTGGCGTTCCTGCCGCTGGAGCGGCTGGTGCCGGTGGCGCAGCGGCTGCGCGACCGCGTCCGCCAGCGCCCCCCGACGCCGGCGGGCACCGCCTGAGGGCATCGGTCGTTCGCCGGGGCTCGCCGAGTTGGCTTGGGGGTCCACAGCCGTTGGCCGTCCCCTTGGGGCCCGTTCGCGGTGTCGTCGACGCCGCTCGTGTGGCGAGCAGGCCACTCGCTCTGGGACCGCTCAAGGGTCGTCGGCGGCTGCCATGCGGCAGTATCGCGAGCGAGGCGCCCCCTGCCGAACGCCACGCCGACCCGGGCGGCTCAGGGCGCGAGTGACGGCACCCGGCGGATCCCGAACCGCTTCCTGAGTGCCCGCTTGGCGGCGAACAGGCCGCTCATGCCGTGCACCGCGGGGCCGGGCGGCGTCGACCCGGAGCACAGGTAGACGCCCGGCACGGGGGTGGCGTACGGGTTCCAGGCCAGCGTGGGCCGGGCGAAGATCTGCCACATGGTCATGGCGCCCGCGGCGATGTCGCCGTCGCGGTAGTTGGCGTTGTGGTCGGCCATCTTCGCGGCCGGGATGGTGTGCCGTTCGACGACGAGGTCGCCGAAGCCGGGAGCGAACCGTTCGATCTGCGCCTGCACCGCCGCACCGACGTCGACGGTGGAGCCGGCGGGCACGTGGGCGTACGTCCAGAACGGCCGCAGCCCGCCCACCTCGCGGCCGGCGTCGAAGAGCGCGGGGTCGGAGGCCAGGATCATCGGGTGCTCGGCGTGCCGGCCGGCCGCCACCTCGGCCTCGGCGTGCGACATCTCGGCCAGCGTGCCGCCGACGTGGATGGTGCCGGCCCGGCGGACCTCCGGGTGCTCCCACGGCACCGGGCCGGAGAGCACGAAGTCGACCTTGGCGGCCGCGTTGCCCGCCTTGAACCGCTCGACGGCCCGGCGGTAGCCCGGCGGCAGCTGCTCGCCCAGGATGCTGGCGAGGATCCACGGGCTGGTGTCGAACAGGTAGGCGCGCGCCTTCGGCAGCTGCGCCATCGAGGTGATCTCGGCGCCACGGTGGATGCTGCCGCCGTGCGCCTCGAGGTCGGCGACCATGGCGTCGACGATGGCCTGGCTGCCGCCGACCGGCAGTGGCCAGCCCGGCGAGTGCGCCAGCGCGCCCAGGGACAGCGCGGTGCCGGCGGCAGTGAGCGTGGGGATGGGCGTGATGGCGTGTGCCGCGACGCCCATCAGCAGCGCGGGCGCGACCTCGTCCTTCCAGCGGAGCTTCCCCAGGCCGGTGCCCTGCTCGAGCATCGACAGCGCGAACTGCGCCGCTGTGAGCAGGTCGGGCGGCAGGCTGCGGCGGTCGGAGAGGGCCAGGTCGACGACGGCCGGCGAGTGCCGGACGAGGGGCCGCATGAGCCGCCGCCAGGCCGCGCCGTCGGGCCCGAGGCCCTCGACGGTGCGGTCGAGGTCGCGGTAGGCGATGCCGGCCCGTCCGGCGTCGAGCGGCTGGGCGTAGGAGACCTCGGGATAGGTCAGCCGGACGCCGCGCGCGGGGAGATCGAAGGCGCGGAAGAAGGGCGATGCGGCCGCCATGGGGTGCACCGCGGAGCAGATGTCGTGGACGATGCCGGGCGCCAGGCCGAGGTCGAGGGTGCGGGCACCGCCACCGACGGTGCGCTGGGCCTCGTAGACCCGGACCTCGAGACCGGCCCGGGCGAGCACCACCGCGGCCGCCAGCCCATTCGGGCCGGACCCGACGACGACGGCGTCACACTGCTCCGACGCCTGCACATCGTCATCCTACGTCGGCGATCATTCCGACGTGGGCGGTGGTGTCATCTGGTCGTCGTACAGCAGCCGGCCGCTCGGCGTGACCACGACGCTGGAGTCGCGCAGCAGCAGGTCACGCAACTCGTCGGCGCTCATGCCGTTGAGTTCCGCGACGTCGCCGAGGCGATCGCCCAGCGCGTCGACGGCGTCCTGGCCGCTCATGGCGCGCGTGAGAACGTCTTCCTGGCCCGGGATGAAGGTGCCCTCGGCCGACGGGGTCGAGGAGGCGGCAGCGTCGGACGGAACGGCGACCGAGCCATCGCCGGGGTCGTCATCGGAGTCGCTGGTCAGCCAGACCGCGACCACCACGGCGAGCGCCACCACCACGACGGCGGCGGCGACGGCGATGACGTTCCGGCGCCGTTGCTGCGGGGCGGTGTCAGACATGTCCGTTCCTCCTTCCTGAGTCTGACGCACGAGAAGCCGCCGTGGTTTCGCGCGGACCGGTCCGGAAACGCGGACGGGGCCCGGGACACGTGGTCCCGGGCCCCGTCGCAGGGGTCGAACGTCAGCCGGTCACGCTGCGCCGGGTGCGCGCGTACAGCGCGCCGCCCAGGCCGAGCAGCAGCAGGCCGGCGGTCAGGACGAACAGGTTCGTCGACGTACCGGTGTCCGGCAGGTCGTCGCCGTCCTCGGTGCCGCCTTCGCCACCGTCGTCGGTGCCACCCTCGCCGCCGTCGTCGGTGCCGCCCTCGTCGCCGCCGGCGACGTCGACGGTGAACGACACCGGGTCGGTCTGCGCCGAGGTGACGCCGTTGATCGACTGGACCGCGGTGACCGTGCACTCACCGTTGGGGAGGTTCTGCTCGGGCGTGAACGACCAGGCGCCCTCGCCGTCGACCTCGGCCGTGCCGGACCAGGTCTCCTCACCACAGGTGATGCTCAGCTCCACGGCGGCGCCGGGCAGGCCGTCGCCGGTGAAGGTCGGCGTCGCCGTGGTGGCGGTGTCGCCGTCGACCGGCCGCACGATGGTCGGCGGGTCGACCGGGACCACGAGCGTGACCGACACGGTCTCCGGCACCTCGATGGTGCCGACCGTCTGCTGCGCGGTGATCGTCGACTCGCCGTACGGCAGGTCGGCGGTGAGCACGATGCTCCAGGTGCCCTCGTCGTCGGTGGTGCCCTCGCCGACGACCTCGTCGCCGAGCGTGAGCGTGACCGTCGAGCCGGGCTCGGCCGAGCCGGTGATCTCCACCGGCGACGGCTGCACCTCGTCGCCGTCCTCCGGCGAGATGATCGTGATCGGCGCGGCCTCGAACGCGGCGGCCGTACCGGTCACGGTGTAGTTGCCCAGGCTGCCGTACTCGGTGTAGCCGGAGCCGTTGCTCGGCGTGTTCGCCGCCGGGTCGCCCTGGCCGACGCCGCTGACCCGCACGTAGTAGAGACCGGTCTCCAGCTCGGCCTCGATCTGCGCGTTCAGGCCGGTGGCCGTGCGGTCGGTGGGCGAGCTGGCGATGTCGGTGGCCGTCTCGGGGTTGGCCTCGGCGACCAGCTCGCCGGCGGCGTCGATCAGCTCCAGCCGCAGGTCGAGATTGCTGCCGACCGTGGCGCCCTCGGCGGACACGGTGACCGGGCCGCCGCCGGTGACGATCGAGAACACGTCGCGCTCGCCGGACTGCCCGATGACGCCCGCGGCGGTGAACTCGCCGGACGAGTTGTCCAGCGCGGTGCCCTCGTCGAGGACGTCGCCGTGGTCGTCGGCCGCGTAGGCCGTGCGGCCCGCGTAGTAGAACTCCAGCGTCAGCTGGTCACCGACCTCGGAGCACGGAGTGGCGTCGGGGCCGGCCGGCTTGTACGCGGAGTCGCCGGGCTGCGGGTTGTTCGGGTCCGCGGCGTCGGTGCAGTAGACGTCGTTCCACAGCGTGTCGCCGTCGAACACCGCGACCGTCTGCAGCGTGGTGTCGGCGGTGATCTCGGCGAGGTCGTCCTGGCCGGAGTTGGTGGCGCCGGCGTAGTCGCCGGGCGACCACTGCGACAGCGGCGTGGACCACGGCGCGCCCATGATCGGGCCCCACAGCGAGGTGGGCTCGGCCAGGGTGTCGCCGTAGTACTCGTCGTCGCCGATGCCGTCGTGCGCCAGGTTCAGCGTGTGACCGACCTCGTGCGAGACGATGTTGCCGACGTCGGGGGCGTTGCTGTCGCGCGCGATGGGCGCGAAGATCATGGCCGGCGACAGGAACTCGTTGCCGAACCCGCCCACCCAGGCCCGCCCGCTGGCGTCCTCGGCCGGCGCGATGTCGGTGGTGTCGGTGACGACCGCCGTCATGCCGTACTCGCCGTCGTCCTCGGACGTCTTGTACAGCGCGTCGGCACCCGGGTCCGTGGTGGTGACGTTGACGTCGAAGGGCGCATAGTCCTCCGCCACTCGCGCCCACACCTGGTACACGTAGTCCGGGTCCGAAGCGGCCGCGTTGGCGGCCAGCTCGAACACGTCCACCTCATAGGACCGGTTCCACTCGGTGTTCTCGACGGTCGCGCCGTCGAAGTCGAGGTAGACGGTGAACGGTGCGCCCGGCTTCGAGCCGCCCGCGGGGTCACCCGGGACGTCGGCGGCCGGAGCCAGCTCGTCCGAGTGGCCGTGGTCGTCGGGTGCGCCGAACCGGTCGGTGTACGAGAGGTTGCCGCCGTTGCCGACGATGGCCTGGCCGGACTCGACCAGATCGCGGACGGCGTCGACGGCAAGGTCGGCGCGGTCGGCGGCGAGCTCCAGAGAACGGGCCACCACCTCGTCCGACTTGAGGTCTACGAGGTCAGTCAGATCATCAGTGGCGTTCGCCGGCACAGCGCCGGCGAACGCGAGTGCGCCCGTCCCGGTCACCGCCACCGCGGCCAGCAGCCGCCGCTTCAATGTGCGATTCATGAATTCATATCTCCTGAAGATTCAACGATTCTCAGGGCACATGCTCGCGGTACGGTAGCAGACCCGATTTCCGATTCGACCCCTCTCGCCGAGATCAGCTCACGGGCACCGGGGGTCGGCGGTTAGGCTCTTGGACATGCATCGCCAGGCGGCCCGGGGGCGCCGTAGAGCCTCCCAGCGGCAGACCCCCCAGAAGACCTCCCAGCCGGCTCCCCGGCGCAACGTCGCCGCGCTCGTCGCGGGTGGCATCGGCGAGTTCATGCTCACCGCGGGGGCCGTCGTGCTGCTGTTCGTGGTCTACACGCTGTGGGGCACCGGCATCCAGACCGCCAACGCGCAGGACGATCTGCGCAACCAGCTCGGCCTCGATGCCGGCCAGATCGAGAAGGACCCGATCCCGCTGGACCAGCTCGAGGTCGGCGACGCTTACGGCATCATCCGCATCCCCCGCTTCGGCGACGACTGGGAGTGGATCATCGTCCAGGGCACCGAGGACCCCGACCTCAAGAACGGCCCCGGTCACTACCTCGACACCGTCGACCCCGGGCAGATGGGGAACTTCTCCATCGCCGCGCACCGTTCCGGTCACGGCGAGCCGTTCGCCCAGTTCCCCGAGTTGCGGGTCGGCGACATCATCGAGATCGAGACCGCCACCGGCACGTACCTCTACGAACTGGACAACGCACCGAACGGCGACCCGGACGGCAACAAGATCGGCATCAGGGACAGCTGGGTGGTCGACCCTGTGCCGGGCGAGGGCGACGAGGTCGAGCCGGTCGAGCGACGCATCACGCTCACCACCTGCTGGCCGCGCTGGGGCTCGTCACACCGTATGTACGCGACCGGGATCCTGATCGGCGGAGAGGAAATCTAGACAGATGTACGCCTGGATTTGGCGGCACCTGCCGGGACCGTGGCCCCTTCGGCTGCTGATCTACCTGATCCTCATCGCCGCGATCGTCTACGCGTTGTTCATCTGGATCTTCCCCTGGGCGGAGGACGTCTTCAACATCAGCGAAGTGACCGTCGGCTGATCCGCCTCTTCCGCACAGGCCGACGGAGACCTTCAACCACAGCGAGGTCACCGTCGGCTGACGGTGACCTCGCTGAGCAGTTCTCCGGTGGGGCGGCGGTCAGCCGCCGGCCACCGCCGGGATGACCGACACCTTCGCACCCGCGGGCGTGGGCGTCCGCAGGCCGTCGGAGAAGCGCACGTCGTCCTCGTTCACGTAGACGTTGACGAAGCGGCGGATCTGGCCGGTGTCGTCGAGCACGCGCGCGCCGATGCCCGGGTAGGCGGCGTCGAGCGCGCCGAGCACGTCGGCCAGCGTCGCACCCTCGGGCACGTCGACGCTGACGTCGGACTCGCCCTTGGTGTAGGTGCGCAGGATGGTCGGGACACGTACGGCGACGCTCATGTTCAGCCTCCGTTGACGAGGCTGTGGAACGCCTCGGTAGTGGGTGCGATGGTGCCGGCGGGGCCGACCACGGACGAGACGGCGTCGAGCGTCTTGAGCCCGTCGCCGGTGTTGAAGATGACGGTCTCGGCGTCGGGGTCGAGCTTCCCCTCGCGCAGCAGCTTGGCCAGCACGGCGACGGTGACGCCACCGGCGGTCTCGGCGAAGATGCCCTCGGTGCGGGCCAGCAGCCGGATGCCCTCGACCACTTCCTCGTCGGTGACGTCCTCGACCGCGCCACCCGTGCGCCGCGCGACGTCGAGCACGTACGGACCGTCGGCGGGATTGCCGATGGCCAGTGACTTCGCGATGGTGTCCGGCCGCACCGGGCGGACGACGTCCTGGCCGGCCTTGAACGCCGCCGAGACCGGCGAGCAGCCCGTGGCCTGCGCACCGAAGATGGCCGGCGCGTCGCCCTCGACCAGGCCGAGCTCGACCAGCTCGCGGAACGCCTTGTCGACCTTCGTCAGCTGGGAGCCGCTGGCCACCGGGATGACGACCTGCTTCGGCAGCCGCCAGCCCAGCTGCTCGGTGGTCTCGTAGCCGAGCGTCTTGGAGCCCTCGGCGTAGTACGGCCGCACGTTGACGTTGACGAACGCCCAGTCGTCGTGCTCGCCGGCCAGCTCCGAGGCCAGCCGGTTGACGTCGTCGTAGTTCCCCTCGACGGCGACCAGCGTGGTGCCGTAGACGGCGCTCGTCACGATCTTCGCCTGCTCGAGGTTGCTCGGGATGAACACGTAGCTGCGGATGCCGGCCCGGGCCGCCGCGGCGGCGACCGCGTTGGCGAGGTTGCCGGTGGACGGACACGCCAGCACCTTGAAACCCAGCTCGCGCGCCGCCGCCAGCGCGACGGCCACCACGCGGTCCTTGAAGGAGTGTGTGGGGTTGGCGGCGTCGTTCTTGATCCACAGGCTCTTCAGGCCGAGTTCACGGGCCAGGTTGCCGGCACGGACCAGCGGGGTGAAGCCCGGGTCGGTGTTCGGGATCTCGGCGACGGCCTCGGGGACCGGCAGCAGGTCGCGGTAGCGCCAGATGGACCGCGGGCCGCTCTCGATGCGCTCTCGTGTGATGGAGCCGAAATCGTAGGCCACCTCAAGCGGCCCGAAGCATTCCAGGCACGCGTAGTAAGGGCCCAACTCGACGGTGGTGCCGCACTCACGACATGAAAGATGCGTGGCGCGCCCCAAGGAGGTGGTGCTGGTGACGGTCATGCTGCTGCGGACCCCTTCTCATCTCTCCCGCCTGGTCGGGCGGGCCGGAATTGGCACCGTCACCGCGTTGAACGACGCGGACGGTTGCCGGAGCTTCGACGGGCCGGTCCCTCGGCTCCTCTGGATGAGGACAACTGGTTGTCACCTTACGTGCCAGTTTTGGATCCAGGCAGCACTAATCCACGATGCGAGACAGTTTTGTATCGCATCGTGGATGATCGTCAAGTGAGCGGCGCGGCGTTGTCAGCGAGCCAGGCCGCCATGGCCGCCAACTCGGGCTTCCCCTCGGCCACGGCGATCACGAAGTCGTAGGCATCGTCCTCGGTGGGCGCGAGCAAATGGCCGTTCAGGGCGTAGAAGTCGTAGCAGAGCATCCAGCCCAAGCGCTTGTTGCCGTCGATCAGGGCGTGATTGCGCACCGCCGACTCGAGCAGCGCCGCCGCCTTGGTGTGCAGGTCGGGATAGGCATCGGCCCCGAACAGCGAGGTCCGGGGCCGGTGCACCGCCGCGTCGAGCAGGCCGAGGTCGCGCACCTCGGGCGCGCGACCGAGCGTCAGCTCCGCGATCCTGAGCGCGTCCTCGAGGGTGAGGTACTCGGTCATTCCGCGAGACGCGCCAGGAGACCGGCGTGCCGCTCGATGCCCTCGCGGGTGATCTCCTCGATGCGGCGGGCGCGCTGGGTGCGCTCGAAGCGCTCGCTGATCGCCAGCCGAGCCACTTCCTGCATCGATCGGTGTTCGAGTTCCGCCAGGCTCCGCAGGGCCTCGGTCTCTTCCTCGGTGAGCCGGAGAGTCATCGCCATGCAGCAATGATACCGCGGTGATACCGGGTCAGTCGAGGGCGGCGAGCTCGCGGAGCAGGGCCTGCACCCCGGGCGGCCCGGGGACGACGACGTCGGCGGCGGCGCGCAGCTCGGCCGAGGCCTCCTCGGCGTCGGAGCAGACGACCACGCCCTCGAGGTCCGTCGACGCGGACAGCTCGCGCACCGCGGCGACCGCGGGCAGGTCACCGAGGTCGTCGCCGGCGTAGAGGACGGCGGTGGCGCCGGTCTCGGCGACCAACGACCGGATCGCCATGCCCTTGTCGACGCCCGCCGGGCGCAGCTCGAGCACGAACCGCCCGGGCGTGACCTGCAGCCCGGCCTCGGCCGCGACGGCGTCGGCGTGCGGACGCAGCTCGGCGAGCGCGGCCGCGGGGTCGGGCGCGGAGCGGGTGTGCAGCGCGACCGAGTGGTGCTTGTCCTCGATCGTGACGCCGGGCCGGACGGAGGCCAGCTCGGCCACCCGCCGCCGGGCGAGGTCGACGCCGTCGTCGCTGGCAGGGGTGTCCAGAGCGCCGGCGGACCAGCGCTGCAGGCCGTAGTGCCCGAGCACCACGAGACCCGGCACGTCGGCCAGGCCGCCCAGGCGGACGGCGTCGGCCGCGGGCCGGCCGGTCACGACGGCGACCCGGGCGACCCGCGCGGCGACCGCCGTCAGCACGTCGGCGGTGCCGGGCAGCGCGACGGCGTTCGCGGGGTCCGCCACGATGGGCGACAGGACGCCGTCGAAGTCCAACGCTACGAGGGTGCGGTCCAGCCGCGCGGACAGCCGGTGCAACTGCGGCGTCACTGCGACTCGACCTCGTCGAGGTAGTCGTCGACGAGCACGATGACCAGGCGGGTGTCGTTGAACGGCTCGACGTTCGGCATGACGCGCCCGATCTCGGGGAACTGCGCCACCAGCGCGTCGGCCGCCTCTTCCATGCCCTCGGGCACGTAGACCGTGGTCTCCGGGACGTTGCCGGTGAACTCGCTCATCGCGGCGACCTCCCAGCCGCCCTCCTGGAACCGCTCGCTGGCGGTCTCCTCGAGCCCGGCCTCGCCGGTCTGGTTGAGCACACCGAGCGGCTCGCGGATGTCCGGGTCGGCCGTCACCGGCGCGGTCGGCTCGTCCGTCGGCGCCTCGGTGGGCGGCGCCTCGGTCTCGGGCGGCGTGTCGGTGGCCGGCGGCTCGGTGGCCGGCGGTTCGTCCTCGGTCACGTCCCCCGCCGCGACGTCGTCGGGGGAGCTGTCCTCGGTGTCGTCACCGAAATACCAGAGCAGTGCGAGGACGACCGCTACCGTGCCGACGAGCGCGACGAGCGACGGCCAGAGCCGCTGGAGTCGGTCACTCATCGTCACAGGGTCAGGAGCGTACGGCACGCGACGTGCCCGAAGCGAGGCACTCGGGTGTGTCTCCCAGACACATGCCATACGGCGCAGCGCCCAGGCGGCGCCCAGCTACGGCCGAGACCCGGGTGACATCCAGCTCTGGCGTCCTTGATCAAGATCAGCGACACTGTCGTATGGACTGGCGCGGCCGCTCATGCCTCCGCAGCGAGCGGGCGTCCCGATCGGGTGCGCAGCCGCCGCGACCGCTGCCGGCGCAGCCGCCGTACGAGCAGAGGGTCGTGGGCCAGCGCTTCGGGCTGGTCGATCAGCGCGTTCAGCACCTGGTAGTAGCGCGTCGCGGAGATTCCCAACTCGCTACGCACGGCTTGTTCCTTGGCGCCTGGGTACTTCCACCAGCGGTGCTCGAAGTCGAGGATCTCGCGCTCGTGGTCGTCCATGACAGCCATCGTAGGCAAGGGCTGTGACAACCATGCAACACAACTCGGTTACCGTTGTCGGCACGAGGAGGCCCCATTTGTCCACGACTGGAACGAGTAGTTTCGTCGTAGTCGCCAATCGGCTGCCGGTCGATCGGGTGTCGACTGCCGATGGCACGACCACCTGGCGCAGGAGCCCCGGAGGACTGGTCACCGCATTGGCACCGGTGATGCGTGCCTACGACGGTGCGTGGGTGGGCTGGACCGGCTCGCCAGACGACGCACCCGAACCGTTCTCCACCGACGACATGGACCTCGTGCCCGTGCCGTTGTCGGCCGAGGAGATCGCGCTCTACTACGAGGGCTTCTCCAACGCCACGCTATGGCCGCTCTACCACGACGTCATCGTCCAGCCGGAGTACCACCGCGAGTGGTGGGACGCCTACCGCCTCGTCAACCAGCGCTTCGCCCGGGCCGCGGCCGAGGTGGCGGCCGAGAACGCCGTCGTGTTCATCCAGGACTACCAGCTGCAGCTGGTCCCGCGGCTGCTGCGCGAGCTGCGACCCGACCTCAAGATCGGGTTCTTCCTGCACATCCCGTTCCCGCCGACCGAGTTGTTCGCGCAGCTGCCGTGGCGGCGGCAGATCCTCGAAGGGCTGCTCGGCGCCGACCTCGTCGGATTCCAGCGGGGCGGCGCGGCCAGCAACTTCGAGGCGCTGGCCGAGACCTTCACGACGGCGGCACTGCAGGGTGGTTCGCTGGTGCTCGAGGACGGCCGTGAGGTGTTCTCCCGCGCGTTCCCCATCTCGATCGAGGTCGAGGAGGTCGCGAGACTGGCCGCCGATCCCGAGGTGCGGCAGCGGGCCGCGACCATCCGCGAGGAGGTCGGGTCGCCGCAGTACATCCTGCTCGGCGTCGATCGGCTCGACTACACCAAGGGCATCGCGCACCGGCTCAAGGCGTTCGGCGAGCTGCTCGCCCAGGGCGCCATCACTCCCGAGGAAGCAGTGCTGGTCCAGGTGGCCACGCCCAGCCGCGAGCGGGTCGAGGCCTACCAGACCCTGCGCGACGACGTCGAACTGGCGGTCGGCCGCATCAACGGCGACTACGGCCGTATCGGGCACCCCGCGGTGCACTACCTGCACTCGTCGTACAACCGCGCCGAGTTGGTCGCGCTGCTGCTGGCCGCCGACGTCATGGTGGTGACACCGCTCCGCGACGGCATGAACCTGGTCGCCAAGGAGTACGTGAGCGCCCGCTCCGACCTGCGCGGCGCGCTCGTCCTGTCCGAGTTCGCCGGCGCCGCCGACGAACTCGGCGACGGCGCGTTCCTCGTCAACCCGCACGACATCGACGGACTCAAGCGCACCATGCTGACCGCCATGCGGCTCGACCCCGCCGAGGCCGAGCAGCGGATGAAGCTGCTGCGCGACCGTGTGACCAGTCACGACATCGCCCGCTGGGCCACCGAGATCCTGACCGCGCTACGGGCGATCTGACTCCGAGGTCAGCGGCGGTCGTCGCTCCCCTCCGGATCGACCTCGGTGTAGGCCAGCCAGGCCTGCGTGTCCGCGGCGTCGACCGGCTCGGGAGCGGCCGCGGGCTCGGACAGCGCGGCCAGCCGCCGCTCCGCCGCCTCGACGTTGCGCAGCTCCATCTGAGCGAGGGCCATAAGGTCGCGCAGGCCCTCGGCGCCGAAACGATCGCGCACGTTCATCACCGCGGTGGTCACCATGGGATCGACTTCGGGAGTCTGGGGCTGCAGTCGAGGGTCCATCGAGATCACTCCTGAGAAGGTTGACCGAGAGTCGGGACGTACCGTAACCCGACCGGCCCCGGAGCCGCGTGGCACCCCTGCGACGGAGTGTCACCGGCGGGCCGCCGTGACAGGATCGCGCGCCATCGACGATGATGAGGGCTGCACAGGCCAGAGTGACACGGGGGTGACGTCCGGCCTGCCCGGAGTTCACAACGTTACGGTGGTCGATTGCTCCCACGACGGTTCGCCCTCGTCCGCCACGTCGACTACACCGGTGTCTCCGGGGTCGGGGTGGTGGCCTACGGCGTCGTGTTCGCCGACGGCCACGTGGCGCTGCGGTGGGCGTCCGCCAATCCGGCCACCAGCCTGTGGAGCTCGCTCGACGACCTCGTCGCCGTGCACGGTCACGGCGACGCCACCAGCATCGAGTGGCTCGATCCCGTCTCCGACCCGTTCGCCCAGCCCATAGCGTCCCGCGGGGCCGGACGGCGAGCGCGGCGGGTCCAGCCCAGCGCCGTCGTCCCGGAGCCCGTGGTCGAGCCCGACGGCACCCGTGAGACGCGGCCGATCGAGTACGACCCGGAGCCCGACCCCGAGCCCGCCGCACCGCAGGCCGAGCCGGACCCCGAACCAGAGCCGAGTCCGCAGGCCGAGCCGGACCCCGAGCCGGAGCCCGTCGATCCCGAACCGGCGGCCGTTCATCCCGAGCCGACCGTAGTCCGGCCTGAACCAGCGGTGGTCCGGCCCGAACCGGCCGTGGTCCGGCCCGAGCCCGCGGTCCGCCCGGAGCCGGGCCGGCCCGACGGCGTGCGGCCGGAGCTGCTCGGACCCGGCCTCCCCCATCCCGAGCCGCTCCAGCCGCGGTCGCCGGCCGAGCCCGCCAGCCCGGCGGAACCGCCCCCCCAGCCGCAGCCGGCCCTGCCGTCCGCTCCGGCCACGCCCACGGACGCCGTCCCGCCGCCACCGCCGCCCGCCGACCCCGCCAGCACCAACGGCGGCCGGCCCGGACACATCCGGCTGCCGTCCCAGCGGGGGGCCGGTCGCCACCGCCGCAGCACGCCTCCGACACAATCGAGAGCGACCCTCCACATCGAGAGCGACGGATCATGACCGACGGCGCGGACCGCGACGACACCTCCCGCCGCTGGCCGCGCAGCGTTTACGAGGCCGGCAGCGAGCCCGACCCCCGGTTCACGTTCGCCAACGAGCGGACCTTCCTGGCGTGGATCCGCACGGCACTCGCGCTGCTGGCGGCCGGCATCGCGCTCGAGGCGCTGGAGATTCCCGACCACACGGCGCTGCGGCTGGTGCTCGTCGTGGCGCTGTCGGTGCTGGGCGCCTCGTGCAGCATCCTGGCGTTCTTCCGCTGGGCCCGGGCCGAGCGGGCCCTGCGCGAGTCGCGGCCGCTGCCGTCGCCCGCCCTGGCGCCGGTGCTGGCGTTCGGACTGGCCGTCGCGGCCATCGTCATCGTCGTCGTCCTGGTCGCCCCCTGACGATGGCCGAGCGGACGTACGACCACGGCGCGCAGAACGAGCGGACCGCGCTGGCATGGACCCGCACGGCGCTCGCGCTCCTGGTCGGCGTGGTCCTGGCCACCCGGCTGGCAGCCGAGCCGCTCGGGCCGGCCGCGGTGGTCTTCGGCCTGCTGGTGGCACCGGTCGCGGTGGCGATCCTGCTGCTGGCCAGGCGGCGCTACCAGCGCTCGAACGAGGCGCTGCACGCCGACCGCGCGCTGCCCGACGGCAAGCTCCCGGGGATGGTCGCAATGGTCACGCTGCTGCTCGCGGTCCTGGAGATCGCCTACGCGCTGGCCTGACCGTCCGGACGGCTGGCTACGGCGCGACGGCGGCCCGGACGTAGCCGCCGGCGGCCGCGAGCCGGCGGCGCGCCTCGTCGGCGTCGACGCCGGTCAGCAGCATGACCGTCGCCGTCTTGGTCTCGTCTCCGGCGGAGCGCAGCGCCGCGGCGACGGCCGCCGCGGACTCGCCGGTGGCCTCCTGGACGATCCGCTGGGCCCGGCGGCGCAGCTTGTCGTTGCTGGCCCGCACGTCGATCATCAGGTCGCCGTGGGTGTGCCCGAGCTGCACCATGACCAGCGTCGAGATGGTGTTGAGCACCAGCTTGGCCGCGGTACCGGCCTTGAGCCGGGTGGAGCCGGACACGACCTCCGGCCCGGTGAGCGCCTCGACGGCGATGTCGGACGCGGCCGCGATCGGCGAACCGGCATTGTTGACGACGGCGACGGTGAACGCGCCGGCCTCGCGAGCGGCGGCCAGCGCGCCCAGCACGTACGGCGTCCGCCCGGACGCACTCGCCGCGACGACGACGTCGTCCGGCGCCGGCTTCAGCGCCGACAGGTCGGATCGGCCGCCGTCGAGGTCGTCCTCGTCGTGCTCGGCCGCCGAGCGCACCGCGCCGAAACCACCCGCCATGACGGCGACCACCTGGCGCTCGTCGACGCCGAACGTGGGGCCGCACTCGGCGACGTCGAGGACGGCCAGCCGGCCGGGCGTGCCGGCGCCCACCTCGATCAGCCGGCCGCCGCGGCGCAGCCGGGCCACCGTCGCGTCGATGGCCGCGACGAGCTGGTCGCGGGTCGCGGCGACGGCGTCGACGGCCACCCGGTCCTGCTCGGCCATGAGGTCGACCTGCTCGCGGGTGCTGCGCAGATCGAGGCCGGCAGCGGCCGGCAGCCGGCCCTCGGTGGCCAACTGGTCCAGTTCGGAGTTCGTCACTCGGCCGTCCTCGCCGGCCTGCGGGCCGGCTGCAACTCGACACGGAACTGATAGCGGTCGCCACGGTAGACGGACCGGACGAACTCGACGACACGGCCCCCGGTGTCGCGGGAGATGCGCTCGAAGAGGAACGCCGGCGAGTGCAGCGGGACGCCGAGCAACTCCGACTCGGTCTCGTCGGTGACGGTCGCCTCGATGGTCTGCACGCCGCCGGACAGCTCCAGCCCGTACACGTCGTGCAGCAGCTCGTAGAACGACCCGTCGGCGAGCATCATGCCGTCGAGCCCGGGCGCGATGCTGCGCGGGACGTGCAGCGTCTCGACCGCCATCGGCGCGTCGTCGGCCAGCCGCAGCCGGGTCACCCGGACGACGCTCTCGCCCGGCGAGATCTCCAGCCGGCGGCCCAGCGGGGCGCCGGCCAGCACGTCGTCGACGGCGAGCGTGCGGCTGGACGGGACGGAGCCGCGCTGGCGCATGTCCTCGGAGAACGACGTGACCGCGAGGCCCTGGGCGATCTTCGGACCGGCGACGAACGTGCCGGCGCCCTGGCGGCGGACCAGGCGGCCCTCGCGAACCAGTTCCTCGACGGCCCTGCGCAACGTCATGCGCGAGACGCCGAACCGCGGCGCCAGCGCCCGCTCCGCCGGTAGCGCGTCGCCGACGTTCAGCTCGGCGACCAGGTCGAGGATCTCGTCCCGGATCGAATGGTATTTCGCCACGCCCGCACCCCCTGTAGACGTATCGGGCAAAGTCTTCCAGACTTGGGGCCCATATTGGTCTAGTCCAACGAGGAGGACCAGCGTGAGCCGACGTCGTCGCAGGCTTACCGTCATCGTGGCACTCGTCCTGGCCATCGCCGCGGCGCCGTCCGCCGCGGCCGATCCGGCCCCCGAGCAGGAGCAGTGGCGCGGCTACTGGGTCGACGCCTTCAACGAGGGCATCTACACCCCCGCGCAGGTCGAGGAGCTGGTCGGCGACGCCTTGGAGGTCAACGCGAACGCGCTGATCGTCCAGGTGGCCCGCCGCTACGACTGCTTCTGCAACCGGGCCGACTACCCGCGCACCGACGCCGCCATCGCGCCGGCGCCGTACGACCCGCTGGACGAGGTCATCGAGCAGGCGCACGCCGCCGGGCTCGAGGTGCACGCGTGGGTCAACTTCGGCACGCTGTGGAACTCCGCGACGCCGCCGCGCTCGCCCGAGCACGTCTTCAACACGCACGGCCCGAGCGCCACCGGGGCCGAACGCTGGCTCAACCGGCGCGTCGACGGCACCGAGCTGGTCGGCGCCAACAGCTTCCTCGACCCCGCGAACCCCGCGGCGCGCGACTACGTGGTCGGCGCGATCCAGAGCATCGTCCGCGAGTACGACGTCGACGGCATCAACCTCGACTACATCCGCTACCCCGACCACAACTCGACCACCACGCACAGCGACTGGGGTTACAGCGAGACGTCGATCGCCCGGTTCCAGGCCGCCACCGGCCGCACCGACGTGCCTGTGCCGTCGGACGCGGAATTCACCGAGTGGCGGCGCGAGCAGATCACCAGCATCGTGCGCCGCATCTACCTCGGCATCTTCGAGATCGACCCGACCGTCCGGCTGAGCAACGACGGCATCACCTACGGCTTCGGCCCGCAGAGCGTCGGCGGCTGGGAGCAGACCCGCACGTACGCCGAGGTGCTGCAGGACTGGAAGGGCTGGCTGGACGAGGGGATCATCGACACCGTCGTCGCGATGAACTACAAGCGCGAGTGGATGCCCGACCAAGCGCAGATGTTCGCCGAGTGGAACGAGGTGCTGGCCGACTGGCAGGGCGACCGGCAGACGGTCTCCGGCCCGGCGCTCTACCTCAACGAGGTCGACGACAGCGTCCAGCAGGTGCGCGACCTGCTCACGCCGACAGCGGCCGGCAACACGGTCGCCGGCTGGAGCGGCTACTCCTACGCCAACGCGTCGCTCACCGCGGCCAGCGGGTCGGCGCAGGTGAAGGACGCCGAGCGGGCCGCGCTGGCCGCCGCGCTCACCACCGGACCGGACGCCCCGTTCGCCGGCGATGCCGCCGTCCCGTCGATGCCGTGGAAGGACGACCCGGCGACGGGGAACGTGGCCGGCACGCTGCGGCTGCGCACCGGCGCCGCGCTCGACGGCGTCACCGTCACGCTGGAGCCGGTGGCCGGCAGCGGCGAGACGCGAACGCAGGTCAGCGACGGCTCCGGCTGGTTCGGCTTCGTCGACGTGCCGCCCGGCGTCTATCTCGCCCGCTACGACCTGCCCGATCGTGTCGTGGGGGCGCCGCTCAGCGTGGTCCGCGTCCGAGCCGGCGAGCTGACCGGCACGCGCACGCCGCCGTTCATCCCGCTGCCGTAACCCGGTGGTGGGGCGTCCGCGTGCGGTTCACCGCTTGGCCGCCGTTGGCCGTCGTGCGGCCGTTGGCCGTCGTGCGGCGGTTCGCCGTCGTGCGGCGGTTCGCCGTCGTGCGGCGGTTCGCCGTCGTGCGGCGGTTCGCCGTCGTGCGGCGGTTCGCCGTCGTGCGGCGGTTCGCCGTCGTGCGGCGGTTCGCCGGTGTGGCCACGTTGGCCGTCCCCCTGCTGCCCATTTTCTTAGCCGCGGCACCGCGCCTCAAGCGGACCCAGTGGCGCTTCGCGCGATGGGTGACCGCTTGACCCGCGGCATGGCGGTCTAAGAACGGGCAGCTATCAGGGGGACGGGGGAAGTGCGGGCAGAGCCCGCCCGGTGCACCGTTCGCCGGTGCACTGTTCGTGTCGGCGGCGTGGTCGCGGCTGCCCGTTGCCCGTTGGCTGGTCTTCGATAGCCGGAGTGCCGTTTTGTGTGCCGGTGGTGGGCTGATCGCGTGGTTCTGGCTATCGAGGTCGGCCCGGGTCGGCGGCGTCACTCGCGTGGCGGGCACCTCACCCGCCGTAGCGCCGCATGGCGGCCGTCGGCGGCGGCTATGCGGTCCTGGCGCGGGTGAGGTGCACCCGGCCCGCGTGAAGACCGTCCCGCCAGCTGTTGATCATGGAGAAATCGGGGTTCCGGCGCACTGGGAACCCCGATTTCTCCATGATCAACTCGGTGGTGGGGTGCCACAACGGGCCGAGGCGACAGCAGCGAACCCCGAGGCGTGCCCAGACTCCCCCGTCCCCCTGATAGGTGCCCGTTCTTGGCCGGGAGTGCGCGGGTCAAGCGGACCATTCGCCCGCGCGAAGCGCCAATGGGTCCGCTTGAGGCGCGTGCTTCCGGCTAAGAGAATGGGCGCCAGGGGGACGGCGAACGCGGCATACCCGGCCAACGGTCGGCCAGTCAACGAGAAGCCAAGCCGACCAGTGCGCAGACCAGGCCGGCCGACACGTGGGCCAGGCCGGCCGGCGCGTGCACCGGTCCGACGGGCCGGCTGCCAGGCGCTGCGACCCGGGGTGACGCCCTATCCTCGGGACCATGAGCAGCTTCGGCGCCGTCGGCGCGCGACTCTACGCCTGGCTCAACCGCCACCCGGAGACGAACCGGACGGTGGTCGACCTCGCCGACCCGCGCGCCGGCGAGCCGGTCCTGGAGGTCGGCTGCGGGCCGGGGGTCGCGCTCGAACTGGCCGCCCGGCGCGCCGGCGCCGAGCACGTCGCCGCGGTCGACCCGTCCGAGACGTTCGTCGCGATGGCCCGCAAGCGGGTGCCCGGCGCCGACGTCCGGGTGGCCGGCGCCGAGGACGTCCCGTTCGCCGACGGCTCGTTCGCGGTCATCTACACACTCGCCTCGATGCACCACTGGGACGACCGCGACGCCGGGCTGGCCACGCTCACCGCGAAGCTGGCGCCGGGCGGCCGGTTGCTGCTCGCCGAGCGGCTGCTCGACCGCCCCGGGCACGGCATCACGCCGGCGCAGATCGGCGACGTGGCGGACCGGCTGGCGGCCGTCGGGCAGACCGGCGTCGAGACGGTCGAGCGACGGGTCGGCCGCAAGACGGTCGCCGTCATCGTGTCGGAGCGACCGCTCGCGGCTTGACATGGAATGCGGTTGCACGTTGTCGTCGAACCATGACGACGGAATGGCCGGTCCTGCGCCGGTACGACGCCGACCACTCGCTGCGCATCGCGCTGCCGCTCGGCGGCATCGGCACGGGGACGGTCTCGCTCGGCGGCCGCGGCGACCTGCGCGACTGGGAACTGCGCAACCAGCCGGCGAAGGGCTTCGCGCCGCGTGACAGCTTCTTCGCCATCCGCGCGGGCGACGCCGTCCGGGCGCTGGAGGGGCCGATCGACCCGGTCCTGTACGAGGGCTGGGAGGGCGCCGCGGTGCCCAACCACAGCCTGCCGCGGTTCGCTCGGTCGGAGTTCCTGGCCGCCTACCCGCTCGGCCAGGTCCTGCTGACCGATCCGGCCGTGCCGGTGACGGTGCGGCTGCAGGCGTTCAACCCGCTGGTCCCGGCCGACGTCGAGGCCAGCTCACTGCCGGTCGCGGTGCTGCGGTACGCCGTCACGAACACCGGCGCCGAGCCGTTGGACGTCACCGTCGCCGGCAGCGTCCGCAACCCCGGTGAGCAGCCGAGCAACGAGGGCCGCGGCCAGGGCGTCCTGCTCCGGTCCGGCGGTGACGAGGACGCCGAGCGCTGGGGCTCGCTGGCGCTGGCCGTCCTCGACGAGGACGACGTCACGGTCCGCACGACGTGGGCCGGATCCAGCTGGGGCGGCCCGCTGCTGGACTTCTGGGACGACCTCGCCGCCGACGGCCGGCTGGACGAGCGGCCCGCGGACGGCGAGCCGGTGGCCTCCGTCGCCGCGCTGCGCACGCTCCGGCCGGGCGAGACACACGCGTTCACGTACCTGCTGACCTGGCACTTCCCGAACCGCCGCGACTGGCGCGGCGAGACGATCATCGGCAACCACTACACGTCGCTGTACGAGGACGCCTGGGACGTCGTCACGGCGACGGCGCCGAAACTGGCCGACCTCGAGGACCGTACCGTCGCCTTCGTCGAAGCACTGACCGGCAGCGACCTGCCCGCCGTCGTGGTCGAGGCGGCCCTGGCCAACGTCAGCACGCTGCGCTCGCCGACCTGCTTCCGCACCCCGGACGGCCGGTTCTACGGCTGGGAGGGCTGCCACGACGACAGCGGAAGCTGCTACGGCAACTGCACGCACGTGTGGAACTACGAACACACGACGCCCTACCTGTTCGGCGAGCTGGCCCGGTCGATGCGCGAGCTGGAGTTCGGGTACGCCACCGGCGCCGACGGTCACATGAGCTTCCGGCTGGAGCTGCCGCTGGACCGGTCCCGCGAGCACGGCGTGGCCGCTGCCGACGGTCAGATGGGCTGCCTGGTGAAGCTGCACCGCGAGTGGCTGCTCAGCGGCGACGACGAGCTGCTGCGCTCGCTGTGGCCGGCCGCCCGGCGAGCGCTGGAGTTCGCCTGGATCCCCGGCGGCTGGGACGCCGACCGCGACGGCGTCATGGAGGGCTCCCAGCACAACACCATGGACGTCGAGTACTTCGGGCCGAATCCGCAGGTCGGGACGTGGTATCTGGCCGCGCTGCGGGCCGGCGAGGAGATGGCCCGGCACCTCGGCGACGACGCGTTCGCCGCCGACTGCGCGGACCTGTTCGCTCGCGGCAGCGACTGGATCGACGCCCACCTGTTCAACGGCGAGTACTACCGGCACGAGATCCGCCCACCGGGCAGCGAGGACGCCATCGCGCCGGGGCTGCGGCTGCCCGGCATCGGTGCCCGCGACCTGACCGAGCCGGAGCTGCAGATCGGCGACGGCTGCCTCACCGACCAGCTGGTCGGCCAGCACGTCGCCCGGCTCACCGGGCTCGGCGACCTGCTCGACACCGGCCACGTGCGCACGACGCTGCGCAGCATCCTGCGGCACAACGACCGCACCGCGCCCGGCGCCCCGTTCAACCCCAAGCGCAGCTACGCGCTGGCCGGCGAGCCGGGCCTGCTGGTCGCGTCGTACCCGCACGGCAACCGTCCGGCCCGGCCGTTCCCGTACTTCGCCGAGGTGTGGACCGGCCTGGAGTACACCGCGGCGATCGGCCTGTTCCAGGCCGGGCTGACCGACGAGGCGGTCCGGGTCGTCGAGGCGGTGCGCAGCCGGTTCGACGGCCGCCGACGCAACCCGTTCGACGAGGCCGAATGCGGGCACCACTACGTGCGTGCGATGGCCGCCTGGGGCACCGTCACCGCGCTGACCGGCTTCGGGTACGACGGCGCCCGCGGCACGCTCCGCTTCGCGGCCGCGGACCTGACGGACGGCCCCGTCACGTGGTTCTGGGCGAGCGGCGACGCCTGGGGCACGGCGACCCAGGCGCCGTCTGACGACGGCGTGCGAGTGAGCGTGGCGGTGCGCGGCGGCCGGTTGCGGGCGGACACGCTGACGATCGACGGGATCGGCACCGCGCCGCTGCCCGGCCGCGTACTCTCAACCGGTGAGACCGCCGATGCAACCGTAGGCGGTCATCGGATGTCATAGCCATAGTGAGCACCCGTGTCGAGATCGATCTGCTCGGCCCGATGCGCCTGCGGGCGGACGGGCGGCTGGTCGACGTCACCACCGGCCGGCTGCGAGCCCTGATCGCCGTCCTGGCACTGTCGGCCGGGCGCACCGTCACCGTCGCGCAGCTGATCGAGACACTGTGGGCCGAGAACCTGCCGGCCAGCCCGCGGCGCAGCGTCCAGACCTACGTCACCCGGCTGCGCACGCTGCTCGGCCCGGACCTCATCGCGACCAGCGCCACCGGGTACCTGCTGCACGCCGAGCCCGACGCCGTCGACGTGCTCCGGTTCCAGCGGCTGCTCGAACGGGCCGACGGCAGCGCCGACCCGCTGCGGCAGCGGGCGCACCTCACCGAGGCACTCGCGCTGTGGCGGGGCCGGCCGTTCGACGACGTCGAGTCGGCCTGGCTGGCCGGCACCGAGGCGCCGCGGCTGGCCGAGCGGTACCTCGCCGCGCAGGAGCGGCGCATCGCCCTCGACCTCGAGCTGGGCCGCCCGGCCGACCTCGTCCCGGAGCTGCGCGAGCTGACCACCGCGCACCCCCTGCGCGAGCCGGCGTGGGCGTTGCTGCTGGAAACGCTGGAGCGGTCCGGCCGCCGGGCCGAAGCCCTGGCACAGTACGAGCGGGTACGCGCCCGGCTCTCCACCGAGCTGGGCGTCGAGCCCGGCCCGCGGCTGCAGACGGTGTACGCGCGGCTGCTGGCGCAGACGCCGGCCCGGCGCATGCCGCCCTCGGTGCGCCGCACGCCCCGCCAGCTCCCCGCCGACGTGCCCGACTTCGTCGGCCGCGCCGACGCGCTGGCACTCCTGGACCACGCGGCCGCCACGTCCCCCGTCGCCACGGTGTCCGGCACGGCGGGCGTCGGCAAGACGACGCTGGCCGTGCACTGGGCACACAGCATCTCCGACCGGTTCCCCGACGGCCAGCTCTACGTCAACCTACGCGGCTTCGATCCCGACCGGCCACCGGTCGACCCCACCGACGCCATTCGCGGCTTCCTCGACGCGCTGCGGGTGCCGCACGAGCTGATCCCCGCCGACACCGACGGCCAGGCCGCTCTCTACCGCAGCGTGCTGACCGGCCGGCGGATGCTGGTGCTGCTCGACAACGCCCGAGACGCGCGGCAGGCGCGCCCGCTGTTGCCCGGCTCGGCCGACTGCCTGACCGTCGTGACCAGCCGCGACCAGTTGCTCGGGCTGGCCGCGACGACCGGCGCCCGGTCGGTCACGCTGGACCTCCCGCCGGTCGCCGACGCGCGCGAGTTGCTGGTCCGGCGCATCGGCGACCGCGCCGCGACCCAGCCCACGATCGTCGACGAGCTGGTCACGCTGTGCGCACGGCTGCCACTGGCGCTCGCCGTCGCCGCGGCCCGGGTGGCCGAGCAACCGGAGTCGCTGGAGTACCGGGTGGCGGAACTGCGGGCGGCCGGCGGCGGTCTGGAGGCGTTCGCCGCCGACGACGCCACCATCGACCTGCGCTCGGTGTTCTCGTGGTCCTACGACGGCCTGAGCGGACCGGCGGCGCAGCTGTTCCGGCTGGTCGGCTCGGCCCCTGGACCCGACATCGGCACCGCCGCGGCGGCCGCGCTCGCCGGCCTCGACACCGACGCCGTCCGCCCGCTGCTGAACGAGCTGACCCGCGCCCACCTGCTCGCCGAGGCACTCCCGGGCCGATACGGCGCACACGATCTGCTGCGCGCGTACGCCGCCGAGCTGGCCGGCGCCGGGCCCGGGGAGCCGACGCCGGCGCTGCGCCGGCTGCTCGACCACTACCTCGCCACCGCGCTGGCGGCCAGCCGGCCGCTGCGCTCGGACCGTGAGACGTTCGAGCCGGTGCCGCCGCCGACGGCCGGCCCCGAGGTCGCCGAACGGATCGCCGGTCCCGAGGCCGCACGGGCCTGGTTCGCCGCCGAGCGGCGCACGCTGGTGGCGGCAGTCGACACCGCGGCCGACCGCGGGTACGCGGAGCATGCGTGGCAGCTGGCCTGGGCCCTCACCATCGACCTCGACTGGCGCGGGCGCTGGCGCGACATCGCCCAGGTGAACAGCTCCGCGCTGCTGGCCGTCCGGGTCCTGGACGACACCGAGCCGGTGGCGCACCTGCACCGGCTGCTCGGCCGCGCCTACGGCTACCTCGACCGCAACGACGACGCCGACGCGCACCTGCAGCGCGCGCTGGCGCTCTACGCCGCCCGCGGCGACCTGATCGGGCAGGCCCGGACCCTGCGGTCGCTGGGCGTGGTGAAGGAGCGCACCGGACGGCACGAGGAGTCGCTGGACCACGACCTCGCCGCGCTCGAGTTGTTCCGGCGCATCGGCCAGCCGGCCGGGCTGGCGGGGGCGCTGAACGCCGTCGGCTGGGGACACGCGATGCTCGGGCGCTGCCAGCGGACCCTGGAGTTCGCCGGACAGGCACTGGAGATCCTGCGCGGGCTGGACGACCGGCTCGCCGAGGCGGCCACCTTCGACACCCTCGGCTTCGCCCACCACCAGCTCGGCGCCTACGACCGCGCCGTCGACTGCTTCGAGCGCGCGCTGGACCTGCTGCGCGAACTGGACGGGCCGTACTACGAAGTGGTCACGCTACGGAAGCTCGCCGACAGCCACGAGGCGGCCGGCGACACCGCGGCGGCCGCGCAGGTGCGTCAGCAGGCCGTGGCCGCCCTGGACGAACTCGGCGAGCGTGGCACCGAACGGCTGCGGGCTGAACTGACCGCGCAGGTCACTGAGCCGGACGGGTCTCCGGGTCGGCCGGGGCGGCAGCCGGCGTCTCGGTAGCGGGCTGGGCCGGGGCCGGCTGCGCGGCGCTGGCCTGCGCGTTCGGCGTCTGCGGCTGCTGGGCCGGCGGCGGGTTCACGATGACGGCGTTGGACGCGTCGCTGTCGGCCGGCTTCGACATCTCGGTCTTGAAGATCTTCAGCGACTGCCCGATGCCGCGAGCCATCTCCGGCATCCGCTTCGCGCCGAAAAGCAGGAAGATGACGATGAGGCCGATGATCAGCTCAGGTGTACCGATGTTAGGCATTGAGTCACTTCTTCCCTGACAGGTACCGGTCCTCACCATCGTACGCCTCCGGCCCAGCGGGTATGGTTGGCGCCGTTCGCGAGATGCCGGATCAGGAGGTCACAGCCATGTCGGGTCGCCGCTCCGGGGGCCGCGCGGGCAACCGCGCGCTCCGGAAGATGTGGGCGCTCCCCGCCATCCTGCTCTCCGGCGCCCTGATGCTCATCTCGTCCGGGCCGCCGGCCGCCGCCACACCACCCGGCCAGCAGCGCGGCTCGTCCATCGCGACCACCCAGAACGACCACGGTTCCTCGACGCCCTCGGCCGTCGGCGCCGACGACGTGCGCGACCTCTCCGTCGCCGTCGCCCCGGCGACCGGCAAGCTCGGCTACGCGCCGCCCACGTCCGCGGGCACCGTCATCGGGCCGCTCGATCTCTCTCTGCTCGAGGCCGCACTCGCACCGGCCGACCGCGTCCCGGCCGACGCCGCCTGGACGCCCACCGACCCGCAGCGCGGCCCGCCCGTTTCCCGGTAGTAGACGTCCCCTCAGAACCTCGTCCGACGGCGGGCCCACGCCCTCGCCGGGCACGTCCCTTGGAGACCTGACCGTGGAACGCACGTCCGCGCTCTACCTTGCGATCGCCGTCATCGCGATCATCCTGCCCAGCTACGCGCTGATCCGCCGACGCGCCCAGAAGCGCGGCGTCGCCAGCGACGGCGGGCGGTTCTTCCGTGCTGTGACGGCCGTGCTGGTCCTCGTCGGCTCCGGCTTCGTCACGCTCACCGCCAGCCCGCACCTCGGCCTCGACCTCGAAGGCGGCGCGCAGATCGTCCTGGAGACACAGGACACCGACACCGTCGAGGCCAACGCCGAGTCCACCGACCGCGCCCTCGAGGTGCTCCGCCGCCGCGTCGACGCGCTCGGTGTCTCGGAGCCGTCGCTGAGCCGCTCCGGCGACCGGCGCATCATCGTCGAGCTGCCCGGGGTCTCCGACCCGCGTGAGGCCGCCGAGGCGCTCGGCCAGACCGCCCAGCTGACGGTGCACCCCGTCCTCGGCTACGACACCTCCGGCCTGACGCCCGAGACCCCCGCCGAGACACCGCCGGCCACGCCGCCGGCGGAGACGCCGGCCGCCACCCCGCCGGCCACCGAGGGCTCGGTCGGCGGCGCCATCGAGCCCGAGGCCCAGACCGGCGACACCGGCACCGACGTCGTGGCCGGCTCGACGCCCGCCCCGTCGCAGACCCCGGCGCCGGGCGAGACCCCGGCACCGGACGCCGGCGACCAGCTGGTGCTGCCGGACGAGTCCGGCCAGCCGCTCATCCTCGCGCCCACCGCGATGACCGGCGAGGAGATCAACGGCGCCGACGCCATCTACGACGTGCAGCGCGGCGGCTGGCTCGTCACACTCGACTTCACCGGCAGCGGCGGCGACACGTGGGCGCAGCTCACCAGCGACGCCGCCTGCCAGCCCGACGGCGACCCGACCCGCCGCATCGCGATCGTCCTCGACGAGACCGTCATCTCCTCGCCGAACGTCACCACCAGCGTCCAGTGCGGCGTCGGCATCCGCGGCGGCCAGACGGAGATCACCGGCGACTTCGACGAGGACGAGGCCAAGGACCTCGCCGCGCTGGTCGAGGGCGGCGCGCTCCCCGTCGACGTCACCACCGTCGAGCAGCGGGTCGTCGGACCGACGCTGGGTGAGGCCGCCATCGAGGCCAGCGCCTGGGCCGCGATCATCGGTATGGCCGCCACCGCGATCTTCATCGGCGTCGCGTACCGCCTGGTCGGCCTCATGGCCATCCTCGCGCTGGTCGGCTACGCCGGCCTCTCCTACGCGGCGCTGACCGCGCTGGGCGCCACGCTGACGTTGCCCGGCCTGGCCGGCTTCGTGCTGGCCATCGGCATGGCGGTCGACGCGAACGTGCTGATCTTCGAGAGAGCCCGCGAGGAGTACGTCGACGGAAAGACGAAGAGTCTGCGCGGCGCCATCCAGAGCGGCTTCAAGAACGCGCTCTCGGCCATCGCCGACTCCAACGTCACCACGCTGCTGGCCGCCGCGCTGTTGTTCTTCCTCGCGTCCGGCCCGGTCCGCGGCTTCGGCGTCACGCTGACCATCGGTGTGCTCGCGTCGCTGCTGTCGGCGCTGGTGCTCAGCCGGGTGCTGTGCGAGTGGCTGGTCGACCGCCGCTGGCTGAACCGTCACCCCGACGCCAGCGGCCTGGCCCACCACGGCCGGGTCCGGCTGTGGCTGCGCCGGCGCAACCCGCAGCTCATGGCCCGGCCGGCGCGCTGGCTGCTGATCTCGGCCGTCGCGGTCGCGCTGGCCTTCAGCGGCATCCTCGTGCGCGGCCTCGAGTACGGCATCGAGTTCACCGGCGGGCGCCTCATCGAGGTGTCACCCACCGAGACCGTCGACGTCGACGACGCCCGAACCGCGGTCGCGGACGCCGGCTTCCCGACGGCCGTCGTCCAGGAGTCCGGCGACGACGACATCACCGTCCGCGCCAGCGACATGTCCGACGACGACGCGGCCGCCGTCATCGCCGCGCTCGACGAAGCCGGCGGTGGCGCCGAACTCGTCCGCGACGAGCTGATCGGCCCCAGCCTCGGCGACGAACTGCAGCGCAACGCGCTCATCGCACTGGGGGTGGCGCTGGCGGCGCAGCTGGCGTACCTCGCTATCCGGTTCCGCTGGACGTTCGGCACCGGCGCCGTCGTGGCCCTGTTCCAGAACGTCGTGATCACCGTCGGCATCTTCGCCTGGATCGGCAAACCGCTGGACGGCATGTTCCTCGCCGCCCTGCTGACGATCATCGGCTACAGCGTCAACGACACCGTCGTCGTGTTCGACCGCGTCCGCGAGACCTGGACCCGCAAGGACGGCGAGCGCTTCCGCGAGGTGGCCAACACGGCCATCCTCAACACCCTGCCGAGGTCGGTGAACACCGGTGCCAGCACCCTGTTCATCCTCATCGCGCTGCTCATCCTCGGCGGCGACTCACTGTCCGACTTCGCACTCGCGCTGGTCCTGGGCATCATCGTCGGCACGTACTCGTCGAACTTCACGGCAGTGCCACTGACGATCCTGCTCGAGGACAAGAAGCCGGCCCCGCCGCCGGCGCCGAAGAAGGCCGACAAACGCAGCCGCGAAGACCCCAACTACGGCGCCGTCGTCTGACGGACCGCGTCACCTGACGCAGTGGAGGCGACGGTACCCGCTCGGGTACCGTTTCCTCCTCCGCCCGAATAGCTCAGCTGGCCAGAGCAACCGCCTTGTAAGCGGTAGGTCGTCGGTTCGAATCCGACTTCGGGCTCCAGATCGACGCCTGTCCTGCGGCACCAGCGGATCTTCTGCTGCGTCCGCGGTCCGCCACGGTGCGAGGCGACCAGAACGGGTGAGTGTCTGGTGTCGCTCTGGCACCACCAAACGCTCCCCCATCGAGGCGCGCTGCTCGGCAGGTCATGAGCTGCTCGCGGGGGTCGCGGAGGACTGTGTCGTTCGGGCCCGGCTGTCGTCTGCGCGACGGTTGTCAGCGCCCGCCCGTAGGGTGGGAAGCCCTCCCAGCCGGGCGGGGACCACACCCTGGCAAGCGAGCATCCCGGTTCGGCGGCGTCCCGGTAGCGTTCGTCGACGTCGGCTTCGCCGCGCCCGGCCACCCGCAGGAGACGTCGGCTCCCTGGCGTTGACGTGGTGCGTGTCGTCGGTGCCGGAGCGGGCGTTGCCGGAGCCCGCGTTCATCCGCACCCACCGCGACCGCTTCACCGCCGCTCTCCACGACGGTGGCGGCGACGGGCCGCCAGGACGTCGCGGAGGGGCGGGACGACGACGCCGGTCTCGGCCATGCGACGGCGGGCCTGCCGCCGCGAGCGCAGGATGCCGACCAGCCCGATCGTCCACATCAGGTACTGCACGCACATCGCCACGCGGAAGTCGCCCAGTTCGTATTGCGACGAGGCTCCGCCGCTGCGGGCGTCCAGCACCAGGCCGACGGCCAGGATGGTCAGCAGCGAGGCCACGAACCCGCCCACGTTGACGATGCCGGTCGCGGTGCCCAGGCGGTTCGGTGGGTTGAACGTGCGGGCGAAGTCGAAGCCGATCATCGAGCCGGGTCCGCTCAGCGCCATCGACAGTACCAGCAGCACCAGGAGCCAACCGGGCGCCCGCCCTGGCAGCAGCAGGACGGCGGTCCAGGCGGCCGCGTTCGCGAACACGATCCCCAGCACCAGCCACGACCGCCGCAGCGGGTGCCGCTGCACCATGACGCCGATGACCGGGCCCGCCACCACGCCCGCGATGACGGTGAGGGTCAGCAGCGCGCCGGCCGCCGCCTCCGAGAGGCCCTCGCCGGAGACGAGGAACGGGAACCCCCACATCAGCGCGAACACGGTGCCGGAGAACTGCGTCGTGAAGTGCGTCCACAGCCCCAGCCGGGTGCCGGGATGCCGCCAGGCCGTGACGAGGTCCGCGCCGAGGTGGCGCATGGAGCCGTCGGCCACCGGCTGCGCCCGCGCCGACGGAGTGTCGCGCAGCGCCGCGGCAGCCAGCACGCACACGAGCACGCCGGTGGCGGCCGCCGAACCGAACGCCGCGCTCCAGCCGTAGGAATGCAGGACCATGACGAACGGCACCGCCGACAACACCTGGCCCGCCTGCCCCACCAGGCCGGTGAGCTGCGTCATCACCGGCACCCGGCCGGGCGGGAACCAGGCGGAGACGATGCGCAGCACGCTCACGAACGTCAGCGCGTCGCCCATGCCGACGAGCACCCGGCCGGTCGCCGCCAGCGGCACCGACCCGGCGGCCGCGAGCACGGCCTGACCGGCGGCCATGAGCAGCGCCCCGGCGATGACCAGCCGTCGCCCGCCGACGCGGTCGAGCAGCATGCCGATGGGGATCTGCAGCCCGGCGTAGACCACCAGCTGGAGCACGACGAACGAGGCGAGCACGCTGGCCGACACGTCGAACCGGTCGGCGGCGTCGAGGCCGGCCACGCCGAACGTGGTGCGGTGCATGACCGCGACGATGTACGCGGAAACGCCGACGGCCCAGATGGTCCAGGCGCGGCGCGGAGTCGACATCAGGGTTCCATTGTCCACTGCCGCTCGCCGGGGCGATCGCGAAGGACCCGGCACCCCAGGAGGGAGCACCGGGCCCTCCGTCCATCGGTCACGAGGGCATGTGACCATTCCGACTGCGGGTTTGATTTCAGGCGGTCCCCACAATCGGAAGTGGCGGCTCGAAAACCACCACATCCGAGAATGCGCGGCTGTTCACAACGCATGACAATCTCGCGCACAAGTTCCTGGGCAAAGGCTTCTAGACGGGCAAAAGACTTTCAGAAATCGACTAGTCGTGCATGTCGACGCGCCCGGACCTGGGAACACGCTGACCGATTTGCCGGTAAACGTCAGGAAAGATCGGCCGATCGGTGGAGGGCCTCATGGGTCCAACGACGACTCGGGGGTCGATTCGCCGGAATTGGCCGTCAGGTGGCGGCGGTGCGAATGTAGGACGAGAGGGAGTCGCGCTCGACTTCGAGTTCGGTGATGCGGATCTTCACGACGTCACCGATGCTCACGATGCCGTCGAGCCCGCCCTCGTCGCCGACCACCGGCATGTGCCGGAACCGGCCGACCGTCATGGCGGCGGCCAGTTCGTCGATGTGCTGGTGCGGCACGCACGTCTGCACGTCGGCGGTCATGATCGCGGAGACCGGCTCGGAGAGCACGGCGGCACCGCGGGCGGCCAGCGCCCGGACGACGTCGCGCTCGGAGACGATGCCGCTGATCGTGCCGCCGTCGGGCGAGACCACGACGGCGCCGATGCGGTTCTCGGCCAGGACGGTCAGCAGAGATCGGACGTCGGTGTCTGGGGGCACCGTCACGACGGCCCTGCCCTTGGTCCGGATGATGTCGGAGATGCGCATCGGGGGCCTCCTACCCGGCTCGGAGTACTCCTGGTGCCTTTGAACCGTACGGCGTTCGCGACGATCAGGAAAGGCCTCTGGTCAGTCAGGGGTGCTTTTACCCCGGATTGTCCGGGGCAAGCGCGGCGGTGGGCGCCGGTCCGGTCGACCCGCGCACCACCAACTCGGGCGTGAACAGCAGTTCCGAACGGTCCGCGGGCGCGCCGGCGATCTGTTCCAGCAGTGCCTGGACGGCGGCCGCCGCCATCGCCGGGACCGCCTGCCGAACGGTCGTCAGCGGCGGGTCGGTGAACGGGATGAGCGGCGAGTCGTCGTACCCGATGACCGACACGTCGCCGGGCACCGCCCGCCCCCGCTGCCGGACCGCCCGGACGGCGCCCAGCGCCATCAGGTCCGAGCCGCAGACGATCGCCGTGCAGCCGGCGTCGAGCAGTTGCTCCGCACACGCCCGGCCGCCTTCGACGGTGAAGAACGACGTCGCCACCAGGCCGTCCGGGTCAGGCGCGCCCGGGACCGCGCGCAGCCCGCGCGTGAATCCCTCGATCTTCCTGGCGGCCGGGACGAACCGGCGCGGCCCGATCGCCAGGCCGATGCGGCGATGCCCGAGCGACGCCAGGTGCTGCACCGCCAGCTCGGCCGCGGCGACGTCGTCGGTGGACACGAACGGCACGTCCAGCCCGGGCACGAACCCGTTGACCAGGACAATCGGCAGCCCGAGGTCGCGCAGCCGGTGGTAGCGGGCGGGACCTGCCGTGCTGTCGGCGTGCAGCCCGGAGACGAACAGGATGCCTGCGACGCCGCGGTCGACCAGCATCTCGACGTACTCGTCCTCCGTGACGCCGCCGGGCGTCTGGGTGCACAGCAGCGGCGTGTACTCGCGCTGCGCCAGAATCGTCTCGATGACCTGCACGAACGCCGGGAAGACGGGATTCTCCAGCTCGGGCACGATCAGCCCGATGAGCCCGGCGCTGGTCGAGCGCAACCGGCTCGGCCGCTCGTAGCCGAGGACGTCGAGCGCCGCCAGCACGGCCTGCCTGGTCTGCGCGGCCACGCCCGGCTTCGCGTTGAGCACCCGGCTGACCGTCGCCTCGCTGACCCCGGCATGCTGGGCGACGTCGCTGAGCCGCACCGTCATGGACGGACGGTACCGCGCGGAGGGCACCGACCAGCGGCCACAGACACCCCCGCGTGACCTACGTCACGCCCGGGTGACGTATCGAGTGTCGCCATATAGTGTCTCGTAACACCCGCAACCTGCCAGTAACCAGCGGGACAACTTCATACCCCGTCCACTTCACAACGGATCGTCCGGCACGTACCTGCCGGTGAAGGGAATCAACGATGGCTACGGTCACGTTCGACAAGGCCTCCCGGATCTACCCGGGGACCGACAAGCCGGCGGTCGACGCGCTCGATCTCGCCATCGAGGACGGGGAGTTCCTCGTTCTCGTCGGCCCCTCCGGTTGCGGTAAGTCCACCAGCCTCCGCATGCTGGCCGGCCTCGAAGAGGTCGACGGCGGCGCCATTCGCATCGGCGACCGCGACGTCACCCACATGCCGCCCAAGGACCGCGACATCGCGATGGTGTTCCAGAACTACGCGCTGTACCCGCACATGACGGTGGCCGACAACATGGGCTTCGCCCTGAAGATCGCCGGCACCCCCAAGGACGAGATCCGCCGCCGTGTCGGCGACGCCGCCAAGCTGCTCGACCTCTCCGAGTACCTCGACCGCAAGCCGAAGGCGCTCTCCGGTGGTCAGCGTCAGCGTGTCGCCATGGGCCGGGCCATCGTCCGCGAGCCGCAGGTGTTCCTCATGGACGAGCCGCTGTCGAACCTCGACGCCAAGCTGCGCGTCTCCACCCGCACCCAGATCGCCTCCCTGCAGCGCCGGCTGGGCATCACCACCGTCTACGTCACGCACGACCAGGTCGAGGCCATGACCATGGGCGACCGCGTCGCGGTGCTCAACGCCGGCCTGCTGCAGCAGGTCGACAGCCCGCTGGGCCTGTACGACAAGCCGTCCAACGTGTTCGTCGCCGGCTTCATCGGCTCGCCGGCCATGAACATCGCGACGTTCGACGTCAAGGACGGCCGCGCCACCCTGGGCGCCGCCGACATCGCCATCCCGGCGTCCATCTCCTCGAAGGTGGCCGAAGAAGGCTCCGACACCGTCACGCTGGGCTTCCGTCCCGAGGCGCTCATCCCGGCGTCGGCCGAGGAGCCGGGCGGCATCCCGGTGCTCGTCGACGTCGTCGAGGAGCTCGGCTCCGACGCGTACGTGTACGGCCGCCCGGCCGGCCCGGCCGCCGACGAGCAGGCCGACCGCCTGCGCAGCGACCAGATCATCGCGCGGGTCGAGCCGCGCAACGCGCCGCAGAAGGGCGAGAAGATCAACTTCACCGTCCGCCCGGGCAGCGAGCACTTCTTCTCGGTCAAGACGGGCGAGCGGCTGGAGCCCTGATCCACGGCTGATCACCAGCTGAACGCCGCGGCGAGGATCCGGCGCTCCGTACGGGACAATGGTGTCCATGGAGCTTCGGATCCTCGCCGCACCACGCGAGCAGCAGGCGCTCCTCGACCTGCCCTGGGACATGCCCCTGGAGCAGTGGCCGGAGTGGTATCTGGTCGCGCTCCCCCGTGGCATCTCGCGCCACGTCGTCCGCTTCACGCGGCTGGGCCGCAACGTCTACGCGCTCAAAGAGATCGTCAAGCCGTTCGCCGACCGCGAGTACCAGATGCTGCGCGATCTCGCCCGGCTCGACGTCCCGGCCGTCCAGGCCGTCGGCGTCGTCAGCGGCCGCGAGGCTCCCGACGGCGAGCCGCTCGACTCCGTCCTCGTCACCCGGCACCTGCAGTTCTCGCTGCCGTACCGCGCGCTGTTCGCCCGCATGATGCGCCGCGACACCGTCGACCGCCTCATCGACGCGCTGGTCGTGCTGATCGCGCGGCTGCACCTCACCGGCTTCTACTGGGGCGACTGCTCGCTGTCCAACACACTGTTCCGCCGCGACGCCGGCGCGTTCGCCGCGTACCTCGTCGACGCCGAGACCGGCGAGCTGCACAACGGGCTCAGCGACGGCCAGCGCGCGCACGACCTCGACACCGCCCGCACGAACATCGCCGGCGAGATGATGGACCTGCTCGCCGCCGGCCAGCTCGACGAGAGCGTCGACCCCATCGCCGTCAGCGATCAGGTGGTCGAGCGGTACGAGGCGCTGTGGACCGAGCTGACCGAATGGGAGGCGTTCGACGTCAACGAGCGCTGGCGCATCGCCCGCCGGGTCGACCGCCTCAACGAGCTGGGCTTCGACGTCGACGAGCTCGACATCGTCACCGACATCGGCGGGCGCACCATCCGGGTGCAGCCGAAGGTCGTCGACCCCGGGCACCACTCGCGCCGGCTGCTGCGCCTCACCGGCATCGACGCACAGGAGAACCAGGCCCGCCGGTTGCTCAACGACCTCGACACCTATGCCGCCGTCACCGAGCAGCAGGGCGAGGACGAGGAGATCGTCGCCAACGCCTGGGTCCTGGACAGCTACGAGCCGGTCCTGCGCGCCATCCCGCGCGAGCTGCGCGGGAAGTTGGAGGGGCCCGAGATCTTCCACGAGGTGCTCGAGCACCGCTGGTACCTCTCCGAGAACCTGGGCCGCGACGTCGGGCTCGAGGAGGCCGCGCGCGACTACGTCGACACCGTGCTGCCGCACAAGCCCGACGAGCTGGCCATCCTGGGCGGAACCAGCGCCGAGCCCGACACCACGCAGCCGTTCCGCATCACGTGGAACGACCTTCAGTAACCCCACCTGTTATGGTGCTCGGCGCGGGCACATGACCCTTGGGAACTGAATGAGGCGCCACTCCATACGCACGCGCAGTGTTCTCGCACTCGCGGCCGCGGCCTCCGGCGCTGCCCTCGTGCTCACGGCGGCAGGCCCGGCGATCGCCCAGGACGTACCGCTCACCACCGAGAACCCCCGACCCAATTCCGGGCCGCTGACCGGCGGCGACGCGGCCTACGAGTACGCGCCCACGATCATCGCCGAGAACGGCGTCTACCGCATGTGGTACTGCGCGCAGGATCCGCAGGGCGCCGTGCCGGGCGACGACATCCTGTACGCGGAGTCGCCGAACCTCGACGGCCCGTTCACCGCGCCGGGCGGCGGCGACCCGCTGATCGTCTTCGAGGGCCGCGGCGACGCCAGCTTCGACGGGCAGCACGCCTGCGACCCGTCGGTCGTCAAGGTCGACGGCACCTACTACCTGTATTACGGCGCCGCCGTGAACGACGGCGTCACCACCATCGGGGTGGCCCGCAGCGCCGACGGCCTCAGCTGGGAGCGCATGGTCGACCAGCCGATCATCACGCCGGCGAACCAGCAGGACACCGGCAACGGCTACGGCGCCGGCCAGCCCAGCGCCGTCTACCTCGACGGGCAGTTCTACCTGATCTTCACCGACACCACCGGCGCCGGCGCGTTGCCCAGCAACGGTGCGGGCCAGTTCGCGTGGCGCTCGTCCGACCCGACGTTCGCCACCGGCACCGAGGTCGTCACCGCCGACGGCTGGCAGCCGTTCACGCCGGAGAACTCGCGCGGTTTCTCGGTGGCCAACGCGTTCTCGGCGGACTGGCAGTACTCCGACGAGCTCGAGTCGTTCGTCATCGCCCACAACAACGACGCCGGCAGCACCACCCTGACGTTCCTCGGCACCGAGAACCTCGCCGAGCACCCGTGGGCGCCGGCGACCATCGAGGGGCCGTGGGTCGAGGGCCCGGGCATCGTGTCGACGCCCGACAAGCATGCCGTCGACGACGACGGCGGCGAATGCGGCCGGGTGCCGGTCGACATCATGCACGCCAGCCGGGCCGACGGCGTGCCGCCGCAGGACCTCGTGCACAAGGGCATCGACGTCGTGGCGCCGATCGAGTGCGAGACGCCCACACCGACGCCGACCCCGACCGAGGACCCGACCGACGAGCCCACCGACGAGCCCACCGAGGACCCGACGGACGAGCCCACGGACGAGCCGACCGACGAGCCCAGCGAGTCGCCGACGCAGGAGCCGACGGACGAGCCGTCCGAGAGCTCGACGCCATCGCAGGAGCCGACCGAGGACCCGACGCCGTCGCCGTCGCCCACCTCGGACGACGACCTGCCTGACACCGGCGCCGGCAGCACCGGCGTGCTGGTGACGCTGGGTGCGGCCCTGGTGGCCGGCGCGGCGCTGCTGTACCGGTTCCGCCGCGGCACGGTCGCGTAACCCACGACGCACGACGAGGGGCGGGTCACCGGCTGGTGACCCGCCCCTCGTGTTCGGTCAGACGCGGTACGGCGCACCGCCGCGGACGGCGTCGGTGACCTCCTCGTTCACCGGGCGGATCTCGACCGCGCCGCCGGCGCCGCACGGGATGCGCGCCGCGATGGCCGCCGCCTCCTCCGGCGTCTCGCAGTCGACCAGGTAGTAGCCGGCCAGCAGCTCCTTGGCCTCCAGGAACGGGCCGTCGGTGACGGCGGGCGCGCCGCCGTGGGCGCCCGCGCGCACCGTTCGTACGCCGGAGCCGTCGCCGAGCGCGGCCGAGCTGAGCACCGTCCTGGACGCGTTGAGCTCCTTGAACAGGGTGACGTGTCCCTGCAGCCGGGCCTCCGCGTCAGGGTCGGGGCCGGCGCCCTGGTTGTTGTAGATGAGCATCAGGTACTTCACGGCGTCCACCCTCTCACGATTTCGGTGTGACTCAGGTCACATAAGCCGGTGTCGAAATCCGTTCCGCGACCGCGACGTACCGAGTGACAGCGCGATCGAAGAACCTGAGAGAGGGACCACCGTGACGACCATCGACACCTCGGCTCCTGTGGAGCGAGCCGGCAAGCGCCAGTGGATCGGCCTGGCTGTACTGGCCCTGCCCACGCTGCTGCTCGCGCTCGACATGAGCGTGCTCTACCTGGCGCTGCCGCACCTGGCGGCGGACCTGCAGCCGAGCAGCACCCAGCTGCTGTGGATCACCGACATCTACGGCTTCATGGTGGCCGGCTTCCTCATCACCATGGGCACGCTGGGCGACCGGATCGGCCGGCGGAAGCTGCTGATGATCGGTGCGGTCTGCTTCGCCGCCGCGTCGGTGCTGGCGGCGTGGTCCACCAGCGCGGAGATGCTGATCGCGACCCGGACGGTGCTGGGCATCGCCGGCGCGACGCTGATGCCGTCGACGCTCGGCCTGATCACCAACATGTTCAAGGACCCGAAGCAGCGCGGCGTCGCGATCGCGGTCTGGATGAGCTGCTTCATGGGCGGGACGGCACTCGGCCCGGCCGTCGGCGGTGTGCTGCTGGAGGCGTTCTGGTGGGGCTCGGTGTTCCTGCTCGGCGTCCCGGTGATGGTGCTGCTCCTGACGACCGGCCCCGTGCTGCTGCCCGAGCACCGCAACCCCGACGCCGGCCGCCTCGACCTCGTCAGCGTGGGACTGTCGCTGGGCACCATCCTGCCGATCATCTACGGCTTGAAGGAGCTGGCGAAGGACGGCGTGAGCACCGTGGCGCTGGGCGCCGTCGTCGCCGGCGCGGTCGTGGGCGTCACGTTCATCCGCCGGCAGCTGCGCCTGGACGACCCGCTGCTGGACCTGCGGCTGTTCCGTAACAAGCGGTTCAGCTCGGCACTGGGCATCTTCTCCGTCGGCGGCTTCGCGATGGGCGGCATGTTCCTCTTCGTCAGCCAGTACCTGCAGCTGGTCCAGGGCCTGTCGCCGCTGGAGGCCGGGCTTTGGCTGGTCCCGCCGGCCGTCGCGATGATCGGTGGCACCATGTTCGGCCCGGTCCTGAACCAGAAGGTCGGCGCCGGCTGGGTGATCGGCGGCGGGATGGCCGTGGCGGCGGCCGGGCTGTTCCTGATGACGCTGGCCGGCGCGACCGGCGGCCTCGGATTGATCGTCGGCGGCATGATCGTCGCCACCGTGGGCCTGGGCCCGGGCGCCGCTCTGACGGCCGACATCGTCGTCAGCTCCGCCCCGCCCGAGAAGGCCGGCTCCGCGGCGTCCGTCTCCGAGACCAGCGGCGAGTTCGGCATCGCCCTCGGCATCGCGATGCTCGGCAGCCTCGGCACCGCGGTCTACCGCTCCGAGCTGACCATCCCCGCCGGCACCCCGGCGGAGCTGGCCACCGCCGCCCAGGACTCCCTGGCCGGTGCGGCCGTCGCCGCCGCCCAGCTGCCCGGCGACGTGGCCGCCCCGCTGCTGGATGCCGCTCGCGAGGCGTTCATGACCGGCCTCAACACCGTCGCCGGCATCGGCGCCACCGCGATGTTCCTCTTCGCGATCGTCGGGGTCAGCCTGTTCCGCCGGTTCCAGCCGGCCGCTCCCGCCCCCGAGGCGGCGACGGCGGAGGCGTCCGAGGCCGAGGAGCCCGTGGCGGCCTGATCCTCGAGCGCTGTCCCGGGAGCCGGGGCCGGTCCTCCGACCGGCCCCGGCTCTCGCGCGTTCAGGCGCCGGGGATGGCGGGGACGGGACGTACCGGAGCCGCCGCCCTGGTGTCGAACTTCGTACTCGCCAGTGCCCGCTCCGCCGGCGTGACGAGGTCGAGCACTTCGCCGGCGACATTGGCTGTCGCGCCGCGCTCGATCGCCTTGGTGCGCAGGATGCCGGCCTGACGTAGTTCCTCCAGTGCCGCCGTCGCGGCCGGGAACGAGACGTCGAGAATCCTCGTCAGCTTGACGGCCGCACTGGCCGCCGCGCTGCCCGCGACCGCCTCGTGCCTATAGGCCCCGGGTCCGGCGATGTACCGATCGCGCAGCGTGGCGAGCACCAGGCTGATCGGCAGCACTGCCTGCTGGGTCGCGCCACGGCGGGCGAGGACGGTGTGGATGAGCACCCGGCCGACTCGCCCGTTGCCATCGGTGAAGGGGTGGATCGTCTCGAACTGCGCGTGTACCACGGCCGCCTGGATCAACGGGGCGTGAGCGGCACCGTTGAGATAGTCGAGGAGGTCGGCCATCAACTCCGGCACCCGCTCCGCCGCAGGCGGCACGAAGTCGGTGCCGATCGGGTTCCGGTCCGACCGCCGATCCGGTTCTGCACCGTGCGCAGGCCGTGGTGCTGCGGCTGATCGGGCAGCAACGAGGCGTGGAGGTCGACGATGCCTTCGACGGTCAGTTGGTCGGCTTCGACCAGCTCGGTCGTCGACCGGCGGACGACGGTCACGTTGTTGGCGACCAGGCGAGCCTGCTCGCTCACGCCCCGCACCGACTCCGACCGTCCCCGTTCGGCCAGCGCCACCGCCTGTGGCGACCTGACGGGAGAGGTCGCCGCGCACCGCGAGGGCGAGACCGTCGACTGCGTCGGGAACGTCACGTCAGTACGAGCCCGCACGCTGCGCTCTTCCAGGAATGCCGGACTGCCGCTGCGACTCCCAGTACGCAGCCCCCCAAGAGGCCATCGCATTTATCTTTTCACCCGCCACCACTCCACTGAAGTTTGAGGCCACGTACTTAAATGGACGCGGTGGTGATGAAAGGATCACCGCGAGCGCTGACGCAGGGCCTCGTAGAGCACGACGGCGCCGGCGGCGGCCGCGTTGAGGGAGCTGGCGCCGCCGGTCATGGGGATGCGGGCGACCACGTCGCAGCCGTCGCGCCAGGCCCGGCTCATGCCGGTCGTCTCGTTGCCGATCACGACGACGGCGCCACCGGCCAGCGGCGCCTCGGCGAGGTCGACCGTGCCGGTCTCGTCCGTCCCCACCACCGTCGCACGTCCCGCGGCCCAGTCCACGAGCGGTGCCGGCCCGGGCAGCCGCAGCACCGGGATCGTGAACATCGAGCCGGTGCTGGCGCGGACCGCCTGCGGATCCCACGGGTCCGCCGCATGCCCCGTCACGACCACCGCGTGCGCACCCAGCGCGTCCGCCGACCGCACCAGCGACCCGACGTTGCCCGGGCTGACCGGCCGGTCGAACACCACGACCAGCGGATCGGCCACCGCCGGCAGCCGGTCCAGTGAGGTGTCGTCGGGGCGGCGAACGACGGCGAGCAGCTCGGGCGCGCCGTCGGACCGTTCGCCGAGCTCGGCCAGCAGCGACGGCGCCACCCGCACGACCGGCGCCACGCCCGATGCCATGAGGTCGGCCGCCCACGCAGACGGCCGGGGCCGGCCGTCGAACAGCAGGGAGACGAACGGCACGCCCGCCGCGGCGGCCAGCGAGATCGGCCGCACGCCCTGCACGAGCAGCTGACCGCTGGACTGCCGCTTCGACCGGTTGGTCAGCAACGCCTGCCACTGCTGGAACGTGGCGTTGCGCCGTTCGACCGCCCTCACTCGGGCGACCGGAGCCCGCGCGAGATGACCAGCCGCTGGATCTGGTTGGTGCCCTCGAAGATCTGCATGACCTTGGCCTCGCGGAAGTACCGCTCGACCGGGTGGTCGCGGGTGTAACCGGCGCCGCCGAGCACCTGGATGGCGTCCGTCGTCACCCGCATCGCGTTGTCGGTGGCCACCAGCTTCGCCACGCTGGCCTGGTGCCGGAACGGCAGCGACGCGTCGCGGCGGCGGGCCGCGACGACGTAGAGGGCGCGGGCGCTCTCGACCGCCGCCGCCATGTCGGCCAGCAGGAACCCGAGGCCCTGGTGGTCGATGATCGGCCGGCCGAACTGCTCCCGCTCCTGCGCGTACTCGGCCGCCGCCCGCAACGCGGCCTCCGCGAGCCCGGTCGCGATGGCGGCGACGCCGAGCCGGCCGGAGTTCAGCGCCTCGAGCGCGATGCCGAAGCCGTCGCCCTCGCGGCCGATGCGCCGCTCGACCGGCACCCTGACGCCGTCGAGGTTGACGATGGTCGTCGGTGAGGCCGTCAGGCCCATCTTCTTCTCCGGCGCGCCGAAGGAGAGCCCCGGGAGGTCGGCCGGCAGCAGGAAGCACGAGATGCCCTGCGAGGCGTCGTCGGAGGTGCGGGCGAAGACGGTGTAGAAGTCGGCGATGCCGCCGTGGGTGATCCACGCCTTGGTGCCGGTCAGTACGTACGCGTCGCCGTCGCGCACCGCTCGCGTGGTCAACGCGGCCGCGTCGGAGCCGGCGTGCGGCTCGGACAGGCAGTAGGCGCCCAGCAGGTCGCCGCCGATGAGATCGGGCAGCCAGCGTTTGCGCTGTTCGATCGTGCCGTGCGTGGCGAGCGGCCAGCAGGACAGCGAGTGGACGCTGACGGTCAGCGCGACGGTGGCCCAGCGCTCGGCCAGCTCCTCCAGGCTCTGGAGGTAGACCTCGTACGGCTGGGCGCCGCCACCGTAGGTCTCCTCGTACGGCAGGCCGAGCAGGCCGATGCGGCCCAGCGTGCGGACGAGGTCGCGCGGGTACTCACCCGCCTCCTCCGCTGCCGCTGCTCGCGGGCGCAGTTCGCGCTCGGCGATGTCGCGAATCAGGCCGATCAGGTCGACGGCCTCGGGCGTGGGCAGCATGCGCTCCACGGACACGTCCGGTTACCTCCGCGGTTCGGCGCCGTGACCGGGGATCGCCCGGGCGACGGCGTCAGTGATCGGCCGTAGCCTACCGCGACTCCGTGCCGTTCCTGGCCCGGGTGACCTCGTAGAGCGCGACCCCGGCCGCGACGCCCGCGTTGAGCGACTCGACGCTGCTCACGATGGGGATGCGCACGACCAGATCGCAGGTCTCGGTGACGATGCGGGACATGCCGGCGCCCTCGGACCCGACCACCAGGCACAGCGGCTGGTCCAGCGCACGGGCGGCCGCGATGTCGGTGTCGCCGGCGCCGTCGAGCCCGACGACGAACAGCCCGGCATCCTGGTACGCGCGCAGCGCCCGGGCCATGTTGGTCGCCTTCGCGACGGGCAGCCGGGCGGCCGCGCCGGCGGAGGTCTTCCAGGCGCCGGCCGTCATGCCGGCGCTGCGCCGCTCGGGGACGACGACCCCGTGGGCCCCGAACGCGGCGGCGGAGCGGACGACGGCGCCCAGGTTGCGCGGGTCGGTGATGCCGTCGAGCGCGACGACGAGCGGCACCTCACCGGCGTCGAAGGCCGCTTTGACGAGGTCGGCGGGGTCGGCGTACTCGTACGGCGGCAGCGTCAGCGCCAGCCCCTGGTGCACGGCGCCGCTGGTGAGGCGGTCCAGCTCCGACCGCGGCGCCTCCAGCAGCGGCAGGCTCCGCTCGGCGGCGATCTTCAGCACCTCGCGGACGCGGTCGTCGCTGTCGATGCGCTCGGCCACGTAGAGCGCCTTGACCGGCACCTCGGCCCGTAGCGCCTCGACGACCGCGTTGCGCCCGGCGACGATCTCGGCGGCGCCCGGCTTCCCCGAGGCTCCGCCGCGGCGAGGCGCGCCGGTCCGATCGGCGGCCTTGCGGGCCGCGGCCGCCTTGCGCGCGGCCGGGTGCGCGGTGCGCTCCTCGGCCTTGGGCGTGGGGCCCTTGCCCTTGAGCGCCTTGCGCCGCTGACCGCCGGACCCGACGACCATGCCCTTCTTCGTGCCCGTCTTGCGCATGGCGCCGCGGCGCTGAGAGTTGCCGGCCATCAGTGATTTCCTCCGAGGTCGCCCGGTTCATCGGACAGTTGCCAGCGGGTGCCGTCGGGGTTGTCCTCGACGACGATGCCGGCCGCCTTGAGCCGGTCGCGCAGGGCGTCGGCCGTGGCGAAGTCGCGGTTCTCGCGCGCCCGCTGGCGCTGCTCGAGGACCGTCTGGACGAGGACGTCGACGGCGCCACGCAAGCGATCGCCGCCACTGCCGACCGTCGCCAGGCCCAGCCACGGCTCGGCGAGCGGGTCGAGGCCCAGGACGCCGAGCATGGCCCGCACCGACGCGAGATTGGCCCGCAGCTCGACCCGCTCGCCCGACGTGAGCAGCGTGTTGCCCTCGCGGACGGTGTCGAACAGCACGGCCAGCGCCTGCGGCACGGAGAGGTCGTCGTCCATGGCCTCCCGGAACGCCGCGGGGACGTCCGCCGCCGGCCTGACGTCGGTGGTCACCTCGGTCGCGCGGACGACGTAGCCCTCGATGCGCCGGAACGCGGCGGCCGCCTCGGCCAGCGCCTCCTCGGAGAACTCGACGTGGCTGCGGTAGTGCGGCGCGGCGAGGTAGTAGCGCAGCTCGATCGGCCGGATGCGCTGCACGACGTCGGCGACCAGCAGCGAGTTGCCCAGCGACTTGCTCATCTTCTCGCCGGCGGTGGTGACCCAGCCGTTGTGCATCCACGTGCGGGCGAACGCGTGTCCGGCCGCGCGGGACTGGGCCAGCTCGTTCTCGTGGTGCGGGAAGCGCAGGTCGATGCCGCCGCCGTGGATGTCGAACTCGGCGCCGAGGTACTTACCAGCCATCGCCGAGCACTCCAGGTGCCAGCCGGGCCGGCCGCGGCCGAACGGCGTGGCCCAGGAGGCGGTCTCCGGCTCGCCGGGCTTGTGCCCCTTCCACAGCGCGAAGTCGCGGGGGTCGCGCTTGCCGCGGGGGTCGGCGTCGGCGGCCGCCTCCATCTCGTCGATCTTCTGGCCGGACAGCTCGCCGTACGACGGCCACGAGCGCACGTCGAAGTAGACGTCGCCGGAGCCGTCCTCGGCCGCGTAGGCGTGCCCGCGCTCGATCAGCTCGTCCATCAGCTCGATCATCTCGGGGATGTGCCCGGTGGCCCGCGGCTGATACGTGGCCGGAAGGCATCCGAGCACCTCGTAGGCGGCGTCGAGCGCGCGCTCGTTCTCGTACGCCCACGCCCACCATGGGCGGTCCGCCTCGGCCGACTTGGTGAGGATCTTGTCGTCGATGTCGGTGACATTGGCCACGATGGTGACCTCGTAGCCGTTGTGCTCGAACCAGCGCCGCAACACGTCGAAGACGACTTCCTTGCGGATGTGGCCGATGTGCGGCGGTCCCTGCACGGTCAGCCCACAGTGGTAGATCCCGACCTGGCCCGGGACCACCGGGACGAAGTCGTGGAACTCACTGCTGGCCGTGTCGTACAGGCGAAGACTCACCGGACAAGGGTAGCCACTCCGGAGCCTCTGTACGGCCCCGCGGGCGACCTCGCCGTTCCCACATCACCGGTCCGATGGGGAACAATGAACGGTGACCATGGTGACCGACGACGCACAGACCCGAGTGTCCACCCGGCGTGAGTGGCCGTGGTGGGCTCCGTCGGTGTCGGCCGGTCTGATCAGCGCCGCCGTGCTGGGCCTCATGACCTGGCTGGTCCTCGAGCGCGGCTGGTTCATCGCCTGGGACTGGGACTTTCACGTCTACGTCGACGCCCGTCAGCCCGACGGCACCACGAAGGCCCTGCTCGACGCCCTGGCCAGCCTCGGCGGGCAGCGACTTTACACGCTGCCGATCATCGCCGCGGTGGGTCTGTTCGTCGCCTACAAGCAGCGCAGCGTCCGGGTGCCCATCGCCATCGCGTCGGGGCTGGCCACGGTCCTGTTCATCGGGTACTGGATCAAGTTCGGGCTGGGCCGCACCCCGCCGGCCAGCGGGCAGGACGTCCTGCACAGCGTCGGCCAGGCGTTCCCGTCCGGGCACACCGCCAACGCCACGCTCACCTGGTTCCTGCTGGTCGTGGTGCTGTTCGGCGCGAACGGACTGAAACCCGACCCGGTCCGGTTCCGCCGCTACCTCTGGGTGGCCGCGGCCGGCGTGCTGGTCACCGGGTTCCTCATGACGGCCCTCGACTACCACTGGGTCAGCGACATCCCGGGCGGCATGGCGCTGGGCCTGCTGGCGCTGATGATCTCGGTGACGGTGCTCAGGGTGCCGCCGTTGCGGTGGCGGCGCCCGCGGCGATGAGCCCGCGGTCCTCCAGGGCTGCCCAGAGCTCGTCCGCGACGGGGGCGTCCAGCCAGGCGGCATTCTGCCGGACCTCGGCCGGACTGCGCATGCCGACGACGACCGACCGGACCAGCGGGTGGCGCAGCGGGAACCGCAGCGCGGCGTGCGGCAGCACGGCGCCGTGCTCGGCGCAGACGGCGGCGAGGTCGCGGGCGCGGGCCAGCACGGGCGGCGGCACGGCGTCGTACTCGTAGGTGCCGGCCGGGTCCGGGTCCGGCGCGGCGAGCAGCCCCGAGTTGTACACTCCGGCGGCGACGACGTCGGTGCCGGCGGCGGCGCAGGCGGGGAACAGGTCGGTGAGCGCGGGCTGTTCGAGCAGCGTGTAGCGGCCGGCCACCATGACGACGTCCAGGCCACCGGCACGGACCAGCCGCGTCAGCGCCGCGGCGTCCTTCGAGCCGGCGCCGACGGCGGTGACGGCGCCCTCGTCGCGCAGCTCGGCCAGCGCCGGGATCGCGGTGGCCAGCGCCTCGTCCAGCCGGTCCTCCGGATCGTGCAGGTAGAGGACGTCGACCCGGTCCAGGCCGAGCCGGGTCAGGCTGCCGTCGAGGCTGCGGCGGATGCCGTCACGGCTGAGGTCCCAGACCCGGCGGTGGGTGGCGGCGACGGCGAAGCCGGCCTCGTCGTCGCTGCCGCCACGGTCGTCGGGCACCAGCAGCCGCCCCGCCTTGGTCGACACCACGAACTCGTCCCGCGGCCGAGCGGCCAGTGCCGCGCCCAGCCGCTGCTCGGACACGCCGAGCCCATAATGCGGCGCGGTGTCGAAGTAGCGGACCCCGGCCGCCCAGGCGGCGTCGACGGTGGCGGCTGCGGTGTCCTCGTCGACGGCGGTGTAGAGCCCGGCGATCGGGGCCGCGCCGAACCCGAGCCGGGTGAGCCTGTGCTGCCGCGCCAGGACCGGCGCGCCGCGGTCAGCGGAGGGTGTCAGCGCCATACGTCGCCGTCCGGGTACCGGTGCGCGCGGATCGACGGGACCAGGATCTCCGTTCCCGCGCCCGGTCGCTCGGGAGCGCGGTAGCGGCCGCTCTCGATGCGGACCGGGTCGGCGAAGTGCTCGTGCAGGTGGTCGACGTACTCGATGACCCGGTCCTGCATCGTGCCGGAGATGGCGACGTAGTCGGCCATGGCCAGGTGCTGGACGGCCTCGCACAGCCCGACGCCGCCCGCGTGCGGGCAGACCGGGACGCCGAACTTGGCCGCGAGCAGCAGGATCGCCAGGTTCTCGTTGACCCCGGCGACCCGGGTCGCGTCGATCTGCACGATCTGGGTCCCGCCGGCCTGGAGCAGCTGCTTGAACACGACCCGGTTGGCGACGTGCTCGCCGGTGGCGACCCGGATCGGGGCGATGCGTTGTGCGATGGCGGCGTGGCCGAGAACGTCGTCGGGGCTGGTCGGCTCCTCCACCCACCACGGGTCGAACGGGGCCAGCTCCTTCACCCAGCGCACCGCCTCGTCGACGTCCCAGCGCTGGTTGGCGTCGACGGCGATGCGGATGTCGGGGCCGCAGATCTCCCGGGCGATGCCCAGGCGGCGGACGTCGTCGTCGAGGTCGCCGCCGACCTTCAGCTTGATCTGCGTGAACCCGGCGTCGATGGCCTCGCGGGTGAGCCGGGCCAGTTTGGCGTCGTCGTAGCCGAGCCAGCCGGGCGTGGTCGTGTAGGCCGGGTAGCCCTCGGCCAGCAGCCGCGCCGCCCGCTCCTCGCGACCCGGCTCAGCGGCCTGCAGCAGGTGCAGCGCCTCGGACGGGTCGAGCGCGTCGGTGAGGTAGCGGAAGTCGACGAGGTCGACGAGGCGCTCCGGCGAGAGGTCGGACAGCAGCCGCCACAGCGGGACGCCGGCGCGCTTGGCGGCGAGGTCCCACAGCGCGTTCACCACGGCGCCGATCGCCATGTGCATGACGCCCTTCTCCGGGCCCAGCCAGCGCAGCTGCGAATCGTGCACCAGCCGCCGCCACGCACCGCCGAGGTCCGCCAGCAGCGCCTCGACGTCCGCGCCGACCAGCAGCGGCCGGAGCGCGTCGATGGCCGCGACCTGCACGTCGTTGCCACGGCCGATCGTGAACACGAACCCGTGACCGTCGGGACCGTCGTCGTCGACCCGCAGGATCACGTAGGCGGCGGAGTAGTCCGGGTCCGGGTTCATCGCGTCCGAACCGTCCAACATCCGCGACGTCGGAAAACGCAGGTCGAATGTGTCGAGAGCGGTGATCTGGCTCATGGCGACCCTTCTCGTTCGGTGGCTCGGCAACGCAGAACATCGGATGTCTGTCCGCACAGTGTGCCACGGTCGCGGCCGCATGGTGTGGTCTGACCAGGGTGACATAGGATGTCTCGCGCGATCGAGCCTCGACGAAACGGGAGCGGACGATGGGTGAACTGGACGGCCTGACAGCGGTGGTCACCGGCGGTGCGTCGGGCATCGGACTGGCCACGGCACGACTGCTGGCCTCGTCCGGCGCGTCGGTCGGGGTGCTGGACCGTGCCGTCGACGACGCACCCGCCGACCTCTACGCCGTCCAGTGCGACGTCACCGACCCCGACGCCGTCGCCACCGCCGTCACCGCCGTCGCCGACCACTTCGGCGGCCTCGACATCGTCGTCAACAACGCCGGCATCGGCGCCGCCGGCACGGTCGAGGACAACCCCGACGACGAATGGCACCGCGTCTTCGACGTCAACGTCGTCGGCATGGTCCGCGTCACCCGCGCCGCCCTGCCGTTCCTGCGGCGCTCGCAGCACGCCGCCATCGTCAACGTCTGCTCCATCGCCGCCACCGCCGGGCTGCCCCAGCGCGCGCTGTACTCCGCCACCAAGGGCGCCGTCCTCTCTCTCACCCAGGCCATGGCGGCCGACCACCTCCCCGACGGCATCCGCGTCAACGCCGTCAACCCCGGCACCGCCGACACCCCCTGGGTCACCCGCCTCCTCGACGCCGCCCCCGACCCCGCCGCCGAACGCGCCGCGCTCGAGGCCCGCCAGCCCACCGGCCGCCTCGTCCCGCCCGACGACATCGCGGCCGCCATCGCCTACCTCGCCGGCCCGACGGCCGGCTCCGTCACCGGCACGACCATCGCCGTCGACGGAGGCATGCAAGCCCTGCGCCTGCGCAAGTGACCGCGCCGCGCGGTTGCGCGGCCGTAGACTGTCGGGCTGGTGTGCCGGGGTGATGGTCGACGTGGGGGACGACGAGTGGAGTTCGGGGTGCTGGGGCCGGTGCGGGTCCTGGACGATTCCGGCGTCGAGGTCACGCCCGTGGCGGCGAAGCAGGTGTTGTTGCTGACGGTGTTGTTGTGCCATCGCGACGAGGCGGTGCCGGCCGATCGGCTGGCCGATCTGTTGTGGGACGACGCGCCGGTGTCGGCGCGGGCGAACCTGCAGGTGTACGTGCATCGGCTGCGGCACCGGCTGGGGCCGGACCGGATCGTTCTCGGCCCGGCCGGGTACCGGCTGCGGGTCGCCGCGGCCGAGGCCGACGACACCCGGTTCGCACACGCGATCGTGGCCGGGCACCGCCAGCTCGGCGCCGGTGACGCGCGGGCCGCGCACGACACGCTGAGCGCCGCGCTCGACCTGTGGCGTGGCGTCCCCTACGCCGGGCACGAGGACGTCGAACCGGTGCGGGTGCAGGTGGCGCGGCTGAGCGAGCTGCGGCTGGTCGCGCTGGCCGACCGGTTGCGCGCCGACCTCGCCCTGGGCCGGCACGGCGCCGCGGTGGGCGAGCTGGCGGCGCTGGTCGCCGAGCACCCGCTGCGTGAGGAACTGCGCGGGCTGCTGATGCTCGCCCTACACCGCTCCGGACGCTCCGCCGAAGCGCTGCAGACCTACCGCGACGCCCGCCGCACCGCCGTCGACGAACTCGGCCTCGAACCCGGCGCGGACCTACGCGACCTGCACCAGACGATCCTCGCCGACACCGACGCCCCAGCCACCCCCGCCGCCGCCTCGGGCACCTCGGGCGCCCCCTCGGGCGTCGCCTCGGCATCCTCGTCGCCGGGGGTGGTGGCGCCGTCGCAGCTGCCGGCCGCGGAGAGCTCGTTCGTCGGCCGCGACACCCAGCTGCACGAACTGGTCGACCGGCTGCGCGACCGGCCCGGCCCGGACACCCCGGCGGTGGTCGCGATCAGCGGCCTGGGCGGGGTCGGCAAGTCCGCGCTGGCCCGGCAGGCCGCCAACATGGTGGCCGACACGTTCCCCGACGGCCAGCTGTATCTGAATCTGCAGGGGTCGACGCCGGGCGCGGAACCGCTGCCGCCGCGCGACGCGCTGAGCCGGCTGCTGCGCTCGCTGCGTGTCCCCGACCTCGACATCCCCGCCACCACCGACGAAGCCGCCGCCCTGTTCCGCTCCGTCACCGCCGACCGCCACCTGCTGATCGTGCTGGACAACGCCGCCGACACCGCACAGGTCCGGCCACTGCTGCCCGGCCGGTCATCCGGATCGGCCGTCCTCATCACCAGCCGCGCCGTGCTCGGCACCCTCGACGTCGCCTCCCACCTACGGCTCGACGCACTCACCGACACCGACGCCGTCGCGCTCCTGGGCCGGTTGGCCGGCGCCGGCCGCGTCCACGCCGAACCCGACGCCGCCACCGAGATCGCCCACATGTGCGACCGGCTGCCCCTGGCACTGCGCATCGCCGGCGCCCGCCTGCTCGCCCGCCCGGACTGGGCCCTCACCACCCTGCGCGACCGGCTGCACCACAGCACCGCCCGCCTCGACGAACTCGAACACGGCGACCTCGCCGTCCGCGCCAGCTGCGCGGTCGGCTACCTCGCCCTGCCCAAAGACACCGCCCACACCTTCACCACCCTCGGCGCGCTGCACCTGCCCGACGCCACCGCCCCCGTCATCGCCGCCCTCACCGCCCAACCCGTCACCACCACCACCACCCAACTCGACCGCCTCGTCGAGGCCCGCCTCCTCGACACCACCGCACCCGACCGCTACGTCCTGCACGACCTACTGCGCCTCTACGCCCAAGAACGCGCCACCGAGACCCTCACCCCCGCCGAACGCCGCACCGCCCGCCTGCGCGTCGTCCACCACCAACTCGCCACCGCCCGCGCGGCCATGCTGGTACTGGCACCCGGACGGCCGTGGCGACTGGAGACCGGCACCCCCGCCGACGAGGTCACCGAGGCCCCCCTCGATCTCGCCGACAGCGGGGCCGCCGGAGCCTGGGTGCGGGCCGAAGCGACCGCCCTGGTCACCTCCGTCCGCTACGCCGCGACCCTGCCCGACCACGGCCCCGCCCTGGTCACCGGCCTCTCCGCGGTACTCGTCCAGCTCTTCCACACCCAGACCCTCTGGGCCGAGCTCGACACCGTCACCACCATCGCCCTCGACGCCGCCGCACGAGCCGGCCACCCCGCCTGGACCGCCACCGCCCACCACGACGTCGGCATCGCCGCGGCCATCCACGGCCGGCTCGACGACGCCGAGACCCACCTCCAAACCGCACTGCACATCTACGAAGACCTCGCCGACCCCCGCGGCCAGGCACTGGTCGCGGACTCCTTCGGCAACATGTGCTGTCTGGCCGGGCGGTACGCCGACGGCGTCAGGTATCACCGCCGAGCGCTCGCGAACTACCTGGACGCGGGCGACGACCCCCTGGCGGCCCGCACTCGCGGGAACCTCGCCTGGTCGCTGTACCTCCAGGGCGACCACGCCGCCGCCGTCGACGCCTACCAGGACGCTTTGCGAGCCTTCCAGGCGAATGGCGACGAGATCGGCAGGGCCGGGGTCCTGCTCAACCTCAGCCAGCTCCACCTCGACCAGGAACGCCCCGCCGACGCACTCACGACGGCAGGGCAGGCCGCCGAGATCTACGTGCGGTCCGGACACATGCGCCGGCACGTCATGGCCCTCTGGCGACTCGCCACCGCACAACACCGACTCGGCGACGTCGACGCCGCCCGCGCCGGCTGGCGACACGCCCTCGAACTCCTCCGCGAAAGCGGCGCACTCACCGACGACACGATCGACGAGATCATGGCCGCACCCGTCCCCGAACCACCTTCGGTCCTGCGCGAGACCTGACCATCGCCCCCGGCGGCCCTAGATTGGGGCATACGGAGCACAGGGGGGTGGGCCGTGACCAGCGAGTCGTCGGTGATGCTGACCGTGGTGCTCGCGGCCGCCGTGCTGGCCCCGATCATCGCCGACCGGCTCGCGCGCGTCGTCCTGGTGCCGTCGGTCGTCCTGCAGATCGGGCTCGGCATCCTCATCGGGCCGGCCGTCCTGAACTGGGTGCGCGCAACCGGCGTGGTCGACGCGCTGTCCGATCTCGGGCTGGCGTTCCTCATGCTGCTCGCCGGCTACGAACTGGAGTACGCGCGCATCCGCGGCGCACCGCTGCGCGCTGCCGTGTCGGCCTGGTTCGCCTCGCTGGTGCTCGGCATCGGGGTGGGCCTGCTGATCGCCGGCGCCGATGCCGGTCTGGTGATCGCGCTGGCCCTGACCACGACGACGCTCGGTGCGATCCTGCCGGTCATCCGCGACCGCGGACTGCTGCGCACCGAGTTCGGGACCCGTTTCCTCGCCGTCGGCGCGACCGGCGAGTTCCTGCCGATCGTCGCGGTCGCCTTCGCCCTGAGCGGTGAGCGCCCGGCGCACACGACCGCGGTGCTGGTGGTGTTCGCGCTGGTCGCGGCTGGAGCGGCGGCATTGGCCAGGCGCCCGCGGCACCCTGCCGTGGCCCGGCTGGTAACCGTGACGCTCGGGACCAGCGCACAGGTGGCGGTCCGCTTCTGCGTGCTGGTCTCCGTCGCGATGGTGGCGCTGGCCGAGACCCTCGACCTCGATCCCGTGATGGGCGCCTTCGCCTCCGGCGTCGTGATCCATCTGTTCCTGGACACCGGCGTCCCGAGCGAGTCCGACGAGGTGCTGTCGCGACTCGAGGGCATCGGGTTCGGCTTCCTCATCCCGATCTTCTTCATCGTCAGCGGCGTGCGCTTCGACGTCGACGCACTGGCCGACCCGTCGACCCTGGCGCTGGTCCCGGTGTTCCTGGTGCTCTTCCTGGTCGTGCGCGGCGGCCCGACGGCGCTGCTGCAGGCCCGCACCCTCGGCGTACGTCACGCCGCGGCGATGGGCCTGCTGGCGGCGACGGCGCTGCCACTGCTCGTCGTCATCACCCGAATCGCACAGGACGAGGGCGTCCTGTCGTCGGGCATGGCGAGTGCGCTGGTCGGCGCCGGGATGCTGTCGGTCCTGGTCTTCCCCGCGGTCGCCCTGCGACTGCTCGACGGCCGCGCCGCCCGGGACTCACTGGGTCGGTCAGACCCTCACCCGGGCCCCTGAGCGCCGGGCTACATCCTGTGCCTCTCACCTGAGCATCTCGCTCACGCTGCTGCCCTCCGAGCGAGCTCTTGCTCGATCTCGACCACGGCCGCATGCCACGGAACCGGCAGCGGTGTCATCGTCGTCCAGTAGCGGTGTGCGGACCGGACCGCGGAGCTGATGCCCAAAGGCGCCGAGCCAGGCGCCAGGGTCCCCAGAACGCGTCGGATCGCCGCGCCCGCTCCGCGTCCTGAAGGACGGATGCCACTGCCTACCAACAGCGTGGCGGTCCGAAGCGCATCGAGGACGGTGGCCGGCGCCGCGCCGGACAGCTCGCCGAACACGAGCCCAGTCCAATCCTGCGGGTTCCTCGCCCAGGCAAGGCGCTCAAGCCCCGTGCCCAGATCCACTGCGATGGCGTCCGGGTTGTCGACGTTCCAGAGCAGGACGATGTCACCGAGCTCAACGCCTCCATGCCCGAACATGAGGGTGATCCCTGCAACCTCGCGTCGGCGCCATACGTCAAGGCGGCCGGCGAAGCTCAGGTGACGTGCATGGAATCCGAGCCGGGACAGCACGAAGAGCCAGTCGTCGAGGATCGCGCCGTACTCCTCGATCCCCCTGATCGGCTCGATTCGCGACACGTTGACGAACGAGGTGAGATAGCCGTCGACGAGGGCTCCACGGCAGTCTCGCTCGCCTGTGAAGCGCACCACAGGCTGGGTGAGGAAACCCTCGCGATGCGTCACCGGACGTCCGTCCTTGAGCAGCGGATCGAGCGATTGCACAGCCGAGACCATGAGGTCGGTGTCCCGTCCCCAGCGGAGCGGGGCGCAATGGTCGCGCCGCACCCCACGCATCGCGAAAGCGGACTCCAACGTGGCGATGAGTTCCGGCCACGCCAGACGTCGCCGAGGCGGGCAGTAGGTCGTGCCCAGAGCGCGATAGCGGATCTCGAGCCGACCCTCGGCGACGGCGAAGTCCCATCGCGAACCGAGCGAGCGGCGGATCCCCGATAGCAGCCGCTGGGCGATGGCCGCGTCGGGCGTCATCGGAGCATGGACTCGAAGTGACGCCGAGAGTCGAACCGCTTCTGCCCGAGGTCTTGGACCACGACCGGCTCGAGCCCGGCCGCCTCCTCGATGGCCTCCGCCAGAACCCTCGCCGCCGTCTCGTCGTCAACCTCAGGCGCGCAGACCCGCGTGACACCGGTGCGCTCGCAGAGAGCGGCCTGGGCACAAGTTCCGTCCCGCCAGGTCAATGCGGCCACAGGCGTTCCCGCCCGTACTGACTCGCCGAAGACCGCGGCGCCGGCCTCCACGTAGTCACGTGCCTGGGTATAGACGAATACGGATGTCTGGTGGAGTGCGGCCGCCTTCCGGCGGCCCCCTAGCTCACCGGCCCATTCCACATGGTCCGCGGCAAAGAGGCTTCCGTGCGCACGCACGTAGTCGTCGTCGAAGACCGGGCCCACGATGCGTATTCGCCGTCCGAGCAGTTGTGCCGCCCGTACAGCGAGATGCGGAGCCTTCTGCTCGTCCACGCGGCCGAGCCACACGAGGTCGTCGCCCGCGACCGCAGGTGGCTCATGCTCGTCGAGACCGAGGTGCACGGCCAACTCGGCTATCGGCCGGTGGTCCGCATAGCGCTCCATCATCTCCGGCGAGTAGCAGTACAGCCGTGACCTCGCGCCGTCGAAGGTACCCGGCTCGTGCTTGAAGTCCGGCGAGTGCTGGAAGGTGACGACATCGCAGTCGAGCTCCTGCCACGTTCGCATCCATGCCGGGTGGGACGGATATTCGTGACCGACGATCAGGAGGTCGTAGCCAGCCGATCGCAGTGTCCGCAGTTCGGGCCCGTTCGGCGCGAGGGCCTCCAGCCGGATCGGCTGCCGTGTCCAACCCGGCAGGTCCGAACGCCAGCCGGGTCCGATGAGATGGACGTCGGCACCTGCCGCTCGGGCGCCGATGGCCACGGCCCACAGCCAGCGTTCGATACCGCCGTAGGCGACCGGCGGGAAACCGTAGTCGCCAGGAAAGTCGCAGATGCCGACACGCACGATTACTCCAGTTCTCCGCTGGGTGAGATCCGGCGGGCGCCGAGGTACGGAACGAGGGCTTCGGGCAGCAGGATCGATCCGTCGGCTTGTTGCCCCTGCTCCATCAGCGCGGCCATCGTCCTGCCGATCGGCAGACCGGAGCCGTTGAGCGTGGCCGCCAACGTGACCTTCTTGTCAGTGCCACGTGTGCGGATGTTGGCGCGACGGGATTGGAAGGTGCCGAAGTCCGACACCGAGGAGATCTCCCGGTACGTGTTCTGGCTGGGGAACCACACCTCAAGGTCGTACGTGAGCTGGGCGGCGAAACCGAGGTCGCCTGCGGCGAGAACGACGACGCGATAGGCCAGGCCGAGCTCCTGGAGGCACGTCTCGGCGTGACCGACCAGCGCGTCGAGCTCCGCCTGCGCATTGTTCGCCTCGCAGATCCGGACCATCTCGACCTTGTCGAACTGATGCTGCCGGATGAGCCCCCGGGTGTCGCGGCCGTAGGACCCCGCCTCGGACCGGAAGCACGGTGTGTGGGCGGTCACGGCGATGGGGAGATCTCGCGCCGGAATCATCTCATCGGCGTAGAGGTTGGTCAGCGGAACCTCGGCTGTGGGGATCAGGAACAGATCACGATCGGCGACGCCGGTCCTGAACAGATCCTGCTCGAACTTCGGCAGCTGTCCTGTGCCGGTCATCGTCTTGGGAGTGACCAGGTACGGCACCGAGTGCTCGACGTAGCCGTGCCGACGGGTGTGCAGATCCAGGAGAAAGGCCGAGATCGCGCGTTCCATGGCGGCCCCAGCACCTCGTGCGACACGGAACCGCGGGCCGGACAGCTTCGTCGCTCGCGCGAAGTCGAGTATGCCCATGGTCTCCCCCAGTTCGACGTGGTCCCTCGCCTCGAAGGCGAATACCGGAGGGGTCCCGACCTTGCGGATCTCGACGGCGAAGTCGCCGGAATCGCCGTCGGGCGCCCGGTCGTCAGGAATGTTGGGAATGCTCAGCAACAGCTCACGCAGCTGCGCCTGGACGTCGTCGCGTTCCGTCTCGAACTGCCGGATCTGGTCCTTCACCTCACGTGCCCGCTCCTTGAGCTTGGAGATCTCCTCGCCGGCCCGTGCAGCGCTCTGGACCTCGCTCGCCAGCCGCTTGCTCTCCGCCCGCAGATCGTCGACGGAGTGAATGGACCTGTTCCGGCGGCTGTGGAGGGACTCGAGAGCTCGAAGGTCGAGGTCGAATCCGCGACGTGCCAAGCGTCGAACGGCGTCGTCACCCATGTCGATCAGAGTGCGGGCGTCATGCATGAGAGGTGTCCTTCGTCTCCGTCGGCTGGATTGCTCGGTCGACGCTAGCAAGCTGAGGGGCCCCGTCAGGGCCGGAGACGACCAAGGTTGCTGATCTTGACCGGGCGCCGGCGGGATCGTCATTCAGCCGCTGCCGCAGTTGCCCGAGCAACACCTTCATGACGTTGTCCGGCACGGCGAGCGCCTCGACGTATGGCGCCTCGGCGTAGAAGAGTGGCAGGGACTCAGCCGCCGGGCGCGGCCGCATCGTCCAACCGATCAACGAGAACAACAGCCCGTGGCAGACAACGACCCGCGGCGCGGGCCTGAGGAGCGCCGCGGCGGCGCCGCCGACCATTCGCCGCATGGCTTCCCTCTGGGACTCCGACGATCCAGGCGGACGACGATCGCAGCCGTGTTCGCGCAGCCAATGAGCGTACTCCGTGAACGGGTGTCCTTCGAAGTCGCCGTAGTCGAGCTCGTTCAGCCGCCAGTCGATGGCCACGTCCGCCAGCGCATCGGCGAGCAGGGACGCCGTCTGACGAGCTCTGGGGAACTCGCTCGACAGCCATGTCCTCACCAAGCCCGGCGGGAACTGCAGTGCCGCCTGCCTGCACGCTTCGACCCCGTGTTCGTCGAGCGGAAGGGATACCGCCGGGTCACCATTGACGAGGTAGCGGCGGCTGGTGGCCGTCGGCCCGTGGCGCAATACATAAGTGGTCATCGGTGCACCTCCTCGGGTCATCCGGTCAGCTGAGGTGCATACCCTGGGAAACGAGTTCGTCTGTGAGCGACGGGAACTCGGCCAGGGTCTCGGCAACCACCGATTCGACCTTGCCTGGATCGGGCTCGGCGGACGACAGCCGGACCAGGATGCGCCAGGGGCGATCGAGCCGCTTTCCCGTTCGGCTCACGAGGTGCACCTCGGCGTGGCCGCCGGTGAGGTCAAAGAGTCGCGCAGCCAGGCGCCGGGCGGCGATGTTGTACAGCTTGCCCACGTGGTAGACGGGGTTCTTGCCGCTGGCACCCTCAAGATTCATCGGTCGCAGCGGCGTGATGAGGCCGTTGACGCGGTTGCCACGGCCGACCACCCCTTCGTCGCCCGACTCGATGGAGCTCCCGGTGAACGTCAAATAGAGCTCGTCCTTCTGGGGTACGTCTCGAGCGTTGAGGGTGAATCCGACCCGCGTGCCGGGAAGGTCCCTGGCCGCGAGACGGTGACATTCGGCCAGTACGTGGTCGAGGTTCTCCACGTACGCGCGCCGGCCACCGACATGGCTGGACTTCTGCGGGACGCAAAGCACGACATCCGCGGCTTCGCCATCCCAGTAGCCCATGAGTTTGACGTCCGATCCGCACCACGCGTGTGCTCGGGTGAACTCGCTGGGCGCGGAGAAGTGGTCGACGAGTTGGCGCACGAACGACTCGAACTGGTTCTCCGGTGCCCAGCCGGTCCCGAGAGACGTGTCGTTCGCCAGCTTCACGCGACGCTCACGCAGATCGTCGACCGACCGAGGGTTGAACCAGCGCTGACGGTCGGGAACGTCACTGCCCGTGAGGACGGCCCCAGGGCTCGAATTGGTGGTGACGTTGAAGGAGATGTCCAGGTGATCCGAGACCTCCGGGAGCCGTTCGGCGAAGAACGCACGGACCTCCGCCTCGACGATGTCGCGCACCGGTATCAGCTGTTCCCCGCAGGCTGTCGCGGCACGACCGTTGACGAGCACCCGCACGGGTGCCGTCATCCGTCCGCCTCCGTAGCGGACCTCGGAGGACCCGCCGAGCAGGGCTAGCTTGTCGAAGTTGTGGTGCAGGACGGCGCCGAACTCGCGCAGGGTGTAGGCGCTGTACACGCGCGAGAGACGCTCGGCCAGGTGATCGGCCAGGGTGTCCGGATGCCCGAAACCCTTGCGTTCCACGATCGTGGTCGCGTCCGGCCGAGGTACGCCGGTGACGATGACGAGGTGGCTGTCGTCGACTACGGTCGTCGTCCTGGTCATGGCAAGCTCCGTCCGATTGTCGGGCACGAGATTCGAGACCGCCGGCCGGCTGAGAACGCCGCTCGGCGAGGCGGTGACATCCCGTCGATGCGTCGAGTGTGTCCTCGGCCCCGCTTGGTCCGGAACGCACTTCCCCGGCACTAGTACCGAACTTCCACCGAACCGCGGTCGCGTCCGAGGCGCGATGACGCCGAGCTCGCACGCCGGTGCGATGCTTGCGGCATGGCCCAGTTGAACGGGAAACCGATCGGAGTCGATCAGCTCGCGACGCTGGCTCTGGTCCCGTACGGACACTTCACGTCGATGCTGGTCGATCACGGTCGGGTCCGCGGACTCTCCCTGCATCTCCAGCGACTGATCAAGGACTGCCGCGCACTCTTCGGCACCGACCTGGATCCTCAGAATGTGCGCGAGTTCGTCCGGCGGGTCGCGCCGCCCGATCGCGCCTGCGTGGTGCGGGTGACCATCTTCGATCCGGACCTGGAGCTCGGGCATCCGGCGGCAGCATCGGACCCTCAGGTCCTGGTGACCACGCGGCCGGCGAGCGTCGGCAGGTTGCCCGGCCTACGGGTCCGGTCCAGGGTCTACGTCAGAGACCTGCCCCAGGTGAAGAGCGTCGGCTTGTTCGCGACGTTGGTCCACCGCCGCGAAGCGCAACGGTCGGGGTTCGATGACGCGCTGTTCGTCGACTCTCACGGCGTCGTGCTCGAAGGCGGCACTTGGAACCTCGGCTTCGTCGGTGCCGACGACCGGCTGATCTGGCCGGATGGCCCATCACTGACGGGTGTGACGATGCAGTTGCTCAAGGAGGCGGCTGACCACGAAGAACGCGCGGTACGACTTGCCGACGTCCCGTCGATGCGGGCTGCCTTCGCCACCAACGCTGCCATCGGAGTTCGGCCGATTACGGCCATCGACGGTATGGAACTCGCGACCTCTCACCCGGCGATGACGAAGCTCCAGGATACGTATGCCGCCCTGGGCGAAGAACCGTTGTAGTGGACACCTCAACTCAGCCATGAGATTCTTTTGGGTTACCCTCATCCACCCCTGGGGAGTCATCCCATGGCGACAGTCGAACGATGGACGGGACTCGAGACGCGCGCTCTACGTGAAGCGCAGCGAATGAGCATCGAGGCGTTCGCGGCGCATCTGGGCGTCAGCGACCGAATGGTTTCGAAATGGGAGGCGCGGGGCGGCACGATCAACCTCAGACCGGTCAATCAAGCCGCATTGGACACCGCCCTCGCGAGTTCCCCTCCAGACGCCCGTGCCCGATTTCTCAGACTGACGGACTCGCTCGGCTCGGTGTTCCAGCCCGGTCGCACGCCACATCTGACCGCCCCGAACCGTCCCCGCTGGCGCCACCCCACCGACGCCAAGCAGATGACCCTCGTCGGCGACGGTTACTACCTCTCCGGAACCGGCGACGTCCCGACGCACCTCATTGCCTTCTACATCGATGTTCATCCGGTCACCAACGCCGAGTACGAGCGGTTCGTGCGCGCGACTGGGCACCGAGCGCCCGATCACTGGCGCCTGAGCCAGCCACCCGCCGACCATCCCGTCGTCTACGTGTCCTGGCGGGATGCGGCGGCCTACGCAGCCTGGGCAGGCAAGTCGCTGCCGACGGGACGACAGTGGGAGAAGGCCGCCAGAGGACCGAACGGCCAGGCGTATCCGTGGGGTGAGCAGCCGACGCCGGCGAAATGCAATACGCGTGAGACCCGCATCGGCACGACGACGCCCGTCGACCGGTTCCACAGCGGCGTGAGCCCGTACGACGTCTACGACCTGTGCGGCAATGCATGGGAGTGGACCTCGACGGAGTCCGAGCCGGCCAGGTACGAGTTGAAGGGCGGAGCGTGGACGAGTCCCTTCGCCCGGGCACTCCCCTCAGCGTTCAATGACGCGTCGGCCGACATGCGCGACGACGACACCGGCTTTCGATGTGTGGCCCCAGCGGCGGGCGACGCGTGGGTGTCAGCCGACGAGCAGGGCGGTGGCGACGGCGGCCAGGCCCTCGCCGCGGCCGGTGAGGCCGAGGCCGTCGGTGGTGGTGCCGCTGACACTGACCGGTGCGCCGATCGCCGCGGAGAGCGCCGCCTGCGCTTCGTCGCGACGGGTGCCGATGCGCGGGCGGATGCCGATGACCTGAACTGACGCGTTGCCGATCGTGAACGACGCGGCGCGGACGAGCCGTGCGGTCTCGCCGAGCAGCGCGACGCCGGAGGCGCCGGCCCATTCCGGGCGGTCGGTGCCGAAGACGGCGCCGAGGTCGCCCAGGCCCGCGGCGGACAACAGCGCGTCGCAGACGGCGTGAGCGGCGACGTCGCCGTCGGAGTGGCCGACCGGGCCGGCCGGCTCGTCCGGCCAGTGCAGCCCGGCCACCCAGCAGGGGCGCCCGGGCTCGATGCGGTGGACGTCGACGCCCAGCCCGACCCGCGGAGTCATACCGCGGCCTCCCGCCGGGCCAGCACGGTCTCAGCCAGCAGCAGGTCCTGCGGGCGGGTGACCTTGAACGCGTCGGTGTGACCGGCGACGACGAAGACGGGCAGGCCGATGCGCTCGACCAGCGCGCCGTCGTCGGGAGCGTCGGTGTCGCCGCGTTCGACGGCGGCGGCGTGCGCGCGCTCGAGCACGGCGCGGCGGAAGCCCTGCGGGGTCTGGACGGCCCGCAGCGCGGCGCGGTCCGGCGTGGCCGTGACCCGGCCGGCGTGGTCGACCACCTTGAGGGTGTCGACCACCGGCAGGCCCGGGATGACGGCGTCGTGCCCGGCCAGGACGTCGGCCGCGACGGCGTCGAACAGTTCGGACGGAGCCAGGCAGCGGGCGGCGTCGTGCACCAGCACGACCTCGGTGTCGTCGGGCAGCGCGGCCAGCCCGTTCGCGACCGAGTGCTGCCGCGTCGCACCACCGGGGACGACCGCGACCGCGCCGGCCAGGGCGGGATCGTCGTCCATGCCGTCCGGCGCCACGACGACGACGTGCGCCACCCGGGCGGCGCCGGAGGCGGCCCGCAACGCATGCCAGATCAGGGGACGTCCGCCGACCTCGACGAACGCCTTCGGGCGACCTTCGCCCAGCCGCTCACCACGACCGGCGGCGACCACGATGCACGCAACGCTCACGACGGGATCATGCCCCGTTCGATGCGCGCGTGTCAGCCCGCGAGGACCTCGTCGAGCAGGGTCTCGGCCTTGTCCTCGTTCGTGTTCTCGGCCAGAGCCAGCTCGGAGACGAGCACCTGACGGGCCTTGGCCAGCATGCGCTTCTCGCCCGCGGACAGCCCGCGGTCGCGCTCGCGCCGCCAGAGATCGCGGACGACCTCGGCGACCTTGATGACATCACCGGATGCCAGCTTCTCGAGGTTCGCCTTGTACCGGCGCGACCAGTTGGTGGGCTCTTCGGTGTGCGGCATGCGCAGCACCTCGAAGACTCGATCGAGCCCTTCCTGGTTCACGACATCGCGTACGCCGACGAGGTCGACGTTGTCAGCCGGGACGCGAACGGTCAGGTCACCTTGCGTGACCTTCAGGACGAGGTACTGGCGTTCCTCTCCTTTGATGACCCGGGACTCGATCGCCTCGATGAGCGCGGCCCCGTGATGGGGGTAGACAACCGTTTCGCCGACCTTGAAAGTCATGTGTTCCTGTCCCCTTTCCCCCACCGATGATAGCACGATTTTCACGACTCGGATAAGCATTTGCGCTGGTCAGCGCCAGTGGTAGGGGTTGACAAATCGCCATTCGGCGTGCTGCGGTCACTCGTCATACACCTTCGGCACTCGTTCCGGAGTGTCCGCTTCACCCTTTTCCAAGGTCGTCGATCTTGTCGTCCCACCAGGTAGGAGCGGGTGCCGGTGACCAGGCGCCGAGACGCCGCCGGTACGCTGGTCCGCGGTCTGTCCACTGTGAGCGCGCTTTTCGAGGAGCACGTGGTGAAGGTTGCTGTCCGGCGTCTGGTTCTCGCCGCCACCCCCGTCCTGGTGCTGGGCGCGGCCGGCTGCAGCATCCACGAGCAGACCCAGCGGTGGTACCCGGCCGACAACGGCGCCAACGCCGAGGCAGGCGACATCGGCCTGCGCAACGTCCAGGTGGTGTCCGACGGCGAGGGCACGGCCACCGTCATCGCCACGCTGACCAACCGCGGCGCCAGCGACGACGAACTGGTCGAGGTGGTCATCGGCGAGGTGAACGCCGAGCTCGCCGACGGCCCGGTCGACGTCCCGGTCCGCGGCGTCGCCGACCTCGGGCCCGACGCCGACCGTGTCGACGGCTTCGATGTCGAGGCCGACCCCGGCCACACCATCACCGTCGAGTTCCGCTTCGGCAACGCGCCCCGCACCACCGTCGAGGCGCTCGTGCGGCCGGCCGAGGGCGCCTACGCCGAGGCGCTGCCGGACGCTCCGGCCGAGGAGCCCACGAACGAGCCCACCGGCGAGGTCACGGCGACGCCCGCCGGCGAGCCGACCGACCAGCCGACCGAGGAGCCGACGGGCACCGAGACGCCGTCGGAGTGACCGGCCTCAGCCGAACCTGAGGCCCAGCCCCGGCGCCGTCGCCGCGGTCAGCCGGGCGTTCTCGATGACGACGCCGCTCGGCTCGGCGAGGCAGCCCAGCGCGGCGAACGAGGCGTCCTCGACGTCCTCGACCAGTGTGGCCTCGGGCAGCGTCAGCGCCAGCTGACCGGACAGCTCCGGCAGCAGGTGCGGCGCGACGCTCACTCCGTACGTCCGGGCCAGCGCGACGATGCGCAGGAACGGCGTGATGCCGCCGACCCGCACGACGTTGGGCTGCACGACGTCGCAGGCGCCGGCGTCGAGCAGGTCCCGGAAGCGGTGGACGGTGTGCGCGTTCTCGCCGAGCGCGATCGGCACGTCCACCGCACGACGCAGTTGCGCGTAGGCCCAGGTCGCGTCCGCCAGCAGCGGCTCCTCGACCCAGAACAGGTCGTACGGCGCCAGGGCCGCGATCGCCCGCCGGGCCGTGGGCAGGTCCCAGCGCTGGTTCGCATCGACCATGAGCCGCCGCCGCGGCCCGATGACCTCGCGGACCGCCGCCACCCGCTCGACGTCCTCGTCCAGGTCCGGGCGGCCGACCTTCATCTTGACCGCGTCGTGTCCGGCCGCCACCCACCGCTCGGCCTGAGCGACCAGCTCGTCCAGCGGGTAGTGCCGGTTGACGCCGCTGCCGTACACCTCGACCGACTCGTGGCGTCGGCCGAGCAGGTCGGCCAGACCGAGTCCGGCCCTGCGGCCGCGCAGGTCCCAGAGCGCGAGGTCGACGCCCGCCATGGCGATGGTCGTGACGCCACCGCTGCCGGCCTCGTGCAGGTGCCGCCACAGCCCGTCCCAGACGACCTCCGGCTCGGCCGGCCGCCCCACCAGCCATGCCGCGATGTCCTGCGTGAGCAGTGCGTGCACGGCACCGGCGCCGATGGTGGGCGTCCAGCCGAACCCGCGTCCCTCCACGCCGTCGGACGTCGTCAGCACGACCTCGACGACGTGCAGGCACGGCACGTCGGGGCCCCACGGCCGGCGCAGCGGCAGCCGGATCACCCGCGCGGTGAGTGCGGCGATCGCGCTCATCGCAGCTCCGTGCGCCAGCTGCGCTCCGGTTTCCAGCCGAGCAGGCGTTCGGCGGCGGCGTTGCGGAACGCCGACTCCGTGCCGGCCAGGACGTCCGCGCCGCCGGCGGTGCCGGGGTGGAAGCGCGGCAGCAGCTCGGCCAGCGGCTCACGGGCCAGCGCGTCGGCGGCTCCGACGAAGAACGTCTCGCCGTTCGGCACGTCCTCGGCGCGGCGCAGCAGCACCTCGACGAACTCGGCGGCGTCGCGGGCGTCGACGTAGTTGAACAGCGACCCCGCCGCCAGAGCCGGGTCGTCCAGCCGCTCGCGGACGGTGTGCCCCTGCTGCGTCGGTGCGCCGGCCCACTCGTCCTCGGCGATCACGTAGCAGGGCCGGATCGCGCTGAGCCGCATGCGGTCGCCGGCCTGGGCGGTGAACATCCGCATCACGTGCTCGGCCATCAGCTTGGACAGCCCGTAGGCGTTCCATGGCCGCACCGGGTGCGCCTCGTCGATCGGCAGGTACGCCGGCGCCCAGCCGGTCGGCGCGCCGTACCCGACCACCGTCGGGCTGCTGGCGACGACGACGTTCCGGGCACCGGCGTCGAGCGCGGACCGGCAGACGTTGTAGGCCAGCGCGGTGTTGGTGCGAAGGATCTCCCGCTCGGGCCGGCTGAACGGGACGGCGATCGCGGCCAGGTGGACGACCGCCTCCGGCCGCACCCGCGCGAGCGCCCAGCTGGCCTCGTCGACCACGGTGAGGTCGGCGGCGAACCAGTGCTCGCGATGCTGGCTCGGCGCGCGCAGGTCGACGCTGACGACGTCGTGCCCAGCCTCCAGCAGTCCCTGGACGACGCTCTCGCCGAGTCGCCCGGAACCGCCCGTGACCAGGACCCTCATGGCGTGCTCGCAGGACGCGGCCGCAGCTCGTCGGTGCGCAGCGGCAGGCCGAGGCTCGCCACGGCCACCGGTCCCCCGGTGGCCAGCGACTCGTTGCCGGCCAGCCCGACGGCGACACTGCGGAAGCCGTCGACGGTGCCCGCGGGCCGGCCGAGCGGATCGTCGCCGGGACCGCGGAACACGTCGTCCAGCAGCAGCCGGTCACCGCCGCCATGTCCATGAGCACCGTGCGGGCTGTCCGGCACCGGCACCTCGACGGCCGGCTCCCAGTGCCGCTGCAGCACGATCCGGGTGCCCTTGCGACGGACCCGCTCGGCGTCGTCACCCGCGTCGCGCGCCTTGTGCGCCGACTCGACCACCTCGATCTCGAGCCGCCCGGCGGTGCCGTTGAAGGCGACCCGATACCCCTCCCACGGCGAGTGCGCGTTCAGCGTGTAGCTCAGGCTGGCACCGCGCTCGTACCCGACGAGGACGTTGAGGTTGTCCTCGATGGTGATGCCCTCGCCGAACACGTCCTGGTCGCGGACGTAGCCGTCGTCGGCCTCGGCCTCCAGGTACAGCCGCCGCAGGGTGTCGTCGGCGGCGAGGTCGAGAGCGAACGGGTCGGCGGCCCGGCCGGCGTCGTCGCGGCTGCGCACCGGCCGGTCGCCGAGACCGCGTGCCTTCGCGTTCTCGGCCCCGTAGAACCGCAGCCCGCCGAGCGCGAACACCGTGGCGGGCACGTCGTCGAGCCACCAGTTCACCAGGTCGAAGTGGTGCGTCGCCTTGTGCACCAGCAGTCCGCCGGAGCGGTCCTTCTCGCGGTGCCACCGGCGGAAGTAGTCGGCGCCGTGCGAGGTGTCGAGCACCCATTCGAAGTGCACCGACGTGACGTCGCCGATCGCGCCGTCGAGGATCAGCTGCTTCACCGTCGAGTTGCGCGGGGAGTAGCGGTAGTTGAACGTCATGACGAGTCCGGCCGGCGACTCGCGGGCGGCGTCGGCGATGGCTCGTGCCTTGTCGACGTCGACGGTCAGCGGCTTCTCGACCACGACGTCGCTGCCGTGCTCGAGCGCCGCGACCACGTAGCGGTCGTGGGTCCAGTCCGGCGATGTGACGATGACGCCGTCGGGCCGCACCTCCTCGAGCAGCGCGCCGAAGTCGTCGGGACCGTAGCGCCTCGGAAGCGGCGCGTCGGGACCGTTCGCGGCGCGCACCCGCTCGTCGTAGTACGACATCCGGGTCGCGTTGACGTCGCACCAGGCGACCGGAGCTCCGACGTCGGCATGGGTGGTGAGCAGGGCGTCGACGTACATCTGCGCCCTGCTGCCGGTGCCGACGACGGCGTAGCGCCGCGGGCCGCCGCCGGGGATCGTTGCGTTCACTGCCACTCCATCTGCTGGTGGGTACGAACGACGAGGACGGGGCACCGTCAGCCGGTGGCCGCCTCGACCTCGCTGATGAACTGCTCGGCCGCCTCGTCGGGGCTGAGCCGGTCGAAGAGGACCTCGATGTTGAGGCGCTTGATGATGTCGACGACCTGGCCGGCGCCGATCGGCGGAGCGGGCGGTGCGTCGACGACGTCCTCCTGGATCTCGTCCAGGTACTCGGCCTCGGCCACCTGGTGCTCGTCCAGGTCGGCGAGGATCCGCTCGCGCTGCTCGAGGTTGGCCGGCAGACCCCGGTCGGAGCGGATGGCATCGATCGCCGCGGGGTCGTTGAGCAGGAAGTCGACCAGCATGGCGGCCTCCTCCGGGTGCGCGGTGCGGGCGGACACGGAGTAGTGCATGGCGGGCTTGTAGTAGTTGCCGGTGCGCTCGCGCTCGTGCTCACCGGGCGGCCGCAGCAGTTGCAGCTCGGTGCCGGACGCGCCGGACAGCGCCGCCAGCGTGTTGCTCCAGTACCAGGCCATGGCGGCCCGGTTGGTGCCCAGCAGCGTCTGCTCCGGAGAACCGGTGTCCTGTTGCTCGGCCGACATCGTGGCCTGCGGCGCGCCGCCGCCGTCGCGCAACTGCAGGGAGTACTCCCACCACTGCGCCAGCGTCGCGGGGTCGAAGGCCAGCTCGCCGTTCGCGTCGTACATCTCCTGGCCGTGCTGCCGGGCCAGGATCTTCAGGCCGGCCTCGTTGCCGCCGTAGTCCATGGCGCCGAAGACCTCACCGGCGGTCGCCGCGGTGATCTCGTTCGCGATGCGGATGTAGTCGTCCCAGGTCCAGGTGGTGTCGTCGGGCAGGTCGACGCCGGCCTGCGCGAACAGCTCCGGGTTGGCGTACACGACGTAGGCGTTGACGCCGCTCGGCACGCCGAACAGCCCGCCGTCGACCTCGCCGCTACCGGTGACCAGCGGATCCAGCTGCGAGAGATCGATGGTGTCCTCGTACTCGGAGAGGTCCAGCAGCGCGCCGCGTCCGGCGTACTCGCGCAGGAACCGTTCCTCCTGGGTGATGACGTCCGGCGCGTCGCCCGCCGCGACCTGCGTCGCCAGCCGGTCCCAGTAGCCGCTCCACTCGATGTACTCGCCCTGCACGTCGATGTCGGGGTGCTGCTCCTCGAACGCCGCGATCGCGGCCTCGGTCAGCTCGCGCCGCTCGTCGCTGCCCCACCACGCGAACCGCAGGGTCACCTGCTCGTCCGAGCCGGCCGCGTCGCCGTCGCCACCGCCGTCGCCGCCGCCACCGCAGCTGGCAGCCAGCAACGCCACGGCGAGCACGCCGGCCAGGGAGGTCCTTCTCGGTCTGCCGCTCATCTCCATCCCACTCCTTCGGGGTCTGGTCGGTCCTGGTCCTTCGGTCAGGGAGCGGGGACGAGGCCCTCGGCCTCGACCGTCCACCGCCCGTCGTCCGGGAATCCCGGCGCCGGCCCACCGGCCGCGCCGTCCCAGCCCGCGGCCATCAGCGCGACGGCCGCCAGCACTCCCCCGTTGCCCGGCAGGTACAGCGGCAGCGACGACGTCTGCCGGTTGTGCCCGTTCGGGAGGAACTCGTTCTTCGTCGCCGGCATGGTCAGCGCCGCCACCGCCAGCTCCGGCTCGCCGACTCGCGCGGCCGTCATCGCGATGACCGGGTAGTCCCATCCCCACGTGCTGTCCCAGTGCCAGTCGTCGAGCACGTCGTGCAGCGTGGCCCGCATGATCCGCGGGTCGATCAGCGGCGTCTCGGGCAGGACGCCCAACGCGCAGAGCATCGACGGGTGGTCGGTGCGAATGGTGTACGGCTCGACGTCGATGGCCGTGTAGACGCCGTCCCGCACGTGCGGACGGACCAGTCCGCGGGCCACCGCGCCCCACCGCTCGTCCCGGGGCAGCCCGGCCCGCTCGCGCCAGCGCTGCGCCGTCTCCAGCGCCCAGTGCCAGTACGCCAGCTCGAACGTCGGGTTGGTCGCGCGGGCCCGGATCGATCCGTACGACTCCTGCGCCGGCACCAGCGGCGGGCCGAGCTGGAACCCGCGCTCGGTCCGCACCGCGTAGGACGCCATGAACTCCGCCGTCTCGAACACGATGCCGGCGAACTCGTCGATCACCTCGCGGCTCGGAGCGGCCCGGTAGAACAGCTCGGCCAGGTGGATCGGGTGCGGCTGCTGCCAGATGAGGAACGCGCCGATGGGGCTCGGGCTCTCCCTCGCGTCGGGTCCGACCTGCTTCGGCCAGCGAGCCCCGGAGTGGCCCTGTGCCTTGGCCGTCGCCCGGGCCGCGTCCAGCGCCGTGTGGTACCAGCGCAGGCTTCGCCCCAGCAGCTCCGGCCGGCCCCAGAGGGGGAAGTGCGCCGCGTGCCACCAGTGCATCTCCAGGTGGAACCGGCCCCGCCAGGAGTTGCAGACCAGGCCGGTCTCCTGCGGTGGCAGCGACCCCGCGCAGTTGATCGCCGTGAGGTATTGGGACAGGACGGTGCGCCGCTCGATCTCGGCGGCCCGCGGGTCGGCGCTGCCGGCCAGGTCGACGGCGCCGCCGCTGGACCAGAACGCCGGCCAGTGCGCCTCGGCCGCGGCCCGCACCGCGTCGAAGCTCGACACCGCCGGCAGCCGGTCGGCCGAGGGCGCGAAGCCGGCCACGAGGTCGAGCGTCCCGGTGCCGGCGGTGGCCCGGAGCACATGCGCACCGGTCCGGGTCACCGCCAGGCCGGCGGTGGCGGCGATGGCGACGGCGTAGCCGTCGGCGTCCAGTTCGCGGTCCACCCGCCAGCCGTCGCCGGTGCGCTCCAGCGCCGTGCGGTGCGCCTCCGGACGGCTCCAGTCCGCGGCGTCGTGCCAGCTCTGCGAGCCGTACGGGAACGCCAGCCGGACCGCGAGCCGGCCGGACCGGACCGCGTCGGAGACGATCCGGACCGCGAGGACGTCGGCGTCCGGATGGCACGCCGTCACGACCCGGACGGGCTCGCCGCGCAGCTCGAACGTGGTGTCGACGACGCCGCGCCAGAGGTCGAGCACCTGGCGCACTCCGGCGACGTCGTCCGGCGCGACCGGCCGGGCCCCGCCGTCGTCGTCGACCAGCTCCAGCCCGATGCGGCCGAGGTCGAGGCGGTGCGGGTTGGCCCGCAGCCACAGCTCGGCCGCGGAGTCGGTGCGGTCGCCGCCGGCGCCGATGCTGCCGGTCATGTCGGCGTACGGCGCCGGACCGTGCGGAGTGTCGTACGTGATCAACGTGTCCTCGAGCCGGTACCCGGCGCCGTCGTCGCCGGCCGGCTCCGTGTGCCAGCCCCACTGCGCCTGGGTGCCCAGCAGGGTCGCGTCGGCCGTGCCGTCACGCGACGCCACCGGATAGCGGTCCGGGAACGTCTGCAGACCGGTGACGTCGACGGTGAAGCAGAACTCACCGTTGCCGACCGACAGCGGCGACCGCCCGTCGATCTCCGTCACGACGACGGAGTGCCGGGACACCAACGCGCGACGGTCGATGCTCATGGCCGCAGCGCCGCCTCGACCTCGGAGACGAACCGCCCGGCGGCGTCCTGCGGCGTCGTGCGGTCGAACAGCACCTCGCTGTTCAGCCGGGTGACGATGCCGGCCGTCTCGGTGGAGCCCACCGGCGCCGGAGGCACGGGCGCGCCCGCGGCCTCCTCCAGCCGGTTGAGGTACTCGGCCTCGGCCTGCTGCACCGGGGTCAGCTGGTCCATGATCGCTTCACGGACGTCGGTGTTGACGGGCAGGCCGCGATCGGTGAGGAACGACTCCGCGGCCGCGGGCTCGTTGAGCATGAAGTCGACCAGCCGGGCCGCCTCCTCGGTGTGCTCCGAGCGGGCCGAGATCGTGTAGTACATCGACGGCCCCAGCCACGAGCCCGGGTCGCCGCCCTCCACGCCCGGCGGGATGAGCAGCCGCAACTGCTCACCCGACGCGGTGCTGAGCGCCTCGAGGACGTTCGACCAGATCAGTGACATGCCGCCGGCGTTGGTGCCGATCAGGGTCTGCTCCGGCGCACTCTGGCTGGCCAGTTCCTCGCTCAGGGTGGCAGGCGGGGTGCAGCCGGAGTCGCGCAGCTCGAGCGCGAACTGCCACCACTCGGCGAGGGTCTCGGCCGAGAGGTCCAGCTCGCCGTCCTCGCCGTAGAGCTGCTCGCCGTGCTGACGGGCCCACAGCGACAGCGTGTTGTGGTTGGTGAGGTCCTGAGCGCCGTAACCGTCGTCGCCCAGCGCGGTGCCGATCTGGGTGCACAGCTGGGCGAAATCGTCCCACGTCCAGGTGGTGTCGTCGGGGATCTCCAGACCGGCCTGGGCGAACACCGCCGGGTTGGCCACCATGGCGTAGCCGTTGACGCCGGTCGGGATGGCGTAGAGCGAGCCGTCGATGGTGCCGTGGGCGAGGACGTCCTCGGAGATCTCGTCGGTGCGGATGATGTCGCCGACCTCGGCCAGGTCGAGCAGCGCACCCCGTCCGGCGTACTCGCTGTGGTAGGCGCCGCCCATGGTCATGATGTCCGGCGCGTCGCCTGCGGCCACGCTCGTGGCCAGCTTGTCGAAGTAGGCGCCGAAGTCGGCGTAGTCGACCTCGACCCGGATGTCGGGGTTCTCGGCCTCGAACGCGTCGATCATCTCCTGCGTCGTCTGCGCGCGGTCGTCGCTGCCCCAGAACGCGTAGCGCAGCTCGACCACACCGCCGTCGCCGGTGGTGTCGTCACCACCGCAGGCCGCGAGCAGCATCGCGGCGGGCACGACGAGGGCGAGGGAACGGAGGGGTCGCATCGATGGGGGTCCTCTCGGGGTTACTTGATGCCGGTCGTGGCGATGCCGCGCATGAGATAGCGCTGCCCGGCCAGGAAGAAGCCGAAGATCGGTCCCAGAGCCACCAGGGACATGGCGAACAGCGGGCCCCAGGCGGACTCGCCCTGCGAGTCGACGAAGGTGCGCAGCGCCACCGGCACCGTGTACAGATCGGGGTCGGTCACGAAGATCAGCTGGCTGTAGAAGTCGTTCCACACCGAGATGAAGGTGAAGATGGCCGTCGTCGCGAGGGCCGGCAGGCACAGCGGCATGATGATGCGCCAGAAGATCCGGAAGTGGCCGCAGCCGTCGATGCGCGCCGCGTCGTCCAGCTCGCGTGGCAGTCCGCGGATGAACTGCACCATGAGGAAGATGAAGAAGGCGTCGGTGGCCAGGAACTTCGGAACGATCAGCGGGTAGTAGGTGTTGATCCAGTCCAGCTCGGAGAACAGGATGTACTGCGGGACGATCACCACGTGGATCGGCAGCATGATGGTGCCGAGCATGGCGGCGAAGAACAGCCGCCGGCCGCGGAACTGCAGCCGGGCGAAGGCGTAGGCCGCGAGCGCGCAGCTGAGCAGGTTCCCCACCACGGAGAAGAAGACGATGATCGCCGAGTTGAACAGGTAGTGGTGGAACGGGCGCGCCAGGGCGGTCCAGCCCTCGGTGTAGTTGCTGAAGTCGAACTGGCTCGGGATGAGCGACGCGTCGCGGAAGATCAGATCCGACGGCTTGAACGAGCTCGACACCATCCACAGCAGCGGATAGAGCATCGCGAAGCCGAACACGATGAGAACGACGTGCTTGAGCAGCCGCCGCTTCCGGCCGTCGCGCCGGCGCCGCGCGGCCAGTGCCGCGGGATCGGGCGCGGCGATCGATTCGAGGTCAGTCGCCATAGTGCACCCACCGCTTCGCCGCGAGGAAGTTGACCGCCGTGAACCCGGCGATGATGATCAGCAGGACCCAGGCCAGCGCCGACGCGTAGCCCATCTCGAACGAGCCGAAGCCGCGCTGGTAGGTGTAGAGCGTGTAGAAGAGCGTGGAGTCGGCCGGGCCGCCGGTGCCGCCGCTGACGATGAACGCCTGCGTGAACGTCTGGAACGACCCGATGATCTGCAGCACGAGGTTGAAGAAGATGATCGGCGTGAGCAGCGGCACGGTGATGCGCCAGAACTTGGTGAACCCGCCGGCGCCGTCGACCTCGGCCGCCTCGTAGTACATGGCCGGGATCTGCCGCAGGCCGGCCAGGAAGATCACCATCGGCGCGCCGAAGGTCCACACGTTGAGCACGATCAGGGTGGACAACGCGTGGTCGGGGTGCGACACCCACCCCTGGCCCTCGATGCCGACCAGGCCGAGCAACTGGTTGATGAGCCCTTCGGTCCCGAAGATCTGCCGCCAGAGGATGGCGATCGCCACGCTGCCACCGAGCAGGGAGGGCAGGTAGTAGACCGACCGGTACACGGAGAGCCCGCGCACCCCGCGGTCGAGGAAGAACGCCAGGGCGAGGGCCAGCGCCAGCTGCAGGGGCACCGACACGAGCACGTAGGTGAACGTCACCCGCAGCGCCGTGTGCAGCCGTTCGTCCTCGAGCATGCGGCGGTAGTTCTCGAGCCCGAGCCACTCGGGTGGCTGGAGCAGGCTGTACTCGGTGAACGACAGGTACAGCGACGCCAGGATCGGGCCGATGGTGACCACCACCATGCCGATGAACCAGGGCGCGAGGAACAGATAGGCCACCCGGCCCTCGCGTTTGGCGAGCGGGCTGCGCCGGCCGCGGCCCGGTTCGGGCGGCTGCTCCGGCGCCTCGGGCGGTGGTTCACCCGGTGCCTGGTCGCGCGAGGACGTCGGAACGGTGGTCATCGGTGACCTCCTCCTGATCTCTCGTCGACGGCCACCTGACTGGCGGGGGAAAGCGTTGTCCGTCGAGATACCGATTTCTAGCAAGCGTAGGGTAGCTGTCAATCGGCGGCAAGAGCCGGAGCCAAGTGCCAGCAGAAGCGCAGGTAGAGACGGTACGCTAGCCTGAGATACCGGTTACTCGCTTTTGCCCGCTGAGAGGGAGAGCTCGACGATGCGTCGTTCGATGCCCGCACGTGTGGTGCTCGCCGGCGCCCACGGCTACGGAGCCACCTACCTGCGTCGCCTGGTCCAGTTGAAGGCCGACGGCGTGGCGCGGCTGGCCGGCGTCTGCGACCCGCGACCTCCGTCACCGGACCACGACGGCCTCCCGCCCGGCACCCCCTGGACGGACGATCTGGCCGACCTGCTCGGCCGTGTCGACGCCGACGTCGTCGTGGTGGCCGCGCCGATCCACCGGCACCACGACCTCGCCGAGACGGCGCTGCGGGCCGGCGCCGACGTCATGCTCGAGAAGCCGCCCACCCCGACACTCGCCGGCTTCGACGCGCTGAGCGACCTCAGCGCCCGGCTGGGCCGGGTCTGCCAGGTCGGTTTCCAGAGCTTCGGCACCGACGCCGTCGAGCATGTCCGGAGCCTGGTCGCCGACGGCGCCATCGGCGACGTCCGCGGGGTGGGCGCCGCCGGGGCCTGGGTACGCACCAGGGCTTACTGGAGCCGGTCCGCGTGGGCCGGGCGCCGCGAGCTCGACGGCCGGCCCGTGGTCGACGGCGTGGTCACCAACCCGCTGGCACACGCCCTGGCCACCGCGCTGCGCATCGAGGGCAGTGACCGGCGCGGCGAGCTGACCTCCGTGCACACCGAGCTGTTCCGGGCGAACGACATCGAGGCCGACGACACCTCGTGCATCCGCGTCACCACCGCCGGCGGCGGCACCGTCGTCGCCGCGCTCACGCTCTGCGCCCAGGAACAGCGCGAGCCCTACGTCGTCGTCACGGGCAGCCGCGGCCGCGTCGTCCTCTGGTACAAGACCGGACGGGTCGACGTCACCGGGCCGGCCGGCACCGACACCCGGACGTTCCCGTTCACGGACCTCCTCGAGAACCTGCTGCGGCACCGCGCCGACCCGGCCGTGCGGCTGATCTCGCCGCTGGCCCGGTCCGGGGCGTTCACCGAGGTGCTCGAGGCGGTGCGCACCGCGCCGCCGCCGACGCGCATCACCGCACCGCACCGCGTCGTGCTCGGCGCCGGGCTCGACGAGCGGCCGGTGGTGGCCGGTGTCGACGACGCCGTCGACGACGCCGCCACCACCCTGAGGACGTTCCGCGAGCTGGACCTCCCGTGGGCCGGGACGGTGGCGGCGTGAGCGATACGATCAGTGCCTCGTCCCGCTCGGCGGGGGACGACGGGGAGGGGAACATGACGGCCGAGACCCACGACGAGACCCGACCGGCCACCATCAGCCGGGTGGCCGAGCTGGCCGGGGTCTCCAGGGCCACGGTGTCACGCGTCATGAACGGCAGCTCGACCGTCGCCCCGCAGCTGGCCGAACGAGTCCGGGCGGCGGCGGCCACGCTCAACTACCAGCCCAGCGTCCTGGCCCGCAGCCTGGCGGTGGGCCGGACGTCCACCATCGCGCTGGTGGTGCCCGATCTCGGCAACCCGATGTTCCAGGACGTCCTGCGCAGCCTCAGTCACGCCGCCGCCACCCGCGGGCACCGGCTGCTGGTCGCCGACTCCGAGGAGAACGTCGCCGAGGAAGGCCTGATCGCGCTCGAGGCACGCCGGCGCTGCGACGGCCTGGTGCTCTGCGCCCCGCGCATGCCCGACGACGAGCTGGCCGCCCTCGCACCGCAACTGGCACCGTTCGTGCTGGTCAACCGCGACTCCTCCGGCCTCTCGGTGCCGTCGGTCAACGTCGACTACGCCGCCGGCATGCGCGACCTCGTGTCGCACCTCATGGGGCTCGGCCACCGCCGGTTCGCCTACCTCGCCGGTCCGCCCACCAGTTCGTCCAACCGGCTCCGCCTGAGCACGCTGCGCGGGTTCGCCGCGGCCGGCCGGCTCGAGCTGGCCGAGCTCGAGTGCGGCGCCACGTTCAGCGACGGACACGCCGTCGCGGGGCGGCTCATCGACGGCCTCTGCACGGCGGTCATCGCCTACAACGACCTCGTCGCCTTCGGCGCCCTGTCCGGACTGCACGAGCTCGGCGTCTCGGTGCCGCAGCAGATCTCCATCGCCGGCTTCGACGACATCCCGTTCGCCCGCTACACCACGCCGCCGCTGACCACGGCGTCGGTGCCACCGAGCGAGATCGGGCAGGAGGCCTGGCAGCGCCTGTGGGCGCTGCTCGGCGGCCAGCCGCCTGAGGCGGACATCCAGTTCCGGCCGCGCCTGGTGGTCCGCGGCAGCACGGGTGCCGCCGCATGAGGCGCCCCGGCGCCGCCGACACGATCACCCAGACGCTCGAGGTCGGCGGCATCGCGGTGGCCGAGTACGTCATCGACCCGTCGATCGAGCGCACGCTGTCGCCGCGGCCCTACCTGCATCCGGTGCGCACCCTCGGCGGTGTCGTCGTCACCGACCTGGTGCCCGACGACCACCGCCATCATCTGGGGCTCTCGCTGGCCGTCGCCGACCTCGACGGCACCACGTTCTGGGGCGGGCGGACGTTCGTCGCCGGCCGAGGACCGACGCCGCTGGACAATCACGGCACCCAGCGCCACGACGGCTTCTCGTCAGAGTCCCCGTCGGGCATCACCGACGACCTGACGTGGCTCACGCGCGCGGGCGAGCCGCTGGTCCGGGAGACCCGGAGCGTGCGGGCCACGGACGGCGCACGGCCCGGCGCGTGGTCGCTCACGTGGACCAGCGCCCTGACCAACGTCGCGGGCCGCGACCTCCGCGTCGCCAGCCCGGCGGTGAACGGCCGGCCCGGCGCCGGGTACGGCGGCATCTTCTGGCGGGTGGCCACCGAAGCGGGCACCCACACCGTCAAGGTCGCCGAGGGCAGTGGTGAGCAGGTCGCCCACGGATCGACGTCGCCGTGGCTGCTCCTCAGCGGCCGCTCCGCCGCGGACCGGCCCTGGTCGCTGTGGTTCAGCCAGGAGGGAACCCCCGAACCGTGGTTCGTCCGGATGTCCGGCTACGTCGGCGCAGGACCGGCGCTGGCCTGGTCGCAGCCGCTCGTGCTGGCCGCGGGGGCGGTGCTGGAGCGTCAGCTCACCGTCGTGGTCGCCGACGGTGAGCTGACGCCCTGACGTCCTCACTGGATGGCGGTCGTCACCTGGTCGACGGCCGACGCGGCGGCGTCCGCGATGGACATCCGGTCGAACAGCACCTCGTCGTTGATCCGCTGGACGATCGAGCGCGTCTCCGTCGACCCGGTCGGGCCGATGATCAGCTCCTCGCTCACGTGGTCGCGGATCGCGGCGATGAACGCCGCCTGCGCCGCCGTGTTCTCGTCCAGCTGCGGGGTGATCGCCTCCAGCACCTCGGCGTTCGCCGGCAGCCCGCGGTCGGCCAGGATGAACGACGCGGCCTCCTCGCTGTTGACCAGGAAGTCGATCAGCAGGGCCGCCTCCTCCGGGTGCTCGCTGCCGGAGTAGATCGCGTACGACTGCGACGCCTGCAGCCACATGCCCGGCTCGGACCCGCTGGTCTCGCCGGGCGCCCGCAGCAGCTCCAGCGGCGCGCCCGACGCCGTGCGCAGGGCGGTCAGCTGGTTGCTCCACTCGAACTGCATGCCGGCGAGGCCCCGGCCCATCAGGGTCTGCTCGGGCGACGGCTGGCCGCCGACCTCGGCGGTGACGGTGGCCGGCGGCGTCGCGCCGGACTCACTCATCGCCTTGGTCATGGTCCACCAGTCCTCCAGCGTTCCGGCCTCGACGGCCAGGCCGCCGTCCTCGGAGTAGAGGCCGTCGCCGGTGTGCTGGCGGGCATAGAGGTCGAGGGTGTCGGCGCTGGTCGGGTCCGCGGCGCCGTAGGTGCCCTCCGGCGAGGCGTCCGAGATCTGCTGCGCGATGGCGACGAAGTCGTCCCACGTCCAGGCCGAGTCGTCGGGCAGCGGCACGCCGGCGGCCTCGAACACGGCCGGGTTCACGATGACGGCGTAGGTGTTGACGCCGGTCGGGACGCTGTACTGGACGCCACTGAAGAAGCCGTTGCTCAACGCGGCCGCGTCGATGCCGTCGGTGGGCAGCTGCTCGGCGACGGTGGACAGGTCGAGCAGCGCGCCGCGGTCGCCGTACTCGCGCGGGTAGGCGCCGCCCAGGGTGATGACGTCGGGCGCGTCGCGGGCCGCGACGCTGGTCGCCAGCCGGTCGAAGTAGCCCTCGAAGTCCAGCGGCTCGCCCTCGACGGTGATGTTCGGGTGCTCCGCCTCGAACGCGTCGATCGCCTGCTGGGTGATCCGGGCGCGGTCGTCGTTGCCCCACCACGAGAAGCGCAGGGCGACGTCGCCGCCGCCGTCGTCCGTGCCGGTGCTGTCGTCGCCGCCACCGCACGCCGCCAGCGTCAGCAGGGCCGCGGCCGACGCGGCGATCGCGGCGCGGCGCCGGGCCGGGCCACGTCCTGTTGGGTGCCTCATGGTCGTCCTCTCTCCCGGACACACGGCTGTGAGTGCCCGGTTTCCCGGCCTGGAACCAGGGCCTTGAAACGGTTTACAAGGGCTGGTGCGTCATAGTTGCACGCGTTCGAGGCTCTTGGCTAGCCTGCTCGGGAACCGGTTTCTAACCCGTGACCCGCCCGCTCGGGCGCTGGAGGACGCATGACGACGCTGCCGTGGCTCCGGGTCGACGGCTCCCGGCTCAGCGACGACGAGGGCCGGCCGGTCCGGCTGCGCGGTGTCGGCCTGGGCGGCTGGATGAACATGGAGAACTTCATCACCGGCTACGCGGGGACGGAGTCACAGCACCGCGCCGCGCTGCGGTCGGCGCTCGGTCCGGACGGCTACCGGCGGTTCTTCGACCGGTTCCTCGACGACTTCTTCGCCGACGCCGACGCCGCGTTCCTCGCCGGGCTGGGTGTCAACGCCGTCCGCATCCCGTTCGGCTACCGGCACTTCGAGGACGACGACCGGCCGTTCGAGCTGAAGGAGTCCGGCTTCCGCCGACTCGACCAGGCAGTGCGGGCGTGTGCGCGGCACGGTCTGTACGCGATCCTCGACCTGCACGCCGCACCCGGCTACCAGAACCAGAACTGGCACAGCGACAACCCCACCCACCAGGCGTTCTTCTGGCAGCACCGGCATTTTCAGGACCGCGTGGTGCACCTGTGGGAGGCTCTGGCCGACCGCTACCGCGACGAGCCCGCCGTCGCCGGCTACAACCCGCTCAACGAGCCGGCCGACCCCAGCGGCGCGGCCATCGGCCCGTTCTACGCACGCCTCGAGGCGGCCATCCGCGCGGTCGACCCCCGGCACGTGCTGTTCCTCGACGGCAACCGCTACTCCACCGACTTCTCGATGTTCACCGAGCCGTCCCCCGGCACCGTCTACACCGCGCACGACTACGCGCTGCCCGGCATCGCCCGCGACGGCTCCTACCCGGGCGTGACCCGCGGCGAGTGGTTCGACCGCGACGTACTGGAGCAGACGTTCCTGCGCCGCACCGAGTTCATGCGGCGCACCGGCACCCCCATCTGGATCGGCGAGTTCGGCCCCGTCTACACCGGCGACCGCGAGCGCGACGCCGCCTGCCTGCGCATGCTCGCCGACCAGCTGGCGATCTACGACGAGCACGAGGCCAGCTGGTCGCTGTGGACGTACAAGGACGTCGGGTTGCAGGGGCTGGTGCACGCCCGCGCCGACTCGCCGTACCTGCGCCGCATCGCGCCGGAGCTGGAGCGCAAGGACCGCCTGGGCACCGACTCGTGGGGTGGCACCGACCGTCACATCCGGGCCGTCACCCAGCCGATCGAGGAGTTGTTCGAGCTCGAGTTCCCCGATTTCGCGCCGTACCCCTGGGGCCGGCGCGCCTGGCTCGGGCTGCTGGTCCGCAACATCATGCTGGCCGAGCCCCTGGCCGAGCGGTTCGGTGGCTGCTTCGACGGCGTCACGCCGGACGAGGCCGCCGAGCTGGCCGCGTCGTTCGCGTTCGACGCCTGCGCCGTGCGGGACGAGCTGGCCGACGTCCTGCGCACGAGCCTCGCCCCGGAGTGACGCCGGTCCAGTCCGATCACGAGGCGTTCTCCCGGCTCACCAGGCATGCGGGCCTGGTGTAGCGGGAGGACGCCTGGTGCCGTCCGGCACCCGGCAGCGTGATCGTTCAGGGGTCAGGCCTCGAGCTTGTAGCCCAGGCCGCGCACCGTCAGCAGGTAGCTCGGCGCCGCCGGGTCCGGCTCGATCTTCGCCCGCAGCCGCTTGACGTGCACGTCCAGCGTCTTGGTGTCGCCCACGTAGTCGGCGCCCCAGATGCGGTCGATCAGCTGGGCGCGGGTCAGCACCCGGCCGGCGTTGCGCAGCAGCAGCTCGAGCAGCTCGAACTCCTTCAACGGCAGCCGGACGGTGTCGCCGTTGACGGTGACCACATGGCGGTCGACGTCCATGCGGACCGGGCCCGCCCCCAGGACCGCCTGGCTGGCCTCGGTGGGCTCGGTGCCGCGGCGCAGCACCGCCCGGATGCGCGCGACCAGCTCGCGCGAGGAGAACGGCTTGGTGACGTAGTCGTCCGCACCCAGCTCGAGGCCGACGACCTTGTCGACCTCGGAGTCCTTGGCGGTCAGCATGATGACCGGGACGTTGGAGCGCTGCCGCAGCTGGCGGCACACCTCGGTCCCGGACAGGCCCGGCAGCATGAGGTCGAGCAGTACGAGGTCCGCTCCGCCCCGGTCGAACTCGTCGAGGGCGTCGTCGCCGGTCACGGAGACCGCCACCTCGAAGCCCTCCTTCCGGAGCATGTACGACAGGGCGTCGCTGAACGAATCCTCATCCTCGACGACGAGCACGCGGGTCACGGCGTCTCCTTACCAACTGGCGTCTCGAACGCGGACGGTTGCCCGGTTCGGTGCGGGTGCAGCGGCAGTCGCAGGGTGAAGGTGGACCCTGCTCCCTGCACGCTCCACACGCCTACCTCGCCGCCGTGGCTGGCGGCGATGTGCTTGACGATGGACAGTCCCAGGCCGGTGCCTCCGGTGGCCCTGGAACGGGCCGGGTCGACGCGGTAGAACCGCTCGAAGATGCGGTCCAGCTCGCTCTCGGCGATGCCGAACCCCTGGTCGGTGACACTGATCTCGACCAGGTCGTCGCGGCGGCGGACGCCGATCGCGACACGGGTGTTGGGCGGGCTGTAGTTCACCGCGTTCTCGACGAGGTTGCCCAGCGCGATGACCAGCTGCTCGACGTTGCCCAGGACCTGCAGCCCCGGTGTGCCGCCGGCGGTGAGCCGGATCTTGTGCTTCTCCGCGTCGACGCGGCTGCGGTCGAGCGCCGCCTCGACGACGCTGTCGACGTCGACCGACATCGGCGACGCGACCGGGTCGTCGTACTGCAGCCGGGACAGGTCGATGATCTCCTGCACCAGCCGGGTGAGCCGGGCGCCCTCACGCTGCATGCGCTCGGCGAACCGCTGCACCGCCTCGGGGTCGTCCTTGGCGTCCTCGACCGCCTCGGCGAGCAGCAACAGCGCGCCCACCGGCGTCTTCAGCTCGTGCGACACGTTGGCGACGAAGTCGCGGCGGACCTCGTCGACGCGGATCTCGTGGGTACGGTCCTCGACGAGCGCCAGCAGCAGCTTGCTGTTGAGCGGCGCGACGCGGGCCGAGACGTAGAGCGTCTGCGTGGTGTCGCGCGACCGCGGGATCTCCAGCTGGACCTCGCGGATCTGACCGTCGCGGCGGACCCGCTCGGTCAGTTCGACCAGCTCGGGCACGGCCACGCGGTCGTGCCGGACCAGGCCGAACGCATAGGCGGACGGGCTGGCCTTCACGACGTCGAGGGCGCTGTCGAGGACGATGGCGCTGGACCGCAGCACCGACAGCACCTCGTCGACGCCTTCGGGCACGCGTGACGTCCGTGGCGGCTCCGGCGGGTGCTGTGCGCGTTCACTGGCCTTGAACGCCAGACCCGCCGCAAGGCCGACCGCTGCGCCGACACACGCGGCCAGCGCTCCGGCTGTCACGGCATCCACATCCACCGATGGTATGTGCCACGGCGGAGTTCATCTCCACTTCAAGACACTTCACGGCGCGATTTCGGGCGCATGTTCACCGAGACTTCGCGGGCCATTCACCTAGCCGCTCTGACCGTCCACCAATTGCACCTACGCTGATCAGACAGGAGCAACCTGCCTACCCACAGGATGACAGGGATGACGAAGCCAATGCGCGAGGCGTACCACGAGCAGCTCGACGAGGTCAACGGCCGGCTGATCGGGATGATCCGCAAGACCGGTGAGCTGATGGGGCTGGCCACCAAGGCCCTGCTCGAGGCCGACCTCGACGCCGCCGAGCAGGCCATGGCGTCGGACTCCAGCATCAACCGCGACCAGCTCGAGATCGACGAGCAGGTCCTCGAGCTGATGGCCACCCAGGGTCCGGTCGCCTCCGAGCTGCGCATCGTCACCTCCGCCCTGCGCAGCACCTCCGACGCCGAGCGCATGGGCGACCTCGCCGTCCACGTCGCCAAGGTCGCGCGCATGCGCTACCCCGACCACGCCGTGCCCGACGAGCTGCGCGACACGTTCGCCGCCATGGGCAAGGCCGCCTGCGAGATGTCCAACAAGGCCGTCGAGGTGCTGCGCACCCGCGACCTCGACGCCGCCGCGGAACTCGCCCACGACGACAACGAGATGGACCACCTGCACCGGTCCCTCTTCCACGTCCTCCTCGACGACGACGAGTGGGACCGCGGCGTCGAGGCGGCCATCGACATCGCCCTGCTGGGCCGCTACTACGAGCGCTTCGCCGACCACGCCGTCCACATCGCCACCAACGTGCGCTATCTGGTGACCGGCGAGATCGAGTGGGCCGACAGCGCCGCCGGCCACTGATCTACGGAGTGTCGCCCCCGGCGTTCGCCGGGGTCAGCGCGTCGCGCAGCCACTGCTCGACGCCGGCGACGTGGACCGTGGCCCAGGAGCGGGCGACGTCGGGCTGGCGGGCCTTGATCGCCGCGACGATGGCATGGTGCTCGGCGAGCGTCCGGGCCACCGCCGCCTCCTGGGTCAGCCCCCGCCAGACCCGGGCCCGATGCGTGGGCCCGGACAGGCTCTCGACCAGCGAGCAGAGCACCGGGTTGCCGGAGCCCTCGGCGATCAGCCGGTGGAACTCCAGGTCGCTGCTGACCAGCTCCTCGACGCCGGTGTCCGCGCCCAGCGGCGCCATGATCTCCTCGAGCTTCGCGATGGCGTCGTCGGTCATCCGCACGGCCGCCATGGCCGCGGCGGCCGGCTCGATGATGCGGCGCACCTCGAGGAAGTGCAGGACGGTGTCGTCGCGGTGGAAGTCGACGACGAAGGCCATCGCGTCGAGCAGCAGGTGGGGCGACAGGCTGGTCACGTAGGTCCCGTCGCCCTGCCGGACGTCGAGTACGTGGATCAGCGACAGCGCGCGCACCGCCTCGCGCAGGGAGCTGCGCGACAGCCCCAGCCGCTCGGCGAGGTCGGCCTCGCGCGGCAGGCGGTCGCCGGGGCTCAGCTCCCCGCTGACGATCATCTGCTTGATCTTCTCGATGGCGACGTCGGTCACTGCCATGCGGACGTTCCCCCTTGCGACCCTTGCGTGTGACAATACGCGGCTCGACCCGGCGGACGGCCGAACACCTGCGCCTCTGCCAGCGACGACGGAAGGCCCCCGGAGGAGTGCTGGACCCGGACGCGACGGCCGGTCACGTCGACCGGGAGACGGGTGGTCCGGCCCGGTCCCACAGCGCGATCTCGCCGAGCGGACGGCTCTCGCACGGGCCATCACGACGTTTCTCCCGCCTCGCCAGGCATGCGGTCCTGGTGAAGCGGGAGAACGCCTCGTGACGTACGCCTACGACCTGCGATTCGGGCAGGGAGCGGACCCTAGCGGCCCTGGTTCTTGACCGCCTCGATGGCCGCCGCGGCGGCGTCCGGGTCGAGGTACTCGCCGCCCGCGGTGACCGGGCGCAGCGACTCGTCGAGCTCGTAGAGCAGCGGCACGCCGGTGGGGATGTTCAGCCCGGCGATGGCGTCGTCGGAGACACCGTCGAGGTGCTTCACCAGCGCCCGCAGCGAGTTGCCGTGCGCGACGACGGCGACCGTCCGGCCGAGGCGGAGGTCGGGCACGATGGCGTCGTACCAGTACGGCAGGAACCGCTCGAGCACGTCCTTCAGGCACTCGGTGGCCGGCAGCAGCTCGGGCGGCAGGTCGGCGTAGCGCGGGTCGCCGGTCTGCGCGAACTCGTCGCCCGGATCGATGGGCGGCGGCGGGGTGTCGTAGGAGCGGCGCCAGAGCATGAACTGCTCTTCACCGAACTCGGCCAGCGTCTGCTTCTTGTCCTTGCCCTGCAGCGCGCCGTAGTGGCGCTCGTTGAGCCGCCAGTGCCGGCGCACCGGGATCCAGTGCCGGTCGGCGACGTCGAGGGTGATGTTGGCGGTGCGGATGGCCCTGCGCAACACGCTGGTGTGCAGGACGTCGGGCAGCACGCCGCGTGCCTTCAGCAGCTCGCCGCCACGCCGGGCCTCGGACTCGCCTTTCGCGGTGAGGTCGACGTCGACCCACCCGGTGAACAGGTTCTTCGCGTTCCACTCGCTCTCGCCGTGACGGAGCAGCACCAGGCGATACGTCATGGGCCGAAGCTTACGGGGCGGGCCTCAGGTGCTCGAAGGCGGCCAGGTTGCGGGTGGACTCGCCGCGGGCCAGCCGCCACTCCCACTCGCGCCGGATCGACGTGGCGAACCCCAGCTCCAGGATGGTGTTGAAGGAGGAGTCGGCGGTGTCGAGCACGATGCCGAGCAGGCGGTCGATCTCGGCGGCGGTGACGGCGTGCAGCGGCAGCCGGCCGACCAGGTAGACGTCGCCCGCGTGGTCGACGGCGAACGCGATGCCGGACAGCCGGGCGTTGCGCTCGAGCAGCCAGCGGTAGACCGCCTCGTGGTTCTCGTCCGGCCTGCGGGCGACGAACGCGTTGACGACCAGGCTGTGGTCGCGGACGGCGAGACTGCAGGACGTCTTCAGCTTGCGCTCGCCGGGCAGCTCGACGGCGAACTCGCCGGTCGCGGGCTCGTCCCACGGCTGCCCGGAGTCGGCCAGGTAGGCGCGGACGACCGCGGCGGGACCGTCGTCGGTGGTCATGCCGTCATCACCTGCCGGTGCTGCATCGCTCGCGTATAGACGTCGAGCATACGGGCCGCGGTGGCGTCCCAGCCGAACTCCGCCGCGTGTGCCACGGCACCTGCGCCGAGCCTGCGCAGCCGGTCCGGGTCGCCGATCAGCCCGGCGACGGCGTCGGCCCAGTCAGCCGGGTCGTGGCCGTCGACCAGCAGGCCGGAGTAGCCGTGGGCGACGGCGGTGCGCAGCCCGCCCACCGCGGCCGCGACGACCGGTGTGCCACAGGCCTGCGACTCCAGTGCCACCAGTCCGAACGACTCGCTGTAGGACGGGACGGCGGTGACGTCGGCCGCGCGGTACCAGTCGGCCAGCGCCCGCTGACCGACCGGCGGCTCGAACCGGACCACGTCGGCGACGTCGAGACAGTCCGCCAGCCGGGTCAGCGCATGAGGCTCGGCCAGCCCGGATCCCGACGGCCCGCCCACGACCGCGACGACCAGCCGCTCGCGCAGCGCCGGGTCGCGGGCCAGCAGCGACGCCGCCCGCACCAGCACGTCCGGCGCCTTGAGCGGCTGGATGCGCCCGGCGAACAGCAGCACGACGGCGTCGGCGGGCAGCCCCAGCCGGGCGCGCGCCGCGGCCATCGGGCCGGGGGCGAACACGTCGAGGTCGACGCCCGGCGGGACCGTCGCGACCCGGGCGGGGTCGGCGCCGTACAGCCCGACCAGCTGCGCGGCCTCGTCGTCGGTGCTGGCCACCAGCAGGTCGGCGGCCGCGACGACCTGCTCCTCACCGAGCTCCCGCTCGTGCGGCTCCGGCCGCTCACCCTCGGCCAGCGACAGGTTCTTCACCTTGGACATGGTGTGCATCGAGTGCACCAGCGGCACACCCCAGCGGCTGGTCGCCAGCCAGCCGACGTGGCCCGAGAGCCAGTAGTGCGAGTGGACGAGGTCGTACCAGCCGGGTGGGTGCCGCGCCTCGGCGCGCAGCACGCCGGACGTGAACGCGCACAGCTGGGCCGGCACCTCGGCGACCGGCAGCAGCTCGTAGGGCCCTGCGGCGACGTGCCGGACGAGCACGCCCGGCGCGGTCTCGACGACCGGCGGCTGGTCGGACGACGTGGCGCGGGTGAACACCTCCACCTCGACGCCGAGCCCGGCCAGCCGGCGGGCCAGCTCGACGACGTACACGTTCATGCCGCCGGCGTTGCCGCCACCGGGCTGGTCGAGCGGTGAGGTGTGGACGCTCAGCATCATCACCCTGCGCGGTCCGCGCGTGCCCGACATCACAGTTCGCACAACCGGCTGCGGACCCGGCGGATTCCCTGGCACAGTGAACGCCCTCGTTCGATTACCACCGATTCAGCTGGATAAATGCGAAAGACCCGAGACATCCCTGTCCTCGATACCGAGTCGTAATGGAGATTGCCGCGTCGATACGGCAACCTGGACCCGGTTTCGTGAGTCTTTGAGGGTGGGAGCGGCGTCGAGGGGACGCCGTCACAAGGGGGAGGAACGATCGTGACGCGTGGCAGGAAGGCCGGCATGGGTGCGCTCATCGCCGTGCTCGCCGTCGCCGTGGTGTCGGCCGTGCTCATCGGCCTGAACCAGTTCGGCCGCGATGAGCCGGCGTCGGCCAGCCCACAACGGTCCGGCCAGACCGCGACGCAGCCGGCCGAGGAGACGCCTTCGGACACCCCGACCCCGACGGCGACGCCCACACCGACTCCGACGGCCACCCCGACGCCGACTCCCACCACGACGCCCACGCCGGAGGCCCTGATGGCCGCCGGCACCAGCGGCGACCAGGTGCGCGAGCTGCAGGCGCGGCTCAAGCAGCTGCAGTGGTACGCGAACGACGTCACCGGCGAGTTCGACGACGTCACCGCCGCCGCGGTCTCCGGCTTCCAGGGCAAGCGCGAGCTCCCGGCCACCGGCTCCGTCGACCAGGCCACCTGGGACTCCCTCGTCGACATGACCCGCACGCCCACCGACGACGAGCTGCACAACCGACTCACGCCCGGCCCGACGATCCTCGGCCCCGGCGACACCGGCGACCAGGTCCGCGAGCTGCAGGCCCGGCTCAAGCAGATCGACTGGTTCAGCGGCGAGGTCACCGACACCTACGGCGACACCACCACGGCGTCGGTCAAGGGCTTCCAGGACAAGCGCGGCTTCCCCGCCACCGGCGAGGTCGACCAGCGCACCTGGGACAAGGTGGTCGAGATGACCCGCACCCCCACCGACGACGAGCTGCACAACCGCGAGCCCGAGAACAACGGCGGCAACGCCGACGGCCTCGACCCGCGCTGCCTCACCGGCCGGGTGCTGTGCATCGACAAGTCGACCAACACGCTGCGCTGGGTCGTCGACGGCGAGGTCCACATGACGCTCGACGTCCGGTTCGGCACCGACGAGATGCCCACCCGCGAGGGCGCGTTCCAGGTGAACTCCAAGTCGCGCGAGCACGTGTCGTCGATCTACGACACCCCGATGCCGTTCGCGATGTTCTTCAGCGGTGGCCAGGCGGTGCACTACTCGCCCGACTTCGCGGCCAACGGCTACAACGGCGGCTCGCACGGCTGCGTGAACGTCCGCGACCGCGACGCCATCAAGTCGCTGTTCGACCAGGTGAACATCGGCGACAAGGTCATCGTCTACTGGTCCTGACGGGCTGTCGTCCCACGGCGGCCGGGTGATCCCGGCCGCCGTCGGCATGTCCGGGGTCGGAGCCCGCTCAGGTTCCGCTCGTCGCCGGATCGCCGGGACCGCACCGGGTCAGGCGGTCGCGGTCGCGAAGACGACGAGGTTGTCGACGTAGTGGCCGGCGGCCTCGTCGAACGTGTGGCAGGTGATCAGCCGGAGCTGGCGGTCCGGCACCGGGCCGTAGACCTCGTCGGTCGGGAAGTCCGCCTGTGGCACCGTCCGGCTGCCGTCGACCTCGAACACGGCGACCTCGCCGTCGCTGAGCTCGACCTCCACCCGGTCTCCGGTGCGGAGCCGGGCCAGGTCCGCGAAGACCGCGGGGCCGTCCGGCGAGTCCACGTGACCGGCGATCACCGCCGGGCCGGGCGCGCCGGGCACCGGACCGTCGGCGAACCAGCCGGCCGCCTGCCAGTCGTCCGGTGCGGCCAGCCGGCCGTCGTCCGCACGGTGCAGGGTCTCGAGCGCGCTGTCGACCCCGATCGCCGGGATCCGCACCCGCACGGGCACGGTGTCGTCGACGGGGATCGGCCGCGGCCCGGTGGTCGAGGCCGGGGCCGACGCCGATGCGGCGGCCGGAACCGACGCCCGGACGCCGGCCCCGCCTGCCGCGGACACCGTCCCGTCGCCGCCCGCACACCCGCCGGCGGCCGCGGTCAGGACGGCCGCGACCAGCAGCGCCGCCGTCCGCCTCATGCCACCCGTCGGCGGCGGGCCAGCGCCCCGGTGACGACGGCGAGCCCGCACACCAGCGCCACGGCCCCGAGCGGCGCCGTCCAGTCCGGCGACGACGGCGGCGACGCGAGCCCGCGGCCGCCCGTCCGCACGCCCCCGGCCGGGGCCTGCGAGGTGCCGGTGCTGTCGACGACCCCGACGACGTTCAGCTCGCCGTCGACGTCGAGGACGAAGAGCGTGTTGACGCTGCCCGCGGCGAGGTCGACGTCGGTGCTGCCGGTGCCGGCGTCGCTGCTGATGGCCAGCGTCCAGCGGCCGCCGGGCACCTCGCTGTAGTCCGTCGCCGTCCCGAACGCGGCGTCGTCGGCCAGCACCGTGCCGGTGTCGGTCGTGACGGTCACCGCCGGCGACGAGACGGCGGCCGAGACGAGCCGGACCCGCGCCTGACCGGCGGCCGGCGCCGTCAGGTCGTCGACGAGGATGCGGCCGGACAGCTCGGCGTTCATGCCGACGGCGGCGACCGTGATCGCGACGCCGTCCTGGATCTCCACCGCCGCGGTGATCACCGGCTCGGAGCCGGCCGGCGCGCCGGCCGGGCGCATCGCCGCGGTGTACGTCCCCGCGGGCAGCCGGGCGTAGCCGGACACGTCGCCGTAGCCGACGTCCTGCAGCTCCAGCACGGACCGGCCGTCGAGGCCGGTCAGGCTGACGTCGACCTCGGGGGTGTCCGGCGACAGGTGCGCCAGCCGGGCCCAGCCCGCGGCCGCCGGCTCCTCGGTCCCCTGGGCGCCGGTGGCGGTCGCGGCGGCCAGGGCGACGACTCCCACGGCCATGGCCAGGGACATGACGATGCGTTTCATCGGGGACTCCTAGGGACGGTCGTGCCGCGGCGGATCGGGAAGCAGACCGCGCGGAGCGGTCAGCGAGTAGGTGGCGATGACGGTGGTCCCGTCGGCGTCGACCTGCGAGGGCGTGAACGGCGGCGGCTGCCCGAGCAGCCAGAGCGCCAGCCGGGCCGCCTCGTCCCGCGTCGGCAGGGCGCTGAGGACGAGTTGCCGGCGCACGCCGTCGTCCTCGCCGGGCAGCGCCGGCAGCGACACGTCCAGGTCCTGCGTGGCGGACAGCTTGCCGAGGACGATCACCAGCCGCGGGTCGACGAGCCCGGCGGCAGCGACGGAGCGTGCGGCCGGGTCGAACGTCAGGGACTCGTTGCGCAGCAACTGGCCGGTCGCATGGCGCACGGTGCGCCGGTCCCCGGCGGCGACGGCCTCGGTGACGGCCCGGCCGAGCGGGTGGATCGCCCGGACCTCGACCCGGTCCTCACCGCCGCCGAACGCCGCGACGACGGTCGACTCGGCCAGTGCGGTCCGGACGTCGGGCCGGTCGGTGTCGTCGGAGCGCAGCGCCGCGGTCGACACGATGTAGTCGTAGTGGATCCAGCCCGGCGGGTGCGGCTCGAACGGCTCGTCCACCGAGACGGCGACGTCCAGCGGCAGCAGCGGCTCCGGCGACGCCGCGGCCGGGAAGCTGGTGAACGGGAGCAGCCCGCCGCCGGCGAAGCCGGAGCGCAGCAGGTCCGCCCGCAGGGTGTGGTCGACCATCAGCCGGGCGTCGCGCGGCACGTTGGCCTCGAGCCAGCGCTCAGCCTGCTCGACCGGCGCGACCGGGTCGCCGCGCAGCAGCGGGCGCAGCTCGCCGGGCCACGTCGCCGTCACCGCGACGACCAGGGCCGCGGCCGCGGTGGTCGTCATGATGGTCAGCGGCAGGGCTTCCGGCCGGCCGCGCACCGAGAGCAGCCGCACGATCAGCCGGTGCGCGGTCGCGGGCACCAGCAACGCCGCGATCGGCAGCGCCGCGATCGGCAGCGCGACCGGCGGCGTACCCCCGGGCACGACGATCAGCAGCACCAGTGTGAGCAGCGCGGCGGCCGCCGGACGCAGCGGCCGGAACACCAGCGCCGCGCCCGCCGCGACCGGCCCGACGACCATCAGCACCGGGTCCAGCGCCCACCACCGCTCCGGCGCCACGACCTCCGGGCCGCCCAGCGAGAGCAGCACGTACACGTACGCGCCGGCCGCCGTCGCGGCGGACACCCCGGCCAGCGCGAGCCGCCACGCCCGCGCCGTCACCTGCTGCCACATCGTCCAGGCGACGAACGGCGCGACCACGAGGAACGTGGTCTGTGTCAGGACGGCCAGCAGCACCGCGACCCCGGCGGCCGGGAACGCGACCGACTGCCGGCGACGCGCCGTCGCCAGCACCAACGCGAGCAGCATCCACAGCACGGCGAGGTTCTCGACCAGCACCATCCGGTGCAGGTGCAGGGCCGGCGGAGAGACGGCGAACACGACGACGGCGACCGCGGCGGCCGGACGGGCCACGCCCAGGCGACGCGCCAGCACCCACAGCAGGACCACGCCCAGCAGCAGGACGACCAGCAGCGCCTCGCGCCCGCCCGCCACGGCGTGCGTCGCGCGGTCCAGCGCGCCCGACGGCCCGGTCCACGCAGCCAGCTGGGCCAGGCCGAGGTCACCGGGGAGCGACCATGCGCCGTCGGCGATCCGGGCCACGGCCCGGCCCTCGGCCTCGGTGAACGCGGGCGCGCGGGCCATCCCGGCGGCGTGCACGAAGCCGGTCAGCGTCAGCAACGGAGTGAGCCAGGCGAGGTCCGGGCCGTGACGCCGGAACCAGGTGCGCACCGGGCGGGGCCGCGGCGGCCGCGGCTGCACCGGGATCGGCAGGTGCAGCTCGTCGAGATCCTGCGGCAACGCAGGCAGGGCCGACATGGTGTCGCGCAACGCCGACGCCTCCCCCCGAGGTGTCGCACAGACCTGCGCGCCGGCTCGTGGCCGGCCGGTGCCGAGCCACGATCGCCTGGCAGGTCAGGCTCGCGGTTCCTGACCAGAAGTCTTCGGCCGGAGTGTATACCTGAAACCGACTATATGGACCGAATTGTCATGATCTATCTGACGAACTCACGCCGGCAGGTCGATCAGCATGACGGGGTCCGTGGTCGGCTGCGGCGACCCGCCGTCCGGCTCGACGGTGACGCCGAGCCGATCGACGCCCGTGAGCCCGCGGGCGGTCACCGGTCCGACATGGCCGTCCGGCGGACTGCCCAGCACCCCGGCCGACACCATGCCGCCGTCGTCGTGCATGAGCCACAGCTGGTACGTGTGCCCGTCCGGCGCCGGCGGCATGCCGTCGCCGATGAACACCGCGACGTCCAGCGACCGCGCCACCAGCACGGTCCCCTGGCTGTCGCCCTCGCCCACCCGCACCATGCGCATGTCGTCGGCCTCCACCAGCTGGCGCATCTGCGCGCCGATCTGCTGCGACCGGTCCAGCTCGTCCTGCACGTCGTTCAGGCGGATGCCCAGCACGACGATGCCGGCCAGCGACGCCGCGACCAGGCCGGTCGCGACCCGCGGCCACCAGCGGCGCAGCACCGGCGCGCGGCCGGCGGCCACCCGCGGGGGCAGCGGCCGCACCTCGGCGACCCGGGCCAGCACCTGCTCGCGCATGCGCGGCGGCGGCGTGACGGCGGTCGCCGCGCCCAACCGAGCCGCGGTCTCGCGCAGCTCGTCGACCTCGACGCGGCAGTCCGCACACCGCTCCAGGTGCTGCTCGAACCGTCGCGCCTCCTCGGGCGGCAGGGCGTGCAGCGCGTACGGCGCGGCCAGCGTGTGGATGCCGGCGTCCACGGGCTTGCTCATCGCCCCACCCCCATGCAGTCGCGCAGCCGCACCAGGCCGTCGCGCAGCCGCGTCTTGACCGTACCGAGAGGAGCATGCAACAACTGCGCGACCTCGCGGTACGTGTAGCCGTCGTAGTAGGCCAGGGCGACCGACTCGCGCTGCAGGTCGGTGAGCGAGTCGAGACAGCGCCGCACCTGCTCGCGCTCCAGGGTCGTCTCCACCTCGTCGGCGACATGGTCGTACGGCCGCTCGTCGTCACGCCGCGCCACGCGGTCCTCGCGGTCGCTGTCGGCCTGTTCACGGCGGACGCGGTCGACGGCGCGACGGTGCGCGATCGTCATGATCCAGCCGCGCGCGCTGCCCCGCTCGGGCTGGTAGCGCGACGCTGTCCGCCAGACCTCGACGAGCACCTCTTGCGCGACCTCCTCGGCCAGCGCGCGGTTGCGGACCACCGTCGTGGCGATGCCCAGCACCGGCCCGGCCATGGCGTCGTAGACCTGCTCGAACGCGGCGTTGTCGCCCCGGGCGCAATGGTCGAGCAGCCGCCCGAGCCGGTCCGCCGGCTCGGGCTCCGGCTCGCCGGCCGGCACCGATCGCAACGTCACCATCAAGCGTCCTCCACCGTCATCGTCCACCCGACTGCCCGGTGTTCGTCACCGGACGGCCGCCGGATTGGTCGCCGTCCGGACCAATCCGGACGCCCGGCGGCCGCGAACCCGGGCCATGGAGTCCAGTCGATCCTCCGTGGCGGTCATCGGATCCGGCGTCGCCGGCCTCACCGCCGCGTACCTGCTGCAGCGCCGCTATGACGTGCATCTGTTCGAGGCGGACGACCGGCTCGGCGGGCACGCGCACACGCACGACGTACCCGGCGCGGGCCCGCCGATCGCGGTGGACAGCGGGTTCCTGGTGCACAACGAGCGAACCTATCCGCGGCTGACCCGGCTGTTCGGCGAACTGGGAATCAGGACCACCGAGACCGACATGTCGATGAGCGTGAGCTGCTCGTCGTGCGGGCTGGAGTACGCCGGCGCGCTCGGGCCGAACGGCGTGTTCGCGCAGCGCCGGTCCGTGGCCCGGCCGCGGTTCCTGCGGATGCTCGGCGAGATCGCGGCGTTCCACCGGCGGGCGCGGGCGCTGCTCGCGGCGCCGGCCGGGGCCGAGGAGCCGCTCGGCGCCTTCCTCGTCCGGCACCGGCACACCGCCTACTTCACCGACCACTTCATGGTGCCGCTGGTGTCGGCGGTCTGGTCGGCCGGGCGCGCCGACGTGCTGCGGTACCCGGCCCGGTTCCTGTTCCGGTTCCTCGACAACCACGGCATGCTCGCCGTCGGCGGGTCGCCGCGCTGGCGGACGGTCACCGGCGGATCGCGGACGTACGTCGAACGGGCCGCGAAGGACCTCTCGTCGGTGCGCACGGCCACCCCCGTGCGCGGGCTGCGGCGCACCGGCGACGGCGTGCTGGTCCGCGAGGCGACGGACACGGTGCACCGGTTCGACCACGTCGTCGTGGCGACGCATGCCGACCAGGCCCTGCGGCTGCTCGAGGACCCGACGCCGGCCGAGCGGGACGTGCTGGGGACGTTCGGGTTCTCGAGCAACGCGGCGGTCCTGCACACCGACGCGACCCTGCTGCCCCGTCAGCGGCGGGCGTGGGCGTCCTGGAACCACGTGGTGCCGGCGTGCGGTGCGGGCGCCGGGTCCGGGCCCGTGGCCATCTCGTATCACCTGAACCGGTTGCATCGGCTGGACGGTGCGGCGGGTGGGCGGGAGTACGTCGTGACGCTGGGGGCGACCGGCCGGATCGACCCGGACACCGTCGTCGCGCGGATGCACTACGAGCACCCCATCCACACCGTCGAGACGGTCGCCGCCCAGCGGCGGCTGCCCGACCTCGCCACCGCGCGGACGGTGTACGCGGGCGCCTGGCAGGGCTGGGGCTTCCACGAGGACGGCTGCGCGTCCGGCGTCCGGGCTGCCGAGCACCTGGGGGTCCGCTGGTGACGGCGCCGGTCCTGTACGCGGCGACCGTGACGCACACACGGTACGAACGGGCGCGCCGGACGTTCCGCTACGGCACGTTCCTGTGGCTGGTCGACCTCGACGATCTCCCCCGGCTGCCGCGTCCGTTGCGGGCACTGGCCGCGTTCCGGGCCCGCGACCACTTCGCCGGCGACGGGCCGACGATCCGGGCGGGGCTGGCATCCTGGCTGGCCGAGAGGGGTATGTCTCTGGACGGCGGCCGCGTGCTCATGCTCACCAACGCGGCCGTGCTCGGATACGTGTTCAACCCGATCACGGTGTTCTGGTGCCACGACGAGGACGGCGCGCCGCGCTGGGTCGTCGCCGAGGTGCACAACACCTACGGAGGCCGGCACGCCTATGTCCTGCGACCCGATGAGCAGGACCGGGCGACGACCGCGAAGGAGCTCTACGTGTCGCCGTTCTTCCCCGTCGACGGCAGGTACGCCATGTCCGTCCCCCGTCCGGACCGCCGGCTGCGGCTGTCGGTCACACTGTTCCGTCCTGGACCCGGCGGCGCGGACGTCCCGGCCTTCGCCGCGGGGCTCACCGGCTACCGCCGTCCGGCCACCGCCGGGCAACTGGTCCGGCTGCTGCTGCGTTATCCGTGGCCGCCGCTGCGGGTCAGTACATTGATCCGCTGGCAGGGCATCCGGCTCTGGCTGCGCGGGCTGCCGGTCGTGCCTCGTCGACGAGGCGGCGCGGCATGAGTGCCGTCACCAGCATCGACGCCGGGCTCTGGCCGGACGTCGCCACCTCACCCGCGGCCGGACCAGCACGGCTACGGGCCGCCCGGACGGCCGTCGCGTACGCCGCGCGGGTGGCCGGGGTCCGGGTCGTGACGGCGGACGGCCCGCTCGGCGCGGCTCCCGGTGCCCCGGTGCTCGAGGTGCGCCGGGCGCGCGAATTCTTCGCCCGCATCGGCCGCGACGGGCTGATCGGGTTCGGCGAGGGGTTCATGAGCGGCGCGTGGACGGCACCGGACCTCGCCGGTGTGCTGACGGCGTTCGCCGACCGGCTGACCACCCTGGTGCCGCCGCCGCTGCAGAAGCTGCGCCGGCTGATGCAGCCGTCGTCGCCGGCGACCGAGTTCGCCGACCGTGCCGGTGCCCGGCGCAACGTCAGCCGCCACTACGACCTCTCCAACGAGCTGTTCGGGCTGTTCCTGGACCCGACGATGACCTACTCGTCGGCGCTGTTCGCGCCGGGCGACGACCTCGAACGGGCCCAGCTGCGCAAGATCGACGCCATGCTGGACGCGGCCGCCGTCCGGCCCGGTTCGCGGGTGCTCGAGATCGGCACCGGCTGGGGCGCGCTGGCGGTCCACGCGGCGACCGCGCGCGGCGCCCACGTCACCACCGTCACGCTGTCCGAGGAGCAGGCCCGCGCGGCCCGCGAGCGCGTGCGGGCGGCCGGCGTCGCGGACCTGGTCGACGTGCAGGTGCGCGACTACCGCGACGTCCAGGGCCGGTACGACGCCGTGGTCAGCGTCGAGATGATCGAGGCGGTCGGTGAGCGGCACTGGCCGGACTATTTCGCGACGCTGGGCCGGTCGCTGGCGACCGGCGGCCGGATCGGACTGCAGTCGATCACGATGCCGCACGAGCACCTGCTAGCGACCCGGCACTCGTGGACCTGGATCCACAAGTACGTCTTCCCCGGCGGCCTGATCCCGTCGGAGGTGGCGATCCGGGCGCACGCGCGACGCGACGGCGGGCTGACGGTGCTGCAGCGGCGGTCGTTCGGCGCGCACTACGCCGAGACGTTGCGGCAGTGGCGCGAGCGGTTCCTGGCCGCCGCGGACGCCGTCGGCGCCCTCGGTTTCGACCCGGTGTTCCGGCGGATGTGGGAGTTCTACCTGGCCTACTGCGAGGCCGGGTTCCGCACCGGCCGGCTGGACGTCGAGCAGTACACGCTCGGAGCGGGAGGGGTTCGATGACGACGACGGTTCAGCCCACGACGACCGCGGCCCGGTTGCACGGGTTGCTCGGTGGCGTGCTGGGCGCCGAGCCGCCGGTGCGGATCCGCGCCTGGGACGGCAGCCTGGCCGGCCCGGCGGACGCGCCGGTCGTGGTGCTCCGGTCGCCGATGGCGCTGCGCCGGATGCTGTGGCGGCCCGGTGAGCTGGGGCTGGCCCGGGCCTATGTCGCCGGCGAGCTGGACGTCGAGGGCGACCTCGGCGCGGCGTTCTCGCACGCCCGCCGCTCGTTCGCGTCGCAGCGCGCGCGGCCGCGCCCGAGCGCCGTCCGCGCGGCGTGGCGGGCGGCCCGCGACTGGCGGCTGCTCGGCGCACCGCCGCCGGCGCCGCCGGAGGAGGCCCGGCTGCGCGGCCGCCGGCACACGCACCAGCGCGACCGCGCGGCGATCAGCCACCACTACGACCTCGGCAACGACTTCTACGAACTGCTGCTGGACGAGACCATGGCGTACTCGTGCGGCTACTGGTCGCCGGAGGTGTCCGACGGCGACGGCACGGCGGCGTCGCGGGCCAAGCTGGACCTCGTCTGCCGCAAGCTGCGGCTGGGCCCCGGCGACCGGCTGGTCGACGTCGGCTGCGGCTGGGGCTCGCTGGTGGTGCACGCGGCCCGCGAGTACGGCGTCCACGTCACCGGCTACACCATCTCGCGGGCGCAGGCGGAGTTCGTCGGCGACCGCATCGCGCGGGCCGGCCTGGCCGGCCGCGCCGCGGTCGAGCTGCGCGACTACCGCGACATCGACGTGACCGGGGCCGACGCCGTGGCCTCGATCGAGATGGGCGAGCACGTCGGCGCGGAACGCTACCCGGAGTACGCGGCCGTGCTGCACCGCGCCGTCCGGCCCGGCGGCCGGCTGCTGCTGCAGCAGATGTCGCGGGGACGACGCGCGGCCGGCGGCGGCGCGTTCATCGAGTCCTACATCGCGCCGGACATGCACATGCGGCCGCTGCCGGAGACGCTGCGGATGGTCGCGGCGGCCGGCTTCGAACTACGGCACGTCGAGGCTCTGCGCGAGCACTACGTGCGCACGATCCGGTTCTGGGCCGACCGTCTGGAGGAGCACTGGGCCGACGTCGTCGCGCTGGCCGGCGAACGGACCGCCCGGGTCTGGCGGCTCTACCTCGCCGGCGGCGCGGCCGCGTTCGACGAGGGCCGCATGGGCGTCGACCAGGTGCTGGCGGTGCGTCGCTGATGGGCGGCGTCGCGTGGGCCGGGCTCGGCGCGAACCTCGGGCTGACGGCGGCGGCGGTCGCCGTGCTGATGGCCGGCGTCGTGCTGTGGGTGGCCCGCGGCGGCCCCGCCGTCGTCATCGACACCGTCTGGGGCGCCGGGTTCGCACTGGTCGCCGTCGTCGGGTGGGTCGCCTCGGCCGGCGACGGCGACGGCGCGCTGCGTGCGGTGGTCACCGTCCTCACCGTCGTGTGGGGCCTGCGGCTCGCCGTCCACCTGCACCGGCGCAACCACGGCAAGGGCGAGGACCCGCGGTACGAGGACCTGTTCGCCCGGCACGACGGCGGCCGGGTACGGGTTACGGCGCTCTGGGTCTGCCTGCCGCAGGCGGTCATCCTCTGGTTCGTCTCGCTGCCGGTACAGGTGGCGCAGTACGTGACGATCGAGCCGGCGTGGTGGCTGGTCGGGCTGGGCGTGGCGGTGTGGGCGGTCGGGCTGGTCTTCGAGGCCGTCGGCGACTGGCAGCTGGCCCGGTTCAAGGCCGACCCCGGCAACCGCGGCCGGATCATGGACCGCGGGCTGTGGCGCTACACCCGCCACCCCAACTACTTCGGCGACGCGTGCGTCTGGTGGGGGCTGTGGCTGTGCGCGTGCGTCACCTGGCCGGGCGCGGCCACCGTGCTGTCGCCGCTGCTCATGACGTTCTTCCTGGCCCGCGGGACGGGGAAGCCGCTGACCGAGAAGCGCATGGCGGACCGGCCCGGCTACGCCGAGTACGTCGAGCGGACCAGCGGCTTCGTCCCCTTGCCGCCGCGTCAGAGGTCGATCAGCGGGTCCGGGTAGTCCAGCTCCTTGCGTTGGTCGTCCGGCAGCGTCCACGGCGTATGCACGGCCGCGCCGTCGACGCCGGCCAGCTCGGGGACGTAGCGGCGCACGTACACGCCGTCGGCGTCGAACCGCTTGGCCTGCCGCAGCGGGTTGAGCACCCGGTTGGGACGGGTGTCGTTGCCGGTGCCGGCCACCCACTGCCAGTTGCCGGCGTTGTTCGCGACATCGCCGTCGACCAGCCAGCGGAAGAAGTGCGCGGCGCCGTCGCGCCAGTCGATGCGCAGCGTCTTCGTCAGGAACGACGCCGTGACCAGGCGGGCCCGGTTGTGCATCCAGCCCTCGCGCAGCAACTGGCGCATGCCGGCGTCGACGATCGGCACACCGGTCTCGCCGTCGCGCCAGGCCCGCAGCGCGTCGGCGTCGTCGCGCCATTCGACGTCACGGCGCCGGTAGTCCTTCCTCGCGATGCCCGGGACCGCCGCCGTCACCTGATGGTGGAAGTCGCGCCAGGCCAGCTGACGGACCTGCCCCGGCGCCCGGTCGGCCAGCCGGTTCGCGACCTCCAGCGGCGAGACACAGCCGAAGTGCAGGTACGGGCTGAGCCGCGACGTGTGGTCCCCGGCGAGGTCGTTGTGGTCCGGCTCGCCGTCGGCGGCCCGGCGCACGGCCGCATCGAGGACGGTCCGCCCGGCCGTCTCGCCGCCGTCCGGGAGGTCGGGCGAGGTCGCGCCGTCGGCGAGATCGGCTGCGGACGGCAGCCGGCCGACCCGGTCGAGATCACCACTCGGCACGGCCGCCGGGGCCGGCAGCTGGTCCCGCCAAGGCGACGCGTCCCAGGCCCGCCAGTACGGCGTGAAGACCCGGTAGTGGTCGCCGCCGGCCGGGAGCAGCGCGCCGGGCGGGACCACCGTCACGCCGGGGTAGGTCCGGAACCGCACGCCCTGCTGCGCGCACGCCTCGGCCAGCCGGTGCTCCCGGCGCTGCGCATAGCCACTGACGTCGGCACTGCACACGACCGCCGTCGCGCCGGTCTCCGTCACCACCGCCATGGTCTCCTCGACCACGTCGCCGCGGCGCAGCACCAGGTCGCCGCCCCGCTCGCGCAACCGCCCGCGCAGGTCGTCCAACGCCTGGACGAGGAACGCGGCCCGGTTGGGCGCGGCGTTCCGGCCGGTCAGGATCGCGTCATCGAGCACGAACAGCGGTACCACCCGCTCGGCGTGCTCGACCGCGGCGGCCAGCGCCGGGTGGTCGTGCACGCGCAGGTCGCGGGTGAACAGCACCACAGCCGTCCGGCGGTCGTCGGTCACGTCGGTCCTCCTCGTTCGCTCTCTGAATCCCGTACCCGTGATTCGAGGCCAATCCGCGCGCGGATGGGGTACGAATCCCGACCATGAGGGTTCTCGTCGCCGGCGCCACCGGCTACGTCGGCAGCCGGCTGGTCCCCCGGCTGCTCGCCGCCGGGCACACCGTCCGCTGCCTGGCCCGCGACCCGGGCAAGCTGCGCGACCAACCCTGGGCCGGCGACGTCGAGGTGGTACGCGGCGACGTGCTCGACCGGGCGAGCCTCGACCCTGCCATGGCCGGTGCCGGCGTCGTGCACTATCTGGTGCATTCGCTGGCGTCGCGCGGGTTCGCGGTGACGGACCGGCGCGCCGCGAGCCAGGTGGCGGCGGCCGCCGCGGACGCCGGTGTGGGCCGCATCGTCTACCTGGGCGGGCTGCACCCGCCGGACACCGCCGGGCTGTCGGACCACCTGGCGTCGCGGACCGAGGTGGGCCGGGTCTTCCTCGACGCGCCGGTGCCGGCGGTCGTGCTGCAGGCCGGGGTCATCATCGGGTCCGGCTCGGCCAGCTTCGAGATGCTGCGCTACCTCACCGAGCGGCTCCCGGTCAGCGTCACGCCGCGCTGGGTGCACACACGGACGCAGCCGATCGCGATCCGCGACGTGCTGACGTATCTGGTCGCGGCCACGAGCCTGCCTGGCGAGCCGAACCGGACGTTCGACGTCGGCGGGCCGGACGTGCTGACGTACGGGGACATGATGCGCGGCTACGCCCGGGTCGCCGGGCTGCCGCGGCGGCTGATCGTGCCGGTGCCGCTGCTGACGCCTCGGCTGTCCGGGCAGTGGGTCAACCTCGTCACGCCGGTGCCGCGGTCGATCGCGATGCCGCTGATCGAGTCGCTGGAGCACGAGGCGATCTGCACCGAGGACGACCTGCGCACGCTGCTGCCGGGACCGGTCGACCCCACGCCGTACGAGCGGGCCGTGGAACTGGCGCTGGCGCGCATCCGCGACGCCGAGGTCGAGAGCCACTGGTCCGCGGCGACGCCGGCCGGCGCCCCGTCGGACCCACTGCCCAGCGACCCGTCGTGGTCCGGCGGTTCGGTGCGGACGGACGAGCGGTCGGCGTGGTGCGCCGTCCCGCCGGAGCGGCTCTGGCGCGTGGTCGAGGGCATCGGCGGCCGGAACGGCTGGTACTCGTTCCCGCTGGCCTGGGCGGTCCGCGGCTGGGCCGACCGCCTCGCCGGCGGCGTCGGCCTGCGCCGGGGCCGCCGCGACCCGGCCCGGCTGCACCTCGGCGAGGCGCTGGACTGGTGGCGGGTCGAGGCGATCGAGCGCGGCCGGCTGCTGCGGCTGCGCGCGGAGATGCAAGTGCCCGGCAGCGCCTGGCTGGAACTGTCCGTCGAACCCGACGGCGACGGCGCCGTCTACCGGCAGCGGGCCGTGTTCGTCCCCCGAGGGCTGGCCGGCCAGCTCTACTGGTGGGCGCTCTGGCCGTTCCACGGCGTGATCTTCGGCGGCATGGCCCGCAACATCATCCGCACCGCCTCGCGCTGAGAGCGGCGGAGCTGACGGAGGCCCGAGGGGCCGGAGGATGCGGAGCCGGCGTCAAGAGCGCCCGCGGCATGCTTCACCGCCGCGTAGCGGAGCCGGCGGAGTATCCTCCGCCCGCCCGCCCCGTGATCACCGACCCGCTAGCGATCCGCCCGGCCGAGGCGGCGATTCGGCCACCACACACGCGGCCCGATGTCGTAGGCCAGCGCCGGCACCAGCAGCGACCGCACGACGAAGGTGTCGAGCAGCACGCCGAACGCCACCAGGAAGGCGATCTGCGCGAGGAACAGGATCGGGATCACCGCCAGCGCCGAGAACGTCGCCGCGAGCACCAGTCCTGCCGACGTGATGACGCCGCCGGTCACCGCGAGTCCGCGCAGCACGCCGGGGCGGGTGCCGATGCGGCCGGACTCCTCGCGCACGCGGCTCATCAGGAAGATGTTGTAGTCGATGCCGAGTGCCACGAGGAACACGAACGCGAACAGCGGCACGCCGGGATCGGCGCCGGGCCAGCCGAGGACGTGGTCGAAGATCAGCCCGGCCACGCCGAGCGTCGCCGCGAAGCTCAGCACGACGGTGAGCACCAGCAGCACCGGCGCCAGCACGGAACGCAACAGGCCGATCAGCACCAGCAGGATCACCACCAGCACGACCGGGATGATCAGCGTCCGGTCGCGGGCGGAGATGTCGTTGGTGTCGAGCAGCTCCGCCGTGCGGCCGCCCACCAGCACGTCCTCGCCGACGTCGTCGAGGGCGGTGCGCAGCTCCCGGACGGTGCCGACGGCGGCGTCGCTGTCGGCGGAGTCGGCGAGGGTCAGCTCGAGCAGCGCGCGGTCGCCGGCCAGCTGCGGCTCGGGGGCGTTCGCCGCCGGGCTGACACCGTCGACACTCGCGGCCACCTCGGCGACGCGGTCAGCGTCAGCCGCGGGAGCGAGCACCAGCACCGGTGAGCCGGACCCGCCCGGGAAGTGCCGGCTCAGCGCCTCCTGCCCCTCGACGGCCTCGACGCGGTCGAGGAACAACTCGCTCTCGCTGACGCCGTCGGCGCGGAACATCGGCACGAACGCCGCCAGGGCCAGCAGCACGACGCCGGTCCCGGCCCACAGCGCCCGCGGACGCCGTCCGACCAGTCGCGCGACGCGGTCCCACACGCCGGCGTGCTCCGGCGCCGCGGACCCGAATCGCGGCCGGAACGGCCAGAACGCCGCGCGGCCGAGCAGCACCAGCACCGCGGGCAGGAACGTCAGCGCCACCAGCAAGGACGCGCCGATGCCGATGGCGGCAACCGGCCCGAGGCTGCGGTTGGAGTTGAGGTTCGACAGCAGCAGGCACAGCACACCGGCGATGACGGTGCCGCCGGACGCCACGATCGGGCCGGCCGCCCGGCGCAGCGCCGTCGCCATGGCCTCGAACCGGCCGCGGTGTTCGCGCAGCTCCTCGCGATAGCGGGCGACCAGCAGCAGCGCGTAGTCGGTCGCGGCGCCGACGACGAGGATCGACATGATCCCCTGGCTCTGCCCGTTCAACGTCAGCGTGCCTGCGTCGGCCAGCAGGTACACCACCCATGACGCCAGCCCGAGCCCGAACACCGACGACACCAGCACGGCGACCGGCAGGATCGGGCTGCGGTAGACGACCAGCAGGATCACCAGGACCACCGCCAGCGCGACGACGAGCAGCACGCCGTCGATGCCGGCGAACGCCGACCCGAGGTCGGCGGCGAACCCGGCCGGGCCTGTCACGTGGACGGCGGCACCGGCCGCGTCGCCCAGTGTGGCGCGGATCTCCTCGACGACGGCGTCGATCTCGGCCTCGCCGGACGTGTCGAGCTGGACGACGGCGGTGAGCGCCCGACCGTCCTCCGACGGGATCGGCGGGCTCACCGGCGGTGTGACGCCGTCGAGGGCGGCCACCCGCTCGAGCTGCGCCGCGGCCTCGCCGGCGGCGTCCGGCGCCAGCCCGTCGGAGTCCTCCCAGACGACGACGGCGGGCAGCACGTCGGCGTCCTGGAAGTCCGCCCGGGCGTCGGCGACCTCGGTCGACTCGGCGTCGGACGGCAGGAACGCGGCGTTGTCGTTCTCGGCGACCTCGCCGAGCCGGCCCGCGAAGGGTCCGCCGACGGCGCCGACCGCCAGCCAGCCGAGCAGCAGGAGGACGGGGACGATCCAGCGCAGCCGGGTGGCCATGGGCCGCCTTTCTCTCGATGGTCGAAATTCTCGATCGTCGAGATATTACCCGCGAGCGGCCTCGTCGCGCTCCCGGTGTGCGATGACCGCCTCGAGCGCCGTCGACAGGAACCGTCCGACCGCGTCCAGCTCGCGCTCGTCGAAGCCCTCCAGCCGGGTCGCCATGTCCGTGGCGAGCGGCCCGAAGTAGGCCGGCCCCAACGCGACGGCCGACGGTTCGAGGCGCACGAGCACACGGCGGCGATCGTGCGGGTCGGGCTCGCGGCGCAGGTGACCGGACGCGACCAGCCGGTCCACCAGCGCCGTCACCGACGCCGACGAGAGCCCCAGCTCGCGCCCGATGGTCCCCGCCGTGACATCGCGCCCCTCGCGCGCAGCCGCGACCAGCACCAGCAGCGCCCGGGCGGCGGAGTGGTCGAGGTCGTGGGCGGCGCCGAACCGGCGGGCGAGATCGGCCATCTCCGCGCCCAGCGCCTGGAGCTGCCGGACGACGGCGTCAGTGCGCGCGTCCCTCGGTCCTGCCTCGCCGGGTGTCTGCGTCGCCATGCGGTCATGGTCGCAGACATCGCCGAGCGCACTCGGACCCATCCGCCGGCCGCGCCGCCTCGAACACTCCGAGACTCGGATCCGTTCTGGAGGGACGTTCTCATGATCTGGCCCGCTCGCGTGATGGGGGGACTGACCGCCGCCTACGGTGTCGCGGTCGCCGTGTCTCCCGCCGTGCTCGCCAAGCCCTGCGAGCTGGTGGAGCCGGACGGCTCGCTGGCGCCGTCGACGCGGATCCTGTGCCGCGCCATCGGCCTGCGCGACGCCGCCTCCGGTGCCGCCATGCTGACCGCCCCGGCCGGCCCGGCGCTGACCTGGGCGACCGCCGTCCGCGTGGCTGCCGACGCCGCCGATGCCGCCGGACTGGGTGTCACCCTGCCGTCGGCGCGGGCGCGACGCAATGCCGCGCTGGTCGCCGGCGGCTGGAGACTGCTCACCGCCGCGGCCGGGCTGCTGGCCGCACGGTCGTCGCCCCACTGACCACTGCAGCCGCGACCCGGCGCCATGCCGCACCGGTCGGCTGTCCGTCCGACCATCGATCACCGCGACCGGGTCGACCAGCCATCGCAGCCGGAGCGTCGCCGTCACGCCGTGCTCCGGCCCACCGCGGCCGGCGCGCACCGGTCGCGCCGCGAGCCCGTCCCCCCACACGACCGCCGGCCTCCGCATGTGCGGAGGCCGGCGGTCCGTCCCGTCCCCGGTGCGGGTCACATCGGCGGCATCAGCACGCCGTCGATCAGGTAGACGGTGGCGTTGGCCGTCGTCACGCCACCACAGATGACGTTCGCGTCGTTGACCGTCATCGCATCCGGCGTGCCGGCCACGGTCACCGGAGCGCCCTGGACCGTGGTCTGCTCACCGATCACCTGGTCGGGCGAGAGCTGGCCCGGCACCACGTGATACGTCAGCACCGTCGTCAACAGGTCCGCGTCCGTGCCCAGCGTCTGCAGCGTCGCCGGGTCCACCGCGGCGAACGCGTCGTCCACCGGCGCGAACACGGTGAACTCGCCACCGTTGAGCGTGTCGACCAGGTTCACCTGCGGGTTCAGCTCGCCGGACACCGCCGCGACCAGCGTCGTCAGGATCGGGTTGTTCGACGCCGCCACCGCGACCGGATCGTCGGACATCCCCTCGACCGATCCCTCGCCGTCGGGCACCTGCGACGCGTAGTCCGCACAGCCCGGACCCACAGGCCCGGCCATCGGCTCCTCCGTCATCTCATCGGCCGGGGTGCTCTCCTCGTCCTCGGGCGTCTCCATCGAGGAGTCGTCCTCGGGCGCGGCCGTGCTGTCGCCGTTGCCGCCGGCCGTCGAGTCGTCGCCGTCGTCACCACAGGCGGACAACGTCAGGGTCAGAGCGGCGGCCGTCGCCAGCAGGACGGGGACTCGTCTGGTCAGAAGCTTCATGATCGGGTTCCTCTCGGGTCGTCGATGGGTGTGCTGGTGATGCCGGGACTCAGACCACGCGCACCACCACCGAATGCCAGCCGCTGGACCCGTCTGGGAACGGCGGCGCCTGCTCGTCGGTCTGCCGGTCGCCGGCTCCGTCGGTGGCCCGGACGCGCAGCGTGTGGTTGCCCGGCTCGGCATCCCACTCCCAGAGCCACTGGCGCCAGATGTCGGCGGACGCCTCGTCGGCCAGCCGCGTGGGCCGCCAGTCGCCGTCGCCCACCTGCACCTCGACGGCGGAGATACCGCGGTGCTGCGCCCACGCCACCCCGGCGACGATGTTCCGGCCCGCGGGAAGTTCGGCGAACGATCCCGGGACGTCGATGCGCGAGGCGGTCTTGATCGGGGCCTTCGCCGCCCAGCCACGGTCGGTCCAGTAGGCGGTGGCGCGGTCGAAGCGGGTCAGCTCCAGTTCCGTCACCCACTTCGTGGCCGAGACGTAGCCGTACAAGCCGGGCACGACCAGCCGGGCCGGGAAGCCGTGCTCCACCGGCAGCGGTTCGCCGTTCATGCCGATCGCCAGCAACGCGTCCCGCCCGTCCCTCACGACGTCCAGCGGCGTGCCGGCCGTGAATCCGTCGACGCTGGTGGACAGCACCATGTCCGCGTCGGGGCTGGGGTCGGCGCGGTCCAGCAGGTCGGCCAGCGGGTAGCCGAGCCAGACGGCGTTGCCGGCCAGTTCGCCGCCGACCTCGTTGGAGACGCAGGTGAGCGTGATCATCCGCTCCACCAGGTCCAGCTCGAGGACGTCGGCGAAGTCGAGCTCCACCTCCTGTCCGACCATCCCGTGGATGCGCAGCCGCCAGTCGGCCGGCACCACTCGCGGTAGATCGAGCGCGGTGTCGACGCGATAGAAGTCGCGGTTCGACGTGGTGAACGGCGTCATCCCGTCGACATCGAGCGCGGTGCCGGCGGAGACCGCGGGCGCCGCGTCGCTCGGCGCCGGCAGCCGCAGCGCGTCCCGTGCCTCGCGGACGTCGGCCAGGGTCCGCCCGAACCGCCGGCCGCCGACCGCCGTGAGGACGGCCAACCCGGCCACGGCAGCGGTCAGCAGCAGCACCTGCCGCCGTGACGGCCGCCCGGCGTCGGGGGTGGCGTCAGGACCGGCCTCCGCGCCACGTCCATCGCTGCCGGGTCCGGCCGGGCCCGCATCGCTCGTCGATAGGTCTGTTCCCGCACCGGCCGCCGCGGCCCGGAGCCGCGCCACCAGCAGAGTGAGCCCGGCAGCCCCCACGGCGACGCCGGCGAGCGTCGGCACCACCCACCCCGCCGTCGCCGTCGGCCGTCCCACCGCGGCGACGACCGCCACCGCCCCCAGCGCCAGGAGCACTGCCACACCGGCCCGGCGCCGCCACAGCTCCAGCAGCCCGCCCGCCGCCGAGAGCACCAGCAGCACCCCGGCCATCCCGGCCAGCAGCACCTGCTTGTCGTTCTCGCCGAACGTGCGGATGGCGAAGCTCTTCAACCACTCCGGCGTCAGGTCGACGAAGGTGTTGCCGACGGCCAGGAACGGTGCCGCGGCCGGCTCCACCACCAGCGCCGCGACCAGCTCGCCGACGCCCAGAGTGAGACCGCCGGCCGCGATCCCGGCCAGTACGGCCAGGCCTCGGGTCCCCCACCGGTGCGTCGTCGCGCTCATGCCCGGTGTTCGGCACGGTCCCGGGCACGGATTGGTCGCGGTTCGGGAATCAGCCGTTCGGCCCGTCGTCCACAGGGCCATCGGGATCCGCCGGTTGTCCACATTTCCCGATCTCCCGATGGCGCTCGGCGACGCCGTCAGCAAGAGTGGACGCATGCCGAACAACTGTGCGAAACTGAGTTACCAGAAGGACACTTATAGCGACGGTCGAGATGCTGTCGCCGGGCTCGATGCTCGCCGACCGCACCCTCCAGCCGGTCGAGTACGGCGCGGCGGCCATCCCGCACTTCTGGCTGGTCGAGTTGTGCCCAGAGCTCAGTCCGGCGGCGCACGCCCCGCCCGGCGGGACCCGACGGCGACGGCGCATCGGAAGCCGGAGACCCATCAGAAGCGGCCGGCCGGGCAAGCCGTGGCACGGGCGGCGCGACCGACGGCACCCGCCGCGCCACGGCGACGCGGCCGCCGCTGCGAGCCCGGCGGCACCGGCAGCGCGGGCCATCCCAGCCACACGAGCCACCCCCAGCGACACGGGCCGCGGCAACGCACCCCCGGGCGCCCGCAACGCGCTGAACAGCTCCGATACCCGGGAACGCGACCACAGCAGGGCGTTCGCCGACACCGAGGTCGGCACATGAACGGCCGGCCAAACGGCCGCGATCAAGGGCGCGGTTCCGGGCCGACATCGAGGTCGCGGAGCTGGCTCCGAACCGTTGATCCCGCCGACCGGGCGGGCGTAGGCTTTTCCGCGACCCCCAGTCGGGGTGATCACAATCCAACCGCTGCTACGGGAGCTCCCTGTGCCCAGCCGCACCGCGTCCGCGCGTCCCTCAGCCCAGACCTCCAAGCCGTCAACGCCGTCGCTGGCCGCCGCGTCAGCCGAACCCTCACAGCCGCCCGGCACCTTCCGCCGGCTCGCTCCCTATCTCCTCCGCCATCGCGGCACCTTGATCGTCTCTGTCGTCGTGGCCTTGGCCTGGGCGGTCGCCGTCGCCGCCGTCCCGGTGACCCAGGGCCGGGTGGTCGACGACGCCATCGACACCCGGTCCGCGCCGCTGATGCCGTTGATCCTGCTGCTCATCGGCCTGGCGGTGGCCCGTTTCATCCTGTCCAGCTGGTGGCGCTACGTCGGTGGCGTGACCGCCTTCCGCATCCAGGACGACCTGCGCCACGACGTGTACGACACGTTGCAGCGCCTCGACTTCACCGGCCACGCACAGTTGCAAAGCGGCCAGCTGGTGTCGCGCATCAGCGGCGACCTGCGCTATGTCCACATGCTGCTCAGCTGGATCCCGCAGGTGGCGGCGACACTGCTGTCGTCGCTGCTCGCGGTGATCGTCATGTTCACGCTGTCCCCGCTGATCGCCGCGCTGGTGGTCGCGGTCATCGTGGTGGTGTTCGCGGTCACCAACCGGCAGCGCCGCCAGGTGTACGCGGCCGGCTGGGACGCCCAGGACCGCGAGGCGGAGATGACCTCCCGCGTCGAGGAGGCCGTCACCGGTGTCCGCGTGGTCCGCGCGTTCGGCCAGCAGCCGGCCGAGACCGCGCGGCTGCACGGCGCGCTGCTCGACATGTTCCAGGCCCGGGTCCGGGCGGTCCGGCTGCGGGCGCCGTTCATCGCGTCGCTGCAGGGCGCGCCGCTGTTCGGCCAGGTGCTGGTGCTGCTGGCCGGCGGCCTGCTGGTCATCGAGGGCCAGCTCACCATCGGCGTGTTCCTCGCCTGCACCGGCTACCTCGCGGAGCTGATCGGCGCCGCTCGCGTCGCCGGCATGGTGCTGACCAACGCGCCGCTGTGCAAGGCGGCCACCGAGCGGGTCGGTGAGCTGCTCGACCTGCAGGCCGAGATCACCGAGCCGCTGCGCCCGGTCCCGGCCGACGAGCGGGGCGGCGCGGTCTCGTTCCACCAGCTCCGGTTCGCCTACGCCGACGGCGACGGTCACCAGGTGCTGCGCCGCTTCAGCCTCGAGGTCAAACCGGGCGAGACGGTCGCGCTGGTCGGGCCGTCCGGCTGCGGCAAGTCGACGGCGCTGTCGATGCTGCCGCGGTTCTTCGACGCCGACGCCGGCACGGTCACCGTCGACGGCATCGACGTGCGCCGGTGGTCGCTGCCGGAGCTGCGCCGCCGCATCGGGGTGGTGTTCGAGAACAGCTTCCTGTTCTCCGACAGCATCGCCGCGAACATCGCCTACGGCCGCCCCGACGCCGGCATCGACGAGATCCGCGCGGCCGCCCGCGCGGCGCTGGCCGACGAGTTCATCGACGCGCTGCCCGACGGCTACGACACCGTGGTCGGCGAGCAGGGCATCACGTTGTCCGGCGGGCAGCGGCAGCGGGTCGCGCTGGCCCGGGCGCTGCTGGCCGAGCCGGACATCCTGCTGCTCGACGACGCCACCTCGTCGGTCGACGTCAAGGTCGAGGAGCTCATCCACGCCAACCTCGAGCCGTTCCTCGCCAGCCGCACCGTCCTGCTGGTCGCCTACCGCGAGTCCACGCTCCGGCTGGCCGACCGCGTCGTGCTGGTCGACGACGGCCGGGTCGTCGACGAGGGTGGGCACGCCGAGCTGCTGGAACGCAACGCGCTGTACCGCGATCTGTTCGGCGACGGTCCCGGCACCGAGGTCGCCGACCGGACGACGGACCTGATGTCGCACGCCCGCGCCGGACGGTTCGAGGCCACGGCGTCGGCATGGGAGTCGCGGCAGGACGCCACCGGCTCGCTGCCCAGCCTGCAGCTCGCGGTGCCGCCCGCGGTCGCCGAACGCATCGCCGCGCTGCCGCCGCCGCAGGACCCGCCGAACGTCGACCTCGAACGCGAAGGCGGCACCCGCGGCCCGCTGCGGCTGCCGTCATTCCTGCGCCCGTACGTCGGCGGCCTGCTGGTCGGCCTCGCGCTGGTCATCCTGGAGGCGGCGATCACGCTGGCCAACCCGATGCTCGTGCAGGAGGCGGTCGACGACGGCATGCGCGCGGGCTCGGCCAGCGTGCTGCTGTGGGTGTGCCTCGCGGCGGCGGTGCTGGTCGGGCTGCTCTGGGTGGACCAGCGCACGGGCTACCTGTGGACGACGCGCAGTACCGAGCGGCTGCTGCTGGCGATGCGGGTCCGCATCTTCGGCCAGCTGCAACGTCTGGGCATCGACTTCTACGACCGCACGCAGGCCGGCCGGGTCATGACCCGCATCACCTCCGACGTCGACGCGATCGCGCAGCTGTTCCAGGTCGGGCTGATCAACGCCGTCGTCAGCGTCGCCACGTTCGCCGGCATGACGGTGGTCGTCGTCGCGCTGGACCCGATGCTGGCTCTGGTCGTGCTGGGGGTCGTGCCGTTCGCCGGCGCCGTCACCTGGTGGTACCGGCGGCGCGCCTCGGTCGCCTACGACGACGCCCGCGAGCTGCTGTCGACGATCAACGCCGACGTGCAGGAGAGCATGGCCGGCATCCGGGTGACGCACGCGTTCCGGCGCGAGGCGGTCAACCTCGGGCGGTTCGCCGGACTCGGCCGCCAGTACGTCACGGCCAGCCTGCGCGGGCTGTACGCGACATCGGTGTACGTGGCCGCGATCGAGCTGCTCTCGGTGCTGGCCATCGCGGCCGTGCTCTGGGTGGGAGCGCAGCGCATCGAGGCAGGCACGCTGGCGCTCGGCACGCTGATCGCGTTCCTGCTGTATCTCGCCCAGGTGTTCGCGCCGGTGCAGCAGCTGTCGTCGGTGTTCGACGTCTACCAGCGGGCGCGCACGGGGCTCGTCCGGGTCCGCGCGCTGCTGGCGTTGGAGACGTCCACGCCGGTGCGGCCCGACGCGATGCCCGTCGACGCGATCGCGGGCGACCTCCGGTTCGAGCAGGTCCGGCTGCGCTACGCCAGCGCCGCCACCGACGCCGTCCGCGACGTCGACCTGCACGTGCCGGCCGGTCAGCGGGTCGCGTTCGTCGGGCGAACCGGCGCCGGGAAGTCGACGCTGTCGAAGCTGGTCGCGCGGTTCTACGACCCCACCGACGGTCGCGTGCTGGTCGACGGCCGGCCGCTCGACGACCTGGACGTCACCAGCTATCGGCAGCACCTGGGGTACGTGCCGCAGGAGCCGTTCCTGTTCTCACGCACCATCCGCGACAACATCGCCTACGCGCGGCCCGACGCCAGCGACGCCGAGGTCGAGGCGGCCGCCCGCGCCGTCGGGGCGCACGAGTTCGTCACCCGGCTCCCGGGCGGCTATCACCACGTGGTGGCCGAACGGGGCCGCTCGCTGTCGGCCGGCCAACGGCAGCTGGTGTGCCTGGCCCGGGCACTGCTCGGCGACCCGTCGATCCTCATCCTCGACGAGGCGACGTCCAACCTGGACCTCGCCAGCGAGCGGAAGGTCAACCAGGCCATGCGGGTGGCGTCGGCCGGCCGCACCACGATCGTCGTCACGCACCGTCCGCAGTCGCTGCACTGGGTCGACCGTGTCGTCGAGGTGGCCGACGGCCGCATCACCACCGACGAGCCGGCCCCGCGCTACGTCGAGCGAGTGCTGAGCCGGGCGAGCTGAATCACCCGGCCGGCCGGGGGTCACCCGGCCGGCCGGGGAGCTTCAGCGAGCCATGTTCGCCATGTTGGTGCCACTGATGACGGCGTGCCGCAGGGAACGGCCCGGGTCACCGGCGCCACCGGGCGCGCTGTCGTCCTCGTAGTTGGGGTTGTGGTAGCCGCGCGGACGGTGCCGCCGGAAGATCGCGTCGTAGTCGATGTCGCTGCGCGGGTCGCCGAACGGGATCATCCGGTAGCCCTCGCCGACGCCGACCGGCTGGTCATCGCGCCGCTCGCCGTCCTTGGCGTGGTAGAGCGGGTAGCGCAGCGGCTGGGCCGCGATCTGGTCGATCGGGCTGAAGATGCTTTCGCGGCGCTGGCCGTCCCAGTCGTAATACCAGCGGAATCGGTGCTGGGCCGAGTGCGCCCAGTAGATGTCGATCTCGCAGAGGCACTTCGTGCTGGGCGTGATGTCCAGGTAGTACTGCATCCGGCGGATGCCGGACTCGCCGCGCACCATCTGCGGCTGCGGCAGTGGCGCACCGGTGACACGGTCGACCGTCACCTGGACCATGGGGCCGTCCTGCAGGAAGCCGTACGCGTCGGCGTGATTGTGCGGGTACATGCGGATGCGGTGGGCGTTCCAGGACAGGTCGTTGATCGCCTCCCACTTCTGGGCGGCGAGGTCCCAGGCCTCCTTGGTGCCACTGCCGGTCGGGTCACCGCCGGTGCCCATGTAGGGCATGCCGAGGATCGAGGCGAACTCGAGCTCGACCTGGAAGCGGTCGTAGTCGTCGGCCGTCATGCCGCCGTTCGGGCCGCCCGGCCAGCTGTTCGGGATGAAGCCGTGGTTGCCGATCGCCTCCAGCCCGGCCTCGTCGAGGAAGCCTCGCAGCGTCCGTGCGTAGTTCAGATAGGCCGGGAAGTTCTGCCGGAGCAAGGTGCTGCCCTGGGTGAGCGGGGGAACGTTGCCGCCCTGGTTCTCGGCGTTCTGGCTGTAGCCGGCGAACTCCACCTGCTTGAAGCCGGCGTTCGCCAGGAACAGGAACACCTCACGGAAGCCGCCGGGCAGCGGCACGAGCGGGCCGAGGTCGTCCGGGTCGACCGGGAAGTTCGGGCCGCCGAGATACCCCGTGGTCGGTGCCGGGTTGTTCCAGATGCCGCGCCGCGCGGTCGCGTCGCGCTGGGTGTACAGGATGGTGCCGCGTTTGCCAGGGGGCAGCAGCGGGTTGGGCACGTTGCTCACCAGCGGACCGGCCAGCGCCGGCGCGGCCGGTGCGATGGCGGCTGCCGCGAGCGTGCCGGCGCTGATCGTCAGCAGCCGGCGCCGGCTCAACCTGTGTTCCTGAGCCATGGTCGTCTCCTCGCTCCGTCGAAAGTGCGGGACCGTTGCTCGAGATGCTCACTGCACCGGAGCCGGCTGCGGCCAAGGACTTTCTACGAGAGCTGTGGAAAGCCGCCCCGATGTTGGGGAAACACTAGCGGCATCTTGCCGTAACTTCGACCCACCTAGATCGAGATTGTCCGGTTTGTGCCATGGCAGCGCCGTGACCGCGGTCCGCCGTGCCACAGTGGGGCATGCCGGTGCCCGCGCACGTCCGCCGCCGCTGCCAGGACCTCCTCGAGGACGGCGAGCAGATCGGCTACCTCATCCCCATCACGGCCGTCTGGTTCGGCAGCGTGATGTCCGGCGTCGACTGCTACGTCGCGGTCACCGATCGGCGCATCGCCGTGCTCACCGGCGGCCTGCTGCGTCGCGACCGGCCGATGGAGGTCAACCTGCGCTACCCGCGCACGACCCGGCTCGGCCCGGTCGAGTACGGCCCGGCACCGACGTTCCGGCTCGGGGAACGGCTCTACGAGATCGAGAACGAGTACGTGCCGGCGGTGCATGCGGCCGACGCGGAGTTGGACGGCCTGCTGCCCGAGGACCCGTTCCCGGACGGGTGACCGCCCAGCCGACAGCCTCATGGGCAACCCGGCGACAGGCCCGGCCGGCCGCGGCCCCCGCCGGCGCAGGCGTCGAGAGTTCCATGACGACTGGCGAGAACACCGCGAGGCGCCGCCTGGACGGCGCACAGTAGGCCACGGACCCGGGAGACGCGCCCGGACGAGGGAGCGTCCGATGGAGGTGGGGCGGCAGTGAGTTCGGCTTCCGCGCGAACCCCTGACCAGAGGTTGGTGCCCGGCAACGACGACCCACCCGTCATCACGATGCCGACCGCCGGTGCATCGACGCGAACCGGGGCGGCAGTCAGCGCTGATGAACGACGGTGATCATCAACGATCGCGTACGAGACCAGGCGTCGTCCCGCTCCACCAGGCGCGCACGCCTCGCGGTGCACCTGAACGCCTCATGACGGCCCGCCGCCCGCTCCCGAGAACCCGGGGCGCAACCGACCGGCCGGGACGCCGAGGGCCGGTGCCACCGGTCCGCATCCCGTCGAGGCGGCGGAGCGAGGCCGCGATCAGCCCAGCCGGGAGGCCTTGTAGAAGCCCTCGATGTGCTCGGCGACGAGCTTGGCCGCGCTGTCGCCGTCGCCGTCGGCGATAGCGGCGAGGACGGCGCGGTGCTGGGCGCGCAGGAGGGCCGCGACCGGCGTCCAGTCGGGCACGTGGGGCGCGGCGGCGATGACGTAGCCGTGAATCGCCTCGCGCAGCGACGCCATGATGGTCGAGACCAGCACGTTGCCGGCCAGCGTGGCCAGCGCGACGTGGAATTCGGCGTCGAGGAGGTGGAAACGCTCCCGCGGCAGGTCGGGTTCGTCCATGGCGTCGAGCAGCTGCTGCGCCGCCGCGACCTGCGACGGAGTGGCACGGCCGGACGCCTCGCGCACGGCCCACGACTCCAGCAGCACCCGGGTCTGGACGATGTCGCCCATCGGCAGGTGGCTGGTCGCGAGATGCAGCCGCAGGGCGGCGGTCAGCGGCGAGCCCGGGTCGGCGACGATGACGGCGCCGGCGTCGGGGCCGGAGCCGACCGAGGTGCGGACGACGCCCATGGCCTCGAGGACGCGGATCGCCTCGCGCACCGACGGCCGGCTGACGCCGAGCTGGCCGGCGAGGGCGCGCTCGCCGGGCAGGCGGTCGCCCAGCCTCAGCTTCCCGGCCGCCAGGTCGGCCTCCACCTGGTGGAGCACCAGCTCGTGGGTCCTCACGCAAGAACCCTACTGATACCTTGTGGTCTGACCACATGGCTGACGTCCACGGAGCCGCTCCATGACCGACCGACAACTCCCCCGCTGGTCCGAGCTCAGGCCGTTGCTTCGCACCAAACGGCCCACGCTGAACCCGACCGACCGCCGGCTGGCGAATGCCCTGACCATCGCCGACCTGCGGCGCATCGCGCGGCTGCGCACGCCGCGGTCGGTGTTCGACTACACCGACGGCGCGGCCGAGGCCGAGATCAGCCTGCGCCGGGCCCGGTCGCTGTTCGCGAACCTGGAGTTCCGGCCGTCGGTGCTGCACGACGTGTCCGAGGTCGACACCACGACGACGATGCTGGGCCAGCCCGCCGCCCAGCCGTTCGCGTTCGCGCCCACCGGCTTCACCCGGATGATGAACCACGAGGGCGAGAGCGCGGTCGCCCGGGTCGCCGAGCGCGCGGGCATCCCGTATGCGCTGTCGACGATGGGCACGACGTCCATCGAGGACGTCGCCGCCGCGGCGCCGCGGGCGCGCAAGTGGTTCCAGCTGTACGTGTGGAAGGACCGCTCGGCCGGCGAGGACCTGGTGAAACGGGCCGCGAACGCCGGGTTCGAGGCGCTGGTGCTCACCGTCGACGTGCCGGTGGCGGGCGCCCGGCTGCGCGACGTCCGCAATGGCTTCACCATCCCGCCGACGCTGACGGCGAAGACGGTGCTCGACGCCGCCGCCCACCCGGCGTGGTGGATGAACATGCTGACCACGAAGCCGCTGCAGTTCGCCTCGCTGACGTCGTGGAAGGGCACCATCGCCGAGCTGCTGGACATGCTCTTCGACCCGACGATGACCATCGACGACCTCGCGTGGCTGCGGTCGATCTGGTCCGGGCCGCTCATCGTGAAGGGCGTCCAGACCGTGGACGACGCCCGGCGGGTGGTCGACGCGGGGGCTGACGCGATCGTGCTGTCCAACCACGGCGGCCGCCAGCTCGACCGCGCGCCGGTGCCGCTGCGCATCCTGCCCGAGGTCGCCGCTGCCGTCGGCGACCGCACCGAGATCTACCTCGACACGGGCATCACCAGCGGCGCGGACATCGTCGCGGCGAAGGCTCTGGGCGCCGACGCCTGCATGGTCGGCCGTGCCTACCTGTACGGGCTGATGGCCGGTGGCGAGCGCGGCGTGGCCCGGGCCGCGGAGATCCTGACCACCGAGGTCCGGCGCACCATGCAGCTGCTCGGTGCTCGTACGGTGGACGAGCTGAACCCCAGCCACGTCCGGCTGCCCTGACTCGCACACCCGCACCAGACCACCCGACACGAGGAGACGACATGCAACTGCTGCGCATCGGCGACCGGGGCGCGGAACGTCCCGCCGTCCGCGCCGACGACGGCACGGTCTACGACCTGAGCTCGGTCACCGGCGACATCGACGGCGCGTTCCTGGCCGGCGACGGCGTCGCGCGGGTCCGTGCCGCGCTGGCCGAGGGCGCGCTGCCGCAGCTGCCGGGCGACGACGCGCGCATCGGCGCCCCGATCGCCCGGCCCGGCAAGGTGGTGTGCATCGGGCTGAACTACCGCGACCACGCAGCCGAGACCGGCGCCGCGCTGCCGGAAGAGCCGATCATCTTCATGAAGGCGCCGAACACGGTCGTCGGGCCGAACGACACGGTGCTGGTGCCGCGCGGCAGCGTCAAGACCGACTGGGAGGTCGAGCTGGGCGTCGTCATCGGCCAGGAGGCCCGTTATCTGGACGCCCCCGAGGACGCCTCGGGCGTCATCGCCGGCTACGTCATCTCCAACGACGTCTCCGAGCGGGCGTTCCAGCTCGAGCGCGGCGGCCAGTGGGACAAGGGCAAGTCGTGCGAGACGTTCAACCCGCTCGGCCCGTGGCTGGTGCCGGCCGACGAGGTCGACGACCCCGGCAAGCTGGGGCTGCGGCTGTGGGTGAACGGCGAGAAGCGGCAGGACGGCACCACGGCCGACCTGATCTTCGGCATCGAGCACGTCATCTGGTACCTGAGCCAGTTCATGGTGCTCGAGCCGGGCGATCTGGTGAACACCGGCACGCCGGCCGGCGTCGCGATGGGGATGCCCGGCCAGCCCTACCTGCGAGCCGGCGACGTCGTGGAGCTGGAGATCGACGGCCTCGGCCGGCAGCGCCAGGTCTTCACCGACGCCTGAGCCACACCCGTTCCCCGAACACGCGAGGGGCCGGCCGCCTGAATCAGGCGCCGGCCCCTTCCCGCGTCAAATCCCCCGTGCATCTCCGCGGTGATGCGTTGACGACTCCGTCATCACCCGTGAGCGGACTCGTACTTCGCCAGGATGTCGGACGGGATGCGACCCCGGTCGGACACCTTTAGGCCCTGGTCGCGAGCCCATTCCCGAATGGCCGTCGTGTCGGTGCGGTTGGCCCGGCCACCGGTGGCAGCGGCTCGGCCACGCCCCCGCCTGGCCGACGCCCGGCGCGCCGAGGCGACGTAAGGTGCCAGCGCGTCGCGCAGTTTGCCGGCGTTCTTGGACGACAGATCGATCTCGTACGTGGCTCCGTCCAAGGCGAAGCTCACGGTCTCGGTGGCTTCACCGCCATCGAGATCGTCGAGCAGAATCACCTGAACCTTTTGCGCCATCGTTGATCCTTCCTGCGGGGGTGCACTCGAAGATTAGGTGTGACAACACTATTGTTACGCCTTGGAACACTGATTTTCAATTCGTCTGCCGCGAGTCGGCCCGCCCGTTTTGTGTTGCGGTACCCATTCGACGTAGCATCCGCACGTTACCCAGAGTATTCGGCTTCACCCGGTCGAGGTCGAGGAACTCGGCAACGCCTTCGTCAGCCGACCGCAACAACTGTGCGTAGACGTCCGTGTCTACCGGCGTACCTTGCACGCGTTCGAATCCGTGTCGGGCGAAGAAGTCGACCTCGAACGTGAGACAGAACACCCGTACGACACCGAGTTCTTCGGCCACCCGCAGCAAACGGGACAGCAGCACGTGGCCGACACCATGCCGCCGCCATTCCGCCGCGACGGCGAGGGTGCGGACCTCCGCGAGATCCTCCCACATGACGTGCAACGCACCACACCCGATGACGGTGCCTGGCACGTCGTCCGAAACCGTTTCGGCCACCCAGAACTCCTGGATGTCCTCATATAGGGTGACCGTCTCTTTGGATAGCAGGATCCGCTGTGCCGCGTATCCGTCCAGCAAGGCACGGATGTGCCGTACATCGGCGGTACGGGCCCGCCGCACCCGAAAGCGCTGATCCGGCTCGATATCAGCCGGCGGCGTCATTCCGGCTTCACCAGCGGGAACAAGATCGTCTCGCGAATGCCCGAGTCGGTGAGCAGGATCATCAGCCGGTCGATTCCCAGCCCCATGCCGCCGGTGGGTGGCATGCCGTATTCGAGGGCGCGCAGGAAGTCCTCGTCGAGCTGCATGGCCTCGGGGTCGCCGGCGGCCGCCTTGAGCGACTGCGCCGTCAGCCGCTCCCGCTGCACCACGGGGTCGACGAGTTCCGAGTACGCGACGCCCATCTCGACGCCGCGGATGATGAGGTCCCACGCCTCCGTGAGCCGCGGGTCGTCGCGATGCGGCCGGGCCAGCGGCCGCACCTCTTCCGGATAGTCGCGGATGAACGTGGGTGCCAGGAACGTGTGCTCGGCCAGCTTCTCGAACAGCTCGAGGACGACCTCGCCGTGCCCCCAGGACGGGTCCAGCCCGACCTCGTACTTCTCGGCCAGCTCGCGCAGCCGCTCGACCGGGGTGTCGATGCTGATCTGCTCGCCGACGGCCTGCGAGACGGCCTCGTGCAGGGTGACGTGCTGCCACGGCGCTTCGAGGTCGATCTCGCCGCCCCGGCCGTCGGGCACGACGGTGGCGCCAACGGCCCGCGCGGCGTCGACCACCAGATCGCGGGTGAGCTCGGCCATCGTGTCGTAGTCGCCGTACGCCGCATAGGCCTCGAGCATCGTGAACTCGGGGCTGTGCGTGGAATCGATACCCTCGTTCCGAAAGATTCGGCCGATCTCGTAGACCTTGTCGACGCCGCCGACGATGGCCCGCTTGAGGTACAGCTCCAGGGCGATACGCAACGTCATCGGAATGTCGAACGCATTCAGGTGCGTCTGGAATGGACGCGCCGACGCGCCGCCGTGGATGAGCTGCAGAACCGGCGTCTCGACCTCGAGGTAGCCGTGCCGATGCAACGTTTCTCGCACCGCCCGGGTGACGGCGGCGCGAGTTCGCACCATGGTCCGGGCGTCTGGATTGACGATGAGGTCGACGTAACGCTGCCGGACCCGGGTTTCCTCATTCAAATCCTTGTGCGCCACCGGCAGCGGCCGCAGCGCCTTGGAAAGCATGGTCCAGCGGTCGGCCGACACCGACAGCTCGCCGCGCTTACTGACGATGACCTCACCCTCGACGCCGACGTGATCGCCGATGTCGACCAGATGCTTCCACGACGCCAGGCTCTCCTCGCCGACCCGGTCGAGGGAGAGCATGACCTGGAGTTCGGCGCCATCGCCTTCGCGCAGCCGGGCAAAACAGAGTTTGCCGGTGTTGCGCAGGAAGATCACCCGGCCGGCGACGGACGCGCGGTCGCCGGTTTCCTCGCCAGGGGGCAAGTCGGGATAAGCCGCCCGCAGCGCGCCGAAGGTGTGGCTGCGCGGGAATCCGAGACGATAGGGCGGCTGCCCCGAGGCCAGCAGCTCCGCGCGCTTCTCGCGCCGGATACGCATCTGCTCGGGCAAATCCTGTTCGTCGCTCGGCGGCAGTCCACTCATGAGGGACAAGCCTAGGCCTTATGCGCACCTCCTCGTTCACGGGCAGCCGCGCACCGGTTGCCGCCGATGCGACGGAACTGTCACGCTGGAGGGTGGAGGTGAGGTCGATGAGCACTGTGGAAGTCGTCGACCGTGGCGCCCGCGAGATCGTCGTGTTCCTCTCCGGCGTGGTCGGCACCGACCCCGACGACGCGTTCGGCCCGGCCATCGACCGGGTCGACCGCCTGGAGCAGCTGAACGCGCTCAACCACGTGGTCGTCAACATGCACCAGGTCACCGGCATGAGCGACGCCGCCTTCGAGTTCCTGCGCGAGCTGTCCTCGCGCGGCCGGTCGAAGGGATTCGAGGTGTCATTCGCCGCCGTGAGCGGGCCGGCGCACCGGGCCATCGAAGCGCACGGCTGGTCGTTCGTCGAGCACAGCCCCGATGTGCCGGCCGGGCGGCGCGACTACCGCTCGTAGAACCCCTGCCGCCAGCTCGCGTGCTCCGGCTTCCAGCCGAGCTCGCGCCGCGCCTTGGCGTTCGACGAGCCGCGCAGTGCGGTCATGAACGTCACGCCGAACTCGCCGATCAGCGGCCGGGCCAGCCGGGCCGGCAGCCTGAGCGGCTTCTTCGCGCCGATCGCGGCGGCCAGCGTGGTCAGGACGTCCGCGGCCGGCGCGGGATCGTCGTCGACGATGTTGTAGACGCCCGGCGCGCCGCCCTCGATCGCGGCCAGCGTGGCGCGAGCGGCGTCGTCGATGTGGAGGATCGACCACACCGCGGTGCCGCCGCCCACGATCGGCAGCCGGCGCTTGCGCAGCAGGTCCGCGACATCGCCGGTCAAGCCGGTTCCGTGGCCGTAGAAGCTGCCGTAGCGCAGCGCCAGCCCGTCGATGCCCGAGGTGCCGGTGGTGGCCTGCTCGACGTACTGGATCGCGCGCAACGCCTCGACGGCGCCGGTCGGCGGAGGCGAGGCCAGCGGTTCGTCCTCGGTCTTCACCGGGCCGCCGATGCGCGCGTTGGGCCAGCCGGTGTAGCTCTGCGCGACGAAGCGGGTGGCGCCGGCCTCCAGCGCCGCGGCGAGCAGGTGATCGGTGCCCTCGGTCCGCAGCAGGTTGGTGGCGTGGAAGCCCTTGTCGATGCGCTTCAGGTCGCCCATCCCGTCGCCCAGCGCGGTCTGCTGGTGGACGACGACGTCCGGCCTCGCGGCGCGAACCGCGGCCTGGACACTGGCGGCGTCCAGCCCGTCCATCACCGCACCCTCGGCGCCGGCGGCGCGCAGCTCGGCGATCTTGGACTCCGACCGGGTGGTGCCGGTCACCTCGTGTCCAGCCTGCACCAGCAGCGGGACGAGGGAGCGTCCCAAGGCGCCGGTGGCGCCGGCCAGGAAGACTCGCATGTCGTTCTCCTCTTCTCGTGTCCTGCCCCCTCCGACGAGGGCACCCGCCGTCCTGTGACAGGATCGGCGGCGTGACCGATCTCGCGGTCGCCCACGACGACCTGCGGCCGCTGATGTTCTCGGTGGCCTACCGCATGCTGGGCAGCGTCAGTGAGGCCGAGGACGTCGTGCAGGAGGCGTTCCTGCGCATGTACCGCGCCGGCGAGTCCGGCACCCGGGCCGACAACCCCGAGGCGTACGCCACCACCGTCACCACCCGGCTGGCCATCGACGCACTGCGCTCGGCCCGGCACCGGCGCGAGCAGTACGTCGGGTCGTGGCTGCCGGAGCCGCTGCTGGCCGGCGACGACGACCCCGCCCGGCGGGTCGAGCAGACCGAGTCGCTGTCGACGGCGTTCCTCGTGGTGCTCGAGACGCTCTCGCCGGTCGAGCGGGCGGTGTTCCTGCTGCGCGAGGTGTTCGGCTACGCCTACGACGAGATCGCCGCGATCGTGGAGCGCAGCGAGGCCAACTGCCGGCAACTGATGACCCGCGCCCGCAAGCACATCGAGGCGCGGCGCCCGCGGTTCGAGCCGTCGCCCGATCGCCGGGACGAGCTGGCCCGCACCTTCCTCGCCGCCATGAACGACGGCGACGTCGGCGCGCTGGAACGGCTGCTCGCCGAGGACGTCGTGTTCGAGGGCGACGGCGGCGGCAAGACCGCGGCGGTGCGCAAGCCCCTGGTCGGCGCGCTGCAGGTGGCGCGGTTCCTGGCCAACCTCGGCCGCACGGGCGCGCAGATCGGGGCGACGGTGGCGCCGGTGACGGTGAACGGCCAGCCCGGCGCCCGGGTGTCCGGGCCCGACGGCGCCGTGGTCGGCGTGCTGTCGCTGACCATCGTCGACGGCCGCATCACCGGCGTGCACAACCAGATCAACCCCGACAAGCTGCAGCACCTGGGGCCGGTCGGCGACCTCAACGCCCTGCTCCGCGCCCCGAAATGATCACGTTGAGTGGGGGTGTTCCCGCTCTACCACCCATGCATGCCTAGTGGGACGTGAACTCGCCTGGGCCGGGCTCGGAAAGCGCTTGCCGCACACACCACCAGGCGTTCTCACGCTTCACCAGGCATGCATGGGTGGTAGAGCGAACACACCCCACTGAACGTGATCATTTCAGGCGGGGTGGTTGCGGTCGAAGACCAGCCGCAGGCCCATCAGCGTCAGCCACGGCTCGTGGAACTCGATCGTCGCCGCCTCGTCCAGCACCAACGGCGCCAGCCCACCCGTCCCGATCACCGTGACACCGTCGATTCCCACCCCCAGCTCCGCCGCCATGCGGGTGACGATGCCGTCGACCTGGGCGCTGAAGCCGTACAGTGCGCCGGACTGCAGCGCCTCGACCGTGTTCTTGGCGATGACCGACCGGGGCCGGACCAGTTCGACCCGGCGCAGCTGGGCCGCGGCGTTGCGCAGTGCCTCCAGCGACACGTCGATGCCGGGAGCGATCGCGCCGCCGATGTACTCACCGCGCGCCGAGACGACGTCGAACGTGGTGGCGGTGCCGAAGTCGACGATGATGCACGGCCGCCCCGTGCCGTACTTGTGCATGGCGGCGAGCGCGTTGACGATGCGGTCGGTGCCGACCTCGCGCGGGTTGTCCATGAGGATCGGCACGCCGGTCTTGACCCCCGGCTCGACCAGCAGCGCCGGCACGTCGGCGAAGTAGCGCTCCGTCAGCCACCGCACCTGGCGCTGCACCACGGGGACCGTCGAGCAGATGGCGACGCCGTCGATCGGCTCGTCGGTCCCCGCGAACAGCCCGCGCAGCAGCGCCATGAACTCGTCGGTGGTGCGCGACGGCACGGTCGCCACGCGCCAGTGGTGCCGCACCTCGAGGCCGTCGAGCAGCCCGATGACGGTCTCGGTGTTACCGACGTCGATCGCCAGCAGCATGCGCTCAGTGTGCCTCGACGGCGACCACGTCGAGGCCGAGGTCCAGGGCCTGGACCGAGTGCGTCAGCGCCCCGGTGGACAGGTAGTCGACGCCGGTGGCGGCGTAGGCACCGGCCTGCACCAGCGTCAGCCCGCCACTGACCTCGAGCCGGGCCCGTCCGTCGACGACCTTCACGGCCTCGAGCACGTCGTCGACGCTGAAGTTGTCCAGCAGGACGAGGTCGGCGCCGGCCTCGACCGCCTCGCGGGCGCCGTCGACGTCGTCGACCTCGACCTCGACGGCGATGCCCGGGTAGGCCCGCCGGACCGCCTGGAAGGCCGCCGTGATGCCGCCGGCCGCGGCGATGTGGTTGTCCTTGATCAGCGCCGACTCGGACAGCGTCGACCGGTGGTTGACCCCGCCGCCCACCCGCACCGCGTACTTCTCCAGCGGGCGCAGCAGCGGCGTGGTCTTGCGGGTGTCGCGGACGGCGGCCGGGGTGCCGGCCAGTGCGTCGACCCACGCTCGGGTGGCGGTGGCGATGCCGGACAGCCGGCTGGCGAGGTTCAGTGCGGTCCGCTCGGCCAGCAGCAGCTGGCGGGTGCGGCCGTGCACGGTCAGGACCTTCGACCCGGCCTGGATCTCCGCGCCGTCGGCGGCGTGCCGCTCGATCTCGACGCCGGCGTCGGTGGCCGCGAAGACCGCCTGGGCCACCGGCAGCCCGGCGAGCACGCCGGCCTCACGCGCGCCGAGGACGGCGACCGCCAGCTGGCCGGCGGGCACCGTGGCGGCGGTGGTGACGTCCTCGCCGCCGCCGAGGTCCTCTTCCAGGGTGGCCCGGACGAGGTCGTCGACGTATCGGGGATCGAGACCCGCCTCGCTCAGCGCGAGTGCCACGGGCTCGGGCAAACTCATCGTTACTCCTTCATGGGCTCATATGTCGTCGTGAGCACGCCGTCCGGGTCCACGACGCTGACCAGGTGGCCGCGCCAGCGGGGGTCGTCCCGGTCCGGGAAGTCCTCACGCCAATGGCCACCACGCGTCTCCTCGCGCATGGCGGCATGCCGACCGAGCGTAACGGCCACAGTGTGGAGATTTGTCGTCTCCCAGGAATCCGGGGTCATTCGCTCACTCATGGGATCGGCGGCGAGGCTCGCCAGCCGGGCGGCGAGCGTCGTCAGCGACGATTCCGAGCGGAGCACACCGGCGCCGGCGGTCATGGCCGACTGCACGAACGGCCGGGCGTCGGCCGGGAGCAGACCGACCGGGCCGCTGCGCTCGACCGGGTCGCCGGGGTGGGCGTCGCCCAGCGACGACGCGAGGTCCTCGGCGATGCGGTGGCCCCAGACCAGCCCTTCGAGCAGTGAGTTCGACGCGAGCCGGTTGGCGCCGTGCACCCCGGTGCAGGACACCTCGCCGCACGCGTACAGGCCGGGCACGCTGGTGCGGCCGCGGCGGTCGGTGCGCACGCCGCCGCTGGCGTAGTGCTGGGCCGGCGCGACGGGCACGAGATCGGTGGCCGGGTCGATGCCGTAGGAGCGGCAGCGGGCGACGATCGTCGGGAACCGCTCCTCGAGGAACGCCGCGCCGAGGTGCCGTGCGTCGAGCCAGACGTGCTCCGCGCCGGTCTCGGCCATGGCCGTCATGACGCCCTTGGCGACGACGTCGCGCGGGGCCAGCTCGGCCAGCTCGTGCCGGCCCTTCATGAACCGGCGGCCTTCGACGTCGCGCAGGACGGCGCCCTCGCCGCGGACCGCCTCGGAGATCAGCGGCTGCTGGCCCTTCGCGGAGCGGCCGAGCCAGAGCACCGTCGGGTGGAACTGGACGAACTCGAGGTCGGCCACCTGCGCACCGGCCCGCAGCGCGGCCGCGACGCCGTCGCCGGTGGCGACCGGCGGGTTGGTCGTCGACGCGTAGACCTGGCCGAGCCCGCCGGTGGCCAGCACGACCGCCCGGCCGAGTGCGGCGCCGACGCCGCTCTGGCGCCCGGCGCCGATGACGTGCAGGACAACGCCGCAGGCCCGGCCGGCGGCGTCGGTGAGGACGTCGGTGACCAGCGCGTGCTCGACGACCTCGATCTGCGGGTCCTCGCGGACCGCGGCCAGTGCCTCCAGCAGCGCCCGCGAGATCTCCTTGCCGGTCTGGTCGCCGCCGGAGTGCGCGATGCGGTCGCGGTGGTGGCCGCCCTCGCGGGTCAGCGCGATGGAGCCGTCGGCGGCCAGCTCGAACTCCGCGCCCAGCTCGACGAGCTCGCGGACCCGCCGCGGGCCCTCGGTCACCAGCGTGCGGACGGCGGCCTCGTCGCACAGCCCGACGCCGGCGACGAGGGTGTCACGCAGGTGCTGCTCGGGACTGTCCTCCGGGCCGAGCGCCGCGGCGATGCCGCCCTGTGCCCACGCCGTCGCGCTGTCGGACAGCAAGGTCTTCGTCACGAGGAGGACCCGGCCGGCCTTGCGGGCCTCCAGCGCCGTGGTCAGTCCGGCGATGCCGCTGCCGACCACGACGACGTCGGCGGACACCGTCCAGCCTGGGTCTTCTGTGCGCATGCGGCGGGGTATGCGTACTCCGGTCACGCGCCAAGAGCCTACGCCCCGGGGTGTCAGGGCAGGTCGACGTCGATGTTGTCGATGAGTCGCGTGGTGCCGGCGCGGGCGGCGACGAGCAGCCGGGCCGGCCCGCTGACGGGGTCGGGTGCGAGGTCGGCGGAGCGCAGCTCCAGGTAGTCGAGGTCGACGCCCGACAGCTCGGAACGTGCGGCGGCGAGGACGGCCCCGGGCCCGCCGGCCGCCGCGGCCGCGCCCGCCTCCAGCGCCCGGGCCAGCACGGGCGCGGCGGCCCGCTCGTCCGCCGAGAGGTACCGGTTGCGGCTGGACAGCGCCAGCCCGTCGGCCTCGCGGACCGTGGGCACGCCGACGATCTCGTACGGCAGCTCGAGGTCGGCCACCATGCGGCCGACCAGGACCAGCTGCTGGTAGTCCTTCTCGCCGAACAGCGCGTAGCTGGGCACGGTGAGGTTGAGCAGCTTCGCGACGACCGTCAGCACGCCGGCGAAGTGGCCGGGCCGCACCGCGCCCTCCAGCTGCCCGCCCAACGGTCCGGGCGCGACGGTGACCTGCGGCTCGCCGTACGGGTACAGCTCCTCCGTCGCCGGTGCGAAGACGACGTCGACGCCCTCCTCGGCGCAGGCGGCGAGGTCGGCGCCGAACGGGCGCGGGTAGCGGTCGAAGTCCTCGCCCGGGCCGAACTGCAGCGGGTTCACGAAGATCGTCACCAGCACGACACCGCCGGTGCCGACAAGGTCGCGGGCGGCGCGGATGAGGGCACGGTGGCCCGCATGCAGCGCGCCCATCGTCATGACGACGGCGCTCTCGTTCTCGCCGCGCGACAACGCCTCGGCGAGCTCATCGCGGGTACGGGCGACGATGGGGTCGGTCACGCCGCCACGGTACCGGGCGTCACTGGACGACGATCGCCTGAACCTCCGCGACCGGCAGCTCGAACGTCGCCGAGGTGGTCTGCGGGTCGAGCGGACCGCGCGGCTCGCCGTTGGCGAACCACTCGATGGTCCACTCGCTCTCCGCCAGCACACTCGCGACCCCGCCCGGCAGACGCGCGCTGGACCGGGTGAACGTCAGCGAGCAGTCGGACGTGGCGCCCGATATCCAGGCGACGCCGTGGCCGTCGCAGGAGACCGGCGCCGCGTTGCTGGCGGAGAAGTTCATCGAGCTCAGGACCGCGTCGACCCGGGCCTCGTTGTCGCCGGCCTCGGCGTGCACCTCGAGCTCGACCGGACCGTCGTCGAGCCACATCCAGGTGGGCACGTTGACGACGGTGGCGCCGTCGCCGCCGCGCCGCGGGTTCCAGCCGATCTGCGGGTCGGGCAGCGTCATCTCGTCGTAGGCGACCTGGACCAGGATCTCCGGCGGGATCGGCGGGACGGGCACCGGCTCGCCCGGCATCACGTAGACGCCGGGGTTCTCGTCGAACCACTCGTCGGCGTACTCGGCGAACCCCTCGATGTCGCCGTCGTAGTCGGCGCTGGAGCACATGCCGCCCCACCAGTGGCCCTCGGTGTCGTCCTTGTACTTCTCGTAGCCGGAGTACGGCGGGAGCGGGTTGCCGTCGGGGTCGCGCCCGTTGCCGTACCGCTGGACGTAGTCGTAGTAATCCTTGCCGGTCATGCTCTGGATGTAACGGCACGGCGGCATGACGGTGACGTTCTCGGCCGGGATCTCGTAGCCGTCGCCGCCGCCGGTCGTGCCCGATCCCCAGACGGTGATGGTGATGGCGCCGTCGCCGCCACCGGGCGTCGATCCGCCGTCCTCGTCGTCGCAGCTGCCGATGCTGCACCGCGGTCCCGCCGGCGCCGGGTCCGCCGCCGCCGGCGGGACCGCGGCCGCCGTCAGGCCGGTGGCGACGAGCAGGGCGGGCGCGGCGCCCATGACGACGCGCCGGAGGGTCGGGTGTCGGTTCAGCATGATGCGTCCTCGTCGAGTGTGTTCTCGTTGACCCGCCAGCCGTTGCCGTCGTTGGCCAGCACGGCGCGCAGGGGGATGACCGGGTGTTGATCGACGCCTTCGGGGACCCGCTCCTCGCCGTCGTCGATCAGCACGACGTCGGAGCCGTCGACGCAGCCGCCGAGCACGACCAGGGTGTCGCTGCTCTCCTCGACGACCGGGGTGATGACCATCTGACCGCCGTAGCGGATGCCGTTGTCGACCTGGTAGTCCAGCGAGCGCTCGACACCGTCGACGACCGTCGCGACGGCCAGCCCCACGAGCTGCTCGCTGAGCCGCACCTCGGCCAGCGACCAGCGCCACTCCCGGGCGAACTCGACGTACGTGGCCAGCGCGGCCTCCTCGGCCGGGCCGGACGGCGGTGGAGTGACGATGGTGACGCCGGCCTCGGGGAAGGCGTGCTCGGTCGGGCCGGCCGGTTCGTCCGTCGGTTCGTCCGTCGGCGTGGCCGTCGGGTCGGCCGACGGCTCGGTACCGGGCGTCGACGCGGTCGCCTCGTCGAGGCCGGTGGGTTCCTCGCCGCCGCTCTCGCCGCAGCCGGCCAGCGTCAGGACACCGGCGCAGAAGGTGAGCATGGTCGCACGCAGTCGGCGCTGCGAACGGGCAGACACGCGCTGTCGCTCCTCGCGAACCGGACGGCCTTACGTGTGCCCGGTGGCAACGTAACACAAAACCCTGTGACAGCAGTCAGCGGGCTGAGTAACGTACGGCGACTGTGCGCCTGTTCGCCACTCTCGTCATCCTCGGCTTCCGCCGGTGGTCGACGTATCGCCTGGCGACCGCGGCCGGTGCGTTCACGAACACCGTCTTCGGCCTGATCAAGGCGTCCATCACCGTCGGCGCCATCGGGGCGGCCGGCGGCACGCTGGCCGGCTACGACGCGCTCACCGGCGCCACCTACGCGTGGATCGTGCAGGCCCTCATCGCGCCGGTCAACGTGTTCAACTGGAACGAGCTGGCGCTGCGCATCCGCGACGGCGACATCGCCATCGACCTCGCCCGGCCGCTCGACCCGCAGTTCGCCTACCTCGCCGGGTTCCTCGGCCGCGCCGCACACCAGTTCATCCCGCGCGGCGCGCCACCGCTGCTGGCCGGCGCGCTGATCACCGGGCTGGCGCTGCCGTCGACGCCACTGCCGTACCTGCTCGGGCTGGTGAGCATCACGTTGGGCATCTCGGTGTCGTTCGCGACCTGGTGGCTGGTGAACCTGGCGGCGTTCTGGCTGATCGAACTGCGCGGCGTGCTCACCCTGAATGTCGTGGCCATGGGCATCCTCTCCGGCCTGGTGATCCCGGTGCACTGGTTCCCGGACTGGCTGGCCACGATCGCCGGGCTGACGCCGTACCCGTCGATGCTGCAGGCGCCCGCCGACGTCGTCATGGCGCGCGCCGAGGGGACGGCGGCGCTCGGCATCCTGGCCGTCCAGGCGGCCTGGCTGACCGGCGTCCTGCTGCTGGGCCGGCTGGTGTTCGCGCGCGGCGCCCGGAAGCTGGTGGTGCAGGGTGGGTGAGCGGCTTCGCCCGTACCAGGTGCTGGTCGGGTCGCGGATGCGGTCGCAGACGGCGTACCGGCGCTCGTTCGTGTCCGACCTACTGGGCAGCGTCAGCATCGGGCTGATGGAGTTCGCCGAGGTCTACGTCGTCTTCTCCAACGTCGACGTTCTCGGCGAGCTGGACTTCGCCGCCGCGGTGCTGCTGTTCGCACTGGCCAACGTGGGCTTCAGCGTGGCCGACCTGCTGGTCGGGCACGTCGACAACCTGCCGGTCTACCTGCGTGCGGGGACGCTGGACGCGTACCTGCTCCGCCCGCTGCCGGTGCTGGCCCAGCTGATCACCAGCGACGTGTCGCTGCGCCGGCTCGGCCGGGTGGTCGTGTCGGTCGTCCTGCTCGTCGTGGCGCTGCCGCTCAACGACATCGACTGGACGGCGGCCAAGGTCGCGCTGCTCGTGCTGACGCCGCTGACCGCCGCAGCGGTCTTCGCCGGGCTGTTCGTCTGCGCGTCGGCCGTGCAGTTCTGGCTGGTCGAGGGGTCGGAGTTCGCCAACGCCTTCACCTACGGCGGTGCCTACGCGTCCGGCTACCCGGCCAGCATCTTCAGCCTGCCGATGCGGCTGCTGTTCACGTTCGTCGTGCCGGCCACGTTCACCGCCTACCTGCCGGTGCTGGTGCTGCTGGATCTGCCCGGCCCGGCGGGCACGCCGCAGTGGCTGGGCTGGTGCGCGCCGCTGGCCGCCCTCGCCGTCTGGACCGTCGCCCTGCTGGGCTGGCGGGCCGGCCTCCGCCACTACACCGGGACGGGATCATGACCGAGCCGATCATCCAGGTGCGCGACCTGCGCCGCGAGTTCGTCATTCGCAGCCCGGCCGGCCGCCTGCGCCGTGCGCGCACCGTCGTCGCCGCCGTCGACGGCCTGACCTTCGACCTCGCCGACGGCGCCGCCGTCGGGTACATCGGCGCGAACGGCGCCGGGAAGTCCACCACCATCAAGATGCTCACCGGGATCCTGGTGCCGACGGCGGGGACGGTGCGCACCTGCGGGCTGGACCCGGTGCGCCGGCGCCGCGAGCTGGCCCGGCAGATCGGCGTCGTCTTCGGCCAGCGCAGCCAGCTCTGGTGGGACCTGCCGCTGGCGGAGTCGTTCCGCGCGCTCGCGGCCATCCACCGGCTGCCGGACGCGACCTGGCCGAACCGCCGCGACGAGCTGGTCGACCGGCTGGACCTCGGCACGTTCCTGGCGTCGCCGGTGCGGCAGCTCTCGCTCGGCCAGCGGATCCGCGGGGAGATCGCGGCCGCGCTGCTGCACTCGCCGCGGCTGCTCATCCTCGATGAGCCGACCATCGGCCTGGACGTGCTGAGCAAGGAGCGGCTGCGGGTGTTCCTCTCCGAACAGCGCGCCCTGCACGGCACGACGCTACTGCTCACCACCCACGACATGGACGACGTGCAACGGCTCACCGACCGCATCCTGGTGGTCGACCACGGCCGGCTCGTGTACGACGGGACGCTGCCCGGCCTGACCGCGCGGGTCGGCGCCGAGCGTGTCATGGTGGTCGACCTGGTCGAGCCGGTGCCGGACCTCGGCGCGGTCGACGGCACCCGCTGCGTCGCCGTCGAGTCCGACGGCCTGCGGCACCGGCTGGCGTTCACCCCGGAGCGGACCACGGCCGGCGCGGTTCTGGAGGCGGTCGGGCGCCGAGGCCAGGTGCGTGACCTCGCCATCGAGGAACCCGACATCGAGGACGTCGTGCGCCGCCTCTACCTCGCCCAGGTCGCCGCCGACGGCGGCAGCGGATCCCGGCACAGGTCCTGACACACCCGGAAATGATCACGTTGAGTTGGGGTGTCCCCGCTCCACCAGGCAGGCATGCCTATGGAAGCGAACGGACGCCTGGTGGGAGGGGGCCCCACGGCCACCACAGACGCCTCAGCGACGACGGTCCCTCAGCAGCACCATGAGCAGGGCGCCGGCCGCGGCCAGGCCGGCACCGACGCCGAGCATGACGTCGGTGGCCCGGGCGAGGTCCGGTCCCGCCGCGCCCACCACCGCCACCGCCACCGCGACACCGACCGCCGCGCCGATGTAGCGCGCCGCGCTGTTGGCGCCGGAACCCATCGCCGCGCTGCGCGCCGGAACACCGTCGACCGCGAGCTTCGGCAGGATGCCGTTGACCAGTCCGCTGCCGACCCCCGCGACGACGAGCCCGGGCAGCAGCCGCTGCCACGAACCGGCCTCGAGGAACCCGAGCAGTGCCGCGGTGCCGACGGCGGACAGTCCGAGCCCGGTGGCGACGATCGCCCAGCCGGGCCAGTGCCGGGCCAGCCGGCGCACCTCGAGCGCCACGACGAACGCGATGCCCGCCCACAGCGACGAGAGCAGCGCCGTCGACAGCGCCGACAGGCCGAGGCCCTGCTGGATCAGCGTCGGCAGATAGCTGAAGAACCCGATGACGGCGATGCCGGTGAGCAGCGCGCCGACGGTCGCCGCCACGAAGTCGCGCCGGGCGAACAGGCGTAGGTCCAGCATCGGCTCCCGGCCTCGTCGCTCCACGGCGACGAACGCGCCGAGCAGCACGACGGCGGCCACCGCGAATCCCACGGCCGGCGCCGACACCCCGTCGCGGACCTGGATCAACGCCGTGAACAGTGCCGCCAGTCCGAGCCCCAGCGTGGCCACACCGAGCCCGTCGAACCGCCGCCGCACCGCAGCGCGCGACTCGTCCAGCACGACCGCGCCGATGCCCGCGATGACGAGCGCGAGCAGCGCGAACACCCCGTACGCCGTGCGCCAGCCGCCGGGCGCGGGGGTCGCGGCGACGATCGGCCCGACGGCGATGCCGGCGCTGACCATCGCGCCCCAGACGGTGGTGGCGCGCAGCCGCGCGTGGCCGTCCGGGTGGGCGTGCGCGATCAGGCCGAGGCTGCTGGCCAGCAGCGCCGCGCTGGCCGCGCCCTGGACCACGCGGGCGACGACGAACACCGTCGCCGTCGGGGCGAGCGCACCGGCGACCATCGCGGCGGCCAGCACGCCCAGACCGGTGACGAACACCCGCTTGCGGCCGACGTCGTCGGCGACGCTCCCGGCCGCCAGGCTCAGCGCGGCCAGACCCAGCGGCACGCCGTTGAGCGTCCACGTCTGCGCCGCGTGACCGAGGTCCAGGCTCGCGCTGATGTCGCGGAGCGTCGCGAGCGGTGCGGTGTAGTTCATCAGCACCAGCAGCGTCGCCGCGCTGGCCACGAGCAGTGTCGCCCGGGGCGGACGGCTGGTGGCGGCCGGCGCGGCGGTCTGGAGGGTGGCGGGCGGCAGGGACATGGCGGGACGGCTCCTGAGTTCGTTGACTGAACCTTTGGGCAGCATACGCCTGTAGGTTCGATGAATGAACCCTGGAGTCGTAGACTGGGCGCATGGCGCTCGGAACCGACTACAGCGGTCAGGACTGCTCGCTGGCCAGGGCGCTGGAACTGGTCGGCGAGCGGTGGACCCCGCTCATCCTGCGCGACGCCTTCGTCGGCGTCCGCCGCTACCGCGACTTCCTCGCCCACCTCGACATCCCGCGCGCCGTCCTGGCCGCCCGGCTGCAGGCGCTGGTCGACGCCGGCGTCATGACCAAGGTGCGCTACCAGGACGCCCCGCCCCGCGACGAGTACGTGCTCACCGCCAAGGGCCGTGAGCTGTGGCCGGCCCTGCACCTGCTCAGCCAGTGGGGCGAGCGCCATCTGAGCGAACTGGGGCCGAGGCGGGTCTATACCCACCTGCCCTGCGGCTCCCGGCTCGAGGCGGGAAGATGCCCCTCGTGCGGCACCGTGCGGCCCGAGGACGTCGAGGTCCGACTCGGTCCCGGCGCCGTCACCTCGCGGACCGACGCGGTCAGCGTCGCGCTGCGCGAGCCGCGCCGGCTGCTGGAGCCGTTGCGCACCTCCTGATCAGGGCACGGACGGTGGCTCCGCGAGCACGTCGAGCAGCGCCTCGGCGTCGCTCGCCTTGAGCCGCCCGGCGGCCAGCGCCCGGCCGGCCGTGCGCCGGGCCAGCGCGAGGTAGGTGCTCACCGACTCGGGCCTGAACTCGGCGATCTCGGCGAGGTGGCTGGCGACGGTGCCGGCGTCGCCGCGCGAGACCGGCCCGGTGAGCGCGTCGTCGCCCTGGCGCAGGCTGTTGTCCAAGGCCGCGGAGAGCAGCGGTGCCAGCACCTTGTCGGGCTCGGCGACGCCGGTCGAGCGCAGCAGGTCCATGGCCTCGTTGACCAGCGTGACCAGGTGGTTCGCCCCGTGCGTGAGCGCCGCGTGGTACAGCGCGCGGCGCTCTTCGGCGACGCGGATCGGTTCGGCGCCCATCTCGACGACGAGCGCCTCGGCGACCGGCCAGAGCGGCTCCGGCGCCGTGACGCCGAACGTCGCGCCGGACAGCCGCTGCAGGTCGACCGACGTGCCGGTGAACGTCATGGCCGGGTGCAGCGCCAGCGGCAGGGCGCCCGCCTTCGTCGCGGGATCGAGGACGCCCACGCCGTAGCGACCGCAGGTGTGCGCGACCAACTGCCCGGGCCGGATGGTGTTGGTGCTGGCCAGCCCTTCGACCAGCGCCGGCAGCGCGTCGTCGGGGACGGCGAGCAGCACCAGCCCGGCGCGGGCGAACACCTGCGGCACGTCGACCAACGGCACGTCCGGCAACAGCGCGCCGGCCCGGGTGCGGCTGGTGAGCGAGACGCCGTAGCCGGCGACCACGTGGTGGCCGGCCCTGGCCAGCGCAGCGCCCAGCACGGCGCCCACCCGCCCAGTGCCGACGACGCCGACGTCGAGTCGCGCCGGCCGTTCCTCCGTCACCCGACCAAGGCTAGATCACCCCCGCCCGCGACCCGAGTTGATCTTGGAGAAGTTCGTCCATCTAACGGACATTTCACCCCACGAATGCCGAACTTCTCCAAGATCAACCTCGGGTGAGGGCGGGGTCACTCGGAGGCGAGCGCCATCACCGGAGACGTCCGGGCGGCGCGCTGGCCCGGCGCGATCGACGCCAGCACGCCGAGTGCCGTCGCGACGGCGGCGCTGATCGCCAGCTGCCCCCATGGCACGACGAACTCCAGCTCCTCGACGCTGGCCACGGCGGCCCAGGCGAACAGCGCGCCGGCCGCCGACCCGACGACGGCCGCCACCGCGCCCATGAGCGCCGCCTCGACGCCGAGCATCACCCGGGTCTGCCTGCGGGTCAGGCCGAGCGCTCGCAGCAGCCCGATCTCCCGGGTCCGTTCGTGCACCGACAGCGACAACGTGTTGGCGATCCCGATGAACGCGATCACCAGGGCCAGGGCCAGGATCGCCAACACCACGTTCACGGCCTCGTTCAGGTCCTGCTCGAAGTCGGCCCGGCGCTGGGCGAAGCTCTGCACGGACAGCTCGGGGTGGTCCGCGGTCGCCGCGACGATGGCCGCCCGCGCGTCCTCCCCGTCGACGCCGCCGGCCGCGTTCACCGCCAACAGGCCGTTCCCGTCCTGGACGACGGAGCCGATCTCCGGCAGCTCCTCGATGGCCCGGGTCACGTCACCCGGGATCGGTTCGGCCGCGGCGGTCCGGACGGCGAAGTCGGCCGGCACCCGCCCGTCGACGACGACCCGCACGCTCTGCCGGGAGGACTCCACGACGGTGAGAAAGCCGGCCACCGTCGTGACGCCGATCAGCAACGCCGCCGTCGTGGCCGCCACCCGGCGCGGATTGCGCACCGCGTTCGCCGTGGCCAGCTCGGCCGTCGACCGTGACCCGCCGGCCAGCCGGGCGGCCACCGCGCCGATCGCCCGGACCAGCGGCGGCACCACCTTCGGGCCGAGGATCAGCAGGCCGAGGAAGCAGACCGCCGCGCCGAACACGACGAGGACCAGCCCGGCCCCGCCGCCGGACGTCCCCGCCGCCGCGCCCGCGACCAGCACCAGCCCGCCGGCCGCCAGCCCCAGCACACCGAGGACGATCCGCGCCCGCCCGGCGGTCCGGCTGTCCGCGCCGTCCGGCACGGCCTGCAGCGCGGCCAGCGGCGCCACCCGGGTCGCCGCGCGGGCCGGCAGCAGCGCCGACCCAACGGTCATCAGCACGCCGATCACGACCGACCACGCCACCGTCGTCGCCGTCACCGTCAGCACCAGCGCCGCGCCCAGGAACGACCCGGCGACCAGCGCCGTCAGCGCGCCGACAGCGACACCGGCGAGGCTGCCGGCCAGTCCGACCGCGACCGACTCGGCGAGTACACCGCGCAGCACCTGCCGTCGCGTCGCGCCGACGGTGCGCAGCAGCGCCAGCTCGCGGGTGCGCTGGGCGACCAGGATCCGGAACGTGTTGGCGATGACGAACGCGGCCACGATCAGCGACACCGCGCCCAGCATCAGCAGCGGTATCCGCAGCGCCTCCTGCCGCGACGACTGGTCGATCAGCCACTGCCCCAGCTGTGCGCCGGTCAGCACCTCGGCGCCGGCGGGGAGCGCGGCCCGGACGGCATCCGCGTCGGCGCCGTCGTCCAGCCGCAGGTCCACCCGGGTGGCGCCGGCCGGGTCGGCGAACTCGCGGACGACGGCCCAGCCGGCGGTCAGCTCCGGGTCGTCGCCGGCGTCGGACGACGGCTCGGCCAGCCCGGCGATCGGCAGCGCGACCACCTCGTCCGCGTCCGCCGTCGCCACCGCGATCTCGTCACCGGCCGCGAGCCCGAGCCGATCGGCCGACCGCCGGTCCAGCAGCACGCCGTCGTCCGGCACATCGGCGCCCAGTGGCGCCGCGACCAGCCGGGCGTAGCCGAACGGATCGATCCGGCCGTCGTCGTCGACGGTGTACAGCTCCACCTCGCGCCGTGGCGCGGCCGCGGCGACCCCGTCGACGTCGGCGATGGCCGCGACCTCGGCCTGAGGCAGCGGACCGTCCTCCGGCGCCAGCACCGCGAGGTCGACGCCGTCGGCGTCGGCGGCCAGCTCGCGGCGGCTGCCCTCGTCGAGTGAGTCGGTGAGGATCAGCGTCGCCGCGGTGAACCCCACCGACAGCACGACGACCAGGCCGGTCAGCACCAGCCGCAACAGGTGGGCACGCAGCCCCGCCAGCACGATCGACCGCATCCTCAGCCACCCAGCCGGCGCAGGCCGTCGATGACGGCGTCGGGCGTGGGGTCGGCGATCTCGCCGGCGACGTGCCCGTCGGCCAGCATGACGACGCGGTCCGCCGACGACGCCGCGACCGGGTCGTGCGTCACCATGACGACGGTCCCGCCCAGCTCGCGCACGCTGGTGCGCAGGATCGCCAGCACCTCGCCGCCGGAGCGCGAGTCCAGGTTGCCGGTCGGCTCGTCGGCGAAGATCACCTCGGGCCGGTTGATCAGCGCACGGGCGACGGCGACGCGCTGCTGCTGGCCGCCGGAGAGCTCGCTCGGCCGGTGCCGCAGCCGGTCGCCGATGCCCAGTACGTCGACGACCTCCGCGAACCAGTCCCGGTCCACCCGGCGCCCGGCCAGCTTCAGCGGCAGCAGCACGTTGGCCTCCGCGTCCAGCGTCGGCAGCAGGTTGAACGCCTGGAAGACGAAGCCCAGCCGCTCGCGCCGCAGCAGCGTCAGCTCGGTGTCGTTCAGCGCGGTGAGGTCGGTGTCGCCGAGCAGCGCCCGGCCCGACGTCGCGGTGTCGAGCCCGGCCAGGCAGTGCACGAGCGTCGACTTGCCGGAACCGGACGGGCCCATGATCGCGGTGAACCGGCCGGCCGCGAACGCGACGTCCACGGCGTCGAGCGCCCGGACGGCGGTGTCGCCGCTGCCGTGCAGTTTCGTCAGGCCGACGGCGCGGACCGCCGGCGCGAGGACGGCGCTCGGGGCGCCGGGGAAGTCAGAGGTCTGAAGGCTCACGGTCCCAGCCTCGCGAGAACGGCGCCGCGAATCGTCGGACCTGCGGGTGGACCCGGCCTACGACGAAGGTCGCACGCCGCACGCTCGGTAGGGTCGTGCGCGTGCCGATCCGCGCCGTCGAGACGCTGCCGAAGGTCCAGTCGCACCTGCACCTCACCGGCGCCATGCGCCCGGCCACGCTGGTCGAACTGGCGCGCCGGCACGGCAGCGAGGTGCCGCCGCCGGCCCCGCTGACCGGCGGCCCGCACGAGTGGGCGGTCTTCCAGGGCCGCTACGACGCCGCCCGCGCGGCGATCCGCACGCCGGATGACGTCGAGCGGGTGGTCCGCGAGGCGGCCGAGGACGACGCCGCCGGTGGCTGCGGCTGGTCCGAGCTGCAGGTCGACCCGACCTCGTACGCGCCGGCACTGGGCGGGCTGGAGGCCGCGGTCGAGGCGGTCCTGGCTGCGGCCGCCGCGGCGCCGCTGCCGATGGGCGTCGTCGTCGCATCCAGCTGGGCCCGGTCCGGCGAGCACGCGACGACGCTGGCCCGGCTGGCCGCCCGGTACGCCGGCGACGGCGTGGTCGGGTTCGGGCTCTCCAACGACGAGCGGCTGGGCCGGGTCGAGGACTTCGCACCGGCGTTCCGTGCCGCGGCCGACGCCGGCCTGCTGCGCACCCCGCACGGCGGGTTCTTCACCGGGCCGGCACACGTGCGGGCCTGCGTCGAGCTGCTGGGCGCGACCCGCGTCGGGCACGGCACGGCGGCCGTGGCGTCGCCGGCCGTCCTGGAGCTGCTGGCCGAGCGCGGGGTGGCGCTGGAGCTGTGCCCGACGTCGTACCCGCCGTTCGGCGTGCACGCCTTGGACGAGCTGCCGGTGCGGACGCTGCTCGCGGCCGGCGTGCCCGTGGCGATCGGCAGCGACGACCCGCTGCTGTTCGCGGTCGGCCTGGCCGGGCAGTACGCGCTGTGCCGCGACGTGCTCGGGCTGAGCGACGCGGAACTGGCGGCGCTCGCCCGCGGCTCGATCACGTCGTCGGCGGCGCCGGAGCCGCTGCGGCGCGGCATGCTGGCCGGCGTCGACACCTGGCTCGCGGCCTGACCGTCGGCCGCCGGGCGCTCACGGCTACGCCTCCGGCCGGAACTCCTCGAAGTGGTGCTTCCTGGCCCCCTCGACCACGGCGCGGCTGGCGCGCGAGGTGACGACGGCCCAGTTGGTGGCGCCGAACAGCAGCTGCGCCCGGTGCCAGTCGCAGCCGACCCGCTCGTTGTTCTCGCGACCGGCGTCCTCGATCGAGTGGTCGCGTGCCCGGGCGATCGCGCCGGACTCGGCCTCGACCTGGTACTGATGACGCACCACCGTGCCCGTCCACGGACCGAAGCGCAGCTCCGTCATCCGCGGCGACGCCAGCGGAACTCCGTCCACGCACCAGTCGGCCCGCCGCTCGTCGGGGCGCAGCGTCGGCACCAACCGCAGCTCGCCCCACGGTGTGGGGCCGTCGGCGAGCAGGGTCGGCGAGTACTCGTCGTGGAACACCGCCAGCTCGCCGGCCGGCAGCGGGTGCCAGGGATCGGGGCTCAGGGGGTAGCCGGCCGCGCCGACGTCGTACCCACCCGCAGCTGGACCGGCAGGTGCACGTTCGGCGGCTGCCGCCCGGCGAGGAGGTCGGTGACCATGCGCCCGCTCAGCCGGCCCTTCTCCGCGATCGGCTGCACGACCGTGGTCAGCACCCGCTCGCCCAGCCACGGGGTGTCGATGCCGTCGTAGCCGACGACGGTGAGGTCGTCCGGGACGCGCAGCCCGAGCGCCTCGGCCGCCCTGATGACGCCGACGGCGAGCAGGTCGCTCTGCGCGATGATCGCGGTCGGCCGCTCCGGCGCGGCGAGCAGCAGCCGACCGGCCCGCTCTCCCTCCTCGACGACGTTGCTCGGCGCCTCGGCGACCGGCACCGGCCCGAACACGTCCTCGGTGGCGGCCAGCCGGGCCCGGCAGTCGGCGAATCCGACGAGGGCCCGGCGGGCGTCGTCGACCAGGCCGCTGCGGCCGTCGAGGCGCAGCGGCAGCGCGGCGACGGCGACCCGGTGGTGGCCCAGCGCCGCGACGTGGCGGGCCAGCTCGGCCGCGCCCCCGTAGTCGTCGATGTCGAGCACGGTGATACCGGGGAGGTCTGGCCCGTCGACCGCGACCACCGGCACGCCGCGGCGCAGGAACAGGTCCAGCAGTGGGTCGTCGTCGCGGCCGCAGGTGGCGAAGACGACGGCGTCGACCGGCATCCGCGACACCTGTTCCGGTGTCGGGCTGCCGTGCTGGGCGTCGCCGGAGAGCAGCAGCAGGCCGGTGCCGGACGGGCTGAGCGCCTCGGCGATGCCGTCGAGCAGCGCGACCGCGACCGGGTCGCGGAACGCGTAGAGCAGCCGCTCGCCGACGACGGCGCCGACGATGCCGGACCGGCCGCGGCGCAGCGACCGGGCCAACGGGTCGGGCCCGGCGTAGCCCAGCTCGCGCGCCGCGGCCAGCACCCGTTCGCGGGTCGACTCGGCCACCGGCCCGGAGCCGCTGTACGCCAGCGACGCGGTGGACGGCGACACTCCGGCCCGCGCGGCCACCGCCGCCAGCGTCGCCCGGTGCTCACCCACGTCGGCTCCCCTCGGAAATATCGTGCTTGCATCCGATCCTTGGCCATAGCAGAATATCGAATCGATTCGATCGAATCGATTCGACCACGCGAATCCCGACGCCAGACTCGTGACGAACTGCCTGACACCCGAGGATCCCTCCGTGAACCACTCCGCTCCGGCGCAGTCGCCCGACCTCGCCCGTGTCGTCCGCGCCCGCAACGCCGTCGCCACGGTGTTCGCCCTCAACGGGCTGGCCATCGCGAGCTGGATGGCGCGCATCCCCGAGGTGCGCGACCTGCTCGGCCTGACGCCCGGCGAGATCGGCCGCGTGCTGCTGGCGCTGGCCGCGGGGTCGCTCGTCGCGCTGCCCACGTCGGGGTTCGTCGTCAGCAAGATCGGCGCGGCCCGGACGGTGGCCGGCGGCTCCGTGCTGGTCGCCCTCGGCCTGTCGCTGGCCGGGCTGGGCGCCGACACACTCGGCACGGTCCCCGTGGTCGCCGCCGGGCTGGCGCTCATCGGCTACGGCTCGGGCTCCTGGGACGTCGCGATGAACGTCGAGGGCGCGGCGGTCGAGCGGCTGCTCGGCCGGACGATCATGCCGCGGTTCCACGCGGCGTTCAGCCTCGGCACGGTGGCCGGGGCCGGCCTCGGTGCGGGCGCGGCGGCCGTCGGCGTGCCCGTCGTGGCCCATCTGGCCACCGTCAGCGTGCTCGCGATGGTCGTCGCCATCGCGGCCACCCGCAGTTTCCTGCCGCACGCCGCCGAAGTCGACTCCGACGACGGCGCGACGGCCGAGCAGATCTCCGTCTGGACCGCCTGGCGCGAGCCGCGCACGCTCGTCATCGGCCTCATGGTCATGTGCGCCGCGCTGATCGAGGGCATCGCCAACGACTGGCTGGCGCTCGGCCTGGTCGACGGCTACGAGGTCAGCAACGCCGTCGGCGCGGTCGGCTTCGCGGTCTTCCTCGCCGCCATGACCGCGGGGAGGACGGCCGGCACGCAACTGGTCGACCGCTTCGGCCGGCTGCCGGTGCTGCGCACCAGCGCCGTGCTGGCCACCGCCGGCGTGCTGCTGGTGGTGTACGGCGGGTCGCTCACCGTCGCCCTGATCGGCACGGTCGTCTGGGGCTTCGGCGCCGCGCTGGGCTTCCCGCTCGGCATGAGCGCCGCCTCCGACGACCCACGCCGGGCCGCCGCCCGCGTCAGCGTGGTCGCGTCGGTCGGCTACACGGCGTTCCTCGCCGGCCCGCCCATCCTCGGCTGGCTGGGCGACCACGAGGGCGTGCTGAACGCGCTGCTCGTCGTCGCCATCGCCGCGGTCGTGGCCGGACTGGTCTCCCCGGCGGCTCGCGAGCAGCGACCCGCCCGGGTCGACGTCGGCGACTAGTCGCCTGGTCCCGAAGTCCGACACCCGAGCCGGCTGGCGTTCGCCCGCCCAGCGCCACGATGGTGACGACTGTGCTCCCGCCCCGGTGCGCCACCGGGTGAGCTCAGTGGGTGAGATCGCTGTTCTTGCTGAGCGGCCTCGCTGTCGCCAGGTCCGCTGCTCGCCGGTCGCTGGTCGGTTGGCGCGCGGTGCTCGGCGGGTGAGGCCGCTCCAAGGCTTCCTGACCCGGCGTGAGCGCACCTGACCCGGCACGGGACCACATCGGGGCGCCGGTCCGGCCCCGATCCTGTCCTGACACGGGTGAGGAGCACGCCCGCTGTCGTACCAGTCTCGGAGCTTCGGGGATCCAGCTTCGCTACGGCCCGACGAAGTCGGCGGCGGTCATGCCCGCGGGATGGCCGGGCGGCCACTGGACGAGCTCGATGCGGTAGCCGTCGGGGTCGGTCACCCACGACGTGAACATGCCCTCGCCCATGTCGACCGGCGGCTCGGCCGTGACGCCCTTCGCCGCGAGGTCAGCGACCGTCGCCGTCAGGTCGTCGGTCTGGACGACGAGGTGGTTGACGGCGCCGGTGTCGGTGACCGGCCGGGCCGGGTCGTGCACCAGCTCGAGGCTGATGAACGGGTCGCCGGGCAGTTGGAGCATGGTCAGGCTGCCGAACGGCGTCTCGGGGACGCGGCCCGCCTCCGCGTATCCGAGCGCGGCGTAGAAGGCGAGCGAGCGGTCGAGATCGGTGACCCGGAGGCCGAGGTGCAGCATGCGCATGGCCGGCACGCTAGTCCATCGCTACGACGCTCCCGGCCGCACCAGCCCGGTCTCGTAGGCCAGCACCACCAGCTGGACGCGGTCGCGCAGACCGACCTTGGCCAGTACCCGGCCGATGTGCGTCTTCACCGTCGCCTCGGTGACGAACAGGGTCGCCGCGATCTCGGCGTTGGACCGGCCGCGCACCACCTCGCGGACGATCTCGTGCTCGCGCTGGGTCAGCCCGGCCCAGACGGCGTCCGGCGGCGTCGCGTCCTCCGGCAGGTGGCCGGCGAAGCGTTCGAGCAGCCGCCGGGTGGTGCTCGGCGCCACCACGGCGTCGCCCGAGTGCACCGTGCGGACGGCGTCGAGCAGCGTCGGCGGCGGGGCGTCCTTGAGCAGGAACCCGCTGGCCCCGGCCTTGATCGCGGCGAACGCATACTCGTCGAGGTCGAACGTGGTCAGCACGATCACCTTCGGCGCGTCGTCGCGCGAACGCAGCCGTCGGGTGGCCTCGACGCCGTCGAGGACGGGCATCCGCACGTCCATGAGCACGACGTCGGCCGCCGTGACGGCGAGTGCGTGCAGCGCGGCGTCGCCGTCGCCTGCCTCGCCGACCACCTCGAGGTCCGGCTGCGAGTCGATGACCATCCGGAATCCCGCCCGGACCAGCTGCTGGTCGTCCACCAGGAAGACCTTGACCGGTTGCACGCTCATTTCCCCTCGCCATAGGGCAGGTCGAGGTCGACCCGCCAGCCTCCGCCGGTCGCCGGTCCCGCCGTCACCGTGCCGCCGTACATCGTCATCCGCTCCCGCATGCCCGCCAGTCCCTGGCCGAGCCCGTCGCTCGGCGCCGCCGCGCCCCGGCCGTCGTCGCTGACCCGCGCGGTCAGTCGCTCCGCGTCGAACACCAGCGCCACCGACGCCCGCGCCGCCGGTCCGGCGTGCTTGAGCGCGTTGGTGAGCGCCTCCTGGATCACCCGGTACACCGCCAGCGACGGCCCCGCCGGCAGCGGCCGCGGCGACCCCGTGACGTCGAGGTACACCGGCAGCCCGGCCTGCCGCACCGACGTGACCAGCTCCGGCAGGGTGCCGAGCCCCGGCTGCGGGCGGATGGACCCGCCGTCACCGTCGTCATCCGCCGTGCGGAGCACCCCGAGCAACCGGCGCATCTCGGCGAGCGCTCCGCGGCCGGTGTCGCCGATGGTCTTCAGCGCGTCGAGCGCCGCCCGCGGATCGTGGTCGCCGGCGTACCGGCCGCCGTCGGCCTGCACGACGATGACGGACAGGTTGTGCGCCACGACGTCGTGCATCTCGCGGGCGATGCGGGACCGCTCCTCCGCGGCCGCGAGCTGGGCCCGCTGGTCGCGTTCGCGCTCGGCCTGGTGCGCCCGCTCGACCAGTTCGGCGACGTAGGCCTGCCGCACCCGCCGCACATCGCCCATGGCCCAGGCGCCGACCACCACGGCCGACAGCGACAGCAGGCTGGCGACGAACGCCTGGGTTCCGTCGGTGGCGGGCGAGAACTCGCGGGTGATGGCCAGGACGACGCCCAGCAGCCCGGCCGCGAGCCCGGCCCGGCTCGCCCAGCGCGAGCCGTAGGCGCTGATGGAGTACAACCCGATCAGCAGGATGACGTCCACCGGGGTCAGCGACAGGCCGGTCGCCCACTGCACCAGCCCGCAGAGCACCAGCACCCCGAACGACTCGACCGGCCGCTTGCGCCGGAAGACCAGTGCCAGGCACATGACGACGCCCAGGCTGAGGTGCGCCCACGTGGGGTCGTAGGCCGCCGCGCTGAACACCACGACCGTGAGCAGCAGCCCGAGCGCGATGACGGCGTCCGGCACCACGGGGCGCCGGCGCACCCACGCGTAGAACCGGTCCCTTCGCCTCACGGGAAGCAGGCTAGCCCGGAACCCGCGCGCGAGCCGCGTCGTCGCGCGTCGACGCCGGCCTCATGGCCGCGGCCGCGGTTGCGGTTCGCCGCCGGTGGCGGCCCGGGCCAGACGGTCGCCGTCGGCCGTGCGGTAGTAGAGGACGGAGCGTCCGGCGCGGCGGCGACGCACCAGCTGGGCGTCCAGCAGCACCTTGAGGTGGTCGCCGACCGACCCCAGCGCGAACCCGGTCACCGCGACCAGCTGGGTCGTGCTCATCGGGTCGTCGAGCAGGCTCAGCAGTGTCGCGCGGGCCGGCCCGATCAACCGGCCGAGCGCCCCCGGCGCGGTGCGGCGGCCCTCCGCCAGCGCCCCGGCGCACGGGTAGACGATCGAGTAGCGGTTCGGCCGGCGCCAGCCGACCCAGCCGCGGGCACCGGTGACGGGGATGAACAACAGCTCCCCCTGCGTCAGGTCGCGTGGCGGATAGTCGTAGGCATTGATCCGCAGCCGTCCCTCGCCGAGCCAGCGCATCCCCGGCCGCAGGTCGTCCAGCGCCGACGCCCACCCGCTGCCGCTCAGCCGGCGGGTCCGGGCGATGACGTCGGCCTCGAACGCCCGGACCCGGCGTGGCCAGTCCGGTTCGATCGCCTCGGTCCACACCCAGTCGAGCAGGTCGGCGATCCGGTCGGGCAGGTCGGGCACGTCGAGCACCGGGTCGTCGTCGGCGAGGTCGGCACGCAGCGCGGCCGCCGGTGTTGTGCGGATACGGCGCAGTTCGTCGTCGAAAGCCGGTTCGTCGTCGAGCGGCGGCGCGCACAGGAAGTCGGCCAGCCAGGTGGGCAGCAGCGCGGCCCGCACGAACGCCCGGCCCGCGGGATCGGCGGCCAACCGGTTCTGGAACGCCGCCCGCGACTGCGCGGGGCGGACCAGCTGGCCGGGGCGGTTGGGCCGCTCCCCGGTGAGGACCCTGATGGCCGCGATGGTCTCGGCCAGCGCCGACACCCGGAACCGGCCGCCGGCGAGGACGTCGGCGTCGATCAGCCAGATGCCCATGTTTCGCCTCCACCCGAAACTCTACCGGGCTCGGAACGACGCTGCCCAGACTGCCGGCCATGCGCACCTACCGCGAGCTGTTCCGCACCCCGGAGTTCACCGCGCTGTTCGCCGCGTCGTGCGCGCAGGTCGTCGCCCCGGACGACGCTGGTGGCCGGTACGGCGCTGGCGCTCGGATCGCTCCTGGTCGTCCGGCTGGGCCTGAGCTCCCGGCCGCCGCGCAGCTCGGGTCGTCCGTCGCCGGCGATCACCTGGCGGATCAACCGCGAGCTGCTCTCCTCCCGGGCCAGGCGCGCCGTCTACCTCGCGATGTGGGTGCCCAACGGCCTGGTGGTGGGCTGCGAGGCGCTGTTCGTCCCGTACGCGCCGCACGCCGCCGCCGTCCTGTTCGTCGCGACCGCCCTGGGCATGCTGGCCGGCGACCTGGCCGCCGGACGGTTCCTGTCACCGGCGACCCGGCAGCGCTACGTCACGCCGCTGCGGTTCGCCCTCGCCGTGCCGTACCTGCTGTTCGTGCTCCCCCTGAGTCTGCCGGTCGCCGCCGTCGCGGCCGCAGTCGCGTCCGTCGGCTTCATGTCGACGCTGCTGCTGCAGGAACGACTGATCGCACTGACCGGCGAGGAGGTGCGCGGTCAGGCCCTGGGGCTGCACGCCTCGGGCATGAAGGCGATGCAGGCGGCGGGTGCGACGCTGGCCGGCCTGGTCGCCGTGGTCGTTCCGGCCGGGCCGGCGATGGCCACGATGGCGGCGCTCTCGATCGCCGTCACGGTCGCGCTCACCCCGGGCCTGCGGCTGTCCGATCCCACCCCGAGACCTCGACCGTCAGGAGCCGACCCATGCACGTTCCCCCACCGCGGACCGCGGCCGGCGAGGTCCACCTCGCCTTCATGATGTCCCTCGACGGCTACGTCGCCGGCCCCGGCCACAGCATGGACTTCATGGACGGCACGACGGTCCGTGACGGCGTGCACCAGGAGTACATCGAGAGCACCGGCGCGATCCTGGCCGGACGCGATGCCTACGACGCCATGGACGGTGACCTGCGGCCCTACGGCGGCGCGTGGATCGGGCCGATCTTCGTCCTCACCCACCACCCCGACGACGCTCGCGCCGCCGAGGACGTCACGATCCTCGACTGCCCCGTGGAGGAAGCGGTGCGCATCGGCCTCGACGCGGCGGGCGGCAGGAACCTGCAGGTGTTCTCCCCGACCATCGGCCGGCAGTTGCTCCGGCTGGGACTGGTCGACGAGATCGACGTCCACGTGGCGCCGGTCCTGCTCGGCGACGGCATCAGGCTCTACGACGCGCCCGGCGGCGAGCTCGTCCAGCTGGCCCGCGACGGCGACGACCCCAGGTGCGCGGTGCGCCTTCGCTACCGGCCGGCGTCCTCGGAGTCGCGGGTGCGGCGCAGCCAGAGCAGCCCGAGTATCGGCAGCACCAGCGGCACGAACCCGTAGCCGCGCCCGTACAGCGACCAGACCGTGTCGTCCGGGAAGTCGCCCGGGTCGAACGCCGTGACCGTCCCGACCGTCAGCACGCCGACCAGCTCCACCGTGACGGCGGTCAGGGCCACCCGGCGGGCCGCCACGCCGGGACGGGCCAGCGCCACCGTCGCGACGATGTACACCACGGCGGCGAACGCCGACAGGAGGTACGCCACCGGCGCCTCGTCGAACTTCGTCGCGATCTGCACGGCGGCCCGGGCCGACGCCGCCAGCGCGAACACCGCGTAGACGGCGATGAGCAGCCGGCCCGGCCCGCTGGACCGCCTGGTCGCCGCACTCACGTGGCGCCCGCGTCCCAGATCTGCTGCATGCGCACCACCAGGACCGGCACCACCAGCGCGGCCACGACCAGCACCGACGTGCCCCACCGGGACTTCTCGGCGAGCGCCCAGAACAGCCCCAGCGGCACGATGATCAGGTTCATCAGCAGGTAGCCGATGAACGTCGCGGTCTCGTCCGGCGTGCCGTCCGCGATCATCAGGACGACCGCCACCACGACCTGGATCAGGATCAGCAGCTCGACCACCCCGGCGCCGATGACGTACGGCTCGCGCGGGGGCCGGTTGCGCACCACGGCCACCAGCGCCCACGCGGCGTAGGCGAGCGAGGCGACGATGACGGCCCAGTCGACGACGGCAACCATGGCTCAGTCCGTCACGGGAGCCGGGCCAGCTCGTCGGCGAGGTCGTCGAGACCCAGCGAGCCCATCGAGAGCGCGGCCATGTGCCACGCTTTGAGATCGAAGTCCGCGCCCTGGGACGCCCGTGCGGCGTCGCGGCCGGAGAGCCACGCCCGCTCACCCAGCTTGTAGCTGATGGCCTGGCCCGGCACGCCCAGGTACCGGATGATCTCGGAGTCGAGGAAGGCGGCGTCGCGGCCGTTGAAGGCGCCGAAGAACTCGCGCGCCAGCTCCGGCGTCCACACCTCGCCGGGATGGAACGTCTCGCCGTTCGGGATGCGCAGCCGCAGGTGCATGCCGATGTCGACGATCACCCGGATGGCCCGCATGATCTGCGCGTCCAAGTAGCCCAGCCGCCGGGCCGGGTCGGTGAGGTAGCCCAGCTCGTCCATGAGTCGCTCGGCGTAGAGCGCCCAGCCCTCGGTCGTCGCGCTCACCGAGCCGAGGCTGACCTGGTAGCGCGAGAGCTGGTCGGCCACGTGCACCCACTGGGCGAGCTGCAGGTGGTGTCCGGGGACACCCTCGTGGTACCAGGTGCTGACCAGGCCCCAGACCGGGAACCGGGTCTCGCCCAGCGTGGGCAGCCAGGTGCGGCCCGGCCGACTGAAGTCCAGCGACGGGCGGGTGTAGTACGGCGCCGCGGCGCTGCCCGGCGGGGCGATCATCGCCTCGACGTGCTTGATCGGCTCGGCGAGGTCGACGTGGGTGCCGTCGAGGTCGGCCATCGCGTCGTTCATGAGGTTCTGCAGCCAGTCGCGGACCGCGTCGACGCCCTCGATCGCCTCGCCGTGCTCGTCGAGGTGGCGCATGACGGCGAGCGGCGTGTGGCCGGGCAGGACGGCGTCGGCGGCCTGCTTCATCTCGTCGCCGATGCGGTGGAACTCCGACCAGCCGTAGGCGTAGGCGTCCTCGAGGTCGAGGTCGGCGCCGGTCCACCGGCGGGCCAGCGCCGCGTAGCGTTCGCGGCCGACGCCGTCGGGCGTGCCCTCGGCGGCCGGGCGGTAGGTCGTCGCCAGGTAGTCGCGCAGCTCGGCCAGGCCGGCGGTGGCCTGCGCGGCCGCTGCGGTCAACTCGCCGCGCTGCGGCTCCGGCCCGCCGCCGGCGAACGTGGTGTACCAGTCCGTCGACAGCCAGGTACCGAGCTGCTCGACGACGGCGTCGACCTGGCGCGGCGCGGCGTACTTGCCCTGCCGGTCGCCCTCCTCGAGCGCGGCGCGGTACCCGCGGGCGGCGCCGGGGACGTTGCGCAGCCGGCGGCCGATGACCGCCCAGTCGTCGTCGGTCGCGGTGGGCATGATCTGGAAGATCGACCGCAGCGACTGCACCGGCGTGAGGATGTTGCTGAGATCGCGCAGTCCCTCGCCGGCGTCGTGCACGGCCAGCGCCGCCGTCAGCCGCTCGCGCAGCAGCCGGGCCGCACGGCGCTCCTGCGCCGGCAGGCCGCCGTCGGCCGCGGCCGCCCGCTCCGCGGCATCGAGCTCGGCCAGCGTGGCGCGGGCGGCGCCGGCCTCGGCCTGCTGACCCTCCGGCGACAGATCGGGCATCGTGTCGACGCCGGGCCGGATGCCGAGCGCCGTCCCGACGGTCGGGTCGAGGTCGGCGATGGTCTCGACGTAACGGTCGGCGATCTTCCGGGGCGTGTCGGCGTCGTCGTGAGGCACCGGCCCATCATGCCTCGCGTGCCGTCACGCCGTGCGGCAGCCCCGCGGGTCAGCCCGTGACGACGGTTGGTCGCCGGCCGCGAGGGCTGACGTCGGTCTCCGATGTGGGCGTGTCGCCGCGCAGCTGGGCGGCCGCGCCGGGCACCGGCTCGGCGGGGTCGGCGCCGGTGGCGACGATGCGGTTGGCGGCGTCGACGTGCACCACGCGCGGCTCGAGCCGCCGCGCCTCGGCGTCGTCGACCAGGCCGTAGCTGATCAGGATGACGAGGTCGCCGGGCTGCACGAGCCGGGCGGCGGCGCCGTTGATGCCGATGACGCCGGACCCGCGCGGACCGGGGATGACGTATGTGGTGAGGCGGGCGCCGTTGGTGATGTCGACGATGTCGACCTGCTCACCGGGCAGGAGGTCGGCGGCGTCGAGGAGGTCTTCGTCGACGGTGACCGATCCCACGTAGTGCAGGTCGGCCTGCGTGACGGTGGCGCGGTGGATCTTGCCCTTCATCATGGTGCGGAACACGGGTTCACTCCTGGTCTCGCTCGCTCGATGCGGCCGGGGGGCCGTCACCGTCGGCGTGGCCGTCGGGTCGGGGTGCCGACTGCTGCCGGTACCTCGCCATCCATTGTTCTGGAACATCGGTCTTGCGTGCCAATCGAGCCCGCTCGGCCTGTTCCTCGGCGATGGCGCGGGCCTCGTCGGGCAGCCGGTGCGCGATGACCGCGTCGACCGGGCCGGGCGTGGTGTCGATGTGCACGGACGCCAGCCCGAGCCGGCGCTGCACCGGTCCCTGCACGATGCGCACGCTCTGCGTCTTCGCGTGCGGGACGGTGGTGAGGTTGCGGTAGAGCACGCCCTCACGCACGACGACGACGTGGTCGTCGACGCCGTAGGCCAGCTTCTTCCAGCCGAACGGCCGCAACCAGCGGGCCGGCCGCGGGGCGTGCGTCAACGGCACGGACAACGGGTCCGAACCCGGCAACACGTGCCGCAACACCTCGGCCGCCTCCTCGTACGTCGCCACCGGAAGCAGCGTTGACGTCCGCTGGCTGTCGTCGGACGACTCGCCGCTGTACCCCGCGACGTCGACGTCCAGCCGCACCCAGCCCTTCCCTCTCCACAACAACGGCTGGCGCATGGCTACTCCCTGCACCCGGCCGGGCGGGACGGTCTGGTGCTGGGTGTCGAGCAGGCCCTTGCGGATGCGGTAGCCGTCGGGCGACTCGGCCAGGACGAACGCGAAGTTGCGGCCCAGCTGCGCCCACAGCGCGGCGCCGATGGCGATGACGCCGGGCAGCATGGACGACAGCACCCCGACGGTGACGTCGCTGTCGCGGTAGAACAGGAACGCGATGCCGATGCCGGCGATGAACACGACGCCGGTGATGAACGCGCCCGACAGCACCGTCGACCACACGAGCCGGTCCAGCGGCACCTGGTGCACGACCCGCTCCGGCGCCTCCGGCGTGTCTGCGTCGATGCCGGCGGCCCGGGCCAGCAGCTCGGCCCGCAGCCGCACCGCGTCGTCGACGGCCAGGTACTGCAGCGGCGCCTCGGCCTTGCCGCCGCCGGCCACCTCCAGCCGCAGCTCGGAGACGCCGAGCATCCGCCCGGCCAGCGGCCGGTTGATGTCGACGGCCTGCAGGCGGTCCAGCCGGACCCGGCGCGAGCGGCGGTTCAGCATGCCGGAGTCGATGCGCAGCGCGTCGCCGTCGAAGCCGTACCGGGTGAACCACCAGGACAGCAGCCCGGCGATCATGCCGACGACGGCGAACGCCAGGACCGTGAGGCCGAACCGGCCCATCTCGCCGGAGCGCAGCGCGTCCTGCCCGCCGATGCCGATGGCCAGCGCCAGGAAGCCCCAGCCGCGCAGCAGCGGGGTCAGCGGGTGCAGGCGGCGGAAGTGCTCCGGTGTCGGGTCGACCCGGGCGGCCTTCGTGCCACCGGCCTCGCTTCCCGGCGTGGTGGTCACAGACCGGCCGCCTGGGCCTCACCCAGCGCCGACAACCGGTCGCGCAGCCGCGCAGCCTCGGCGGCCGGCAGGCCGGGGATCTTCGCGTCGGTGGCCGGCGAGGCGGTGTGCAGCTGGACGGTGGCCAGCCCGTACCGCCGCTCGAGCGGCCCCGACGCGACATCGACGAACTGCATGCGGCCGTACGGCACCACCGTCAGCCGGCGGTACATGACGCCATGGGTGACCAGCAGGTCGTCCAGCCGCTCGGCGTAGCCCCAGGCGCGCCAGTTGCGCGGGATCAGCCACAGCCCCCAGACCAGCGCGATCAGTCCCGCGCCTACGGCGATGAACACGGCCGGCGGCCCGAAGATCAGCCCCAGCACCACGCCGACGACGGTGGTGAGGACGATGACGGTGATCAGCAGCACCAGCCGGCGCAGGTCGACGAGCTTGCGCGACACCTGCTGCCAGGCCTCGCCGGGTGGCGCGAAGAGCTCCTCCTGGTCCACGGCGTCGAGGCTACCCCGCCTGGTCGCGACCGGCGCCGACGCTCGCTGCCGACACGGCCGGCGCGGGCCGCCGAGTGCGTTTCGGGCCGACCGTCGCCTCGACGTCACCGGCCGCCGCAGGCCGGCGCGGGCCGGCGCGGGCGGCCGAGTGGGTTTCTGGACGTTGGCCTGGCGTGTGACCGTTGGCCGTCCCCCTGCTGCCCATTCTCTTAGCCGCGTGGCCGCGCCTCAAGCGGACCTGCTGGGCGCTTCGCGCCGACGATGACCGCTTGACCCGCGGCCGTGCGGCCAAGAACTGGCAGCTATCAGGGGGACGGGGCGAATCTGGGCACAGCTCAGGCCCCGCAGCCGACGCCACCCTCCAACCGGCGACAGTGAGCCGGCCTCCGGCGACCGTCGCCTCGACCCCTGTCCGCCGCCGTGGGCCGGCGGACAGCGGTGATCATCAACCATCGCGTACTTCACCAGGCGTTCTCCCGCTCCACCAGGCATGCATGCCTCGCAGAGCGAACACAGTCCTAGGTAAGGCCCCCGATTCGCCGGGAAATCTCACCCAGTGGATGCCACACGCGCGACGACAGCCACGGCCCAGCGCCCTGGACCCACGGCCCCACGGCGCCACGGCCCCACTGCGCCACGGCGCCACGGCCCCACTGCGCCACGGCCCCACGGCCCCACGGCCCCACGGCCCCAGGAGCGTCGTCGGCGGTCGGGGCCACCGTTCCTGGGCCGGCTGACCAGGTCGGTGCAGCTCACGCGATCCGCCGGGCCACCTCAGTGCGCCAGGCCCTCGGGGCACCTGGGCGGCTGGTTGGTTCGGTCCGCCCGGACGGGCCGGGCGCACCGTGCTTCGAGTCTGCGCCGTTCGCCGTTTCGCGCCGTTTCACAGCTGCGTGTTGGCACACCACCTCGCCGACCTGCAGGACGACGACGCCGTCCGGGACGTCGCTGACACGTCGAAAGCGGATCCTGGATCGCGGGGTCCCAGCCGGAAACAGGAACGGTGTCCGCGAACGCGAGGGGAACCTGATCAGGGCGAGCGCCTGCGCTCAGCCGTACGCCGGCGGAACCAGTTCGCCGGCCGCCACCGCGACGCCGAGGGTGTTGCCGGGCGGCGCCAGCGGGCACGTCCACGCGGGGTCGTAGGCGCAGGACGGGTTGTAGGCGAAGTTGAGGTCGACGACGAGCGCGTCGTGGACCGAACCGCCGAGGTCGGCACCCTTGACGGTGTCGAGCAGATAGCGCCCGCCGCCGTAGGTGGCGCGGCCGGCGCCGGCGTCCTTGATCGGCACGAACACCCCGCCGCCGTAGGAGTCGAGCCACCAGACGTCGAGGTCGCCGATGGGTAGGTGCAGCCGCCCGGCCAGCTCGAACGGCACGATGCCGTCGGTGGCCGTCGGCACCTCGATCCGCTGCGGCTCGACGTCGGGGTCGACCGGCAGCACGAAGCGCAGGTCTGGGTCGTACGGCGCGTGCCGCAGCCCCGCGTACCCGTCGCGCGCCTCGGGCGGGACGGGTGACGCGGGATGGCTGCGGACCAGCTCGTCGCGGCCGGCGGCCCAGATCTCGTGGGCCCGCGCCGGGTCCGTCTCGCTCTCGGCCCGCACGCGGGCGTAGAGCGCGTGGACCCGGCGCCGCCAGTCGAGGACGTCGAGCGCGCTGATCGAGGTCAGAGCAGCCCCTTCTCCTCGAGGTACGCCTGCGCGACGTCGGCGGCCTGCTGCCGCTCGGCGTCGACCTGGGCGTTCAGCGTCGCGAGGTCCTCGGTGGTGAGCACCTCGGCCAGCTGGTTGAGCACCTCGGCGATGGCGGGGTCGCCCGCGCTCTCGGTGTTGACGACCGGCACGAGGTTGTCGGCGGCCTGCAGGCCCTTGTCGTCCTCGAGGGTCACCAGGTCGAACTGGTCGAGCGTGCCGTCGGTGGTGCCGACCAGGCCGAGCTGCGCGTCGCCCCGCTGGACCGCCTGCTTGGTCTCGCTGGTGCTGAACCCGGTGGCCAGCGGCGGGTCGACGATGTCGAGGCCGTAGACCGACTCGAGGCCCGGCTCGCAGAACGGGCGGTCGGGGCACTCCTCGACCGCGGCCAGCGTGATGGGCTGGCCCAGCGCCGCGAGGTCGGACAGCGTGGTCAGGTTGTTCTGCTGGGCGAACTCCTTGGTGACGGCGAACGCGTTCTGGCTGGCGGCCTGGGCGGGGTCGAGGATGGTCAGCCCGCGCTCCTCGGCCAGCGGCCGGGCGGCGTCGACCGTCTCCTGCGCGTCGGACGTGGCGATGGGCGCGTTGGACGCGGCGTCAGGCCCGTTGATGGCGCCGTTGAGGAACTCGGCGAACGTGGCCAGGTACTCGGGCACGACGTCGATCTCGCCGCTCTCGAGCGCCGGCTCGTAGATCTCGCGGGCGTCGACGGACTGGATGTCGACGTTGTAGCCGGCGTTCTCGAGCAGCGCCGCGTACATCTCCTGCATGATCACCATCTCGGTGAAGTTGGCGCCGCCGACGGTGAGGTCGCCCCCACCGCTGGCGGTGGCCGTCGAGTCGCCGCCACCGTCCTCGAACGGGTCGTCGTCGCCGCCGCACGCCGTCAGCGACAGCGCCAGGCCGGCCGCGGCCGCCAGAACGGCCGCTCGTCTCCGCATGGTCATGACAATCACCGGTGTCACCTTCTGTGTCCCGTGCCGGGCATCGGCCCCAGCACGCGTGTCCGGCGAGCACCTTCACAGCGCCCGCGTGTGTACCCAGTCAACTACGCGCCACTGACAACCTCGTCCTGGACCAGCGGCATTCCCCGATCACGATCGGGTCTCGACCGGCGCCGCCGCGCCCGGCGCATGGGGTCGACGGCGCGCTGCAGCCACGCCATCAGGCCCTCGACCACCAGCGCGAGCAGGCAGACGATGATCGCTCCGCCGATCAGTTCCGGTACGTCCTGACGGCCGAAGCCGCTGGTGATGATGCGGCCCAGACCTGGTCCGGAGATGACCGCCGCGAGGGTCGCGGTGGCCACGATCTGCACGGTCGCCAGCCGGATGCCACCCATGATGAGCGGGATGGCGAGCGGCAGCTCGACGCCGCGCAGCAACTGCGGGCCGCTCATGCCCATGCCGCGGGCCGCCTCGACGGCGTCGCGGTCGACCTCGCGCATGCCCACGTAGGCGTTGGTGAGGATCGGCGGGATGCCGAACAGCACCAGCGCGATGATCGTCGTCCAGTACGACAGCCCCAGCGGCGTCATGTAGAGCAGCGCGAGAATGGCGAACGTCGGCACCGCGCGGCCGACGTTGCTGATGTTGATGGCGAGCGTGCCGCCGCGGCCGAGGTGCCCGAGCCACAGCCCGATCGGCAGCGCGATGAGGCAGGCGAGCAACACCGACACCGCGCTGATCCACACGTGCTCGACGAGCCGGGCGCCGACCCCCGTCGGGCCGGCCCAGTTCTCTGCGTCGAGCAGCCAGGTCAGGCCGTCGAGCAGCCCGTTCATGCGGTCACCGTCCGTCGCCAGGGCGTGAGCCAGCGTTGCAGGCCGAGCAGCAGCGCGTCGGCGATCAGCGCCAGCACCACGCAGAGCACCGACGCCGTGAGCACCTCGGCGTGGAAGTTGCTGCTCAGGCCGCGGTTGATGAGGTTGCCCAGACCACCGTGGTTGACGATCATGCCGATCGTCGTCAGCGCCACCGTCGACACCGTCGCCACGCGCAGCGCCGCGAAGATCGACGGCATCGCCAGCGGCAGTTCCACCTGGCGCAGCAGCCGCAGGCCGTCGTAGCCCATGCCGACCGCCGCCTCACGGACGTCGGCGGGCACCGCGTCGAGGCCGGTCAGGATGCCGCGGACCAGGATCGTCAGCGAGTACAGCACCAGTCCGACGACCACCGTGCTGGTCGAGATGCCGGTGAAGGGCAGCAGCAGCGAGAACATCGCCAGCGACGGCAGCGTGTACAACGCCGTCGAGGTGCCGAGGATCGCGCCGCGCAGCCAGCGGACCCGGCGCGCGACGACGGCCAGCACCAGGGCGACGACGAATCCGATGACCACCGAGATCACGGTGATGGTGACGTGCTGGACGAGCGCGTCGGTGATGTCGTCGCGGCGGGTCCTGAGGTACTCACCACACACCCAGTCGTTGCGCACGAGACAGTTGTCGGTCAGGGTTGCGGTATGAACGGGCCCGGAGAGCGCCATTCCGTTGACGCTACCGAAGAACCGATGATTCGTCTCGACCGCGTCTCCAAGAGGTACCCCGACGGCACCGTCGCGGTGCAGGAGCTGACCCTCGAGGTCGGGCGCGGCGAGCTGGTCGTCCTCGTCGGGCCGTCGGGCTGCGGCAAGACCACCACCATGAAGATGGTCAACCGCCTGGTCGAGCCGACCGGCGGGCGCATCGTGGTCGACGGCGTCGACGTCACCGACGCCGACCCGGTCGCGCTGCGCCGCGGCATCGGCTACGTCATCCAGAACGTCGGGCTCTTCCCGCACCGCACCATCGAAGAGAACATCGCCGTCGTGCCCGAGCTGGTCGGCTGGAAGCGCTCGCGCCGCCACGAGCGGGCCCGCGAGCTGATGGAGCTGGTCGGACTGGACCCCGCGGTGCACGGCAAGCGGTACCCGCACGAGCTCTCCGGCGGCCAGCGGCAGCGCGTCGGCGTGGCCCGGGCGCTCGCCGTCGACCCGCCGGTCCTGCTGATGGACGAGCCGTTCAGCGCCGTCGACCCCGTGGTCCGGTCGCAGCTGCAGGACGAGTTCCTGCGGCTGCAGGACGACGTCCGCAAGACCATCCTGTTCGTCACGCACGACATCGAGGAGGCGGTCCGGCTGGGCGACCGCATCGCGGTGTTCAAGCAGGGCGGCCTGCTCGAGCAGTACGACACGCCGGCGGCCATCCTCGGCGCGCCGGAGACGGACTTCGTGGCCGATTTCGTCGGCGCCGACCGCGGCCTCAAGCGGCTCTCCGTCACCGCCATCACGCCGGCCGACCTCGAGCACCCGCCGGTGGTCCGCGTCGACGACGAGCTCGCCGCGGCCAATGTCGCGCTCGGCGACGATCGCTGGGGCGTCGTGCTCGACGGCGAGGGCGGGCTGGCCGGCTGGGTCGGCCACGACATGCTGACCGGCTCCGGAAAGGTCCGCGAGCGCGCGCGGCGCATGGAGGCGTGGGTGCAGCTCGACGACACCCTCAAGGTGGCGTTCGCGGAGATGCTGCAGTGGAACGCCGGCTGGATCGCCGTTCTGGACGACGACGACCACTACGTGGGCGTGCTGACCCCGGCGACGCTGCATGCGGCGCTACGGCGGTCGGTGGAGGCCGAGGCGAAGGACGTCGCCCGGGCCGAGGTGGTGCTCGAGACGGTGCAGAACGCCTGACCGTCCGGGAGGCACTCCCTAGGCGCTGCGCTCCTGGCGCTGCACCGGAGCGGACTTCTTGTGGTCGGCCTCGGGCAGGAGGTCGGTGTTCTTGTCCTCCCACTTGATGAGGTCGACCACCGTCGGCGCCTCGGAGAGGTCCGGCCACAGGTCGTTCCACTCAGCACCCTCGGCCAGCCGAGCCAGCTCGACGCTCGGGGTGGAGGCGCCGGGACGGGCGCTGCGGGCGGCCGCGATCTCGGCCTCCAGCAGGTCCAGCTTGGACCGCATGACGTCGATGCGCTCGGACGCGACGTCGAGCAGGCCGACCATGTGGTCGGTGAACTCGCGGTGCTCGTCGGAATAGCGGGCGTGCGCCTCGGAGTACTCCGCCGCCTGCTCGGCGCGGACCGTGGCCACCTCGATGCGCAGCCGGCGCTCGAGCCGGAGCACGAACGCCCCCAGGACCGCCGCCCCGACGGCGCCCACGGCGGCCGCGATGCGCGGCCAAGGCCCGTCGAGGACCAGGGCGGCTGCCGTCAGCGCGATGGCCGCCGCGGGCGCGGCGACGGCGAGCAGACGGACAGCGGTGAGACGACGGCGGTGACGGACGGAGGCCATGGGCGTCACCGTACCTTCTTGTACGGCGCGAATCGGACTTCACACGCCGCGCCACACCGGGAACTTCAGTCCCGCGTTCACCAGCGTTCCTGTCGTCGGTCGCGGCCGGCGACGCCCGGCGGTCCGGGTGATCTCGGGACGCGAAGCCGGGGTGTCACCTGGGCTACGGTTCCGGCATGCCGAGCCTTCTCGTCAACGGGGTCGACCTCGCCTACGACGACGCCGGGTCCGGGCCCGCCGTCGTGTTCTCGCACGCCGGGCTGACCGACCGCCGACTGTGGGACCACCAGTTCGCCGCGCTCGCCGAGCGGCATCGGGTGGTCCGTTACGACTGGCGCGGCCACGGCGAGTCCGGCGCCGCCGCCGGGGAGTTCGCCCACCACGCCGACCTGCTGGCGCTGCTGGACGCGCTGGGCATCGAGCGGGCGGCCCTGGTCGGCTGCTCGATGGGCGGCGCCTACTCCGTCGACGTCGCGCTGGCGGCGCCGGAGCGGGTGACGGCACTCGCGCTGATCGCATCCGGACTGTCCGGGCACGAGTGGCCGCCCGAGATGGGCGCGCTGGCCCGCGAACTGGTCCTCGCCGCGGTCCCGGCCGACCGGCTGCAGCAGTACCGCGAGCACACCGCCACGCACATCGACCCGGCGGACGTCGCGGCGATGGCCGAGGCGCAGCTGCGCCTCACCGCCGTCGGGCCGGGGCGCGAGCCGTCCGATCTGGACCCGGACGTGTGGGAGCACATGGTGCGTATGTGCCGCCTGGTGTTCGAGCGCGAGTGGTCCGCGCCGGCGCACACCGAACTGGCCGCCGACCCGCCGGCGAAGGCGCGGCTGCACGAGATCGCGGTGCCGGCACTGGTCGTCAACGGCCTGGCCGACCTGTCGTACATCCAGGACGTATCCGGCCTGCTCGCCGACGGGATCCCCGGCGCGCGGCGGGTCGACCTCGACGACACCGGCCATCTGCCGCCGGTGGAGCGGCCGGCCGAGGTGACGAGGTTGCTGACGGAGTTCCTGGCCACCCGCACCCCGTAGTCGCCGGGTCTCGCGGGTGGTCTGCCGCCGGGAGAAACTCAGGTGCCCCCGCCCGCGCCGCCTGGGTAGGGTCGGGTGGTGCCCGAGCTGACGCCGCTGCACGCCGGCCACGCCCCGGCGGTCCTGGCCTTCGAGCTGGCGAACCGCGCCTACTTCGCCGCCTCGATCCCCGACCGCGGCGACGAGTACTTCGACCGGTTCACCGACCGGTTCGACGCTCTGCTGGCCGAGCAGCAGGCCGGTATCTGCGCCTTCCACGTGCTCGTCGCCGACGACGGCTCGGTGCTGGGGAGGTTCAACCTGGTCGACATCGAGGACGGCGCAGCGGAACTCGGCTACCGGGTCGCCCAGCACGTCGCCGGCCGCGGCGTGGCGACCGCGACCGTCCGCGAGCTGTGCGGGCTGGCGGCGTCGCGGCATGGGCTGCGCACCCTGCGGGCCGCCGCCGCCCTCGGCAATGCCGCGTCCCGGAAGGTGCTGACCAACGCCGGGTTCGTCCCGGCCGGACCGGCCGACCCGGCGCACCTCGGCGGCAAGCCGGGCACCTGGTACCAGCGCGACCTGGTGCCCGAGCTCTAGAACTAGGCGGGGTGGGCGCCGTTCTCCTCGTCGGACGGGGGCGGGACCTCGCCGGCACGTTCCAGCCGGACGGCCGCCACCGTCAGCACCACCGAGGCCACGACGACGATGGCGGAGAGGATGGCGCGGTTGCGGCCCATCGGGGAGTCGAGCAGGCTCAGGGCCAGCAGCCCGAGCCCGGCGTAGACGCCGACGAGCAGGGCGCCGAAGTAGGCCGACGCCTTGGCGAGGGCCACCGAGCGGGCCACCCGCAGCGCGTCGATACGGCTGTCGAAGCGCCGCTCGGTGATCCAGCCACGCACCGCCCTGGCTCCGGCGAACATGCCGAGGGCCAGGAACAACAGCAGCAACGGCAGCACCCACGGAACCGGCGGGAGCGCGCCCGACGCGGCGTCGACGATGCGGCCGATCGACCAGCCGATCGGGACCGCCACCAGGGCGACCCAGATCAGCGAGCCGATCCTCGTTCGCTGCACGGTTGCCGCGACTCGGGCGTCAGGCCGGGATCTCGAGCGCTTCGTCCAGCCGGCGCACGCCGGTGGCGTCGACGGCGGAGCTCAGCTCGACGACGCGGCCCAGTCCGGGCACGGAGAAGTCGGGGTCGATGTCGGCCCACGGGATGAGCACGAACGCCCGCTCGGCCAGCCGCGGGTGCGGCACGTGCAGGTCTTCGTCGTCGGAGGTGACGTCGCCGACCGCGAGCACGTCGATGTCGAGCGTGCGCGGGCCGTTGGGGACGTCGCGGGTGCGGCCGTAGGCGGCCTCGGTGGACTGCGAACGCTCCATCAGCGAGCGCGGCGACAACGTGGTGTCGACGACCAGGACGGCGTTGAGGAACTTCGGCGAGCCCTCCGGGGTGTCCACCGGCTCGGACTCGTAGACGGGCGACACCGCCACCGGCACGATCTCGGACGAGTCGGTGAGGGTGTCGACGGCCGCCTGGAGGAACTCGAGGCGATCGCCGAGATTGCTGCCCAGCGCGAACGCCGTGCGCCGCAGCGGGCGCAGATCACCCGTCAGGGTGTCGGCGTCGACGACGTTGGGGTTGGGGACATTGGTCACGTTCGGGCCCTTCGGATCGTCACGGTCACGTCGTCGAACGGCACCGTCACCGGCGCCTCCGGCTTGTGCACGGTCACTTCCGCTGCCTCCACCCTGGAATCGTCCAGGCAGAGGTCGGCGATGCGCTGGGCGAGTGTCTCGACCAGCCGGACCGGCTCCCCCGAAACGAGGCCGACCACCCGCTCAGCAAGACTGCCATAGTCCACGGTGTCGGTCAGGTCGTCGCTTTCGGCTGCCGCACGGGTATCGACGCTCAGCGCGACGTCGACGCGGAACAGCTGGCCGTTCTCCCGTTCATGGGCGAACCAGCCATGTCGTCCGCGCGCGGTCAGGCCACGCAGCTCGATGCGGTCAGTCACCCGATGACCCTAGCCCCCGCACCGGGTCGTCGTGCACCTGGACCGGGTGGGATTGGCCACGACGGCTCACCCTTGCGCGAGCCGTGCGGCCACCCGCACCGCGTCGAGCGTCGCGGGGACGGTGTGCACGCGGACGCACCAGGCGCCGGCCAGCGCGATGGTCGTCGACAAGGCGTCGGTGGCGGCGTCGCGGCCGGCCGGCGGGCGGCGTTCGCCGGTCCGCGGATCGGCCAGCAACTCGCCCAGGAACGTCTTGCGGGACGCGGCGACGAGCAGCGGCAGCTCCAGCGCGTGCAGCTCGGCCAGCCGGGCCAGCAGCGTCCAGTTGTGGTCCCAGGTCTTGGCGAATCCGAGCCCCGGGTCGACGGCGATGTGTTCGGGCCGCACCCCGGCGGCCAGGGCGGCGTCGACCCGCGGCCGCAGCTCGGCGAGCACGTCGGCGACGACGTCGGCGTAGACGGTTTGTTCCTGCATGTGGTCGGAGTGGCCGCGCCAGTGCATCAGGACCACCGGCACGTCCGCGTCGGCGACGACGCGCAGCATGTCGGGGTCGGCCAGCCCGCCGGAGACGTCGTTGACCAGCCGCGCGCCGGCCTCGAGCGCGGGCGCGGCCACCTCGGCGCGCATGGTGTCGACGGAGACGACGGCGCCCGCGGCGGCCAGTTCGCGGATGACCGGCAGCACCCGGCGGCGCTCCTCGTCGGGCGACGGCCGCTCGGCGCCGGGGCGGGTGGACTCGCCGCCGACGTCGACGAGGTCGGCGCCCTGCTCGATCAGCTGCAGTCCGTGCTCGATCGCGTCGCCGGGCTCGTACCAGAAGCCGCCGTCGGAGAAGGAGTCGGGCGTGACGTTCACGACGCCCATGACGAGGGAGCGCGGCGGTCGCGGCAGCCCCGCGACATAGCGCACCGGGCGGCCGTCGCTCATCGGCGCTGCAACGCGATGTCGGTGCGGTAGTGGCTGCCGTCGAGCGCGATGTGCCCGGCCGCCTCGTACGCCCGGGCTCGTGCCTCGTCGATGTCCGTACCCACGGCCGTGACCGACAGGACCCGGCCGCCGCTGGACACCACGCTGCCGTCCGGGCCCAGCCGGGTGCCGGCGTGCAGCACCTCGACGCCCTTGACGGCGGCCGCCTCGGCCAGTCCGCCGATGGGGTCGCCGGTGCGCGGCGCGGCCGGGTAACCGTGCGCCGCGATGACGACGGTGACCGCGGCGCCGTCCTGCCACACCGGCTCGGGATGCTGCGCCAGCGTGCCCGTCGCCGCTGCCCGCAGCAGCCCGCCCAGACCGGACCGCAGGCGGGCCAGCACGGCCTGCGTCTCGGGGTCGCCGAACCGGGCGTTGAACTCGACCACCCGCACGCCGCGGGAGGTCAGCGCCAGCCCGGCGTACAGCAGCCCGGCGAACGGGGTGCCGCGGCGCAGCATCTCGTCGATGGTCGGCTGGACGACACGTTCCATGACGTCGGCGACCAGGCCCTCGGGCGCCCACGGCAGCGGCGTGTAGGCGCCCATGCCGCCGGTGTTGGGACCCGCGTCGCCGTCGTAGGCGCGCTTGAAGTCCTGGGCCGGGGTCAGCGGCACCGCCACGCGGCCGTCGGTCACGCAGAACAGCGACACCTCGGGGCCGTCGAGGAACTCCTCGATGACCACGCGGCCGCAGGCCTCGGCGTGCGCCAGCGCGGCCTCGCGGTCGTCGGTGACGACGACGCCCTTCCCGGCGGCGAGGCCGTCGTCCTTGACGACGTACGGCGCGCCGAAGCGGTCCAGCGCGGCCTCGGCCTCGGCGCGGGTCTCGCAGACGACGGCCATGGCGGTGGGCACCCCGGCCGCGGCCATGATCTCCTTCGCGAAGGCCTTCGACCCCTCCAGCTTCGCCGCCCGCCCGGACGGCCCGAAGCAGGCGATGCCACGCGCCTTGACGGCGTCGGCGACGCCCGCGACCAGCGGCACCTCCGGGCCCACCACGACGAGGTCGGCGTCGAGCCGGGCGGCGAGGTCGGCCACCGCTTCCGGCTGGTCGGCGACGACGGAGTGGACGGCGGCGTCCGCGGCGATGCCGGCGTTGCCCGGCGCGGCGTGCACCTCGGAGACCTCGGGGTCGCGCAGCAGGCAACGCACCAGGGAGTGCTCGCGGGCCCCGGAACCGATGACGAGTACCTTCACGGACGCCGACCCTATCGGGCCAGTCGTGCCGCCACCTCCAGTGTCCGCGTCTGGTCCTTGTCCGGGCCCACCGGCAGCACCTGCAGCTCGTCCACGCCGGCGTCGGCGAGAGCGCGGAACGCCCGGTGGACGGCCTCCTCGTCGCCGGCGATCACCGTCTCGGCCGGCGTCCGCACGCCCTCGCGGTCCAGCTGGGTGCGGTAGCTCGGTAGCTCCCCGGCGATGCCGAAGTGCCGCTGCACCCAGTCACGAGCGCCGTCCGGGTCGTCCGTCACCGCGACGCACACCCCGGCGACGACGTCCGGCCGCGTCCCCCGGCCCGCGTCGTCCGACGCGGCGGTGAGCGTCGGGACGACGTGCTCGCCGATCGACCGCGGGCCGGCCCACGTGGTGACGACGCCGTCGGCCAGCTCGGCGGCCACCCGCAGCATGGCCGGGCCGAGCGCCGCCAGCAGGACCGGCGGCGGCTCCGCGCCGGCGGCAGTGACCTGCCCGTTCACCGTCACCAGGTCGCCGGAGTACGTGACCGGCTCGCCGCGCAGCAGCGGCCCCAGCGCGGTCAGGTACTCGCGGGTGTGCCGGGCCGGCCGGTCGTACGACAGGCCGTACTGGCCTTCGACGATCGGCGCGTGGCTCGGGCCGACACCCAGCACCAGCCGCCCGCCCACCGCCGCCTGCGCCGTCACCGCCTGGGCGGCCAGCGCCAGCGGGTGTCGCGGGTGGGTCCGGACGACGGCGGTGCCCAGCCGCACCCCCGGCACCGCGGGGCCGATCGCCGTCAGCAACGTCAGCGGATCCCAGCCGGACCGCTCCCCCAGCCACACCGTCTCGTATCCGGCCGCCACCGCGGCCCGGGCCCGTTCCGCCACGGCCGCGACGCTCACGCCGTCGTCGTCGATCCACACTCCGACTCGCAGGTTGTCCATGCCTGTGAGTCAAGCCGCCGGAACAGCCCGGACCAAGGGCCGGTTGTGCTGTGCAGCGATCACGCCCGGTGATCGGTGCCGGGAGGTCGAGCGTGGAGCTGCGCCAACTCAGGTACTTCGTGACGGTCGCCGAGGAGCTCCACTTCGGCCGCGCGGCCGTCCGGCTGCACATCGTCCAGCCGGCGGTGAGCCAGCAGATCGGCCGGCTGGAACGGGAGTTCGGCGTCCGGTTGTTCGACCGCTCGTCGCGCCGGGTCCGGCTGACCGACGACGGCCGCCGGCTGCTGGAGCACGCCCGGCGGGTGCTGGCCGCGGCCGCGGAGACGACGGCGGTGGCCGCGGAACTGGCCGGACGGTCCGACGTGTTGCGGCTGGGTGCGGGCGCCGGGCTGGAGCGGCGGGTCGAGCGCGGGCTGGCGGCGCTCCGGGCGGACCGCCCCGAGCTCGCGGTGGAGTTCGCCGACGGCCCGGTGAGCACCCATCTCGACGCACTGCGCCGGGGCGAGCTGCACGCCGTCCTGGTCCGCGGCGCCGTCGCGAGCGACGACGACCTGGTCGCCACCCAGGCATGGTGCGACGAGGTCGTCGCGGCGCTCCCGGCGGGCCACCCGCGGGCCGGCGCCGAGACCGTCCGCGTCACCGATCTCGCCGGTCACCCGGCCCGGCTGCCCGCGCCGCAGTGCGACGGGCCGTTCCACCGGCTGCTGGTCGGTTCCGGGGTGCGGCCGCTGCCGGACCGGCCCGCGGGGACCGTCGAGCGGACCCTGCTGGAGCTGGCCGGAACCGCCGACCAGTGGGCCCCGGTCCCTGCCGGCGGACCGGCGCCACCGGCCGGTGTGCGCACCCTGCGGTTCGACCCTCCGCTGCCGCTGCCGGGCGTCGTCGTGACGCCGGCGCGGACGCCCGCGGACTGCCGGGCCGGGCTGGTGGCGGCCTTCGGCGGGCCCGACATCATCGACTACGGTGGACGCTGATGAGCGAACGATGGATCGACCTCGTCGGCGCGGTCAACGTCCGCGACCTCGGCGGGCTGCCCACCACCGACGGCGGCGTCACTCGGTTCGGCCAGGTGCTGCGCTCCGACAACCTGCAGGACCTCATCGACGACGACATCGGCCGGCTCACCGGCGAGCACGGCCTGCGCGACGTCGTCGACCTGCGCACGACCTACGAGGTCACGTCCGAGGGGCCGGGCCCGCTGACCCGCGTCCCCGAGGTCACCGTCCACCACCTGTCGCTGTATCCCGAGGTCGGCACCACCACCGACGTCGAGGCCGACAGCGTGCTGCCGTGGACCGGCAAGAGCGGCGACGACGCCATCTGGGTGAACGCCGGCGTCTATTACACGAACTATCTGCGCCACCGGCCCGGCAACGTGGTGGCGGCGCTGCGCACCATGACGACGTCCGGCGGCGCCACCCTGGTGCACTGCGCGGCGGGCAAGGACCGCACCGGCGTCGTGTGCGCGCTCGCCCTCGCCGTCGTCGGGGTCGACCGGCAGTCCGTCGTCGACGACTACGTCCAGACCGGCGAGCGCGTCGACGCCATCATGAGCCGCCTCAGGGCCACGGCCACGTACGCCGCCGACCTCGAGCACCGGTCCAACGACAGCAACATGCCTCGTGCGGAGTCGATGCACACGTTCCTCGACTTCGTCGACACCGAGTTCGGCGGCCCCGCGGGCTGGCTGCAGCAGCACGGCTGGACCGCCGACGACACCGTCGCGCTCCGCGCCCGCCTCGTCGGCTGAGCTCAGTGGGCGGCCAGCGCCGCCTCCAGCCGCGTCCGCATGCCCGGCCACTCCTCGCGCACGATCGAGTAGTAGACGGTGTCGCGCCAGCTGCCGTCCGGGCGTCGGACATGGTGGCGCAACACGCCCTCACGCACCGCGCCGAGCCGCTCGATCGCGCGCTGCGACCGGACGTTGAGGTGATCGGTCTTCAGCGCGACCCGCTCCAGCCCCAGCGTCTCGAACGCGTGCCCGATGACCAGCAGCTTCGTCGCGGTGTTGACCTCGGTGCGCCACCACGCCGGCCCGATCCACGTGGCGCCCACCTCGACCCGCCGGTTCGCCGGGTCGATGTCCAGGTAGGACGTCGACCCGACCACCCGGCCGTCGGCGCGGCGCCGGATCGCCCACGCCACGACGTCGCCGCGGGCGGCCGCCGCCAGGGCCCGGTCCAGCCCGCCGGCCAGTCCGTCCGGGCCGATGCGCCACAGCGACAGCCAGCGGAACAGCTCGTCCGGCTCGGACACTGCGGCGTCCAGCCCGGCCAGGTGCGCGGACGACAGCGGCTCCAGCTCGATCCAGGTGTTGGTCAACGGCAGGGGAGCGATGGTGGTCACCGGTTCATCATCGCCGACTTGCCAGCCGTGGTCGTCGCCCACCAGGGTGGTGGCCGAGCCGCCGAGAAGGGACCCACCGCGTGATCATCCGGCCGTACGAGCCCGGCGACACCGACGCGCTCTACGACATCTGCCTGCGCACCGGCGACAACGGCGGCGACGCCACGGACCAGTTCGCCGACCCGCGGCTGCTCGGCGAGATCTTCGTCGGCCCCTATCTGCGGTACGAGCCTGATCTGGCGTTCGTCATCGACGACGGCGGGCCGGCCGGCTACGTGCTGGGCGTGCGCGACACCGCGGCGTTCGAGCGGGTCTGCGAACGGGAGTGGTGGCCGCCGCTGCGGGAGAAGTACCCGCCCGGCTCGTTCCCGGCCGGCTCCCGCGACGCCTACTACGTCGAGCGGCTGCACGAGTCGCGCACAGCCGACCCCGCGATCGTCGCGGACCACCCCGCTCACCTGCACATCGACCTGCTGCCGCGGGCGCAGGGCCGAGGCATGGGCCGGGCGCTCATGGAGCGGCTACTGGAGGCGCTGTACGTCGCCGGCGCGCCCGCCGTCCATCTGGGCGTCGGCGCGGCCAACACCCGCGCCATCGCCTTCTACGAGCGCCTGGGTTTCCGGACGCTGCGGCAGTCGCCGAACGGCCGCACGATGGGCCGTCCGACGACCTGAGCGTTCCGCGTCAGCGCACGAGGTCGCGGATCGCGACGATCTGCTCCCGGCCCGGCCCGACACCGACGGCCGAGATGGGCGCCTTGCACATGTCCTCGACGGCCTCGAGGTAGCGGCGGGCGGCCGGCGGCAGGTCGGACAGCGTGCGGGCGCCGGTGATGTCGTCGTCCCAGCCCTCGAAGTACTCGAAGATCGGCACGGCGTGGTGGAACTCCGTCTGTGTCATGGGCATCTCGTCGTGCCGGACGCCGTCGATGTCATAGGCGACGCAGACCGGCACCGGGTCGTACCCCGTCAGCACGTCGAGCTTGGTGACGACGAGATCGGTGGTGCCGTTGATGCGGGTGGAGTAGCGGCCGATGACGGTGTCGAGCCAGCCACAGCGCCGCGGCCGCCCCGTCGTCGTGCCGAACTCGCCGCCCGCCTTGCGCAGGCGGTCACCGTCGGCGCCGAAGAGCTCCGTGGGGAACGGGCCCTCGCCGACGCGGGTGGTGTAGGCCTTGAGCACCGCGATGACGCCGTCGATGCGTGTCGGCGGGATGCCCGAGCCGGTGCTGGCGCCGCCCGCCGTCGCGTTCGACGAGGTGACGAACGGGTAGGTGCCGTGGTCGACGTCGAGCAGGGTGGCCTGGCCGGCCTCCATGATGACGACCCTGCCCTCGGTGAGCGCCTGGTCGAGCAGCAGCGCGGTGTCGGTGACCATGGGTCGCAGCCGGTCGGCGTAGCCCAGGAGCTCGTCGGCCACCTCGTCGACGCTGGCCGCGCGTCGGTTGTAGACCTTCACCAGCAGCTGGTTCTTCTGCTCCAGCGCGCCCTCGACCTTCTGCCGCAGGATCTTCTCGTCGAAGAGGTCCTGCACCCGCAGCCCGACCCGCGACATCTTGTCCGCGTAGGTGGGGCCGATGCCGCGCCCGGTGGTGCCGATCTTCCGCTTGCCGAGGAAGCGCTCGGTCACCTTGTCGAGGGTGCGGTTGTAGGACGGGATCAGGTGCGCGTTGGCGCTCACGACCAGCTTCGAGGTGTCGACGCCGCGGGCCTCGAGCCCGTCGAGCTCCTCGAACAGCACGCCGAGGTCGATGACGACGCCGTTGCCGATGACCGGCGTCACGCTCGGTGTCAGGATCCCCGACGGCAGCAGGTGCAGCGCGTAGGTCTCGCCGTCGATGACGACGGTGTGGCCGGCGTTGTTGCCGCCGTTGAACTTCACGACGTAGTCGACCTGGCTGCCGATGAGGTCGGTGGCCTTGCCTTTGCCTTCGTCGCCCCACTGGGCGCCGACGAGCACGATGGCGGGCATTGCTGGAGCATCCCCCTTGGCTGGACGGACCTGAACGCGCGCGGGAACCGCCGTTGACGTGACGGATCCCGCGCCGCGCTCAGCGGAGCGTGTCGGCGGCCTCTTCGCTGGAGTCGCGCAGGAACTGGGCGCACCGGGTGGCCTCGTCGGTCTCGCCGATGGCTTCGGCGGCCCGGCCCAGCGCGTTCAGCGAACGCAGGAACCCGCGGTTCGGCTCGTGCGCCCACGGAACCGGCCCCTGGCCACGCCAGCCGGCCCGCCGCAGCTGATCGAGTCCGCGGTGGTAGCCGGTGCGCGCGTAGGCATAGGACGTCACCGCGTCTCCCGCTGAGAACGCGCGGTCGGCGAGGTCGGCCCAGGCCGCCGAGTAGGCGGGATGCGACGCCGCAACCGTGGCGGCGTCGACACCTGACGCCAGGGCCTCGCGGGCCTCCGGCTCGTCGGGCAGCAGCGTCTCGGGCGGGCCGGACAGCAGGTTCTCGCCCGGCATCAGCGAATCTTCTGACCGGCCGACCGCAGCTGCTGGCTCGCCTCGACGACGCGCGCGGACAGCCCGGCCTCGGCCAGCTTGCCCCAGGCGCGCGGGTCGTAGGCCTTCTTGTTGCCGACCTCGCCGTCGATCTTCAGCACGCCGTCGTAGTTGGTGAACATGTGCGACACGACGGGACGCGTGAAGGCGTACTGGGTGTCGGTGTCGATGTTCATCTTGATGACGCCGTAGTCGACGGCCGCGCCGATCTCCTCGGCGGTGGAGCCGGAGCCGCCGTGGAAGACGAGGTCGAACGGCTTGTCCTTGCCGTAGCGCTCGCCGACCGCCTGCTGGATGTCGCGCAGGATCTCAGGGCGCAGCTTGACGTTGCCCGGCTTGTAGACGCCGTGCACGTTGCCGAACGTCAGCGCGACGATGTAGCGGCCGCGCTCGCCCAGGCCGAGTGCCTCGGCGGTGGCCAGGCCGTCCTCGACGGTGGTGTAGAGCTTCTCGTTGATCTCGTGGGCGACGCCGTCCTCCTCGCCGCCGACGACACCGACCTCGATCTCGAGGATGGTCCTGGCCTCGGCGGCCAGCGCCAGCAGCTCCTCGGCGACCTTGAGGTTCTGGTCGAGCGGCACCGCGGAGCCGTCCCACATGTGCGAGTTGAACAGCGGCGCGCCGCCGTTCTTCACCCGCGTGGTGGACAGCTCCAGCAGCGGCTTCACCCAGTGCTCGACGGCGTCGAGCGGCGCGTGGTCGGTGTGCAGCGCGATCTGGACGTCGTAGCTCTGAGCGACCTCGTACGCGAACGCCGAGAACGCGACGGCGCCGCGGACGCGGTCCTTGACCGTCGGCCCGGAGATGTACTCGGCACCCCCGGTGGAGATCTGGATGATGCCGTCGCTCTCGGCTTCGGCGAACCCGCGGATCGCCGCGTTGATCGTCTGCGACGACGTCACGTTGATGGCGGGATAGGCGAACGAGCCGGCCTTGGCCCGGTCGATCATCTCGGCGTAGACCTCGGGAGTGGCGATGGGCATAGACGCTCCGTTCCGGTCGGACGGCAGTACCCAGCCGCCCGGGCTCAGCCCCACGTCTACGGGGGGCACGCATGTCAGGCCCAGTATTCACCGTAACCGGTTGGTAACGCGAAACCGTCCGTACCTGCGCCGCGCACGGCATGCTCCCTGGGCCGGCCGATAGGCTGAGGGCCGCACTACCCACGACCTCAGCAGAGGAGACGCCGTGCCCGAGCGCACCGCAGTCGTCGCAAGCAAGGCCGGTCTGCACGCCCGGCCCGCCGCGGTCTTCGTCAAGGCCGCCGCGGAACAGCCCACCAAGGTGTCGATCCGCAAACCCGACGGAGATCCGGTCGACGCGTCCAGCATCCTGTCGATCATGACGCTCGGGGTCGAGCAGGGCGACCAGGTGATTCTGTCCGCCGAGGGCGAGAAGGCCGACGCTGCCCTCGACACCCTCGTCGCGCTGCTGGAACGCGATCTCGACGAGTAGCCGGTGGCTCCCGGGTCTCGGCCGTAGCGAGCTGGGCCTCGCCCGGTAGGCCAGGAGCCCGGAACACCCTCGCGACGACGCTGCAGGTGGCCTGTCCACCTGCAGCGTCGCTGTTTATCGGTGCTTGTGGTCCCGGACATTACTCGGTTATCCTACAAATCAACGCCATGCTGGGAGGAGTTCACGTGGCTCAGGGGGACCAACTCACGCGACTGACGGCGCTGCCGCGCCCGCCGAGCCTGCACGAATCCGTGCAGACGGCGCTGCGCGACTACATCCTCACCAACGGACTGCGCGCCGGCGACGGCCTACCGGCCGAGGGCGCGCTGGCCCAGCAGCTCGGCGTCAGCCGCAACTCCGTCCGCGAGGCGGTCAAGGGGCTGGTGTCCCTCGGCATCCTCGAGACCCGGCGAGGCAGCGGCGTGTTCGTCAAGGACTTCTCGCTGTCCCTGCTCATCGACAACCTCCCGTTCAACCTGCTCTTCGACCTCAGCGAGCTCGACGACCTGCTCGAGGTGCGCCGCGCCGTCGAGAACGACCTCATCGAGCGGGCAGTCCGCAACATGACCGACCGCACCCGGTCCGAGCTCGAGCAGATCCTCAGCGAGATGAAGGAGAAGTCCGACCGCGGCGCCGACGTCCTCGACGAGGACCGCCGGTTCCACCGGACGTTGTTCGCCGACGCCGGCAACGCGGTCGCGCTCAAGCTGCTCGACGCGTTCTGGCTGACGATGAGCCGTGCGGTCGCGCAGCGCGCCGAGATCGCCGACGACCGCCCGTCCAACACCTACCGGCAGCACGACGCCATCTATCGGGCCGTGCTCGGTGGCGACGTCGCGGCCGTGCTCGACGCTCTGTCCGACCACTACGACCCGATCCTGAGCCGCCTGGACCGCACCAAGCCGCTCTAGAACCACCCGCACCCTTCCCGGGCGCCGACCCGTCGTGGTCCGCGCTCGGCTTCGCCCTGCTCTCTTCCGTTCGCATCGATGCATTCGAGGAGTGGCCATGTCCGTGTCGCCGATGACCCGACGTTCATTGCTGGGGGCCGCCGGAGCGGGAGCGGTGGGAGTGGCGGCCGCCGGTCCCACCGTCGCCGCCGACCCCTCGGGCGCCGAGGCGGAGACGGTGTCGTCGCGGGCGGTGGCCGAACAGCGGCTGGTCAACGGGCGGGTGCGAGCATTGCGCACCTGCGGCTACGCCGAGGCCGGCGACGGCGGTGGTGCGCTCTACCGGCGGCTCGACGCGGCGCCGGACGAGCCGGAGCGCTGGCACCTGCGCACCCGCGACGGCTCGTGGTGGGAACTGGCCGACGACGTCGTCTCGGTGAAGGCGCTCGGCGCGGTCGGTGACTACGACCTGTCGACCGGCGCCGGGACGGACGACACCCTCGCGCTGCAGGCGGCGGCGCGGCGCGGCGGCACGGTGTACGTGCCGGGGGTGGACGGCGCCTATCTCACCACCGACTCGATCAGCCTGCTCACCGACGGCACGCACTGGTTCGGCGACGGGCTGCGCTCGCGCATCACGCTGGTGTCGGGGTCGGGTGGGGCGGGTGAGCTGCTGGGCATCCACGGCTCCGCGCCGTCCACCCCCGCCGGGCCGCCGCAACGCTACGTGCAGGGTGTGCGGGTCAGCGGGCTGCACCTCGACACCAGCGACGGATCGAACGACAACGGGCTGGGCGGCTCGTTCTGCCGCGACGTGCAGCTGGACAACCTCTACTTCTCCCGCGTCGGGCGCAAGGCGCTGACGTTCCAGTACCACTGCGCGAACATCCGCTGCCGCGACGTGACGGTGTACGAGGCTGCCACCGAGCCCCGGTCGACGTTCGCCGTCATCAGCATCGAGGGCCAGACCGCCGGCGTCGACCTCAGCTACTACCCCGGCGGCACGACGAGCACCGAGGACCTCGGCGGCGCGGACGTCCACGACATCACGTTCAGCGACATCACGTGCCACTCGACCGGCTACAACTACGTGGTCGTCTCCAACGCGCACCGGATCCGCATGGAGAACCTCGCGCTCGGCGACACCGGCGGCGCCGGGTCGTTCATCATCTTCACCCGCAAGGTTTGGGACAGCCACGTCCGTGGCGTGCGCGGCGGCGACACGGCGCGGCGCTTCCTCGAGATCGGCGAGCTGGCCGACTCGTGCACGTTCGAGGACTTCCGGTTCGGCGCCACCACCGGCACCGGCGCCGACGGCCGGGCGATCCGCATCGGGGGCACCCGCATCCGCCTCTCCGACGGCTCGTTCCGGCACGGCAACGCGACGCCGCCGGAGGCGATCCAGGTGGCCGGCGCCGACGCGACGATCACCGGCCTGCACGTCACCGAGTGTGCGTCGCAGTACGTGCTGAACGCGCCGCCGGCCGGGGTCCGGCTCAAGGTCACCGGCTGCACGTTCGTGTCATCGGCCGGTGCGGCGTTCCGCGTCAAGGGCGACCACGCGCAGCTGTCGGGCAACCACTTCCGCACCCCGGCCGGGCCGTTCGCCGGGCGGTTCGAGGGCCCCGGCAACGTGTTCACCGGCAACGACGTCGCCGGCGCCGCACCCGGCCGGCTGGTGGTGACGGCCGAGGGCTCCGTCGTCGCGACGCTGAACACCTTCGAGACCGGCGCGACCATGACGTTCGACGGCGCCAGCCTCTACGCCAGCGCCGCGTTCGGCAACATCGGGCTCACCGGCGCCGCACCCAACCTGGTGCCGCTGGCCGGCGGCGCGCTGCACGCCGACGGCTCCGGCGTCCTTCGCGTCAAGGGGTCCCGGTTCACGTCCGACACCGACGGTGTCGTGGTGGGTGGGCAGGGCTAGCACGCCACACGGCTGCCGTCGCCGGCCGACGGGCAGGGCGCCGCGGTAGGCCGGCGACGCCCAGCCCATCCCGAGAGCAGGCATCACGAGCGGCCGGGCGCCGCGATCCGCGGCAGCCGCAGCGCGGCCAGCAGCCCGATCAGCCCGGCCGCGGCGAGCACGACCATCGCCAGGCCATAGGCGCGGTCCGGAGTGGCCGTCAGCCCGGCGACCAGGACGGTTCCGGCGATCGCCGTGCCCAGCGTCGAGCCGAGGTTCGACACACTGCGCGACAGGCCGGAGATCTCACCCTGCAGGTCCTCGCCGAAGCTGGACTGGACGATGTTGACCGACGGCGTGAGCATCAGGCCCAGCCCCAGGCCGATCACCAGCAGGCCCGGCGCGAACGCCCACACCGACGGAGAGCCGATCACCAGCGCCAGCAGCACACCGATCCCGGCGATCGTCAGCACGAACCCCGCGACGACGAGCGTGCGCTGCGCCCGTCGCCGCGCCAGTCGCTCGGCTGCCAGCGACGACACCAGCAGGCCGGCCGTGGCGGCGGTGAAGATCACACCGGTCTCGATGGCGTCGTACCCGCGCACCACCTGAAGGAACGTCGCGACGACGAACGACGTGCCGAGCAGCATCAGCCACTGCATGCTCTGCGTCACCAGGCCCAGGTTCGCCGTGCGGCTGCCGAACACGGCCGTCGACAGCAGCGGCTCCTCGCCGGAGCGCTCCTTCGCCCGGATCGACAGGACGAACCCGGCGAGCAGCACCGCGCCGACGGCCAGCAGCACCAGCATCAGCACCGCACTGTTGTCCGCCGCCAGAATGCCCATGACCAGCGCCGTCAGCCCCGTCGCCGACAGCACCGAACCGCGCACGTCGAACGGCCGGTCCGGGTTCGGCGGCAGTGGATCGCGCAGGTCGCGGCTGAGCCAGATGATCACGGCGATCACCAGCGCCTGGAAGACGAACGCCGCCCGCCAGCTGATCGCCCACGTGATCAGCCCGCCGATCAGCGGCCCGGCGGCGCCGCCGATCCCGCCCATCGCGCTGATCAGGCCGAACGCCCGCGCCCGCGACGTCACCTCGGTGAACAGCAGCGTCGCCAGGATGTAGACCGGCGGGATCAGCAGCGCCGTCCCGACGCCCTCGAGGATCGAGTTGCCCAGGATCAGGACACCGAGTCCCGGCGCCGCCGCACTCAGCAGCGCGCCGACGCCGTAGATCGTCAGGCCGACGCGGAAGCAGCGCTTGCGACCGTATTTGTCGGTCAGTTTGCCGCCCGGGATCATCAGCGCGGCCATCACCAGCAGGAAGACGGTGATCGCGACCTGGACGCCCTGCACGGTGGTGTCCAGGTCGGTGCTGATGTCGTTGATCATCACGTTCATGTTCGAGCCGGCGAAGCTGCAGATGAACTGCGCGAGCGCGAGCGGGACCAGAACCCGCCGCAGCGCCTTCGACGGCCGGTCCGACGACGTCGTGTGCTCGGCCACGGTGCACCCCTGCCATCGATGCTGGCACGGCGGCCCGGCCGCGACCAGAGGTCAGCGGCGATCGGTGACGATGCGCGGCTCGGCCGGATCGGTGTGGTCGACGACCAGGACGGCGCGCTCCAGCGGCCGGTCCCGCTCGCGGTACAGCGCCTGGGCGGGCAGGTAGCGGCGGGTGTACCGCTCGACGACCTGTCGCTCACCGCCGAACAGGTCGCGGTCGCGGACCAGCGCGCGACGCAGTGTCTCCTCCGGTTCGACGTGCAGGTAGACGCTGAACTCCCAGTGGTCGCGCAGCTCCGGCCGCAGCAACAGGACGCCGTCGACGATCATGACGGCGTCAGGCGGCGCCTCGGCGGTGGCCCGCGCCGTGGGACGTCCGGCCCGGTGGTCGAACGTCGACAGCAGGTAGCGGCGGTCGCCGCCGGGGCCGAGCGGTCGCAGCACCCCGTCGCGGATCGCGTCCAGGTCGAACGCGTCGAGGTAGTAGCCCTCGGCCGACAACCCGCCCCGCCGGGACCGCACCTGCGGCGGCTGGTGGAAGTCGTCGATGCCGAGCCGCAGCACGGGGCGGCCGGTGCCGAGCGCCGCCGCGAGGTCGTCGGCGAACGTCGTCTTCCCGGCCGCATCGGGCCCGTCGACGGCGACCCTGACCGGATGGCCCGGACGCAGACCGCCCAGCGTCGTCGCGACCGAGTCGAGCAACCGCCGCCGTTCCACGTCGCGCCCCTCTCCTCGGTGTTCGGCGATTGTCTCCTGGGCCGTCGCCGGCGCGTGCTAGCCTGCCGCGCGGTTCTGCCACCTCTTGCTGGGACGTCCCCCATGTCGTTCTCGTTCGTCCGCCGCGCCGCCGTGCTGTCCGCCGGTGTGGTCCTCGCCCTCACCGTGTCAGGCTGCGGCTCCTCCGACGACGACGATCCGTCGGCGGGCGGGACGGACACGTCGGCCCCGAGCACGTCCGAGCCGACCGCGGAGCCGACGGCGGAACCGTCGGAGCCGGCGCCGTCGGAGACACCCGCTCAGACCCCCACACCGACGCCCACGGCCACCGAGACGCCGGCGCCGCCGCCGGCCGGTGGGGCCGGGTCGCCCGAGACGACCGAGGCGGCGGTCACGCGGTTCGAGACGTTCCTGCACGCGCTCGGCACCACCGACGTCCCCACCATGTGCGCCATCGCCGGGCCGGCCGCCGCCCAGGCCGAGGCGGACGGCTTCGGCCCGTGCGAGTCGACCATGGCGATCATGGCCGGCATGGTGTCGGCCGAGCAGTCGGCGGCCCTCGAGACCGCCACCATCGACCCCGAACTGGTGGACGACAGCGCCCCCGGTCAGGTGACCATCCCGGTCGAGGCGATCGTCGCCGACGCCTCGTTCACGTCGCAGGAGCTCGGCGACACCACCCTCGCCTACCAGGACGGCGACTGGTTCATCGTCGACTGACGCCGCGAGCGTCCTTGCGCGCCAGGAAGTAGGCGAACGACCGCCCGGCGCCGTCGGGGCTGGGCTCGTCGAGCCGCGCGACGACGGTCAGCCCGGCGTCGTCGATCAGCGCGGCGATGCGCTCGCCCGGCACCAGGTACGACTCGTAGGAGACCGGGTGACCGCCGTAGCCCACGGTCGGGCGCAGGTGCTCGTCCTGGCCGAGGTGAGTGCCCAGCAGCAGGTGGCCCCCGGGCGCGAGCGTGCGGTGGAACTCGGCGAACACGCCCGGCAGCTGATCGGGCGGTGTGTGGTGCGTCGAGAAGTGCGCGAGCAGGCCGCCCAAGCCGCCGTCGGGGAGGTCGAGCGCCGTCATGGAGCCCACGGCGAACGGCAGCTCCGGATGTGCGGCGCGGGCCAGCTCGATCATGCGCGGCGACAGATCGATGCCGGACGCGTCGAGCCCGTGGCCGGCCAGCTCCGCCGTCAACCCACCCGGCCCGCACCCGACGTCGGCGACCGGGCCCTTCCTCTCGGCCAGCACGACCTCGGCGAACGCCCGCAGCATGGCGTGCCCCAGCGGGCCCAGCCGGGAGACGGGGAAGCGCTCGACGTAGGTGTCGGCGACGGTGTCGTAGGACGTGCTGACGGCGGCGAGGAAGGCGGGTTCGGTCACGCGGCCGACGCTAGCCGCTGCCTCCGACAGCCTCGCCCGGCAGGAGAGCCGGGAGCAGCCGCGCAAGGGCGGCCGCCTGCTGACGCAGCCGCTTGCGGGTGAGGCCGGGCGAGTGTGCGTTCCGCGGGACGTCGTTCAGCGGCCCGCACCCGGCGGCGAGCAGGAACGCGAAGATCGCCGGTCCCTCGTCCTGGACCAGCTCGATCAGCCGCGGCCGGCCGTGCATCTGCCCATGATCCAGCAGAATGTGCCCATGGTGCGCGACGGTGCGCCGGATCCGGGCGGCTGGGCTTCTCGGAGATCAACGAGGACATCGCGCAGCAGACCCGGTTCCTCCTCTGCGCTCGCGCTGGACCGAGGGCGCGTCTCGCCTCGCGAGGGAGCCGGTTGACTCCGCTGACACCCGGCACGGTGGAGAAATCTCCACGCCAAGGCGGGGGTTGGCCGCCGATCGGAGGGGAGCCAGCAGGAGTGCCCACGGCACCCCCGCCGCCGGACGATGAGGGCATGAACCCGACTCCCTCTCGCCGCAACCTCATCGCCGGCGGCCTGGCCGCCAGTCTGCTGGGCGTCGTCGCGCCGCGGGCGGCCGCGAGCCCGGCCACCGCCGCGACGCCGCCCGGGGCGCCCTCCCGAGGGGTCGCCTTCACCCATGCCACCGTCATCGACGTCGAGCGGGGCCGGCGGCTGCCGGACACCACCGTCGTCGTGCGCGGTGATCGGATCGCGCAGGTCGGCCCGTCCACGCAGGTCCCGATCCCGCCGGGCGTCCGCGCCGTCGACCTGCGCGGCGCGTTCCTGATCCCGGGTCTGGTCGACGCGCACGTGCACAGCTCGTTCGCGACCATCGACCCGGCGCTGTACGTCGCGAACGGCGTGACGACCGTCCGCGAGATGTCCGGCCGCGAGGAGCTGCACGACTGGCGCGACCAGGCCGACGCGGGCGAGCTGCTGGGGCCGCGGTGGGTGATCGCGAGCCGGATCATCGACGGCGCGCCGACGCTCTGGGACCCGAACCTGCTGCCCGTCGTCGAGGTCGCGACCGCCGCCGAGGGGCGTGCGGCCGTCCGGGACGCCGTCGCCGAAGGCGCGGACGCCGTCAAGGTCTACTCCCGGCTCGCGCCGGACGTCTACCGCGCGATCGTCGACGAGGCGCGCCGGCGCGGTATCGCCGTCGTCGGGCACACGCCGGACGAGCTCGACGTCGCCGAGGCGTCTGACCTGGGCCAGGCCAGCATCGAGCACACCTTCACCGTCTCCGTCGCGACGTCGCGGGACGAGCGGGAGCTGCGCCGGCGGATCGCGGCGATCCGGCTCGACCGCGGCGACTACAACGGCTGGTTCAACGCGCTGCACCCGATCGACGTCCAGGCGATGCGCACCTACGACCGCGACAGGGCTGCCCGGCTGTTCGACCGGTTCGCCCGCAACGGCACCCATCAGGTCCCGACGCTGGTCATGCACGACGCGCTCAACCACGCCCGCACGCTCGACCTCACCGACCCGCGCCGCCGCTACCTGCCCCAGCCGATGCTCGACTTCCTCGACGGCCTGCTGCAGACGCTGTACCTGAACGGCCGCGCGCCGGAGCAGGACGCGGACTGGGCGGCGAAGTCGGAGCACCAGCTCGCGCTCGTCGGCGCCATGCACGCGGCCGGCGTCCCGCTGCTGGCCGGCACCGACTACGGCACCTGCGGCCTGTTCCCCGGCTTCAGCCTGCACGACGAGCTGCGGCTGCTGGTGCGGGCCGGCCTGTCGACGGCGGCCGCCCTGCGCGCCGCGACGGTCGAGCCGGCCCGATTCCTCGGCAACCGGCGAGGCGGCCGTATCGCCGCCGGCGCACCCGCCGACCTCGTCGTCCTGGCCGCCGATCCGCTCGCCGACATCGCCAACACCCAGCGCATCGACGGCCTCGTCACCCGCGGCCGTTACCTCGACGCCGCGGAGCGCCAGGCCGTCCTCGACCGCGTCGCCGACGAGGCCGCCGCGATGTCTCCGGACACCGTCGTCGCCGCCGGGTGTGCCTGTCACGGCCCGGTCGATCCGCCATCCGTCTGAATGCAGTGCGGCAATGGGGCGAACTCATGGGCAAGCGCTTGCTGACGAATTGTCATGCCTGCTTGACTCCTAGCTGCCTGGTTCGCACCTTCCGAGGAGAATATGTGGAGATCACCCGCCGCCATCTGCTGTCTCTCCTGTCCGCCGCCGGCGTGCTCACCGTCGTGTCACCGCCACGATGGGCAGGCGCGTCCGACCCGGGTACCGGCACGACGGGGCTGTTGGCCAATACCGTCGACGTCTTCGCCGGCACGGCCGAGTCCAATGCCCGCCCCGAGGTCGCGGCCAAGTTGTCCGCCATCGATCAGACCGCACGCACCTGGCTCGCCGCGCTGGACACGGCCCGCGACGGCGAGCTGTTCAACGGGCTGCCCCTCGGCACCAGCGACCCCAACCTGAACGCGTCGTTCCAGCACCTCTACGAGATCGCCCTCGCCACGCGCACGCCGGGCGGGGCCCCGTCAGACCTGGACGGCGACGTCGACACGCAGCGGCGCGTGATCGACGCACTGGTCTGGCTGCACGAGAACTACTACGGCGACCAGGCGCAGGGCTACTACGGCAACTGGTTCACGTGGGAGATCGGCATCTCCGCCCATGTCGGCAAGACCCTGGCGCTCCTCGACGAGCAGGTCCGCGCCTACCGCCCGGACCTCGTCGGCACGTACGTCGCGTCGATGGACGCCTACCTGCGCAACGGCATCGACGGCGACGTGAACCTGGACTCGCGCTTCCACACCGGCGCCAATCTCGCCGACATCACGACCAACCGGATGCTCCAGGGTGCGCTGCTCGGCGACGAGGCGCGCATCCGCAAGGCGGTCGAGGACCAGCTCACCGTCTTCGCGACCATCGACCCCTATGCGCTGCGACACGGCAACACCGACGGCTATTACGCCGACGGCTCGTTCATCCAGCACCATTCGGTGGCCTATACCGGCTCGTACGGGAAGGCCCTGCTGACCCGGGTGGTCCAGACACTGAAGATCCTCGACGGAACCGGTCTCGCCAACACCGAGGCCCTCGTGCCGGTCGTGCAGGGCTGGGTGACGAACGGGTTCGCGCCGCTGATCTTCGAGGGCTGGATGATGGAGATCGTCAAGGGACGGGCCGTCTCGCGGACGACGTCCGGCTACACCGACGTCGCGGCGGTCGTGGAGGCCGTCGTCGACCTGACCGGCTACGCGACCGGCGCCGACGCGGCGGCGTTGAAGAGCTACGTCGCGTTCATCCGGTCGACGTCGCGGGCGGCGCTGAACCCGACGACGTTCGTGTCGCCGGTCACCATCGCGCGCTACACCGACATCGTCGACGACGACACCGTGCAGCCCGCGGACCTCGGTCCGGCTCACCGGAGGGTCGCGTTCAACGCCATGGACAAGAACGTGCATCGCCGGCCCGGCTTCGCATTCGCGCTGTCGCGCAGCTCGGACCGGATCAGCAAGTACGAGTACATGAGCGGCGAGAACCTCATGCCGTGGTTCCAGGGCGACGGCGCCCACTACCTCTACCTGTCCGGGCAGGACCAGACGGAGGCGTACGGAGTCGACTACTTCACGACGGTGTCGCCGTACGCCCTGGCCGGTGTCACCGCTCCGGTGGAACACCGGCAGACCATCCCGCAGCTGTACGGCACGCCCTTTTACGACAACCCAGGCCACCCGCTGGAGTTCACAGCCTCGTCGGAGTCGCAGAACACCTACGTCTACTTCCCGCGCGGCACCAACGGGCACTCCGGCGGCGCCGCACTCGGCGCATACGGCGCGGCCGGCATGGTGCTGTCCAGCGACGCCGCCTATGCCGCGAAGCAGACCGGGATCCTGCCCGACGACTTCGTCGTGTACCAGAACGTCACGGCCATGAGGTCCTGGTTCATGCTCGACGACGAGATCGTCGTGCTGGTCGCCGGCATCGACGACGGCGCCGGCCGGGCGGTGACGACGTCGGTCGACGCCCGGATCTCGGCACCGTCCGACGACGTCTCGATCAGCGGCTCGGCACGGGACGGCAGCGCGTGGTCCGGCCCGGGCACCGGCGACCCGCTCTGGCTGCGCTACGCCAACGAGAGCAAGGGCACCGCCGTCGGCTACGTGTTCCTCACCTCCCAGCAGGCACGGGTCGCCCTCGACCCCGTCACCCGCAGCCGCCGCGTCGTGCGCACGGCCAACCCGGACACGGCCGTGACCAAGAACGTCTTCGACGTCTCGGTCAGCCACGCGGCCGGGGCCGAGCCGGGGCCGCTCGCCTACGCGCTGGTGCCGAACGCGACGGAGGCGCAGCTGCGCGGGTACTCGCCCGCCGGCCCGATCATCGTGCTGGCGAACGACACCCGGGTGCAGGCTGTCCTTCACGCGGGCCTGGGGCTGGTGGCGGCCAACGTGTTCCACGCCGGCTGGCACGAGTCGGTGGGCATGCGCATCGAGGGCCCGGCCTCGGTGATCGTCCAGAACCGGCCGCGGTTGACCACCATCGCCGTCTCCGACCCGACCATGGGGCGCGACACGGTCAGCGCGACGTTGCTCGGCCGCTCGCTGACCAAGGTCGCCGGCGACCGCGGCGTGCGGGTGAACCGGTCCGACGGCAACACCCACCTGGAGTTCCCGACCCGGCAGGCGTACGGACGGAGCCTGACGGTCACCCTTCGCGGCTGACCCGCCGTGATCGGCAGGGAGCGCTCACCCCGTGGTGGGTGGCGACTCCCTGCCGATCACTGGGCGATCTTGGCGGCGACGGCGAGTTCGTCGACGAGGTCGTTCATGGGATGGCCGGAGTGGCCCTTCACCCAGTGGAAGACGACGTCGCCGCGCTCTTCGACGAGGTCGACGAAGGGCTCCCAGAGGTCGCGGTTGGCCACCGGCGACTTGGTCGACGTGACCCAGCCCCGCGTGCGCCAGTTGCGCCACCACCCGTCGCGGAAGCAGTTGACGACGTAGGCGGAGTCGCTGACGACGACCAGCGGGCCGGCCAACGCCTTGACCGCCTCGAGCGCCGCCGTGATCTCCATGCGCTGGTTGGTGGTGCTCGGCGCGGACCCGGACGCGAACCGCTCGCGCGAGATCGCCCACGCCCAGCCACCCGGGCCGGGCGTGCCGGAGCAGGCGCCGTCGGTGTAGACCTCGACCGCACCCTCGGGCGCCACCATGGCCGGCGGACGGGGCCGCTTGGCGCGGGCCGGTTTCGCCGCGGGCGCCTCGGTGTCGCCCGGGACGGGGATCAGGGCCGGCGCGCCGGCACAGGCCGCGTGCACCCAGGCGCGGTTGCGGCCACTGCCCGAGCTCTCGAGCTCGTCGCCCGGATGGATGTCTCCACCACACGCACCACACCGGCCGGCGTACTTCGCGAGCACAAGCACTCTCCTCGGATGACGAACGAACTCCCGGCACTTTACCGGCGGTCGCCGAGAAGACCGTGGATCACGCCCGGTGCCGCAGCAGGACGGTCGCGAGGGCGACGTCAGCGGGGTCCAACGCCACCTTGCCGTCCTCGACCTCCCAGAGCGCGTTCTGCAGGACGCGGCCCAGCGTCCAGCTCGCCGCCCGGCCGCGGTCGAGGCCGACCAGCTCGCTGAGGAGGTCGAACCGCCGCAGCACCACCCGCTCGACCCCGCCGGCGACGACGGCGTCCCAGCGGCTGTTCAGCGCCGGCCAGAGGTCGAATCCGGGGTCGCCGGCCAGCGGCACCGGATCGATCGCCAGCCACGGCTCGCGCTCCCCGGCCAGCACGTTCTCGTCGTGCAGGTCCCAGTGCAGCAGGCGGTCACCGGCCTCGGGCAGCAGCTGCGCCACGGCCGCCGCGCAGGTCTCGACCAGCCGGCGCTCGGCGGGGTCGGACAGCGCGGGCACCGCGTCGGGCACGGCGGCGATCATCGCGGCGGCGACGTCGCCCAGCCGCGGCAGGCCGTCCGGCGCCGGACGCGCAGCCAGCCGGGCCAGCAGCCCGCCCAGCACGGCCATGGTGGCGTCGTCGTCGGCCACGGACGAGAGCGGCCGGCCGGCGTCGAGCCGCTCCAGCAGCATGGCGCCGGTGCCGGCGTCGTGGTCGAGCAGCCGCACGACGCCGTCGCCGTCCCACGTGCGCAGCCCGAGCACGGCCACGGTGTTCTCGTCGCCGACCGGCTGCAGCCGCAGCACGGCGGGCGTGCCGTCGGCGCGCACGACCGGCTGCACCAGCGCCGCCATGCCGTTGCCGGCCGGGCCGTCCGGACGCAGCCCCCAGTGCTCCGCCGTCCGGACGAGCAGCCGCGGCAGCCCGTCCAGCCAGGCCCGGCCGGCGTCGTCGCGTCCGTACGACGCGACGAGGGCGTCCGGGACCTCGGTGTGGATCATCACCGCCATCGTAGGAGGGGCGCTATCGCAGCGCCTCCGTCAGGACGCGCCCCTCGGCCCGTCCCGGTGCGGGAATGCCCAGCAGCGCGGCGATCGTCGGTGTGACGTCGATGTGACGCGCGCCGTCGAGCCGGGCGCGCGGGCGGACCCCCCGGCCGGCGATCAGCAGCGCGGCCTCGCGCTCGCCCGTCCGGCCGTGGTAGCCGCGCGGGCCGTCCGGGTCGGTCAGGCCGAACGACCAGCCGGCGGCCGGCTCGGCCACCAGCTCGCCGAGCAGCGGGCTGGCCCCGAACGCGTCGAGGCCGGCGCGGTCGTGGACCCGTTCCACTGCCTCGACCGACTCCAGCGCGGCGCGGGCCCGTGCGATGCCGGCCGGCGTCCGGGCGGCGCCGAGCAGGTGGACACTGGCGACCCCGCCGACCACCATCGCGACGTCGGTCGACGGCGCCGGCGCGGCACCGGGCGCCACGAACTCCGGCGTGAACCCGGCCTCGGTCAGCGCGGCGAGCACGAGGCCGCCGAACGCGCGGGTGAACGTCGTCATGCCGTGGTCGCCGAGGACCACGAACGCGGTGCTGCCGTAGATCCCGACGTCCTTCGTGGCCTGCACGAGGCGGCCCAGAGCGGCATCCAGCCCGGCCAGCCGGCCCGCCATGCCGGGCGACTCCGCACCCTCCGCGTGCCCGAGCGCGTCGAGGTCGTCGGCGTACACGGCGAGCAGCGTCGGCGGCTCCTCGACGACGACCGTCTCGGACCCCGACCGGATCGGCCGCCCGTGCAGCAGGTCGACGGCCAGGTCCAGTCGCGACGGGCCGGTGCCGCCCGGCTGGACGTACAGGGCCCGCGGGTCGCCGAAGACGACGCCGTGGTTCTGCAGGATGAAGAACTGCACCGAGGCGACCGTCCCGCCGGCCGCCGTCACCGCCTCGGCGATGGTCTGCGCCTCGAGCGTCCGGCTCTGGCTCACCGCACGGCCGGTGGCCGGGTCGAGGAAGTACGGCGTGTTGAGGTGCGTGTGCGGCCAGGCGCCCGAGACGACGGTGGCCCACGACGTGTTCGTGATGGAGGGGAAGCACCCGGTCGTCGTGCCGATGACGCCGCGGCGAGTCAGCGCGTCGAGGTGCGGGGTGCCGACCAGGTCGAGGTAGGCGGGGTCGAACCCGTCCCACCCGACGAGCACCACGTGCCGGGCCCGGTCGCCACCGCCGGCGGTGCCCTCCGCGGCGGCCACGGAGGGCAGCGCGACCGCGGCGGCGGCACCGGCGCCGGCGGCGAGCACCGCGCGGCGGCTGACGGAACGTCCGGACAGGGGCGCGGCGGTCGGCTTCGTCATGGAAGCCGACCCTTCCGGATCGGGATGAACGTGGCGAGGACGCGCTCAGTCGGCGAGATAACGGGCCAGGTACCGGCCCGTGTACGTCGACTCGTCGGCGGCCAGGGTCGCGGGTGTCCCCTCGAACACCACCCGGCCGCCGTCGTGGCCGGCGCCGGGCCCCAGGTCGACGACCCAGTCGGCCGCCGCGACGACGTCCAGGTTGTGCTCGATGACGATCAGCGTGTTGCCGTCGTCGACCAGCCGGTGCAGCAGCGCGATCAGGTGCTCGACGTCGGCGAGGTGCAGGCCCGTGGTGGGCTCGTCCAGCACGTACAGCTTGCCACCGACGACCAGCTCACTGGCCAGCTTCAGCCGCTGCCGTTCGCCGCCGGACAGCGTGGTGAGGGTCTGGCCGAGCGTGAGGTAGTCGAGGCCGACGTCGCTCAGCCGCCGCAGCACGGTCCTGATCGCCTTCTCGGTGAAGAACTCCAGCGCCTCGGCGACGCTCAGCTCGAACACGTCGGCGATGGACCGGCCGCGGACGAGATGCCGCTGCGCCTCGTCCTTGAACCGGCGGCCGCGGCACACCTCGCAGATCGTGGTGACGCCGTCCATGAACGCGAGGTCGGTGAAGATCACCCCGGTGCCCTGGCACTCCGGGCACGCGCCGCTGGAGTTGGGGCTGAACAGCGCCGCCGGCGCGCCCGTCGTGCGGGCGAACAGCGACCGGATGGGGTCGAGCATGCCGGTGAACGTCGCCGGGCTGGACCGCCGCGACCCGCGGACCGGACTCTGGTCCAGCATGACGGCGTCCGGCCGGATCGCCGGCAGGTGGCCGCGGATCAGGCTGCTCTTCCCCGACCCCGCCACCCCGGTGACGACGCTCAGCACCCCCAGCGGCAGGTCGACGGTCACGTCGCGCAGGTTGTGCGTCGACGCCTGCTCGATGCGCACGTGTCCCGACGGCGTCCGCACGGCTGCGTCGTCGCGCGAGACCCGCGGCGCCCGCAGCCCGAGCCCCGTGCGCGTCTCGGACTTCACCAGCCCGTCGTAGGACCCCTCGTACGTGACGGCGCCACCCGCCCGCCCCGCCCCCGGCCCCATGTCGATGCAGTGATCCGCGATGGCCATGATCTCCGGATCGTGCTCCACGACGACCACCGTGTTGCCCTTGTCGCGCAGCTCGATCAGCAACTCGCCGAGCCGGTGCACGTCGCGCGGGTGCAGCCCGACCGTCGGCTCGTCGAACACGTAGAGCAGGTCGGACAGGCTGCTGCCGAGGTGCCGGACCATCTTCACCCGCTGCGACTCGCCACCGGACAGCGTGGACGTCGCGCGGTCGAGGCTGAGGTAGCCGAGGCCGAGGATGCCGAGCCGTTCGACCTGCTCCGCGGCGTCCTGGACGAGTGGCGCGACGCTGGGGTCGTCGATGGCCCGGATCACGTCGACGAGGTCGTCGGCCTGCAGGGCGTTGAGGTCGGCGATGGAACGTCCGCCGATGAGCGACGAGCGGGCCGCCTCGGCCAGCCGGGTGCCGCCGCAGTCGGGACACACCCCGCGCGTGACGATGCGCTCGAACGCCTCGCGGGTCTTGCCCTTGTAGGCGTCGGCCTGCTTGTGCAGGTAGAGCCGGTTGAACCGGGCGATGACCCCCTCGTAACTGGTGACCTCGGGCTCGGGCGCCTTCAGCTCGCCCTGTTCGGCGTACATGAGGATGCGCCACTGCTCGTCGGTGTAGTCGCGCAGCGGCATCGACGGGTCGAAGAACCCGCTCCTGGCGTAGGACCGCCAGAACCAGTGCCCGACCCCGAATGCCGGCCAGGTCAGGGCGCCGTCCTCGAGTGACCGGTCGCGGTCGACCAGCTGCGACTCGTCGACCACGCTCACGACACCCAGGCCCTGGCACGCCGGGCACATGCCCTGCGGGTCGTTGAACGAGAACGCGTTGGAATACCCGGCGAACGGCCGGCCGGCCCGCGAGAAGATCAGCCGCAGCCGGGCGCCGATGTCCGTCGCGGTGCCGACGGTGGACCGCGCACCGCCGCCGAGCCGCTTCTGGTCGACGACGGTGACGGCGCACAGGTGCGCCAGGCGGTCGACGTCGGGCTGGCCGTAACTGGGCAGCCGGCTCTGCGCGAACGCGCTGAAGGTGGCGTTGAGCTGGCGTTGCGACTCCGCGGCGAGTGTGTCGAAGACCAGCGACGACTTGCCCGACCCGGACACGCCGGTGACCACCGTCAGCTGGTGCTTCGGGATGTCGACGTCGATGTTCCTGAGAGTGTGTTCACGGGCACCACGGACCTCGATGACGCCGTTGCGCCGATGCTGTCGGTGCCCGCCCGTAGGGTGGGCTTCCCTCCCAGCCGGGCGGGCTGCGTCTTCGCCGTGCTCGGCAGCGCTCGGCATCTGGGCACACGTCATCGGTTCAGCCTCCGGTAGGCGACGGCGGACAGCGGCGCGAACACCGCCACCATCAGGATCGGCCAGATCACTGACAACTCCTGTCCGTGATCGGCCGGCCAGCTCCCGCCGGTCACGCCGGGGTTGCCGAACAGCTCGCGCACCGCGTCCGCCGTCGCCGACAGCGGGTTCCACTCCGCGACGGCGCCCAGCCACGACGGCATCGTCGCCGGGTCGAGGAACACCGTCGACAGGAACCCGACCGGCCAGACCATGATCTGCACGGCGGCGACGGCCTCCAGACCGGGCGCTCTCAGCCCGGCCCAGACGCCCAGCCACAGCAGCCCGAGGCGGAGGAGGAGCAGCAGCCCGTACGCCGCCAGCACGTCACCCGGACCGCCCGACCATCGCCAGCCGAGGGCGAACCCGGCGGCGGTCATCGCGGCCAGCGCGGCGACCGACGCGGCGAGGTCGGCCAGGCAACGCCCGGCCAGCACCGCGCCACTGTGCAGCGGCAGCGACCGGAACCGGTCGGTCACGCCGCGCTGGGCGTCCGTGGTGATCGCGATCATCGTCGTCTCGAGCCCGAACAGCATGGTCAGCGCCAGCACCCCGGGCACGACGAACGGGACGTAGTCGCCCGCGCTGCCGGCGACGGCGCCGCCGAACAGGCCGCCCATCATCAGCACGACGAGCACCGGGAACAGCAGCGTGACCAGGAACGGCACCGGCTGCGCCCGCCAGTGTGCGAACGTCCGCCCGGCCAGCAGCAGAGAGTCGTGGACCAACGAGCTCATCGAACCTCCTCGACCGTGTTCACGTGCACGAAGACGTCGTCGAGCGTGGGCCGGCGCACCGCGACGTCGAGCGGTGCCGGACCGGTCGCGGCCAGCGCCGCGCAGAACCCGGTGACGGCGCCCGCGTCGGCCACCGGGACCGCGACGGCCACCCCGTCGACGTCGACCGGGCCGACGGCGTACGGCCCGGCCGCCCGTCCCGCCGCGGCCGCGTCGTCCGCCGTCGCGAACCGCACTTCCACCCGCGTCTCGCCGACCAGCGACGTCAGCTCGGCCGGGCTGCCCTCCAGCACGACCCGGCCGTCGCGGAGCATGGCGACGTGGTCGGCCAGTTCGTCGGCCTCCTCCAGGTACTGCGTGGTCAACAGCACGGTGACGCCGTCGTCGACCAGCCGCCGGACCGTGGCCCACACCTCCCGGCGGGCGTCAGGATCCAGGCCGGTCGTGGGCTCGTCGACGAACAGCACCGACGGCGGCACGACCAGGCTCGCGGCGAGATCGAGCCGGCGCCGCATGCCGCCGGAGTAGGTACCGACCGCGCGCCCGGCCGCGTCGTCCAGCCCGAACCGGGTGATCAGCTCGTCCGCGCGGGCCCGCGCCGCGGCCTTGGCCAGCCCGCGGAGCCGGCCGAAGAGCACCAGGTTGGCCCGGCCGCCCAGGACCTCGTCGACGGCGGCGTTCTGCCCGACCAGCCCGATGGCCCGCCGCACGCCGTCGCCGTCGGACCGCACGTCGCACCCGGCCACCGCCGCCGTGCCGTCGTCCATGGTCAGCAGCGTGGTCAGGATCCGCACCGCCGTCGTCTTGCCCGCGCCGTTGCGGCCCAGTAGTGCGCACACCGACCCCGCCGCGACGCGCAGGTCGAACCCGTCCAACGCCGGCCGCCGCGCCCCGCGGTAGTGCTTACGCACCGCTCCCGCCTCGATGGCTGCGTCCACTCGCCCTCCTCCGTCTCGATTGCCCGTACAGTGTACGGTACAACGTACGGAGAGTGAGAGGATATTTCCGTGCCCTCGAACGCGCCCCGCCCGTCCGACCCGACCCGGCTGGTCTCCCTGCTCTGGGAGCCGTCGGACCGGCCCGGCCGCACCGGGCTGACCAAGCGGGCCGTGGTCGAGAACGCCATCGCGATCGCCGACGCCGAGGGCCTGGGCGCGCTGACCATGCGGCGGGTCGCCGACCGCCTCGGCGTCGGCGCGATGAGCCTCTACACGCACGTGCCCGGCAAGCCGGAGCTGGTCGAGCTGATGCTCGACGCCGTCGCCGGCGAGGCCTACGCCGACGGCGCGCTCCCGGGCGAGCAGGGCGGCTGGCGGGCCGGGCTGCGGCACATCGCCGAGCGCAACTGGCGGCACCACCTGCGCCACCCGTGGACGGTCGAGGTGGTGCCCGGCCGGCCGGTGCTCGGGCCCGGCGTGTCCGCCAAGTACGAGCTCGAACTCGCGCCGCTCGACGGCATCGGGCTGTCCGACCTCGAGATGGACCAGGTGCTGTGCGGGGTGCTGGCGCTCGTCGAGTCGACGGCGCGGCAGCAGATCGGGCTGGACCGCGTGCGGGCCGGCAACGGCGACCTCGACTGGTGGGCGACGGTCAGCCCCGTGCTCACGCGGGCGATGAGCGGGCATCGGTTCCCGCTGGCCGAGCGGGTCGGCGCCGCGGCCGGCGAGGCCGTCGAGGCGGGCGACCCGCTCGCGATCATGCGGCTGTCGCTCGACCTGCTGCTCGACGGCGTCGCCGGCCGGTTGCGCTGACGCTCACCAGGGCGCCGGCGCCCCGTCGGCCAGGAACCCGGTCTGGGTGAGGTGGACCCGGGTCCCGCCGCGCTCCGGGACCAGCGCGAACGTGACCAGCAGCGGCGGCCCGCCGCCGCCCGGCTCCGGCGAGGTCGAGCGGTACGCGATCCGCCGCGGCGGATCGGCGTCGACGACGGCGAGCGCGACCGTCGCCGACCCGCCGGTGGCCGTGTTGCGCCACATGAGTTCGCCACGCGCGCCGACGACCGGCTCGAACCGCGCGTCGTCGGGCCACCACCGCCGCAGGTGCTCGGGCCGGCTGAGCACCTCGTAGACCACGTGCGGCGGCGCCTCGACGTGGATGACGCGTTCGATGGAGCCCTGCTCCATCACGTCGATCACGGGCTACTGCGCCGGCGCCGGGAAGGCGGTGCCCTGGTCGTAGATCGAGAGCCAGCGGCCGCGCTCGAACGTGTAGGTGACGACGGTGAGTGCACGCGACTTGAACCCGATGCTGGGCAGCTCGTACGTGGCGTCGTACTCGATGGTCGCGGTCTTGCAGCCGTAGACGTGGCGGTCGATCTCGGTCCACGTCCAGATCGCCTCGCGGTTCTCGAAGTGGCTCTTCTGCGCCGCCATGATCGCGTCGATGCCGGCGAACCGGTGACCACTGGCGAAGACGCTGACGGCGTCCTCGTGGTGGCCGTCGCGCCAGGCCTCGGCGTCGAAGTCGCGGAACGACTCCATGTCGATGCGCTGCGCCTCGTCGAACTTGGCCGCGCAGTCGCGGTGGTGGCCGCCGCCACGCGCGTCGTCCCCGCCCGCCGCGGACGTGGCCGCGATGCCGGGCAGCGCGAGCGCGCCGGCCGCCAGCACGCCCAAGATCGTCCGAACCGTGTTCTTGCGCATCGTGAACCCTCCTGACCAGTATGTTTCTCCCCTGCCGTCGTCACGCTAGCCGCGACCGGACGGTCTCCTCTGGGCCACGGCAGCGGGTTCTGCACTGGGCCGGTCACGGGCGAGTCACCGGCGGTCCTAGGCTCGGCACACATGGACCTGCACGTGCGACTGGACGGGCGCAGCGACCTGTCCGGGCAGCTGTACCGGCAGGTCCGGGCCGCGATCCTGGCCGGCCGGCTGCCGGCGGGCCAGCCGCTGCCGCCGTCGCGCGAGCTGGCCGGCGACCTCGGCATCGCCCGCAACACCGTCAGCATGGCCTACGACCGGCTGGCCGCCGAGGGATTCCTCACCGCCCGGCCCGGGGTCGGCACGTTCGTCGCCGACGGCCTCGCCGGCGACGGGCGCGCCGACGACGACGGCGACCAGGTCGCCCTCGCGCCACGCGCGGTCTGGGCCGGGCTGTCCGAGGCGACCGATCTCGCCGCGGCCTCCGCCGAGTTCGACTTCCGTCCCGGTGTCCCTGACGCAGCGTTGTTCCCGTACGCCGCGTGGCGCCGGGTGACGGCGCGCCAGTTGCGTGCGACGGCGGTCGGCAGCGGCGCGCACATCGCGGCCGCCGGTCACCCGCCGCTGCGCGCGGCCGTCGCCCGGCACGTCGCCGTCGCCCGTGGCGTCCCGGCGGCCGCCGACGACATCATCGTCACCAGCGGCAGCCAGCAGGCCGTCGATCTCATCGCGCGGGTGCTGCTGGCGCCCGGCGACGTCGTGGCGGTCGAGGATCCCGGCTACCCGCTCCCCCGCAAGCTGCTGGCGTCGTCCGGCTTCGACGTCGTGCCGGTGCCGGTCGACGGCGAGGGCCTCGTGGTCGGCGCGCTGCCGGAGGCCGCCCGGCTGGTCTACGTGACGCCGTCGCACCAGTTCCCGCTCGGCACGCCGATGTCGCTGGGCCGGCGGCTGGCGCTGCTCGAGTGGGCCCGGCGGACCGGCGCGCTGATCGTCGAGGACGACTACGACAGCGAGTTCCGCTTCGCCGGCCGCCCGTTCGAGCCGCTCGCCGGACTCGGCGCCGCCGGCCACGTCGCCTACGTCGGCTCGTTCTCCAAGACGCTGCTGCCCACGCTGCGGCTGGGCTTCGTCGTCGCGCCGCGGTCGCTGCGCGACGCCATGCACAAGGCCAAGCAGCTGCTCGACTGGCACACGGCGGTACCCACGCAGGCGGCGCTGGCCGAGCTGATCGACGAGGGCCTGTTCGCCCGGCACCTCAAGGCGATGCGCCGGGTGTACGCGCGGCGGCACCACCTGGTGACGTCGCTGCTGCGCCGCGACTTCGCCGGCGTCCTCGAACCGGTCCCCTCGCTGGTCGGCCTGCACGTCACGGCCCTGCTCGCCGACCCCTCCGCCGACGACGTCGAGGTCGCGGACCACGCCCGGGCGGCCGGGGTCGAGACGCTGCCGCTGTCGCCACTCGCGCTGGCGCACCCGGTCCGCGGGCTGGCGCTCGGCTACGGCGCCATCACCGAGGAGCGCATCCCCACCGGCCTCGCCCGCCTCCGCACCGCCCTCCGCAGTTGATCTTGGAGTTGTTCGGCCATCGCGGGCGAAATGTCCGATGGATACCCGAAGAACTCCAAGATCAACTTGGTTTGTGACGGCGGCGGGACGGGGCTAGGGCTGAACGGCGGTGAGCTCGAGGATGAGGACCTGGGCCGGGTTCAGCGGCGGTGCCTGCAGGCCGACCGTCGCGAGCACCCGGCCCGGGAGCTGCACCTCGCCGGCCGCGAGCCAGGCGGCCGGCCGGGCCCAGCGCGGCAGCGCGCTGCTCAACCCGGCGATCGGCGTCACCCGGTACGTGACCGAGGGGTCGAGACCGGGCAGCCGCAGCCGTGGCGGGATGTCCGCGGTCATGGTCTCCAGCGCGACGTAGCCGAACACGGCGTGACCGTCGCCGACGACACCGTGCAGGACGTGCGCGTCGTCGGTGTCGGCGCGGACGACGCGGCCGGTGTGCAGCAGCGGCCGCAGCCGCTTGTACGTCGCCGCCCACTCGGTCAGCAGGGCCAGCTCGTCGGACGAGCACTCGGTGATGTCCCACTCGATGCCCGCGTGGCCGAACAGCGCGGTCGCGCAGCGCAGCTGCAGCTCGGTGACCCGGCCCGAGACGTGGGTCCGCGACGGCCCGACGTGCGCGCCGATCAGCTCCGGCGGCAGCAGCAGCGAGGTCCATCGCTGGATGGCCTGGCGGTCCAGCGGGTCGTTGCTGTCCGACGCCCACACGCGGTCGGTGCGCTGGAGGATGCCGAGGTCGACCCGGGCGCCGCCGGACGAGCAGGACTCGATCTCCAGCCGTGGGTGCCGCGACCTCAGCTCGTCCAGCAGCCGGTACACGGCGGCGGTCTGCTCGTGCACGCCGGCGTGGCCGTCGTGGACCGCCTCGAGCAGGTCGCGGTTGTGGTCCCACTTGAGGTAGTCGATGCCGTACTCGCTGACGAGCGCGTCGAGCCGCTCCAGCAGGTACGCGTAGGCCTTCGGGTTCGCGACGTCGACGGTGTGCTGGTTGCGCCACTCGCGGGGCAGCCGGTCGGGGTCGTTGAGCAGCCAGTCGGGGTGCTCCTCGACCAGCCGTGAGCGCGGGTTCGCCATCTCCGGCTCGACCCAGAGCCCGAACTGCATGCCCAGCGACTTCACGTGGTCGACCAGCGGGTGCAGCCCCTGCGGCCACAGGTCGGGGTCGACGTACCAGTCGCCGAGCCCGCCGAGGTCGTTGCGCCGGCCGAGGAACCAGCCGTCGTCGACGACGAACCGTTCCACCCCCACGGACGCCGCGACGTCGGCCAGTCCGCACATCCGGTCGAGGTCGTGGTCGAAGTAGACCGCCTCCCAGGTGTTCAGCACCAGCGGCCGCGGCGTCGACGGGTGTGACGCGCGGGCCCGCAGCGACGCGTGCAGCCGGGCCGACAGCCCGTCCAGGCCGTCAGCCGAGTACACGAAGTAGACGTCCGGTGTCGCGTAGGACTCCCCCGGCGCCAGCACGATCTCGCCGGGGGCGAGCAGCTCTCCGGCACCCAGCGTCGACCAGCCCTCGGCCACCCGCTCGGCGTCGTGCACCGTCCAGCCGCTCCAGCCGGCGTGCACGCCCCACACCTCGCCGGAGCCGAAGCCGAAGCCCTCGGCGCCGGCGACCAGCAGCCCGGTGTGGGAGTGCCCCGTGCGACCGCGCCGCGTCTCCAGCGACCGGATGCCTGGCAGGAACCGCTCGCGCTGCGGGATCTTCTCCAGACCCCAGCGGCCGGTGAAGTGCAGCAGCTCGGCCGCGTGGTCGGGCACCGGCAGGACGGCGCGCACCCCGCCGACCGACCACGCGGTGCCGCCGTCGTTGGTGAGCGTGTGCCGCACCAGCAGCACGCCGGCCTCGTCGAGGGTCAGGGCGCTGACGACGGAGACCGCGGCGACCTCGTCGCGCGACGCGACCTCGACGCTCCCGCCGTCCGGCGCGATGGACACCGAGACCGGAGCCAGCCGCAGGTGCGGGTGGGCGCGGTCCCGGACGCCGTCGACCCCGGCCCGCCCGGCCCAGCCGTCGGCCTGGGCCGGCAACAGCGACGGCGCCGCCGGGTCGGCCGGTGCACCACCGCGCCGGCCCGGGACCGCCACGGCCCGCAGCGCCGCGGGGTCGACCCCGGGACCGAGGTCGGCGCCCCAGTGCAGCACCCGCGGCAGCCACGGCGTGTCCAGGTCGAGCACCAGGCTGGCACCGGCCCGGGCCAGCACCACCAGCGACAGGTCCATCGGCGATCCCCTCACGCAGCGACACGTCCGGGACAGCCTGTCAGACCGCCGGGAGCGGTCAGGAATCGGCCGCCTTGAGCTCCTCGACCAGCCCGTCGACCGCGGCGATCGCGTCGGCGTTGAGCCGTCCCCACGGCGCCCGCGCCGACCCGGCGTCCGGGCCGAACCGGTTGATCAGCTCCTTGACGACCGGGATGGATCCCCACCGGTCGGCGACGGCGGCGATCTGCCGGAACGGACGGTGCAGCGCGAGCGCCGACTCGACCTCGCCGGCCAGCATCCGGGTCCGCACCTCACGGGCGACCGGGGCGAGCACGTTGTACAGGCTGCCGATGGCGCCGGTCGCGCCGCAGGCCACACCGGCCGGCAACAGCTCGTCCCTGCCGAAGTAGACCCGGATGCCGTCAGCGGCCTCACGGGTGCGGATGAACTCCAGCAGGTCGCCGTCGGTGAACTTGACGGCCCGCAGGGTCGGCACCCGCCCGGCGGCCTGCTCGACCACCGCCGAGGGCGCCGCGCGCAGCCCCGTCATCGAGGGGATGTGGTAGTAGCACAGCGGCACGTCCGGGGCGGCCTCGGCGAGCGCGGCCAGGTAGTCGACGATCGCGGTGACCGACGGCGGCTCGCCGTAGAACGGCGCCACCGCGGCGATGAGGTCGACACCGGCGTCGGCGGCGTGCCGGGCCAGCCGCCGGGCGTCGACCAGGCTGAGGTCGCCCACGTGCGCGCCGAGCAGCAGCCGGTTGCCGCGGTGCTCGGCCCAGGCGCTGATCAGCTCGGCCCGCTCGTCGACCGTCAGCGCCATCGACTCGCCCGTGGTGCCGCCGACGAACGCGCCGTCGATGCCCAGCGCGACCAGGTGCTCGGCCTGTGCCGGGACGACCTCGGCGGCCAGGCTCTCGTCGGGCCGGAACGGCGTCGGCGTGGCCGCCCAGAGCTCGAACGCGTCCGTGGTCTCTGTGCTCATGCGGGTGCTCCTCCAGGGGTGTCTCCCGGGTCTCGGCCGTAGCGAGCGGCGTCCAGGTGGATGCCTCGCAAGGCCGAGGAGGGAGTCAAGCGGGGTTCTATGACGACTGACGAGAACGCAGCGAGGCGCCGCCTGGGCGTCGCGCAGTGGGCCATGGACCCGGGAGACACCCCCTAGCTCTTGGTGGCACCGGCGGTGAGTCCACCGACGATGTAGCGCTGCAGGAAGACGAAGACGACGATGATCGGCAGCGCCACGACGACGGAGACGGCCATCAGGTCGTTCCAGCGGGTCCCGAACGAGTTCGTCAGTCCGGCCAGCACGACGGTGATCGGCTGCATGCCCTCGTCCGAGGCCAGCGCCAGCCCGAACACGAACTCGCCCCACGCGCCGAGGAAGCTGATGACCGCCACGGTGATCACCCCCGGCACCGAGACCGGCAGCGCGACCCGCAGGAACGCCGTCCACGTGTTGCAGCCGTCGATCTTGGCCGCCTCGATGACCTCGCCCGGCACGGACAGGAAGTAGGGCCGCAGGATCGTGATGGCCAGCGGAACCGCCAGCGAGCAGTTCGCCAGGATCAGCCCGACGTAGGAGTTCACCAGCTCGGCCCGGCTGAAGATCACGAACATCGGCAGCGCGAGGTTGACCGCCGGGATCATCTGCACGACCAGGAACAGCAACATCAGCAGCGCGACGAACCGGACCCGCAGCCGGGCGAGCGCGTACGCCGCCGGCACGGCGACCGCCAGCGTCACGACCGTGGTCCCGACGGCGATGACGGTGCTGTTCAGCAGCCCGCGGCCGATGCCGACGTGGTTGACGACGGTCTCGGTGTACGACGTCAGGCTGATCGGCGACGGGAACAGGTCCGGCGGCGAGGAGAAGATGTCCGAGGACTGCTTCAGCGACGTCGCCAGCATCCAGTACACCGGCAGCAGGTAGGCGATGGTGATGAGGACGCCACCGACGCTCAGCCAGCCGCGCCGTCGCCTGGTCGCCGTCACGACAGCTCCTCACGGCGCAGCGAGCGGAAGTAGAAGACCGACAGTCCGAGCGGCACGACCAGCATCAGCGTGGTCGCCACGGCGCCGGTGTCGAACCGGAAGAACTCGAACGCCTCGTTGTAGGCGTAGATCGGCAGGATCATCGTGGCCTCACCCGGACCGCCGCGGGTCATCAGGAACACCGTGTCGAAGGTCTTGAAGGTGGAGATGAAGCAGAGCAGCAGCGCGGTCAGGTTGACCGGCTTCAGCAGCGGCAGCGTCACGCTGGTGAATCGCCGCCACGCGCCCGCGCCGTCGATGGTGGCCGCCTCGTACAGCGTGTCCGGAATGCCCTGCAGGCCGGCCAGCAGCAGGATCATGATGAACGGCGTGAACGACCACGCCGTCGCGATGACCACGGCGAACAGCGCCGGCACCGGCCGGGCCAGCCAGAACACGTCGCCGTCGACCAGCCCGACGGCCTCGAGCAGCGTGTTGATCAGCCCATAGCTGCCGTCGAGCATCCAGCGCCAGACGTTCGCGCTGACCACCGTCGGCAGAATCCAGGCGAGCAGCAGCAGCGACCGCATGATGTTGCGACCCGGGAAGCGCTGGTTGAAGTAGACCGCCAGCGCCATGCCGAGCGCGAACGCGGCGGTGACCGCGAGCCCGGTGTAGAGCAGCGAGATGACCAGCGCGTGCCAGAACTCGTCCCGGCCGAGCTGGTCGGTGTAGTTCTCCCAGCCGACCCATTCGGCCCCGCCGCTGACGATCTGCGCGACGCCGACATCGCGGAAGCTGAGGTCGATGTTGAAGATCAGCGGGTACAGCACGGTCGCCGCGACGAAGATGACCGCGGGAACGACGAACAGGTGGTCGCCCCAGCGCCGGGCCCGCCGCGGGGCCCGGGCCGGAGTGGAGCTCGCCGTTCCCGGCGGGGCGACTGTGGTGGTCACTCGACGTTCGCCAGCGCCTCGTCGATCTGGCCCTGCGCGTCGGCCAGCGCGTCCTCGACGCTCGCCCCGCCGCCCGCGGCGGACTGCAGTGCGCCCTGGATGCGGGTGAGCACCTCCGACGACGCCGCGGCGAGGTCGCCCTCGGGCGCCCAGGCCTGCTGCAGCTGCTCGGCGAAGATGGCTCGCACCGGGTCGTCACCGGTGTCGACGTCGTCGCGCGCGGCCAGCTTGTTGCGCTCCGGCAGGTACTCGGCGAGCACCTCGGGCCGCTGCATCCACGCGATGACGTCCCACGCCGCGTCCGCGTTCTCCGTCGACGTGCTGATGGCGAGGTTCTCCTGGCTGAGGAACGTGGCCGCCTCGGTGTCGGCGGGCAGCAGTGCGACGTTCCACTGCAGCTCCGGGTTCTCCTCGGCCAGAACGCTCAGGTAGGTCGCCGAGTTGATCATCATGGCGGCCTGGCCGTTGGCGAACTGGTTCTTGACGTCCTCCTCGTTCCAGGTGAGGACGCCGTTGGAGACCGCGCCGGCCGCGATCATGTCGGTGAACTGACCCAGGGCGACGGCACCGGCCTCGGTGTCGATGTCGGCCGGGTCGCCGCCGGCCGCGAGCAGCCGGATGACCAGCGCCGTGGCGCCCTCGTCGCCCTCGATGCCGCTGAAGGCGAGGCCGTAGCGCTCGCCGTTGGAGAGCTGGGTGGCGTAGTCCTGCATCTGCGCCCACGTGGTGGGCGGCTCCAGGCCGGCCTCGGATAGCAGGGTCTCGTTGTAGTAGACGGCGTACGCGTCGGCGACGTGCGGAATGGCGTACGTGGCGCCGTCGGCCTGCGTGGTCTCCCAGCCGGTCGCGAAGTAGGCGTCGGACTCGCCCCATTCCTCGACGCGGTCGCTGAGGTCCTGGATCACCCCGGCGTCGGCCAGTGCCTGCGTCGAGAAGCCGTTGATCAGCGCGATGTCCGGCAGGTCGCCGCCGGCCGCGGACTGCAGCAGCGTGCGGGTGAAGTCGCCGAACGGGATGTGCCGCGCCTCGATGGTGACGCCGTCGTGCTCCTCCTCGTACCGGTCGAGCAGGCCCTGCAACGCCGCCCCGGTCGGGGTGTCGGGCGTGCCGTAGTAGTGCCACAGCGACAGCGTCGTCTCGCCGCCGTCACCGCCGCCGCTGGTCTCGTCGTCGGAGCCGCCGCTGCCGCACGCGGCGAGCAGCCCCGCCGCGGCGAGCACCCCCACCGCTCGTGCCGTCCATGCGGCCACCGACCGCCCGCCTGTCGTGCCCATGACACCTCCCTGTGTCCGCGAATCGCGCCTCGCGGAGACACTAGTCAGATATCCCATATCCCGTCAATGGGTGGATCTGCGCAGGCAGATCCAGGAGGGTGACGCGCTCAGCCGACCGGGCCGCCGGCTACGTAGATCACCTGCCCGGTGACGAACCCCGCATCGGGGCTGACCAGATATGACGCGGTGTGCGCGATGTCCTCGGGCCGGCCCACCCGGCCCACCGGGATGGACTGCGCGGCGATGCGCTGATGCTCCTCGACGTCGCGCCCGAGCCGGCGCGCGGTGGCCGCCGTCATGTCGCTGACGATGAAGCCGGGTGCGATCGCGTTGACGGTGACCCCGTGGCGGCCCAACTCGAGCGCCAGCGACTTGGTGAAGCCGAGCAGCCCGGCCTTCGCACTGGAGTAGTGCGAGCGGCCCTCGTCGCCGAGCGCGGAGATGCTGGAGACGTTGACGATGCGTCCCCAGCCGGTGGCCACGAGGTGCCCGACGACCGCACGGGTGACCAGGAAGTGCCCGCGCAGGTTGATGCCGAGCAGCTGGTCCCACTGCTCGACGGACATCTCGGTGATGCCGGCGGGCGGACCGAGGCCGGCGTTGTTCACCAGCACGGCCGGGGGCCCGAGGATGGCCACGACCTGGTCGACGGCGGCCGTGACGGCGGCCTCGTCGGCGATGTCGCAGCGCAGGCCGATGGCGCGGCCACCACTGTCGGTGATGGCGGCCGCGGTGTCGGCGGCGGTCCGTTCGTCCAGGTCGAGGACGGCGACGGCGTGCCCGTCGCGGGCCAGCCGGGCGGCCACGGCGGCGCCGATGCCGCGAGCGCCGCCGGTCACGATCGCCACCGGAGTGTCGGGTCGAGTCATGGCCAGCAGCACACACCACAAGCCCCGGACCGCGCCACCGGGTAACGCCGCGGCGCGCCGGCCCGGTGCGGCGGCGCGGCGGCGCGGCGGCGCGGCGATGCGGCGCGGCGATGCGGCGCGGCGATGCGGCGCGGCGATGCGGTGCGGTGCGGCGCGGCGATGCGGTGCGGTGCGGCGATGCGGCGCGGCGGCGAGTGTCGGTGCCCGCCCATAGGGTGGGCACCCTCCCTGACCGGGCGGGGTCCAGCCGGCGCCCGAACCGTTCGACTGGTGCGCACCGGGCGTTTCGGGGCCATACTCGGACCGTCGATCAACTTCTGGGGGGAAGTCATGGGACCGAAGCACGGTGACGTGAAGATCGAGGACGGCCTGACCTGGCAGTACCAGGATCCGCCGGGTACGTGGGTCATCGTCACGCCCGAGGGGCCGCTGCTGCGGCCGACCGAACCCGACGACGTCGCCGGCGCATGATCACTGATGGGACCCCCGGCGGTGGGCCGGCGGGCTCCTGGCAGCTCACCGCCGAGCTGACGCCCAAGACGGCCGAGGCCGAGGCCGCCGCGACGACGGGCCCCGCCGAGCCCGCGGCGCCGGCCTGGGACGACGCCGCCGCCGACCTGCGCACGACGGTCAAGTGGATGGTGGCGGCCTTCGCCGCGGTGGGCGCCGCCATGTTCGCGAAGGGCTTCGTCACCACCCCGGAGCTCAGCTGGGCCGACGACACCTGGCAGCTGGTCCTCGCCTGGATCGTCGGCGCGGCGGGAGTGGTCGGGGTCGGCGTCCTGATCTACCAGGCGGTGCAGCTGCTCCGCCCGACGGCCTACGAGCTGGGCACGCTGCCCGCGGAGTACGTCGCGGAGATCGACGCGAACCCGCGGTTCCACCTGCCCTCCGACGTCGACACCCTCGCCGACTACCTGACCAGGCTGCAGGCGCTGCGCGTCCAAGCGACCCGGACGACGGAGGAGGCCGCGCGGCAGGAGGGCGTGCTGGACGCCGCGACACAGGCCGTGCCGCCCGACCCGGACGCCGTCGCCGCCGCCCGGCTGGAGGTCCGGCGGGCGACGGTCCGCCGCGACTCCGTGCGCATGGCGCTCGCCGTCTACAGCTCGGTGCGCGAGACTCTGCTCGACCGCGCGGGGTACTGGAAGCCGGACCGGGGTCTGAACCGCGGCGGCACGATCATGCTCGCCGCCGGCATCCTGGCCGCGGTAGGCGGCATCGGCTACCAGCTGCTGCTGGCCTCACCCGCCGAGTCCGGCGACGACACCGGCGGGTCGGCGTCCGCACCGTCGATCGGCGAGCTGGTCCGTTCCGACACCGCCGCCGGCGAGGAACTGTGGCGGCAGCTGCGGCTGGCCGAGTGCCAGGCCGACCCGGCCAGCCCGCGCATCGCCGTCGTCGTCGCCTCCGGCACGGGCACCGCCGCCGACCCCTACGTGGTGTCGACGGTGCCCAGCGCGACCTGCCGGGCGGCGACGTTCAGCGTGGTCGACGACGTCGCCAGGGTCAGCGTGCCGGAGCCGGCGCCGATCACCTACGAACCGGCCGAGGCGGTTCAGAGCCCGTAGCCGCCGGAGATCTCGAGGTGCTGGGCGGTGATCCAGCGGCCCTCCTCACCGGTCAGCATCGCGATGACCAGACCCACGTCATCGGGCTCGCCGACGCGGCCGAGCGCGGCCTTCGCGGCGAGCGGCGCGATGACCTCCGGGAACCGCTCGAAGGCGTTGTCGGACAGCCGCGTGCGGGTGGGGCCGGGGGCGACGGCGTTGACCCGGATGCCGCGCGGGCCGAGCTCCTTCGCGAGGAAGCGCGTGGCGATCGCGAGGCCGCCCTTCATCGCCGCATACCCGGAGTACCCGGGTTCAGGGGCGGCGGCCAGCGCGGAGCTGCTGGTGACGTTGACGACGGCGGCACCGTCGGCCAGCAGCGGCAGCAGCGTCTGGGTGAGGAAGTACGGGCCCTTGAACAGGCCGCGGTAGAGCCGGTCGAAGCGGTCCTCGGTCATGTCCGCGAACGGCACGGCCTCGGCGAAGCCGGCGTTGTTGACGAGGACGTCGAACGTGTCCCGCTCCCAGCGCTCACGCAGCGCCGCGGCGACGGCGTCGCGGAAGGCCGGGAAGGTGGCCGTGTCGCCGACGTCCAGCGGCAGCGCGACGGCGGTGCCGCCGTCCTTCTCGATGCGCGCGACGGTGTCCAGCGCGCCCGCCTCGTTGCGGCGGTAGGTGAGGATGACGCCGGCGCCGCGCGCGGCGATCTGGACGGCCGCGCTCTGCCCGATGCCCGAGCTCGCGCCGGTGACGATGGCGACTCGCATGATCGACCTACCTGCTCTCTTGACGGTGGATGCTGACCCGTCCATCAGAGCAGCTCAACCAGTACCTCCGGTAGATCGATCCTCGTCAAAGCTTGCCCGATCCTCTTGGTCTGGAGAGAATCGGTTCATGTCGCTCGATGAGCTGCGCGCGTTGATCGACCGCCATGCGCGGCCCGACACCACCACGGCCATCGACGACGTGCTGATCTCGAAGGTCGACCGCTCCGACCCGCCGTCGGCGTCGATGAGCAGCACGGTGGTGGCGCTCATCGCGCAGGGCGAGAAGCGGCTGGCGCTGGGCGACCGCGTCTACGACTACCGCGCGGGCCAGTACCTCGTGGCGTCGGTCGACCTTCCGGTCACCGGGCATTTCGTCGGGGCCGCACCGGAGCGGCCGGCGCTGGGGTTCGGCCTGGTCCTGCGGCCGGCCGCCGTCGCCGAGGTTCTCCTGCAGGCCGACCCCGGCGACGTCCCGCGCGGGGTGGCCGGCGCACCGTCGGCCCTCGCCGTCAGCGACGCGTCCGCCGAACTGCTCGACGCCGTCGTCCGGCTGGTGCGGCTGCTCGACCATCCGCGCGACCGCGGCGTGCTCGCTCCGCTGGTCCGGCGCGAGATCCTCTGGCGACTGCTCAGCGGCCCGCAGGGTGGCCTGGTCCGTCAGCTCGGCCTCGCCGACAGCAGCCTCAGCCACGTCGCGCGGGCGGTCCGGTGGATCCGCGACCACTACCGCGAGTCGTTCCGGGTCGAGGACGTCGCACGGCTGTCCGGCATGAGCGTCTCGGCGTTCCACCGCAACTTCCAGGCCGTCACCGCGATGAGCCCGATCCAGTTCCAGAAGCAAATCCGGCTCCAAGAGGCCCGGCTGCTGCTCGCCACGCACCCGGGCGACGTCACCGGCGTCGGCCACCGTGTCGGCTACGACAGCCCGTCGCAGTTCAGCCGCGAGTACCGCCGGCAGTTCGGCATCCCGCCCAGCCGCGACGCCGCGCTGCTGGTGGCCGTCACCTGAGCGGTGCGGCCGGGAAGGCCAGCACCACCTGCAGCGCCTCGGCCGGACGCTGGTCCAGCAGCTCGAACGCGCCCGCCACCTGACCCACGGGCGTGACGTGCGAGATCAGCGGCGCGACGTCCACCTGGCCGGACGCCACCAGCGACATGAACACCGCCAGCAGCCGGTCGTGGTTCCACCGGTCGCCGAGCGCCCGCGGCGTGCCGCTGATCTGGCTGGCGACGATCTCGACCCGGTTGTGGTGGAACTCCTCGCCCAGTCGCAACCCACCCGCCTCACCCTGGTAGAAGCCGGCCGCGACGACCCGGCCCGCCGGGCGCACCGACCGGATCGCCTCGTGCAGGGCCCGGTAGCTGCCACTCAACTCGATCGCCGTGTCGGCCCCGACGCCGGTCGCGGACCGCACCGCCACCGCCGCCCCGCCCGGCACGTCCGCCGGCACCGCCTGCACGGCCCCGAACCGCGACGCCAGCGCGACCCGGTCGGCCAGCCCGTCGACCGCCGTCACGGAGGCGCCGTTCAGGCCGGCCAGCCGGGTGGCCAGCAGCCCGATGACGCCCTGGCCGAAGATCGCCACGTGCTCGCCGAGATGCACGTCGGCGGCGAGCACGGCGTTCAGCGCGATGGCGCCGACGCGCGCGAAGACGCCGTGCACCGGGTCGACGCCGGCCGGGAGCAGCCGCCGGGCGGCGATGACGGCCGGGACGACGGTCTCGGCGCGGTGGCCCCAGATGCCGTAGACGACGTCGCCGACGCGGGGCGACGTGACGTCCGGCGCGACGTCGGTGACCTGCCCGACCTCCTGGTAGCCCCAGCCGGAGACGGGGTAGGTGAACGCCGGCGCACCCTCGGTGAACAGCCGTGCGCCCGCGTCCCACGTCTTCGTCAGGTACGGGTTCGAGCCGCGATAGGCGGTCAGCTCCGTGCCGGCGGAGATGCCGGAGTACCACGTGGCGATGCGGACCTGCCCCGCACCCAGCGGCGACGACGGTTCGTCGGCCACGCCGACCTGACGGGGTCCGGTGAACTGCACGACGAGCGGCATGGGCCCACCTTCTAATTTGGTCTAGCAATCGGGCAGATTATGTCTTGTCATCGGACATTATTGGGTGTTTCATGACCGTAACCCAAGAGGCTGTCACCCCAAGAACTTCCACTCTCGACGATGAGAGGTTCGCATGAGAGCAACCAGCATCGGCCGCGGGGCCGCCGCCGTCCTGGCCGGGTCCGTCGCGCTCGCCGCGTGCGGCGGTGGCGACGACAGCAGCGGCGGGTCGCAGGACGCCGACACCATCACCGTGTGGGTGGTCGAGGACATCGCCGACCGCGTCACCGCCATCGAGGCGATCGCCGACGCCTTCAGCCAGTCCTCCGGCGTCGACGTCGAGCTGGTCTCGGTCGGCGAGAACGACTTCGACCAGCTCATCACGTCGTCCGCGGCGGCCGGTGACCTGCCCGATGTCATCGGCGCGACATCGCTGGCCGGCGTCCAGTCGATGGCGGTCAACGAGCTGCTGGACACCGAGACGCCGGCGACCATCGTCGACGACCTCGGCGAGGACACCTTCGCCCAGGCCGCGCTCGAGCTGACCCGCGACGGCGACTCCCAGCTCGCGGTGCCCAGCGACGGCTGGCCGCAGCTCATGGTCTACCGCAAGGACCTGTTCGAAGCGGCCGGTCTCGAGCCGCCGACGACGTTCGACGCCATCACGACCGCCGCCGAGACGCTCGACGGCGACGGCGTCGCCGGCATCGCCGCGCCGACCATCCCGGGCGACGCGTTCACCCAGCAGAGCTTCGAGTACTTCGCGCTGGGCAACGGCTGCGAGCTGGTCGACGACGACAGCACCGTCACGCTGGACTCGCCGGAGTGCGCCGAGACGTTCGACTTCTACGCCGGCCTCGTCCGCGACCACTCCGTCGCCGGCAACCAGGACGTCGACACCACCCGGGCGACCTACTTCGCCGGGCAGGCGGCCATGGTCGTGTGGTCGTCGTTCATCCTCGACGAGCTGGCCGGGCTGCGGAACGACGCGCTGCCGACCTGCCCCGAGTGCCGCGCCGACCCGACGTTCCTGGCGCAGAACAGCGGCGTCGTGACGGCGGTCCAGGGGCCGAGCGGCGACGAACCGGCGTCGTACGGCGAGATCACCTCGTGGGTGCTGACGGCCGGCTCCGCGACCGAGCCGTCGTCGGAGTTCGTCCGGTACGTGATGTCCGACGGCTACGTCGACTGGCTCGCCGTCGCTCCCGAGGGCCGCATCCCCACCCGCCAGGGGACGGCGGACGACGCCGAGGAGTACGTCACCGCCTGGGAGGGCCTCGACGCCGGCGTCGACACCCTGGCGCCGCTCGGCGACTTCTACGACGCGCAGACGCTGGAGACCGTGCGCACCAGCGCCGAGACGATCCAGCGCTGGGGGTTCGAGCAGGGCCAGGGCCAGCTGGTCGGCGCCACGCTCGGTGAGCTGCCCGTCGCGGCCGCGCTGAACGAGCTGGTCAGCGGCAGCGGCACCGGTGAGGAGGCCGCGCAGCAGGCACAGGACGCCGTCGCCGAGATCCAGCAGAGTCTGGAGTGACGCGCGTGCCGGCCCGCACCGACACGCTGGCCCGCCAGGAGTCCCGGCTGGCGTACCGGCTCATCTCGCCGACGCTGCTCATCGTGGTCGTCGTCGTGGTGCTGCCGGTGATCTGGACGATCTCGCTGGCGTTCCAGGACGTCAGGCTGATCAACCTGCGCGACGCAGGGTTCTTCGGCGAGTACGTCCTGGACAACTTCGCGACGGTGTTCGGGTCGTCCGGGTTCTGGTCGTCGCTGTGGACCACCGTCGTCTACACCGTCGGCGCGACGCTCGGCTCGATCGCCATCGGGCTGGTCGCCGCGCTGGCGCTGCGCAAACCGTTCCGCGGCCGCGGCGTGCTGCGGGCGGCGATGCTGCTGCCCTACGTCGCGCCGGTGGTCGCGGTGACGTTCGTCTGGTCGGTCGCGCTGAACCCGCAGTTCGGCATCGTCAACGCCTGGGGCACGCGGTTCCTCGGCTGGGACGAGCCGGTGCCGTTCCTGTCACAGCGCGACTACTCGGTCGGGCTGTTCGGGGTGGACGTGACGGTGCCGCTGGCGCTGCTGACGGTCATCGCGTTCGAGGCGTGGCGGTACTTCCCGTTCGCGTTCCTGTTCATCATCGCCCGGCTGCAGGCGCTGCCCGGCGAGCTGGACGAGGCCGCCATGGTGGACGGGACGTCGATCTGGCAGCGCTTCCGCCACATCACGCTGCCGCAGCTGATGCCGGTGATCGCGCTGCTGACGATCCTGCGGTTCATCTTCACCTTCAACAAGTTCGACGACGTCTACCTGCTGACCGGCGGTGGCGCCGGCACCGAGGTGGTGTCGATCCGGGTGTACGAGTTCCTCACCGCCCGCACCGACATCGGCGCGGCGGCCGCCCAGTCGCTGGTGCTGGCCGGCGTGCTGGTCGTCTTCATCGCCGTCTATCTGCGGACGGCCGCCGCCCGAGGGGAGACGTCGTGAGCGTGGACACCGTCGCGACCGCACCGTCCGCGGCGCCGGCCCGCCCGCCGTCGCGTCGGCGCCGCCCGCGCAGCCGCGAGGAGCGGGTCTGGGGTGCGCTGCGGGTAGCCGCGATCGTCGTGCTGGCGCTGGTCACGATCGTGCCGTTCGTGTACATGCTGGTGCTGTCGGTGCGCCCGATCGCCGAGGTGCTGCTGGAGCCCGGCCGGCTGTGGGTGGCGCCGTCGGAGGTCACCACCGACACCTACCGCGAGGTGCTGACGCCCGTCGACGACGGAGGTCAGGGGTTCCTGCGGTACATGGGCAACAGCGCGCTGGTCGCGACCGTCACCGTCGTGGTGACGCTGGTGGCGTCGATCCTCGGCGCCTACGCCGTCAGCCGGCTGTCCTTCCGCGGCCGCGGCGCGTCCGGCTTCCTGTTCCTGATCGTGTACCTGTTCCCGCCGATCCTGCTGGCGATCCCGCTGTTCGTGCTGTTCTCGCAGCTCAGCCTCCGGGGGAACCTGCTGGCGCTGGCGATCGTGTACGTGGCGCAGACTGTGCCCGTGGCGATCTACATGCTGCGCAACTACTTCGCGACCATCCCGGTGTCGCTGGAGGAGGCGGCGCTGATCGACGGGTGCACGCGGCTCGGCGTCATCCGGCGCATCAGCCTGCCGCTGTCGATGCCGTCGCTGATCGCGACCGGGCTGTACGTGTTCATGATCGCGTGGAACGAGTTCCTGTTCGCGCTGCTGTTCCTGGTCGAGCGGCGCGACAACTGGACGGTCAGCCTGGGGCTGTCGAGGCTGTCCGGATCGATCGAAGTGCCGACGACCGTGCTGATGGCCGGCTCGGTGGTGCTGACGCTGCCGATCATCGCGTTGTTCTTCCTGGCCGAGCGGATGCTCGTCGAGGGCCTCACCAGCGGTGCGGAGAAGGGATGACGGGGACGACGGCGGGCCAGATCCTCGAACTGGTCCGCTCCGGCGAGGTCAGCACCCGCCGCGAGCTGCTGGAGCAGACGGGACTGTCGCGGTCGACGCTGACCCAGCGGCTGGCCATGCTGACGGCCGCCGGGTACCTGAGCGAGGCGGCGGCCATGCACTCCGGCGTCGCCGGGCGGCCGGCGAAGGCGCTGTCGTTCGTCGACACCGACAAGTACGTGCTGACCGCCGACCTCGGCGCCACGCACGCGCGGCTGGCACTACAGGACGCCGCAGGGGCGATCCTGGCCGAGAGCACCGACCGCATCCACATCCAGGACGGGCCCGGTCCCGTCCTGACGGCCGTGCTCGACGGATTCACTGCCCTGCTCGCGAAGGCCGGTCCGGCGGCGCGCGAGCGGCTGTGCGGCATCGGGATCGGCGTGCCCGGCCCGGTGAACGTCGCGACGAAGCGGCTGCAGCAGCCGCCGATCATGCCCGGCTGGGACGACTACCCGGTGACGACGGTGTTCGAGGAGCGGTTCGGGGTGCCCGCCCTGATCGACAACGACGCCAACCTCATGGGGCTGGGCGAGGCGCGGCGCTACCACCCGGACGTGCCGAGCCTGCTCTACGTCAAGGTCGGCACCGGCATCGGCGCCGGGCTGATCATCGGCGGGCGGCCCGAGCGCGGCATCGCGGGCGGCGCCGGCGACATCGGGCACATCCGCATCGCGCACCCCGTCGCCGGTGCGGTCTGCGCGTGCGGCGCCAACGGCTGCCTGGCCGCGCACGCCAGCGGCGGCGCGCTGGTCCGGCAGCTGACCGACCGCGGCATCGCGGCCGAGACGGCCACCGACGTGGCCCGGCTCGTGCAGGCCGGCAACGCCGACGCGATCGCGCTGGTGCGCACCGCCGGCCAGCTGGTCGGCGAGGTGCTGGCGACGGCGGTGGCGCTGCTCAACCCCGGCGTGCTGGTGATCGGCGGGTCGATGGCACTGACGCACGAGCACTTCCTCATCGGCGTGCGCGAGTCGCTCTACGAGCGGACGGTGCCGCTGGCCACCAGCGACCTCACCATCACCGCGTCGGCCCTGCAGGACCGTGCCGCCATCGAAGGCGCCCGCATCATGGTCGTCGACCACGTGTTCTCCGCCACCGCCGTCGACGCCCGCCTCGGCACCCCCTGACCCCCCTTGGAATGATCACGTTAAGTGGGGGTGCTCCCGCCCTAACAGGCATGCATGCCTAGTGGAGCGAACGGACACCTGGTGAAGCGAACGGACACCTGGTGAAGCGAACGGACGCCTACTGAAGCGAACGGACGCCTACTGAAGCGAACGGACGCCTGCTGAACCAGGCGTTCTCCCGCTTCACCAGGAATGCATGCCCCTGGAAGCGGGAGCACCCCTACTCAACGTGATCATTCCCGGGTCAGGCGAGGGGTGGGAGTTCAGCGTGCACGGCGGCGCGGGCGGACCGGGCGTCCGGCGCGGACAGCGCCAGCTCGGCCAGCCGCACGCACTCGTCGCGGGTGACGGAGAGCAGCGTCGCCGCGACCTCGGGGATGGCCCGCGCCGTCATCGACAGGCTGGTCACACCCAGCCCGACGAGGACGACGGCGAGGGCGGGGTCGGCCGCGGCCTCACCACAGACGCCGACCGGACGATCGGCCTGCAGTCCCGCCTCCGCCGTCAGGTGCACCAGCCGCAGCACGGCGGGCTGCCAGCCGTCGCTGAGCTCGGCCAGCTCGCCGAGCAGGCGGTCGGCGGCCATCGCGTACTGGGTGAGGTCGTTGGTGCCGAGGCTGGCGAACGCGACCCGCGCCATCAGTGCGTCGGCGGTCAGCGCGAGCGCCGGCACCTCGACCATCACGCCGGCCGTGGCCAGGCCGAACGTGCCGGCCCGGGCGACGAAGTCGGCGGCCTCGCCGGGGGTGGAGATCATCGGCGCCATCACCCAGACGTCGGCGCCGGACGCCTCCGCGGCCCGGGCGATCGCCTCCAGCTGGTGGTCGAGCACCTCCGGGTGCTCCCACGCGGTCCGGTAGCCGCGCACGCCCAGGGCCGGGTTGGCCTCGGAGGTGTCGGTGAGGAACGGCAGCGGCTTGTCCGCACCCGCGTCGAGCGTGCGGACGACCACCTTCTTGCCCGCGAACGGCGCGAGCACGGCCGTGTACTGCTCGGTCTGCTCGTCGACCGTCGGCTCCTCGGCGCGGTCGAGGAAGCAGAACTCGGTGCGGAACAGCCCGACGCCCTCGGCGCCGGTATCCGCGGCGGCCTCGGCGCCCTTCGGGTCGCCGACGTTGGCCAGCAGCTGGACGCGGTGCCCGTCGGACGTGCGGCCGGTGCCGTCGAACGTCCACTCACGGGCGGCGGCGGCCTGGACCTGCGCGACGACGTCGGCCGGCGGGTCGGGCTCGACCGTCCCGGCGCCGCCGTCGACCAGCACGACGGCGTCCTCGGCGACGTCGAGGATCCCGCGCGCCGCGACCACGGCGGGCAGCCCCAGCGCCCGCGCCAGGATCGCGGTGTGCGACGTCGGCCCGCCGCCCTCGGTGACCAGCGCCAGGCAGGTCGCCGGGTCCAGCGTCGCGGTGTCGGCCGGGGCGAGATCGTGCGCCACCAGGACGAACGGCGTTTCGCGCTCGGGCACGCCGGGCGCCGGTCGGCCGTCGAGCACGGCCACGATGCGATCGCGGACGTCGGCGACGTCGCGGGCGCGCTCGGCCATGTAACCGCCCAGCGACTCCAGCATCGCCTGGACCTCGGCCGCCGCGTCCCACACCGCGCGGGCCGCCGACGTCGCGTCGGACAGCTTCTTCTGCGCGGCCGTGACCAGCGCCGGGTCGGCCGCCATCAGCGCCGTCGCCTCCAGCACCGCGGCGCCGTCGCCGTGCGCAGTCGACGCCCGCCGTTCGAGGTCGGCACGGACCTGCTCCGCGGCCGCGGCGATGCGGGCGCCCTCGGCCTCGACGTCGGCGGCCGGCGTCGCACCGGCCGCCGGCTCGGCCACCGGGTCCGGCATGCGGACCACCGGCCCCACCGCTCGCCCGGAACTGACACCCACTCCGCTGATCACTGCCACAGCGCTCCTCCTTGCGTCTTCCTCACACGATCATCGGCACTTCCCGGTCCGTGTGGGACCGGAAAGTGCCGATGCTCACAGTGTTCTCGGTTACTTCGGCTCTCCGTTCGAGGACGGCGCCGCCGGCGGCTCGGGCGCCGGTGGCGGCGCTGCCACCGGCCCGTTCTCCGACCCATGGCCGTCGACCGAGACGGCACGCTCCGCCGGCACCGTGCTGCCGACCGGTGCCGGCGCGCCGGCCGGAACCTTCTCCTCCTCCTCGACGATCGCCGCGGCCTCCTCGCCGAGCGAGGCCTCGACCGCCGCCTCGTCGTCCTCGCGGCCCGGGGTCCGCAGGTTCCACTTGGTGATCACCCAGCGGAACAGGAAGTAGTAGACGACCGCGTAGCCGAGGCCGATGACGATCAGCAGGAGCGGTTTCTCCGCGATCCGGAAGTTGATCGCGTAGTCGATGAAGCCGGCCGAGAAACCGAACCCGTCGCGGATGTCCAGCGCGTTGGTCAGCGCCAGGGCCGTCCCCGTCAGCACCGCGTGGATGAAGTACAGCGGGAACGCGACGAACAGGAAGGAGAACTCCAGCGGCTCGGTGACACCCGTGAGGAACGAGGTCAGCGCGGCGCCGAGCATGATGCCGCCGACGATCTTCTTCTGCGCGGGCTTCGCGGTCTGCCAGATCGCCAGCGCCGCGGCCGGGAGGGCGAACATCATGATCGGGAAGAAGCCGGTCATGAACGCGCCCGCCGTCGGGTCGCCGTTGAGGAAGCGCAGGATGTCGCCCTGGACCGCCTCACCACCCGGCGGCGTGTACTCACCCAGCTGGAACCACGGGAACGAGTTCAGGATGTGGTGCAGGCCGAGCGGGATCAGCAGCCGGTTGAAGAACCCGTACAGCCCGCCGCCCAGCACGTCGTTCTCGGTGACCCACTCGCCGAGGTTCGTCAGCCCGTCGTTGAACGGCTTGTAGAGGAAGCTCATGCCGACGGCGATGAAGATCGCCACCAGGGCGGTGATGATCGGCACGAAACGCCGGCCGCCGAAGAACGCCAGGTACGGCGGCAGCTTGATCCGGTAGAACCGCTGCCACAACAGCGCCGCGGTGAGACCCATGATGATGCCGCCGAGCACGCCGAAGTTGATCAACTCCTGCGTCGCACCCTCGGCGGGCTCGCCGAGGACGTGCGGCGACATAGCGTCGGTGACGCTCTTGTAGACCAGGTAGCCGACCACCGCGGCCAGCGCCGTCGAACCGTCGGCCTTGCGGGCGAAGCCGATGGCGACGCCCAGTGCGAAGATCAGCGGGAGGTTGTTGAAGATGCCGGCTCCGGCGGCCCCCACCACCTCGGACACGGGCTGCAGCCAGTGCAGCCCGTCGTACTGCGCCAAGCCGGAAGGGAGACCTTCGGGGACGGTACCCGGCTCGCCACCCAGCATGTCGTTGGAGCCCAGACGCAGCAGCAGCGCCGCGGCCGGCAGGACGGCGATCGGCAGCATGAGGCTTCGGCCGATGCGCTGCAGCACCGCGAGGCCGGGGAAGCCGCGCTTCCCGGTCGCGGTGGCGGTGACCGCGCTCATCCCGTCGTCCCTCTCGTCGTCATGGGGAGGTGAGGGTTCACGTGCGTTCTCCTCTACAGGTGATGGCCTGGGCCGGAGCCCAGATGGGGGGTTCGTTCCAGCGTCATGTGCACCTGGTACCGGTCGGCGCGGTACCACGAGGTGACGTGCTCCATCGGCCGTCCGGAGGCGTAGGAGGTCTTGCGGAACACCAGCAGCGGCGCGGCTGGTGGGACGCGCAGGAGGCGGGCCCGCAGCGGGTCGGCACCCTCGGCCCACACCGTCTGCGCGGCGGAGTCGAGGACCCGGCCGTAGTCGTGGGCCAGGATCGAGTAGACGGAACTGGTGAGGTCGCGCTCGAGCAGCCCGGGCAGCGGCGCGGCCGGCAGCCAGGACACCTCGTGCGCCATCGGGGCGCCGTCGGCCGACCGCAGCCGCTCGATCCGGTAGGCACGGTCGGTGACGTCGAGGCCGAGCGCGGCACGGGCCGGCGGCGGCGCCGCGGTCTCGTCGGCGCCCAGGACCACCGTCGATGGCTTGTGCCCTCGGCGGCGCATGTCCTCGGTGAACGAGGACAGGTGCATCTGCGACTCGATGCTGGCCGCCGCGACGAACGTGCCCTTGCCGCGGACGCGGTAGAGCCGGCCCTCGGCGACCAGCCGCCCGACGGCCTCGCGTACGGTGGCTCTACTGACCTTGAACCGGGCCACCAACTCGCGTTCCGAGGGCACTGGCGCATCGGGCACCAGTTCGCCCTCGATCATCGCGAGCAAGATCTCTCTCAGCTGCCGGTGTTTGGGCACCGGTCCGTCGACCACGTTCACGGAGACCCTCTTTTCCGACATCTCGGACACTGGTAGGAACTGGTCTAGATGACTTGACCAGTGGCCCATACAATGTGGCTGCGCCCAAGACTTGTCAAGGGGTGTGTGTCCCGAATCAGCCGGCCGGCCGGATTTCCGACGGCCCCGACCCGATGCGAGTCCTGTGCTCTCCTTGCGCCGATCGACGCTCAAGTACCTCCAGGTGCGCGACTACCTGCGCAGTCTCGTCGTCAGTGAGCTGCGCCCCGGCGACCCGGTCCCGTCGGAGCGCATGCTGTGCGAGCGGTTCGGAGTGTCGCGCATGACCGTCCGCCAGGCCGTCGACGCGCTGGTCGTCGAGGGCGTCCTGGAACGCGTGCAGGGCCGCGGCACCTTCGTCGCGCCGCCCAAGGTCGACCTGCAGGTCCGGCTCGCGTCGTTCACCGAGGAGATGACCCGGCGCGGCATGTCGGCCGGCGTCAAGGTGCTCGCGTCCGAGCTGGTGGCGGCCGAACCGGACATCGCCGAAGCGCTCAAGGTGGCGCCCGGCGACCGCCTCATCCACCTGCACCGGCTGCGCTACGCCGACGACGAGCCGATGGCCGTCGAGCACACCTGGCTGCCCGCCGACCGGCTGCCCGGCTTCCTCGACGGCGGCACCCCCGACAGCGTGTACGTCGAACTGGACACCCGCGGGCTGATCCCGGACTGGGGCGAGGACACCATCGACGCCGGCGAGGCCGATCACGAGGAGGCGAAACTCCTGATGATCAAGGCGGGCAAGCCGGTGCTGCGGATCTCGCGGCGCGCGTTCACCGGCGACTCCGCCATCGAGTACAGCCGGTCGGCGTTCCGCTCGGACCGCTACACGCTCTGGGTGCCGGTCGCCCGGCCGCAACCGCCGGTCGTGCCGCGCAAGCGCACCGAGGCGCCCGGCGCCACCCCCTGACCCGACCCCGTCACCGACCCACCGACAGGAGAGACCGCCCCGTGACCCACACGATCATGGCCCGTGAGATCGCCGAACAGCCGGAGGCGCTGGCCCGGACCCTCGAGTCGCTGCTGCCACTGCGGGCGGAGCTGAAGGCGCTCACCGAGGACCGCCGCGTGGTGCTGTTCGTCGCCCGCGGGTCGTCGGACAACGCCGCGATCTACGGCCGGTACCTGCTGGAGGTGCATGCCGGCAGGCCGGGCGGGCTGGCCGCGCCGAGCGTCGCGACGCACTACCACTCCGACCTCGACCTCTCCGAGGCCGTCGTCGTGTCGGTGTCGCAGTCGGGCGAGACCGAGGAGATCGTCGAGACGCAGGCGTGGGCCGCCGCGCACGGCGCCCGCACCATCGCCGTCACCAACGACGGCGGCAGCTCGCTCGCCGGCGCCGCCGACCTCGCGCTGGTCACCCAGGCCGGCGCCGAGCGCGCGGTGCCCGCGACGAAGTCGTACACCACGCAGCTGGCCGCGATGGCCGTCCTGGCCGACGCGCTCGCCGCCAAGCCGGGCACGCTCGACGCCGAGCTCGACCGCGTCCCGGGCGAGGTGCAGCGGCTGATCGAACGGCGCGAGGGCGTCGACGAAGCGGCCGAGCGACTCGCGTCGACACCGGAGACGCTGGTCAGCGGCCGCGGCCTGACGTTCGGCACGGCGCTGGAGGCGGCGCTGAAGCTGGAGGAGACCTGCCTGCGGCCGGTGCGCGGGCTGTCGTACGCCGACCTGCGGCACGGGCCGATCGCGGTCGTCGACGCCGAGCACGTGGCGCTGCTGGTGTCCGCGGCCGACGGCCCGATGGTGGCGGGCATGACGGAGCTGGCGCACGACCTGCGCCGCCGGGGTGCCGCCGCGACCATCGGCATCGGCGGCGACGCCGGGTTCGCCGGCGCCGTCGACGTCTGCGTGCCCGGTCCCGCGCTGCGCGAACTGGTGGCGCCGCTGGCTCTCGTGGTGCCGGCGCAGTTGACGGTCGAGGCACTGGCGCGCAAGCTCGGGCTCGACCCGGACGCGCCCCGCGGGCTCTCGAAGGTCACCCAGACCGACCCGGCCGGCAACTGAGCCGGCCGCACACTCGTCACACGGAGGGGACATCCATGGACAAGGCCGAGCAGATCCTGGCGGCGCTGGGCGGCGCCGACAACATCGTCGAGATCGAGCCGTGCGCCACGCGGCTGCGCACCGAGGTGCACGACTCGTCCAAGGTCGACGAGAAGGCACTGAAGGCCGCGGGCGCGTTCGGCGTCATCTCGGCGGGCCAGGTCGTGCAGGTCGTCGTCGGACCCGAGGCGGACACCATCGCCACCGACATCGAGGATCTGATGTGACCCAGCTCGATGTGCTGTCGCCGGTGCCGGGGCGGGTGATCGAGCTGGCGGAGGTGCCGGACCCGGTCTTCGCCCAGGCGCTGGTCGGTCCCGGGCTGGCGGTCGACCCCGACCGGTCCGGCCCGGTGACCGCGGTCGCGCCGGTGCCGGGCCGGCTGGTGAAGCTGCACCCGCACGCGTTCGTCGTCCAGACCGACGACGGCGCCGGCGTGCTCACCCACCTCGGCATCGACACCGTCCAGCTGTCCGGCGAGGGCTTCCAGCTGCACGTCGCCGAGGGCGACGTCGTGGCCGCCGGCGCCGCCGTCGTGACCTGGGACCCGGCCGCCGTCGAGGCCGGCGACCGGTCGCCGGTCGTGCCGGTGATCGCGCTCGAGGCGATGCCCGGCGACCTCACCGGGCTGCGCGCCGCCGGCCCGGCCGAAGCGGGCGACGTGCTGTTCGCGTGGAAGCGGTGAGCGCCGGGCTCGACGCGGCGCTCACCGGCCGGAGGGCCGCGCTGCTCGATCTCGACGGCACCCTGGTCGACAGCGAGCCGGCCAACCAGGCCGCCTACCGGTCGTACTTCAGCGCCCGCGGCTGGGACCTCGGCCCGGAGGTGCTGCGCGAGTTCGCCGGCCGCCGCGGTTCCGAGGTGTTCGCGCAGCTCCCCGGGCCGTGGACCGGCGAGGACGCCGTCGCCCTGGTCGACGGTGTCGTGGCCCACCTCGACCACGACGCGTACCCGCCGCGGCCGGTGCCCGGCGCGGCCGAGCTGATCCGCCGGCTGCACGCGGCTGGCATGCGGGTCGCGCTGGTGACGTCGGCCGGGCGGGCCTGGGCGGAGCTCGCGGTGGGCGACGTCCTCGGCGTCCGTGACCTCTTCGCCGCCATGGTCACCGCCGAGGAGACCGAGACCGGCAAGCCGGACCCCTCCCCATACCTCGCCGGAGCCGCCGCCCTCGGCGTCGCGCCGGCCGACGCCGTCGCCCTGGAGGACACCGTGGCCGGCCTGCGGTCGGCGCTCGACGCGGGCGTCGGGCTGGTCGTCGGCGTCGCGACCGGAACGTCGCCCCGCGCCCTCCTCGACGGCGGCGCTCATCGGGTCGTCGCCGGGCCGGCGGAGCTGCTGAGATCCTGACCACGCGGTTTCGCCGGGCTCCGGAGGGGTACGTAGCGATGGCAGACTCCGGAGGAGGTCAGGAGCCATGTTGATCGTGCTCGCACTGCTGTTGTTCGCGGTCGCCGGCGCCGCGGTGTACGTGGTCGCGGCGGACGGGACCGGCCAGGTGCTGCTGGACTCGCTCGGCCTGAACACGGACATTCCGGTGTGGGGTGTGTTCGTCGCCGGCGCCGTGACGATGCTCGTGGTGCTCGCCGCGGTGGCCGCCTTCGCCTCGGGCATGCGTGCCGCCCGGGCGCGGCGGACGGAGATCAGGTACCTGCGCCAGAAGGTGGCCAACCAGGAACTGGCCGAGGACCGCGCCGCCACCGACCGCCCGGCGGCCACGGGGACGCCGGTGGCCGGTACCGGGACGGGCACCACGGATCGACCTGCCGCCGAGGCACCGGCGGACGAGGACGGCAGGCACGGCCGGCTGGGCCGCTGGCGTCGTCAACGCGCCGACGAGAAACCACCGGCCGAAGCCGCCCACTAGCAGGGGGTGATGACCATCGGCCGCCGGCACCGTCGCCGGCGGTCGATGATCGTTGTGGGCTGTCTAGGGCCGGGGTGCCGGCTGCAGCCCCGCGGGCAGGTCGTAGCCGTCCTCCCAGGGGAAGCGCCCACCGGCGTCGTCCCAGAAGAGCTGGAGGGCGGGGACCGCGTCGGTGCCGCCTCGGGTGTAGTAGCGCTGTGCCGACCCGAGCACCGGCTGGTCGGCGTCGTCGCGGAAGGGGAACAGCTGCAGCCGGTGCGACCAGCCGGCCAGCCGCATGGGCCGGCCGGGGCCGAAGTGTTCGCCCTCGCGGATCTTGTCGCCGAACTGGTTCAGCACCCAGGCGCTGGCCTGCAGGTCGAGCCCGTAGACCAGCAGCTCGGGATGGCCGAGACCGTACAGCCCGACGGTGTAGGCGAACGGCGGGGCGCCGGCCGCGTACTGGACCGCCCAGCCGTGCCGGCGGACGGTGTCGCGCAGCCACGCGTCCTCCTGGTCCTGCCATTGCTGCAGCTGAAGCGGCGTGCACGCGCTCAACGCCATGGTTCGACCTCCGGGGAAACCTCAGGGGAACAGGAGTTCGAACACTAGCAGCGGCCACCGACAACGTCAGGTCGAATCGGACCTACATGTCGCGGTACCGCTGCGCTGCGGCGACGTCGGCGCGCAGCTCATCGGCGGTGCGTCGCTGGACGTAGCCGGGGGTGTCGCGCTGGATGCGCCAGCCCTCGGCGAGCGGGCCGATGTCGACGGGGTCGAAGCCGAACGTGTCGATCACCTTCGCCACCCGTGCCTTGGCCTCGGCGTCGTCACCGGCGACGACGAGCGCCCGCCGGCCCGGCGTGCCCGGCGGCCGGCCGTCGGTGGTGAGCTCGCCGGCGATGATGTGGTTGAACGCCTTGACGACGTGCGACTGCGGCAGGTGCGCCTGCAGCAGCTCGGACGTCGTGGTGGACTCGTTCTCCAGTTCGGCGATGCGGCCGTCGCGCTGCCAGTAGTAGTTGTTGGCATCGACCACGGTCTTGCCGGCCAGCGGTTCGACCGGCAGGTCACCGACGGCCCGCAGCGGGACCGCCACCACGACGACGTCGCCGTCGCGGGCCGCCTCCTCAGCCGTGCCGGCCCGGGCGCGGTCGCCCAGCTCGTCGACCAGCCCGACCAGCGTCTCGGGCCCACGCGAGTTGCTGATGACCACGTCGTAGCCGTTCTCCACGGCGAGCCGCGCGAGCTGTCCCCCGATGTTGCCCGCGCCGATGAACCCCAAAGTCGTCATGGTCTCTGCAACACCGAACCGGTCGCCCGGCATCCCGGACGCCGGCCCCGCCCCCCTGCGGGAGGGATCTCACCCTAGCGGTGCGCACCGACACCCTCCGCCGGCATGTCGAGAACGCGATGCCGGCTCCGTCCCCGGGGTACGAGCGGCCCTGACGGGCCTCGCCACGAGAGGACGACCATCATGCGGCAGCACGAGATCACCGAGATCCTGAACCGCCCGCTGAGCCAGGAGCTGCTGGCCCGCGACATCACCCGGCTGGCCTACGTCGCGGCGGACGGCACGCCGCGCACCGTCCCGATCGGGTTCACCTGGAACGGCACCGAGATCGTCATGTGCACGACGACGAACGCCCCGAAGCTCGCGGCCCTGCGGGCGAACCCGGCGGTCGCCCTGACGATCGACACCGAGGTGCACCCGCCGAAGATCCTGCTCATCCGCGGCCGCGCCGAGCTCGACCTCGTCCAGGGCATCCCGGAGGAGTACCTGCAGATGAACGGCAGCTACGAGATGACGCCCGAGCAACGGGTCGAGTGGGAGGCCGAGGTCCGCTCGCTCTACGACAGCATGGTGCGGGTCGTCGTCAGGCCGACGTGGGCGAAGCTGATCGACTTCGAGACGACGCTGCCGAGCCCCGTCGAGGAGCTGATCCGGCAGCGCGCCGAGCGTCAGAACGCCTGACTCACTCTTCGCCGGCCAGTGAGAGCACCCGCAGCCGCTGGCCGGCGTACCAGGTGGCGCCGACGATCACGACGGCCAGCAGCACGCCGGCGACCGCCAGCCGCACGTCGGACGACACGAGGTCGCGGGTCGTGATGGCCTCGGTGAGCGACAGCGACCACTGCTGCACGCTCAGCGTCCGCGCGCCGGGGACGAACGAGCCGAGCAGGCCCTCCCAGATGAGCGCGTACGCCAGCCCGTACACCACCGCGTGCCGGGTGACGACGGACAGCAGCAGGAAGATCGCGCTGTAGGCCACCGACGCGACCAGCGCCGCGACACCGAAACCGAGCGCGATGCGGTCGGCTGTGCCCGACATCACCAGGCCGGCGACGAACGTCGGCACGGCGGCGAACAGCACCGTCCCGGTGGCAGCGACGGCCAGCTTGCTGAGGATGATCCTCGGCCGGGAGATCGGCTTGGACAGCAGGTAGACGATGGAGCCGTCGTCGATCTCGGGACCGATGACGCCGGTGCCGACGATCAGCCCGAACAGCGGCACCAGCGCGGCCACCGAGACCGCGCCGAGGAAGTCGGCGGTGACCTGGTGATCGACACCCACGGTGAGGCGCAGCAGCACCGCCATGGCGAGCAGCACCACCGACATCAGCAACAGCAGCCAGGCCCGCCGGCCTCCGAGCAACGCCCGGTAGGTCAGCCGGACAACGGTCCCGTTCATGCCTTGTACCCCTAACTCTTCACCAGGTAGGAGAAGACGCTCTCGAGCGACTCGTCGGTGGGCGAGACCTCGTAGAGCCGAATGCCGGCGTCGCGGGCGACGCGCGGCAGCAACTCGGTGAACCGCAGGAACGACACCGCCTCGACGCTCAGCACGCTGTCGTCGAGCTGGACGCCGGCGGTGGAGCCGTCGGCGATGAGCGCCGACGCGAGCCCGCGGTCGTCGGAGGAGCGGATGACGTACTGGTGCGGCCGGTCGGTCATCAGCCGCCGGATCTCGCGGAAGTCGCCGGACGCGGCGTGGCGGCCGGCCACCATGACCTCGATCTGCTGCGCCAACTGCTCGACCTCTTCGAGGATGTGCGAGCTGAACAGCACGGTGCGGCCGTCGGCGCCCATCTGCCGAAGCAGGTCCATGAGGTGCAGCCGCTGCCGTGGGTCCATGCCGTTGAACGGCTCGTCCAGCAGCAGGACGGCGGGGTCGTGGACGAGCGCGGAGGCCATCTTGACCCGCTGCCGCATGCCCTTGGAGTACTCGCCGACCTTGCGGCCCTGGGCGAATTCCATCTCGACGGTGGCCAGCGCGCGCTTGGCGGCGGCGCCCGGGTCGGACAGGCCGTGCAGCTCGGCGTTGGCCAGCACGAACTGCCAGCCGGTGAGGAAGTCGTAGGCGGCCTCGCGCTCGGGCACCAGCCCGATGGTGCGGTAGACATCGGGGTTCTTCCAGACGGTGACGCCGTCGAGGGTCACCGAGCCGGCCGACGGCGCCAGGAACCCGGCCAGCATGCCGATCAGCGTCGACTTGCCGGCGCCGTTGGGCCCGAGCAGTCCGGTGATGCCCGGCCCGATGGTCATGGTGACGTCGTTGACGGCGACGACGTTGCCGTACCACCGCGACACGGTGTCGACGGAGAGGACCGAGGGGCTCATGAGACGGCGACCTTCCGGTAGCGCAGGTTGAGCAGTGCCCAGCAGGCGCCGATGACGGCGAACGTCACCAGCACGTACACCACTCCGCCCGCGGCGCCCGGCGGCGGCGCGACGGACGACGAGGACGCGTCGAGCACCCAGGTCTGGAAACCGTCGACCAGCGTGGCCGGCGACAGCAGCCCCAGCCAGCCGGCGAGGTCGGCGTCGCCCACCTCGTAGCGGATGATCCCCTGGAGGGCGCTGACGGCCGCGAAGCTCAGCGCCAGGACGGTGATGATGGCCGCGACGCCGAACCCGCGCCGGGGCGTCAGCGACGCGATGACCAGGCCGATGCCGGCGAACACGACGGCGAACACCGCGGCGCCGAGCAGCGCCAGCAGCAGGTCGCCGGTCTGCTCGCCCGCCGGCAGCTCGGCCAGCAGCGCACCGACGTACATGATCAGCAACGGCAGCGTGAGCAGCAGGAACACCGCGGTCGCCAGCGCGCCGTACTTCGCCAGCACGTAGTCGGAGCGCTCCATGGGCCGGGAGAAGTACAGCGGGACGGTCTTGAACCGCAGGTCGCGCGACAGCGACGCGGGCGCCTGCGCGGCCAGGAAGATGGCCAGGATCGGCATGGTCACCATGACGTAGCGCGAGTACGGCAGCGGCAGCCCGCCGGTGATGTCGGACGTGACGTTCGTGATGACCGCGATGATGAACGCCGGCAGCGCCATGACGCCGAGCAGCAGCATCGGCAGCACCTTCGCCCGGGCCGACCGGCCGAGGCCGTAGGCGCCGCGCAAGCTGTGCGCGTACAGCGCCCGAGTGACCCGCGCCCGGCCGAGCCGGGGCCCGTCGTACTTGCGGTAGCCGATGTCGTGAATGACCCCCGACGGCTGCTCGGTCATCGGCCCACTCCCCCCTGGTCCTCGCCGAAGATCTCCGAGATGTGGTGCCGGCCCTGCTCCAGCCGGATGAGCCCGACGCCTTCGGCGGCGACGGCGTCGCGCACGAGGTCGTAGACCTCGTCGTCGTCGAGCGGCAGCACCAGCTGCGCGCCGTCGCGCTTCACCGTCAGCCCGGCCGACGTCAGCGTGGCGGCGACGGCGTCGGCCTCGGCCGAGACCTCGATGAGCAGGGTCTGGCTGGTGCGGGTGAACTCCGACGTCGACGACGACCGCAGCAGCGTGCCGCCGTCGATGACCACCACGTGATCGGAGATGCGCTCCAGCTCGCCGAGCAGGTGCGACGTCACCAGCACCGTGATGCCGAACTCGGCCCAGATGCGCCGGATCAGCAGCAGCATGTCGTCGCGGCCGACCGGGTCGAGGCCGTTGGTGGGCTCGTCGAGCATGACGATCTCGGGGTCGTGCACCAGCGCCTGCGCGAGCTTGACCCGTTGCTTCATGCCGGTGGAGTAGCCGCCGATGGGGCGGTACCGCTCCTCGTAGAGGCCGACGTGGCGCAGGATGTCGGCGGTCCGTTCGCGGGCGGCGTCGGGCGGCAGCCCGGACATGCGGGCCATGTGCACGACGAACTCGGTGGCGGAGACGTCGCCGGGCAGGCAGTCGTGCTCGGGCATGTAGCCGACCCGCTCGCGGATCTGCGGGCCGTCCTCGGTGACGTCGAGCCCGAAGACGCTGGCCCGCCCCGACGTGGCCGGCGACAGCCCGAGCAGGATCTTGATCAGCGTGGACTTGCCCGCGCCGTTGGCGCCGACCAGGCCGACGACGCCCGGCTCGACCTCGATGCTGAGCCGGTCGAGCGCGGTGGTCGCCGGGAACCGTTTCGTCAGTTCCTCGGTCTGGATGACAGGCACGGATCGACGCTACCGCCGCGATGCGGCATCGCGCGTCCGGCGGTGGTACGACACGCGAGATCGTCCCCGAGCACGATCATCCCGGAGGTGCCGGCGCGGGCGACCCTGAGGTCGTCCTCAGGGTGACCCCTCAGAGCCGGTCGGCGGCCTTGCGAGCGGCGATCTGCACGGGATCCCACACCGACGAGAACGGCGGCGCGTAGGCGAGGTCGGTCATCGCCAGCTCACCTACCGTCAGCTCGGTCCAGAGTGCCATGGCGCACACGTCGATGCGTTTGGCCGAGCCGTCGCGGCCGACGATCTGGGCGCCGAGCAGCCGGCCGGTGGGACGCTCGGCGACCATCTTCACGGTGATCGGCTGCGTGCCCGGGAAGTAGCCGGACCTCGTGGTCGACTCGATGGTGACGGCGACGTGGTCCAGCCCGGCCTCGACGGCGTCGCCCTCGGTGAGGCCGGTGCGGGCCAGCTCGAGGTCGCACACCTTCGTCAGCGCGGTGCCGACGATGCCGGGGAACCGGGCGCTGCCGCCGCCGAGGTTCGTCCCCAGCACCCGGCCCTGCTTGTTGGCGTGCGTCCCCAGCGGCACGTGCACCCACTCGTGCCGGACGCGGTCCCACGACTCGACGCAGTCGCCGGCGGACCACACGCCGTCGATCACCCGCTGGGTGTCGTCGGTGCGCAGCCCGCCGGACGGGCCCAGCGGCAGCCCGGCGGCGCGAGCGAGGTCGGTGGCCGGGCGTACACCGGTGCCGAGCACGACGATGTCGGCCGGGTACGTGCCGGCGTCGGTGACGACGGCCGTGACGGCGCCGCCGGGCCCGGTCTCGAACGCCGTCACCGCGGCCGACGTGACGACGTCGATGCCCATGCGCTCCATGGCCGCGTGCACCTGCGTGCCGAGGTCGGGGTCGAGGGTGTTCATCGGTTCCCGGCCGCGGTCGACGACGGTGACCGTCAGGCCGCGGCGGACCAGCGCCTCGGCCATCTCCAGCCCGATGTACCCGGCGCCGACGACGACCGCGCGGCGCACCTCGCGGCCGAGATGGTCGATGACCTCGCCTCCGTCGTCGAGCGTCTGCACGCCGTAGATGCCGGACGCCTCGGCGCCGGGGACGTCGGGCCGCACGGGCGCCGCGCCGGTGGCGATGACGAGCTCGTCGTAGCCGAGCCGATCGCGCCGGCCGGCCGCGTGGTCGACGACCTCGACCCAGCCGGCGTCGGTGTCGATCTCGACCGCCTCGGTCACCAGACGGACGTCGATGCCGTTGGCGCGGTGCTGCTCGGGCGTGCGGGCCACCAGCGCGCCGGGCGAGGCGACGTCGCCGCCGATCCAGTACGGAATGCCGCACGCGGAGTAGGACGTCCAGTGCCCGCGGTCGACGGCGACGACGTCGAGGTCGCGGCCGGCCGCTTTCGCCGTCCGCAACGCCTGCGACGCCGCACTCATACCGGCGGCGTCCGCCCCGATCACCAGCACACGGTCAGCCATCGGCACCTCCGGGCACGACGTGCCGGCGGATCCAGGCGTGCATGGCGATGGCCGCCGCCGCGCCGGCGTTGATGGAACGGGTGGAACCGAACTGGGCGATCGACAGGACGGCGCCGACGTGCTCGCGGGCGGCCTCGGACAGGCCGGGCCCCTCCTGGCCGAACAGCAGGACGCAGCCGCGAGGCAGGTCGTAGGTCTCCAGCGGGACCGCGCCGGGCAGGTTGTCGATGCCGATGACCGGGAGTCCCTCGCCCTGCGCCCACGAGGCGAGCGCGGCGAGGTCGGCATGGTGCCGGACGTGCTGGTAACGGTCGGTGACCATCGCGCCGCGGCGGTTCCAGCGGCGCCGCCCCACGATGTGCACCTCGGCCGCGAGGAACGCGTTGGCCGTCCGGACGACCGAGCCGATGTTGAAGTCGTGCTGCCAGTTCTCGATGGCGACGTGGAAGGGGTGCCGGCGCCGATCGAGGTCGGCGACGATCGCGTCGTTGCTCCAGTAGCGATAGGCGTCGACCACGTTGCGGCGGTCGCCGAGCTCGAGGAGTTCGGGGTCGTACCGCGGGTCGTCGGGCCACGGTCCCCGCCACGGCCCGACGCCCGGCTGATGGTCCGCCGCGGGACCGGTCGCGGAGTCCGCCGCCGGGGCCGCCTGGTCGCTCACGAGACCCACCGTAGTTCGTGCCGGGCGGCCGGACCGGTCAGCCCCGCGCGGCGCGCAGCTTCTCCAGCGCCTTCGCCGTCAACGCGTCGAGGTCGAACACCGTGGAGTCGGGGGTGACGGCGACGAACATGCCCTCGCCGCCGTCGATCAGGTAGACGACGTGGTTCACCGCCTCCGGCGCACCGGCCGCGGCCGTGGTGCTGTCCAGCGCGATCACGTGGTCGGCGTCGACCGGCGGCCCGTCGGAGAGCTCGGTCGTGATCGTCAGATCGACGGTCTGGCCGGCCATCTCGCCGCTGACGGTGACCTCGTCGCAGCGCTGGTAGTACTCCTCGATGGCGGCCAGGTCGTCTGTGGAGGCGCCGGTGTAGACGGCCTGGACGAAGACGTCCTCGCCGGACACCGCCGTCATGCCCGCGGACTCGGCGCCGTCGCGGCGCAGCGGGTCGGCCGCGGCGTCCTCGCAGCCGGCCGGCTCGTACGTGACGTTCTCGAGCAGCTGCGCCATGCTCTGGATGGTCCCGGTCAGCTCGATCGCGTCGACGGGCATCACCTCGACGCCGCTCGGCAGGTCGTCCGCGGTGAGCAGCGCCGCCTGCAGGTCGACGCCGGCGCCGCCACACGCGCTGAGCAGCCCGGCGGCGGTCAGCGCGGTGACGGCGGCTCGGCGCGTCCTGAGGAGGTCAGCCCGTGGCGGCACGCAACTTCTCCAGTGCGGCCGTCGTCAGCGCGTCCAGGTCGAACTCCGCGGAGTCGGGGTTCCCCGCCACGTAGACGCCGTGGCCGCCGTCGATCAGGTAGACGACGCGCGTCACCGTGCCCGGCAACCCCGACCCGGCCATGGTGGTGTCCAACGCGATCATGTGGTCGGCGTCGACGGACGGGCCGTCGACGATCTCGGTCGTGGTCGTCAGCTCGATGGGCTGCTCACCCATGTCACCGCTCACGGTGACCTCGCCGCAGCGCTCGTAGTACTCCTTGACGGCCGTGAGGTCGTCCTCGGTGGCGCCGGCGTACACGGCGTGCATGAGGACGTCGGTGCCGGACATGGCGGTCATGGCGGCGGCCTCGACGCCGTCGCGCCGCATCGGGTCGTCCGAGTTGTTCTGGCAGTCGGCCGGCTCGTAGGTGATGCCCTCGAGCAGCTGCGCCATGCCGTCGGTGGCCGCGGCGAGTTGGGCGACGTCGAGCGGCATCAGCTCGGCGCCGTCTGGGAGGTCCGCGGCGGTGAACAGCGCCGCCTGCAGGTCGGCGTCGCCACCGGCGGGCTCGTCCGTGGCCGGCTCGTCCGCCGGCTCGTCCGCCGGCTCGTCCGTGGCCGGCGCGTCGGTCGCGGTGTCGTCGCCGCTGGGCTGCTCGGCCGTGGCGGTCGCGTCGGCAGCGGGGTCGTCGTTACCGCCGCACGCGCTCAGCAGCACAGTGGTGGCGATCAGTGCGGTCATGGCCGTCTTGCGCATGATGGAGCCGGCTCCTCGTTCACTGGGGTGGTCGTGGTTCGGGTCGACACCACCCGTCCGTGCCCCACCAGTGGCGATCGGCCAATCTACCGGCCGGGCCGGGCCGCCCGCACGGCGGCCCGGCCCGGAACGACTGCGTCAGCCCTGCGCCTTGAGCTTGTCGAGAGCGGCGACGGCCAGCGCCTCCAGGTCGAAGGTCGCCGATTCCGGGTTGCCGGCCACGTACACGCCGCGGTCGCCGTCGATCATGTAGATGATCCGGGTCGGGACCGCCGGCATGGCCGCGGACTCGGTGACCGTCTCGACCGCGAGGACCTCGTCGGCGTCGACGTCCGGCGCGTCCACCGTCGACGTGCGGACCGTCATGTCGAGCGGCTGGCCGGCCGCTTCACCGCTGATGGTGATCTCGCCGCAGCGGTCGTAGTACTCCTGGACGTCGGCGACATCGTCGGCGCTGGCGTTGGTGTAGACCGCGTTGACCAGCACGTCGGTGCCGGAGGTCGCCGTCATGCCGGCCGCGTCGGCGCCGTCCTTCTGCAGCGGGTCGGCGTCGTAGGCCTGGCAGTCGGCCGGCTCGTAGGTGACGCCCTCGAGCAGCTGCGCCATGCTCTCGCCGGCGCTGCTCAGCTGGGCGACGTCGAACGCGGACACCGTCGCACCGTCGGGGAGGTCCTCGGCCGCCAGCAGCGCGGCCTGCAGGTCGGTGGCGCCGGCATCGCCGCCCTCGTCCTCGGCGGCGGCGTCGTCGGTGGCGTCGTCCGCGGGGGTCTCCTCCGCGGCGGCGGTCTCCTCGCTCGTGGCGGTCGCGTCGTCGCCCGACTCGTCGTCACCCCCGCACGCGGCGAGGAACAGGGTGGCGGCCACCAGCGCAGAAATTCCGAGCTTTCGCATGGTTCGTCTGATTCCTTGACAGAGGGGTGTGCATAGGACATCCCCTGACATGAGCAGTCGTATGTGCTGTCACGCAGGGGAACGGCGGCAAATTTACCGACCACGGGGCGCCCGCGTGGGCGGTGTGCGAGATTCGCGCCGTACGGACGATGCAGCGGATCGGCCGCCCCGCTACGTCTGAGAGACATGGGCGTGGACTTCCACGAGTACGTGGTCACCCGGCGGCAGCCGCTGCTGCGGCTGGCCTACCTGCTCACCGGCGACACCCACCTCGCCGAGGACGTCGTCCAGACGGCGCTGCTGCGGGCGTTCCGGCAGTGGCGGCGGGTCAGCCGCGCGGACCGGCCCGACGCCTACGTGCGGCGCATGGTCGTCAATGCCTACGTCGACGGCAAGCGGCTGCGCAGTTCCGCGGAGGCCCCGACGGCGCCGGCCGACCTGCCCGGGGTGACGGCCGGGCCCGACCACGGCGACACTCACGCCGAACGGTCGGTCATGTGGACCGCGCTGGCGGGGCTGCCGCGGGTGCAGCGGGCGGTGCTGGTGCTGCGGTTCTACGAGGACCTCGACGACGCCCGCATCGCCGAGTTGCTGGGCAGCACGCCGTCGACGGTCCGGTCGAACGCGTCCCGGGCGCTGGCGACGCTGCGGAAGGAGTGGACCCGTGTCTGACGCCGACCTCGAGACCGCGCTGCGGGCCACGTTGGCCGGGCGCGCTGCGGACGCCCCGGCGGGCGACGAGCTCGCCGACACCGTCACCCGGGTGGGCACCGCGCGACGACGCCGGCGCCGGGTCGCGGGTGCGGTGGCGGTGCTCGCCGTCGGCGCCGTGGCCGGGCTGGCCGGACGGGGTCTCGTCCCCGTCGCCGGCGACGGGGATCCCCAGCCGGCGGGCACCCCGCCAGCCGCGGTCACCGATCTCGTGACCTGCAACATGTACAACGAGTGGCCGCCGTTCGACCCCGTGCTGCTCACGGAGCGGCCGGCGCTGGACCCGGAGAGCGATCTCGGCATCGCCGTACGGACCACAGCGCGGCCATCCATCGCGGCCCGGCTGATCGACCACTGGACGCTGATCGACCAGGTGGGCTCGACGGCCTATCTGCTGATCTGGATGAAGGACACCGAGGAAGCACGGAGCCTAGGCGGCGAACTGGCGACAGCCGTCTACACCCAGGCGGCGGACGGCAGTTGGGCGTACCAGGGCGGCGGCGGCGGCTGTGAGCCGCAGCGCTACTTCGATGACGGCCTCATGCCTGGATGGTGGTCGCTGCGCACCGTGCCGAGCCCCGACGACACCTCGGTCGACATCGAGGTCAACTCAGACGAGTGCTCCAGCGGCCAGTCGCCCGCGGACCGGTTGACCGAGCCGATCGTGGAGTACCGCGCCGACACCGTCCTGATCACCACCCGCGTCGAGCCGCTACCGCCCGGCGGGTACACCTGCCCGGGCAGCCCGTCGGCGCCGTTGACCGTCCACCTCGACGAGCCGCTGGGCGACCGGCAACTGCTGGACGGGCAGTGGTATCCACCCCGACCGGCGACTCCGGAACCCTAGAGGCCGAGGTCGGCCTGGGAGTAGGCGGCGCGGTACTCCAGCCCGGCCGCCTCGATGCGCTCCCGCGACCCGGTGGCGCGGTCGACGATCACCGCGACCGCGACGACGTCGGCGCCCGCCTCGCGCAGCGCCTCGACCGCCGTCAGCACGCTGCCGCCCGTGGTGGACGTGTCCTCGACGGCCAGCACGCGGCGGCCGGTGACGTCGGGGCCCTCGATGCGGCGGCGCAGGCCATGCTGCTTCGCGTCCTTGCGGACGACGAACGCGTCGAGGGTGTGCCCGGCGGACGACGCGGCGTGCAGCATGGACGTCGCGACGGGGTCGGCGCCGAGAGTGAGCCCACCGGCGGCGGCGTAGTCGAGGTCGGCGGTGAGGTCGCGCATCACCTGACCGACCAGCGGCGCGGCGGCACCGTCGAGCGTGATGCGCCGCAGGTCGACGTAGTAATCGGCCTCCTTGCCCGACGACAGGACGACGCGGCCGTGCACGACGGCCTTCTCGACGATGTGGCGGCGCAGCTCATCCCAAGCACTCACGAGGCACGAGCGTACGGCAGGCTGTTCGGCGTGCAGCCCGGAGCCGTCGTCGTCGTGTCCGGCCCGCTCGGTCCGTGGGACGGCGGGCCACCGGCCGCGAGCACGCCGTACCCCGTCGTCGTCGCGGCGCCGGTCGCCGAGCGCCGCCCGTACGCCGTCAGCTGGCTGGCCGACGCCGCGCGGCGACTGCTCGCGGTCGCGCCCGCGCCGCCGCTGGTCCTGGTCGCGCATGGCACCGCCGGGCCGCTGCTGCCGGCGCTGGCCCGGGCCCAGCGGGCGGCCGGCCGTCGCGTCGGGGGCTACGTGTTCGCCGACGCCACGCTGCCGCGACCGGGGGCTCCGTCCCACCTGGACCTGCTCCGCGCCGCCGACGGAGCGGCCGCCGACGCCGCCCACGACGCGCTGCACGCGAGCGACGCCGGCTGGCCGTCCGACGCCGCGCACCCGGGCGACCACGACTTCTGGACCGAGCGGCTGCCGCCGGCGCCGGACTGGCCGGACGCGCCGTGCGCCTACCTGCACACCGGCGCCACAGTGCCGGGCGTCGGGCCGGTCGACTTCTGGGCACGCTCGGCGGCGGCCCGCGGCTGGCCGGTCCGGACGCTGGCTGACGGCGAGGACGTGCCGGCCGCACTGGCCGCGACGATCGCCGCACTGCCCGGATGACCGATAGTCACGCGAACGCCTGACCTCTGGCCGCAGAACCACCAGAATGTGCCCGTGATCGACGCCTGGACCTGGCCCGCCTACGTCGCCGTGCTGTTCGGGACCGTCACGTTCGTGATGTTCTTCGCGCCCATCGTCGTGATCGAGTCGCGCACGTACGGCCGGCTCAGCCCGCTGCGGCTGGCCGGCGCCGCGCTGTTCGCGATCTACGGCATGGCGTTGGTCGCGTACACGTTGCTGCCGTGGCCCGATGCGGACTGGTGCGCCGCCCAGGAGTCGCCGCCGGCGCAGTGGCGGCCGTTCCACTCGGTCGACGACATCGTCGGCGACACCGCCGGCCTGTCGCTCATGGCCCGGCTGGAGAGCGCGGCCGTCCTGCAGGTCGTCTTCAACGTCGTGCTGTTCGTGCCGTGGGGGCTGTACCTGCGCCGGTTCTTCGGCCGCGGCCTCGGCCTGACGGTGCTCAGCGGGGCCGCGGTGTCGGTGCTGATCGAGGTCACTCAGGGCACCGGCGTGTTCGGCCTGGCCGGCTGCGTCTATCGGGTGGCCGACGTCGACGACGTGCTGACCAACACGACCGGCGCGGCGATCGGCGCGCTGCTGGCGCCGGTGCTGCTGCGCTGGATGCCCGGCCGGGAGCTGCGCCGGACCCGCCGGGAGCCGCGCCCGGTGACGCGCACGCGGCGGCTGCTCGGCATGGTCGTCGACCTCGCCGCCTACACCGCGGTCGCGGCCGTCGTGGCGACCGCGTACCGGGCCTACGTCTTCTACGGCCGCGGGGACGAGCTGCCCACCGACTCCGACTGGGGCAACCACGCGGTGCCGTCGATGGTGGCGTTCGTGCTGGTGGTGCTGGTCCCGGCGATGTCCGGGCGGGGAGCGTCACCGGGTCAGCGCGCGCTCTGGCTGACGCCGCGCTGGCCCGGCGGCGCCGCCCGACGCTCGCGGGCGCTCGTCCGGTCGCTGTGCGGGCTCGGCCTCTACGGGGTGCTCGACGTGATCAGCGCGCTGCCGCCGCTCGGCGACGGTGTGACCGACGCCGCGGAGTCGCTGACGAACGTCGTCATCCTGGTGGCCGGGCTGGCCGTGCTGTTCGGCGGGCCGCGCGGGCTGTCGTTCCGGCTGGCCGGCGCCGCGGTGGCCGACGCCCGGGAGGAGGTCGCCGTCGCTCGCTGATCAGCGACGGCGACCGGCGGGGTGCCGCTGCCCGAGCCCGAGCACCAGCCGGCGCGGCAGCCGCGGCAGCATGGCGGCGGCCACCTTGTACACGGGCCCCGGAACGGACACGACCTTCTGGCGGCGCAGGTCCTTCAGCGCGGCGGCGACCACCGCGTCGGCGTCGAGCCACATCCACGACGGCAACGCGGACATGTTGATCTCGGCGCGGTCATGGAACTCGGTGCGAACGAACCCCGGCGCCAGCGCCATCACCTGGACGCCGGTTCCGCGCAGCTGTGGCGCGAGACCCTCACTGAACGCCGTCACCCAGGCCTTCGCCGCGCTGTACGTGCTGCGCGGCACCCAGCCGGCCACCGAGCTGACGTTGACCACGGCGCCGCGGCCGCGCTCGACCATGCCGGGCAGCGCGGCGTGCGTCAGCCGCAACACGGCCCGGACCAGCACGTCCAGCAGGTACTCCTCGTCGGCGACGTCGTTGGTGAGGAACCGGCCGCGCAGCGTGAAGCCGGCATTGTTGACCAGCAGGTCGACCGGGCGCACCTCGTCGCGCAGCCGCTTCTCGACCAGCTCGGGGTCGGTCGCGAGGTCGGCCGGCAGCACCTCGGCGCCCACGCCGTAGGCGCCGCGCAGTTCGGTGGCGACGGTCTGCAGCCGGGCCTCGTCGCGGGACACGAGGACGACGTCGTGGCCGCGCGCCGCGAGCGCCCGGACGAAGGCCAGGCCGATGCCCGCGGTGGGTCCGGTGACGAGTGCCGTAGCCATGGGCCGAACCCTACGCCGCCGACCACGATGCGAGACCGGCGGCCGAATCGCCTTACATCGTGACGATCATGGTCACACTTCGCTCATTGCGGTCGATAAGGTCATGATTCGTGAGCGATCTCCCCCACCCCGCCGTAGCCGACGCCGCCCGCTACTTCGACACGTGGATCGCCTTCCGGCAGCAGTACGACCACGTTCCCGGCATCCAGGCCGCCGTCCTCCACGAGGACAAGCTGCTGCTGTCCAGCGCGCACGGACTCGCCGACGTCGAGGACGGCGTCGCGCTGACCCCGCAGCACCTGTTCCGGATCGCGTCGCACTCGAAGACGTTCACGGCCACCGCGGTGCTCCAGCTGGCCGAGCGCGAGCAGCTGCGCCTGGACGACCAGGCGGTGCACTGGCTGCCGTTCCTGCGCGGCACGCCGCTGGCCGTGGTGACGGTGCGCGAGCTGCTCGGGCACGGCGGCGGCGTGGTCCGCGACAGCCGCGACGGCGACTTCTGGCAACTGGCGCACGCGTTCCCCGACGAGGACCGGCTGCGCGCCATCCTGCTCGCCGACGGCGCCGACGTGCTGCCGGCGAACGAGCGGTTCAAGTACTCCAACATCGGCTACTCGATGCTCGGCATGATCGTCGCGACCGCGTCCGGGCAGCCGTACCACGCGTTCGTGCACGAGAACATCGTCGAGGCGCTGTCGCTGGAGAACACCGGCCCCGAGTACGACCCGGTCCGGGCCGGCGACTACGCCACCGGCTACACCGCACTCTCCTACGCCGACCGGCGCATCCCGATCGACCACGTCGACACCGCCGCGATGGCCGCCGCCACCGGGTTCTTCAGCACCGCCGAGGACCTCGTCCACTACGTGGCGGCGCATTTCCACGGCGACACCCGGCTCGTGTCGGACGCGTCCAAGCGGCGCATGCAGCGGGCGGAGTGGAAGGTCCAGGGGCGCGGCGACGCGGAGTACGGCCTCGGCTTCGGCCGGGCGATGATCGGCGACCGGCTGGTGTTCGGCCACGGCGGCGGCTACCCCGGCCACATCACCCGGACGTCGTTCGACCCGGCCGGGCGGCTGGCGGTCTCGGTGCTCACCAACACCATCGACGGGCCCGCGCAGATGCTCGCCGACGGGCTGATCCGGCTGGTGAACCTCGCCCAGACCACGGGTCCGCAGCTGGCGCCGTCACCGGCCGACCTGTCCCGGTTCACCGGGCGCTTCGCCAGCATGTGGCGGGTGTTCGACGTGGTCGACCTGGCCGGACGGCTCTTCCTGCTCGATCCGACCGAGCGCGACCCCACGGAGGAACCCATGCGGCTCGCCGTCGTCGACGACCACACGCTGCGGATCACCGGCGGCACCGGCTACGCGCCCGTGGGCGAGACGATCCGCTTCCACTTCGGCGTCGACGGCGTCGACTCCGTGCAGGCGTTCGCGATGACCGCGCACCCGATCGACCGGGTGGCCCGGGCGGTGCGCACGCGCGACCGCGTCTCCCCGGGCACACCGCTGGTCACGAATGGTGCCGGCGACGTTCCCGCGAGATGAGCTCGCAGACGGCCCACAGGAGGGGCAGGGCAAGGACGACGAGGGTCGAGGTCATCTCTCTCACCTGGTTCAGAACCGCGGGCGCGGTTCGGTACGGGTCACGCTGTGGCTCCACTGGCCGGCCCATGCCGCCGCGGGGCAGGGCCAGCTCTCTCCGCACTCGCGGCACGACGAGGAGCGGTGCGGCACCCAGCGCCGACCCGGAACGTGGTCGCGTAGCAGCCGGGAGGCGTAGGCGTCGAGCTCATCGGCGCTCCAGTCGACGAGGCCGTACCCGTGCGCTCGGGCCGTGAAGCGGGCCATCTCTCCTCCGTCGTGCCGCGCCTGTCGAAGGTCCGTGCTCCGGGCTCGGCCACACCCCGTTCCAAGCGGGCGCGAACCTGTGCCTGGCATCGCTTCGCCACGGCTCGGATCAGCCGAAACGCTGCGCCGTAGCCCTTGGCGAAGTATCGTGCATGAACTGAGCCACCCGCGGGAACAATTTCGGTGTCACGCCCCCCACTTGTGACGCTGCCCGCGACTTTGTGACATCGCCTGGAGATGCCGTGACAGACCATGATCCGGATTCCGCGGCCGCCTTTTTCGGTGGTGAGCTGGCGCGGGCGCGTCACCGTGCTGGCCTGACCCAAGAACAGTTGGCAGAAAAGCTCAACTACTCCCGCGGGGCCGTCGCTAATGTGGAAACCGCGCAGCGGCCTCCGCAGCGAGAGTTCGCGGAACGTTGCGATGAGATCCTGGGAACCGACGGCCTCCTCGTCCGCGCTTGGAAGATGGTGAGCCGCGAGTCGGTGCCCGCGAAGTATCGAGGGTTCATCGAGGAGGAAGAACGGGCAAAGTCGATCCACACGTACGAGCAGACCTTTCCGCCCGGACTCCTGCAGACACAGGCGTATGCACGCGAGCTCCTGGCGGGCGTCAGGATGGCCTATGACAACCATGTCGACACACAGGTCGAAGCCCGGATCCGGCGGCAGGAGATCCTGCGCCGCGACGATCCGCCGAGGCTGCGAGCGGTGATCGACGAGGCCGCGCTCCGTCGGATGATCGGCGGGCCGGACGTCATGAGAGATCAACTTCAACACCTGCTCAAAATGGGCGAGATGCGGCATATCACCATTCAGGTGATGCCATTCGGCGCGGGAGCACATGCCGCACTGAACGGACAAATGACGATCTTCGACCGCCTGAACGGGCAGCCGGTGTTGTACTACGAGGGCCCCACAGGGGGTCACCTCATGACGGACAGCGGAGTCGTGGGCGACGCCGTGGACCGGATGGATGTGCTCCGGGCCCAGGCGTTGTCACCAGATGAATCGGCGGATCTGATCCGCCAAGTCATGGAGGAATTATGAGCGAGGTGTCGGAGCTGGCCGGCGCCGTGTGGCGCAAGTCCAGCTACAGCAACGGCGACGGTGGACAGTGCGTCGAGGTCACGCCGCTGTCGGACGGTGGCATGGCTGTGCGCGACAGCAAGAATCCCAACGGTGGAATTCTCAAGTTCACCGCTGGCGAGTGGTCGGCATTCGTGATGGGCGCGAAGGCCGGCGAGTTCGGCTGAGAACCGAAGGACTCCGACCGCCCCTGCAGCCGACCGGCTGCGGGGGCGGTCTTACGATGCGGGGATGACCGCCGGACCCGCACCCGCCCGCGGGACGACCGGCCGGCTCCGGGTCACGGCCGTCGCGCCGCTCACCCCGGCGATGCTGCGACTGACGGTCGAGGTCGAGGAGCCGCACCTGCCGCTGGACCCGTCCTGCCCCAACCAGGTGCTGCGCTTGTCGGTGCCGGACGGCTCCGGCACCGACGCGCTCAGCGGTGCGCGTCCGGCCAGTCGCACGTACACGATCCGCCGCGCCGACCCCGGGACCGGGCTGATCGACCTCGACGTCGTCATGCACGGCGATGGCCTGTTCGTCCGCTGGGCCCGGTCCGCGGTGCCCGGCGACACCCTGGACTTCACCGGCCCGCGGCCGCATGCCGTGCCGTCGTTCACCGCCGACGCGGTGATCATGGCGACCGACGAGACCGGCCTGCCGGCGCTCGCCGCCGTCGCCGACGCCGCACCTGCCGGCCTGCCGATCCACGCCGTGGTCGAGGTGGCCGGCGCGGCCGAGGAGCAGCCGCTGCCGTCGTCCGCCGACCTGCGCGTCACCTGGCTGCACCGCGACGGCGCGGCGGCCGGGACGACCGGAGCGCTGGAGCGCACGGTCCGGTCACTCCCCTGGCCGGCCGGCGCCGTCGACGTGTGGGTCGCGGGCGAGGCGGGCGAGGTGCGGGCGATCCGCCGGTACGCCTCCATCGAGCGCGGCGTCGAGCGCGAGCGGCTGCACGCCTTCGGCTACTGGCGCCTGGGCCGGGCCGGCTCCCCCTCCTGACTCGGAATGATCACGTTGAGTAGGGGTGCTCCCGCTTCCAAGGGCATGCATTCCTGGTGAAGCGGGAGAACGCCTGGTTCAGCAGGCGTCCGTTCGCTTCACCAGGTGTCCGTTCGCTTCACCAGGTGTCCGTTCGCTTCACCAGGTGTCCGTTCGCTCCACTAGGCATGCATGCCCGGTAGAGCGGGAGCACCCCCACTTAACGTGATCATTCCAAGGGGGGTAGGTCGCCGGGAGGAGATCAGGCGCGGCGGACGCTGAGCTTGTCGGCACCCTCGTCGAGGTCGACGACGACGGTGTCGCCGTCGCGGACCTGGCCGGCGAGGATCTCCTTCGCGAGCTGGTCGCCGATGGCGGTCTGCACCAGCCGGCGCAGCGGCCGGGCGCCGTAGACCGGGTCGTACCCGGTCAGGGCCAGCCACTCCTTCGCGCTGTCGGTGACCCGCAGCGCCAGGCGGCGATCGGCCAGCCGCTGCGCCAGCTTCGTGACCTGCAGGTCGACGATGCGGGCGAGCTCGTCGGTGCCGAGCGCCTCGAACATGACGATGTCGTCGATGCGGTTGAGGAACTCGGGCTTGAACGACGCCCGCACGACCTCCATGACGGCGTCGCGCTTGGCCTTCTCGTCCAGCGCCGGGTCGGCGAGGAACACCGAGCCGAGGTTCGACGTCAGGATCAGGATGACGTTGCGGAAGTCGACCGTGCGGCCCTGGCCGTCGGTCATCCGGCCGTCGTCGAGCACCTGCAGCAGGATGTCGAACACCTCGGGGTGCGCCTTCTCGACCTCGTCGAGCAGCACGACGGAGTACGGACGGCGGCGGACCGCCTCGGTCAGCTGGCCGCCCTCCTCGTAGCCGACGTAGCCGGGCGGGGCGCCGACCAGCCGGGCGACGCTGTGCTTCTCGCTGTACTCGCTCATGTCGATGCGGACCATGGCCCGCTCGTCGTCGAAGAGGAACTCCGCGAGCGCCTTGGCCAGCTCGGTCTTGCCGACACCGGTCGGGCCGAGGAAGACGAACGAGCCGGTGGGGCGGTCGGGGTCGGAGATGCCGGCGCGGGACCGGCGGACGGCGTCGGAGACCGCGGTCACGGCCGTCCGCTGCCCGATGACCCGGCTGCCCAGCTCGTCCTCCATGCGCAGCAGCTTCTCGGTCTCACCCTCGAGCAGCCGGCCGGCCGGGATGCCGGTCCAGGCCGCCACGACGTCGGCGACGTCGTCGGGGCCGACCTCCTCCTTGACCATGGTGGTGGCGGCGGCCTGGGCATCGGCGACCTCGCTGGCAGCAGCCAGTTCCTTCTCCAGCTCAGGAATGCGGCCGTACAGCAGCTCGCTGGCGCCGGCGAGGTCGCCCTCACGCTGCGAACGCTCGGCCTGGCCGCGCAGGTCGTCGATCTGCTCCTTCAGCGCGCCGACGCGGTTCAGCCCGGCCTTCTCCTGCTCCCAGCGGGCCTCGAGCGCACGCAGCTCCTCCTCGCGGTCGGCGAGCTCGGCCTGCAGCGACGCGAGCCGCTCGCGCGACGCGGCGTCGTGCTCCTTCTCGAGGGCCAGCTCCTCCATCTTGAGACGGTCGACCTGGCGGCGCAGCGTGTCGATCTCGACCGGCGAGGAGTCGATCTCCATACGCAGCCGGGACGCGGCCTCGTCGACGAGGTCGATGGCCTTGTCGGGCAGCTGGCGGCCGGTGATGTAGCGGTGCGAGAGCGTGGCGGCGGCGACCAGCGCGGCGTCGGCGATCTGCACCTTGTGGTGCGCCTCGTAGCGCTCGCGCAGCCCGCGCAGGATCGCGATGGTGTCCTCGACGCTGGGCTCGCCCACATAGACCTGCTGGAACCGGCGCTCGAGCGCGGCGTCCTTCTCGATGCGCTCGCGGTACTCGTCGAGCGTGGTGGCTCCGACCATGCGCAGCTCGCCGCGGGCCAGCATCGGCTTGAGCATGTTGCCGGCGTCCATGGCGGAGTCGCCGGTGGCGCCGGCGCCCACGACGGTGTGCAGCTCGTCGATGAACGTGACGACCTCGCCGTCGCTGGCCTTGATCTCGTCGAGGACGGCCTTCAGCCGCTCCTCGAACTCGCCGCGGTACTTCGCACCGGCCAGCATGGCGCCCATGTCGAGCGCGACGAGCCGCTTGCCGCGCAGCGACTCGGGCACGTCGCCGTCGACGATGCGCTGGGCCAGGCCCTCGACGACGGCGGTCTTGCCGACGCCGGGCTCGCCGATGAGGACGGGGTTGTTCTTGGTGCGCCGCGACAGCACCTGGACGACGCGGCGGATCTCGGAGTCGCGCCCGATGACGGGGTCGATCTTGCCCTCGCGGGCCCGCTCGGTGAGGTCGACGCCGTACTTGTTCAGCGCGTCGTAGCTGCCCTCGGGGTCGGGGCTGGTGACCCGAGCGGTGCCACGCACCTCGGTGAACGCGGCGCGCACCTTCTCGGCCGTCACCCCGTGCTTGGCCAGCAGGTCGCGCACGGGCGACTGCACGTGCGCCAGGCCCACGACCAGGTGCTCGGTGGAGACGTACTGGTCGTCCATCTCACGGGCGACCTCGCCGGCGTGCGACAGCACGGCGTACGTGGTGCGGGCGAGGTTGGGCGACGCGACGGTCGAGCCGGCCGCCTTCGGCAGCCCGTCGAACGCGGTGTCGACGTCGCGGCGGACGGCCGCGAGGTCGGCGCCGGCGGCCTCGAGCAGCGGCCCGGTCAGCCCACCGGACTGGATGAGCAGCGCACGCAGCACGTGCACCGGCTCGACGGCCGGATTCCCTGCGGTCGCGGCGCTGCGCACGGCGACGGACAGCGCCTCCTGAGCCTTGGTGGTGAGCTGGTCGGACATCGATCTCCCCGGTGTTCAGTGTGTTCAGTCTCTTGTCGGAGACAACCGCGACAGAGTTGAGCCTATTCCACTCAACTCTGCGAGACCAGTCGGAGGTCTGGAACGATGTCGGCGATGTCTCGTCGCCTTGCGGCCGCCCTGGCCGCCGCTCTCACCGTCGCCGCCCTGGCCGGCTGCTCCGTGCTGGGCGACCGCTCGGTGCCCCGCTCGGATCTCGAGGGCGCGGTGAAGCAGCTGATGGAGGAGCAGTCCGGCCAGGCGGTCGACTCCGTCACCTGCGACGGCGACCTCGCCGGCGAGGTCGACGCGTCGGTGCGCTGCACGGCGACGGTCGCGGGCGAGGAGGTCGGCCTCACCGTCACGGCCACCGACGTCGACGGCGACGACGTCCGGTACGAGGTGCGGAGCGACACCGCGAGCCCGGCACCAACGCCAACACCGACGCCGACCGCCGACTAGCGGTCGCCGGGCGCGGACGGGCTCGCTGATCACCCGGGCGGAGCGAGCGCCGCCCAGCCGGTGACGTTGGCACGCACGGCCGTCTCGAAGACGCCGGCCGGGTCGCCGGCCGCGGGCGGCAGCATCTCACCCAGCTCGAGCGACACCAGACCGTGCACGTTGGCCCACAGCGCGGTGGCGATGGACTCCGGCGGCGGCGAGGCCGGGAACGCCCCGGCCCGGACCGCGCGGCGCACGGCCTCGAGCAGCGGCTCGAACGTCCGGGCACCGGCCCGGGCCACCTCCGGGTCGACCTGGGACGGCGGCCGCACCTCGTCGCCGAACATGATCTGGTAGCCGTTCGGGTCGGCCAGCGCGGCTTCGCGATAGGCCAGGCCCAGCCGGACGACATCCTCGACCGGATCGTCGCTCACCCCGGCCGCGGCCAGTTGGTCGGCCAGCCGCGCGAACGCTCGCTGGTAGATCGCCGTGACCAATCCTGACTTGCCCCCGAAGAGCGAGTACACCGCCGCCGTGGACGTCCGCGCCTGGGCCGCGAGGGTCCGCAGGCTCAGCGAGCGGACGCCGGTCGAGGTGACGGTCGCGGCGGCGCTGCGCAGCAGCCGGTCGCGCAGCGCCTCGTCGTGCAGTCGTGGCCTACCCACTTGACGAGCATAACCTAACGTTGTTACATAACAGTGTTAGAAAACTGCCTCGGAAGGTCACCATGCTCGAGCTCAGCTCCGAAGCCAGCGTCCTGGCGGGCATCCTGCTGCTCGCCGCCATCACCGTGGAGTCCGGCGGCTTCTTCCTGACCCAGATCGCCCGCGGCGGCGTGCCGGCCACGCCGTTCCAGCAGTCCTTCGCCCGCGCCGGCCACGGCCACGCGGGCATGTTCATCACGCTCGGCCTCATCGCCATCGTGCTGACCGACGCCACCACTCTCGACGGAGCGGCCGCCTGGGTCGCACGCGGCGGAATTCCGGCGGCCGCCATCCTCATGCCGGCCGGCTTCTTCTTCTCGTCCATGGGCAAGGGCCGCACGGAGCCCAACCGGCTCATCGCGCTGGTGTGGCTCGGCGCGCTGTCGCTGACAGCGGGCCTGGCGACCCTGGGGATCGGCCTGCTGACCGCCTGACGCCGGCCCGACCGGCCACGAAATGGCGCGCCCGGAGATTTCGAATCATCCGGGTGTGCCATTCTCGGCTGCATTCGTGACGCAATTCTCGACGGCCACACTAATGAGCCGGAAAATGCCGCCTTCACCTTTCATTTACCGGACTGTCACGCGCCAGCATATTGACCCGAGTGGGCTCGGATGATTGGCTTGAACCAGCACTATCCAGCGCTCATTCGGCGCATCATGCTGATTCCCGTTCCCCGGCGGAGGCCACATGCGGAAGAATGGTCGGCGAGCACTCGTCATCGGCGCCGGCATCGGTGGCGCCGCCGCGGGCATCGCACTTCGGCGAGCTGGTTTCGAGACCGTCGTCTTCGAACGCGCGCCGTCGCTCGGAGCCGCTCAGGTCGGCGGCTGCTACGTGCTCTGGTACGCCGGCGTGCTGTCCCTGGGCCAGTTGGGTCTGGGTGACGCCGCGGCGAAGATCGGACACCCGGTCGAGCGGTTCGAGATGTGCGACGCCCGCGGCCGCGTGCTCAACGGCCTGGACGTCGGAAAGCGCGGCCAGGCCCTCGGTGCGATGCCGATCGCGGTGCGGCGCACCGAGCTCATCGCCGCACTCCACGACGAGCTCGGTGCCGGCAGTCTGCGGCTGGGCTCCACGCTGACCCGCGTGGAGCAGGACGGCCGCGGCGTCACGGCGGTCTTCGCCGACGGCAGCACCGAGCGAGGTGATCTGATGGTCGGCGCCGACGGCCTGAAATCCGTGGTCCGCTCCGGGTTGCACCCGAAGGCGGCGCCCCGGCACCCCGGCTACGCCCACTGGTTCGGCATCGCCGACGGCGACGGCGGCGCCCCCGACGGGGTCTTCCGGATCCTGCACGGCAAGGGTGCCCGGTTCGCGTTCTTCCACCTCGGCGGCGGCAAGGTCTGCTGGTGGTTCGTCCGCAACGCCGCCCAGGGCCAGGATGGCGACGTCCTCGGCGACCCAGCCGCCATCACACGATTCGTGAACGGTTGGCACCCCACCGCGGCGGCGCTGGTCGAGGCCACCCCGGCCGGCGGAATCCGCCGACGCGACACCTACGACCAAGCACCTCGCCGGCGCTGGGGCGCCGACCGGGTCACCATGCTCGGCGATGCCGCGCACGCCATGACGTTCAACCTCGGCCAGGGTGCCGGCGCTTCGCTGACGGACGCGGTGGTGCTGGGCCGGCAACTGGGCGCTGGCGGCGGCCTGCTGGCGTCGCTGCGCGGCTACGAGCGGATCCGCCGCGCGCGGACCCTGCTGCTGGTCTGGGCGTCGCGTCAGGTGGGCGACTCCGCGGCGTGGGACAGCCGGATCGGCGCCGCGGCGAACGCCACCATCCTGCGGACCGTCGGCGCGCTGGTGACGCCGTCGCTACTGGAGCTCGACACCCGCCGGCATCCCGCGCTGGCGGCGTCCTGACGTTCTCACCCGGCCACCGATCGAAAAGAGGAAAACCATGAGCCCTGAACAGAACAAGGCCATCGTCACGCATTACCTGGAGCAGGCCTGGGGAAAGGGAAATTGGGCGGTGGCCGAAGAGGTGGTCGCCGAGGACGTCGTTTTCCACGATCAGGTCCGCGAAGGCGACCTGCCGCCCGGCCGGGAGGGAATGCGCGAAGCCATGCGGCGCATCAGCACCGGGCTCCCGGATTTCACCATGGACGTTCACGAGATGATCGCCGAAGGTGATGTCGTCGTCATCCGCTGGAGTTCCACCGGCACTCACAATGGCTTCTTCAACGGCTTTCCGGCCACCGGCCGCTCGGTCACGCTGGAGTCCATCAGCATCGTGCGGATGAAGGACGGGCGCATCGTCGAGGGCTGGCAGGAGTCCGACCAGCTCGGCGCCGCCCGCCAGCTGGGCATGCTGCCCAAGGGCAGCATGCCCAAGCCACTTGCCAGACTGGTGGTCGCGGGCATCCGGCTCAAGGACCGGCTCACCCGCCGCGGCCGCTCCGCCTGAGCGCCGCGCCGGCGGCGCCACCCGCCGGAGGTGGCGCCGTCAGGCCGCCGTCGCCGCCCAGGTGACCAGCACGAAGCTGAGCAGATACATCCAGGAGCGGAACCCCTGGAACCACTCCCAGCGCGACCGGGTGTGCTGCCAGGACTCGGGCGGCGCGTCCGGATCCCACCGCAGCGTGGCGAGGTTGATCGGCACGTTGACCAGCACCGTCGACACGATGCCGAGACCCCAGGCGACCGCAGCCGCCACCCGCAGCCACAGCGGCCCGCCCTCGGTGCCGCCGCGTGCGGCGTTGGTGATGGCGAGCACCAGGCTGGCCGTCATCAACGGCGGCATGACGATGCCGAACGTGCGCAGCAGACCCTGCTCCACCCGGACATGGTGCTCCGGTGGCAGCCGGCGGATCACCGGATGGACGAACGCGTACGAGCCGAACTCCGCGGCGGCGGTGAAGCCGACCACCACGATCACGACGAACCCCAGGACGTCCATGATCACTCCTTCCGGCGGAAGGGTATGCCGTGGACGAACGCCCGCACCTCGGCGGCCACCCGTTCGGCGTCCTCGACGTGCAGTCCGTGGCCCAAGCCGTCCAGCCGCACGTGACCGGCCTCGGGCAGCAGTTTCAGCGCGTCGGCCACGTCGTCGTCACCCATGAGTGCGCCGCGGCCCGGGTCGCCCTGCAGCAGCAGGGTCGGGCACTCGACCCGTGCCAGCAGCTCCTGCGGGTCGTAGCCGGCCAGCATCCGGCCGGCCCAGTAGGCGGCGAGCACCTCCTGGTCGAGTTGATCCAGCGACGGCGCCAGCGAGCGCAACGCGATCGGCCGCTCCGCCAGGTAGGCGACGACGAGTCGCGGGTCGAGCCGCTCCGGGAAGATCGCGGAGTCGGCGACGACCAGCGCCCGCACCAGCGACGGGTACGCCGCGGCCAGCACCAGGCCGACCCAGCCGCCCAGCGAGTGGCCGTAGACGACCACCGGCCCCGACGCCGTCGCGCGCAGGAACCGGGCGGTGTCGGTGGCGAAGTCGGCAACACCGTAGAACGGCGTCCGGCCGGAGCGGCCGTGCCCGCGAAAGTCCGGGGCCAGCTGGTCGACGTCGTCGTGCAGCCGGAGCATCAGCGGCGCGAAGACCTGCCACCGAGCCCCGAGGCCGTGCAGGTACACGACCGTGGGCCCGGCGCCGGGCAACCGTCCGTAGCCCAGCGCCGGGACGCCGTCGTCGAGCAGGTGCTCGGCCGGGCGCACCCGGGCCATCAGGTGGCCGGGGCGAGCACGATCGACACGTGCGTCCCGCCCAGCGACGAGCTGTTCACCAGCACCGGGCCGACGTGCTCGTCACGCGCCCAGGCCTCGACGGCCAGCGCGAGGTTCAGCGCACCGCCGGCGCCGAGCGGCTCACCGAGCAGGGTCTTGGGCGCCAGCACGGCCGGGCCACCGCCGAACAGCCGCGCCAGTGCCGCCCGCTCGGCGTCGTCGGCGCCGCGCAGCCCGGTCATCGACGACCAGACCGCGACGACGTCGGACGGCGCGAGCCCGGCGCCGTCCAGGGCCAGCCGCATCGCCCGTTCCAGGCCGCGGCCCCCGGGGCTCCAGCGGCCGACCCCGAGGCCGTCGCCGGCGATTCCGTACCCCAGCACCTCCGCGACCGGAGCCGCGCCCCGCGCCAGCGCGGCCGAGCGCCGCTCGAGCAGGACCGCGATCCCCGCCTCGGCGAGGGCGTAACCGCCGGACGGAAGGCCGCGATAGGCGTCGACGACCGCGTCGGTGAGCGTGTCGGCGGCGATCGCCAGCATCGCGTCGGCGCGGTTCAGCGCGGCCAGGTCGGCGGCGTAGGTGATCGCGGCCGCGCCGGCGGCATGCCCGGTGGTGACGGTCGACGTGGGGCCGAGCGCCCCGACGTGCATGCAGACCTGGCCGGTGGCGGCGTTGTAGACGGTGTTGGGGAAGACGGCCGGGCTGGCCGCCCGCGGGCCCTCGTCGAACAGCGGCCGCGAGAACGCCTCCATCGCCTCCATCGGGCCGACGCCGGTGCCCAGCACCGTGCCGACCGCGGCGGCGTTGTCGTCGTCGAGCTCCAGGGCGCCGTTCTCCAACGCCAGCCGGGACGAGATCACCGCGAACATGCCGATCCGGTCCATCCGCCGGCGCTGCTTGGGCGTCAACCGGGCGGTGACGTCGACGTCGGCGCGCGCCACCCGGATGCCGTTCTCGTCGGCGCCCAGGTCGCGACCGGCGGCGAAGGCGTCCCACAGCGAGCCGGTGCCGACGCCGGCCGCGGACAGCGCGCCGATCCCGGTCACCACCACCCGGTCGCGCGCCGGTGACGGCGGCACCGCGGCCCGGCCGCGGGTGAGCACGAGCGAGGCGTTCGCGCCGCCGAAGGCGAAGTTGTTCGACAGCGCCACCAAGGTGTCCAGCGGGCGCGACACGTTCGGCACGTAGTCCAGGTCGCACTCGGGGTCGGGCTCGGTGAAGTTCGCGGTGGGCGGCGCGGTCTGCTCCTGCAGCGCCCCGACGGTGACGATCGCCTCGACCGCACCGGCGGCGCCCAGCAGGTGCCCGATCATCGACTTGGTGCTGCTGACGGCGACCGATCCGGCGGCCTCTCCCAGGCCGAGCTTGGTGGCCCGGGTCTCGGCCGGGTCGTTCTTCGCGGTCCCGGTGCCGTGGCTGTTGACGTAGCCCACCTCGTGCGCGTCCACCCCCGCCGTGCGCAGCGCCGCCTGGATGGCCCGCGACGCGCCGCGGCCGTCCGGGTGCGGCGCGGTGGCGTGGTAGCCGTCGGCGGACAGCCCGTAGCCGGCTACCTCCGCCAGCACGGGCAGCTCCAGGGACCTTGCGACCGCGTCGCTCACCAGCACGAGCATCCCGCTGCCCTCGCCCAGCGACAGGCCCCGCCGATCCTTGGAGTACGGCGCGGCCGGCTCCGGCGACAGCGACTCGAGCGAGTTGAAGCCGGCCACGAGCACATCGGAGAGCGCGTCGGTGCCACCGGTGAGCACCGCGTCGGCCTGGCCCCACCGGATGAGCTCCGCCGCGTAGCCGATGGCGTTGGCCCCGGCCGCGCAGGCGGTGTTGACCGACAGCGCCGGACCCTTCATCCGGTACACGCCGGCCAGCGCCTCCGCGATGGCCTGAGGCGGGACGAACATCGGCAGCCGCGGGTCGGGCGCGCCGCCGCGCAGCTGCTCCAGGTACCAGTGCCGGCCGCTGAGCAGTCCGGCGTTGCAGCTGCCGACGACGATGCCCCACCGCTCGGCCGGAACCGAACCCGTGGCCGTTCCGACACCGACGCCCGCGGCCGCCATCGCCTCCTCGGCCGCGGCCAGCGCGAACTCCAGGGCGCGGTCACGGTAGCCGGACGGGTAGCCCGCCCGGTGCCGTGGCCGCCGTTCGTCCCGGATCTCCCCGGCCAGAGTGGTGCGGTAGCCGTCCATGGGCAGGTGCCGGACCGGCACGATGGCCACGCGGCCCTTCTGCGCGCCCTGCCACAGGTCGGTCGCCGTCGGGCCCTGGGACGTGATGGCGCCGAGGCTCACGACGGCGACACGGGCCGGCCGGCGCGGCGATGCGTTGGTCACGATGGTCTCCTCGTCCGTGGGGGTCGCGGGTGGTCGTTCGTGGTCTCTCGGGATCGCCGGTGGGGCGTCACCGCGGCGCACGCAGCGCGATCGCGACGTTCTGCCCTTCCATGCCTCGGCACAGCGCCAGCGCGTGCCCGACCGGTATCCGGCGCGCCTCCCGCGGCACCCAGTCGATGCCGGCGCAGGCGGGGTCGACGTCAGTCAGGTTCAATGTCGGCGGCACGGTGGCGTGGTGGCTGGCCAGCGCCGCGACGGCGACGTTGAGCGCACCGGCACCGGCGACCAGGTTCCCGACGGCCGGTTTGACGGTGCTGGCGGCCACCGTCGCCGCGGCGGCGCCGAGAGCGTCGCGCAACGCGGCCGCCTCACCCGCGTCGCCGTCGGGTGTGGCCGTCCCGTCGGTGGCGACGTAGTCGACGTCGGCCGGGTCGGCACCCGCCTCGTCCAGCGCGGCCCGGATGGCGTGCGCCAGCCCGCGGCCGGACCGGCTCGGCTCTCCCAGCACGCCGGAGTCGAACCCGGCGCCGAAGCCGCACACCTCCGCGTACACCGTCGCGCCGCGACGGCGGGCCGCCTCCAGGTCTTCGAGGACGACGAACGCCGCGCCTTCACCCATGACGGTGCCGTCGTGGGCGCGGTCGTACGGGCGGCAGGCCGCGGCGCCGAGGTCGTTGCTCGGGGTCAGCAGTCCGAGCGGGTCGAGCTTCGTCATCGACCACCAGGACGTGGGGTCGTCGAACCCGCCGGCGACGGCGACCGTCGCCTCGCCCCGGCGCACCGCGCGGAACGCGCGGCCGACGGCGGTGCCGCCGACGTCACCGGTCCCGGCGAAGTACGTGTTGGCACCGCGCAGGTGGTGCGCCTGGGAGATGTAGAAGAGCGCGGCGGCCTGCAGGCCTTCGACGTAGAACAGCGGATAGAACTGGGCGGCGCCCTCGGTGCCCATGCGCCGCACGTCCGCGGTGCCGTCCTCGTTGCGGGCCAGCAGGACCGCGTCGAGCACCTTCGACGGTTCGGAGATCTCCTTGTTGCCGCCGATGAACAGGCCCAGCCGGTCCGGATCCAGCGAGGTGCCGGCCACCGGGTCCAGGCCGGCGTCGCGGACCGCGAGCGCCGCTCCGGCGACCGCCAGCTGGTCGTTGCGGGTCATGTTGCGCAGCGCCCGCCGCTGGGCGACGTATGGGGCGGGGTCGAAGCCGGCGATCTCCGCGCCGAGCCGGGCGTCCAGCGTCGACGCGTCGAAGCCGCGCAGCTGGTCGACGGCGCTCTTGCCGGCCACGACGGCCTGCCAGGTCTCGTCGGTCCCGACACCGAGCGCGGTCACCAGGCCGATGCCGGTGACGGCTACCCGGCGCACGGCGCACCTCCCGCCACGCGGTCCAGCAGCAGCCGGCGCACCGTCGTGACCCGCCGCTCCTCGACGGCCGCGACCGCCGAGCACGTCGCCGTGCCGTCGTCGTGCGTGATCAGCTCCACGGTCAGCCGAAGCAGGTCGCCCGGACGGACGAAGTGCCGGTAGCGCACGCCGCTCGCGCCGCCCAGCCGCCAGCTCGACCGGGTGGTGTCGCGCATCAGCAGCTCGGCCAGCGTCCCGAGGGTGCCGAGGATCAGCACGCCGGGCAGCACCGGGAACCGGGGAAAGTGACTGTCGAAGAGGTCGAGCGTGCCGGGCACGGCGCGGATCGCCTCGGCCCGCCGCCCGGACTCGACGTCGACGACGCGGTCGAGGCTCATCAAGGACGTCATGACGTGGTCAGCTCCTGCACGATCAGGCACGCGTTGGTCCCGCCGAAGGCGAAGGCGTTCACCATCGCCGTGCGGGTGTCCACCGCCGCGGAGGTGTTGGGGACGTAGTCGAGGTCGAGCTTCGGGTCCGGCTCGTCGAGGTTGATGGTGGGCGGCGCGACCTTCTCCCGCAGCACGCCGAGGGCGCCGACGAGACCGACGCCGGCCGCCGCCGCGGTCAGGTGGCCGACCATCGACTTGGCCGAGCTGATGGCCACCTTCGAGGCGTGGCCGCCGAAGACGTCCTTGATCGCCCGCGTCTCGCAGATGTCATTGCCCGGCGTGGACGTGCCGTGCGCGGCGATGTAGCCGACCTCGTCCGGCGCGACCCCGGCGTCCTCGAGCGCCTGCGCCATCGCCAGCGTGACGCCGCCTCCGTCCGGCGGCGGGTCGGTCATCCGGTAGGCGTTCATGGTGGCGGCGTAGCCCGTGATCTCGGCGTGCACCGTGGCACCGCGGGCCAGCGCCGAGTCCAGATCCTCCAGCACCACCATCACGGCGCCTTCGCCGAGGACGAAGCCGGACCGGTCCGCGCTGAACGGCCGCGACGCGCGTTCGGGCTCGGCGGCGTGATCGGTCGTGAGGGCGCCGAGCAGTGAGAAGCCGAGGACGTCGAGCCAGGTGATGAGCGAGTCGTAGCCACCCGCGACCATCATCGACGCGTCGCCCTCCTGGATGCGCCGGTACGCCTCGCCGATGGCGTGGCCGGATGCCGTGCACGCGGTGGAGACGCCGACCACGGGACCCTCGCAGCCGGCCAGCTGGGCGATGGCGGCGGCCGGGACGTTCTGGTCGCGCTCCCAGACGTGATCCGGCGGGTGGCGGTACAGCGGCAGCGCGCCTTTGATCCGGTGGAAGATCTCGGCCAGCTCCGCGAGGGCCGGTCGCCCGGCCGTCGCCCCGACGCTGACCCCGCGCAGGTGCGCCGGGTACGTCGTGTCGTCGATCCCCGCGTCGGCCAGTGCCTCCGCGGCCGCCGCGACGCCGAAGGCGCCCGGCCGGGACAGGTGCCGGCGCAGCCGTTCGTCCGGGATGCGGGCCTCGGCGTCGAAGTCCTTGACCATGCCGGCGATCCGCACCGCGAACGTCGAGGCGTCGAACGTGGTGATCGGGCCGACTCCACTCCGGCCGGCCACCAGCGACGCCCACGTCGTCGGCGCGTCGTTGCCCACCGGCGTGACCGCGCCGACGCCGGTGATGACGACCCGGCGGTCCAGCGTCCTCATGCGCCGGTCAGCTGACGCAGCATGCGCTCGCTGTCCTCGGGTGCTTCCAGGTCGTCGGCGTCGATCAGCGCGCACATGATGTCCGTCGCCTCGACCACCGGCTTCCCGGCGACTCGCGCCGTCCCGGAGAGCACCGCCGTCTCGTCGTTCATCGACTCCACGACGCCGTCGACGATGACGACGTCACCGGGCCGGGCGTCGCCGACGAACCGCACGCCGCCGATCTGGAGCAGCGCCGCCCGCTTGCGGCGTTCGGTCGACAGCATGATCAGCCACGTGCCGGCCTGGCAGATCGCCTCCAGCACCAGAGGGGGCGGCAGCACCGGCCCGTCACCGAGGTCGACGACGGCCGGCGATGCCGCCGACACCACGGTGCGGCCACGGACGCTGCGCCGTGGCTCGTACTCGTCGATGCGGTCGATCAGATGGAAGCGCACCCGGAGTCCCTTCTCTCGGTGGAGCCGGTCTCGATCCGGCTGACGACGACGGCGTGGGCCAGCGCCATGCCCGCGGTGTGGGTGAGCGAGACGTCGACGTCACGGACGCCGCGGTCGCGGGCCCGGGCCGCCACGGCGCCGTCCAACCGCACGACCGGCCGGCCCAGCGGGGTGTTCACGATCTCGACGTCGGTCCAGCGCATCCGGCCGGACAGCCCGGTGCCGAACGCCTTGAGGACCGCCTCCTTGGCGGCGAAGCGGGCCGCGAGGTGCTCCCCGCGGCGCCGCTTGCCGCCGCAGTAGGCCCACTCGGCGGCGGTGAACAGCTCGCCGGCCGCGCTCGGGTTGTCGTCGAGGAGGCGTTCCAGCCGGGCCACGTCGACGATGTCGACGCCGACCCGGACGCGGAACGGCGCGGCCTCGACGGCCGCTTCAGGCGGAGACCGCCGCGGCACGGGCGGCCACCAGGTCGGTCAGGTTCTGGACGGTGAAGTAGCTCATCACGTTCTCCGGCTGCAGCTTGCCGTCCAGGCCCATGCCGGCGATCTGCGGCATGACCTTCTTCAGCTGCGCCATGCCGACCGGGGTGATGACGTCCTTCTCCTCGTCGCCGAACTCCTCGTCGGGGATGCCGCCCTGGACGTGCTCGGACAGGTCGGCGGCCTGGATCTTCACCCCGGTGGAGCGCTCGAGCCGGAACAGGATGTCCAGCAGGTCGATGGACTCCGCGCCGAGTTCGTCCAACAGCGTGGCGTCGGGCGTGACCTCGTCCTCGTCCAGGCCGAGTGCCTCGGCCACCGCCGGCCGGACCGCCAGGTAGAGCTCCTCGTTCGTCATCGTCTCGCTCCTCGTGAGTGGTGGGTGTGCGGGTCGTGGATGGTCAGTCGGGTCGGCCGATGCCGAGCTGGGCGCTGCCTCCGCCGTCGACGGTGAGGGCGGAGCCGGTCATGTAGCGGGAGTCCGGGCCGGCCAGGAACGCGACCGTGGCGGCGACGTCCTCCAGCCGGGCGAAGTCGCGCATGGGCAACTGCTTCTTGATGCCCTTGCCGCCCTTCTCGACCAGGCCGGACACCAGGTCGGTGGGGGCGAAGCCGGGCAGCACGGCGTTGACCCGGATGCCGAAGCGGGCCAGCTCGACCGCGGCGGTCCGGGTGAAGGCGTTGATCGCGCCCTTCGACGCGGCGTAGTTGGACTGGCCGACCCAGCCACGCTCGCCCATCACGGACGAGACGTTGACGACGACGCCCTCGCGCTGGGACATGAAGTGGTTCAGCGCGGCCTTCGTGCAGTTGAAGACGCCACCGAAGTTGGTCTCCATCACCGAGCGCCAGTCGTCGGGCTCCATGTTGAAGATCAACACGTCCTTGGCGATGCCGGCGTTGTTGACCAGGATGTGCATCCCGCCGAGCTCGGCGACCGTCTGCTCCACCATCGCGGCCGCGTGGTCGGGGTCGGAGACGTCGCCGGCGACGGCGATGGCCTTGCCACCCGCGGCGACGATCTCGGCCACCACCTCCTCGGCCTGGTCACGCCCGGCGCGATAGTTGACGGCGACGTAGGCGCCCTGGGCCGCGAGCGTCAGGCAGACGGCGCGGCCGATGCCCCGCGACCCGCCGGTCACCAGCGCCACCTTGGTGGAAAGCTTCATCGGTCATCCCCTCGCAGCTGGTTCAGGAAGGACGGGCCACCCAGGTCGGGTACGGCGCCGGGGCGGCCGAGGTCGCCGGCCACGAGCGCGGCGGTGGCCCGGCCGGAGGTCAGCACCCGCAGCGACGATGTGCCCTCCTCCGACCACTGACCGGAGAGGAACAGCCCGTCCACGGGCGTGCGGTGCGCCAGCCGCTTGCTGGCCGTCTGGGCCGGGATGTTCTCCCAGCCGTAGATGGCACCGCCGGTGCTGTTCGTGTAGCGGTGCAGGGTGTCCGGGGTGGCGATCTCGACGATCTCGAACGCGTCCCGCAGGCCGGGCACGAGACCGTCGGCCGTGCGCAGCATCTCCTCGGCGGTGGCGTCGCGGACCGCCCGCCAGGACCCGTCGGCCCGGGCCGGCACCAGGCCGGTGACCACGCTCAGGTGCTCGCCGGTCGCCGCCAGCGACGGGTCGAGCAGCGTCGGGACGCTCACCCAGATACCGCCCGGCCGGCCGGCCCGCAGGTCGCTCCAGGTGCGGCCGTGGTCCCAGCTGGGGAACACGAAGTTCTCGTGCACCAGGCCGAGCTCGGCCGGGTCGGCGCGCAGGATGCCGTAGAGCGCGACCGCCGACGGCGACAGGTGGTAGCGGCCGATCCGCCGCCGCAGCACGCCCCCGGCGTGCTCCCAGCCCAGCAGTTCGCCGAACGTGTGCTGAGGGTCGGCGTTGGAGACGACCGCCCGGGCGGTGAGGATGGTGTCGCCGGCGACCTCGACGCCGACGGCCCGCCCGTCGCGCACCAGGATCTTCGTCGCGGCGCCGCCGAGCAGCACGTCGCCGCCGTTCTCCACCACCGCCGCGGCCAGCGCGTCCACCAGGGTCTGGAAGCTGCCGACGGCGTAGTAGCAGCCCTCGTGCAGCGACTCGAGCATCTGGTTGAACAACAGGAACGACATCCGGGCCGGTGGCGAGCCGACGTAGGGCCAGATGCTGGCGACGGCCGCCGCCGTCCGCGTATCGCGCAGGTACTCCGCGAGCACCTCCTCCACCGACGACATCCGGTGCCGGAAGACCAGCGGCGCCGTCTCCATCGCCGCCGCCAGGCCGTCCGGCCCCAGCTTCTGCGGCAGCGCCGCCAGTTGGGCGAAGATGTCCTGCCGCATCCGGAACAGCCGGGCCAGGCCGTCGGCGTCGGCCGGGAACAGCTCCTGGTGGGTGGCGAGGAAGGCGTCGCGGCCGCGCTTCGCGTCGACCGTCAGGCCGGGGAAGAACGAGCGGTAGGTGTGGTCGGAGGCGACGAACCGGACCCGGTCGGCCACCCCGAGGTGCGCCAGCATCTTGGGCGTGAACCCGCGCGGCCCGGCGTCCAGGGTGAAGTGGATGGCCGGGTCGAACAGGTACGGCCCGCGCCGGAACACCTGGGCGTAGCCGCCGGGGTGTTCGTTGCGCTCGACCACGGCGACGTGCAGCCCGGCCCGGGCCAGCAGGGCGGCCGCGGACAGCCCGCCCAGCCCGCTGCCGATGACGACGACGTCGTACTCGGTCATGCCGGTGCCTCCGCGGTCCAGTCGCAGGCGATCCCGGCGTAGATCCACTTGGTGGCCTCGACGCCGATGAGCAGCACCTTCTGGCCCGGCTTGACCATGCCGGTCCGCCACGCGTGGTCGAGGAAGAGCGGCACCGCCGCGCAGCCGCAGGCGCCGGTCCGGTCGAGGTTGTCGAAGATGCGGCCCTGCAGGGCCAGCCACTCGGGGGTCAGCAGTCCGGCCTCGTTCAGTGAGTCCAGCATCCAGCCGACGTTGCCCTCCGGGATGAGGCACCAGTCGGTCTCCTCGGCGGTCAGCTCCGCCGTGGCCAGGCTGTCGGCCAGCGCCTTGGTCACCATCACCGGTGTGAAGTCGCCGGCGCCGACCACGTCGACGCGCAGGTCGACCAGGCGCTTCGAGCGTTGCTGGGTCAGGATCGGCGCGTGCGTACCGCCGCCGATGGCGTGGATGCCCGGCTTGCGGGTGCCGCCGATGGCCCGGGTGGTGCCTGGTCGCAGCCCGTCGCCGTCGCCGGCGCGCACGACGATGGCGCCCGCGCCGTCGCCGAACATGTAGAGCGGCACGCGGTCGCGCATCCGGATCCGGCCCGGGTCGGTCTCGAGGAACACCGGCGCCAACGCCGGCGAGATCGCCTCCGAACCGATCACGAGGGCGGTCGTGATGCGGCCCTGCTCGATCCACGTCCGGGCGATGTCGAGGCCCTGCACGGCGCCGGACCCGGCCGAGCGGAGTTCCATCGTCGCGCACTCCTCCAGGCCCAGTCGTTCCTGGACGAGGTTGGCGACCGGTGGCAGCGGGTAGTCCGGCGTGCCCGTCGCGACGATGATCAGCTCGATCTCGTCCGGCTCGACCCCGGCGCTCTCCAGGGCCGCGCGGGCCGCCTTGGTCGCCATCCCGGAGTTGCTGTCCAGGTGCTCGCCGGTGGCGGGGTCGATCATCCAGAACCGCTGCTGGATCGACACGCCCTCGAGGATGTCGTCAGGCAGCGGTCCGACCAGGCGCTCGATCATCGCGTTGTCGATCGGCTCGCCCGGCTGGAAGCCACCGGTGCCGGCAATCTGCGCTGTGGGCATGGGTCTTCTCCCTTGTCGTCGTCAGTGGGCGGTGGCGGGCCGCAGCGCTTGGATCGTGCGGTCGACACGGCGGCCGTCGGCCGTCGCGTGGACCGCCAGGTCCGGGTAGGTGGTGCGGCACAGACCGGACAGCACCCGGCCGGGGCCGACCTCGACGAACGTGTCGACGCCGTGGTCGACGACCGTGGTGAGGCTGGGCCGCCAGCGCACCGAGCCGGCCAGCTGGGCGCGCAGCGCCGCCCGGGCCTCCTCGCCGCTGGTGACCGGCCGCGCGGTGGTGTTGGCGACAACCGGGAGCTTCGGGTCGGCGAACGTGACGGCGGCCAGGTCGACGGCGAACTCGGTCTCGACCGGCTCCATCAACGAGCAGTGGAAGGGTGCGCCGACGTCGAGCGGTACCAGTCGCGGCGCCGGCTCCAGGCCCCCGGCGTGGTCGTGGAAGGCGGCGATCCCGGCGACCGTGCCGGAGACGACGGTCTGGGTGTCGTCGTTGTAGTTGGCCACCTCGACGACCTCGCCGCTGGCTTCCTGGGCGATCGCGCAGATCTTCTCGACCTGCTCCGGCGCCGGCCCGATGACGGCGAGCATGGTCCCGGCCGTCGTCGCCTGGACCGCGGCCATCAGCAGGCCGCGGCGGCGCACCAGCCCGAGCGCCTCGACCCAGTCCAGGACCCCGGCCGCCACCAGCGCGGTGTACTCGCCGAGGCTGTGCCCGGCGACGACGCTCGGCCTCAGCCCGTGCGCCTCGAGCACCCGCAGCGTAGCGAGGCTGACCACGTAGACGGCCGGCTGTGTGATCTCGGTGCGCCGCAGCTCCTCCTCCGGGCCCTCCCAGCACAGCCGCGACAGCTCGATGCCGAGCGCGTCGTCGGCGGTGCGGAACAGCGGCCCGACGATCTCGGGGTACCGCTCGGCGAGGTGCCGGCCCATCCCGATCCGCTGCGAGCCCTGGCCGGGGAAGAGGAATGCGGTCGTCATGGCAGCTCCTCGGGGGTGTGCCGGGTCAGGAAGTCGGTGCGCACCTCGCCGGCGCGGAACTCCGGGTGGCCGATCACCCAGCGGTGGAAGCCGATCGTGGTGCGGACTCCGGGCCCGGTCACCTCGAACTCGGCGAGGGCGCGGCCCAGGCGGTCGATGGCCGCGTCCCGGGTCGGTCCCCAGACGATCAGCTTGGCCAGCATCGAGTCGTAGAACGGCGACACCAGATCGCCCGGACCGCAGTGCGTGTCCACCCGGGTCCACGGGCCGGCCGCGGGCCGGAACACCTCGAGCCGGCCCGGCGTGGGCGCGAAGTCCCTGGCCGGGTTCTCCGCGTTGATCCGGCACTCGATGGCGTGCCCGTCCAGTCGCACGTCCTCCTGCTTGACCGACAACGGCTGGCCGGCGGCGATCGAGATCTGCTCGGCGATCAGGTCGACGCCGCTGAGCATCTCCGTCACCGGGTGCTCGACCTGGATGCGGGCGTTCATCTCCATGAACCAGAACCGGTTGTCGTCGTCGAGCAGGAACTCCATGGTGCCGGCGCCCCGGTAACCGACGGATCGGGCTCCGGCCAGCGCGGCGGCGCCCAGCTCCTCGCGCAGCTGCGGCGAGACCCCGGGCGAGGGCGCCTCCTCCACCAGCTTCTGGTGCCGGCGCTGCACCGAGCAGTCGCGCTCGCCCAGGTGGACCGCCTCACCGTGCGCGTCGCAGAGGACTTGGATCTCCACGTGCCGGGCACGCTGCAGATAGCGCTCGATGTAGACGTCGCGGTTGCGGAACACCGCCTGCGCGGTCGCGCGCGTGGTCTGGTAGGCCTGGCGCAGGTCGTCCGGCTGGTGCACGACGGTGATGCCACGCCCGCCGCCGCCGGCCGCGGCCTTGATGACCAGGGGGTAGCCGATCTCAGCGGCGATCTCGCGGGCCTCGTCGAACGTGTGCACCGGATCGACCGTGCCGGGCAGCAGCGGCAGGCCCGCCTCGGTCATCAGGCGCCGCGCCACGGCCTTGTCGCCCATCGACTCCATGACCTCGGGCGGCGGCCCGACGAAGGCGATGTCGTGGTCGGCGCAGATCTCGGCGAAGTAGGGGTCCTCGGAGAGGAACCCGTAGCCGGGATGGATGGCGTCGGCGCCGGTCTTCAGCGCCGCGCCGATGATGTTCGGGATGTTGAGGTAGCTGGCCGCCGCCGCGGCAGGGCCGACCAGCACGGCCTCGTCCGCGAGCCGCACCGGCAGGCTGTCCGCGTCGGCCGCCGAGTGGACGGCGACCGTGCGGACGCCGAGCTCGCGGCAGGCCCGGATGACGCGCAGCGCGATCTCACCGCGGTTGGCGATCAGGAGCTTCTCGAACACGACGCCCTCACCTCCGGCTGCTCAGTCGTCCGCGGTCAGCTCGACGAGGATCTCGTCGAACTCGACCATCTGGCCGTTCGCCGGATGGATCGCGGCGACCCGTCCGGCGCGGTCGGCCTTGATCTCGTTCATGAGCTTCATCGCCTCGACGATCGCCACCGTCTGCCCGGCCTCGACCCGGTCGCCGACCTCGACGAACGGGTCCGCGTCCGGTACGGGGCTCCGGTAGAACGCGCCGATCAGCGGGGCCCGCAGCGCGTGCGTGTCCGGCCGGAGGTCGCTGCCGTCGGCGGCCGCGACCGCGTCACCGGCGGCGTCGAAGGGTTCGGCCCTCGCGACCGGCTGCCCGGCGACGAGCGCCGGCTGCGGCTGCGGTTGCACCCACTCGACGGCGATCGAGCAGTCGCCCGCCGACACCTGGACCCGCTGCACCCGTCCGGTCAGCGAGCCGACGAGAGCGGCGGCCTCCACCCGCAGGTGGCTGACCAGCGCGGCCCGCTCGCTGTCGGGTTCGGTGTCGTGGGGTCCCTGCGGCCGTGCCGGCGCCGCCGTCATGCCGCGCCCCAGCGTCGTGTCTCCAGCTGGTCGTCGAGCCGGCCGAACGCCCGGAAGCGCTGAAAGCGCTCGTTCACCAGCTCGGTGTCCACGAGACCGGTCAGCTCGTCCAGGCCCGCCTCGAGGGCACGGCCCAGAGCATCGGCGCTGGCCACCGGATCGGTGTGGGCGCCGCCGGCCGGCTCGTCGACGATGCGGTCGACTATGCCCAGTTCCAGCAGATCCGGCGCGGTGAGGCGGAGCGCGTCGGCCGCGGCCGCGGCCCGGGAGGCGTTGCCCCAGAGGATCGTCGAGCACCCCTCCGGCGAGATCACCGAGTAGTAGCTGTTCTCCAGCATCAGCACCCGGTTGGCGACGGCGAGGGCCAGCGCTCCGCCACTGCCGCCCTCGCCGGTGACGACGCTGAGCACCGGGACCCGCAGCCGCGACATCGTCGCGATGCACTCGGCGATCGCCCCGCCCTGACCGCGCGCCTCGGCCTGCAGCCCCGGGTAGGCGCCGGCGGTGTCCACGAGCGTGATCAGCGGCAGCCCGAACCGGTCGGCATGGCGCATGAGGCGCATCGCCTTCCGGTAGCCCTCGGGGTGCGGCATGCCGAAGTTGCGGCGCACCATCTCCGCGGTGTCGTGGCCCTTCTGATGCCCGATCACGACGACCGTGCGTCCACGGAACCGGGCGATGCCGCCGACGATCGCGGGGTCGTCGGCATGCGTACGGTCGCCGTGTAGCTCGACGAAGTCGTCGCACAGCTGGCCGATGTAGTCCAGGGTCGTGGGGCGGCCGATGTTGCGGGCCAGCGTGACCACCTGCCAGGCGTCTCGCCGGGCCGGCGACCGGGTGGCGGCCGGCGTACCCCGTGTCGCGGTACGGGCCGGGGCCAGGGCGGCCGGCCGCGCCGTCACGTCGACGGCCCCCTCCGCATGTGCCCGCAGGAGCCGGGCGACGGTGTCGCGGACGTTCTGGCGGGGCACCACCATGTCGACCATGCCGTGGTCGAACAGGAACTCGGCGGTCTGGAACCCGGCCGGCAGCTCCTCGCGGATGGTCTGCTTGATCACCTGCGGCCCCGCGAAGCCGATCAGGCTGCCGGGCTCGGCGATGATGATGTCGCCCAGCGACGAGAACGAGGCCGTCGCACCGCCGAACGTCGCGTTGGTGTTGAGGTTGAGCACGAGAACGCCCGCCTCGCGCAGCCGAGCGATCTCCTGCGAGGTCCGGGCCAGCTGCATCAGCGAGAGGCAGCCCTCCTGCATGCGCGCGCCGCCGGAGGCGGAGACGATCAGCAGCGGCACCCGGCGGGCCAGCGCCGTCTCGGCCGCCCGGACCAGCGTGTCGCCGACCGCCGTGCCGATGCTGCCGCCCATGAAGGCGAAGTCGAGCGCGGCCACGACGAGCGGCTCGCCGCCCACGGACGCCGATCCCGCCACGATCGCCTCGGGCCGGCCGGTCTTCCCGCGCGCGGCCGCCAGCCGCTGCGGATACGGCCGGGAGTCGACGAAGCCGAGCGGGTCGGCGTCGGCGTGCGCCGGTGGGAACGGCGCCAGCGAGCCGTGGTCGAGCAGCTGCTCCAGGCGCTCGTCCAGGCTCAGCCGCAGATGGTGTCCACAATCGGGGCACACCTTGCCGTTCCGGTCCAGGCGTTTTGCATAGAGATAGGTCGAGCAACTGGGGCAGCGGCTCCACACGCGGCGGTCGGCCGATTCAGCGACGGTGTCGGTCATGGCACAGCACTTCCTTATCGCGTCAAGCGCGTCGCGTGGGCAGGGCAGCACGATTGATGCCACTACCGCACACAACGCAACTCATCGAATGCACGCCGGGGAGAACTCGCATTCGGCGTCGCGTGAATTCCGCACCGGCGAAGGATGTCGTCCTCGTGCCCAGGACGTGGATGAGGCCGGTGCCGAGCGCCTCCGTCGCCGGCGACGGTGCGTCGGCGCACCACCGGCGGACCCGGAGCCTATGGGATGAACTGGGCAAACACGGCGACCCCCCACACGTTGCAACCGTCGCTCTCAGTTGACTGGCAAACGCGAACTTGTTGCTGTTTGTCGGATTTGAGTAAACCTGCCTAGCGCGCGAACGTCAACGACTTTCTTGGGGTGACTTGGGTTACATGTATATGACGTCGACAAGACATCCAGCTTGTTGCCGGGTCACATTAATGCTCCGTTAAGGGCGGAAAACAAAGCTTTACAGGCGTCGGGGGCACTGCTAGCAATCAGTTCATAAGTATGTCGACCCGATGCATATGGCACCATTATTCACGTGCGGGACAATGATGGACGAAAACTGGACCACAAGCTGCTGGAAGAACTGCGTCTGAAGGCCGTGCGCGAGGTCGTCGAGGGGGCGCACCCCGAGGAGGTGGCGCTCGCCCTCGGCCTGCACCGCAAGACGGTGTACGGCTGGGTGGCGCGCTACCGCGCGGACGGCCCGGAGGCCCTGCGCGCCAAGCCGCCGCCCGGACGTCCGCCCAAGCTCACCGACCAGCAGCTACGCCGGCTGTTCGCGGTCATCGTCGACGGCGACCCCCGGGACCTGCGCTTCGATGCGGCGTTGTGGACCCGTCAGGTGGTCCGCGTGGTGGTGCGCCGCGAGCTGGAGGTCGCCTTGAGCGTCGCCTCGGTCGGCCGCCTGCTGGACCGGATGGGCCTGTCGCCGGAACGTCCACTGGCCCGCGCCACGCGCAGCACCCCGGACGCGCTGGCCCGGTGGAAACACGAGGAGTTCCCCAACATCAGGATCGCGGCCGAGGTGAGCGGAGCGACGCTGTACTTCTGCGACGAGTCGGTGGTCGGCTTCGACGCCGAGGCGGGCGGGGCCGGCGAGGCGGCCACGCACATGATCTCCGTCGTCACCACGAAGGGCGCGCTGCGGTTCGCCGCCTACGGTGGCGAGGCGGGCGCGGAGACGTTCGTCGACTTCTGCCGGCGGCTCCTGCACGACGCGCGCCGGCCCGCGTACGTCGTGGTCGACGGCGGACCCGCGCAGCGGTCGGAGGAGGCGCAGCGGTTCGTGGAGTCGACCTGCGGCCAGCTGAGGCTGTTCTTCCTGCCGTTGCCGGCCGGGCTCAGCTCGTCGGGCCGGGCCGATACACCGCCAGAGCCGATCGATACGCCTGCACCGGCAGGTAGCCGGCGGATTCCGGGACAGCGCCGGTCAGCAGCGCCAGTTGATCGCGCAGGGCGTGCACCTCGGCTTCGAGCTCCAGGATGCGCTTGATGCCCACGAGGTTGACGCCGTCCTCCTGGGACAGCCGCTGCACCTCGCGGAGCAGTTCGACCTCGCGCAGAGAGTAGCGGCGACCGCCGCCGGGGGTGCGCCGAGGCGACACCAACCCGAGGCGGTCGTACTGACGCAGCGTCTGCGGGTGCATGCCGGCCATCTCGGCCGCCACGGAGATGACGTACAGCGGCTCGTCGTCGCTGACCAGCCGGGCGGCGCCGGACATCGCCACGATGAACCGTCCTCCGGCCTCCATGGTCACCCCTCCTTCGCCGCCAGGCCCATCAGTTCGGCTCGGACGTCCTCGCCCGAGGTGGCCGTCTGGAACTCCTCGAGCGCCTGCTTCGCGTCGCCCTTGAGCGACGGCGGCACCGTGACCTCGACGGTGACCAGGAGGTCGCCGCGAGTGCCGTCCTTACGGGGCGCGCCGCGACCGCGGACCCGGAAGGTGCGGGCGTTGGGCGTGCCCGGCGGCAGCTTCAGCGTCACCGCGCTACCGCCCAGCGTGGGCACCTTGATGTCGGCACCCAGCGCCGCCTCGGGGAATGTCACGGGGACGGTGACCGTGAGGTGCTCGCCACGGCGGCCGAACACCGGGTGCGACCCGACGTGGATGATGACGTACAGATCGCCGGCCGGGCCGCCGCGCTCGCCCGGCACGCCCTTGCCGCGCAGCCGGATGCGCTGGCCGTCGACCACGCCGGCCGGGATGCGCACGTGCATGACCTTGCTCGTGGTGCCGCGGCCGGAGCCGCTGCAGACCGGGCACGGGTCGTCGACCACCAGGCCGCGGCCCCGGCAGTCCTTGCACGGCTCGGCCATGCCGAACCCGCCGGAGTCGGTGCTGGTGAACCCCGTGCCCGAACACGTCGGGCAGACCCGCGGGACGGTGCCGGCCCGCGCGCCGGTGCCGGCACAGGCCGAGCACGCCGACGAGCTGGTGAGCTTCAGCGGGATGGTCTTGCCCTCGACGGCCTCGGTGAACGTGACCGTCACCTCGCGCTCGACGTCGGCGCCCCGGCGCGCGCCGGTGCTCCGCGGCCGGTTGCGCTGGCCGAAGATGCCGCCGAACACGTCGCCGATTCCGCCGCTGCCGCTACCGGAGAACAGGTCGCCGAGGTCGAAGTTGAACGACCCGCCGCCCCCGCCGGCCGGCGTGCGGATGCCGCTGCCGAACAGCGTGCGCGCCTCGTCGTACTGCTTGCGCTTGGCGGGGTCGGACAGCACGGAGTACGCCTCGGAGACGTCCTTGAAGCGCTCTTCCGCGGCCTTGTCGTCCTTGTTGCGGTCGGGGTGGAGCTCGCGAGCCAGAGTGCGGTAGGCCTTCTTGACCGTGGCCGCGTCGGCGTCCTTCGAGACACCGAGGATCTTGTAGTAGTCCTTCTCGATCCAGTCCTTCGTGCTCACGGGCTCGCCCCTCCTCTCCGTCTACGGAACGTCAGTTCTGGTCGTCCTTATTCTCCGCCGAGTCGTCCGCCACGGGCGACTCGGCGGGCGTGACCGGCAGCGCCTCCGTGGGCTCGGCCACCGCGACCCGCGCGGGCCGGATGACCCGCTCGCCGATGCGGTAGCCGGGCTGCAGGATCTGCGTGCAGGTGGGCACCTCGACGTCGTCGGCGTAGCCGTGCATGAGCGCCTCGTGGATCATCGGGTCGAAGGCGTCGCCCGGCTCGCCGTAGCGGACCAGGCCGGCCTTCGCCGTCACCGACTCCAGCGCCTCGCCGACCGACCGGAACGCACCGTTGAGGTCGCCGTGCTCGCGCGCCCGGCCGATGTCGTCGAGCACCCCGAGCAGCTCGGAGAGGACCTCGGCCTTGGCCGCCTCGCGGTTGACCTCGCGGTCGCGGTCGACCCGGCGGCGGTAGTTGACGTACTCGGCCTGCAGCCGCCGCAGGTCGTCGAGCCGCTCGGCCGCCTCGGCGCGGGCGGCGGCCAGCTCTTCGCCGGCCGCCCCCGCCGCGGCGTCTGACGCGGGAGCCGAGACCCCCGCGTCCGCGGCCGCGTCGCCGTCGGCCCGCCGCTCACCGGTCTCGGGATCGATGCGGCGCCGGTCGCGGATGACGGGCTTCAGCTCTTCGGGGTCGTCTCCCGGACCCCCGGGTCGCTGCGCATCGGTCACTTGGTGTCCTTCTCGTCGTCGACGATCTCGGCCTCGACGACGTCCTCCTCGGCGTTGTCGCTCGTGGCGGACGAGTCGTCGCCGGCGGTGTCGCCGTCGGCCGGGCCGGCCTGGGCGCCGTCGCCGGACGGGGCCTGCGCGCTGGCGTAGATGGCCGCACCGAGCGCCTGGAAGGCGGTCTGCAGCCGCTCGGTGGCCGACTTGATGGCCGCCTCGTCGTTGCCCTCGAGCGCCTTCTTGGCCTCGGCCAGGGAGGTGTCGACGTCGTCGCGGACCTCCTGGGAGAGCGTGCCGACCTTCTCGGTGTTGTCGGCCAGGAACTTCTCGGTCTGGTAGACCAGCGACTCGGCCTGGTTGCGGTTCTCGGCGGCCTCGCGGCGCTTGCGGTCGTCCTCGGCGTACTGCTCGGCCTCGCGGACCATGCGGTCGATGTCGTCCTTGGGCAGCGACGAGCCACCGGTGATCGTCATCGACTGCTCGCGGCCGGTGCCGAGGTCCTTGGCGGACACGTGCACGATGCCGTTGGCGTCGATGTCGAAGGTGACCTCGATCTGCGGGACGCCGCGCGGCGCCGGCGGCAGACCGGTGAGGTCGAACGTGCCGAGCTTCTTGTTGTAGGCCGCGATCTCGCGCTCGCCCTGGTAGACCTGGATGCCCACCGTCGGCTGGTTGTCGTCGGCAGTGGTGAAGATCTCCGAGCGCTTCGTCGGGATGGTGGTGTTGCGCTCGATCAGCTTCGTCATGACGCCGCCCTTGGTCTCGATGCCGAGGGACAGCGGGGTGACGTCGAGCAGCAGGACGTCCTTGACCTCGCCCTTGAGCACGCCGGCCTGGAGGCTGGCGCCCACGGCGACGACCTCGTCCGGGTTGACGCCCTTGTTGGGCTCCTTGCCGCCGGTCAGCTCCTTCACGAGGTCGACGACGGCGGGCATGCGGGTGGAGCCACCGACCAGGACCACGTGGTCGATCTGGTCGACGGAGATGCCGGCGTCGCGGACGACGTTCTGGAACGGCGACTTGGTGCGGGCCAGCAGGTCGGCCGTCATCTGCTCGAACTGCGCGCGCGAGAGAGTCTCGTCGACGTGCACCGGGTTCTTCTCGGCGTCCTGCGCGATGTAGGGCAGCGAGATGGACGTCTGGGTGCTGGACGACAGCTCGATCTTCGCCCGCTCGGCGGCCTCACGGACGCGCTGCATGGCGATCTTGTCCTTGGAGAGGTCGATGCCGTGCGCGGACTTGACCTGGCCGATGAGCCAGTCGACGACCTTCTGGTCCCAGTCGTCGCCACCGAGGTGGTTGTCGCCGCTGGTGGCCTTCACCTCGACGACGCCCTCGCCGATCTCGAGCAGCGAGACGTCGAAGGTGCCGCCACCGAGGTCGAAGACCAGGATGGTCTGGTCGTGCTCACCCTTGTCGAGGCCGTACGCCAGCGCGGCCGCGGTGGGCTCGTTGACGATGCGCAGCACGTTGAGGCCCGCGATCTCGCCGGCCTCCTTGGTGGCCTGGCGCTGGGAGTCGTTGAAGTACGCCGGCGTGGTGATGACGGCGTCGGTGATGGTCTCGCCCAGGTACGCCTCGGCGTCGCGCTTCAGCTTCTGCAGGACGAACGCGGAGATCTGCTGCGGCGTGAAGTCCTTGTCGTCGATCTTCTCCGACCAGTCGGTACCCATGTGACGCTTGACCGAGCGGATGGTGCGATCGACGTTGGTGACGGCCTGGCGCTTCGCGACCTCACCGACCAGGACCTCGCCGTTCTTGGCGAAGGCCACGACGGACGGGGTGGTACGGGACCCCTCGGCGTTGGCGATGACGGTCGCCTCGCCACCCTCCAGGACGGCGACGACGGAGTTCGTCGTGCCCAGGTCGATGCCGACGGCACGTGCCATGGCAGTTACCTCCAGTGTGTTTCTCAGCAGTGTTGAGTCAGTATGGCTCAACTATAACCTTGAGCCCCTGTGGCTCAACTTCTCACGTACCGCACAACGACCGGGCCGCTCTGAGGATTCCCTCGGATTCGCGGCGTACGCTGGCCGCCATGTTCCCGGAGTCCCAGGACGACGACGCACCCCGGCGCACCGACGCGCGCACCAAGATCGTGGCGGTGGTGCTGATCCTCTGCCTGATCGCCGGGGTGGCGCCGTTCCTCGCCGCCCTCGTCTTCTAGCCGCCGTGGCCGTCCAGGAGGACGCGCGGCCGGTCGCCGTCCGCAGCCGGCTGCTCGGCGTCGACGCGGCCCGCGGCATCGCCCTCCTGGGCATGATGTCGGTGCACATCCTCCCGGCCATCGGCGAGGACGGCGGCATGACGGCGTCGAGACTCATCGCCAGCGGCCGGTCGTCGGCATTGTTCGCGCTGCTGGCCGGCGTCGGACTGGCACTGGCCACCGGCGGCCGCACGCCCCGGCGTGGACGGCCGCTGGCCGCCGCGAGCGTGAGCGTCGCGCTGCGCGCGCTCGTCATCTTCCTCGTCGGCCTGTGCCTCGGCGCGTTCCCGTCCGGCGTCGCGGTCATCCTGGCGTACTACGGCGTGCTGTTCCTGCTGGCGATCCCCTTCCTCGGGCTGGGACCGCGGATCCTGCTGCCGCTGGGGCTGGTCTGGGCCGTCGGCGCGCCGCTGCTGAACCACTACTGGCGCATCGGCGAACCTCTGGCGTCGTACGACACCCCCACGTTCGAGTCGCTCGAGCAGCCCGGCGACCTGCTGCGCGAACTGCTGGTCACCGGCTACTACCCGGTGTTCCCCTGGCTGGCCTACGTGCTGGTCGGCCTGGGCATCGGCCGGCTGGCGCTGTCGTCGGCCCGGGTCGCGACGGCGCTGCTGGCCGGCGGCGCCGCGCTGGCCGTGGCCGCCTGGGTGACGTCGACCGTCCTGCTCGACAACGGCGGGCTGGAGCACCTGGTCACCGCCGGACTGGGTGGGCACCCGGCCAGTCCGTTCGACTTCGCCGGGGCGGTGAACAACGCGTCGTTCTACGGCACCACCCCGGCCACCAGCTGGTGGTGGCTGATCGTGGCGGCGCCACACACCGCGACACCGTTCGACCTGCTGCACACCATCGGCACCAGCGCCGCGGTACTCGGGCTGATGCTGCTGCTCGCACTCCGCGCCCGGCTGCTGGTGTGGCCGCTGGCGGCGATCGGCGGCATGACGTTCACCCTCTACACCCTGCACGTCGTACTGCTGTCGGGGCCGATCCAGGGCCACGACGTGTCGACCTACCTGGTGCACGTCGCGATCATGTTCGCGATCGCGATCCCCTGGCGGGCCTTCATCGGGCGCGGCCCGCTGGAGGCGGTGGCGGCCGCTCTCGGGCGCGCGGGGCGGGACGCCGTGCTGTCGCCGTCGCGCCGCTAGGGATGCGTGACGCCCCTAAGGCTTGACGATCTTCATGGTGAAGTGCGACGTGATGCCCTTGACGTGCGGGATCGTCATGACGTGCCGGCTGAGGAAGCTCTCGTAGGCGGCGAGATCGGCGACGGCCACCCGCACGAAGTAGTCGGGGCTGCCGAACAGCCGGCGCAGCTCGAGCACCTCGCCGGCCCGCCCGAGCGCGTCCTCGAAGTGCGCGACGGTGTCGGCGTCCTGCGCGTCGAGGGTGAGGTCGATGAGGGCCTCGAAGGACCGGCCGACGGCGGCGGGATCGACGACGGCGCGGTAGCCGCGGATGACGCCGCTGGACTCCAGCCGCTGGACGCGCCGCAGGCACGGCCCGGTCGTCAGCCCGACCCGCTGCGCCAGTTCGACGTTGGTCAGGCGACCGTCACGCTCCAGCTCGGCGATGATTGCTCGGTCGATCCCGTCCATGCGAGAAGGTTGCCGCATCTGGGGCACGCGACGCAATCTTCGCAACCACATGGCACGCCGTCCGCGAGACGATGGCGGGGTGCTCCAGGACGTCCCCGCCGCCGCCCGCCAGCGGCAACAGCTCGCCGCGGGCGTGCGCGACTCCTTCTCGGCCGGGCTGGGGATCTTCCCGCTGGGCATCGCGCTCGGGCTGCTCGTCCTGCAGGCGGGGCTGCCGTGGTGGCTCGCGCCGGCGCTCTCACTGGCCGCGTTCGCCGGCTCGCTGGAACTGCTCCTGGTGGGCATGGTCGCCGCGAGTACCGGGCTGGCGGCGATCGCGCTGACCGTCCTGGTGGTGAACTCGCGGCACGTCTTCTACGCATTCTCCTTCCCGCTGCACCTGGTCCGGCACCCGCTGGCCAGGGCGTACGCCGTCTACGCGCTGATCGACGAGGTGTACGCCGTCAACGCCGCGCTGCCGGCCGCGTCGCGATCGGGGCCTCGACTGCTCGCGATGCAGGTCACCTGCCAGGCGTACTGGGTCGGCGGCGGCCTGGCCGGGGTGGCCGTCGGGGCGGTGCTGCCCGCGCCCGTCGAGGGGCTGGAGTTCGCCCTCTGCGCGCTGTTCACCGTGCTGGCGCTGGACGCCTTCCGGTCGCGGCGCGAGATCCCCGCCGTCCTGCTGGCGGGGGTCAGCGCGGGCGCCGCCCTCGTGGTCGCCCCACAGGTGGCCATGCTGGCGGCGATGGCTGCTGCGCCGGTCGGCGGCGGCGCACCGGCTGGCGGTGTGGATGCCGGTGGGGATCCTGGGCATCCTCGCCGTCACCGCGCTGCACGGCACCGTCACCGCCGATCCGCGGACGGCGCCGTACGCGCTGCTCGCGGTGGCGGTGACGGTGGCGGTTCATCTCGGCTGCGGCCGGCGCACGATCCTGAGCGTCGGCGCCGGCACCGCCGTCTACGTCGTCCTCGTCAACCTCACCTGAGCTCACCGCCGCCGCGGCGACAACTCGCTCAGGTCCACGGCGTCGGCCATGGCCTGGTAGCCGGCGTCGCCCGGGTGCAGGTGGTCGCCGGAGTCGTACTCGGCGCGCATGCGCAGCGGCTCGTCCGGATCGCGCAGGACGGCGTCGAAGTCGATCACCGCGTCGAACGCGCCGGACTCGCGGATCCACTCGTTGACGGCGGCCCGCACGGCCTCGCGCTCCGGCGTCCACGAGCCCCAGCCCTGGAACGGGCCGATGGTCGCGCCGACCGCCCGCATGCCCTGGTCGTGGGCCCGCTCGATGATCTGCTCGTATGCCGCGATCAGCCGCTCCGGGTCGTACTGCGAGTTCGGCTGCTGGATGTCGTTGATGCCCTCGAACACCACCACCGTGCCGGCGCCGGTCTGCGTCAGGACGTCGCGGTCGAACCGGGCCAGAGCGTTGTCGCCCTGACCGGGGCTGTTGGCGTGCAGCAGCAGCCGGTTGCCGCCGATGCCCGCGTTGAGGATGCCGAACCGGTGCGGCCGTGGCTGCTCGAGCATGCGGTCGGCCAGGTAGTCGGGCCAGCGCCGGTTCGTGTCGCGGGTCGAGCCGGCGCCGTCGGTGATCGAGTCGCCCAGGAACACCACCGCGCCGGACGCCGCGCCGCGCACGTCGAGCCCGTCGAGGAACCAGAACGACGTCGTCGTCTGCGGGAACGACGACACCGACGGCGCGGTGGTCTGGTCGCCGGTCGCGATCCAGCCGGTCGAGTACGCGGCCGCGTGGTACGTCGCGGGGCCGGTCGGGCCGGGCACGTACAGGCTCACCAGGACGTCGCTGTCGTCGGCGATCCGCAGCTCGACGGGGTCGGAGACCAGCTCGGCGCCGGCCGGGATCGTCACGCTGGTGTCGCCGGAGAACGTCACCTCGCGCACGGTCGCCGGATCGACGTCGCCCGGCGCCGCACCCGGCAGCGCGAGCGTCGCCGCCTGCACGATCAGCGGCTGGGTTCCGTACACGTTGGTCAGCCGGAGCCGGACCTGGGAGCCGCCGACGGAGACGTGCGCCCGCTGACGGAAGGTGGTGTCGGTGAACCCGGCCAGCGGCTGGCCGTTCTGCGGACGGGCCACCGCGGTGGCCCAGGTGCCGGCCCAGTCGCCGCCGGCCGCGGGCGCGGCCTCGGCCGGTGGGTGCGGCGCGACGATGTCGTTCGATGGGGCGGCGGTCGTGGCACCGGCGACGAGCACGGCGCCCGCGGCCGCCGCGGCGAGCGGCCCGGCCCAGCGTCGAAGGGATCTCGGCAGCGAACGGGACAGCGGCATCGGCGTCTCCTCGTGTCGGCCGCGCCCGGCGGGGGGGTGACCGGGCGCGGCACTCGTGACGCTAGATCCGCCGCACGCCGACCCGCCAGCCACGATGCGGCGAACGGCCACCCTGGTGCGGTAAGCGGTTTCCCGCCCTCGTTGTCCACGAGACGAGTGAGTCCGATCGTCCGGCGGCGGAGCGGCGCCGCGCCCTGAGATCGCGTACGACGCCAGGCGTTCCCCCGCCCCACCAGGCAAGCATGCCTCGCGATGCACCAGAACGCCTCACGATGACCCGTCTCACCCAAGGGACGCTTCGCCACCCTTGCGCGCAAACTAGTTTGCGTTTTAAAGTCCAGCCATGACCGACCCGGAGGAACTCACCCCCGAGGAGTCGCTGCGCCTCATCGCCCGCGAGCGGGCCGCGGTGACCGACCGGCAGCGCGGCACGATGCTGCTGTACTACCTGCCCTGGGGGCTGACCTGGTTCCTCGCGTTCGGTCTGTTCACGCTCGACCAGGGCCCGGGCACCGACGGGCCGTGGGTCGACCTGCCCGACGCGCTGCCGTTGGTCGTGCTGTTCACGTTGATGGCCGTCGCCGTCGCCATCACCATCGGGACGGCGGCGCGCGAGGCGAGTCAGGTCGGCGGCGACAGCAACCGTCGCGGCGCCATGTACGGCGTCAGCTGGGCGCTGGCATTCGGCACCGTCTTCCCGATCCTGGGCCGTATCGCCGAGCACCTGCCCGACGACCAGCAGGGGCTGCTGTTCGGCGCCGTCAGCGTGGCCCTGACCGGCGTCTTCTATCTGGCCGGCGCGGCCATCTGGCTGGACTGGAGCCTGCTCGTGCTCGGCGGCTGGCTGCTGGTGGTCAACCTCGCCGGCGTGCTGGCCGGCCCGGGCTGGCACTCGCTGGTCATCTCGGTGGCGGGCGGGGGCGCGCTGATCGTCGCCGGACTGGTGGCGCCGGCGGCGGCCAGGCGGGCCGGGGAATGACGGCGCCCGGGCTCGACCCGGTCATCCACGCCCAGGCCCGGCTCCGGGTGGTCGCGGCGCTGTCCGCGCTGCACGTCGGCGACCACATGACCTTCCCCTACCTGCAGAAGGTCCTCGACATGACGGCGGGCAACCTCTCGGTGCACCTCGGCAAGCTCGAGGAGGCCCGCTACGTCGAGATCACCAAGACCCACCAGGGACGGCGGCCGGTCACCTACGTCGCCCTGACCTCGCGCGGCCGCGCCGCGTTCGACGACTACACGGCGGCGATCCGCGCCCTGCTCGACGGCGCCGCGGGAACGGAGCATCCATGACCGACCTCATCGCTCGCGCCGTCGGCGTCTCGCGTCGCTACGGCGACGTCGTCGCGCTGGACCAGGTCGACCTCGACATCCCGCGCGGCCAGCTGGTCGGGCTGCTCGGCCCGAACGGCGCCGGGAAGTCGACGCTGATCAACCTGTTCGTGGGCCTGCGCCGGCCGGACGACGGGCGCGTGGAGATCCGTGGCGCCGACCCGATGACGCCGGCGACGCGGCGCATCCTCGGGGTCACGCCGCAGGAGACCGGGCTGCCGCTGAGCCTGCGTGTCGGCGAGACCGCGAACCTCGTGTCGGCGCACTTCGTGAACCCGGTGCCGCCGGACGAGTTGTTCGCGCGGTTCGGCCTGACGGGGCTGGAGGGACGCCAGTGCGGCGCGCTCAGCGGCGGGCAGCGCCGCCGCCTGGCCGTCGCGCTGGCATTCGCCGGCCGGCCCGAGATCGTCTTCCTGGACGAGCCGACCACCGGCCTCGACGTCGACGCGCGGCATCAGCTCTGGGACGGCATCCGCGCGTTCCACGGCGAGGGGGGCACCGTCGTGCTGACCAGCCACTACCTCGAGGAGGTCGAGGCGCTGGCGGAGCGGGTCGTCGTCATCGACCACGGCCGCGTCATCCGCGACGGCAGCACCGCCGAGATCCGCGACGTCGCGGGGATGCGCCGGGTCAGCGTCGCGGCGGCCGACCTGCCGGAACTGCCCGGCGTCGTGTCCACCGACCGCGACGACGCCGGCCGCGTCCACCTCATGACGACGGACGCCGACCAGCTGGTCCGCACGCTGGTCGCGTCGGGCGTGCCGTTCCGCGGCCTCGAGGTGCGCAGCACGTCACTCGAGGACGCGTTCCTGGCCCTGACCACCGACGACCACCGGAGCCTCGCATGAGCCTCACCCTGACCCACGCCCGCTACCAGTTCGTCGAGACACTGCGCATCCCGGTCGCCGTCATCGCCACCGTGTTCTTCCCGGCGGCGTCCATGCTGTTCTTCGTCGTCCCGAACGCGGCGGACGACCCGCGCGCCGCCACCGTCGCGACCGCGTCGATGGTGGTGTTCGCGACGATGGTCACCTGCCTGTTCCAGTACGGCTCGGGGGTGGCCGAGGACCGCGCGCTGCCGTGGGAGTCGTTCGTGCGGACGCTGCCGACCGGCGCCGGTCCGCGGTTCGCCGCCCGCGTGCTCGTGGGGACGGCGTTCGTGCTGGTGGCGGTGGTCCCGGTGGTGCTCATCGCCGTGCTGTTCACGGAGGCGACACTGACGCCGGCCCGATTCCTCGCCGCACTCGGCGGGCTGGTCGTCGCCGTCGTGCCGTTCACGCTGCTGGGCCTGGCCATCGGCTACTCGCTGCCGGCCAAGGCCGCCACCGCCGTGGCGACCATCTCGTTCCTGCCGCTGGCCTTCGGCGGCGGCCTCATGGGCGACCCCGAGGACCTGCCCGGGTTCATCGACACCATCGCCCCGTTCCTGCCGACGCGCGGCGCGGCGGAGCTGATCTGGGCGGCGGTCTCGGACTTCACCGTCGACCCGCTGTCGATGGTCATGCTCGCGGTGTGGACGGTGGCGGCCGGCGGCGCCGCGGTGTTCGCCTACCGCCGCGACGAGGGCCGCCGGTTCAGCTGAGCCGAATGGCCACGGCACCCGGAATCCCGGAAAGTCGGGCCTAATTTACCGGTTCGTTATTGCACCGTCAATAGCATCTTGTCTCGCGACATGAGCATTGACCCTCAGGATTCCTGTCGCTAGGTTACGTGGACCCCCACATCAGTTTGTCCGGCGATCCGCAGGGCACCGAGATGCGTCGCCGGGCACTATTCACCGGAGGTCCCGACGATGTCAATGAAGCGCGCTCTGACGGGTGTGGCCGCAGCCGCCCTCGCCGCAACTGTGCTGGTCGTCGTGCCAGGCGAGCGAGGAACGAGCACCGCGGACGCTGCTGCTGATGACATTCCCACGCCAACGGAATTCTTCGGATTCGCCATGGGCACCAGCGGAAAGCTGGCGCCTTTCGAGCAGATCAAGGACTACTTCGAGCTGGTCGCCGAGGAATCGGACAGCGTCGAGTACGAGGTTGCCGGCACCACCACGATGGGCAACGAATACCCGGTCCTGCGGGTGAGTTCGGCGCAGAACCTGGCCCGGCTCGACGAGATCCTGGACGCCAACGAACGACTGGCCGACCCGCGCGCGGACCTCACCGAGAGCGAGGCCCGCACACTGGCCGAGCAGAGCGTCCCGGTCTACTACCTCGAGGCGACCCTGCATTCCAGCGAGGTGGGCAACCTGCCGGCGCTGGTCGACGTGATCCACCGGCTGTCGACCGAGCGGTCGGAGTACGTCCAGAACATCCTGGACAACCTCGTGATCCTGGTGGTGCCGTCGGCCAACCCGGACGGCCAGCATCTGATGGTCGACTACTTCAACGAGACCGAGGGCACGAGCTACGCCCGCACGTACCCGGACCTCTACCACAAGTACGTCGGGCACGACAACAACCGCGACTGGATCTTCTTCACCCAGGAGGAGTCGCGCATCCGCACCCGCCTGGAGCAGCGGTACCGGCCGGTGATCCTGCACTTCATGCACCAGGCCGGCGCCAACAGCCCGCGCATGTGGGTGCCGCCGTTCGACGAGCCGCTCGGCCCGAACATCGACTCCATCACGATCTCCGCGTCGAACGCACTGGGCGCCGAGATCGCCAATGCCGCCGCCGAGGAAGGCCTGCCCGGCGTCAGCACCGACGACGCGTACGGCATCTTCTGGAACGCCGACGTGTTCGGCACCGGCCCGCACCGCGGCGCGTCGCTGTTCCTGCACGAGATCGCCTCGGTGCGCGACCTCGCCCTGCCGTTCTCCAACCCCGACGGCACCCCGCCCGGCGCCCGCGACCGAACGATGCGCACGTTCGACCCGTACACCGACGAGACCTGGACGCTGGAGCAGATCGTCGAGTACGCGAAGCTGTCGATGTACACCGGCCTGGAGAGCGTGGCCAAGGACGCCGACGACTGGCTGTACAACAACCTCTACCAGGTCAACCGCAAGAACATGGAGCCCGACGGCGGACCCGAGACCTACCTCGTCCCGGCCGGCCAGCGCGACCCGTACGCCGTCAAGCAGCTGGTCGAGATCTTCGACATCGCCGGCGTCGAGGTCGACCGCGCGCTGTCGACGGTGCGGGTGGGCCGGCAGACCTATCCGGCCGGCACGCTGTTGATCCAGTCGCAGCAGCCGATGGGCAGCTGGGTCGACCAGGTGCTGGAGCTCGACCAGTACCCGAACCAGGCCCGCAAGTGCGCCGACTGCCCGTTGATCATGCCGTACAGCGAGACCACCGACAATCTCGCGATGCTGCTCGGGCTGACGGTGCAGCAGGTCGACGACGCGCGGGTGGCTCGCACCGAGCGGATCTCGGCCGCGGACATCACGGCGCCGGCGGTGCCGAACGCTCCGGCCAACGGCGCCTACCTGGTGCGGCCGACGACGTACGGGCTCACGCACGCGATCGCCCGGCTGCAGGAGGACGACGTCCCGGTGTTCCGCGCGGCGTCGGGCTTCGGCGTCGGCAACACGACCTACGAACCGGGCACCCTGATCGTGCCCGCGACGGCGGCCGCCCGCGGCACGCTGACCGAGGTGTCGCAGCTCACCGCGCTGCCGGTGACGACGTCGCCGCAGGTGCCCGCGGTCGACGCGCTGGAGCTGAAGCCGGACACCAGGATCGGCCTGATTCGCGGGGCGAACAACATGCCCGGCGGCTGGCTCATGTGGCTGGCCGACACCTACGGGCTGAACTACGAGGTGGTCGAGGCCGATGACTACGCGAACCTGGCGCAGTTCGACACCATCCTCGTCGCGCCGGGCGTCACCAAGGCGCGCATCGTCACCGGCCTGAACCCGGCGCAGTACCCCGAGGAGTACCACTGGGCCCGCGGCGTCGGCGAGGCCGGCTGGCAGGCACTGGCGACGTGGGTGCGCGACGGCGGCAACCTGGTGGCGGTCGGCACGGCGGCGGAGACGGCGCGCGAGTTGCTGGGGCTGCCGATCACCAACGCGACGCCGGCCGACCGGGCGGCGTTCAGCGCTCCCGGCACGCTGCTCAACGCGCAGTTCGACCCGGCCGCCCCGGCCACCTGGGGCATGCCGGCGAACTGGCCGATCTGGTTCAACAACAGCCCGGCGTACCGGGTGGCGGCCGACGCCGGCGCCACCGTCGGCGCCACGTACCCGGCCACGGGTGAGCTCCTGGCCAGTGGCTACGCGCACGGCCAAGCGACCCTGGCCGGGCTGGCCAACGTCGTGACCGTGCCGGTCGGCGCCGGCGAGGCGACCGTGGCGAGTGCGGACATCACGTTCCGCAGCTGGCCGCGGGCGACGTGGACGATCGTGTCCAACGCGCTGTACAACGGCCCCGGCACCACGGTGCCGGCGGCGGAGCTGGCGGCGCGGCTGAAGGCCCGGTAGCCGGCCGACTCGTCCCGCCCCCGTGGTCCGGCGCCCGGACCGCGGGGGCGGCGCGTGCTACTGGTCCTGGCCGGGGGTGCGGGCGCCGAGCTCGGCGTCGAGGCGCAGCAGGCCGGGGCCGTCGTCGCCGATGAGGTGCAGGCGGCCGAGGACCTCCGAGACCGTGGACTCCTCCTCGATCTGCTCCTCGACGAACCAGCTGAGCAGCGGCAGGCTGTCGATGTCGCCCTCGGCGACGGCGAGGCGGTACAGCGACCGGATGGACTCGGACACCCGCTGCTCGTGCGCCAACGACGCCTCGAACGCCGCCACCACTGTGGGGCCGGGGTCCTTCGGCGCCGAGATGTCGCCGATCTGCGGGCGGTTGCCGCGGTCGGTGACGTGCTGGGTGAACTTGGCCGCGTGCACACGCTCCTCGTCGGACTGGATGCGCATCCACGACGCCATACCCGGCAGATTGGCGTCCTCGAGCGCGATGGCCAGCTGCAGGTACGCGATCGACGACTCGAGCTCCAGCGTGATCTGCTCGGAGAAGGCCTTGGCAAGCGTGTCGTTGAGCTTCATGTGGTCGACGTTAACGCAGCTCAGAACGCATTTCCACGAAGTCGTGCCTATCCTTGCGTAGGTTCGCCGAACCTGTCTGCGGGCTCATTCGCGCGCGGCCGCCAGGACGACGGGACGGGTGCGGGTCACGAGCAGCGAGACGGCCGGCGCCACGACGGCGGCCAGCAACAGCGTGCCGCCGGCCGTCGCGGCGGCGAGCATCCACGGGACCTCGACGATCGCCGTGCCGACGGACCGGCGGGCCGCGACGGCGATGCCGGCGAGCGCGGCGGCCACCACGAGCGCGCCGAGGACGAGACCCGTCGAGGTGACGATGAGCGCTTCCACGGCTGTGGTCGCGACCACCTGGCCGCGGGTCAGTCCGGAGAGCCGCGCGACGGCGTGCTCCCGGCGTCGGCCGGTGCCGGCGATGACGATGGCGTTGACGACTGCCATGACGGTGTAGAGCGCGGCGAGCACCAGGAGCACGGTGAGCGTGGCGGTGTTGGTCCGCTGCTGGTCACGGGCGGCCGCGGCGATCCAGGCGTCGACGCCGATGACCTCGCCGTAGGCGCCGGCCGCCTGCGCCACCGTCGCCGGGTCGTGGCCCGCCGCGACGCGGAGCAGGACGTCGGCGGGCGCGGCGGCCAGCTCGGCCTCGGGCACCAGGTCGCGCGGCACGAGGATCTGCTGCCGGCCCGAGAGCCGCTCGGGCAGGACCACGGCGATCCGCACGTCGACGAGGGTGTCGCCGATGACCACCGTCGCGCGCTCGCCCGGTGTGTGGCGGACGCCGTCGGTGGGCCGCTGCATCACCGCGATCGCGGGCCCCGTGAGGTCGGAGAGCTCACCGGCGACCGGGCGGACCCGATGCACCCGGCCGTACGCGTCGGGGTCGATGACGGCGATCCCGTCGAGCTGCCGCTCGGTCGCGGGGCCCTCGTCGTCGGTGGCGGGCAGGTCCACGGCGAGCGGCAGCACCTGTTCGGCCGACGCCGCGTCCACCCCCGGCAGCCGGGCGAGGTCGCCGGTGTGCGCGCCGGTCGTGGCGACCACCAGGTCCGCGTCGGTCCGTGTGCGTTGCTCGACGGTGACCGCGCTGGTCGTGGCGTTCACGGCGCCGGTGATGCTGAGCACCATCGCGACCAGCACGATCACCGGGGCCGCGGTCGAGGCCGACCGCTGGACGCCGTCGCGGACGTTGGAGTGAGCGAGGCGGCCGAGGGTGCTCGCCCGCGCCGGGGCGCCGAGGAGCAGGCTCACCGGCGGCAGCAGCGCCGGGCCGAGCAGGCTGAACGCGACCGCCCCGGTGATCGCGACCCCGAGGCCCAGCGCCAGGGCGACGACGACACCGACGAACGAGGCGGCGACGACCTGCGCGACGGTCAGTGCCAGCATCGCCAGGCCGCCGGCCCACCGTCCGGCGGTCATCACCGACGCCGCCGCGGGGGCGCCGCGCACCGCCTCCAACGGCGGGATCCGCGCCGCGCGCCGTGACGCGGCCGCCACTCCGAGCACGGCCACCGCGACGCCGATGCCGGCGGCGACCCACCCGGGCCACGCCGGGCGGGTGAGGACGAACCCGTCCGGCACGAACTCGGCCCGCCGCAGCAACCACAGCTGCATTCGCACCGCCGGGCCGCTCAGCGGGAGGCCGAGGGCCGCGCCGGCGGTCCCGAGGAGCACCGCCTCCCCGGTGAGGACCAGCCGCACCTGGAGGCGTCCGGCACCGAGCAGCCGCAAGAGGGCGAGGTCCCGGCGGCGTTCGGCGACGGTGAACGAGAACGTGGTCGCGACGATGAAGACGGTGAGGAACCCGGCGAGTATCGCGCTGATGATCATCACGGTGGCCACGCCGTCGAACGCGTCGCGGACGGTGGCCGCCTCGTGCGGCGGCAGGCCACCGGTATCGGGCGGTGTGGCGGACGCGGCGATCGTCACGGCGGAGGCGATCAGCGCGACTCCGGCGGCGACGGTGACGACGGCGCCGGCGAACAGCGGCCAGCGATCGCGGAACCCGCGCAGCGACAGGCCGATCACCGGCGCTCCAGCCCGGCCAGGGTGGCCGCGACCGCACCGGCCGACGGCCGCTCCAGCCGGTCGGCGATGCCGCCGTCGACCAGGAAGACGACGCTGTCGGCGGCCGCCGCCGCGGCGGGGTCATGGGTGACCATGACGACGGTCTGGCCGCCGTCCACCATCCGGCGGAGCAGGCCGAGCACCGTCCGGGACGCGGCGGAGTCCAGCGCCCCGGTGGGCTCGTCGGCGAACAGCACCGCCGGGCGCGTCGCGATCGCCCGGGCCAGCGCCACTCGCTGCTGCTGGCCGCCGGAGAGCTGGCCGGGCTTGTGACGGGCGCGGTCACCGAGCCCGACGGACTCGAGCGCGGCACGGATCCGCGCGCGAGACGGGCGGGCGCCCGCCAGTCGCAACGGCAGGGCGACGTTCTGGGCAGCGGTCAGCGAGCCGACCAGGTTGAAGTTCTGGAAGGCGAAGCCGACCGCGGTGCGCCGTAGCCGGGTCAACGCCCGATCGGAGGCCCCGGTGATGTCCTCGCCGGCCAGCACGACCCGGCCGGCGTCGGCCCGTTCGAGCCCGGCCAGGCAGTGCAGCAGCGTGGACTTCCCCGAGCCCGATGGGCCCATGACGGCCAGCCAGGTCCCGGGCGGGACCTGGAGGCTCACGTCGGTCAGTGCGGCCACCGACGTGGCCCCGGCACCGTAGGTCCTGGTCACCCCGATGGCGGCGACCGCCGCGTCGGGCGGGCCCGCGCGGCCGGAGAGGGCGGGTGGGAGTGGCGTCGTCTCGGACATCGTGGTCCATCCAAAGCCGGCGACGCCGGTTCCGGTATGGGCGTGCACGAGACATTCGCTCGTCCACGGGGGGTAGCGCGGACGCCACCCCCGTACGGTGAGGGCATGACTTCGCCAGCCGGCGCCCTGGTGGCGCAGCGTGCGCTCCCACTACCGGCCACCGTCCTGCTCGCGGCCGCGCTCGCGGTGATCGACGTCGTCGTCGTGGTCGTCGCCGCCACGCTGCCCGCCATCCTCATGGTGGCGCCCGCCCTGGTCGGTGCCGATCAGATCGATCTCGGCTTCTGGCTGATCGACACCAGCGGCGAAGCCTGGCTCACGGTGCTGCCCGGAGCGGCGCTGCTGACCGCCGAGCTGTACGTGTTCGCCCGGCTCGGCCGGGCTCAGCTCCGCCTCGTCCGCCGGTCGGCGGCACCGGTGCCGTCGCGCCGGGTGGCGGCACCGGAGCCGGGCCGGTCCACGTTCGTGCACGCGCTCACGCCCCGCGAACGCGAGGTGCTGGAGCTGATGGCGGAGGGGTTGACCAACACGGTCATCGCGGGCCGGCTCTTCGTGAGCGAGGCGACGGTGCGCAAGCACATCGGCCGCATCTTCGCCAAGCTCGGTGTCGACCGCGAGTCCGCCGACCGCCGGGTGACGGCCGTCGTCGCCTACCTGCGCGACGACGCACAGGGCTGACGGTCGCTACCGCACGACGCCGGCTGAGCCCGGCCGCCCGCCGAGCCAGGTGTCGGCGATGATCGGCACGCCGGGCCGGTAGGCGAGGTGCACGTACGACGGCGCGTCGAGGATGGCGAGGTCGGCGCGGGCGCCGGGCGAGAGCCGTCCGACGTCGGTGCGCCGCAGCGCAGCGGCGCCGCCCGCCGTCGCCGCCCAGAGCGCCTCGGCCGGCGTCATGCGCATCTCCCGGACCGCCAGCGCGACGCAGAACGGCATCGACGACGTGTAGCAGGAACCCGGGTTGCAGTCGGTGGCCAGCGCGACGGTGACGCCGGCGGCCAGCAGCCGGCGGGCGTCGGGGTAGGGCGAGCGGGTGGAGAACTCGACGCCGGGCAGCAGCGTCGCGACAGTGCCCGAGCCGGCCAGTGCGGCGACGTCGGCGTCGTCGAGGAACGTGCAGTGGTCGGCACTGGCGGCGCCGAGCTCGCAGGCCAGCTGGACGCCCGGGCCGTGGCCGAGCTGGTTCGCGTGGACCCTCGCGCCGAGGCCGCGGCCGAGGCCCGCCGTCAGCACCGCGCGGGCGGCGTCGGCGTCGAAGGCTCCGGTCTCGCAGAACACGTCGATCCAGCGGGCGTGCGGCGCGCAGGCGTCGAGCATGGGTCCGGTGACGAGGCCGACGTACGCGGCCGGGTCGGCCTCGTACTCGGCCGGCACGACGTGAGCGCCGAGGTAGGTGGTCTCGTCGGTGTGCTCGGCGGCCAGCGCCAGCGCGCGGGCCTCGTCGGCCACCGTCAGGCCGTAGCCGCTCTTGATCTCGACGGTCGTGGTGCCCTGGCGGCGCATCTCGCGCACGAGCCGGGCGAGGTTGAGGCCGAGCAGTTCGTCGGGAGCGGCCCGGGTGGCCGCGACGGTCGTGCGGATGCCACCGGCGGCGTAGGGCTGGCCGGTCATGCGCGCGGCGAACTCGGCCGAGCGGTCGCCGGCGAAGACGAGGTGGGAGTGGCTGTCGACGAAACCGGGAACGACACAGCGTCCGTCGAGGTCGATGCGGGTGTCGGCGCTGGGTGCGGCGGGGGCCGGGCCCACCCAGAGGACCTGACCACCGGAGTCGGCGATCAGGGCGGCGCCGGAGATCTCACCGAGTGGCGAGCCGTCGCCCTGTGCGGGGTCGTTCGTGACCAGCAGCCCGATTCCGTCGAGGAGAGTGGTCGCCACGACGGGAGCCTAACGTGCGGGCTCAGGCAGAGCTGGCGGCCAGGACGCCCCACGCGACGAGCTTCTCGCGCAGTTCGGCCGGCGGGATCTCGTAGAGCAGTGCGGCCAGCGAGATGTCCTCGGAGCGGATGGTCAGCACCGGGCTGCCGAAGTCGTTGCGCTGCCGCTGGATGGACGCGACGAAGGTGGCCAGCCGCTCGGCCTCGGGCGGCGCGTTGCGCAGTGCGTCGAGGTCGAGGACCAGCTTGCCCTCTTGCGTCGGGATACGGGACCGGGCGCCGTCGGACACCAGAGTGTCGACCGGGACGCCGTAGAACTCGGCGAGCTCGGCGATGCGTCGGATCGACGCCACGCGGTCACCGCGTTCGTAAGAACCGACCACGACAGCGCGCAGCCGGCCACCGGACTTCTCCTCGACAGCCTGGAGCGACAGCCGCCGACGCTTGCGCAACGCGCGCAACCGTGCGCCCACGACCTTCGCGAAGTCCTCCTCCGTCGAGTCCGGACTGCCGTCGTTCATCGTCGAGCTCCCCAAAGGTGCCTCGTCCTCCGTACTGATCCGCCCGCACCAGCACGCCTGCGCCGCCCCCCTGGCAGGGTCCCGGACCACGCCCGGGACAGATCAGAGAATACCGGGCAATCGTGGCCGATTGATCACCGGCCGTCCGCGACTTTGTTCAGCTCGCATGCTAGGAGGTCAGGCGAGGACACGCCAACGGCACGTGTTCCACGTCACACCATGCGAAGCGGTACTCCTGGATTCCGGGCCTGCTCCAGCACCACCTGGGCAGGCAACGGCTTGGACATGAAGAACCCCTGAGCGCGGTAGCAGCCGAGGTCGAGCAGCGTCGTGACCGCCGCCGGGTCCTCGACGCCCTCGGCCACCGTGGTCAGGTTGAAGGCCTCGGCGAGCCGGACGATCGCGGCGACGATGGCGCGATCGCCACTGCTCTCGGCCAGCGCCGAGACGAAACTGCGGTCGATCTTCAGGATGTCGACCGGGAGCTGCTTCAGCTGGGCCAGCGAGCTGTAGCCGGTGCCGAAGTCGTCGATGGCGAGCGTGACGCCCAGGCCGCGCAGCCCGTTGAGGGTGGCCTGCACGTCGTCGATCTCGCGCATGACGGTGCTCTCGGTGATCTCGATGCCCAGCTCGGCCGGCGCCAGGCCGTACCGGCTCAGCAGCGTGGCGACGAAGCCGACGAAGTCGGCGCTGATCAGCTCGCCGGCGGAGATGTTGACCCGGACCAGCGGCGGCGGCACCGGCGAGGTGCGCTTCCATGACGCGAGCTGCCGGCAGGCCTCCTCGAGCACCCAGCGGCCCAGCTCCGCGGAGAGGTTGATCTCCTCGACGACGGAGATGAAGGCGTCGGCCGCGAGCAGCCCGCGCTCCGGGTGCTGCCAGCGCACCAGCGCCTCGACACCGGTCAGGCGGCCGTCGCGCAGGTCGAACTCGGGCTGGAAGTACAGCCGCATCTCGTTGTTGGTGATGGCCGAGCGCAGGCGCAACTCGAGGTCGGCGCGGACGAGGAGCTTGGAACGCAGGTCGTCGTTGAACACCACTACCGAGTCTCCACCGCGCTCCTTGGCCTCGAGCAGCGCGACGTCGGCGTTGCCGAGCAGCTCGTCGACCGTGCTGGGCATGTCCCCGTTGACCACGACGCCGATGCTGGCGCTGCGGCTGATGGCGTGACCACCCACTTCGAGCGGCTCGGCGACGCGGTCGAGGATGCGCCGGGCGGCCCGCTCGGCGGCGGACGTCGACCCGATCTCGTGCAGCACGATGACGAACTCGTCGCCGGCGAGCCGCGCGACCACGTCGTTCGGCCGGACGGAGTCGCGCAGGCGCTGAGCCACGGCCTGGATGAAGCTGTCGCCGACGGTGTGACCCAGCACGTCGTTGACCGTCTTGAGCCGATCCATGTCGGCGAAGAGCACGGCGAGCGGAGCCCGAGGGTCGGCCTCGAGCACGGCGTTGAGGTCCTCGACGAACGCCCGGCGGTTCCACAACCCGGTCAGTTCGTCGTGGTAGGCCTGATGGTGCAGGCTCTCCTCGGCCGCCACGCGGGCGTCGAGCTGCACCAGCAGCGAGGCGATGGCGCGCAGCGCCCGCACCTCGGCGCGGGTCCAGATGCGGTCGCCGAAGTGGATCAGACCCAGCACGCCCAGCGTGGTGTCGTCGTGGATGAGCGGCACCGTGGCCAGCGAGACCTCGGGCACGCCGGAACCGGCGCGGACCCGCTCCTGGTAGCTCAACTGGCCGTCGGACGGCCGGGTGATGAACGGCTCGCGCTGGTCGCGCACCATCGAGAAGATCGGGTCGTCGGTGTCCCACGGCACGATGCCGAGCGGGTCGGGATCGGGCACGTCGAGCCGCCGCGGCCACTCGTCGACCAGCACGCTGGCCTGCAGCTCGGGGTCGTTGTGCCGGAGGAAGCAGGTGTCGGCGCCGAAGTAGCGGCCCAACTCGCTGATGACCCGGAACAGGGTTTCGGCGAGGTCGCGGGCGGTGACGCCCATCAACTCGGCGGCGACGTAGGTGACCAGGGCGTCGAGCCGGCCGTGCTGGTCGGTGATCTCGCCGGCCTCCATGACCGCGGTGCACAGCTGCGCGGACACCGCCAGCAGGTCGCGGTCCTTCACCGAGTACGGCGAGCTGCCGAGCCGCATGAGGCAGATGCTGCCGACGAAGTCGCGGTAGGCCACCTTGGTGGCGAGGATGGTGTATCCGGCCTGTGTGTCGCGCTCGACCGGGTCGGTGCCGGGCCGACCGGCGACCTCGGCGGTCACCGTGCGGATGGCATCACGCATGATGGTGATGTCCTTGCCCTTGACGCCGGCCGCGCTGGCGCTGCCCCACGACACCAGGGGCATGCCGCCTTCGACGGCGAGTACGTCGGCCGAGATGGAATCCGTGGCCCGAGCCAGCGCTTCGAGGAGCGGCTGAATCGTCTCCGGGTCCATCTTCATAGGTTGCTCCCTGCCTCCAGGGCGTCCCGGACGGTGCGATGGGCAGACAGGCGGCGGCTCCGGACGCTGACGCTAGGAGCGTATCCGATCCGCATCACCAGTGCGACGTGCCTCTGCCCGAGTCCGACGATCTCGGCGAATTCACCACGTAGCCGGCGAAGCCGATCGGCGTACCGGGGTGAGAGCTCCACGTAGTCGCCGTCGTCGACGCCGAAGATGAACACCGGCGACATCGGATGCACCGACAGGCCCAGTCGCTCGGCCTCGATCCACACCCGCTCGACCGCCTGGCCGCCGCGCACGTAGTCGGCCGGCGACGGTCCCGCGACCGAGACCACGGCCAGCCCGGTGGCGGCGTGGACGCGGTCGCGGGTGGACTCGCCGAGCGCCCGGCCGAGGTCCTGCTCGGCCAGCACCGCCATGACGTCGGTCCGGCGGGCGACCCCGAGCTTGGCCAGGTCGGACGCGTCGAGTTCGAGGGTCCGGACGTCGATGCCCCAGTCGAGCTCGTCGATGCCGGGCCAGCGCAGCTCGCGCATCATCTCCCGGTGCAGCTGCTCGGTGAGGTAGCGCAGCCGGTCGGACTCGCCCAGCAGCTCGGCCAGCCGGTGCAGCTGGTCGCGGCCGGTGACGAGGTGGACGTCGGCGCCCTCTGCCGTGGCCGCGGCGCGCAGGACGTCGGCCGTCTGCTCCGGCAGCGGCTTGGGCTCGTTGAAGTGCCGGTTGGACACCCGCTGGAGCATGGCGTCGTAGAGGCCGGCCAGCTCCGGGTCCGAACCGACGCCGAAGCGCAGGCCGGCGACGCGGTCGCCGCCGGCCAGGATCTCCACCTCACCGAGCAGTCCGTGCCGGGCGGCCGCGACCCTGGCGTTGAACAGCGCCGCGCCGATGGCGACGTGACTGCCGCGGAACGCGACGTCGAGGGTGGAGGTCTGGCTCGGGTCGAGGACGATGTCGAGCCCGTCCGGCCCGATCGTGAACGTCCACGGCTGCGTGTTGCCACCCGACGGCGCCAGGCGCGCGGCGTGCGCGACGGCGGCACGGGGCTCGGCCGGCGGCGGCTCCGGGTCCACGACGAGGTCGACGCCGAAGTCGGCGCCGGCGGGCGGCGGCGGGTCGGCCAGGCCGGCCAGCACGGCGTCGAGGTCCACGCGCGCCCGTCCGGACGGCAGCGGAGCGCCCAGGCCGAGCTTGCGGACGGCCGCGGCCACCGTCGCGGCGCCCAGCGTGATGTCGCCGCCCAGCTGCGGCCACGTGTTGAGGCTCTCGTCGACCTCCGCCATCGAGGCGGCCATCGGCGCGGACAGCTCGGCCGGCTCCAGCACCCGCAGCACGTACGGGACCTTGTCGTGCGTCGAGAGGCCCATGAGGTCGGCCGGGCGCGCGTCGCCGAGCAGGCCGTGGAACAGCGGGCGGTCCGGCTCGAGGTCGTAGCGCTCGATGTCGAGCAGCCCGCGGTCGCTGGTCTCCATGACGACCGGCAGCCGGTGCCGCCGCGCGCCGTCGCGCAGGGCCAGCTTGACGTCGAACGAGTCGCACTCCTCGACCACGATGTCCAGGCCGTCGAGGAACGTGTCGATGGAATCGAGGGCGAGGCCCGACGGCTCGATGCTCACGTCGATGTAGGGGTCCAGCTCGGCGATGCGGCGGGCCACCACGACCGCCTTGTTCACGCCGAGGTCGAAGACGGTGCCCGGGATGCGGTTGAGGTTGGACAGCTCGATCTCGTCGAAGTCGGCCAGCCGGATGTGCCCGCAGCTGCCCTCGAGCGCCAGCGTGTGCGCGATGGCATGGCCGACGCTGAGGCCGGCGACGCCGACGGAGAGCCGCCGCAGTCGTCGCTGCTCCTCGGCGGTGATCTTGTTGCGGTTGCGGTCGGTGCGCAGCGTCTGGAACGCCTCCGGACCCAGCAGGTGGATCAGGGCGCGCCGCCACGGGTAGAAGAACCACCGCGTCGGCTCGCCGACGATCTCCGGCGGCGGCGCGGAGAGCAGCCGGGCGAGGTCGCGTTGCTGCTGCTCGATGGTGTCGACCACCTGGACCGCGGGATCGGCGCGCAGGCCGGCCAGTCGCTCGGGGTCGTCCACCAGCTCAGGGCGCCAGGCGGCACCGTTGACGGCATCGGTCATCGTGCGCCCGGAACCTCCGTGCCCGTCGCGGTGCGGCATTCCGCCTCGAACAGCCGGCGCTGCTCCTCGGTGGCGTGCTCCATGGCTGTCTCGCCGTCCCAGGTCAGCATCGTCGTGCGGTAGCGGTCGTCGGGGTAGCGGGCCGGGATGATGCCGGAGAGCTCCTCGGCGCCGGAGTTGAACCAGCGCGACGCGGCGTGCTCGGCCGCGGAGCAGTACGCGTAGCGCACGCCGAGCAGGCGCATGGCGTGGAGGAACGCCCGCGACGTGAGGTCGGCCAGCGCCGACTTGTGCTCCGACGTGGGGTCGACCCACGCGCCCTTGAGCTCGATGACGCCGTCGGGCAGAGCCGCCTCGATCCAGTCGCTCACCAGCGAGGCGGACACCGGTTCGCTGACGAACTCGCGGGGCGCGTAGGCGTCGCGCATGGAGCGCAGCGGGCCGTTGGCGTACCAGCCGGCCCAGACCTTCCCGCCGTCGTCGGACGTGATGGCGAACACCGGGGTGTCGGACGCCTGCGTCGCGGCGGGCAGCGTGAGTGCCTGTTCGACCCGATAGCGCTGGTAGCTGGCCCGGGCGCCGTCGACGTACGTGGTCCAGTGATCGAACCGCCGGCTCGGTGTGTAGAAGCGCATCGTCATGCCCGAGACCTCGTCTCGGAACCCGTACAACTCGCGGGCGGTGACGCGCTGAGTTGACTTGAGAGGGCTGGTGGTCATGGCATCCGCACCTGGCTTCACGGCTCCGTCCGGTCTGTTATGTCTGTACCGTATGCGCCGTTCACGCTATAGATGTCATAATGCCCGACTCGGCGCGAGGGTGACGCCGGAATGGAGAACGCGACGGGTGCCTGCCCCCCAACAGACCCGCCGCGTCTCCACCTTGCGGTAGCAGGACCAGCCCGCGGAAACCTGCCACCGCCCCGTTTGGGACGTGGTGCGAACGTCCCCGGACGCGCGCACCACGTCCCCTTTTCACGGCACGGCCTGTGCAGGGCGGAGGGCCGTACCGGTCCAAGGTCACGGCTCGAAGCCGTGAATCGCACCACCTCAGTCGCTCCTGACCGCAAGGCGTCACTTTCGTGACATCCCCGTCCCTCGCGGCCAATCCAACGTATTGGACTGGAGCACCTAATTGCCGGTGCTGATGTTGAAAAGAATAGACAGGGAAAACAGATCTCGCAACAACTACTTTGCGTAACAAAAAGTGACGGAGAGTAGCGGGATCGATCTTGGCCGGAGCGTGACGCACAGTGATCAAATACTTACGCTACGTCACGGTTCAGCAGCTCAGCGGCCTTCTTGCCGCACCAGACGACAACCCGGCAGCACTCCTCGCCACATCGCTTCGCGGCACCGGACAATAGCGCTCAGTCACCGCGCCAGAAAGTGGAACACGCGATTTCCTGACCGATCCGGCGACGCTATTCCGATCGCCTGTTCCGGTGCCCACCCAATTGCCCGCGGACATCGCTACAAGGTAGGCGTCGCTCACCGGCCCGACCGCGCGGACGCCGACCTACCGGGCACGACAGCCGTCCCCCGCCGAGTCGCCGGCGCCCGTGTCGAACCTTGATCACGACCTTGCCCGTCGTCATCGGACCGGTCAGACTGCTCCGAAATGTCTGGGTCCCCGGCTTCCTACCGCGCCGTCTTCGCCGCGACGGAGTTCCGCTGGCTGTGGCTGGCGCACCTGCTCTCCGTGATCGGCGACCAGTTCGCCCGCGTCGCGCTCACGCTGCTGGTGTTCGACCGGACGGAGTCGGCCGGCCTGGCCGCCCTCACCTACGCCCTGACCTATCTGCCCGACCTCGTGGGCGGCGCCGCGCTGGCCGGGCTGGCCGACCGGTTCCCGCGGCGCGACGTCATGGTGGTCACCGACCTCGTCCGCGCCGTGCTGGTGGCGGTGATGGCGGTGCCCGCGATCCCGCTGGCCGGCCAGGTCTGTCTGCTGGCACTCGTGCAGCTGCTGACGGCGCCGTTCTCGGCCGCACGCCAGGCCGCCCTCCCCGACATCCTGCGCGGCGACCGGCTGGCGCTGGGACTGGGCGTCTTCTCGATGACGTACCAGGCCGCGCTCGTCGTCGGCTTCGGCGCCGGCGCGGCGCTCGTCGCCTGGCTGGGCGTCCCCGCGGCCCTGCTCATCAACGCGGCGACGTTCGTGGTGTCGGCGCTGCTGATCGCCCGCGGTCTCGGCCCGCACCACCCCGTCGCGCCTGCGGCGGACCCGGCGCCCGGCGATTCGGCATCGGAGCCGGAGCCGGCTCCGGCCGGGCAGTGGGCCACGGTCCGCGCCGGCTGGCGGGTCGTCGCCCGTGATCCGCGGCTGCTGACGCTGCTCGCGATCGCCTGTTGCGCGGGGTTCTACGTCGTCCCGGAAGGGCTCGCGGTGCCGTACGCGGCCGAGATCGACGCCGGTTCCACGGGCGTCGGCTGGCTGCTCGTCGCCAATCCCGCCGGGACGGTCATCGGGATGCTGGTGCTGGGCCGGATGCGGCCGGAGCGGCGGCTCGCGCTGATGGGGCCGCTCGCGGTGGCGAGCAGCCTGGTGCTGATCCCGACCGGCTGGCTGCCCGGCCTGGCCGTCGCAGTGGTGCTGTGGACCGTCAGCGGGGCGTGCTCCGCCCACGACATGGTGGTCCAGGCCACCTACGTCGAGTCCGTCCCCGCACACCGCCGAGGTCAGGCGGTCGGGCTCGCGATCGCCGCCCTCCGGGCAGCGCAAGGCCTTGCCATCGTCGCAGCCGGCGTCCTCGCCCAGCTCCTCTCACCGTCGACGATCATCCTCGTCACGTCGGTGCTGGGCGTCCTGGCGGCCTCGGCCGCGGCACGTCGATGGTCGCGACTGGCCCCGCCCCGCGCCCTTCCACCACCCCAGGGCGAGGCCGACGACTTCTCCGGCCGGCCATGACGGGCCGGCGGCTTCATTGGGGGTGCTGGACCTCAGGTCCAGTTCGAGTCACGCATCACTGCACACCTCCGTCCACGCTCGCTCACCTGCTCACCGGGCACCGCCGCACCTCACGTCCAGTTCGAGTCACGCATCACTGCACACCTCCGTCCACGCTCGCTCACCTGCTCACCGGGCACCGCCACACCTCACGTCCAGTTCACGTCACGCATCGCCGCACACCTCCTCACGACCAGCGCCCTCGCAGGCCGGTTCCACTCCGTCAGGTCCAGTTGACGTCGCGCATTGCCACACACCTCAATCCGTCTCCAGAGCCGATCGGCGAACGGCGGGCATCCGATTGCACCGCTTCATACGGATCGCATCACTATTGTCCTCATTGGACAGCAGGAGCCATGTCCGAATTCGGCTAGTATGTGCGCTACCAGGCATGGAGCACGGCTATCTACGCAGGTGGAGGCGGGTGCGCGATATGTACCGACGATCCAGGACATGGGTCGCAGGCTGGGCTTTGTGGAGCGCGCCCAGGTCGGTCGTCGTCGTCGTGCTCACGGTCGACGCCATCGCGGTCCTGGTGAGCATCGCAACGGCGTTCCTCGTGCCGGTTCACGGCGTCGACGTGCTGCGCTTCGCGGTTCTCGCGCTCTGCGCCGCCGTCGCCATCGAGCTCACCCGCCAGTTCGAGAGCCGCCGCGAGTACGCGCGCACGAGCACGGTCCCGTACATCGACACCAAGGCGGTCTGGAGCTTCGCCGCGGTCGTCGTCCTGCCGCCGGTCCTCGCCACCGCGATGGTCGTCTTCACCTATACGCTCGCCTGGTTCCGCGTACAGCCCAACCGGCAGAAGCTGCCGTATCGGTGGATCTTCTCCTCCGCGACGGTGCTCTGCGGCACCCACGCGGCGGTCGCCGTCCTCGCGGTGGGAATGGCCGGGTACCCGCGGGCGCCGGGCGAGGCGACCTGGGTCGGCCTGATGGATCTCGGCATCGTCGCCTGCGCTGCCGTGGTGCGATGGGCCATCAACCTCGGCCTGATCATGACGGCCATCGCGCTCTCCAAGCCGACCGTCACCGCGCGTGAACTCTTCGCCAACTTCGGCGAGCAGCTCCTCGAGGCCGGCGCCATCGGTCTCGGCCTGGTGGCCGCCGCGGTGGTCGTCACGAACCCGTTCGTGCTGCCCGGCATCGTCATCGCCATGATCGCTCTGCACCGCGGCATCCTGCTGAGCCAGTACCAGGAGGCCTCGCGGGTCGATTCCAAGACCGGGCTGACCACGGCCGGGTGGTGGCACGACTTCGCCGAACGGTCACTGGCCCGGGCCCGCGACCGCGACGAGACTCTCGGGCTGCTGATCGTCGACCTCGACCACTTCAAGAACATCAACGACACCCACGGCCACCCCTACGGCGACAGCGTCCTGAAGGCTGTGGCCCGCGAGCTGATGGCGGAGATCCGCGACAACGACGCCTGCGGGCGCTGGGGCGGCGAAGAGTTCGTCGTCGTGTTGCCTGACGTCGGCACGCAGCAGAACCTCCACAACGTCGCCGAGCGCATCCGGCGCCGGGTCCAGTCGATCGTCGTGCAGCCACCGGGCCAGGACCTCCCAGCCGCCGAGATCGGCATCACGGCCTCCGTCGGCGGTGCGATCTTCCCGTCGGCCGGCATCACGAGCATCGACGAGCTGCTGCTGGCGGCCGACACCGCGCTGTACGCAGCCAAGAACTCCGGCCGCAACACGGTCCGGCTGGGTGGCTCCGACGTCCCGGCGCTGCCGAAGCAGCGGGCGCTGCCGCAGCAGGCCGAGCCGCCGAACGCGCGCGGCTGACCCGCGCTTCCCGGCCGGCGCCCGCTCCGGGATGATGGGCCGATGCGTGCATTCATCGGGGCCGCCACCTCGGCCGGCCAGGGCGGACCAGCGGCCGGCGTCACCGTCGCCGACATCGAGAAGGGCGTGGTGACGCCTCTCGGCGGGCCGGCGCTTCACGGCGTCGGCAACCCCATGTACCTGGCGCTGTCGCCGGACGGCCGGGTGCTGTACGCCATCCACGAGGTCGACGACGGCCACGTCAGCGCGTGGGCGCTCGACGGCGACGTGCCGCGGCCGCTGGGCCGGCCGCGTTCGACCGGCGGCAACGGGACCTGCCACCTCTCCGTGCACCCGGGCGGACGGTACCTGCTGAGCGCCGACTACGGATCCGGCTCGCTGAGCGTGCACCCGATCGACGCCGACGGCTCCCTCGGCGAGGCCACGCACGTCGTCCGGCACGAGGGCAGCGGCCCGGACACCCAGCGACAGGCCGGCCCGCACGCGCACATGATCGTCACCGACGCCGCGCGCGGCCACGTCCTGGCCACCGACCTCGGCACCGACACCGTCTACCGCTACGTGCTCGACGAAGGCACCGGCCGGCTGAGCCTGGCCGACGAGATCGCGGTCGCCCCCGGCGACGGACCGCGGCACCTCGTCATCCGCGACCACTACGCGTACGTCGTCACCGAACTGGCCTCGACCGTCACGGTCGTCGACCTGACGACGGCCGAGGTGGTCGCCGACGTCGCCACGCACGTCGACGACGGGCGCGGGCCCAGCTACCCGTCGGCGATCCGGCTCGGTGCCGACGGCCGGTTCCTCTACGTGGCGAACCGGGTCGTCGACGAGATCGCCGTGCTGTCGGTCGACGGGCCGGACGTCGCGCTGGTCGCGAGCGTCGCGTGCGGCGGCAGCCACCCGCGCGACCTCGAACTGGACCCTGAGGGGCAGTACCTGTACGTGGCGAACCAGTTCTCCGACCAACTGGCCTCGTTCAGGGTCGATCAGCAGACGGGAGTGCCGGAGCCGGCCGGGCACGTGCTCAGCACGCCGAGCCCGGCCAGCATCCTGTTCGGCTGACCGGGCCCCGCGCGGTCAGGACCGCGAGCGCTGCCGGCGCGCCCGCCGGCTACCCGGGAGGGCGGCGGGCCGGCCGGTGCCCGGCACGGTGTCGTGCGTGGCGGCCGGACGGTGCGCGGCGCCGGGCGAGAGGGCGGTCAGCCGGCGACGGCCGCGGCGCCCGGCCGCGACCGGCTCCGGCACGTGCGTCTCGACGACGGCCGGCGGCGGGGTCTCGCCGGTGATCGGCGGGTCGGGCTCGAGGCCGGAGATCTGCCGCGGCCGCGCGATGAGGAACATCGCCGCGACGGCGAGCACCGACATGCCCAGCATGACGCCCGCCATCGGCACCGCCGACCCGGTGCCGAACGCTCCGACCAGCGGAGCGCTGACCGCGCCGACGGCGAAGTTCATGGCGCCGAGCAGCGCCGCCGCGGTGCCGGCCGACCGGCCGTGATTGGCCAGCGCGAGCACCGGGATGTTCGGCATGGTGAAGCCGACCGTGGTGAGGATGACGAACAGCGGCACCGCGATGCCGTAGATGCCCAGCAGGCCGGTGGCCGCGAACACCACCATGAGCGCGGCCGCCGCCGAGGCGACGACCAGCGCGCCCGCCAGGATCCATTGCGGCCGGACCCGCCGGACCAGCCGCGCGTTCAGCTGCGTCGCGGCGATCAGGCCGAGCGAGTTGACGCCGAAGACGATGCCGTAGGCCTGCTCGGACAGGCCGAACACGTCCTGGAAGACGAACGACGAGCCCGCGATGTAGCCGAAGAGCGCGGCCATCATCAGGCCGCCGGTCAGCATGAGGCCGACGAACGTGCGCTCGCGCAGGATGGAGCCGTACGTGCGCAGCGTGGCGGCGACCCCGCCGGCGCGCCGGCGGTCCTCGGGCAGCGTCTCCTGCAGCCCGAACACGACGACGGCGACCAGCCCGAGGCCGAGGGCGGCGAGCACCCAGAAGACGCCACGCCAGTCGGTGAACTGCAGCACCTGGCCGCCGAGCGTGGGCGCGAGCACCGGCGCGACACCGGTGACCAGCATCAGCCGCGACAGCAGCCGGATGGCCGGCATGCCCGTGTAGAGGTCGCGGACGACGGCCATGGACACGACGGCACCGGCGGCGGCCGCCATGCCCTGCAGGACCCGGAAGACGCCGAGGACCTCGATGGTGGGTGCGACGGCGCACAGCAGTGACGCGACGACATGGGTGAGCGTCGCCGCGATGAGCGGACGGCGGCGGCCAACGGCGTCTGACCACGGGCCGAGGATGAGCTGGCCGACGGCGAAGCCCAGCAGCGTGCCGGTGAGGGTCAGCTGGACCTGGGCCTCGGTGGCGCTCAGGTCGCCCGCGATGTCGGGGAACGCGGGCAGGTAGAGGTCGATGGTCAGCGGTCCGAGTGCGGTGAGCGCGCCGAGCACGAGGATCCGGCGGATCATCGTGCCGCGGGACAGGCCGGTGGCGCCGTCGGCGTCCGGCACGGCGCTAGTACGCGCAGACAAGGGCAGCCTCTTCCAGAGGTAGTACGTGAAGGGGGTGAGCGAGGTACGGCGCGCGACTGCTGCGGCGCGGACACCGTCATCGTCAACTGTGCCAGAGGCGCCTGACATTCCGACAGGGAGTTTCGTGTGACGCGGCGTACAAGTGGCGCGCGTCAGCGCAGCAGCGGCGCGACGGCCTTCCAGCCCGGGTCGGGGTGGCTCTGGACCGCGGCGGTGCCGTGCGTCCACTGCGTCAGCGCCTTGCCGACCGGCGCGGGGTCGATCTCGAGGCCGTCGACGTAGAGGTGCACGACGACATGGCCCTCGCCGGTGACCCGCCCGACGTGGACGACCTGCGGGCCCTCACCACCCAGCTGGGCGATGACCTGCTGGACCAGCCGGTCGGCGTCGTCGAGCAGGCTCTCCTGGGCCGGCATGCCGTCGGGGCCGGGCGGGTAGTCGAGCACGAGCGCGACGTGGGTGTCGGCCAGCGGCCGTTCGACGCGGTCCAGCGGGCGGCGCACGAGCGCGACGATCGGGCCTTTGCGGCCGCTGCCGCGCAGTAGCGCCCAGACGTCGTCGGACGGGCGCAGCTGGTCGACCACCGACCCCAGCATCGACACCGGGATGGCGTCCAGCGGCGGGTCGGCGGAGACCTCGACCTCACCGATCCAGCGCTCCGCCTCGTCCTCGCCGAGCGCGGCGTCGAGGCCGTGGAACGCGACCGAGAGCCGGTGCTCCTTGTCCAGCAGCGGGAACAGCGGGTGGTGCACGACGACGTCGAGGCGGCCGCGCTGCTGGTCGACGCGGGTGCCGGCGATCAGCTCGCGCAACTCGATGTCGTAGTCGTCGATCTTCATGACGACGGAGTCGAACAGCGCGGGGTCGGCCCGGCGCACCGGCGCGAACTCGACGTCCGGGTCGTCGGGCGCGGCCAGCTTCCAGCGCTCGGCCAGCCCGCGCAGCTCGGCCTTGCCGCCGCTGGAGACCACCAGCATGAACCGCTTCGCCGAGCTCGGCGACACCTCCCAGTTGAGGGACGAGTCGATGGCCGCGACAGGCGGCCGGAGCAGCTCGATGAGGTCGTCCGACCGCTTCTCCTCGAACGCCGCGATGACATCGTCGCGGTGCTCGGACCACCACGCCCAGAACTGGGCGATCACGGGCCGGGGGTCGTCCGGCACCTTGGTCTTGCGGCGGAAGATCGCCATCTGGAGCTCGTCTCTACGGCGGCGGCTGATCGCGTCGACGATCACGGGTCGAGAGGAGCATCATAAAGAGTGCGGGATCGACCCGATGTCCTCCGAAGGAGGTGGGGGGTCATGACAGCACCGACTCCCGACATCGAACGGCACCCCGACGTCGTCGTCATGAGGCGTAGGTACGACCAGATCGCCGAGACTCCCGTCGCGCAGTCCTCCGACGGCCTGGCCTTCCTGGCCGGCCTCTATCTGGCGATGTCGCCATGGGTGGTCGGGTTCACCGACCACTCCGCGCTCATGATGAGCAACCTGTTCACCGGTCTGGCCGTCACCGTGCTGGCGGCCGGGTTCGCCGCCGCCTACGGACGCCTGCACGGTGTCGCCTGGGTCTCGCCCCTGCTGGGCGCCTGGGCCATCGTGTCGGTGTGGGCCGTCAACGGGCCGACGCCGGGGACCTCGGCCATCGTGAGCAACGTCATCACCGGCGGCGTGATCGTGCTGTGCGCCGTCGCCATGATGTCCGGCAGCATGCGCCGGACGCGTCCATAACGACGGACCTCGGGCGGCGGTGCTCCTTCCCCGATCCCGCGCGCCGCCGCCCGGGCCCCTCGTTCAGCACCCCGTCCAGCATGATGGCGGCCATGGAGTTCGCCGACGTCGTCACCCGTCGCCGCATGGTCCGTAACTACACCGACGAGCCGGTCGACCCGGCCGTCGTCGACCGCGTCCTCGCCAACGCCCTGCACGCGCCGAGCGCCGGGTTCAGCCAGGGCTGGGCGTTCCTGCGCCTGGACACCCCCGCCGACGTCGCCCGGTTCTGGGCCGCTGCCACGCCGGCCGGCCTGGGCTCCGACGGCTGGTCCGCCGGGCTGCGCCGGGCGCCCGTGCTCATCGTGCCGCTCTCCTCGAAGGCCGCCTACCTCGACCGGTACGCGGAGCCGGACAAGGGCTGGACCGACCGCGACGAGTCCCGCTGGACGGCGCCGTACTGGGACATCGACACCGGCATGGCCAGCCTGCTCATGCTGCTGACGGTTGTCGACGAGGGTCTGGGCGCCTGCTTCTTCGGCATCCCCGCCGAGCGCGTCGACGGATTCCGGGGCGCGTTCGGCGTGCCGGAGGACTACAAGCCGATCGGCGTCGTCAGCATCGGCCACCGCGCCCGGGACCGGCGGTCGCCGTCGTTGAAGCGCGGCCGCCGCGACCTCGACGCCGTCGTGCACCGGGGACGCTGGAGCGCCTGACCGACTGCTGCCGCGGCCCGGGAACCGTCATCGATGGACCGTGCCTGCGGAGGTGTCGTCGCCCGCTGATCTCGGCGCGGCTCAGACGCCGCCGAAACGGCGCTCGAGCAGGGCATTGAGAAGCGCGGCCGCGGTGCCGGCGTCGTCGACGGTGACGAGGGTGCGCGCGCCGTCGGTGCGCTCGACCAGCAGCGCCTCACCGCCGCGCAGCACGTAGCCACGAGTGCCCTTGAGCGGCCCGATCGCGGAGACCCGGTAGCCGAAGCCGCCGAAGTCGCGGGCCGGGCGGACGGTGACGGTGCTCGCCCGCGCGATGCGGTCCAGCGACGTGTGCATGCGCGGCCGGCCGAACCGGCCGCGGACCGTGAGCCCACGCTCGTCGACGGTCACCGTGATGGAGAACATCGCCACCGCCAGCACCGCGAGCCCCAGGCCGAGGCCGAGCACCCACCACTGCCGGCCGAGCACTCCGACGATCGCGGTGACGCCGATGCCGGCGACGAGCACGACGGCGGGCACGCCGCCGGTCGCGGCCGATCGCGTCCAGACCACCCGCTCGGCGGCGCCGACGTCCAGGTGCGGCGCCTCGCTGGCGCCGGGCGGCAGCGGCCCGAGCGGCCGGGCGCCGGACGTCCGGCGCGGCACCAGCAGCGCCGCGAGAACGGCGGCGGCGACACCGGCGGCCAGTGCGAGCGGGATGGTCGCGCCGGGCAGTTCGACGGCGGCGGCGTCGGCCAGCCCGCGTTGCCGCTCGGTCAGCAGCACCACCAGCGCCGTGACGAACCCCGTCGTGCCGGCCGTGGTGGCGGCCACGACCCGGGTGATCGTGGCGTCGGCCCGGACCGTGAGCACCAGCGCCAGCCCGATGACGGCGAACGCCACGGCGAACCCGCCGACCAGCCAGGCCACCGTCGACACCGAGCTGAACCCGTCGGCCGCCCCGTCGACGCCCCAGTGGCTGGCGACCCGGGCCGGCAGCTGATCGCGCCAGCTGAGCACCAGCGCGGCGCCCACCGCACCGATGGCGATCGGCAACCCGGCGCCGGCCAGCAGCGCCCGCACCAGGACGCCGCGGCCGGGGCCACCTGTCGTCTGCTCCGTCATGAGTACTCCCTCCGGATCAATGCGGTGAGCTCGTCGGCGCTCAGCCCCAGCCGGTGCGCCTCGGCGATCACGCCGGTGACCGCCTCGCGCAGCCGGGCCAGGCCGGTCGCGCCGGCCTCGGTGACCACCGCGCCACGGCCGCGGCGCAGCTCCACGAGCCCTTCGTCCCGCAGCAGCTGGTAGCCGTGCAGGACCGTGTGGACGTTCAGCCCGAGCGACTCGGCCAGCTCGCGTGCGCTGGGCAGCCGTTCGCCCGCCGCCAGCTCGCCGCGCGCGATGGCACCGCGAACCGCTGCGGCCAGTTGAGCGAAGAGCGGCTCGGCGGATGCCGGGTCGAGTCGGATGAGCACACCTCGATTGTATTGTTCTAGCTCTAATAGAACAAGTTTGGCGACGCTGGCGTGCGGTACGGTCGGGCTCATGTCGGAGATTCCCGCGCCGCCCGTGGCGAAGCAGCTCCCCGCCGAGCGCACCGTCCACGGCGACACCGTCGTCGATCCCTACGCGTGGCTGAAGGACCGCGACGACCCCGACACCGTCGCCTACCTCGAGGCCGAGAACGCCCACACACAGGCGGCGACGGCGCACACGAAGGCGCTGCAGGACGAGATCTTCGACGAGATCAAGAGCCGCACGCTCGAGACCGACCTGTCGGTGCCGGCGCGGCACCACGGCTGGTGGTACTACACCCGCACACTCGAGGGCAGCCAGTACCCGATCCACTGCCGGTCGCGCACCGAGCCGGCGTTGCCCGCCGACCCGGCCGAGCCGATCGTCTCCCCCGCCGACGAGCAGGTCCTGCTCGACCAGAACGAACTGGCCGGCGACTCCGCGTACTTCGCCCTCGGCGCGTTCGACATCAGCCCCGACGGCCGGCTGCTGGCCTACTCCACCGACTTCGACGGCGGCGAGAAGTACACGCTGCGGTTCAAGGACCTCGAGTCCGGCGCCACCCTGCCCGACGAGGTGCCGGGCACCTACTACGGCTCGGCGTGGGCCGCCGACGGCAGCGCCCTCTTCTACACCACCGTCGACGACGCCATGCGCCCGTACCGCGTGTGGCGGCACCTGCTGGGCACCGAGGCCGCGGCCGACGTCATCGTGCACGAGGAGACCGACGAGCGGTTCTTCGCCGGTGTCGGGCTCACCCGCAGCGAGCAGTACGTCGTCATCGAGCTGGGCAGCCAGATCACCAGCGAGACGTGGGTGCTGCCGGCCGGCGACCCGCAGGGCGAGTTCCGCGTCGTCGAGCCGCGCGAGCAGGGCGTCGAGTACTCGATCGACCACACCGGCGACTCCTTCTACATCGTGCACAACAAGGACGCGGTCGATTTCGAACTGGTCGTCGCGCCGGCCGACGCGCCCGGGCGCCAGAACTGGCGCCCGGTGCTGGCGCACACCGAGGGCGTCCGTGTCACCGGCGTCGACGCGTTCGCCGGCCACCTCGTCGTCTCGATGCGCCGCGACGGCCGCACCGAGCTGCACGTCCTGCCGCTGGCCGCCGACGGCTCGGCCGGCGCGGGCCGCGACATCGAGTTCGCCGAGCCGGTACGCACCGTCCAGCCCGGCGGCAACCCGGAGTTCGACACCACCGTGTTCCGGCTCGGCTACGCGTCGCTGACCACGCCGAGCTCCGTCTACGACTACGACGTCGCAAGCGGTGAGCTGCGGCTGCGCAAGCGGCAGCCGGTCCTCGGCGGCGTCGATCTGTCCGCGTACGAGTCGGTGCGCGAGTGGGCCACCGCCCCCGACGGCACCCGCATCCCGATCTCGCTGGTCAAGCGGCGCGACACCCCGCGCGACGGCAGCGCGCCGTGCGTCCTGTACGGCTACGGCGCCTACGAGGCGTCCATGGACCCGTGGTTCTCCATCGCGCGGCTGTCGCTGCTCGACCGCGGGTACGTGTTCGCGATCGCGCACGTGCGCGGCGGCGGCGAGTTGGGCCGGCGCTGGTACGAGGACGGCAAGCTGCTGCACAAGCGCCACACGTTCACCGACTTCGTCGCCTGCGGCGAGCACCTGGTCACGGCCGGCTGGACGTCGCGCGACCGGCTGGCCGGACGGGGCGGCAGCGCCGGCGGTCTGCTCATCGGCGCCGTCGCCAACCTCGCTGACGGCACCTTCGCCACGCTGGTGGGCGAGGTCCCGTTCGTCGACGCGCTCAACACCATCCTCGACCCCACGATGCCGCTGACCGTCGTCGAGTGGGAGGAATGGGGCAACCCGCTCGAGTCGGCCGAGGTCTACGCCTACATGAAGTCGTACTCGCCTTACGAGAACGTCGCAGCCCGGCCGTACCCCGCGATCCTGGCGACGGCCGGTCTGAACGATCCGCGGGTCGGCTACCACGAGCCGGCGAAGTGGGTCGCCCGCCTGCGCACCACCGCCACCGGCGACCGTCCGCTGCTGCTCAAGACCGAGATGGGCGCGGGCCACGGCGGCCCGTCCGGCCGGTACGACGCCTGGCGCGACGAAGCGTTCACACTGGCCTTCATCATCGACACCACGAACCCCGCCAACCTCGCATAACTCACCTTCCGGGCGTTCGTGACCTGCGCGAACGCCCCGCATGCGTACGTCCCGATCGGGTAACCGCCACTCAACGGCGAGATATCTGGAGGGACCATGAAGGGAAAGTTGCTCCTCCTGGCCGGCGCCGCGGTCGGGTACGTTCTCGGCACCCGCGCCGGTCGGCAACGCTACGAGGATCTGAAGGGTCGCGCGGACGCGCTCTGGCACGACCCCAAGGTGCAGCAGAAGGTCGCCGATGCGCAGGATGCCGTGCGGACCCGGGCGCCGGAGCTCCAGGAGAAGCTCACCGACGCCGCGTCCCGCGCCACCGACAAGGTGCGGTCGACGATGCAGCGGCACGACACCGACGTGGACGCCCCGGAGGTGACGGTCCATGGCCGCAACGGACACTACCCGCAGCCTGGATGACCGCTCCGTGGCCGACCTGGTCCGGGAGTTCTCGACCCAGACCTCGCACCTGATCCGTGACGAGATGCGGCTGGCCCAGGCGGAGATGTCGCAGAAGGCGCGGCACGCCGGGATCGGGCTCGGCTTGTTCGGCGGCGCCGGGCTGCTCGCGTTCTTCGGGGTCGGCGCACTGGTGACGGCGGCCATCGCGGCGCTGTCGCTGACCAGCCTGGCTGTGTGGGCCGCGGCGCTGATCGTCGCCGCCGCGCTGTTCCTGCTGGCCGGCCTGGCCGCGTTGCTCGGCCGCGGCGAGACCAAGCAGGCCTCGCCAACGCCCGACCGCACCGTCGAGAACGTCAAACGCGACGTGGAGGAACTCAAGGAAGGCAGGCACCGATGAGTACCACCATCAAGGACACGATGACGACCGACGAACCGCCGAAGGGTGCGACGCCCGAGGACATCGAGAAGCACATCGAGCAGACCCGCGCCGACCTCGGCCGCACCATCGAGGCGCTGCAGCAGAAGTTGGACGTGCGCAGCCAGGCACGCGAGCGGATGAGCGCCGTCCGCGACCGGGCCGGCTCGATGGCCACCTCGGCCAAGGACGTCGCCACCCGCCCGGCGACCATGATCGCCGCCGGCGCGACCGTCGTCGTCGGCGGTGTGGTCGGAGCGCTCGCCTGGAAGCGCCGGCACTAGGAGCGATCCCCATGGCGACACGCACCCCCGGACGTCACGCCTCGGCCACTGCTCCGCCGTCGGCCGATGAGGCCGCCCGGCGCAAAGCCCCGGCCGCAGGCGGGCCGGGTGGCGGGTCCGGCGGCGGGTCGGCCGATGAGCCGGGCGGTGGGTCGAGCGGCGAGGCGGTGCCGTCCGGCCCGGCCCAGCTCACCCGGCCGTCCTGGAGCTATGTCGCCCGGCGCTCCGTGCGCGAGTTCCTCCACGACGAGTGCCCGGATCTGGCGGCGGCGCTGACGTACTACTCGGTGCTGTCGCTGTTCCCGGCGCTGGTGGCGCTGGCGGCGTTGCCTGCGCTCGTCGGGCAGGACAGCCAGCGGACCACTGACCAACTGGTCGGCATCGTCCAGGACATCGCGCCCTCCCTGGTGACGTCGGATCTGGAGCGTCCGATCAGCCAGCTCACCCATGCTCCGGGCGCCGGTCCAGCGCTGATCATCGGTCTGCTGGTCGCGCTGTGGTCGGCGTCCGGCTACATCGGTGCGTTCGGCCGTGCCATGAACCGCATCTACGACGTCGACGAGGGGCGGCCGTTCTGGAAGCTGCGGCCGCAGCAGCTGGCGCTCACGCTGCTGACGATGCTGCTGGTGCTGGCGGCCGCCGTGCTGCTGGTGGTCAGCGGCCCGGTGGCACGGGCCATCGGCGACGCGATCGGGGTCGGCAGCACCGCGGTGACGGTGTGGAACCTCGCCAAGTGGCCGGTGCTCGCGCTCGTCGTCGTGATGATCGTGGCGATGCTCTACTGGGGCACCCCCAACGTCCGCCGGCCGAAGTTCCGGTGGGTCAGCGCCGGCGCCTTCATCGCGATCGTCGTGTGGGCGCTCGGGTCGGTCGCGTTCGGGTTCTACGTGGCGAACTTCGGCTCCTACAACCGGACGTACGGGTCGCTGGCCGCTGTGATCATTTTCCTGCTGTGGCTGTGGCTGACGAACCTCGCGCTGCTGTTCGGTGCGGAGTTCGACGCCGAGACCGAACGTGCGCGTGAGCTGCAGGCGGGGTTGCCGGCCGAGGAAGCGATCCAGCTGCCGCCCCGCGACACTCGCAAGATCGACAAGGACGCCGAGAAGCGAACGACCTTGGTGCGCCGCGGCCTGCGGCTCCGGCAGTCCTCCGGGGACAGCACGACCCTGCCGGAGGAACGAGGCTGACGGCCGCTCACCCCGCGACGTCGCCGCGTGCGGGCCGGGCCGGCCCGGATGGGCAGCGTGCGGGCGATCGCGCTGACGGCGCACGCCGCCACTTGCGTTGGTGAGCGGCGTGCGGCAGGTGCGTTGGAGTGCGGCCGTGGCGCCCACGAGGGCCGGCTGAGGTCTGGCCGACCGGCAGATGGCCGGATACGGGCAGCCCACAGCTGGCCGGGCGAGCAACTCCGGGACCGCGGGGCAGGCCAGCGCCGAGCCGGCCGGCGACCGAAGGGCACGGCCGGCCCTAAGAGGGGACGGTAGGCCCGAAGAACCTGGCCGGCGCCGAGCGCCTGGCGACCGGCGCCGAGGGGTGGGCGTCCAGCGGGCCCCCACCGGCGGGGCCGGCGCAGGCTGCCTGGCCATTGCTGGGTCGCCGGGCCGGCGACGTCCGCGCTCGCGACGGGAGGCATCGCCGGCAGGCCGATGGCGGGGCGGGTCAGAGCATGCGGGCCCGGCTGGCTCCGGCGCGGGACTCGAGCCGGCGGGCCAGGCGGTCCAGCAGCTGAGCGGCCAGTTCGAGTCGGCGGGCGTGGTGTGCTCGGCGGGTGAGTCCGGCGGCGAAGGCTTCCCTCTCGAACTCCGCGGCACGGACGCGGTGCAAGGTGTCGGGGTACGGCTCGTAGGACATGGCAGCCTCCTCTCACGTGGTGCGGTTCAGGCGGATGGAGCCGCTGACCGTGGTGACGGACAGCAGCAGGGCACGGTCGGACTCGGCCGGCGCGTCGGCGTGGTCGAGGTCGGAGTGGATGGACCCGGAGATGGAGGAGACGTCGAGGTTGGCGGCAGTGCCGGTGACGATGCCGACGGACACGTTGCCGCTGGCGCTGCGGGCTCGCAGCTCGCCCTCGACGGCGCGGTGGGCGGTGATGTCGCCGGACGCGGTCTTCAGCTCGACCCGGCCGTCGATGGTGGCGATGCGGACGTCGCCCGAAGCGGCGGAGATGCGGCCGCTGCTCACCGGCTGCTCGACGTCGATGCTGCCGGAGCCGGATTCGAGCTCGACGGTGCCGCCGGCCGCGCCGAACCGGATGGACCCGGAACCGGTGCGGACCCGGGCGCCGGCGGTCTCGGTGACGTAGACGTCGCCGCTGCCGGTGGTGACCTGCAAGTCGTCGCAGGTGTCGACGGCGACGTCGCCGGAGCCACACTTGGCGGTGACATCGGCGAACCGGCCATCGAGGCGGATGTCGCCGGAGCCCGACTGGGCGTTCACCGTGGTGCCCGTGGGCACGGTGACGGCGATGTCGACCGACGCGGAGCGGCCGAGCAGCGACGTGGTGCGCGGGACCTCGATGCGCAGCGCGCCGGGCCGGTGGTCGACCTCGGTGCGCCGCGCGAGGTCGTCGCCGTCGTGACCGGCCGGCCGGAGTTCGACCACGATCTCGGTGGTGTCGGCGGCGGTGACGACGAGGTCGCCGGAGCGCTGACCGACGGACAGGCTGATGGGCCCCTCGGCGGTGAAAACATGCGTGAGGATGTCGGACACGGCGGTCTCCTGGATATCGAACGGTCGGGAGGTCAGCGGACCCAGCCGGAGAGGTTCCGGCCGATGGTGACGCGAGTGGACGATCGGGGCGGATCGAGGGTCTGCAGCACGGCGCGGATCAGCCACGCGTTGACGGACATGCCCTCGGCGGCGGCGGCCTCCTCGACCCGGACCTTGAGCGTCTCGGGCAACCGGAGCGACACCCGCGACATGCTCTCGTCCTCAGGCGGCATGGGCGGCGCCGGCGGCGTGGGCGGCGCCGGCGGATGGGGCGGCGCGGCGACGGCCTCGGTGGCGACCATCTCGGGGTCGCCACCACGCAGCCGGACCTCGACCGCGACGCCGTCGAGCTGAGTGGTGATCTCAGCCGCCGCGTCGCCCAGAGCCTCGAGCAGCGTGAGCCGCAACGACGGCTCGACGGCGTACGACAGCCGCTCGGCGGCACTGCGGACGTCGTCAGCGGCGGCCTGCCCGGCCGCGGCCAGCGAGCCGCGCAACGCTTCGACGTACTGAGTGAGCTCCATGACGCCATGGTGGCGTCATTATGGCGTCATGTCAAGCGTCATGATGACGCAGCGCTGACAGCATGCTGCGCCGCGTGACGCCATCGATGGCGTCACGCGGCGTC
>NZ_QVAI01000060.1 GCF_003427025.1 Jiangella endophytica
AGTGAGGCCCCAACCCCGAACATGTTCGTGGGTTGGGGCCTCATTCTATTTACGGCATCGGATGAACGGCTGCACCACGCGACCTTCCGCATGGGCCGGCTGGCGGTGGGCGGCCGAACACCCGCACCGCGCTACCGCGGCAACCCGTACATACGCTCCACGGTGGCCGCACTCCGGCACGGCACCACCGAACACACGCAGGGCTGTCGCGCGATCAGCGCGAACGCCACGGCCGCACCGCGACGTCCGCGCGACACCGTCCACCCAGCCGCTGCCTGCTCGGGCACCGAGCACACGTTCCCCGCACGGGCACCATGGCAGACGGCCCAGGGCACCGCCACCCACAGCGGCGTCGCACGAGGACACACCAACACCACGGACCCCCGGTCCGCGCCCGATACGCCAGTTCGGTTGCCGACAGGGGAGAATGTGGGTGACCACCTGAGGAATGAGAGGAATCATCGATGTCTGGTCCCGACCGTCACAACACGCCGGACCCGTCCGACGACGGCCGAGCCGGGCGAAGCGGCGGTGACCGGCAGGACCGGCCGTCCGGCGGGTCGCGCGGAGGCCCGTCGCGGCGGGGCTCCGATGGTTCGTCGCGCTCCGATGGCCGAGGCGGCGACGGCGGTACCGGTGGTGGCCGCCCTGCCAGCCGCCGCTCCGGCGACGATTCCCGAGGTGGCCGCTCGTCTGGTCCGCGTTCCGGTGACGACTCGCGCGGCGGTGGCCGCCCCTCCGGCGGC
>NZ_QVAI01000061.1 GCF_003427025.1 Jiangella endophytica
ACCGTCGGGTTGGTCGCGCGGATCTGCTTGACGATCGACTGGCGGAACCCGATGCTGCCGCCGGCCACCTTGGGATCCAGCGCGGCCTCGAGCACCTCGTCAGGGAATCCCTCGTCCAGGTCCAGGTGCGACGCGTCGTATCCGATGGCCTGCGACAACCACTGCACCGAATAGGCGGCGGGTCCCAGGTCGTGCAGTTCGTCGCTGCGCCGCTTGGCCTCCTCCTCCGTGCTGCCCAGGCTGAGCAGCAGACCGGGCAGGATCTTCACCGTCGCCGGTGACCGCCCGGCCTCGGCGGCATACCGCTTGACCTCGTCGTAGTGCTCGATCGCGCCCGCCTTCGTCAGCTCCGCCGCGAAGACTCCGTCGGCGTAGCGGCCGGCGAGACGACGCCCTTTGACCGAGCCGCCCGCCTGCAACAGGACCGGGTGACGCTGCGGGGAGGGTGGTACCCGCAGCCGGCCGTCCACGTCGAAGAACTCGCCGTGGTGACCAACGTCGCGCCCCAAGGCCGCCGACTCCCAGAGCGCGAGGACCAGTTCCACGAACTCGGCGGCCCGGTCGTAGCGCCGGTCGGCGTGCGGAACGTCCGGCAGGCCGAAGTTCCGTGCGGCCGGCGCGCTCCGCGTCGTGACGATGTTCCACCCGGCCCGCCCACCCGACACGTGGTCCAGCGACAGCAGCCGCTGAGCGAGGTCGAACGG
>NZ_QVAI01000062.1 GCF_003427025.1 Jiangella endophytica
GCCCGCCAGTGGCGGGTCGGCGCGGACGGGACGGCCGGCGGCTCAGATGAGCCAGCGGTTCTTCCGCACCAGCGGGATGCGTTCCCACAGCCGGCCCAGCCCGAGGTAGCGGCCGGAGAAGGTCAGCGCCAGGACCACGATCATCAGGGCCTCGGTGATGTGCTCGTCCATGAACGGGTTGTTGTCCAGCGGCAACGACGCCAGGTACATCATGCCGAGCATCAGCACCCCGGCGACCGCCGCGACGCGCATGCCGATGCCGAGGATCAGCGCGACCCCGATGCCGAGCAGGCCGATCATGAACAGCCAGTCCACCCAGGTGTTGCCGGCCAGGTCGTGGAAGAAGTCCTTGAACGGGCCCTCGACGCCGGACAGGTAGCCGGTGGTGGGGCTGCCCCCGTCGATCCAGGCGTTGTCGCTCGGGGTCGCGTACCCGAGGCCGAACGTCTTGTCCAGGAACGCCCAGAGGAAGGTCCAGCCGAGCGCCAGCCGCAGAGCGGCCAGGACGTACTGGAGCGCGACGGGACGAACGTCGGGGTGGTCGGTGCCGGTGGTGGTCTGCGCCTCGGTGCTCTGCGGCGCGACGTTGCGGATCGGCACGTCGTGGCTGCTGGACGTGGTCATCGTCCTGCCCTTTCTGGGAGTGTCGCCGGCGTCTCCGGCGCTGACTCCAGTCCATCGCGGCGGGAGTCGCCGGCGCTGC
>NZ_QVAI01000063.1 GCF_003427025.1 Jiangella endophytica
CCGGGATCGGCGGGGACGATCTCGATCATCCAGCCCGCGCCGTAGGGGTCGGCGTTGACCTGTTCAGGCGCGGCGTCGAGCTCCTCGTTGCGGGCCGCGACGGTACCGGTGATCGGCGCGAACAGCTCGCTCACGCTCTTGGTCGACTCGAGCTCGCCGCAGACGCCACCCGCGGTGACGTCGTCACCGACAGCCGGCAACTGCACGTACACGATGTCGCCGAGCTGCTCCTGAGCGAAATGCGTGATGCCGACGCGGACGCTGCCCGCGGCCTCGCCGGGCTTGCGGACCCACTCATGCTCCGCGGTGTACCTCAGGTCGTCGGGATACAACGAGATCTGCCTCCTCTGGGGCACCGGTGCGGGGTCATTCGTCGTCGCCGTCGTCCGGCGCCGGGCGAGCGTACTGAGGCGCCTGCGGCTCGTGCAACACGTCGACGGTGAGGTCGTCGTACTCGTCGACGGTGGCCTCGGCGCTGCTGCCGTCGCTACCTTCGATACTGGCGACGACGCCGTTGGCGAACATCATGGAGCCGCTCAACTCGCCCGGGTCGCCGATGGCGACGATCTCGTACGGCGGCTCCAGCTCCTTGCCGCCGACGGTGAGGACGTCGCTGCTCGGGTTCTCGAACGAGGTGCTCGCGACCACCCGGACCGCGGCGTCGTTGCCGTCGCCGCGGATCTGGATCGCC
>NZ_QVAI01000064.1 GCF_003427025.1 Jiangella endophytica
GCGATCCCGAGCATGGCGGTCCTCGGACTGGTGTGGGCATACATCCTGTCGCCGCTCGGGTCGGGGGTGCTCAACTCCGTGCTGGACGCGACGCTCGGCGTGGGCCCGGTGCCGTGGCTGTCCGACGCGACGCTGGCCAAGGTGTCGGTGATCGTGGTGGGCGTCTGGGGCGGCGTCGGCTGGCACGCGGTGCTCTATCTGGCCTATCTGCAGTCGATCCCGTCGGAGTACTACGAGGTCGCCACCATCGACGGCGCGGGCAGCTGGAAACAGTTCCTGCACATCACGCTGCCGCTGCTCACGCCTGCCATGGTGATCAGCCAGTTCCTGCTGATGACCGGCGGGCTCAAGGTGTTCGACCTGCCGTACACGCTCACCGGCGGCGGACCCGGGTTCGAGACGTACACGATCACGCAGTCGATCATCACGATGGGCGTTGGCCAGGGCCGGTACGCCGTCGCGTCGGCGCTGGCCGTGGTCTTCACGATCGCCGTCGCCGCCCTCGCGGTGGGTCAGCTGCTGCTCTCGCGGCGGATCGAGAGGAGGGTGCTGTGACCCGGCGCCGGCGTCCCCTGCTCAGTGTGGTGATCCTCGGCCTCGCGTGTCTGGTCGCGACACCGCTTTACTACATCGTCGTCAACACGTTCAAGACGCAGGAACAGATGG
>NZ_QVAI01000065.1 GCF_003427025.1 Jiangella endophytica
CGCACGCGTTCCGGACCCGCGGCACGCCGCTGATCGAGCTGCGGCTGCTGGCCCGGCCGCGGTTCACCGCCAGCCTCGCTGCCGCGGCGGTCGCCGGCCTGGCCACCTTCGGCTCGCTCTTCCTCGTTCCCGTCTTCTACCAACGCCTGCACGGCGTCGACCCGGCCAGGACGGGGCTCCTGCTCGCGGCGCTCGGGATCGGCTCGGCTCTCGCGATGCCGGTCGCCGGGCGACTCTCCGACCGCGTGGGCCCGCGCCCGTTGGCCTGTGCGGGCGCCGGAGCGGCACTGGCCGCGCTCGTGGCGCTGACGCTGGCACCCACCGCACTGCCGCTCACCGTCGTGGCCCTGTTCGTCCTCGGCGCCGGCCTCGGCTCCGTGGGGGCCCCCGCCATCGGCTCGGTGTTCCGGGTACTGCCGCCCGACCTCGCACCGCAGGGCAGCTCCATGCTGTACCTCGCCAACCAGCTCGGCGCCGCGCTGGGCATCGCCACCGTGTCGCTCGTCCTCACCGACTCGCCGGGCCTGCCGCAGTTCCGTGCCGCCTTCGCCGCACTAGCCGTGGCGGCGGCGCTCGCGATCGCGGCGAGCATCGCCCTCCCGGGACGCCGCGC
>NZ_QVAI01000066.1 GCF_003427025.1 Jiangella endophytica
CGTCAGTGGTGCTGGACGCGGCCGTAGGTGCCGGAGTGGTAGACGAGCGGGGCGTGGTCGCCGGTGGTCCAGGCGTGGGTGACGTGGGCGATGACGATGTGGTGGTCGCCGATGGGGTGGCGGTCGATGATGTCGGCGCGGAGGTGGCTGGGGGCGTCGTCGAGGGTGGGTTCGCCGGTGATGAGGCGTGACCATCGGGTGGGTGCGGCGAATCGGTCGATGCCGCTGGTGGCGAAGGTGGTGGCGAGGTGGTGTTGGTGGTCGGCGAGGAAGTTGACGACGAGGGTGGGGGTGGTGGCGAGGGTGGGCCAGCTGGAGGCGGTGGTGGCGAGGGCGAAGGACAGCAGGGGTGGGTCGAGGGAGACGGAGGCGAGTGAGGTGGCGGTGAAGCCGGTGGGGTGGCCGCCGGTGTCGGCGGTGATGATGACGACGCCGGCGGCGTGGCGGCGGAACGCGGCTTTGAAGGTGGTGGTGTCGACCGAGGTGGGCGGGTGCGCGGTGGGGGTCGGGGTGGTGGCGGCGAGGTGGACGGTCATGGGGCGGCTCCTGGGTAGGCGGCGGTTGAGGCGCGCCTGAGCGGCGGCCTCGACGGGAACCCGGGATCAGTG
>NZ_QVAI01000067.1 GCF_003427025.1 Jiangella endophytica
CCGCAGACCGCAGACCGCAGACCGCAGACCGCAGACCGCAGACCGCAGACCGCAGACGTGGGGGGACGGGGCACGGCCGACGGGAGGCCACGGGTCACGGCCGAGGGGTGGAACGCGGCGCGGCGGTGGCCATCGCACCGGCTCCGTTGACATCGGCGTGCGCGTGGTGAGAACCGTGATCAAGAGACAGCTCACAGCCGCCCCGGCGCCACCAACCGCCCGTGAACACCGGTTCGCACCGACTTCACTAGGCGTTCTCCCACTCCACCAGGCATGCACGCCTCGCAGAGCGGGAGAACGCCTAGTGATGTAAGCGATCGTTGATGATCATGGCAGTCCACAGCTCCGCGTCACCGGTGGGGTGGAGGTGACGGCCGCCGATGGGCAGGTCCACGTCCGCGAACGACCGTGGCGTCGGCTGCCGACATTGAGGTGTGCCCAGACTCGCCCCGTCCCCCTGATAGCTGCCAGTTCTTGGCCGCGGAATCGTGGGTCAAGCGGTCTCGCCGGCGCGGAGCGCCCGTCAGTCCGCTTGAGGCGCGGTTGCGCGGCTGAGAAAATGGGCAGCAGGGGGACGG
>NZ_QVAI01000068.1 GCF_003427025.1 Jiangella endophytica
CGACCGACCGCCCCGCAAGCACCGGCCGTCCCGCGCCCACGCGCGGCGTCACCGCGACGGACCGTTCCGCAGCCGCCGGTCAGACCACAGCGACCGACCGCCCGGCGGCCGCTCGCCATCCGACCCCGGAGCAAGCCACAGGTGCTCGCCGCCCCACGAAAGCCAGCGGCGGCGGCCCTGCGCCAGCCGATCTCGCCCGCGACCACCTCACCGACGCCCTGCCCCACGCCGCCCGGGGCGAGGCGCCACCCGCGACCAGCACCGACCTTCTCGCACCGGCACACGCCGACCGGGGCCGGGCCGCGCACGCCAACCCCACCACCACCGCCCACATCACGCACGGGCAGACCGACGCCACCACCGACGCCGCCACCGACGCCGCCCGCTCCGCCACCACCGACGCCGCCCGCTCCGCCGCCACCGGCGCCGCGCCGAGGCGC
>NZ_QVAI01000069.1 GCF_003427025.1 Jiangella endophytica
GTGGGGCTGCGCCATCGGGTGGTGCCGTCGGGTGCTCGGCGGACGGTCCAGTGGCCGTGGTGTTTGAGGAGGTGGTGGGTTTGGCAGAGGGTGTGGAGGTTGTCGGGTGTGGTGGTGCCGCCGGCCGCGAACGGGGTGATGTGGTCGATGTCGCAGGTGGTCGCGGTGCGGTGGCAGCCGGGGGCGCGGCAGGTGGTGTCGCGTGCGGTGATGAAGTCGGCCAGTGCTTGGGTCGGCCGGTAGGTGGTGCGGCTCGTGTCGAGGAGGTGGCCGGTCGCTGGGTCGGTTCGTAGCCAGGTCCAGACGCCTTCGGTGGCGAGTTCGCGGGCGACGTGGGCGGGGATGGGTCCGTAGCCGTCGAGGTGGCCGGGTTGGTCGGTGAGGCCGGCGAGGGTGGTGAGCGGGACGGTGACGTGCACGCTCACCGGACGCCGTCG
>NZ_QVAI01000007.1 GCF_003427025.1 Jiangella endophytica
AGGCGAACGTCGCCAAGGGCGGTGACCTTGGTCCCGATGAGGACAAATCGCCAGGTCAGAGTGCAGATGGCCGGCGGATGCGGCGGCCGCGGACGATCTCCGGCTGGATGCGGATGTAGTGCGGCCGCTCCCCCAGCGCCCACGGCGTCAGCCCGAGCCCGGCCAGCCCGCGCCGCTCGATCTCGTCGACGACCGCGTCAGCGCGTCCGACCAGCACCACCGACCAGCCGGTCAGGGCGTCCTCGTCGTACTGGTCCGCCTCGAACGCGACGACGGCGGACCGGGTGGCGGCCGCGAGCTTCGACCCCATGCCGGTGCGGATGATCACGTCGTCGCCGTCGAGAACGAAGTTCACCGGCTGGATCGCCGGGAGCGCGGCTTCGGTGAACACGATGCGGCCGATCGGCACCGTTCGCAGCAGCGCATAGCAGTCGTACCGGCCGAGATTCTCCAGACCGGCGGAATCGGCATGAGCGAGCGCGTTCACACCTTCAGATTCCACAGGCGGCACCGAGCCGACCAGGGACCAAGGTCCCGCCACATGCGCCGGAAGTCCGCCGAACCTCGCAGGCCCGGGCGTTCCACGTGGCCGGTCCGGCGCGCGGCCGGTCGTATCCTTGCTCCGACACGCGAAGGGAGAAGGCCGGGATGAGCGATCTGCCCGCGCGGCGATCGGACCAGAGGGCGAGCGACGACGATCGGGAACTGGTCGCCGAGGACCTGCGCGACGCCTTCGGGGAGGGTCGGCTCGACAACGACGAGTACCAGCGCCGCATCCAGGCGGTGTGGGAGTCGCGCACCTACGGCGAGCTGGACCGTCTCACGGCCGACCTCCCGCAGCCGCTGCAGCGCGAGCGCCGTCAGGCCGAGGAGGAGCAGCAGAAGGTCGTCGCGGAGCGGAAGAAGCGAGAACTTCGCGAGTACCTCGACGAGTGGCAGGCGTGGGCCGGCGCCGCCGTCATCATGATCGGCATCTGGGGCATCAGCAGCATCGCCTCCGGCGACCTGCAGCGGTTCTGGCCCGTGTGGCCCATCGGGATCTGGGGCCTGATCCTTCTGGTCAGCGGCCTCGGCGGGCGCGACAAGGACAAGAAGGAGAAGGGCGGCTGACGCAGGTCAGTCGGTGGCCACCGACGCCTTGAGGTCGCGACGCAGCTCGCGCGGCAGCGAGAAGATCAACGACTCCTCGGTGGTGCGGTGCTCCTCGACGGTGGGGAAGCCGCGCTCGCCGAGCCACGCGACGACGCCGTCGACCAGTTCCTCGGGCACGGACGCACCGCTGGTCAGGCCGACCGTGGTGACGCCGTCGAGCCAGGCCTCGTCGATCTCGGAGGCGTTGTCGATGCGGTACGAGGCGTCGGCGCCGGCGTCGAGAGCGACCTCGACCAGCCGCACCGAGTTGGACGAGTTGGCCGAGCCGACCACCAGCACCAGCTCGGACTCGGCGGCGATCTCCTTGACCGCGACCTGGCGGTTCTGCGTGGCGTAGCAGATGTCGTCGCTGGGCGGGCTGATCAGCGCCGGGAACCGCTCGCGCAGTTTGCCGACGGTCTCGTACGTCTCGTCGACGGAGAGCGTGGTCTGCGACAACCAGACGACACGGGACGGGTCGCGGACCTCGATCTTGTCGACGTCGGCCGGGCTCTCGACCAGCTGGATGTGCTCGGGCGCCTCACCCGAGGTGCCCTCGACCTCCTCGTGCCCGGCGTGGCCGATCAGCACGATGTCGAGGTCGTCCTTGGCGAACCGGCGGGCCTCGTTGTGCACCTTGGTGACCAGCGGGCAGGTGGCGTCGATGGTCCGCAGTCCGCGGTCGGCGGCCTCGGAGTGCACCATGGGCGACACACCGTGCGCGGAGAAGACGACGAGCGCACCCTCGGGCACCTCGGACAGCTCCTCGACGAAGATGGCGCCGCGCTGCTCGAGGGTCTCGACGACGTGCTTGTTGTGCACGATCTGCTTGCGCACGTAGACCGGCGGGCCGTAGTGGTCGAGCGCCTTCTCGACGGTGACCACGGCGCGGTCGACGCCCGCGCAGTATCCCCGCGGGGCGGCCAGGAGCACTCGTCCCGAATCAGTCATGTGTTCCATGCTAGGTGCTCTCGACGTCGGAGCGAGCGGCCGCTGCCGACCGGCGAGGTCCGCCGGGGAATCGAAGCAAGAGGTACGGTGCCCATCGTGGCCCTCGACACATCGCCGGAGAAGCCCGCACCGGTCCGCGTCATCTCGCAGCTGATCGGCCAGTGGGTGGCCCGGCTCGGCCCGGTCTGGGTCGAGGGCCAGGTGGCCCAGTACTCCCGCCGTCCGGGCACGTCGACGGCGTTCCTCACGCTGCGCGACCCGCATGCCGAGGTGTCGCTGACCGTGACCTGCCCGGTCGGCCTGCTCGACGCGCTGGAGGTGCCGCTGGCCGACGGCGCACGCGTCGTCGTGCACGCGAAGCCGTCCTGGTATTTCACCCGCGGGACGCTCTCACTGGCCGCCGACCAGTTGCGCACCGTCGGACTGGGCGATCTCCTGGCCCGCATCGAGCGGCTGCGGAAGATCCTGGCCACCGAGGGGGTGTTCGCCGACGCGCGCAAGCGGCCACTGCCGTTCCTGCCGCGGGTCGTGGGGCTGATCTGCGGCCGCGACTCCAAGGCCGAGCACGACGTCCTCGAGAACGCGCGACGGCGCTGGCCCGGCGTGCGGTTCCGGGTCGAGCCGGTCGCCGTGCAGGGGCTGAACGCCGTCAGCCAGATCATGGACGCGCTGCGGGTGCTCGACCGCGACCCCGAGGTCGACGTCGTGATCATCGCGCGCGGCGGCGGCTCGGTCGAGGATCTGCTGCCGTTCTCCGACGAGGCGCTGGTGCGCGCCGTTGCCGCCGCGACGACCCCCGTGGTCAGCGCGATTGGACACGAGGCCGACGCCCCGCTGCTCGACCTCGTCGCCGACGTCCGCGCGTCGACGCCGACCGACGCGGCCAAGCGCGTGGTGCCCGACGTCGCCGAGGAGGCCGAGCGGGTGGCCCGGGCGCGCGAGCGCATCCGGTCCGCCGTCCGGCACCGGCTGGACCGCGAGCGGCACGGCCTGGACTCGCTGCGTTCCCGCCCGGCGTTGGCCGACCCGCACCACGGCCTGCGGCTGCGCACCCAGGAGGTCGACGCGCTGGTGCAGCGGGCCCGGCGCACGGTGCGGCACGCGCTGGACCGCGCCGCCGTCGAGGTCGACCACACCCGGGCACGCATCCGGGCGCTGTCACCCGCCGCCACGCTGGAGCGCGGCTACGCCGTCGTGCAGAAGGACGACGGGACCGTCGTGCGGCAGCCCGCCGACGTCACGGCCGGGGACCACGTGCGGCTGCTGGTCGCGGGCGGCGAGATCGCGGCGACGGTCGACGCCGCCGGCGAGCGCCCGGCGCCCTGAGAGGTGCCTGACTGGTAGGTTGGCTGCCCATGCAGGCCGCCGAACCCACCTACGAACAGGCCCGCGACGAGCTCATCCAGATCGTCGCGAAGCTCGAGGCCGGCGGCACCACGCTGGAGGAGTCGCTGGCGCTGTGGCAGCGCGGTGAAGAGCTGGCCGCCCTGTGCGAGCGCTACCTCGACGGCGCCCGCGCCAAGCTCGATGCCGCCAGCGGCAAGGCCTAGGCCCCGACACCGAGGGCTGACGCCGGCGCCCAAGGCCGATCACACCTCGCCGTCGTACGCCGTCCGCTTGCCCTCCGCGGTGAGCCGAGCCAGCCGGTCCGCATAGTCGGCGGGCGGCGTCCGCCGCCAGGAGTGGCCGCGCCGGATGCCGGCGTGCTTGAGCCCGCGCTGCGCCAACCAGGCCCGCTCGTCCTCGGTCGCGTCGGCGTCGCTCTCGCCCACGGCGTGCTGGATGTACGGCGTGTCACGCGGATGGCCCCACTCCTCAGCCGGGACGGGGTAAGGGTCGCCCGGCGACGGATCGGGTCCGAACAGGTCGTACCAGAGATTGCGCAGCCACTCGTCGTTCAGCCACTGCGTCTCCTGCTTGCCCACCGGTGTGTGCGACGAGTCACGAATGTGGGCCGACAACTCGTCCTTGAACGCCGCGAAGCTGTCTCCCCACTCGGGGTCAGCCTCCCATTGCGCGACCGATTCGCAGCCCTCGGTATAGCCGTCCGGATAGGTGTCGACGCCCACGAACGAGTTACCCATCCAGCGCCGGTAGTTCTCGGTCCGCTCGGTCACGGCGCGTCTCCCATTCCGATGAAGTCGTCCTTCTTGGCACCGTCCGGAAAGCAGGTCACGAGCATCCACTGTCCGTCGATCTTCCGGAAGATCATCGCAGCTCCGGGACTGTCGTTGTCAGCGACCTGGTCGGTGCGGACGATCGGCATGGGCCCACCGCCACTCGCCATGGCATCGCGCCTGGCCCTGAACCAATGGTCGGTCATCTCTGGGTTAGAGGTGCCCGCGCCACGGAATCCGGCCGTGTCGCCCGGCGCCAATCCGGCGTCCTCCGCGGCGACGAAGATCCTTGCGCCGGCGATCGTGCCGTGGCGGTTCAGGTAGGCGTGCAGGCCTTCGAGCGTGCCGCCGGTGTGGGCGAGCAGCGCCTTGAGCGGCTTGATCAAGGCCTCCACCGTGGTGAACTTCCCCGCCACGTGGCCGATCCCGTGCTTCGTGTGCACCACTCCGTCGGCGTCGCGGCGCCAGGAGTTCTTGGCGTCCGTGCGGCCCATCGGATCTTTCTTCCAGCTCACCCGCGCCATCAGCGCCTCGTCCGGCACATCGGGGCCGTGCAGCTGGACGGCGTGGCCGCGGGGATGGCAGATCATCGCCAGCAGGTCGGAGCCCAGCACTTCGCCGAACTCGGCGCGCAGGCCGGCCGCCACCGAGAGCGGGATCGCGTTGACCGTGGGCGCCCGCTCGGCCACCTCGGACGGCTGCCGCTCGTCGACCGCGGCGTCGGCGACCAGGTCGGCGACGTACGTGCGCCCATCGCCCTCGGGGAACGCCGCCACGATGGCCTCCGGACCGGACCCCAGCGCCACCGGGGTGACGGTGCCCGGTGCGCCGGTGAGCAGCTCGACCAGTGCCCTGGTCTCGTCGGCGAACACCCGGGCCAGGTCGTCCAGCGAACGGGTGGCCCCGGCCACGCCGAGGGCGACCCGCGGCGGCACCAGCGGGGCGATGGCGGCGCCCTCGAGACGCGCACCATCGGCCGCCCGGGCCACCGCGGCCGCATGGGACCGGGCCTGGTCGAGCGGCGCAGCGCAGCTGCGGTCGAGATCGAGCCAGGCGTCGAGCAACCCGGTCAGCGCCCGCCGGATGGGCCCGCTGCCGTCATCGCCCGCCACACCATCGAAGGTGCGCCACACTCACCCGCTGTGACAGTCAGCGCAGCAGCCGCACGAAGTCCTCGAGCCCCTCGTACGAGACGGTGCCGCGGACGATCGTGATCGCGCCGCCGTCGACGCGGACGAGGGCGCGGTCGGGCCGGTCGTCGTCCTCGAGGAGGCGTTCCCAGGTGTCGCCGTCGATGGTGCTCTCGCCGTCGGGCTGGAAGCCGGCCAGGCGATCGTCGCGGTAGCTCTGGATCTCGCCGTCGGTCTGTTCCAGGCCGATGAACTGCTCGCCGTCGCCGATGAGGAAGCCGAGCTTCCAGCGGTCGCCGCCGGACTCCTGGGCGAAGTCGATGCTGGTGGCGCGCCAGCCGTCCGGGACCGGCTCGGGCGCCAGCACGTCGTACCCGTACTCCTCGCGGGCCACGGCGAGCGCCGGCTGATAGTCGACCGCGTCGGGCAGCCGCGGCTCGTCGTCGCTGAGCAGGTTGAACACGAGAGCGATCACGGCGATCACGCCGGCCAGGACGCCGACGCTGCGCAGGATGTCGCCCAGCGAGGGGTTGCCGCGGGTCGAGGTGGCTGCCACCCCAGCATCGTTCCAGGTCGCCGCCCGCCACGCCGCAGCGGCCCACCCACGTGCCGCCCGACACGACCGTGGACGTTTCCGATCGATGTACTCAAGTTACGCAACGGTGACACGACGATGTGGGCTGGCTCACACTCGGGCGTCAAACGACCGCCACCCGAGAGGAGCCGCACGTGTCCGTCACCGACCGGGCGACACCGCCGCCCACCGACGTCGACAAGGCGTTCCTCGGCCACGCCACCTATCGCAGCCTCGGTGAGCAGCAGCTGAGCCCCGCCGAGGAACGCTTCGAACGCGGCCGCCGCACCGCGGGGCTCTTCCTCGCGCCCCTCGTCACCGTGATCGCGCTGCTGCTGCCACTGGGTCTGGACGACCAGCAGCACACGCTCGCCGCGATCCTGCTCGGCGTCATCGTCCTCTGGGTCACCGAGCCGGTGCCGATCCCGGTCGGCGGGTTCATCGGTATCGGCGCGATCGTGCTGCTCGGCGTGGTGCCGGCGGCCGAGGCGCTGGCGCCGTTCGGCTCGCCGACGGTGTTCACGTTCATCGGCGCGTTCATCCTGGCGCAGGCGATGCTCAAGCACGGCCTCGCGAAGCGGTTCGCGATGTGGATGCTGAACCTGCCCGGCGTCGGCTCGTCCACCACGCGGGTGATCATCGTCTTCGGGCTGATCACCTGCCTGCTGTCAGCGTTCGTCTCGAACACCGCGACGGTGGCGATGCTGATGCCGACGGCGATCGGCATCCTCACCGTCATCGCCAAGCTGCTGCAGGCGAAGGGACTGGTCGCGGGGAACTTCGACCCATTGCGGCTGCGGGTCGGCGCCGCGCTGATGCTGATGCTCGCGTACGGCGCCAGCGTCGGCGGGCTGCTGACGCCGGTCGGGTCGCCGCCGAACCTCATCGGCCGCGGGCTGATCGAGGAGGCGACCGGCGAGACGATCTCGTTCCTGGACTGGATGCTGCTCGCGCTGCCGATCTGCGCGCTGATGTTCGTCGCGCTCGCCATCGTGCTGCTGCTGCTCAACCGGCCCGAGATCAAGCACCTCGAGGGCGTCTCGGAGTGGGTGGCGAAGGAGAAGGCCGCGCTCGGCCGGTTCTCGCGAGCGGAGAAGAACACCCTGATCGCGTTCAGCGTGACCGTCAGCCTGTGGATCTTCCCCGGCGTCATCGCGGTCGTCGCCGGCACCGAGTCCGAGCTGTACACGACCGTGAGCGGCCGGCTGAACGAGGGCGTCGTCGCGGTCATCGGCGCCTCGCTGCTGTTCCTGCTGCCCAGCGACTGGAAGCGGCGCGAGTACACGCTGCGCTGGAGCGACGCCGCCCGCATCGACTGGGGCACGGTGGTGCTGTTCGGCACCGGCATCATCTTCGGCTCGCTGCTGGAGTCGACGGGCCTGGCCGAGACGATCGGCAGCGGCGCCTTCGACTCCCTCGGCCTGACCAGCACGTTCGCCATCACGGCGTTCGCCGTGCTGCTGGCCATCGTGATCTCGGAGACCACCAGCAACACGGCCGCGGCCGCCGTCGTCGTCCCGATCATCATCCCGATCGCGGTCGCGGCGGGCGTCAACCCGTTCGTCCCGGCGCTGGCCGCGACGTTCGGCGCGTCGTTCGGGTTCATGCTGCCGGTGTCGACGCCGCAGAACGCGATCGTCTACGGGTCCGGCGTCGTGCCGATCACCAAGATGATCCGCTCCGGCGTCTCGTTCGACGTGCTCGGCGCGATCCTGATCCTGCTGCTGCTCCCGGTCATGGTGAGCGTCCTCGGCCTGGGCGGGTGACGGCGGTGGCGCAGACGATCGCGGTCATCCCCGGCGACGGGATCGGCCCCGAGGTGATCGAGTCGGCCCGGACGGTGCTGGACGCGCTGGACCGGCGGCACGGCCTGGACCTCGCCTACGAGACGTTCGACTGGTCCTGCCGGCGCTACGCCGAGACCGGCGCGATGCTGCCGGCCGACGGGCTGGAGACGCTGGCCCGGTTCGACGCGATCCTGCTCGGAGCCGTCGGCTGGCCGGGCGTGCCGGACCACGTGTCGCTGTGGGGACTGCTGATCCCGATCCGGCGGGCGTTCCGGCAGTACGTCAACCTGCGGCCGATCCGGGTGTTCGACGGTGTCGGCAGCCCGCTGCGCGCGGCAGCGCCGGGCGCCGTCGACCTCGTGGTCGTCCGCGAGAACGTCGAGGGCGAGTACAGCGAGATCGGCGGGCGGCTCAACCGCGGCTTCCCGGACGAGTTCGCCGTCCAGGAGTCGGTGTTCACCCGCGCGGGTGTCGGCCGGATCGCCGACTACGCGTTCGAGCTGGCCCGCGGCCGCCGCGGCTACGTCACGTCGGCGACGAAGAGCAACGGCATCGTCCACACGCTGCCGTTCTGGGACGAGGTCGTCGCCGAACGCGCGGAGCGCTTTCCCGACGTGCGCTGGGACCAGGAGCACATCGACGCGCTGGCGGCGAAGTTCGTGCTGCAGCCGGAGCGGTTCGATGTCGTCGTCGCGTCGAACCTGTTCGGCGACATCCTCAGCGACCTCGCGGCGGCCGTCGCGGGCAGCATCGGCATCGCGCCGTCGGCCAACATCGACCCGACCGGCACGTACCCGTCGATGTTCGAACCGGTCCACGGCTCCGCCCCGGACATCGCCGGGCAGGGCCGGGCCAACCCGATCGGCGCCCTGTGGTCGTGCGTGCTGATGCTGGAGCGCCTCGGGCACGAGAAGGCGGCGGCCGAGCTGATGACGGCGATCACGACGACGCTGAGCTCGGTCGCGACCCGCACTCCCGACGTCGGCGGCGAGGCCACCACCGCCGGCGTCACGGCCGCCGTCGCCGGGCTGGTGGCCGGCGGGGACGGGTGACGGGAGCGGCGCACGTGCCGCAGACTGACGTGATGGGGTCGCTCACGAGGCCGTGGCGACGGTGGAGTCTGGTGCGCAGCACGGTCGTCATCCAGCTGGCGGTCGTGCTCGGCATCGTCGCGGTCGTGACGGCGATGGTGGTCGTGAACGCCCAGCGCGAGGCCCGTGAGGCGGCCGGCGACCGCTCGCTGTCGGTCGCGCGGGCCGTCGCCGCGGCGCCGTCGGTGATCGCCGCGTTCGGCACCGACGACCCCAGCGCGCACCTGCAGCCGTACGCCGAACGGGTCAGGGCCGGCGCCGACGTCGACTTCATCACGATCATGTCGCCGGAGGGGGTCCGCTACACCCACCCTGACCCGGCACAGATCGGCGGCACGTTCCTCGGCAACCTGGGCGACGCGCCGTCCGGCGGCACGCTGCGCGAGACGTTCTCCGGCACCCTCGGCCCGTCGGTCCGCGCCGTCGTGCCGGTGCGCTCCGGGCCCGACGGCGGCGCCGTCGTCGGGCTGGTCGCCGTCGGCGTCACCATCGAGAACGTCGGCGAGCGGGTCGCCGAGCAGGTCCCGTGGATCGTCCTGACGGCGCTGGCCGCAGCCGTGCTCGGCGTCGCCGGGTCGGTGGTGATCGGGCGGCGGCTGCACCGGGTCACCGGCGGCATGGGCCCGGCGGAGGTCACCCGCACGCTCGCCTACTACTCGTCGGTGCTGCACGCGATCCGCGAGGGGCTGCTGATCCTGGACGAGCACGGCCGGGTGGTGCTGGCCAACGACGAGGCGGTCCGCCTGCTCGGCCTGCCCGATCCGCTGCCGTCCGGCTTCACCCTCGACGACGTCGACCTGCCACCCACCGTCGTCCGGGCGCTGACCGGCGCGGGCAGCACGATCGACGAGATCGTGCTCACCGAGGAACGGGTCATCGTCGTCAGCCGGCGCCCGGCCCGCACGGACGACTCCGCCGCCGGTCAGGGCCGCAGCGGCGCGGTGGTGACGATGCGCGACCACACCGAGCTGGAGCGGCTGGCCCGCGAGCTGGACACCGCCACCAGCTTCTCCGATGCGCTGCGAGCGCACGCGCACGAGTCGGCGAACCGGCTGCACGCCGTCGTGTCGCTGCTCGAGCTGGGCCGGTCCGACGCCGCGCTGGAGCTGGCGACCACCGAGCTGGCCACCACGCAGGCGCTGGCCGACCGCGTGGTGGCGGCGATCGACGAGCCGGTGCTGGCGGCGCTGCTGCTCGGCAAGACCGCGCAGGCCGACGAGCGCGGCGTCGCGCTGACCATCGAGGCGGCCGGCTCGGCACAGGAGGCCGGGGTGTCGACGCGCGACCTGGTGACAGTCGTCGGCAACCTGGTCGACAACGCGGTCGACGCCGCCGGTGCGGGCCCGCCGCCGCGCTGGGTGCACGTCGCGATCGACGCCACGGAAGGGCTGATGGTCGAGGTGAGCGATTCCGGCGCCGGCATCGCCGCCGCCGACCGCGACCGCGTCTTCGACCGTGGCTGGTCCACGAAGGACGGCGCCGGCGCGCACCAGGGCCTGGGCCTGGCGCTGGTCGCACAGGTGGTGCACCGCCTGGACGGCGAGATCGAGCTGGCCGAGACCGGCGGCGCGACCCTGTTCCGGGCCACGCTGCCCGCCGCGCCGGCAGTGGTGGAGCCGGCATGAGTGACGCGCTGCGCACCCTCGTGGTCGAGGACGAGCCGATCGTCGCGGCCGCCCACGCGACCTACGTCGAGCGGGTGCCGGGTTTCGAGCTGGCCGCCGCGGTGCACTCCGGCCGCGAGGCGCTGGCCGTGCTGGCCCGCGAGCGGATCGACCTCGTCCTGCTGGACATGAACCTGCCCGACCTGCACGGCCTGGACGTCTGCCGCAAGCTCCGGGCGGCGGGGCTGAGCACGGACATCATGGCGCTGACGGCGGCGCGCGACCTGGCGATGGTGCGCGCCGCGGTGTCGCTGGGCATCGTCCAGTACGTCATCAAGCCGTTCACGTTCGCGATGCTGGCCGACCGCCTCACCCGCTACGCGGCCTACCGGGCGCGGACCAGCGCGGAGTCGGAGGCGACCAGCCAGCACGAGATCGACCGCCTGCTGGGCACGCTGCGCGCGCCCGACCTGTCCCGGCTGCCGAAGGGCCTGGCCGAGGACACCCTCGACCAGGTGGTGGCGGTGCTGCGGGAGCAGGACGGCGCGTCGGCCCGCGAGGTGGCCGCCGCGCTGTCGGTGTCGCGGGTGACGGCGCGCCGCTACCTGGAGCACCTGCACGACCTCGGCCGGGTCGAACGCGAGGCGCGGCACGGCGGCGCCGGGCGGCCGGAGCTGAACTACCGGCTCACGCCGGATAGACACTGATCTCGCTGGCCTTCACCGATGCCCACACCTGCCCGCCCGGCTCCAGCCCGAGGTCGGCGACGGCGAGCGGGGTGACGTCCGCGAGCACCGGCACCACGCCGTCGGCCGTCACTCGGACGAGGTCGCCGTGCGCCTCGAGGTCGGCGATGACCAGCGGCCACGCGTTGCGGGCCGACCCCTCCGGCCGGCTCGGGCTGAGGGTGACGGCCGCCGGAGGGAAGGCGATGTGCACGAGTCCGGTGGCGTCGTGGGCCAGGGCGACGACGGCGCCGGACGGCAGCTGGGCCGTGCGCCCCGACGCGGCGCCCGTCAGCAGGTTCAGGCCGACCAGGCGGGCGACGTAGTCGGTGCGCGGCCGGCGGGCCACCTCGGCCGGCTCGCCCTGCTGGACGACGCCGCCACGCTCCAGCACGACGACGCGGTCGCCGAGCACCATCGCCTCCAGCGGATCGTGCGTGACGACGAGCGTGCAGCCGCCGTAGCCGCCGAGGTGCCGGCGCAGCTCCGCCCGGACCGCCGGGCGGGTCCCGGCGTCGAGCGCGGCCAGCGGCTCGTCGAGCAGCAGCAGCCGCGGCTCGACGATCAGCGCGCGGGCCAGCGCGACCCGCTGCGCCTGGCCGCCGGAGAGCTCACCCGGACGCCGGCGCTCGTACCCGTCCAGCCCCATCCGGGTCAGCCACTGGCGTGCCTCGGCGCGGGCGCGGTCGCGGGGCATGCCGCGCGAGCGCAGCCCGAACGCGACGTTCTCCAGCACGCTCATCTTCGGGAACAGCAGGTAGTCCTGGACGACCATGCCGACCCGCCGGTCGCGCGGCCGGACGTGCACCCCCTCGGCGGGGTCGTCGAGCGTCACACCGTCCAGCTCGACCCGGCCGGCCTCCAGCGGCAGGATCCCGGCCAGCAGCTGCAGCACCGTCGACTTGCCCGCGCCGTTCGGGCCGAGCAGCGCGACCACCTCGCCGGGCGCGACCGTGAGCGCCGCCCGCAGCTCGAGGTCGCCGCGGCGCAGCGAGAGGTCGGCGTCGAGGCTCATGCGGCCCCGATCCAGCGGTCGCGCAGTCCGACCAGGATGGTCACCGACACGGCGATCATCAGCAGGCTGAGCACGATGGCGACGTCGCTGTCGCCGGCGTTGATCGCGACGTATGCCTCCAGCGGCAAGGTGCGGGTGGTGCCGGGGAAGCTGCCCGCGAACGTCACCGTCGCGCCGAACTCGCCGAGCGCCCGGGCCCAGCACAGCACCGCGCCGGCCAGCACGCCCGGCATGACGGCGGGCAGCGTGACCCGGCGGAACGTCGTCCAGGACGTGGCGCCGAGCGTGGCCGCGACATCGTCGTAGCGGCGGTCGGCGGTGCGCAGTGCCCCCTCGACCGCGACGATGAGGAACGGCATGGCGACGAAGACCTGCGCCAGCACGACCGCCTCGGTGGTGAACGGCAGGCTGATGCCGAACGTGTCGTAGAGCCAGCCGCCCACCAGGCCGCGCCGGCCGAACACCATGAGCAGCGCGACGCCGCCGACGACCGGCGGCAGTACCAGCGGCACCGTCACCAGGCCGCGCAGCACCGACCGGCCGGGCAGCGTCGTCCGGGCCAGCAGCCACGCGACCGGCACGCCGCACACCAGCGCGACGCCCGTCGACACCGTCGCCGTGACCAGCGACAACCGCAGCGCCGTCAGGACCTCGTCGGAGGTGAGGATGGACGGGAGATCTCCCCACGGCGCCCGCACGATCAGCCCCACCATCGGCAGGACCAGGATCGCGACACCGAGCGCCGCGGGGATCAACAACCCCGCCGGGACCCTCAGGTCGTCGGTCCGACGGGTTCGGCTCACGGTGCCAGGAAACCAGCCTCGCCGAGGATCGTCTGGCCCGGCTCGCCGGTGATCGCGTCGACGACCGCCTGCGCGCCCTCCGGGTTGGGGGCGTCGGTCAGCAGGGCCACCGGGTAGTCGTTGACCACCTGGTCAGTCTCCGGGACGTCGATCGTCTCGACGGCGTCGCCCTCGGCCGCGGCGTCGGTCAGGTAGATCAGTGCCGCGTCGGCCTCACCCAGCGCGACCAGCGACGCCGCCTCCTTGACGTCCGTGGTCAGGGTGTCCGGCGCCGCCGTGACCCCCGCCGCGTCGAGCAGCCGCTGCGCCGCGCCGCCGCACGGCACCTGCGGCTCGCAGATCGCGATGCGCAAGTCGGGGTTCGCGAGGTCGGCCAGCCCGGTGACGTTGCCGGGGTTCCCCGCCGGGACGGCCAGCGCCAGCGTGTTGCGGGCGAAGATTCGCGGCTCGCCGTCGACCACCCCGCCCGCGACCGCGTCGTCCATCGTGTTCGTGTCGGCCGTCGCCAGCACGTCGGCCGGCGCGCCGGACAGCAGCTGCTCGACCAGGCCCGAGGACGGCCCGAAGGAGTACACGATCTCGAGGTCCGGGTAGTCGTCGCCCAGCTGGTCGGCCAGAGCCTCGAACGACTCCGTGAGCGACGCGGCCGCCAGCACCGTCACCGTCCCGGTGGGCGCGTCGGCCGGCTCGGTCGTCTCCGCCGCCGCCTCGTCGGACGGGGCCGCCGAGCTGTCGTCTCCGTCGTCACCCCCGCAGGCGACGGAGAGCAGCGCGGCCGCGGTGACGGCGAGCGCGAGCCTCGCGCGCCTCATGCCCGGCCCACCGGAAGGTCGACGACGACGTTCGTGGCCTTGACCGACGCGATCGCCGCGACGCCGACATCCAACCCGAGGTCGTCGGCGGCCTCCCTGCTCATCAGCGACACGACGCGGTGCGGACCTGCCTGGATCTCCACCTGAGCCATCACTCCGTCCTTCTTCACCGAGATGACGATGCCGGGGAAGTGGTTGCGCGCGGATTCCCGCGGCGTGGGGAGGGCGGCCTCGTCGGGCCCGATCTCCCGCGCCACCCGCGCCAGCTCGACCCCGTCGACGACCATGCGCCCGGCGTCGTCGCGGTCGAGCCGTAACCGCCCGCCGTCGGCCCACCGTCGCAACGAGTCGTCGCTCACCCCCAAGAGGCGAGCCGCGTCAGATATCCGAAACTGCGGCACAACGGACAGCATAGACCCGCAGATGCGGTTCCACAGCGCCCAGTCTGGGCCGGCAGCGTGGTATCGCCGCGCGGATCAGCGGCGGCGGGAGACGCGGCGGCGAATCAGGAGGGCCGCCGTCAGCACGAGGACGAGCCAGCCGATGGCGGCCCAGACGACACGCGACGGGCCCCAGCCCCAGCTGGGGTCGTCGCCGTCGGCGGTGCCGTCGGCCGCCAGACCGGACGATGCCGGCTGCGGCGGCGCGGCCGGCCGGGGCGGCGCGGAGCGGGCGGACTCGGTGACACTCACCGCCGGTGCGGCGGTGCCGGCGTCGGCGGACGCCGGCTCCAGCGCGCCCGCGAACAGAACGGCGACGAGGGCGAGGACCAGAGCCGACCTGCGACCGAACCGGCGCACGGCGCCAGGCGAGGTCATGGGCGAACGATCACGCACGACGATGAACCCCCCGGCATCGCAGGACCGCTGGTCAGTGACCGAGAAGCGGACGACGCTTGTCTCGCGGTGAGCGCACGGTGACCTCGCCCAGCAGCACGAAGCCGCGCACCCGGTAGACCGGGGCGCCCGGCGTGACCGGCTCGCGCAGCTTCATCTTCCGCTCGCCGAGGATGTTCGTGCCCTCGTCGAGCCGGACGTCGATGCCCTCGGGCACGATGAGGGTGAGGCTGCCGAGCACGATCGCGGTCTGGATCTCGACCTCGGGCGTCCGGACGACCGCCTCGGTGAAGTCGAGCACCACCTCGCCCAGGATCGACGTGACGTCGATGCGGGCGGGCACCTCCCACCGGCCCTGGCGCTTCTCGTTGCTGAGCACGCTGGTGATGCGCTCGGAGGGGCGGACCGGGCCGCCGGACGGCTGCAGCGGCGGCTGCACCCCTGCCTCGGGGGACGCGACCCGGGGGCCGGCGGCCGGCCGGCCCTGCTGCCAGTTCGCCGCCGGGTTGCCACCGGGCAGCGGGTACGGACCCTGCGGGAGATCGCGGGTGATCGGCTGCAGTTCGCCGTACGTGCGCGCCTTGAACGTCGCCTCGAGCCGTTCCTCCAGCTCGGTCAGCGTCAGCCTGCCGTCGCCGGCGGCCTGGCGCAGCGCCTCGGCGACCCGCTCGCGGTCGACGTCGGAGCAGCGCAGGTCGGCGGCGCTGCGGACGTCGGGGAACTCGACGCTCGGAGCGGGGGCGGGTTTCGGGTGGTCGGGAACCTCGCTCATTTCTCGCCCGCCGCCTTGCGCTGGACGTTGACCCCGCCGAAGACCGCCTTGCCGGTGACCCGCACGACCGGCGCGCCCGGGCCCGGCTGCGGGCCGCGGGTGGTGTCGTCGTTGAACGCGCCGAAGACGCCGTCGCCGTCGACGGCCACCCGGATGTCGGGCGGCACCACGATGTTGACGCCGCCGAAGACCGCCTTGATGTCGATCTCGACCTCGGCCGACTCGAGCGTGGCGTCGCGCAGGTCGAGGTCGGCGCCGCCGAAGACCGCCTTGATGCGGTAGTGCTGCGGCACGACCCAGTCGCCGCGCCGCTGGAGACCGCTGAACACGACCTTCGCGCTGCGCGACGACGGGACACCGCCGACCCGGGCCGACGAGGCCGGGGCGGGCGCGGCAGCGGCCCGGCGCACGATGGCGGCGGACGGCGGCAGCGGGAGGTCGCCGGGGAGGTCGCGGATCACCGGCTCGAAGTCGGCGTACGTCTTGGCGGCGTACAGCGCCTCGATGCGTTCTTCCAGCTCAGTGAGGCTCAACCGGCCGTCGGAGGCCGCCTGGCGCAGGACGTCGGCGACCTGCTCGCGGTCGGCATCGGACGCCCGCATCGCCCGCTGGTCGCTTGTCTCGTCCACAACTGACGACCTTAGCAATCACCCGGCCGTCCGGACGGAGGAGAAACCCCGGAGATCTACCCCTGAAGAAGGATCGGGGTACCCGTCAGGGCACCGTGTCGTCACCGCCCTCGCCGGCCTCCGAGGTCGCCCGCGGCGCGGTCTCCCCCGGTGTCTCACGCGGTGTCTCACGCTGTGTCTCCCCCGGTGACGCCGCCGCCGACGGCCGGCCGCCGTTCGGGGTCGCGGCGGCCGCCTGATCCCCGTGGTCCTTCATCGCCTCGACGGTGAGGTTGGTCCCGGACTCCGGGTCGAAGACGTGCACCCGCCGCAGGTCCAGCCAGAGGCTGGCCGGGGCCCCCTCGGGGATGCGGCTGCTGGCGTCCAGCGCGACCACCAGCTGGGTGCGCAGCGCCTCGCTGTCCAGCTCGCGCTCGAGCTCGGCCAGCTGGGCGCGGATGTCCTCGGGCGCGTCGTAGGGCACGTAGGCGTACTGCTCGTTGCCCAGCCACTCGATGACGTCGATGGTCGCGTCGAACACCACGCCGTGGTCGCGGACGGCGTCGGAGACGACGGACACGTCCTCGAACGCCTCGGGCCGCGCGCCCAGCAGCACGACGTCGTGGCCGCTGAGGTCCCCCGCACGCGACGCCGGCAGCTTCCACTCGCCGAACGGGGTGTGCAGGCTGTCGCCGGACACCGTCGCGGAGATGAAGTTCATCGGCGGCGACCCGATGAATCCGGCCACGAACAGGTTGACCGGGTTCTCGTACAGCTCGCGCGGCGTGGCGACCTGCTGGACGACGCCGCGGCGCAGCACGACGACGCGGTCGCCGAGCGTCATCGCCTCGACCTGGTCGTGAGTGACGTACACCGTCGTGATGCCCAGGCGCTTCTGCAGCCGGGAGATCTCGGTGCGCATCTGGCCGCGCAGCTTGGCGTCGAGGTTGGACAGCGGCTCGTCGAAGAGGAACGCCTGAGCCTCGCGGACGATCGCCCGGCCCATGGCGACCCGCTGGCGCTGCCCGCCGGAGAGGTTGGCCGGCTTGCGGTCCAGGTGCTCGTTGAGCTCCAGCAGATCGGAGGCTCGCCGCACTCGCTCGTCGACCTCCTTGTCGGGCGTCTTCGCCAGCCGGAGCGGGAAGGCGATGTTCTCGTAGACGGTGAGGTGCGGGTAGAGCGCGTAGTTCTGGAACACCATCGACAGGTTGCGGTCGCGCGGCGCCTTCTCGTTGACCCGCTGGTCGCCGATGCGCAGCTCGCCGCTGGTGATGTCCTCGAGCCCGACGATCATCCGCAGCAGCGTCGACTTCCCGCAGCCGGACGGGCCGACCAGGATGACGAACTCGCCGTCGGCGATGTCGAGGTTCACGTCCTTGACGGCGTGGAAGCCGTCGCCGTAGCGCTTGTTGATGTCCTTCAGCGTGATGGCAGCCATGGGATCTCCTCCATTAGCAGCGGGGTCAGCCCTTGACGGCGCCCTGGGTCAGGCCGGACACGATCCGGCGTTGGAACAGCAGGACGAGGATCACGACGGGGATCGTGACGACCACAGCCGCCGCCGCGATGGCGCCGGTCGGTTCCTCGAACTGCGAGGCGCCGGTGAAGAACGCCAGCGCCGCGGGGACCGGCCGGGCCGCCTCGGTCGAGGTCAGCGAGATGCCGTAGATGAAGTCGTTCCAGGCGATGAAGAACGAGATGATCGCGGTGGTGAACACGCCGGGCGTCGCGAGGGGCACGATCACCTTGCGGAACGCCTGCCAGGTGGTGGCGCCGTCGACCTGCGCGGCCTGTTCGAGCTCCCAGGGGATCTGGCGGAAGAACGCCGACATCGTCCAGATCGAGATCGGCAGCGTCAGCGACAGGTACGGGATGATCAGGCCCGGCCAGGTGTCGTAGAGGCCGATGTTGCGCCACAGGTTGAACAGCGGTGTCACGATCGAGATGACCGGGAAGATCGCCACCGCGAGCGCCGTCGTCAGGATCAGCCGTTTCCCGGGGAAGTCGAGCCGGGCGATGGCGTACGCCGCGAACATCGCCAGGACCACGGAGATGAACGTGGCGATCAGCGAGATGCCGACCGAGTTGCGCAGGGAGGACAGGAACAGGTCCTGGGCGTCGCCGCGCAGGATGTTGTCGTAGTTGTCGCCGACCCAGTCCGTCGGCAGGAACTGCCCCGTACCCAGGTCGCTGGGGGTCTTGAACGACAGCGAGACGATCCACGCCACCGGGAACAGGGCGTAGACCAGGATGACGATGCCGGCGACCCACCACCAGACCTTGGTGCCGCGCGAGAGCTGACCCTCGTCCATCATCGCTCCCCTCTCGCGCTGGCCAGATCGACCTTGAACAACTTGATGAACAGGAAGCTGATCAGCACCACGCACAGGAACAGCAGCACGGACACCGCCGAGCCCAGCCCGATCTCCAGCCGGCTGATCGTCTGCCGGTAGGCGAGGAACGAGACGACCTCGGTGTTGTTGGCGCCCTGGGTCATGATGAAGACGTTGTCGAAGATGCGGAACGCGTCGAGGGTCCGGAACAGCAGCGCGACCATGATCGCGGCCTTCATGTTCGGCACCGTCACCTTGTACAGCCGCTGCCACCAGGTGGCGCCGTCGACCTTCGCCGCCTCCTGCAGGTCTTCGGGCACCTGCGCCAGGCCGGCCAGCAGGAGCAGCGAGATGAACGGCGTCGTCTTCCAGATCTCCGACGCGATGATGACCGTCACCGACGTGCCGAACTCGCCGAACCAGTTGGTGTCGGCGCTGATGCCGGGCACCCAGTCGAACCAGGCGTTCACGAACCCCGAGCCGATGTTGAACGCGTAGAACCACGCGAAGGCCGAGACGACGGTGATGATCGCGTAGGGGATCAGGATGACAGTGCGCAGGATCGGCCGCAGCGACTTGAGCGCCCGGTGCATGACCAGCGCGAGCGCGAAGCCCAGCACCAACTCGATGAGCACGGTGACGACGGTGATCAGCACCGTGACGCCGACCGCCCGCCACCAGATCGGGTCGCCGAGCACGACGACGTAGTTGTTCAGCCAGGTGAACTCGCGGGCGCCCGGGTCGGTGAGCCGGTAGCGGAACAGCGACTCGTAGAACGCCTGCAGGATGGGGTAGGCGGTGACCAGCAGCATCACCACGAACGCCGGTCCGGCCAGCCACCACCCGAGTCGCCGCTCGGCCCGCGCCCGGTCGCTGATCGCGCCCTTGCCGCCGTCGTCGGCGGCCCGGCCGGTGTCGCCGGAGGTCTCAGTCACGCTCATAGCAGCCGCTCCCCCTTCAACACCTCGGTAATGAGCGTCGTGGCCTCCTCGGGCGAGGAGTCCGGCGTCACGGAGATCGGCGGGTGCCAGGTGTTCTGCAGGCCGGTGGAGACCTCGTTGTAGTAGGGGGTCTGCGGCCGCGGCGCCGCCGCCTCCAGCGACTCCCGGATGAGGTCGGCCATCGGGAACGTCTCCTGGACGTCGGGGTCCTCGTACGCCTCGGTGCTGGCCGCCGGGTTGCCGTTGGTGACCATGTAGTAGGCCTGGTTCTCCGGCTGGACGATGCACTGCGCGGCCTCGATGGCGAAGTCGGGGTGCTCGCTGAACGCGCCGATGCCGAGGCTGATGCCGCCGTATGGAGGACGGGAGTCCTCGCCCTCGGCGACCGCGGGGTACTGCGCCCAGCCGATGTCGTCGACCAGCGACTGGTCGAGGTTGCCCGCCTCGACGCCGGCCAGCGTGGCCGCCCAGACGAACGGCCAGTTGACCATGAACGAGCCGCGGTCGCCCTGGAACAGCAGCATCGACGCGTTCTCGTCCTCGTTGGCCAGGCCCGGCCCGCCCAGCCCGTTGCGGGCGATGTCCTCGATGATCTGCGCCGCGTCGCGCCCGGCGTCGGTCTCGAGGCCGAGCTGCACCTGGTCGGCGGGCGCCTCGGGGTTGTCGATGATCTCGCCGCCGGCCGAGGTGACCAGCGCGTTGATCCACACCGTCAAGGCCTCGGCCCGGATGCCCTGAACGCCGAGATACTTGTCCTGCGACTGCGCCGCGTCGATGATCTGCTGCCAGGTCACCGGTTCGTTCTCGGGGTCCAGCCCGGCGGCCTCGGCGACCGACTTGCGGTACCAGAGCAGCTGGGTGTTGGCCCAGAACGGGATGGCGACCAGCTCGTCGCGCCAGGTGGCGCCGTCGATGGCGCCCTGCACGACGTTGTCGGTGACCGTCTCGGCGACGTCGTCGGGGATCTCGGCGAGGAAGCCGGCCTCGGCCAGCTCGGGGATGAACGGCGGGTCGAGGCTGATGATGTCGATGGACGAGTCGTTGGCGGCCAGCCGCCGGGCCAGCTGCTCGCGCTGCGCCGAGGCCTGGCGCGGCAGCAGCGACGTCTGGATGCGGTATTCACCGTCCGATGCCTCGGTACATCGCTTGGCGAGCTCGGCCTGGCCGCCGTTGTCGGGGTTGATGTACCACGTCAATGTCGGCGTGGAGTCGTCGCTCCCGCAGGCGGCCAGCCCGGCGAGCACGACGACGGCGGCCGCGACGCTGAGGTTTCTTCGGCCCACATGCCCTCCCTGGAGCAGGCTGCCGCTCCTGGGTGACCGCTGCGTCATCGGAGCGTCAGAGTGTGAGTCGAACTTACGACATCGAGTGCCGCCGGTCGAGGACATACGGTGTTCTCGTGTTCGACGCCCCGCAGACCCTGGTCCGCCACGACGGCGTCGACGGCGAGGTGGTCGTCCGACGCCGCGACCAACCCGGCGGGCCGGTCTACGAGCTGATCGTCAACGGCACCTTCCTCATGGACACCGCCGAGACGTCGACGGAGCGCCTGCTGGCGGACCTGCTGCTGGACCGTCACCGGCAGCCGTCCGCGGTCCTGGTGGCCGGGCTCGGCTTCGGCTTCACCGCCGGGTCGCTGCTGGCCGACGCGCGAGTACGGCGGGTCGACGTCGTCGAGATCGAGCCCACGCTGGTGGACGTGCTGCGAAGCGGCGTCGTGCCGGGGCTGGACGCCGTCATCGCGGACTCACGGGTGCGGATCGTGGTCGACGACGTCCGCGCGATGCTGCCGGCGGCGCCGCCGTCGACGTACGACGGCATCCTGCTCGACGTCGACAACGGGCCGCACTTCCTCGCCCATCAGGGCAACGCCGAGGTGTACGAGCGCCCGCTGCTCTCCGCCGCCGCCCGGGCGCTGCGCCCGGGCGGCCTGCTGGCGGTCTGGTCGGCGACGCCGGCGCCGGTGCTGGCCGGCGTGCTGGCCGATGCCGTCGGCGACGTCGAGCAGGTGGTGCGCACCGTCCGGCGCGAGAGCCGCGACGTCGACTACCACGTGTACGTCGCGCACCGCCCGGAATGATCACGTTAAGTGGGTCTCTGCCCGCTCCACCGGGCATGCATTCCTGGTGAAGCGGGAGGACGCCTGGTAGAGGGCGGGCAATCGCTTTCCCGGGCCCGACCCAGGCGAGTTCACGCCTCACTAGGCGTGCATGCCCGGTGGAGCGTGAAGGCACCCCCTTAACGTGATCATTCCCAGGGGAGCGGCGCGTCAGGCCGGCACGCCGCGCGCCTCCAGCGCGTCCTCGACGATGCGCAGGCCGGACAGGCCCGGCATCCGCCCGATGTGCTCGTCGATGCTGCGCGCCGCGCGCCGGCCGTCCGGGCCGCTCATGAGATGGCGCAGCACGTGCCGCACCTCCGTCTCGGCCATGACGCCGGAGCCGACCGGGCCCCAGAACTTCCGCAGCGCGAACCAGGCGATCTTCTGCGCCTTCCTGCTGCGGGCCAGCCGGTCGCGGGCCTGGGTGGCGTAGAACGCGACGTGCCGCGCCTCCTGCTTCGCGATGCGCTGGAGCAGCTCGGCGAGGACGGGGTGCTTCTCCAGCTGGGCCAGCCGGTTGTACGCCGTGATCGCCGACCACTCGTTGGCCGCGCCCCAGATCATGTGGACGGCCACGAAGTCCTGGCCGACCACGTTGGCCAGCAGGGACTGCTTGATCGGGTCGAGTTTGTCGCGCCAGCCCATCTTCAGCCGGGTCGCCTTGAGGTGGTCGTAGTCGATGGTCTGGCCGTGCAGCTCCAGCACCTCGGCGAGCGCCTCGCCGTGCCAGAACTCCTCCATGTTCCACATGGTCATGAACGCCGTGACCTGCGGATCCTTGTGCGACGGCGTGACGAGCATGTCGCGCAGGTAGCAGACGGTGTGGTACTCGACGTCGCACATGTAGCGGAGGCTGCGCAACGTCTCGGGCGGCAGGGGGTCGGTCCGGAACTCGTGCAGCGGCAGGTCCTGCCATTGCACGGCGCGGGACGTTCGGGTGTAGTCGCGGATGTCGAAGGCCATGTCGTGCCGGGGCGACGTGCCGCGGTGGGGGTGCCCGCCCCGTCCCTCCCTGGGTCCTCGTAAAACGAAGGCTCATTCTTTATAGGCCGAGTATGCCTACCTCACATACTGCATGGCAATGTGCCGTCGATCACTCGGATATCCCCCGATCTGGACCCGGACACGGGGTCACCCGAGGGGGTACGCGACGGCGCGGCGACCACGTCCGGGGGAGCACCCCGGGACACCACGGGCACGCCCGGTCGACCATGATGGGCACATGAGCGACCAGGAGTACCGCATCGAACACGACACCATGGGCGAGGTACGGGTTCCCGCGGCGGCGAAGTACCGCGCGCAGACCCAGCGCGCCGTCGAGAACTTCCCGATCTCCGGCACGCCGATCGAGGGTGCGCTCATCCGCGCGCTGGCCTCGATCAAGGGCGCGGCGGCCCAGGTCAACGCCGAGCTCGGGGTGCTCGACGGCGACATCGCGAAGGCCATCCAGGAGGCCGCGGCCGACGTCGCGAACGGCGACCACGACCCCCACTTCCCCATCGACGTCTTCCAGACCGGGTCCGGCACGTCGAGCAACATGAACACCAACGAGGTCATCGCCACGATCGCCACCGAGCGGCTGGGCCGGCCCGTGCACCCGAACGACCACGTCAACGCGTCGCAGTCGAGCAATGACGTGTTCCCCACGGCCATTCACATCGCCGCCACGCGCGCCGTGGTGGAGGACCTCATCCCGGCGCTGCGACACCTCGAGGGCGAACTCTCGCGCAAGGCCGTCGAGTTCGTCTCGGTCGTCAAGAGCGGGCGCACGCACCTGATGGACGCCACCCCGGTCACGCTCGGCCAAGAGTTCGGCGGCTACGCGGCCCAGGTCTCCTACGGCGTCGAGCGGCTCGAGGCCGTGCTGCCGCGGGTCGCCGAGGTCCCGCTGGGCGGCACCGCCGTCGGCACCGGCATCAACACGCCGCCCGGGTTCGCCTCGGCCGTCATCGGGCGCATCGCCACCGACTCCGGGCTGCTGTTCACCGAGGCCCGCAACCACTTCGAGGCGCAGGGCGCCCGCGACGGCCTGGTCGAGCTGTCCGGACAGCTGCGCACCATCGCGGTGTCGCTCTACAAGATCTCCAACGACGTCCGCTGGATGGGCTCGGGCCCGCGTGCCGGCCTGGCCGAGATCGCGCTGCCCGACCTCCAGCCCGGCTCGTCGATCATGCCGGGCAAGGTGAACCCGGTCATCCCCGAAGCGCTGTGCATGGTGTCGGCCCAGGTGGTCGGCAACGACGCCACGGTGGCGTTCGCGGGCGCGGCCGGCAACTTCGAGCTCAACGTCATGCTGCCGGTCATCGCGCGCAACGTGCTCGAGTCGGTCCGGTTGCTGGCCAACATCTCGCGGCTGTTCGCCGACCGGTGTGTCGCCGGCATCGAGGCCAACGAGGAGCGCTGCCGCGAGTACGCCGAGTCGTCGCCGTCCATCGTCACGCCGCTGAACCGCTACATCGGCTACGAAGAGGCGGCCAAGGTCGCCAAGCAGGCGCTGTCCGAGCGGAAGACCATCCGCGAGGTCGTCGTCGAGCGCGGCTACGTCGCCGACGGCAAGCTCTCCGAGGACCAGCTGGACCAGGCGCTCGACGTGCTGAGCATGACCCGCCCGCCGTCCGCCTGACCCGTCCCCTGACGACACGAACCCCCGGCACCGGGTGCGGTGCCGGGGGTTCGTCGTTGCTGCTGCCGGCCGTCAGTACCAGCCGACGGACTCAGAGTGCGCCCACGCGCCGCACGGGTCGCCGTACCGGCCCTCGATGTACCAGAGACCCCACTCGATCTGGGTCACCGGGTTGCTGAGGTAGTCGTCGCCGAACCGGGACATCTTCTCCGGCGGCAGCGACTGCGGGATGCCGTACGCCCCGGACGACGGGTTCTCGGCCGTGTGCCGCCAGTTGGACTCGCGGGTCCACAGGTTGTCGAGGCACTGGAACTGGTCGTCGCCCCAGCCGTAGTCGGCCATGAGGGTGCGGGCGGCCGACTGCGGGTCCTCGACGGCGCGCTCCAGCGACCGGGCGGCCTCCTCGGCCGCGGCCTGACGGGCGGCTTCCGCGGCGGCGGCCGCTTCGGCCTCGGCCTTCGCCTTGGCTTCGGCTTCCGCCTTGGCCTGGGCGGCCTCGGCCTCGGCCTGCACCTGCGCCTGGGCGGCCGCGGCGAGGTCCTCCTCCAGGGAGGGCCGGTCCGGCTCGGCGGCCCGGGCGCCGACCTGAGGAAGCGTCAGCTGTTGTTGCTGCTGCTGCGTGCTCAACGCGGTGGTTCCGGAGCCGGGGGAATCGACGAGCCACCCGGTGAGAAGGGTGGCGAGGACGGTGATCGATGCGAGGATGCCGAGGCCTGCTGCGACTCGGCGCAGGCGCCTGCGTCTTCGATGCACGAGCGGGGGTACCTTCCTGTTGGGCCCCACCACCCTGCAATGGAATCGTGATCGTTGCCAACTCGACGGCGTGTCACACGGGCCATCGTGACGCTCCACGGCTATGCAGGGACGCTCCGCGCGAACTGACGCGGACTCCGTCGATTTGTGCCGGTTTCATGCGGCCTGAACAGCGAGAACTCCCGTGTCACCGAACCGGCGGATCCGGCGACACGGGAGTTCCGGAAATAGCTGACGAGTCAACGAAATGAGACGTCGCTCACCCGGGCGTGCGCTCCAGCATCTCGGTGACCAGGGCGGCGATCGGGGACCGCTCCGACCGGGTCAGCGTGATGTGCGCGAACAACGGGTGCCCCTTGAGCTTCTCCGCCACTGCGACGACGCCGTCGTGCCGGCCGACGCGAAGGTTGTCGCGCTGCCCGACGTCGTGCGTCAGGACGACGCGGGAGTTGCTGCCGATGCGCGACAGGACGGTCAGCAGCACGTTGCGCTCCAGCGACTGCGCCTCGTCGACGATGACGAAGGCGTCGTGCAGCGACCGGCCGCGGATGTGGGTCAGCGGCAGCACCTCGAGCATGCCCCGCTCGACCACCTCGTCGATGACGTCCTGCGTGGTCAGCGCGCCGAGGGTGTCGAAGACCGCCTGCGCCCAGGGGTTCATCTTCTCCGACTCGCTGCCCGGCAGGTAGCCGAGGTCCTGGCCGCCGACCGCGTACAGCGGCCGGAACACGACGACCTTCTTGTGCAGCCGGCGCTCCATGACCGCCTCGAGGCCGGCGCACAACGCCAGCGCCGACTTGCCCGTGCCGGCCCGCCCGCCCATGGAGACGATGCCGACCTCCTCGTCGAGCAGCAGGTCGAGTGCGATGCGCTGCTCGGCGGACCGTCCGTGCAGCCCGAACGCCTCACGGTCGCCGCGGACCAGCTTGATCCGTTTGTCCGCCGTCATGCGCCCCAGGCCGCTGCCGCGCTCGCTGTGCAGCACCAGGCCCGTGTGGCAGGGCAGCTCGCGCGCCTCCTCGAGGTCGGCGTACCCGTTCTCGTACAGCTCGTCGAGCAGGCTGCCGGCCACCTCGAGCTCGGCCATTCCCGTCCATCCGGACTCGATGACCGTCTCGGCGCGGTACTCCTCGGCGTGCAGCCCGACCGAGGACGCCTTGACCCGCATGGGCAGGTCCTTCGACACCAGCGTCACATCGTGGCCCTCGGCGGCCAGGTTGCGGGCCACCGCGAGGATGCGGGAGTCGTTGTCGCCGAGCCGGAACCCGGCCGGCAGCACCTCGGGATCGGTGTGATTGAGCTCCACGCGCACCGTGCCGTCGTCGTCGCCGACCGGTATGGGGTCGTCGAGGCGCCCATGCTCCACCCGCTTCTCGTCGAGCAGCCGCAATGCTGCTCGCGCGAAATATCCCAGCTCGGGATGGTGGCGCTTGGCCTCGAGTTCGGTGATCACCACGATCGGCAGGACGACCTCGTGCTCCGCGAAGCGGAGAATCGCGTACGGGTCGGCCAGCAGCACGCTCGTATCGAGCACGTAGGTGCGGCGAGCCGGCTCCTGCCGGGTGGTGCGACGACGGGGGTTCTGATTCTTGGAAGCGGCCACGTCCGTCTCCCTCACGCCTGAGTGCACCCTGACGGATCAGGCGTCTGTGTCGCGCGGAGTGCCGGGACCGAGCCCACTGGGCCGGGTGCCGGCCCTCCGTTCGCGCCATGGTGTCAGCACGTAGGACGGGCCTCCCGGACGGCCGGCTACTCACCGTCCGCCACTGCCAAGATTACCGCCAGGCATGATCCGAGCGATAGGACACGCCTTAACGGCCCGTGAACGATGTGTTTCGCCGGTCGGCGCTCTGGCCGGACGGATCGGCCGGACAAGCGGTCGATCGTGCGCATTCTCCGCACACGGTGCGGTATCGCCGCTGGTTGTCCTGGTTCCGGATCGGGCTGAATCGTTCGGTGAGGCAGATGCCCCGTCCAAGCGACTCGGGTCGGCTGGTCGGCCTGGCGCACTCGATCGGCCATGCGGACTCGTTGGCTCGGCCGGCCTGGTCGGCCGGCCTGGTCGGCCGGCGTTCCGTGGGCCGGGTGGACGTTCATTGGGTTCGCGCCGCTCGCCGTCCCCCTGCTGCCCATGTTCTCAGCCGCGCAACCGCGCCTCCAGCGGACCATTGGGCGCTTCGCGCCGGCGAAGGACCGCTTGACCCGCGATTCCGCGGCCAAGAACCTGGCAGCTATCAGGGGGACGGGGCGAGTCTGGACACACCTCGGGCTCCGCTGGCGTGGTCCAGGCCCGCCCGCCGACCCCGACCCGTGGCCCCACACGACCGCCGTCCCCGGGCCAACCCTCCCGGAAATGATCACGTTCAGCAGGTGTGCTCACGCTCCATCAGGCATGCATGCCTCGCAGAGCGAACACAGTCCTAGGCATGGCCCCCGAATCGCCGGAAAATCTCACAGCATGGACACCGATGACAGGCCGGCGGACGACAGAACCGCGGCCGCCTGGAGAACGGCGACACCGGGCCCCGGGCGCGACCGGCCGGTCAGGTCGCGTCGCGCTCGCGGTCGCGGTCGCGGTCGCGGGCGGCTTTGTAGGCCTCCCAGTCCCCGTACATCTTCTGGTGGTAGGTCTCGAGCCACTCGAAGTAGTCGTGCATGTTCTCCATGCGCTTCCGGACGAGCTCATTCTCCGGTTCCAACGCGGCGAGGACGGAGTTGGCGAGCCTTCGGCGAAGGGCGAAGAAGCGGTGCTCCGAGGAGAGGAAGGCGCCCCAGACATCCTCGTCGGCGCGATAGAAGTGGCTGCGGGAGCCGGCGACGGGAACGCGGCGAATGAAGCCTGGGTCGGACAGCGCCCGCGTGGCGGAGGAGATCGAGCCGGCGCTGGCGCCGAGCTCGCTCATCAGCTCAGCGGTCGAGACGTACGGCGCTGTGCTGAGCATGAGGTATCCGAGGACGCGGCCGTCCATACGGCGATGTCCCAGTTTCTCGAAGAGCAGCCCCAGCTCCTCGACGAAGAAGTCGAGTCGCGCCGCATCGTCCGCCATGAAACCTCCCTCGGCCCACATGGTGGGCCATGACCACCGGCGACCGCCAGTAGGCGGCGACAGCGCAGGCCAACGGCGTTCGGGGCATGTGCCGCCCGTCGACGCCGGCTGTAAAGTCTCAGTAACTTCTGAAACTTCGGACAGAATATCTCTTGCTTGAAAGTTCAGCGTGTCACTAGATTCACCCACACTTCAAGCGAACGGGCACCGAGACTGCCCGCGGCACACCCCGAGAGGTGACCATGCGCATGTGGCAACGGCTCACAGCACTCGCTGTCGGTGCTGCTCTCCTCACCGTCACCGCATGTGGCGGCGGCTCCGACGACGACGGCGACACCAGTGCCGGCAGCGGCGACGGCGCCGGCGCCGGCGAGAGCACTGGCGGCACGTTCTCCGTCGGCATCGACGAGCCGGACTTCCTCATCCCGGGCCGAGCCCAGGGCGCGTTCGACGAGATGCACGCGCTCTTCTCCGGCCTCGTCAAGTTCGGCGACCAGAGCGAGCCGCAACTGCTGCACGCCGAGTCGATCGAGAGCGACGACAACGTCGTCTGGACCATCGCCGTCAAGCCGGACTGGACGTTCCACGACGGCACGCCGGTGACGGCGCAGAGCTACGCCGACGCCTGGAACGCCACGGCGTACGGACCCAACGCCTGGGCCAACAACGCCCAGCTGTCGAACGTCGTCGGCTGGGACGAGCTGAACCCGGCCGAGGGCACGCCCGCCACCGACGCGCTGTCGGGCGTCGAGGTGGTCGACGAGAACACGCTGCGGGTGACGCTGAAGGCGGCCGACAGCCAGTTCCCCTACAAGCTCGGCCAGCCGGGCTGGTACCCGCTGCCCGAGGTCGCGTTCGAGGACTTCGACGCGTTCAACGAGGCGCCGGTCGGGAACGGGCCGTTCCAGATCGACGGCTCGTGGGAGCACGACGTCGCGCTGTCGGTGACCCGGTACGAGGACTACCAGGGCCCGCGGCCGAACGCCGACGGCATCACGTTCCGCATCTACAGCGACACCACCACGGCCTACACCGATGCCATCGGCGGCGCGGTCGACATCGTGTCGGTGCCGCAGGAGAAGTACAAGCAGGTCACGACCGACTTCCCGGACAGCTACGTCGCGTTCAACGCGATCCGGCTGGACTGGCTGGGCTTCCCGCTGTGGGACCCACGATTCCAGGACCCGCGGGTGCGTCAGGCGGTCTCGATGTCGATCGACCGCGACGCCGTCAACGAGGCGATCTTCGGCGGGCTGTACACGCCGGCGACGTCGTACCACGGCCCGTCCGCCCCGGGCGGCGGCACCGAGGGCATGTGCGGCGAGTTCTGCGAGTTCGACCCCGACCGGGCCAAGGAGCTGCTGGCCGAGGCCGGCGGCTGGGAGGGACCGATGGAGATCTGGTTCCCGGGCGGCGTCGGCTACGACCAGACGTTCGAGGCGCTGGCCAACCAGATCCGGCAGAACCTCGGCATCGAGGAGGTCACGACGAAGAGCCAGCCGGGCTTCGTCCAGTTCCTCGACGCGCTGCGCAACCAGCAGGCGACCGGCCCGTTCCGCGGCGGCTGGGGCTCGCTGTACCCGAGCATGCAGAGCCTGCTGACGTCCGTGTTCAGCACCAACGGCGACGGCCGTGAGGGTGGCGGCAGCTACGCCAACCCCGAGGTCGACGCGCTCATCACGCAGGCCGACGCGGCACCGTCGCTGGAAGAGGCGACCGACCTGTACAAGGCGGCCGAGCAGCGGATCATCGAGGACTTCCCGATCGTGCCGCTGTTCTACGCCAAGTACGTCTACGCCCACAGCAGCAACGTCTCCAACGTGATCATCGGCTTCGACCAGGTCGAGCTCAACGAGGTCGTCGTCAACTGATCGCGGCACGCGAACGACAGCAGGCAGAGAAGGGCACAGCAGAGTGACGATCCCGACGTCCCACCTGGTCGACGAGGCACTACGGGTACAGCCGGAGGCCGACGCGTTCCCCACGGTCGACGAGCTGGCCGCCGCGCTCCAGCGCACCCACGCGGCCCACCCGGAGGTGACCCGGATCCGCCGGGTGGGTACGTCGCGGCTCGGCGAGCCGATCGAGGCGATCACGATCGGCACCGCGGACCGGCACGCCGTCGTCTTCGGCGGCGTGCACCCGAACGAGCCGATCGGCAACATCACCGCGCTGCACCTGATCGAGCGGCTGACCACCGACCGCGAGCTGCTGGACCGGATGGGTTACACCTGGCACATCGTGCCGTGCATCGACCCCGACGGCATGCGGCTCAACGAGGGCTGGTTCCGCGGCCCGCTGACCCGGTCGGCGTACGGCCGCCGCTTCTACCGTCCGGCCCCGGACGAGCAGGTCGAGTGGACGTTCCCGTTCGCCTACAAGGACGCGTACTTCGACCGGATGATGCCGGAGACGGTCGCCCTGATGCGGCTGATCGACGACACCCGGCCGGCGTTCATGTGCTCACTGCACAACGGCGAGTACGGCGGCGTCTATTACTACCTGTCCAGCCCGGAGCCGGAGCTCTACCCGCTGCTGCACAGGATCGCCGCCGACGTCGGCCTGCCGCTGGACACCGGTGAGCCCGAGGCGCCGTACGTCGAGCGCTACGCCCCGGCGATCTTCGGGATGATCCGCAGCGAGGACCAGTACGACTTCGCCGAGGCCGCCGGGCTGGACCCGACGGATCGGCAGGCGGGCGGATCCAGCGCGGCCTACGCCGCCAAGTACGGCACGTTGACGCTGGTCACCGAGATGCCGTACTGGACCCACCCCGACGCCGACGACGACACCCTGCTCACCCGGACCTACGCCGACGTGCTGCGCGAGCAGGCCGAGGGGCTGCGCGACATCCACACCCGGCTGGACCGCATCCTCACCGCGGCCCGGCCCGACCTCACGGCCCAGTCGCCGTTCCTGCGCTCGTCCGAGGCGTTCGTGCCGATGCTGGCCAAAGCCGCCAAGCAGAGCGAGCACCGGGCCGGCCACCCCGACTCGCAGCGGCCGGCGTCGGTGTCCGAGCGGTTCGGCTGTCTCGACACGGTGCACATGTTCCGGCTGCGCTGGGGCGGGACACTGCTGCGGGCACTGGACGGCGAGCTGGCCATCGGCAACGGCACACCGGCCATCCGGGAACAGCGCGCCGCCATGGACGCCCTCTACGAGCAGTGGGCCGCCGAAGCCGCGCGAGTGACCCCCGCGGAGGCCATCGCCTACGGCAGGCTGGCAGCCGTGCAGTACGCCGCCATCCTCGTCACCGCGGCCCACGCGGCGCGGCGCGGCTGAGGCCGCCGGGCATGGGCAAGTACGTCGTCGGGCGCCTGTTGCAGCTGGTGGTCGTCTTCTTCGGCGTCACGCTGCTCATCTACCTCGCGGTCTACGCGCTGCCCGGAGACCCGATCCGCGCCCTGGGCGGCGACCGGCAGCTGCCGGAGAGCGTCGTCAACGCGATGCGCGCTCAGTTCAACCTCGACGACCCGGTGCTGCTGCAGTACGTGAAATACCTGGGCCACCTGTTCACCGGCGACCTCGGCACCGACTTCAACGGCCGCCCGGTCGCCGACCTCATGGGGCAGCGCTGGCCGGTGACGATCAGGCTGGCGCTGACGGCGTGGGTGATCCAGGTGGTCGTCGGCATCGGGCTGGGCGTGCTGACGGCGCTGCGCAAGGGCACATGGCTGGACCACACCGTGCTGTTCTTCACCGTCGCCGTGATCTCGATCCCGGTGTTCGTGCTCGCCTACACCGCGCAGATCGTGTTCGGCGTCAGGCTGGGCGTCGTCCCGGTGTCCGGCATCGACGAGGGCTGGCCGGTGAGCTACCTGCTGCCGTCGATCCTCCTGGCGGTCTTCGGCCTGGCGTCGGTGGCCCGGCTGGTGCGGGCCAGCATGCTGGAGAACCTGCGCGCCGACTACGTGAAGACGGCGATGGCGAAGGGGCTGAGCCGGCGGCGGGTCGTGTACCGGCACGTGCTGCGGAACTCGCTGATCCCGGCCGTGACGTTCCTGGGCATCGACCTGGGCTACCTGCTCGGCGGGACCGTGATCATCGAGGGCGTCTTCAACCTGCCGGGCGTAGGGCAGCTGCTGTTCTCGTCCATCGCGTCGCAGCAGGGACCGGTCGTCGTCGGGGTCGCCACCGTGCTCGTCGTCATCTTCCTCCTGGCCAACCTCGTCGTGGACCTGCTCTACGGCGTGCTCGACCCGAGGATCCGTCATGAGTGATCCCACGTCCGCCATCACGACCGCCGAGCCCGGGCCGGCCGGTCCGCCCGCCGCCGACGGGGTGCCGCCGCCGTCGCCGGCGAAGTCGTCGACGCTGCTCGGCGACGCCTGGCACGAGCTGCGGCGGCGCCCGCTGTTCGTCGTCGCGTCGCTGCTGGTGATCGTGCTCCTGGTGATGGCCGTCGCGCCGCAGCTGTTCGCCGGCTGGTTCGGCAACGGCGACCCGCGGGTCTGCGACCTGTCGCGCAGCATCGAGGGGCCGGCGTCGGGCCACCCGTTCGGCTTCGACAAGCAGGGCTGCGACGTCTACGCCAACGTGGTGCACGGCGCCCGCGCCTCGATCAGCGTGGGCGTGCTGGTGACGGCGCTGACGCTGGTGTTGTCGCTGGTGCTGGGCAGCCTGGCCGGGTTCTTCGGCCGCGTGGTGGACGCGATCGTGTCACGGTTCGCGGACGTGTTCTTCGGGTTCCCGTTCCTGCTCGGCGCGCTGGTCGTGCTGACGGCGTTCGAGGCGCGCAGCATCTGGGTGGTGGCGCTGGTCCTGGCGATGTTCCGCTGGCCGTCGATGACCCGGGTGATGCGGTCGAGCGTGATCCAGGTCCGCGACATGGACTACGTGCGCGCCTCGGTCGGGCTGGGTGGCGGCAAGCTGTGGCTGCTGCGCCGGCACGTGCTGCCGAACGCGATGACGCCGATCATGGTCATGGTGACGCTCGACATCGGCACGGTGATCGTCGTGGAGTCGACCCTCACCTTCCTCGGCGTCGGCCTGCAGGCTCCTGCGATCTCGTGGGGTCTGCAGCTCTCGAACGCGTCGACGGACTTCGCCGCCGCCCCGCACCTGCTGATCTTCCCGTCGTTGTTCCTGAGCTTGACGGTGCTCAGCTTCATCGTGCTCGGCGACCTCATCCGCGACGCCCTGGACCCGCGGCTGCGCTGAGCCGGGCGTCGCCCGCACTCGCGATGAGTTTTGCCGCCGCCGGCGGTCTACCTCGACGCAAGCCCGACCAGAGGAGACCCCATGAGCAGCGCCACCGTCGCGAGCATCCTGTTGTCCAGCACCGACCCCGACCGCCTGGGCATCTGGTACGCCGCCGCGCTCGCCCCGGCCGACGACGCGCGCATCGGCGACTACCGCATGCTGCGCTACGGCGACTTCTACCTGATGATCGACCAGCGCGACGACGTCGGCCCGGCCAACCCCGAGCCCGGTCGCATGATCCTCAACTTCGACGTCGACGACGCTCGCTCCGTGGTGGCGCGGCTGGACGCCATGGGCGTCAGCTGGCTGGCCCCGCTGGAGGACCGCGACGGCAGCCTGTTCGCCACGGCGATCGACCCGGACGGCAACTACGTCCAGATCATCCAGATCAGCCCGGAGCACCAGGCCGAGCTGGCCGCGGAACGCGCATGACCACCGCGCTCACGGCCCTCCCGTCCATCGCCGACGATCGCCGGGCGAACGGTTCGGCGGCGTATCGTCGGCGGAGGACCAGGGAGGCGACGGTGCACAGCACGACCACCGGCGAGACCACGGGCGACTTCCAGCAGCTCGCCCAGCCGTATCGGCGCGAGCTGCTCGCGCACTGCTACCGCATGCTCGGCTCGGTCCACGACGCCGAGGACCTCGTGCAGGAGACGTACCTGCGCGCCTGGCGGGCCTACGACCGGTTCGAGGACCGCTCGTCGCTGCGCACCTGGCTGTACCGCATCGCGACCAACGCCTGCCTCACCGCGCTGGAGAGCCGCGGCCGCCGGCCGATGCCGACGGGGCTGGGCGGACCGAGCACCGAACCGGGCGGCGACCTGCTCGAGCGCGCCGAGGTGCCGTGGCTGGAGCCGCTGCCCGATGTCGCGATCGGGGCCGGCAGCACCGACGGCGCCGACCCCGCGGCCGTCGTCACCTCGCGCGAGAGCGTCCGGCTGGCGCTGGTCGCGGCGCTGCAGCACCTGCCGCCGCGGCAGCGCGCCGTCCTCGTGCTGCGCGACGTGCTCCGCTGGAAGGCGGCGGAGGTCGCCGACCTGCTCGAGACGTCCGCCGCCGCCGTCAACAGCATGCTGCAGCGGGCGCACGCCCAGCTCGACAAGGTCGCGCCGTCCGAGGACGACGCCGTCGAGCCGCTGCCGCCGGAGAGCGAGGACCTGCTCGAGCGGTACGTCACCGCCTTCGAGTCCTACGACATCGACGCGCTCGTGCGGCTGCTCACCGCCGACGCCGTCTGGGAGATGCCGCCGTTCGCCGCCTGGTTCGTCGGCCCGGCCGACATCGGCGAGCTGATCCTCCTCCAGTGCCCCATGAAGCGCGCCGGCGACCTGCGCATCGTCCGCACGTCCGCCAACGGGCAGCCGGCGCTGGCGCAGTACCTGCGCGACGCCGAGGGCGTCTACCGTCCGTTCGCGGTCCAGGTCGTGTCGGTGGGCGCCGCCGGTCTCACGCACGTGGCGCAGTTCTTCGACGTGAGCCTGTTCTCGCGGTTCGGGCTGCCGGACGTCCTGCCATGACCCGCCCGCCGGCCGACGCGGCGGAGCTGCTCGAGCGGGCGCTGGGCTACGCGACGGTCAGCCTGGGGCTGGTCCGGCCGGCGCTGCTGTCGCGGCCCACGCCGTGCGCGGGCTGGGATCTGCGGGCGTTGCTGGCGCACCTGAACGACTCGCTCCTGGCGCTCCTCGAGGCGACGGGGTCCGGCCGGGTCGCCGCACCGGCCGCGGCCGACCCCGCGGCCGAGGCCGATCCGGTCGGCACCCTGCGCGAACGCGCCCGCCTGCTGCTGGCCCGGTGCGCGACCGGCGCCGGGCCGGACGTCGTCGCCGTCGAGGACCGGTCGGTGACCGCCCGCGTGGTCGCCGCCGCGGGAGCACTGGAGATCGCGGTGCACGGCTGGGACGTCGCCCGCGCCTGCGGGGCCGACCGGCCGCTGCCGCCGTCGTTCGCGCTTCGGCTGCTCGGGGTGTCGAGCCTGCTCGTCGGCGACGCGGACCGGCCGGTGCGGTTCGCGCCGCCGGTCCCCGTGACCGGTGGCGACGCCGCGGACGTGCGGCTGCTCGCCTTCCTCGGCCGGGATGCGGCCTAGTCTCGGGTCAGCGCCCGTAGCGGCGTTCGCGCTCGCTGTACGAGCGGAGGGCACGGAGGAAGTCGACCCGGCGGAAGTCGGGCCAGAGAGCCTCGCAGAAGTAGTACTCCGAGTTCGCGCTCTGCCACAGCATGAACCCGGACAGCCGCTGCTCGCCGCTGGCCCGGATGACGAGGTCGGGGTCGGGCTGCCCCTTGGTGTAGAGGTGCTCGGCGATGCCCTCGACGGTGACCACCTCGGCCACCTCCTCGATCGAGGCGCCCTTCGCGGCGTGCTCGTGCAGCAGCGCCCGGACGGCGTCGGCGATCTCGCGCCGGCCGCCGTACCCGACCGCGACGTTGACGTGCATGCCGTCGAGGTCGCGGGTGCGGTCGGCCGCCTCCTTGATGACGGTGGCGGTGCGCGGCGGCAGCAGGTCGAGCGCGCCCATCGGGTACACCCGCCAGCGCCCGGTGGCGGCGATGTCCTGGATGAGGCTCTCGATGATGCCGAGCAGCGGGACGAGTTCCTCTTCCGGCCGGTTGAGGTTGTCGGTCGACAGCATCCAGAGCGTCACGACGTTGACGTCGAGCTCGTCGCACCAGCCGAGGAACTCGCGGGCCTTCTCGGCGCCGGCCTGATGCCCGCTCGACGTGGGCGCGCTCAGCGCCCGTGCCCAGCGGCGGTTGCCGTCCATGAGCACGGCGACGTGTTGCGGCAGGCGGCCGCGGTCGAGGTGCCGCTGGATGCGCTTACCGTAGATGCGGTAGACCAGGTCGGACAGACCCATCGACCGATGCACCTCCAGCATCAGGACGTCGTTTCTCCCCGCCCGAGAGTACTCTCCTGCGCCCTATGTGCGGTGAATTCACAGGTACCGTGGGGTTCATGACGTTCGACGAGCAGGTGCGCGAGGCGGTCGCCGCGGTCAAGCCCCGGCTTCGGGGCTGGCTGCACGCCGGGACGTTCCCCATCGCGGTGCTGGCCGGCGTCGTGCTGGTCATCGTGGCGCCGACCACCCAGGTGCGGGTGAGCGCGGCCATCTACACCGTCACGGCGGCGCTGCTGTTCGGCATCAGCGCCGTCTACCACCGCGGCCGCTGGTCGCCCCGCGCGCAGGCGGTGCTGCGCCGGTTCGACCACGCCAACATCTTCCTGATCATCGCCGGCACCTACACGCCGTTCACGCTGCTCGTCCTGCCGGAGAGCGACGGGACGGTGCTGCTCTGGCTGGTGTGGGCGGGCGCGCTGCTCGGCGTGCTGTTCCGGGTGTTCTGGGACGGCGCACCGCGCTGGCTCTACGTGCCGATCTACGTGGCGCTCGGCTGGGCGGCGGTGTTCTGGCTGCCGGAGTTCGCGTCGCACGGCGGGGCCGCGGTCGCCACCTTGATCATCGTCGGGGGGCTCATGTACACGCTGGGCGCCATCGTCTACGGCACCAAGCGGCCCAACCCGTCGCCCCGCTGGTTCGGCTTCCACGAGGTGTTCCACGCGTTCACGCTGGCCGGCTTCGCCAGCCATCACGTGGGCATCTGGCTCGCCGCCTTCGGCGTCGGCGCCGTCGCGGCCACCTGACGTACGGCCGCGGCGTGTCGGGGTATCAGAGCCTCGCGCTCTTCGCCGGCATCGTCCTCGCGGGGTTCATCGCGCTACTGGCCGGATCGATCATGCTCGCGTCGCACCTGCGGTCTGCGCGACGCTCCGGGCGACGCGAGGACTTCCTGACCCCCGCCGTCTTCGGCCACACGGCGGTGGCGGCGTTCGGCGGCGTTGTGGTGCTGCACTTCGTGACGGCGTTCTTGCTGGTGCCCTGGTTCCCTCGGTTCGACTGCCCGCATCCGGCGGACTTCGACGGCCGCATGGTGTTCCCGCTGCGGGCCGTCTGCACGCAAGGCACCGTGGTCACCGACTTCGTGCCCGGCTGGGTCAACCCGGCCCTCAGCCTGCTGATCCTGGTCGGCGTGGGCGCGACGATCGCCGCGCTCGGCACCGCGAGGGCCGGGCGCGAGTCCGCTCGCGTGCTGCGACGGCGGCCGGCCGGCTGATCACGGGGTGGGGCCGGTGGCCCGGACCTCCTCGACGTGGGTGAGGGCCTGGCGCAGGTCGGCCAGCCACTCGTCGGCGTTCTTGGAGACCAGGCGGACGCACCAGGCGAGCGCCTCGGAGCGCGAGCGGGCGACCCCGGCGTCGACCAGGGTGTCGAGGACCCGCCGCTCCGGCTGACGCAGGCGGGTCATGACGGGCGCGGCCAGCCGGGTGAACAGCTCGCGCCGATCGCCGCAGTCGACACCCCAGGCGACCTTGCGGCGGCTGCGGTGCTCCAGCTCGCGAGCGATCTCGATGCGGCGCTCGCGGGTGCTCTCGCGGAACGCGCCGATGCGGCCGGTCAGAGCGGCATCGCGCTCGACGTCGGAGACGTCGTCGGTGGCGGGCGCCGGGATGCGGCCCACCACGGTGATCTCCTCGCGGTCGACCGTCACCTCGACCGGGCCTTCGAACCAGTCGTCCGGCAGCCGGCCGGTGAGCCAGCCTCGGATCCTCTCGACGGTGTCATCGTTGCTTTCCATGATTCGATGATTACAGGATTACGCGGTGGCGGCCAGTGCTTTCCGCTGCGGGCGGACAGCACCCGCGAGGCGGACCAGCAGAGCGTCAGGCGGTGGGACCCGCGAGCTGGGCCGTGAGCCCCTCGGGATCCGTCGTGGGAAGGTCGCAGACGAAGCCGCGGCAGACGTACGCGGCCGGCGCCCCACCCACCCCACCCCGATCACGCAGCAGCGGAACCGAAGCCGTCGCCGGATCGGCCGGGTCTCCGGCGACCACCACGGCGCCGGGCGAGCCCGACCGCAGCGCCGCCGCGTACAAGGCCGCCGTCCGGGGATCGTCCGCCGGACCGACGACCGCGACCTCCGCCGGGCCGGCCAGCCACGCCTCGGCGACCGCCAGTCCCCAGCCGGCGAACCGAGGCGCCCGTGCGGCCAGGGTGTCGTGGATGCGCAGCGCGTCGCCGGCGGCGGTGCGGTGCCGGTCCGAGCCGGTGTATGCGGCGAACCCGAGCAGCGCGCCGGCCGCCGCCGACCAGCCGGACGGCGTGGCGTTGTCGGTCGGGTCCTGGGGGCGGCGCAGGCCGGCCAGCCGTTCGTCGGTGGCGTCGTCGCCGGTGTCGAAGAAGCCGCCGTCCGGGTCGGGGAACTGCGCCAGCACGACGTCGAGGAGCTGCTCGGCGAGCGACAGCCAGACCGGGTCGCCGGTGACGGCGACGAGAGCCAGGAGCCCTTCGGCGACGTCGGCGTAGTCCTCCAGCACCCCCGCGTGCGACCCGGCGACGCCGTCGCGCGACACCCGCAGCAGCCGGCCGCGCTCGTCGAGGTGCAGCCGCACCAGCAGGTCGGCGCAGTCGACGGCGGCCGACACCCAGGACGGCTCGTCGAACAGCGCGCCCGCCTCGGCCAGAGCGGCGATCGCCAGTCCGTTCCACGCCGCCACGACCTTGTCGTCGCGTCCCGGCGCCGGCCGCGGCAGTCGCGCGTCGAACAGCTGGCGCCGCATGCGCGCCCACCGGTCCGCCTCGTCGTCCGACGGTTCGCGCAGCAGTTGCAGCGTCGACGCGCCGTGCTCGAACGTTCCTGACTCGGTGACGCCGAGCAGCGCGGCCGCCCAGTCGCCGTCCTCGTGGCCCAGGACCTCGCGCAGCTGGGCCGGCGTCCACACGTAGAAGGCGCCCTCGACCGGCGCCGCCCCCTCGACCGGCGGCGAGTCGGCGTCGAGTGAGCTGGCGAAGCCGCCCTCGGCGGTGCGCAGCTCGCGCAGCAGGAACCCGGCGGTCTCGCGGACCACGCGCGCCGCCGGCGCCGACCCCGTCGCACGCCAGAGGTGCAGGTACACGCGCAGCAGCAGGGCGTTGTCGTACAGCATCTTCTCGAAGTGCGGCACGACCCACCCGGCGTCGACGCTGTAGCGCGCGAACCCGCCGCCGAGCTGGTCGTACAGGCCGCCACGCGCCATCGGCTCGCAGGTCTGCTCGACCATCGAGAGCGAGCGGCGGTCGCCGGTGCGCGCGTGGTGGCGCAGGAGGAACTCCAGCACCATCGACGGCGGGAACTTGGGCGCGCCGCCGAACCCGCCGGCAGCCGGGTCGAACTCCCCGGTCAGCCGGGCGACGGCGGCGTCGAGCCGGTCCGCTTGCGGCGGGCCGTCACCGGCACCGACCTTGGCGCCGCCGCCGAGCGCCGCCGCGATGCGCTCCGCGGACTCCGTCACGTCGCCGCGCCGCTGCGTCCACGCCTCGTCGACGGCCTGCAGCAGCTGGCCGAAGGAGGGCAGCCCGTGGCGCGGCTGCGGCGGGAAGTACGTTCCTGCGTAGAACGGCTTCCCGCCGGGCGTGAGGAACGCGGTCATCGGCCAGCCGCCCTGTCCGGTGAGCGCCTGCACCGACTCCATGTAGACGGCGTCGACGTCGGGCCGCTCCTCGCGGTCGACCTTGATGGCGACGAAGTGCTCGTTGAGATACGCGGCGACCCGTTCGTCCTCGAACGACTCGTGCGCCATGACGTGGCACCAGTGGCAGGCCGCGTACCCGACGCTCAGCAGGACGGGGACGTCGCGGCGGCGCGCCTCGGCGAACGCGTCGTCGCCCCACTCCCACCAGTCGACCGGGTTGTCCGCGTGCTGCAGCAGGTAGGGGCTGCGGGCGTCGCGCAGGCGGTTGGGCATGTCGGTTCCCTCTCGGCCGGACCTCCACCACCCTAGGGGGACGCACGCGCCCTGAGGCACGATGGGCTCATGCCCGATCTCCCTCCCCTCGCGGTCACCGGCGCCACCGGTGTGCTCGGCGGCGCCGTCGCCCGGAACCTCGCCGACGCCGCGGTGGCCCACCGGCTGCTGGTCCGCTCGCCCGATCGGGCGCCACGGTTGCCGGGCACCGTCGCGCTGAGCTGCGACTACGGCGACGCCGACGCGGCTGCCGCGGCGCTGGCCGGCGTGCGCACGCTGCTGATGGTGTCGGCGTCGGAGAGCGCCGAGCGGCTCGCCCAGCACCGCACGTTCATCGAGGCGGCGCGGACGGCCGGCGTCGAGCACATCGTCTACACGTCGTTCTTCGGCGCCGCGCCGGACGCCACCTTCACGCTCGCCCGCGATCACGACGCGACCGAGGCGATGATCAGGGCGACCGGCCTGGCGCACACCTTCCTGCGCGACAACCTCTACCTCGACTTCTTCGAGGCGATGGTCGGCGACGACGGCGTCATCCGCGGCCCCGCCGGCGACGGCCGGGTGGCGGGCGTGGCGCGCGCCGACGTCGCCCGGGTCGCGGCGACGGTGCTGCGCGACCCGGCGGCGCACCGCGACGTCACCTACGATCTCACCGGGCCGCAGGCGCTGACGATGAGCGAGGTCGCCGGCCTCCTGTCCGCCGCCCGCGGCAGCACGGTGGCGTTCCACGACGAGACGGTCGCCGAGGCGTACGAGTCGCGCCGCCGCTGGAACGCGCCGGACTGGCAGCTCGACGCCTGGGTGTCGACGTACACCGCCATCGCCGCCGGCGAGCTGGCCGCCGTCAGCCCTGACGTCGAGCGCGTCACCGGGCGCGCGCCGATGAGCCTGGCGGACGTCCTGGCGCACTGACCGTCCCCGGGAGCCGCGGCTCCCGGGGGACGGTGACGGCGCCGGCTCAGGCGCTGCGGCGCGACCGCCAGCGCAGGGCGGCACCGACGGTGAGCACCGCGGCGGCGACCAGTGCGACCAGGCGCAGCGGCTCACCGAGACCGGTGTCGGGCAGATCCGGGCCACCCGGGGTGGGCGACGGCGACGGTGTGCCGCTCGGCTCCGGCGAGGACGGCGTCGGCGTGGGGGTCGGCGTCGGCGTCCCCGGCTCGCCGGCCGGCGGGTCGACGATCGTCATCGCGGCGATGTCCGTGCCGGCGTTCCCGGCCGTGATCGTCACGGTCTCGCTGGTCACGTCGTCCGGCAGCAGGTACCCCTCCGGCGCGGTGATCTCGACCCAGTAGTAATCGCCGAAGTCGAGGTCGCCGACGGTGCACAGGCCGTCGTCGCCCGTGGTGCAGGTGCCGACCACGATGTCGCCGTCGGCGAGCACGAGGTCGAACACGGCGCCGGGCAGGGAGTCGCCGGTGTCCTCGGCGACCTTGTGCACGGTCAGCTCGGACAGCTGCCTCGGGTCGTGCACGACCACCTGGGTGAGCTCGCCGCCGGCGTTCGAGGCGTCGATGACCACGGGGGCGCTGACGGTGTCGCCTGGCAGGTCGTAGCCCTGCGGCGCCGCGGTCTCGACCCAGACGTAGCTGCCGAAGTCGAGGTCGCCGACGGTGCAGGTGCCGTCGTCGCCGGTGGTGCAGGTGCCGGCGACGTCGCCGTCGGCGTCGTCGGCGCGCAGCTCGAACTCGGCCCCGGCCAGCGTCGTCCCGTCGTACGCGTCGACCTTCACGACGGTCAGCTCGGACAGCAGCCGCGGGTCGCGGAACACGAACGCCGCCGGCTCGTCGCCCACGGTGGACTCGTCGACGACGATCGCGTCGCTGACGGTGTCGCCTGGCAGGTCGTAGCCCTGCGGCGCCGCGATCTCGACCCAGACGTAGCTGCCGAAGTCGAGGTCGCCGACGGTGCAGGTGCCGTCGTCGCCGGTGCTGCAGGTGCCGGCGACGTCGCCGTCGGCGGCACCGGCGCGCAGCTCGAACTCGGCCCCGGCCAGCGGCGCGTCGTCGGTGTCGTCGACCTTGAGCACCGAGAGGCTGCCCGGCTTGCGCGGGTTGTAGAACGTCAGCGGCTCCAGCTCGGTGCCGGCGTTCTCGGCGGTGACGGTGACCGGCGCGCTGTACGGGTCGTCCGGCAGGTCGTACCCGGTCGGCGCGACGGTCTCGAGCCAGTAGTACGTGCCGAAGCCCAGGCCGGCGACCGTGCAGAGGCCGTCGTCGCCGGTGGTGCACTCGCCGACGAGCGTGTCGTCGTCGAGGTACAGCTCGAAGGTGGCCCCGGCCAGCGGCTCGGCGTCGTCGGACCCGCCGTCCAGCTTGAGCACCGACAGGTCGGTCAGCACCTGCCGGTCCTCGAAGGTGAGGGTGACCGTCTCGCCGGCGTTGTCCGGGCCGATCGTCACCGGGCCCTGGACCGCCGGGTCGGACAGCTCGTAGCCGGTCGGCGCGGCGGTCTCCTCGACCCAGTAGTCACCGAACGGCAGGCCGTCGACGGTGACCGTGCCGGTGGCGTCGGTGACGACCTCCCCCGGCGGGTCGACGACCGCGTCGTCGCCGGCGTCGAACTCGCCGTCGCCGTCGTCGAGCCGGACCACGAACGTGGCGCCGGCCAGCTCGTCGCCGGTGCTCGCGTCGGTCTTGACGATCTCGATGGCCGAGCGGAGCTGCCGGTCGGCCAGCGTCGACACCGGCAGCTCGGCGCCGGCGTTGTCGCGGTCGATCGTGGTCATGCCGCTGAACCGGTCGGCCGGCAGCTCGTACCCGGCAGGGGCGGCCGCCTCGTACCAGTAGTAGGTGCCCCAGGCGAGGTCGCCGATCGTGCACGTCCCGTCGTCGCCGGTGGTGCAGTCGCCGACCAGGGTGTCGCCGCCGGGCGCGTCCTGCACGCCGTCGGTGGGATCATCCAGGTACAGCTCGAACGTGGCACCGGCCAGCGGCTCCTGGGTGTCGGCGTCGAGCTTGAGCACGGTCAGTTCGGAGAGCAGCCGCGGGTCCTCGAACGCGTCCTCGATGACGGCATCGGGGGTGGCGGCGTCGATGACGATGCCCTCGCGGACGGCGTCGGCGGGCAGGTCGTAGCCGGCCGGCGGAACCGTCTCGGTGACGGTGTAGGTGCCGGTCGGGAGATCCTCGACCAGGATCGCGCCCTCGGCGGGGTCGGCGTCGCCGTCGCCGTTGTCGACGACGGTGCGCGACACGCCCTCGGCCGCTCCGCCGGTGCCCACGACGGTGAACGTCGCGCAGCAGACCGGGTCGCCCGACTCCGCGTCGACCTTGTGCCAGGCCAGCGAGCCGAGGTCGTTGACGAACGTGACCGTCGCCGTGCCGAACTCGCCCAGCGTGACGTCCTGCGGCTCCCCGTCCTGGAGGTAGCCGGGCGGCGGTGTGTCCTCGGTGATCGTGTAGTCGCCGGGCAGGGCCGGGTCGATGACGATGACGCCGTCGGCGGGGTCGGCGTCGTTCTCGTCGTTGTCGGTGATCGTCAAGCTGCCCGGGTCGGCGTTGCCGGGGATCGGGTTCGGCTCGACGGTGAACGTCGCGCCGCCCAGCGGCCGCCCGTCGGCGTCGTGCTTCTGGATGGTCAGCGGGCCGCACTCGGGCGAGGTGCCGACCGAGCCGGTGACGTAGTCCTTCAGCTCGGCGTTCGGGCTGGCGCCGGGTGCGCTGCGGATCCACAGCGACGAGAAGCCGGCGAACTCGCAGACGCCGGTGTCGCCGAGCAGCGCGGTGAGGTCGAACGCGATCTCGACGAACTGCTCCCGGCCCAGCGGCGACTCCGCGCTGGGAGTGGTGATCGCGGAGTCGTTGACCGCGAGGGCGAAGTCGTCGACGTCACCGGTGGCCACCCAGGCGCTGCCGTTCCACCGCTGCACCGCCTCGAGCTCCAGTGGTCGGCTGCCCAGGTTGAACAGGCTCAGCCGCAGGTCGCCGACGCTGCGGCCGGGCACCACGGTGTCTTCGCCGTTGACGGTGTCGGGCAGCTGGTTCAGCTCGACGTACCAGCGCACCGTGCCGTTGTCGGAGCCGCGCTCCCACCCGACGTACAGGAACTCGTCACCCTCGTGGACGCGGTCGTAGAGGTATGCGTCGCCGATGTCGCCCTTGCCCGGCGCGGCGGCGGACCCGTCGTCGTTCCACGTCGAGAGGTCGTTCTCCTTGCTGCCACGGTCGAAGACGGTCTCGTCGGTGCCGCCCAGCGGATCGTGGATGACGTCGACCTGCGCCGGGAAGATATCAGCACTCCCCCAGTCGACCGGGTCGCCGGCCGGGCCGGTGGCCGTCGTGGCGTTGCCGAAGCCCTCGTAGACGTTGCCGTCGATCTCGAACCCGCCGACGAGCTCGTTGCCGCTCTCGTTCGCCCACGCGCCCACGCCGGCCGTCGTCATCGAGCCGACGATCAGAAGCAGACCCACCCCGGCCCGTACGAACGGGCGCCGCATTCCGGACACAGTCGTCCGTCCCCCCAACAAGACAATGCCCGGCGCTGAATGCCGGGGAAACAACTGGAAAAAGGTCAATCGCCCTTCGGCGCCGAACCGACACGAGAATATCGTGCGGCCGACGCCGAAGGGCGAGTGCCCCCCGGCTTTGGAAAGGTATCTCCGCGCTATGGAAGTCGACCCGCCGAGGCCACCTATCAGGCGTGTGGACTCGGCCAACGCAGAGCATGCACCCAGCAATGCGAGGCTGTCAACGCGAACTCGAGCGCCCGCCGATGTGACGGAAGGCGTGACGAGAATTCACGGTTCCATCACGCAATGCAGTGCATTAGGAGCCGGTATGGATTCAACCGATCCGCGAGAGCGCACCCGGCCCGAAAACAGGTCCGGTCACATAGATCGTTCGATGCGAACCGACGGCCACGCCACCGGGCAGGATCAGTTGTCCGGCCGCCAGCTCGGTGCGCTCGCCGCCCGGCCGGACGCGGAACAGCCCGCCCACGGGCGGGTCGACCAGGCCGAGCTCCCACTGCAGCCAACTCTGCTTCACCAGCTCCACGGCATAGATGCTGCGGTGGCTGCCCGCACCGAGGTCGACGATCGAGGTGAGACCGTCGGCGAAGCGCCGGCAGTCACCCCTGTTCGGGCGCTCCGGGTCGCACACCGCGTTCCGGGTGCCGGGCTTGATCCGCCAGATCTGCGACTTGCCGGGCGTGGCCGGGAAGCCGCGCAGCTCGCCGACGTACCAGTAGCCGTCGGACCCGACGGTCACCGAGGTCGCTACGGCCTCGGACGGAATCCTGGTGCCGGCCGGTGGGATCTGCATGCCCTCGGCCTCGGACGGCAGCCCCGGAGGAACCGCGACGGTGCGGGGCTTCAGCCGCGCGACCGTGACGATGTGGCCGTTCGGGTAGACGCGGAGCAGGTCGTTCCCGGCCGCGTCGGCGACCAGGACGCTGCCGTCCCTGAGCGCGGCGACGCCGAACGGGTTGGAGTCGGTCGGGTTGTCCTCGAGGTCGTACGGGTCGGGGTCGCGCTGCTGGTAGGCGGCGATGTCCGCGATCGGCTTGGCGGGCTTGCCGTGCCGCAGCAGGTAGAGCGTCGCGGCGCCCGTACCCGGCTCGCCGGCGCCGGTCAGGGCGTACACCCTGCCGGACCGGCCGGCCGCCACGGCGGGGGCGAACCCGGTGTTCGGCACGGAGCCGATCACACGCACCTTCGGGTGCCGGCCGCGGTCGGTCACCTGGCTGATCGTGCCGTCGGACGCTCCGACCAGGATGCGTCCGTCCCGGTCGACGTCGACCCCCCGCGGTCCGTCGAACTGTGCGACCGGCTTCGGGGTGGACGACCCCTTCGCGACGGCCGCCGGCGCGGTGAACACCCCCGAGACGGCCAGGACTCCCGTGGCCAGAACTGCTGCTGCTGTGCGTGCACGCGTCAGATGCACCATGAGAAACCCCCCGATTTCTCGGCCCGCGCCCCCCGTGAGGCTGGTCCTCCGGCGCGAGTCCCGTCCAGGCCTAACAGCCTGGAAAAGGTGCGTCAAGGGGTTCTGAGCTGAGGGTTCACTTCGGGCCGGGCTCGAACGCCTCGGTCATCGCCTGCTGGTCCAGGGCCTTGTCGTTGAGCTCGTTGAGGCTGTACCAGTTCCCGAAATCGTCGCGGAACACCGCCTCGACGCCGTAGGGGCGCTCGGCCGGCTCCTGGATGAACTCGACGCCCCGGGCCACGTACTCCGCGTACGTCGCACGGCAGTCGTCGGTGTTCCAGGCCCCCGCGCCCAGCGCGCCCTTCGCCATCAGCTCGCGCAGCAGGGCCGCGGTGTGCTCGTCGTGCGCCGGCGGGCCCGGCACCGTGAGGTTCAGCTGGAACTCCGGGCTCGCCGGCGGGCCCACCGTCAGCCAGCGGAAGCCGTTCTCCATGGTGACGTCGGTGCGCAACTCGAAGCCGAGCTTGCCGATGAAGAAGTCCAGCGCCTGGTCGTAGTCGCTCACGTACGCGGTCGCGACGCCCAGCTTGGTGATCATGATCCGGTTCCCTTTCCGTCCGTCGGTGCTTCGACGTTAGGTGGGACGGGCGGCGGCGGGCTTCTCCGCGATTGCGGTGTTCGGCGCCCCCGTCGGCGACGGACGCCCCCACATGAGGACGTAGCAGCCGGGGATCAGCCGCGGCCCGGAGGCGAGCGCGTCGCGCTGGAACCGCGACGGCGACACCCCGACCAGCTCGGAGAACAGCCGGCTGAACGAGCCGAGGCTGGTGAAGCCGACCAGATGGCAGATCTCGGTGACGTTGAGGTCGGCGACGCGCAGCAGTTCCTGCGCACGCTCCACGCGGCGGCGCTGCAGGTAGCGGCCCGGCGTCTCGCCGTAGGCCGCCTTGAACGCGCGGACCAGGTGGTAGCGGGAGTAGCCGGCGGCGGCCGCGATGTCGGCCAGCTCCAGCGGCTCCGCGTAGTGCCTGTCGACGAAGTCGCGGGCGTGACGGAGCGCGACCAGCGTCTCGACGGCCGCCGCCCCGGACGGACCGGCGCTCATCGGTCCGGCGGCTCCTGGTGCTCGCGCATGCGCTCGGCGTCGCTGGCGCCCTCGGCGTCGAAGTCGACCCTGCGGATCTGCTTGCGCAGGCTGCGGTAGAGCAGGAACAGCGCGACGACCAGGAAGATCAGCACCAGGAAGCCGTACAGGCCGGGGCCGATGCCGGAGTCCTCAGCCTCCGCCTCCGCCGCGGTGAACGCCACCGCCTGCAGGATGCCCATCAGAACCTGTCTCTCCTCGTGTCATCCCCCACGCTCATTGTCGCACCGTGGGCGGATGTCGTGTTCACCGCAGTCCCGCGAAGAGGTCGTCCTCGGGCGTCGTGGTGGGCACGTGCGACGTCACGAGTTCGTAGTCCTCGGTGGGCCAGGCCTGCCGCGACACCTCGAGCGGGATGGCGAACCAGGAACCGTCGGGATCGATCTGGGTGGCGTGCGCCAGCAGCGCGCGGTCGCGCACCGGGAAGTACTCGGCGCACTCGACCCGGGTGGTGACGCGGGCGTCCCAGTTCTCGTCGCCCTCCCACTTCTCCAGCCACTCGGTGTACGGCGAGGTGAGGCCGCGCTGCTCCATGGCGTCGTTGAGCGCCTGCAGGCGCATGCGGCTGAAGGAGTGGTGGTAGTAGAGCTTCAGCGGCTGCCACGGCTCGCCGCTGCCGACGTAGCGCGTGGGATCGGCGGCCGCCTCGAACGCCGCGACGGTGATCTTGTGACACATGATGTGGTCGGGGTGCGGGTAGCCGCCGTTCTCGTCGTAGGTGGTGACGACGTGCGGGCGGAACCGGCGGATGACCTCGACCAGCGGCTCCGCCGCCTTCTCGACCGGCATGAGGCCGAAGCAGCCCTCGGGCAGCGGCGGCAGAGGGTCGCCCTCGGGCAGCCCGGAGTCGACGAAGCCGAGCCACTCCTGCTCGATGCCGAGGATCTCGCGGGCGGCGTCCATCTCCTTGCGGCGGATCTCGGAGATGTTGGCCAGCACCTCGGGGCGGTCCATCTTCGGGTTGAGGATGGAGCCGCGCTCGCCGCCGGTGCAGGTGACCACGAGGACCTCGACCCCCTCGGCGACGTACCGCGCCGTCGATGCCGCACCTTTGCTGGACTCGTCGTCGGGATGAGCGTGGACGTGCATCAGCCGCAGCTGCTCGGACACCGGATACCCCATCGGTCGTACGGAAACTTGTGCGTGACGGCGCCCACCGGCCGGATCGCCTCCGCTGCCCGAGGCGGCACCGCCCAGGTGGGGCGGGGGTTCCCGCGAGCGCCGCCTCCGGGATAATGGTGCCGCACGCCACCGACAACAACGCCCGCAGCCCCTGGGGACATCCCGCATGAGCGACCACGAGACCGCGCAAGGCGACCTGCTGGCGCAACGGTACGGCCGGACGCCCAGGTCCGGCGGGCCCGGTGCGCGCAGCAGCCGCGGCGTCCTCGTCGGCGTCGTCACCGGGGTCCTGCTGGTCACCGCCATCGTCGGATGGCTGATCGTCCGCTCGGCCAGCGGTCCCACCGTCGATGCCGAGCTGCTCTCGTGGGACGAGCCACGCGACGGCGTCCTGACCGCCCGGGTCGAGATCCGCCGCGACGCCGACCTCGCGCTGACCTGCGACCTCGTCGCCGTCGACCTGCGGCGCATCATCGTCGGCCAGTTGGACCTCGAGGTCCCGGCCGGCCCCGAGGAGCACCTCGTCGTCCCCGCCGACATCCCGCTCGAGGGCGACGGCATCGTCCCCGAGCTGCGCGGCTGCCGCCCGGCGTCTGAATAGCGCCACTCCAGGGCCGCGACCTCTGCGCGAGCCGACACACCTGACCTGCGACAATCGTCGGCTTGCCACATTGCTTGTATTCTTGTTCTTTCCCCGTCAGCACTTGGACCGGGCCGAACCGCCCGGCGGCGAAGCACACCCACACGGCGTGCGGCGCGACCGATAGACACCCGAGGAGCAGTTGCCGTGACCGCTACCAGCGACAACGTTGCTTGGCTCACCCAGGAGGCCTACGACCGCCTCAAGCAGGAGCTCGAGCACCTGATGGGGCCGGCCCGGCTCGAGATCGCGCGGCAGATCGAAGAGGCGCGCTCCGAGGGCGACCTGTCCGAGAACGGCGGGTACCACGCGGCCAAGGACGAGCAGGGCAAGCAGGAGGCCCGCATCCACCAGCTGCAGCAGCTGCTTCAGCGCGCGCAGGTGGGCGAGCCGCCGGACGACGGCGTGGTCGAGCCCGGCATGATCGTCGAGGTCAAGTTCCAGGGCGACGACGACGCCGAGCGGTTCCTGCTGGGCTCGCGCGAGCTGGCCTCCCTCGACGACTCCGTCGACATCGACGTCTACTCCCTGAAGTCGCCGCTCGGCGCCGCCATCAGCGGCAAGAAGGTCGGCGACAAGGCGTCCTACCAGGCGCCCAGCGGCAGCACCATCACGGTCGAGATCGTGAGCGCCAAGCCGTACGGCGCCTGACCAGCCGTCCCCGACGCACCGACGCCGCCCGTCCGGTCACCTCGACCGGGCGGGCGGCGTCGTCGTGTGCGGCGTGGCCCTACTTGCTGGACGCCTTCTTGTACTTGCGCACGGCCAGCGGCGCGAAGACCGCGATGATCAGCAGGCACCAGAGCAGCGCTGCCGCCACCGGGTGCTGCATCGGCCAGGCATCGGACGCCACCAGGCTCTGGTTGCCGAACAGCTCGCGCGCGCCGGACGCGATGGCGCTGACCGGGTTCCATTCGGCGATCGCCTGGACCACCGACGGCATGGACGACGGGTCGACGAACACGTTGGACATGAAGACGACCGGGAACAGCCAGATGAGCCCGGCCGACGCCGCGACCTGAGGGCTGCCGACCGACAGGCCGATGAGCGCGCCGACCCAGAGCATGGCGAACGCGAACAGCATGAGTAGTCCGACCGCCGCCAGGAACTGGCCGAACCCGTTGTGGAACGTCCACCCGACGATGAACCCGCAGACGATCATGATGACCAGCACGATGAGCTGGTTCACCAGGTCGGCGATGACCCGCCCCGCGATGACCGCGGACCGCGCCATGGGCAGCGAACGGAACCGGTCGATCAGGCCCTTCTGCATGTCGTCGGCGAGGCCGACACTGGCCGGCGCACAGGCGAACGCCATGGTCTGCACGAAGATGCCGGCCATCAGGAAGTCGACGTAGTCGACGCCCGGCACGTTGATGGCGCCGCCGAACACGTACGCGAACAGCAGCACGAACATGATCGGCTGAATGAACATGTAGATCTGGTTGTCCGGGACTCGCCAGCCCGCCCGGATGTTGCGCCACGTGATGGTCATGGCGTCGGTGAACGCCTGGTTGAATCCGACGCGGCTGGGCGCGGTGTCGATGGGTGCGACCTCCGTGGTCACGATGCCCTCCCCTGGGCCGTCTCGACCTGCTGTTCTTCTTCCGCGTGCCGGCCGGTGAGCTTGACGAACACGTCGTCGAGCGTGGGCCTGCGCAGCGCGATGTCGTCGATGGCGACCCCGGCCTCGTCGAGGTCGCGGATCACCTGGATGAGCCCCTTGGACCCGGTGTGGGTCGGGACCGTCAGCTTGCGGGTGTGGTCGTCGCGCACGCACTGGCCGCCGCTGCCGAGGTTGAGCACCTGCTCGGCCTTCCCGAGCGCCTCGGGGTCGTGCACGATGACCTCGATGCGCTCGCCGCCGATCTGGGCCTTGAGCTGGTCGGCCGTGCCTTGGGCGATGACGGTGCCGTGGTCGATGACCACGATGTCGTCGGCCAGCGCGTCGGCCTCTTCGAGGTACTGCGTGGTCAGCAGGATGGTCGAGCCCTCGGCCACCCGCTCGCGGATGACGTCCCAGAGGTCGAGCCGGCTGCTGGGGTCGAGGCCCGTGGTGGGCTCGTCGAGGAACAGCACCTGCGGCCGCACGATGAGGCTGCCGGCGAGGTCGAGCCGGCGCCGCATGCCACCGGAGTAGGTCTTGAGCGTGCGGTCGGCGGCGTCGGTGAGGTTGAACTGCTCGAGCAGCTCAGCCGCCCGCTTCGACGCCTCCTTGCTGGACAGCTGGTAGAGGCGGCCGAACAGCCAGAGATTCTCGCGCCCGGTGAGGTTTTCGTCCACCGCCGCGTACTGGCCGGACAGGCCGATCTTCGAGCGCACCGCCTGCGGTTCCCTGACGACGTCGTGACCAGCGACGACCGCCCGCCCGGAGTCGGGCGCGAGCAGCGTGGTGAGCATGCGAACCGTGGTGGTCTTGCCGGCGCCGTTGGGCCCGAGCAGACCGACCACGGTGCCCTCGGGCACGACGAGGTCGACGCCCCCGACGGCCTTCACGGCCTTCTCCCCGGAGCCGAAGGTCTTGACCAGACCCTCGGCGGTGATGGCGTTCACGGTGGTGTCCTCTCGTGTTGGTGTGGAGGCATCGTGGCAGGTGCCCCCGACAAGGTCGGGCCGATTTCGGCGCACCCGTCCCCGGCGGCTACCAGTGCCAGTGATTACTTATATAAGCGAAGTCTTCTATTATCAACCGCTCAGCCGAGCAGGGTGGTCGCCTCGTCCAGGTCGAGCTCGCCGGCGGCCAGCCGGCGCAGGACCTCTTCGCGGTCGACGGCGCCGGCACTCCCGGCGCCGGCTTCGGCCGGCACCTCGAGGCCCAGCCGTTCGAGCAACTCGGTGAAACGCTGCCGGGCGGTCGGGTAGCTGACCCCCAACTCGCGCGCGAGCTCCCTCATGTTGCCTCTGGACACCAGGAAGGTGCCAAGGATTTTCTGGTCCTGCGCCGTGAGCGAGCAGTACGGGCAGGACGCGAAGCGGCCGGACAGCTCGGTACCGCACGATTCGCAGCCGAGCCGGGTGACATGCAGCTTCACGCCACAGACCGGGCAGTCGGACGGCGGCTGGTGCGGATGCTCGGGGAAGCCGCCGATCATCGCTGCGCCCCTTCGGGCAGGCGGACGCTGATGTCGCCCATGACGACCTCGGCCTCGATCTCCGCGGCGCCGGTGCCGAGGACGATGTCGCGGTCGCGGTCGCGCCCGGTGCGCTCGGGCACCGAACGGAAGCGGCCGAGCTGGACGTCGGAGCGGATGCGGACGTCGGAGCCGTCGAGCAGGGTCAGCTGGAGCGACCCGGACTCGCAGCGCATGCGGGAGTGGCCGGCCACCTGCCGCGTCTCGACCTGTGCCGATCCGGCCTGGACCAGCAGGTCGACCGGGCTCTCCAGACCGTGCACCCGCAGCGAGCCGGCCGTGACCCGGACGTGGTCGAGGGCCGGCACGTGGTCGACCTGCAGGGAGCCGGCGATGACCTCGGCGCCGACGGCGAGTTCGGGGTTGACGCGGACATGGAGGTCGAGCAGCTGGCCGGGGTTCTGCAACCGGCTGGCGAAGTCGCGCCAGCGGCCACCCGCGAGCAGCACGAAGGCGCCGTCGCCCGGGACCAGCTCGGACTCGCCGGTGACGTGGAGCATGGCGCCGTCGCGCCGCACCGTGTGCTGGCCGTTGACGGCCACCGTGGCGACGCTGGGGTCGCCGACGATGACCACCCGCCGCGAGGTGGCCCGCACCTGGACACGAGTGATGCGCTGCGGGGTGACCGGGCCGCCGGCGCCGGCGGGCCCGGACGGCCCGGTGACCCTGGGGCCGGACGCGGCACCCGTGGCCGCTCCAGCCGGGTCCCCAGCGGCCCCGGCCGTGGCGTCGACGGGTTCAGCCGTCTCGGCATGGGCGGGCTCGGCGGCCTCGGCGCCGGTGGGCGCACCCGCCTTCTCGTCCTCGATCTGGTCGAGCAGGACGGCCGCCCGGGTGGGATCGAGCCGCCCGTCGGCCACCTGCTCGAGGATCTCACGCACGCTGAGGGTGTTCATGCCCCCATGGTGGGACCTGAACTATCAAAACGTCAAGCGCCACTAACAGATTGGTAGGTCAGTCTTCTGAAATGGAAACCCGATAGCCGGTCTCGCGCAGTTTGCCCAGCACCCGCTCACAGTGCTCCGGCCCGCGGGTCTCCAGTTGCAGTGCGATCTCGACCTCGTCGATCGACAGCGTCGACGCGGTGCGCTCGTGCACGACGTCGAGCACGTTGGCATCGACAGCGGCGAGGTCGGCCAGCAGCCGGGCCAGCCCGCCGGGCGAGTCGGGCACCCGCACCCGCAGCGCGAGGTACCGGCCGGCGGCGGCCATGCCGTGCCGGATGACGCGCAGCAGCAGCAGCGGGTCGATGTTGCCACCGGACAGGACGGCGACGACCGGTGGCTCATACGCGCCCGGGTCGTCCAGCAGCGCGGCGACGGCGGCGCCGCCGGCCGGCTCGACGACCAGCTTGGCCCGCTCGAGCAGGAGCACCAGCGCCCGCGACAGCGACTCCTCGGACACGGTGACGACGGAGTCGACGTACTCCTGGATCATCGCGAACGGGACGTCGCCGGGGCAGCCGACCGCGATGCCGTCGGCCATGGTCGCCATGCGCTCCAGCGCGACCGGCTTGCCCGCCTCGAGCGACGTCGGGTACGCCGCGGCTCCCTCGGCCTGCACGCCGACCACCCGGACGCCGGGCTTGAGGTGGTGCACGGCCAACGAGATGCCGGCCGTCAGCCCGCCCCCGCCGGTGCCGACGACGATGGTGCGGACGTCGGGGCACTGCTCCAGGATCTCCATGCCGACGGTCGCCTGACCGGCGACGATGTCGGGGTGGTCGAACGGGTGGATGAGCACCGCACCGGTCTCGGCGGCGAACGCGCGCGCCGCGAGCAGGGCGTCGTCGATGCTGGTGCCGGCGAAGCGCACGTCGGCGCCGTAGGCCCGGGTGGCCTTCTCCTTGACGATGGCCGCCCCCTCGGGCATGAACACCGTCGCCTTCGTGTGCAGCATGCTGGCCGCGAGAGCGACACCCTGGGCGTGGTTGCCGGCACTGGCCGCCACCACCCCGCGAGCCCGCTCCTGCTCGGACAGCCGGGCGATGCGCACATACGCACCCCGGATCTTGAACGACCCGGCGCGCTGCAGGTTCTCGCACTTCAGATGGACCCGGCCGCCGACCCGTCCGGCCAGCCAGCGGGAATCCTCGAGCGGAGTGGGTCGCACGACGTCGCGCAGCAGCTCGCGCGCGGCTTCCACGTCCGCCATGGAGACAGTACTCATGACGACGATCCTGTCACCCGGCTGCCTATGATCGCTGCACGACCACTACGGCACCCTAGCCGTAATCGGATACAAGATATAGAGTGAGACCGTGAAACTTGCCTGGTTGTGCAGTCATGAGTCCTACCAGCCCGAGGTCCTGCTGGAGCACGCCGTCCTCGCCGAACAGGTGGGATTCGACGTGGTCACCGGGGCCGATCACTTCCACCCGTGGGTCGACGACGTCTCGGCCGCCAGCTACGTCTGGTCCTGGTTCGGCGCCGTCGCGCAGGCCACGTCCAGGGTCGAGCTGGCCACCAGCGTCACCGCCCCGCTGTTCCGCTACCACCCGGCGCTGATCGCGCAGGCCGCCGCCACCGTCGACCGTCTCTCCAACGGCCGGTTCATCCTGGGTGTCGGCACCGGCGAGGCCATCAACGAGGCGCCACTGGGGTACACGTTCCCCGGCTACGCCGAACGGATCGCCCGCATGCGCGAGGCGCTGACCATCATGCACGGCCTGCTCGCAGGCGAGAAGCTCGACATCGACGGCGAGTACTACCAGGCCCGCACGGCGAAGCTGTACAGCCCGCCGATCGGGCGGGCGCCGGTCTGGATGGCGGCCGGCGGCCCGAAGTCCGCGACGTTCGCCGGTGAGACCTGCGAGGGCCTCATCACCAGCGTCAAGGACCCCGCCGAGACCGTCGCCAACATCATCACGCCGTACCGCGAGGCCGCGCAGGCCCGAGGCGCGGGCACCACGGTCATGGCGACCCGCTGGGTCGTCCTGGCCGGCAGCGACGACGAGGCCTGGGAGGCGCTCGTCTCGATGCGCGGCCTGCGGGCTCCCGGCCGCCTCGAGGTGGCCGACCCCATGGTGCTGCGCGAGCGTGCCGACGCCATGGACCGGCAGGAGATCCTCAGCAAGTACACGATCGTCCGCGACCTCGACGAGCTCACCGAGGCCTACCGGCCCCTGGTGCAGGACGTCGGGGCCGACTACGTGGCGATCCAGGTGGCCAGCGCCGACCCCGCCGACACCATCCGGCGCATCGGCGCCGAGGTGCTCCCGGCGCTGCGTGAGTCGGCCGCGTCCTGAAGCTGCGGGCCGCTCCCCCGCGCCCCATGATCATGTTCCCTGGCGGTCGCTGAGGCGCCGCGAGGGGACATGATCATGGGGTCGGCCGGGTCAGGACGGCGGCACCGGCGGCGGTGCGGGCGCGCTCGGCGGGCCGTCGGGGTCCGGCGGCGGGTCGGTCCGGGCGGCGAACGGCGACGGCGGCGAGTTCTGGCCGGGCTGCGGCTGCGGCTGCGGCTGGGCGTACGGTGCCGCCGGCGGCTGGCCGTACGGCGACCCGGCCGGCGGCTCGTACGACGGCTGCCCGTAGACCGGCTGGCCGTACCCGGCACCGGCCGGCTGGCCGTACCCCGGCTGGCCGTACGGCGCTGCGGGCGGGGCGGCCGGCCAGGCGGCGTACGGCTGCTGTGCGCCCAGCGCCGGCCGGGTCGCGAGCGCCGCCTCCTGCCGCAGCGTCAGCGTCCGCACCATGAGGATCGCCAGCACGGCCGCGGCGATGTAGCCGAAGTTCGCGGCCAGCGAGAGGCCGTCGGCGCTCTGCAGGCGATCGAGGTAGTCGGCGCTCAAGGAGTCGGGGACGCTGGTCTGCGCGCCGCGGTCCAGGCTGACCGCGAGGCCCCAGCACACCGCCCACACCACGACGATGGCCGGTCCGCGCCGCTCAGCCGGCGCCGCGCCATGGCGTCCCTCGATGTCGGACGCGCGGCCGTTGCCATAGAGGTTGAGCGCCGGGATGACGAGATTCGCCAGCGGGATGAACCAGCCGCCGATCGCCCAGCCGGGTCGGCGCACGCCGTCCTGAGCGCCGAGCAGGCGGGCGTTCTTCGCGTGCCGGTACTGCCACACGATGAACACCACGGCGATCGCGAGGAACACCAGGACCCACAGGAGGCCGGCACCGCCCACGAACGCGTCGGCGTCCTCGGCCCGCCCGCGGTCGATGCTGCCGGACTCCTGGACCTCGTTCACATAGCCGATGCGCCCGGCGTACGCCCCGATGGACAGCACGCTGGCCACCGAGATGACCACGAACAGCACCGTCAGCGCGGTGCGCAGGCCGCCCAGGCTGGACGGCTCACCGGCCGGCGGCGGGGGTGCCCACTGGGCGTCGCCCCACCGCTGGTCCGGGTGGTCGTTGAAGCTCATGCATCTCCCCGATCCGTGCGGCGTCGGCTCAACCTAGCGGTACGGGGCAGTGGGGGGAAGGGTCAGCCCAGGGCCTGGCCGAGGTCGGCCAGGAGGTCCTCGACGGTCTCGATGCCGACGGACAGCCGGACGAGGTCGCCGGGCACCTCGAGCACGCTGCCGGCCGTGCTGGCGTGCGTCATGCGGCCCGGGTGCTCGATCAGCGACTCGATGCCGCCCAGCGACTCGCCCAGCGTGAACAGCTTCGTCCGGTTGCAGACGTCGACGGCGGCCTGCTCGCCGTCGGCGAGGCGGAACGAGACCATGCCGCCGAACCGGCTCATCTGCTTGACGGCGACGTCGTGACCGGGGTGGCCGGGCAGGCCCGGGTAGAGCACCTGCGAGACCCGCGGGTGCCGTTCGAGCAGCTGGACGACGCGTTCGGCGTTGTCGCTGTGGCGGTCCATCCGCACGGCGAGGGTCTTGAGGCCGCGCAGCACCAGCCAGGCGTCGAACGGCCCGGCGACCGCCCCGATCGCGTTCTGGTGGTAGGCCAGTTCGTCGCCGAGGGCGGAGTCGGCGACCACCAGCACACCGCCGACGACGTCGGAGTGGCCGCCGCAGTACTTGGTGGTCGAGTGGACGACGACGTCGGCGCCCAGCGCCAGCGGCTGCTGCAGGTACGGAGTCGCGAACGTGTTGTCGACGACGAGCAGCGCGCCGGCGTCGCGCGCCACGGCCGCGAGGGCGGCGATGTCGGCGACGCTGAGCAGCGGGTTGGTCGGGGTCTCGACCCAGATGACCTTGGTCTCGGGACGGACGGCGGCGCGCACGGCCGCGGCGTCGGTGACCGGCGCCGCGCTCCAGCTGACGCCCCACGGCTCGGCGATCTTGCTGACCAGACGGAACGTGCCGCCGTAGGCGTCGTTGGGGATGACGATGTGGTCGCCGGGCTTCAGGACGGCCCGCAGCAGGGTGTCCTCGGCGGCCATGCCGCTGGCGAACGCGAGGCCCCGGACGCCGCCCTCGAGCGCGGCGATGCACTCCTCGAGCGCGGTGCGCGTCGGGTTGGCGGTGCGGCTGTACTCGTACCCCTCGCGCAGACCGCCGACGCCGTCCTGGGCGTAGGTGCTGGTGGCGTAGATGGGCGTGATGACCGCACCGGTCCGGGGGTCGGGGTCCTGGCCCGCGTGGATGGCTCGCGTCTCGAATCCGTGCACGAGATGCGACTCTACGTCGCCGAGGTCGCCACGGCGACGCGAACCGGCTCACGGACCTGCAACTTCGGCAGCAGCAGATGCACCAGCGGGCCGATCGACAGCGCATAGACCACGGTCCCGACGCCGACGGTGCCGCCGAGCAGCCAGCCGGTGGCCAGTACGACCACCTCGATCGAGGTCCGGACCAGTCGCACCGAGCGGCCGGTCCGCCCGACCAGCCCGGTCATCAGGCCGTCGCGCGGGCCGGGGCCGAGCCGGGCGCCGATGTAGGCCGCGGTGGCGACGGCGTTCAGCAGGACGCCGGAGACCATGAACACGATCCGAACCGCCAGCGGCTCCGGCGCCGGCAGCAACCAGATCGACGCGTCGGCGGCCAGCCCGATCAGCAGCGCGTTGGCGATGGTGCCGATGCCGGGCTTCTGTCGCAGCGGGATCCAGAACAGCAGCACCACGACGCCGACCGCGATGACGACGGTGCCGATGGTGAGGCCGGTGCGCTCGGCGATGCCCTGGTGCAGCACGTCCCACGGGTCGAGGCCCAGCCCGGCCTCGACGAGCAGGGCCATGCTGAAGCCGTAGAGGAGCAGGCCGGCGAAGAGCTGGGACAGGCGGCGGGTCATCACGTGGACATAATCACCGACAAGTGGCCTGTCCTTCCATAGCCAATCGTGACAGAGTGGACTGGTGCGCACGGTCACAGGACCCCAACTGGCGGCGTTGATCGGCGACCGGTCCGAGGCCGGTGGACCGGCCTACGCCCGCGTCGCGGAGGCGATCCGGCGGCTCGTCCTCGACGGCCGGCTGCCGTTGGAGACCCGGCTGCCCGGAGAACGGGAGCTGGCGGCGGCACTCGGCGTCAGCCGGACGACGGTCACCGCGGCCTACGACGAGCTGCGCGGCGGCGGCTACGCCGTCAGCCGGCAGGGCTCGGGCACCCGGACCGCGCTGCCGCCGTCGCGCGTCGTCGACCCGCGCGGCGGCACGAGCGGGGCCGCACCGTGGTGGACGCCGTGGGCGGCCGACGGCTCGGACCTGCTCGACCTCGCGCACGCCGCCCCCGAGGCCCCCGCCGAGGTGCGCCGGGCCTACGACGCCGCGCTCGAGCAGCTACCACGACACCTGCCGGGCTCGGGCTACCACCTGTTCGGGCTGCCGGAGCTGCGCGCGGCCGTCGCGGACCGGCTGACGGCGCGCGGCCTGCCCACGCTGCCCGAGCAGGTGCTCGTCACGTCCGGCGCCCAGCACGCGTTCACTCTGGCACTGCAGCTGGTCACGGGGTCGGGCGACCGCGTGCTGGTCGAACAGCCGACGTACCCGAACGCGCTGGACGCGATCGGCCGGCACGGAGCCACGGCCGTACCCGTCCCGCTGGCCGCCGACGGCTGGGACCTCGGCGCCGTCGCGGCCGCCGTGCGCCAGACCGCGCCCCGCCTGGCCTACCTGATGCCCGACTTCCACAACCCCACCGGGCTGCTGGCCACCGACGCCGAGCGGCGTGAGCTGGGCGCCGTCCTGACCCGCAGTCGCACGCTCACGGTCGTCGACGAGACGCTGGTCGATCTGGCGCTGGACCAGCCGGTGCCGCCGCCGCTGGCGACCTATCTGCCCGACGACCTGACGGTGACGGTCGGCAGCGCGAGCAAGACGCTGTGGGGCGGATTGCGGATCGGCTGGGCCCGGGCCGGCACCCCGATGATCCGCCGGCTGGCCGCCGTCCGCGCCTGCGTCGACATGGCCTCGCCGGTGGTCGAGCAGCTGGCGGTGGCGGAGCTGCTCGGCGGGCTCGACGCGGCCCTGCCGGCACGGCGGGCGGAGCTGCGCGCTCGCCGCGACGCTCTGGTGACGACGCTGGCCGAGCGGCTGCCGTCGTGGCGGGCGCGGGTGCCGTCCGGCGGGCTGGTGCTGTGGTGCGACCTCGGCACACCGGTGTCGAGCCGGCTCGTGGTGGCGGCGGAGCGGCACGGTGTCCGGCTCGCGGCCGGCCCGCGCTTCGGTGTCGACGGCGCGTTCGAGCGGTGGCTGCGGCTGCCGTACACCCATCCCGCCGACGTGCTCGGCTCCGCCGTCGAGGCGCTGGAGCAGGCCTTCCGGGCGGTGACGGACGGCGGCGGGGCCGCCCCGGACCCCGTCGACGCCGTCGCCTGACGAGCAACCGGGAACGCCGCGGCCCTCCCGGTTGTTCGACTGAACGGAGGTGTTGTGCGAATGTCGCTGTTCGATCGCTTGGTCAAGACGAGGAAGGTCGGTCCCGAGGAGGCGCTTCCCGGCCGCGACGCCCGCCCGTTCGGGCTGTCCGGCACGCACACCGTCCTCGGCACACCGATCGAGGCCGAGCCGCCGACCGGCTACCAGGAGGCCGTCTTCGGCATGGGCTGTTTCTGGGGCGCGGAGCGGATCTTCTGGCGGCTGCCGGGCGTGTGGAGCACGGCGGTGGGTTACGCCGGCGGGTACACGCCGAACCCGTCCTACGAGGAGGTGTGCACCGGCCGCACCGGTCACGCCGAGGTGGTGCGGGTCGTCTTCGACCCCGCCGTCATCAGCTTCGAGGGACTGCTCAAGGCGTTCTGGGAGGAGCACGACCCCACCCAGGGCATGCGGCAGGGCAACGACATCGGGTCGCAGTACCGCTCGACCGTCCACACGACGTCGCCGGAGCAGCTGCAGACCGCGCTCGCCTCACGCGACGCGTATGCGGCCAAGCTGCGGGCGGCCGGCCACGGCGACATCACCACCGAGATCGAGCCGCTGGACACGTTCTACTACGCCGAGGACTACCACCAGCAGTACCTGAGCGACGCGAAGAACCCGAACGGCTACTGCGGGCTCGCCGGCACGGGCGTGTCCTGCCCCATCGGCACCGGCACGTCGCTCTGACCGGTGCTCAGGGGAACGGCCAGCTGTTGGCCACGCAGCCGTCCAGACCGTAGGTCTGCTGCAGCATGACCGGCGCGACCTGGCCGGGGCCCGGGCACTCGACGTGGCCCTCGCCCAGGGCGTGGCCGACCTCGTGGTTGACGACGTACTGGCGGTAGCCGGCGACGTCGCCGTCGTAGTGCGGGACGGCGGCCGCCCAGCGCAGCCCGTTCAGCACGACGTTGTCGCCGTTGCGGCAGGACACCTCGCCGCGCGTGCGCAACGGAGCGCACAGCTGGTCGGTGGTGCCCGGGCTGGCGACCAGGATCCGCAGGTCGCCACCCGCCGGCACCCGCTGGAACGAGAAGTGGCCGTCGGCGATCCAGCTGCGTGGGTCGGCCAGCGTGGTGTCGACCACGGCGGCCACCTCGATCGGGTCGAACGGCAGCCCCGTCTCGACCTCGACGGTGTAGGTGAGCAGCGTGCCCACGGTGCCGGCCCGGCCGCTCTGGCCGGGCGTGACGACGAACGTGCCGGGCCCGGTGGCCGGGACCTGCGGCGTGGCCGGGACCTCCGGCGCGGGCGGCGACGGCGTGGTCGACGGCGCCGGGCGGGCGGCCGCGAGGACCACGAAGGTCTTGGGTGCGTGCGGCTCCGGCGGCGGAGTGGCCGCGTTGCCCGCCATGGGCTCGCCGTCGGGCATCAGCACCCAACCGGCGAAGCCCAGCGCGACCAACGAGACGGCCAGACCGGTGAGACGGCGGCCCCGGCGCCGGCGCGGAGGAGATTCCGGCGCCCGGCGACGCCCCCGGTCGCGATGACCGGCGCGACGCACTCGGGAGGCCATGCGGATCATGCTCTCACACGGTTCTCGGACCGATCTCAGAGCCGCCGGACCCGTTCGGACCGGATCACGGCAGACACGTGGCGGCGGGCGTCGGCCCGGCCCCGACGCCGAAGCCCTCCTCCCCGACGTGGAACGTCGCCCCGGTCACGGCTCGGCCAGCCTCGTCGTATCCACGCACGACATACGGCAAGGGCCCGTCGCAGGAACCGTGCTCGCCGCGCAGCCGGGCGTGGTCCAGCGGATCGAACCAGAGCCCGTCCCACACCACCGCCTCCTGCTCCGGCCGGTCCCCGTACTGAACGGTCACCCGCGTGACCGGATCGGCATAGCGGCCGGCACCCAGGCCGTCGTCGGCCACCAACCACGCCCCTTCCCGATCCGCCCCGGGGGCCCGCAACAGCGGGACACCGTCTCCGCCGGCCGGGAGTGTGCACTCGACCCAGCGCTCGCCACCGGACTCGGAGACCACCCAGGTGGGCGACGCCGGCTCGGTGAGCTGGATCCCGCGTACCGAATCCCAGTCGGCGGCGAAGGCCGGATGCGCCGGGCCGGGATAGCAGGCGTCGACGGCGGCTGCCACCTCGTCGCCGGTCAGCTCGCGCCACCCGGGCGCCGGCGTGACGCCGGCCCCGGCGACCGCGATGCCGGGCGAGTCGTCGCCGTCGCGGCCGAGCCCGAGGACGCCGACGGGCACGGCGACGGCGGCCAGCGCGCCGGCGGCCACCGCGCTGCGGGCGGCGGTGCGGCGCCGGCGGGCCCGGCGCACCGCGACGGCGGCCAGGCCGCGCACCGGCAGGGCGTCGTCGGCGATGTCCTCGAGGGCGGCTCGCAGGGTCGTCTCGATGCTCATCGGTGCAACTCCTCCACGTCGTCGGTCCGTTCGTCGAGCTCCGGCACGAGGGAGCGCAACCGGGCCAGCGCCCGGTGCGCCTGACTGCGCACCGTCCCGACCGAGCAGCCCAGGATCTGCGCGACCTCGGCCTCGGGCAGGTCCTCCAGGTACCGGAGCACCAGCACCGCCCGCTGCCGCGGCCCGAGCAGCCGCAGCGCGGAACGCAGGTCCAGGCGCCGGACGGCGTCGGGGGCGCGGTCCGCTTCCGGCCGCTCCGGCACCACCGGGCCGAGCACCTCGGCCCGGGCGGACCGGCGCCGCCACCAGCGGGCATGGTCGTGGTAGATGATGCGGCGGACGTACGCCTCCGGCTCGTCGACCTTCCGCCAGTGCCCGGCCAGTTTGGCCAACGCACCCTGCACGAGGTCCTCGGCCCGGTGCCGGTCGCCGGTGAGCACCACGGCGGCCCGCAGCAGCGCCATCGATCGCGCCGCCACGAACTCCGTGAACTCGCGTTCCGCCGTTGGGTCCACACTCACCTCTCGCGCAGTCGTCTCTCCCTCAGCGGGTGCCTGACACCCCTAAGACGACGCGGCTGCCTCTCCACTATGCATGCCAGCAGACGACGACGGCGGCGCCGCCCGCGAAGGGCGGCGCCGCCGTCGATCAGGAAAGCGCTGGGCGGGGCGTCAGCTCCGCGCCGCCAGCCGCTGCCGGGCGACGAACGCCACGACCGCGCCGCCGGCCAGCAGCAGCGCCAGCGCGGCGCCGGTGCCGGCACCGGCGCCGGTGTCAGGCAGCTCCTCGCCGTCACCCGGGTCCTCGCTCGGGGTGGACGTCGGCTGCTCGGTCGGCTCCTGCGTGGGCTCCGCCGTCGGCTCCTGGGTCGGCTCCTCGGTGGGCGTCGCGGTGGGCGACGGGGTGGGCGTCGGCGCCTCGCCCTCGACGGTCACCGTCACGACGGCCGCGGCGGAGTCGATCTTGCCATCGTTGGCGATGACGTAGAACGTGTCCTCGCCCTCGAAGCCCGCCGCCGGGGTGTAGGTGAGCGTGCTCGGGTCGTCCTCGAAGGTCAGCTCGCCGAACTCGGGCGCGTAGACCTTGAACTCCAGCTCGTCGCCCTCGGGGTCGCTGCCGGCCAGCTCGATCGTCACCGGGGTGTCGATGGTCGTCTCGGCCGCGGTGGTCTCCACGACCGGCTCGGTGCGGACGTCGGCTGTCTCGGCGATCGCCGCGGCGACGGCGCTCACCTGCGTGTAGACGCCCGGGTAGTTCGGCCGGGCGCAGCCGTTGCCCCAGCTGACGATGCCGACCTGCACCTCCTCGCCGTTCTCGTCCTCACGGAACAGCGGGCCGCCGGAGTCGCCCTGGCAGCTGTCGATGCCGCCCTCGGCGTAGCCGGCGCACAGCTCGACGTCCGCGGAGAAGCCCCAGCCCTCGTCGTCCGGGTAGGCGGCCAGGCACTCGTCGTCCGACACGAACGGCACCTCGGCCTCGAGCAGGAACTGCTGCTGGTCGCCGCCCTCGCTGTCGGCGCCCCAGCCGGCCACGGTGAACGTGCCCTCGTCGTACTCGTCGCTGGTGGCCAGGTCGAGCGTCGGGACGTCCTCGACCGGCTCCTCCAGCTGGATCAGCGCCCAGTCGGGGTACCCGCCGCCGATGCCCTCGGCGTTGGCCGACCAGACGTACTCGCCGCCGACCTCGATGATGTTCTCGCTGGCGAGGTCGACCGAGCCGATCTGCGCGGTGATGTCGGTGTTCGGACCGGTGCCGGGCGAGACGCAGTGCGCCGCCGTCAGCACCAGGTCCGGCGCGTACAGGGCGCCGCCGCACAGACCGCCGCCGATGTCGAGACGGACCATCCACGGGTAGTCGCCCTCGGCGGCCGGGTCACCGCCGACGATGCGCGGCAGGACGTCGAGCGTCTCGAAGGCCTGGTCGAGCAGGGTGACCGCGGACTCCGGCGTCTCCTCGGACGACGCGACTCCGGCGGTGCCGAGCAGGCCGGCCCCGGCCAGTGCGGTGGCCAGCAGCGCGCCCGCGACGCGGACACGGTGACGCAAGTGGTAACGCAACGATTCTCTCCGATTCGGCACGTGGATTCACATTCGATGATCAATGTTCACCGGAGCGGGGCGGAATTCACCCGACCCCGGAACGCGGGGAACGGTACCGGAAGCCGGCCCTGTCGCGGACCCGACATCACCGTTCCGACCTGGAATTTCACCGAGCCGGACCGGCTCGTGGGACATTGCCCCGATTCGTCCGCGACTGGGCTCGCGACACCGCGCCATCGCGTCAATAGACACAAATGCGGCGTTGGTCAATAAACTTCGGCCATGCAGTCGATGTGGGACTGGTTCAGCGAGCATGCCTGGGTGCTGGGGTGGGCCGGCACCGCCCTCGTCCTGGGCACGATCGAACTCACGACGCTCGACTTCTTCTTCCTGATGCTGGCCATCGGCGCGGCCAGCGGTGCCATCGCCGCCGGCATGGGCGCGGAGTTCATCGTCCAGCTCCTGGTGGCGGTCGGCGTCAGCGTCGCACTTCTCGGCGTCGTCCGGCCGATCGCCAAGAAGCGGCTGCTGAAGCCCACGCCGTCCTCGTTCGGCGTCGCGGCGCTGGTCGGGCAGACCGGCGTGGTCCTCGAGCGCGTCACCGCACACAACGGGCTGATCAAACTGGCCGGCGAGGTGTGGTCGGCGCGCAGCTACGACGGCCGGTCCACGTTCGAGGAGGGCGTCACGGTCGGCGTCGTCGAGATCCGCGGCGCCACCGCGCTGGTGCTCGACGAGACCTGAGGTCCTCGACGGGCGCGGCGGTGCCGGTCAGCTCGTGGCGGCGTAGCCGAGGAGGTCGGTGCGGGTCAGCACGCCGACCGGCTTGCCGTCGTCGACCACCAGGAGGGCATCGGCCGAGCGCAGCGCCTCGACGGCGGCGGTGACCGCCTCGCCCGCGCCGACCATCGGCAGCGCCTTGGACATGTGCTGCTCGACCCGGTCGGTCAGGTGCGCGGCGCCGGTGAAGAGAGCGTCGAGCAGGTCGCGCTCGACGACGGCGCCGGCCACCTCGGCGGCCATGACCGGCGGCTCGGCCCGCACGACCGGCATCTGCGACACGTTGTACTCGCGCAGGATGTGGACGGCGTCGGCGACGCTCTCGGCGGGGTGGGTGTGGACGAGCGCCGGCATCTCGCCGGACTTGCCGCGCAGGACGTCGCCGACGGTGACGCCCTCGACCGGCGGCAGGAAGCCGTACGACGTCATCCAGCCGTCGTCGAAGACCTTGGACAGGTAACCGCGGCCGCCGTCGGGCAGCAGCACGACGACGACGTCGTCGGGGCCGGCCCGCTCGGCCACCCGCAGCGCCGCCACGACGGCCAGCCCGCAGGAGCCACCCACCAGCAGGCCCTCCTCGCGAGCCAGCCGGCGGGTCATGTCGAAGGAGTCCTTGTCCGACACCGCGACGATCTCGTCGCACAGGTCGGTGTCGTACGTGGTCGGCCAGAAGTCTTCACCGACGCCCTCGACGAGGTACGGCCGGCCGGTGCCGCCGGAGTAGACGGACCCCTCCGGGTCGGCGCCGATGACCTTCACCCGGCCGCCGGACACCTCCTTGAGGTAGCGGCCGACGCCGGTGATGGTGCCGCCGGTGCCGATGCCCGCGACGAAGTGGGTGATGCGGCCGTCGGTCTGCTTCCACAGCTCCGGGCCGGTGGTCTCGTAGTGCGACCGCGGGTTGGCCGGGTTGGAGTACTGATCGGGCTTCCAGGCGCCGGGGGTCTCGCGGACCAGCCGGTCGGACACCGAGTAGTAGGAGTCGGGGTCCTCGGGCGCGACCGCCGTCGGGCAGACGACGACCTCGGCGCCGTACGCCTTGAGCACGTTGCGCTTGTCCTCGCTCACCTTGTCGGGGCAGACGAAGATGCAGCGGTAGCCCTTGCGCTGCGCGACCAGCGCCAGGCCAACGCCGGTGTTGCCGCTCGTCGGCTCGACGATGGTGCCGCCGGGGCCGATGAGGCCGGCTTCCTCGGCGTCCTCGATCATGCGCGAGGCGATGCGGTCCTTCACCGAGCCGCCCGGGTTCAGGTACTCGACCTTGGCGAGGACGGTGGCCGGCAGGCCCTCGGCGACGGTGCCCAGCCGGACCAGCGGGGTGTTGCCGATGAGGTCCAGCACGCTCTCGTAGTACTCCACGGTGCTGACCTTAGCCGAGCGTCCGGTTCGCTAGAGTCGAACGGTGGTCGGCATGGTCAGCGCTCGGACGGCACGTCGTCTCGCCGCGGCCGCCGCGTACGGGGGTGGCGGACTCAGCCTGCTGGGCGCCGCCGGCTACGGACTGCTGCGGCTGCAGGCGAAGCTGGCCCGCCGCACCATCACCGGCCGCCCGCTCGGCGGCCCGCCGGACCCCGACGGCGTCTACGGCAGCGGCGACGGCCCGCCACTCTCGTTCATCGTCGCCGGCGACTCCGCGGCGGCCGGCTACGGCGTCGAGAGCGCCGAGGAGACGCCCGGCGCGCTGCTCGCCTCCGGGCTGGCCGAGGTGGCGCACCGCCCGGTCGCCCTCACCACCGTCGCGCAGGTCGGCGCGCAGACGGCCGACCTCGCCGACCAGCTCGACCGCGCGAAGGCCGCCGCACCCGACGTCGCACTGCTGATCATCGGCGGCAACGACATCACCCATCAGGTGAAGCTGGTCGAGTCCGTCCGGCTGCTCGACGAAGCCGTGCTGCGGCTGCGCGCCGCCGGCTGCCAGGTCGTGGTCGGCACCTGCCCCGATCTCGGCACGATCCGCCCTATCCGGCCGCCGCTGCGCTGGCTGGCCCGGCGCGCGAGCCGTCAACTGGCCGCCGCCCAGACCATGGCGGTCATCGAGGGCGGCGGCCGCACGGTGTCACTCGGCTCCATCCTGGGGCCGGAGTTCGATGCGGCGCCCGGCGAGCTGTTCAGCGAGGACCAGTTCCACCCGTCGTCGGCCGGCTACGCGCACGCGGCCGCCGCGATCCTCCCGTCGCTGGTCGGCGCGCTCGGCCTCTGGGCGCCGGGCGACGAGGCTCCGGAGCTGGGCCGCGGCGACAGCGTCCTGCCGGTGTCGATCGCCGCGGTCGCGGCGGCCGACCACGCCGGCACCGAGGTCGCGGCGGCGACGCTCGGCGGCCGGGCCCGCGGGCCGCGCGGGCCGTGGGCGCAACTGCGCAACCGCCGCAGGCGACCGCTGCCGGAGACGCCCGAACGCGTGTGACCGGCGGGACCCGGCGGTCATCCCGCGCAGCAGTGGGCCCGCCCGTCAGGGTGGGCACCCACCTGAGAGGCGGGCACCGACAGCCGGCGGGTATCCTCGGGTTACCAGCGAGTAACCCACGGTCGAAGGAGCCCGCCATGCCCGAGGCAGTCATCGTCGCCACCGCGCGGTCGCCGATCGGGCGGGCCTACAAGGGGTCGCTGATCGACGTGCGGCCCGACGATCTCGCCGTCGCGACGATCCGGGGCGCGCTCGACCAGATCCCGGCGCTGGATCCGGCCACCATCGACGATCTCTACGTGGGGTGTGCCGAGCCGCGCGACGAGCAGGGCGGCAACGTCGCCCGCCGCATCGCCGTCCAGCTCGGGCTCGACACACTGCCGGCGGCGACGATCAACCGGTTCTGCGCCTCGTCGGTGCAGACGGCGCGCATGGCCTTCCACGCCATCAGGGCCGGCGAGGGCGACGTGTTCGTGTCGGCCGGTGTCGAGTGCGTGTCGCGCTACGCCGGCTTCGGCGGCGCCGGCGTCGACCCCGTCGAGACGCAGAACCCGGTGTTCGCCGGCGCGCAGGCGCGCACGGCCCGGTACGCCGAGACCAACGAGACGTGGCACGACCCGCGCGCCGACGCCCTGCTGCCCGACATCTACATCCAGATGGGCCAGACCGCCGAGAACGTCGCGACCTACGCCGGCGTCACCCGCGCCGACCAGGACGAGTTCGCCGTCCTCTCGCAGTCGCGAGCCGAGCACGCGGTGAAGGACGGGTTCTTCGCGCGCGAGATCACCCCCGTCACGCGACCCGACGGCACGGTCGTCGACACCGACGACAGCCCGCGGCCGGGCACCACGCTGGAGAAGCTGGCCGCGCTCGCCCCGGTGTTCCGGCCGGACGGCACGGTGACGGCGGGCAACTGCACACCGCTCAACGACGGCGCCGCCGCCGTCGTCATCATGTCCGACACCCGCGCCCGGGAGCTGGGCCTGACGCCACTGGCCCGCATCGTCGCGACGGCCACGTCGGCGCTCTCGCCGGAGATCATGGGCCTCGGTCCGGTCGAGTCGTCCCAGCGGGCGCTGCGGCGGGCCGGCATGACCATCGACGACGTCGACCTGGTCGAGATCAACGAGGCGTTCGCCGCCCAGGTCATTCCGAGCGCCCGGCAGCTCGGCATCGACGTCGACAAGCTCAACGTCCACGGCGGCGCCATCGCGCTCGGCCACCCGTTCGGCTCCACCGGTGCGCGCATCATGACGACGCTGGTGAACGGACTGCGGACCCGCGATGCGTCGATCGGGCTGGAGACGATGTGCGTCGGCGGCGGCCAGGGGATGGCGATCATCCTCGAGCGCCTCGGCTGACCCCGCGAGGGCCGCCCGGGAGGGGATGGTCTTGGGGTAAGGGGTTGTGCCGTCCGGAGTCCTGCGGCACAGTCGATATACGGAGACCTCGACACCCCGGAGGCAGCCATGAGCCTGAATCACTCCGACGAGACCCATCGCAATCTTCTCGCCCGCGTCCCCGGCGTCACCGGGCGAGAGCTCCCGGAGTGGTTCGCGGCCCTGGAGGCCGGACCGTCCTTCCTGCGGTTCGACGACCGCGTGAGGTGGCTCCGCGACGAGCACGGCCTGGCGCACGGCCACGCGACGGCCATCGTGCACGAGGCCGACCTGCGCCGCGCCGCCCGCAACTTCGGCTGAGCGCCAGCACCCGCCCGGCCGGGCGGACGCCCACGGTGTCCGCCCGCGGCTGACCACGGCCCGGCGGCGACGCCCGGAGACGACGAACGGCCCGCCCCGTGAATCCACGGGACGGGCCGTTGGTGTGTCAGGTGCTGCCTACGAGCGCTCATTCACCCCGGAGGATGGCGAGCAGCCGCAGGATCTCGAGGTAGAGCCAGACCAGCGTGACGGTGAGACCGAACGCCGCCGTCCAGGCGAACTTGGCCGGCAGGCCCTGCTTGACGCCCTGCTCGATGAAGTCGAAGTCGAGGATCAGGCAGAACGCCGCCAGACCGACCGCGAACACGCCGATCAGCATGCCGAACACGCCGTCGCGGAAGCCGAACGCGCTGTCGGACGAGCCGAACCACATGAACAGCAGGTTGACCAGGCTGAAGATGCCGTAGCCGATCAGCGCGATCATGACGCCGCGGCGGAACTTCGGCGTCACCCGGACCTTGCCGCTGCGGTAGACGAACAGCGTGGCCGCGAACACGCCGAGCGTGCCGAGCACGGCCTGCGCGACGATGCCGTCGAGCGGACGTCCCGAGATGGCGTAGTTCTCGAAGTACTGGCTGATGCCACCGACGAAGATGCCCTCGAAGCCGGCGTAGAGCAGGATGAGGACCGGCGACGGGTTGCGCTTGAACGCGTTGACCAGACCGAGCACCAGGCCGACGATCAGGCCGACGAAGGTCAGGCTCGGGTTCGTCCAGCCGACGACGGCACCGGCGAGCAGCACCGCGAAGGTGATGCCGGTCTTCATGATGACGTCGTCGTACGTCATCCGCCCGGTCTGCACGGGCGTCGCCGACGGAGCGGCGTACATGTTCTGCAGTTCTTCAGCGCTCGGCGCGGCGGCGTCATAGGTCGCGTGCCGTCCGTTGAAGCCCTCAGCCCGGCTGAAGATCGGGTTGTTTCCCTGCATCGTTCTCCTCCAACGCCCCACGGCGGGGCGAATCAGATTCGTTCGACAAGTCTACTGATCACCTGCGGTGTGGACGACCCCTGGGCGCATTGCCGCAACGGTTCTCATCTTCGGCTGGGCGGGATCGGGACGACACGTCCGGCGCAGGCACCATATCTCCGCATCCGTGACATCTCACGTACACGTTGGCACAACCCATGAATCAGGACTTTCCGCTACCCTGGGCCGCGCGTCCGGCACGGTCCGGCGCCTACGGGGGAAAGCGGAGGTCAGCATGGTGTTTCCAGGGTCGCCCACAGGTCCGGACGATCAGCATCCCGGGCCGGTCCCGCCCCCTCCCCCGCCCGGCACGCCGGCCGGTGAGCCGGTCGCGTCCGCCCCCGATCCGGCCACCCGGCCGCTCGCCTACCCCGACGCCGCCGACGCCGAGCCGGCCATCGTGCCGCGCAGACGTCGCGGGCTGATCGCCGGCGGCATCGCCGCGGCCGTCCTGCTGGTCGTGCCCGGCGCGGTGTTCGCGTGGCAGGCCCTCGACGGCGGCGGCGCGCAGCCGCACGACGTGCTCCCCGCCGACGCCATCGGCTACGTCCGGCTCGACCTCGACCCGTCGGCCGGGCAGAAGATCGAGGCGTTCCGGTTCCTGCAGAGCTTCCCGCTGTTCACCGAGGCCACCGGCATCACCGACGAGGACGTCGACCTGCGCGAGCGGTTCGTCGACGAGCTGGCCGCGGCCACCGGCTGCGACATCGACTTCGGCACCGACGTCGAGCCGTGGGTCGGCGAGCGCATCGGCGCCGCCATGCTCCCGCCGGCGGGCGACGGCGACGAGCCGGGCTACGTCATCGCGCTGCAGGCCGGCGACGAGGACGCCGCCACCGAGGCGATCGACCGGATCCTCGGCTGCGGCGGCGCCGAGGCTGAGGCCGACGGCCTCGGCCGCGCCTACGTCGACGGCTACCTGCTGGTCACCGACACCCAGGAGAACGCCGACGCCTACGCGGACGCCGCGGCCGACTCCTCGCTGGCCGACAACCCCGAGTTCGTCGAGGCCATGGACCTGCTCGGCGAGCAGGGCATCGCGTCGGCGTGGCTGTCCGGCAGTGCCATGGTCGACGTGTTCGACAGCTCGGCCGGCTCCTTCGGCATCGGTGCCGGCGCGTCGTCCAGCGACCTGCCGTCGCTGGACGAGGCCCGCGAGGTCATCGACGAGACCTACCGGAGCGTGGCGCTGTCGGTCCGCTTCGACGACCGGTACGCCGAGCTGGCCACCATCGTCACCGGCAGCGCGTACCGCGCCCTCGACGGCGGCGGCGTCGACGCCTCGGTTCCCGACGACACCGCGCTCTTCCTCGGTGCGCACGACGCCGGCCAGTACCTGCGCGACAACTGGGACGCGTCGCTGGAGTCGATCCCCGAGGGTGCGGAGATGCTCGACGAGCTGGAGGCGCAGACCGGGCTCGTCCTGCCCGACGACCTCGCCACCCTGCTCGGCGAGGACCTCGTCGTCGCGGCCGACGCGAGCGACTTCGCCCCCGGCGAAGACGCCTTCTTCGGCCTGGAGTTCGGCGCCCGCGTGGTCACCGACCCCGACGCGTTCGCCGATCTGTGGGACCGCGTCCAGGGTCTGGCCGACGACGCCGGAGCCTCGCTGGACGACCTGCCGCTGCAGACCACCGACGACGGCTTCGTGCTGGCCACTTCGGAGGACTACGCGGCCGAGCTGCTCGACGGCGGCGGCCTGGCCGACACCGACGCCTACCGCACGGCGGTGGCCGACGCCGACGAGGCCGACTCCGTGTTCTTCGTCAACGTCGGCACCGTCTCGGATCAGCTCCTGGCGACGATCGGCGACTCGCTCACGGACGCCGAGCGGCAGTCGATCGAGGCGCTGCAGGCCATCGGCATGGCCGCGCACCTCGACGACGGCCACCTGGAGTTCAGCCTGCGCGTCACCACCGGCTGACGACCGCGGCCCGGCTCAGAGCAGCTGCTCCAGGATCGACGGGTCCTGGATCCGCTCGTCGCGGGCCAGCAGGACGACCTTCGAGATCACCTCGGCGGTGCGCGGGTCGTCGTCGGCGAACGGCAGGAAGATCCGGCCGCGGTGCTGTGCGCCGACCGGGATGATGCACACGGCGTTGCCGGGTGTCCGGTGCACCTGACCCGACCCGAGATGGACGGAGTAGCTGCCCAGCGCGCCCCGGATCCGGGCGTGGCGGCCGATGAGATCGACGTTGTCCAGCCCGAGCAGGGCTGCGGTCTCTTCGACCAGGCGGGCACGCATCTGCACCGAGGACTCCGTCGACTCGGGGTCGGCGCCGCCGGCGTGCGCGACCGAGACCACGAGGTCGAGGTCGCGCATGGTCTCGCTGAACACCCGATGCGGCACGTCGTCCGGTGACACCGGCTCCCACCGTCCCGGCCGGACGAACGTGACGTCCTCGATGGTCGTGTCCTCGACCTCGGCCGCCGTCCCGAACCCGTCGAGGACGGAGCACCAGGCGGTGAGCTTCTCGGCGTGGAACGTGCGCGAGAAGCCGGTCCCGAAGTCGGCCACCCAGCCGCGGCTGGTGAACAGGCCGGCAGCCCGCCGTGCCTGGACCTGGTGGCCGGCGTAGCGGCGGGAGAACGGGCCGTCGGCGTACTCGTGCGCCGTCGGCAGGTACAGCTCGCGGAACAGCTGCCGGAACGGCTGTTGGCGCCGCCCGGTGAAGGCGGCGTGCTGCAGCTCCGCCCACTCGCCGGACTCGAGCAGGTCGACCGGGTGCGCCACTCGGAGCCGGGACCCGTCGGCCGGTCGCGGCTCGCCGTCCGAGCCGACCAGCGTCCATGCGTCCGGCCCGGCGAAGCCCAGGACTCCCTCCTCGGTCACCAGGACGAGGTCGCGCAGCAGCGTTGCGAGCACCGGGTGCCGGAGCAGGTCGTCCAGCTCCGCCGGCTCGAACGCCTCGCCGTCGGCGCAGGCCTGCTCCAGCGATCGGCGCATCCGGCCGATCCGCTTGCGCCGGGCGGCAGGCCGCTCGTCGTCGGCGACGTGGTCGCCGGCCTCCATGGCCCACGTCAGCCGTTGCGGATCGCGGTACCCGGCCGACCGGGCGAGGTTCTCCAGTGCGACGGTGACCGCGGTCGTCTCCGACGCACGGCGCTGCGAGCCGGACGTCCGGTCCGACCCGACGAATCCCCGCAGGAGCCCGTAGCGCGACACCACCGCGGGGTCGTCCGGGCCGGAGAGTGGCAGCAGGCCGAGCGCCCGGACCGAGTCCTGGTGCCGCTTGCCCTCGATGCGCTCGAGCAGCTCGGACTCGGCGAGGTGGCCGAGCAGCGCCCGGGCGAACAGCTCCGCGCGTTTGTGCCCGCCGGAGGACGACGCGTACTTCGCCGCCTTCAGCACGAGGGTGAAGCGCTCCTCGCCGAGCTCGCCGAGCGTCTCACGGAACCAGCCGACGTCGGCTGAACCGCGGACCAGGTCCACGGAGTCGAGCGGCGTGCGCTGGCTGACGGCCGAGGCCCACTCGTCCCTGATCTGCCGATCGACGGACCAGGAGTCGTCCTTCGTGTGCGCGTGCACCCACCAGACCGCCGACTCGAAGCCCGGCCAGTCGAGGTACTGCTCGATCAGCCCGGCCCACTGCGGTGCGTACACCCCGTACTCGACGACCCGCTTCGGTGCGATGCCTGCGACGTCCAACGCCGCGCGAAGGTCGCTGACGGTGTCGTCCTCGCCTGGCAGGTGGATCCGCGCGAGGTGCGACAGCACGCTCTCGCGGCTGTCGGTCCAGACGTAGCCGCGGGTCAGCGGGCGCTTCCCGAGCGCCGCGAGGACGCCCGCCAGGCTTGCGGCGCCCGTGGCGGAACGCAACCGCTGCGCCACATGTGACAGTGGGCCGGCCAGGTCGCCGCGACGCAGCTCACCGGCGATGGCGGCCGCCCGCACCTCCTCGACGACGTCGCGCACGACCGGCGCGGCCGCCCGCTCGGGCGGCCGCCTGGCGCTCAGCTCGGCGACGGCGTCGCGGCGCACGTAGTGACCTCCCAGCCGCCAGGCGCCGGTCTCGTCACCGTCCACGAGCGCGTCGAGCAGGTCGGCGCGGGTCGCCGCGCCGGCGGTGACGGCGCGCGCGAGCAACGCCGGGGCCGGTCGCCAGCGCGTGGGCTGGTCGAGGACGCTCTCCGGCGCGTCGGCCCGCCCGGCGAAGGTCCGCGGCGGGCGCACCATGACTCGCGGGCCGTCGAACACGTCGATCGTCCCCTCCGGCTCGTCGACGAACCGGGCCAGCCGCCAGAGCCGGCCCGCCTGCTCGTCAGTGAGCGTCCGCAACGGCACCGCCCCCAGCGCCTCGTGGAGCCCGGACCGAGCGTCGCGCTCGCGGACGTGGCCCCACTGGTCGACGGTGAGGCGACGGCCACGCCGGGCCACCACCTCGGGCGGGCCCACGAGCTCGCCGGTGGGCAGGTCGTGGCACAGCTCGGCGAGTGCGTCGAGGAGCGGATCGGTCCAGGACGGCCGGAACATCGACCGGCCGAGGTCGTGGACCAGCTGCCAGAGCAGTGCGTCGTCACGGTGGCGTGCCGGCAGCCGCCCTGCGATGCGGGCCTGGGCGGGGCCGGCCCAGCGCACGTCGCCGGATGTCGTCCCGAGCTGAACCAGGAGCAGTTCGACGCCGCCGTCGGTCAGCGCGGGCCCGACCCGCTCCCACCACGGACCCACGATCTCCGGCAGTGGCGGCGCCCCGCTCGGGGTGGCGGACCCCAGCCACCGCACGTTCCGCAGCAGCTGCACCCCCTGGAGCGTGCGCACCTCGGTGTCGGCATGTTCGCCGAGCCAGGCGCGCAGCGACGTCACCAGCTGCCGGCAGCCGGAGTGGAAGCGGTCGAAGTGGCCGCTCGGCAGCCGATCCGGGCGCACAGCCGGCGTCCGGTCGGCCGGCCGGTACCGCAGCGCCACCGGGATCGCGTCGCCGGCCTCCGCCACCGGCGCTGGGACCGACGCCGCCGGCACCGCGACGCCGGCGGACGCCGCCAGCTCCGCGGCGGCCCGGCGCTGCTCGGCGGTACCGGCGCCCAGCCGCTCGACCGAGGCGAGCAGGCCGGACCGCGGCTGGTGCCGCAGCAGGGTGAGGGCTATGGTGCGCAGGTCGGCGGCCTTGCGGCGCAGCGCGTCCTCGAGTGCGCGCGCCTCGGTCTCGGACCGCAGCGGCAGGTCGCGCAGCGCCTCGAACGCCCGCGCCCGGACGCTCGACGAGGCGTCGGTGAGGAACGCGAACAGCGCCGCCCGGTTGGCGGAGCGGTCGCCCGCCAACAGGTCGGCGGCCCGCCGGCGGCCGTTGGCCGAGGCGGCCCGGAAGGCCTCCGGCGGTGCTGCGGTCAGGAGGTTCGCCAACAGGACGTCGGCGGCGCGCGCCGAGCCGATCTCGACCGGCCGCGAGCCGATCCGCCCGGTCTCGACCTTGTGCGCCCTGCCGAGCGTGCGCACCCGTTCGAGCAGAGCGGCGGCCGCGGCGCGGCCGAGGGCGGCGACCGGCTCGCCCTCCAGCACGTTCGTGGGCCAGGCGGAGACCGCGGTCGCGTACACGGCGGCGTCCGGCTCGGTGAGGAGCGGAACCAGCGCGGCCCGGGATTCCGGCAGCCCGAGCTCGGCGAGGACCCGGGCGGCCGCCTGGCGCACCGCCGGCTCCGGGTCGGCGAGGTACGGGCCGGCCTGGGCGACGGCGGTGTGCGCGTCGGTGCGGGCCGCCGCCCAGAGCGTCAGGAACACCTGGTCGGGGGTCTGCGGTGGCGCCGGCGCGCCGCCGAGCCGGCTGGACAGCTCGGTCAGCATCGGGCCGGCCCGACCGCCCGTCCGCACGTCGAGCGCTTCGCCGAACCACACGCCGACGGCGCGGACGGTGCCGGCGAACCGGAGGAGGTTCTCGTCGACGACGGCGTCGAGGATGCGCCGGTACGCCTCCGGGTGGGCGAGGTCGGCGGCCTCGAGGACGGCGGACCGGGCGCCCTCCTGCCGGCCGGCGCCCCGCAGCAGCGCGGTGGCGGTCTCCCAATCGGCCGGGCGGTCCGACCCGAGCAGGCCCTGGATGCCCTCGGTGGTCACGCCGCCGACGGGGTTCCGGCCGAAGGCGCAGGCCGCCAGGACGTCGGCGACCTCGGTGCGCCCTCGGGCGATCTCCGCCGCGAACAGTCCACCGAGATGGGAGGTGAGCGTCGGCACCCGCTGGCGCAGATGGATCGACCAGGCCGCGAACCAGGTGACGTCCTGCGGCCATTCGTGGCCGAGCCGGAGCAGCGAGCCGAGGTGGTCCATCCGGGCCGGCCGGGTGTCGGCGGGCCGGCTGCTCCGGAACCCGCGGCGCAGCCAGTGCCGCTGGTACGGCATCCGCCGCGCCCGGACCCACCAGTGCGCCAGCGGCGTCGCCAGCGTCGGCGCGATGGGCGCGAACGTCCGGGCCAGGTCGGGCTCGGCCAGATCGTCCAGCCGCGCGGCGAGGGACAGCGGGTCGTGACTGCGGCGGTCGTCGAGCCAGGTCACGAGGTCACGCGACACCTCACCGGCGAAGGCGCGGCGGACCAGCTGCCGCGGCCCACGTCGCCCGCCGTGGAAGCGCTCGAGCTGCTCCTGCGCCGCCTCCCGCGAGAGCGCCACGCTCAGCCGCCCGCGAGCGCGACGAGGCGGACCAGGAGCAGCCGCGACTCCGGCGCCGGGGAGACGGGCGCGTCGAGGTCGTCGAGTGGGACGCCGTCGAGGAAGACGAAGTAGAGGCCGTCGGCGAACGCCGTCAGCGCGCGCTCGACCGCTTCGGCCAGCGGCGGCGCCGCCGGCACCGTCCGGCCGCCGCTCGCGACCCGGCCCGCTGTCAGCCCGCGGGCGAGGTCGGCCGGCGTCAGCACCCGCAGGACGCGGTCGTCCGCGCGACGGCGCGTGTAGCCGTCGACCTCGACGCGGACCAGCTCGGCGAGCAGCATGCCCAGGGTCATGGCGCCCGACGGCAGCGTCAGCTGCCGCTCGACGAGCTCCGTGGGCCGGCCCACCACCTTCGTCTCGACGATCACGTGTCCCCCCTCGATCCGGACATTGCAGCGCATCACACCACAGAGCCCGGACACCAACCGCGGATCAGGTCGTCGAGGCCGCGGGGGAACCGGCCTGACGCGTTGCCTGTGCCCGGCAATGGGGGCCTGGGAGGGACTACGTGGCACACCCCATTGCCGGGCACGACCAGAGGACGCGGCTACGACACCGCGCCGACCCGCCAGGCGCGGTCGATCTCCTGCTCGACGGTGTTCCCGCCGGCGTCGGTGACCGTCACCCGCAGCGACACGAACCCGTCACCGGCGGCCGGGACGCTCGCCACCAGCACCCCGTCACCCGACGGCGTCACCGGCGCCGGCTGCCAGGTGGCGCCGTCGTCGACGGACACCTCGGCGGTGGCGGTGAACCCGCCCGGACCCTCGGTGCCCGCCGGGTAGGACGCACGCAGCTCCAGCGGGTACGACGCGTCGGCCGGGACCTCGTTGTACAGCCCCGTCTCCAGCCCGTAGGTCAGCTGGATCAGCGGGAGCACCTCGCGGTCGGCCGACGGCCGGTCGGACCGGAAACCCCACGTCGTCGCGGTGTGCGTCCACAGGTCGGAGAAGTTGCCCCGCCCGGCGGTCGTCTCCAGCGACAGCTCGAAGTCCGCCGCCGCTCCCGGCACGGTGAACTGCGCCTCCGGCCACGACGCCCGGCCGACCTCGGCGCCGTCGCGGCTCAGCACCAGCTCCGTCGAGTCGCCCAGCTGCTGCTGGTTGAAGCCGTACGTCGACGGCCCGTAGAGGTACTGCGGCAGCGACACCCGGATCGCGTCGCGGAAGCGGGCCGCCGGCAGGCCGTACTCCTCCGACCCGGTCAGAGCCGGTGTGCCCGGCGCGACCAGCGGGCCCCACCACACCTGCTCGGCGCTGCTGCCCGCGGCGTACGGCTCGACGCCCGACCACGTCCAGTACATGTTGGCGAACTCCTGGTGCGGCTGGGCGAACCGCTGCCACTCGACGCCGTCGGTGCTGAGGTACTCGGTGCGGTGCACCGGCCCGTTGCGGGAGATCAACATGCTCGACCCCAGGCTGGACGCCCCGGTGTAGGGGATCCACGCCTCGCGCCGGCCCATCCGCTCCGACGCCTGCCGGTAGTCGGACTCGACGACGGCGAGCTCGTCAGGGTCGGCGGTGTACGTGACACCGCCGGGCAGGCCGTCCTCGGTGAACGCGAGGTTGTAGGTGTACTCGGCGTCGCGGCGGCTGGTGAGTTCCAGCTCCAGCTCCGGGTCGGCCGCCAGCGCCGCGCGCAGCCCTTCGCCGAACGCCCGGTCGACGGTGTACGAGGGCAGCGTGGCGCCCCAGAAGAACTCCGACCACTCCTCGTCGACGTCGTTGGCCAGGACCAGCAGGGCGGCGCCGGCCTCCGTCGCCAACCGCAGCTGCTCCTCCGGAATCGCCCAGTCGCCGTACCGGCTCACCAGCACCGCCTTGCCGGCGACGTCGGCGGCGGCGAACTCCGCGGCGGTGCCGGTGCCGACGTCGACCAGCGGCAGCGCGTCCGCCCCCTTGTACACCTTCGGCGGCGTGGCCAGGCGCGGCGACGGCAGCAGCCGCTCACCGGCGGCGCTCAGCTCGAGCAGCGGCTGGTTCAGCTGCCACGTGGTGGAGAACTCGAACGTGCCGGTCTTCGCGCGGCGGCTGGGCAGCGTGTAGAGGTCGGCGCCGTCGTAGCCCTGCGCGACGATCATCCGCATCGACTGGTCGCCGACCGTGCGCTCCCACACGGCGTCGAACCCGATCTCGTCGGTCTCACGCGGCGTCGTCACCTCGACCCGTTCGGCGTCGCGCGCGTCGTAGGCCAGCGTCACGTCGTCACGCACCCGCAGGTCCGGCTCGGCGGCCAGCGCGAAGCTCGCGGTGGTGTCGCGGCCCTCGGTCTCGATCGTGGTGACGACCGTATAGGTGCCCTCGGGGACCTCGGCGGTCGCGACGCCGCCGCGGGCGAACGCCCGGCTCCACTCACCGGTCTCGGTGTTCCAGAAGTCGACCGGGCCGCTGGCGGGCCGCCCGTCACGGCCGACGGTGTTGACGGTGACGGTGTGCACCGGGCGCTCGACGGTGAACGTCGCCACGCTGTGGATGGCGCCGTCGCGGTCGCGCGGGTCCTGCGCCGTGATGCGGCCGCTGTAGCTGCCGCCGGTGCTCGCCTCGGCCGACACCTCGACCGTGGTGCTGGCGCTGCCGCCCGCCGGGATGGACAGGACGGGGTTGCGCACCCGCAGCACCGGCCGGCCGCGCTCGGAGCCCGGCCGGGCGACGTCGGCGCTGATCCGCAGCGTGACGCGGCGATCGGTCGGGTTGTGGTAGGTCAGCGTGCGGCTGACGACGGGCGCGTCCTCGGCCAGCTGCCCGAAGTCGACCACGCCCTGGTCGACCGAGACCGACTCGTCGACGGCGGCGGCGACGTCGACCCGACCGGCGCCCTGGAACGACACCGGCTCGTCCAGCGGCGTGCTCGACGTGATGAGCCGCTGCTTGAGCTGCTCGTCGGTCCAGTCCGGGTGCTGCTGGGCCAGGATCGCGGCCGCACCGGCGACGTGCGGCGTCGCCATCGAGGTGCCGTTGAGCGAGGTGTAGTGCTCGTCGAGCAGGTTGCCCAGCGACGTGCCGGCCGCGCGCGCCGCGACGATGCCGACGCCGGGCGCGACCACCTCGGGCTTCACCGCGCCGTCGCCGAGCCGCGGGCCACGCGACGAGAACGCCGCCGCGCGGTCCTGCTTGTCGACGGCGCCGACGGTGAGCGCCGACGTCGCGGCGCCCGGGGAGCCGACGCTGGTCTCGCGCGGGCCCGTGTTGCCGGCGGCGACGACGAACAGCGTGTCCGACTCGGCACTGAGGCGATCGACCGCCTGGCTCATCGGGTCGGTGCCGTCGCTGGCCCAGTCGGTGCCCAGGCTCATGCTGACGACATCCGCGCCCTGCGCGACCGCCCACTCCATGCCGGCGATGATCCAGTCCTCGTAGCCGGAGCCGTCGTCGCCCAGCACCTTGCCGATCAGCAGGTCGGCGCCCGGCGCGACGCCGCGGTGCGTGCCGCCGGACGCGGCGCCGCTGCCGGCGACCGTCGCCGCGACGTGTGTGCCGTGGCCCTGGCGGTCGATCGCGGCCAAGCCCTCGGGATCGGCGTCCTCGGTGAAGTTGCGCGCGTCGCTCACCTGACCGGCGAGGTCGGGGTGGGTGGGGTCCCAGCCGGTGTCGAGGACGGCGACCGTGCTGCCGGTGCCGTCGAGACCCTGCTCCCACGCCTCCGGCGCACCGATCTGCGGCACCGACTCGGCCAGTGTCGCCTCGACGCGGCCGTTGAGCCAGACCCGCCCGATCGTGCCGTCGCGCACGTCGTCCCAGACGGAGCTCAGCTCCTCCTTCGCGGCTGAGACGGACAGCGCGCCGATGCTCGGCAACGCCCGTTCGGCCCGGGTGCCCGAGGGAGCCTCGGGCACGCTGCGGATCCCGGGACCGTCGGGCGCGGACACCAGCAACGGCAGGTCGGCGCGGGCGAGGTCGTGGTAGCCGGACTCGGCGAGGTACGTGAGGTCGAACAGCCGCTCGTCCAGCACGCCTGACTGCACGAACGGGACCGCATCGTCCGGCAGCGCCAGCACATGCCCGTCGCGCTCGACGAACGCCGGCGGCCGGCCGCTCGGTGTCGTCTCGGACCACGCCGCCTGCCGGCCGTCCGGCGCGACGTGCAGGATCACGACGTCGCCGGTGAGCAGCGTCAGCTGGTACGAGTGCCCGGTCGCGGCCGAGCCGGTGGCCGGGACCGTCGCGGCCGGACCACCCGCGGGGCCGGCTGCGGGCGCCGTCGCACCGGCGCCGATCACCAGCGCGGTGACCGCGGCCGGGACCAGCAGCCGGGCGCGGGCGCGCCGCCAGGACAGGATCGTGCGGGGCATGGGACCTCGTCTCCTCGGGCCGCGGCCCCACCGCCCGACGGGGGTTGGCGGGCGGCGGGGGATCCGCGGCGGGGGATCGCCGTCTGCCCACCGTCCCGTACCGCGCCGTCCGTTGCGATTGGGCGAATCACCCATTTATGTCCGCCGCACCCCTCCCCCACCCCAAGTTGATCTTGGAGTTGTTCGCCCATCTATCGGACATTTCGGACCGCAAAGCCGAACAACTCCAAGATCAACTTGGCTGGGGGTGAGCGGGGGTCAGAGGGGTTCCCAGTGCTCGTCGTCGGCGGGTTCGGGCTCGGCGTCGTCCGGGTCGGGGTCGGGCGGGTCGGTCGCGTGCATGAGGCCACGGTCGGGCAGCGGGCCGCCGGTTCGCGAGTGGGCAGATCACCCAATCTTCTCGGTGCCGGCCGCGTCGGGCTCCGCGGAGACGGCCACCGCGAGCGCCGTCCGCGACGCCACGCCGAGCTTGCGCATCGCGGCGCTGAGGTGCCGGTCGACGGTGCGCGGAGAGAGGAACAGCGCCTCGGCGACCTGCCGGTTGGTCAGGCCTTGCGCGACGAGCCCGGCGACCTCCAGTTCGCGCGGCGACAGCTGGTCGCCATAGCCGCGCCGGCCGCCGCGCCAGGCCCGGGCGACGTCGACGCCGTGCGCACGCAGCACCTGGGCGACGCGGTCCGCGTCCCAGCGGGCACCGAGGTCGCGCAGCCGCCGCTGCACCGTGCCGAGCAGCTCCAGCGCGGCGGCGTCCGGCAGCAGCGCCAGCGCCTGCCGCTCCAGCGCGAGCAACTCCTGGTAAGGACGGGGCAGCTCGGCCCATGCCGCGGCGGCCGCGCCGAACAGCTGCGCGGCCGCGGCACCGGACCCGGCCACGATCCCCCGGCAGACCAGCAGCGCCGCCTGCGGCGCCGGCGCCGCGCGGTCACCGAGACCCGCCGCGAACAGCTCGGTCAACCGCGCCGCCTCGTCGCCTCTGCCGGCCCGCACCAGCGCGTCGGCGTGCACCGGCGCCAGCTCGGTGGCCCACAGCCAGATCCCCTTGCGCACCACCATCGCCATGGCGGGCTCGGTGACCCGCAGCGCGTTGGCGACGGCGTCGTCGGCGAGCGACAGCCGCCCGAGCGCGCCCGCCGGGCCCGTCTGCACGTCGACCAGCCCGCGCCGCACCGCCTCGGCGACGACCACCCGGAACTGGTCGGCGGCGTCGTCGCGGCGGCCGCCGGCGAGATCCAGCAGACCGAGGATCATCCGGGCCTCGAGCAGCGCCTCCGGCAGCGTGTCGGCGGACCCGGCAAGCTCCGTGACCCGCGCCGCCAGCCCGTCCCACGCGCCGCCGTGCCAGTCCAGGTTGGCCCGGGTGATCAGCGCCGAGTTCACCAGCCGCTGATACCCGGTCGCGGCGAGCAGGTCGACGGCGCCGTCCAGCTGCCGCCCGGCGACCGCGTCGCGACCCCAGCCGATCGCGGTGTGCCCGACGTTCATGCGGCACCGGCCCAGCTGGCGACGCTCGAACAGGCTGTCCGCGGCGGCCGCGTCGACCTCCTCGGCGGCGGCCCAGCCGGCTTCGTCGCCCATCATCAGCAGAGCGCTGGCGCGGTCGACCGCGAGCCACGTCTGTTCCTCGGCCGGGACCTGCGGGAACAGCGCCGTCGCGCGGTCGAGCCAGTCGCGGTGCCGGGTGACCGGCCAGACCTGCCCGCGCGGGTGCGACAGCGAGATCATCGCCCGCACCGCCAGTTCCGGGCGGGCCGCCAGCTCCCCCACGGCCGTCTCGACCTGCTCGATGCCATGGTCGAAGTCGCCCAGCTGCAGCCACAGCCGGCCCAGCAGCAGCCGGATCTCGCCGCGCCGACCGGCCGGCAGCTCCGGGCGGTCCAGGGCGGCGGCCAGCGTCGCGGCGACCACCAGCGCCAGCTCGCCGAGCGCAGCGACGCCCCAGGTGGCGGCCTGGCCGAGCTTGTGCGCCAGCCGCGCCTCCCGGTCCGGCGGGTGGGCCGCGGCGGTGAGCAGGTCGTTGAGCAGGACGACGGCGGCGCGGTCCTCGCCGGACCCCAGCGCGAGGTCGGCGGCGGCCTCGGCGTGCCGGCTCCACGCGGCGACGTCGCCGGCCTCGCGGAAGTGCCGGCTCAGCCGCAGCACCGGCGGCGTCGGCAGCTCCTGCAGCGCGGCGGCGGCCTGGCCGTGCAGCAGCCGCCGCTCCGACACCGGCAGCGCCTCCTCCACCGCCCGCGACGCCAGCACGTGGCGGCAGACGAACCGGCCCGGCGCCGCCTCGCGCAGCAACCCCGACGTCAGCGCCGCGGCCAGCCCGGGCCGGGCGTCGTCGTCGCTCAGCCCGGCGACCCGCGCGAGCAGGACCCCGCCGGCCGGCTCGGCGAGGACGGCTGCGGCCTCGAGGACGCGGCGGGCCGGCGGCGGCAGCCGGTCGACCCGTTCGAGCACGGAGTCGCGCACCGTCGGCGGCACCTGCAGGTCGTCGACGGCGCGGCGGGACCATTCGCCGCCGCGCCGGACGATGTCGCCGCGCTCGCGCAGCAGCGACAGACTCTCCTCCAGCGCGAGCGGCACGCCCTCGGTGCGGCGGTGCAGGAACGAGACGAACTCCGCCGAGACGTCGTCTGTGGCGAACATCGACGCGACGAGCGCGGTGGTCTCGCCGACCGTCAGCGGCTCCAGCGCCAGCTCCACGCGGCGCAACCCGGCCGGCGGCCGCGCCGTCAGCCGCAGCAGCGGCGACGCGGCCGGCACATCGGTGCCGCGGTAGGTGACGACCAGGGTGAGGTCGTGTGCCGTGGCCCCCACCAGCAGCGGCAGGAACTCCAGCGTCGCGGCGTCGGCCCAGTGCGCGTCCTCCAGCACCAGCACCTCGACGCCGGACCGCTCGACCAGTTCGGCCAGCGCGCGGAACAGCCGGTGGCGCGTCGAGCTGGGATCCTCCAGCGGCTCCAGCGCGGCCGGGAGGTGCTCGGCCCACTCCGGGAACAGCGGCCGCAGCGCACCGGCCAGCGGGCTCAGCGCCACCCCGTCGACCGGCAGTCGATGCAGCGCGTCGACCAGCGGCCCCAGCGGGAACGGCTCGGCCAGCGGCGGGCAGGCCGCCACCAGTGTCGTCGCGGGATCGAGGGAGCCCAGCGCCTCCTGCACCAGCCGGGTCTTGCCGATGCCCGCCTCACCCTCGACCAGGACGAACGACGGCCCGCCGGCGCCGGACAGCGCGGCGGCGACGGCGGAGAGCTCGCTCTCGCGGCCGACGAAGGAGGAACCGGGTGACGTGTGCTGCCGGTCCACCCGCACCTCCCGTCGCGCCGCAGCATCGTGGTCTGCCGGCCGGTCCGCCCGCCGGGTCGGCGTCCAGCCAGCCTAGAGCAGTTGCGGTCCGGGCCGATGCCGGGCGGCGACACCCAGGAGTAGGTTCGGATCACGAGGACACGGGGGAGGTGCGGTGGACGACCACGCCCACACCAGCGGCGCGCTGGGCCGCAGCGTCGGCGCCGACGAGCCGGCCGGCCCGCAAGCAAGGGAGTTCGCCGACGCGCTCATGGCGTTCCTGTCGGCGTCGCGGCGTACCCGGGGGCGGCTGCAGCCGTTGTTCGACGACATCACCGTGCCGCAACTGGTGCTGCTCGACGCCATCGAGGAGTGCGGCCACGACGGTGTGAGCGCTGTCGCGGAGCTGACCGGCCTCAGCCAGCCGACGGTCACCCGCAGCGCCGGCGCCCTGGTCCGCGACGGCCTCGTCCGTGACGGGCAGGTCGGCGGCGACGGCCGGCGGCGGGTGCTGGAACTGACCGAGCGGGGCAGCACCCTGCTCACCGCCAAACGCGCCGTCGTCGCCGGTCATCTGGCCGGCGCCTGGGACAACCTCGCCCCCGCCGAGCAGGCACTGGTGGTGCCGTTGCTGCGCCACCTCACCGAACTGGTCGACAAGCTGTTCTGACGAGAGCCTGGCGCGCCACCCTGTTCCTGCTATATAAATCGGCGTAACCTTGAAAGTGACGAGCTGTTGGGTCTGGGTAAGACCAGCAGTGAGTACCGCAGCCGCAATGACGCGGAGGTGAGCAACGTGAGCTACGGTTCGGCACACCTCATGCATGCGATGCTCGACGGCTTGCGCTATGTCCTGTGGGTCGTCGTCAGCGGGTTCGCCGTGGTCGGCGCCGCGTTCTACGGCGGGTCCGGAGTGGCCGCCGTCTGGCAGAAGGCGGGTCCACCGGCACGCCGTCGCAGCGACGAGATCGCCCGCGAGGCCGCCGAGGGCATCGCCGAGATCGAGGCCTTCCTGGCAGCGCAGCAGCCCAGCGAGCCGCCGGAACCACCGCCGGCGCCACGACCGAAGCGCCCGCCCACGTCCGGCGAGGCGGTCTGATGCGACGATGCGGCCATGACCGAGGAATACCGGTTCTACGGTGACCTCGCCGGCTGGTGGCCACTGATCTCACCGCCGGACGAGTACGCCGAGGAGGCCGCGATCGCCGCCACGGCGCTGGAGTCCGCCGGCGTCCCCGTCCGCGACGTGCTCGAGCTGGGCAGCGGTGGCGGGCACAACGCCGTCCACCTGAAGCGGCGGTTCACGCTGACGCTGGTCGACCTGTCGCCGCGGATGCTCGAGGTGTCGCGCCGGCTCAACCCGGAGTGCGAGCACGTCGAGGGCGACATGCGCGAGCTGCGCCTGGGCCGCGCGTTCGACGCGGTGTTCGTGCACGACGCGGTCGACTACATGGTCACCGAGGACGACCTGCGCCGGACGGTGGAGACGGCGTTCGCGCACTGCCGGCCGGGCGGCGCGGCGGTGTTCGTCCCGGACCACACGGCGGAGACGTTCGAGGAGAGCACCGAGCACGGCGGGGCCGACGACGCCGACGGGCGCGGCGCGCGGTTCCTCGGCTGGACGTGGGATCCGGACCCGGACGACACCTGGGTGCGCACGGAGTACGTGCTGCTGCTGCGCGAGAGGGACGGCAGCACCGAGACCGTGCACGAGACGCACCGCACGGGCTGCTTCAGCCGCGACGTCTGGCACCGGCTGCTCGGCGGCGCCGGGTTCGAGCCGCTGCTGCTGACCCGCAGCGACGGCCCGGACGACCCGCCGCGCGACCTGTTCATCGGGCACCGTCCGGCCTGACCAGCGCCCGCTGGTACGCCACGGCAGAGCGGCGGACGTGCGCCCGCGACGCGCGTTCTGCCCGCACCGCGTCGCCGGTCGCGATGGCGGCCGTGATGGCCTCGTGCTCGCGCAGGGTCCGGGTGACCCCGCCGGACGGCCGGCCCGACCACGCGAGCCGGATCTGGCCGCTGAGGTTGTCCGTCACCCGGGCCAGCCGCTCGTTGCCGGACGCGTGCCAGATGGCCCGGTGGAACTCGACGTCGAGGTCGCGCAGGCCGGCGAGATCGCCGTCGATGCCGTGCTCGCGCTGCTTGACCAGCAGCGGGTGGAGGACGGTCCGGACGAACTCCCGGGCGGACGGCGACCGTGCCACCCGCCGCGCGGCGACGCCGTCGAGCATCTCGCGCAGTTCGTAGATCTCCAGCATCTCCCGCAGGCCGATCTCGGGCACGCGGAAACCGCGGTGCGGGATCGCGACGAGGAAGCCGTCGCGCTCCAGAGCGGCGAGCGCGGACTTGATCGGCGTGGCGGACAGCCCGAGCCGCTCGGACAGCAACCGCACGATCAGCTTCGTCCCGGGGGGCAGCTCACCGCCGACGATCATGGCGCGGATGTCGCTGTAGGCGGACTGCGCCAGGGTCCGCTCGTCGTTGGGCACAGGGCATCATGGCACCGGGTCCGGGCGCTGTGAACCCCTCGCCGCCGCCGTTCACGACGCCACGGCCGGCGCGATGTTGTGGTTGAGGTGGAAGACGTTCTCCGCGTCGTAGGCCGTCTTGACCGCGGTCAGCCGGTCCAGCTTCGCCGGACGGTACGCGCGGCGCACGCCGGCGGCGCCCTCGTCGCTGAGCGCGTTGACGTACGCGCCGCTGGAGAACGGCTCGACCGCGGCGGCGGTCCGGCGTGCGACGGCCATCCGCTCGGCGTCCTCGGCGGCGTCGCTCCACCGGGCGGCGGCGACGTACTCGAAGGCGGCGTCGCGCTGGCTGAACGCGGCGTCGTCGTCGGGGACGTCGGCGATGGCGCCGCCGTAGGCCTGCAGGCTGATCCCCATGTCGGCCGCGCCGTGCTCGACCATCGCGTCGATCGCCTCGTCCGGCAGGCCGCGCACGTAGTGGCCCTTCCAGTAGCGGCGGTACGCGTGCCCCTCCGGCGAGTCCTCGCGGGTCTGCAGGTCGACGTAGGACAGCTCGCCGACGTTCTCCGTCACGGGCACGCCCAGCGAACGCAGCCGCGGCAGCAGGTCCGCCGCGTGCTCCGTCGGGCCGGCCCACACGTACCCGACGGTGACCAGCCCGCGGCCCATCGACGCGGCGAAGGTGGCCTGACGGGGCGCGTCGGCGCTGAGGTCGCGCCAGCCGCGCAGCACCGCGGCGGCCTGGTCGAGCGGATAGGTCAGCTCGGCGACGTAGGCGCGGGTGCCGGTGGCGTGCAGCCGGAACTCGAACTCGGTGACGATGCCGAAGTTGCCGCCGCCGCCACGCAACGCCCAGAACAGCTCCGGGTGCTCGTCGCGCGTGACCCGCAGCCGCTCGCCGTCCGCTGTCACCAGCTCGTAGGAGACGACGTTGTCGCAGGTCAAGCCGTACTGACGGGCCAGCCAGCCCATACCGCCACCGAGAGTGAGGCCGCCGACGCCGGTGTGCGAGACGTTGCCGGCGGTGGTCGCCAGGCCGTGCCGCTGCGCCGCGACGTCCAGCGCGCCGAGCAGCGCGCCGCCCTGCACCCGGGCCCGCCGGGTGGCCGGGTCGACGGTGACCGCGGCCATCGGAGTGAGGTCGATCATCAGGCCGTCCTCGGGCACCGACATCCCCAGCACGCTGTGACCGCCGCACCGGACGCCGATCTCCAGGCCCAGGTCGCGGGCCAGGCGCACCGCGGCGGTGACGTCGTCCGAGCTCGCGCAGCGGACGATCATCCGCGGCCGGCGGTCCACCATGGCGTTCCAGACCGAGCGGGTGCGGTCGTAACCCTGGTCGCCCGGCAGGACCAGCCGGTCGCCGAGCCGCTCGCGAAGGTGTGCTGTCGTCGTCATGTGCCGAGCATCACAGTCCGGTGGACCGCGCGATAAGGTCCAATGACATGGCGGGACCCCGGACCAATTCCACCGGCGAGAGCCTGCTGGTCACGCTGGACCGCGGCAGCGGCGAGCCGCTGCACCGGCAGCTCGCGGCGGCCGTGCGCGACGGCGTCCGGTCCGGCCGGCTGCGCCGTGGCACCACTCTCCCGCCCACCCGCCGCCTCGCCGGCGAGCTGGGCGTGTCCCGCGGCGTCGTCGTCGAGGCGTACCAGCAACTGGTCGCCGAGGGCTATCTGACCAGCAGGACCGGCGGCTACACCGAGGTCGTGGCCGCGCCGGCGGCCCAGCGCGCGGCGGCCGCGCCGGCCACACAGCCGGCGCCCGCCGTCGACTTCGGCTACGGCCGCTACGACGTCGCGAACTTCCCGCGCGCCGCGTGGCTGCGGTCGATCCGCCGGGCCTACGCGCAGGCGCCGAACGAGCGGTTCGGGTACCTGTCCGGCCGCGGCGTGCCGGAGCTGCACGAGGCGCTGGCCGACTACCTCAACCGGGTCCGCGGCACGGCGGCGTTCCCGGACACCATCGTCATCAGCAACGGGTACGCGCAGGGCATCGCGCTGCTGGCCCAGGTGCTGGCCGCCCGCGGCGCCCGCCGCGTCGCCGTCGAGGACCCGTCAGCCGACGACGACCTGCGGCCGATGGCCCGCACCCTGGGCCTGGAGATCACGGGCGTGCCCGTCGACGACGACGGCATCCGCACCGACGCGTTCGACGGCCTCGACGCCGACGCACTGGTGCTGACCCCGACGCATCAGTGGCCCACGGGCGCCGTGCTGTCCGCACAGCGCCGGGCCGCCGTCCTGCGGTGGGCGGCCGAGCGGGGCGCGCTGGTGGTCGAGGACGACTACGACGCCGAGTACCGCTACGACCGCTCGCCGGTGGGCGCGATGCAGGGCCTGGCCCCGGACCTCGTCGCCTACTCGGGCACGGCCAGCAAGACGCTGGCGCCGGGGCTGCGTCTGGGCTGGCTGGTGCTGCCCCGGTCGTGGGTCGACGAGGTCGCCGAGGCGAAGCTGCTGGCCGACCGGGGCTCGCCGGTGCTCGACCAGCTGGCGTTCGCCGACTTCCTGGCGCACGGCGAGTTCGACCGGCACCTGCGCCGGATGCGGCCGGTGTACCGTCGCCGGCGCGACGTGCTGCTGGCGGCGCTCGCCGCCCAGCTGCCCGAACTGGAGCCGGCCGGCATCTCGGCCGGGTTGCACCTCGTCACCTGGCTGCCCGCCGACGTCGACGAGACGGCGCTGGTGGCGGCCGCTGCCCACCGTGGCGTGCGCGTGAATGGTGTCACACCGTACCGCCTTTCTCGGGCCGGACGAGGCGGTTTGATCTTCGGCTATTCGGCCCTGAACGAACGCGCAGTCGCGGACGGAGTCGCAAGGCTGGCCGCCGCGTTTGCGGAGCTGCGCCGGAGTTGATCTCCGCACCGCCCGCCCGTCGGCCACGGCGACCGGTCGTGATCACGGCCGGACCGAGATCCGCTGGTCGGGGACCCATCAGCGAGATTTTCTGGATCCAGATGCGCAAGACGGGGTCAATGGGTTAGTGTTGTTTGACGAGCCGCCCTGCCGTTTTGCCCCCCAAATTGGCAGGGTGGCCCTTTTTTGCCCGGAGTGCTTTCTCCGCGCCTCAAACCGCATCTCGCGGTGACTTCTGCCACACATTTTCCGGAGATTTCTCCCGGGCCCTCTTTTGGTCGTTTTGGTCACGCGCCGACCCGGCCGGGGGGCCACTTGCCGTGCGCTACCCTTGAAGCACCGACATAGTGAAGGTGCATCACGAAATGACGAGTCCGCAGAAACACACCGAGGCGCTCGGACGCATCCTCGAACTGGTGGTCGTCCTCAGCGACGACATGACCCGCTCGCTGGCGGCCCAGGGCCTCACCGACGCCCGTGCGCACCTGCTCTGGGAACTGCACCACCGCGGGCCGTCGACCCAGCGGGTGCTCGCCGACGCGCTGCGGGTCAGCCCGCGCAACATCACCGGGCTGGTCGACGCGCTGGTCGCCACGGACTTCGTCACCCGCGAACCGCACCCCACCGACCGCAGGGCCACGCTGGTCACGTTCACCGAGCACGGCGCCGCCATCACCACCGCCATGGAGCGCGACCAGCACGAGTTCGCCCGCATCCTCTTCGCCGACATGCCCGACGACCGCCTGGCCGCGCTGGTCGACGGGCTCGACGACGTGCTGGCGCGGCTGCGGGCGCACGGCGTCTCGATCGACGCCGCCCGCGACGACACCGACCCCGAGAGCGAGGCCGGACGATGACCGACACGACCAGGACCGGTGGCGCCACCCTCTTCCAGAAGGCCGCCGCCTTCGAGTCGGGCGTGTGGCGCAGCCTCTACATCTGGCTGGCCCGGCGCCCGCGGGTGCCCGAGCCGGGCGCGAGGCCGTTCGGCTACTACGAACCGGTGTCGCTGATCATCTGGGTGTTCATCATCGGGTCGGCGATCGAGGTGGTGGTCGTCCACTTCATCATCCCGTGGCCGGTCGTGCAGATCATCGCGCTGGTCCTCGGCCTGTGGGGGCTGATCTGGATGATCGGCTACGCCGCCGCGCTGCGCGTACACCCGCACGCCGTCGGCCCGACCGGCCTGTGGGTACGCAACGGGTCCACGGTCGACGTCGCGCTGCGCTGGTCCGACATCGACGCGATCCGCATCCAGAAGCGCACGCTGCCGGAGTCGAGAACCGTGCAGGTGGCCGACGGCGACGACGGCGCCGTCCTGCAGGTCGCGGTGTCCAGCCAGCTCAACGTGCACCTCGTGCTGTTCGAGGCGGTGACCGTCGAGCTGCTGGACGGCCCGGTGACCTTCACCGAGCTGCGCTTCTACGCCGACGACCCGAAGGGGCTGGTCGTCCTGGCGCGCGAGCAGCTCAGAGCGTGACCACGATCTTCCCGCGGGCGCGGCCCTCCTCGGAGTACCGCAGCGCCTCCGGGAGCTCGGCGAACGGGTAGCCGCGGTCGATGACGGGGACCACCCGGCCGTCGTCGAGGTACTCCGTCAGCGTCAGCAGGTCGGCCCGCCGGTTTCCGCTGCCGACGACGTCGGTCATCGTCATCCGCTGCGACACGAACGGGTTCAGCGCCAGGGCGCCGAACGCGTGCCCGGCCGGCTGCACCCAGCGCCCGGCCGGCCCGCCCACGACGACCAGCGTGCCGTCATGCGTGAGGATCCGCCGGAACGCCCACGCCGAGTGCCCGCCGGCGGCGTCGACGACGAGGTCGAAGCTGCGCTCGTCACGCGTGACGTCGGCGCCGGTGCGATCGACGACGTCGGTGGCGCCGATGCCCCGGACCAGATCGGCGTTCCGGCCGCTGCACACGCCGGTGACTTCGGCGCCCATCGCCACGGCCAACTGGACGGCGAAGGTGCCCACCCCGCCGGAGGCGCCGTTGACCAGCACCCGCTGCCCGGACCGCACCCGGCCGTCGTCGCGGACCGCCAGCAGCGCCGTGATGCCCGCCAGCGGGACCGCGGCCGCCTGCTCGAACGACAGCGTGCGCGGCAGCGGCGCGAGATCGGCCGCCTTCACGCAGGTGTACTCGGCGAAGCCGCCGCCGGCGACCAGCGCGAACACCCCGTCACCGGGCGCGAAGCCGGTGACGTCGCGGCCGACGGCGGCCACCTCGCCGGCGACGTCGGCGCCGAGGATCTCGATGCCCGGCCGGCGCAGCCCGAGCGTGCCCGGCATCACCCGCGACAGCCGTGGCTCGCCGCGGACGTGGTGCCAGTCGTAGGGCTGCGCCGACGTGGCGCGGACCCGGACCAGCACCTCGTCGTCGCCCGGGACCGGCGTCGGGACGTCGGCCAGCTCGAGGTCGGCGGGTGAACCGTACGAACGCATGACGAACGCCTTCATCGCACTCTCTCCTGACCTGGGATTCTTACGATGTAAGGTAACCGTACGTCGTAAGGTAGCGGCGCACCGCACGGCTGTAAAGACCCCGCGGGGCGGTTGTCAGGAGGAGCGTTCGCGCAGCCGGTCGAGGCCGTCGAGGAGGAGGTCGAGTCCGAACTCGAACTCCGACTGGTCGTCGCACCAGCCCAGGGTGGAGTCGGGGTCGTCGTGCGCGATCTCCGACAGCATGCCGACCAGGTGCGGCAGGCGGTCGGCGAACCCGGCCAGCTCCTCGGGCGAGCCGGAGCCGTCGCCCGGGTCGAACAGCTCCTGGCTGAAGCCGAGCGCCCGGCTGCCCAGCGCGTGCAGCGCATGGTGGGCGAGGTCGTAGGAGAAGCCGCCGTCGCGCATCAGGCCGAGCAGGCGGTCGTGATAGCGCAGGATCTCCGGGCTCATCGCGGCGCGTGTCTCGAGGACGGACGGCGCCCAGGGGTGGCGCAGCAGCACCTCGCGGGCGGCGAGGATGCGGCGGCGGACGGCGTTCTTCCACCGTGCGCCCGCCGACGGCACGTCCAGCGCGTCGACCACCTCGTTGATCTCGCGCGCGACGACGTCGGCGATGCCCTCGAGGACCTCGTCCTTGTTGGCCACGTGGTAGTAGAGCGACATGGCCTCGGCCCCGAGCTCCTCGGCCAGCCGGCGCATGGTCAGCGCTCCGATGCCGCCGTCGTCGGCGATGCGGACGGCAGCCCTCAGCACCCGGTCGCGGCTCAGCGGGGCTCGGACCGGACCCGCCTCGGCATCGGCCGCCACGTGCATCACCTCGGCTGGCCATCGTACAAGGTCAGGCCCGCTCCTCGTCGGCCGCCGCGGGCCGCACGACGGCGACGGAGATGGCGCGGCAGCCACCGGCCAGCGCCAGCCCGAGCCCGGCCGCGAGCAGCGGCAGCCCGACGCCGAACGGCATGCCGGCCAGGTAGTTGATCGCCGACCCCTCACTGACGTGGGAGAAGCTCGCCGCGACGACGGCCAGGGCGAGGACACCCGCGCCCACCACGCCGACGAGCGCCCACGTGGCGGCGGACACGCTGCGCCCCGCCCACGGGCCGCCCACGACCGCGACCGCCAGGAAGCCTGGCGTCAGCAGTGTCCAGCCGCCGCCGCTGCTGAGGCTGGCGTAGGCCCACCCCGAGTAGACCACGAGTACCCGTCCTGGCGGAATCAGGGCAGCAGGTACCCGGCGACGGCGACCAGCGAACCGGCCAGCACCGCGGCGTCGGGCACCGGGCGCAGACTCTCCTCGGACTCCATGGAGCCGCAGCGTAGCCGCGCCCGGCGAACACCAGGTGAGCGTTACCCGGCGTCCACCACCGCGAGCACGGGCCGGCCCTTGGCGGCGTCGAACCGCCAGACGGAGGCGAAGTCCCAGCCCATGGCCTCGTATGTCGCCTGGCCGGCGGCCTGCGCGGCGGTCACGGTCGCGCCGTTCAGGGTGTCCGGGCCGGTCGCGGGCACCGACTGGGTCTGCGCGGCCACCGTCTCCGACGCGGCGTTGCCGATCAGCGTCGCCGTGTTGCCGGCCAGCACGCGGGCGACGACGCGGTGGGCGTAGCCGGAGGCGACGACCCGCGAGTTGAGCGCCATGCTGTCCCGCAGCGTCGTGCCGGTGTAGGCGTAGCCGCTGACGCCGCCCGCGTTGGCGTCGCCGACCACTTCGACGTGGCCGGTGGCGTAGGTGCGCTCGGTCAGCGAGCCGACGCCGGTGATGCCTGCGACCCCGCCGGCCTGACGCCCCGCGACGGCGTAGACGGAGGCGGTCGAGTAGCTGTCGCGCAGCTGCCCGTACGAGTACCCGACGACGCCGCCGACGGTGGAGCCGCCGACCACCAGGCCGGACGTCGTGACCCGCTCGACGACGCCGTGGCTGGTGTTGGCCAGAATGCCGACGTTCGCCGCGACGGTCTCGACCGCCGCACCGTCCACGGCCAGGTCGTGCACCCGCCCACCCACCGCCACCAGCGGGAACAACCCACCCGACGGTGAGGTGAAGCCGGCCAGCCGGTGCCCCGCCCCGTCGAGTTCGCCGGAGAACCCGGTCCGCGCGACGGTGAGCCCGGGGTGCCCGCTCAGATCGAGGTCCGCCGTCAGCCGGAACCGCTGGTCCGGGAACACGGTGAGCTGCGCGAGGTCGGCGGCGGACGACACCAGGTACGCGCCGTCGGCGTCCCGGGGCAGCGACGGCGCGCCCGGCTCCCCGGTGCCGGGCGGCACGTCCTCCGGGACGGCACGCAGCACCGGGCGACGCCCGTCGGTGGACCAGGTCCAGACGGTGTCGAGGTCCCAGCCGAGCGTGTCGCGGTAGAACGCCGGGTCCTGGGCTTGCACGGCCGTCGCCGTGGCGCCCGCGAGGTTGTCCGCGGCCGGCGGATCGAGGACCGCCGGCACCTGCGCGACCAGGCCCTCGGCCGCCCAGTTGTTCGACAGGCTCGCGGTGTTGCCGGCCAGCACGCGGCCGAGCACACGGTGCGCGTAGCTCGGCGCCGTGACCGAGGCGTTCAGCGCGACCGAATCGCGCAGCACCGTGCCGGTGTAGCCGTAGCCCGCGACGCCGCCGGCGTTCCGGGTCGTCGCACCCACCGGCCCGGACGCGTAGACCCGCTCCGTCGTCGACCCGGCCAGCACGACGCCCGCCACGCCGCCGGCCTCGGTGCCGTAGCTCTGCACGCGCGCCGTGGAGTACGCGTCGCGCAGCACCCCCGCGTTGTCGCCGACGACGCCGCCGGCCCGCGAGCCGGCCGTCACCAGGCCGGTCGTGTAGACCCGCTCGACGGTCCCGGTGTTCGTGTCGGCCAGGATGCCGGCCCGCGCGGTCGCGGTGGCGACGTCGGCGCCCACGATCGCGAGGTCGTGCACGGTGCCCGTGTTGACGCCGATCAGCCCGCCGGTCACGCTGGTGAACCCGCTCAGCGTGTGCCCGGCGCCGTCCAGCGCCCCGCTGAAGGCCTCGATCCGCGAGACCGCGGCGCCGGCCAGGTCGAGGTCGGCGGCCAGCCGGTACGAGGCGGCCGGGGCGGTCGCCACCTTGCCGAGGTCGTCGGCGGAGTCCAGCAGGTACGGGTCGTCGGTGGTGCCGGAGCCGGCGAGGCCCTCCTGCAGGACCAGCGCCGGCCGCAGCTCCTCGCGCTTGCGCGGACTGTCCCAGAAGTGCACCTTCACGGTGTCGCGCGGGCCGGCCGTCAGCGGCGGGTCGAACGCCACCCACTGCTCCGCGCCACGCTCGTCCAGGTCCACCTCGACGAGGCGCGTGCCGGTCACCTCGCCGGTGGCGTCCGCGCGGACCGCCTCGACGGTGACCGAGCGCGGCGCGCCCGGGTGGCTGATCAGCCCGACCCCGTCGAGGCCGGCGTGGCTCACGTCCCACGAGCCCGACGGCCGCGCCAGCACGGCCTCGTCGACCAGCCGGCCGTCGACGGTGTACGTCGCCAGCTCGAGGCCGCGGCGGGTCACCCGCAGCGCCGTGCCCATCTGGGTGTCCTCGTCGTCGACGACACCGGTCCACGGCTTCTCGGTCGCGGCGCCGAACGACGGGCCGGCCGGGCCGAGCGTCAGGAACGTCGTCCCGCCCACGACGGTGCGCGCGTAGACGTCGTCGTGGCCGCCGACGTACACGTCGATACCGAGCCGCTGGAACAGCGCGGCGACCTCCTGCCGCCGCTCGTTCTGGCCGGGACGGTCCGCACCGGCCGTGCCGAAGAACGACTCGTGCCCGACGACGACGTTCCACGGCCGGCCGGCGGCGTGGATGTCGTCGACCAGCCAGTCCAGCTGGGCGTCCAGGTCGTGGACGGTGTTCAGCACGACCACGTGCACGTCGCCGCGGTCGAACGAGTAGGCCGTCTCGCCGATCGGGCCGCCGCCGGGCAGGGCGTACATGCTGGACGTGATGGCGTTGCGGTCCGGCGAGACCAGGTTGTACTCCAGGTCGCCGTCGCTCTCGGTGTCGCCGACGACCGGCGCGACCTGCAGGTCCAGGCCGGCGTAGACGTGGTCGAAGACGTCCTCCCAGTACTCGCGGTGGACGCCGCGGGCCACCAGGTCTCCGGTCTGCACGACGGTGTCGCCGCCCGGCACCTGCTCGCGGACGGCGTCCAGCGCGCCGCGCCACAGCCCCAGGTCCTCCGGCGACCGGGACGTCGCGGCGAGGTCGCCGAGCAGGTAGATCGGCCGGTTCTGCCCGCCGCCGGCCAGGAACGACCCCTGCACCTCCGACCAGGCCGCCTCGTCCTGGGCCCGCGGGGCGGCGCCGTCGACCGCGACGCCGAGGCGGTATTCGTAGCGGGTGGTGTCGCGCAGCCCGGTCAGCTCGAACTCGTGGCTGCGCAGCGGCTGCCCGGTCACGGTGTCCTGGTAGACGTCGCCCGGCTTGCCGATCGTGTTCAGCTCGTACGTCGTGTCGTCGGTGGACGTCAGCACCGGGGCGCTGCGCCAGGTGCGGTGGCCGGCCGGGCGGACCTGGGCGTACACCGTGGCGACGGTCGCGTCGGTGGAGACGGCGAGGCCGGCGGTCCCGGGCTCTGCGCCGACCGTGGCGACGCTGCCGAAGTACCGGAACACGCCGCTCGGGTCGGCGCCGTTCTGGTCGACCGGCAGGCGGATCAGTTCCGCGCCGACGTTGCCGGCGCCGTCGGTCGCCTTCACGACGACGACGTGGTCGGAGTAGGACCGGACGGCGAAGGCGCCACCGGAGACCGGCACCAGGCCGTTGTCGTCCCACACCTCGTAGGTGACGGCGGGCGCCTCACCGCTGTCGTCGGTCGTGGTCACCGCGGGCAGCGTGACGGTGTCGCCATAGGCCACCGTCGTGGGCGCGGCCGGGTCGATCTCGATCACCGGCGCGTAGTCGGCGCCGCGGGTGGTCTCGCCCACCCAGACCGGCGCGGACACGACGACGTCGCCGTCGGCCTGGGTGGCCACGACGTAGAAGTAGTCGCCGTCGGCGGCCGGCAGCTCCCGCGTCACGCGGACCGAGCGGCCGGACACCGCGGGCGCCTCGTAGGCCAAGGCACCGCCGTTGGTGCGGACGAGCACCGACGTGAACGCGTCGCCGCCGTCGGGGTCGGCGAGCCCGATGTCCAGCGCGACGCTGGAGGTGCCGGCCGGCAGGATCGAGCCCATCAGCTGCCCGTCGGCGCCGAACTCGAGGACGGTGTTCTGGTCCTGGGTCGAGTACAGGCTGCGCTCGCGCATCGCCCGGTAGACGCCGTCGCGGCTCTTCTCCGCGGCCCAGACGCCGGTGATCGACTCGTCGCCGGTCACCCAGTTCGCGCCGTGCTCGTCGCCGTTCCACACCGGCGCCAGATGCCAGCCCTTGTCCAGGGCGATCTGGAACTGGGCCAGGTTGGTCGCGTTCTTCACCTCGATCAGGTCGATGCGATCGTCGACCTCCGGGTCCAGGTGGGCGAACGCGGCGAAGTCACCCTTCCCTGCCGGGTCCGGGTGGTTGAACTGCGCGATCGCCTCGGCGTCCTGCTTCAGCCGCGCGTAGAACGTCGGCAGGTCGTACTTGAGGTCGCCGGTGGCCGCGCCGAAGGACAGCGAGTCGCCTTCGCTTCGCGCAGTCGTGAACCAGTCGGTGTTGAACAGGTTCATGTGGCCGGAGGTGTCGTACCAGGTGATCTCCTCGGCCGGGAGCGTCACCAGGTCGTCCTGCTCGGCGTTGAAGGCGTCGGACTCCTCGTGCAGGTAGCGCCACTCCTCGGACACGGCGTCTCGCCAGTCGGTGGTGAAGTCGTCGCTGTTGCGCCGGTCGTAGAGAACGTCGTGCTCGGACACCGTGAAGAAGTCGGCGTCACTGTTCGCGGCGACGTGCTCGAACGCGTCGCGCGGGGTCTCGACGCCGTCGCTGACCTCGGTGTGCGCATGGAACTCGCCCGTGTACCAGGTGCGGCCGAGGTAGGTCGGACGGTCCTCCGCCGCGGCCGCCGGACCCGGTGGCAGCACCGGCAGAGCCGCCGCCGAGACGGCGAGGACGGCGAGCGCGGGAGCCAACCGGACATGGACGGATCGGGCGGTGAGCGACACCTGCGACTCCTCTGGACGGACGGCGCGAATCGGCGCGAAGCCGTCAGCCACCGTGCCCAGCCCACATGACCGGCGCCCGGTGCCCGAGGCGACGGGAGGTGACGACGCGGTGAACTACCGGCCGGTAGACCTCCCGGCCGACAGTGATCAAACACGCCTCACACGTGACCGAATTGTGGACTCACGTTTCCTTCTCGTAACGATTCCGCCATGTCGAGCGCCGGCCGGAACACGATCATCGACCACTCGTCCTCCGACGAAACCCCAGCTCAGGCGGTACGAATCAGTCGAAACAGCGCACCGGAAATCATCACCGAGATCTTTTTCGATCGCCTCGTGCGCAACTCAAGAGGTCCAACCTCTCGTTATGGTGTGCCATCAATAGAGGTTGGACCACTTGGAGATGCCGATGCAGAAACCGAGCGCGCGCTACCGGGGCTACCGCAGCTTCGACTACCTCGAGCCGCACACCGACTACCGCGTGTTCGACCTCGCCCAGGAGATCGGCCGCGTGCCGGCGTACGACGTCGGGCTGGACGAGGAGCAGGCGCGACGCGTGACCGAGATCCTCGGCCGCGAGCACGTCATCTCCCTGCACGAGCACCCGAAGATCCTCACCACCGACCCGTCGCTGCTGAAGGAGTACAACGGCACCGGCCGCAACGCGTTCGGGTTCGAGGGGATCGCCCGGTCGGGCATGACCGCGTTCTTCGACAACTTCATGAACGGCACCAACACCGTGACGTCGGAGCACGGCTGGAAGTGGAACGACGTCATCTTCGACCTCGGTCTGCGCTTCGCCGACGTCGCGCAGCAGAACCACGTCGTCCTCGCGCGCACCGTCGCCGACCTGGAGAAGGCCAAGGCCGACGGGCGCATCGCGCTGGTCGCCGGCCTCGAGGCGGCGACGATGATCGAGAACGAGCTGGACCGGCTCGACGTCCTCTACGGCCTCGGCGTACGACAGATGGGCATCGCCTACTCGATGGCCAACCAGCTCGGGGCCGGCCTGGCCGAGCCGCAGGACGGCGGGCTGACGTTGTTCGGCGGCCGCGCGGTCGAGCGGATGAACAAGCTCGGCATCGCCATCGACGTCTCGCACTCGTCGGACCGCACCAGCCGCGACGTCATCGACCGCTCATCGGTGCCGGTGTTCATCACGCACGCCGGTGCGCGGACGGTCTGGCCGACCAACCGGATGAAGCCCGACGACGTCATCGTCGCCTGCGCCGAGCGCGGCGGGGTCATCGGCATCGAGGCGGCGCCGCACACGACGCTGTCCGAGCAGCATCCGGAGCACTCGCTGGAGTCGGTCATGGACCACTTCCAGTACTGCGTCGACCTGGTCGGCATCGACCACGTCGCGTTCGGGCCCGACACCAACTTCGGCGACCACGTCGGGCTGCACGACTCCTTCACCGGGCACCTCAGCATCGCCGGCGCGCACGGGCACGTGGACCACCCGCGGGTCCCGTACGTCGCCGGCGTCGAGAACCCGGCGGAGAACTTCACCAACATCGTCGGCTGGCTGGTCAAGCACGGCTGGTCCGACGACGACATCAGCAAGGTCATCGGTCTGAACATCCTGCGTGTACTCAAGGAGGTCTGGTGAAGGGCACGATCGGACGCATCCGCAAGGCCGGCGCGGCACTCGCCGTCGCGGCACTCGTCGCGACCGCGGGCTGCTCGCTCAACGAGGGTGGTGATTCCACCAGCGGCTCGGGCAGCACGGACGGCTCGGGCGAGCAGGCCGGCGGCGCGACGCTGCGCATCGGCACGACGACGGACATGGAGAACTTCAACCCGCTGCAGTCGCTGTCGAAGACGGACAGCTGGATCCTCAACGCGACCTACCCGACGCTCCTGCGCATCGACGGCAACGCGCAGAAGGTGCCGGAGCTGGCCGAGGAGTACACCACCGAGGCCGACGGCAGTGTCGTCGTGTTCCACCTGCGCGACGACTTCGAGTGGTCCGACGGCACCCCGGTGACCGCGAACGACGTCGCGTTCACCGCCCAGGCGATCATGGACTACCAGCTGGGCAACGTCGCGGCGAAGCTCACCTGGGTCACCGACATCGAGGTCCGCGACGACCAGACCGTCGCGTTCACGCTGAGCGAGCCGTACGCGCCGTTCGCCGAGGGTCTCGGGTTCTGGATGCGGATCGTGCCCGAGCACATCTTCGGCGAGGCCGGCGACCTCTCGCAGTTCGCCAACGACTCCGACTGGGTCGGCGCCGGCGCGTACATCCTCGACTCCGCCACCAAGGGCCAGCGGTACACCCTGAAGGCGAACGAGAACTACCCGTACGCCCCCGAGGGCGGCGCCGCCGTCGAGACCGTCGAGTACGTCGTCTACCCCGACGTCAACACGATGATCCTGGCGCTGCGCAACGGCGACATCGACCTCATGGGCACGCCGGTCCCGGTGTCCGCGGTGGCGTCGCTGGAGAGCGAGGACAACATCGAGGTCGAGACCGTCGGGTCGCTCGGCTTCGCGCACCTCACCTACAACATGCAGAACCCGGTGCTGGCCGACCAGACGGTCCGGCAGGCGCTGTCGATGGTCGTCGACACGGAGTCGATCATCGAGACGATCCTGCAGGGCGACGGCCAGCAGATGGTCGGCCCGATCTCGCCGACCTTCGCCGACTACGACAACACCGACCTGGAGCCGTACCCGTTCGACCCGGCCGGCGCCCGCGCGCTGCTGGAGGGCGCCGGCTACGCCGACGCCAACGGCGACGGCATCCTGGACGACCTGTCCTTCGAGATGGTCTGCGACCAGTCCAACGCCAACCTCACCCGGGTGGCCGAGGTGGTCCGCGACAACGCGGCCGAGGCCGGCATCCAGATCGACCTGGCCTGCATCGAGCGCAACACCTTCCTCAGCCGGACCCGCGGCGGCGAGTACGACATCGACCTGTCGCAGTGGGGCGTCTTCGACAACCCGATGGACCAGCTGCGCAGCACCTACCTGTCGTCCAACCCGGGCGGGATCAACTACAACCTGGTCGCCGACCCGGAGCTCGACGCCCTGGTGAACGACGCCGCGGTGACGGCCGACACCGAGCAGTTCGTGGAGAAGATCAAGGGCATCGACGCCTACGTGCACGACCAGGCGCTGCTGACCCCGCTGTACGTGGAGAACTTCCGCTTCGCGTACCGCGCCGACCGGTTCACCGGCTTCGACCCGTCGCCGTCGGACCTGCTCGGCATGGTCACCGGCTACTCGTTGTCCCAGGTCACGACGGTCGACTGACCGACCGGCCCAGTCCACACATCCGGGAGGGTGGGTAGCACACCGTGTTGAGGTATGCCGCGAGTCGGCTGTTCCGCGCGATCCTGACCATCTGGATCGCCGTGACGGTGACGTTCTTCCTGCTGCGGCTGCTGCCGGCGGACCCCACCCTCCTGGTGGTGGAGGGCGACATGACTCCGGAGATGCAGGACGCGCTCCGGAGTCAGTACGGCCTGGACAAGCCGATCCTCCAGCAGTACGTGCTCTACCTGGGCCAGCTGGTCCAGGGCAACCTCGGCGTCTCGTTCCGGCAGCTGATCCCGGTCAGCGACCTCCTGCTGAACCGGCTGCCGTGGACCCTGCTCCTCGCCGGCTCGGCGTTCGTCCTGACGCTGCTGATCGGCATCCCGCTGGGCGTCAAGGCCGCCGTCGGGCGCGGCGGCATGGTCGACCGCGCCGTGCAGTTCTTCGGCATCACGTCGAACGCGCTGTTCATCCCCAGCGTCGCGATCCTGCTGCTGGTCGTGTTCGGGTCGAACCTCGGCTGGTTCCCGATCGGTCAGGCCATCGACCCGGACACGCGCGGGCTCGCGGCGTACGGCTCGCTGCTGCACCATCTGGCGCTGCCGCTGTTCTCACTGGTGCTGGTCCAGCTCGGACCGTACGCGCTGACGCTGAGGACGAACATGGTCGAGGTGCTCGGCGAGGACTACATCACCAGCGCCCGGTCCCGCGGGCTCACCCACCGCCGGGTGGTGTGGCGCCACGCGCTGCGCAACGCGGTGCTGCCGGCACTGATGCTGATGGGCCTGCAGCTCGGGACCCTGATCGGCGGCGCCGTGCTGACCGAGACGGTGTTCGCCTACCCGGGCGTCGGCCGGCTGATCTTCGAGTCGGTGCAGCAGCTGGACTTCCCGGTGCTGCAGGGCGCCTTCGTCATCCTCGCGGTGACCGTCGTGCTGGCCAATCTGCTCACCGACCTGCTCTCGATGGTTCTCAACCCAAGGATCCGCACATGAGCACCGAGCCGCAGCCCCTCAAGGTCGATACCCCCGCGGCGGCGCTGACCAGCGCCAGGCGCCGTCGCTCGGGAGGGTTCTTCTCCGCGCCGTCGGGATGGCTGTCCGTCGGCGTGCTGGGCCTGTTCGCGGTCGTCGCGATCTTCGGGCCGATGGTCGTGGACTCCCCCAGCGGCCTGGGCACCGACATCCTGCAGTCACCGTCCGGCGCCCACTGGTTCGGCACCGACGACCTCGGCCAGGACGTCTTCGCCCAGGTCGTCTGGGGCACCCGCATCAGCCTCCTGGTCGGCGCCGTCGCGTCGCTGATCGCGATCTGCATCGGCACCCTGCTGGGCCTGGCCGCGGCCTACGTGAAGCGGCTGGACCCGGTGGTCACCACGGCCACCGACGTCATGCTGTCGCTGCCGATGCTGCCGCTGATGATCCTGGTGACCGCGCTGGCCGGGCCGAGCGTCCTCACGCTGATCACCGTCATCGGGCTGCTGTCCTGGCCCGAGGTGACCCGGATGATCCGGGCGAACGGCCTGGTCGTGGCCGCGATGCCCTACATCGACGGCGCCCGGGTGCTCGGCGCCGGCGCGACCCGGATCATCTCCCGCGAGATCCTGCCCGCGGTCATGCCGCTGGTCGTGGTCAACGTGCTGCTCACCGCCGCCCGCGCCGTCATCGCCGAGGCGGGCCTGTCGTTCCTCGGCATGGGCGATCCCTCGTCGTGGTCGTGGGGTCGCATCCTGCTCAACGCGCAGCGCTCCGGCACCATCGCGTCGGCCTGGTGGCAGACGCTGTTCCCGTCGCTGGCGATCCTGCTGCTCGTACTGGCCGCGACCATCGCCGGCATCCGCTACAACGACTCGCGCGACCCGCGCACCCGAGGAGTGTGACCCGTGCACCTGCCCGACTCGTTCTACCTCGGTGCCCTCGACCGCGTGGTCGAGCGGCTCGGCGCCGACGGCCACGACGGCCTGCTGGTCACCCACCCCGCCGACGTCGCCTACCTCGTCGGTTTCTGCTACGCGGTCACCGAGCGCCCGGTGTACCTGTGGATCGGCGCCGACCACGACCGGTTCGTCCTCGTCCCCGAACTGGACCGCGAGTACGCCGAGCAGCAGCGCATCCACGCCCCCGTCCAGACCTACTTCGAGTACCCCGGCGTCACCAGCCCCGAGGAGCACCTGGGGCGGCTGCTGAAGCACCGCGGCCTCGGCTCCGCCCGCATCGCCTACACGTCGTCGATCTCGGTCGGGACGTTCGACCGGCTGCGCGCGGTGCTGCCGGACGCCACCTGGGCGACGTCGAACGTCGTCGCCGGGCTGCGGCTGACCAAGGCGCCGGAGGAGATCGAGCTGCACCGGCAGGCCGCGGACATCTGCGACTCGATGCTGGCGGCCGGCCGCGCGTACATCGAGGACGCCATCGCCGCCGGCGGCGAGCTGCCGCGCGAGGGCGAGATCGCCCGGCACGTCATCGGCCACGGCACCGACCTCGTCTACCAGCGCTACGACCACGTCGTGTTCACGACCAAACTGGCCGGCGGCCTGGTCTACGCCGGGCCGAACGCCGCCAACCCGCACGGACTGCCCAGCAGCCGCCGGGTCCAGCGAGGCGACACGCTGATCCTGTCGCTCGGCGCGGCCGTGCTGAGCCGGTTCGTGGAGAGCGAGCGCACGTTCGTCATCGGCGAGCCGAGCGCGGACCAGCGCCGCTACTTCGAGACCGCGCGCACCGCGCAGCACGTCGGCACCGAGGCCATGCGCGTGGGCCGCACGTGCGCCGACGTCAACGCCGAGTGCCTCGACGTCATCCGCGACGGCGGCATGGGCGAGTACCTGCGGCACCGTCAGGGCCACGGCATCGGCGTGCAGCAGCACGAGGCGCCGTGGGTCGAGGACGGCGACCCGACCCCGCTGGCCGCCGGCATGGTGCTGTCCAGCGAGCCGGGCGTCTACGTCCCCGGGCACGGCGGCTACCGGATCTCCGACACGGTGCTTGTCACCGCCGACGGCCCCGAGCGGCTCACCACCTACCCGCGCACCCTCGAGGAGAACGTGATCCTGGCATGACGACCACTCGCACGCACACCGAGACCATCAACGGCGCGCGCCTCGTCATCGAGGAACTCGGCCCGCAGGACGCGCCCGCGATCGTCGTCCACCACGGCGCGCCGGGCCTGGGCTCGCGGGCGGAGCCGCTGCGCTCGTTCGGCCCGTTCGCCGACGCCTACCGGATCGTGACGTTCGACGCCCGCGGCTCCGGCTCGTCCTCCGACGACGGCCCGTTCAGCCACGAGCAGTGGGTGGCCGACATCGAGGAGATCCGCCTCAGGTTCGACCTCGGCGACATCGTCATGGCCGGCGGATCCTACGGCGGCTTCCTCGCGATGGAGTACACGCTGGCGCATCCCGAGCGGGTCCGGGCGCTGGTGCTGCGCGACACCGCCGCCGACACGTCGCACGACCACCTCGCCGTCGAGCGGGCCCGCGACTTCGACATCGTCCCGATCGACCCGTGGGCCATCGACCGCATCGGCACCGGCAACTTCGCCGGCAACACCGAGTTCGAGCGGTACTGGCGGGCCATCCTCCCGCTCTACGACCACCACTACGACCCCGCGGCGGTCGAGCGGAAGGCCGCGAACACCCAGTACCACTACGCCACGCACAACGCGGCGTTCGGTGTGAACATGCCGAAGTACGACCTCACGGGCCGGCTGCCGGAGATCACCTGCCCGGTGCTCGTCACCGTCGGACGGCACGACTGGCGCACGCCGGTGCCGGCGTCGGAGCTGATCGCCGGCCGCGTCGCCGACGGCCGGCTGGTCGTGTTCGAGCACTCCGGCCACTCGCCGCAGCTGGAGGAGCCGGAGCTGTTCCAGGCGACGGTGCGCGGGTTCCTGCGCGACGTGGGAGTAATGCCGCATGGCTGAGACGATGGTCGCCGCGCCGCGCAAGCCCGCCGAGGGCGCGCCGGTCCTCAGCGTGCGCGACCTGTGCGTCGAGTTCGACACCCGCGACGGCGTCCGGCCGGTGGTCCAGAGCGTCAGCCTCGACGTCTACGCGGGACGGACGCTGGCGGTGCTCGGCGAGTCCGGCTCGGGCAAGTCGGTCACCGCGCGCTCGGTCATGGGGCTGATCGATCCGCCCGGCCGCATCACCGGCGGCCAGGTGCTGTTCGAGGGCACCGACCTCGTCCAGGTCTCCGCCGAGGAGCGGCGGCTGGTCAGCGGCGAGAAGGTCGCGATCGTCTTCCAGGACGCGCTCTCCGCGCTCAACCCGGTCTTCTCCGTCGGGGAGCAGATCGCGGAGCTGCTGCGCACGCGGCGCGGCCTGAGCCGGCGCGAGGCCGCCGCCGGCGCCGTCGACCTGATGGCGCGGGTGCGCATTCCGGCGGCGAAGCGACGGGCCAAGGAGTACCCGCACCAGTTCTCCGGCGGCATGCGCCAGCGCGCGATGATCGCGATGGCGCTGGCCCTCGAGCCGACCGTCCTCATCGCCGACGAGCCGACGACGGCGCTCGACGTCACCGTCCAGGCGCAGATCATGGACCTGCTGCTGGACCTGCAGGACGAGACCGGCATGGGGATGATCCTCATCACCCACGACCTCGGCGTCGTCGCCGAGACCGCGGACACGCTGGCGGTCATGTACGCCGGGCGGATCGTCGAGCGCGGCCGCGTCGACGACGTCTTCGCCCGGCCCGCGCATCCGTACACCCGAGGCCTGCTGCACTCCATCCCGCGCCTGGATCGCGAGGAGGAGTCGCTGTGGGCGATCCCCGGCTCACCGCCCACCGTGCTCAACCGGGTGACCGGGTGCGCGTTCGCCACCCGCTGCGACGTCGCGATCGACCTGTGCACGACGTCGCGCCCGGACCTGACGGAGCTGCGCCCGGCCGGCCGGGCCAGCGCCTGCCACCGTCACGAGGAGGTGCTCCATGACCGCGTCTGAGCCGGTGCTCTCGGTCGAGAACCTGACCCGGCACTTCGCGGGTCGCCGTTCCGTCCTGCCCGGACGCCCGGCGACCGCCGTCCGCGCCGTCGACGGCGTCAGCTTCGAGCTGCATGCCGGCGAGACCCTCGGCATCGTCGGCGAGTCCGGCTGCGGCAAGTCCACGCTCGCCCGGATGATCGTCGGGCTGGAGACGCCGACGTCCGGCGCCGTACGGTTCCGCGGCACCGACGTGCACTCCGTCCGCGGCCGCCAGGCCCGCGACCTGCGCCGGCGTGTGCAGATCGTGCTGCAGGACCCGTACACGTCGCTGAACCCGCGCCGGACCGTGCGTGAACTGCTGCGCCAGCCGTTCGAGATCCACCGCGACCTGCTGCCGCGCAAGCAGCAGGCGGCGCGGGTCGCCGAGCTGGTGGAGCTGGTCGGTCTCGACCCGGACCACCTCGACCGGTACCCGTTCCAGTTCTCCGGCGGCCAGCGCCAGCGCATCGGCATCGCCCGCGCGCTCGCGCTCTCCCCCGACGTCATCGTCTGCGACGAGCCGGTGTCCGCGCTCGACGTGTCGATCCAGGCGCAGGTCGTGAACCTGTTCCAGCGGCTGCAGCGCGAGCTGGGGCTGGCGTACGTGTTCATCGCGCACGACCTGTCCGTCGTCCGGCACATCTCCGACCGCGTCGGCGTGATGTACCTCGGCAAGCTGGCCGAGCTGGGCTCGCGCCGCGACGTCTACGACAGCCCGCGGCACCCGTACACGTCGGCGCTGCTGTCCGCCGTGCCGATGCCCGACCCGAAGGTGCGGGGACGGCGCACCCGCCGGCTGCTCGAGGGCGACCCCCCGAGCCCGGTGGACCCGCCGTCGGGCTGCCGGTTCCGCACGCGCTGCTGGAAGGCGACCGACGAGTGCGCGACGGTCGAGCCGCTGCTCGCCGGCGACGACCGGCATCGTCAGGCCTTCGCCTGCCACCACCCCATGCCCAGCACGAACGGTCCCGCGACCGCATGATCACGAGGAGCACAGTGACCACGTCCCCCGCCCCCGCGTACGACGGCTACCGTGCGTACTCGTACCTCCAGGCCGGCACCGACTACCAGGACTTCCGGCTGGCCGCCGAGATCGGCCGCGTCCCCGCGTACGACGGCGGGCTGAGTGACGACGAGCAGGCCCGGGTGGCCCGGCTGCTGGCCGAGAACGTCGTGATCTCGCTGCACGAGCACGCCGTCGTCCTGCCGGAGGACGCCGACCAGATCCGCCGCTACAACCGCACCGGCCGGCAGCGCACCGCCTACGAGGGCCTGGCCCACTCCGGGCTGACCGCGGTGGTCGACAACTTCATGGCCGGCGCGTCGTGTGTCACCAGCCAGCACGGCTGGAAGTGGGACGACATGATCTACGCGCTCGGCTTCCGGCTGGCCGACCTCGCCAAGCAGGACTTCGTCGTGCACGCCACCACCGTGCAGGACATCCGCGACGCCAAGGCCGCCGGGAAGATCGCGCTGATCGCCGGGCTCGAGTGCGCCACGATGATCGAGAACGAGCTGGACCGCATCGACATGCTCTACGGGTTCGGCGTGCGGCAGCTCGGCATCGCCTACTCGCAGGCCAACCTGCTGGGCTCCGGGCTCTCCGAGCGCTCCGACGCCGGCCTGACGCACTTCGGCCGGCGCGCCGTCCAGCGGATGAACAAGCTCGGCATGGCCATCGACATCTCGCACTGCGGCGACCGCACCAGCCTCGACGTCATCGAGGCGTCGTCGGCGCCGGTGATGATCACCCACGCCGGGGCCCGCGCCGTCTGGCCGATCCCGCGGCTCAAGCCGGACGACGTCATCCGCGCCTGCGCCGAGAGCGGCGGCGTCATCGGCATCGAGGCCGCCCCGCACACCACCCTCTCCGAGGCGCACCCGGAGCACTCGCTGGAGTCCTTCATGGACCACTTCCAGTACTGCGTCGACCTCGTCGGCATCGACCACGTGACGTTCGGCCCGGACACCATGTTCGGCGACCACGTGGCGGTGCACCGGACCTACGCGGGCAACTACGCGCACAAGGACGAGGGCCGCATCGAGCACCCGCTGGTCGACTACGTCGCCGGGGTGGAGAATCCGGGCGAAAGCTTCCATAACATCACCGGCTGGCTGGTCCAGCACGGTTACTCTGATGCAGACATCGCGAAGGTGCTCGGGGGCAACACGATGAGGGTGCTGGAGACGGTGTGGCGGTCCACCGATGACGACCGATGACCTCGCACAAGGGTGGTAGTCGACCATGAGGCGGGACTCCGCGGCGCAGAGCGCCCTGTTGCGGTTGCGTCACCTCGTCGCGACCGAGTTCGCGCCGGGTGACCGCCTGCCGCCGGAGAAGGAGCTCGCCGAGGCGCTGGAGGTGTCGCGGACGACGGTGCGCGAGGCGCTGGTCGTCCTGGCCGCCGAGGACATCGTCACCCGCCAGTGGGGCGCCGGCACGTTCGTCAGCGAGCCGCCGAAGGTGGCGTCGCTGAACATGTCGTCGATCGAGTCCTACCGCGACCGCGTCGGGTCCGGCGGGCGCACCGTCACGCTCCTGGACGCGTCCTGCGAGCTGGTGCCGCCGCCGGCCCTGGCAGCGGCGGCGCTGCAGCTCGACGCCGGCGCGAAGGCGTGGCACGTGCGCCGGGTGTTCGCCGTCGACGGCGAACCGTCGGCCCTGATGGACGAGATCGTCCCGGCCCAGTTGTTCGGCCGGCCGATCGACCCCAGCGCCATGCTGCGCATCGAGACGTCGCTGTACGAGTTGCTCAACCGGCACACCCCCGGCGCCGCCGCGCACGCGTCGACGGAGCTCGAAGCGGTCTGCGTCCACGGCGCCGACGCCCGCGCGCTCGCCCTCGACGACGGCGCCCCGGCGCTGCAGGCCACCCAGACGACGTTCGCCCGCCGCGGCGAGCCGGTCGCGCACGGCGTCTCGCTCCAGCGCACCGATCTGGTCCGCATGCGCATCACCAGGTGAGCACACTTTCCCGCTACGACAGGCGCGCATCGAGCCCTGCCCATATGCTCATGCCGCCGATCTCACCGCGGGAGGATCATCGTGGCCGGACGCAGCAGGAAGAAGAAGGAGGTCGTCCGGGTCGAGTCCGCCCCGGAAGCCACGACCGAGCGCACCGCCGACCAACCCACCTGGACGCCCACGCCCGAGGCGAAACGGCAGGCCACCAAGTTCCGGCTGATCGCCGCCGGGCTCTGGTTGCTGGCCATCGCCGGCGAGGCGTTCGCCATCTTCTGGGTGCTCCGCCAGGACCCCGTCAGCATGGTCCTGCTGATCGTCATGATCGTCGTCATCGGCGCGCTCGCCATCGGCGGATCGCTGCTGTGGAAACGGGCCAACCGCCTCGACCCCGCGTCGAAGAGTGAACCGACGCGGTTCTTCGTGCAGAACCAGCTCGGCGCGATCATCACCGTCATCGCGTTCCTGCCGCTGATCGTCCTGATCTTCGCCAACAAGGACATGGACGGCAAGCAGAAGGGCATCGCCGGCGGCATCGCGGTCGCCGTCGCCGCCGTCGCGGTCTACTTCGGCATCGACTTCGACTCGCCGTCGGTCGAGCAGTACACCGAGGAGTCCAACATCGTCGAGCAGCTGACCGGTGAGGACCTCGTCTACTGGACCCGGTCGGGCTCGGTCTTCCACGTCTGCGAAGAGGTGCCCGACGTCAACCGCGAGTCCCAGGACGGCCGCATCTACGAGGGCACCGTCGCCGACGCCCACGCCGCCGGCAAGGCCCGGCTGGTCAGCTACTGGCAGCGCGAGGCGGTCAACTACTGCGGCTACACCCAGGAGCAGGTCGACGCCGTCGAGGCCGGCACCTCCGGCTCCGGCGACGACGCGACGCCCCAGGACGGCGCGACGGCGCCCGCGGAGGACGCCGCCACGCCGTAGTGGCTCAGCCGACCGGGAAGGCCTGCCGGAACAACTGGTCCGGGTCGTAGCCGGCTTTGACGGCGGCCAGCCGGCGGCTGGTCTCCGGCGGGTACAGCTCGGCCACGTCAGCAGGGTCGAGCGAGCTCATCAGGTTGCCGTAGGCGCCGCGGGTGTGCGGGGCGAGCGTCGCCCAGTAGGCGTCGAACGCCGCTCGCGCCTCCGGCGCCGGTGACAGCGCGACGGCGGACAGGAACGCTTCGCTGTCGCGGTGGGCGAACGCCGTCTCGGTGCCGCGCACCCGGGCGACCGCGCCGCCCAGCGCGCGCACCTGGCCGACCACTGGCGGGCCGCCGGCCAGCCCGGCCAGGTAGGCGTCGATCAACTCGTCGCTGAGGTCGGTCGTCAGGCGGTTCCTCGCCAGCGGCGGCGCCCCGTTCGGCGGCACCGGAGGCGGCGGGGCGAGGATCTCGCCGTACGGCCGTACCCGCAGGTCGAGGACCGAGGCCTCACCGAGCCGGAGCAACGGCTCGACGACGTCCTCGGCCGCCGCGGCGTCGCCGTGCGCCACGCAGACCCCGACCACCAGCGCGTGCGGCGCGAACCCCTCCGGCAGCAGCACGACCATCGACGTCAGCTCGTCCGGCGCCGCCCGCATGGCGTCGCGCCAGCCACGCAGGACGGCGGCCGCGTCGCCACGCGGGTAGGCGATGTGCCCGAAGTACACCTCCGGCACCGGCTGGGCGATCACCTCGAAGGCGGTGACGACGGCGAAGGCGCCACCGCCGCCGCGCAGCGCCCAGAACAGATCGGCGTTCTCGGCCGCGCTGGCCCGCAGCACGCGGCCGTCGGCGGTGACGACCTCGGCCGCGACCACGGCGTCGATGGTGAGGCCGAACCGGCGCACCATCCAGCCGATGCCGCCGCCGAGGATCAGCCCGCCGACGCCGACGTCGGTGGTGTCGCCGGACGAGACCGCCCAGCCGTGCGGGGCCAGGGCCTCGGTGACGGCGGCCCAGCGCGCCCCGGCGCCGATGCGGACCAGGCGGCGATCCGGGTCGATGACCTCGACGCCGTCGAGCGGGCCGAGGTCGAGCACGATGCCGCCGTCGTTGGTGGCGAAGCCGGGGAACCCGTGCCCGCCGCTGCGCACCGAGAGCAGGAGGTCGTGCTCGCGGGCTGCGGCGATGGCACGGCGGACGTCGTCGACGCCGCGGGCCCGCACGATCAGGGCCGGGCTGCCGTGACGCTGGTAGGTGTTGCGGTGGGTGTCGTACGCGTCGTCGCCGGGGCGGATCAGCTCGCCGTCGACGACCAGTGTGGAAACGTCGCTCATACCGGGTCGACGAACGGGCGGCCGCCGAGGGGACAGCCGGGTCAGAGTTCTTCCAGCCTGCGGGTCAGGAACCGCCGCTCCGGCGTCGTCGTGGCCAGATCGAGCGCGCGCCGGTAGGCCGCCCCGGCCTCGGCGTCGCGACCCAGCCGGCGCAGCAGCTCGCCGCGGGTGGAGTGGAAGTACAGGTAACCGTCGAGGTCGAGGCGGTCGACGGCGCTCAGCGCGGCCGCGGGGTCGCCGGCCTGGGCGAGCGCCACGGCCCGGTTCAGCTCGACCACCGGCGAGCCGGTCAGCTCGGCCAGCCGGCGGTACAGCCCGGCCACCCGCGGCCAGTCGATCCGCTCACGCGTCTGCAGCGACGCGATGGCCGCCTGCAGCACGTACGGCCCGCCGCCGCCCAGCTCGACGGCTCGGTTCAGCTCCGCGCGCCCGGCCGCCAGCAGCGTCCGGTCCCACAGCGAGCGGTCCTGGTCCTCGAGCAGCACGAGGTCGTCGCCGTCGAACCGGGCCGCCTGACGGGCCTGGTGGATCAGCATCAGCGCGACCAGCCCGTGCGCCTCAGGCTGGCCGTCCAGCAGCGCGGCCAGCACCCGGCCCAGCCGGATGGCCTCGGCACCGAGGTCGACGCGGCCGCTGTAGCCCTCGTTGTAGATCAGGTAGATGATCGCCAGCACGGCGTCGAGGCGGTCCGGCAGCAGCCGCTCGTCCGGCACCGCGAACGGGATGCCGGCGGCCTTGATCTTGGCCTTGGCCCGGGTCAGCCGGCGCTTCATCGTCTCCTCGGACACCAGGAAGGCGCGCGCGATGTCCGCGGTCTCCAGACCGCCGAGCGCGCGCAGCGTCAGCGCCACCTGAGCCTCCAGCGCCAACGCCGGGTGGCAGCAGGTGAAGATCAGCTCGAGCCGCTCGTCCTTGATCGGGGAGTCGTCGAACTCGTCCACGGCGGCCTCCGGTGCCGGCAGGAGGTGCAGCTTCTCGGCCAGCGTCCGCTCGCGGCGGATACGGTCGATCGCCCGGTTGCGCGCCGTCGTCACCAGCCACGCGGCCGGGTTGTCCGGCACGCCGGTCTCGGGCCAGCGCGCGGCGGCGACGGCGAACGCCTCCTGCGCGGCCTCCTCCGCGCGATCGAGGTCGCCGAGGTACCCGGCGAGCGAGGCCAGCACCCGGCCCCACTCGTCGCGGAAGACGTCGTCGAGCGCCGTCAGCGCAGCCCCACCAGCGGCCGCACCTCGACGACGCCGCCGTGGCGTGCCACCGGGATGGCCGCGGCCAGTTCGATGGCGTCGTCGAGGTTCGCCGCCTCGATCAGGCAGATGCCGCCGAGCACCTCTTTGGTGTCGGCGAACGGCCCGTCGGTCAGCAGCGTCCGGCCGCCGGCCACCCGGACACTGGTCGCGGTCTCGGCCGGCTGCAACTGCGCGCCGCTGACGAATCGGGGATCGTCGCGCAGGGCCTCGTACTCGGCCTTCGCCGCCGCCCGCTCGGCGTCGGACAACTCGGCCTCCTCGCCGGGCTCGGCGTAGAACATCAGGGCGTACTGCATGGAAACCTCCGAAGGCGCGCTCTCACCACTATGACGAAGCAGCGGCCCGGAATGGGACAGCGCCGCGACTACTGCTTCAGAATGCGCACCTCGCGCGGGCCGAGCACCAGCTCCTCACCCCGCCAGACCACGCGGCGGTCGTCGCCGCGGTGGTTGAGGACGAAGGTCGCGTCGCCGCGGACGATCGCCTCGACGCCGTCGGCGCAGCGGTCCAGGACGCCGTCGACGCCGGCGGCGGTGAGCAGCGCGCCGGTCACCTGGGCGAGGCCGGCCGCGTCGGGGTGGGTGGCGACGTACCAGGCGCCGCCGGTGCGGACGGCGTTGCGGGTGATGGCCGGCCAGCCGGTGACGTCGCCGGCGGCGAAGGTGGCGACGACGTCGGCGCCGTCGGCGTGGGTGTACTCGCTCCACAGGCGCCCGGTGAGCGGGCCGAGGTCGCCCTCGACCGCGATGTCCGGCGGCTCGGTGCCGGCCGGACCGGCCAGCGGCGCGAACTCCTCGACCCGCACGCCCAGCGTGGCGCCCAGCCGGCCGAGGTAGCCCGAGGCGTGGACGTGCAGTGACTCGTCGAGGATGCCGGACTGGAAGGTGACCGCCAGGGTCCCGCCCGACGCGGCGAACGCGTGCAGGCCGTCGAGGGCGGCGTCGGCGGCGGCGAAGAGGACGGGCGCCACGACCAGTTGGTAGCCGGAGAGATCGGCGCCGGGCCGGACGAAGTCGACCGTGACGGAGCGGTCCCAGAACGCGCGGTACCAGTCGGTGACGATGCCGAGGTAGTTCAGCGACGTCGGCCGCGACGGCTGCTCCAGCGCCCACCAGGCGGCCCAGTCGAACACGATCGCGACACGGGCCGGCACCGGCTGCCGCTCGACCCAGCCGAGTTCGCCGAGCTCGGCGCCGAGCGCCTCGACCTCGCGGAACACCCGGGTCTCCGGTCCGCCGTGCGGCACCATCGCGGAGTGGAAGGTCTCCGCGCCGCTGGCCGCCTGACGCCACTGGAAGTACATGATCCCGTCCGCGCCGCGGGCCAGCGCCTGCAGGGACAGCACCCGGTTGCCGCCCGGCGGCTTCGGCGCGTTGCGGGGCCGCCAGTTCACCGCGCTCGGCGCCTGCTCCATCAGCACCCAGGGCCGGCCCCCCGCCAATGACCGCATGAGGTCGCGGCCCAGCGCGGCGGTCGCCGGCGAGTCCGGGTCGGCGGGGTCCGGGTAGCTGTCGTCGGAGACGAAGTCGACCTCCTCGGCCCACCGCCAGTAGTCCAGCGGCCGGAACGGGCCCATGAAGTTGGTGGTGATCGGGACGCCCGGGCTCACCTCACGCAGGATCGCCGCCTCGGCCCGGTGCAGCTCGAGCAGCGCGTCGGAGCTGAACCGGTCGAAGTCGAGCACCTGGGTCGGGTTGAGCAGCGTCGGCGCGGCACGCGGCGGCTCGACCTCGTCGAACGTGGCGTAGCGCTGCGACCAGAAGGCCGTCCCCCACGCCGAGTTCAGCGCGTCGACAGAGCCGTAGCGCTCGCGCAGCCACTCCCGGAACGCGACACCCGCATGCTCGCCGTAGCAGCGGCTCACGTGGCAGCCGAACTCGTTGTTGACGTGCCACGCGACCAGCGCCGGGTGCGAGCCGTACCGCTCGGCCAGCGCCCGGACCAGCCGCCCGGCTAGCCGCCGATAGCTGGGCGAGTGCGGGCTGTAGTGCTGCCGGCTGCCGCCGCCGAGCCGCACGCCGTCGGCCGTCACGGGCGCGACGTCCGGGTACCCGCGCAGCACCCACGGCGGCGGCGACGCGGTGGCGGTGGCGAGGTCGACGCCGATGCCGCCGGCGTGCAGCCGGCCGAGCACGTCGTCGAGCCATTCGAACTCGAAGCGGCCGTCCTCGGGCTCCAGCTGTGCCCAGGAGAACACCCCGACGGTGGCGACGGTGACGCCCGCGCGGCGCATCAGCCGGACGTCCTCGTCCCAGACCTCGCGAGGCCACTGCTCCGGGTTGTAGTCGCCGCCGAACCAGAGCGTCATCGCCGCACTTCCCTTCGTCCCGTGAACGTTCACGGAGACGCTACGCTGGCCCTCGAACGCGGGTCAAGGGAGGGACGCATGGGCGTCGGCCGCATCACCATCGAGGACGTCGCGGCCGCGGCCGGCGTCTCCCGGCAGACCGTCACCCGGGCGATGAACGGCATGCCCGAGATCAGCGCGCGGACCCGCGAGCTGGTGCTGCGCACCGCCGCCGAGCTGGGCTACCGGCCCAGCCGGTTCGCCAGCAACCTGGCCGCCCGGCGCAAGAGCCGCTCGGTCGGGCTGGTACTCGGCTCGCTGCGCAACCCCTACTACACCGAGCTGGCCGCCGAGCTGCTCGACGTCGTCGCGCCGCGCGGCTGGCACGTCCTGATGGCCTCGCGAGAGCAGGGCGACGACGTCGAGCTGGTCGCCGCGCTGAGCGGCCAGGCCGACGCGATCGTCGGCTACTTCACCGGCGACGAGACCGCCCTGGTGACCGCGGCGCGCGGCGTCCCGTTGATCCAGGTGGAGCGGGCGGCCACCGTGCCCGGCCTGCACGCCGTCGTCCTCGACTTCGACGCCGCGATCGAGGCGCTGCTGGGCGAGTTGCGCGACCGCGGTGCGCGGCGATTCGGCCTCATCGAGTCCGGCGGGCCGCCGGGCGAGGAAGGCGCCGGCGCGTACCGGCCGACCCGCCGGCGGCGGGCGTACGAGCGGTTCGCCGACTCGGACTCCGCCGGCCGCGTCGTCGTCGCCGACGAGTCGATCAGGGGCGGCGCCGACGGCCTCGCCCGGCTCCGGGCGGCGCACCCCGGCGTCGACACCGTGCTGGTGTTCAACGACCTCATGGCCATGGGCGCCATGCAGCAGGCCCAGCTCGACGGCGTCGCCGTCCCCGGCGACCTGCGCGTCGTCGGCGTCGACGGCCTCTCGCTCGGCGCCGTCATGACGCCGCCGCTGTCGACACTGTCGATCGACCGGCGCGCGGTCGCGACCGAGGCCGCCGACATCGTCGGCACACTGCTCGACCGCGCCGAGCCGCCTCCGCACCCGCCCGTCGTCCGGACGGTGACGCCGCGGCCGCTCTGGCGCGAGTCGGCCTGACAGAGGTCAGCCGGTGAGCCGGTCGATCGCCGCCAGCTCGTCCGCCGCGAAGTCGAGCCGGCCCAGCGTCGCGTGGTTCTGCTCCAGCTGGGCCACCGAGCTGGCACCGATGATGGCCGACGCCACGGTCGGGCGGCGCAGCACCCAGGCCAGCGCCAACTGCGCCAGCGACTGCCCACGAGCGGCGGCGATGCCGGCCAGCGCCCGGGCCCGGTCCAGGTAGTCGCCACCGATGGCGGTCGCGTCGAGGAACCGGCTGGTCGCGGCCCGGGAGTCCGGCGGCACGGAGCCGTCGAGGTAGCGGTCGGTGAGCAGGCCCTGCGCCAGCGGGCTGTAGACGACGGCGCCGACACCCAGCTCGTCGAGCGTGTCGGCCAGCCCGTCCTCCAGCCGCCGGTCGAGCATCGAGTAGCGCGGCTGGTGCAGGAGCAGCGGCACGCCCAGGTCGCGCAGGATGGCGGCCGCCTGTGCGGTCTGCTCGGGCGAGTAGTTCGACACCGCGGCGTACAGCGCCTTGCCCTGCTGGACGGCGCTGGCCAGCGCGCCCATGGTCTCCTCGAGCGGCGTGTCCGGGTCGAACCGGTGCGAGTAGAAGACGTCGACGTACTCCAGGCCCATGCGGGCGAGGCTCTGGTCGAGCGAGGCGAGCAGGTACTTGCGGGAGCCGCCGTCACCGTAGGGACCCGGCCACATGTCGTACCCGGCCTTCGTCGACACGACGATCTCGTCGCGGAACGGCCGCAGGTCGGCGTGGAAGATCCGGCCGAACGACAGCTCGGCCGAGCCGTACGGCGGCCCGTAGTTGTTGGCCAGGTCGAAGTGGGTGATGCCGAGGTCGAAGGCGCGGCGGACGATGTCGCGCTGCGTGGCCGGCGCAGTGGTGTCGCCGAAGTTGTGCCACAGCCCCAGCGACAACGCGGGCAGCCGCAGGCCACTGCGTCCGGCGCGCCGGTAGGTCATCCGGTCGTAGCGGTCCTGGTCCGGGACATGGATCATGGGCTCCTACTTCGCGTCGAGGCACGGCGGGGCGATTTCGTTACCGGTCACGTTCTACCATGGGCGCACGCCTGCGGAAGGAGAGGTCCGATGAGCGGCGGCACCGGCACGGCCGACAAGCGGGGCGCGACCATCTACGACGTCGCCCGCATGGCGGGCGTCTCGCACCAGACGGTGTCGCGCTACCTCGCCGGCAAGGGCGGGCTGCGGCCCCGCAACCGCGAACGCGTCGAGGCCGCGCTCAAGGAGCTGAACTACCGGCGCAGCCACATCGCGCGGTCGCTGGCCACCAGCCGCACCTACCGGCTGGCCGCCCTCGGCTACGAGCTGTCCGGCACCGGACCAGGCAAGATGATGCAGGGCGCCAGCGAGGTGGCCCGCGCCGCCGGCTACTCGCTGGACATCATCAGCCTCGACCCGGTCAGCGACAGCGAGCTGAGCGACGCTCTGGACCTGCTGGGCAATCGCGACATCGAAGGCGTCCTCGCCACCGCGCCCACCGAGGCGCTGGACCGCGCGCTCAAGGGCCTGACCACGGACGCGCCGGTCGTCGTGGTCCGCGACGCCGACCTGCCCGAGCGCCCCTACGCCGACGGCGTCGACCCGCTCGGCGTGCACGCCCTGGTGCAGCACCTGACCACCCTCGGACACCGGCGCATCGCCCACCTCGGCGGCCCGCCGGCCTGGGTCGCCGCACGTCAGCGCATCGACGCCTACGAGCACGCGATGCACGCCGCCGGGCTCGAGCCGCTGCCCGTCGTCGCCACGGGCGACTGGTCGGCCCAGTCCGGGTACGCCGCGGCACCCGAGGTCCTGGCGCCCGGCGGCATCACCGCGGTCGTCGCGGCGAACGACCGCATGGCGCTCGGACTCATGCTCTGGCTGCACGAGCAGGGCATCGCGATCCCCCGCGACGTCAGCGTCGTCGGCTACGACGACGTACCCGAGGCCGCCTTCTTCCACCCGCCGCTCACTACCGTCCACCTGGACTTCCAGGCCATCGGAGCTGCGGCGATGCGCTCGCTGATCACGATGATCGAGCAGCCCGACGTCGACGCCCGGCCGCGCTTCCCCAGCCCCGAGCTGGTGCTGCGCGCGTCCAGCGGCCCGCCCCCTCAGTGACCGGCCGCCGCGGCGGCCGGACGTCACCAGGCATGCTCCCGCTTGACCAGGCATGCATGCCTGGTCAAGCGGGAGCACCCCTGCTCAACGTGATCATTTCGGGGCCGTCACTCGAAACGTGACCGGTAACGAATTCTGCCGGAAACCTTGCGCCGCGTCGCCGCCCTCGCCTAGCATCGCCGCCATCCCCAATCGTTACCGGTAACGATTTGACCGTCTCGACGCCGCCCCCGCCGGCGGTGCGCACAGAGAGCTGGTGTCAAAGATGACCCGATCCCGTGGCCTCGCGGCCGCCCGGCTCGTGTCCGGGCTGCTCGCGGCCTCGATGCTGGTGGTCGCCTGCTCGTCCGAGGACGACGGCGGCGAATCGGCCGGCGAGCCGATCACGCTGACCTACTGGTCGTGGGCGCCCAACATCGAGAAGATCGTCGACGTCTGGAACGAGTCGCACCCGGACATCCAGGTGCGCGTCAACACCTCCACCGGTGGCGACGAGATCGTCGCCAAGCTCACCGCCGCCAACCAGGCCGGTGACCTCCCCGACCTGTCGAACACCACGTACCAGGACCTGCCCGCGCTGATCATCGCCGACATCGCCGCCGACCTCACCGACGTGATGGGCGACCGCGAGGACGAGACCGCCGCGCCGGCCTGGACCATGACCACGTTCGACGACGTCAACTACGCGGTGCCGCAGGGCACTTCGCCGATGTTCCTCTTCTACCGCACCGACGTGTTCGCCGAGCACGGCCTGCCGGTGCCCACGACGTGGGAGCAGTACGCCCAGGTCGCTCGCGATCTGCACGCGGCCGACCCGTCCACCTACCTCGCGACCTTCCCGGCCAACGACGCGCAGCTGTTCGCCGGCCTCTCGCAGCAGGCCGGGTCGTCGTGGTGGTCGGTCGACGGCGAGGGCGGCTGGTCCGTGGACATCGACGACGACGCCAGCCGTCAGGTCGCCGACTTCTGGGAGGGACTGGTCGCCGAGGACGTCGTGTCGACCATGAAGACCTACACGCCCGAGTGGCAGGCCGCGCTCGCCGACGGCACGCTGGCCAGCCTGATCGGCGCCGTCTGGACGCCGCCGATCCTGGCGAACAACGCACCGGACACCGTCGGCTCGTGGGCCGCCGTCCCGCTGCCGCAGTGGGACCCGGCCGAGCCGGCGTCGGGCGTGCTCGGCGGCAGCGCGACCATCGTCACCACGGGCACCGACCACCCGGAGGAGGCCCGCGAGTTCGCGCTCTGGCTGAACACCTCCGACGAGGCGCTGAACGCCTACATCGAGCACGCGAGCATCTGGCCCGCCGCGCTGTCCGGCCGAGAGCTGCCGGAGCTGCAGGGCGCCACGGCGCTGATGCCGGAGCAGACTGACTTCTACCAGCTGGCCGCGGAGATCGACGAGATCACCGTCCCGGTCACCTGGGGCCCGAACGTCCCGGCGGCCTTCGACTCGTTCACCAACCACTTCAGCGCCGCGGTCACGGCCCGGTCCGGCTTCGCCGACGCGCTCGCGCAGGTGCAGTCCGACACCGTCGCCGACCTCGAACGGGCCGGCTACGAGGTGTCCGAGTAGCCGTGCCGACCACGACGTCCCGCCGGTCCTCGGCGCCCCGTCGGTCCGCGGCGTCCTCGGCGCCGCGCCGGTCCTCGGCGTCCCTGGCGCCGAGGACCGCACCGTGGCTGTTCGTCGCGCCGGCCGTGCTGCTGGCCACCGGCCTGATCGCGCTGCCGCTGGTCTACACGCTGTGGCTGAGCCTGCGCGGCACCCAGGTCAGCGGCTCCGGGCTCGGCGTGCGCCGCGAGGTCTTCGTCGGCCTGGACAACTACGCCGACGTGCTCGGCGACTCGGCGCTGCTGGCCGGGCTGGGCCGGATGCTGGTCTACGCGCTGATCACGGTGCCGGTGACGATGGTCCTCGCGCTGGTGTTCGCGCTGCTGCTCGACAACGTGACCACCCGGCTGAAGCGGTTCTCCCGCATCGCGATCTTCGTGCCGTACGCCGTGCCCGGTGTCATCGCGGCGCTGATGTGGGGGTTCATGTACCTGCCGGGGGTGAGCCCGTTCACCGACGCGGCCGGCGCGCTCGGGCTGCCCGAGCCGTCGTTCCTGGGCCCGCTCTCGGTCTACTTCTCGGTCGCCAACGTCTCGGTGTGGGGAGCGGTGGGCTTCAACATGATCATCCTCTACACGTCGCTGCGCGGGCTGCCGCAGGAGATCTACGACGCGGCGCGCATCGACGGCTGCTCCGAGGTGCAGCTGGCGCTGCGGGTCAAGGTGCCGCTGATCGTGCCCGGCCTGGTCATGACCGGCCTGTTCACGATCATCGGCGCGCTGCAGGTGTTCAACGAGCCGAACACGTTGCTGACGCTGACGACGTCGATCAGCACCGACTGGGTGCCGATGATGCAGGTGTACCGCGACGCGTTCGTCACCAACGACCTGTTCTCGGCCGCCGCGTCGTCGATGGTCATCACCGGCATCACGCTGGTCGCGTCCCTCGGGCTGCTCCGCGTGCTGCAGCGCCGTGCGTTCGGGGAGGGCTGAGATGGCCGCTGCGACATCCGTGGCGACCGCGAAGCGCGGCGCCTTCTGGCCGACGTTCGTCCTGCTGGCCGGGGCCGCGTACTGCCTGCTCCCGGTGGTCTGGCTGGTCACGGCATCGACGAAGAACGCCGGCGAGCTGTTCACGACGTTCTCGCTGTGGCCCAGCTTCTCCGGCGGCCTCACCAGCAACCTGGAGCAGCTGGCGTCGATCCGCGGCGGCGCGTTCTGGACCTGGTGCCTCAACAGCCTGATCTTCGCCGGCGGCGGCGCCGTGCTGGCCACGGCGGTCTCGGCGCTGGCCGGGTACGGACTGGCGAAGTACCGGTTCCGCGGCCGGCAGCTGGTGTTCAACTTCCTGCTGATCGGCGTGCTGATCCCGGGCGTGATCCTGGCCATCCCGCAGTACCTGCTGCTGTCGAAGATCGGCATGGCCGGCACCTACTGGTCGGTGCTGCTGCCCAGCATCATCAGCCCGTTCAGCATCTACCTCTGCCGCATCTACGCCACCGCCGTGGTGCCGGACGAGGTGCTGGAGGCGGGCCGGCTCGACGGCGCGAGCGAGTGGCGGATCTTCCGCTCGGTGGCGCTGGCACCGATGGTGCCCGGGCTGATCACCGTGTTCCTGCTGCAGTTCGTCGGCATCTGGAACAACTTCCTGCTGCCGTTCATCATGCTCTCGCGCACCGAGATGTTCCCGCTCACCGTCGGCTTCTACTCGCTGATGAGCCAGGGCAACGACCAGGTCAACGTGTACAACGTCGTGATCACCGGCTGCCTGGTCTCCGTGCTCCCCCTGCTCGCGCTCTTCCTGTCCCTCCAGCGCTACTGGCGGCTGGATCTGGTCTCCGGCGCGCTCAAGGGCTGAGCCGCCACCCCTCCCGACGATGAGGAGTTCCATGCACGACACAGCTTCGGCGACGCTTCCCCGCGGCGCCTGGCCGGTGATGCTGACCCCGTTCCACGACGACCGCTCCGTCGACTGGGAGCAGGTCGACGCGATGACCGACTGGCTGGTGGACGGGGGCGCGGCGGGCATCTTCACGGTCGCGCTCTCCGGCGAGATGTACGACCTCACCGAGGACGAGCGCCGCGCCCTGGCCCGCCGGGTGGTGGACCGGGCCGCCGGTCGCGTGCCGGTCGTGGCCTCGGCCGTCGCCAGCGGTCCGGTGCAGGCGCAGAGCGACTCGGTGAAGGCGATGGCCGACACCGGCGTCGACGCCGTCGTGCTCATCTCGTCGCTGGTCGCCGGCCCGGCCGACACCGAGGAGCGCTGGCGCGACACCGTCGCGACGATCCTCGACGCCAACCCGGGCGTCGACTTCGGGATCTACGAGTGCCCGCTGCCGTACAAGCGGCTGTGCCCGCTGCCGACGGTCCAGTGGCTGGCGCAGACCGGGCGGTTCGTGTTCTTCAAGGACACCAGCCACTCGACCGACGTCATGCGCGAGCGGCTGGAGGTCATGTCCGGCACCCGGATGGGCCTGTACAACGCGCAGATCTCGTCGCTGACGGCGTCACTGCGGCTCGGCGCGGCCGGGCTCAGCGGCTACGCGGCCAGCATCTACCCGGAGCTGGTGGCGTGGCTGTGCGAGCACGTCGGCGACGCTCCCGAGGGCGACGTGCTCGCCGTCCAGCGGCTGCTCACCGTCGCCGAGCACGCGATCAACAGCCGCTATCCGGCGTCGGCGAAGTACCTGCTCGCGCACAGCTCCCGGTTGCGGATCCGGCCGATCAGCCGGTGGCGGCCGAGCGACATCAGCGACCATGAGGGCCGGCCGCTGATCGACCTGGCCGAGTACATCGACAGCCTCGGACTGGCCTCCGGCGCCCGCGCCGAGGGCGGGCGGTGACGATGCGGGCCGCGGTCCTGCTCGAGCCGCGGCGGCTGGCCGTCGTGGAACGGCCGGTGCCGCGGCCCGGTCCGCACGACGTGCTGGTGCGGCTCACCGCGGTCGGGCTGTGCGGCTCGGACGTGCATTTCTACGAACACGGGCGGGTCGGCGACCTCGTCGTCACCGAGCCGCTGGTGCTCGGACACGAGGCCGCGGGCGTCGTCGCCGCCGTCGGTGACGCCGTCGACGCGGCGCGTGTCGGGCAGCGCGTCGCCGTCGAGCCGCAGCGCCCGTGCCGGCGCTGCCGGTACTGCCTGACCGGCGCGTACAACCGGTGCCGGAGCATGGAGTTCTGCTCCGCGCCCCCGGTCGACGGGGCGTTCGCCGAGTACCTGGTGGTGCCGGCCGACTTCGCCCACCCGATCCCGGACCCGATGTCCGATGCGGCCGCCGCCCTGCTCGAACCGCTGTGCGTCGGCATCGCAGCCGTGCGCAAGGCCGGCGTGACAGCAGGATCGACGGTTCTGGTGGCCGGCGCCGGCCCGATCGGGATCCTGACCGCGGCCGCGGCCCGCGCGTTCGGCGCCACCGCCGTCGTCGTCGCCGACCCGCTGGCCGAGCGCCGCGCCGTCGCGGCCCGGCACGGCGCCACCCGGACGATCGACCCGGCCACCGACCGGCTCGCCGACGAGGCGGTGGACGCGTTCGTCGACGCCTCCGGCGCGCCGGCGGCCATCGATGCCGGCCTGCACGCGCTGAAGGCGGGCGGTGCCGCCGTCCTGGTCGGCATGGGCGCGCCGCGCATCGACCTCGACCTGTTCCTGGTGCAGAGCCGCGAGCTGCGCCTGGAGGGCCTGTTCCGCTACGTCGACACCTGGCCGGCCGCGATCGCCCTGGTCGGGGCCGGCATGGTCGAGTTGGACTCGCTGGTCAGCGACACCTTCGGCCTGGACGGGCTGGACGAGGCGATGCGCCGCAACGGCGACGCCGACGTCGTGAAGCTCGTCATCGACCCCCGCCGCTGACCACACCTCGCGGTACGAGACCGTAGGTCGGTGCGCCACGCCGACAGGGCCGACGGCCGCCGGGCCGCCGGCCGGGTCGTGGTCGTCGCCGCCATTCTGCTGATCGCGCTCGACCTGCGCAGCGGCATCGCCGCCGTCCCGCCACTGCTCACCGAGATCCGGACCGACCTGGGCATGTCGGCGGCCGCGGCCGGTCTGGTCACCGCGATCCCGGTGCTCTGCTTCGCACTGCTCGCACCGGCGGTGACGCTGGCCGGACGGCGGGTCGGCGTCGACGCGGTCGTGCTGGCCGGTTGCCTCCTCGTCTGCGCGGGCTCGCTGCTACGCGTCCTCGACGGGACCGCCGTGCTGCTCGCGGGCACCGTCCTCGTCGGCGCGGGCATCACCACCGGCAACGTCCTGGTGCCGGTGGTGGTCCGGCGCGACGTCCCGCACCGCACCGGCCCGGTGACCGGCCTCTACATCGCGACCATGTCCGGCGGCGCCATGCTGGCGGCCGCGGCCGCGGTGCCGTTCGCCGACGCGTGGGGCTGGCGGCCGGCCGTCGCCGTGTGGGCGGCGCCGGCGCTGGTCGCCGCCGCCGTGTGGGCGGTGCGGGGGCGGCGTCCGGCGCCCGCCCTGATCGGCCCCACTCCGGCCGCCGGGGACGACGACAGCCCGCTGCGGCTGCGCGGCTCGCCGGTCGCCTGGGGCATGGCGCTGTTCCTCGGCGCCCAGGCGGCCGCGTACTACACGATGACGACCTGGCTGCCGACCCTGCTGACCGACGAGGCGGGTGTCTCGGCCGGGACCGCCGGCGCGGCGATGTCCGCGTTCCAGGCGCTCGGCATCGCCGGCTCCCTGACGGTGCCGCTGCTGGCGGCGGCACCGCACCGGCGTGGGTGGCTGGCCCTGCTGGTCGCGGCCGGGTGGCTGGTGACGTCGGCCGGCCTGCTGCTGTGGCCGGAGGCCTGGCCGGTCTGGATCGCGACCGGCGGCCTCGCGCAGGGCGGCGGCATCGGGCTGGCCATGGCCCTGATCGCACTCGGCGCCACCGACGTCGCCACCACCCGGCGGCTGTCGGGCATGGTCCAGGGCATCGGCTACCTGATCGCCGCGGCGGCGCCGGTGGGCATCGGCGCCGCCTACCAGGCCACCGGCGGCTGGACCCTCCCGCTGCTCGTGCTGGTGGCCGCCTCGTTCGTCATGGCCGGCGCGGGCTGGACCGGCGGACGCGAACTGCGTCGCGGGACCTACGCCGGACCATCCGGATCGACCGGGTAGGCGCTGGCGGTGACGTAGAGGGCGTCGGGGCGGAAGACCAGGCGGCCGAGGGCGATGATGCGCTCGTCGTCGCCGAACAGCCGGCAGTACACCACCAGCAGCGGCGCGCCGGGCGCGACCTCGAGCTCGGCGGCCAGCTCACCCGTGGCGGCGATGGCGGTGACGGCGTGGTCGCTTCGCGCCAGCGGAATGTGTTCGACGTCGCGGAAGAACGTGGTGACGCCGTCTGTCAGCGAGTTGATGCGCACCTCGTGGCCGTTCAGCGTGGCCGGCAGCGTGTGCTCGACCAGCGCCGTGGCACCGCCGTCGACCTCGTAGGACCGGCTGACCCGGAACACCGGTGCTCCGGCGGCGAGGCCCAGCAGCGGGCCACTCTCGTCGTCGGCGGCCTCGCGGTGCACGCTGACCCTGCGCACCGTGTGCGCCGAGCTGGCGCCACCGAGGACGCTCGACACCGAGCGGATGTGGTCGATCGGGTAGGCGATGGCGCGGTCGAGCGTGAAGCGCTGTGGCGCCGTGATCAGCGTGCCGACCCGCCGGCGGCGCTCGATCTCGCCGGCCGCCTCGAGCGTGGCCAGCGCCTCGCGCAGCGTGCCGCGTGACGTCCCGAGCTGTTCGCTCAGCTCCTTCTCGGGCGGCAGGCGATCACCTCCACGTGCGCGCTCCTCGGCGATCAGGGCGCGCAGTCTCGACGTGACGGTGTCGACACGCGGCCGCCGAACCGCGTCGGACGTGCTCGGAAGAGTCATCGAACCAAGATCCTCTCATCAATGGTTCGACCATATAACCACGATCGATCCGCACACAAGCCCATTGCTGCGGCTTGACGCCCAGATCAAGGCGGCGTAAAAAGGTCCACAACTTTCCCCGGTCTTAATCGCCTTATTGGTTCAACCAAAGGAGCGTTCATGATCGCCATCGCGCACGGGCCGCGGAGGGCGTCGTGACGGGAGTCGGCACCGGCCTCGGCCGGTACGGCCTCGCGGTGCGGGTCCGCCGGTTCGACGTCGGCGCGCGCCTGGGCCGCCTGGGGCTCGGCGCCGCCGGGTTCGCCGTCGTCGTCGTGGCGTGGCACCTGATGGCCGTCGGCGAGATCTTCGGCACCGGGCTGCTGCCCAGGCCGCTCGAGGTCGGCCGGGTCATCGTCGACGGGCTCGGCAACGGGCTGCTCGACGACCTACTGATCAGCTTCCGCCGGGTCCTGGTCGGCGTCGGGCTGGGCCTGGCCATCGCCGCGCCGATCGGCTTCGTACTCGGCTGGTTCGGCATCGCCCGGGCGATGTTCAACCCGCTGGTGAACTTCCTCCGGGCGCTGCCGCCGATCGCGTTGGTGCCGCTGGTCATCGTCTACTTCGGCATCGGCGAGCTGTCGCGCGGCATCGTGCTGGTCTGGGCCGCCTTCTTCGCGACCATCGTCATCGTCTACGAAGGCGTGGCCGCCATGGAGGAGAAGTACGTGCGCGCCGCCCAGACACTGGGCGCCACCCGGTTCGAGATCCTCACCAAGGTCGTCTTCCCGCTCTCGGTGCCGCACATCATGACGGCGGCCCGTGTCTCGCTCGGCATCGGCTGGGCGTCGCTGGTGGCGGCCGAACTGGTCGCCGCCCAGCAGGGCCTCGGCGCCGTCATCCAGAACGCGAGCAACTTCCTCGACATCCCGACCGTCTACGCCGGGATCATCCTCATCGGCGTCTGTGCGCTGGTCATGGACACGGGGATCCGGATGCTCTCGGCCTACGTCGTTCGCTGGCAGGACAGGGGAAGCCGATGACCCAGCCCACCACCGCCACCCGCGGGCTGACCGTCCGCGGCGTCAGCAAGGACTTCGGCAACGTCAACGTCCTGCGCGATGTCGACCTCGACATCGCCGACGGCGAGTTCGTCGCCGTCGTCGGGCCCAGCGGCTCCGGCAAGAGCACCCTGCTCAACGCCATCGCCGGTTTCGTCACCCCGGACCGCGGCGAGCTGCTGGTGAACGGCGCGCCGGTGCGCGGGCCGGGTCCGTCGCGGTGCGTCGTGTTCCAGGAGTACGCGATCTTCCCGTGGCTGACCGTGCGCCGGAACATCGACTTCGGCACCCGGCTGCGCGCGTGGAAGGGCACCCGGCAGGAGCGGGCCCGCGTCACGCAGCGCTACCTCGACATGATGGGGCTCACCGACTTCGCCGACGCGCTGCCGAAGACGCTGTCCGGCGGCATGCGCCAGCGGGTCGCCATCGCCCGCGCGTACGCCGTCGACCCCGAGATCCTGCTCATGGACGAGCCGTTCGCCGCGCTCGACGCGCAGACCCGCGAACAGATGCAGGAGGCGCTGGTCGACATCAACCAGCGCGAGCGGCGCACCGTCCTGTTCGTCACCCACCAGGTGGAAGAGGCGATCTTCCTCGCCGACCGCGTCGTCGTCATGAGCGCACGACCGGCGACCGTGCAGGAGATCGTCGACGTCCCGTGGGGCGACCGGCGCACCCACGAGATCAAGACCGAGCCGGAGTTCGTCCGGCTGCGCCGGCACATCGAGACCCTACTGCGTTCGAGGAGATGACTATGCGGACGACGACGTCTGCGGCGGCCGGCCTGGTCGCGCTCGGCCTGCTGCTCACCGCGTGCGGCGACGGCGGCGGCGACACCGGCGCCGAGGGTGGTCCGGACACCGTCCGGATCGGCTACATCCCCGGCCCTGCGCCGGCCATGAACCTGCTGCTGGCCGACGAGCGCGACTACTTCGCCGAACAGGACATCGAGGTCGAGCTGACCCCGTTCCAGACCGGCATCTCGCTGTCCAACGCCCTCACCGGTGGCAGCATCGACGTCGGCGTCATGGGCGCGGTCGTCGCGAACTTCCCCGCCCGCGGACAGGGCAAGCTGTTCCTGCTGAACAACCTCGAGGCCGACATCCAGCAGATCTGGGCGGCGCCGGACTCCGGCGTCGAGTCGGTGGCCGACCTCGCCGGCACCCAGGTGGCCACGACGACCGGGTCGGCGGCGCACCTGCTGCTGCACGTCGCGCTCGAGGCCGAGGGTGTGCCGGCCGACGAGGTCGAGATCGTCAACCTGGACATGCCCGCCGTCGCCAACACCTTCGTCACCGGCGGGGTGCCGGCCGCCGCGCTGTGGGCGCCGTTCGACGCGCAGGTCGAGGAGCAGCTGTCCGGTGCGAAGCTGATCGCCACGTCCGCCGACTACGAGGACGCGGCCATCGCCGGCGGCTGGGTCGCGAACAACGACTTCTACGCCGATCACCGGGACACCCTCGCCCGGTTGGCCGAGGTGTGGCTGCGGTCCAACGAGGACCTCACCACCGATCGCGACGCCGCCGTCGCCGAGGCGTGCCCGCGGCTGGAGGAGTTCATGACCGCCGAGGACTGCGCCGAGATCTACGGCAAGACGCAGACGTACAGCAACGACGAGTGGACCGCCCTCTACGAGGACGGCACCGCGCTGGGCTGGGTCGGCCGCATGGAGCAGGTGTTCGTCGACATCGGAGCGCTGCCCGAGTTCGTGGAGCCGGACCGGTTCTTCGACACCTCCGTCTACGCCGACGCCGTCGCGTCCTGAACCGAAGGAGACTCCCGACGTGACCGGCCAGCCGCCGAACGTCCTCATCGTCATGGTCGACCAGCTGACGGCCTTCGGTCTCGGCGCGTACGGCAACGACGAGGTCCTCACCCCACACCTGGACGCGCTGGCGGGCCGCGGCGTGGTGTTCGAGAACGCCTACGCGAACTCGCCGCTGTGCGTGCCGTCGCGCGCGGCCATGATGACCGGACGGCTGCCCAGCGGCGTCCCGTGCAACGACAACGCCGAGGAGTTCCCGGCGTCGGTACCGACGTTCGCGCACACCCTGCGGCGGGCCGGCTACCGCACCATCCTCGCGGGCAAGATGCACTTCGTGGGGCCGGACCAGCTGCACGGGTTCGAAGAGCGGCTGACCACCGACATCTTCCCGGCCGATCTGACCTGGACCCGGCCGTGGGAGAGCCTCGGCGACCCGCCCCGGCTGTCCGGGCGGCAGCGCAGCGGCGGCCGCGAGTACGTCGACATCCTCAACCGGTCCGGCCCGCAGCCGTGGACGTACCAGATGCACTACGACGAGGAGGTGCGGTTCCGGACGCTGCAGCGGCTGCGCGAGCTCGCGCTGGACAGCGGGCCGCGGCGGGCCGAGCCGTGGCTGCTGGTCACGTCGATGACCCAGCCGCACGACCCGTACGCGGCGCCGGCGGAGTACTGGGACCGGTACGAGGGCCGGCCGATCCGGCTGCCCGACCGGTCGGTCGCCGCCGCCGACCGGCATCCGCTGGACGCCTGGGTGAACGCGTTCCACGGCCTCGACCGGCACGACGTCAGTGACGAGCAGGTGTATCGGGCGCGCCGCGGGTACTACGCGATGATCAGCTACGTCGACGACGTCGTGGGCCGGCTGGTGGCCGAGTTGGGTCGCCTCGGCCTCGCCGACGACACGGTCGTGATGTTCACCAGCGACCACGGCGACCAGCTCGGCGAGCACGACATGTTCTTCAAGCGCACGCTGCGGGAATGGTCGGTGCGGATCCCGCTGCTCGCCACCGGCCCCGGCATCGCCGCCGGGCACCGCGTCGCCACACCGGTCTCGCTGGCCGACCTGCACCCGACGCTCGCCGACCTGGCCGGCACCACCCTGCCGGCCTGCGTCACGGACCGGTTCGACGGCGCCAGCCTGGCGCCGCAGCTGGCCGGACGGGAGGCCGAGCACCCGGACGTGATCCTGGAGAACTACGCCGAGGGCACCATCGCCCCTGTGCGCGCCGTCGTCCGCGGGCCGAGCAAGCTGGTGCGCGCGCCGGGACTGCCCGACCAGCTCTACGACCTCGGCGCCGACCCCGCGGAGGAGCACGACGTCGTCGACGACCCGGCCTACGCCGAGGTGTCCGAGCGGATGCGTACCGACCTCTCCAAGACCTGGGACGCCGAGGAGGCCCGCCGGACGGTGGTCGCCAGCCAGCGGGTGCGGGCGTTCCTCGGCGAGGCGATGGCCCACGGCCGGCACCACGCCTGGGACCACCGGCCGGACCCGCCGCGCCAGTGGATCCGCGGCGCCGACGACGACCCCTGGGACCCGCTGTTCGGCTTCTGACCGGCGGACGTCAGCCCTTGATGGCGCCCTGAGTGATGCCGTTGACGAAGCTGCGCTGGAAGATCAGGTACACGACGACCACCGGCGCGATGACGATGAGCGACGCCGCCGACAACAGCGGCACGTCGGTGGAGAACTCGCCGACGAAGTAGCCGAGCCCGGCCGTCGCGGTGCGGCGACCGGGACTCTGCATCAGCACCAGCACGATGAGGAACTGGTTCCACGCCCAGACGAAGAACAGCACCGCCAGCGTGGTCGTCGCCGGGATCGAGATCGGCAGCAGCAGGTCCTTGAGCACCCGCAGGTCGCCGGCGCCGTCGATGCGGCCGGACTCGACGATCTCCCGCGGCACGTTGCCGAAGTGCGTGTGCATCCAGAAGACCCCGAACGGCAGGAACAGGGCGATCTCGGCGAGTGCGATGCCGGCGTAGTTGTTGGTGAGGCCGATGCCGTCGAGGTTGTAGTAGAGCGCGATGACCACGAGCTCGGTGGGCAGCGTGAGCCCGGCGACGAACGCGCCGGTGATGCGCCGGTGGCCGGCCGGACGCAGGATCGCCAGGCCGAACCCGGCGAGCGTGGCCAGCACGATCGTCGCCGGCACCACGAGCACGGCGATGATCAGGCTCGACGTGATGAGGTCACCGAAGCGGCCCTGCTCCCAGGCCGCGCTGAAGTTGTCGAACGTCCAGTGCTCGGGCAGCGCGAACCCGCCGGTGCCGGGGCCGTCCTGGAACGCGGCGAGGACGATGCCGGCGAACGGCGTCAGGAACACCACCGCGAACACGACGAGCACGGCATGGCGCGCGAGCAGCACGGGCAGCCGAGGCTTCATTCCTTCTCCCGGGTGAGACGGCGGATCGCGGTGACGAACGCCAGGATGAGGACGGTGAGGACGACGGCGAGCGCGGCGGCCCCGCCGACCTCGCCGTAGCTGAAGGCGAGCCGGTAGACCAGCAGCCCGGGCACCGTCGTGGCGTTCTCGGGGCCACCGCCCGTGGTGACGTATATGAGGTCGAAGCTCGCCAGCGCCGCGATGGTCGTGATGACCGCCGCGACGGAGATCTCGCCGCGCAGGCCCGGCAGGGTCACGCTGGTGAACCGGCGGAAGGCGCCGGCGCCGTCCATCGCCGCGGCCTCGTACAACGAGGCGTCGATCTTCTGTGCGCCGCTGACGAACAGCATCATGCACAGCCCGGTCATGCACCACGTCCCGACCAGGCCGATCGCGATCAGAGCCGTCGTGTGGCGGGCCAGCCAGGGCGACGTCAGCGCGTCGAGCCCGACCGCGCGCAGGGCCTGGTTGACCACGCCGTCCTCGGCGTAGATCCACCGCCAGGTCACGCCCACGGCCACCAGCGGGACCACCTGGGGCAGGAAGTAGATGACCCGGAAGGTGGTCATGCCCCGGGTGCCGCGGCCCATGAGCAGCCCGGTCAGCAGCAGCCCGACCGTGATCGGCGCCGCCGCGAAGAACAGCACCAGGACCAGGCTGTGCAGGATCGACCCGAACAGCTCCGCGTCGGTGAAGACCTCGGCGTAGTTGTCGAACCCGGTCCACTCGGCCGCGTTCAGACCGTCCCACCGGTGCAGCGAGTAGTAGACGGTGTTGAGGGCCGGCCAGAGCGAGAACGCCGCGTAGACGGCCGCGGCGGGCAGCACGTACAGGAAGGCGCGGTTCCGGCCCCGGCGCCGGGTCCGCGGAACGGACGGCCGGCGCCGGGCGACGTCGCGGCGCTCGTCGGTCAGCGCGGCGCTCACGAGTGGTTGCGCTCCCAGTCCGACTGCAGCGACGCGACGAAGTCCGCCGGGGTGACCGTCCCTCCGATCACGCCCTGCACACCCGCCGTCAGGGTGTCGAGCATCGAGCTGGTCGCCCAGTTGGCGAACGGTGCGACGCCTCCGGCGGCGACGACCTCCTCGTATGCGGTCTGGACGGCGCCGCCGAGCCCTGGCACGGCGTCCGGCGCGGCGGTCACCGGTACGAACCCGCTCTCCGACACACCCGGCGCCGCGTCGGCGCCGGAGATGTAGTCGAGGAAGGCGGCCGCGACGTCCTTGTGCTCCGACGCGGCGGAGATCGAGTACGGGAACGCCGACCCCATCGCGACGGCCGGCTGGCCGGCGGTCGTGCCGGGCAGCAGGAAGAAGCCGACGTCGTCGCCGAGCGCGTCGGCGAACGCCTTGGCGTTCCAGTTGCCGGTGACGAAGTAGGCGGTCTCGCCGGTGGTGAACTCGGCGATGGCGTCGGCGTCGGCCACGGCCGCGGCGCCGTCGGCGAAGTACCCGGCATCGGCCCACGCCTTCACCGTGGCCGCCGCCTCGACGAACCCGTCGTCGCCCACGAGCGTCGCGCCCGGCTCGCCGTACACCCAGGCGTTGAACGTCTCGAGATCGGCGAGGACGTTGGCCAGCGAGCTCCACAGCTGGAAGCCGCCGATCCCGAGCGCCGGCAGGCTCAGCGGCGTCACGCCGCCCGCCCGGACGGCCGCGAGGTCGTCCTCGAACTCGGCCAGCGTCGCCGGCTCGTCGGTGACGCCCGCCGCGGCGGTGACGCTCTTGTTGTAGAAGACGCCGACCAGCTGGATGGCGCCGGGCATCGCGTAGAGGTTTCCGGTGCCGTACCGCGTGGCCTCCTCGTTCGACGCCAGGATGTCGAGCACGGAGCTCGGGAGGCGGTCGCGCCAGCCGTAGGCCTCGGCGTACGCGTCGAGCGGCTCGACCAGCCCGGCCGGGACGATGGAGCGCATCGGCCCGGGGCTGTACTGCACGATGTCCGGCGCGTCGTTCGACGAGAGCGACAGCTTGAGGCTGGTCTGGTAGTCGGCGAACGGAGTCTGCACCAGCTCGATCGTCACGTTCGGATGCGCCTGCGTGAACCCGTCCACCAGCGGCGTGATGGGCGGGTCGCTGGCGTACGACACCGTGAGGGTGACGGGATCGCCGGTGATCTCCGTGCTCACGTCCTCCTGCTCGTCGGGCTGCTGCCGAGCCGTGCCGCCGGTCCCGCAGGCGGCCAGCAGGAGCACCGCCGTCACGGCGGCGGCCAAGGTGGTCGGACGCTTCATTGCGACACGTTCCTCTCTCACAGGGGTTCAGGGACGCTGCACGGCGCCGTCGCGACGACGCACGCGGCTGTAGTGCCAGTTCGCCGACGGCGACACGGGCGGATGCTCGCGCGCACGCGCGTCGTCGAGGTCGATGCCCAGCCCCGGCGCGTCGCTCGGCACGATGGCGCCGCCGGCCGACACGAGCGTCCCGGGGAAGATCTCGCGCGTCGCGTCGGAGAACTCGAAGTGCTCGTGGATGCCGAACGCCGGCGACGCGATGTCCATCGCCAGGTTGGCGGCGTGCCCGACCGGCGACACGTCGCGCGGGCCGTGCCAGGCCGTGCGCACGCCGTACAGCTCGGCGAGCCCGGCCAGCCGCCACGCGGGCGTGAGGCCGCCGAGGGCCGAGACATGACAGCGGACGTAGTCGACCAGCCGAGGCGCGACGATGTCGACGTAGTCGCGCATGCTGGTCAGCAGCTCGCCGAACGCGATCGGGGTGGTCGTGCTGCGGCGCACCTCGGGGAGCCAGCCGAGGTCCTCCGGCGCCACCGGATCCTCGACGAACAACAGGTCGTACGGCTCCAGCGTGCGCAGCAGGCGGATGGCGTCGCGGGGCGCGAGACGCTCGTGCACGTCGTGCAGGAATCGCACCCGGTCGCCGTAACGCGCGGTCAACGTCTCGACGACGCCGGGAAGGAAGCGCACGTAGGCGTCGGGGTCCCAGGAGGTGTGCCGCCGGTCCTGCTGAGCGGCGCCGTACGTCGAGGTGCCGGGCACGGTGACCTGGCAGCGCACGTACCGGTAGCCCGCTTCGAGGCAGTCCTCGACCTGGTCGGCCAACTCCTCGGCATCGCGGCCGGACGCGTGGGCGTACGCGTCGGCCGCCGTCCGCACCCGGCCGCCGAGCAACTGCCACACCGGCAGGCCCGCGAGCTTGCCCTTGATGTCCCAGAGCGCGAGGTCCAGACCGGCCAGCGCGCTGTGCAGCACCGGACCGCCGCGCCAGTAGGCGTCCACGGACGCGGTGTGCCAGAGGTCGGTGATGTCGTGCACCGAGCGGCCGGTGACCAGCGGGGCGAGGGACGTCTCGATCGCCGCGGCCACGACGAGCGCCCGTTGCGTGAACGTCGCGCACCCGAGCCCGACCAGGCCGTCGACGGTGGTGCGCACCCGCACGATCACGAGGTTGACGCCGTCGGGCGCCGTGACGACGACCTCGACGCCGGCGATCCGGACACCCGCGCCGTCGTCCCACGGCGCCGGCGCGGTGCGCTCGTCGGGCACGTAGCCCGGAGCGATGCGCCGGCGGCCGTCATGGACGGTGTCGCCGGCCGGCGTCGTGGCGTGGGTCACGTCGTCTCCTCCGCTGGGGTGGGCTCACCGTAGACAAACATTTCCAATGCGCCAAGCATGTTGCGAATAGCGCAACTCGCCTCCGCGCTGTTGCCGTGATGGCATCTCAATTGCTGCTGCCGCATCACGGCACCTAGCATCCGCGCCATGGCATCCACGGACAGCCACCACGTGGCCGGCGGGCTCCTCACCTTCCACATCGACGAGAACGGCGGCGGAGCGTCGTTCTCGGCCGGCGGCCTGCGCACCGCGCCCAGATCCCGTTTCTGGACGCTCTCCGTCCAGCACGGCGAGCACCGCGACTGTCCCGTCCACTCGGAGGAGCAGCGCGGGCACGTGGCCGCCACGGCCGAGGGCGTCCGGATCAGCTACTCCGCGCTGCGGGCGGCCTGCGGCGCGGACCTCGAGGTCGCCCTGGAGGTCCGGGTCACCGGGCGCGACGACGAGCTCGAGTTCGAGGCGCGGGGTCGCGCCAGCGGCGGTGTCCTCGTCCGCGAGACCGCCCTGCCGGTCATCGAGCTGGCCGCCGGCGGCGACGTGGACGAGGCCCTCTACCGCCCCGAGGGCCTCGGCCGTCGTGTTCCCGAGCCGCGCACGCGGCTGTACCGGGCGCACACCGAGTACATGACCGACGACAGCGCCGGAGTCTGGGAGTCCATCGCCTATCCCGGCGAGCTGAGCATGCCGTGGCAGGGCCTCGAGACCGGCGCGGGCTTCCTCTACCTGGGCAGGCACGACCCGGAGTTCAGCTCGGTGCTGCTCTGCGCCGGCGTCCCGCCGCGCGGCCAGGCGGGTGAGCTCTGGCTGAGCGCCGTCACCCCCTCCGGCCGCGACGAGTTCGGCGCCGGCCCCGTCGTGGTCGCGCTCCTGCCCGGCTGGCGCGACGGCGCCGCCCGCTACCGGGCCTGGGCGGACCGGTGGTACACCGGGCCGCACCCGGACACCGAGCCGCTCGAGGGCTGGCAGCGCATCATCATGCGCCACCAGTTCGGCGAGGTGTACTTCCGCTACACCGACCTCGTCGACGTCTTCGAGGAGGGCCGCCGGCACGGTCTCGACGGCATCCTCCTGTTCGGCTGGTGGCGCGGCGGCTTCGACCGCGGCTATCCGGTCTACGAGCCCGACGACGAGCTCGGCGGCCGGGCGGCGTTCGAGGAGGCGATCCGCGAGATCCGCGCCCGCGGCGGCTTCATCTCCCTCTACGCCAACGGCAACCTCGTCGACCGCACCACCGGTTACGCCGCCGAGCACGCGCAGGCGGTGGCCAAGAAGGACGAGCGCGGCCTGGAGCACGTGGCCGGCTACGCCTTCGCCGGCGAGTCGCGCACACTGCGCCACTTCTCCGCCGGGTCGTTCGTCATCGCCTGCCACGGCTCCCCCGAGTGGCGCCGGACCATGGCGGGGGTGGCGCGGACCCACGGATCGCTGGGCACCGCGTCGATCTTCTTCGACCAGACGGCGTACCACCTGGCCGCCTGGCCGTGCTTCGACGACAGCCACGAGCACGGCGCTCGCACCGGCGACGAAGCACGGTTCCGCCGGCGGACCCTCGAGGAGATCCGGACGGCGGCCGGCGCGGCCGGCGTGGGTTCGGAGGGGATGTCCGACTGCATGATCCCGGTGCTGAACTTCCACCACGGATGGGGCTTCGCCTTCCAGGACGAACCCGAGGCGTTCCCCGCCCTGTTCCGCACCGTGTTCCCCGAGCCCGTCGTCAGCAACCGGCTGCTGCACGACGAGCGCCCCGGCTGGGAGGACCAGCTGAACTACGCGTTCGTCCACAACCTGACCTTCGACGTCGCCATCCACCGCTGCCGGGCCACGGTCGGCGCCGTACCGGCGTACGCACGGCGGCTGGCCCGGCTGATCGCGCTGCGCCGGGCACACCGTCGCTTCTTCTCCGCCGGCGCCTTCGAGCTCGTCGCCGACGCCGGCCCCGTCCTGCACGCGCGCTACCACCTGGGCGACGCGGCACTGGACGTGCGGTGGAACCGTGGCGACGCCCCGGTCGACCAGGGCGACGGCGTCGTCGCGCCGCACGACGTCGCCGTGCTCGTGGCCGAGCGAGCCGCGCGGTGACCGAACAGCGCTCGGTCCTCGTCACCGGCGGCGCGGGCACGATCGGCTCCGGCTTCGCCTCCTGGGCGGCGGACGCCTACGACCTCACCCTCGTCGACCTGCCCGGACGGTTCTCCGACCGGCATGCGGACCTCGGGCGGATCGTCGAGGCCGACCTCACCGACCTCGCCGCGGTCAAGGAGGCTTTGGCCGGCATCGACACGGTCGTCCACCTCGGCGGGGAACGCAGCCCGTCCGCCCTCTGGTCGCAGCTGCTGCCGGCGAACATCGTCGGCACGTACAACGTCGTCGCCGCCGCGGTCGCGGCAGGCTGCCGGCGAGTCGTCTACGCGTCGTCGGTCCACGCGGTGTCCGGCTACCCGGCCGGCACGCAGGTCCGCGAGACCGATCCGGTGCGTCCCGGCGACCTGTACGGCGTGTCGAAATGCTTCGGAGAGGCACTCGGCAGCTTCGCCGCCGGCACCGAGGGACTGTCGTTCGTCGCCCTGCGCATCGGGGCGTTCAGGGAGCCGGCCGAGCTGGAGGAGCCGGACTCCGGCTGGAAGCTGCGCGACTTCTGCGCGCCCGCGGATCTGTACCGCCTGATGCGGCGGGTCATCGACGCCGAGGGCATCGGCTTCGAGATCTACAACGCCGTCAGCGGCAACGCCTTCACGCGACTGCCGATGCACAAGGCGAGTCATGACCTCGGCTTCGAGCCCGAGTACGATGCCTTCGAGCTGGCGACGCCCTTCCGCGACGCCGTCCACTCCGTCGGCGGGCTCGACGACAAGATCCCACTCTCCGGCCTGCGGGACGACGTCGCCGCGCCACAACCGACGCCGAGGAGATGACCATGGACGATGGCCGCCATCGCGCCCTCGTCCGCGGCGTGCGCATCCTCGAGTCGGTGGCCGAGAGCCGCAGCGGCCTCACCGTCACCGAGCTCGCGGAGCTGACCGGCGCCGACAAGAGCTCGGTGTCGCGGCTGGTCACCACACTCGTGGACCTCGGCTTCCTGGCCCGCCTCGAGAACCGCAAGATCGTGCTGACCGGTCGCATCCTGAGCCTGTCCAAGGGCTTCCGGCAGCAGTACAACCTCAGCGAGATCGCCCGGCCGCATCTCACCGAACTGCTCGACCGCGTCAACGAGACCGTCATCCTGACCATCCGCGAGGGCAACTTCACCGTCAGCATCGACCAACTCGACCCCGAGCACCCCTTCCGCATGGTCCCGCACGTCGGCAACGCGGCGCCGATGTACGCGACGGCGGCCGGGCGGGCGATCCTCTTCGCGCTCCCGGTCTCCGAACAGCACCGGATCATCGATGAGCTGCGCGATGCGCCGGTCGAGCACCCCGAGGTGCGTCTGGACCGCGACAGCTGGGCCCGCGAGCTCGAGCTCGCCCGGACGCGGGGGTTCGTGTGGATCCCGCGCAGCGACGACGTCGAACGCATCGCCGCGCTCGCACACGACCGCAACGGCGGGCCGCTGGCGGCCGTCTCCGTCTACGGGCCGAGGTACCGCATGCACGAGCGCATCGCCGACCTCGGCCGCGAGGCCCGCAGCACGGCCGGCCGCATCTCCCGGGCCGCCTACGGGATCCGCCCGGGCGAGGAGTTCATCGCGTGACCGGTGGCCGGTCCCTCCGGATCGGCCGCGGGCCGCTGCGTGCCACCGTCGCCACGACGGGCGCGACGCTGGTTCATGCCGAGTCCGGCGGGCACCCCGTCCTCAGCGGGCCCGGCCGCGTCGCACCGGAGCTGGGCCACCACGGCGCCGTGCTCGCGCCCTGGCCGAACCGGACCGGCCGGGGCCGCTACGAGTTCGACGGCGTCCGGCACCAGCTGCCGGTCGACGACGCGGCCTACGGCCACGCCATCCACGGCTTCGCGTACGCCCGCGAATGGCGCGTCGACCGGCACACGCCGGACGAGGTGTCGCTGAGCCTCGAGCTGCGCGACGAGCCGGGCTACCCGTTCCACATCGGGCTCTCGGTCGGCTACCGCGCGACGCCGGACACGCTGCGCTGCGAAGCACGGTGGAGCAACCTCGGACGCGGCGACGCACCGTTCGGCATCGGGTTCCATCCGTACCTGCTGCCCGGCCCGTCCGCCCTCGACCGCTGGCTGCTGGAGGTGCCGGCCGACACGGTCCTCGACGTCGACCCCGCCACGGCGCTGCCCACCCGCCTGCTGCAAGCGTCCGGTACGGAGTTCGACTTCCGGACGGCACGGCCCGTCGGGACGGCGGCGTTCAGCCGGGCTTTCGGCGCGCTGCGACGCACGGACGGCCACGCGACCGTCCGGGTGACCGACCCGGAACGGTTCACCCTGCAGATGGAGGTCTCGGCCGCGTTCGGCTGGGTGCAGGTCTTCACCGGAGACCTTCCCGATCCGCGCCACCGCCGCCGCGGGCTCGCCGTCGAGCCGCAGACCTGCCCACCGAACGCGCTCGCCACCGGCCAGGACCTCCTGCGCCTTCGTCCGGGCCGGGCCGGCACCGCCTGGTGGCGGCTGCGGGTGTCGCAGCCGTACGTATACCCCTCGTGAACCCTCGTGGAACAGTGGCCGTGAGGCCCGGCCGAACGCCGCTCACCGCGGTTAGCCTGCTCGCGACTTTGCCGCCCGCAGTCCCGCGCGAGGATGTCATGAAGCTGTTCGTCCAGATCCCGTGCCTCAACGAGGAGGACACCCTCCCGCTGGTGCTGGAGTCGATCCCCGGCACCATTCCCGGCGTGGACGAGATCCGCGTGCTGGTGATCGACGACGGCTCGAGCGACCGGACCGCGGAGGTGGCCCGCTCGTACGGCGCCGAGGTGCTGCGGCACCCCCGCACGATGGGGCTGGCCCGGTCGTTCCGCGACGGCGTCGACCACGCACTGGCGCACGGCGCCGACATCGTCGTGAACACCGACGGCGACAACCAGTACCCGCAGGAGCGCATCGCGGACCTCGTGTGGCCGGTGATCGCCAGCCAGGCGGACGTTGTCATCGGGGACCGGCAGACCAGCACGATCGCGCACTTCTCGCCGTTCAAGAAGGCGATGCAGCGGTTCGGCTCGCGGGTGGTGAGCTTCGCGGCGGGCACCGACCTGCCGGACGCGGCGAGCGGGTTCCGCGCCTACTCGCGGGCCGCGCTGCTGCGGCTCAACGTGGTCACGCAGTTCAGCTACTGCATGGAGACGATCATCCAGGCCGGCAACAAGCGCCTGGCGATCACGTCGCTGCAGATCGTCACGAACGCGAAGACCCGCGAGTCGCGGCTGTTCAAGAACCAGTGGCAGCACATGTACCTCTCCGGCCGGGCGATCTCGCGGTCGTACCTGATGTACCGGCCCAACGTGATCCTCGGCTGGATCGGCGTGCCGATGCTGGTCGCGGGCCTGGTGCCGTTCGCACGGTTCCTCGTCTACTGGTCCATGGGCGACGGCGGCGGCCATGTCCAGTCGCTCATCTTCGGCACGGCGATGCTGGTGGGTGCGTTGCTGACGTTCGCGCTGCTGGTGATCGTCGACCTGCAGCGGACGAACAGGATCCTGCTGGAGGAGACGCTCGAACGGATCAAGGCGCTGCAGTACGGGAACGCGCGGCGCGGCGATCCGGACGAGGAACTGGCCGAGGAGCTGGCCGCGGGCGAGACGGCGCTCGCGTCGTGAGGGTCGTGGCGTTCGGGACGTACGACGCCACCGCGCACCCCAGGATCCAGGTCCTCGTCGACGGCCTGCGCGAGCGCGGCGTCGACGTCCGGGAGATCGCCGAGCCGCTGGGGCTCGACACCGCCCAGCGGGTCGGGATGCTGCGCCGGCCGTGGCGGCTGCCGCTGCTGGCCGCTCGGCTGGGCCGGCGCTGGCTGACGCTGGCCCGGCGGGCTCGCCGGGTCGGCCGCGACGAGTGGCCGACCCACGTGCTCGTCGGGTACCTCGGTCACTTCGACGTGCTGCTGGCCCGGATCCTGTTCCCGTCCGCCACGGTCGTGCTGGACCACCTGGTCTTCGCCGCGGGCACCGCCCGCGACCGCGGCGTGCGCACCGGGGTCCGGACGGTGCTGTTGTCCGCCCTGGACCGGCTGGCGATCGCCGCGGCGGACGTCGTCGTCACCGACACCGCGGAGCACGCGGCGCAGGTGCCGCAGCGTCGGCGGCGCGACGCGGTCGTCGTCCCGGTCGGCGCGACCGGGGCCTGGTTCGACGCCGGAGCACGCGCCGCGGCCGCGCCGGCGGACGGCGGCCCGCTCCGCGTGGTCTTCTTCGGGCTGTTCACTCCGTTGCAGGGCGCCCCGGTGATCGCGGAGGCACTGCGCCTGCTCGATCGCCGCGGCGTCGAGGTCCGGGCGACGCTGGTGGGATCGGGGCAGGACGCCGTGGCGGTGCGGTCGATCCTGGCCGGGATCGGGTCCGGCGGCACCGCCGTGGTGACGTGGCTCGACTGGGTGGATTCCACGGAACTGCCGGACCTGGTCGCCGCGCACGACGTCTGCCTCGGCATCTTCGGCGCGACGAGCAAGGCGCTGGCCGTCGTCCCCAACAAGGTCTACCAGGGCGCCGCGGCCGGGTGCGCCGTCGTCACCAGCGACACCGGGCCGCAGCGGCGCGCGTTCGGCGACGCCGCGGTCTTCGTGCCGCCCGCCGACGCCGCCGCGCTCGCCGAGGCGATCGCGACCGTCGCGGACCCCGCCGTGCTCGCCCGGGCCCGGTCGGCGGCGCGCACGGCGGCGGACCGGTTCACCGCCCACGCCGTCGTCGCGCCGCTCGTCGACGCCATGGAACCGGCGCCGGCGACGCCCGGCCGATGACCCGGCTGCTCGCGCTCACCCGCCAGCCGTGGGTCCGGCGGGTGTTCCTCGCCCTGGCGCTGTCCGCCGCGGTGTGGGCGGTCGCCGGCCGGTGGGACGAGGTACGGGCGGCGTGGTCGGCGCTGCCCCCGCTGACGGTGCTGGCCGCGTTCGCCGTGGCGCTCGCCTACGTCCTCGCCACCATGGCGTCGTGGCGGGCGGTCCTGACCGATCTGGGCTCGGCGGTGCCGCTCGGCCCGGCGGCGCGGATGTTCCTGCTCTCCCAGCTCGGCAAGTACCTGCCCGGCGGGGTGTGGAACCTCGTCGCCGCGGCCGAGATCGGGGCGGACCTGCGGATCCCCCGGCGCCGGTCGGTGACGGTGATGGCCGTGGCGTTGCTGGTCTCGATCGTGACCGGGCTGCTGGTCGCCGCCGTCGCGGTGCTCGCCGGACCGTCCGACGTCCGGGACACCTACGGCGTGGCGCTGCTCGCGCTCCCCCTGCTGGCCGCGCTGCTGGCGCCGCCGGTACTGAACCGGCTGCTCGGGTTCCTGCTGCGCCGGCTCGGCCGGGCGCCCTTGGAGCACCCGCTCAGCGCCGCCGGCGTCGCCCGGGCGTCGGCTTGGGCGCTGCTGGCCTGGCTGCTGGCCGGCCTGCACGTCCATCTGCTGGTCACCGCGCTCGGCGCGGACGCGTCGCTCGCGACGGCCGCGCTCGCGACCGGGGCGTACGCACTGGCCTGGACGGTGGGCTTCCTCGTCGTGGTGGTGCCCGCCGGCGTGGGTGTGCGCGAGGCCGTGCTCGGGCTGGTCCTCGCCGGCCAGCTGTCCGGCGGCGCCGTCGTCATCGCCGTGCTCGCCTCCCGGTTGCTGCTGACCGTCGCTGATCTCGCGCTCGGCCTCGCCGCGGCCCGGCGAAGGCGGTAGCGGGTGTCTGACGCCACCGGCTACCGGGCCGCGCTCGCGGCGATCACCCTGCTGGTGGCGGCGGTCGCGACGTCCTGGGCGGTGCTCACGCCGGCGTTCCGCGCCCCGGACGAGCCGCAGCACGTCAACAGCGTGCTCCGGCTGGCCCACGGCGGCGGCTGGCCGGCGCCCGGGACGGCGCTGATGAGCCCCGCGCTGGACGTCGCCCGCGGGCAGGCCGCGCTGGACTCGGACATCCCGGGGCGGCACTGGAACCGGGACGACGTCGTCCAGTACACCGACGTCGAGCCGGTTCCGGACGACCGGCGCCAGGTGGTCACGGCCGACAATGCGCTTCCGGCGCCCGGGGCCGGCGGCGGGCGCCCCGACGCCGTCGACCAGATGACCCAGCACCCGCCGCTCTACTACGCAGCCGCGGCGATCTGGCTGCAGGCGACCGGGACGACGGACGCCCGCTGGGACCATGTGCTGCTGTCGCTGCGGCTGTTCGACGTGCTGCTGTTCGTGCCGCTGCCGCTGCTGGCCGCCGCGACGGTGCGTGCCCTCGGAGGTGGCCGCCCGGCCGCGCTCGTCGCCGCCGCGGGCGTGCTGTTCGTGCCGATGGCCGCGCACATCCTCACCGCGGTCACCAACGACGCGCTCGTCACGCTCTCGGGCGCGGTCGTCGCGTGGCTCGCGGCCCGGGTCCTCGGCGGCGACCCGAGGCGGCGAACGGCGGCCGGCCTCGGACTGGCGGTCGGCGTCGGGCTGCTCACCAAGGTGATGGCGGCGTTCGCCGTGCCCATGGTCGTCGCCGCGTACGTGCTGGCCGCACGGCCCGCGCTCGCCGAACCGCGGCGGACGTGGTGGCCCCGGGCGACGCGCGTGCTCGTCGCCGGGCTGGTCGCGTTCGCCGTGGGCGGGTGGTGGTGGCTGCGGAACCTGCTGGTGTTCGGCGCCGTCCAGCCGGTCGGGATCCCGGAGCGCTGGGAGCCGGTGCCGAACGCGGGCCTCGGCCATTTCGTCACGGCGGTCCTCCCCGCCTTCACCCGGTCCTTCTTCGGCGACTTCGGCTGGCTCGAGCTGCGCGTGCCGCCGGCCGTGTACTGGAGCGGCGCGACGATCGTGGCGGTGCTGTGCGCCGCCGCGCTGCTCCGGCCGGACTCCCGCCGCGGCGCCGCGGTGCTGCTGCTCCTGCCGGTCGCGCTCTGGTGCAGCGTCGTGGCCAACGCGTGGCAGCACTACGCGGCGACCGGCTGGATCACCGCGGTCCAGGGCCGGTACCTGTTCGCCGGGCTCACGGCCCTCGCCGCGGTGACGGCGCTCGGGATCCGCCCACGTGCGGTCTCGGTGCCGTGGATCGTCGCCGGTGGCGGCCTGGTCGCCGCGGCGTCGCTGGTCTTCGCGTTCCGCGGCATGTACTGGGGACGGCTGGAGGGCGCGGCCGACGCGGCCGGCCGGTTGGCTGCCTGGAGCCCGCTCTCGCCCGGTCAGCTGGTCGTCGTCGGCACGCTGACCTGCCTGGCCGGCGCGGCCGCCGTCGGCGCCTGCGTGCGGTTCGCCGTCGCGTCGAGCACGAGCCGGGCCGTCCCGATGACGGCGGCGCCGGCCAGCACCGCGGCCACCACGGACGGGACCGGCGCCTCCGTGTAGTACCAGGGCTCGGCCGGCGGCGTGCGCAGCTCCATCACCACCCAGCCGGCGAGATCGGCGAGCGTGACCGCCGTCCACACCGGGATCAGCAGCCGCGGGCGGGCGGCCAGCCCGGCGGCGATCGCGAGACACAGCGGCACGGCGACCGGCAGCAGGTAGCGCGGGTACACGCCGCCGCTGTTCGAGGCGAACACGACCTGCATCGCCACCAGCACCACGACCGGCAACACCAGCAGGACGAGCAGCATCACCCGGTCGGCGCCGGCCGGGCCCCTGCGGCGGTCGGCGCCCTCGACCCCGCGGGGGACGGCGCCCTCGACCCCGCGACGAAGGACCTTGTCGGCGCCCGCCCGTAGGGTGGGCCACCCACCCCACCGGGCGGGGTGTGCACCGGCGTCGTTCGTTGCGGCGGCGTCCCTCTCGGCGCCGTTCGTCCAGGCGCGAGCCGTCCGGGCCACCGCGAGCGCGATCGGCACCCAGACCAGCACGACACCGGTGACGATCATCGTGGCCAGCACGTACGTGGTCCGCGGCGGCTGCTGACCGGACCACCAGAACAGGTTCGGCAGCCGCAGCCAGGTGACGTACTCCACCAGCACCTGCCAGAGCGGCTTGGGCGACCGGCCCTGGTGCTCGACCGACCAGTCGAAGTGCGACCCGGTGACGGTGCCGGTCAGCTCGACGTTGCGGACGTAGAACCAACCGGCCGCGGCCAGGACGGTCGCCGGACCGCCGAGCACCAGCCCGGCCACCGGCGCCCACCCGCCCCGCCGTTGCCGCGCCCTGACGATCCCGGCCAGCCCGGCCACGCCCGCGAGGACGACCGCCACGACGCCCGCCGACAACCGCGTCAGCGCCGCGCCGCTCGTGAGCAGCGAGATCGCCAGGACCAGCCGGGCGTCGAGGCCGCGCCTGACCGCAGCGGCCGCGGCCCCGAACAGCGCCGTCACGAACGCGGCGGCGAGCAGGTCGTTGTAGCCGGAGCCGCCGACCAACGACTTCGCCGCCATCGCCGCGACGACGAACGCGACCACGGGCGCGACGGCGCTGCCGGGCCGGCAGATCCGCCGCGCGGCGCCGTGCGCGACCAGCACGAGCAGCCCGGACAGCAGCACGTTGACGGCGCGTGCGGCGTACACGGCCGCGACCGGGTGACCGGCTTCCGCCAACGGCCCGGCCACGGGCGCGACCAGCAGGTAGTACAGCGGCGGGTGCTGCGCCGTCCACTGGACCGGCGCGAGCCAGGCGCCGTCGGGGCGGTGCTCGAGGCCGTCCTCGAACACCGGCAGGTCGCCCTGCCACACCTGGTAGGCGTAGTCGAGGTGCGGTGCCTCGTCTCCGGTCACGTACGGCGCCTGGACCAGCATGGCGACGGTCGACAGCAGCATCGCGGTGAGCACGGCGAGCGGCAGCAGCCGCACCCGGGTCACGCCACCGCCTCCGGGGTCCGCTCGGCCGACGCGGGCGCGGCCGTGGCGGGCGCGGCCGTGGCGGGCGCGGCCGTCGCGCGCACCGTCCACCGGACGAGGAACCCCGCGGCGACCAGCCCCGCCACGAGCACCACGCCGAGCAGCACCGGTGGGACGGGGTACCAGAACGCCATGGCGCCGGCCGCGCGGCCGAGCCCGCCGAGCCGCTCCTCCGGCAGCCAGTAGAGCGTCCACACGTCGTGCCAGAACGCCGCGTGCATCGCGACCGCGAGCGCGAGCAGGCCCGGGAGCAGCCACCGCTGCCACGCCACCGGCAGCGCCGTCGCCCCCGCGACCGCCACCACCATGAGCCCGGCGATGCCGGGGAAGAGATAGCGGCCCTGCTGCGCCGCCGCGGTGTCGCCGAACGCCGCGAACTGCTCCCACGAGCCCCGCGCGACGATGGCGGCGAGCGCCGGGATCGGGAACAGCAGGACGAGCGCGACCGGCCGCGGGAGACCGCGGCGCACGACCGTGGCCACGATGCCGGTCAGGAGCACCGCGAGCGCGACCCGCGCCATCCACCAGGACGGGTCGAGCGAACGGGAGGAGTCGTGGTCGTTGACGAAGAACAGCGTCACCATCCGCTCGGTGAAGCGGGACAGCCAGTCCCAGCCGCCGTCGGACCAGCCGTGGACGGCGGTGAGGTCCGGCGGGTCGGTGTGCGTGCCGTGCGGCTGGATCGTCCCGTACACCACCCTGTTCCGCAGCCACCAGAGCGCGCCCGGCACGCAGGCCACGCCCGCCACCAGCAGCCCGCGGAGCGCGCCGGCCCGCCGTCCCTCCCGCACCCCCGCGACCACGTAGGCGAGCACGATCCACGCGGGCAGCAGCAGCGCGAAACCCTTGGTGAGCAGCGCCAGGCTGGTGACGGCGCCCAGCAAGGCGCCGGTCCGCCGGCGCAGGTCGCCGGTGAGCACCCGGGCCACCAGGTACGTGGCCGCCGCGAACAGCACGATCAGCAGGTTGTCGTTGTTCACCGACGACTCGATGTGCGTCAGCTCGGGCACGACGAGCGGCGTCGCGGCCACCACGACCGGCAGCGGCGCCGGCAGCCGGAGCCGTCGCGCGGTGAGGAAGAACAGCATCGGCAGCGCCGCGGTGAGCAGCGCGTTGCCCCAGCGCAGCAGCATCCAGACGGCGTCGAGCGGCTGGTCCGCCCAGCCGGGGATCACGGCCACGACGGCCCCGCCGAGCAGGTAGTAGAGCGGCGGGTGCTGGACGAGCTGGTTGTGCGCCGGCGCGCCGAGCGAGGTGCCGCCGCCGGCGTCTGCGTACGAGGGCCGCTCACCTCGCGGCGGAACGTCGTCGCGGTCGGCGAGGTGCTGGCGGCCGGGCAGCCGGTCCACCGGGACGAAGAACCCGGCGTCGGTGCCCTCCGTGACGAACGCGGTCCCGGGGTCCGGCCACGGCCACGCCGCACCCTGGGCGACCTGCAGCACGAGGTCCACCTGCTGGCGCTCGTCGGGCGAGCGCGCGTTCGGGAAGACGGCCGTCTGCGCCAGCGCGACGACGAGGTGCACCACGGCGATCAGCCACACGACCGTGGGCACCGCACGCCTCATGGCCAGGAGGGTAGACGCGCCGGTTCCACGGCGCGCCCGCATCCGGGCGCATGGCGGGTGAACACTCGATGTCACAGTTCGCCGCCGTCAGGCGTCGTAGAGGTATGGACCCGCACCAGGTGCTCGGCGTTCGGCCGGGCGCGACCCCGCACCAGGTCACCCGGGCGTTCCGCCGCGAGGTGCTCCGGGGCGGCCACCCCGACACCGGCGGCGACGCGCGCGCCTTCCGGCGGCTGGTCGCCGCCCGCGACGCGCTGCTCACCCCGCCCAGCGGCCCGGCCACGCCAGCGCCGCCGTCCCCGCAGCCGCGGCCGCAGCCGCAGCCGCCGCGGGCTCCCCACCCGGCCGGCCCGGCACGGCCGGCGCCGTCCTCGTCCGACGCGAGCGCGCTGCCGCTGATCGTCCTGCTGTTCCTCTTCTTCGTCGCGATGCCGCACGTCCTGCTCGCGATCGTGCTGGTCCTGGTGCCCTAGATGACGTGACGTTGTGACCCGGCCCTTCGTCCTTGATCATCAACCGTTGGCGACACCATGATGTCGCCAACGGTTGATGACGATTGACAGCGCCATGATCTGCCGTGCCCGGGGGCAGGTGATCATGCTCGAACCGGGTGGGCCGGGGGCTGAGGGGCGGCGATCCCACACCGCACGCCGGACCGGCCGACGCCACCGACGCGATCAGAACCGCGGAACCACCGAAGAACCCCTTCGGACTCACTCATCCAGGGCGAGTTCGCCGGGCGCGCATTCAGCGACCGTCGCGCTCGGCGACCTCCCGCGCGTAGTCGCGGACCAGGTCGTGCATGCCGTAGCGGTCCGGCGCCCGGCTCCGCACCAGGTGGACCTCGATGAGCCGGGCGAGCAACGCCTCGGTCTCCGGCCGGGCCGTGCCGAACAGCCGCTGGGCGGTGGCGGCCGAGACATCGGGGCCGTCCGGGAGCGCGAGCAGCCGGAACGCACGGGCCGCCCGCCGGTCCAGCTCGTCGCCGTCGGCGAGAGCGCGATACGCCGGCTCGAAGCAGGCCCGGACGCTGCGCTGCGCGGTGGCGAGCTCGTCGAGTCGCCGTCGCCCGTCGGCCAGCCGCTCGACGAACGTCGTCAGCGGCCGGGAAGGGTGGGCGGCCAGCCGCTCGCCCACGATGCTCAGTGCCAGCGGCAGCCGTCCGCACAGTGTGGCCAGCCGGGCCGTGGACGCGGCGTCCGCCGCGCACCGCCCGGTCGAGTCCAGCCGGCGCAGCAGCGCGGCCGACTCGTCCGGCGACAGCGGCCCGAGATCGACGTGGACGGCGTCGTCCAGGGCGCCGAGCACGGTCCGGCTGGTGATCAGCGCGGCACAGCCCGGGTGCGCCGGCACCAGGCTCGCCACCTGGGCCGAGTCCGCGGCGTTGTCGAGCAGGACGAGCACCCGCTTGCCGGCGGTGACGGTCCGGAAGAGGGCCGCCGCCTCGTCCACGTCGGACGGCGGCCCGCCGGGCGTCGCACGGAGGTCGTGGAGGAACCGGCCGAGGACGGCAGCCGGAGCGGGTCCGGCACGCAGATCGGCGTAGAGCCGGCCGTCCGGGAACTCGGGCGCGACGGCGTGCGCGGCCCACACCGCGAGTGTGGACGCACCGACGCCGCCGAGTCCGCAGATCGCGACCGTGGGCGGGCCGTCCGCCGGGCCGTTGCTCAGCCCGTCCACGACCACCTCCCGCTCGCGGGCCCGGCCGACGAACACCGGCGCCGGCGACGGCAGCCGACCCGGCCCGCGCCCGTCCGGCCCCGGCGTCTCGGGCGGCGCGTCGCGGGTCAGAACGCGCTGGTGCAGCCGGCTCAGGGCGGGACCGGGCTCCTCTCCCAGCACGTCGGCGAACCGCTCGCGGGTGCGCGCGTACACCTCGAGCGCCTCGGCGCGCCGGTCGGCCAGCGACAGCGCCCACATCAGCCGGCCGATCAGCGGCTCGGACAGCGGGTACAGCTCGACGCCGCCGAAGAGCTCGTCCGCGACGTCGGCGGGTCCGCCGAGGGCGACCCCGGCGTCGCCGAGCGCGCACAGCGCCTCCAGATGGACCTGGTCGAGCCCGGCTCGCACCCGGTCCGCCCACTCGCTCTCGACGTCGGCCAGCGGCCGGCCGCGCCACAGCGCGAGCGCACGTCGCAGCACCCGGGCGCCGCCCCGCGGATCGGCCTCGGCGGCCGCGCGGCCCGCGGCGACGAGCTCGCGGAACACCAGAGCGTCGACGGCGTCGCTGCCGACCTCGAGCGTGTAACCGCCGGGCCGCCGCGCGATCGGCGCGGAGCAGCCGCCGGCCTGACGCAGCCGGGCGATGTAGCTGTACACCGTCTCCCTGGCCCGGGCGGGCGGGCGCTCGCCCCAGACGCGGTCGATCACGACCTCGACCGGCACCGGCGTCCGCGGCGGCAGCGCGAGTGCGGCGAGCACGAGCCGCTGCTTGGCGGTGCCGATGTCGACGTGTCTGCCGTCGGCGTGGACCTCCATCGGACCGAGCAGGCGCAGTTCCATGCCGGCCACCGTCGTCTCACGCCGTCGTGGCGTCGTCGGCGTCGATGACCCGCCGGACGTCGTCCGCCTCACGGGTACCGAGCTCGCTGAAGCGCCGATGCGCCTCGTGCAGGAACCACATCCCGCGCCGCCGGTCGCCGGAGTCGCGCAACGCCTCGCCGAGGCGCCACATCGCCCGTGCCTCGTCGACGGGCCGGGCCGCCCGGCCCAGCGCGAGCGCCCGGCTGGCGTGGTCGACGGCCTCGGGCAACCGGCCGAGTCGGCGCAGCGCTCCGGACGCCTCGGCCAGCGCGATGCACCGGGCATAGCGCTCGTTGGTCTGGTCGAGCGTCTCCAGGGCGTCCTCGAAGTGGCGCAGTGCCAGGTCGAGCGAGGCGGTGCCGACGGCCGCCAGACCGAGGTTGGCCAGCGCGATCCCGATGCCCATCGGGTCGGCGAACTCCCGGAAGATGTCGAGCGCCTCGCGATACCGCTCCGTGGCCTGCGCGGCCTCGCCACGGGCCAGATGGATGTCGCCGATGGCGTTGAGGCAGACCGCCTCGGCGTGCCGGTTCCGCTGCGCCCGATCGAGATCGAGGGCGCGCGTCGCGCTGGCCAACGCCTCGTCGTCGCGGCCGAGCGCGACCTCGACATCGGATCGGGTCTGCAGCGCAGCGGCCTCGGCGGCGACGTCGCCGAGCCGGCGGGCCAGCTCGGCCCCTTCCCGGAGCCGCTCGATGCTGGCCGGATAGCGGCCGAGCTGCGCCTCGCAACGACCGAGGCTGATCAACACGTTGAGCCGCCTGCCATCGGCGGTCCGCTCGAACAGCTCCAGGGCCTGGCCGAGATGCTCCGCGGAGACCGCGAAGCGCGACTCACCGGCGGCGGCCAGCGCTGCGCCGAAATGCAGCCGGCCGAGCGCGGCGTCGTCGGCCTGTGCAGCCGCGAGCTCCGCCGCCTCGGTGCAGAGCTCCTCGAGCCGCCCGGTGTCGGAGCGCAACTGCAGCGGCCGGACCACGCTGAGCACCAGCGGGACCGCGAGGCGGCTCCCTGTGGCGACGGCCTGCGCCGCCGCGGCCACGAGCGACTCGGTCTCGTCGTTCAGCCAGGCGAGCGCGGTGCCCCGATCGTCGAACGGCAACGCATGCTCCGCCGGCAGGTCGATGTCGGCCCACGCCTGGTTGACCGTGGCCACCGCCTGCTGGGCCGTCGCGACCAGGAACGTCCACGCCCGGTCGAGGGCCGCGCCCCGCTCGCCGCTCGGTTCGTCGCGACCGGCCACCTCGCGGGCATAGTCGCGGACGAGGTCGTGCATGCGGTAGCGCCCGGGCACCGGGCTCTGCAGCAGCTGGGCGTCGCGGAGCCGGGCCAGCACCGCCTCGGAGTCCGCGACGGCGACGTCGAGCAGGCGCGCCGCGACATCGGCCGCGATGTCGGCGCCGTCGGGCAGGGCGAGCAGGCGGAAGGCACGGGCCGCGCGGCCGTCGTCCGGGTCCTGGCTGCCGGTGAGCGCGAGATAGCTGAGGTCGAAACAGGCCCGGACGCTGCGGTCGGCGTGGCCGAGCTGATCGAGCCGGCGGGTCTGATCGGCCAGCCGTTCGACGAAGGCGCTGAGCGGCCAGCTGGGCACGGCTGCGATGCGCGCGCTGAGGATGCGCAGGGCCAGCGGGAGCCGGCCACAGAGCTCGGCCAGCTTCCGGGTCGCGACGGCCTCGCGGACGCAGCGCCCGGTGCGGTCGAGGCGGGTCAGCAACTCGCCGGCGGCCTCCGCCGGCAGCAGGTCCAGGCGCACGTGTGCGGCGTCGTCGAGAGCGGCCAGCGGGCTGCGGCTGGTGATCAGGACGGCGCTGCCGGCCCCCGCGGGGAGCAGCGGACGCACCTGCTCCGCGTCGCCGGCGTTGTCGACGACGACCAGCAGCCGGCGCCGCGCCGTGACGGACCGGTACCGGGCGGCGGCCTCGTCGGGATCGGCCGGGACCTCCGGCGCCGGCACGCCGAGCGCACGGAGGAAGCGGCCCAGCACCTCGAGCGTCCGCGGCGGTGCGGCCTGGTCCGCGCCGCTGCGGACGTCCACATAGAGCTGGCCGCCCGGGAAGCGGTCGGCCGCGGCGCGGGCCACCTGCAGCGCGAGCGTCGACTTCCCGATCCCACCGGGACCGTAGATGGCGGCCACGCCGACCGCCGCTCCCCCGCTGCCCGCGACGATCGCGTCGTGGACCATCCGCTGCTCGGCGTCCCGGCCGACGAAGGTCGATGCGCTGCGTGGCAGCTGCCGCGGGACGGCCTGCACGGCGGCGCGCAGGACGGCCGCGGCCGGCTCGTCGGCGTCGAGTGTCGGATCGTGCCGCTGGATCCGCTCGTGCAGGCGCCGCAGCCCCGGCCCGGGTTCGCCGCCGACGGCCTCGGCGAACCGTTCGCGGGTGCGTGTGTAGGCGTCGACCGCCTCGTCGCGCCGGCCCGCCCGCATCAGCGTGCGCAGCTGAACGGCGATGAGCCGCTCGGCCAGCGGATACTGCTCGACCCAGGCGCCGATGTCCTCGAGCAGCTCGACGTGACGGCCGCGAGCCAGCTCGATCAGCGCGAGCTCGGTGAGCGCCTCCGAACGCTGCTGCGACAGCCGCCGCCGCGTCCGCCGCGCCCAGTCGCCCGTCAGGCCGGCCAGCACGGGGTCCCGCCAGAGCCGCTCGGACCGGCGGAACAGGTCGGCGGCGGCCTCGGGCTCGGCGTCGGCGAGCTCCCGCGCCCGCTCCAGCAGCTTCCGCCAGCGGATGACGTCGACGGCCTCCGGGTCGATACGCAGCGTGTAGCCGCCGTGCTCGTGCACGATGGCGGCGGGCGCGACGATGCGACGCAGCCGGGCCACGTAGCTGTACAGCGCGGCACGAGCGCCGGCCGGCGGGTCGTCGCTCCACACGCGGTCGACGAGGAGGTCGAACGGCAGCGGCCGGCCCGGCGCGACGGCGAGTGCGGCGAGGACCAGGCGCTGCTTGGCCGTGCCCACCTCGACGACGGCGGCGTCGCCGTCGAGGACGTCCACGGGCCCGAGCAGCCGGATCTGCACCGCGTCCTCCCCGCAGGTCGGCTCGTGAGCTGAACATCCCACCACACTCGCTGTCGAGTCGCGAGGTCATTTTTGCGCGGCAAGGTTCGTGCAAGGTCCTCCCCGCACGATGACCGCGTCGCCAGGTGACGGGGCCGGCGGCGCCACGGGGGAAGGAGCGGACGTGCATCGAACCGCCGACGCGGGGACTCTGACACGGGCCCGATCGGCCATCGTGTGCCTGGCGATGCTGCTGGAGGGGATGAGCTCGTCGAGCATCAACGTGCAGGTCGGGCCGATCGAGTCCGACCTCGCGCTGACGGGGACCCAGCTGCAGCTGGTGGCCAGCGCGTTCCTGCTCGCCTACGCCGGGCTGCTGCCCGTGGCCGGTCAGCTCGCCGACAACCGCGACCGGCGCGCGGTGTTCGTCACCGGGATCGCGTTGTTCGGCGCCGGTTGCCTGGCCTGTGCGGCCGCCGACGGCATCGTGCTGCTCCTCGCCGGGCGCCTCCTGCAGGGCGCCGGTGCCGCTCTCAGCGCACCGGCCGCGCTCGTGCTGATCACGGCGGGTCTGGACGACACACGTCGTGGCCGCGCCATCGCGGTCTACGCCGCCATGGGCGCCGCGGGCTTCTCGCTGGGCCTGGTCGTCCCGGGTGCGGTCGTGGAGTGGCTGGGCTGGCGCGCGGGCTTCCTCCTGTTCGTCCCGGTGGTCGTGGTGGTTCTGGCCGCGACCTGGACGATCCGGCCCACGCGCGGTGATCGCGCGCCGGTGGACCTGGTCGGCGCCGTGCTGTTCGCCGGCCTGCTCGTGACGGCGATGAGCGCGCTCGGCGGCGTCAAGGTCATGAGCGGGGCCGCGCTCGCCGCCCACGGCGCCGCCGCGGTGGCGCTCCTGCTGCTGCTCGCCCGGCGCCGCGGCATTCGCGGGTTCCCCGTCGCGCTGCTCCGGTTGCCCGTGGTCGCCGCCTCGTGCCTGGGGATCGCGGCCGTGTTCGCCGGCGTCCTCGGCTCGATGTACGTCCTCAGCCTCTGGCTGGCGACGCAGGCCGGCGCCTTCGCCGTCGGCCTGCTGATCCTGCCGCAGCCGCTGACCTTCACCCTGCTGAGCGGCCTGGGCGCCCTGCTGTGCCGCCGGATCGGCGCGGGCCGCACGTTCGCCCTCGGCGGTGTCTCGCTGATCGCCGGGCTCGTCTGGCTCGGCGCCACCGCGACCCGGCTGCCGCTGGCCGGGTGCGTCGTGCCGGCGATGGTCGCGGTCGGCGTCGCACTGGCGCTGTGTTACCCGTCGGCCTCCATCGCCGCGGTGGGCGCCGTCACGGAACGGTCACGCGCCACGGTCACCGGGGTCTTCGCCGCGGCCCAGAACGTCGGCGGCGCCACCGGGCTCGCCGTGGTGACACTGCTGACCACCCTGCCACGGCTGGGGTCGGCCGCCGGCCCGCTGCCCGGCATGACGGTGTCGGCCGCCGCGGTGCTGGCCGGCCTGCTCGCCGCCGCGGCCGTCCACCGCCGGCGGCCGGCGCCGTGACGCACGTCGTCGTGAGCGACCTCGACGGCACGGTCGCCTTCGCCGGCCGGCCCCCGTCGGCGATCGTCATGCACGCCTTCGACCGGATCGTCTCGGCCGCCGGCACCCGGCTGGTGATCGCCACGTCGAGGGCGCCCCGGTCGGTCGCGGCCTGGTTCGGCCCGCTCGTCGGCCGTGTCGACCTGATCTGCTGCAACGGCGCCCTGGTCCGCGGCCGGGACGGCACCGAGCGGCGCACCCCGCTCGGCGGCGACCTGGTCGCGGCCATGGTCGCCGATCTCGTCGCCGCCGATGCGGACTTCTGCCTGGACTACGGCGACCGGTTCGTCGCGAGCCGGCCACGCGCCCTTCCGTGGATGGGACGGTACCGCCGCCACGTGCTCGGCCCGGCCGAGCGGCCGTCCGTGCACGGCGTCCTCAAGCTCAGCGTCGCCCACGCCGACCCGTGGGCCTGGCGGCTGCACACCGCGGCGCCCGGCCGGAGCACCGTCTACGTCCACACGACAGGCGACGCCGACCTCGTCGCGCCCGGCGTCGGCAAGGCCGGCGCCCTGCGCGACCTGCTCGGCGACGATGCGCGCGCGGCCTTCGTCACCGCGTTCGGCAACGACGCGAACGACCTCGAGCTACTGCGCGCCGCGGATCGCGGGTTCGTCGTCGGCGCCGGCCTGCCCGTCGCCGACCGGCTCGCTCACCTGCGGCGGCTGCCCGCCGACGACGGCCAGGTCGCGGCCGCACTGCTCGCGAGCGTCGCCGTGCCTTCCGGGCTCACCCGCCCGGCGCGCTGAAGTGCTGGTAGTCGGGGTCGGAGAACTGGCCACCCCAGGTCCAGCCGATGCGCTCGAACTCGCGGCGCACGACGTCGCCGTCGCGGATGACGCCGGGGAGCGCCGCGGCGTCCGGTCCGCGGTCGACGTCCAGGAACGGAAGCGCGGCGGCCGGGCGCACGTCGCCGCCGACGACGTACGGGTTCTGGACCGGGTTGATGTCGATGGCCCGCCCGTAGGCGTGGTTGGACCAGGTGGTCTGACCGGCCACGCGGCGGCAGTTGTAGCCGGACGTGTTGTTGGCGGCCATCGAGCGGTCGTCGTCGCCGCCGTACTCGTCGACCAGCAACATCCGCTCGATCGGGAACCGGGCGGCGTAGAGCGCGGCGAACACGTCGACGACGTCGGCCGCGACGTCGGCGTGCACGACCAGTTCGCCGCGGCGGGCCCGGCCGTCGAACCCGACATGGGTGACGACGAGCAGCCGCAGGTCGGTGAGCGGCACCGGGCAGGTCGCGGGGTCGTGACTGCGCATGGCGAGGCTGACCGAGGGACCGATCGGCTGGATCGACGACGCGAAGTCGGGCAGGCCCGGCCCGCCGGCGGGATCGGCCGCCGCGGCCGCGGCACCGTCGGCCGCGCCGGCACCGGGACCGGGGTCGAGGTCGGTGCAGCCGCGCAGCTCGTGCCAGTCCCTGACCGCGGCGGTGCGGGCGCTGCCGGTGAGCGCGGCCGGCGCGCCGCCCTCGGGAGCGATGTGTCCCGGCACCCACTCGTCGCCGACGACCTCGCCGCCGCGGACCGAGAGCAGCAGTACGCCGGTGTCGGGCTCGCGGCCGTGGTACCAGTAGAAGTTCCCGAGGCCGTAGCTGACATACGTGCGGTCGCGCAGGCCGGCGCCGCCCGGCGTGTGCGCGTGCGTCCCGACCACGATGTCCGCGCCGGCCGCGGCGAGCGTCGCGGCCAGGTTCTGCTGCGTCTCGACCGGGCAGGCGTTGCCCTCCTCGCCCCAGTGCAGGTAGACGACGACCAGGTCGTCGGTGCGGGCCGACTCGCTGACGGCGGCCGCGAGCGTCGCGGCACCCGGGCCGCGGGCGGAGGCGAGGCCGAGCCCCGTCCCGGGAGCCGCCGCCCAGGTGGGGTCGGCGCTCTCGCCGCGCGAGGCGTCGGCGGCGTGGATGGCGACGTCGGTGCCCTTGACCTTCACCCGGTGCGGCGCGAACGCCTGCCGATCGGTCCGCCCTGCGCCGACGACGGCGACGCCACCCGTCTCGCCGGCCAGCACGGCGTCGCTCAGGCCGACGGCGCCGAAGTCGGCCCCGTGGTTGTTGGCGACCGACACGACGTCGATGCCGGACCGGCCGAGCAGGTCGAGCGCGGCCGGTCCGGTGCGGAACCAGTACCGATTCGCCGGCACCTCGAGCTCTTTGGCGGCCGGCTCGCCCCGCGTCGTCAGCGCCGACTCGAGGTTCACCATCGCGAGATCGGCGGCGCGCAGCACGTCGGACATCGGGCCGAGCGTGGACTCGGCATTCGCGGGCAGGTCGCGGTACGCGCCTTCGAAGTGGACGTCGCCGGCGAACGCCAGCCGCAGCGTGTCGGGGTCGGGCTCCGGCGCCGAGGTGACGCTGGGCGCCGGCTCGGCGGACGCGACGTCGGGCAGGCCGGTCGTCGGGACCGGCTCGACGTGAGCCTGCTCGGGCGGCGGGGCTCCGGCGATGGCCGCGGCCGCGACGACGCCCGCCACGAGAACGAGGCGGGGACGTCTCGGCATGATCACGATCCTAAAGGGGACATCTCAGAGAACTCTGAGATCTGCCCCGATCCTCGAGCCCGGCCGGGTGCGGGCCGCCGTGAGCGGCCGCCCGCACCCGGCCCGGCTGCGGCGGATCCGCCGGTCAGACGGGTCCGGCGGGGTCGGTCAGCGACCCCGTGCCCTGGTCGTCGACCGGGCCCGTCGTGTAGCCGCCGCGCAGGTCGTTGCCCGTGTGCCAGGTACCGGTCGCGCCGGACCCGATCGCGATGCCGTGTGGCGCGTCGCCGCGCACCACGTTGCCCCGGATGACCACCTCGGCGACGGTTCCGGTGACGCTCACGCCGGCCACCGTGGCGTCGTCGGCCCGGTTCTGCGCGACCAACGCGGCGTTGCTGCCGGCCGCGACGACGACGGACTCCGCGCCGGTGCGGGCCACCGCGTTCGACGTGACCACCGCCCGGGGCGCGTCGTGCAGCCGGATGCCGGCGCCCTCGCAGTCCTCGACCACGTTCCCGCTGACGACGCAGCCGTCGGTGCGGTAGACCGAGATCCCCTCCATCGCGACGTCCGCGACCACGTTGTCCGCGACGGTCAGCCGGTGCGTCCGCGCGTTGTTCAGCCGGCCCACGCAGATCGCGGCGTCCGGCGGCCGGCCGGCCGCCTCCTGCACCCCGGCCAGGCCGCGCAGGGTGTTGCCGGCGATCACGACGTTGCCGCCGGTCTGCACCCCTGCCGGGCCGACCTGGATGCCGCCACCGCCGCCGACGATCTGGTTGCCCTGCACGACGCCGTCGAGCCAGTCGTAGAGCCGGACCGCCCACTCGCTGCATTGGTCGGCGTAGTTGCTGACGACCCGCAGCCCGGTGTGTTGGTGACCGTCCGGGCCGCCGTGCGAGCCGACCAGGCGGGGAAAGGACGGGAAGTTGGCCGACGGCCCCGCGTAGCAGCCGCTGACCTCGATGTCCTTGCAGCCGTAGAAGTCCGGTGCGCCGAAGAGGGTGAAGTGCCCGGGCCCGCCGGCGTAGTCCATGTGCACCGCCTCGGAGTACTGGCGGTTGCCCTGCGGGTCGGAGAACCCCTCGAACCGGCAGTTCACGACGCGGACGGTCTCGACGGCGTTGAGCTCCATGGCGTGCCAGCCCTGCACGTCCACGACCCGGGCGTCGTACACCTTGATGTCGCGTCCGTGGCTGAAGGAGAAGGCGTTGGCGTTGAGTGCCACGTTCGAGGCGTTGACGTCCCAGACGCCGCCCTGGATGACGATGTTCGACTCGCCGTCGAAGCCGGTGGCCGTCATGTCGCCGAGCACGCCGTTGCCGACGATGCTCGGCCCGTCCAGGCGGCGGATCACGCTGGTCGCGGTGGCCAGCACGGTGGTGCCGCCGAAGACCGTCAGCATGGTCGACACCGGATACGTGCCCGGCGGGAGGTAGACGGTCCGGCCCCGGCCGGCGTCGAGCGCGTCCTGGATGGCCGCGGTGTCGTCGGTGAGGCCGTCGCCCACGGCGCCGTGGTCGCGGACGTCGACCACGAGGTCGCCGCGTTGCACGGGGTCGGACAAGCCGGGCGGCGGGGCCGGCGGGGCCGCCGCGGTCCGGCCCCAGGCCGGCGCCGCGGTGGCGATGCCGGCTGCCGAGACCGCGCCCGCGGCGGCGACGCGCAAGAGGTTCCTGCGAGCAGGGGTGTGCGGTGGTGTCGTCACGGTGTCGTTCTCCTCGCAGTAGGAAACGATGACGCGTGCTACTTGCCGGAACCCGTGGTGAGACCACGGATGATGTTGCGCTGGAAGAAATAGATGAGGATCAGCATCGGGATGATCGCGAGCGTGACGCCGGCCAGGATGAGCCCCGGCTCGCGCGCCTCCAGCGACTGCAGCTGGCTCAGGCCGATCTGCAACGTCTGCATCTCCGGCGTGCGCGTCACCAGCAGCGGCCAGAAGTACTTGTTGTAGGTGGCGATGAACGCGTAGATCGCCAGCGCGGCCAGGGCCGGCCGCGACAGCGGCGTCAGGATGGAGAACATGAACCGCAGATGCGTGCAGCCGTCCATCCGGGCCGCCTCGTAGATCTCGCGCGGGAACGCGGCGAAGAACTGCCGCAGCAGGAACGTCCCGAACCCCATCGCGATGAACGGCAGGGTGAGCGCCGGGAACGTGTCCAGCAGGCCCAGGTTGGAGATCGTCAGGTAGTTGGGGATGATCAACGACTCCCCCGGCACCATGATCGTCAGCAGGAACAACGCGAACAGCGTCCGTTTGAACGGGAACCGCAGGAAGACGAACGCGTACGCCGACAGCAGCGACGTCAGCAGGACCCCGGCGACCACCACCAGGGCCACGCCGATGCTGTTGGCGTACTGCCGCACCAGCGGAATCGCGTCGAGCACGTCGACGTAGTTCTGCATCGTGACGCCGCTGGGGAACAGCGCCGGCGGGAACGTCGTCAGCTCCCGGTCGGTCATCAGCGACCCGGCCACCGCGTAGTACAGCGGGAAGACGATGATCGCCGTCAGGACCGTCAGGCCGAGGTAGGCCGGGACACGCCGCAGTCCGCTCATCCGTAGAACACCTTGCGCTGAAGGACCCGGAACTGCGCCCAGGTCGCGGCGGTGACCACCAGCAGGAGGACCACGGCCTGCACCGACGCCAGCCCGTAGTTGCTGCCGCCGTAGGCGAACGCGCTCTGGTAGATGCCGTACACCAGCGTCGTCGTCGAGCCGTTCGGGCCGCCGCCGGTGAGGATGTGGATCTCACCGAAGGTCTGCAGCGAGTTGATGGTCATGATCACGGTCAGGAAGAACATGGTCGGCGTCAGCAGCGGGAGGACGATCTTCCGCACGACGGTCCAGCGGCCGGCGCCGTCGATGCGGGCGGCCTCGTAGAGCTCGTCGGGGATGCCCTGCAGACCGGCCGAGGCCACCAGGAGGGTGTAACCGATGTTGCTCCACACGCAGACCATGGCGAGGCTCGGCAGCGCGTACGTCGGATCGGTCAGCCAGTTGACGCTGTCGAGGCCGACCATCCGCAGGATGCCGTTGAACACGCCGACGGCCGGGTTGAAGAAGACCGCGAACACCACGGCGGTGGCCGCGGCCGAGAACCCGAACGGCGTCGACATCAGCGTGCGGAAGACGTTGATGCCGCGGATGCGGGCCTGCAGCGTCAGCGCCAGGAAGACCCCGATGACGACGCTCGGCAGCGCGGTCAGCACCACGAAGATCGCCGTGGTCAGCGTGATGCGCCGCAGCTCGGGGTCGGAGAAGAACTCGACGTACTGGTCGAGCCCGACGAACCGCGTCGGCAGGCCGAGCAGGTCGTTGGCGTGCACGCTCAGCCAGAATGTCCGGACCAGCGGATAGAAGGCGAACACCGCGAAGATCGCCATCGACGGCAGCAGCAGCAGCGCCGCCGTCAGCACCTCGCGCCGGTCGTAGCGACGCCGCTCCGGCGCGGCCGCGGGCCCGCCGCCGGTCGCGCGGCGGGCCGGCCTCACGGCGACGCTCATGGCGTCGGCTCCGCGTCCCGCGCCCTGGCCTCCTGCCAGGCCCGCCGGATCGCCTCGGCCACGTCCGGCCGGGCCACCCCGAGACCGTGCATCGGGACGTCGTCCGTCACGCCGTCGGCGTCGAAGACCACGCAGCCGGCCTCGACGGCGATGAGCGCGCCGGCCAGCACGTCCCACGGGTTGTAGTGGCCGCCGAGGACCGCGCCCGCGGCCCGGCCCGCACCCACCGACGCCAGGCTCAGCGCGCACGAGCCGAGGATGCGGGTGGCGGTGAACTGGTCCTGCAGGTCGGTGATCAGGCCGTACATGCCGGGCCACGGGCGCAGCCCGGACCACTCGGTGAGCAGCAGGCCGCCGCGCAGGCCGACCTGCTCGCCGCGCGAGGGCAGCGCGACGCCGTCGACGCGCGCTCCCTCGCCGCGGACCGCGCTGAACACCTCGTCGCGGTACACGTCGTGGACGACGCCCACGGCCGGGCCGGCGGCGTCGACCGCGGCGATGCTGACCGAGACACCCGGCAGACCGTGCACGAAGTTGGTCGTGCCGTCGATCGGATCGATGTACCAGGTCAGCTGGCCGTCCCCGGCCGGCGCGGCGCCCGCCGAGGCGCCGGCCTCCTCACCGATCACGACGTCGCCGGGGAACGCGGCGAGCAGCGCCGAGCGGATGTGGTCCTCGACGTCACGGTCGACCGACGTCACCCAGTCGCCGGGGCCGGCCTTCTCCTCCGGGTCGCCGGCACCGGGGCGGCGGGACGTGATGTGCCGCTGCGCCCAGCGAGCCGCCTCCTCGGCCACGCCGAGCGCCGCGCCGAGGTCGCGCCCCGTCATCGGCCCGCCGCCGTCGCCGCGGCCGCGCCGATCAGCGGCAGGTCGTTGGTGATGATGCCGGTGATGCCCAGCTCGAGCGCCCGCCCCAAGGCGTCGACGTCGTCGATCGTGTACGTCCACCAGGTGGTCAGCCCGGCCGCGCGGTACGTGTCGAGACTGGATGCGGCCAGGTCGGCCCAGCGGACGTTCATGATCTCCGGCCGCAGCCGGGCCAGCAGGTCCGGCGGCGGCGTGCTGTCGCCCGGCCACGACAGCGCGAGGCGGGCGTCGGGGAGCTCCGCCCGCACCTCCCGCAGCACGTCGGCCTGTCCGATGAACACGCACCGCGGCAGCGCACCGGCCGCCCGCAGCGCCGGCACCGCGCGGGCGACCGTCCCGGCGCCCTTGCAGTCGACGATCAGGGTGAGGGTGATCTCCTCGGCGACCTCCGACAACGTCGGGAGCACGTCGGCGACGTCGGCATGGTCGGTCTCCGCGAGCACGTCCGGCCGGCCCCAGATGCGGGTGAGGTCGGTGTCGTGCAGCAGGACCGGGACGCCGTCGCGGGTGGTCCGCACGTCGAACTCCACGGCGTCGGCGCCGAGCGCCTGTGCGTGCCGCAGGGAGGCGAGCGTGTTCTCGGGGTGTTCTCTGGGCGTGCCGCGATGGGCGATCAGGGTGAGCAAAGTGCTGCCTCGCTTTCGTCAGTTCGCACCGACGGAGTCGTTGTACTGCTCGATGACCGAGGTCAGAGAGGCCGCGCCGTCGACGAGCGCCTGACGGGGCTCCTTCACGCCGAGCAGCGCCGCCTCGATGGCGTCGTTCATCTTGTCCCGCGCCTGCGGCATGACCCCCATGAGGCAGCCGGTGGTGTTCAGGCCCTCCGGGGTGTTCGAGAGCTGCTCGCCGGCCAGCGTCAGGCCGGGGTACTGGTCGAGGACCTCGCTGTACTCGGGCAGCTCCACGGCCTTGGTGTTGACCGGGACGTAGCCCGTGCGGGTGGACCACATGGCCTGGCTCTCCGGCGACATCATGAACGCCATGAAGTCGAAGACGGCCTCCTTCGCGGCGTCCGGCTGGCCGGCGAGCGCCCACAGCGAGCCGCCGCCCAGGATGGGACCGCCGACGTCGCCGGCCCGCGGCATCGGGTAGGGCGCGACGCCGACCTCGAAGTCCGACCCGTCGACGATGTCGCGCAGGTTGGCCGAGGTGAACGTCATCATGGCCGCGTTGCCCGACTGGAAGGCCGCCGACGCGTTGTTGGCGTCGCGACCGACGTTGATGGCGAGACCGGAGTCGACCATGCCGGTCCACCAGGTCAGGATCGACTCGGTGACGTCGCTGTCCCACTCGACCGTCGTCGCCAGACCCTCCCGCCCGTTCCCGGCGTCGCAGTACGGCGTGTCCGCGACGGCCAGGTACTGCTCGACGAGGTAGCCGTCGATCGAGGAGACGAAGCCGTACTCGGTGCTGCCGCCCTGCAGCTGCTCGGCCGCGGCCCGGATGTCGTCGAGGGTGCGCGGCGGCGCCTCGGGGTCCAGGCCGGCGGCGGCGAACGCGTCCTTGTTGTAGTAGAGCGTCGGCGCCGACACGTTGAACGGCATGGACTGCACCACGCCGTCGACGGTGTAGTAGCCGACCACGCGCTCGTTGAGGTCGTCGAAGGAGTAGCCGGCCGTCTCGGCCAGCTCCTGCACCGGCGTGGCCAGCCCGGAGTCGTACATGAACCGGGTGCTCAGCTCGTTGACCTGGACCATGCTCGGCAGGTCGCCGGACTGCGCCGACGCCCGCAGCTTCGTCAGGGTGTCGTTGTAGTTGCCCTGGTAGATGGCCTCGACCGTCACCCCGGCGTCGTTCTCCTCGTTGTACCGGTCGACCAGTTCGGTGATCGCCTCGCCGTTGCGGCCGGCCATCGCGTACCAGAACGTGATCGTTCCGTCGAAGTCGTCGCCGCTCCCGCCGGCCGCTCCACCGTCGTCACCGCCGCTGCAGGCGGTGGTGAGTGCCAGCGCGGTCAGGACGGCGCCGGCGGCGGTGAACACTCTGCGCTGCATGTGATCCTCCGCTACTTCCTGTTAGGACATGCCCGATTTGGTGTGAGGACCGTAACAGAATTAACGCGAACTTCGATAGACTTAACGCCAACGAAATCATGAACACGGCCTGACGCCGCCGCGACGCGGTGGCGAACGGCGCCCGCCGGGCCCGTTCGGAGGGTGCTCAGCTGCGCGGATACCGGCGGTGGCCGGGCCGGGGCGCGGTGGGAGCACTCATGGCAGGCCGATCTCCGTCGGCCTGCCAGCCATCGACGCGCCGGTCAGGCCAGCGTCACGTCGACGTGCTCGCGTATGCGGTCCACGTCGGCCGACTCGCCGTCGCCGTCGATGATGAGACGGTCGAACTCGGCGGTCGCGGCCAGGCGGTGCAGCGCCGTGCGGCCCAGCTTCGTCCGGTCCATCAGCAGCACCCTGCTCTGGCCGGACGCCATCATCGCCCGCTTGACCATGACGATGTCGGGCTCCTGGTGGTACGTGGTGTCGGCCGTCATCGCCGACGTGCTGAGGAAGGCGACGTCGACGCTGAGGGCCTGGATCGTCTCGATGGCGGCCATGCCCAGGAACGCGTCGTGGGTGGCGTTGTAGTCGCCGCCGACCCCGATCAGGTGAACGTCGCGGACCGGCCGCAGCGTCTGCATGATCGGCAGGTAGTTCGTGACCACGGTCAGCGGGCCGAGGTCGCCCAGCCGCCGGGCGAGGAAGAGGTTGGTCGTCGAGGTGTCCAGCATGATCGACATGCCCGGCTCGATCAGGCTCAGCGCCGACGCGGCCAGAGCCTCCTTCTCCCGCCCCTGGACCCGGATCCGGTAGGCCGAGCTGCTCTCGAACGCCGTGGACGGCTGCGCCGACACCCCGCCGTGGAACTTGCGCACCAACGACCTGCGGGCGAGTTCGTCGAGGTCACGGTGGACGGTCATCAGACTCGCGCCCGTGAGCGTGCTCAGCTCGCCGGCCGTCGCGACCCCGTTGGCCACGACGTGGTCGATGATCAGCTGCTGCCGGGCCTCTCGCGCCTGCGACCGCTTGGGCGACGCACTGCGCGGCGCCTCGGGAGGTGTCATCCGGGCTCGTCTCCTCGCGCATAGCCGGCCCAGCGGCATGTCGGCACCGCACCCAGCCGGTACCGGAGAATAACACCGGACGCGCGATTTTTATCAGAAGCCATCACAGCACCGGCTCAGCGGACCGGCCGCACGGGCGGGACCAGCAGATGGACGTTGCGGTCCGGCGGCGTTCCGGTCAGGCCCTGCCGCGCGCCCCCGCGCCAGACGTCGTTCGCGGCCAGCCGGCGGTGCAGCGACGCCAGCTCGCCCGGCGACCGCGGGTCGGGCCCCGGGTCCAGCGGCGCGTCGTGGTCGACGATCGTGGAGGTCATCCGCAGCACCCCGTCCGGCTGCCGGACCAGCTCGATCACCCGCGCCTGCGTCGGCCAGTCGATCATCGACGCCGTCGTCACCTCGTACAGCCCGCCGCCCCGTGGCCGGTGGTGCGCCACCACCCGGTTCGCGTGATGGTGCCCGTTCAGCCACAGCACCACGTTGGGACACGAGAGCGCGACCTCGAGCAGCTCTGCGGCGAAGGCCACCGCGGCGTGGTCGTCCGGGCACACCCCGTAGGCGTTGCCGAGCGACGGCGTGGCGTGGTGCGACGCGATGACCACGAGGGGGTCGTCGGGGCCGTCCAGCCCACGCAGCTCGTCGGCCAGCCACTCCAGCTGCGCGCGGTCGACGTTGCCGTCCCACATGCCCTGCCGGTGGTTGGTGTCGAGCACCAGGACCCGCACGCCGGGGACGGGGTCGTAGCGGTAGTACGCGGTGCCGGCCCGGAGGTTGTCCGCGGTGTAGCCGCGTCCGGCCGGCCCCGGCGCGCCCCCGCGGCCGAGATGCGCTCGGACGATGTCGCGGGTACGCAGCAGCCGGCGCTCGGGGTCGGCCGGCACGTCCACACCGGGACCGGAGAACAAGCGCACGGGGTCGCGCAGATAGAGCTCGAGCTCCCGCTCGTCGCCGAGGCCGGCCGGCAGGCCCACCGCCTTGCGGCCGCCGACGGCGATCGCGTCGAGCTCGTCACTGACCGCCGTCGTGCCGCCGACCAGCACGTCGTGGTTGCCCAGGCAGCCGATCCAGGGCGTACCGGCACCGGCCGCCCGGAACGGCGCCGCGGCCGCCGCCGTCAGCCCGGGGATCCGCGGATACCCCCACCGGCGCTGGTAGCGGTCGCCGGGGACGTCCGGCACCCAGTACCACGGATCACCCCACTCCGCGCTCTGCGGACCGCGGTAGACGCCGCCGGCGGAGACCGGCGCGACCTCGCCGCCGTCCATCAGCGCCAGGTAGGTCGCCAGCTCGTTCGCCTGGGCGTTGTCGGTGCTGTCGCCGGTGACGACGCACAGGTCGAGGTCGAGCCCGCGAAGCGTCCGCAGCATGGCGTCGACCGCGTGGGCGGTCATCAGCTCGTGCGGCCGGAACGTGTAGGTGACCGCGCCGCCCCAGCCCGGGCTGCGCTCGCCCACCTGCATGGCGAAGTCCAGGCGCAGCGGCGACTGCGTGTCGGCGAGGTGCATGTCGGTGAGGTGCGCAAGCCGCAGGATCGGCCGGCCCGGCCCGACGTCGCCCGGGTGCATCGCGCACAGGTCAGCGCGGATCGCATGCGCCTCACCGGGCGCCGCCGCCAGCGCGCGGTACGCCGTCTCCGTGCCGGACGCGACGGCGTCACCGGCGAGCAGGACCCGATCCCTGGTGGTTCGCACGCCGCATCCACTCCTCACTCCGTCGACCACTTGATGTTAAAAACACATCACAGTCATGATAGATTAACCAAAGTTCGTGATACATCCGGTAGCAACGTGCGGGGTACCAGTGACAGGGTGGTGGACTTGACGACGGATCGCGGGCATCGCCCCAGGCCGGTCGGCGCCAGCCCGCTCGTCCCCGCCGGAAGCCGGGGCCGGCGATGAAGGCCGCCCGGTTACGTCCCCGCTGGCCACGCCGGTTCCGCGGCAGCGGGCACCACATGTCCGAGGCGCTGACCGGGCAGGTGCACGCCGCACGCGACGGTGCCGAGCTGGCCCAGGCCATGGTCAACAAGAAGGTGTCGCCGGCACAGGCCCGCGAGCGCATCGCCGACATCGAGCACCGCGGCGACGCGATGCGCGCGGCCCTGGTCGACCGGCTGTCCCGCACCCTGGTCGCGCCGCTGGACCGCGAGGACCTGTTCCGGCTGTCCCGCTCCATCGACGACGTCCTCGACACGATCCGCGAGTTCGTCCGCGAGGCCGACCTCTACCAGATCCAGCGGCGCAAGACCTACCGCCCGTTCCTCGACCACGTGGTCACCGCCGTGGAGTCCCTCGACGAGGCGGTCGGCACCCTGTGGAGCGCACCGCAGGAGGTGCCGCTCAAGGCGCTCGACGCGAAGAAGGCCGCACGCAGCATCAGCCGCGAGTACCAGCAGGAGTTCGCCCGCATCGTCGACGGTGACATGTCGCCCGAGGCGCTCAAGCACCGCGAGCTGATCAAGCGGCTCGACGGCGTGGGCGCCCGCATCTGCGACGCCGCCGACGTGCTGACCGACGGTGCCCTCAAGCGCGGCTACTGACGGGCCACCGCGTGCCCGAACTGATGATCGCGGTGGGGGTGGTCTTCGCCCTGATCACCGGCATGAACGACGGCGGCGCTCTGATCGCGCCCGGGTTGCGCATCCCCGGCATGTCCGTCGCGGCCGGCCTGGCCCTGCTCGTCGCGGCGCTCGTCGCCGTCCCGTTGCTGGTCACGACGGCGGTCGCGGAGACGCTCACCGGCTCGATCGTGCCGACCGACTCGGCGACGCTGGCCATCGGGTTCGTCGTGGCGATCGTGGTCGCCGCGGGACTGGCCCGGCGCGGGCTCCCGACCAGCCTCACGCTGGCCGTCATCGGCGGCGTCGCCGGTGCCGGCCTGGGTGCCGGTCTGGCCGTCGAGTGGGCCGCGGTGGTGCGGGTGCTCGCCATCGGCCTGGCCGCCCCGGCCGTCGGCATGCTGCTCGCACTCGCCGGCGCGGCCGTCTGGCGAACCGCCCGCACCGCCCGCTACCTGGCCACCGTCCGGCGCACCCATGTGGCGGCGTACCTCGCGCAGTGCGTCGCCTACGGCGCCAACGACGGGCAGAAGACGCTGGTCCTCTTCATCGCCGCGGGCACGGCCGGCGGCGGCCCGGCGACGCCGCGCTGGTGGGCCTACCCGGTCATCGGCGCCGTCTTCGCCACCGGCGCCGTGATCGGGCTGCCACGGGTCGCCCGGACCGTCGGCACCGGGATCGTCAACACCCGCGCGCCGCACGCCGTCACCGCCGAGTTCGCCTCGGCGGCCGCCGTTCTCGGCAGCGCCGCCGCGGGCGCACCCGTCAGCATGACCCAGGCGCTGACCGGCGGGCTGCTCGGCGCGGGCGTCCACGACAGCTACCGCAGGGTGCGCTGGCGCGTCGTCGCCAACCTGGCGCTCGCCTGGGCCGTCACGCTGCCGGCCGCCTTCGCCCTTGCCGGTGCCGCGGCCCTCGTCGTCGATGTCTGGACGGCCTGACCAGCGCCCGCGTGCTCCCGGCCGGTGACCGGAGCACGCGGGCTGCCGTCGACGGCCTCAGGCCAGCCCGCGGCGGATCGCGGCGATGACCTTCGGCCGCAGCTCGGCGACCGAGACGACCTCGTCGACCGAGCCGACCTCGACGGCGCGCCGGATGCTGTGGATGCGGTCGAACTCGGCCGCCACCTCGGAGATCTTCTCGGCCCGCAGTGCCGCTCGGAGGTCGGCCAGCTCGACCAGCAGCGGCCCGCGCTCGGCCGCCGAGGCGGCCTCGATCTTCCGCTCCAGCGCCGCCACCGCGGGGTCGGCGGCGGCCCGCTTGTCGACCTCGGCCGAGAACACCACGGCCGCGGCCGGGGCGCCGCCGAGCACCGAGGCGTAGGAGCCCTCCAGGGCCAGCACCGTCATCCGCGGGTTGAGCCTCTTGGAGAACACGACGAAGGCGCCGCCGTGGTAGCGGGAGATCACACAGAACACGATCGGGCCCTGGAAGTTGACCACCGCCCGGCCGATCTCCGCACCGTACTCCAGCTGCAGGTTCCGCATGGACTCCGGTGACCCGTCGAAGCCGGACAGGTTCGCCAGCACCACCAGCGGCCGGTTGCCGGACGCCGCGTTGATGGCGCGGGCGATCTTCTTCGACGACCGCGGGAACAGCGTGCCCGCGGTGTAGGTGTCCGGGCCGTCGGTGGGCGGGAAGCCTCGTCGCGGCACGGGCTTGGACTCGATACCGAGGAGGCTGACCGAATACCCGCCGAGCCGGGTGTCGGTGACGACGGCCGTCTCCGCGTCGGCCATGCCGGCCCACCGTTCGCGCAGCGGAGCGTCGGCGTCGGCCACGGCCCGCATGACCCTGCGGATGTCGAACGGCTTCTTCCGGTCCGGGTTCGCGGCGGCCGAGAACACGTCGCCGACGGTGGCGAACTCGCCGCCGTGGGGATGCGGCGAGATGTCCCGGTCGTCCGGGTCGGTGCTGACGGCGACCCGAGGCCCGCGCTCACCCGGCAGGATGTACGTCTGCTCGTAGTGCGCCATCAGCACGCCGAGCGCCTCGGCCAGGTTCGGCACCCAGTACTGGGCCTGCCCGTTCGGGCCCATCACGCGGTCGTAGCCGCCGATGCCGAAGTTGTCCTCGGCGGACACGCTGCCGGAGAAGTCCAGCGTCTGCTTGCCGGTGAGGACCATCGCCGAGTCCGGGGTCATGATCAACACGCCGCGGGTGTGCATCAGCATGGTCGCCTCGGCGTTCCAGTACGGCTGCGCGCCGACGTTGATGCCGGCCACCACGACGTTGATCTCGCCGCCGCGCTGGGTGAACTCGACGATGCGCCGCAGCGCCGCCGCCACCCAGTCCATGTTCTCGGTGCCGGAGTCCATCGCCACCCGGGCGCCGGCCGACAGCGCGAACCACTCCAGCGGCACCCCGAGCTCCTCGGCGAGGTCGAGCGCCGCGATCACCCGTGCGCACTCGGCCTCGGCCAGCGCGCCGAGCGACTTGGTGGGGTCGCCACAGAGCACGATCCGGGTCACGCCCTCGGGATAGAGCTTCGTCGGCGTCGTCACCTTGGCGACGATGATCCCGGCGCTGTTGCGGCCGCGCGGCCGGGTCACCTCGACCAGCGCGCCGTCGTCGTCGAGGTCGAACTCGGTCAGCTTGCCGCCGCCGGCCAGCACCGCCTCCAGCTCGTACGGATAGACCAGGCCGCGGCGACGGGCCCGCAGCACCTTGCCCGCGTAGTCGTCCAGCGGCGCCAGCGGCTGCGTCGGCGGCGGGATGATGTCGGCGACGGTGCCGGCGCCGGGCTGGGCGTGGAACCGGATGGAGATCGGGTGCACCTTGCCGTCCTGGTCGGCGATCTGGCCCTGGGCCAGCACCTCCTCGAGTCCGGCGCCCTCGCTGAGTGGCGTGATCTTCGCCTGGAGTGCGGCCAGCTGCTCGACGTCGGCCTCGACCACCGGCCAGACGGTGACCCAGACGTGGTTCTGGTCCAGCCGGGCGCCCGCGCGGCCGCGGGCGGTGCGGACCCGGCGGATCGCCTCCAGGCAGTGCTCGACCGCCCGTTCGGCGTGCGGCAGGCCGATCACCCGGCCGGCGTCGTCGCGGACCACCGCCAGCTGCCGGACCTGTGCGCAGGCGATCAGCCGCCGGTCGGCCGGGTTGGTCTTGGCGACGGCCTCGTACAGGATCACGTCGCCCGGCGCCTCCAGCCGGGTCACGTCGAAGTTGATCAGGCGCCACAGGTTGAGCCGGCGCCCCACCATCGGGTGCATCCCGCGAACGAGGTCGTCCTCGACCAGGGCCGGGTGCGCCGCGTCGGGATCCGGCCGGAAGGTGAAGTAGTCGACGGCGCGGTCCGGCTCCGGGCAGGTCGCGACGCAGATGCGGCGCGCGCGGGCGGCGAACGGCATGGCGCCGAGCAGCTCGTTCAGCCGCGCCGACGTGTCCTGCGGGTCGTCCGGCATGCCGCGCCAGCGCAGGTAGACCTCGACGACGTTCTCGTGGTCGGCGGCCAGCGCCGCGCCGATCGCCGCGTCCAGGCCGCCCGCCGACTGGTCGTCGGTCAGCTCGGCGATTTCGGCGATGTCGGCGATGGTCGAGATCACCCGGGTCGAGCCGTGCTCGTCGGAGTGGTACTCGGCCCACACCACCGGGCGGCCGGCCACCTCCGTCACCACGACGTCGTGCAGCGCGTACTCGCGGTAGTGCCGGCGGACCAGCACCTCCAGCAGCGGCTCCGTCGCCGGGAAGTCCTCGAACATCCGGTCGCGGAGGAAGCCGACCAGCTGCTCGGGGATCTGCGTCAGCGCCTCGATCCGCTGCTCCCGGCCGGGCGCGTCGGCGGAGGTCAGCGCCCGCACCTCGGCGGCGACGCCGTCCAGCACCTGACGCCGTTCCGCGTCGACGAGCGGCTGGTCGAACCAGCGGAACCGGATCGACCGGGCGAGGTCGCCGACCACCGGGAACCGCAGCTGCGTCGCCCGGACCAGCCGCTCCAGCTCACCTCGGGCGGCCCGGGCGAGACCCGTCGCCGGCCGCGGCTCGGCCAGCCAGCGCTGCAGGATCGACGTCGCGATCTCCACGTCGGTCTCGGCGTGCTGGTGCGCCAGGAAGATCCGGAACAGCGCCTCCCCCAGCTCCGGCGTGCGGTCCAGGTCGGTGACCCCGTAGTGCCGCAGCACGCGCAGCAGCCGCTCGCGGAACTGTTCCGGCAGCCCGCCGCGCTCGGGGTCGAGCGACTGGAGGAACGTGTGGAAGTGCTCGCGGGTGCTGTGCACGCGCAGCTCGGTGTTGCCCTCGTCGCGGGCCGGCCGGTTGCGGCTCAGCTCGGCGAAGTCGGTGATCAGCCAGAGCAGCCGCATCTCGGCGCGCAGCACGCCGGGGCGGTCGTCGGCGAGGTGATCGCGCAACCGCAGGTGGTCGGCGATGGCCTCGCGGCGCTGGTCCGGGTCGACGTCGTAGCCCATCACCAGGCCGCGCAGCCGGTCGATGGCCGCGATCGCCTGGGCCTGCTCGGTCCGCAGCGGACGGAGCGCGGCCACCTCGGCCGCCGGGTCGTCGCCGGTCCGTTGCGGGTCGAGCGGCGTCGCTGACGGGTCACCGATCGGCTCCAGCTTGGCCAGCGGCGCACCGGTCTCGACCTGGCTCCCGGCACGGACGACCAGTTCCCTGACCCGGCCGGCGAACGGCGCCGGCACCACCGTCTCCATTTTCATCGACTCGAGCACCAGCACCGGCGCGCCGGCCGCGACCTCGTCACCGACGGCGACGGGGGTGGCGACGACCAGCGCGGGCGCCGGGGCCCGCAACATGCCGCCCTCGTCGCGGCTGATCCGGTGGGTGACGCCGTCGACCTCGACCAGGTGCACCGGCGGATGAGTCGCCGTGACCAGCCGGAACGTGTGGTCACCGATGTGCAGCCGGCTGTGCACCTCGTCCAGCCGGTCCAGCCGCGCCTCGACCAGCTGCTCGACGCCGGCCGCGTCGACCAGCCCGACCTGGTAGGCGCCGGCCGCGCTCTGCCGCACCGTCATCGTCGACGTCACGCCGCGCAGTTCGAGCTCGATCACCTGGCCGGGCTCGTGCTGGGTCTGCGGCCGGCCGCCGCGGGCGGTCTCCAGGAAGCGCGCGACCTCGACCCGCTCGGACTCCTCGTAAGCCTCGATCGCGGCCGCGACCAGCGCCACCCCGGCGTGCCGCCGGGACACCAGCCGGCCCTCGGCCCGGACCCGGTCGATCCACCCGGTGTCCGCGCACAGCACGCCCTGAGTGCCCAGAACCCGGCCGTCCTCGTCGAACGGGCCGACGACCTCGGGCTGGTCCAGCAGCTCCAGCGCGAAGCTCTTGTTGGTGGCGCCGCCCTCGATCACCACGGTGGTCTCGGTCAGCGCGCGGCGCAGCCGGGCCAGCGCCTCGGCGCGGTCGGAGCCGTACGCGATGATCTTGGCGATCATCGAGTCGAAGTCGGCCGGGATCGTGTCGCCCTCGGTGACGCCGGTGTCGACGCGGATCCCGGGCCCGGTCGGGAACTCGAGCCGGCTGATGCGGCCCGGTGCGGGGGCGAAGTCCCGGTCGGGGTCCTCCGCGTTCAGCCGCGCCTCGACGGCGTGGCCGCGCTCGGCCGGGCGCTCACCCGTCAGCGGCATACCGGAGGCGATCCGGATCTGCAGCATCACGAGGTCCAGGCCGGCCACCGCCTCGGTGATCGGGTGCTCGACCTGCAGACGAGTGTTGACCTCCAGAAAGGCGAACGACCGCTCCCCCGGGTGGTACAGGAACTCGACGGTGCCCGCCCCGGCGTACCCGACGGCGATCGCCAGCCGCTCGGCGGCGGCCTTCACCTCGGCGACGCCGTCCGGCGGCAGCAGCGGCGACGCGGACTCCTCGATCACCTTCTGGTTGCGCCGCTGGATGGAGCAGTCGCGGACGCCGACCGCCCACGCCGTCCCCTGCCCGTCGGCGATGACCTGCACCTCGACGTGCCGGGCGCCGGTGACCAGCCGTTCCAGGAAGACGACACCGCTGCCGAAAGCGCGCTCGGCCTCGTCCCTGGTGCGCTGGTACGCGTCGGTGAGCTCGGCCGGCGACTCGATCTTGCGAATGCCGCGTCCGCCGCCGCCCGCGCTCGCCTTCAGCATCAGCGGGTAGCCGATGCGCTCGGCCGCCGCCAGCGCGACCTCGAGCGTGTCGACGCCGCCGCGGCTCCACGGCGCGACCGGGACCCCGACCTCCTCGGCGATCAGCTTGGAACCGATCTTGTCGCCGAGCCGGCGCATCGCCTCGGCGCTCGGCCCGATGAACGTGATGCCGAGCTTCTCGCACAGGTCGGCGAAGCTCGGATCCTCGGCGACGAACCCCCACCCGACCCAGACCGCGTCCGCGCGGACCTCCGTCAGCGCCCGCTCCAGCCTGGCCAGATCGAGGTACGGCCGCTGAGCGGCCGGGCCCAGCAGATACGCCTCGTCGGCCTCCCGGACGAACGCCGCCGTCGCGTCGACGTCCGTGTGCAGCGCGATCGTCCGGATCCTGCCGGCCCGGTCCCCGGGACCCGACCTGGCGTTGAGATCTCGGACGGCGTGGATGAGCCGCATGGCGGCCTCGCCCCGGTTGACGATCGCGATACGGGAGATGTCTGGCACCATTCGACCCTGTCAGGCGAATGCCGACACGTGCGTGGATCCTGGGGAACAAGGTCTGGGCCTGCGGCTTGTCCGATCCCCACAACCGGCGCTCCCCGGCCGGCACGACGCGGTGCTGTAGCGTCCGGTATCAGCCGAGGGCGCCGAGGAGTCGATCATGGTAGGACGATGAGATTCGCCGCCGAGCTGCGCCTCAACGCGACGACGGCGACGGGCGTTCCCGTCCCTGATCACATCGTCGACGGCTTGGGCGGAGGACGCCGGCCGCGGGTCGACGTCACGCTCAACGGCTACGCCTTTCAGACCAGCCTGGGCACCATGTCGGGCCAGGTCATGATCCCGGTCAGCGCCGCGGTCCGGAGCGCTGCGGGCGTCGCGGCCGGCGACCGCCTCGACGTCGAGATCGAGCTCGCGACCGAACCGGCGCCCGTCGCCGTGCCCGACGACCTGCGAGCGGCTCTTTCCGACGCGCCCGAAGCGCAGGCCTTCTTCGCCGGGCTCACGTCGAGCCAGCAGCGGGGTTACACCGAGTGGATCGAGCAGGCCAAGAAGAGCGAGACCCGGCAGCGCCGGCTGGAGCAGGCCGTCGAGGCGCTGGGTCAACGCCGCACGCGGCGTTGACCGGATACGTGCCCTCACGACACGTCCCCCTCGTGAGCGAACCGGATCCAGCGGCGCTGTTGTTGCTGCTCTGCCGATACGAACAGCGCCATGATCATGGTTCCGGGCCCGATTCGGCGTCGGCGACGCGCCCCTGGCGGCCACCGAACACGATCACCGACGCCGGGTCGGCCGGCCGTAGGTCTCGAGGAGCCGCAGCCAGATCTCGCTGACGGTGGGGTAGGCGGGGACGGCGTGCCAGAGCCGGTCGATCGGGACCTCGCCGACGATCGCGATGGTCGCCGAGTGCAGGAGCTCGGCGACGTCCTGGCCGACGAAGGTCGCACCGACGATCACGCTCCGGCCCTCGTCGACGACGAGCTTGGCACGGCCGGTGTAGCCGTCGGCGTGGAGCTTGGCCCCGGCGACCCGGCCGAGGTCGTACTCGACGGCCCGGACGTCGAGCCCCTGGGCGCGAGCCCTCGACTCGGTGAGCCCGACACTGGCGACTTCCGGGTCGGAGAAGACCACGCGGGGCACGGCCAGGTGATCGGCCGAGGCCGCGTGGTCGCCCCACAGCTCGTCGCTGACGGGCGATCCCTGTAGTCGCGCCGCGATCGCCTCGCCCGCCGCGCGTGCCTGGTACTTGCCCTGGTGGGTCAGCAGAGCGCGCCCGTTGACGTCTCCGACGGCATAGAGCCAGTCGGTGCCGTCGACGAGCATCGTCTCGTCCACCCGCAGTCCCGGCCTTGCGTCGAGCCCGATCGTCTCGAGGCCGAGGTGCTCGGTGTTCGGGCGACGCCCGGTGGCGACCAGGAGCTCCTCGGCCCGGAGCTCGGTGCCGTCCGCCAGGACGACGCTGACGATTCCGTCGTCCCCACGGTCGACTCGCGCAGGCGTGACGCCCAGCCGCAGGTCGACACCCTCGTCGGCCAGGGCGTCGGCGAGGTGCTCGCCGACGAAGGGCTCCTCGTGGCTCAACAGGCCGTCGCGGGACAGCAGGGTGACTCGCGAGCCGAGGGACGTGAACGCGACGGCGAGCTCCGTGCCGGCGACCCCGCCGCCGATGACGAGGAGCCGAGGGGGGACGCGGTCGGTGGCGGTCGCATCGCGTGTGGTCCAGGGCGAAGCGGCGGCGAGGCCGGGGATCTCGGGCAGGACCGGGACGGAGCCCGTCGCCAGGGCGACCGCCCCCGCTGAGTAGACACGATCATCGACCCGCACCTCGCCCGGCCCGGCGATGCGGCCGCGGCCGCGAATCAGGTCGATGCCCGCGGAGTCGAGCCAGGAGACCTGGCCGTCGTCCTTCCACTGATCGGTGAACGACGACCGCCGGGCCAGCACCGCGGAGGCGTCGATGACACCCTCGACCGCTTCGCGGGCTCCGGCGAGCCGTCGGGCCGCCCGGATCGCGTGTCCGCTGCGCAGGAGAGCCTTGGAGGGCATGCACGCCCAGTAGGAGCATTCGCCTCCGACGAGTTCGGCCTCGACGATCGCCACGCGCAGGCCGCGCTTGGTCGCGTAGTCGCCCACGTTCTCTCCGGCTGGGCCGGCGCCGACGACGATCAGGTCGTAGTCGGTTCGACGTCCCTCGGCGCCCGTCACGCTGCCCCCCGCGGCTGCGAGCCCAGGCGGATGGCGGAGATCAGGAAGAAGATCCCGCCGAGGACGGCGTAGCCGCCCACTCCGGAGATGCTGTCCGGGTCCTGGAACGACTGTGCCAGGAAGGCGAGCCCGGCCACGATCGAGATGGCACCGCTCAGGATCTGCGGCACCTGGCCACCGGCACTCCGGCGCAGCACCGCGGTGACGAGCTGGGCGATCCCGGAGGCCGTGGCCCACACGCCCCAGACCCCGAGGGCGGCGGCGATGGATCCGGTCGACACCCAGCCGAGCGCGATGGCGACGACGACGCTCACCACCACGTTGATCCTCTCCGCCACCCGCGGACCGGGCGCGCGGTGCTCGGATCGGAGCTGCCAGACGACGGCGGCCGCGTCGGCCAGCGGGTAGGCGACCAGGAGGACGGTCAGCAGCGGTCCGGTATCGGCCGAGGTCAGGAACAGGAGCAGTGCCCAGGCGACGGCGAAGGCGAAGCGGACCAGGTACAGGCGGCGAAGCGTCGCGCTGAACGGCGGCGGGGAATCCGGGAGCGCCGCGGTGAACGTGGACGGGGAGGTCGAGTCGGAGGTGGTCACGATGTTCCTCATTCGTGGGGGTGGGTGACGGGCTGGGCGACGGTGGTGGTGACGGTGACGGGCACGTTGCCGCGAGTGGCGACCGAGTAGGGGCACACCTCATGCGCCGCGGCGGCGAGGCTCTCGGCGACCTCCGGGGCGATCCCCGCGCCGACGTGCACGCGCAGCGCGGCGGTCAGCGCGTAGCCGCCGGCCGCGGCCGGGACGATCGAGACCTCGGCGACGACGGCGGAGTCCACCAACGACACCTTGCGCCGCGAAGCCACGAGCTTGAGGGCCGAGTGGAAGCACGACGACCAGCCCGCCGCGAACAGCTGCTCCGGGTTGGTCGCCCCGCCCGGGCCGCCCATGTCCTTCGGGACGGCGAGCGTCACGTCGAGCAGGCCGTCGTCGGTCACCGCGCGGCCTCCGGCCCGGCCGTCGCCCGTCGAGGTCGCGATGGCGGTGTACAGGGGTGCGGGCATCAGGTCCTCCTTGCTTGTCGGGATGTAGAGTTACTAGTACGTCTACATGGCCGACTCTAGACTGTTCACAGCGCCGGCGCAATCGGCCTCGGCCAGGAGGGGAGCACGACATGCACGCCGACACCACCGAACCGGCGATGCGCACCCCGTCGAGGTCTGCCACCAGAGGGCGCATCCTCACCGCCGCGAACGAGCTGTTCTACGCACACGGCATCCGCGCCACGAGCGCCGACCGCATCATCGAGCAGGTCGGCATCACGAAGGTCACCTTCTACCGCCACTTCCGCACCAAGAGCGAGCTCGTGGTCGCCTACCTGGAGGAGCAGGCGGCCGCCGAGCGGGCATGGATGCAGAGCGTGCGCCGCAAGGGCGACCCCGTGGGGTCGCTGCGCGCACTCGCCGCCGGCATCGGCTCCGCGAGCTGCCGGCCGGGATTCCGGGGCTGCGCGTTCATCAACGCGGCGGCGGAGTTCCCCGATCCCGACGACCCGGTCCGGGGCGCCGTCGACGCGCACCGCCGCTGGATGCTCGACGAGTTCGCCGGCATCGCCGCGGAGGCCGACGTGGCTGACGTCGACTCCACGGCGAGGCAGCTGATGATCCTCCGGGACGGCGCGATGGTGACCGGCTACCTCGACGAGCCGTCGTCGGTGGCCGACTCCCTCGGCGCCGCGTTCGCCTCGATCGTCACGACGGGCGCATCGGCCCTCCGCGAGACGACCGGCGACCCGAAGCGTCCGTGATACGCGTGCCCCCGGTCGGACTCGAACCGACACTGTTCAGCTTTTAAGGCTGATGCCTCTGCCGATTGGGCTACGGGGGCCGCCCTCAGTATCGCGCCCGGCAGGTCGCCTGTCTCCTGGCGAAACCTCCCATTCCGGACACGATCGGATCACGTATGACCGGGCGTGGGCGGCCGGCGCCGGCTACAGGTAGGTCTGCCGCGGGAAGACGGCGTGAGCGCCGGCCACGCGGTCGAGGAACAGGAAGCCCGCACAGTGGTCGATCTCGTGCTGCAGCGCCCTGGCCTCGAACGCGTCGGTCTCGACGACTAACTCCTCGCCGCTGCCGGGCAGCTGTCCGCGGACCGTCAGCCGGGTGGCGCGCTTGACGTCGCCGGTGAGGTCGGGGACGGACATGCAGCCCTCGCGGCCCTTCTCCTTGCGCGTCGCCTCGACCACCTCGGCGTTGCAGAGCACGAACGTGCCGTGGGCGGTGCGGGTCTTCGGGTGCTGGCTGACGTCGACGGCGAAGAGGTGGGCGGCGACGCCGACCTGACAGGCGGCCAGGCCGACGCAGCCGGGCGAGACGCGCATCGTCGCGACGAGGTCGGCGGCGAGCTGCACGATCGCGGGGTCGGCGGGGTCGGCCGGCGGCGACGGCGCGGCCAGGACCGGCTCGGGGGCGCGGACGACGGTCAGGACGCGGCCGGGCACCCCGAGGTCGGCCTCGGTCCAGTCGGCGATGCTCACAGGACGTCGGTCTCCTGCGGCCGCAGCGTGACGCCCACGCCCAGCTCGGCGCCGGCGTCGCGCAACGACATGCCGACGGCGTCGGCGTCGGCGTCGGCGGGCAGGTCGACCTCGGCGACGGCGACGTAGAGGGTGCCGGTGAGCCGGGTCGTGAGGTCGGTGATGTTGCCGCCGGCAGCGGCCAGCACGCCGGTGACGGCGGACACGATGCCGGGGCGGTCGCCGCCGTGCACCGTCAGCACGTACGGGCGCCGCGAGCGGTCGCCGGAGCCGTCCTCGTCGGGCACGGCGGCGGCGGACACCTTGAGCCGCCCGTCGGCGGTCAGCGGGGCCAGCGCCTCCTGGACGTCCGCCGGCGACCGGTCGCCGGAGCAGATCAGCATCATGGCGAAGTGACCACGCAGGAGGGTCATGGTGGAGTCTTCGAGGTTCAGGCCGAGGGCGGCGAGGCCGGCGGTGGCGTCGGCGATGATACCGGGGCGGTCGTGTCCGATGACGGTGACGGCGATGAGGCTCACAGGCTCCATCCAACCGGACGCACCATGGGCAGGTCACTTCGGCCGTCGCCATGTGGGCGAACGGCCAGCACCTGGTCGACCCCGATGCGGGCGGCGTAGAACGAGACGGCCGACGCCGCCATGTAGAGGCGCCAGACCCGGGCCCGCCCCTCACCGGCGAGGTCGACGGCGCGATGCCAGCCGCGTTCCAGGTTGACGACCCACGCGCGCAGCGTCCGCGCGTAGTGCTCGCGCAGCGCCTGCACGTCGCGCACCTCGAACCCGCCCGCCTCCAGCCCGTTCACGACGTCGCCGACCGGGATCAGCTCGCCGTCGGGAAACACGTAGGCGTCGATGAACGTGCGCCGCGGGCGGGCCAGCCCACCCGCGCGCGGCCGCCCGGACCGCACGATCTGGTGGTTGAGCAACCGGCCGCCGGGCCGCAGCAGGCCGTACAGGCGGGCGGCGTACTCCGGCCACCTGGCCGACCCCAGGTGCTCGGCCATGCCGACGCTGGCGACGGCGTCGTACGGGCCGTCGGCGACGTCGCGCCAGTCCTGCACGCGGATCTCGACGGCGTCGGCCAGCCCGGCGTCGGCCACCCGCTGCTTCGCGTACTCGGCCTGCGGCACGGACAGCGTCACGCCGACGGCCTCGACGCCGTGCTGCTCGGCGGCGTGCAGCGCGAGCGATCCCCAGCCGGAGCCGACGTCGAGCAGCCGCATGCCGGACCGCAACCCGAGCTTCTGGCAGATCAGCTCGTTCTTGGCCCGCTGGGCGTCCTCGAGCGTGGCGTCGTCGCCGGTCCAGTAGGCGCACGAATAGACCATGGACGGGCCGAGCACCAGCTCGTAGAAGTCGTTGCCGACGTCGTAGTGGTGGCTGATGGCGGCCTGGTCGCGGCCCTTGGAGTGGCGGTCGCCGGCGAGTACGACCTCCTCGGGCGGCGGCTTCAGCGGCGGGCCGACGGCGCCGAGCACGACGGCCAGCCGGATGACCTCGGCGCGGTCGGCGGCGGTGAACCGGCCGCGGTCGCCCAGCTCGCGCAGGGCGTCGTCAAGCCTGGTCAGGGCGTCGTCGAGGTCGCCCTCGACGTCGAGCTCACCGGCCACCCAGCCACGGGCGAGGCCGATCTCGTCGGGTTGCCACAGCAGCCGGCGCAGCGCGCGGCGGGACCGGATGACCAGCACGGGGCCGTCCGTCGGACCGGCGTGCGCGCCGTCCCAGGTGCGGATGCCCAGCGGCAGCGGCCGTCCGAGCAGCCGCTCGAGTAGTCCTGCGATGCGTCCCGCCGCTCCCCCAGTGGACATGGCGACCTCCCCGTCCGTACCCTCCCGCCACGCTAGCGAGACGAGAGAGTCGCTGCCACGCCTTTCGGCCGGGGCTGCCCACGGCGGGCGGGGCGTCCGCGCGGTGGCTCAGCCGCGCGGCAGCCGGCCGCCCGCCGTGGTGGCGGTCTCCGACGGACGCTCGCCGGCCGACGGCCCGGGCCTGGAGGCCCGCGGCTCGACCGGCTGCGCGGCACGGCGGAAGTCCTCGCGTGGCATCCGCATGCGGCCGAGCGTGACGACCTCGCGCTTGAACAGCAGCGCCAGGGTCCAGTCGACGACCACGCGGGCCTTACGGTTGAACGTCGGCATCTTGCTCATGTGGTAAGTGCGGTGCATGAACCAGGCCGCGAAGCCGCGCACCTTGATGCCGTAGGTGTGCGCGACACCCTTGTACAGGCCGAGGCTGGCGACCGAGCCGATGTACTTGTGCTTGTACGGCTTCGGCACCTGGCCCTCGAGCGTGGCGACGATGTTCTTCGCCAGCAACTTCGCCTGCCGCACCGCGTGCTGGGCGTTGGGCGCCGTGTAGATGCCCGGCTGCCCGGCGGTGAGGTCCGGGATGGCGGCGTTGTCGCCGGCCGCCCAGGCGTCCTCGATGCCGTCGACGCGCATCTCCGGCAGGCAGCGCAGCCGGCCCTTCTCGTCGAGGGGCAGGTCGGTGTTCGCGAGGACGGGGTTGGCCTTGACGCCCGCGGTCCACACGATGGTGTCGGCGTCGAACGGCCGGCCCTTGGACAGCACGACGTGGCCGTCGACGCACGACTCCAGCAGCGTCTCGAGACGGATCTCGATGTCGCGCTTGCTCAGCTCGACGACGGTGTACTCGCCCATCTCGGGACCGACCTCGGGCAGGATGCGCCCGGCCGCCTCGACCAGCACCCAGCGCATGTCACTGGGCTTCAGCTGCGGGTAGTAACGCAGCGCGTAGCGCGCCATGTCCTCCAGCTCGCCGAGCGCCTCGACGCCGGCGAACCCGCCGCCGACGAACACGAACGTCAGCGCTCGCTTGCGCAGCTCCGGATCGGTGGTGGACGCCGCGACGTCGAGGCGGTCGAGGACGTGGTTGCGCAGTGCGATGGCCTCTTCGATCTGCTTGAAGCCGATGCCCACCTCGGCGAGACCGGGGATCGGCAGCGTGCGCGAGATGGACCCGAGCGCGACGACGAGGATGTCGTAGCCCAGGTCGTACTCCTCGCCGATCTCCGGCTTCACGGTGACCGTCTTGGCGGCGTGGCTGATGGCGGTGACCTCGCCGGTGATGACGTTGCTGCGCTTCAGCACCCGCCGGAGGGGCACGACGACGTGCCGCGGCTCCAGGGACCCGGCCGCCGCCTCGGGCAGGAACGGCTGATAGGTCATGTACGAGCGCGGGTCGATGACGGTGATGCGCGCCTGGCTGCGCTTGAGAGAGCGCTGCAGACCGAGCGCGGTGTACATGCCGACGTACCCGCCGCCGACGATGAGGATGTGCGGGGTTCCGGTGCGTCCGACTCTCCCGTTCATGTCTCCAAGAGTAGGGGCTTGTGAATGCGTTCACAAGCCCTTTGACGGTGCGCTCGGCCACATCGTCGGCGTCTCGGACCGGAAGCTGTGTCCTCGCTCCTCGCCGAGGCCGAAATAATGCCGGAAGTTGTAGATCAACGGGCTCCACCGGGCCGGGTCGACGTGCTGCGTGCCCGGCACGACGATGTCCGGATCGGCATGCACGCGCAGCACCCGGGCCTCGACGATGACGAACTCCTCCGCCGCGTCGTGCCGGACCACCACGGCCCTCGCCTCCAGCTGCAACGGGCACTCGGCCACCACCGGCGGGCCGACGAGATCGGCCGGCGCGGGACTGAGGCCGGCGGCGGCGTACTTCTCCGGCTCGTACCGGAACCGCGGCTTGCTCGCGGGTACCGGATCGCGGCCGGTGAGCGGGGCCAGCCGCTCGACCGCGCGCCATTGGTCCGGCGCCGGGAAGTTGATCGTGAGGTCCGGCCGGGCGGCGAGGTTGGCCGCCGTCTGCCCCTCCGGGCCCAGCCCGAGCACCACGACCTGGCCGAGCGCCCAGGCCGACGACATCGGCGCCAGGTTGGCCGTGCCGTCCGGGTTCTCGGTCGCCAGCAGCGCCACCGGCGTGCCGACGTACAGGATGCTGGGGGCGATCGTCACGTGTTCCACGCCTGCCGACGCTAGGTGCGTGACGGTTCGGCGCCGGCCGAACCGTCCCGGGGCGATGATGGTGGGCATGACCGACACGGCAACGGCGGGAACGGCCCTGGCCGGCCTGGCCGGGCTCCTCGCCGACCGTACCCGCGCGACGTTCTGCCTGGCGCTGATGGACGGCCGGGCGTGGACCGCCGCCGAACTGGCCTCGACCGCCCGAGTGGCGCGGTCGACGGCCACCGAGCAGCTCAACCTGCTGGTGTCCGGCGGCCTGCTCGCCGAGGTGCGGCAGGGCCGGCACCGCTACCTGCGACTGTCCGACGACGCTGCCGAACTGGTCGAGCACTTGGCGGCGGCCGCCCCACCCGGTGCCGCCTCGCCCGGCGCAGCCTCGCCCGGCGCCGCCTCGCCGGTGCGCTCGCTGACGACCGCGCATCGTCAACGCGCGCTGGCCGTCGCCCGCACCTGCTACGACCACCTCGCCGGCACGCTCGGCGTCGCGGTGACGGACGCGATGACGGCGCGCGGCCTGCTCTCGTGGGAACGCGGCCTCACCCTCACCGACGACGGCGACCGCTGGCTGGCCGCCTTGGTCGAGGGCTGGCCACCGGCGGCGCGGCGTCCGCTGGTGCGGTCCTGCCTGGACTGGACCGAGCGCCGGCCGCACCTCGGCGGTGCCACAGGGGCGGCGCTCTGCTCCCACGCCGTCGATGCCGGCTGGGTGGTGCGGTCGCGGCGGTCCCGCGCGCTGCGACTCACCGACGTCGGCCGGGCGGCGCTGCGCGAACAGCTGGGACTGGAGCTGCCGGACGGCGTCCCGTCTGGCGCGGTGGACGTCGCGGCCCGGACGGCCGGCGCCGCCAGGGAGTGAGCGCAGCTGGGCGGCCGAAGCTGCCGGTGCTGTCGGCGCCCGCCCTTAGGGTGGGAGACCCTCCCAACCGGGCGGGGACTACCCACGGACCAGCGGCCCAGCCGACCTCCCATCAGGCGAGCCCAGCCCGGCGGCACAGCGGACCTCCCACCAGGCGAGCCCAGCCCAGCAGCACAGCCGACCTCCCGGCTGGGCGGCGGCCAGGAGATCTTTCACGGCATCTGTCGATTTCGCCGGCCGTCGTGTGACGGATCGGGTGACAGCACACGAGAAGGGACTCCTCATGTCGCACTATCTGATCCTGATCCACCCGCCCGTCCAGGCAGACGACGCCGCCGACCGCGCCGCGCACGACCAGCACGCCGACGAGCTGGCGGCGGACGGCACGATCGTCGCGGCGTACGCGCTGCAGCCCGGCGCGCGAACGGTGCGCGCCGGCGGCGTCACCGACGGCCCGTTCCTGGAGACGAAGGAGATCGTCGCGGGCATCTACGTCGTCCAGGCACCCGACTTCGACGCGGCCGTCGCGATCGCCGGGCGGAACCCGGTCGTACGAGAGGGCTGCGGCGTCGAGGTCCGTGAGATCGAGAGCGGCACCGTCCCGGGCTGACGTCAGCGCGCGGCCGCTGCCCGGCCGAACACGTCGTCGAGCATCGGCTCGGTGAGCCTGCCGGTGAAGGTGTTCTGCTGGCTCGGGTGGTAGCTGCCGATCAGCCGCACCGGCGTGGTCGCCGCCGACCCGTCCGACGGGTACAGCGTCACCTCGGCGCCGTGTCCGAACGCCGGCCGCGGCCGGGGCACCGTCAGCCCGGCCCGGCCGAGCGTCCGCAGTGCGGCGGCCCACGCGAACGACCCCAGCGCGACCGCCGCACGCACCGTCGGCAGCACCAGCTCGACCTCGCGGTCCAGCCACGGCGCGCAGGCGTCGCGCTCCCCCGGCGTCGGCTTGTTGTCCGGCGGCGCGCAGCGGACGGCGGCGACGATGCGCGCGCCGATCAGCTCCAGGCCGTCGCCCGAGTGCGTCGCCGTCGGCTGGTTGGCCAGCCCGGCACGGTGCAGGGCGGCGTAGAGCCAGTCGCCGCTGCGGTCGCCGGTGAACACCCGCCCGGTGCGGTTGCCGCCGTTGGCCGCCGGCGCCAGTCCGAACACCAGCACCCGCGGCCGCGGGTCGCCCCAGCCCGGCGTCGGCCGGCCCCAGTACGGCTGGTCCGCGAACGACTTGCGCTTCTCCCTGGCGACGTCCTCGCGCCAGGTCACGAGCCGCGGGCAGGCCCGGCACACCGAGGACCGCGCGACCACCTCGGTCAGCGACGCGCCGGCCGCCAGCCGGGCGACATCGTCGGCCGACGCCGCCACCGGGGTGTCAGCGGTGGCGACGTCGCCGGGCCACCCGGTCCCCGGCGGGACGGGGCTGGGGAACGGGTCGCCGGTGAGCGGGTGTGGGAGCAGCACCCGCCCATTCTGCCGGGCCCCGCCCCCATGATCACGGGGCGAGGGTGCCGGTGAGGCGGTCGTAGCGCAGCACCCGGGACTCGCTGTCGGCCGGATCGGCCAGGCCGGTGACCTCGATCGCGGTGACGCCGAGGCGGACCCGGTCGATCGTGGCGACCCGCAGCCACGGCGAGCCGTCGCGCAGCACCGTGACCTCGTCGAGCAGCGTGCCGTCGCGGCCGGCGGCGATGGCGTACGTCGGCCCGGTGGGCGCGGCGATGTCGATGCCGCCGTCCCCGCGCAGCGTCATCGTGCAGGTGAGGTTGCCGCGGCCGCCGTTCGCCGTCCCGATGAAGTCGTACAGCGGGGCCGGCTCACCGACGTAGTAGCGCAGCCGGCCCAGCCCGGTGACGTCCATGCCGTTGTAATAGTTGCGGCCCTCGCGGTCCAGCCACAGGTGCGGGTTGTGCGTCTTGGCGCTGAAGTCCGGGCCGGAGTTGTAGGAGATGTGCCAGTGCGGCGGGTTGTCGGCGTGCAGCGTGTTGTTGGTCTCGAAGCCCATCAGCACCCACCGGTGCCCCTTCGCCGCCGCTGTCGCGACCAGGCCCGACGCGTGGCAGATGTAGTTGGCGGCGACCAACTGGTGCACGACCGAGCGGACCTGGCCGGCCGGCCACGGCACCGTCGTCCACGGCCCGGCGACGCGGTCCGGGTCGTTGTGCTCGATCCGCCAGTTCATCCCGGGCACGTTCTCCGGGATGCTCCACACCTGCAGCGTCGGCTGGTTCGCGTCGGCGGACGTCAGCCGCACCGGGAGCGTGAACGTGAACCGGTCACTGTCGGCGGGGTCGGGGCGCACCGCCAGGCGGGTGTCCTGGTGCACGACGGCCGCGACGGCGACGCCCGGCCAGCGCACCGAGATCTCCACGCCGTCGTCGTCGCGGGGCCCGACGACGAACGTGTAGTACTCCGCCCGGCTGGCGACGGAGTAGCGCTCGCCGGCCAGGATCGCGTAGCCGGCCGGCAGCGTGATCTCCGGGACGCCGGGGGTGTCCGGGCGGGTGCGGACCAGGCGGAACGCGGCGTACGCGGTGGGCTCGGCGGCGGTGGCGGTGGGCGGGACGGTCAGGGCGAGACCCGCCGCGGAGGCACCCGCGATGAGTGTGCGCCGGCTCAGTGCTGCGGACATGTGAAGGCCTTTCTCTCGTGGAGTCGATGACCGTGTCACGTCCGAATCGTCAGGGTATGCCGTGAACCGGCACAGGGCGATGAGCTGAACGGCAGTTGAAGACCGGCGCTGCTACGGTTCACCGCATGACCGGTGCGCGGCATCACCTGTCCGGCGGCCTGCACGTCGCCCTGCCGCCGGCCGATGCGTTCGCGCTGTTCACGCCGCGCGGCGAGGTCGTCTGGGCGCCCGGCTGGGAGCCACGGTTCCCGGTCCCCACGGACGACGACGCCGCGCCCGGCATCGTCTTCGAGACCGAGGCGCGCGGCGCACGCACCAGCTGGATCGTGCTGCACCGCGACCCCGGCCGGAGCATCTCGTACGCCCGGGTGACGCCCGGATCGCGAGCGGGCACCGTGCGGGTCGAGCTGCGACCCGACGGCGCCGGCGGCAGCGACGTCACAGTCACCTACGAGCTGACGGCGCTGTCGGAGCCCGCGGAGGCGGAGCTGGACCGGTTCGCCGCCGGGTTCGCCGACTACCTGCGGTCGTGGGAGACGGCGATCGCCGCGCTGCCCTGAGGCCGCCCGCGGTACCGGCCGCAGGACGGGCAGGCCGTGTGCGCCGGCGTGAGCTCGCCGCAGGCCGGGTTCGGGCAGCTCACCAGCCGCGGCACGGCGATGGCCCTGCGCCACTGCGCCCGGTGGTGCCGGACGTTCGAGCGGGACTTCCTGCGGAACAAGGAACTGGACCTGGGTCTCCTCTGGGTCTGGTCTGAGCCGGTGGGTCGGATCCGCCGGACGGGGCGGGTCGCGACCGACCTCGGGCTCGACCCCAGGGCCCACGCCTTCGAGCGACGCGGGTGTGGGACGGCAGCCATGGGTGACGGCACGCACGGGGAGTCCTCGAGGTGGAACGAGCAGGACACGCTGAGGCAGCCCTGCACGGTGTTCACCGGCAGGGCTGGGGCGGGGTCGCTAGGACGCCCAGGGCGTGTCGGACTGCTCGCAGACCATGGGCAGACGGTGACAACGGCGGCGACGCGGGCCAACCGGTTTTCGCGGCGGCCGGCCGGGCTCGGCTCAGCCGGAGACGACGCTCCAGGCGATGCCGTCGAGGATGTCGTGCTCGCTGACCAGGACCTCGTCGACACCCGCACGGTCGACCACGCAACGCAGCACCAGCGCGCCGGCGCCGATGACGTCGGCCCGGCCGGGGTGCATCGGGCCGATGGCCAGCCGCTCGGCCTGGGTCAGCGTCAGCAGGTGGTCGCTGATCGCCCGGACCTGATCGGCCGGGATGCGGCTGTGGTGGATGGCAGCGGAGTCGTACTCGGCCAGTCCCAGGTGGATCGCGGCGACGGTGGTGACCGAACCGGCCAGCCCGATCAGGGTCCGCGCGTCGCCGATGGGCACGACGCCGGCCGCCTCGTCGAGCGCGGCCTCGATGTCGGCCCGGGCCGCGGCGACCTGATCGGGCGTGGGCGGGTCGGACGGGAACCGCCGCTCCGTCAACCTGACGCAGCCGACGTCGACGCTGCGGGCGGCGGTGACGCCGCCGGTGCCGAGCGCCAACTCCGTAGAGCCGCCACCGATGTCGACGACGAGGTACGGCGCGCCGCCGTCGGCGGGCAGCCCGCGCACGGCGCCGACGAACGAGAGCCCGGCCTCGGCCGCGCCGGACACGACCTCCGGCTCGACTCCGAGCACACTGACGACGCCGGCGACGAACTCGTCGCGGTTGGCGGCGTCGCGGGTGGCGCTGGTGGCGACCATGCGGACGTGGTCGGCGCCGAGCTCCTCGATGACGGCGGCGTACTCGCTCAGTGCCTCGAACGTGCGCGACAGCGCCTCGGTGGCGAGCACGCCGGTGCGGTCGACGTCCTTGCCGAGCCGGACGATGCGCAGCCGGCGGTCGAGGTCGTGCTGGGTGTCGCCCGCCGGGTCGAGGTCGGTGACGAGGAGCCGGATGGAGTTGGTGCCGCAGTCGATGGCGGCGACGCGGGTCATGCGGGGCTCCAGTCGCAGGTCGCCGGAGTCCACGTGTCCTTCATCGACTCCAGCGCGCGGTCGCCGAACGGGTTGACGCCCGGGCCGGCGGCGAGGCTGTGTGCGACGAGGACGTGCAGGCACTTGACGCGGTCGGGCATGCCGCCCGCCGTGACGCCGGCGATCTCGGCGACGTGGCCGATCCCCTCACGGCGAGCCAGGTACGACTCGTGCGCGGCGCGGTAGGCGGCGGTCAGCTCGGGGTCGCCGGCCAGCTCGTCGGTCCACTCGCGCATGAGGCCGACGGACTCCAGTGTCGACGTCGCGGCGACGGCTCGCGGGCAGGTCAGGTAGTAGAGCGTCGGGAACGGCGTGCCGTCGGGCAGCCGCGGCTCGGTCTCGACGACGGACGGGTGTCCGCCGGCGCACCGTGCGGCGACGGCCCGGACGCCGCGGACCGGGCGCCCCAGCTGCTGGGTGACGGTGTCGAGGTCGGTGGGGGCGGGCGGGGTGGCGGTCACTCGGCTGCGTCGTCCCCGTCGTCGGCCGGCTGCTCGGGCGGCGGGCTGTCGGCGAACGTCACCGACGCCCAGAGCCGTTCGTACCAGGCGCCCTGACCGGCCGGCGGCAGCCCGTCGGCCTGGGCGGCGGTGGTGTCGTCCTGCGCGCCGGGACCGGGCAGCACGATGTAGCTCTGCTCGCCGGGCAGCACGAACCCGAGCCGCTGGCGGGCCTGGGCGGCCACGTAGGCGGGGTCTTCCCACAGCCGCAGCTCCTGCTCCAGCTGCTCGACGGAGGCGCTGAGGTCGTCCTGCTCGCGCTGCAGCTCGACCCGTTCGCGGTGCTGGTCGAACCAGGCCCGCAGCGGGTAGGCGTACGACACCAGCAACACCGCCAGCACCAGCGCGAGCACGGCGGCCCGGCCGGTGACCGACGGACGGCCGCTGGGCTTGGCCTGCGGCCGGCGTGGTGGTGGCGAAGGCGGCGGACCGTCGCCGGCGTCGACCGCGGTGCGCGGCCGCGCCGCCGCGGTGCCGCCCTTGGGAGCGCGGGCCGACGGCCGGCCGGCCCGGCCCGCGCTGGGCCGTCGCGCCGTGCCAGCGCCCGCCGCGGGGCGGGCGCTGGGCGAACGGCGCGACGTGGGCACCTGCGGCTCCTACGCCTCGAACCGCGGGAAGGCCGACGCGCCGGCGTAGCGGGCGGCGTCGTCGAGCTCCTCCTCGATGCGCAGCAGCTGGTTGTACTTCGCGACCCGCTCGGACCGGGCCGGGGCGCCGGTCTTGATCTGGCCGGCGTTGGTGGCGACGGCGAGGTCGGCGATGGTGGTGTCCTCGGTCTCGCCGGACCGGTGGCTGATCATGCAGGTGAACCCGGACCGCTGGGCCAGCGAGACGGCGTCGAACGTCTCGGTCAGCGAGCCGATCTGGTTGACCTTGACCAGCAGTGAGTTGGCGGAGTGGTCCTTGATGCCGCGCTCGAGCCGCTCGGGGTTGGTGACGAACAGGTCGTCGCCGACGATCTGCAGCTTGCTGCCGAGCACGTCGGTGAGCGCCGCCCAGCCGGACCAGTCGTCCTCGGACAGCGGGTCCTCGATGGAGACCAGCGGGTACGCGGCGGCGAGCTCTTCGTAGTACTTCGTCAGCTCCGCGGCCGAGATGCTCTTGCCCTCGAAGGAGTACTTGCCGTCGTCGTAGAACTCCGTCGACGCGACATCGAGGGCCAGCGCCACCTGCGAGCCCGGCGTGAAGCCGGCCTTCTCGATGGCGGTGACGATGATGTCGAGCGCGTCGCGGTTGCTCGGCAGGTTCGGCGCGAAGCCGCCCTCGTCGCCCAGCCCCGTCGACAGGCCGCGCTCCTTCAGCACGCCCTTGAGCGTGTGGTAGACCTCGACGCCCCAGCGCAGGGCCTCGCGGTAGGTCTCGGCGCCGATCGGCGCGATCATGAACTCCTGGATGTCGACGTTGCTGTCGGCATGCGCGCCACCGTTGAGGATGTTCATCATCGGCACCGGCAGCAGGTGCGCGTTGGGCCCGCCCAGGTACTTGAACAATGGCAGCTCGGCGGACTCGGCGGCGGCCTTCGCGACCGCCAGCGACACCCCGAGGATGGCGTTGGCGCCGAGCTTGCCCTTGTTGGGGGTGCCGTCCAGGTCGATCAGCGCCTGGTCGATGAGTCGCTGGTCGCTGGCTTCGAAGCCGAGCAGTTCCGGTGCGATCTCGTCCATGATGGCCGTGACGGCCTTGTCGACGCCCTTGCCGAGGTAGCGGGCGGGGTCGCCGTCGCGCAGCTCGACCGCCTCGAACGCGCCGGTGGAGGCGCCGGACGGAACGGCGGCACGGGCGATGGTGCTGTCGTCGAGAGCCACCTCGACCTCGACCGTCGGGTTGCCCCGGGAGTCGAGGATCTCGCGTGCTCCGATTGCTTCGATCGTGGCCACGTATCGTCTCCTGCGGTGTGTCGCTGTCGTCTCGTACGTGGGCGCAGTGACGACGGCGGCGCTGCACGCTCGTACGACCGCAGCCTACCCGGACCAAGCACCCGAACCGGTCGCGACGGGCCGGACCAGCCTCCAGGAGCGCGGCGGGTGTCGCCGATGTCGTCCACCGTCTCTCAGCTCGGCTGTCGCGGCGCTCGGTTGTCGGAGCGCCGCGGAGTTCCGGACGTGGATCGTCCGGAACCGCTCCTACAGTGCCCCCATGGCTATCGCACGCTTCCCGAGTCTCGTGATCGACTGCCCCGACGCGGGCGCCCTCGCCACCTTCTACGGCACGCTGCTGGACTGGAAGGTCACCACGTCCCCCGACTGGGCCGAGATCCGCGCCGACTACGGCCAGTGCATCTGTTTCCAGCAGGTCGACGACTACACGCCGCCTCAGTGGCCGGGCCAGACCGTGCCTCAGCAGATGCACCTCGACGTGGTCGTCGACGACCTCGACGTCGCCGAGGCGGCGGTGCTCGAACTCGGCGCGACCAAGCACGAGCACCAGCCCGGCACGTCGTTCCGGGTGTTCCTCGACCCCGCGGGGCACCCGTTCTGCCTCTGCGTGGACTAGCGCCTCACCCGCCACGGATGCACCTCACCCGCCGGGGCGCCGGACCCGACGGCGATCCGGGGGCTTATCCGGCCCTGACGCGAGTGAGGTGCTCGCCGCGCGAGCGAAGAAGCACCCCGAGCCGGTCAGTGCTCGGACGGGACCAGCTCGACCAGCGACATCGCCGGGTTGGGGAGGTCGAACGCGACCTCCACCACTCCGCCCGTCGCGGTGACGGTGTGAGGCGGGTGGAGCTGGTCGAGCCGGTCCGCGGCACGCAGCTCGGCCCACTGCGCGTCGGTCGGCCAGGCCGCGCCGCCGCCGACGCGCCGCCACAGCGCGGGGACGCACGAGTGGTCGTCGTCGACGCGGTGGTGGCGCAGCTCGTAGTCGCCGTCGGGCAGGCCGGTGAACCGCAGCGCGACCCGGCGGCCCAGCTCGTCGGAGCCGGCCGCCTTGGACTGGTCCAGCGTCCCGTTCCACACCAGCGCGGCGGCCCGTCCGGTCGACGGGTCCGACGCGGCCAGCGACTCGACCAGCGAGTCGGCGCCGTCGCCCGACGCCGTCACCGCGAGCCGCCGCGATGGCAGCATGGACAGCAGCCGCAGCGCCCACCACCGTGGTTTGCGCAGCTCACCGACCGTGCGCAGCCCGAACCCGCCGTGGAGGAGCGCCGGCGGCCGGCCCAGCTCCTCGAAGTGGTCCGACACCACCCAGTACGCCAGCGCCTCCAGCCGGCCCATCGACGAGCGCATGCCGCGCAGCAGGAACACCGCCGCGAACACCGACTCGCTGACCTCGTTGAAGTGGGTCGGGGTGACACCCCACTCGGTCCACCAGATCGGCGTGCCGGCCCGGCCGTGCCGTGCCAGCACCGGCCGCAGGTCCAGCGGCGGCGAGCCGTAGGTGTGCGTCGAGACGAAGTCCAGCGGCTCCTTCGTGGCGGCGAGCAGCTGGTCGATCCAGCCGGCCGCCGCCGACGCGGGACCGCCGACGCGCAGGCCCTCGTCGACGTCCTTGACGGCGCGCGCGGCGACGTCGTGCAGCCGGAAGAACTCCTCGGGAGTGCCGGACCAGAACACCTCCAGGTTGGCCTCGTTCCACACCTCGAACGCCCACCGGTCCCGGACCTCCTCCAGCCCGTACCGGTCGACGAGGTGCGCGACGAACGCCCGGACCAGGTCGTACCAGCGGTCCCAGTCCTTCGGCGGCGAGATGATGGCCCCGTACTGGAACACGGTCGCCGACGGGTCGGAGGCGAGGTCGCGCGGCATGAACGAGATCTCGACGACCGGCCGCAGCCCCAGCTCGAGCACGAGGTCGTAGACGCGGTCGACGCCGGTGAAGTCGTACACCGGCACGCCGTCGACCTCGCGGTAGACGCCGAGGTCGTCGCAGAGGATGCCGTGCGCCCGCACGGTCTCGACGCCGAGTTCGTCGTGCGCCGCCTTCAACGCGGCCCGCAGCTCGGCGCCGATCTCGCGCCCGCCGGTGTGGTCGGTGGACAGCGCGTGCGACAGGTGCTCGCTGCCGATCATCGGCGTCCACGGCCGGTCCAGCTCGCCCGCGTCGGACGCGGCGTCGACGACGACGGCGACCGGCTCGCCGTCCGCCGTACCCGAGTCGCCGAGCGAGACCGCTGAGACCCGGGAGCTCAGCGGGCCGACGTGCTCGACGGACGCGACGGCGGCGACGGCGTACCAGCGCTCGACGCCCGGGGTGCCGGTGGTGTCGGCGTACGGGCCGTGCGGAACGGCGAGCACGTCGCGGCCCTGGTGGTCCAGCGGCTCGAAGGGACCGTCCGCCGACTCCGCCACGTGCACCAGGTACCCCGCCGCGCCGTCGACCGGCTCCCACGACAGCGTGACCTGCGCCCGCCCGGGTCTCGCCGTCAGGCCGCCGGGAGCCGGCAGCGACACACCGGCGCCGCCCGCCTCCCCGCTGGCCCGGCCGAGCCTGGTCTCGAAGTCGGTGCGGGCGTCGATCTCACTGCTCACGCGTCTTTCCTCCCACGTGGATCACTTGATACCGGTCATCGCGATGCCTTGGACGAAGTAGCGCTGGACCGCGAGGAACAACACGATCACCGGCACGACCACGACGACGGCGCCGGCCAGCAGCAGGCCGTACTGCGTGGCGTTCTGGCCGACGGAGTACAGCGCGAGCGCGACCGGCAGGGTGTACATGTCCTCCGTCTGGGCCACGACCAGCGGCCAGAGGAAGTTGTTCCACGAGCTGAGGAACGTCAGGATGCCCAGCGTCGCGAGCGCCGGCCCGGTCAGCGGCAGCATGACGCTCCAGAAGATGCGCAGCTCGCCGGCGCCGTCGACCCGCGCGGCCTGGATCAGCTCGTCCGGCAACCCGAGGAAGTACTGCCGCATGAGGAACACGCCCAGCGGGCCGACCAGGTACGGCAGGATCAGCCCGGGGAACGTGTTCGTCAGGCCCATGTTGCTGACCAGCACGAACAGCGGCACGAAGGTGACCATGCCGGGCACCATCAGCGTGCCGAGCACCAGTGCGAACACCACCCGCTTCCCGCGGAAGTCCAGCTTCGCCAGCGCGTAGCCGAGCATCGAGCCGAACACCAGGTTCCCGGCCGTCACCACGACCGCGACGATGGCGGAGTTGAGGAAGTAGGTCGGGAAGCGCAGCCGGTCGAACAGCTCGCGGTAGTTCTCCAGCGTGTACGTCTCCGGGAGCCAGGTCGGCGGGATCGACCGGACCTCGGCCTCCGGCTTCACCGACGACAGCACCATCCAGACGAACGGCAGCGCCATCGCCAGCAGGCCGACGCCCAGCACCACGTAGAGCCAGCGCGACGACGAGCGGCGCGTGCCGCCGTCCTGGCCCTGCTCCGTGGCGTCGGGCCGCACGTCGTCGTCGGCGGCGGCCGGCAGCGGGGTGTGCGTGGTCATCGTCGCCTCCTCACGCCTTCGGCCGCAGGACGCGGAACTGGATCGCCGTCAGCACCACGATGGCCAGGAACAGCACGTAACTGGCCGCCGCGGCGTACCCGTAGTTGCCGAAGCTGAACTGGTCGTAGATGTAGAACGACACCGACCGCGTCGCGTTGAGCGGGCCGCCGTTGGTCATCACGAACGGCTCCTCGAAGAACTGCAGGTAGCCGATGCCGGTGATGACGGCACCGAACAGCAGCGTCGGGCGCAGCAACGGCAGCGTCACGTGCCGGAACCGCTGCCAGCGGCCGGCGCCGTCGACCTCGGCCGCCTCCAGCAGCTCGCGCGGCACCGTCTGCAGCCCGGCCAGGAAGATCACCATCAGCGTGCCCAGGTTGCGCCACGCGGCCATCACGATGAGCGACGGCAGCGCCAGCGCCGGATCGCCCAGCCAGTCCGGCCCGCCGATGCCGACGGCGCCGAGCAGCTGGTTGACCGGCCCGGTGTCCGGCTGCAGCAGGAACCGCCACACGACGGACACGGCGACGATGCTGGTCACGACCGGCAGGTAGTAGCCGAGCCGGAAGAACGCCCGCAGCCGGGTGATGTTGTTCAGGCCGACCGCCGCCGCGAGCGCGAGCACCATCGTCAGCGGCACGCCGACCAGGACGAAGATCGCCGTGTTGACCGCGACCTTGCGGAACAGCGCGTCCTGGAACAGCGCCATGTAGTTGTCGAACGCGGCGAGGTCGACGGCGAACGGCGTGCGCACGTCGGTGCTGCGCATGTCGGTGAAGCTCATGAGCAGCGACGCGAACACCGGACCGGCGGTGAACGCCGCGAACAACAGCAGGAAGGGCAGCGCGAGCAGCCAGGCGGTGCGGGTCTGCCGCCGTTGCAGCAGGGTCCGGCGCCGGCCGCCCGGCGAGCCGCCCGCGGGGGTCGGTCGGCTCGCCGGAGCCGTGGTGGCGGTGGTCATGGGCTACTGCAGTCCGGTCCCGATGGACGAGGCCTGCGACTGCATGTCGGCGACGGCGTCGGCGGCGGGAATGGTGCCACGCACGGCCGCCTCGACGTTGCCGTCGATGACCGTGGCGACCTGCTCCCAGGTCGGGACCGCCGGCGGCGCCTCGGTCTGCTCGAGCTGCTCGCCGAAGACCGCGACCAGCGGGTCCTCCGTCAGCGGGCCGTCCTCCCAGGCGTCGGGGCGCGACGGCAGGCCGGTGGCGGTCTCGTACCAGCTCTGCTGCACCGCGGACTCGGTGAGGTACTCGATGAGCTTCCAGGCGCCGTCCTTGTTGTCGGAGTCGGTGAAGACGGCCAGGTTGCCGCCGCCGACGAACGACGTGCCGGGCGCCTCGTCCTTGCCGGGCAGCGGGACGACGTCGAAGGCGTCCGCCGCACCGGCGTCGCGGACCAGGCCGATGTGCCACGGCCCGGAGACGAACGCGCCGATACTGCCGTCGGCGAACAGCTGCTCCAGGGCGCCCGGCTGCAGGACGGTGTCCTGCGACAGGCCCTCGGAGAAGTAGGACATGTAGTACTCGAGCGCCTCGGTCATCTCCGGGCTGTCCAGCGTGTACGCGTCGCCGTCGGTGAGCGTGGCGCCGTTCTGCCAGGCGAACGGCATGAACGTCTGCCACGAGCCGCCCTGGCCGGGCTGCAGGTAGATGCCCTGCTGGGCGCCGGCCTGCTGCAGGCCCTGAGCGAACGCCTTGAGGTCGTCCCAGCTGGCCGGCGGCTCGAGGCCGGCCGCGTCGGCGAGGTCGGTGCGGTAGAACAGCGCCCGGGTCTCGACGTACCAGGGGACGCCGTAGGACGTGCCGTCGACGACGGTGGACGCCCACGGACCGGGGAAGAAGTCGTCCTCGGCGAACACGTCGGTCGGGGTCGCCTCGAGGCCGCCGGTGGCGGCGAACTCACCCATCCAGGTGGTGCCGATGAGGCTCACGTCGGGGGTCTCGCCGGCGGCGATGGCGGTGGCGATGCGGTCGTGCGCGCCCTCCCACGGCACCGGGGTCACCTCTACCGTCACGTCGGGGTTGGCGTCCTCGAAGTCGGCCAGGAAGTCACCGAGCAGCTCGCCCTCGGTGCCCATGGCCCAGACCTCGATGGTGCCGGTGGCCGGGCCGTCGGTGAGGTCGGCGGACGGCGCCGCGTTGCCGTCGCCGGACCCCGCGTCGTCGTCGCGGCCGCAGGCGCTGAGCGCCAGAGCGGTCGCCGCGGCCAGGGCGGTCGCGGTGATGATGGGTCGTCGACTCATCGATGAGCCTCCTTCGGGTGCGGCCCGCAACTGCGGCGGACCACGAGCTGGGTGGTCAGGACGTCGTGACGTGGTTCGGAACGGTCTCCGCTGATCCGGGCGTCCAGCAGCCGGGCCGCCCGGGCCCCCATCTCGCGCATCGGCTGACGGACCGTCGTCAGCCCGGCGTAGCGCGCCGCCATGACGTCGTCCCACCCTGTGACGGCGACATCCCCCGGTACCTGAATCCCCTGCTCGGCCAGCGCTACGGTGAGGCCGAGCGCCAGTTCGTCGTTGGCGCAGACGACCACGTCGGGCAGGCCGTCGGCGACGAGTCCGGCGGCGACGCGGGCGCCGTCGTCCTCCTTGAACCCGGCCCGGATGGTCCGCTCCGGGACCTCCGCGCCGGCCTGCGCAAGAGCGCCGCGGAACCCCGCCCAGCGCTCGGCGACGTCGGTGGAGTCGCTCGGATCGCCGAGGAAAGCCATGCGCCGGTGCCCGTGCGCGAGCAGGTGCTCGACCACGGACGTCGCGGCGTCGACGTTCTCGGTGCGGACGGAGTCGGCCCCCTGGATCTCGGTGCGCGCCATCAGCACCACCGGCACGCCGCGCTGGACGACCTCGGCGACGACGTCGTCGTGCACCGTCCGCCCGAACACCGCCAGCCCGTCGACCCGGCCGGCGAGGTCGAGCACCATCTCGTCGGCGGACTCGCGGTTCTGCGTACTGAGGATCAGCACCGAGCGGCCCAGCGTCGCGGCGACCTCCTCATAGCCCAGCACGACCTCGGCGTAGAACGGGCCGGAGAGGTCGGGGAAGACGATGCCGTTGGCGGCGTGGCGCCGTTCTGCCAGCGACCGGCCGAGCTGGCTGGGCGTGAACCGCAGTTCCTCGATGGCGGCGTCGACGCGCTCGCGGGTGGACGGGTGGACGAGGTCGCTGCCACGAAGCGCACGCGAGACCGTCGCCACGGACACGCCCGCGTGCCGCGCCACGTCGCGGATCGTCACGCTGGCGCGGCCGGACATGCGGCGTCGCTGAGGGCTCTTCGGCTCCGCGTCTTCCATCGTTCCGTCGCTCCTTTGGTACCGGTTACATAAACCGGTTACATCGGCTACATTCGGGCATCATGGCCGAGCCTGTCAACCCATTGTCTGTAGCCGACGACGCTGACCTGCGACGACTCGCTGAGGTCAGCGTCGCGCTGATCGCCACGGCCCAGGATCCGTCCGGCGCGTACCCGGCGGCGGTCGGCTTCGCGCCGTACGGCTTCTGCTGGTTCCGCGACGGAGCGTTCGTCGCGGAGGGGATGAGCCGGGCGGGGGTGGCCGAGCCGCGCGCCGTCGAGTCGGCGACCGCCTTCCACGAGTGGTGCGCGCGGGTACTGACGCGCGAGGCGCCGGCGGTGGCGTCCCTGGTGGCGCGGGTCGAGGCGGGCTCGCAACCGGCGGACTCCGAGCTGCTGCCGGCCCGGTACACGCTGGCCGGCGAACGGCACGACGACGACTGGTGGAACTACCAGGTCGACGGCTACGGGACGTGGCTGTGGGCGCTGCGGTCGCATCTGTCTCGCTGGGACCTGCCGCTCGCGCCGTACGCCGAGGCCGCCGAGACCGCGGCGCGCTACCTGGTCGCCGTCGGGGCACGGACCTGCCGTGACTGGTGGGAGGAGCACCGCGACCGGACGCACGGCTCGACGCTGGCATCGGTGTACGGCGGGCTGCGGGCGGCCGCCGCGCTCGGCGTGCTGCCGGAGCAGGCGTCGGCGGCGGCGGACGAGATCGCGACGCTGGTCGCACGGGAGGGCGTGCACGACGGCGCGCTGCGCAAGTGGCTCGGGTCGACGGCGGTCGACGCGAGCCTGGTGGTGGCCGGGGTGCCGTTCGGGCTGGTCGCGCCGGGCGGTCCGGTGGGCCGGGCGACCGTGGCGCGCGTGACGTCGGAGCTGTCGACGCCGGGCGGCGGCGTGCACCGCTACGTCGGCGACACCTTCTACGGCGGCGGGCAGTGGCCGATCCTGGCCGCGTTCCTCGGCTGGCACCACGCCGTCGCCGGGTCGAGGGAGCGGGCGGAGGAGCTGCTGCGCTGGATCGCCTCGACCGCCGACGACTCCGGGCGACTCCCGGAGCAGGTGCCGCCGCTCCTGGCGCCGGACCGGCTGGCCGAGTGGACCGGCCGGTGGGGGGCCCAGCGCCCGGCCGCTGCTGTGGTCGCACGGCATGTACCTGGTGCTGGCGTCGGAGCTGGGCCTCGTCGCCGCCCAGGCCTGACGTGCGCCCGCCACCGGTCACATGATCATGAAACCGGGAGGCCGGCGCTCCGTTCGTCCAGCCAGGCGCGGACGCCGCGCGCCGTCTCGTCGACCGGCACACCCGTGGTGTCGAGCAGCGTCATCGGCGGGTCCATGGTGGCCGCGTTGGCGTCGATCCAGGCGCCGAACTCGAGCGTCTCGGCGATGCGCGGCTCGTCCCACCCCCGCCACGTGGGCCGCTTGCGCAGCCGCGCCGCGAGCACATCGGCGTCGCAGGTGAGGCACAGGTAGTCGATGCGCTCGAACAGCGCCCGTTCGGGCAGCGACTCGAACTCCGGCGGCACCACCGTCCCGCACAGCACCACCGGCCGGCGGCTCTGGTGGATCATCGCCGCCATCCGCAGCCACGTCGACCGGAACGGCCGGTGCTCCGCGGCGTCGTCACGCAGCCCGGCGACCCACAGCACGTCCTGCTCGAGCACGACGAACCGGTCGGCCAGCTCGGTCGCGAGGAGGCGCTGGATCGTCGACTTGCCGGTGCCGCTGGGGCCCGTGACACAGAGCAGCGGGAGGCGGAGGAACGGCCACCGGTGGCCGCAGTGGGCGCACCGGATGACCGCCTCCGGCTCGACCTGCGGGCGGTCGGCGCGTTCGCCGCAGCGCTCGCAGATCAGCAGGTTCACGCGTGCGGGTCAGTCGAAGAGCTGGTCGAAGATGCTCCGCTTGCGCTTCTTGCCGTAGCCGTACGGGCCGGGCGAGTCGTCGTAGCCACGGCCGCGGCCGTACGGGGCCGGGCTGTCGCGGTACGGCTGCTGACGGGGCTGCTGGTACGGCTGCTGCTGCGGCGGCGGGGCCTGCCGGCCGCCGTAGTCCAGCGGTGGCGGCGGCGCGTTGAACTGCTCCTCGGCAGAGACGATCTGTTCCAGCTCGCCCTTGTCGAGGAAGATGCCCTTGCAGTTGTCGCACTGCTCGACGTGCACGCCCAAACGGTCATACGTCTTCATCTGACCGCTGCACTTCGGACAGGTCACGGGAGGTTCCCTTCGTCGTTGTCTGGTGACAACGCTACCGGTGGTCACCCGGGTTCCGGGCCGTCCGGCTGCATTGCGGCCAGGCAGCGGTTGCGTGCCCCGGGTGACGCAGCCCCCGGCGCCGCCGCCCGCCCGGGGTGCCGACCGTTCCGCCGTCGAAGCCCTCAGCCACCACCGGGACGCGTCCCTGCGCGAACACCTCGCCGAGGTGCGGCAGCCGTACGTGGCGGAGATCCACGCGCTGCTCGGTCTGCTGGCACCCCGCGGAAGGAGGGCGGACGAACGCCGCCGAAGCCGCCCCCACCGAAGCCGCCGCCGTCGAGGAAGGCGCCACCCCCACCGCCGAAGGGGGCGGAGTCCGAGCTGGGCAGATCCGCGCCGAGGTCGGCGAGGACGACCTGGTCGCCGGCGGTCAGGCCGTCGACGATCTCGGTCCGCTCGGAGCCGACGACGCCGATGGTGACGGGGGTGACCTCGACCTCGCCACCGGCCAGGACCCGGACCGTGCCGCCGTCGGCGGTCAGGGTGATCGCCGAGTTCGGCACGGTCAGCACCTCGGCCGCCTCGCCGAGCAGGAAGGAGACCTCGGCGGCGGAGCCCGTCGCCGCGGTGGCCGGTGGTTCCGCGACGCCGACGACGACGGGGTAGCGGGGGCTGCCCGACGAGCTGTCGGGGATCAGGCCGATCGACACCACCTCGCCGTCCACGGTCTCGGCGGCGCCGGCCGGGCGGACCTCGGCCGCGGTCCCGACCTGCAGTCGGCGCACGTCGGTCTCCGAGACGCCGGCCGTGACGGTGATCGCGCCGGGCGCGACCACGGTGATCGTGCCGGCGTCGGCCGTGGCCCCGGGGGTGAGGCCGACGGCCGCGACGGTGCCGGCGATCGGCGCGACGATCGTGGCGGCGGCCAGCGCCTGCTCGGCCTGCAGCACGCGCAGTTCGGCCTCCGTCACGGCCGCCTGATCGCCGGCCAGCTGGGCGGCATCGGACAGCTCGGTGCCGCCCGGCCCCTGCTGCTCGTCCGACGGCGACGGCGCCTGCTGCTCCCCTTCCGCCGGGGACGATGGCGGGGACGACGGCGTGCTCGGCTCCTCCGGTTCGGACGGCACGCCGGCGGTCGCGAGTAGGTCGGCCAACGCGGCGATCGCCTGCTGCAACGACTGCTGGTCCGCCGCGGCCCGCTGTTGCGCCTGCTGTGCGGCCTGCAGCGCCGCCAGGCAGGGCGCGAGATCGGGCGTCGGCGACGGCGTCTCCGTCGGCGACTCGGACGGCGACGGCGTCTCCGTCGGCGCGTCCGTCGGTGTCACCGAGGGCGGCGGGGTCTCCGACGGCGACGGGGTCGCGGTGAACGAGGCCGGCGCGGCCGGCGACATCGCCGTCGCGCAGGCCTGTTGCTGTGCCTCGAGCGCCGCGGCGGCCTGGGCGAGGCTCTGGCCGGCGGCCTGCTGCGCCGCCAGCACCGCCTGCTGTAATTCGGGCAACTGCTCGGCGGCTCCGCCAGAGCCGCCGGAGCCGGCCCCGGGCCCGTCCCCGGCCGGCCGCACGTACGCCGCCGCAACGGCGGTCGCCGCCGAAGACGACGGGGACGACGACGAAGACGCCGACACCGACTCGGCCTGCCCGTCGATCGTCGCTTCGAGGGCGGCCTCGGCCTGGGCCAGCTCGGCCTCGGCGTCGGCGAGGTCGGCGGCGAGGTCCGTGGTGTCGAGCGCGGCCAGCTGCTGTCCAACCGTCACCGGATCACCGGCGGCGACATCGACGGACGCGACGGTGCCCGACGCGCCGAAGCCGGCCGCGGCCGACGACGCCGCGGCGACCGTGCCGGTGCCGTCGAGCGTCTCGGCGACCGACGCGAGCCCGGCCGCCACGGTCCGGTAGGACGGCTCCTCACCGGCGACCGTCACCGCCCATACCCCGGCCGCCCCGCCCGCGACCAGCACCGTCAGCCCGGCCGCGACCAGCAGCCGCAGCTTCCGGCGTCGCCGCGGCCGCCGGCGCACCGCGAACGTCTCAGGCACCGGGGACACCGCCCGGCCCCTGGCAGGCGCCGTCGACCGCGGGCGAGACCGCGATCGACGCCGCGGTGACGGCTCCGGTCGTGTCGGCCTCGCCGGACGCGAACACGCAGCTGCCCTCGACCAGCGCCTCCGGCCCCGCGACCGCCTCGGTGGTCCACGTGGTGGCGGCCGATGTGGTCACGGTGACGAGGCCGGGCGACGGCTCGGCGGTCTCCGTGCCCCGCCCGGGTATCGTCACCTCCACCGTGAACATGTCGCCGGAGACCTCGGTGACCACGCCGGAGGTGCGCCCGCCGAACGCGAGGTCACCCTCACCACCGGGCGCGCGGGACGGACGGTCCGTGGGTGCGCCGTCCGGCGGCGCCGTCGGACGGCCGCCACCACCGCCCGGGAACCCGCCGCCGAACCCGCCGCCGAACGCGTCGCACGAGCCGTCCTCGGCCGGCTGGGTGACGGCGACGCTGGTCGCGGTCACCTCCGCGATCTCCGGGGCACCGCCCTCGGACTGCACGAGCACGCAGGCCCCGGCCACGAGGTCCGCCACCGACCCGGCCACCGTCGACGTGATCGCCGTCGCGTCGGTCCACGTCACGGCCACCTGGCCGGAAGTGCCCTGGACCTGCAGCGTCGTCCCGTCGTTGGCGGCCACGACGCCGAACGCGCCGGGAAGAGCGCCATCGGGCCCGCCCCGCTCGGGACCGCCGCCGAACTCGGCCGCCGACTCCTCGGACGTGGCCGCCGGTTCCTCGGACGTGGTCGCCGGGTCCTCGGCAGCTGAGCCGCACCCACCGGTCAGCACGGCGACGGCGGCGAGGGACAGCAGCGCCCAGCGGGGGCGCCGAACGGTCGTGGTCATGGTGTGGTCACTCCTGGGTCGGGGTTCATTCGCTGCGTAGCGCGTCGATGGGGGCGAGCCGGGCGGCCCGGCCGGCGGGATAGACGCCGAACCCGACGCCGACCGCCAGGGCCATCGCGACCGCGCCGGCAGTCGCGGGGATCGAGATCTCGACCGGCTGGTCGATGAATCGCGGCAGCAGCTCGGCGCCGAGCACGCCGAGGCCGGCGCCGAGCAGCCCGCCGGCCAGCCCAAGGACGGACGCCTCCAGCAGGAACTGCCGCCGGATCACGGTGGGGGTGGCGCCGAGCGCCTTGCGCAGGCCGATCTCGCGGATCCGCTCGGTGACGGAGACCAGCATGATGTTCATGACGCCGATGCCGCCCACGACCAGCGAGATCCCGGCGATGCCCGCCAGCAGGACGGTGAGCGTCCGATCGGTCTCGGTCGCGGTCTCCAGCAGTGACTCCTGCGTGGAGATGGTGTAGTCGGGCTCGTCGCCGGCGGTGAGTCCGTGCGCGGTGGCCAGCGCCGCGTCGACCTCCTGGTACGCCGCCGACAGCCGGTCGGACGACGACGCCTCCACGTAGATCGTCGAGACCGACGCGGACCCGCCGGACAGCCGCGACGACGCCGTCGACGCCGGCACGAGTGCCAGGTCGTCCTCGTCGGCCGATGAGGAGGAGCCGACGGAGTCCAGCACCCCCACCACCGTGAACGCAGCGCCGCCGGCCATGACGGTCTGCCCGACGGCGTCCAGCGGGCCGAACAGCTCGCTCGCGGTGTCCGGCCCGAGCACCATGACCGCGGCCTCGTTCTCCAGGTCCTGGTGGGTGAGGAACCGGCCCGAGCTCAGGCTCCGGTTCCGCACGTCCAGCCAGGACGGCGTGGTGCCGTTGACGGTGGCGGTCCAGTTGGTGCCGCCGGACGTCAGCGACTGCGGGCCGCCGCTCACCGGGGCGACGGCGGCGACGTCCGGCGCGACCACCTCCGACGCCAGCACCTCGGCGTCGTCCATGGTGAGAGTGGTGGCCGAGCCGCTGCCGCCGCGCAGACCGGACGCGTCGGTGGTGCTGCCCGGCGTGACGATGAGCAGGTTGCTGCCGAGCGCACTGATCTGCGCCCGGACCTCGGCCTGGGCGCCCTGCCCGAAGCCGATGGTGAGGATCACCGAGGCGATGCCGATGAGGATGCCGACGACGGTGAGCAGCGAGCGCAGCCGATGCGTGCGGACCGCCTCCCAGCCGGTGCGCAGCGTGTCGGTCCAGTTCATCGGCTCACCGCCGGCGTCCGCAGCTCGCCGTCGTGGATGCGCAGCACCCGCTGCGCCTCGGCGGCGACCTCCTCCTCGTGCGTGATCAGCACGATCGTGCGGCCCTGGTCGTGCAGCTCGTCGAAGAGCGCGAGCACGTCGCGGGTCGAGCGCGAGTCCAGGTTGCCGGTCGGCTCGTCGGCCAGGATCAGCGCGGGATCGGTGACCAGCGCGCGGGCGATCGCGACCCGCTGCTGCTGCCCGCCGGACAGCTCGCGCGGCCGGTGGTCCACCCGGTCGGCCAGGCCGACGCGGTCCAGCGCGGCCAGCGCCCGGCGTCGCCGTTGCTCACCCGGCACACCGGCGTAAGCGAGCGGCAGCTCGACGTTGCGCAGCGCGGTCAGGTGCGCCAGCAGGTTGAACTGCTGGAACACGAACCCGATGAGCCGGTTGCGAACCTGCGCGAGCTCGTCCTCGCTCAGCTCGCCGACGTCCACGCCGACCAGCCGGTAGCTGCCCGACGTCGGGGTGTCGAGGCAGCCGAGGATGTGCATCAGCGTCGACTTGCCGGAGCCGGACGGTCCCATGATCGCGACGTACTCACCCTCGTCGATGGCCAGGTCGATGCCGCGCAGTGCGTCGACGTGCAGCGTCCCGGTCTGGTAGGACTTGCCGACCTCGTCGAGCCGCAGGACCGCGCCCGTCACCCCTGTTCTCCACCCTGGAGGCCGCCACCGGGGAAGCCACCGCCGCCGGGGAAGCCACCACCGGGGAGCTCACCGCCCGGGAAGCGGCCGCCCGGCGGCTGCTCGCCGCCGTCACCGCCGCCGCCGTCGCCGCGGCCGGTCGCGAGCGGGACGACGACCTCGTCGCCGGCCTCGATGCCGCTGACGATCTCGGTCTGCATGCCGAAGCTGCTGCCGATCTCGACCGGCGTCTCGACGTGCGAGCCGTCGTCGGCCACGATGGTGACGGTGGTCGCGCCGTCGGCGGTGGTGACCGCGGCGCTCGGCACGGTGAGCACGTCGGCGCGCTGCTCCACGATGATCGACACGTCGGCGCTGCCACCGGCGTAGACCCCCTCGACCGGACCGGTCACCGCGATCTCCACCGGGAACGTCGCGGTGCCGGAGCCCGAGTCGGAGGCCACCAGCCCGATCGAGCCGACCGTGCCGTAGACGACCTCGCCGCCGTCGGACGGCGTCAGCTCAGCCTGCAGGCCCTGCTGCAGGCGGGCCAGATCGGCGCTGCCCACGCTGGTCTCGACGACGAACGCGTCGGTCGTGATCACGGTGATCTGCGCGCCCGTGCCGGCCGACGCCGACGCCGACGGGTCGGTGCCTCCGGTCATGCCGGCGTCGGCGGACGACCCCGACGACCCGCCACCGACCTCGTCGCCCACGACGAGCTCCACCGCTGCCACGGTGCCGGCGATCGTCGACCGCAGCGTCGCGTTGTCCAGCGCCTCCTCGGCCTGCGCCACCCGCGACTCCGCGGCCGCGACCGACGCCTCGTCGGCGGCCAGCTGGGTGTCCGTCGCGCCGGCGTCGGTGTCGGAGTCCAGCCGTTCCCGCGCCGCGTCCAGCGTCGCCTCGGCCGCCGCCAGCTCGGCCTCCAGGGTGGCGGTGCCGACGGTGGCCAGTGCCTGGCCGGCCGTGACGACGTCGCCCTCGGCCACGTCGACGGAGAGCACCTCGCCGCTCACGGCGAACGACAGTTCCGCGGTCTGGGCCGGCTGGAAGGTGCCGGTGCTGGTCACGGTCTCCTGGTAGGTGCCGACGGCCGCCTCCGCGGTGGTCGACGACGGCGTCGTGGCCGGATCGTCCTGTGTCACCGCCCAGGCCGCGCCGGCGACGGCGACCGCGGCCGCCGTCGTGCCCAGCAGAACGATCGCCCGTCGTGCTCGACGGGACTTCGGTAGCAGCCGCACCTGTCCGGCTTCCCCTCACGTGTCGGAGCGGCTCGCTGGCCGCGTGCCCGACCACGATCGGTGCTCTACCTGGCACGGTCCTGGGACGAACCTGGCAACGACCTGTGAACGGCATTCACAGGAAACTCCCAGCCGACTGCCAGCGATCTCTCAGGCGGGACCGGCAGCGTGCGGCCCATGGCCGCACGGGAACCGGACGGACGCCTCGTCGTCGTGGACGACGAGCCGAACATCGTCGAACTGCTCGCCGCCAGCCTGCGCTACGCCGGGTTCGAGGTGACGACGGCGCGCAGCGGACGGCAGGCGCTGGACCTGGTGCTCGCCGAACAGCCCGACCTCGTGGTACTCGACGTGCTGATGCCGGACCTCGACGGCTTCAGCGTGGTGCGGCAGCTGCGCAGCCACCGCGTCGACGTGCCGGTACTGTTCCTCACCGCGAAGGACGCCGGTGAGGACCGCGTCACGGGCCTCACGATCGGCGCGGACGACTACGTGACCAAGCCGTTCAGCCTCGAGGAGGTGGTGGCCCGCATCCGGGCCATCCTGCGCCGCTCCCGGGGCAGCGTCCTCGGCGAGGCCACGGCACGGCTGTCCTACGCCGACCTCGAGCTCGACGACGACCGGCACGAGGTGTGGAAGGCCGGCCGCTCCGTCGACCTGTCGCCGACGGAGTTCAAGCTGCTGCGCTACTTCCTGGCCAACCAGGGCCTGGTGCTCAGCAAGGCCCAGATCCTCGACCACGTCTGGTCCTACGACTTCGGCGGCGACGCGGCCGTCGTCGAGTCCTACATGTCTTACCTGCGCCGCAAGCTCGACCAGAGCACGCCCAAGCTGCTGCACACGGTGCGCGGCGTCGGCTACGTCCTGCGGCTGCCGCGAGACAGCCCATGAGCTCGCGGCTGGTCCGAGCCTGGCAGGCCCGGCGGGACCGCACCCCGCTGCGCGCCCAACTGCTGCTGGTGGTCGTGGCGCTGGCCGCCGTGACGGTGCTGGCCACCAGTGTCATCGCGGCGGGGGTGTTGCGCGGCTATCTGATGGACCGCACCGACGACCAGCTGCGGCAGGCCACCCGCCCGTTCACGGGGCAGCTCCGGCCCGGCCCGATCGAGCCGGACCCGCGCCCGATCCGGCCGCTCGCCGACTACAGCATCACGGCCTTCGCACCGGACGGCACCCCCGTCTGGAGCACCGACGACGACACCACGGAGCGACCCGGGCCGCAGCTGCCGACGCTGGACTCCGAGACGGCCCCCGACCTGGAGGGCACGCCGTTCACCGTCGACGCGGTCGAGGGCGACGGGACCTGGCGGGTCCTGGTGGTGGACCGCGACGACGGCGGCGGCTCGGTCGCGGTCGGCCAGCCGCTGAACGACGTCACCGCGACGGTCGACCGGCTACTGCTGATCGACGGGGTCGTCGCGGTGCTCGCGCTGGCGGCGCTGGCCGGGCTGGCGTGGTGGACGGTGCGCACCCGGCTGCGACCGCTGGAGGAGGTCGAGCACACCGCCGAGGCGATCGCCGCCGGCGACCTGAGCCGTCGCATCCCGCCGCGCGACCCCCGCACCGAGGTCGGCCGGCTGTCCGCCTCGCTCAACACGATGCTCGGGCAGATCGAGTCGGCGTTCCTCGCCCGCCGCGTCTCCGAGCGGGAGGCGCGCGAGTCCGAGCAGCGGATGCGCCGGTTCATCGCCGACGCCAGCCACGAGCTGCGTACCCCGCTCACCTCGATCCGCGGCTTCGCCGAGCTGTACCGGCAGGGCGTGGTGCGCGACGACGCCGAGGTGGGCCGGCTGCTGCGCCGGGTCGAGGACGAGGCGGCCCGGATGGGGCTGTTGGTCGACGACCTGCTGCTGCTCGCGCGGCTGGACCAGCAGCCGGTGATCGCCCGCGCGCCGGTCGACCTGATCGAGCTCGTCGTCGAGTCGGTGCTGCAGGCCCGTGTCGTGGCCCGCGACCACGACCTGCGGCTGCACGTCGACGCCCGCCCGGTGCCGCCGCTCATCGGCGACGTGCTGCGGCTGCGTCAGGTCGTGGACAACCTCGTCCGCAACGCCACCGTCCACACTCCGCCGGGAACCGTCGTCGACGTCCACGTCGGCGGCACCCCGCACGGCTGGGCGCTGCTGGAGGTGCGCGACGACGGGCCCGGCCTGGCCGACGCCGATGCCGCCCACGTGTTCGAGCGGTTCTACCGCGCCGACCCGTCGCGGTCGCGGTCCGACGGCACCCGGCACAGCGGCAGCGGGCTCGGCCTGTCCATCGTCGCCGCCCTGGTGACGGCGCACGGCGGCCGGGTCGAGCTGCGCTCCACGCCGGGCGAGGGCGCGACGTTCAGCGTGCTGCTCCCGCCGGCCGGCGGCGACGAGCACCACGACACCGCGCCGGCCCGGCTGGAACTGGAGGCCGCGCCGGACAGGTGACGGCTCAGCCGGCCGCTTCGGCGGCCTGGACGGCGGCGACGTAGCGGCGCGCGGCGTCGCGCAGCGCCTGCTCGGGATCGATGCCGCGGTCGCGGGCGGCCGCGGCCAGCGCGAACAACGCGTCGCCGACTTCCTCGGCCGACTCCGGCGAGCCTCCGGGCGACGACGGCGCCGGGACCGCGACGCCGGCCTTCTCGACCCGGTGGACGAGCTTGGCGGCCAGCGACAGAGCAGGCTGGGCGAGCGGCACGCCGTCGACGGCGGACGTGCGGTTCTTCTCCTCGCGCTTCAGCCGCTCCCACCGCTCACCGACGTCGGACGCCGTCGCCGCCTGGGCGTCGCCGAAGACGTGCGGATGCCGGCGGACCAGCTTGTCGGCGATGCCGGCCGCGACCTCGTCGATGCCCCACGGCCCCGACGGCCGCTCCTGCGCCAGCCGGGCGTGGAACACCACCTGCAGCAGCAGGTCGCCGAGCTCCTCGCGCAGATCGTCGTCGTCGCCGGACTCGATCGCCTCGAGCGTCTCGTAGGTCTCTTCCAGCAGATACGTGGCCAGGCTGCGGTGCGTCTGCTCGGCGTCCCAGGGGCAGCCGCCGGGCGAGCGGAGGCGGTCCATGACGGCGACGAGGTCGAGCAGCCGCGCGCCGGGCAGATCCTCGGATCCGACGACGACCAGGGCGTCCGGGAACGCCGCGCCGCCGTCGCCGGGCGGCAGCAGCCACACGACGGCACCGGCCGGTGGCGTGGGCGCCACGGCGACCTCGATGCCGGCCGCGCGCAGAGCCGCGACCTGCGGGTGCGCCTCGTCGGCGACGTACACCGGGCCGGAACGCAGCGCGTCCCACGCCGCGGCGGAGAGCAGCCCGGGCGCGACCCGCGGGCTGGTGGCGAGCAGGACCAGGCTCACGAAGCGGGTTCGGAGATCGAGCCCGTGTCGGCGCTGACGGCGAGGTCCTCGCCCCACGTGCCGTAGCGCGGGTTGACGTCGACGTTCAGCTGGTCGCCGAGGTCGACGAGGGCCTGGGTCAGCCCGGCGTTGTCGGCGCCGGTCTCGTCGGCGTAGGCCTGCGCGATCAGCTGGTCGGCGACGCCGGCCCGGAACGCCTGCTCGGTGTACCCGGCCTGCGCGAGCGCAGCGTCGATGTCGCCACCGGGCGCCTGCGCCGAGATCTCGTCGATGGCGTCGTCGATGTCGGCCTCGCTGACCTGGATGTCCTCGTCGGCGGCCAGCCGCAGGAAGATCTCGTGCTGGATGTGCCGGGTCAGGACGGTGCGCTGGAACGCGGGCATGCCGCCGGCCGCCTGGACGTCGAAGCCCTCGAGCCGCTCGGCGTGCTGGACCTCGTTCTGCAGGTCGTCGACGGTGAACCGGTCGCCGTCGATGACGACGGCCGCGCCGATCTGCTCGGAGTCACACGCGGTCAGCGCGACGGCGCTGGCCGCGGCGAGGGACGCGATGACGATACGGCGGATGGTCGACACGGTGATCCTCTTCGTAGTTCGGCCTGCGGCGGCGTGGACGATGCCCGCGCGCATCCTATCCAGCCCGGGTTCCGGCCACGTCGGGCTGGTGGGCGATGACGTCGTCGATGACGGTCTTCGCCCAGGCCAGCAGCTCGACGCCGCGCAGCTGGGGCGCGCCGATGGTCGTCGGCCGCGGCCGGGGCACCAGCATGGTGCCGACGGCGTCCTTGACCAGTGACTTCGGGTACAGGCGGCCCAGCCGGACCCGCTGCCAGTCGGCCAGCTCGACATGAGCGAACCGGATGTAGGTGCCCTGGACGGTGACCTCGGACAGCCCCGCGCGCCGTGCGTGCGCCCGGAACCGGGCCACCGCCAGCAGGTTCTCGACCGGCTCCGGAGGCGCACCGTAGCGGTCCTCCAGCTCCTCGAGCACGGCGTCGACGGCGGCGTCGTCGACCGCCTCGGACAGCCGCCGGTACGCCTCCAGCCGCAGCCGCTCGCTGGCGACGTAGTCGTGCGGGATGTGCGCGTCGACCGGCAGCTCGATGCGGACCTCGGGCATGGCCTCGGCGCCGTCGCCGCGGTAGTCGGCGACCGCCTCGCCGACCAGCCGCACGTAGAGGTCGAACCCCACGTCGGCGATGTGGCCGGACTGCTCGCCGCCCAGCAGGTTGCCGGCGCCGCGGATCTCGAGGTCTTTCATGGCGACCTGCATACCGGCGCCGAGGTCGGAGTGCTGCGCGATGGTGGCCAGCCGCTCGTGCGCCTCCTCGGTCAGCGGCGTCTCGCGCGGGTAGAAGAAGTACGCGTACGCCCGCTCGCGGCCGCGCCCGACCCGGCCGCGCAGCTGGTGCAGCTGCGACAGGCCGAGCCGCTCGGACCGGTCGACGACGAGGGTGTTGGCGTTGGAGATGTCGAGGCCGGTCTCGACGATGGTGGTGCACACCAGCACGTCGATCTCGCGCTGCCAGAACGCGTTGATGACCTGTTCGAGCGCGTGCTCGCCCATCTGGCCGTGTGCCGTGTCGATCCGCGCCTCCGGGACCAGCTCGCGCAGCCGGGCCGCCACCTTCTCGATCGTCTCGACCCGGTTGTGCACGAAGAACGCCTGGCCGTCGCGCATCAGCTCGCGCCGGATGGCCGCGCCGACCTGCTTCTCGTCGTACCCGCCCACATAGGTGAGGACGGGGTGCCGCTCCTCCGGCGGGGTGGTGATCACGGACATGTCGCGGATGCCGGTGATGGACATCTCGAGCGTCCGCGGGATCGGCGTCGCCGACATGGTCAGCACGTCGACGTTGGCCCGCAGGTGCTTGAGCTTCTCCTTGTGCTCGACGCCGAAGCGCTGCTCCTCGTCGACGATGAGCAGGCCGAGGTCCTTGAACCGGACGTCGCCGGTGATCAGCCGGTGGGTGCCGATGACGACGTCGACGGTGCCGTCGAGCAGTCCCTCGATGGTCTCGGCCGCCTCGGCGTCGGACTGGAACCGCGACAGCGCTCGAATGGTGACCGGGAACGGGGCGAACCGCTCCGAGAACGTGGCGAGGTGCTGGCCGACCAGCAGCGTCGTCGGGACCAGCACGCCGACCTGCTTGCCGTCCTGGACCGCCTTGAACGCGGCCCGCACCGCGATCTCGGTCTTGCCGTAGCCGACGTCGCCGGCGATGACGCGGTCCATCGGGATCTCGCGCTCCATGTCGGCCTTGACCTCGTCGATGGTGGACAGCTGGTCGGCGGTCTCGACGTACGGGAACGCGTCCTCCAGCTCGCGCTGCCATGGGGTGTCCTGGCCGAACGCGTGGCCGGGCGCGGCCTGGCGGGCGGCGTACAGCTTGATCAGCTCGGCGGCGATCTCCTTGACCGCCTTGCGGGCGCGGCCCTTGCGCTTGGCCCAGTCGCTGCCGCCGATGCGGTCGAGGCTGGGGGCGTCGCCGCCGACGTACTTGGTGACCTGGTCGAGCTGGTCGGTCGGGACGTACAGCCGGTCGGCCGGCTGCCCGCGCTTGGACGGGGCGTACTCGACGACGAGGTACTCGCGGGTGGCGCCCTGCACCGTCCGGCTGGTCATCTCGACGTAGCGGCCGACACCGTGCTGGTCGTGCACGACGTAGTCGCCCGGCTTGAGCTGAAGCGGGTCGACCTGGTTGCGGCGCCGGCTCGGCATGCGGGTGGTGCCCTTGGTGGACACCCGCTGCCCGGTGAGGTCGTCCTCGGTCAGCACCGCGAGGAGCGCCGTGTTCGCGATGAACCCGTGCTTCAGGCCGCCCGTCGCGACGAGGACGACGCCCGGCTCGGGCGCGGTGTCGACGTCGGCGACGTAGCGTGCCGGGACCTCGGACTCGCCCAGCACCTCGACGACCCGCTCGGCGGTGCCGTGACCGCCGGTGACGAGAACGGCGCGGCCCCCGCCGGCGAGCCAGCCGGAGAGGTCGGCGACGGCGCGCTTGGTGTCGCCGCGGTAGGTCTCGGCCGGGCGGACGTCCACCTCGCGGGTGTCGACGGCCCCGGCCGTCACGAGGTCCTCACCGAGGTCGACGGCGTAGAGGTCGGCGTCGAGCTCCTGCTTCTCCGGCCGCGCCGGAACATCGTCGGTGCCGCCGAGGCCGAAGGAGCTCAGGCTCCACCAGGGCAGTCCCTGCCGGATCGCCTGCGCCCGCACGTCGCCGAGCGTGTGGTAGGCCGCCGCGCCGAGGTCGATCGGCGCCGTGCCGCCGCCGGCCGCCGCGGCCCACGACGCGTCGAGGAACTCCTGGCTGGTGGCGACCATGTCGTGCGCCCGGGTACGGACCCGCTCGGGGTCGCAGACCAGCACGTGGGTGCCGGCGGGCAGCAGGTCGATCAGCATCTCCATGTCGTCGACCAGCACGGGTGCCAGCGACTCCATGCCCTCGACGGCGATGCCGGCGGAGATCTTCTCCAACATCTCGCCCAGCTCGGGATGCTCGTGCGCGAGCGCGGCCGCGCGCCGCCGGACGTCGTCGGTGAGCAGCAGCTCGCGGCACGGCGGCGCCCACAGCCCATGCTCGGCGACGTCGGTGGAGCGCTGGTCGGCGACGGTGAAGTAGCGGATCTCCTCGACGGTGTCGCCCCAGAAGTCGACCCGCAGCGGGTGCTCCTCGATCGGCGGGAACACGTCGACGATGCCGCCGCGGACGGCGAACTCGCCGCGTCGTTCCACGAGGTCGACACGGACGTACGCCGCCGCGGCCAGCTGCTCCACGACGGCGTCGAGGGTGACGTCGTCGCCGGGCCGCAGCGCGACCGGGCGCAGCTCGGCCAGCCCGGCGACCTGCGGCTGCAGCACGCTGCGCACCGGAGCGACGACGACCTTCACCGGTCCGCCGGACTCCTGCTCGGGGTGAACCAGCCGGCGCAGCACCGCCAGCCGCCGGCCGACGGTGTCGCTGCGCGGCGACAGGCGCTCGTGCGGCAGCGTCTCCCACGCCGGGTACTCGACGACGGACTCCGGCGGCAGCAGGCAGCGCAGCTCGGTGGCGAGGTCCTCGGCCTCGCGTCCGGTGGCGGTGACGGCGAGCACCGTCCGGCCCGCTCCGGCACCGTCGGCGGCGATGGCTCCCGCCACGAACGGGCGCAACGCCGGCGGCGCGGTGAGGTCGAGGGCGGTGACCGCACCCGTGCGCGCATCGGCGACGGCCGAGCGCAGGGTGGGGTCGCCGTCGTCGCCGAGCAGGGCGGACAGCAAACCGCTGAGAGTCATCGGTAGACCTTCCGGGCACGCAGACATGCCCCTACACCTGCTGGGGTGGGGGGGTTGGTACCTACGAGCTTACGACGTTCCGCCGACAACGTGAGTGCGCTTCGCGGCCGGGAGCACTCCGTCGGGCTTTACCTGTCCGGCCGGCCAGGACCTTTGCCTGGTGCCTCTCCTCCTGATACGAACGACGAGCAGGGCGCCTGACGGCACCGTGTCGTGCCGCGGACGGCGGAGTCCGGTGCCGTGTGGAGTCGTTGATGACGAGCCATGATGCCGGCCGGTGGTCTCCCCTTCCGGCCGACGTGGTCGGGCTGGGGCTGACTCTCTGCTGACGGCCCTGGGCTGGTCATAGCCGAATAATCAGCCCCAGGCGGTCAACGTCAGCGAAATCGCATCCTGAGCGACGAGCGGGACCCCGAGAGGTTGGTGGCGGCTATCCAGCGGCCGGCCTCGTGGTCCTTCTGCCCGAGGCCTCGAATCGCCCGATCGGGCACGTAGGGGCTCGCGCTAGCCTGTGCGCCATGTCCGAACGCGAAGATCGGTTCTTCGCTGCTGTTGCCGCGCGTCACCTCGTCCGCCCAAGTGTGCGGGCGATTGTTGTGCACGACAGCAGCGTTCTCGTGCAGCGCCCCGCCGACTCCGCCCCGGGTGGCAACTACGCGTTCATCGGCGGCGAGTATGAGGCCGGCGACACCTTCGAGAGTCGGCTGCGACAGGAGATCGAGGAGGAGACGACCGCTTGCCTGGTCTCCTGGCGTTACCTCTTCGTCGTTGAGAACCGCTTCGTTCATGCGGGCCGTCGAATCCACGCCTTGGAGCACTACGTGTGGGCGACCCTCGACACCATCGAGGTCAAGAGCCGCGAGGGGCACATCGTGCAGGAATGGCTTCCCCTCGACACACTGGGATCGGTCGATCTGCGGCCCTTCGCGGTGCGCGACGTCCTCGCCAATGGGCATCTTGAGCAGGTGCGGCATCTGGTCGTGGATGGCTGGTCGGAGTAGCCGGACCGGTAGTCGTCCCGCGACGCCATACGCCTGCTCATTCTGAGGTGAACGACGCCACCAGCTGCGTCTTCCCGGACTCCTACGACGTCGCACTGGCCGGGCCAGCGGCGCATGGCCCACGGTGTGCCGCCGCGAGTACGTCGTGGATGGTTGCGGGATCCGGGTCGCCATGGCTGCACCTGTCCCTCAGCCACACCGCCGTCAGGAGTTGCTCGCATGCGGCCTCCGGGGGCGGATCACGTTGAGCATGCGTGCTCCCGCTTCACCAGGCATGCATGCCTGGTGAAGGCGGGAGCACACCAACTCAACGTGATCAACTGGCGTCAGTGCTCCAGGGCCGGGAGCCGCCGCAGCGGCTTCGGGAGCCACCAGTTCCGCTCCCCCAGCAGCGCCATGATCGACGGCAGCAGCACGGCCCGGACGATGGTCGCGTCGATGAGGATCGCCGCGGCCAGGCCCACGCCCAGCTGCTTGAAGTCGATGGCGCCGAGCGTCGCGAAGATCGCGAAGACCGCCACCATGACCACCGCGGCGCTGGTGACGACCCCGGCGGAGCGGATGATCCCGGTGCGGACCGCCTCGCGGGTCGACATGCCGGCCTTGGCGCCCTCGCGGATCCGGCTGACGACGAACACGTGGTAGTCCATCGACAGGCCGAACAGGATCACGAACAGGAACAGCGGCAGCCAGGTGATGATCGCGCCGGTGGACTCGAAGCCGAGCAGCCCCTCGGCCCAGCTGTTCTGGAAGACCAGCGTCAGCAGCCCGTAGGAGGCGGCGACGGAGAGCAGGTTCAGGCCCGCGGCGGTCAGCGCCACCGCCAGCGACCGGAACGCCATGACCAGCACGACGATGGTCATCAGCAGGACGAACCCGATGACGATCGGCATCCGGTCGGCCAGCAGGCCGCGGAAGTCGACGTTGCCCGCGGTCATCCCGGTGACGCCGGTCTCGACGCCGGACACGTCGCCGAACGCGGCCGGGACGAGGTCGTCGCGCAGCGTCCGCAGCGAGTCCTCGGCGCGCTCGTCGTCGTGCTCGTACGGAACGGGCACGTCGATGCGGGCCACCGATCCGTCGACCGAGTACTCCGCGACCAGGCCCTCGCCGGCGGCGAACTCCGGGTCGGCGGCGACGGCGTCGTTCAGGCCGGCGACGGCGCGGCCGACGGCCGCGGTGTCCAGCGGCGAGCCGTCGGGCGTCCAGACGGCGACGTCGTGCGCCGCGCCCTCGGACGGGAACGCCGTCGTGATGGCGTCATACGTCTGCACCTCGGGCACGTCCTTGGACAGGTCGGAGATGCCGGGCTGCGACAGCTTCATGCCCAGCGCCGGAGCCGCCAGCGCGAGCAGCGCCAGCAGGCCCGCGACCAGCGCCGTCTTCGGGTGCCGCAGCACCGGGCCGAGCACCGCCCGCCACACCCGCGGCTCGCCGCCGTCGCGCCGGCGCAACCGCCACAGCAGCGGGACGCGCGGCCGGTCGATCCAGCGGCCGAAGATCGCCAGCAGCGCCGGGAGCGCCGTCACGGACCCGACGACGGCCACCGCGACGACCAGGATGGTGCCGACGGCCAGCGACTGGAAGGTCGCCTCACCGGCGAAGAACATGCCGGCCATCGCGATGATGACGGCGATGCCCGAGACCACGACGGCCCGGCCGGACGTGGCGGCGGCGACCGCGACGGCGTCCATCGTGCCGCGGCCCTTCTCGCGCTCCTCGCGCTCGCGGCGGACGTAGAACAGCGAGTAGTCGACGCCGACGGCCATGCCGACCAGCAGGACGACCGAGGCCAGGATGTCGGTCGACGGCACGATGTACGACGCGAACGCCGACAACCCCATGGCCGCGACCACGGACGACAGCGCCAGCAGCACCGGCACCGCGGCGGCGATCAGCGCGCCGAAGACCACCAGCATGATCAGCAGGCTGACCGGCAGCGACAGATACTCGGCGCGCTGCAGGTCGTCCTCGTAGACCTGGTCCAGTGCCTCGCCCAGCGAGGCGTCGCCGACCTGCCCGACCGTCAGCGACCCGTCGGCCCCGTCGACGACCCGGCCGATCTCGGCGGCCGCCGCGCTCGCGGCGTCCTCCTCCTCGGCGTCGGTGCCCGCGGGGATGTCGAGCGTCACCTCGTAGAGCGCGGCCGTGCCGTCCTCGGACACCTGCGGGTCGGACACTCCGGCCACGCCCCGCGCGGCGGCCAGGCCGGCGGTGAGCGTCGTGACGGCGTCCGAGCCGGTGTCGACGGCGCCGCCCTCGGCGGACCGGACCAGCACGGACTCGGTGAACGGGTCGTCGAAGTCGGCCTGGAGCAGCGCCTTGTCGGCCCCGGCGGAGGCGCCGACGCCCTGGTCGCCGTCCGCCACCTCCTTGGAGCCGACGGCGCCGCCGCCGACGATCGCGGCCGCGACGAACACGAGCCAGAGGACGATGGCGAGCCACTTGTGCGTCGCGCTCCAACGGGCGACGCGCACCACCAGGCCGTGGCGTGGCGGCGGTGGCTGCTGCGGAGTCGGTACTGGCGGTCGGTCGAGTGGGATGGTCGTGGTCATGGTGCGTCCCGTCGGCGTGAGTCCGGTGAAGTCGCTCCTCACTCTCGCCGCGCCGGGTCCGCCCGGTAACCCGGAATACCCCCGATTCGTCCTGGGGGTATCCCCCGGTTCCGGCCTGGGGAGGACCTGGGGTCAGGCCCTGAGTTCGACCGTGCGCACCTCGCTGGCCTGCACGAACGCCTCGTCCACGACGTGGCCGAGGCCGGGGCCGGTGGGCACCTCGACGACCCCGGCGGACGCGGTGATGGGCGGCGTGACGACGTCGCGCTCGTAGTACTTGTCCGAGGCGGACACGTCGGACGGGAGGGTGAAGCCGGGCAGGCTGGACAGCGCGACGTTGGCGGCCCGGCCGACGCCGAACTCGTGCATGCCGCCGCACCAGACCGGGATGTCGTGCTCGGCCGCGAGGTCGTGCGCGGCCACCGCCGGGCCGAGCCCGCCCAGCCGGGACACCTTGATGTTGAGCACCTTCAGCGCGCCCAGCACGACCGCCGTCCGCAGGTCGTCGAGCGTGTCGATGGACTCGTCGAGGCAGACCGGGGTCTCGATGTCGCGCTGCAGGGCGGCGTGCGCGAGCAGGTTCCGCGGCGCGAACGGCTGCTCGATCATCGACAGCCCGTACTCGTCCAGCGCGCGCAGCGCCCGCACCTCCTCCTCGGACTCGCCGTAGGCGCCGTTGGCGTCGACGTGCAGTTGCAGGTCCGGGAAGGACGACCGCGCCGCGCGCACCGGTTCGACATCCCAGCCGGGGGCGATCTTCAGTTTCACCCGCGGGTAGCCGGCGTCGACGTGCTTGCCGACCTGGGCCAGCAGGTCGTCGATCGTCGGCTCGATGCCCAGCGACACCCCGGCGACCACCGAGTCGCGAACGCCACCGAGCGCCGTCGCCAGCGACACCCCGCCCGACAGCGACCACAGCGTCCACGCCGCGATGTCGACCCCGGCCTTGGCGAACTGGTGGCCGCGCACCTTCGCCCACAGACCGGCCACCTCGGCGGGGTCCTCCCAGCGGGCGCCGACGACCGCCGGCAGCAGGTACCGCTCGGCGACCAGCCAGCAGGTGTCGACCGTCTCCGGCGAGTAGAACGGATCTGACGCCGAGGCGATCTCGCCCCAGCCGGCCGCGCCGGACTCGTCGGTGAGCCGGACGAGGATGTGGTCGAGGTGGTCCTTGGCGTGCGAGCTGGTGCGGAACCGGTGCACCAGCGGCAGCCGGACCAGGTGCAGGGACGCATGGGTGACGCGCACGGTCAGTCCTCCCAGTAGAGCTCGAGGTCGTGGGCGAGCCGGTCGCGCTCGGCCAGCCGGCGGCGGGCGCCCTTCGCGCTGGCGGTGGTGAGCGTGGCGAGCAGGTGGACGACGGCGGCGACGGCGGTGGGCGAGTCGGCGAACGAGGCACTCGCGGTCGGCACGACGATGGACTGCCCGGCGACGGTGGTGAGCGGCGAGTCCGCGGTGTCGGTGACGGCGACGACGGCGCCGCCCGCGGCCGCGAACCGCCGGGCCAGCGCGATGGTCTCGCGGCGATACCGGCGCAGCGAGACCGCCACCAGCACGTCGGACTCGCGGACGTCGGCCAGCACGTCGACGTGGCGGACCAGGGTGCCGTCGACCAGCGTGACGTTGGACAGCCCCGCGGACAGGTCGACGGCGAGCAGCGAGGCGTACGCGAACGACTTGCCGGTGCCCGCGACGAACCGGCGGCGGGCCGCGACCACCGTCGCCGCGGCGGCCGCCACCGTGCCGTCGGCCGTGACGCGCGCGAACGCCTCGGCCAGCGTCTTGGTCTCCTGCTCGATCACGCGAGTCTGCAGCGCCGCCGCCGACGACGGCCGCTGCAGCCGGGCGCCGAACCGCTGCGACGGACTGGTCAGCTCGGTCATGACGCACCCCGGACGAAACGATAGGCGCCGGTCTCGGGCGAGACCCGGACGCAGGACACCGCGGCCGAGCCCTCGACGATCAGCGAGCCGATGACGGCGCCCAGCTCGCGCCGCTGCTCCGGAGTGGAGGTCAGCGGCAGCGGCAGCCAGATGTCGGGGCCGGCCGGCCGGGGCCGCAGCCAGCCGGCCGGGTCGGCGAGGCCGGCGGGCGGCTCGGCCGGCGGCGGCGCCTCGCGGACCCGCCGGTCGTCGTCGAGGTCCCAGTCGACGATCAACCGGTCGGTGTCGGGCTGCCCGAAGAAGTTCGGCCGGAACCACCGCCCGGCCGCGCCCAGCACGTCGAGGTTGAAGTGCGCGTTGCGGACCACCGACGGGTCGAACGACCAGCGCATGCGGGTCTGCCCGCCGGCCAGGGCGACCTCGCGCTGGCCACGCTTGAGCGCCCGGCCGAGCCCGCGGCCCTGCTGCCCGGCCGCGACGACGGCGGCCTGGGAGTAGTGGTAGACCGCGCCGCCCTCCATGCCGACGAAGCCGTACGCGAACGCGATCAGCTCGCCGTCGTCGCCGCGGACGCCGACCACCGAGCCCCCGTTGGCCGCCAGCGAGGCGAGCAGCCGCGGGTTCACCGATTGCGCGGGGTCCTGGTAACCGAACACCTCGCGGTACAGCCGTGCGGCGGAGGCGAGGTCGGCGGCGGACCGGAGTCGCTCGACGCGCGGGGTCATAGCCCTCCTAGGTGCAGATACGGATCGCAAGTCGCGTACTACAACCCGTCAACCGACCACACTGACGATGATACGGAACGTATAGTCGCACTATGAACGGTACCGCACCAGACCTCGACGCGCTGCTCACCCGCCTGGAGGGCTACGTCCGGCACGAGACGCCCACCGGCGACGCCGCACGGCTGGACGCGCTCGGCGAGGTTCTGCTGGCGCGGCACCGCGAGCTGGGCGCGACGACGCGCCGGGTCGCCGCGCCCGGCGGCGACCACCTGGTCATGGACCACCCGGGCCGGGGCGCGAAGGCCGATGCCGCGCCGGTGCTGTTCCTCGGCCACCACGACACCGTATGGCCGGCCGGCCAGCTGGACGGGCCGATGCCGTGGCGGGTCGCCGACGGCGTCGCGCACGGACCCGGCGCCTACGACATGAAGAGCGGCCTGGTCGTCATGGAGACCGCGCTCGAGCTGGCCCGCGCCGCGCACGAGGCCGGCGGTGCCGGCCACCCGCCGGTGCGGGTCGTCGTGGTGGCCGACGAGGAGGTCGGCTCGCCGACCGCGAGCGCCCTGGTCGCCGAGGCCGCGCGCGACGCCGTCGCCGCGCTCGGGTTCGAGTCTCCGCACCCGGACGGCTCACTGAAGGCCGGGCGGCGCGGCAGCACCCGGCTGCGGCTGGCCGTCGACGGCGTCGAGGCACACGCCGCACTCGACCCGGACGCCGGCGCCTCCGCGGTCGACGAGCTGGTCGACCAGCTGATCCTGATCCGGTCGATCGTCCGGCACGCACCGGGCGACGTGCTGTGCAACGTCGGCACCGTCGCCGGCGGCGGCCGCACCAACGTCGTGCCGGCGGCCGCGCACGCCGACATCGGACTGCGCTTCGCCGACGCCGAGTCCGAGCGGGTCGTGCTGGACGGGCTGACGTCGCTGCGCCCGATCCGGGCCGGCGCGGCCGTGACCGCCGAGGTGCTGTCGCGGCGGCCGACCTGGGCGCCGGACGACACCACCTCCGGGCTGCTCGGCACCGTCCGGCGGGCCGCCGCGAGCGTGGGTCAGCGGATCGACGGCTCCCCCGCGGCGGGCGGCGCCGACACCAACACCACCGGGTCGCTCGGCGTCGCGACGCTCGACGGATTCGGCCCGCTCGGCGCCGGCGCACACGCCGTCCACGAGCAGGTGGTCATCGCGTCGCTGGCCGAGCGGGCCCGGCTGGTCGCCGCCGTGCTGGCGGAGCTCTAGGCTAGCCGGCGGCCTTCTTCACCAGCGAGACCAGCAGCTCCTCGTCGGCGGGCGTCAGTTCCCGCAGGCCGAACGCGGTCGGCCACATGGTGCCGTTGTCGAGCAGCGGCGCCTCGTTGAAGCCGAACGTCGCGTAGTCCGTGCCGAACTTCGCCGCGGCCTGGAAGAAGCAGAGGACCTTGCCGCCCTTGGCGTAGGCGGGCTGCCCGTACCACGTCCGCGGCGAGAGCTCGGGCACCTCGGCGCTGATGAGGGCGTGGATCCGCTCGGCGAGCACGCGGTCCTCGTCGGGCATCTCGGCGATCTTCTCCAGCAGGTCGACCTCCGGGTCGACCTTGCTCTTCCTGCCCTTCTTGAGCTCCTTGGCCCGCTCCTTCATCGCGGCGCGCTCCGCCTCGTCGAACCCTTCGTAGGTGCTGCCGGACTTCTGCGTGTTCACTCGATCTCCTCCCCCTGCGTGAGCCGTTCTGACTCGTCCAGGCTAGGGAGCGGACCGGGGTCGCCGCTTCTCGAAACCTGACCGGTCTTGTGCGGTGAACAATCTGACAGTTACTCTCAGAAAGCAGAGACGTTCTAAGTCAAGTGACTGTCGGAGGCTGTCGTGGCAACCCTGCTGTACCGGATCGGGCGGTTCTCGTATCGGAGCCGCCGCCTGGTCGGGGCCGTCTGGCTGGCGGTGATCGCACTCGCCGGAGTGGCCGCGGCGACGCTGTCCAGCCCGACGGCGGACTCGTTCGCGATCCCGGGCACCGAGTCGCAGGAGGCGTTCGACCTGCTGCAGGAGCGCTTCCCCGGCTCCTCGCCGGACGGAGCGGCGGCGCGGCTGGTGTTCGCGGCGCCCGACGGCGGCACCGTCACCGACCCGGCCCATCAGCAGGCCATCGCCGACGCCGTCGCGCAGATCGACGCCGGCCCGCAGGTCGCCGAGATCGTCGACCCGTTCGCCGCCGGCCTGGTGTCCGAGGACGGCCGGGTGGCGCTGGCCGAGGTCACGTACGTCGTCGACTTCTTCTCGCTGGAGGCGCAGACCCGCGAGACGCTCGACGACGCCGTCGAGACCGCCCGCGACTCCGGCCTGCGGGTCGAACTGGCCGGCACCGCGGCGGAGCCGGAACCGGAGCTGGGCAGCGAGCTGCTCGGCATCGCCGTCGCCGCGCTGGTGCTGGTCATCACGTTCGGATCGCTGCTCGCGGCCGGCATGCCGCTGCTCACCGGCGTCATCGGCGTGGGCGTCGGTGTCGCACTGGTCACCGCGGCCACGGCGTTCGTCGACCTCAGCACGATCACGCCGATCCTCGCGACCATGCTCGGCCTCGCCGTCGGCATCGACTACGCGTTGTTCATCGCCTCGCGGTACCGCCACGAACTGGCCACCGGCCTGCCCGGCGACGAGGCGGCCGGCCGGGCCATCGGCACCGCCGGCACGGCCGTCGTGTTCGCCGGGCTCACCGTCGTCATCGCGCTGGCCGGGCTGTCCGTCGTCGGCATCCCGATGCTGACGGAGATGGGCCTGGCCGCCGCCGTCACCGTCGCGATCGCCGTCGTCATCGCGCTGACCCTGCTGCCGGCGCTGTTCGGGTTCGCCGGACGGCGGATGCTGTCGCGCCTGCCGGGACTGCGTTCCCGGGCCGGCGACCCGGAGGACGACGACGTGCCGCGGGCGAGCCGCCGGTGGGCCGGCCTGATCACCCGCCACCCGGTCGTGGCGCTGACGGCGAGCGTCGCCGGCCTCGCCGTCCTCGCGCTGCCGGTGCTGGACGCCCGGTTCGGGCTGCCCGACGAGGGCACCTACCCGGCCGGCACCACGCAGCGGCAGGCCTACGACCTCACCGTCGAGGGGTTCGGGCCGGGCTTCAACGGGCCGCTGCTGGTGATCGTCGACGGTGAGGGCGCCGAGGCCGCGGCGGCGGACGTCGCGGCGGGGCTGCAGGACCTGGACGGCGTCGCGATGGTCACTCCGCCGGAGCCGGACGAGGCCGGCCGGACCGCCGTCATCACGGTCGTCCCGGCGAGCGGGCCGTCCAGCCCGGAGACCGAGCGGCTGGTCGAGACCATCCGCGCCGAGCTCGCCGGGCCGAACGCGCCCGCCGGATCCACCGTCCTCGTCACCGGGCTGACCGCGCTGTACATCGACTTCTCCGAGCGGATGTCACAGGCACTGCTGCCCTACCTGCTGGTCGTCGTCGGGCTGTCGTTCGTGCTGCTGATGCTGGCGTTCCGGTCGCTGGTCGTGCCGGTGAAGGCGACGCTCGGCTTCCTGCTGACGATGGCGGCGACGTTCGGCGCGATGGTCGCCGCGTTCCAGTGGGGCTGGCTGACCGGCCTGGGCGTCGACGAGGTCGGCATGATCAACAGCATGCTGCCGATCATCGTCGTCGGCATCGTGTTCGGCCTGGCCATGGACTACGAGGTGTTCCTGGTGACGCGGATGCGCGAGGCGTACGTGCACGGCGAGCCGGCGGTCGGCGCGGTCACGACGGGCTTCGGCCACGGCGCGCGGGTCGTCTCGGCGGCGGCCATCATCATGATCAGCGTCTTCGGCGGATTCGTGCTGAACGAGGCGGCCGACATCCGGCAGCTGGGCTTCGCGCTGGCCGTCGCGATCGCCGTCGACGCGTTCGTCGTGCGGATGACCATCGTGCCGGCGGTGCTCGCACTGGTCGGCGACCGCGCGTGGTGGCTGCCCGGCTGGCTGGACCGGCTGCTGCCGAACGTCGACATCGAGGGCGCCCGGCTCACCGGCGCACTGGAGGATCAGAACCGCCAACGGGTCGCCGTCAGCCCGTCGGAACCGTAGCCGAAGCCCTTCGCCGGGGCGATCTCGAAGAACGCGTACTCCGGCGAGCCCGGCAGGCTGTCGTCGTAGGCGCGGCCGTCGCGCAGGCCGAAGCGCCAGTCGTACTTCGCGACGAACGCGGCAGCGACGGCCGCCTGCCGTGCGGGGTCGGTGACGTGGCGGGCGGCGCCCTCGAGCACGAGGTCGCCGGCGTCCGTCGCCGCGGTGACGACACAGCCGCCGCCGCGGAGCAGATTGCGGCCCTTCACCGAGCCCGGCCGAGTGCTGACCGCGAACGCGTCGCCCAGCCAGACGCCGAGCACCGGCATGACGTGCGGCCGCCCGCTCGCCCGCCCCGTCGCCAGCCAGTACTTCGGGGCGGCGGCGAACCCCTCGGCGGCCACCGGCCAGGCCAAGAGGTCGGACTCGTCCGTACTCATCGGCGTAGCGTCCTCGGGCCGGAACAGGAACTCGGTGGTCGGGCTCATGGCGCCTCCTGAGCTGAGGTTAGTTTCTTGAGGAGACGGACGCTAGCGTAGTAAGTTCCTTCAAGCAACTGACTGGAGGTGCGGCATGCAGCGGACCGATTTCGGCGACATGACCTGCTCGATCGCCCGGACGCTCGACATCGCCGGCGAGCCGTGGTCGCCGCTGATCATCCGCGACGTGTGGGTCGGCATCCGCCGGTTCGACGAGCTGCAGCGCGACCTCGGCATCTCCCGCAAGGTGCTCACCGAACGGCTCACCTGGCTGGTCGGGCACGGCGTGCTGGAGCGCCGCCAGTACTCCGACCGGCCGCCACGGCACGAGTACGCCCTCACGGCGAAAGGGCTGGAACTGACCGAGGTGCTGATGGCGATCAGCGCCTGGGGCGATCGCTGGACGGCGGGCGCCGCCGGCCCGCCGACGCTGCTGCGACACCGCGCGTGCGGCGAGCACGTGCACGCCGAGGTGCGCTGCTCGCACTGCGGCGAGCCGCTGCACGGCGACGACGTCGAGGTTGATGAGGGCCCGGGCGCTCGCCGGTGAGCGAGGAAGTGGACTGAGGGTGTGCCGAGTCGGCCGGGGCCCGAGGTGGCCGGTCGCGGGTTGGCCGGGGTGCGGGGTTGGCTGGGGTGCGCCGAGTCGGCCGGGGTCGGCCGGGCTCGCCGAGTTGGCCGGGGCCCGAGGTGGCCGGTCGCGGGTTGGCTGGGGTGCGGGGTTGGCTGGGGTGCGCCGAGTCGGCCGGGGTTGGCCGGGCTCGCCGAGTTGGCCGGGGCCCGAGGTGGCCGGTCGCGGGTTGGCCGGGGTGCGGGGTTGGCTGGGGTGCGCCGAGTCGGCCGGGCTCGCCGAGTCGGCCGGGTCGCAGGGTCGTCAGTGGGCTGGATCGTCAGGTGGCTGGGGCTCCCCGTCCCCCTGCCGCCCATTCTCTTGCCGCGACCGTGCGCCTCAAGCGGACTGACGGGCGCTTCGCGCCGACGACGACCGCTCGACCCGCACGCCCGCGGCCAAGAACGGGCAGCTATCAGAGGGACGGGGAGGATCTGGGCACGCCTCACTCCCCGCCACACCCGCCACACACCCGCCTAGCTCCCGTTGTGCCCCGTATGCCGGAAAGTGGGCGACGATGATCATCAACGATCCGCTACCCCACCAGGCGTCATCCCGCACCACCAGGCATGCATGCCTCGCAGAGCGAACACAGTCCTAGGCATGGCTCCCGGATCGCCGGGAAGTCTCACCCCGTGGACACCACGCGGCGCCGCCCGGCGGACTCAGCCGAGGGCGTCGCGGGCCCGGACGAACGCCTGGGTGGCCGCGCGCAGGTCGTCGATGCTGTGCGCCGCCGACACCTGGGTGCGGATGCGGGCCGCGCCGTGCGGGACCACCGGGTAGCTGAAGCTGACCGCGTAGACCCCCTCGTCGAACAGCAGCTCCGACAACCGGGCCGCGCGGGTGGCGTCGCCGATCATGACCGGGACGATCGGGTGCGTGCCGGGCAGCACGTCGAACCCGAGCGCCGTCATCTCCGCGCGGAAGAACTCGGTGTTCTCGCGCAGCCGGGCACGCAGCTCGCCGCCGGAAGCCAGCCGGTCCAGGACCGCGGTCGCCGCGGTGACGATGGACGGCGCGACGGAGTTGGAGAACAGGTACGGCCGCGACCGCTGCCGCAAGTACTCCACGATCTCCGTGCGCCCGGACGTGTAGCCGCCGCTGGCGCCGCCCAGCGCCTTGCCCAGCGTGCCGGTGACGATGTCGACACGGTCGGCGACGCCGAAGTGGTCGGGCGTGCCGCCACCGTGCTCGCCGATGAACCCGACCGCGTGCGAGTCGTCGACCATGACCAGCGCGTCGTACCGCTCGGCGAGATCGCAGATGCGGTCCAGCGGCGCGAGGTAGCCGTCCATGGAGAACACGCCGTCGGTGGCGATCAGCCGGAACCGGGCGTCGCTCGCCTCCTTCAGCCGCGCCTCCAGCTCGGCCATGTCGGCGTTGGCGTAGCGCAGCCGGCGCGCCTTCGACAACCGGATGCCGTCGATGATGCTCGCGTGGTTGAGCGCGTCGGAGATGACGGCGTCGTCGGGGCCGAGCAGCGTCTCGAACAACCCGCCGTTGGCGTCGAAGCACGAGCCGTACAGGATCGTGTCGTCGGTGCCGAGGAAGTCGGAGATCTTCCGCTCCAGGTCGGTGTGGATGGTCTGCGTGCCGCAGATGAACCGCACCGACGCCATGCCGAAGCCCCACTCGTCGAGGCCGCGCTTGGCCGCCTCGATCAGGCCGGGGTCGTCGGCCAGCCCGAGGTAGTTGTTGGCACACATGTTCAGGACGCTGCGGCCGTCGGCCAGCGTGACCCGGGCGCTCTGCGGGCTGCCGATGACGTGCTCGGGCTTGTACAGCCCGGCCGCGCGGATCTCGTCGAGGTTCTTCCGCAGCTCGTCGCGCATCGCTCCGTACATGGCGTCCTCCTCCGTTACCGCTGCGCCCACTCGATGATGACCTTGCCACTGTGCCCGCTGGCCGCCGCCTCGAACGCCGCCTCGTGCTCAGTGCTGGGGAACCGGTGCGTCACGACACGGGAGATGTCGACGCCCGCGGCGACCAGGACGGAGGCCTGGTACCAGGTCTCGTACATCTCCCGGCCGTAGATGCCGCTGATGGTGAGCATGCGCAGCACGATGCGAGACCAGTCGACGTTGCTCTCCTTCGACGGCAGGCCGAGCATCGCGATGCGCCCGCCGTTGGCCATCGACTCGATCATGTCGTGCAACGCGATCGGGTCGCCCGACATCTCCATCCCGACGTCGAACCCCTCGGCCATGCCCAGCTGCTGGCGCACCTCCTCCAGCGTCGTCGCCCGGACGTCGACGGTCGTGCCGGCGCCCAGACGATCGGCCAGCTCGAGGCGGTACGGGTTGACGTCGGTAATGACGACGTTGCGCGCACCCGCGTGCCTGGCCACCAGAGCCGCCATGATGCCGATGGGGCCGGCACCGGCCACCAGCACGTCCTCACCATGCACCGGGAACTTCAACGCGGTGTGCACCGCGTTGCCGAACGGGTCGAAGATCGCCGCCGCGTCGAGATCGATGCCGTCCGGATGCCGCCACAGGTTCCCCGCCGGCATCACGATGTACTCCGCGAACGCGCCGTGACGGTGCACGCCGATGCCCTCGGTGTTCGGGCACAGGTGCCGCTGCCCCGCCCGGCAGTGCCGGCACCGCTCACACACGACGTGGCCCTCGCCGGAGACGAGATCGCCCACCTGGACGCCGCGGCTGCCCGGACCGACCTCCACCACCTCGCCGACGAACTCGTGCCCCACGACCAACGGCGGGCGGACGTTCGCCTGCGCCCACGGGTCCCAGTTCACGATGTGCAGATCGGTGCCACAGATGCCCGTACGCAGGACCCGGACCAGCGCCTCACCCGCGCCCGCCACCGGCATCGCGACGTCCGCCAACTCCAACCCGGCGCCGGGTCCGGCCTTGACCAGTGCTCTCACTCGCGCGAGCGTAACGCACCGTCGCGGACCCAACGGCGCTGGTCGAGCGGGGCTGCTGACGCTCGTTCGCGACGGGTTGTCGGTGCCCGCCCGTAGGGTGGGCCTCCCACCCGGCCGGGCGGGGTGCCGGCCCCGGCGAACGGGCGAGCTGTCGCGGCCGCGCCGGTCCGGCCCGCCCCGGCCCCTGGTCCTGCCGAGGCTTCGGTCCAGCAAGGCCCGGGTCCTGCCGGGGCTTCGGTCCACCCCGTGAGACGACGTCGGCTAACGTACGGCCAATGAAGGTGGTCATCGCTGGCGGGCACGGACAGATCGCACTTCGACTGGAGCGGCTGCTCACTCTGCGCGGCGACAGCGCGGTGGGCCTGATCCGCAATCCCGACCAGGCCGGCGACCTCGCCTCGGCCGGCGCCACGGCGGTCGTCATCGACCTGGAGCAGGCCGGTGCCGAGGAGCTGGCGGACGAGGTCCGCGGTGCCGATGCGGTGGTGTTCGCGGCCGGCGCCGGGCCGGGCAGCGGCGCGGCCCGCAAGGACACCGTCGACCGCGGCGCGGCGGCGTTGCTGGCCGACGCCGCGGAGCTGGCCGGGGTGCGGCGCTACGTGCTGGTGTCGTCGATGGGCGCCACGACCGAGCCGCCGGCCGACCCCGACGATGTCTTCCAGGTGTACCTGACCGCCAAGGGCGAGAGCGAAGCCGACCTGCGCCGTCGCGACCTCGACTGGACGGTGCTGCGGCCCGGCGGCCTGACCGACGACCCGGGGACCGGACGGGTGCGGCTGGCGTCGTCGGTCCCGCGCGGACGGGTCACGCGCGACGACGTCGCCGCGGTGCTGCTGGCCCTGCTGGACGAGCCGGGCACCGCGCGGCTGACGCTCGAGCTGATCGGCGGTGACGTCCCGGTCGGCGACGCCGTGGGTTCGCTGTCGGGCTGAGACGGGTTCCGGCGCGGCCGCCCGGCGGCCCTAAGCTGTGCGCCGTGGCCGCCGAACCGACCCCCGGTCCCGCTCTGACCCCCGATCCGATCACCCTCACCACCCTCGAGCTCGCGCTGCTGGGCATCGCGGTGCCCGGCGCCGCCGCGCCGCCGCCCGCGATCGCCGTCGAGCTCGACCCGCTGCCCGGCAAGAAGCCCGCGCCGGGCACCGAACTGACCGTCACCGACGCCGAGGGCGCGCCGGTCGCCGTCGTCACCGTCGAGTCAGCGACCACCCGCAAGCGCCGGCTGACCGTGAAGGGGACGGTGCGCCGCGCGGCCGCCGTCACCGACGACGAGCCGCGCGGGGCGTACGCGGATTTGCGGCGCGCGCCGGGTCGGGGGAAGCCGGCCGGCGGCGCGGCCGTCGTCACCCGCGATCCGGTCGATCTGCGCACGCTCGAGGCCGCGACGGCGAAGCCCGGGCAGCCGGTGCTGCTGATCGTGCTGGACGGGCCGCGCATCGTGCCCGGGCCGGACGCCGCCGACGTCATCTCGGCGACGCTGACGCTGCGCGACCGGCTGCGCCGCGACGGCCGCCGAGCCGAGCTGATCGTCGTCCCGGCACCGCAGTACGGCGACGATCGCGACGAGGAGCTGGCCGAGCGGATCGCCGTCGCCTACGGCGGCACCAGGGTCGTGCCGGCCGAGCCGCCATCGGCACAGGCGCTGCGCGACTGGCTCGACGGCACCGCCGCGGAGCCGGCCGACTGGCCGCCCGCGAGCCGGCACGCGTGGCGCCGGTGGCGGCGGCTGCCGCACGAGCGCGGGCTGGTGCTGTTGTTCACGGGGCTATCCGGATCGGGCAAGTCGACCATCGCGCGGGCGGTCACCGACCGCATCGCGGAGATCGGCACCCGCACCGTCACCCTCCTCGACGGCGACGTCGTCCGGCGCAACCTGTCCGCCGGGCTCGGGTTCTCCAAGGAGGACCGCGACCGCAACGTCGAACGCATCGGCTTCGTCGCCGCCGAGATCGCCAAGCACGGCGGCGTGGCGGTGTGCGCGCCGATCGCGCCCTTCGCCGCCACCCGGGCCCGGGTCCGCACGATGGCCCAGGCACACGGCGACTTCCTCCTCATCCACGTCGCCACCCCGCTGGCGGAGTGTGAGCGGCGCGACCGCAAGGGCCTCTACGCGCGGGCCAGGGCCGGCGAGATCCCGGAGTTCACCGGCATCTCCAGCCCTTACGAGGAACCCGCGGACGCCGACCTCGTCCTCGACACGACTGGCCTCTCGATCACCGCCGCCCGCGATGCCGTCATCACGCTGCTCGACCAGGGCGGACGCCTCTAACGCCGTCCGGGCAACCATTGCCCTGCTGGTCAAAGGTGTGAGGGCAAGCTTCCGGGCAAGTCTGCGGGCAAGGGTGCCCGCCCAGCCTGGAACGCATGAGCGTCACGATCACGGGAGCGCGACGGCAGACCGGGACCGGCGTGGCCGGCCGGCTGAACGACGAGTGGGACCGGCTCCGCGCCGACGGGCGTCCGGACGTGGTCGGCCGCTGGGCAGCCATCGAGACGGCGTTGGCCGGCTGCCGCGACCTCGCCGACGTCGAGGCCGCGGTGACCGCGGCGGCCGCGACAGCCGCCCGGGCGGCGCGCGGCGCCGTCCCCGCGCGGGGACGGGGCGTCACAGGTGCTGCGCCGTCGTCCGCGCGACCAGGCTCCGCCGCCGGGGACGCGGCGCCGGCGCGCTCCGGCCCGGCCCCCGCCACCACACGAGGCCCGGCCTCTCCCACGGCACGAGGCCCGGCCTCCCCCACCGCACAAGGCGCGGACGCCGTCCTGATCGCACTGCTGCGGCTGGCCCACGGCGGCGACCCGCTGGCCGGCCGGACCGTCCTGCAGCTGATGCTCGGCAAGGCGATCCGGATCGCCGCGGGGCACGCGGGCCGGGACAGCCGCGACAGCCTGGAGCACGCCGCGATCGCCGCGCTGTGGACCGTCATCGCCACCTACCCGACCGAGCGTCGGCCCACGAAGGTCGCGGCGAACCTCGCGATGGACACGCTCGGCGTGGTCAGCCGCGAGCTGGCGCACCGCCGCACCGAGACACCGGCCGAACCGGACGTGCTGGCGTCGGTCCTCGGCACCGATCCGGGCCGCGCCGCCGACGTCGACCTCGCCGAGCTGCTGGCCTGGGCGGTCGGCAGCGGCACGATCAGCGCCGCCGACGCGAGCCTGCTGATCGACATCTACGCGCCCGCACCCGGGTTGGACGGCGGCGCCGCGGCGGCGGAGCGGGCCGGCATCAGCTGGGCCGCCGCCCGGCAGCGGGCCAGCCGGGCGGTGCGCAAGATCGCCTGCGCCGTCCGCGCCGACACCCTCGGCGAGGCGCTCGACGCGGCCTGACCGCACCACCCCGCCCAGCTCGATTGACCGCCCCAGAGGGCGGGTCTACGTTGGAAATTCGGGCGAGCGAGCACCCATCGTCTTGCAAGGTGTCCCTCGTCCGTGCCGTCCGCCCAATTTCCTAGGGGCGCGGTGACGAGTTCGGACGGCCCCGCCACCGCGGCCGGGGAGGCAGCCGAATTTCCGTCATCTTCCATCCCGAGGAAGGGGAGCAGGGACGTGCCTGGAAACAGAGCAGTCATCTACCGGGGACCCGGCCACGTCGAGGTCGAGTCCATCGCCTATCCGACTTTCGAACTACAGGACGGCCCGGGGGTCAATCCGGCCAACGTGGGTCGACAGTTGAACCACGCGGCGATACTCAAGGTCGTCGCCACCAACATATGCGGCAGCGACCAGCACATGGTGCGCGGCCGCACCACCGCGCCCGAGGGCCTCGCACTGGGGCACGAGATCACCGGCGAGGTGGTCGAGGTAGGCCGTGACGTCGAGTTCATCAAGGTCGGCGACATGGTCTCGGTACCGTTCAACATCGCCTGCGGGCGGTGTCGCAACTGTAAGGAGGGCAAGACCGGGGTCTGCCTGAACGTCAACCCGGACCGGCCGGGGTCGGCCTACGGGTACGTCGACATGGGCGGCTGGGTCGGCGGCCAGGCCGAGTACGTGCTGACGCCGTACGCGGACTGGAACCTGCTGAAGTTCCCCGACCGCGACATGGCGATGTCGAAGATCCTCGACCTCGCGATGCTCGCCGACATCTTCCCGACAGGGTTCCACGGCTGCGTGACGGCCGGGGTGAAGCCGGGGACGTCGGTCTACATCGCCGGGGCGGGACCGGTCGGACTGGCCGCGGCGACGTCGGCCTTCCTGCTCGGCGCGTCCGTGGTCATGGTCGCGGACCTGCAGCAGGAGCGCCTGGCACAGGCCCGCTCGTTCGGCTGCGAGACCATCGACGTGTCGATGGGCGACCCGAAGGAGCAGATCGCTCAGGTGCTCGGCGGCGAGCCGGAGGTCGACTGTGCGGTCGACGCGGTCGGGTTCGAGGCGCGCGGGCACGGCGCCGACGCGCAGTCCGAGCGGCCGGCGACGGTGCTGAACGCCGTCATGGACGTCACCAGGGCCGGCGGCGCCGTCGGTATCCCGGGGCTGTACGTGACGGGCGACCCGGGGGCAGGCGACGAAGCGGCCAAGGTCGGCTCGCTGTCGATCCGGCTGGGTCTCGGGTGGGCGAAGTCGTTGTCGTTCACGACTGGTCAGTGCCCGGTGATGAGGTACAACCACTACCTCATGGAGGCGATACTGCACGACCGCGCACCCATCGCGCGGAACGTGAATGCCACGGTCATCCCGCTGGACCGGGCTCCGGAGGGCTACACGGAGTTCGACCGCGGCGCGGCCCGCAAGTACGTCATCGACCCGCACGGAATGCTGGGCTCGGCGACATCCTGACGGTCGTGTGATACTGGATCCGTCGCAACGGGGCGTCACACCATCCCCCACCCCCCATTGCGTGGTGATCCACATGACCATCGACGAAAGGCTCGACCTGGAGTTCGCGTACACCACCTACGCCGACTCCTGCCGAGATCTCTACACATTGACGTACCGGTGCCGGCGGCCGTACGGCCACGACGGCGTGCACGCCGCCGGCTTCGGTACGCACCGGGTCCGCTGGGAGCACCACGACGGCCACGGACCCGACGCGCCGCCGGTCAGCCGGTAGCACCGCCGGTCGCCACCACGACGGCGAGTCCGTCGAGCACCGCCTTCAGGCCGAACTCGAACAGGTCCTCGTAGCTGAACGTGAACGTGTCCTCGTGCAGCTTGGCCAGGGTGGGGTAGCGGCCCGACTCCATCATCCTGATGAGCACCGGTTCCTGCGCTGCCCAGAACTCCTCCTCCGAGATCCCGGTGCGCTGCTCGGCCTGCAGGGAGTTGACGTGGGCGCGAGCGACCGCGGTGACGAACCCGTCGACGACGGAGACCATGAGGACGAGCGGTTTGTCGCCGAGACCGGTCGGCTTGAGCCGGCTCAGCAGGCGGTCCATGCCGGCGATGTTGTTGGGCCCCATCAGGGGACGCACCTGGTCCACCTGCGGATACCAGGGATGGTCGAGGCACAGCTGCCAGACGCCGCGGGCCATCTCCTCCAGCGTCGCGCGCCAGCCGTCGGCGCCGGCGTCGCCGGGCGGATCGTCGTCGACCGGGCCGGCCACGTAGTCGAGCATGAGGTCGAGTAGCTCGGCCTTGCCCGGCACGTAACGGTAGAGCGACATGGTGCCGACGCCGAGGTGCGTGGCGACGCGACGCATCGAGAGCGCGGCGAGGCCGTCGGCGTCGGCCACCTCGATGGCGGCCGCGACGATGCGCTCCAGCGACAGCCCGGGCTTCGGGCCGCGCGTGGGTCGCTGCTGCATGCCCCACAGGAGCTCGAGGCTCTTGGAGACGTCGCCGCTGCCGCTGCTGTAGTCCGTTGTCATCAGGGAAAACACTAGCCCGGGAATGAACTGCGCATGCTGTACGCTTTAACGCGTACATTGTACTCGGTTCAGCGAAAGGGACTCCCTTGAGCACCTCCAGCCACGCGATTCACGCCGTTGGACTGCAGAAGCGGTACGGCGAGAAACGCGCCCTCGACGGCTTCGATCTCGCCGTCCCGCAGGGCACGGTCTACGGCCTGCTGGGCCCCAACGGCGCCGGCAAGACCACCGCCGTGCGCATCCTGGCCACGCTCGTCCGGCTCGACGGCGGCCGCGCGGAGGTCGCCGGCTTCGACGTCGTCCGCGACGCGCGCAGGGTCCGCCGGCGCATCGGCTTCACCGGCCAGTTCACTGCGGTGGACGAGATCCTCACCGGCCGGCAGAACCTGCGGATGTTCGGCCGGCTGTTCCACCTCGGCCCGGCCCGCGCGGCCGCCCGGGCCGACGAGCTGCTCGAGCAGTTCGACCTCACCGAAGCCGCCGACAAGGGCACCAAGGAGTACAGCGGCGGCATGCGGCGCCGGCTCGACCTCGCCGCCAGCATGATCCTCGTACCGAAGGTGCTCTTCCTCGACGAGCCGACGACCGGCCTCGACCCCCGCGGGCGCAACGAGGTGTGGACGGCGGTCCGGTCGCTGGTGTCCGGCGGTACCACCGTGCTGCTGACCACCCAGTACCTCGACGAGGCCGACCAATTGGCCGGGCGGGTCGCCGTCATCGACCACGGCAAGGTGATCGCCGACGACACCCCGGCCGCGCTCAAGCGCCGCGTCGGCGGCGATCAGCTGGAGGTCGTTCTCGAGGAGTCGGTCGACCTGCCGGTGGCACTGCAGGCGGTCGCGCGGGTCGCGGCCGGCGAGCCGGAGATCGACGAGGAGCACCGCCGGGTCACCGCGGCGGTCGAGCAGCGGGTCGCCGCGCTCACCGAGGTGGCGCGGCGGCTGCAGGACGAGGGCATCGGCGTCGAGGACATCGGGTTGCGCCGGCCCACCCTGGACGAGGTGTTCCTGCGGCTCACCGGCCACAAGCCCGAGGAGACCACCGACACGACCGAGCGGACGGAGGTCCCCGCATGAGCACGACCATCCTCGGCCACGAACCGGAGGCACCTGAGCGGCGCATGTACTGGGCGCTGGCCGACGGCTGGACGGTCGCCGGCCGGACCCTGACCCACCTGATCCGGCAGCCGGCCAACATCGCCTGGCAGCTCGGCTTCCCGATCGTCTCGGTGCTGCTGTTCGGCTACGTGTTCGGCAGCGCGATGAGCGTGCCCGGCGGTGGCGACTACCGCGAGTACCTGATGCCGGGCATGTTCGGCATGACCATGGCGATGGGGTTCATGAACACGGCCTACGCCGTCGTGCTCGACACCACGAAGGGCGTCACCGACCGGTTCCGCTCGATGCCGATGGCACCGTCGGCCCCGGTGACCGGCCGCGGCCTGGCCGACATCGTCAGCGCCATGCTGGACCTGTTGGTGCTGGCGGCGACGGCACTGGTGATCGGCTGGCGCTCGGACGGAGGGTTCTGGGCCACCCTGGCCGCGTTCGGGCTGCTGCTGTGGCTGCGGTTCGCACTGATCTGGATCGGCATCTGGATCGGCCTGGTGACGCCCAACGAGGAGGCGGCCGGCAACCTGTTCGCCGTCGCGTTCCCGTTCGCGATGATCTCCAGCGTGTTCGTGGCCCCGTCGCAGATGCCCGACTGGCTGGGCGCCGTCGCGGCGTGGAACCCGGTGTCCTCGACGGTGACGGCGGCGCGCGAGCTGTTCGGCAACCCCGTGGCGCTGGGCGACAGCTGGATCGAGCAGCACGCGATGCTCGGGGCGATCGTCTGGCCGCTGGTCATCACACTGGTCTTCGTACCGATGGCGGTCCGGCGGTTCCAGCGGCTGAGCCGGTGACGCTGCGTGAAATAAACCGGGGCAAAGGGTAGCGAAATGTGACACAGGGCTACCACGATATGGCGTGTCACGTCATATAGTCCTCTTCCTCCGGGAGTGGCCCATGGCACCGCAGACCCACCGTCCCCGCCGCCGGCTGGCCGCCTTGGCAGCCCTGCCCCTGCTACTCGCAGGGCTGCCACTGGCCACCGGCGCGGAACCCGATCCCGACGATGTCGCGTCGCCCGTCTCCGCCGCCGAGACCGCCGGCCAGGCCGGTGAGATCGTCGAAGTCACGGTCGCCGACCAGGACGCCGTCATCGGCCTCATCGAGGCCGGCGCCGACGTCACCGAGTACACCCGCCCGGTCGACGGCGGCCTGCTCGTCCACGTCGTCGCGACGCCGGCCGAGCAGGCGGTGCTGCGCGACCTCGGTTACGCCGTCGGCGACGTCGTCGTCAGTGCCGCCGAGACCGCGGCCGTCGTCGCCGGGCGCGACGCCGCCGTTCGCCGGGCCGACCAGACCTTCGCCCGCCTGGCGGAGTCGCTGACACCACTGCGAGCGGAGTGGTTCGAGAGCGTCGGCGGCCAGACCTACCTGGGCGTCGAGGTGAAGAGCTCGCTCGGCGCCGACAGCAGCACCGTCCTGACGGTGAGCTTCGGCGGCCAGAGCGTCACGATGGACCGCTTCGTCGACGCCGGCCAGTACATCTACCACACGTTCTTCGAGCCGGTCGCGGTCGACGACGTGCCGGCCGAGGTCACCGTCACCAGCAGCGGCGGCGCCTCGATCACCGTCCCCGTCGTCGAGTGGCTCGGCGACCCGCGACCGGAGCCCGGCCCGCACTACGCGACCGGCTTCGTCGACCACTACATGGACCCGACCGAGCTGTACGAGCGGATCGAGGCGCTGGCCGCCGAGTTCCCCGACCTCGCCGAGATCATCGAGCTGCCGTACCAGACCAACGGGTACCGCCGGAAGGCGCAGGCGATGATCGGCACCGGCGCCTCGGCGTTCTACGTGACGTCGCGCGCCTGGGGCCACGAGGGCGGCAACGACCTGCGGCTGGAGACGGTGAACCCGGGCACGGCGAGCAGCCCGCTCGGCGTCACCGTCGCCGGCGCCACCGTCCGGGTGTCGCTGGGCACCGACGCGGCCGGCGCCCCGAACAGCACCGCGGCGCAGGTCGTCGCGGCCGTCAACGCCTCGCCCGCGGCGTCGGCGCTGGTGACGGCGTCGACGTACCGCACGACCGGCGGCACCGGGCTCGCAGTGGCCGGCGGGCAGGACCTCACCGACGGGCTGGACGCACCCGCGGAGATCTCGCGCGACCCGTTCACCGTGCGGGCGATCCGTATCGGCAAGGTCCGCGACGGGTCGCGGACCGGCGTGTTCGCCTACAGCCAGGAGCACGCCCGCGAGTGGGTGACGCCGCTGGTCGCACTGGAGACGGCGGAGCGGCTGCTGCGCAACTACGCCAACGACGCCGACACGAAGAAGCTGGTCGACGACCTCGACATCTTCATCATCCCGTCGGTGAACCCCGACGGCAGCCACTTCTCCTTCTACGACCGCGCCGGGCAGCGGCGGAACATGACCAACCACTGCGGTCCGGAGAACTCCGACCCCGAGCGGGCCGCCACGAGCTGGGGCGTCGACCTGAACCGCAACTTCAGCGTCGGCTCCCGGTTCGACGGCTACAGCGGCGCGTCCGCGTCGTGCACCAGCGACACGTACTCCGGGCCGGCCGAACTGTCCGAGCCGGAGGCGCGCAACGAGGTGTGGCTCACCCAGGAGTACCCGAACATCGAGTTCGCGATGAACGTGCACTCCTACGGCGGCTATTTCATGTGGCCGCCCGGCGCGTACGTCTCGAACGGCCGCGTCCCGCTGCCCCGCCCGACCCTGGGTGAGGAGAACTACTTCTGGGCCGCGTCCAGCCACATCCTCTCCGCCGTGCAGGACTGGCGCGGCACGGCGGTGTGGCCCGGCCGCACCGGCCCGGTGAGCGACGTGCTCTACTCGGCGGCCGGCAACTCCGCCGACGAGCACTGGTACAACCGCGGCATCTTCGGCTGGGACTTCGAGGTCGGCGCGGACCTCTGGGACCCGGTCGAGCGGGAGTGGGACCCGCAGGGCTTCCAGCCGCCGTTCGCCGAGGGCTACGAGCAGGCCATGGAGTTCTCCAACGGCCTGATCGGGCTGCTCGAGGTGGCCCGCTCCTACGGCCGCGACAACCGGCCGCCGCGCACCACGCTCGAGCTCACCGACGAGGGCGTGACCTTCGAGTCGACCGAGCCGGTGACCATCCACTACACGCTGGACGGCAGCCGGCCGACGTACTCGTCGCCGCGGGTCGAGTCGGCCGGGCTGCGCGAACCCGCGGCGCCGATCCCGGTCGGTTCCGGGTCGACGCGGGTGCACTGGTTCTCCGTCGACGCCGCCGGCAACGTCGAGAACCGGTACGACCCGCTGCGTCCGAGCTCGAGCTACCGGAAGCAGACGGTGCGGGTCGACTGACCCGGCGGGAAGCGGTGGTCGCCGGACGCGGCGGCCACCGTCTTCTCGGCCCCGGCGTCCGGCACGGTCCACGGTGCGGGCACGGTGCGAACGGGGCGAAACGGCGGCCGTAGACTGCGTCCGTCGTCGTCGGACCGGGCACCGGGTGGGGGGTCAGCATCGACGTTCTGTTCGTCTGCACGGCCGGCCGCTGCCGTTCGCCCATCGCCGCCGCCATGCTCGACGCCTACGCGCCGCGGGCCGGGTCGCCGCTGGCCGGCCGGTCCGGCGCGCTGGTCGGCGCACACGGCTCGGTCCCGCCGGTCGGCATCACGGTCATGCGCGAGCGCGGACTGGAGCTGGGCGGGCACCGCAGCCTCCCCGTCACCGCCGCCTCGGTCGGGTCGGCGGCTCTGGTGCTCGGCATGGAGCGCGAGCACGTCCGCGCCGTCGTCGACGCCCATCCGGACGCCTGGGTGAAGACGTTCACCGTCAAGGACTTCGTCCGCCGCGTCGAGAAGTCCGCAGTCCGCGGCCGGCACCAGCGCTTCGCCGACTGGCTCCGGCATGTCGGTGAGGGCCGCACCCGCGACGACATCGCCGGCGAGAGCCCCGAGGACGACATCGTCGACCCCTACGGCCAACGCGCCTCCGTCTGGCGCGAGGTGGTCGACGAACTCGACGACCTCGTCCGGCGGATGATCCCGAACGTGAGCTGATCCGCCCTTCTCCCCAGCATTGCGACAAGCTAGTCTGCCACAATGCAGTGGGACTATGCGGTGCCACCCGACTCCCCGCCGCCGCCCGCCGCCGTGCGGACGGTCCGCGGCGCGCTGCTCAGCGGCTGGAGCAGCGTCCACATCGGCACCGGCCCGACACGCCGCTCGCGCGGCGCGGTGTACGACGGCGGGCGACTGGTGCCGGAGTCGCTGCGCGCGGGAGGGTACGACGGCGACCACGTCGTCGCCGACGACCCGGCGTACTGCGCCGATCCGGCCGTCGACCGCCTCGCCGGCCGCTGGCTCTACGGCGGACACTGGATGAGCCGGTTCGGGCATTTCGTCACCGAGACGCTGACCAGCCTGTGGCCGGTCGGCCGCGAGGTCGACGGGCTGGTGTTCCACCGGTTCGTCCTGCCCGGCACGCCGCTGGACTATCAGACCGAGCTGGTGCGACGCAGCGGCTGGGACGTCCCGCTCCGGGTCGTGACGCGGCCGACCGAGGTCGAGGAGCTGGTGGTGCCGGACCGCCCGTACCATCCCGGCCGGCGCACCAGCGCCGAGGCCGTCGACGTCTGGGACCGCGCCGCCGTCGCCGCACGGCCGGGCCCGCCGGTCTTCCTCTCCCGGACCAGGCTGCCGAACGACCGGCGGCGCAGCGACGGCGACGAACTCGTCGACGCACTCATGGAGCGACTCGGCTTCCGCGTGCTGCACCCGCAGGAGCTGCCGATCGCCGCGCAGCTCAGCGCCGTGGCCTCGGCACCGGTCATCGCCGGCGTCTCCGGGCCGGCACTGCATCTGTCGGCGTTCGCGCCACAGGCGACCCGGGTCCTCGAGATCGGCGACATCCGTACACGCACCCGCCCGCCGGGCGACCAACGGGTCATCGACGCCGCTCGCGGCCGGCTGACCGCCTTCGTCCCCCACCTCGGCCGCAGCAACGTCCGCGACGTCGGCGCCACCATGGCGGCCGTCACCACCTTGCTGGCCCGCCAGCATCCATGACGGCACGTCACAGTCGGGAGCCCGATGTCACGGGATCGGTCATCGGGCTGACGGAGCGGCTGCGAAACCGATAGACATATGCGCGCGCCGGTTCGGGCCCCGACCCACTCCACCGCCCATCGGCGCAGACCAGGGCCAGTTTCGATCAGTGAACCGCCGCCTTCGGGAACCCTGCGGCGCGACCCCGGACCCTTGCGCGCAACCGCCGCAGATGTCATGAAATGTCCTTTTCGCCGCGCGTCTTGTGGCTGCCGATGTTTCAACGTGTCACACGTCACGCGGTGACGCTGCACGATCGTGTGGGGAGTGTCACTCTGGTGACATCTCCTAGAGAGTGCGGAGGGACGGACATGGCGATCGGGGTGCGCCGAGCGACCGTCGACCGCACACCACAGGCCGGCGTGGCGGCCGGTCGGACCAGCCAGGTCCCGGCCGCCACGCCTGATCAACGAAACGGGGAACGAGTCACGTGAGCCAGCCCGCTCAACTTCCGCGCCGCTTCGCCCTGCACCGTCGCTACGACATCACCGGCGTCTCCGGCACGGGCATCGTCGCCTACGGCACGCAGTACCCCACCGGCCGCACGACGCTGGCCTGGTGCTGTTCCGACGTCCAGTCGGTCGCCGTCTACGACGACATCGAGCACGTCGAGACCATCCACGGCCACGGCGGCCTCACCGAGATCCGCTGGATCGACCCGCCGCCGGCCCCGGAGCCCACCGCGAGCGCGCACCCGACGGGGTTCACCGTCCTCGCCGGCAAGGCCCGCTGCGCCACCGCCGCGCAGCAGACCGCGTAGTCCGTTACCCGGCGAGCAGCGCTACCGGCTCGCCGCTGGCGGCCGACCGGTACGCGGCCAGCGCCACGCGGGTGGCCGCCAGCCCGTCCTCGCCGGTGACGGAGGGCCGGCGCCGATGACGGGCCGCGTCGAGGAACTCCTCGATCATGCCCTGATTGGCATCGGACCCCCACATCGGCCAGTCCAGCTGCCCAGGCGACGCGCCGTGCACGGTGAGGTGCTGGCTGAAGGCGTCGACGGCGATGGTGCCGTGCTCGCCGACCAGCTCGAGGGTGAGCCCGCCCCAGGTGGGATAGCCCTCCGGGCGGCTCCAGCTGGAGTCGATGGTGGCGAACACGCCGTCGGGATAGCCGAGCATGACCAGCCCGCCGGTCTCGACGGTGACGGTGTCGCGGTGCAGGACGCGGTTGGTCGCCGCGTACACGTCGACGGGATCGTGACCCAGGTACCAGCGCAGGACGTCGGCGAGATGCACCACATGGTCCATGAGCGCGCCGCCGCCGGCCAGCACGGGATCGGCGAACCAGGCACCGTGCCGGGTCGGCAGCACGCTCTGGTTCGTGCCGGTGCAGGCGTAGACCTGGCCGAGTGCGCCGTCGGCGAGCAGCGCCGCGGACTCGCGCAGCGGCGGGCTGAACCGCATGGGGAACGCCGTCATCAGCGGTACGCCGGCGCCGGCGCACACGTCGACGATCGCCCGCGCGTCGTCCTCGTTCGTGGCGAGCGGCTTCTCACAGAGCACGGCGACACCGGCCGCCGCCGCCAGCTCGACCAGACGACGGTGGTGCACCGTCTCCGAACCGACGACGACCGCGTCGACCCCCGCGTCCAGCAGCCGCTGCGGCGAGGGGAACCACGCGACGGAGTGAGCGGCCGCCCAGCGCATGCCCCGCTCGGCGTCGTCGTCGCTGACGCCGACCACCTCGGCGCCGGCGGCACGGATGTTGCCGACATAGGCGTCGACGTGCACGTGAGCGGTGGACAGGAAGCCGACCCTCATGCGGCCACCTCCACGTCGACGGGCCGGCCGGTGGCGATCGACCGCCCGACCGCGGTCGCGATCCGCACCGCGGCGAGGGCGTCCTCGGCGGTCACGACCGGCACCGCCGCGCCACGGACGACGTCGAGGAAATGCCGCAGCTGGACGGCATAGGGCGTCTCGGCGAGCGGGCTGGACGGCAGCGGCATCTCCCCCGCCCGGACACCCGCCCGCAGGGCCGGGCGCACCGGCGCGGTGCGGTCGGAGTCGATGTCGAGCACGCCACCGGTGCCCGAGATCTCGGCCCGGGTGCGAAACGTCGGCGGAGGATGAGCCCACGATCCTTCGACATGGCTGATCGCGCCGGACTCGTGCCGCAGGATGGCGAGGACGTGGTCGGCGCGGACGTCGGGGCGCACGGCGCGGACACTGCGCGCATGCACGCTCACGACCTCGCCGGCGACCCATCGGGCGTAGTCGAGATCGTGGATCATCAGGTCGACGTGGAGTCCGCCCGAGCGCGTCTCGTCGAAGTACCAGTCGTCCGCGGGTTTCGCCGGCGGGAACGTCGCCCGGGTCAGCCGGACCACCGCCGGTGCGCCGATCGCGCCGGCGTCGACCGCCGCCTTCGCCGCCGCGTACTCGGGGAAGAACCGCACGACGTGGGCCGGCAGCAGCGGCACGCCGGCGTCCCGGCACACCGCGATCACGTCCGCCGCCTCGTCGGGCGTTCGGGCCAGCGGCTTCTCGCAGACGACGGCGCACCCGGCGCGAGCCGCGCGGACGGTGATCTCGTGGTGCAGGTCGGTGGGAACGCAGACGTCCACGAGATCGACCCGGCCGAGGAGGTCGTCCAGGTCGGCGCAGGCCTGCATGCCGTACTCGCGGGCGAGCCGGGCGGGCGGACCACCCGACCCGGCCACGACCGCGGTCAGCCGGGCGTCCGGACAGGTCGCCCACGCCGCCGCGTGCACCGCACCCATGAAGCCCGCCCCGACGATGCCGATGCGCGTCCGGCTCATTTGACCGCTCCCGACGTCAGGCCGCGGACGAACTGCCGCGAGAAGATGATGAACAGCGCCAGCATCGGCAGCGCCGCCAGCGTCAGCACGGCGAGCACGGCGTTCCAGTCGCTGACGAACTGCCCGAGGAACAGCTGGGTGCCCAGGGTGACCGTGCGGACGCTCTCGCCGGGCGTGAGGATCAGCGGGAACCACAGGTCGTTCCAGATCGGCAGCATCGTGTAGACGCCGATGGCGGCCAGCCCCGGCCGCACGAGCGGCAGCACCAGGAAGTACACCCGGTACTCGCTCGCGCCGTCGATGCGCGCCGCGTCCTTGAGGTCGCCGGGCACCTGTTTGAAGAACGCGGTCAGGACGAACACCGCCAGTGGCAGCCCCATGGCGGTGTACACCAGCACCAGGCCGGCCAGCGAGTTCACCAAGCCCAGGCGGACCATGAGGTCGAGGATCCCGACAGTGCCGAGCCGGATCGGGATCATGATGCCCACGGCCAGGTACAGCGACACGAACGTGATGCCCACGAAGCGGTACTCGGCCAGGGCGAACGCGGCCATCGACCCGAGCAGCAGCACCAGGGCCACCGTGCCGACGGTGACGACGAAGCTGTTGAGGAAGTACAGCTCGAACCGGGCCCGGGTGAAGACCGTCTCGAAGCCGCCCAGATCCAGCGTCGACGGCGTCGGAAAGGCGAACGGCTCCTCGAAGATCGCCTGGCGGGACTTGAACGCGTTCATGACGATCAGCGCGATCGGACCGCATGCCACGACGACGTAGGCGAGCAGGATGACGTGCGGAACCGCCGCGCCGGCGCGCGTCCGCCACGACCGGCTCGCCCGCGTCGGCCGCGCGACACCGCGGGCCGGGGTGCTCACAGCGCTCACTCTGGGCTCCTCACAGTTCGTAGCTCTCGACGCGCCGCTGCCAGCCGTAGAAGTAGAGCAGCACGCCGGCCAGGATGAGCAGGAACATCATGGTGGCGACCGTGGCGCCCATCGTGCTGGAGCCCTGCTGGAGCTGGAAGCCGAAGAACGTGCGGAAGAACAACGTCCCCATGATGTCCGAGGCGAAGTCCGGTCCGGCCAGGGCGCCCTTCACGGTGTAGATCAGGTCGAACGCGTTCATGTTGGCGACGTACGTGACGACGGAGACGATGCCGACGGTGGGCAGGATCAGTGGGAACTTGACCCGCCAGAACGTCGTCCAGCCGCCGGCGCCGTCGACCGTCGCCGCCTCGGTCAGCTCGTCGGGGATGCTGATCAGCACGGCGTAGAAGAGGATCATCGGGATGCCGATGTACTGCCACACCGACATCAGCGCGAGCGTCACCAGCGCCGTGCTCGACTGGCCGAGCAGTGGCGTGTCGACGAACCCCCACACCGGGCTGATGATGAGCTGCCAGATGAAGCCGACGATGACCACGCTCAGCGTCGTCGGGATGAACAGCAGCGTGCGGTAGGTCCCGCGTCCCTTCAGCGTGGGGGCGGCCAGCAGCGCCGCGAGCAGCAGCCCGATCGGGTTCTGGACGAAGAAGTGCACGGCGAAGAACACCAGGTTGTTCCACACCGCGTTCCAGAACGCCTCGGACAGCAGGTCGTCGGAGAGCAGGTGGACGAAGTTGTCCAGCCCGACGAACGTGTGCACGCCGTCCCGCGGCGCGTACAGGCTCAGCCGCAGTGAGTCGAGCAGCGGGTAGACCATGAAGATCGTGTAGATCGCCGCCGCCGGCGCGATGAAGACGACCACATGGGTGCGGAACCGGCGACGCGGACGGGCGGCGGGTCCCGCCGCCACGGCCGGGCCGCTCGCCGTCGTGGCCTCGGTGTCGATCCCCTCGGGAAGCGCCGAGGTCCGCGGTCGGGTCATGCGTTCTCCTTCGCGGAAGTGGGGTGTGGCGCGGCGGCCGCCGCGCCACACCCGCGCCGTCGGCCTACTGCTGCGGTTCGTACCAGCGCTCCAGGCCCGACTGGGCCTGGGCGGCGGCGTCGGCCGGCTGCACCGTGCCGTTGACCACCTGCGCGCTGAGGTCCCACAGCTGGTTCTCCAGGTTGGGCTCGCCGCGCGAGAGGATCTGGTACGAGTTGCGGATCGTCGACTCGCAGCGGTCCCGCCAGCTGAGGAACTCCTGCGCCAGCGGATCGTCGACCTCGACGTCGTGGTCCGACATCGGGAAGAACCCCGGCAGCGCGTTGGCGTACAGGTCGGCGAACTCGGCCGTGGTCGTCCATTCCAGGAACGCCCTGGCCTCGTCCGGGTGCTCGGTGGCGGCGTTCATGCCGACGCCGATGTCGGTGTGGTCGCTGATGTAGCAGGTGTCCTGGCCCTCCGGCAGTGGCGGGGCGAACGCGCCCATCTCGAAGTCGGCCTGCTCGTTGAAGAGCGCGATCTCCCAGGAGCCGGCCGGGAACACCACACCGCGGCCGAGCGTGAACATGTTCTGCGCGTCCGGGTAGGTGAGCGACTCGTAGCCGCTGGGCAGGAACTCCGCCCAGGACGCGAGCTCGGTGAACGCCGCGACGTAGGGCTCGTCGTCGAACCGCTCGGCGCCCTCGATCAGCGCCTGCCGGCCCTCCTCGCCGTTCCAGTAGTTCGGCCCGATGTTCTGCAGGCCCATCGTCGCCGCCTCCCACTGGTCGGCGGTGCCCATCACCAGCGGGGCGTACGAGCCGTCGGCGGCGATCTGCCCGAGCAGGTCGTGGAACTGCTCCTCCGTCTCCGGAGCCGCCAGGCCGAGCTCGTCGAACGCCTCGGTGTTGTAGAGGAAGCCGTGGATCACCGACGCCATCGGGACGCAGAACGCCTCCGCCCCGTCGTCGGTCGACCACGCGGCCCGGGCGACGTCGCCGAACGCGTCCATCCCCTCCAGGTCGGTCAGCGGCGCCAGCCGGCCCTGCTCGTAGAGGCGCAACGACACGTCGAACGGGCGACACGTGATGAGGTCGCCCGCCGTGCCCCCGGACAGCTTGGCGTCCAGCGCCGCGTCGTACTCGTCCGGCGCCGTCGGCTGGAAGGTCACCCGGATGTTCGGGTGCTGCTCGTGGAAGGCCGGCAGGATGACGTCCTCCCAGATGGCGAGGTCGTCGTTGCGCCAGCTCTCCATGACCAGCGTGACCTGGTCACCGCTGCCGCCGCCGTCATCGCCGCCGGCGGCGTCGGTCTCCTCCCGCGGATCGGCGCTCTCGCCGCAGGCGGCGAGCACCAGCAGCGCACCCACAGCCGGTGCCAGCCGGCCGAGTCGGTTCGACATGAGTTCTCCCATGGTGATCGAGGGCTGAACGTCCTCCGTCCGGCGCCGGTCCGCAGGTCGCGGACCGGCGCCGGACGTCGGTTGTCAGCGGGTGTCAGGACATGAACCACGACGTCCGGCTCGCTGCCGGGTGTCCGACGTCACCGCGTGCGGCGGTGCGGACGATGGCGGCGCGTTCCTTGGCGCGGAGCACGCCGTCGGCCACCAGCTGGCTGGTCACCTCCCCGACGTGCCGCACGAAGGCCCCGTGGGTGGCCCAGTCGTCCTCGTCGCGGATGAGGTCGTTGACCGTGCATCCGCTGTCGAGCACGTAGCTGGGCACGCCGCTGTCGAGCCCGCCGATCACGACGGTCTCGCGCGGATCCGGCTCCGGGCAGGCGCCCGGGTCGCCGTCGCCGATGGTGAACTCGGCCGTCTGCCAGTCCTCGGTGTGACCGGCCACGTCCACCGACCGGAACTCGACGACGTGGTCGCCGGGCTCGGTGACGGTGATCGGCTCGGTGTAGGCCACCGGCTCCTCCGCGCCGGCCATCCGGTACTGCGTCCCGGCGACCCCGGACGTGGCGTCCTGCCCGTTCAGGGTCACCGTCACCGGGCCGGTGTAGACGTCGCCGGCCTGGTCGCCGGCCAGCGACGCCGTGGTGGTGGGCGCCGTCTGGTCGATGAGGAACTCGATCTCCTCGATCCCGGTCTCGACCGGGGGCTGACCGGTGGACGGCGTCACCTCGAATGTCGCGACCATGCCGGCCCACGTCGTGGGGTCGCCCGGGTTCGGCCGGTTCGAGTGCGGCGTGCAGTAGACGTAGTACGTGCCCACCTCTGCCGCGTCGAAGAAGAACGGGTCGTCCTCCCAGTCGTCTCCGAGCGGACGGGATGCGAGCACGACGCCGTTCTCGTCGGTGACCACGACGTCGTGTGCGTACCCGGGGACGTACTGGAACTTGACGGTGTCGCCCTGCGCCACGCTGAAGTCGGTCTCGCTGAAACCGAACCCGCCCGAGCCGACCAGGATCTCCTTCTCGGCCGGCTCACCGCGGTCGCCGGGGACGACCGCCTTGTAGTCGATGTTGTAGACGCCGTCGGCGTCGAACAGCACCGGCTCGGTCCACGTGCGCCATTCCGTCTCGTCCGTCCGCGGCCGCCAGAACAGCTCCGCGTCCGCGTTGTTGGACTCGAGGCCGAGCGTGACCGGCGAGACGTACCAGCCGTTGGCGCCGTCGGGCTCGGGCGGCGTCAGCGAGGCGCTGACCGTCAGCTCGTCCTCGACCTCTTTGATCCAGACGTTGCGGAACTCGACGCTCTCGCCGGCCGCCTGGCCCGACGAGTGGTTCTGCAGGCCGACGAAACCCTCCAGAGGACGGGTGCCGTCGCCGGTGAACGTGGTGACCTCGACGCCGTTGAGCGTGACGCGGTACTCCTGGCCGATCACCTCCATCTCCATCGTGTTCCACTCGCCGATGGGGTTGGTGGCCAGCGGCTCGGCCGGTGCGAAGTTGTAGATCGCGCCGGTCCGGGTCATCGGGTTGTCGGTGGCGTCGTAGATCTGCACCTCGTGGCCCTCGTTCACCGGACGTCCCGCGTCACCCTGCGGGTCGGGGAAGCGGAGGAACACGCCGGAGTTGTCCGTCGGCGCCTGGACCCGGAAGTCGACCCGCATCACGTAGTCGGAGAACGTCTGCCGGTCGTACCAGAGCAGGCCCATGCCGCCGTACGGTTCGAGCAGCCCGCACTCGTCGATCTCGAAGCCGCCCGGACCGGCCATGGTCCAGCCGTCCAGCGATTCGCCGTCGTACAGCGGCACGAAGCCCGCCGGCGGCGTCTGCGGCTCGGGGCACTGGGTGTCACCGAGCTCCTTGATCCAGATGTCGCGGAAGAACACGTTGTCCGACACGCGGTTGTTCTGGATGCCGACGAAGCCGGAGGCCAGGTCCCGTCCGGAGCCCTCGGGATTCTCGTACTCGTTGACCAGCACGTCGTTGATCCAGACCCGGACCATCGGGTCCTCGACCTCGATCTCCATCTCGTTCCACTCACCGGCGACGGTCGGGAACGACGTCGGCGCCTGGAAGGTGTAGATCGAGCCGGTCTTCGAACGGTCCGCGGCACCGGGCGAGCCGCCGGTGTCGTCGATCTGGATCTCGTAGCCCTGGCGCACGGCGACGTACGGGTCGTCACCGGGGTCGGGGAACCCGAAGAACACGCCCGAGTTGTCGTCCACGGCCACGGCCTTGAAGTCGAGGTGCAGCCGGTAGGACTCGAACTCCTCCTCGTGCCACAGCATCCCCAGGCCGGCCGGGTCGCCGACCGACTCCAGGGCGCACGATCCCGCCCGCTCGCCGTCCGGGACGATCGCGAACCCACCCGGACCGGACTGGTTCCAGCCGGTCAGCGTGGCGCCGTCCCACAGCGGCCGGTACCCGGCGTCCACCGCCGGCGCAGCGCACGCGGGCTCCTCCGGGACGCACAGCGAGAAGTCGGAGAACGTCGCGGTCAGCGGGTTCTCGATGGCGGCCGGTCCGTGCGCGGCGAAGAAGCCGAACGTCGGCGACTCGTACTGCGAGATCGGCGCCGGACGGCCGACGTTGACCCAGGTCACGCCGTCGCGTGAATAGGCGGCCCGCACGTTCTCGCCGTCGCCGGTGAGCCGCAGCTGCAGCGTCAGCGGCGCGGCGGCGATGGTCGCGTTGTCGACCCCGTTCTGGTACCGGATCTCACCGTTCTGGTGGAACAGGTACTCGAACCTGCCGTCGACGGCGCTGCCGTAGGGCGGGAAGTAGGCCGCCTTGGTGAAGTTCTGATCGTCGCCGTAGATGATGAACCCGGCCTGGTCGTGGCTGGTCACACCGGCCGGCAACTGCACGGTGGCCTCGGCCACCCAGTTCCCGTCCGGCACCGGGCTCGTGATCAGGTTCTGCGCGGTGGTGTTGATGTTGCCGCTCAGGTGGTTGCTGATCATGTCGCCCTGCAGCATGTCGATCTCGAGGGCGCCGTCGGTCTGCCGGTAGCCGTCGGTGTTCTCGCGCACGATCGTCGACCAGCGCTCGCGGTCCAGCTCGGTCCCGGCGAAGTCATCGGTCACGCACTGCCCGGGACCGGTGCCGCTCACGTGGTCGACCCGGTAGAGCCCCGCGTTCGGGCTGTTCCCGAACGCGCCGCCCTCCAGCACGTACAGCGAACCGTCCGGGCCGAACTCGCCGTCCATCAGGCCGGACCAGGTCTGGCCGGGCATGAAGTCGTCGATCGCCTCGACCTGCTCGTTCTCGTCCAGGTCGACCGTCTTCACGTGGCCACGGTGGAAGTCGAGCAGGAACCAGCGTCCGTCGTAGTGCTCGGGGAACTTGGTGTCGGACTGCAGCGCCGCGTCGTAGCGGTAGACCGGGCCGGACATCGGGCCCCCCGCGCCGGAGCCCATGTTGAGGAACGGCTCCGGGATCGGGTTGATCTCCTGTGCCGGCCAGCCGACCCACGACTCGGGCCAGCCCGCCCAGCTGCGCGGGTAGTAGATCGTCGCCGGCGTCACCGGCGGGAGCTGGTCCAGCCCGGTGTTGTTCGGCGAGTCGTTGACCGGGCCGTTCGCGCAGTCGTAGAAGTCGCCGAGCGGCTGGTTGGTCGCGTAGTCCCACGGCCGGTACGGGTAGTTGTTCCCGATGCAGAACGGGTACCCGAAGTTGGCCGCCTCGGACGTGGCCATGTACTGGTCGAAGCCCCAGGGGCCGCGCTCGGTCCACTCGCCCAGCCGGTCCGGGCCGTAGTTGCCGATATGCAGCCGGTCGGTCGCGGGGTCGAGGGAGATGCGGAACGGGTTGCGGAACCCCATCGCGAAGATCTCCGGCCGGGTCTTCCCGCCGCCCTCCTCCTCGCCGGTGAACAGGTTGCCGTCCGGGATCGAGTAGGTGCCGTCCGGCTGCGGGGTGATCCGCAGGACCTTTCCACGCAGGTCGTTCGTGTTGCCGGAGGTCCGGCGGTCGTCGTTGTACCAGTGCGTCGGGCGGCTGTCGAGCGGCGAGTACTGCTGGTTCAGGTCCGGCGGCGACTCGTCGCCGGTGCTCAGGTACAGGTTGCCGGCGGAGTCGAAGTCGACGTCACCGGCGACGTGGCAGCAGTTCGTCTTGTTGTACGGAACCTTCAGCATGACGATCTCGGACGCGACGTCGAGCTGATCGCCCTCGACGACGAACCGGGACAGGTAGTGCGCGTTCTCGGCGCGGGTGGTGTAGTACACGTACACCCAGCCGTTCGTCGCGAAGTCCGGGTCCAGGGCCAGGCCCAGCAGGCCGCCCTCCTGGTTCTTCGACCCTTCGAAGTCGGGGTTCTGCGGCAGCGGGTGGTCGTCGAACACGTCCAGCTCCGCCACCACGCCCACGTGCCCCATGCCGGGGTGATACACGCGGATGACGCCGTCGCGGCTGGTCATGAAGACGCGGCCGTCGTCGGCGATGTCCATGGACATCGGCTGGGAGATGCCGGGTGCCACCAGCGTCTTCACGAACTCGTCGGCCGCGGACAGCTCCGCGAACGTGCCGTCCGGTTCGGCCGGGGCCTCGGTCGTCTGTGCGGTGGCCGGCGCGCTGACCAGGACCGACAACAGCAGCGCCAGGAATAACAGTAACGATGCGGATCGCTTGCCCAACATGGCTTCCTCCGGGGGGAGACCGGTAGTGACCTGAACGAACGCCGTGTTGATCTACTGCGTTTGAACGTCGTGGGTAGCGCCCTGCAGGTGCCGGCAAGCAGAGCCTGGCTTCGGAGGGACGGAGCCGCCGCGATCGCGGTGCTCGCACGATCCAGGGCCGGGACGCCCGGTCGTCGAGGACACACGCGGCAGCCTCTGACAGCGGTCGTGGACCACCACCTAGACTTAGTAAGGAAGCTTCCCTAACTATGTGTGAATGATCACTATCTTGGTACGAGTCGTCGGTGTCAAGGGGTGGAAGTGACTCAAACCGGACATGGCAGCGGGCCCCAGGTACTGCGGCTCATGAACTGCGCGGCGGTGCTCAGCGCCATCCGCGCCGCGGGCACGGCACGCGTGACAGACCTCATCCGAGCGACCGGCCTGTCCCGTCCCACGGTCAGTGCCGCGGTGTCGACACTCATGGCCGACGGATGGGTCGAGGAGACCGAGGCACCCGAACCCGACCTGCCTCGCATGGGCCGGCCGGCCCGCGTTCTGCGATTCCGCGCCGACGCGCGGTACGTGCTCGGGATCGACGTCGGACCGCACAAGATCTACTGCGCCGTCGCGGATCTGAGCGGAACCGTCGTCTCTCGCGTTCGGCGTGACGTCGACGAGGCGAGCAGCCATGCCCAGTTGCTGGAGCAGGTCGAGGCCACGATGGGCCAGGCGCTCGCCGCGGTCCCCGTCGCGTCGTCCACGCTCGCCGCGGTGGGCATCGGAACGCCGGGGATCGTGGACGAGCAACGCGGCGCCGTCGTACAGGCGCCGTCGATTCCCGGCTGGAGCTCGCTGGAGCTGGGCGGCCTGTTCCGGCGCAACGTCGAGTGCTCCGTCCGCGTCGAGAACGACGTCAACCTCGCCGTCATGGCCGAGCGCTGGAACGGTGTCGGCGGCGACGCCGAGAACCTGATCCTCGTGCAGTGGGGCGCCCGGGTGGGTGCGGCCGTGCTGGTGCACGGGGAGCTGCACCGTGGTGCCCACGGAGCGGCGGGCGAGCTCGGCTTCCTCGAGCTCGAGGAAGAACCGGAGGGCGTTCAGCCCGACGGGCTCGGCCCGCTCGAGTCCGCGGCCGGAACCGCATGGATCCTGCGCCGTGCACGCAGCCTCGGTTTCGACGGCGCCGATGCGGCCGCCGTCCTCGCAGCGGCGGCCGCCGGCGACGCTCGGGCGGTGCAGGCGGTGGACGAGGCCTGCGCCCGGCTGTCACGGGGCCTCGCCTCCTTCGTGTCCGCGATCGACCCGGAACTGGTCATCATCGGAGGCAGCGTCGCCCTCGCCGGCGACGCGATGCTGGCCGGCCTGCGGCGGCATCTGAGCCGGCGTGCGCTGGTGACACCCCGGCTGGAGCTCTCCCAGCTCGGTGACGACGCCGTCGCGCTCGGCGCCGTGCGGCTCGCTCTCTCCGACGCCGAGCGGCGCCTCCTGGACGTCTACACGGCGGCACCCCCGGCCGACCAGCCGTAGAGCGGGCTGCCGGGCGAGGCGGTGTCGTCCTTGCCTTGACGCTCGCGTCAAGGATTACCGTCGAGGCATGCGAATCGGCGACCTCGCGCAACGTGCCGGCACCACCACGCGCGCACTGCGGTTCTACGAGTCCCAGGGCCTGCTGATGGCGCAGCGCGCCCCGAACGGCTATCGCGAGTACGACGAGGACGACCTGCGGCTGGTCACCGAGATCCAGACCCTGCAGAACATCGGCTTCAGCCTCGACGACACCCGGCCGTTCGTGGAGTGCCTGCGCTCGGGCCACGAGTCCGGCGACTCCTGCGCCGACTCGATCGAGACCTACCGGCGCAAGCTCGCCGAGGTCGACGGCTACCTCGACCGGCTGACGGCGATCCGCGCCGGCATCCAGACCAAACTCGACGACGCCCAGGCGCGACAGCAGGGAGCCCGGCCATGACCCTCACCGTCACCGACGAGACGTTCGACCGCGAGGTGCTGCGGAGCGACATCCCGGTCCTGGTCGACTTCTGGGCGCAATGGTGCCCGCCGTGCCACATGATCGCGCCGATGCTGGACCAGCTGGCCGGCGAGCTCGAGGGCACCATCGCGATCCGCAAGATCAACAACGACGAGAACCCCGAGGTGGGCGCGCGCTACCGCGTGATGTCGCTGCCCACGCTCATGCTGTTCGTCGACGGCGAGCCGGTGCAGGCGCTGGTCGGGGCGCGGCCGAAGGCCCGGCTGCTCAAGGAGCTGGACGACGCGCTCAGCCGCTGAGCCACAGGCCACGGATCGCCCAGGCCCGGGCGGTGAGCGCGATCGAGCCGTCCGCCGCGACCGGGAGCCGTAGTCGCACCGCCGCGCGGATCGCCTCCTGCCTCGCCGTCGGCAGCGTCGCCAGGTACCCGGGCGCGGCGCCCTGGCCGCCGAGAAACGGACGCCAGTAGTCGTCGAACGTCGCGAAGTCCGTGGGGATGTCGATGGACCGGACCGTGACGTCGGCCAGCCCGGCCGCCCGCCACAGCCGGGTCAGCGGCTCCGGCCGGCACAGCGGGAAGCGAGCACCCTCGTCCAGGTCGGCACCGGCCGGGTCGACGTCGGCGGCGGCCGCCCAGAAGTGCCGCATCAGCTGCATGCCCTCGGCGTAGTCCCACACGTAGGCGGCCACGACGGCGCCGGGCGCGGCCACCCGGACGAACTCCGCCGCGGCGGCCAGAGCGTCGGGCGCGAAGTTCAGCACCAGCCCGCTGACGACGGCATCGGCGGCGCCGGCCGCGACCGGCAGCGCCGCCGCCGAGCCGAGCGCGAACGTCGCGTCCGGGACCCGCGCGCGGGCGGTGGCCAGGAACCCGTCCGACGGATCGACGCCGACGACGGAGTCGGGCGCGGCCAGCGTCAGCACGGCCTCGGTGAGCGCGCCCGTGCCGCAGCCGACGTCGACCCACCGCGCGCCACCGGGCACGTCCAGCCAGGGCACGAACGCGGCGGCGACCCGGCGGCTCCACCGGCCGACGTACGCCTCGTAGGCGTCGCCCTCAGCCCAGACGTCCGGCGCCATGAGCCGACGATACGTCCCTTCCGCCGGTTAGGGTGGCGGACGAAGGGGACGGATCGGGGGGACGAGACATGCGGCGCCGCATCATCATCACCATGTCCGTGGTGGTGGTGGCAGCGCTCGGACTGGGCGCGCTGCTCTGGTTCGTCGTCGTCCCGCACTGGCGGCCGGCGCTGGAGAACGGCGAGCGCTACGGCATCGACGTCTCGGCGCACCAGGACGAGATCGACTGGGATGCCGTCGCCGGCGACGGCATCCAGTTCGCCTACATCAAGGCCACCGAGGGCCAGGGCTGGGTCGACGACTGGTTCGACGAGAACTGGGCCGGCGCCGCCCGGGTCGGGCTCGACCGCGGCGCCTACCACTTCTTCACCCTCTGCGCGCCGGGCGAGGCACAGGCCGAGAACTTCCTCTCCGTCGCGCCGCCCGACGACGACGCATTGCCGCCGGTCATCGACCTGGAGCTGACCGGCAACTGCAGCGAGCGGCCGCCCGCCGACCAGGTGGCCGCCGAGGTCGACGCGTTCGTGCAGCTGGTCGAGCAGGCGTGGGGCCGCGACCTGCTGTTCTACGTCCGCCCCGACTGGGACGACGTCTACCCGGTTCGCGACGGTCTGGACCGGCGGCTCTGGGACTACCGCTTCTTCCGCCGGCCCACCGACGAGCGCTGGCACGTCTGGCAGGTCAACACCTTCGCCCGGGTCGACGGCATCGACGGCCCGGTCGACCTCGACATCATGCGCAACGGCGACACGCCGTAGGGATCCCCCGAGTGTCAGAACGTGAACCGCGTCGCGCCGTAGGGGTCCTCGGCGCCCAGCGCGCTGGTCTTCGTCCTTGGCAAGGTCCACAGTCGCCGGACTGTCCGTCTCGTCCCGGTTTGCGGGGCGGTGAGCCTTGCCAAGGTGACCGGTCCGGATGAGGCCTGCACCCAGGGGGCGAGGCCATGAGGCGTTCTGGCGCATCACGAGGTATGCATGCCTGGTGGAGCGGGAGAACGCCTGGTGTTGTCCGCGATCGTTGATGATCATCGTTGTCCACAAGCACTCACCGCGGCCCGCCCGCCCCACCGGAATCGGACTCGCGCGACCAGGCGTCAGAACGTGAACCGCGTCGCGCCGAAAGGGTCCTCGGTACCCAGCGCGAACGCCGTCGACGGGACCAGGCGGTACACGTACCACGGCGGCGGGCCGGCGCTCGGAGCGCTGTACTCGGCGGTGAACGCCTCGCCCTCGACCGTCGGCTCCCAGCCCTCGGCCGCGAACGCGTCGCGCACCCGTCGCAGCGTCGCATCGTCGGTCACGCGCTCCGCCGCCCCCTCGAGGACCACGTCGAACGGGTCCAGCGCGACGGTGATCGCGCACCGCGGGTCGGCGGCCAGGTTGCGCGACTTGCGGGTGCCCGGCCCGGAGGTGAAGTAGAAGGCGCCGTCGATCCACAGCGCGCCGAGCGGCATCACGTGCGGCCGGCCGTCCGGCCAGGTCGTCGCCAGCCAGCAGGTGTGCCGGTTCGGACCACCGTCGCCGGGTGCCTGGGGCACGCCCGCGTCCAGACGCGCACGCACCTTCGCCCACGGGATCAGCGGCGCGCCGTAGCCGTCGAGGTTCCGGTCACTGGTCGGTGTGGTCATCGTCGCCCTCCTTCGACGTCCTCTCTGACGAGTAGACCAGGAACCGCGCCGGAACGACTCGTGTGAGACGTCCGGGTTTGCCCCGATGTGGGCGCGGGAAGAGATGTCTACTGACCCGACGTCTGCCCCCCGAAGGGACCCGGCATGATCGTGCTCGGACTGATCCTCCTCGTCGCTGCCGCCGCAGCGGTCGTCATCGCCGTCATCGCCGGTGGCGACACCGTCACGCTCAGCGCCTTCGACGTCGACCTCGACTCGCCGGTCTGGGGCGTCTTCGCCGCCGGCGTCGCTGCGGGCCTGCTGCTGTTCCTCGGGATCCTGGCGATCGTCGCCGGGGTGAACCGCTCGCGTTCCCGGCGCGAGGAGATCGAGTACCTGCGCGAGCAGGTCGCCCGGCACGAGCGGACGGCCGGCCGCGACGCCGAGGAGCCCGTGGTGAGCGACTGGCTCGGCCAGGCGCACACCCATACCCGTACCGACACCACGACGGCAGAGCCGGCGGTCCGATCCGGCGCCACCTCCGGCGCGGCCCCGCTCTACCGGCAGGGCTGACGTCTCCGGGCGCCACCCGTCACGACGTCGGCCAGCAGCACCCAGGCGAGGAAGACCAGCACCGGGGCGACGGCCTCGCCCACGGTGTGCCAGCCGCTGACGACCACCTCCGCCAGGGTCGCGACGACGGCAAGGACCGCCAGGGCGCTCACCCACCGGCGTGCCGCGGCCGGCGCCGCCAGCACGGCCAGCAGCGCCGCGGACAGCACCAGCGGCACGTGGCCGCTGAGCAGGGCCTCACCCGACGAGCGCGCACTCGGCGGGAACGGCAGCCGGCCCGCCTTGAACGCCTGCACCGTGAGGTTGGCGCCGGCGGCGACGACGGCGCCGAACAGCGCCGCCCGCGGATCGCGCCGGTAGGTCACGACGATCAGCACGGCCATCAACACCAGCACGAACGGCGGCACGATGCGGCCGAAGCCGCCGCGCAGCAGGCGCCAGACTCCGTCGCGCCAGCCGGACACGGCGTCGGCGGCCGAGCTCTCGATCCCGGTCCCCCACGACGTGCCGCCCAGCACGTACGCGACCGCGACCGCGGCGCCGAGCGACGCCGCGGCGGCGAGCAGGGTGAGCAGACGCCGGGTGGTCCGGCCGGTCATCCCGCCTCGGCCGCGGCCACCGGCTCGACGGCCTGCCCGCCGTCGGTCTCGGCGAACCGGTCGCCGGTGACGGGGCACCGCCACCGCCCGTCGCCGTCCGCCTCCAGCGGTACGCCGGCCCGCCCCACCCACCGCAACCGGCGCGCCGGGACGCCGGCCACGAGCGCGTAGTCGGGCACGTCGCCGGCCACCACCGCGCCGGCCGCGACCGTGGCCCAGCGCCCGACCACCACCGGCGCGATCAGCACGGCACGTGCGCCGATGGATGCGCCTTCACGCACCGTCACGCCCACCGGCGTCCAGTCGTCGGCGGACTTCAGGGTGCCGTCGGGATTGACCGCACGCGGATACAGGTCGTTGGTCAGCACGGCCGCCGGGCCGACGAACACACCGGCCTCGAGCACCGCCGGTTCGTAGACCAGCGCGTAGTTCTGGATCTTGCACGCCGCGCCGACCCGGACACCTGGTCCGATGTAGGCGCCGCGTCCGATGACGCAGTCCGCGCCGACCTCGGCGTCCTCACGGATCTGCGCGAGATGCCACACCGTCGTGCCGTCGCCGACGGCCGCGCGCGCGTCGACGTCGGCCGACGCGTCGATCCTTGCGTCCACTCGAGCCCCCTCGTCGAGTCATGCTGCCGGAGCCCACCCGCTCCCGGCGCCCGCCGCGTCTTGCATAGCGGAGATGCGCGGGATGAGGCTACAGTGAGTATTCGCCTGTGACGAGCCGCGGGGAGGGCAGTTCGTCGTTCTGCAGGTGTTCACACGGGTGGGGGGCCGCCGTGAAACACACACCAGCCATGGTCGCTGCCGTGGTGCTCGCATGCGCCGTGGCCGGCTGCTCCGGCGACGACGAGTCGCCCAGTGCCGCGGACCAGCCGCGGGACGCCACCCAGTCGGCTGCCGCGCCGGACCCGTCGGGCATGGCGCCCGGCGCGCAGCCCACCGACCAACCCACCGATCAGGGCAGCCCGGGCGACGCCGGAGCCACGCCCGGCAGCACGGCCACCGGCAGCGGCGGTGCGACCGAGGGCGACGGCAGCGAAGTGATCCCGCAGCCGCAGGGCACCGAGCCGCCCCGGCTGGACGAGCTCTACGCCGACGCGCCCGCGGCCGAGTCGTTGGCGCAGGTTCCGCCGGACGGCAGCGCGAGCGGCGAGCTGGTCGACGGCTTCCCGGTCGGCGTCATCGACCTCGTGCCGGACGCCACGGTCACCGCGAGCGCGGTGTCGGCCGAGGGCGAGCGGGTCCAGGTCATGCTGGAGGGCACGGCACCGGGGTCGCCCGACGAGGTGGTCGGGCACTACCGCGCCCTCTTCGTCGGAGGCGGGTTCGCCGAGGACGTCGTGCCGACGGTGGCCGGCACCACGGCGGCGGCGTTCTCCCGGTCCGGCGACTCCCTGGTGGTGAGCTCGCGGACGGCCGACGAGGAGACGGTGTTCAGCGTGACCGGCGTGCTGGTCGCCCAGGGCTGACGGATGTACATCACCCTGCGCGACCGCCCGAAGGCCGGCCAGCAGTCTCCGCCGCGAACGAAGGGCAAGGTCTCGTCGGTCGTCGTGACGCTGGGCGTCGTGAGCCTGATGACCGACATCTCGTCCGAGGCGGTGGCGGCGATCCTGCCGCTCTACGTCACGGCGGCGCTGGGCCTCACGACCATCGCCTACGGCTTCATCGACGGCCTGATGCAGGGGGCCAGCGCGCTGGTCCGCATCGCCGGCGGCTGGGCGGCCGACCGCGGCGACCACCCGAAGTGGGTCGCCGTCGTCGGGTACGGACTGTCGATGGTCACCCGGGCCGGGCTGCTGATCGCCTCCGGCTTCGCCGCCATCACGGCGCTGGTGGCGATCGACCGGGTCGGCAAGGGCATCCGGACGGCACCCCGCGACGCGATGATCACCGCGGCGTCCGACCCCGCGCACCTGGGCCGCTCGTTCGGGGTGCACCGCACCCTCGACACCATCGGCGCCGCGCTCGGCCCGCTGCTCGCCTTCGTCATCCTGTGGGCCATCCCGGACGGCTACACCACCGTCTTCGTCCTGTCACTGGGCTGCGCGGTCATCGGGTTCGCGCTGCTGGCCCTGCTGGTGCCCGACGTCCGGCCGCGCCGGCGCGCCGCCGCCGAGCCGGCCGAACCCGGCGAACCGGCCGAACCCGGCGAGCCGGCCGAGAAGCCCGCCGGCCGCCCGTTCAGCTGGCGCTCGGTGGCCGAGCCGCGGCTGCGCCGGCTGCTGATCGTCTCGGGCGTCCTGGGACTGCTCACCATCGGCGACGGCTTCATCTATCTCGCGCTGCAGTCGCGCGACGGGTTCGCCACCCAGTGGTTTCCGCTCCTGTACGTCGGGACCAACGTGGCCTACCTCGCGCTGGCCATCCCGGTGGGCCGGCTCGCCGACCGCGTCGGCCGCGCCCGCGTGCTCGTCCTGGGGCATCTGGCGCTGCTCGCCGCCTACCTGTGCGCCGGGTCGGCCACCGGCATGGCCGGGCTGACCGTCGCGACGCTCGTGCTGCTCGGGGTGTTCTACGCCGCCACCGATGGCGTCCTGGCCGCGCTCGCCGGCCAACTGGCCGACACCTCGGTCCGGGCCGCCGCCATCGGGACCGCGCAGACGGTCGTGGCCGTCACCCGGATGATCGCGGCGGCGGCGTTCGGCGTCCTCTGGTACGGACTGGGCCGCAGCCCGGCGATGCTGCTGGTGGCGGCGCTCCTCGCGGTCGCGGTCCCGGTGTGCTTCCTGGCGTTGCGTGGCCTCGACTCCGCGCGGCCCGTCCCTGGCGGCGTTCCGGCATGACGGCGCGCAACCGGCGGGTCATCGGCTTCGCCCTCGTCGTCCTCGTGGTCGTCGTGGCGGCCGGCGGTTACGGCTGGTCGGAGTACGTCCGCAGCCGTGATGCCCAGACGACCGCCAGCGACGTCGACCTCGTCCCGGCGGACGTGACGGTGACCGGCAACCGGATCGTGTTCCGCAGCACGGCGCCCGGCGATCTGTACGGCCGGGTCGCCGCCGTCGCCGCCGACGACCCCGGCGGCCCGCGCGAGGTGGCGCCGATCGCCTGCGACCGCGTCGACACCACCGGCGACCGCACGGTGTGCCTGCGCACCGACCGCGGCATCGTCACCACCTTCGAGGCCTCAGTGCTCGACGCGAACTGGCAGCCGACGCAATCATGGCCGTTGCCGGGAATTCCGAGTCGCACCCGGCTGTCGCCCGACGGCTCTCTCGTGGCCACGACGTCATTCGTCACCGGCCATTCCTACATGTCGACGGGATTCTCCACCGAGACGATGATCCACGAGATCGGCGGCCGCGACTACGGGAACATCGAAGAATTCGATCTCCTCGTCGACGGCGAAAAGATCGCTCCGGTCGACCGGAATATGTGGGGCGTCACGTTCGCCGACGACTCCACCTTCTATGCGACCGCCCAATCCCGGGCGCTCGGTCACACGTGGCTGGTTCGCGGCGATCTCGAGACGCGGACGCTGAGCGTCGTCCGCGACGGCGTCGAGTGCCCGTCGCTGTCCCCCGACGGCAGCCGCATCGCCTTCAAGAAGGACGTCGACGACGGGCCCGGCGTGCACTGGTCGATCGCGGTCCTGGACGTCGCCAGCGGTGACGAGACCGTGCTCGACGAGCAACGCAACGTCGACGACCAGGTCGAATGGCTCGACGACGACACTCTTCTCTACGGCCTTCCGCGCGACGGCGAGGCCGGCGTCAGCGACGTGTGGGCGGTCCCGGCCACGGGCGGAGAACCGCGGGTGCTGATCCCGCAGGCGTGGTCACCAGCGGTGGTGCGATCATGACGATCAACGCTCCGACGCGCCGTCCAGAACCACTGGCCTGTGAGACACTGCAGGTCAGGCACCTATCGATGGGCGAGGTCGACGACTCGTGATCCTCAGTGACCTCCTGAACGCACTGCTGCGGCGCTGGTACGTGGTGCTGGTGGGGCTGGTCGCCACAGGGCTGCTGTGCTTCCTGGTGACCACGCGGCTCGCGCCCACGTACGAGTCCACCGCCACGGCGACGCTCGTGCCCGGAGAATCCACCATCGCCCAGCGCGGCAACCCGCTCATGTACCTCGAGGGACTCATCCTCGCCCGAGACGTCCTCGTCCGCTCGCTGAGCTCCGACGACGTGCGCGAACCGATCCTCGCCGAGTTCCCGGGGGCCGACTTCACCATCGACGCCGACCCCAATACGAACGGCCCGATGATCGTCATCGAGTCGACCGCCCCCGAACCCGAGACGGCCGGCGCCATCATCACCCGGGTCCTCGACGAGCTGCCCACGCGGCTGGGGGTGCTCCAGGACGAGGTGCAGTCGCCCGATGCCGACCGCATCTCCGTGCTGCGACTGGCCGGGCCGGCGGAGCCCGAGACCGTGCGCACCGCGACGGTCCGAGCCGTCGGCGCCCTGGCCGGCGTCGGCATCGTCGTCACGCTGCTGGTCACCGGACTGGTCGACGGCCTCATCGGCGGGCGTCGCCAGCGGCGGTCGAACCGTGGCCGTGAGCAGACCAGCCCGAAGGCGAAGGCCGCGGCTCCGCACCCACCGGTGCACCCCGTCGAGGCGCCCGATCCACCCGAGGCGGCCACGCCCGAGACGGCCGAATCATCGGGCAAGAATGCGACGTCCAATCGGGCCGGCCCGAAAGAATCCGATCATCTCCACGCCGCAAGAAATGCACCAGAGGTCTAGGAATACCACGACAGGTCTATGAGAGCTGTACCGAAATCAGACGAATGTTTTTTGTTTTCGGTGCATGAGTTCGCCGATTGATGGGGAGACTGTGCTGTGGTTCTGCCCCCGATATTTGGACCGTTATGACTCACACCCCGCTCCGCAGCCGTGCCAGCAGACGAATTCGTCGCCTCCGCCGTCGTCGCATCAGGATCCGCCTCTCCACCGCGATCGTCTCCCTCATCGCGATCGTGAGTGGCGTCACCGTCGCCTGGGCCCTCAATGACGACTCCTCGTCGTCCACGGACGGCATCTTCTCCGACGACCTGAAGCCCCGCGTTGCCACCGATCCGGACCGCCGCGCGGTGGAGTTGGGCGTACGTTTCTCTCCTCAGCAGGACGGCAGCGTGACCGCGCTGCAGTACTACCAGGGGGCGCAGACCCGCGACGTCACCACCGCCACGCTCTGGTCGGCTGACGGCGAGGTCCTCGCCCGCACCGAGTTCGCGCCCAGCCGGACCGTCGGGTGGCGGACCGTGCCGCTGAAGACCCCGGTGCGTCTGAGCGCCGGCGAGACCTATGTCGCCTCGTACCACGCGCCCCGCGGTGGCTACGCGGTGACCGAGCGCGACCTCGACCGCAGGCAGCTCCGCAACGGCTTCGTCCTGACGAACGGCGCCGGCGTCTACCACTACGGCCGTCGCAGCGCCTTCCCCGACGACACCTACCGCGGCTCGAACTACATGGTCGACATCGTCTACGACAGGTCCGCCACCGAGCTCCCGCCGGTGCCCCCGGTGCCGTCGGAGACGCCGACCACGACGCCGAAGCCCACCCCTACGGAGACGCCGAAGCCGACGCCCACGCCTACGCAGACGCCGAAGCCGACACCGACTCCTACGCAGACGCCGAAGCCGACGCCCACTCCCACGCAGACGCCGAAGCCGACGCCCACTCCCACGCCGACCCGCCCGGTCGAGCCACCGGAGTCCGGCCAGTTCCCGACCCGGGAGTCCGCCGGTCTGCCGGACGGCTGGTCGCCGGTGCGTCAGGTGAACGGCGATCTACGCGTCACCGAGGCCGGCGCCGTCATCGAGGACGTGCGGGTCACCAACGGCACCATCCAGGTCGACGCGCCGAACGTGACGCTGCGACGCATCGACGCCGTCGGCACGTACGTCAACGTGTCCCGGAACGCCTGCCGCACCGGCATCACGATCGAGGACTCGAACTTCAGTGCTCGATCCCGCACCTCGCCTCAGGACCCGCCGGTCATCGGCCCGGGCGGCTACACGGCCCGCAACATCATGATCGACGGTGCGCCGGAGGGCCTGCGCGTCGGTGGCGACGACAACGGCTGTGGCCCGGTCACGGTCGAGGACTCCTTCGTGCGCGTCTCGCCGCCGACCACGTGCGGTGACTGGCACGGCGACGGCATCCAGGGCTACTACGGCGGGCACCTGAAGGTCCGCAACAGCACCGTCATCCTCGAGGAGAAGAACGGCTGCTACGGCACCGCCGCCTTCTTCTACCCGCACAGCCAGGGCAACACCTCGCTCGACATCGACGGGCTCCTGGTCGCCGGCGGTGGCTACCCGTTCCGCAACGGCATGCCCGGCACGGTCCGCAACCTCAACGTCGTCGAAGGCAGCTGGGGCTACGGGCCGATCAACGTGAAGTGCTCGGTGCTCGATGCATGGCAGGCGCAGGTGGTCCGGCTCGACAGTGCCGGACAGCCGAACCCGGTCAAGTCGATCAGCTGCTCGATGGAGGAGGGAAGCTGACCGGCCCCTGACGCCGATCCGGCGCTGCCACATTGGGTGGCGCGTGCGGTAGTCACGCACGACGGCGCCCATCCGCAGTCTCAGCTCGCGGTTCTCGACGAGCTTGCGGATGGGCGCCGTCGTGTGCGTTCTTCCGACGACGATGACGCGGTCGTGTGCTCAGCGCGGCAGGAACGCGTCGCCGGCGCCCAGCATCGGCGGCCGCCTCGACGGCTGCAGTAGCGCCCGCAGTGTCGTCCAGGAGTCCCGGTGGCCCAGGACACCGCGCCGGAACTCGACGAGAAGCGTCAACGCGAAGTACGCCCACGCCCGGCGGTCATCGGTGCGGCGCCGATAGAGCCGGATGCGGTTGATCATCTGCATGGTGTGCGTGGTCGCGTTCTCGCCCGACCCGCCGCCGACGTGCATGGCGCCGGCCATCGGTGTGTACACCGTCGCCCAGCCCTGGTCGCGGGCGCGCAGGCAGAAGTCGGTCTCCTCGGAGTAGAGGAAGTACGACTCGTCCAGCCCGCCGAGCGCGTCGTAGCACTCGCGGTCGACCAGGAGGATCGCACCGACCGCCCAGTCGACCTCGTGCTCGGCCTCGTACGCGCCCGGATCGTCGATGCGCTCGGCGAAGACGGCGAGCCCGGTGAAGCTCAGCCCGCCCACTCGTCCGAGGGTCGGAGCGCGCCGCAGCGTCGGTGACAGCCGGCCGTCGGCCTCCCGAGTCCGCGGCGCGACGATGCCGACGTCGGGCTTGCGCAGCACGTCGAGCATGAGCGGCACGGCGTCGGGGTCGAGGGTGGCGTCGGGGTTGAGGACCAGAACGCTCGGTGCGGGCGGCGACGAGCGCACCGCCCGGTTGATGCCCGCGGCGTAGCCGTCGTTGGACGACCGGACGACGACGCAGTCTGTCCGCGCGTCGAGCAGGTCCAGCGTGCCGTCGGCCGAGCCGTTGTCGACCACCACGACGCCGTAGCGGAGTTCGCCCAGCGCCGCGGGCAGGCTGTCGAGTAGGTCGGCGATGTGGCCTTCGCTGTTGTACGTCACGACGACGACGGCGACGTCGGCCGCCGCGCCGGTCATGTTCCCCCCACGAGCATGTTGCCCCCCAGATCTTCAATTTTGCGTAGTGCACCCGCTGTTCCCAGCAGCAGGAAGAGCGTACCCATGGTCATCGGAAACGCGAACGCATCGAACATCACCAGGCACACGAATCCGACGACGATCGCGGCGACCAGCGCCACGGCCAGATCGCGCGTGGACTCGTCCGGCACGACGCGCCGCACCCGCAGCAGCACCCCGACGGCCACCGCACAGAGGGCGACGAACAGCACGGTCCCGACCACGCCGATGGTCACCAGCAAGGCCAGGTACTGGTTGTCGAAGATCCGGTACTTCGGCAGGAAGGTGCCCAGACCGCGGCCGAACCACGGGTTCTCGGCGATGAACGAGCCCGCGAGCGCGAAACTGTCGGTGCGCGACGCGATGCTCGGGTCCTCGGACGCGCCGGTGAACAGCCCGACGATGGAGTTGAGCAGGTGCGGGGCCACGAAGGTCATCGCGACCACACCTGCCACACCGACCGCCGCGACCAGCCGCCGGCGCATGGAGGGCCAGCCGATGGCGCAGATGGCCACCCCGATGACCGCCCCGATGTAGGCCGACCGCGAGGACGTCACCGGGATGACGGCGGCCAGCGCGGCCGCCGGGAACCATCGGACAAGGGGCCGCCGCCAGGTGTGCTGGAACGCCACGTGCAGCGCGAGCGGCAGCAGCATCGTGATCACGACGCCGTATTCGATGGGGTGGATGGCCGTGCCGGGCGGCCGGAGGAAGCCGCCACGCAACTCGGCACCGGTGACGTCTGACGCCGTCAGGCCGGGGATCGAGATGCGGTCGACCCAGACCTCATGGGTGAGCACCTGCGCGATGCCGAGCACCGCGATGACGCCGCCGCAGACCGCGATGCGCCAGACCAGGGTGTCCAGGCGGCCGCGGTCGCGGACACCGTCGTGCGCGATGAGCAGGGTGCCGGCCCACGACGCCAGCGCGAGCAGCGCGACGTCGGCGGGGCTGATCTCGTCGGAGTTGATCGGGCCGGACATCGCCAGCGCGTACGTCACGCCGACGCTGAACAGGAAGGCGCAGAGCGCGATCCGGATCGGCTGGACGCGCACCCGGACCGGTTTCGTCGCCCCGACGTAGAAGAACATCCAGAGCAGCAGGCTGCCCAGGCCGAACACCATGGAGGGCGCGCCGGCGCTGCCGAGCGGGCCGACGATCAGCTTGGACGGGATGAAGAAGAGCAGGCCGACGTAGACGGTGAGCCAGGCGACCGCGTCGATCCGCGTCCGCGTCCGCGGGACGGCGCCGGCCCGCGAAGTCACCGTGCCCGCCTCCGGGCGCCCCCGGCGGGCCGGGGCAGGATCTGCGTGTCGTCGTCGGGCCCGGGGCCGGAGGGCCGTTCTGGGACCGCCGGCTCGGTGTCGGTGCGCGAGCGAGGCATCGCCCGCCTGCGTGACGCGGAGCGCAGCACCAAGCGGTCGGTCAGGACGACGGCCGCCACGGTCAGCACCAACCCGGCGCCGACGGCGACCACCACGGCCCGGACCGTGCCACCGATGTTCTCGCCGGCCTCGGTGCTCATGGTCAGCGGCATGGACGTGACCGACGACGCGGCGGGAACGTCGAGTTCCTGCTGGAGCCGCGCCAGCGTGGCGGGCACGGCGTCGGCGATGTCCTGCAGCGTGGTCAGGGCGCCGTCGGGGGTGGAGTCGGAGACCTCGATGGCGATGACGGGGCCACGGGTGGCCTCCTCCATGGAGACGTCGTAGTGGGCGGTCGGCACCGCGTCCTCGACGCCCGCACGGGCGGACGGGCTGTCGAGGTAGGACACGATGATCCGGGCGGGCATGTCGAGCGCCCCCAGCGCCAGGAACGGATTGCCGCCGACGCCGACGGACTCGGCCGGCGGCAGCAGCAGCACGAGCCCGCGCGCGGAGTACGTGGGTGGGGACAGGGCTGCCGCGCCGACGCCGAGGCCCGCTGTGAGCAGCAGCCCGAGCAGCAGGATGTACCACCGGCGACCCGCGGCGGCGAGGAACTCAGTCATGACCGGCTCCCCGCCGTCACCGCGGCCGGCTGGGATGGTCGTGCGACCGGCTGTGCACCAGGCGACCGGCGCTCAGTCGTGCCGGCGTGCCACCGGCACGCGTGACCACGCCGCACCCACCACCATCGACCCCCCACAGACTCGTTGGTGACCCGGCGACCGAATTCCGCTCCCCGCGCTCAGCAGGGGGAACGCTCCCCTGGCCTCGGCCGCAGGCCGAGCCGCGGTCGCCGCGATCCGTGCTGGCTACTATAGCCTGGACGGGGATCCGGGGGCGGTCGCCGCATGACGGGGGCACGGGGGGTGCACCGATGACGCCGTGGGAACTGATTCTCACCATGCTCCGCCGGTGGCCGGTCGTGCTGGCCGGTCTGCTGTGCACCGGGGCGCTCGCGTTCGTCCTGACCTCCGGCGACGACGTCTACTGGTCCCGCACCGAGGTGGTCTTTCTCGCCCCCACCAGCCGGGTGAACCCGAATTCGCTCAGCGCGCCGTCCGAGGACCTCATCATCACCGCGGGAGCCGTCGCGAAGATGGTCACCGGGCCTGACGCCACTCTCAAGTACGCGTCGCCGGACGCCAACCTGGTGGGCATCGGCGTCCGAGACGGCTGGTCGGTGCGGCTGCCGGACTACGGCGGTCAGTGGGCACCGCATTTCAACCGCCAGGTGCTGGTCGTCGAGGTGGTGGCGCCCGACCGCGAGAGCGCTGTGGCGCGGCAGCAGGAGCTCGTCGACCGCATCGCCCAGGAGCTGGACGCCCTGCAACGCAACGCCGGCGTCGCGCCCGTCAACGACATCACCGTGACGGTGAACCCCGAGACGTCCACGGTCTACGAGGTCGGCGGCAGCAAGGTCCGGACGCTGGCGATGACGGCTGTGCTCGGCGGCGGCGCCACGCTGGCGGTGATCGTGCTGCTCGAGTACCGGGCGCGGCGGCGCGGCACCCCCATCCCGCGGGAGTTCAGCGCCATCGCTTGATGGTGCTCACCGCGGCGTTGCGGGCGTCGCGCAGACCCGGCCGGTGGGTGATGACCGAGCGGACGGTCTCGACGGTGTCCGACGCGGTGACGCTGTAGCGCGCCTGCAGCCACGACGCGGACCGGGCAGGGAACTTGTCGCTGGTGTAGACGACGGTGTAGCCCGCGCGACGCAGCCGGCCGAGCAGCCGGCGGTCGTAACGGCCCAGTGGCAGCGCCGCCTCCGAGATCGGCCCGTCGCTGGCCGCGGTGAGCGCCGCACGCGCCTCCACCAGCTCGCGCCCGGCCTCGGCGGCGGACAACCCGCGCCAGGGCACGTGGGCCCAGCCATGGGTGCCGATCGCCATGCCGGCGCCACGCAGTTCCACGAGGTCGGCGGCGCTCAGGCTCACGGGGTCCTCCAGACGCCCGGCGAGGGCGAAGAAGGTGGCCTGTAGGCCGCGTTCCTTCAACGACGGCAGCGCGACCTCGACGTCGGAGGCGTTGCCGTCGTCGAAGCTGAGCCGCACGTGCGAGTGCTTCGTGACCTCGTCGAGCACCCGCTGGAACATCGGCTCGGCCATCCAGTACCGCGCCTCGCCGGGTTCGCGCTCGCGCTCGCAGCTCCCGATGCCGTGGAAGCACAGGTTGATGATCACGTCGGAGTCCCTTCCGAGGACGACGGGGTGCGGGTGCTGTCGTCGCGGCCCCAGCCGCCGTCGGCCGGTGCCGGACGACGGGCCAGCAGCGCGGCCGCGACGGTGATGACGACGTACGGGATGGCCGCCGGCGCCCGGCGCGGCTCTCGCAGCACGACGTCGCGCAGCCAGGCCCAGCGGTCCGGCGAGCGCACCGGCAGGTCCAGCTCCCCCGCGGCGGCCGCGGCGCGCAGCTGGGCGTTGCCGCGCCGCACCCGGACCAGCCGGCGCAGCAGGTCGCGGGTCGTGCGCGGCGCCTCGACGACCACCTCCACCTCGCTCAGCTCGGCCTTCTCGGCGGCGGAGAACCGCGAGTCGAGGAAGAGGTCGTCGGCGATCTGCGAGGGGAAGGTGCCGAAGCGCGCACGGCCCTCCTCGGACAGCATGATCATCCCGCGGCCGAACAGCCCGGACCGGAAGGCGGGGTGCCGTTCGTTGACGGAGAAGTAGGCCCGCACCGGCCACGGCCGGCCGTTCGTGTCGACCCGCCGCCGTGGCACCACGGCCAGCGGCCGCGGCAGCGCGTCGAACCGGGCCTCCAGCACGGCGAGACCGTGCGGCGGCACGACGATGTCGGCGTCCAGGTAGACCCGCGGGAAGCCCGTCGCGACTTGCTCGCCGGCGTCGAGCGCGGCGGGCTTGCCGGGCTCCGGCCGGTCGATCACGGTGACACCCGGGCGGGCGGCCGCCGCGGCGGTGCCGTCGGTGCAGCCGTTGGCGCTCACGACGATCTCGAGCGGGCCCGGGGGCCGCTGGGCGAGCAGCGCGTCCAGGCACCGTCCGATGACGTTGGCCTCGTTGTGCGCGGCGATCACGACGCTGGTCATCGGCACTCCTCACGGGGTTTGCGCTGCGCTATGGTGACCGGATGGGAGCGCCCGCCGTCGACGTGCGGCCCATCTCGCCGTCCGACGCGATGGCCGTCGGGCAGTTCCTGCACCAGCACCTCAACCAGCGGGTGTCCGCCGCCGCGTGGACGGTGCTCGTGGCACCACCGTGGAAGAGCGACGCGCCCAACCACGGCTTCCTGCTGCTGAACGGTGACGCCATCGTCGGCGTGTACGCGGCCGTCTACTCCGACCGCGACCTCGACGGCGTCAGGGTCGCGTTCTGCAACCTGGCCGCGTTCTGCGTGTTGGAGGAGTACCGCACCCACACGCTGCGGCTGGTGCGCGCGCTGCTGGGCCAGAAGGGGTTCGTCTTCACCGACCTGTCGCCGAGCGGGAACGTCATCGCGCTGAACGAGCGGCTGGGTTTCACCCGCCTCGACACCGCGACCCGGCTCGTCGCCAACCTGCCGCGGACACCTCGCCGTGGCACCCGCGTGACCGCCCGGCCCGAGGCGCTCGACCGCACGCTCACCGGCCGCGACGCCGAGATCTACCGCGACCACCGGCAGGCGCCGGCGGCGCGGCACCTGCTGGTCGAGCACGGCGGCGCGCACGGCTACCTCGTGTTCCGGCGCGACCGCCGCAAGCGGCTGCCGCTGTTCGCCACGCCGCTGTATGCCGGCGGCGACCCCGGCTGCCTCGAGGCGGCCTGGCCCGCCGTGGGCGCGCACCTGCTGCGGCTGGGCATCCCGCTGACGCTGGCGGAGCGGCGCGTCCTGGGGTTCTCGCCCGGCGGCCCGGGCCGCGCGCTGGCACACCCGCGGCCGAAGATGTTCCGGGCCGCGGACATCGGTCCCGAGTCGATCGATCATCTCTACAGCGAGCTGACGCTGGTCCGCTGGTAGCCGGTCAGACCGCGGCCAGCTTGGACTCGACGAACTCCGTCAGCGTCCCCAGCGTCTCGAAGAGATCGGCGTCGAACTCGTCGTCGGCGATGGTGATGCCGAACCGGTCCTCGATGGCCGTCACCAGCTGCAGGACGCCCAGCGAGTCCAGCTCCGGCAGCGAGCCGAAGAGGGCGGTGTCCGTGTGGAGGTCCTCGGGGCGCTGGGCGAGGTCCAGCGACTCGATCAGCACCGTGCGGACGGTGTCCTGGGTCTGGGTCATGTGCGCTCCTTGTGCGATGGTTCCGGGTCGGGTCAGACGAGGACTTCGAGCGGGGCCGGGTGTCCGAGGAAGGCCGTCGGGCTGGCGGTGAGGCCGTACGCGCCGGCCTGGAAGATCACGACGAGGTCGCCGATGTCGGCCGCGGGCAGCTCGACGTCGTCGCCGAGCAGGTCCAGCGGGGTGCAGAGACAGCCGACCACGGTGGCGGTCTCGGCGCCGGACTTCTCCGCGCGGTTGCCGACCACGAGCGGGTAGTTGCGGCGGATGACCTGCCCGAAGTTGCCCGACGCCGCGAGTTGGTGGTGCATGCCGCCGTCGACGACGAGGTAGGTCTTGCCGCGCGACACCTTGCGGTCGAGGACGCGGGTGACGTAGACGCCGCACTCACCGACGATGTACCGGCCCAGCTCGATGACGGGCACCGCGTCGGGCAGCCGCCGCGCCAGTGCGCCGCCGACGAGCTCGTGCAGGTGGCCGGCGACGACGTCGAGGTCGAGCGGCCGGTCCTTCTCGACGTACGGGATGCCGAACCCGCCGCCGAGGTTGAGATAGCGCACCGGCGCGGGCAGGTGGTCGGCGAGGCCCGCCACCAGGTCGACGGTGCGCCGCTGCGCCTCGGCGATGATCTCGGCGTTGAGGTTCTGCGAGCCGGCGAAGACGTGGAAGCCGAGCCAGTTCACGCCGGCCGCGGCGAACTCGCGCAGCACGGCGGGCACCTGCTCGGCGTCGATGCCGAACTGCTGCGGGCCGCCGCCCATGCGCATGCCGGAGCCCTTGACCGCGAAGTCGGGGTTGACGCGGACGGCGACGTTCGGCGTAAGGCCGAGGTCGTCGCCGGCCGACACGACCCGGGCCAGCTCCGTGGGCGACTCGACCTCGACGATGATGCCCGCCGCCACCGCCTGCCGGACCTCTGCCGGTGTCTTGCCGGGGCCGGCGAAGCTGACCCGGCCGGGCGCGATGACGGTGTCGAGGGCGGCGTGCATCTCCAGGCCCGAGGCGACGTCGATGCGGTCGACCCGGTGCGCCAGATGCTGCACGACGGCCGGCATCGGGTTGGCCTTCATGGCGTAGCTGAGCTGCACCGACGTCGGCAGCGACGAACGCAGCCGGTCGATGCGGGCGTCCAGCAGCCCGCGGTCGTAGGCGAAGAACGGTGTCGAGCCGACGCGGTCGGCGAGCCGGCTCAGCGCCAGCCCGCCGACCCGCAGCTCGCCGTCGGCCGTACCGAACGCGGCGATGTGCTCCTGCGGCTTCACCGGACCCCCTCCGCCCTGATCAGCCCGCGGTCGAACTTGCCGTTGGGCGAGCGTGGCAGTTCCGTGCGGACCTCGACCTCGGCCGGGACCATGTAGAGCGGCAGCACCTGGCGCAGCGCGGTCAGCAGCGCCGCGACGTCCAGCTCCGCCTCGGCGGGCGTGGCGACGAGGACGATCCGCTGCCCCAGTGCCGTGTCGTCGACCCCGACGGCGACGGCGTCGCGCACCAGCCCGGTGCCGTACGCGGCCTCCTCGACCTCCGTCGGGCTGACCCGGTAGCCGGAGGTCTTGATCATGTCGTCCTTGCGGCCCACGAAGTAGAGGAAACCCTCGTCGTCGGCGACGACGGTGTCGCCGGACCACACCGCGAGCTCCGGCGTGCGCCACTGTTCGCCCGGCCGTGGCAGCGGCTTGTACCGCTGGGCCGTCCGGACCGGGTCGTTCCAGTAGCCCAGCGCCACCAACGCCCCCCGATGCACCAGCTCCCCCTCCTCACCCGGCTCGCACGGCGTCCCGTCCGGTCGCACCACCAGGATCTCCGCGTTCGGGATCGCCTTGCCGATGGAGTCCGGCCGCCGGTCGACCTCGGCGGGGTCGAGGTAGGTGGAGCGGAACGCCTCGGTGAGCCCGTACATCAGGAACGGACGGGCCTCGGTGAAGATGCCGCGCAGCCGGTCCAGCGTCACCCGTGGCATCCGGCCGCCGGTGTTGGCCCAGTAGCGCAGCTTGCGGGCCGCCGCCTCCGGCCAGGGCACGTCGGCCAGTTGCAGCCAGAGCGGCGGGACACAGGTCAGGCCGGTGACGCCGTAGCGCTCGCACAGCTTCGGCACCTCGCGCGGCAGCAGGTAGTTCATCAGCACGCAGTGCGCGCCGACCGAGAAGGCCGTGGTCACCTGGCTCAGCCCGGCGTCGAAGCTGAGCGGCAGCACGCTGAGGATGACGTCGTGCGCGCTGTTGCCCAGATAGCCGCTCACGCTCTCGGCGCCGACGATGAGGTTGCGGTGGCTCAGCACCACGCCCTTGGGCCTTCCGGTGCTGCCCGACGTGTAGAGGATCGCCGCCGGGTCGACGTCGATGGCCGGCGACGGATCCGGCTCGCCACCCGCCTCCTGACCCGCGTCCCAGCCGTGCACGCGGTGACCGGCGGCCGGCGCCGCGCCATCGCCCACGACGACGACGTCGGTGACCGCGGTCGTCGGCAGCACCGAGCCCAGCTGGCCGAGCCGGTCGGCGGACGTGACGAGCACCGTCGCCCCGCTGTCGGCCAGGATGTGCCCGACCTGGGCGGCCTTGAGCACGTGGTTCACCGGCACGAACACCCCGCCGGCGGCCGACACGGCGACGAATGCCGCCACCGTCTCGATCCGCTTCTCCAGGTAGATCGCCACCCGGTCGCCGCGGCGGAGGCCGAGGCCGGCCAGTTGCGCCGCGGCGGCCTGCGCCGTCCGCCAGACGTCGGCGTAGCTCACCGTCTGGTTCCGGTAGGTCAGCGCCGGCGCGTCGGGCCGGGCGGCGGCGGCCTGGCCGAGCAGATCGTGGAAGCCGGTCCTGATCATGGTCACGGCGCCCTCCTCTCCCTGAGGTAGCGGTCGAACTCGGAGGTGTCGTCGAGATCGACGTAGCGGCGGCCCTGCGGGTCGGTGTCCTGGCCGGGCTCGCCCGCGGGAACGGCGGGGCCCGGGCGGGAGAACCCGGTCAGCTCGTCGTACACCGACACGTACGCCTCGGCCTGTGCGCGCCAGTCGAGCTCCGCGGCGACCCGGGCGCGGGCCTTCCGGCCCAGCTCCGCGCGCCGTCCGGGGTCGTCGATCAGCTTCTCGACGGCGTCGGCGAAGGCCGGGATGTCGCCGGACGGCACGTACAGCACGCTGTCCGCCCCGGACACCCGGGTCTCGGCCAGGTCGAACGCGACGGACGGCAGCCCGTAGGCCATGTACTCCATCGTCTTGTTCATCGTCGACACGTCGTTGAGCGGCGTCCCGAGATCCGGGCCGACGCCGATGTCCGCGCGGCTCAGGTACTCGGCGATCTGCCCGCGGTCGACCCGGCCGGTGAAGGTGACGTGGTCGTCCAGCCCGAGCGACCCGGACTGCGCCTTCAGGTCCTCGAGGCAGTCACCGAACCCGAGCAGGGTCGCGGTCACCTCCGTCCGGCCGCGCCGGTGCACCAACTCGTCGACGACGAGCAGCACCTGGTCGACGCCGTCCTGCGGGCCCATGATGCCGAGGTAGACGAGGACGACGCGGCCGGCCGGCCGCGGCCGCTCCGGGTAGACGGGCCGCATCGCCTGCGTGTCGGGCCCGCTGCGGACCACGGTGACGTGCTCCGGCCGTCGGTCGCCGCGGCGGATCGCGATCGCCCGGTAGGACTCGTTGGTCGAGATGACCCGGTGCGCGGCCCTAAACGTGCGGCGTTCCAGCCAGACCAGGGCGCGGTACTGCGCCTTCTGGCCACGGCCCTGTGGCTCACCGAACCGCGACAGGAACAGCTCGGGGTTGAGGTCGTGGTGGTCGAAGACGAACCGCACCCCGAACGGGCGCCACAGCAGCGCCAGCAACCAGTACGTGTCCGGCGGGTTGCACGCCTGGATGACGTGGAACCGGCCGGCCCGCCGGACCCGCAGCGACAGCCAGGCCGTCCGCAGCCAGCAGTAGGCGAACTCCCAGGCGAACCCGAGCAGTCCCTTCGCCTCGGGCGCGGGCCGGTACTTGTAGAGGTCGACGCCGTCGACGACCTCGTGGTCCGGGTCGCCCGGGCCCTTGGGGCAGATCACGCTGACGCGGTAGCCGCGCGCGAGCAGCGCCTGGCACTCCAGCCACACGCGCCGGTCCAGCGGGACCGGGAGGTTCTGCACGATGATGAGGATGTGCGGGTGACTGGTCATGTGTGCTCCATCGAGTTGACCAGGATGCCGACCCGGCCGGCCCGGGTGTGGCGGGGCAGATAGCCGGTCCGGCTGTGCCGCGGCAGGTAGTCGGGCCGGTCCCGGCCCGGCAGGTAACCGGCGATGTCGGTGATGACGGACGGCGCCAGCACGGCGGTCGCGCCCGCATAGGCCACCAGGATCGCGAGGCCGGTCAGGGCGACGCCGACGATCGGCGGCAGCCAGGCCGTCGCCGTCATGACGATCCAGCCCACGGCGGCGCCGACCGGAACCGCGGCGGCGAGGAAGCCGAACGGCCCGGCCAGCGTCCAGGGCCGGGTCCGCAGCAGCCGCGCGACCAGGAACCAGCGCGACGCCGTCGCGACTGCGGCCACCACGAGGAAGCCGGTCGCGACGCCGACGAGTCCCCACCGCACGGTGAGCGCCGTCGTCGCGACCGTGAGGATGTCGATGGCCAGCGCGTACCCGAACCAGCGGCCGGGGCGGCCGAGGCCGTAGAAGAGCCCGTGGTCGAGGGTGGCCCCGACCACCATGATCCCGGCGAGTGCGAGGATCTGGGCCACCGGGACGCTCTCCTCCCAGCCGTCGCCGAAGACCAGCGGCAGGATCAGCGGCGCGCCCACCGCGAGCAGGGTCAACGGCGGTGCCAGGACGGCGTAGGTCATCCGCAGCGCGCGCAGGTAGGCCTCGCGCAACCGGTCGGCGGAGTCGCGGATCTTCGCGAACGCGACCATCGTCACCGGGAGCAGCGCCGCGCCGGTGAGCTCCTGCACGATCTGCACCAGCCGCTGCGCGATGTTGAGGTAGCCGAGCGCGGCCATGCCGAGGCCGACGGAGACGATCGCGGTCTCGGCCCACTGGCGGCAGACGGCGACACACTCGACGCCGAGGACCTGGCCGCCGAACCGGGCCATGACGGCGAACTGGCGGCGCGAGAAGGTGAACGACGGCCACCAGCGCGCGGCCGTCCAGGCCAGCAGCGCCGTCAGCCCCTGGACCGTCAGCACCTGGCCGACCAGCGCCCAGACGCCCGAACCGGCGAGCACCATCGCGACGGCGACGACCTGCGCGACGACGGACGCGACGGTGCCCTGGATAGCCAGTGTCCGGAACCGCATCGCGCGCCGCAGGATCGCCGTCGGCACCGACCCCAGCGCGGTCGCCAGCACGGCCAGCGCCAGCACCTGCAGCACCGGTACGACCTCGCCGGAGTCGAAGGCCAGCCCGAACAGCGGCGCGGCCGCGACCACGGCGACGCCGAGCACCACCCCGGCGAGCGCGGAGAACCAGAAGGCCGTGCTCAGCAGCCGCCGACCGGCGTGGTCGACCTGGACGATGTAGGCGGCGAAGCCCAGGTCGGCCAGGAGGTAGAAGAACGGCAGCACCGTCGAGGCCGCGGCGACGACGCCGAAGTCCTCCGGGCTGAGGAAGCGGGTGAGCACGGCGATGGTCACCAGGCCGGAGAGCCGGACCGCCCACTTCTGGACGGTCAGCCAGAGCACCCCCGCGGCGGCCTGCCGGCCGACGGACGTGTCTGGCTCCTCGCTCGTCTTCAGCTGGTCGTCAATCATCGTCGACACCAGATCAGTGACCGGTCCGCGGCGTCACGATCCGTACACCTCGTGCTCGAGAAGGCGCAGCACATCGGACTGGGCCTTGGTCCAGCCGAACTGCCGCACCGACTCCGCGGCGGCCTTCGCGGCCACGTCGCGGTCCGCACGGGTGACGACGGCGCTCAGCGCGGCGGCGATGCCGTGCGGCGTCGGCGGCGCCCACGCGACGTGCTCGTTGACCAGGTCGGCCCGCGAGTGCACGGAGTCGTTGACGACGGGGACGGTGCCGGCCGCGAGCATCTCCTCGGCGACCAGCGAGATGTTGGTGAAGGACATCGCGAGGCCCGCGATGCTGGAGTTGTAGAGCTCGTTCAGCTCCGCAGGGGTGAGCCGCCCGTGCTGGACCGCCGGGAACGGCAGGTTCTTCACCACGGTCCCGTAGAAGTGGATGGGGACCTGCGGGTGCTGCTCGTGGAAGCGCTGCAGCGCCAGCCGGGCCAGCCAGTAGCCGCGCCGCGGCACCGTCGGCCGGGCGTACAGCACGACGCCGGTGCGCTCGCGGCCGTCGAGCAGCCGGTAGACCGACGTGTCGCAGCCGAACTCCGTCACGTCCGGGGCCAGCCCGAGCTCCGAGCGCAGCGCCTGCGCGACCATCTCGCCCAGCGCGATGTTGCGGAACCCGAACCGGTAGGTGTCCTCGGCCAGCGAGTACAGCGAGCCGCGCGGGTAGAAGTACGGCTCGAAGTCCTGGATGAAGTACAGCCGCCGCATGGGCGTCGACCCGCGGCGGGCCAGCACGTGCGCGGTGTCCCAGGACGACGCGACGCAGGCGTCGACGCCGGCGATGCCCGCCGACGCGTCGCGGACCTCGGCGCGGATGTGCGGCCACCAGTCGCGGATGACCCGTTCCTGCTCACGCAGGTCGCCCCCGTAGCGGTCATAGAGGAACAGCACGCACCGGTGGCCGGCCTTCTCGACCGCCTCGACCATGCGGAACAGGGTCGTGTGGCCACCGGAGCCGGCCCGCGGCGGCACGGTCACCCAGCCGACGGTCATGGGCTGCGACCGCGGCGGCCGCCACTGGGGCACGGCGAGGTCCAGCTGCGTGGAGTCGGCGATGTCGTCGTAGAGCAACGGTTCGTCCAGGCTCGCCGCGTCCAGCCGGTCATAGGCGACGCGGGTGAGCCGCTGCGCCAGGGCTCGCGGGCCGTCCTGACGCAGGATGCCGGCGGCCTTGGCGAGCTTCGCGCCCAGGTGGCGGGTCGCGTCGGCGGCGCTCATCGGCCTACCCCCTCAACCGGCTGGCTCACGACGTCGGTGTCGCGCTGCTTCCACTCCAGTGCGCCGGACGGCCGCCGGCCGGACAGCCGGCCCAGCTTGGCGGCCATGATCCGGCCCTCCATGCCGAGATCGCGCACCCACTGATGGCTCGACGCGGTCCGCAGCGCCTGTTCGTACACGTCGGCCAGCCGTCCGGCCATCGCGGCGAGGCCGAAGTTCCGCTCCGCGAACACGCGTGCCTCGGCCCCGAGCCGCTCGCGTTCCCCGGCGTCGGCGACCAGCGGCCGGAGGTTCCCGGTGAGCAGGCCGGCGCCGTCCGTGACCTCGTACGGCGACCAGAAGCTGTTACGGAAGATCGCCGCGACGCCGGGCTCGCGGAAGACCGCGCTCCAGCCGCGTTCGCCGAGGACCACCAGCGGCTTGCCGAACGCCAGCCCCCGCGCGGCCGAACTGCCCATGCCCAGCACGATGTCGGCGGCGTCGTAGGCGGGCCGCGGGTCGGCCAGCGGGCCGGCGAAGACGACCGCCGTCCGGCCCAGCCGGACGTTGACGACGTCGGCGAGCACCCGCAGCCGCGCCGCCGCGTCGCCCGTGCCGACGACGATCAGACACACCCGCGGGTCGCCGAGCCGTTCGACGGCGTGGATGGCGTCCTCGATGCCGTGCGCCTTCATCTCCTCCGAGATGCGGCTGACGATCACGAGCACGACGGCATCGGCGGCCAGCCCGAGGTCACGGCGGAAGGCGGCGCGGTCGGTGACGCCAGGTGCGTCGCGCGCCATGTCGACCGGCGGGCTGACCAACGTCACCCCACCGCGTCTGCCGGCCAGTTCATCGCGCAGGTACCCGGTGCCGATCACCAGCGGGATCGACGGATGGGTCCGCGGGTCGAACGACATCTCGTAGATCGTGCGGACCAGGGCCCGCCGGCCCAGGAACCCCGCGCCCCAGTAGGCGGCTCGCTCCGACGTGCTGAACGCGTGCACGAGCGACGCCCCGTAACCACGCGCCATCCGCGACAGCACCCGCCCGTGCGCGAACAACGGCGCGGGCCGCTCGTAGGCCCGCGCCGTCACCCCGTAGTCGGCACTCACGTCGAGCACCGAGGGGCCCGCCGGCAGGGTGTCCCTCGGACCGACGAGCAGGCTGTCGTACCCGTGCTCGGCCACCGCCGCGGACAACTGCACGGCGTTGATCTGCGCCCCGCCGAGCTCGAGGTTGTCGAGCTGGACGAGGACCCGGGGCCGTCGCGTGGTCATGGCCCGCCGAGCACCTTCACCAGGGCGGTGGCCACCTGCTCCTGCTGGTCGCCGGTGAGATGCGGGTAGAGCGGCAGCGACAGGATCTCGCCGGCCGCCTCCTCGGCCACGGGGCAACTGCCCGGCGGATACCCGTGCCCGGCGTACGCGGGCGTGAGGTGCCACGGGTCGGGGTAGTGCAGCGCGGCGCCCACCCCGGCGGCGTTGAGCTCGGCCAGCACCCGGTCGCGGTCCTCGACCCGCACCACGTACAGGTGCCAGACGTCGCTGTTGCCCGGCATCGGCCGCGGGAGCCGCAGGCCCCGGACACCGTCCAGCAGCGTCGCGTACCGGCCGGCGGCCTGCCGCCGCCGCTCGTTCCAGTCCTCCAGCCGGGCCAGCTTGGCCGCCAGCGTCACCGCGTGGATCGCGTCCAGCCGGGAGTTCATCCCGATCGCCTCGTGGCGGTACTTGACCGCGGAACCGTGGTTGGCCAGCAACCGGACCCTGGCGGCGAGGTCGGCGTCGTTCGTGGTGACCGCGCCGCCGTCGCCCGAGGCGCCCAGGTTCTTGCCCGGGTAGAACGACGTCGCGGCGATCGCGCCCAGCCCGCCCGCGGCCCGGCCGTGCCGGCGGGCGCCCTGGGACTGGGCGGCGTCCTCGACGATCGGGACGCCGGCCGCCGCGGCGATCGGCGTCAGGGCCTCGACCGGCGCCACCTGGCCGTACAGGTGGACGGGGACGATCGCGCGGGTCTTCTCGGTGATCGCCGCGGCGACGGCGTCCGGCGAGATCAGCAGGTGGTCCGGGTCGACGTCGACCGGCACCGGCCGCGCGCCGATGCGCGAGGCCGCCTCGGCGGTCGCGATGAACGTGTTCGCCGGCATGATCACCTCGTCGCCGGCGCCGACGCCGACCACCCGCAGCGCGAGCTCGATCGCGTCGGTCCCGTTGGCCACGCCCACGCAGTGCCCGACACCGACGTACTCGGCGTACGCGGCCTCGAAGGCCGCCACGTGCGGCCCGCCGACGAACCCGGCGCCGCGGAGCACGTCGAGGATCAGCGGCTCCACCTCGGCCGCGATCTCGGCCTGCTGAGCCCGCAGGTCCACCAGCGGAATGTTCGTCACTTCGGCTCCTCCCGCCGCGTCAGCGGCCGGGCCGGAACGCCGGCCCAGGTCGTCCTCGCCGGCTGGTCCTCGACCAGCGCGGCCCCCATCCCGAGGACGGCGTCGTCCCCCACCCGGCACCGCTCGCGCACCGAGGAGCGCATCCCCAGGTACGCGGCCGAGCCGACGATCACGCCGCCGCCGAGGGCGACCCCGGCGGCCAGCGTGGCGAAGTCCTCCACCACGTCGTCGTGGGTGAGGGTGACGTGCGGCATGCAGACCACGTGCCGGCCCACCGTGACGGCGGTCGTCAGCACGACGCCGGCCAGCAGGACGCTGCCGACGCCCACCACGCAGCCGGCCGGCACCGGCGTGGCCGGGTGGACGACGGTGGCGTACCGGTCGTCGCCGACGCCGAGCTTGGCCAGCCGGGCGGCGAGGTCGCGGCGGGCCGCGCCGCGACCCGCGCAGATCACCAGGTCGGCGTCGGGGTGCTCGGCGACGTCGTCCGGCGTGCCCAGCACGGGCACGCCGTCGACGGTGGTCCCCGCCTTGCCGAGGTCGTCGTCGAGAAGACCGGCGACCTCGTGACCGGGCGCGGCACCGGCGCGGACCGCCGAGAGCACCTCCCGAGCCAGGCCGCCGGCCGCGACGAGCACCAGTGCCTTGCTCACACAGGCCCTCGCAATGCGGCGATGACGCGTTCCTGGTCGCTCTCGGTGAGCTCGTGGAACAGCGGCAGGATCAGCGTGTGGTCGGTGAGCCGGTCGGTGATCGGCAGGCCGGACGTCGGTGTGAGCTCCTGGTAGGGCGCCTGACGGTGCGCGGCCATGATGCCGCGGCGCGCGGAGATGCCGGCGTCGGCCAGGTGGGCGAGCAGCGCCTCACGGCTCAGCGGGTACTCCGGCTCCACCTCGACCCAGTACGACTGGAAGTTGCCGGTCCCCCAGGCGGGGTCGGTGACCGGCCGCAGGCCGGGGATGTCGGCGAGCTGCTTGGCGTAGACGTCGGCCAGCGCGCGGCGGCGGGCCACGATCTCCGGCAGCCGGCCGAGCTGGACCAGGCCCATGGCGCCCTGCAGGTCGGTCATCCGGTAGTTGAAGCCGACCTCGCCGTACTCCTCGGCCGGTGCGAGGACGCTGGCATGCCGGTCCGCCGCCGAGACGCTCATCGCGTGCTCGCGCAGCCGCCGCGCCCGCGTCGCCCACTCCTCCCGGCCGGTGGTGATCATGCCGCCCTCGCCGGTCGTGATGATCTTGCGGGGGTGGAACGACCACGCCGAGATCGGCGCCGTCGCCCCGACCGGGCGCCCCTTGTACGTGGAGCCCGCGCCGCATGCGGCGTCCTCGACCACGACGATGCCCTTGGCGTCGCACAGCTCGCGGATCGGGTCCAGGTCCACCGGGACGCCGCCCTGGTCGACCACGACCACCGCGCGGGTCGACGGCGTCAGCGCGGCCTCGACGGTGTCGCGCGTGACGTTGCCCGTGGCGGGATCGACGTCGGCGAACACCGGCCGGGCGCCGACGTACACGGCCGCGTTGGCCGTCGCGATGAACGAGAAGGACGGCACGACGACGTCGTCGCCGGCGCCCACCCCGCCCACGGCGAGCGCCAGGTGCAGCGCGGTCGTGCACGACGACGTCGCCACCGCGTACGGCGCCTGCATGGCCGCCTCGAACGCCCGCTCGAACGCGGCGACGCGCGGCCCCTGCGCGACCCAGCCGGACCGGATCGCCTCGGCGACCGCGGTCACCTCCTCGTCGCCCAGCCACGGGCGCATCACGTTGACGCGGGTCATCGCGCTCCTGCCAGGGACCGGCCGGCGGCGATCTCGTCGCGCAGCGGCCGCCACCACCGCACCAGCTGCCGCAGCCCGTCCTCCAACCCGATGGTGGCCTCGAAGCCGAGATCGCGGCGGGCCGCCGACGTGTCGGCGAGCCGGCGCGTCACGCCGTTGACCGCGCGCTCCGGGCCGTGCTCGACCCCCAGGTCGGAGTCCATCGCCGTCAGCAGCGCGGTGGCGAGGTCCAGCAGCGAGGTCTCCGTGCCGCTGGCGATGTTGTAGACGCCCTCGGTGATGTCGCTCGCGGCGGCCAGGACGTTCGCGCGTGCGATGTCGGGCACGCAGACGAAGTCCATCGTCTGCGCACCGTCGCCGAAGATCAGCGGCGGCCTGCCGTCGGCGATCCGCTCCATCCAGCGCACCAGCACCTCGGTGTACAGGCCGTGCACGTCCATGCGCGGGCCGTAGACGTTGAAGTAGCGCAGGATGACGTGGTCGAGGCCGTACATCGCCCGGAAGCTGCGCAGCATGCCCTCGTTGAACGACTTCGCCGCGCCGTAGAAGGTGTCGTTGTTGTGGTGGTGGTGCCGCTCGCCGGTCGGGAACTCCTCGGCCAGCCCGTACACCGACGCGCTGGACGCCGCGACCACCTTGTCGACGCCGTGCTCGGCGGCCGCCTCCAGGACGGTGAAGGTGCCGTCGACCAGCACCTCCAGCGCCAGCCGCGGCTCCTCGGCGCACTGGGTGATCCGGATGGCCGCCTGGTGGAAGACCACGTCCTTGCCGCGGGTGAGGTCATGGACGACGTCGCGGTCGCGCAGGTCGCCCTCGACCAGCGTCGCGCGGCCGCTCGCCAGGGCCCCGGTGAGGTTCTCGCGCCGCCCCCGGACCAGGTTGTCCAGCACGTCCACGTGCGCGACACCGGCGTCGAGCAGCTGGTCGACCAGCGTGGAGCCGATCGTGCCGGCACCCCCGGTGACGAGAACGCGGGCGCCTTCGAGCTGGGTCATGCGAGAACCTCCGTGTGGGTACCGGCCGCTGCCGTGCTGGTGAACATGCCGCCGGCGGCCAGGCTCGCCGACGCCGCCTCGAGCACGTCCAGCACGCGCAGCCCCGCGGCGCCGTCGGTGCGCGGCGCCCGGCCCGCCCGGATGCTGGCGGCGAACTCGCCGACCATGAGGCCGAGCGCCTCCGTCTCGGGCAGAGCCGGCGACCACGTGTCGCCGAGGCGGTAGGAGATGGTCGCGGCGGCACGGTCCAGGCCGGTGGCCCGGGTCTGGCCGAGGTCGACACCGCGGTCGTAGACGCTGAGCCGCTGCTGCGGGTTGAGGTCGTCCCAGACCAGCGTGCGCCGGCTGCCGCCGATGACCATCTGCCGGATCTTGGTCGGGCTCAGCCAGTTCACGTGCACGTGCGCCATGCCGCCGTTCGCCAGCGGCATCGACAGGTACGCCAGGCAGGCCTTGCCGGCGCCGAGCGGGTCGGCACCGTGCGCGGACACCCCGACCGGCCGCAGCCCGCCGGGCAGGACCGCGTCGAGGATGGACAGGTCGTGCGGTGCGAGGTCCCACAACACGTCGACGTCGGGCTGCACGAGCCCGAGGTTGATCCGGATCGAGTCGACGAACAGGACCTCGCCCAGCGCACCCTCGGCCACCAGCTCGGCGATCTTCAGCACGGCCGGCGTATAGCAATAGGTGTGGTCGGTCATGAGCACGCGGCCGGTGCGCGCCGCCAGCTCGACCATCTCGCCGGCCCGCTCGCCGGTGTCGGCCAGCGGCTTCTCGACCACGACGTGCTTGCCCGCCCGCAGCGCCGCCATGGCGATCGGGTGGTGGGTCCGGGCCGGCGTGGCGACGGCGACCGCGTCGACGTCGTCGCGGGCCAGCAGCCGGTCGAGCGACGTCTCGACGTCGGCGCTGCCCGAGGCGCGCGCCACCTTCGCCGCACGCGCCTCGTCCAGGTCGCACACCGCCACCAGATTCCAGTCCGGCGCCGTCGCGAAGTTGCGGGCCAGATTCGGCCCCCAGTAGCCGGCCCCGATCACCGCGGCGTTCAGCGGCGCGCTGACGTCATCACTCATCTCGAGCGTTCCCCCCTGAAGTGCTGTCTCTCACGAACCCGATCGGTAGATCACGTCGACCCAGTAGTTGTGCGCCGCCGTCCCCGACGGGAAGCCCGTGCCGTAGACGTAGGCGCCGCCGTTCGCCGGCACCGTCAGTGGCCCCCGGGTGATCGAGGTGGCCAGGCCGCTCGAGCTCACGGCGTACCGTCCGACCGACGTGTAGTACGACGCCGTGTAGGTCTGGCCGGCGGTCACCGGGACCGGGGTGGCGAACTGCACCGTCTGCCAGCCGGACGCCGTCTCGCCCGTGAACGTCGCCTCGCCCAGCTTCTGACCGGAGGACGACCACAGGTACCCGGTGTGCGTGCCGGTGTTCTGCGGGCCCTTGTAGAACCGGATCCCGGTGATGACGCCGTTGGCCGCCGGAGTCACCCGGACGCCGACCTGGACGGCATCGGGGTCGTTCCAGTTCGCACTGGCCGGTGTGTCCGTGGCGCTCCAGATGCTGCACGGGCAGCCGTCCGCCCCCGGCGGGGCCGCAGCCGTGGTGAACTTCCACGTACCGTCGCGGACGGCGGTGCCGCCGACGGAGATCACCGCCGTCAGTTCGGTCTGGTACGGCAGCGCCGCGCTCGGCGTGAAGGTCACCGTGCGGGTTCCGGACGCGTAGGAGCTCTGGCCGGCGATCGCGCCGCCGGGGCCGCTGAGCGCCATGGTGGGCGACCCGGTGATGGACGCGTCCAGCACGCCGCGCACCGTCGTCGTCACCGCAACGGCCGTAGCGCCGTCCGCCGGGGTCTTGCCGGTCACCATCATGGCCGACGGCATGAACACGACGTCGACGTAGTAGTTCGTGCGGTCGTAGGAGAACTGCGGGAAGCCGCCGTCGTAGCGGTACCGGCCGTTGTCGGTGGCCGGGGCAGTCAGCGGCCCCTGCGTGCGCGGGTTGACGAAGAACCCGCCATCGGCGGCGTACCGTCCTCGCGGCGCGAAGTACGACACGATGTACGTGGTGCCCGCCTGCACGTTCACCGGCTGGGCGAACGTCGCCGTCTGCCAGCCGACCGCGGTCTCGTTCGTGAAGGTCACCTGGGCGATCCGCTCGCCGGCGGAGTTCCAGAGCGATCCGGTGTGCGTTCCGGTGTTGCCCTGACCCTTGTAGAACCTGACCGCGGTCACCTGACCGTCACGCGACGGCGTGAACGCCGTGCCCAGCTCGACCGGCGCGCTGTCCGGCGCGCTGGGTGTGGTGGGCACCGCGCTGCCGAACAGGGTGCACGGGCAACTGCCGTCCGCGGCCGCGGTCGTGAACGTCCACGTCGCGGCCGGGACGGTGGCGCCCTCGACGGTGCGCGCCCCGCTGTGCCGCGCGGTGTAGGTCGTCCCCGCCACCAGGGCCGACGTCGGATCGAAGGTCACCGTGAGCCCGTCGGCCGAGCGCGTGGTGGTGCCGGCGACGGCGCTCCCGCCGGCGGGAGTGACCGTCAGCGTGCCCGTGGTGTCCAGCGGCGCGGTATACGTCACCCCGACATTGGTGTCCGTCGGCACGCCCACCGAGGCGTTGGCCGGCACCTGTTGCGTCACCGTCGGCACCGTCGGCACCGCTTCGAACACGACGTCGACCATGTAGTTGCTGGTCCACGACTCCTTCGGGAAGCCGGTGGTGTAGGTGTAGGCGCCCGCTCTCACGGGTGCCGACAGCGGCGGGCGGTTCACCCCCTGCGACGTGAAGGCGTTGAGCGTGGCGGAGTAGCGGCCGTTCGGCGCGCGATAGGCCACGGTGTACTGGGCGTCCTTGACGATCGGGATCGGCTGGGCGAACGTCGCCTCCTGCCACCCGCTGCCCGACTCGTTCGTGAACGTCACCGAGCCGAGCTGCGCGCCGTCCGGGCCCCAGAGTGAACCGACGTGCGTCCCGGTGTTGTTCGGGCCCTTGTAGAACCGCACCCCGGTGACGACACCGTCGCGGGTCGACGAGAACCGCACCCCCAGTGTCACGGGGTCGGGGTCGTTGATCTCGAGGACTCCGGGCACGTCGACCTCGTCGAACAGCGTGCACGGGCAGGCGCCCGGCGCAGACGGCGGCCGCGCCGTGCGGAACGACCAGGTGCCGCCCTCGGCCACCGCCTCGTTCGCCGTCACCGTCACCGTGTAGTTGACGAAGCCCTGAAGGTCCGCCGTCGGGTCGAAGCTGACCGTCCGGGTGGCCGCGTTGTAGGACGTGCTGCCCGCGACGCGGTTGCCCAGGGAGTCCTCGACCCGGACCGCCACCGAGGACGCGGTGACGTTCTTCGAGAACGCCGCCGTGATGGTGGCGTTCTGCGGCACGCTGTTGGCACCGGCCAGCGGCGACTGGTTGAACACCGTCAGCGGCGAGTTGTCGACCAGCGCGAACTCGACGTCGACGAAGTAGTTCGTGTTGTTCCAGCTCTCCTGCGGGAACGTGCCCGGCACACCGAAGACGCCTCCGGGAGCGGCGCCGAAGCCACCGGCGACCCGCAGCGGGGCGGCCTCCAGGCTCCGCGACGAGAACGCGTACGGCGCGCTCGCGTAGCGACCGGCCGGCGCGAGGTACGACACGACGTACGTCTGGCCTGCGGTCACCGCCACCGGCCGGGGGAACCGCGCGATCTGCCACCCACTGGCGCTCTCGTTGGTGAACGTCACGCTGCCCATGGACGCTCCGGTCGAGCTCCACAGCGTGCCGACGTGCGTGCCGGTGTTGCCCTGGCCCTTGTAGAACCGCACGCCGGTGACGTAACCGTCGGTGGTCGGTGTGAACCGCAGCCCCAGTTCCACCGCCGAGCCGTCGTCGGTGCTCGGGATGGGCGGTGTCGTCGTGCCGAAGATCGAGCACGGGCAACCGACCTGGACGGCGCGGGTCGTGGCGGCACCGATGTTGGCGCTGTCGTCGATGGCGCGCGCCCGTAGGTCGCCCGCGCCGGCACCGTGCTGCAGGTAGCTGTACGACCAACTCGTCGTTCCGTTGGCCGGGTGCCACGTCGCGCCGCCGTCGGTCGACACCTCGACGCCGGCCACGACACCGCCGACGTCGGCCGCCGTGCCGCTGACCGTCACCGTGCTGCCGTTGCCCAGCTGGGCGCCGGCCGCGGGCGCGGTGATGGTGGCGGTCGGTGCCGTGGTGTCGGTGGACTTGGTGGCCGCGGTCAGCGTCGGGTCGAGCGTGACCGGCTGGGCGTTCATGTCGGCCAGCAGGTTCACCGTCGCCTGCCGCATCCGCCGGTCCGCCGGCGGGCCGTTGCCGTCGTGGACGGCGTCCAGGCCCCAGGTCCACTGCACCGAGCCGGCCGAGAACACCAGCGCACCGCTGGACGCCTTGTACAGCGTGATGTGGTGCGTGGTGGTGCCGGGGGCGACGCGGTTGCCGAAGTCCTGCAGGTACTCCGTGACAGGCCCGACGGTGGTCGACATGCGGATGAGGCCGGGCGGCCGGAACCCGTTGTCGAGGTCCTCGTTCGACTCGTAGCCGACCGTGCTGGGCGCCAGCTCCGCCTTGGATCCCGATGGGAGCGTGTTGAGCCCGGTGTTGCGCCACATGCGCAACTTGCCCTCGGCCGAGGACACCGTGACCGGGAGGTCGGAGTAGTTGACCATGTACGCCGTGCCGGTGACGGCGTTCTCCGGGACGCCGGCCCCGGCCGACTGCGGCGCGAATCGCGGGTCACGCCAGGTGCCGGTCCACTCCGAGGCCGGGTCGATCTTGGCGTTGCCCCAGGTCTCCTTGTACGACACCAGGGTCCGGTAGTTCGTGGCCGGCCCGGCGATCGACGGCTCCCAGCGGGTCCGCCAGTACATCTCGTTGCCGCTGAGGAACGCCAGGTTGACCCCCGCGTTGCGGGCCGCCTCGACATTCGTCCGCTGCCGGCCGGACCAGTACTCGTCGTGGCCGACGGACAGGAAGGTGTCGTGGTTGGTCAGCAGGTTGCCGCGCCGGTCGGTGTCGACGCCGGCGATGTAGCTGACGTCGTAGCCGTTCTGCTCGAGGAACCTGACCATCGGGTACTCGGCGCCGAAGTAGAAGTCGCGCTTCTCGACGCCGGCGCGGGTGGCGAAGGGCCGGTTGTAGCTGATCTTGTACGCGCGGCCGTTGGCGGCGCCGCGGTAGAAGTCGGACCCGCCGTAGGCGTTGTACGCGTGCCAGGTGGTGTCGGAGGTCTGGAAGACGATGTCCGACGTGCTGGCGTCGTTGCGCACGATGAACGTGATGTGGCTCGTGTCGCGGTTGTCCGTGCGGGTCAGCTTGGCGATGTAGACGCCCGACACCGCGTTCGACGGCACGTTCCACGACGCCGAGACCGCCCAGTTGCCGCAGTCGTAGAGCTCGGTCGTCACGTCGCTCATGCACTGAGGCTGGTTCTGCGGCAGCGTGGCGGACGGCGTCACACTCGCGATCTTGCGGGCGCCGTCGCCGCCGTAATAGCCGGTGCGATAGATGTCGATCGTGTACGCCCGCGCATTGGTGTCGATCTTGAAGTCGATCCGATTGCCCACGTTGACACTGATGTCGGTGGCGAATCCCTGGATGCTCTCGTCACCGGCACCGTCGATTTCCCATTCATCGGGATCGGCGCCCGGTTTCGAGTTCTCGCAGACGATCGGATTGCTGCCGGCGCCACACGGATCGACGGCGGCATTCGCCGCCACGGGTACCAGAGCAGTGGCCGCGAGCGCGACCAGAGACAGCCATACAACGGTCCATCGGGAAATGGACGCAGAACGGTGCACCCGCATTTCTCGGCCCCCCCGGGCGAATCACCAACGCGAGACGTAGCCCCCCACGTCACGCGAATCGGAACGAGCATAGCCGCGATGGGACATTCCCGCATCCCTCGGCGGCGATCTTGCTCTCCGGCCCCCTGCTCGGGGCCCGGCGTCAGCTGGCCGAGGTGATCATTCCGGCGCCCACGGTGCGGTTCGTGGCCTCGTCGATGAGGATGAACCCGCCGGTCTGCCGGTTGCGGCGGTACTCGTCGGCGAGCAGCGGCACGGTGGTGCGCAGCCGCACCCGGCCGATGTCGTTGAGCCCGAGCTGCGTGGCGCTGTCGTCGCGGTGCAGCGAGTTGACGTCGAGGCGGTACTGCAGCTCCTTGACCAACGCCCGCGCCGAACGCGTCGTGTGCTTGATCGCCAGCTTCTGGCCCGGCGCCAGCGGCGTCTCGGCCATCCAGCAGACCATCGCGTCGATGTCCTGGGCGACCGCCGGCCGGTTGTGCGGCCGGCAGATCATGTCGCCGCGGGAGATGTCGAGCTCGTCCTCGAGCCGGACGGTCACCGCCATCGGCGCGAACGCCTCGCCGACCGGGCCGTCGGCGGTGTCGATGCCGGCGATGCGGGTGGTGAACCCGCTCGGCAGCACCATGACCTCGTCGCCGGCCTTCAGGACGCCGCCGGCCACCTGGCCGGCGTAGGCGCGGTAGTCGGTGCGCTGCAGCGACTGCGGCCGGATGACGTACTGCACCGGGAACCGGACGTCGACGAGGTTGCGGTCGCTGGCGATGTGCACGTGCTCGAGGTGGTGCAGCAGCGACGGCCCCTCGTACCACGGCATGTTCGGCGATCGGCTGACGATGTTGTCGCCGTGCAGCGCGGAGATCGGGACGACGGTGAGATCGGGGACGTCGAGCTTGGTGGCGAACGAGGAGAACTCGCGCTCGATGTCCTCGAACACCTCCTGCGACCAGTCGACGAGATCCATCTTGTTCACCGCGAGCACGAGGTGCGGCACCCGCAGCAGCGACACCAGGAACGCGTGCCGGCGGCTCTGCTCGACCATCCCCTTGCGGGCGTCGACCAGCACGATCGCGAGGTCGGCCGTCGAGGCGCCGGTGACCATGTTGCGGGTGTACTGGATGTGCCCCGGGGTGTCGGCGATGATGAACTTGCGCCGCGGCGTGGCGAAGTAGCGGTAGGCCACGTCGATGGTGATGCCCTGCTCGCGCTCGGCGCGCAGGCCGTCGGTCAGCAGCGACAGGTCGGTGTACTCGTCGCCGCGTTGCTGGCTGGTGCGCTCGACGCTTTCGAGCTGGTCGGTGAAGATCGCCTTCGAGTCGAACAGCAGCCGCCCGATCAGCGTGCTCTTGCCGTCGTCGACGGAGCCGGCGGTGGCGAACCTGAGCAGATCCATCTCAGAAGTAGCCTTCCTTCTTCCGGTCCTCCATCGCGGCCTCGCTGACGCGGTCGTCGCCCCGGGTGGCGCCGCGCTCGGTGAGCCGGGTGGCGGCGATCTCCTCGATCACCTTCTCGACGGTGTCGGCGTCGGAGCGCACCGCCGCGGTCAGCGACGCGTCGCCGACGGTGCGGTAGCGGACCGTCGTCACGAACGTCGTCTCGCCCTCACGCGGCCGGCAGAACTCGTTGTTCGCGAACAGCATGCCGTCGCGCTCGAACACCTCGCGCTCGTGCGCGTAGTAGATCGACGGGACGGCGATCTCCTCGCGCTGGATGTAGTGCCAGACGTCGAGCTCGGTCCAGTTCGACAGCGGGAAGACCCGGATGCTCTCGCCCAGGTGGATGCGGCCGTTGTACAGGTTCCACAGCTCCGGGCGCTGGTTCTTCGGGTCCCACTGGCCGAAGTCGTCGCGGAAGGAGAACACCCGCTCCTTGGCCCGCGCCTTCTCCTCGTCGCGGCGGGCGCCGCCGAACAGCGCGGTGAAGCGGTGCTTCTCGACCGCCTCGAGCAGCACCGGCGTCTGGATGCGGTTGCGCGACCCGTTCGGCTCCTCGGCCACCAGCCCGCGCTCGATGGCGTCCGGCACCGACGCGACGACGAGGTTGACCCCCAGCTCGGCGACCCGGCGGTCGCGGAACTCCAGCACCTCGGGGAAGTTGTGCCCGGTGTCGACGTGCATGACGGGGAACGGCATGGGCGCCGGCCAGAACGCCTTCTCGGCCAGCCGCAGCATGACGATGGAGTCCTTGCCGCCGGAGAACAGCAGCACCGGACGCTCCAGCTCGGCCGCCACCTCGCGGAAGATGTGCACCGCTTCAGCCTCGAGGTAGTCGAGCTGCGAGAGCTGGTACTCGTGGATGGTCATGCTGACCTCGCGGGTTCGGCGACGGCCGTCAGGAGCGCGTCGGCGAGCTCCGGGCGGGCGACGAGCAGGTCGGGCAGGTACGGGTCGGCCTGGTTGTACCGCAGCGGCGAGCCGTCGAGCCGGCTGGCGTGCAGCCCGGCGGCGCGGGCGACGGCCACCGGCGCGGCGGAGTCCCACTCGTACTGGCCGCCGGCGTGGACGTAGGCGTCGGCCTCGCCCCGCACGACCGCGCCGACCTTGAACCCGGCCGAGCCGATCGGGACCAGCTCGGCGCCGAGGGCGTCGGCGGCGCGCAGCGCGGCGGCCGGCGGACGGCTGCGGCTGACGGCGATCCGCGGCGCCGCGCCGGGAGCGGCGGCAGGGACGACGGCGGCGGGGTCGCTGGCCAGCGTGGTGTCGATGCCTGGCAGCGCGACGGCGCCGGCGGCCAGCTCGCCGTCGACCCAGAGCGCTACGTGCACCGCCCAGTCGTCACGGCCGTCGCCGAACTCGCGGGTGCCGTCGAGCGGGTCGATGATCCAGACTCGCGGCGCGGCCAGCCGGTCGGCGGTGTCGGGCGCCTCCTCGCTGAGGACGGCGTCGCCGGGACGGTGCTCGGCCAGCGCGGCGGCCAGGAATCGCTGGGCTGCGCGATCGCCCGCATCGCGCAGGGCCTGAGTACCCGTGGCCGGATCGTGGTCGCGGCGCAGCGCGAGCAGCAGCACGCCCGCCTCGGTGGCGAGGCGGGCGGCCAGGTTCGCGTCAGTGGATGCCACGGAACTCCTCGAAGCCGGTCTCGAACGCCCCAGCCTAGGGCGAACCGGCTCCGGCACACGCGCTCGCCCATTATCCGAGACGTTGCGTCCAGCATCCGGTCAGGCCACCAGCGCGCACTCACCGAAGGTCAGGCAGCCGCAGCCGGCACACGCACTGAACACCTCCCGACGCCGCTCCAGCGCCGCGATGCGCTCGTCGATCGCCCTGCCCCAGCACTGCGCCGCGCGGGCCCAGAACTCCGGCGTCGGCGCCGCACCCTCGGGCAGGAATCCCAGTACGCCGCCGATCTCGGCCAGCGGGATGCCGACCTGCTGCGATGCCCGGATGAACGCCACCTGCCGCAGCATCGCCTCGGCGTAGCGCCGCTGGTTGCCGGTCGTGCGACGGCTGCGGAGCAGGCCGTGCCGCTCGTAGTAGCGCAGCGTGGAGGCCGGCACGCCGCTGCGTTCGGCCAGTTCGCCGATGGTCAGCTCGATCGGGGCGCGCGACATGCCGTCCACCGTAGCTTGACCTGAACCATGGTTGAAGTCTGAGCCTGAGGGCATGGACACCACGAACGACACCACCCTCGTCATCGGCGCCACCGGCAACGTCGGCCGCCACGTCGTCCGCACGCTCGCCGGCCGCGGCCACCCGGTCCGGGCGCTCGCCCGCGATCCCGAGCGTGCCCGCGCGAGCCTGCCCTCCAGCGTCGACGTCGTCGCCGGCGACCTCACCCGCCCGGAGACCCTCACCAAAGCGCTGGACGGCGTCGGTCCCGTCTTCCTGCTCTGGCCGTTCTTCTCCGCCGAGCACGCGCCGGCAGTCGCGACCGTCCTCGCCGCCCGCCCCCGCCACGTCGTCTACCTGTCCGCCGCGAACGTCCGCGACGACCGGGAGCCGAGCGTCAACGGCGTGTGGGGCGAAGTCGAGCACGCGCTGCGGACCGCCGGCGTCGGATGGACCATGCTCCGGGCCGGTGGGTTCGCGACCAACACGCTGGAATGGGCCGACCTCGCGCACACCGGCGTGGTGCGCGGCCCGTACGGCGCCGCCGCGCGGTCGCTGGTCCACGAGCGCGACCTCGCGGACGTCGCCGTCCAGGCGCTCACCGACCCGGCCGGGCACGCCGGCGCGGCGCACGTGCTCACCGGACCGGACTCCGTCACCATGGCCGAGCAGGCGCGGCTCATCGGTGAGGCGATCGGCCACCCGGTCCGCTGGGTGGACCAGCCGGTCGACGAGGCCCGCGACGACCTGGCGGCGCGGTTGGGCGATCGCGCGTTCGCGGAGAACGCGATCGCGTACTGGGCCACGCTGGCCGAACACCCGGAGCCGGTGACGGACACCGTCGAGCGGCTCACCGGCCGCCCGGCCCGGTCCTACCGGGACTGGGCCGTCGACCACGCCGCCGACTTCCTGCCCGCGGCCCGCGTCCGGAGGGTCGCCGACGAGTACGTCACGCTGATGCGGGCCGGCCGGCTGGACGAGGTCGCGGCGCTGCTGGCGCCGAACGTCGTGCGGGTCGCGCCGATGGAGACCGGCGGCGACCCGGTCGAGCGGCGCGGCACGGCGGAGATCGTCGAGAACGCCGACCGGCTGCTCGCCGACATCGAGCTCCACGCCGTCACCGTCGACGGGCCGTTCCCGGCCGACGGCCGGTTCGCCGCCCGGTTCCGGTTCGACCAGACGCACACCCCGACCGGCACCCGGTCCAGCACCACGAAGCTGTCGCTCTACACCGTCGCCGACGGGCTGATCGTCCGCGAGGAGGTCTTCTACTACGACGCTCCGCAGGCGTCGACCGGCTGAGTCACTCGATGCCCAGGACACTCGGCGCCGCCGCCGTCAGCGCCTCCCGCCACGGCCGCAACGGCGCGAGCCCGAACGCCGTCCACCGCTCCTGCGACAGCACCGGGTGGGCGGGTCGCGGCACGATCCTCGGCAGCTCGCGCGCCGAGATCGGCCGCACCCGCTCGGGGTCCAGCCCCAGCTCGGCGAAGACCGCGCGGGCCAGCCCGAACCAGGTGGTGGCGCCGGAGTTCACGGCATGCAGGACGCCGGACGCGCCGGGCGTCCGGCCGAGGTCGACGATCCGGTCGGCGACGTCCATGGTCCACGTCGGCTGCCCCCACTGGTCGTCGATGACGTCGCAGAACTCCTGCTCGGCGGTCGCGGCCGCGATCGTCCTGACGAAGTTGCGGCCGAACTCGCCGTACAGCCAGCCGGTGCGCAGCACGACGCCGGTCTCCGGCAGCGTCTCGAGCACCGCCCGCTCGCCCTCGGCCATCGTCCGCCCGTACACGGTGGCCGGGGCGACCGGCGCGTCCTCCGCATACGGCTGCGCGGCGTCCCCGTCGAACACGTAGCTGGTCGAGACGTGGATCAGCCGCAGGTCCGCACGGGCGCAGGCCCGGGCGAGGTTGGCGGTGCCGTAGGCGTTGACGGCACGGGCGCCGGCCTCGTCGACCTCCGCCGCGTCGACGTCGACCCAGCTGTCGAGGTTCACGACGATCGCGCCGCTCTGCGCGCCGATGCGGGCGACCGTCGTCGCCGCGGCGTCGACGGCGTGCGCGTCGGTGAGATCGAGGACGGCGCGGGTCGCCGGGATGACCCGTTCGCGGACCGCTCGCAGCATGATCACCAGGTCCCGGGCGAGCATGCCGTCAGCGCCGGTGACCAACCATGTCGCCACGCCGACTCCCCTCACAGGCGGTACGAGCGGAGCCCCGGCCGCGTGGCCGGGGCTCCGCTCCGCTGGCCGGAGGTCAATACGCGCCGGTGCTGCGCACCACCACGCGCGCCGTGCGACCCAGGAGCTGCAGGTCGTCGCCGTAGGACCAGTTGTCGACGTAGCGCAGGTCCAGCCGCACCGTCTCACCCCACGACAGGTTGGACCGCCCGCTCACCTGCCACAGCCCGGTCATGCCCGGGATCGCGGCCAGCCGGCGCCGTGCGGTGCCGTCGTAGGTCGCCACCTCTTCGGGCAGCGCCGGTCGTGGACCGACCAGCGACATCTCGCCGCGCAGCACGTTGATCAACTGCGGCAGTTCGTCGAGGGAGTACTTGCGCAGCACCCGGCCGATGCGGGTGATCCGCGGGTCCTCGCGCATCTTGAACATCGGCCCGTCGCCGTCGGCGGAGTCCAGCAACTCGGCGCGACGCAGGTCGGCGTCCACGTACATCGTCCGGAACTTGAACATGGTGAAGAACAGCCCGTTGCGGCCGACCCGCACCTGCCGGTAGATGGCCGGACCGCGATCGGTGAGCTTCACCGCGACGGCGATGGCCAGCAGCAGCGGCAGGAGCGCGAGCAGGATCAGCCCGGCCAGCACCCGGTCGGTGGCGACCTTCGCCGCGCGTCGCCACCCCTTCGGGCGGGCCTGCCTGACGTGCATCAGGACGCTGGAACCCATGCTGCCCAAGCCCATGCGGTGCGGCGCGACGTCGGACAACCCGAGATCGGTGACGAGGTCGATGCCGAGATCACCGAGCATCCAGCTCAGCGCCCGCAGCCGGTCACCGGTGAACTCCGAGCCCGGCGCGATGCAGACGGTGCGGGCCCGGACGCGCTGCGCGGCCTGGCGCACGGCGAGGACGAGCTCCTCGTTGCGCACCGCGTCGTCGTGCCCCGGCAGCGCACGCACGATCGTGCTCACGACCGGGATCGCGGCCGGCGGCGCCGAGCCGTCGTCCTCGATGCAGGTCGCGACGACGGCCAGCGGGCGTTCCCCGTCGCGCGAGAAACGCTCGAGGCTGGCGGTCACGGCGGCCGCCGGTCCCACCAGCAGCGTCCGCCGGGTGGCCCGGCCACGCATGCGCAGCCGCCGCAGTTTGCGGTGCACCGCGAGCCGCACCGCGATCGACCCGCAGGCCAGCACGGCCGCCGCCGCGAGGAACGGCCGGCCGAGCGGTATCGACAGTGCCGCCGCGGCCACCGCCACGATCGCGACGACGGCGGCCAGCGACTGCAGTACGTCGCGGTAGATGTTCCTGACGCCGAACAACCGGTCGGCCCTACCGGTTCTGGCGGTCAGCACCAGCGGCCACAATGCCGCCATAGCGCTGACGGCGAGCGTGACGTCGACGGTCGGCCAGCTGAGCACCACCGTCACCGCCACTGCAACGGCGGCGATCAAGAGATCGCCGGCGGCCGTGATGCGACGAAAACGAAAAGGACGACTGACGGGCTGAGAATGCGCACCACGACCGCCGGAATGTAATTCCGGCGACTGCCTTCCTAGACGAGTGCGCGCACCAGCCGACGACAAACCGACCGTAGCCATGGCCCCCCCAAGGCTCCGATATCCCCCCACCGGCTCATCCCCAAGCCGACGAACTGGGACGGACTATACGCTGATAGGGCGGAAAGGGACCAGTCGAACGAAAAGATTTGAGACCGCAAGCGTTCGGGCTAGCGATGGCCCGCGCGATTCATCCGTTGTAATGGTTCTGCGCGTAGATCAATCCGTCGACCACGACCGCCTCGGCGGCGTCGGCCGCGCGATCGACCTCCAGCTCGATGTCGCGCTTCTCGACCGTGGAGAACGGCTTGAGAACGTACGCGGCCGGGTCCATGCGGCCGGGCGGGCGGCCGATGCCGAACCGCAGCCGGCAGTAGTCGCCGGTGCCGATGCGGGCGCGCACGGAGCGCAGCCCGTTGTGACCGTTGTCGCCGCCGCCGAGCTTCAGCCGGACGGTGCCGAACGGCAGGTCCAGCTCGTCGTGCACGACCACCAGGTGATCGGGGGCGATCTTGTAGAAGTCGGCGAGCAGCGCGACCGGCCCGCCGGACTCGTTCATGTACGTGTGCGGCTTGGCCAGGACGGCGCGCGAGCCGGGCACGCCGCCGAGTCGCACCTCGGCGACGTCGGCCCGGAGCTTGCGCTGTGACTTGAGCGGCGAGCCGGCCCGCTCGGCGAGCAGGTCGACGACCATGGCGCCGACGTTGTGCCGGGTGCCGGCATACGTCGGGCCGGGGTTGCCGAGCCCGACCACCAACCACGCGTCGGACATCGACAGGCTCCCCGGCCCGGCGGACGTGAACTCAGGACTCGTCGGCAGGTGCCTCGGCCGAAGCCTCGTCGGCGGCGGCCTCGCCGGCCTCGGCCTCCTCGGCCGCGCCCTCCTCGACCTCGCCCTCGAGCTGCTCGGCGGTCGGGGCGGCGGTGACGTTGACGACCAGCTGGTCGGGGTCGCCGGCCAGCGACGAGCCACCCGCCAGGGTGAGGTCCTTGGCCAGGATCTGGGTGCCCTCGGTGAGGCCCTCGACGGAGACCTCGATGCCCTCGGGCAGGTGGGTCGCCTCGGCCTCGATGGAGACCGTCGGCTGGTCGAGGTTGACCAGCGTGCCCGGCGCCGCGTCGCCGACGACGTGCACCGCGACCTCGACGGTGACCTTCTCGCCGCGCTTGACCAGCAGCAGGTCGACGTGCTCGATGAAGCCCTTGAGCGGGTCGCGCTGCACGTGCTTCGGCAGCGCCAGCTCGCTGCCGCGGCCCTCGATGTCGAGCGTGAGGAGGACGTTCGCGGTCTTCAGCGCGAGCATGGTGTCGTGGCCCGGCAGCGCCAGGTGGACCGGGTCGGTCCCATGCCCGTAGAGGACCGCGGGAACCTTGGCGGCGCGACGGAGGCGGCGCGCGGCGCCCTTGCCGAACTCGGTACGCAGCTCGGCGGCGATCTTGACGTCGGACACGGTGAGAACTCCTCGGAATGCACGGTGGGCGGTCAGCGGCACGTCGGGCTCGGGCAAGGGCGCGCACCGACTGCGCACCGCGTCGATCACGGTGGCAGCAGAAAACTCCACCCTCGCCGAGGCAACCCACGAAGTCTAGCCCTGGAGCAGCCCCGATGTGAAACCGGCCCCGTACCTCCCGGGGCGGCTACGCGTTGCCGTTGAAGAGGCTCGTGACCGAACCCTCTTCGAACACTTCGTGAATCGCCCGGGCGATCAGCGGCGCGATGGACAGCACCGTCAGTTTGTCGAACCGGCGCTCCTGCGGGATCGGCAGCGTGTTGGTGACGATGACTTCCTTGATGCCGGCCGAGTTCTTCAGCCGATCGACCGCGGGGCCGGACAGGACGGCGTGCGTGGCGGCGACGAGGACACCCTCGGCGCCCGCCTCCATCAGCGCCTCGGCGGCCTGGTTGATGGTGCCGGCGGTGTCGATCATGTCGTCGACCAGCAGGCAGGTGCGGCCCTCGACGTCACCGACGACCTCGTGCACCTTCACCTCGTTGGCGACGTCGGGGTTGCGCCGCTTGTGGATGATGGCCAGCGGCGTGCCCAGGCGATCGGCCCACACGTCGGCGACCCGCACGCGGCCGGCGTCGGGCGACACCACCGTCATGTTCTCGGGCGCGTAGTTCTCCTGCACGTGGCCGGCCAGGATCGGCAGCGCCCACAGGTGGTCGACCGGGCCGTCGAAGAAGCCCTGGATCTGCGCGGTGTGCAGGTCGACGGCCATGAGGCGGTCGGCGCCCGCGGTCTTGAACATGTCGGCGACCAGGCGAGCCGAGATCGGCTCGCGGCCGCGGTGCTTCTTGTCCTGGCGGGCGTAGCCGTAGAACGGCATCACCACGGTGATCTGCTTGGCCGACGCCCGCTTGAGCGCGTCGACCATGATCAGCTGCTCCATGATCCACTCGTTGATCGGAGCGGTGTGGCTCTGGATGACGAACGCGTCGCTGCCGCGCACGCTCTCCTCGAACCGCACGTAGATCTCGCCGTTGGCGAAGTTGAAGGTCTTGCTCGGCACCAGGCTGACGCCCAGGTGCTCGGCCACCTCCTCGTTCAGCTCGGGATGCGCGCGGCCCCCGAACAGCATGAGCGTCTTCGTGCCCGTGGCGCGGATCCCCGTCACGGCTCATCCCCCTCGTTCTCCCCCGTGGTGTCCGCGGCAGCGGCTTCGGCCGCGGCGGAGGTCTTCGTGCCGGCGCGCTTGCGCGCGACCCAGCCCGCGATGTTGCGCTGCCGGCCGCGCGCGATGGCCAGCTCGCCCGGCGCGGTGTCCGACACGACGGTCGACCCGGCCGCGACGTAGCTGCCGTCGGCGAGCTCGACCGGCGCGACCAGCACGGAGTCGCTGCCGACGAACACGTGCTTGCCGACCGTGGTCGGGTGCTTCGCGACGCCGTCGTAGTTGGCGAAGATCGTGCCGGCGCCGATGTTCGCGCCCTCGCCGATGGTGGCGTCGCCGACGTAGGTCAGGTGCGGCACCTTCGCGCCGCGGCCGACCGTCGACTTCTTGATCTCGACGTAGGCGCCGGCCTTCGCCTTCTCCTCGAGCACCGCGCCCGGCCGCAGATAGGTGTACGGGCCGACGGTGGCGTCGGCGCCGATCTGCGCGCCGTCGGAGTGCACCCGGACGACACTGGCGCCGGGGCCGACGACGGTGTCGATGAGCGTGGTGTCGGGGCCGACCTCGGCGCCGGCGGCGACCTCGGTGCGGCCGCGCAGCTGCACGCCCGGCCGCAGCACGACGTCGCGCTCGAGCGTCACGGTGACGTCGATGAACGTGGTGGCGGGGTCGATCATGGTGACGCCGGCGCGCATCCACTTCTCGGTGACGCGCCGGTTGAGCTCGCGGTTCATGGCGGCCAGCTGGACGCGGTCGTTGACGCCCTCGGTCTGCCAGGCGTCGTCGGTGACGACGGCCCCGACGCGGCGGCCGTCCTGCCGCGCCAGCCCCAGCACGTCGGTGAGGTACAGCTCGCCCTGCGCGTTCTGCGTGGTGATGCGGCCCAGCCCGGCCCGCAGCACGGCGGCGTCGAAGGCGTAGATGCCGGAGTTGATCTCGGTGATCTGCAGGACGTCGGCGGCAGCGTCCTTGTGCTCGACGATGGCCCGCACCCCGCCGTCGGCCTCGCGCACGATGCGGCCGTACCCGGTGGGGTCGGCGACGTGCGCGGTGAGCACGGTGACCGCGTTGCCGTCGGCCACGTGCTGGTCGACCAGCTCGTGCAGGGTGTCGCCGGTCAGCAGCGGCACGTCGCCGTACGTCACCACCACCACGCCGTCGAGCTCGGGCAGCCCCTCGAGCGCGACACCGACCGCGTGGCCGGTGCCGAGCTGCTGCTCCTGCACCGCGGTGGCGACACCGGGCGCGACGTCGGCCAGGTGAGCGGCGACGAGATCGCGGCCGTGCCCGATGACCACGCTCAGGTGGTCGGGCTTCAGCTCCTGCGCGGCGGCGACGGCATGCCCGACGAGGCTGCGGCCGGCCACGTCGTGCAGGACCTTCGGGGTGGACGACTTCATCCGGGTGCCCTCGCCAGCGGCGAGAACGACGACTGCTGCCGGGCGCGTAGTCACGCGTTCGTGCTCCTCGGCTTCGGTGGCGGGCTCGGTTCCGACACTACCTGTCCGGTGTCGCTGACGAGAACTCGATCAGCGACCCGGCTCGGATTCGAACCACGCTCCGCCGCCAGGACTCGAACCTGGACCGAACACCTTCAAAGGGTGCCGTGCTGACCGATTACACTACGGCGGAAAAATGGCGCTCGGCTGTCACATCGCCGCCCGCACCCCTCTACGTTATCGCCTTGATCGCACCGCCCCCGCCACCGCCGCCCACCAGCCGTTCATGATCCGGTACTCCGGCGCACCCTTCGCCACCCGCACGACGAGACAGCCCCGGTAGCCCTCGTTCACGTTCTTGCGCACCGTCTTCGGGTTGTGCTTCTTGAGCGTCGCCCTGGCGAACCGCTCGACCGGCGCCCCCACGATCTCAGCCCAGTACGCCGTGGCCGCTGCCACGTCGGCGGACTCGTGGATCGACAACCGAAACCTCAGGCGCCCGGCGTCGACCCCGAGGACCGCCAGCCACTCCAGGTGGAGCAGGATCATATCCGGGTCGCTGTTGATGAAGTTCAGGCTCTCGACCGGATTCCAGGGCTTCGCCTTGCCACCTTCGGCCCAGTAGGCGACGGCGCCGGCGATCATCAGTTCCCGGTCGGTCAGTTCACCGAACGCCGCCAGGATGTCGTCGTTGACCCGCGCCCGCTCGGCAGCGGTCTCCTCCGTCCGACGCCGCCAACCCGCGCGCGCTGCCGCAGCTCGGCTCGCCGCCCGACTCGGAGTGAGCGTCCAGGCGATGTCCTTGGTGATCAGCCACACCGTGCTCTTGGCCATCGCCAACTCGTCGGCGATCTCCGGCACCGACCGCCCGTCGGCACGCAGGGCCCGGGCCCGCCCCCGCAACGCGTCGGTCACCCGCGGCCGCGCCCGGCCCTGTCCGTACACGCCGAGGATCCGGCTGATGGTGCTGGCGCCGATGCCCAGCTCGGCCTTGATCTGGACGTACGTCTTCCCTTCGGCGCGCATCGCGTGCACCCGCTCTGCCAGTTCTGCATCGTCAACCAGGCGTTCCGTCATGATCCAAGCTTGGCAATGCTACGCATAGTCTGCAACAGCTAGGTCTACTCCAACCGGGCTGTTTCAACCGCCCTGAGCAGGACCAATTCGAGCACCGCCGCATCGACGTCGGCGAGCCGCTTCACGTAGAGGCAGCTCTTGCCGGCCCGGTGCGGTCCGAGCCGGCCGAACAGGTCGCCGTACTCGTCGAGCTCGCCGGGCAGGTACAGCGTCAGCGCCTGCTTCCGCGGCGAGAACCCGATGTCGAACCAGTCGAGCTCGCGCCCGCTGTCGTACCGCAGCCGCCGAGTGCCGAACCCGACGATGCCGACGCCCCACATGGCGGCCTCCGCACCGGTGACGGCACGCATGAGCGAGCAGACGGCGACGGCGTCGGCGCGGCGGCCGGGATCGGGGACGGCCGCCAGGAACGCCTCGACGCTGTCGCCGTTGCGCGAAGTCCTCAGCTCAGCCATGACGCACATCCTGGCGATCTTCCGGACTCTTCACCAGCGACGAAGCCGGTACACATCGGGAGATCCGGACTATACGACCTACGGCATCGTAGGTTACGGTGCCGTAAGGAAGGTTCCCCTTACACACGGAGACTCCATGGCTTCCACGGACACGGCGAACAGCCCGCAGTCCCCGCCGGCGCAGAGCGACCTCCCTCGCGGCACGTTGTCGGGCGATACTCAGACACTCGGCGAACGCATCACGATCGGCCTCTTCATCGCCGTTCCGTTCGTCGCACTCGTGGCCGCGATCCCCGTCGCGTGGATGGGCGGCTACCTGAGCTGGCTCGACGTCGTGCTCGCCGTGGCCTTCTACGCGTTCACCGGGCACGGAATCACCGTCGGCTTCCACCGCCACTTCACCCACCGGGCCTTCAAGGCCAACCGCGCGGTGAAGAACACGCTGGCCGTGGCCGGCAGCATGGCCGTCGAGGGGCCGGTCATCCGCTGGGTCGCCGACCACCGCCGGCACCACAAGTTCGCCGACAAGGAGGGCGACCCGCACTCCCCGTGGCGTTACGGCGAGTCCATCCCGGCGCTGATCAAGGGCATGTGGTTCGCGCACATGGGCTGGCTGTTCGACGTCGAGCAGACCGACCCGCGCAAGTTCGCGCCGGATCTGATCAAGGACGACGACATCCGGCGCATCAGCAAGCTGTTCCCGCTCTGGGTGGCACTGTCGATCCTGCTGCCGCCGATCATCGGCGGGCTGGCGACGTGGTCCTGGCACGGCGCGCTCACGGCGTTCTTCTGGGCCACGCTGGTCCGCATCGGTCTGCTCCACCACGTCACGTGGTCGATCAACTCGATCTGCCACGCCATCGGCGAGCGGCCGTTCGAGAGCCGCGACAAGTCCGGCAACGTGTGGTGGCTGGCCTTCCTGTCGATGGGCGAGTCCTGGCACAACCTGCACCATGCCGACCCGACCTGCGCCCGGCACGGCGTGCTCAAGGGCCAGATCGACTCCAGCGCGCGGATCATCTGGGCGATGGAGAAGGCCGGTTGGGTGTGGGACGTGCGCTGGCCGAGCCCGGAACGCATCCAGTCCAAGCGCGTCGACGACTACGGTGGCGAAGCCAAACTCATCGCCGATTGAGACACTGTCACACGACGGGAGCATGATGGGGCGCGTGACCGACGACGTCGCGACCAGGCCACGCGCCACGCCCAGCAGGGTCCGCATGACGGGCAAGCAGCGCCGCGAGCAGCTGCTCGACGTCGGTCGCGCCCTGTTCGCCGAGCGCGGCTACGACGGCACGTCCATCGAGGAGATCTCGGCCCGCGCCGGTGTCTCGAAGCCGGTGGTCTACGAGCACTTCGGCGGCAAGGAAGGGCTGTACGCCGTCGTCGTCGACCGCGAGATGGAACTGCTGCTCGACCGCATCACCACGGCGCTCGGGTCGGCCGCGCACCCGCGGGTCATCCTCGAGCGGGCCGCGCTGGCCCTGCTCGACTACATCGAGATGTCCACCGACGGCTTCCGCATCCTGGTCCGCGACTCCCCGGTGGCGCACTCGACGGGCGGGTTCGCCAGCCTGATCTCCGACGCCGCCAGCCAGGTCGAGCACATCCTGGCCGCTCAGTTCAAGGCGCGCGGGTTCGCCACGAAGCACGCGCCCATGTATGCGCAGATGCTGGTGGGCATGGTCGCCCTGACCGGCCAGTGGTGGCTGGAGGTGCGCTCGCCGAAGAAGGCCGACGTCGCCGCCCACCTGGTCAACCTCGCCTGGAACGGGCTGTCCGGGCTGGAGCACAAGCCCCGCCTCACCGCCGACTGACCTGCCTCACAGGCAGATCTGGATCCCCAGCACCTCGAGGCAGAGCAGCGAACCGTCGTCCTCGCCCGGCTCCTCCGGCGGCGCCGGCGGCTTCGGGGTCTCCGGCGGCCGCGGAGGCTCCTGGGTCGGTGTCGGCTTCGGCGGCTTCGGCGGCTTCGGCGGCTCGGGCGGCTTCGGCGGGGTGGTCGGCGGCTTCGACGGCGGCGACGGCTGCTGCGTCGGCGTCGGCCGGTGACTCGGCGGCCGGTCGGTGGACGACGGCGACGGCTGGGGCTCGTGGGTCTCGCCCTCCGGCGGCGACGACGGCGCGCCGGTCTCGCCGTCGGGCCGGTCGGACGGGGTGTCCGCCGGGTCGTCGTCCGCCGGCGCCCCCGGCCCGTCCGCGACGTCGTCCTGCTGCGGCGCGTCGGTCCCGGCGTCCGCCGAGGGGACGGACGCGGGGTCCGTCGGCGAGCCGGCCGGACCGGGCCGGCCCGCCGTCGGCCGGGGTGCCGGGGTGGCCGACGCGGACTGCGGTGCCGGTGGCATCGGCGTGCCCGTGGACTCGCCCGCGTCGCCGAGTTCCGACTGCCCCTCCGATGTACCCGGTGCCCGGTCGCGCCCGGACGCCGCCGGCTCGCTCCGATCCGCCACGACGGCGACGACCGGGACGGTGAGCGCGGCGAGCGCCACGAACCGCAAGGTGTACCGGCGGGCGTGGCGCAGCGCCAGAGCGGCGCCGCTGGGCGCCCGTTTGTGTCCCCCCACGAGAGGCGAACGTACCCTCTCGCGATCACTCTCCGTGGCGGTTTGCCGGAACTCGTACCGATGCGGCGCCCTTTGGGCCGGTGAGCGTCACTGTGCGTGGCTTCGCAGCGGCTCGCCGACGTCGTGCATGTGCCGCAGCGCGATGCGGTACGACTCGATGAGCGTGGTCTCGGCGTAGGACACGCCGAGCGCCGCGCAGTACTGCCGGACGATCGGCTTGGCCTTGCGCAGGTTCGGCGTCGGCATGTTCGGGAACAGGTGGTGCTCGATCTGGTGGTTGAGGCCGCCGAGCGCGACGTCCATGATCGCGCCGCCGCTGACGTTGCGCGACGTGAGCACCTGCTTGCGCAGGTAGTCCAGCTCGTCCTCCTCGGTGAGCGTCGGCATGCCCTTGTGGTTCGGCGCGAAGGTGCAACCGAGGTAGATGCCGAACAGCGCCTGGTGCAGGACGATGAACGCGACGGCCTTGCCCGGCGACAGCACCGAGAAGACCAGCGCCAGATAGCCCGCGAAGTGGACCAGCAGCAGGGCCAGCTCCAGGCGCCGCTGCTTGAGCCGCGGGTCGAGCGTGGCCCGGACGCTGGCGACGTGCAGGTTGAAGCCCTCGAGCGTGAGCAGCGGGAAGAACAGGAACGCCTGCCGCGCGGCGATGATCCGGGTGAGCCCGCCCGCCTTGCTCGCCTGCCGGTCGGACCAGACGAGGATCTCCGGCGAGACGTCGGGGTCGAGCTCCTCGTGGTTGGGGTTGGCGTGGTGCCGGGTGTGCTTGTCCTGCCACCAGCCGTAGCTCATGCCGATGCCGAGGTTGCCGGCGATGCGCCCGGCGATCTCGCTGGGCCGGCGACGGCGGAACACCTGACGGTGTGCAAGGTCGTGCGCGACCAACGCGACCTGGGCGAACGCGACGGCGAGCGCGGCGGCCACGGCCAGCGTCCACCACGAGTCGCCGACGGCGGCGAAGACGCCCCAGGCCGCCGCGTAGGCCGCGACCACGAGGCCGATGCGGACGGTGTAGTAGCCGGGCCGGCGGTCCAGCAACCCCGCGTCGGCGATCTTCCGGGACAGCCGGGCGAAGTCGCTGCCGGGCCGCGGCGCAGGGGGGAGATCGGTCTCAGTGGTCATGCTCCGATCCTCGAAGCGACGGGCCCGCCGGCGACATCCCGGCACCACCCGTCCGACCCTGGGGACAGCCCTACCCCTTGCGGCCGACGGCGAAGATGCGCCGGTAGGGCAGCACGGTCCCGTAGCGGCCGGGCGGGTAGGCGGCACGCAGGCGCTCGCGGTACTCGGCGACGAAGACCTCGCGGCCGGCGTCGTCCAGCGCGGCGAGGTACGGACGCAGCCCCGTGCCACTCATCCACTCCAGCACGGCGTCGTCACCCTGCAGCAGCTGGACGTAGGTGGTCTCCCAGACGTCGGCGGCGAAGCCGAGGCCGAGCAGGGCGTCGAGGTAGGTCGCGGGCTCGTGGGCGGCCGGCCGCACGAGATCGTGCAGCGCCGGCCACCGGTCGCCGGCGGCCAGCTCGCGCAGCAGGACGTGCGCGGGCTCGCCGAAGTTGCCCGGGATCTGGAAGGCGAGCCAGCCGCCGTCGGCGATGTGCCCGGCCAGCCGCGGCAGCAGCTCGAGGTGGCCGGGCACCCACTGCAGCGTCGCGTTGCTGAGCAGCACGTCGACGGGACGCCGCGGCGCCCAGTCGCGGAGGTCGGCATGGACGAACTCGACGCCGGCGGGCGGCAGGGCGGGGGTCGCGGCGATCATCTCCGCGGACGAGTCGACGCCGACGACGTGCGCGCCCGGCCAGCGTTCGACCAGCCCGACGGTGAGCGTGCCCGGCCCGCAGCCGAGGTCCGCGACCTCCGTCACCCCGGTGGCCGGCACCTGGGCCAGCAGGTCGGCGAACGGCCGCGCACGCTGGCCGGCGAACGTCAGGTAGCGGTCCGGATCCCACATCGCAAGCCCTCCCACAAATATCTTGGCGCCAAGATAACAGACTGGGGCTGCTCTCTCGACGTCAAGAAGCTTGGGCAGTGACATGAGGGGCCGTAGAGTCGGAGCATGGCTCAGGACGAGGTCGATCGGCTGACCGAGGCGTGGCGGCACGAGCGGCCCGACCTCGACGTCAGCCCCATGGAGGTGCTGTCGCGCGTCAGCCGGCTGGCGCGGCATCTCGACCGCGAGCGGCGGGCCGCGTTCGCCGAGCACGGGCTGGAGCCGTGGGAGTTCGACGTGCTCGCGGCGCTGCGCCGAGCCGGCGAGCCGTACGAGCTGTCGCCCGGGGTCCTGCTCGGCCAGACGCTGGTCACGAGCGGCACCATGACGGCGCGCGTCGACAAGCTCACCGCCCGCGGACTGGTCAGCCGCCGCCGCGACGAGGACGACCGTCGCGCCGTCCGGGTCCGGCTCACCGAGTTCGGCAAGAAGTCCGTCGACGCCGCGCTGGAGGGGCTGCTGGCGAACGAGCGGCGGTTGCTGGCCGGGCTCGGCGCCGAGGATCGGAAACGACTCTCCGACCTGCTCCGCACCCTCGTCCTGCCGTTCGACGACGCACCGAGCTGACGACTCCGACCGGACAATGGTTAGTCTGACCTCGACCATGGGCTCCGCACTGCGCTCCCCCCGCAGCCACCGCGCCTGGATCGTGCCGGTGGCGGCGTTCGTCGTGCTCGGCTCCGGCGCGCTGTTGCCGGCCAACGCCGAGACCCCGGTGGAGACCCCGGTGGAGACCCCGGCCGAGACGACGCCGCCGGCCGCGTCGCCCACCGTCCTGAAGCCCCCGGCCGACTCCCCCGTCGACGAGATCGTCGGCGGCGAGGAGCTGGCCGCCACCGGGGTGGCGCTGGTGTCGCCCACGGCGCCGCCGCTGCCGATGGTCGACGCGCAGGCCTGGCTGGTCGCCGATGTCGAGACCGGCGACGTGCTGGCCGCGTACAGCCCGCACGAGCGCCGTCCACCGGCCAGCACGATCAAGCTGCTGACCGCACTGGCGACCGACGCCGCGCTGGACCCCGACGAGACCTACGTCGCCACCGAGGAGGACGCGTCGGTCGAGGGCAGCCGCGTCGGCATCGTCGCCACCCAGACCTACACCGTCGACCAACTGCTGCACGGCCTGATCCTCGCCTCCGGCAACGACGCCGCGCACGCCATCGCCGAGGCGGCCGGCGGCCAGGACGCCACCGTCGACAAGATGAACAACGAAGCTCGCCGGCTCGGCGCCTTCGACACCAAGGCCATCACGCCGCACGGCCTCGACTCCCCCGGCCAGCTGTCGTCGGCGTACGACCTCGCGCTGATCGGCCGCGAGGCCCTCGACGACGACACGATCGCCGAGCTGGCCGCCACCCCCGTCTACGACTTCCCCGGCTCCGGCGGCGCGACCTTCCAGATCCAGAACCAGAACCGGCTGCTCGGCTCGTACGACGGCACCATCGGCCTGAAGACCGGGTTCACCACCCTCGCCGGCCACACCTTCGTCGGCGCCGTCGAGCGCGACGGCCGCGTCCTCATCGCGACCGTCCTCGGCGCCGAGGGCCGGGCCGAGGACGCCGCCGCTTCGCTGTTCGACTGGGCCTTCACCGCCCCCGACACCCCCGCCGTCGGCCACCTCGTCGCCCCCGACGAGGTCGAAGCCATGGTCACCGACGCCTCCGACGACGGCGACATCCTCGGCCGCAACCCCCTCCAGGACTACGGCGACGCCCTCACCAGCCCCGGCGGCAGCTCCTCCGACGTGCCTCCGGTGGTCTGGCTCAGCCTCGCGGCGGCCGCCCTCGCCGGTGGGCTCGGCTTCGCCCTGCGACGGCGCCGGCCCAAATCGTCCGGCCGCTACTCGTCGCGGTAAGGGCTGCGCTCGGGGCCTGGGGCCGGGCCGGCCGCACCCCGGGCCCGCCCAAGGGTTCGCGACGGCCGACCCGGGCATGTCGTCAGCCCGGCTCGGCGGGCCTGCTCGGCGGTGGGCATACGTCGGCTGGTCCAGCGCACTCGGTCAGCAGGGCCACTCGGTTGGCCCGGAGCGGTCGGTTGGCCCGGAGCGGTCGGTTCGCCCGGAGCAGTCGGCTGGCTTGGAGCAGTCGGTTCGCCCGGAGCAGTCGGCTGGCCCGGCTCGTGGTTGGCCGGGCGAGCCGTGTGTCGGGTTCGTGCCGTTCA
>NZ_QVAI01000070.1 GCF_003427025.1 Jiangella endophytica
TCGCCTCGAACGCACTCAGGCTCTCGTCGGTGAAGACCGAGGCGTCCTGCGTCTCCGTCACCGTGAATCCGTGCTCCGCGCCCAGCTCCTGAACGGCTGTGAGTGCTGCCGGGATCGAGTCGTGCCGGAAGCCGGTCGTCTTGTGGAAGAAGAGAACCTCGTACTCCTCCTCGGGGGGATGGGCAGCGCTGATCGCGGTGCCTGTGAGTAGTGAGGCCAGAAAGGCCGTCACCACCGTGAACGCAATGTAACGATAAAGTCGTCGTCGCATAGACCTCTCACCGTCGCTTCGTTGCGGTTGTGGACCGAAATCGTCCGAGAGTGAACAGCCCGACGTGCAGACGTCGCTTAGGACACACCACCTCCCCGCACCACGCCGGTGAGGAACGCGAGACCGTCGACGGCGATGGCGTCCTGCGTCTTCGCCAA
>NZ_QVAI01000071.1 GCF_003427025.1 Jiangella endophytica
CGGCCTCGAACCGGGCCAGGCCGTCGTCGGTGAAGACCGACGCGTCCTGCGTCTGCGTCACCGTGAAGCCGTGCTCCGCGCCCAGCTCCTGAACGGCTGTGAGTGCTGCCGGGATCGAGTCGTGCCGGAACCCGGTCGTCTTGTGGAAGAAGAGGACCTCGTACTCCTCCTCCGGAGGGTGCGCGGAGCTGATGGCGGTTCCTGTGAGCAGTGAGGCCAGGAAGGCCGCCACCACCGTGACCGTGATGTAACGATAAAGTCGTCGCATAGACCTCTCACCGTCGCTTCGTTGCGGTTGTGGACCGGAGATCGTCCGAGGGTGAACAGCCCGACGTGCAGAGTTCGGTTAGGACACACCCCCTCCCCGCACCACGCCGGTGAGGAAGGCGAGCCCGTCGACGGCGATGGCGTCCTGCGTCTTCGCCAG
>NZ_QVAI01000072.1 GCF_003427025.1 Jiangella endophytica
ACAGAGCTGGCTGGCGATGCGCATGAGATCGACCGCGCGTCGCTGGGTGAGCAGCAGCCTGTACATGTCGTCCAATTTCCTATCAACCCGCTAGGAATACAATCAGTGATCCACATCGTGATACGACGTCGCGACCGGATCCGAGGCCGAGGCCGCGTACCGGATGCTCATCCGCGGCCGGCGGCCCGGCCAGACCGTCCGCGACCTCCAGTCGAAGCCGGTGCCGCGCCGGAGCGAGCCGAGCGACTTCCGGATCGTCGGTGGTCCGGAGGAGGTCGCGACCGCCCTGGAACGGGTGGCCGCTCGCGCCGAGATCGACGGCTTCAACCTGAGCCAGAACGTCAGCTTCGACTCCCTGCGCGACTTCGTGGAACTCGTCGTACCGGTTCTGCGGCGGCGCGGGCTGGTACGCGAGTCCTACCGC
>NZ_QVAI01000073.1 GCF_003427025.1 Jiangella endophytica
CCGGGCGGCCGCGACGTCTCGCGTTACGCGGACTACCTGCACGGGCAGGTCGAGGAGCTGCTCACCCGGTACGCGCCGGTCGACACCATGTGGTTCGACTTCTCCTACCCGGACCGGCGCGACGCGGCCGGCCGCCCGCTCGCCGGTGGCAAGGGCCGCGCCGACTGGCGCTCCGAAGAGCTGATCGCGCTGGTCCGCCGGCTCGCGCCGGGAGCGCTGATCAACGACCGCCTCGACGTCGACGGCGCGGCCGACTTCGTCACACCGGAGCAGTACCAGCCGGCGGCGCCCGTGGTCATCGACGGCGTCCCGGTCACCTGGGAGGCCTGCCAGACCCTGAACGGCAGCTGGGGCTACCACCGCGACAACCTCGACTGGAAGTCGCCGGA
>NZ_QVAI01000074.1 GCF_003427025.1 Jiangella endophytica
GAACTCGTTGCCCTCGATGTCCTGCATCACGATGCACGACTCGTTCTCCTCATCGGCCAGCAGCACCCGCACCTGAACCCCACCCAGCGCGACCAGCCGCGCGCACTCGGCCTCCAACGTCGCCAGCCGCCGCTCACCCACCAGCCCCGTACCGACCCGCACATCCAGATGCACCCGATTCTTCACCACCTTGCCCTCAGGAACCCGCTGGAAGAACAACCGCGGCCCCACCCCCGACGGATCCACACACGCGAACCACGAACCACGACGCTCAACCGGCAACGACGCATCCACATCAGCCCACGTGGCGAACCCCTCCGGCGGCGCCGGCACCACATACCCCAGCACCTCACACCAGAACCGAGCCAACCGCTCGGGCTCCGC
>NZ_QVAI01000075.1 GCF_003427025.1 Jiangella endophytica
TCGTGTTCTACACCGACGGCGAGAACACGCTGACGACGCCGCAGCGCACCGCCTTCGAGCGCTACCTCCAGCGCGGCGGCGGCTTCGTCGGCCTGCACTCCACGTCCAACACCGACAAGTCGAACTGGCCGTGGTGGAAGGAGCTCTTCGGCGGCGGGTTCTTCGTCAACCACCCGCCGATCCAGTCGGCCACGGTGAACGTCGAGGACCCGGAGCACCCGGCGACGGCCCAGTTCGGCAGCTCGTTCCAGTGGCCCAGCGACGAGTTCTACAACCTCGCCGCGAATCCGCGCGACGCGGGCGTCAAGGTCCTGCTGACGGTCGACGAGTCGACGTACAACGGCGGGCAGATGGGTGAGGACCACCCGGTCTCCTGGTG
>NZ_QVAI01000076.1 GCF_003427025.1 Jiangella endophytica
CAGTTCGTGCAGCAGCCTCTTGACTCGTTTGCGCAGTGCGACCGCGTCGAGTCCGGGCGCGTCGGGTAGCGCTGCTGTCTCGACGCGTGTGCGGACCTCGGGGTGTTGGCCGCCGAGTTCGTCGGTGATGACGCGGGCGCGGCGGTGGTCGATCAGGCCGGTGGACAACGCGGCGTGGGTGTGGGGGAAGTCGTCGATGAGTTGGAGGGCGTGGCCGACCTGGTTCTCGGCTTGGCGGGTGGTGGTGTGGCAGCGTGCGGCGATCTCGGCGGCGGTGTTGGTGACCGGGTTCAGTGAGCGGTGGCCGGTGGTGTCGGGGCGCATTTCGGGGCGTGATGCGAGTGCGGCGAGGACGCGGGCT
>NZ_QVAI01000077.1 GCF_003427025.1 Jiangella endophytica
CTCGCAGTACGACGGCGGCCGGACGTTCTACACCGCGCTCGGGCACTCGGCGAGCCACTACGCCAACGCCGGCTTCCGCCAGCACATCGGCTGGGCCATCGAGTGGGCCGCGGGCACGACCGAGGGAGACTGCGGCGAGCCGCGTGAAGGCATCCCCACCGCGGCCGCCTTCGAGAAGGTCGCCCTCGACGACAACACCGCCAACCCGATGAAGCTGGACATCGCCGACGACGGCCGCGTCTTCTACACCGAGCTGGGTGGGGCGGTGAAGGTCTTCCACCCGGACACCCAGCAACTGTCGACCGCGGGCCAGATCCCGGTC
>NZ_QVAI01000078.1 GCF_003427025.1 Jiangella endophytica
CACCGGGATCTGGCCCGCGGTCGACAGTTGCTGGGTGTCCGGGTGGAAGACCTTCACCGCCCCACCCAGCTCGGTGTAGAACACCCGGCCGTCGTCGGCGATGTCCAGCTTCATCGGGTTGGCGGTGTTGTCGTCGAGGGCGACCTTCTCGAACGCCGCGGCGGTGGGGATGCCCTCACGCGGCTCGCCGCAGTCCGCCTCGGTCGTGCCCGCGGCCCACTCGATGGCCCAGCCGATGTGCTGCCGGAAGCCGGGATCGGCGTAGTGGCTCGCCGAGTGCCCGAGCGCGGTGTAGAACGTCCGGCCGCCGTCGTACGCCGAA
>NZ_QVAI01000079.1 GCF_003427025.1 Jiangella endophytica
GCACCGGCCGAGACGGCCGAACGCCACCGCCGCGCCCGCGACACCCGCTACGTCGCCGTCACCCCCGCCTCCGACGGCATGACCCACCTCGAAGCACTCCTCCCCGCCGAAGACGCCACCGCCCTCAACACCGCCCTCACAACAGCCGCCACCCACGCCAGAAGAACCGACACCACCACCGGCCGCCCCACCCGCACCAGCGACCAACGCCGCGCCGACGCCCTCGCCGACCTCGGCTGGGCCGCACTCGCCGCCTGCACCGACCCCACGAACCACCCGGCGACGGCCGGATCAGCAGCTGCTGGCCGCCCCACGC
>NZ_QVAI01000008.1 GCF_003427025.1 Jiangella endophytica
TGTGCTCCCCGACCGCGCCTTCGACGCCTTCATCCGCCGCGCCACCCGAGTACCGTCATCCTGACCTCACCCGAGCCCGGCGCAGCGACCGACGCCGCCGCGGCGACGCACGCTGTTCGTCGCGGTCGTCGTGGTGCCGCTCGCCGGGCCGGCCATCCTCGGGGTGTCGTGCTGCTGGCCACGCGCTCGTGACGCGACGTCATCCCATCGAGGGCGCAGACGCTGACGTACTTCTTCTTGCGGCCCTTGCCAGTGCTCTCGTTGGTCGTGGTCTTGGGCTGCTGCTTCACGGTGGACTGCTTCACGACTCCTACTGCTCCGGTCGCTCCGGGCCGACGGCGAGCAGCCGTTCGCCGCCGGCCGAGCGGCCTCAGCTCACCGGCACGACGCGTAGATCGACAGTGAGCGTCCCGGAGAAACTGATCGTGAGGATTCGGTGGGTGCGATTGCCCAAGTACGACCTGTCCATCGGCGCGTACTTCGCTTCGCGATCCGCTCCCCAGTCGATGATGAACCGCATGCCCCCACGGGTGAGGGTGAGCCCGCGGGTGACGGTGATCGTCTCCTGCCCGTAGGGCGCCGGCGTGCCGTTCGCGAAGACCACCTGGTCTCCGGTCCCGATGATGAGGGGGATGCGTTCCCGGGAGGCGCCCGGGGTGGTCAGCACACGCCTGATGCCGTCCGGACGGTGCGTCACGTCCGTCGTCACCGCACCGTCTGCTGTCACGTACCTGGTGGTGAACACTCCCTTGTGCCCCGTCAGCGCATCCGGGGCGATGACGGCTCCGCGAGGTGTTGATCCGAAATGATGGGTCGCGGTCACCGGCCCGCGTGACGAGGCGGTTCCGACGGTGTCGGCGACGGTCGTCCAGTCGTCCGGACCCGTGCTGTTGACCGTCAGCGCGAGCATGCCGGCGACAGGGTGCCAGAACGCGTTCGTCCCCATCCGCTGGAGGGAGTTCGGCCGCACACCGTAGACGGCGGCGGTGTAGTACCCGGGCCGCCGGACGAAGACGTACTGCTGGTCGAGCGTGCCCTTCCGCAGTTCGGTGAACGTGCTCTCCTGCCGATAGCGCAGAGCAGCGGTTCGAGCGTCTCGCTGCGCACTGGTCACTCCGAGAGGGGACTGCGGGACGTGCATGTACAGCCGCGGAGAGGAGTCCTGCTTTCGCCGCGGGGCGACCGGTGCGATCGACGCCGCCCACGCGTTTCGTGCGTCGGTCTTCTCCTCCGAGCTCACGAAGAACGCGCCGAGCGCCGGCACGTGAGGCAGCAGGGTCCGCGCGAGCGCGCTGCGGTCCAGATCGTCCTCAGGGGTCGTGACGAAGGTCGGAACGATGTTGCGGGCGCTGGTCGCGGAGAGGATGAATCCCTCGTTGCGTCCAGGTTCCATGACCACGACGTAGCCGAACCACGCGGCGAACCGCTCCGCGAGCTGGATGATGGCCGGGTCGGGCAGTCGCTGGTACAGCGCGCCGAGGTCGGGCAGCATCACCTCGAAGTTGTACCCGGCGTCGGGGGCGAGCGGCTCGTGGAAGAACCCGGCAGGCGCCTGACCGTCCTGGAGGATGATCTGCAGGCGATTCGGCACCGATGCGCTGACGGCCGGTTCACCGAGGATGTGCGCGGCTTCGACCACACCGGAGAGTCCCGCGACGACCTGGTTGACGAACTGCACCGGTCGGTTCCAGTGCGGACGCGAGGTGTCGACGAGCCACGCGGAGCTCTTGCGAATGGCATCGCGGATCTGCAGACGGCGGTCGTGGAGCTCGCCCGCGGCGCGGAGGTCCCGGAGCGTCGCGGAGAGCGCGACGGTCCCGAAGCCGGTCGGCGACAGGTGGTGCTCGGTGGGTGAGTACTCCGGGTAGGACCCGTCAGCATGCTGCAGCGAGAGGTAGTAGCCGAGGGCTGCGTCCAGACGCCCCAGCAACGCGGGGTCACGGTAGTACGGATTCCAGGGCCGGTCGTTGGCGTAGAACCACGACAGCGTGGCGACATGCTCCATGATCCGCGCGTTGTACGGCTGATTCGGAGTGCGCTGCCAGCCGTCCTCCATCCACCCGTAGTTCGGAGCGACGTCTCGCACGCTGTTGGCCAACGGTGCGACGATCATCAGGTACGCCGCGAGGACCTGCTCGTTGGGGGCGAACCGGCTGCGTACGGGCTGCCCCGCCGGGAGCGGTGCGACCAGTGGCAGCACCGTGCCGTCCGAGGTCGCCATCGCCGGCGACGCCTCGGCGTTCGCGATGGCCATCAGCGCTGCCGCGGCGCCCGTCCCCACCAGGAAGTTTCGTCGGCTGAGCGCTGGCAGCATCGGCGGACGTGCCTCGTCGTCATGCATCATTCGACTCCTTCGTCTCGTGATTGGACTGGTTCGTTTCAGCGGTGGCGCCCGGCCCGCGCCGCCACTGAGGGCGTGCTCAGATCACCCCTTGATTCCTGTCTGCGCCAGGCCTTGCACGAACTGCTTCTGCGCGATGAGGAACACCACGAGGATCGGAACGACGGTCAGTGATGCGGCGCCCAGCTGCGTGTTCCACATCTGCTCTCCGTAGAAGTCCTGGTATCGGGTGATCGCGAGCCCGAGCGTGAAGTTCTCGGGAGTGCGCAGGAAGATGAGCGCTTCGAAGTACATGTTGAAGCTGCGCAGGAACGCCATGATCCCGACCGCGGCGATCGCCGGCTTCGCGAGCGGCAGGGCGATGCGGAAGAAGACGCCGGCTCGGCTCACCCCGTCGAGCCTGGCCGCTTCCTCGTACTCCTTCGGAAAGGAGAGGAAGTGCTGCCGGTAGATGAAGACGGACACCACCGACGTCGGCCCGAAGATCGGCAGGATGATCAGCGGCCAGTGGGTGTCGTTGAGACCCATGGCGTTGACCGCCGTGAAGATCGGGATGATCGTCACCTCGGTCGGCACCATCATCGCCGCCAGCATGAGCGTGAACGCCGCGTTGCGCAGCGGGAAGCGGATGCGCGCGAACGCGTAGCCCGCCATCGCGGACAGCAGGATCGACGACACCGTGACGATGGCCGCGATGTACATCGAGTTGCCGTACTGCTGGAGGAACGGCTGCGCCGTGAACACCTGCGCGAAACCGTCGAGCGTCCACTCCCGCGGGAGCAGGGCGGGCGGCTGGACGAAGATCTCGTTCGCGGGCTTGAACGACGAGAAGAACATCCACAACGTGGGGTACAGGAACGGCAGGGACAGCACCACGAGCAGCGCGTAGAGCGTGATCGTGGTGACTCTCGAACGATTGCGATCCGCTCGCGCCGCGTCAGACCTCATCGTGCACCCACCGTCGGCGCGTGGTCCACTGCAGCATCGTCAGGGCCAGGATGATGGCGAAGAGCACCACCCCGATCGCACTGGCGTACCCGAACTGCTGACTGATGAAGGCCGTGCGGTACAGGAAGAACGGCAGGACATTCGTCGTGTCCCCCGGTCCTCCCCCGGTCAGCAGTTGTACGGGCGCGAACACCTCGAGCGAGCCGATGGTCGTCAAGATCCCGGTGAGCAGGATCGTCGGCGCGATCATCGGCACCGTGATCGACCGGAACGATCTCCACGGGCCGGCGCCGTCCAGATGTGCGGCCTCCCGGATCTCTTCGGGAACGCTCTGCAGCGCGGCGAGGAACAGCACCATGTTCATCCCGACTCCCTTGAACACCTGCACCACGACAAGCGAGATCAGCGCGGTGGAGGGGTCAGCGAGCCAGTTGGGCCCGTCGATGCCGAGGATGGCCAGTGCGCCGTTGATTCCTCCGTCAGGCGCGAGAAGGAAGCCCCATGTCACGGACCAGGCGACGACGGACACCACGACGGGCGAGAAGAAGATGGTACGAAACCCCGTGATGCCTTTCATCCGCCTGTTGAGAAGGACGGCGAGGCTGATGGCGATCACGAGGTTCAGTACGAGGACACCCGCGCTGAAGAGCAGGCTCGCGATGATCGACGCGGAGAACGTCGGATCGGCGACGAGGCGGTAGTAGTTGTCGAGTCCGATGAACTCCATCTCGCCGGTGAGCGGGCGCCACTCGTTGAAGCTGTACCAGATGACGAAGATGAAAGGAACGACACCGAGGACGATGACGCCGAGGACCTGGGGCGCGACGAAGGCCACGCCGAGCCAGCCGTTCCCGCCTGGACGGGGCCGCCGGCTCGACACGGCTCTTCTGCCCTCCGCCCTGAAGGTGCGTGCGGTCACTCGGGTCAGCCCTCGAGCGTCGGCGAGATCTGCTCGCAGATGCCGGTGACGGCGGTCTCCACGTCGCCGCCGGCCCACACGGGGTCGAGTCCGGCGCGAACCTTGTCGGTGAACTGCGAGAGCACCGGGTGCTGCGGCTTCACCTGAGCCTCGGGGACCACGTCGATGATGGCCGTCTGGATCTCCTCGGGCGTGAGCTTCGGCGCGGCCTGGGAGAGCGTCTCCACGTTGAGCAGCGACGCGCGGGGCGGCGGGAAGAACTGCGAGAGGAGCTCGGCGTTCGCGGGGTTCGTCAGGTAGGCGAGGAACCCGGCCGCCTGCTCCTGGTGTTCGCTGCGCTCCAGCACGCTCACGCCTGCCTGCCCGACGATGGGGTGGTAGCCGTCCGGTCCCGCCGGGAGGGGGAGGAACGACCACTCGAAGCTGTCGTCGAGGCTGCCGGACTGGCTGAGCTGGGCGACGCTGAACGCGACGTCACCGCTCGCGAATGCCGCCGGCGCAGCGTTCCCGGACACGGCCGGGATGGCGCCTCGCGCGATCTGGTCCTGGTACCAGGTGAGGTAGTCGACCATCTCCGGCGACGCGAACTCGCACGTCGCGCCGTCCTCGGACCACGGGGCCGCGCCCCAGGCGTTCCCGAGCATGGTGACCGCGCTCCAGTTGGTGGTGGTGAAGGTCGGCACGTTCAGGCCGGCCGCCCCCGTCGCGCCGTTCGTCGCCGCCGCGACATCGGTGATCGTCGCCCACGTGTACTCCGGCGTGCCGACGAGGGTCGTCACATCGGGCTGGCCGGCGGCCGCCAGCAGGTCCTGGTTGACGTAGAGGGCGAACGGCGAGTTGGAGAACGGATATGCGTAGACGCCGCCGTCGTCGTCCTGCCAGGGCTCGAGCGCGGCGGGGAGGATGTCGTCGAGGTCGTACCCGTCGACGCCCTCCAGAGTGTCGCGCACGTCGTGCAGGATTCCGGCGTCGACGAACTCGGGGCCGCTCGCTTCGGGGATCCAGGCGAGATCGGGCACGTCGCCGCCGGCGATCTGCGTCGTCAGGCCGGCGATGTAGTCCGGGTTGGTGACCGGCTCGAACGTGATCGATGCGACTTCGTCGCCGTGCTCCGCCGTGTAGGCGTCGCCGATCTCCTGCAACAGCGCCAGGTGGTCCTCATTCGATGACCAGAGCGCCATCTTCAGATCGACCGGGCCCGACGCGCTGGAGTCGCCGCCGCCCCCGCATGCGCTGAGGGACACGGCAAGAACTCCGGTGAGCGCGATGGCGGCCCCTCGGGATCGGGTAGCTCGCATGAAGTACTCCTTCGGACTCATGACGCGCCTCATAGCACGCACGCTGAGCGAAAAAGTACCAGAGCTACCGAGAAAATCAAGGAGTATTTTCGAGATGTTGCGGCGGAGCTGTCGAGTCGCGGACGATGAGCTCGGTGGCGAGGTCGGTATGGAATGCGGGGGGCGCCGCGCCGAGCAGGAGCTTGTGGGCGACCTCGACCGCGTACGAGCCCATGGCCGCCGACGGCTGCCGGATGGTCGTCAGCTGCGGCGCCGTCATCCGCGCGACGAGCTGGTCATCGAAGCCGATGACGCTGAGATCCCGCGGGACCGACAACCCGGCGCGCCGAGCCGCCTCCAGCACACCGGCGGCCTGAGCGTCGCTCGCAGCGAAGATCGCCGTGACCCGATCCGACCGGCTCAGGAGTTCCTGGGCGGCCCGCAGTCCCGACTCGTAGGTGAAGTCGCCCTCGTCGACGACGTCGGCGCCGGCCTGGATCCCGGCAGAGGCCAGCGCGGCGAGGTGGCCGTGCTTGCGGGCGATCGACGCCTGCGTGTCCGCCACGCCCCCGAGGAAGCCGATGCGCCTGTGCCCGAGCGCCAGCAGGTGCTGCGTGGCGGCCATCCCGCCTGCGAAGTTCGTCGCCCCGACCGAGTACGAGTCGCTGTCCGGCAGCTGGTAGGTGTCCACTTCCACGAGCGGGACGCCGTTCTTCGCGAGCTGCGCCCGCTCCTCCGTCCGCAGCCGGGACTTCAACGCGATGACCGCCGTAGGGCCGTTGCGCTTCGTGCGCTCGACCCACCCCGTGGCAGGCAGGCCGTCGGGGAGGTCGAGGAGGACGAGCTCGACGCCGGCTTCGTGCGCCGCCTGCATGGTGCCGCGCAGGATCTCCACGGTCAGCGGCGACGACATGCTGGAGCTTGCGAGCACGACCAGCACCGTGGCCAGGTCGCTGCGGGAGCGCTGCTTGGGTGACAGGTACTGCTTGTCACGCAGGACGGACTCCACCCGCACCCGGGTGTCGGCGGCGACGTCCGGCGCCCCGTTCACGACCTTCGACACGGTCGAGATCGAGACACCCGCCGCGCCCGCCACCTCGGCAAGCGACGGTCGACGCTCCTTCGCGCCCATAGGCACCCCTTCGGTTCACTTCGAGTCCATCGATCCTACGGCGACCGCGTCGCCTCTAGGGATTTTACTTGCATCCCATCGGGAAAAGCTCCTAGAATTCTCGGGAAACGAAAGGTGCTCTCCCGTGACGCAGCAGCAGGCCGACCTTCTCATCATCGGCGGCGGAGTCGGCGGCGTCTCCGCCGCCCTCGCCGCATTGCGCCGAGGCACATCGGTGATCATGACCGAGCAGACACCTTGGCTGGGGGGACAGCTCACAGCGCAACTGGTGCCCAGCGACGAGCACCGGCGCATCGAGACGACGGGCCGCAACCGCAGCTACGCGCAGTTCCGCCACCTCATCCGCGAGCACTACCGGACCTACTACCCGCTGACCGCCGCGGCACGAGCCGACGAGCATCTGAACCCGGGTGCGGCGTGGGTCAGCCCGCTGAGTGTCGAGCCCAAGGTCATCCTCGCGGTGCTCCACAGCCTGCTGCGCCCGTACGAAGCGTCCGGGCAGCTGACGCTGATGCTCGACACCACGCCCGTCGCGGTGCACACCGACGGCGACCTCGTCAGCGCCGTCGTGGTTCGCGACCGCGACGGGAATGGTGTCGAGCTCACCGCACCGTTCGTTCTTGACGCGACCGAGCTCGGCGACCTGCTGGAACTGGGCGGCGTCGAGTTCGTCACCGGGCGTGAGAGTCACGCCGAGACCGGTGAGCCCGGAGCCCCGGAGACGGGTGACCCCCTCGACATGCAGAGCGTCACGTGGTGTTTCGCGGTCGAGCATCGTGACGGCGAAGACCACACCATCGACCGTCCGGACGACTATGGCGCCTTCCGTGACTGGCGCCCTCCACAGCTCGCGGGCGAGAAGATGCTGGGGTTCCGCCGAGCCGCCCACGACGGATCGATCGCCCGCGAGTACACGCTGAACGTGAACGCGGACGACGACCCGTTCGCCATCGACGTGGATCATCGCAACATGGGCGCGGCTCCCGAGCTGTGGAACTATCGCCGCGTCGCCGCGCGGCGTCAGTTCGAGGGCGGCGCGTACGAGAGCGACATCGTGATCGTGAACTGGCCCATGAATGACTACGCCGGTGGGCCTCTTTTCGGCATCGAGGACGCAGCAGCGCACTGGGACCGCTCCAAGGCGCTCAGCAGGTCGCTGCTCTACTGGCTGCAGACGGAGGCCCCGAGGCCGGACGGCGGCGCCGGGTGGCCGGGCCTTCGACTCACGCCGCGAGTGACGGGAACCGCGGACGGATTCGCGATGATGCCGTACTTCCGGGAGTCGCGTCGCATTCGGGCGCAGCGCACGATTCTCGAGCAGGACTTCGACCGGGACCTTCGCGACGGCCGGGGGGCGGAACGCTATCCGGACACGGTGGGCGTTGGACACTACTACTGGATCGACCGCCATGCCACGACCGGCGGCAGCGCCGGCGGCGGCGGGCTGCCGGAGCCGTTCGAGATACCGCTCGGCGCACTCCTGCCGCAGCGTGTGCGGAACCTGCTACCGGCCGCCAAGAACATCGGCACCACCCACATTTCGAACGGCAGCTACCGGCTGCAGCCCGTGGAGTGGTCCATCGGTGAAGCGGTAGGCGCACTCGCCGCATACTGTCTCGACCGCAAGATCGAGCCGGCCGCGGTGAGCGCCGACTCGCGCGAACTCAGGGACTTCCAGAACGACCTCGAACGAGGTGGCGTGCAGCTGCGATGGGACCCCGCCCTTCGGTGGTAGCCCAGCCACCCGAAGATCAGGTCTCGACCGGCGCCGGCCCGGTCGAGGCTCTGACCCGCAGAGTCGGCGTCGCATCCTGAAAGGCAGCCGGCTCGACACCGTCGATGACGTCCAAGAGCCGGCGTGCGGCGTGGGCCCCGAGGGCAAGGACATCGTGACCGAGGGCAGTCAACGACGGCGTCACCAGTTGGCAGAGCAATGAATCGTCCCAGGCGACGATGGAGACGTCGCCTGGAACAGAGAGCCCGAGATCGTGCGCGGCGGTGAGCGCTGCCACAGCCATGACGTCGTTGTCGAACAAGAGCCCAGATGGTGGGCGCGAAACAGACAGCACGGTCCGCGCCGCGTCTGCTCCGGAGTCCAGCGAGAGGTCAGTTCGTACGATGTCGTGTTCGATGCCGACAGCCTGCGAGGCACTCTCGAAGGCGGCATCTCGGATGACCGTATAGGCGTACCGACCGGGAGCGGCGAAGCGGGTGATCCTGCGATGACCGAGAGACACAAGGTGCTCGACGGCCTGCTGCGTCGCCGCCGCATCGTCGGTCCACAGCGACGTCAATCCAGCTGCCTCGCTCGGGTCGCCGACGACCACGGCCGGTGCGCCTATCTCTTTCACCAGTTCGACGCGGGGGTCGTCGGCGATCACGTCGGTGAGCAGCACGCCGTCGACGCGTCGCGACATGTGCCATCTCCGGATCGCTTCGACTTCCGCGACTGCGGTGGGTGCCACTTCGAGCAGAAGCCCCATCGAGCGTGGGGCGAGGGTAGCTTCCACACCGGCGATGAACTGCATGTAGAACGGCTCGACTGCCAGGTCGCGTGGATCTCGCGCGAGCACCAGCCCGATCGTCCCCGACCCCGCACCTGCCAGAGACCGCGCGGCGCTCGCGGGTGACCAGCCGAGCCGGGCCGCCACGGCGAGCACCCGTGCGCGAGTGTCCAAGGACACCCCGGGCCGGCCGTTGAGGGCGTAGGAGACGCTCGCCGTCGACGTCTGCGCCTCACGGGCGACATCGGCGATGGTGACCCGAGGCCGCGAAGTGCTCGTCATCGATGCTGGCTCCCTTACTCCGAATCGACGATATCCCTCAGCGACGCGACCACGAATGGCGCCCGCGCTGATAGAGCGTCGAGGGGCTCCGCCGCGCGAACTCGGAAGACCGCCGTCTCACCGGGCAGCACGGTGGTGAAGCCTCTGTCGACGGTCGCGTCTGGGTGGATCCGGTCCGGCTGGACGAGCACATCGCGCGCGAGATCAGTCGAGGAGACGGCGATGTCCAGCCCGTCTGCGACCGGACTGATCGTGATCCCCAGCGAGGTTTCAGTTCGTCGAACGTCCGCCGGCGATGCGAAATGCCAGATCGCTCGCCGATCGTCCGCTGTCGCCACGATGAACTCCGCGCCAGAGTCCGAGGTCTTGGAGACCGCCGGCGGCACCATGATGCGGGTCACCGACCGCGGAGGCACCGAGAGAGGTATCGATTCTTCCGAGACGGACTCACCGTTCACGCGATGCCGCGCAAAGTGCACCGTCGTGCACCACGAGGCGTCGTCGTCGTTGATGGCGCAGAAGTCCAGTCGCCCGCCGCAGGGCTCAATGGTCACCACTCGGGGTGCGTACATGTCGCGCAAGGCGAAGTAGAGCGGCTTGCACCGCCCGCCGCTGTCAATCGCCGACCACGACGTGACCGGCCACAGATCGTTGAGTTGCCACACGATGGTGCCAGCGGTTCGAGGCCAGTTGGCACGCCAGTGCAGCACGCCGGTGCGAACTGCTTCAACCTGCATCCACTGAGTCGCCAGATGCCACCGGTCGAAGTCCCGTGTCACTGGGAGGTGTCGAGCGAGGTTACGCGCGAGCTTGGCATGCCCGTCGATGGCTTTCTGGTGATGGCGCACGTTCTCGGAGTCGACCCGCAGCTCAGGATCGGTGACCGCATCACGGAGCGTCCGCCATGCGGCAGCACCCTGCCAGCCGAATTCAGACACGAAGCGCGGCGAGCTGTCGCGGTAGACCGCGTAGTCGTCCTCGTTCCACGCATCCCACGAATGGAAGGTCTGGTGGTCGGTATCGTTCGGATCGTGCGCCCAACTTCCCGACCACGGGCTTCCCTCCGTGTAGGGCCGCGTCGGGTCGAGATCGCGGAGAACACTCGGAAGCCACTCCAGGTAGTACCGCTCGCCCCATGTGAGCTCACCTCCGGGTTGCCCCGCCCAGTCCTTGTCCAGGCGCATCCAGAGGTTTTCGTTGTTGCCGTTCCAGATGGCCAAACTGGGGTGTGCGCTCAGCCGCACGATGTTCTCGTGGGCCTCAGCGAGCACCTCCGATCTCAGCGGTTCCTCTTCGGGGTACGCGGCGCATGCAAAAAGAAAGTCCTGCCACACAAGCAAGCCGAGCTCGTCGCACGCCGCATAGAACTCGTCACTTTCGTACACTCCCCCGCCCCACACCCGGACGAGGTTGACCTGAGCGTCGGCAGCCTGAACCAGGCGCGCGCGGACGCGTTCAGCGGGAACAGTGCCGGGAAACACGCTTTCGGGAATCCAGTTGACGCCCTTGATGAACAGGGAGCGTCCGTTCACTGTGACGACGAAGGGGGTGCCGTTCTCATCGGGCTCGCGGTCGATGGTGACCGTTCGAAAGCCGACACGAGTGTGATGGGCATCCAGCTGCTCTTTCTCGGACCAGAGCGAGATGTCGACCGGGTATAGCCGCGGCTCTCCGAGACCTCGCGGAAACCAGCGTTCCACGTTCGCGACCGCGACGACCACGGTCGCCGACGATGCGCCGGGCTCGACCTCCGCATGTACGGCTTGGCCGGCAATCTCTACCTCGAGGTGGAGCGTACGCGTCCTCCCCGAGTCGGCCCGCTCGACGTCGATGTGAGCGGTGAGAATCCCGGTGTCCTCAAAAACATCGACCAACGGGCGGACTGCTGCGATCCGTGCCGTGTTCCAGGCCTCTACTCGAACGCCTCGCCACAAGCCGCAGGATGGGAGCGTCGGCCCCCAGTCCCACCCGAAACTGCTCGCCATCTTCCGGATGAACGCGAACGGCTGCTGGTACGCGCTGGGACGGGCGCCCAGTGTTCGCTCCCAATGTTCTGCCTCGGTGTACGCAGACGTGAAGCGGACATCGACCATGTTCGCCTCGGTCACGACCGACGTGACGTCGAAACGGTAGGAGCGATGCATGTTCCGGACATTCCCGACCGTTCGCCCGTTCACCGAAACAGACGCGACGGTGTCCACGCCGTCAACGACGAAGTCGATCCGCTCGGCGTTCGCGACCGGCCCGAACGTGCGGTTGAGCCGCCAGTCGGCCCGTGACACCCATGCGACCGCTTCTTCATTCCGGTCAGCGAGCGGATCTGGGATGATGCCCGCCACCTGCAGATCCGCATGGACCGCTCCAGGCACCTTCGCATCGATGGTCTGGCCGATGAGTTGGCGACCTTCGATCGGCACAGGTGTGGGGCCATCCGTGTCGATTGTCCAGGACCAGCGTCCTGTCAGATCGAGAGTCGTGAGCATGGTGGTTCCTCCGGCAGGGAGCGTTCGGTGACGAGCCACGAACTTAAGCGCTTAAGCTTACGGGATTCTACGCTCGTCAACGAGCTCGTCGATGCCGCAGACGAGAACCATCTCGCCCGCACCAACGCCCGCTACGGCCGCGTCGACCTCCTCTGCATCGAGATCGGCTACATCCCGATGGACGCACCGTCGCCGACACGTCGTCGAGCCGCCAGTTGGCCAGGTCGAAATGGTGGGTGGCCTCGTGCACCAGCGGTCCGCCGGACATGTCCCTTCTCGCGATGCCAGCGCCGGAAGTAGCCCGCTCCGTGCCTGGTATCGAGCAGCCCTCGAAGTGCTCCGACTCTCGCCTGCATGGTGACGCAGCCCGACCTCCGACGCGATGGAAGGTGTTCGCCCAAGTGGTCGGGACACGAGGAAGCAGTTGTGGAGCTGGCGGGCATCGAACCCGGGTCCTCTGAGTCCGCCCACGGAGGCAGAGAGTTGACGGACGTGCGGAGGGCAGAGCGGGAAGATTCCGCCCTGTCCTCGGTGCCTCAGGTCGGATGGACGCCGATGCTGCGTGCTGCGCCGACGCGGCAGTGGCCGCGCGGCGCGGTAGTCCAGCCCGGCCTCGACGGCCGCTGCCACCAGCGGCCCGAGATCGGTGGATCCGTTGTCGATCGCCCGGTTGGCGGGAACGCCCGCCGTCTCGCTCCGACCTCCTGGTGTCAGACACCAGTAGCCAGAGAACCGACCCATCGAACCCGGGACACACCAAGGCCTCCGGACATCCGAGGCGTTCATGACGCCACCGGCACCCACCGAGGACCGATTCGCGCCCAGGATCAGACCGTTGAGCACCGGCATCGGCGGCATCGGCGGCCTCGACATCGCCGCACTCGCCGTTCTCGGTGGCCGGCTGGCCTCGGATCCGAGGTGTGCCGCGGTGTTAGTCGTCGGCGTCGTAGTGGTCGCGGCGGGCCTGGACGGCGTCCATGTGGTCTTGTGCCCAGGTTCTGAGCTGGCGGGTGGTCTGGTGCAGGGAGAGACCGAGGTCGGTGAGCGCGTAGTCGACGGTGACTGGAACGGTCGGAGTGACGGTGCGGGTGATGAGACCATCGCGCTCCAGCGAGCGGAGCGTCTGGGTGAGCATCTTCGGGCTGACGCCTGCTATGAGGCGCGAAAGCTCGGAGTACCGCATGGATGCCGGCGAGCCCGCGTTGCCCGCGCCGTCACCGCCGAGCGCGCACAAGACGAGCACGACCCATTTGTCGGAGAGTCGGTCCAGAAGCTGGCGGCTCGGGCACACGGCCAGGAACGCGTTGTAGGCGCTCTTGGCCTGGTCCCGCCTCTCGGCTGCAGTCGTTGTCGCCACGACGGTCACCTTTCAGACGAGGGCGTAACGCACTTCAAAGTGCGCACTTCCCAGTAGAGAGTTGCTCTCCAAGAATGATGCAGGAGGGATCGGAACGCCACCCTCCTGACTGCGCGATGAGAGGCAACGCGATGACCCCAGCACCTACCGCTCTTCCCGGCGGCACCTGGAACCTCGGCGACCACACCGTCACCCGGTTCGGATACGGTGCCATGCAACTCGCCGGACCCTCGGTCATCGGACCACCCGCCGACCACGACGCCGCGATCGCCGTGCTGCGCAACGCCGTCGCACAGGGCATCACGCACATCGACACCAGCGAGGCCTACGGCCCGCGCATCACCAACGAGCTGATCCGCGAAGCACTGCACCCCTACCCGGCCTCGCTGCTCATCGCCACCAAGGTCGGAGCGACCCGCGACACCGAGGGCGGCTGGCCCACCGCCCGACGACCCGACGACCTGCGGCAGCAGGTGCACGAGAACCTCGAGTCCCTCGGCGTCAAGAGCCTCGACCTGGTGAACATGCGCATGGGGGACGCCACCGGGCCATCACCCGGGTCGATCACCGAAGCGTTCGAGACCCTCGCCGAACTTCAGGAGCAAGGCGTGATCCGCCATCTCGGTGTCAGCAACGTCACCGCCGAACAGGTCGCTGACGCACGAGAGGTCGCCCCGGTCGTGTGCGTGCAGAACATGTACAACCTCGCCCATCGCCACGACGACCTGCTGATCGACGACCTCGCCGCAGACGGCATCGCCTACGTCCCGTTCTCTCCGCTCGGCGGATTCGCTCCCCTTCAAGCAGCAGCCCTCTCGGCGGTGGCCACCCGACTGAACGCGACGCCGATGGCCGTCGCACTCGCGTGGCTGCTGCAACGCTCGGCGAACATCCTGCTCATCCCCGGCACGTCCAAAGTCACGCACCTGCGGGAGAACATCACCGGAGCCTCGCTCACCCTCTCCGCCCAGGATGTCGCAGAGCTCGACAGAATCAGCGGCGGGATGTCCAGGTCAAGTTCTGCCGTCTTGAGGCGGCGTTCAACCAGCTGATCAGCGGTCGCGTTCGCCAGCCGCGTCCGGACCCGGTCAGCGTCAGCTTCGGTCCTCGGACCAGGCGGTATGGTCTCGCGGTTGTAGATGCGCCGCTTGGTGATGAAGTCGATGCCGACGTCGACGGACACACGGGCGGCGCCCGATGGAGCTTCTCGATCTGCCCCTTCGGTCGTCGCCCGGTGCGCCCGGTTGCGGCCACGACCTCAGGGCACCACGGCACTCGCACCACGCGCAACACCATGGCCCCGCGTCAGATTGCTCTCGGAGCGATGAGCCCGCACAATCGACGCAGGTCAATCGGGTGGGCGCAGTAGGGTTCGAACCTACGACCCCTGGTTTGTAAGACCAGTGCTCTACCGCTGAGCTATGCGCCCCGTCGACCTGCGAAGGCTCAGGGTATCGGGAGACCGCGGGACGCCGAAATCGGCGTCAGGCGGCGCCTTCGGGTGGCACCTTCCGTTGTTCCTGGGTGTTCGGGCCCTGTGCGGCCAGCGCGTCGGCGATGGCCGACTGCGTGGGCCGGGCCGGCGCTCTGCCGAGCACGCGGTCGATGGCGCTGGCGACGTCGGCGGAGAGGTCGCGGCTGTCGGTGCGGCGATGCCGGCCGGGGCCGGGCATCCGGATGGCGAAACCGCGGTCCATGGTGGTCTCGACGGCGAGGAACTCGGCCGTGGCTGACGCCTCGCAGGAGCGGCACACGGTGTGGCCGAGCCGGCGCACGAGCGTGGTGGCGCCGCAGACGGTGCAGTGGTCGAGGTCGGTCGACCAGCCCTTGTTCTGCTGGCAGTCGGGGCAGACCAGCACCTGCTCGTCGGCCCGGACCCCGCGCACCCACAGGTTCGTCCCCCGGGCAGGGTCAGACTGTCGGGCGCCACAGCGATAGCACGGCACGGGCGAGCTCCCTTCCTGCTCTGTACTGGAACCGGCGGACGACGAGGGTGCCCGGACCGTCAGGCCGCGCCGAGCGAACTCAGCACGCGCCGGTAGTCGTCGACGTCCCTGGCATCAGGAAGCGCGTTGACGACGTCCCAGCGGACGGTCCCCCCTGCGTCCACTACGAAGGTACCTCGTACGGCGCAGCCGCGGTCGTGATCGAACACACCGTACGCCGTGGCAACCGCCCCATGTGGCCAGAAGTCGGACAACAGCGGGAAATCCAGCCCGGCCGACTCGGCGAAGACCCGCAACGAGAACATCGAGTCGCACGAGACGGCCAGGACGTGAGCGGCCGCACCGACCGCGGGGACGAGGGAGTCGCGGATCGCGGTCAGCTCGCCCGTGCACACGCCGGTGAACGCGAACGGAAAGAACGCCAGGACGACCGGCCGGCCGCGCAGAGAGGAGAGCCGGACTGCCGAACCGTGCTGGTCCGGCAGTTCGAAGTCCGGTGCCGGAGCACCGACCAGGCTCACTTGCGGGCCGACCCCTTGGGGGCGACCAGCTTGGTGCCGGACCAGTCCTCGGCCGCCGACACGGTGGACGTGGTGGACAGGCCGGCGGTCAGTGCGGCGTCGGCGATGTCGCTGGCCTCGACGGCGCCGTCGCGACCCACCTTCGGTGTCAACAGCCACACGACGCCGCCGGGCGCGAGGTCGGTGGTCGCGCCGATGAGGGCGTCGGTGAGGTCACCGTCGTCCTCGCGCCACCACTGCAGCACCACGTCGGCGACCTCGCCGGACTCGCCGTCGAGCAGCTCGGTGCCGGTGACTTCCTCGATGTCGATACGCAGATCGTCATCGCAGTCGTCGTCCCAGCCGAGCTCCAGGACCACCTGGTTGGGACGGAAGCCGAGCTTGGCCGCCGGCCCGTCGTGCTGGTCCGAGTGGCCCGCGATCTGGCCCACCGATCGTCCTCCTCGCAGTCGTCGCGGCCCGCCCCCTGCGTACCGCATTGCTGTAGTCCACCCAAGGACGCGCGCTAGCGCAAGTGAACCCGCCAGACCAAGCCTGACACGTTCCCCCGAACGCGCCTATGGTGCCCCTGCTCAGCGCGCTTGGAAAGACGTCCGCGCATCCGAATGTGACGTACGGCCGCCGAGCGAGCAGGATAGGAACACAGAACCCGAACTCGCCCCGACGCTCACATCGGCGTCCTACGAGACCACGAAGGGACAGTCGTGGCTGCCGACCGCTCGCCGATCATCATCAACGGCCTTCCGAGCCAGCTCCCCGACATCGACGCCGACGAGACCAGGGAGTGGCTGGAGTCGCTCGATGCCGCCATCGACCAGCGCGGACGCCATCGCGCCCGCTACCTGATGCTGGCGTTGCTGCAGCGCGCCCAGGAACGACAGGTCGGCGTCCCGAGCCTGCGCAACACCGACTACATCAACACCATCCCGCCCGAGGCCGAGCCCTGGTTCCCGGGCGACGAGTACGTCGAACGGCGCATCCGGGCCTACATCCGGTGGAACGCGGCGATGATGGTGCAACGCGCCCAGCGGCCGGGCGTGGGCGTCGGCGGGCACATCTCCACCTACGCATCGTCGGCGAGTCTCTACGAAGTCGGGTTCAACCACTTCTTCCGCGGCAAGGACCACGCCGGCGGCGGCGACCAGATCTACTTCCAGGGGCACGCCTCCCCCGGCATGTACGCCCGTGCCTTTCTCGAGGGCCGGCTGGCGGAGACCCAGCTCGACGGTTTCCGCCAGGAGCTGTCGCACGCGGGCCCGGGCGGCGGGCTGCCGTCGTACCCGCACCCGCGGCTGATGCCCGACTTCTGGGAGTTCCCCACGGTGTCCATGGGCCTGGGCCCGCTGAACGCCATCTACCAGGCCCGTTTCAACCGCTACCTGCAGGATCGCGGCATCAAGGACACCAGCCAGCAGCACGTGTGGGCGTTCCTCGGCGACGGCGAGATGGACGAGCCCGAGACCATCGGCGCCATCGGCGTGGCCGCCCGCGAAGAGCTCGACAACCTCACGTTCGTCGTCAACTGCAACCTGCAGCGGCTCGACGGCCCGGTACGCGGCAACGGCAAGATCATCCAGGAGATGGAGGCGCTGTTCCGAGGCGCCGGCTGGAACGTCATCAAGGTCATCTGGGGCCGCGAGTGGGACCCGCTGCTGGCCGCCGACACCGACGGCGCGCTGGTCAACCTCATGAACGTCACGCCCGACGGCGACTACCAGACGTACAAGGCCGAGTCCGGCGCGTACGTCCGCGAGCAGTTCTTCGGCCGCGACCCTCGCACCCGCAAGATGGTCGAGGACATGTCCGACGACGAGATCTGGGGACTCAAGCGCGGCGGGCACGACTACCGCAAGCTCTACGCGGCCTACAAGGCGGCCACCGAGCACACCGGCCAGCCGACCGTCATCCTGGCCAAGACCATCAAGGGCTGGACGCTGGGCTCGCACTTCGAGGCCCGCAACGCCACCCACCAGATGAAGAAGCTGACCGGCGACGACCTCAAGCTCTTCCGCGACCGCCTGTTCATGGAGATCCCGGACTCCGCGCTCGAGGACGTGTACCACCCTCCGTACTTCCACCCGGGCAAGGACTCCGACGAGCACGCCTACATGATGGAGCGGCGGCAGAAGCTGGGTGGCTTCCTGCCCGACCGCCGCACGAAGGCGCAGCCGCTGGTGCTGCCCGGCGACAAGGTCTACGAGGTGGCCCGGCGCGGGTCCGGCAAGCAGGCCGTCGCCACCACCATGGCACTGGTACGCCTGGTGAAGGACCTGCTCAAGGATCCCGAGATCGGCAAGCGGCTGGTGCCCGTCATCCCCGACGAGGCCCGCACGTTCGGCATGGACTCGCTGTTCCCGACGCTGAAGATCTACTCGCCGCACGGCCAGAACTACACGCCCGTCGACCGCGAGCTGTTCCTGTCCTACAAGGAGGCCACGGACGGGCAGATCCTGCACGAGGGCATCAACGAGGCCGGCTCCGTGGCGTCGTGGACGGCGGCGGCCACGTCGTACTCCACCCACGGCGAGCCGATGATCCCGCTCTACATCTTCTACTCGATGTTCGGCTTCCAGCGCACCGGCGACGGCTTCTGGGCCGCGGCCGACCAGCTGGCCCGCGGCTTCGTCCTCGGCGCCACCGCCGGGCGCACCACGCTCAACGGCGAGGGCCTGCAGCACGAGGACGGCCACTCGGTGCTGCTGGCGTCGACCAACCCGGCGGTCGTGCACTACGACCCCGCGTACGCGTTCGAGATCGGGCACATCATCAAGGACGGCCTGCGCCGCATGTACGGCGACGAGTCCGAGAACATCTTCTACTACCTGACGATCTACAACGAGCCGTACGTGCAGCCGGCGGAGCCCGAGAACCTCGACGTCGAGGGCCTGCTCAAGGGCATGTACCTCTACCACCCGATGCAGACCGCGCCGGGCGACGACGTCCCGCACGCGCAGATCCTCGCGTCGGGCGTCGGCATGAACTGGGCGCTCGAGGCGCAGCAGCGGCTGGCCGAGGAGTGGCAGGTCGCCGCCGACGTCTGGTCGGTGACGTCCTGGAACGAGCTGCGCCGCGAGGCCCTCGACGCCGACGAGTGGAACCTCATGAACCCCGGCGAGGAGGCCCGCGTCCCGTACGTCACCGCACGGCTGCGTGAGGCCCGCGGCCCGGTCGTCGGCGTCAGCGACTACCTGCGTGCCGTGCAGGACCAGATCGCGCCGTACGTGCCCACCGACTACACCTCGCTGGGCACCGACGGCTTCGGCCTGTCCGACACCCGGGCGGCGCTGCGGCGGCACTTCAAGGTCGACGCCCAGTCCATCGTCATCAGCGTGCTGACGCTGCTGGCGCGGCGCGGTGAGCTCCCGTGGGACACCGTCAAGCAGGCGCACGACCGCTACAAGCTCGCCGACGTCAACGCCACCACCGCCGAGGAGGCCGGCGGCGAGTCCTGACCAGTGCCGCCTAGAGCCGTGAGGTGAAGCGCCAGCGGCCGTGGCCGGCGGTGAAGACGGCCCAGCCGGGCTCGGTCCGCACCAGCCCGGCACCGGCCGCGGGCGCGACGCCGACGTCGCCGGGGTGTGCGGCGGGGACGTGCACCTGCGCCGTCGCGCCCACCGGCACCTCGACGTCCAGGTGGAACACCCGGCCGGTCGACGCCCAGGCGACGCCCGCCTCGCCACGCACGGTGCGCAGTGACGCCCGCGCCCAGCGCAGGCCGGCACGGCCGTCCGGGCGGACGACGAAGTCCTGGTAGCCGTTGTCGCCCGGCCGCAACCCGGCGACGTTCTCGTAGAACCACTGCGAGACGGTGCCGAGGAAGTAGTGGTCGCGCGAGCGCGAGTTCAGCTCCCACATCTCCCACATCGTGTCCGCGCCGTTGGCCAGCCAGTAGCCCCAGCTGGGATAGCTCGTCCGGGTCGCGATCGCGTGGGCCAGCCCGGCATGGCCGTACCGGCACAGCGTCGGCAGCAGGACGCTGGTGCCCAGACAGCCGGTGTTCAGGTGGTTGCCGCGCCGCTCGATGTCGGCGACCAGGCTGGCGACGACGGACGCCTCGGCGTCGGCCGGCACCAGGCCGAACGCCAGCGGGATCGCGTTGGACGTCTGCCGGTAGTCCGGATCGCGGGCGGTGCGGTAGTGGCCGGCCGCGGCGTCCAGGAATGTCGCGTTGAGGGCGTCGCGGCACTCGGCGGCGATCGCCCGGTACCGGTCGGCGTCGCCGTCGCGGCCCAGCAGGTCTGCGAGGTCCGCGGTCGAGTGCAGCGCGCGGTGCAGGTACGACGTCGCCGTGAGCCGCGGGTCCTCCGGCGGGGTGCCCTGGTAGCCGGGCGCGACCCAGTCGCCCAGCGCGGTCGGCGCGAGGCCGTCCACCCGCCGCGCGACCTCCCAGTCGACGTAGTCGGTGACGGCGTCCCAGTGCGTCTCCACCAGCCGGACGTCGCCGTACCACCGGTACAGCTCCCGCACCAGGTACGGGAAGACGGTGGTCCACTCCGGTGACGGCGCCAGCTCGCGGTAGCCCCACCCGCTGCTGGGCACGATGACCGGGATCTGGCCGCTCTCGGCGCGGCTGGCGGACAGGTCGGCGATCCACTTGGTGAAGAAGCGCGCCAGGTCGAACGCGAACGCCATGGTCGGCGCGCCGACGTGGGCGTCGCCGGTCCACCCGTTCTTCTCGAACATGGGAGTGTCGGTGGGGATGCCGTGCAGGTTGTTCAGCACGGTGCGCCGCATCGCGTCGTCGATCCGCCCGTACATCGGCTCCGAGCAGGCGAACGTGCCGGTGGTGGCGACGTCGTTGTGCAGCACCCGGCAGCGGAAGTCGTCCGCCGACGGCGCCGACGGCAGGCCCTCGACCTGGACGTAGCGGAAGCCCTTGTAGGTGAACCGCGGCTCCCAGGTCTCCCGCCCGGCACCGGCCGCGACGTACTCGTCGCGCTGGAACCGCCCGCCGGGGACGTGCCCCGTGACGGCGTCGACGCTGCCGTCGTCGCGGAGCTTCTCGCCGTGCAGCACGCTGACGGTGGTCCCGGCGGGCGCCGCGACGCGGAGCCGGACCCAGCCGGCGGTGGTGCGGCCGAAGTCGACGACGTACCGGCCGGACCCGATGTCGGTCACGGACACGGGCGGGACGGTCTCGGTGATCCGGATCGGCTCGTGCTCCTGCGCGGTCAGCCGCCCCGCCGGCCCGTCCAGCACCGACGCGGCGGCCCAGCCGGAGTCGTCGAAGCCCGGGTCGGCCCAGCCGGGCACGGCTCGCCGGGCGTCGTAGGTCTCGCCGGTGTACTGGGAGTTCACCAGCGTCGGGCCCTCGGCGATGCGCCAGTCCTGGTCCGAGCCGACGACGGTGCGCGAGCCGTCGGGGTGGTCGATCTCCAGCTGGAACAGCAGCCGCGGCTCGTCGTGCCACGGCGGTGCGTGCCAGTTCCAGACGTTCGGCGTGGTCATGGCGTAGAAGCCGCGGCCCAGCTCGACGGCGGCGGCGTTCGGCCCCTCGGCGAGCAGGCCGGTGACGTCGTGCGTCGCGTAGAGGACCGTGTCGTCGTAGTCGGTGAACCCGGGGTCGAGGACGGCGTCGCCGACGCGCTGCCCGTTGAGGCGCACCTCGTGGTAAGCCAGCCCGCACACGTAGAGCCGTGCGCGGGCGACCGGCGCGTCGAGGGTGAAGGCGCGGCGCAGCAGCGGCGCGGGGCGCTCCGGCCGGACCACGCTGACGCCGCTCCCCCACGGCCCGCTGCCGTACGGCGCCAGCACGGCGGCGGCCGGCCAGCCGGAGTCGTCGTGCCCGGGTTCGGTCCAGCCGGGCCGCTCGGTGTCGGAACTGCGCCACGCCGGGCCCGTGACCAGCTCGGCGACGTCGCCGCCGTCGAGTTCCACGCGCAGCCGGCCGAGCAGGCCGGCCGGGTTCAGCGTCGCCCCCGGCCGGTTCGTGGCGACGGCGGCCAGCACGACCCGTGCGCCGGCCGCCCGCACCCGCGCGGTGACGTCGGCGAGGTGCGCGGTCCGCCAGCCGTCGACGTTCTGCGGCTCGTGCAGGACCTGCTCGCCGCCGAGGAACAGGGTGAAGTCGTCGTCGGCGGTCATCACCAGCTGTGCGCGGCCGACCTGGCGGCCCGCGGGCAGGTCGAGCGCGGCACGGAACCAGCGCGGCCCGACCGGAGCGTCGGAGGTGGTCGACCCGGGCGACCAGATCCACGACGTGCCGCCGACGTCCGGCACGTCGTCGTCGGCGGGTGCGTTGCCGATCCAGCGAGCGGTCCACGGCGTCGACAGCAGCGCGGTCTCCCACCACGACGGCTCACTCCACGGCGACGGGCGGCCGGCCGCGTCCCAGACCCGGACCCGCCAGTGGTAGCGGGTCCGCGCCCGCAGCGCCGGCCCGCCGTACGCGACGCCGACCGACCGCGCCGACTCCACCCGGCCGCTGTCCCAGACGTCCGGGCCGTCGTCCAGACGCTCCGGAGCCGACGCGACGCGCACCTGGTAGGCGCTCTGCCGCGCGCCGTGCCCCGGCGCCGTCAGCGCCCACGACAGCCGTGGCGCGGTGACGTCGGTGCCCAGCAGCTGCTCGGCGTACTCGACGGTGGTCCGCTCGACCCGCAGCGGGCCGCTGTCGGGCAGCGGCTCCGCGGCGGCCGGGCCGGCGCCGTGCACCGCGCCGAACGCCGTCGCGCCGGCACCCGCCGCCGCACCCGTGATCAACGTCCGCCGGCTGAGCGGATGCCTCTGGTCGTCCATCGGTGCCTCCCGCGCCTAGAAGTCGATGTCGCCGATGCCGCCGATGCCGAACCCCCGGCCGGCGGGCCGAGCGTCAGCACGCCACCCGCGCCGATCCTGATGCCCGACGGGTTCGCGGCCGTGGTGTGCGCGGCCAAGTCCGGGTTCGCGTCGAATGACGCCTCGTCCTCGTCGTCTCCGTGCATGACGGAGACGAACTCGATCCCGGCGTTCCGGCGGGTGGCACCGGCGGTCGCGGACAGGATCGCGACCGGCCCGGCGCCGTCGGGCGGGGCGTGCGCCTCACCGGCCGACAGGTCGATCCCGGCGTCACGCAGGGCCGACGCCGAACGACGCTCGTGGAGGTCCCGCTGAGGGCCACAACCGGCCGCGGGGCGGACACGAGGGAACTGACTCCTGCGGACAACGCTGTCCTCCCGGTGAATCGTTTCACCGCCAGATGCCAGAACTTTAGGCTTGGGTTGACGAAAGGTCAACCCTTCTTTGCGAATGTCGGTGAAGCCCGCTGTCAACCCGCGGCGGCGTGCATCTCCCAGACCAGCAGCTCGGCGTCGCGGCGGGCGGTCACCGTCCGGCCGCCCTCGTCGGTGAACCGGACGGCGTCGCCCTCGTCCAGGAGCCCCGCGGTCTCGACGTCGGCGGCACCTCGCGCGACATAGACGTGCACGAACGGCGCCGACGGCAGCGTCACGACGTCGCCGCCCCGGAGCCTGCCGGCGTGCATCGCCGCGGCCGGCTGCCCGAGCCCGACGGGGACGTCGGCGGCGTGCCGTCGCAGCCCGCTGACCACGGGGACCAGCCCGCCACCGGCGAGGCCGGCCGTCACGTCGGCCTGGCCGTAGGACGGCTCGGCGCCGGACGCGCCCGGCGGCACCCACATCTGGACGAACCGCGCCCCGGCGCCCGTGGCCAGCTCGGAGTGGCGGACACCGCGACCGGCGCTCATCCGCTGCACGACGCCCGGCGCCAGCTCGCCGCCGTGCCCGGCGGTGTCCTCGTGTGCCAGCACGCCGGACAGCACCCAGGTGACGATCTCGACGTCGCGATGCGGGTGCACCGGATACCCGCCGTGCGGCTCCGCGACGTCGTCGTTGGCCACCACCAGCAGCCCGAACCCCACGTTGCCCGGGTCGTAGTGCGAGCCGAACGAGAACGAGTGCCGCGACACGACACCGTCACCGGGCGTGACGGACCGGCCGCCGGCCCGCCGCACGTCCACGGACGACGCCATCTAGAGACCGGTGCGCGCGCCCGCCGACTCGAGCCGGGCCAGCCACTCGCGCAGCCGGTCCGCCGTCGGCGCCGTCAGCAGCAGCCCGGCGACGCTGAACAGCGCACCGATGGCCACCGGCAGCCACACCCCGCGGGCGAACGAGTTGACCAGGCCGATCAGCGTCGGCAACTCCGCGAACACGAGGCTGAGGAACGCCGCGCTGCGCAGCTGGCCGGACGCCTTGACCTCGTCGGGCTCGGCCGTCGCCGGCCACGGCCGGACGATGCGGCGAGGGACGAGGAACGCGGCGGCCAGGAAGACCACGCTCACCAGGATCTGGCCGAACGCGTCGGCACCCGAGCCGGGCTCGTCGCCCACGGTGAACACGGCCACCGCCGCGATGGCCACGACACCGCCGAGCATGGCGAGACTCACCAACCGCAGCGCGCGGCCCAGAACGTCGGTGGGTGCGCCCTCGCCGGGCGATGTGGGTGTCGACATGGCCCGAAGCCTAGTGCCCGGCCGAATCGGCGCCCGGAGCCGGACCACCCGCAGACGCCGCCGATTGTCCAGTCACCACAACGACCACGGCCCTGGTCCACCGGTGACGGGCCCCAGCCGCGTACGCTGCCGAACATGCGGCCCACCTCCGACGCCGAGCTGCCCGGCACCTACGGCAACAGCCGGCACGAGCGCACCGTGCACCTCCTGGAGCGCGCGACCGGACGGCTCGCCACGGCGGCGATCGCCCGCATGGAGGACACCCTCAGCTGGTACCGCGCGATGCCCGCGGAGCAGCGGTCGTGGGTGGGCCTGGTGATCCAGGCCGGCATCGCCGCGTTCGTCGACTGGTACCGCAACGCCGACGAGTCCCGCCCGACGCCGACGGCCGACGTGTTCGGCACCGCGCCGCGCGACCTCATCCGCTCGATCAGCCTGCAGCAGACGGTCGAAGTGGTCCGCGTCGCGATCGAGGTGGTCGAGGACAACGTCGAGGACGTCGTCGGACCCGACGACGCACGCGACGTCCGCGAGGGCGTACTGCGGTACTCCCGCGAGGTCGCGTTCTCCGCCGCGCACGTCTACGCCCGCTACGCCGAGGCGCGCGGCTCGTGGGACGCCCGGCTGGAGGCGACCGTCGTCGACTCCCTCCTGCGCGGCGAGGTCGACGAGGACGTCCGGTCGCGCGCGTCGGCGCTGGGGTGGACCGCCGCCAGCGGCGTCGCCGTCATCATCGGCCGGCCGCGGCCCGAGGACGGCGCATCGGCCGACGAGATCCGGCGATCGGCCCGGCACGCCGGGTACGACGTGCTCACCGGCGGGCAGGGCGACCGCCTGGTCGCGGTGCTCGGCCGCGTCGAGGATCCCTTGCAGGCGGCCACGGCCATCGTCACCCACTTCGGTCCCGGGCCGGTGGTCGTCGGCCCGCTGGTCCCGGACCTCGTGTCCGCGGCGACGTCGGCCCGGCCCGCCGTGACCGGGCTGCTCGCGGCGGCCGCCTGGCCCGACGCGCCCCGTCCGGTCTCGGCCGGCGCGCTGCTGCCCGAGCGGGCCCTCGCCGGCGACCAGGAGGCGCTGCACGACCTCGTCGCCGAGCTCTACGTGCCGATTGCCGAGGCCGGTCCGGTCATCCTCGAGACGCTGGCCGCCTACCTCGAGACCGGCGCGTCCGTCGAGGCTGCGGCCCGGCTGCTGTTCGTCCATCCGAACACCGTCCGGTACCGGCTGCGGCGCGTCTCCGACGTCGTCGGGCTGACCCCGACCGACCCGCGCGACTCCTACACCCTGCGCCTCGCGCTGTCGCTCGGCCGCATGAACCCGCCGGCCATCGAGTGAGCGCTGCGCGCAGCCGGCCCCGAGGCTCCCAGGTCGTTGTGGGAAACCCCCAAAGTTACTGGGACGACCTTGTGACTGCGGCCGACCCCTTCTACGGACGGGTAGCCGCGAGGCTAAAAGGGTGCTTGTGATCGTCGCTCCCGGTCAGGGATCCCAGACGCCCGGCTTCCTCGCCCCGTGGCTCGAGGAGCCGTCGTTCGCGGCCCGTATCGACTGGCTGTCAGCCGTCGCCGGGCTCGACCTCGCCCACTACGGCACCGAGGCCGACGCCGACACCATCCGCGACACCGCGATCGCCCAGCCGCTGCTGGTGGCGTCCGGTCTCGTCGCGGCGCTCGCGCTCTTCCCGCACCCCGCCGACGGGTTCACGACGGTGGGCGCGGCGGCCGGTCACAGCGTCGGCGAGATCACCGCCGCCGCGGGCGCCCGCGTCATCACCGCCGAGCAGGCCATGGTGTTCGTCCGCGAGCGCGGCAAGGGCATGGCCGAGGCGGCCGCGAAAGAGTCCACCGGCATGACCGCCGTCCTCGGCGGCGACCCCGACGACGTCCTCGCGACGCTCCGGCGACACGGCCTCACCCCCGCCAACGTCAACGGCTCCGGCCAGGTCGTCGCCGCCGGCACCGTCGCCCAGCTCGAGGCGCTGGCCGGCGACCCGCCGCAGGGCGCCCGGCTGCGCGCGCTGTCCGTCGCCGGGGCGTTCCACACCACCCACATGGCCTCGGCCGTGAAGCGGCTGCGGCACTACTCGCAGTCGATCAGCACCCACGACCCGCGCACCCTGCTGCTGTCCAACCGCGACGGCCAGGTCGTGCACGACGGCCGTCAGGTGCTCGGCCGGCTGGTCGACCAGGTGTCCAGCCCGGTCCGCTGGGACCTGTGCATGCAGACGATGGCCGACCTCGGCGTCACCGGCCTGCTCGAGGTGCCCCCGGCCGGCACGCTGACCGGTCTGGCCAAGCGGGCGCTGCCCGGGGTCGAGACGTTCGCGCTGAAGACGCCGGACCAGCTCGACGACGCCCGCGCGTTCGTCGAGAAGCACGGCCAGCCCAGCCCGCTGACCACCACCCCGACGTGGCGCCTGGTCATCGCGCCGATCAAGGGGACGTTCGCGGCCGGCGGCGCCAAGTCCGGCGACCGCCTGGCCGCCGGTGACGCCGTCGGGACCGTCAGCTCGCTGCGCGACAGCGTCGAGGTCACGGCGGGGCACGGCGGCACCATCATCGAATGGCTGGTCGAGGACGGCGACCCTGTCGCTCCCGGTCAGCCGCTGGTCCGGCTGCACCCCGAGGCGGTGGCGTGAACATGAACGGAGTCACGATCCAGGTCGACCGGGAGCCGCGCGCGTCGCGGGTCCTCGGCATCGGCGGCTACCGGCCCAGCCGTTCGGTCACCAACGCCGAGATCGTCGATCGGATCGACTCGTCCGACGAGTGGATCCGCACCCGGTCCGGCATCGAGAGCCGCCGCTGGGCGAACGACGAGGAGACCGTCGTCGCCATGAGCCTGGCCGCCGCGCGGAAGGCGCTGGCCGACGCCGGCGTCCAGCCCGAGCAGGTCGACTGCGTCATCGTCTCGACCGTCACCCATCTGTTCCAGACGCCGTCGGCCGCGGCGGAGATCGCGCACAAGCTGGGCACCAACCGCGCCGCGGCATTCGACGTCTCCGCCGCCTGCGCCGGGTTCTGCTACGGCCTGTCGCTGGCGTCCGACATGGTCCGCGCCGGCACCGCCCGCCACGTCGTCGTCATCGGCGTCGAGCGGCTGTCCGACCTCACCGACAAGACCGACCGGTCGACGGCGTTCCTGTTCGCCGACGGCGCCGGTGCGGCCGTCGTCGGCCCCGCCGCCGACCTCGGCGAGGCGGGCATCGGCCCGGTCGTGTGGGGCTCCGACGGTGAGCACCTCGACCTCATCAGGCAGAAGGAAGACTGGCGCGACGCGCTGTTCGGCGAGGCCGGGCCGTCCATGCCGCACCTGGTCATGGAGGGCAACCCGGTGTTCCGCTGGGCGTCCTACGAGATGGCCAAAGTGGCCCAGGAGGCGCTCACCGCCGCCGGCGTCACCGTCGAGGACCTCGACGTGTTCGTGCCGCACCAGGCCAACATGCGCATCACCGACGCGATGTCGCGCCAGCTCAAGCTGCCCGAGCGGGTCGCCGTCGCCCGCGACATCGCCACCCAGGGCAACACGTCGGCCGCGTCGATCCCGCTGGCCATCGAGCGCATGCTCGAGACCGGCGAGGCCCAGAGCGGCGACCTCGCCCTCATCATCGGCTTCGGCGCCGGGCTGGTCTACGCCGGCCAGGTGATCCGGATCCCCTGACGTCCCGCCACCTGCCCATCCGACGTCGTGTGGGCACCTACGATCGTCACCGACCGTGGTCGGTCACGAGCATCACCCAACCCAACGAGGAGAACGACAGACATGGCCAGCACCGAGGAGATCCGCGAGGGTCTTGCCGAGATCGTCAATGAGATCACCGGCGTTCCCGCCGAGGACGTGCAGCTCGGCAAGTCCTTCACCGACGACCTCGACATCGACTCGCTGTCGATGGTCGAGGTGGTTGTGGCCGCCGAAGAGAAGTTCGGCGTGAAGATCCCCGACGAGGAGGTCAAGAACCTGGCCACCGTCGGCGACGCCGTCACGTTCATCGAGAAGGCAGGGTCGTAAGCATCATGTCGCGTTCCCAGGCACGGGTCGTCGTCACCGGGCTCGGCGCCACCACGCCCGTCGGGGGCGACGTAGCGTCGACCTGGGAGTCCCTGCTCGCCGGTCGATCCGGCGTACGCAAGCTGACCCAGGAGTGGGTCGCGGACCTGCCGGTGCAGATCGGTGCGCCGGCCGCCGTCGACCCCTCCGAGGTCCTCCCCCGCGTCGAGGCCCGGCGGCTGGACCGCTCGGCCCAGTTCGCCATCATCTGCGCCCGCCAGGCGTGGGCCGATGCCGGGTTCTCCGGCAAGGCGAGCGAGGCGGGGCTGGACCCTGACCGCGTCGGCGTCGTGTGTGCGTCCGGTATCGGCGGGCTCACCACGCTGCTGTCCAACTACGACCAGCTGCTCGCGTCCGGCCCGCGCCGGGTGTCGCCGCTGGCCATCCCCATGCTGATGCCGAACAGCCCGTCCGCGAACGTCAGCATCGAGCTGCAGGCGCAGGCCGGGGCGCACACGCCCGTCAGCGCGTGCTCGTCCGGCGCCGAGGCGCTCGCCTACGCGCTTGACATGATCCGCGCCGGCCGGGCCGACGTCGTCGTGGCCGGCGGGACGGAGGCGGTCATCTCGCCGCTGCCGATCGCCGCGTTCGCGAACATGATGGCGCTGTCCAAGCGCGACGACGACCCCACGGTCGTCAGCCGGCCCTTCGACAAGAACCGCGACGGGTTCGTGCTCGGCGAGGGCGGCGCGCTGATGGTGCTGGAGTCGGCCGAGCACGCCGAGGCCCGGGGCGCTCGGATCTATGCCGAGATCGCCGGCGCCGGCATGAGCGCCGACGCCCACCACATCGCCCAGCCGGAGCCGTCCGGCCGCGGCGTCGTGACGGCGATCCGCAAGGCGCTGGCCGACGGCGAGCTGTCGCCCGACGACATCGCGCACATCAACTGCCACGCCACGTCCACCCCGGCGGGCGACGTCGCCGAGTCGACGGCGCTGAACACCGTCTTCGGCGACCGGACGCCGTCCATCCCGGTCACGGCGCCGAAGTCGATGATCGGGCACCTGCTCGGTGGCGCCGGCGCGGTCGAGTCGCTGGCCACGGTGCTCACCCTGCACCACGGCCTGGTCCCGCCCACGGCGAACGTCGATGACGTCGACGACGACATCAACCTCGACATCGTCCGCACCACCCCGCGGAAGCTCGACGACGGTCCGCTGGCAGCGCTGAACGACTCGTTCGGGTTCGGCGGGCACAACGTCGTCCTGGCGTTCAGGAGGACCTGATGACGGCACTGGCGGATCGTCCGGCATCGCAGCGATCGGCGGCGGCGGGCACCGCCGGGAAGCCGCCGCGGGACCAGGACCCGCGGCACCCGAAGCACCGGCTCGAGGCCCTGTTCGACGAGGGCTCGCTCGAGCTGATCAGCACCGACGACCTCAGTGGCATGCTCGCCGCCGTCGGCACGGTGCACGGGACGCCGGTCGTCGCGTTCTGCTCCGATGCCACCGTCATGGGCGGTGCCATGGGCGCGGACGGCTGCCAGGTCGTCGTCGAGGCGTACGAGCGGGCGCTGGCCGACGGCGTCCCGATCATCGGTCTGTGGCACTCGGGCGGCGCCCGGCTCCCCGAGGGCGTGCTCTCGCTGCACGCCGTCGGGCAGATCTTCGCCGTCATGACCCGCGCGTCGGGCCGGATCCCGCAGCTCTCCGTCGTTCTCGGCCCGGCTGCCGGCGGCGGCGCGTACGGCCCGGCACTCACCGACATCGTGATCATGGGTCCCGAGGGCCGGGTCTTCGTGACCGGCCCCGAGGTGGTCCGCTCCGTCACCGGCGAGGACGTCGACATGCTGCGCCTCGGCGGCCCGGAGCCGCACGGCCGCCGCTCCGGCGTCGTCCACGTCGTCGCGAGCACCGAGCGCGAGGCGCTGGACCGGGCCCGGACACTGGGTGCGCTGCTCGGCACGCAGGGTTCGCTGGACGTCGCCGCGGTGGCCGATCGCGATCTCGGCGTGCACTTCCCGGAGTCGGCGAAGCGCGCCTACGACGTCCACCCGATCATCTCGGACCTCCTCGACGAGGGCACGGGCCTGGAACTGCACCCGCGCTGGGCGCCGAACATCACGACCACCCTGGGCCGGTTCGGCGGCCGCACCGTCGGCGTCGTCGCGAACAACCCGCTGCGCCTCGGCGGCTGCCTCGACTCCACGTCGGCCGAGAAGGCCGCCCGGTTCGTCCGCATGTGCGACGCCTTCGGCGTGCCCCTGCTGGTCGTCGTCGACGTCCCCGGCTACCTTCCCGGTGTCGGCCAGGAGTGGGACGGCGTCGTCCGGCGCGGCGCGAAGCTGCTGCACGCGTTCGCCGAGGCGACCGTGCCGAGGGTGACGCTGGTGACCCGCAAGGTCTACGGCGGCGCCTACATCGCGATGAACTCGCGGGCCCTCGGCGCCACCCGCGTCTTCGCGTGGCCGACCGCCGAGGTCGCCGTCATGGGCGCCGTCGCCGCCGTCCGCGTCCTGCACCGGCGCAAGCTGGCCGAGGTGGCCCCCGAGGTCCGCCCCCAGGTCGAGTCGGAGCTGGCCGAAGAGCACGCCCGCATCGCCGGCGGCCTCGACCGCGCCATCGAACTCGGCGTCGTCGACGAGGTCGTCACCCCCGAGCAGACCCGTTCGGCCCTCGCCCGCGCCATCGCCGACGCCCCCGACCGTCGCGGCGCGCACGGCAACATTCCGCTGTAGCGTTCGCAGGACCCGAGCTCCCGCCTCGCCAGGGCCGTCTGGCGGGCGGGAGCTCGCCTCGTTCCGCTGCCCCGGGCTGCGCCCCGGGCTGCCCCGCTGCTCTCACGGGCCCTCACGGGCTGTCCCGGGCTGTCTCCCCGCCACCCCCGAGCCGGCCGGGTCGTGATCGGCTGGGCCTCGGTCGGGCTCGTCGTCGTCCCCATCCAGTCGCTTCCCGGCGCCGAGGTCATCGGGTTCGGACCGCCGCGTTCAGCACCAGGCTCCGCCGTCTGCGCGCGACCGACGCGGACCGGCCCCGGCCACCGAGTGCCCCCGTCTCGCGAGCCGCCTCAGGCGGCCGTTGCGGCCTCGTCCGGACAAGGCCGCGCCGTTCTCCGGCCGGGCGAGCGCACGCGCCTGCTGCCCATCGCCCGCCCGACTCGACGTCCCCGCCGCGGCCGCGCCTTCCGCCCGTCGCCGAGGTCCCTGGCGGGTCGAGCAGCGAGGGTCGTCATGCGCGTGGGCGCGCCCGTCCGTGCCCGGACGACGGAGCGCCCCGGACCGTGATGGTCCGGGGCGCTTCTACGTGGTGAGGCCGCTGCATTTCCCGGTCACCGGGCCGGGGACAACCACCGATGCCGGAGCGGCCACGTCTTGAAGTGTGTTACTAGACCGTGACCATACCGAGGACTTGGCGTCTTGTGAAGGCCCTGTCGCGGATCAATTTCGACCCGCCCCTTCGGCTGCTCAGACGACCTGGTGGAGCCACCGGACCGGGGCCCCGTCGCCCGCATAGCGGAACGGCTCGAGCTCCTCGTCCCACGGCGCACCGAGCAGCCGGCGCAGCTCCTCCTCGAGGTCGACCTCCCCCATCGCCGCCTTCACGACGACGGCCTTGATGCGGTCCTCGGGGATCATGATGTCGCCGTGAACGCCGGTCACCGCGTGGAAGACACCGAGCTCCGGCGTGTACGAGTAGCGCGCACCCTCGCAGCCGGGGCTGGGCTCCTCGGTCACCTCGAAGCGCAGATGCATCCAGCCGCGCAACGCCGACGCGATCTTGGCCCCGGTGCCTGAGGCACCCTGCCAGGACAGCTCGGCACGGTACATCCCGGGTGCGGCCGGCTGCGCGCTCCAGTCCAGCTTTACGCGCACACCAAGGGCGCCAGCCACTGCCCACTCGATGTGCGGGCACAAGGCCGACGTAGCGGCGTGGACGTAGAGAACGCCACGAGTCGTCACCGGATCCTCCTGCGGTTCGAGGGACGCCTTCCCCTGCGACCTCGTTCCGTCCAGGTGAACCTGCGACGGCTCCATTGTGCACGACGAACCAGCCGCCCGCCACGCACCCCGCAACACTTGGCCCCGGCGTGTCCCGCGCAGGCGCTTGCTCCCGGCGGCCCGGCCCCGGCGGCCCAGCGACGATTCGCCGACTCCAGCGTGCGGCATCGCGCCCGCTGCCGCCGGCTCAGCTCCGGCGCCGCCTGCGTCTCGCCCGGACAAGCACCGCCGGCCGCAACGCGACGCCGCCACGCAGCGCCACCGCGAGCCGCGCCGTGGTGCCCGTCGGGTGGCCCTGGACGCCGGCGAGCAGCACTGATCGCGGCCCGGACAGCCCGCTGACCGCGGCCCGGCGAGCCAGCACCTGCGCACGCGTGATCATGAACTCACCCTGCCACCCGGCACCGACAGGCACGGATTGCCATCCATAGTCTGTCGACCCATAGTGCCCAGCCCCCGACCGTGGACGAGTGTCCACGACCGAGGAGTACGCCCGCGGCCTGCGTGAGGCGTTCGCCGCCCGGCTGCAGGCGTTGCGCGATGCCGCCGAGCCCGAGCTGAGCCAGGAGGCGCTCGCCATCGCCGCCGGACTCGACCGCTCGTACGTCGGCATGCTCGAGCGGGCCGAGCGCACGCCGTCGATCTTCGTCGTGCACCTGCTGGCGGACGCTCTGGGGCGACCGGCCAGCGATCTGCTGCCCGATCACCCGCCGCCCGTTCTGCCCTCTGTGCCGGATTGATGCCCTCACTCAGAGTGGGCGAACCAGGGCATGCTACTCATAGTCTGTAGATCTTGAAGTGGGTGACCCGCAGCGTAGACGGGTGCCCCAGCCTCCCGACGACGAGCGCCGCGCCCTCAGCGCGTTCGGCGCCCGCGTCCGGGAACTCCGCCGCGAACTGGGCCTCAGCCAGGAGGATCTCGCCGATCGCGCCAACCTCCACCGCACCTACGTCGGCTCGATCGAGCGGGGCGAACGCAACGTGGCGCTGCTGAACATCCACCGGCTGGCCCGCGCGCTGGGCGTCACCGCCCGCGATCTGCTCTGACGCCCTGGTGCTCCCCATAGTCTGTCGACGAAACGATCATCGTGCCCCGACGGTGTGGGGGTGCCCGCACACGACGACGTCAAGGCCCGCAAGGCCGACTTTCTCATGGCCTTCGGCGAGTCGGCGCGCGCCCGCCGCGCGACGCTCGGACTGACGCAGCGGCAGCTGGACGCCCGCATGGGCTATCGCGGCAAGTTCTCCGGCGGCGTCGAGCGTGGCGCTCGCAACCTGACGCTCGACAACCTCTACCTGCTGGCGGCGGCGCTGGACACCGATCCACGCGATCTGCTGGCGGGCTCCTGACCGGCACCCGGACTCCTTGACTTCGAGCGCACTCCAGCTCGTAGCGTCGATCGCATGACGATGCTTCAGCAACGCCCGCTCGGCACCGGGTTCGGCGCCCGGACCACCGCCGCGGAGGTCCTGGCCGGCGTCGGCCTCACAGGCCGGCTCGGGATCGTGACGGGTGGCTACTCCGGCATCGGCCTCGAGACCACCCGCGCCCTCGCCGCCGCCGGCGCACACGTCGTCGTCCCCGCGCGGCGGCCGGACCGGGCACGCGAGGCCCTGGCCGGCCTGGACGGCGTCGAGGTCGACGAGCTGGACCTGGGCGAGCTCGACAGCGTCCGCCGATTCGCCGGCCGGTTCCTCGCGTCCGGCCGCGGCGTCGACCTGGTGATCGACAGCGCCGGCATCATGGCCTGCCCGCAGACGCGCGTCGGCCCGGGCTGGGAGGCACAGTTCGCGACCAACCATCTCGGGCACTTCGCACTGGTCAACCGGCTCTGGCCCGCCCTGGCCGGCGGCGACGGCGCCCGCGTCGTGTCCGTCTCCTCGCGCGGTCACCACCGCTCCCCCATGCGCTGGGACGACCCGCAGTTCGAGACCGGCTACGACAAGTGGCTCGCCTACGGCCAGGCGAAGACCGCGAACGTGTTGTTCGCTGTGCGGCTGGACGCGCTCGGGAAGGACGCCGGCGTGCGGGCGTTCGCCCTGCACCCGGGCGGCATCCTGACGCCGTTGCAGCGGCACCTGCCGAAGGAGGAGATGGTCGGCTACGGCTGGATCGACGAGGACGGCACCCCGCTCAACCAGACCTTCAAGACGCCCGCGCAGGGCGCCGCGACACAGGTCTTCGCCGCGACGTCGCCGCAGCTGGATGGGCTCGGCGGCCTCTACCTGGAAGACTGCGACGTCGCGGGTCCGGCGAGCGGCGACGGCCCCGAGGCCACCGGCGTCAAGGACTACGCCGTCGACCCGGAGCAGGCGGCCCGCCTGTGGTCGCTCTCGGCCTCCCTCACCGGCGTCGACGCCTTCGCCACCACCCGCTGACGGCGTCAACGCCAGTCCAGGTGCCGCCACGGATCGACCGCACCGCGCCGGGCGTCGGCGAGCTCGGCCGCACGCAGGTCGGCGACGTGGACGCCGTCCCAGGGCCGGAACCCGAGGCGTTCCAGGACGGCGGTCCGCCGAGCGTGCAGCCGCTCGGCCACCCGCTCGCGGGCGGCGCGGCCGAGACCGGTGACGCTCGGCGGACCCGAGATGGCCGGCCGCGGCGTCGCCACCCGGAACGCGGCCAGCCGGGCCACCGGCTGGAACGTCGCGAGCGCCCCGGCCAGCAGCACCGGGCCGAGGCCGTGACCGCGCCACTCGGGCATGAGCTCGTACCGGCGCACGACGACCACCCGCGGCGGGCCGTCGCTCACCCAGTCCTCCAGGTCGGGGCCGAGAGCGCCGACGTCACCCGATGCCGCGGCGAGGAAGCCGGGCGCCCACTCACCCAGCACGACGGCGTCCAGCGCCACCCGGCCGCGCCGGAGGTCGGCGATGGTGACCGACAGCTCGGCGACATGGCGGGCATCGGGCGCGCAGAGGTCCAGGGCGGAGACATCGGCGGTGATCTCCCAGGGCTCGGGCTGCCGCTCGTCGTCGACCTGCCACCAGGCGCGACGGTGCGACACGGTCAGCTCGACGGACATCGGGTTGGCCGGGGGTGCGCTCAGCACGATCGTGGACCCGCCTTCACAGACCCGGGTCGTTGTACGGACCCCAGCGTTCGAGTGGCTCGAAGCTGGCGTCGGTGAGCGTGGGATCGCACAGGTCGACGACATACACCCCGCGCCACAGGTAGAAGCCGATCCGCTCCAGCAGGGCGCCCAGCCGCAGGCAGGTGAGCTCGGCCGACACGCGGTCGGTGCCGGCGTCGAGGAAGTCGGCCGGCGAGAGCCGGCACACGGCGAGCCGGGCCGTGGTGGAGAACCGGCCCAGCGCGGCGGCGATGAGGGGGGCGGCCAGGCCGAACCCCTGCCACGCGGCCGCGAGTTCGAATCGGCGCAGGATCACCATGCGCGGCATGCCCTCGCTGATCTGCTCCTCGAGCTCGGGGACCAGGGTGCCCTCGGCGAGGTCGATGACGGTCTCGGCGATGAACTCCAGCGCCCACTCCCCCAGTTCGACGCTGTCGAGGAGGTTGCGGTCGCCGTTGAGGTCGGCGACCGCGAGGGAGAAATCGCCGACATGACGCTTCTCCTGGCTGCACACGTCGAGATCCCACACGTCGGCGGAGACGTGCCAGTGTTCGGGAAGATCGTCCTCCTCGATCGTCTGCCACCACAACATCCGGTGGGTGACTCTCAGCTCGATCGACATCGGGTTCGCAGGCAGGTCGGCCATGTCCGGTCACCTCGCTCGCACGGCATGGTTGGCAGGCGGGTTGTCCGGCTGGCCGGGGTCGCAGCCGACTGGGCGATCAGGAGCGGTGTCGAACACCTCACCACCTCTGTCGAGATGGGCGGGCGGGCTCCGACTCTTGATCAACCATTGTCCTACAGCGCCGACTATGCGCAACCCAGGAATGTGACGTTCAGCCTGCCGAACAGGGTGAGGCCGAACTCCGCGGCGGATGCGTCGTCCGAACTCACCCGGAACTGCTACTCATAGTGTGTCTGCCGAAAGACTGCCACAGGCGGAGCCGAATGGATGCCCGACAAGCCGAATTTTGGCTAAGGATCTTTTTGCGGGCCGCCGGCTGCGGCCCACCGAGCCGTCCGGCCGTCATGACCTGTCCGTCGAGCGCGGCGCGCAACTCGTCCCTCTCGGCACGGAGCCCGGTCACCGTCGGCCGGGCAGCTCCACCGCGACACCCAGGAGCCCGGGCTTCACGCAACACGACGCGATCGGCACGCACCCCACGCGCCGCCCGCCGGCGCCCTCCGCGACGATCACCCGGTACGCCGCGTGGTCGAGGCCGAGCGCCGCCAGCTGCCAGCTGCCAGCTGCCAGCTGCCACGGGATGGTGCTCATCGCCTGCCCCGACGTCAGCGCGATCGCACCGCCCATCGGCGGCCTCGAGCACCGCCGCCGGACCCACGTCGAGCCATGAGTGCCCGCCGCGCGCCGGCGCACTACCGGGCGAGCCGAACGGTGACGCCGAGCCGGGTGTTTTGTTCACCGAAACTGGTGCTCCACTTGACAAATCGAGCTACGATCGACGGAGAGCACGTGTCCAGGGGGCCAGTTGGCAGTACCGCCTGCGACCAGGGGCGAGGCGATGGGCCAGCGAGTAGCCGGCGCGGGTGGTTCCGCGAAACTGGCCCCTGGCAGATGATCTTGATTCCGGTATCCTTCTGAAACTGCAGGTTCGAATCCAGAAACCATGGAGGCGGCGTCATGCCACGCAGCCGGCCCGCAGGCCGCAACCCCGACGACCTCGACCCCGACACGGTCGACGAGCGCATCGACATCCACGACGCGCCCGACCCGGCCACCGCGACCCCGGAACAAGCCCGCAAGTACAACAACCGATCCGTCGAACGGGTCGTCTCGATGCTCAACGTGCTCCAGGAGTCGCCGGAGCCGATGTCGCTCGTCGAGATCCACCGCTCCATCCGCATGGCCAAGGCCACCGCGTTCCGCTATCTGTGGACGCTGGAGAAACACCGCTACGTCGAGCGCGACGGCGACGGCCGCTACCGCCTCGGTCTCGGGTTCGTCGGCATGCAGTCGCGCGACCTCGAGGTCCTGCAAGACCGCGCCCGGCCGTGGCTCGAGCGGCTGCGCGACGAGACCAGCGAGACCACCAACCTGGGTGTCCTCGACGGCACCGCCGTCCGCTATGTCGAGGTGGCCGAGAGCCCGCGCACCGTGCGTATGGTGAGCGTGCGCGGCAGCCGCGACCCGCTCCACTGCACGGCGCTCGGCAAGGCCATCGTGGCCCAGCTGCCGCCCGCGCAGGTCACCGAGCTGCTCGAGCAGATCGACCTCAAGCCGCGCACCGGACACACCATCACCACCGCCGACCAGTTCTTCGCCGAGCTCGACGACGTCCGCCGGCAGGGCTATGCCGTCGACGACGGCGAGAACGAGGAGGACGGCCGCTGCGTCGCCGTCGCGATCCTCGGCACCCGGCTGCCCGCCGCACTGAGCGTCAGCGCTCCTGCCAGTCGCTTCACGATGGCCGACGTCCCGGCGGTCGCCGCCCGGCTGGGCGAGGTCGCCGCGCACCTGGCCGGTGAGCCCAGCGGCCACCGGACCCACCGGAGCGGAGGCTGACGGCTCCGCCCGTGCTGCCGGTGCTGGCGGCACGGGGCAGGTGACTCGCGGCCCGACGACCACCGCGACGAGAGGACGAGCCACGGACGATGGTGAGCACCATTCAGCCACGCCTGCTGGTCCACTGCCGTGCTGACGTCGGAGAGGGACCGGTCTACGATCCGGCGTCCGACACCCTCTACTGGGTCGACGCCCCGGCCGGTCACCTGTGGCGCTGGGACCACGCCAGCCGCGACGTCGCGTACCGCGAGATCGGTGAGACGTTGGGCAGCATGGCGCTCATCGACGGCGGCGGGTTCCTGCTCGCCGCCAGACGCGGCGTCCTGGTGCTACCCGGCTGGAACGGTCTCCCCTCCCTGTGGCGGCAGGTCGAACCGGACCACGCCACCCGGTTCAACGACGGCAGATGCGACCCCGACGGCCGGTTCGTCGCCGGGACCGCCGCCCACGACCCGCGTTTCACCGGCACCCTCTACCGCCTCGATCCCGACGGCGGCGTCGCGGCTCTGGTCGACGGCATCGGCATCTCGAACGGCCTCGACTGGAGCCCTGACGGCCACTGGTTCTACCACGTCGACACCATCGCGCAGACGGTCAACCGGTACCGGTGGGACGCGGCCGCGGGAGTGCCGTCCGAACCCGAGGTGCTCATCGAGGTCCCGTCCGGCGACGGGCTGCCCGCCGGCCTCACCGTCGACGCCGAGGGCTGTCTCTGGCTGGCCGTCCGGGGCGCCGGCGAGGTCCGCCGCCACACCCCTGACGGCCGGCTGCTCGGTGCCGTCGCCGTCCCCACCCCGAACGTGTCCGGCTGCGCCTTCGGCGGTCCGCACCGCAATGAGCTCTACATCACGACGGCGGCCCAGGCGGCGCCGCAGTACGGTCGCGAGGGCCGGCTCGCCGGCGACGTCTTCGTCGTCACCACGCCCGTCCGCGGCCAGCGCCGCGTCCCGTTCCCGCGGCACGGCATCCCGGCGGAGCTGCTCGAGCCCCGTCCTTACGAGCTGGACTGACGCCATCACGCGAGCCGGGCGGGCCGAGGTGGTGCACCGGCACGCCGTCGACGCGGTCCGCGACGGGTTCGTCGGGCTGCGGGCCGCGAGCACATCGCCGAGTCGCACTCCTCGTCGGCTCCTGTCGCACACTCTCAGTGGCATGACCGAGGTCAGCGGGACCGCACCGCCCGGACCACGGCAGGGACGAGTCCCTGACCTCGCACACGTCGCTGACCAGGTGAAATGTCGACGTCATCGAATGAACCGATGATCTTCGCAAAGTGGACAGCGTTCGTCGCTTAGTGCACCGGCGGGGTGGCGAGGATCGCCGTAATCTCCGAGCAGAAGCCCAGCAAACCCCCGGAGCAGGGCTTTCGAGAGGTGTGTGCAGCCATGAACGCGGAGTTTCACGGCGACCCGGATCTGCCGATCGGCCCGATGATCCGCACGGCCCGACAACGCCTGCGTATGAGTCAGTACACGCTGGCCCACCGTCTCGCGGCGGTCTCCGGCAAGCCCACGATAGGCCGCGACCGCGTCGCCCGGTGGGAGCGCGGCCGGCAGGTGCCACGACGCGAGTGGCGGCAGTGGCTCGCCGTGGTCCTCGAAGTCCCGGCCGACCGCCTCGACGCAGGCGCGGCGGCGGCCCGGCGGCGCAATCGGCTGGGACCCGCGGCGGCGGTCACACCACAGCCGCCGAACGGGACGGCCCGCCGGCCGCAGGGCACGCCGGCGCTGCTCCCGGTGTTCCGGTCGCGGGTCCAGGCCGGCATCCTCGCGGCCACCCTGCTGAACCCGGACCGCGCCTTCAGCCTGACGGAGCTGGCCGAGCACGCCGGCGGCTCGCTCGCGTCGGTGTCGAAGGAAGCGAAGCTGCTCGAGGACGCGGGCATCCTCGTGCGACGCAACGACGGCGCCATCCGGCTGATGCGGGCGGCCACCGACCGCGCCACCATCGGCCCGCTCACCGAGCTGATCCGCGGGACGTACGGCGTGCCGCAGATCGTCGGCGAGGAGTTCGGCCGGGTCGCCGGCGTCGCCCGGATCGCCTTGACCGGCACCTGGGCCGAACGGTTCACCGGCATCGTCGGGCCGGAGCCGGACGTCATCCAGGTGCGCCTCACCCCCGACGTGGATCACACGCCCGGCCGGCCGGAGCTGATCGCCGCGGCGCGCAGAGCCGAACGGCGCCTGCACCGGCGGGTCGCGTTCGCCCTGATCGGGCGGCCGGACGACGCCAGCCACCGAGCACCGCCCGGCCGCGGCCCACGCCTGGCCCTGCGGACGGCGCCACGGTCGCGACTGCCGGAACGGGTGCGAGTCCCGCGCCGGCCCGCTCGCCCGCCGGTCGTCCACATCGCGCCACCGGCCTCCACCGACGGCGTCCCCGCCACGACGGGTGGCTGGCCGTCCGGCGTCGGGGTGGTCGCCGAGCTCCTGGCCGGCAGCTGCCTGGAGCTGTTCAGCGGGCCGGCCGCCGATGCCCGGCCCTACTTCGACCTCGCCTCGCACCACCTGACGGCAGCGGAGGACGTCATGGCGGCTTCGGCGGGCTCGGCGTTCGTCCTGGTGTGCCAGGCGGCGCAGCTGGTGGGATGCGGACTGCTGGCGGCGCAGGGACTCCGCCCGGCGCCGGGCGCCGACGGCGACGTCGTCGGGCGGTGCGTCATCGCGCAGTTCGGCGACCGGTTCGGGCACCTGGAGCTGCTACGGCAGCGGCAGTTGAGCCTGGGCCGCCCGGTGAGCCGCGACAACCGGGTCACCGGCTCCGACGTCGGCGCGGCACTGCCCGCCGTCCGGTCACTGGTGGCCGAGGCCCGCACCCTGGCCACGCACCTGGACCTGTTCGGCTGACACCGAAGCGGCCCGCGGGCCGGCTCAGCCCAGCGCCGAGGAGTACGTGTTCGGCTGCGCCAGCAGCAGCCCGGTCAGCAGCGTGTCCTCCAGCTGCTGGACGAGCACTGAATGGGCGACCAGCCCGAACACCTGGTTCAGCCGCTGCGTCAGCGGCCGGATGATGCCGACGTTGAGGTCGCGGCCGGACCCGCTGAGCAGGTCCATCTCGGGCTCGAACCGCAGCCGTTCGCGCATCGGCCGGGCCAGCAGCCCGGCGAGGTGCTCCTGGTAGTCGGCCGCGCCGACCTTGAAGCACAGCAGCCCGCAGTCGGCGGACCACCAGGTGCGGACGTCGTCGCCGGGCGACAGGACGACCGCCGAGCCCGGCCGCGCCCCGATCTCGCGGTCGCCCAGCCACACCGTGTACGAGCCGGAGAGCACCACCTGGAGCAGGTAGAAGTCCAGCTCACCGGGCGTGGTGCGGGCCTCGGCCCCGAACGACAGATAGGCCGCGCCGATGCGGTCGAGGCGGCGGCCGTTGATGTAGGCGTCGAGGCCGTCGTCGGGCCGCACCAGGTCGATCGGGTGCCGGTGGACGAAGTGGTAGATGACCTCGCGGGTGTGCTCGACGTCGGCCGATCGCAGGAGCGGGAACCGGTCCAAGGGCGTGCTGCTCATGTCCGCAGGGTCATGGCGCCGCCCGTTCACCGTGCGAGCGTCTCCGACGGCAGCTCACCGAAGAGCGCCTGATAGGAACGGGCGAAGCGGCCCGGATGGCCCAGGCCCCACTTCGCGACGATGCTGTTGACCGTGGTCATGTCGCGTTGCGCCGCGAGCAGCTCCTGGTGGGCGCGTTGCATGCGCACGTTCGTGAGGTAGGCCCGCGGCGTGGTGCCGAGATGCTGGCGGAACGCGACCTGCAGTGCGCGGACGCCGACCCGCGCCTCCTTGGCCAGGCTCGCGACGGAGTGCCGCCATTCGGGGTGGCTCTCGATCAGCTCGCGGACGATGGTGACGGCGCGGTGCGGGACGGGCGAGCGCGACGTGGTGTCGATCAGCCCCGAGTAGTTGCTGGGCTGGGCCATCAGCAGACCGGTCATCAGCCAGTCCTCGTACTCCGTCGCCATCAGGGGCCGGTTGATCATGCTGTGGTCCTCGCGGTCCAGCTCGGCGATCAGCAGCCGGAACACCTGCAGCCAGCTGCGGCCGGCGCCGCTGCGGACGTCCATGCCCAGTTCGAACCTGATCGGCTCGGCCAGCGGCGCGTCGATCATGGTGCGCAGGTGCGCCTCCAGCGCGGGCCGCTCGACCCGCAGGATGAGCTGGGCGCAGTCGGCCGACCAGCGCTGCGTCAGCGGTACGGTCGGCGAGACGACCGAGGCGGTGTCGGCGGTGGACAACAGCTCGTCGCCGCCGCACTGGATCAGGCCACGCCCGGACAGCGGCACCTGGACGACGAAGAACGAGTCCAGCTCGCCGGGCTGGATGAGCACGTCGCCGCCGTAGGTGATGTAGTTGGCGGCGATGCGGTCGACCCTGCGGGTGTTCATCTGCGCGTTCAGCTCGGTGGACCGGCCGAGCAGGTCGAGGCGGTGCGGCGTGAAGACTCGGCCGACTACCTCGCGCGCGTGGTCCAGCTCATGGGACTCGAACAACGGGTATCGGTCGAGCGGCACTGTCGTCATGCTGGTTCTCCCCGCGGGCACTCCCCCCGCCACGGCACCGCACCGTTGACACACACATCAGACAAGATCAATTCGCAGGTTAGTACTCACCCCACGACCCGTCACCCCTGCGGAGTGTCACAATCGCGGTGCAAGTGTCACAGTATCGGTCACCGATCCGAACTGGCCCCTTCCAGGCACACTCCGAGTCGCCCAGACTCGGAAGTAGCGAGTCAGAACGGTGGAGGGAGTGCGCCCGTGCCCGCGTTCATGGAGCCGTTCCGCATCAAGGCCGTCGAGCCGATCCCGTTTCCCAGCCTGCGGGAACGCCGCCACGCGCTCCACGAGGCCGGTTACAACCTGTTCCGGGTACCGGCCCGTGTCATCACCATCGACCTGCTGACCGACTCGGGGACGAGCGCGATGTCAGCGGCTCAATGGGCGGCGCTCATGGTGGGTGACGAGTCGTATGCCGGCGCCCGCTCGTACGAACGGTTCGAGGCGGTGGTACACGAGCTGACCGGCTATCCCGAGGTCATCCCGGCGCACCAGGGCCGGTCGGCCGAGCGGATCCTGCTCGGTCAGGTGCTGCGCCCGGGCGACCTCTCCGTCGCGAACACCCACTTCGACACGACGCGGGCCAGCGTCGAGGCGGCCGGTGCGGAGGCCGTCGATCTCCCGGACGCGCACGACGGGCCGGTCCCGTTCGGCGGCGACCTCTCCGTGCCCGCGCTGCGGGAGCTGCTCTCCGGCCCGGACGGCTCCCGGGTGCGGTGCGTGGTGCAGACGGTGACGAACAACGCCAGGGGCGGACAGCCGGTGTCGCTCGGCAACGTCGCCGCGGTCCGCGAGCTGTGCGACCGGCACGGCGTGACGCTGCTGCTGGACGCGTCACGGTTCGCGGAGAACGCCTACCTCATCACCGAGCGCGATCCCGTCCACGCCGGCCGGGCTCCCCGCGATGTCGCCCGAGAGGTGTTCGCGCTGGCCGACGGCTGCTGGGCCAGTCTGAAGAAGGACGGCGTGGCGAACATCGGCGGGCTGATCGCGCTGCGCGACGCCGAGCTGGCCCGCCGCTGCCGCGAACAGTTGATCGCCGTCGAGGGGTTCTCGACCTACGGCGGGCTGGCCGGCCGCGACCTCGACGCGTTGGCCCAGGGGCTCCAGGAGGTGACCGACCCGGACTACCTGCGCTACCGCGCGCAGACGGCGCGGTGGTTCGGCGAGCGGCTGACCGAGGCCGGGCTGCCGGTGCTGCAGCCCACCGGCTGCCACGCCGTGTACGTCGACGCCGCGGTCCTGCTGCCCCACGTACCGCCGCACCGGCTCCCGGCGACGGCGCTGGCCAACGAGCTGTACCTGGCCGGGGCCGTGCGCGTCTCCGAACTGGGGACGCTGGTGTTCGGCCGGGCCGCCCCGGGCGGCGGCGACGACCTGCCGGCGCCGCGCGAGCTGGTCCGGTTCGCGCTGCCCCGGCGGGTCTACACCAAGAGCCACCTCGAGTACGTCGCCGAGACGGCGGCTACCGTGGTGGCGAAGGCGGCGGAGGTGCCTGGCTACCGGATCGTCGAGCAGACCGGGCAGCTGCGGCACTTCACGGCAGTACTCGCGCCCGGCGAGCCTGCCGCGCCGCCCGCGCGGCCTGCTCCAGATCCGACGAGCCCACGTCCAGGACCTGACTGATCCACTGCCGCCAGTACGGGCCGGGGATGCGTTTGCCCCGCTCCCAGCGGGCGACCTCGTCGCGAGTGAGCGAGCCGTTGCCGGAGATGCGGGCGAGCTCGTCGGCGATGCCGTACTGGCTGTAGCCGAGCCGGCTGCGGGCCTGGCGGATCACCGAGCCGACGGGTTCGGCGGGGGGTGTCACGCCTGCGGCGCGGACGATCATCTTCACACACCGAGCGTGATCAATTCTGAGCGATCGCACCAGGACAGAACACGAAGAATCCTGTCCAGTTTGCGAAAAAGCCCAGGTCAGAGCGGCGTCTCAGGAACGGTTCAAAATCGGCCCCCTCCCCTAGGCCGGACCGAGCTGTCAAGCTGGATGATCGACTCCATCCCCGGGGAGGCGTACGTGAACCGCCCGCTCGTGGCGCTGGTGAACCCGAACCTGGTGCACCCGCCCATCACTCCATATGCGCTCGACATCCTCACCACGTCGCTGGAGGCCGCCGGCTTCGAGGTGGACGTGGTCGACCTGACGCTGGTCCGCGACCGCTGGCGGCACACCGTCGCGACCTACTTCGGCGAGCGCCGGCCGGTGCTGGTCGGCATGACGTTCCGGAACACGGACACGATCTACCCGCAGGAACAGCGGGTGTTCCTCGACTCGCACCGCGACATCGTGCGCGAGGTCCAGCGGTCGACGACGGCGCCGATCGTGGGGGGCGGGGTGGGGTTCTCGTCGATGCCGTTCGCGCTGGTCGACTGGTTCGGCATCGACTACGGCGTCAAGGGGCCGGGTGAGGTGACGCTGGTCGAGCTGGCCACGATGCTGGCCAACGGCGACTCACCGGCGAAGGTGCCGGGCCTGATCATCAACCTCGGCCGGGGCGACGTCCGGCAGATCCCGCACCGCACGCCGCTGCTGGCGGAGGGCCGCGTCGACCTGGTGAACCGGGCCACGCCGTACACCCGCCGCTCCGGCGTGCCCAACAAGGTCGACAACCTCGCCTACTACCACCGTGGCGGGCTGGGCAACATCCTGACGAAGAACGGCTGCACGTTCGCCTGCGCGCACTGCGTCGAGCCGGACGCCAAGGGCAACCGGTTCGCCCGCCGCTCCGAGACCGCCGTCGTCGACGAGATGGAGTTGCTGACGGCGCAGGGCGTGCACGACCTGCACACCACGGACAGCGAGTTCAACCTCAACATCGCGCACAGCAAGGCGGTGCTGCGCGAGATCGTCCGGCGCAAGCGGACCGACCGCTCCTCGCCGTTGCACGACCTGCGGCTGTGGGTCTACGTGCAGCCGGCCCCGTTCGACGAGGAGTACGCGGCGCTGCTGGCCGAGGCCGGCTGCGCGGGCATCAACGTCGCGCCGGACCACGTCCGCGACGACGTCCTGGACGGCTGGAAGGTGACCGGCCGCGGCACCCGGTTCTACCGTTACGCCGACGTGCGGCGGCTGTGCGAGCTGGCGACGCAGTACGGCATGCTGACGATGGTCGAGGCGCTGCTCGGCATGCCCGGTGAGACGGCCGAGACCATGCACGACTGCGTCGACGGCCTGCTCGCGCTGGACGCGACGGTGGTCGGCTTCACGCTCGGCCTGCGCGCGTTCCCGTACTCCCCGCTGGGCCGCGACCTCGCCGCCCGCAGCGGCGGCACCCGCGCCGTCCCCGGCCTGCAGTCCAACACGGCGACGGCGCCGATCCTGCTGTCGACACTGGACCAGTGCCACAGCCGGGTGGAGTACGAGAGGCAGTTCATGTTCGACCCGATGGGCGGGTTCCGCCCGGTCTACTACTTCTCCCCCGCACTGCCCGAGGGGGCGCGGAGCACGCACCCGGGCGACCGCTGGCTGACCAGCCTCGAGCTGCTGTGGGAGTGGGTGCCGCTGCACGACCGCCCACGGGTCATGCTGCCGACCGCGCCGGGACTGACGCCGGAGGACAACAACTACGCGGACAACCCGTTCCTGCTACGGCTCACCGAACTGGGCTACAAGGGCGCCTTCTGGTCCCACTGGCCGCTGCGCGCCGAGATCATGGGCGGCACCGTCCCGGCCTGAGGTCCAGACCGGGGCGGCACCGCCGCAGGAAGTTCAGATGGTGCGGACGTTCTCCGCCTGCGGGCCCTTCTGGCCCTGGGTGATGTCGAACTCGACCCGGGCGTTGTCCTCGAGCGTGCGGAAGCCGCTGGAAGCGATCGCGCTGTAGTGCACGAAGACGTCCGCGCCGCCACCGTCCTGCTCGATGAAGCCGAAGCCCTTCTCACCGTTGAACCACTTAACAGTGCCCTGCGCCATGCTGTGTTGCTCCTCTTCGTGGGTTGGTCTGCAACCGCCGCAGACCCTAGCATGCGGGCTGACCGGCTCTATTGCTGCCGCTCCCGGGCGCGTCGCTTGCCCTCGTGCATCGCGGCCACCCGCGCGACGGGAATGGTGTGCCCTTCGTCGACGAGATCGGCGGGCAACCGCTGCGGCCGCGGCATGGCCGCGGCCCAGGGATCGCCGTCGCCGAGCAGGTCCGGCGCGGTGCGCACGGTGAAGTCGAGCGGGGTGACGTCGTCGAGGGCATCCCAGGCGACCGGGAACGACACCGGCAGGCCGGGCCGCAACCGCGGGCTGTATGCGGCGACGACGGTCGCGCCGCCCGCGCGGGTGGAGTCGAGGAACACCTTCCCGCCGCGGTCGTCCTTGATGTAGGCGGTGGTGGCCAGCGCGGGGTCGAGCCGCTCGGCGCGGGCGGCCAGCGCCCGGGTGGCGGCGGCGACGTCCTCGTGCGAGTGCGGTTCCAGCGGCACGAAGATGTGCACGCCCTTCGAACCGCTGGTCTTCACCGCGCCGGCCAGGCCGTCGTTCTCCAGCGCCCGGCGGACGAGGTGGGCGGCGGCCGCGGCGACGGCGAACGGCTCGCCCTCGGGCGGGTCGATGTCCATGATGAGGTGCGTCGGGACGTCCCACCGCTCGGCCAGCACCAGCGTCGGGTGGTACTCGACGGCCCGCTGGTTGGCGAACCACAGCAGCGTGCGGCGGTCGTTGCACAGCGCGTACGACACCTCGCGCTTGGACGCCTGCGCCCAGAGCTGGACGGTCGGGATCCAGGACGGCGCGTACTTGGGCACGTTCTTCTGCATGAAGCCGGGCTGGCCGGGCCGGACCCGGACCACCGACAGCGGCCTGCCGGCGAGGCCGGGCAGCAGCCGCTCGTGCACGGCGTCGAGGTAGTCGACGAGGTCGCGCTTGGTGGCGTCGCCGTCGTCGGACAGCGGCTGGTCGAGGTTGGTCAGCGCGACGCCGTCGCGTTCCTCGTCGGCCGCAGCGCTCACTGTTGCCTCCCTGACGCCATGTGCCGGGCCGCAGTTTGACGCCCCCACCCTACGGGCTCGCGGGCGACCCGGTCAGCAACCGCAGCCCCCATGTCAGCGTCCACGTCTCGTCGGGCAGCAGCCAGCGCAGCGCCTCACCGGTGCGCAGCGCGTTGGGCGGCGCGGTCATCGGCTCGACGGCGACCGCGTCGGCCGGGCCGTCGGCACCCGGGAAGTAGTCGGTGACCCACAGCTGGACGTAGCCGAACGCGGGCTCCTGCCACAGTTCGACGGTGCGGCCGTCGGGCGCCCGCAGGGACGTCGTGACGACGCCGCCGCTGACCGCAAGGTCGGTGAAACAGGCGTGCGCGGTGCCCTCGCCGGCCCGGACGCCGCCCCGCAGGTCGTGACCGGTGCCGGTGACGTCGAACGTGCCGGTGGGGATGTTCCGCTCGTCCAGGTGGAACGCGCGGCCGGCCGGCACGGTGAGCGTGAGGTCGCGGGCCGGGACGTCGCCGATGCGCAGGTACGGGTGCACGCCGAGCGCGACCGGCGCGGGGCCGGTGCCGGCGTTGCGGACGCGGTGCCGGACGGTGACGCCGTCGGGCGTGAGCTCGTACTCCACCGACGTGTCCAGCGCGAACGGGTAGCCCGCCTGCGGCGAGACCGGGGCGGCCAGCGTGACGGAGGCGGATCCGCCGCCGGCGTGGGCGTAGCGGGTGGTCTGCAGCAGGCCGTGGACGGCGTGCCCCGCGGCCTCGGTGATGTTCAGCTGCTGCTCGACCCCGCCGTACGTCCAGCGGCCGCCGTCGACCCGGTTGGGCCAGGGCACGAGGACGGCGCCGGCGGCCAGCGGCGGCGGGCCGAACGCGGTGTGCGGCTCGATCAGCTCGGTGCCGGCGACGGTCAGTGAGCGCAGCGCGGCGGCGTACTCGGACACGACCGCGCGGGTGTCGCCGAGCTGGATCGCATGGGTGCTTGCCACGGGCTCTCCTCGCGCGGGTGACGGTGCTGGCCGCGGTCACTGTAGCCGGGGCGCCCGGTAGCCTGCCCGCGACGCCATCGCCGCGACGGAGGAGCCGCATGCCGCTGATCGACGCGCACCAGCACTTCTGGGACCCGGCCGCGGTCGCCTATCCGTGGATGGACCCGGCCGACACCGTCGTCCACCGGCGCTACGGCCCGGAGCACCTGACGCCGCACCTGCGGCGGCACGGCATCGACGGGACGGTGCTGGTGCAGTCGGCGGACGGCGACGAGGACACCGACGCGATGTTCGCCGTGGCCGCGGACTTCCCGGCGGTCCTCGGCGTCGTCGGGTACGTGCCGCTGGAGGACCCGGCGCGGGCCGCCGACCGGCTGGCGGAACTGACGGCGCGGCCCGGCTTCGTGGGCATCCGCAACCTCATCCACGACCGGCCCGACCCGGACTGGCTGCTGCGGCCGGCCGTCGTCGACGGGCTGCGGCTGCTGGAGCGGGCGGACGTGCCGTTCGACCTGGTCGCGGCACTCCCCCGGCATCTGGAGGTGCTGCTGGAGCTGAGCGAGCGGCTGCCGGAGCTGCGCGTCGTCGTCGACCACCTGGGCGCGCCGCCGTTCGACGGCGACGCCGCGCCGTGGCGCGAGCTGCTGGGCGCGGTCGCCGCGAACCCGCGCGTGCACGCGAAGGTGTCCGGCCTGTACCCCGCGCCGGGCACCGATCTGCGGCCGTGGGTCGACACCGCGCTCGACGCCTTCGGGCCGGAGCGGCTGATGCTGGGCAGCGACTGGCCGATCGCCGAGCGGGCCGGCGGGTTCGACCCGGTGTGGTCCGCGCTGGTCGAGGTGGTCGACGGGTACGGGCCGGAGGTCGCGGAGCAGCTGCGGTCGGCGACGGCGCAACGGTTCTACCGGCTCACCGGGGGTGCACGATGAGGAACGCGCTGGTCGTCCGTGGCGGCTGGTCCGGCCACGCGCCGGTCGAGTCGACCGGCCTGTTCCTCCCGTTCCTGCGCGACGCCGGGTTCGAGGTGCGGGTCTCGGAGTCGCTGGACGTCTACGCCGACGCCGACGCGATGGCCGGCACCGATCTGGTCGTGCAGTGCTGGACCATGGGCGAGATCGGCGCCGACGAGCTGGCCGGACTGACGGCGGCGGTGCGGGCCGGCACCGGGTTCGCCGGCTGGCACGGCGGCATCGTCGACGCGTTCCGGTCCGGTTCGGACTACCTGCACCTGGTCGGCGGCCAGTTCGCGACCCACCCGAGCCGGCCGGCGGACGAGTGCGTGGCCGGCGCCCAGGAGAACAACTACCTGCGGCATCGCATCGAGATCGTGCCGGAGCGGGCCGATCACCCGATCGTCGACGGCCTCGCGGACTTCGAGCTGGAGACCGAGCAGTACTGGGTGCTCACCGACGGCTACAGCGACGTGCTCGCGACCACCACCCACCCGGCCCGGCCGGACCAGCCTTGGCACCGGCCGGTGACCTGCCCGGCGGTCTGGACCCGCGAGTGGGGCGCCGGCCGGGTGTTCGTCGCGACGCCCGGCCACCAGCCGGACGTCCTGGCCGACCCGAACGTGCGGACCATCGTCGAGAGGGGCCTGTTGTGGGCGGCGCGGTGAGCGGGGTCGGGATCGTCGGAACCGGGGCGATCTCCGGGCAGTACCTCGAGACGCTGGGCAAGCTGGGCACGGTGCGGGTGGCCGCGGTGGCCGACCTGGACGACGACCGCGCGCGGGCCGCGGTGGCCGGCCTCGACGGCGTCGCGGCGCTCTCCGTCGACGCGCTGCTCGAGGACCCCGCCGTCGACGTCGTCCTCAACCTGACGCCGCCGGCCGGACACGCACCCATCGCGCTGGCCGCCGTCGACGCCGGGAAGTCGGTCTACACCGAGAAGCCGCTGGCCGCGACGGTCGCCGACGGGCGGCGCGTGCTCGCGGCCGGCGAGGCCACCGGGGTGCGGGTCGGCGGCGCGCCGGACACCGTCCTGGGTACCGGCGTGCAGACGGCGCGGCACGCGATCGACGCGGGGCTGATCGGCACTCCGACGGCGGCGACCGCGACGTTCCTCTGCCCCGGCCACGAGCGCTGGCACCCCAACCCGGACTTCTACTACACCGCCGGCGGCGGGCCGTTGCTGGACATGGGCCCGTACTACGTGACGGCGCTGGTCACGCTGCTCGGCCCGGTGACGTCGGTGCTGGGCGCCGGGAGCACGGCGCGGCCGTCGCGGACGATCGGCAGCGGACCGCGGGCCGGCGAGGTCATCCCGGTCGAGGTGCTGACACACGTCACGGGCGTGCTCACCCACGCGTCCGGCGCGCTGTCGACCGTCACCATGAGCTTCGACGCCGTCGCCACGCGGGCCGAGCCGATCGAGGTGCACGGGCCGGAGGGGTCGCTCGTCGTACCCGACCCGAACCGCTTCGACGGCGACGTGCGGCTGCGGCGCCTGGGCGGCGACGGCTGGGAACCGCTGCCGGTGTCGGCCGGCTACCGCGTCGGCGGCCGCGGGCTGGGCGTCGCGGAGCTGATGACGGCGCCGTCGGCGGGCGAGGCGCGGGCGTCCGGAACGCTGGCGCTGCACGTGCTCGACGTCATGGAGTCGGTGCTGCGCTCGGCGGCCGCGGGCGGCGGCAGCGTCGCCGTCGAGGCGCAGGCGGGGCGGCCGTCGGCGGTCCCGCTGGCCGACGAGCCGGGCCGCGATCCGTCGTCCCTGCTCGGGTAGCGTGCGGTCATGCAGAATCTCGGCGCGGAAGCGCAGAATCCGTTCGACACGATCAGCGAGCTGCCTTACCGGCTGCCGCCGTTCGAGCGCATCGAGAACGCCCACTACCGTCCGGCGTTCGAGCGCGGCATGTCCGAGCAGCTGTCCGAGGTCGAGGCCATCGCCACCGACCCCGAAGCGCCGACGTTCGAGAACACCGTCGTGGCCCTCGAACGGTCCGGGCAGCTGCTGCAGCGGGTCGCCGCCGTGTTCTTCAACCAGGCGTCCTCGGACAGCAACGAGGACATCCAGGCGATCCAGGGTGAGGTGTCGCCGAAGCTGGCGGCGCACTCCGACGCCATCCACCTGGACGGCCGGCTGTTCGCCCGCATCGAGGCGCTGCTGCCGTCGGCCGACGACCTCGACCCCGAGTCGCGGCGGCTGCTGGAGCGCTACCACCTCGACTTCGTCCGTGCCGGCGCCGGGCTGAGCGGCGAGCAGCAGACCCGGCTGCGGGAGATCAACGAGGAGCTGTCGGGCCTGGAGACGGCGTTCCAGAACCGCCTCCTCGCCGACACCAACGCCTCGGCCGTCGTCGTCGACGACGCCGCCCAGCTCGCCGGGCTGTCCGCCGACGCCGTCACCGCAGCCGCCGAAACGGCCCGTGAGCGCGGCCTGGACGGCAAGTACGTCATCACGCTCGGGCTGCCCAGCGGCCAGCCCGTGCTGACATCGCTGACCGACCGCGGGCTGCGCGAGCGCATCCACCGCGCGTCGGTGAGCCGCGGCGCCAACGGCAACGAGCACGACACCCTGCCCACGGCCGCGCGCATCGCGACGCTGCGAGCCGAGCGGGCGGCGCTGTTCGGCCACCCCGACCACGCCACTTACGTGCTCGAGGACCGCACCGCGAAGACGCCGGCCGCCGTCCACGACATGCTCGGCAAGCTGACCCCGGCCGCCGTCGCCAACGCGCACGCCGAGGCGGCCAAGCTGCAGGCGGCCATCGGCGACGAGTTCGAGCTGCGGGCCTGGGACTGGGCGCACTACTCCGACCGCGTCCGTCAGCAGACCTACGACATCGACGCCGCGCAGCTGCGGCCGTACTTCGAGCTGGACCGCGTGCTGCGCGACGGCGTGTTCTACGCGGCCGGGAAGCTCTACGGCCTGTCGTTCACCGAGCGCCCCGACCTCGTCGCCTACCACCCCGACGCCCGCGTCTTCGAGGTGTTCGACGAGGACGGCAGCGGGCTGGGCCTGTTCGTCGGCGACTTCTTCACCCGCGACTCCAAGCGCGGCGGCGCCTGGATGAACTCCTTCGTCGACCAGTCCACGCTGATGGGCACCCGGCCGGTGGTCGTCAACAACCTCAACATCGTCAAGCCGCCGGCCGGCGAGCCCGCGCTGCTGACGTTCGACGAGGTCAACACCATGTTCCACGAGTTCGGGCACGCCCTGCACGGCTTGTTCTCCAACGTCACCTACCCGACGTTCTCCGGCACCAGCGTGCTGCGCGACTTCGTCGAGTTCCCGTCACAGGTCAACGAGATGTGGGCGGTGTGGCCCGAGGTGCTGGCCAACTACGCCGTCCACCACGAGACCGGCGAGCCGCTGTCGCAGGCGCTCGTGCAGAAGCTGCTCGACTCGCAGATCTGGGGCGAGGGCTTCGCGACCACGGAGTACCTGGCGGCGACGCTGCTGGACCTCGCGTGGCACGAGCTCCCCGTGGGGACCGTCGTCGACGACCCGCTGGCGTTCGAGGCGGCCGCGCTCGACCAGGCCGGCGTCGCGCTGGAGTCCGTGCCGCCGCGCTACCGGACGTCGTACTTCGCGCACATCTTCGCCGGCGGCTACAGCGCGGGCTACTACTCCTACATCTGGAGCGAGGTCCTCGACGCCGACACCGTCGAGTGGTTCAAGGAGAACGGCGGCCTGGTCCGCGCCAACGGCGACCACTTCCGTCAGGAGCTGCTGTCGCGGGGCGGCAGCATCGACTCGATGCAGGCGTTCCGCAACTTCCGCGGCCGCGACCCGCAGATCGAGCCGCTCCTCGTCCGCCGCGGCCTCACCCAGTAGCCACACGACGCATCGCCACCCCCGTCCCACTCGGAATGATCACGTTGAGTAGGGGTGTTCCTGCTCCACCCGGCATGCATGCCTGGTGAAGCAGGAACACGCCTAGCTCGAGCGTCGCCCGGACCGCGGAAAGCGGTTGCCACCCTGGCCGCGCCGGAGAGCGCTTACCGCTCGCCCTCCGATAGGCGTCCTCACGCTTCACCAGGCATGCATGGGTGGTGGAGCGTGATGACCCCCACTCAACGTGATCATTTCCAGGGCTGTGGGCGGGTTCTGGACAGGTCAGTTCAGAACCGGCTACGGTGGCGGGCATGGCCCGGCCCAAGGAGTTCGATCCCGAGCACGCCGTCGACGCGGCGATGGACGTGTTCTGGGTGGGCGGCTACGCGGCCACCTCCACCAACGACCTGTGCGAGGGCACTGGCCTGGCCCGCAGCAGCCTCTACAACACCTACAAGAGCAAGCGCGACCTCTACGAGCAGGCGCTGCGCCGCTACGGCGAGCGCACCCGCACCGAGCAGGCCGAACTGCTCGAGCGCCACGGGCCCGTGCGCGAGGTCATCCGCGACTTCCTGCTCCGGGCCGTCGACGCGCAGCTGGCCGATCCGGCGCGGCGGGGCTGCCTCGCGCTGAACGCCGCCGTCGAGCTGGGCGACGCCGACCCCGCCGTCGCGGAGCTGACCCGCGACGACTTCGACACGATCGTCGCGACCATGCAGGCGCTGATCGAGCGCGGCCAGGCCACCGGTGAGCTCGGCCCTGGCGACGCCCGGGCGAAGGCCCGGCTGGTGCACGCGGCGCTCACCGGCATCCACGTCGTCGGCAGGGTCGCCGAGGACCGCACCCGCCTCACTCACATCGTCGACGCGATGGTCGACAGTCTCTGAACCGGGAGCCCTCGTGCGCGTACCGCCGGCCGTCTACGTCCTCGGCTCGAGCGTCTTCGTCCTCGGCACCACCGAGTTCATGATCGCGGGGCTGCTGCCCGAGATCGCGAGCGACCTCGACGTCACCATCCCGCAGGCCGGGCTGCTGATCTCGGCGTTCGCCATCGGCATGACGATCGGCGCACCGGTCATGGCGGTCGCGACGCTGCGGCTGCCGCGCAAGGCGACGCTGCTGGCGGCGTCGGCGGTGTTCCTGGCCGGGCACGTGCTGGGCGCGCTGGCGCCGTCGTACGAGGTGCTGATGGTCGCGCGGGTGGTGTCGGCGGTCGCGACGGGCGCGTTCTGGGCGGTCGCGGCGGTCGTCGCGGTGCGGCTGTCCCCCGCGGACGCGACGGCGCGCGCCCTGGCCGTGCTGGTCGGCGGGCTGACGCTGGCCAACGTGCTGGGCGTGCCCGCGGGGACGTGGGTCGGCCAGCAACTGGGCTGGCGGGCGGCGTTCTGGGCGGTGGCGGCCCTGAGCGTGCTGACGGCGGCCGCGGTGGCCGCGTTGGTCCCGCGCGCGGCGGGGACGAGCGCCGCGCGGCCGCGGGTGCGCGACGAGGTGCGGGTGTTCCGCGGCCGGCGCATCTGGCTGGCACTGGCGACGACGGCGGCGTTCCAGGCCGCGATGTTCGCCGCGTTCTCCTACTTCGCGCCGCTCCTGACCGACGTCGCCGGTCTCGACGAGGCCGACGTGCCGCTGGTGCTCGCACTGTTCGGGCTGGGCAGCTTCCTCGGCATCACCATCGGCGGGCGCATCGCCGACCGCGGGCTGTTCCTCAACATCGTCGGAAGCCTGGTCGCGCTGGCGGTGACGATGACGGTGCTCGCGCTGGTGTCCGGCAGCACCGCCGGTGCGATCGCCGCCGTGTTCGCCGTCGGGGTGGCCGGATTCTCCATCGCACCGGGGCTGAACGCGCGGGTCTTCGTCGTCGCCGGTGACGCGCCCACGCTCGCGTCGTCGGTGAACACGTCCGCGTTCAACGTCGGCAACACGCTCGGCCCGTGGATCGGCGGCGCCGCCATCTCGGCCGGCTGGGGCTACGTCGCGCCGGTCTGGCTGGCGGCGGGGCTGGCGCTGGTCGCGCTCGGCATCGCCGTCGCGGCCTGGGACCAGGAGCGCCGGCACGAGCGCGCGCTGATCCCCGCGGGCGGCCCCGCGCTGGCCACCTGCGACGCGTAGGGTCGGCGCATGGACAGCGTGCGGATCGTGGAGCAGTGGCCGGTCGACAACGCGGCGACGGCCGTGGTGCGGGCCGACGGCACGGTCGTGGGCGCGCACGGCGACCAGCACCGGCCGTTCCGGCTGGCGTCGGTGACGAAGCCGCTCACCGCCTACGCCGCGCTGATCGCCGTCGAGGAGGGCGCGGTCCACCTCGACGACCCCGCCGGACCCGAGGGCTCCACCGTCGCGCACCTGCTGGCGCACACGTCCGGGCTGGCCTTCGACGAGCACAAGGCCGCGTGGGCGCCGGGCCGGCGCCGCCTCTACTCCAACGCCGGGTTCGAGCAGCTGGCCGACCACGTCGCCAAGCGCTCCGGCATTCCGTTCGCCGACTACGTCCGCGACGGCCTGCTCGGCCCGCTCGGCATGACGGAGACCCTCTACGAGGGGTCGCCGGCGTCGGGTGCCCGGTCGACGGTCGCCGACCTGGCGAGGTTCGCCGCCGAGCTCATGGCGCCGGCGCTGCTCGACCCGTCGACGGTCCGCCAGGCCACGGAGGTGGCGTTCCCCGGCCTGGCCGGCGTGCTGCCCGGGTTCGGCATGCAGACCCCGAACGACTGGGGCCTCGGCCTCGAGATCCGCGACGGCAAGTCGCCGCACTGGACCGGCGCCACGAACTCGCCGCGCACGTTCGGCCACTTCGGCCAGGCCGGCACCTTCCTGTGGGTCGACCCCGACCTCGGCGCCGCGTGCATCGCGCTGGCCGATCGCGACTTCGGCACCTGGGCGGTGCAGGCCTGGCCGCCGTACAGCGACGCGGTCGTCGCCGAGCTGCGCGCGTAGCCTGCGACGAAGCGCCGCTGCGGCAGAATGCGTCCGGTGCGCATCGGGATCCTGGGACCGCTGGAGGTCCGCGCCGACGACGACTCGCTGGTCTACGTCGCCGGCGCCCGGCTGCGCGCGCTGCTGATCATCCTGGCGCTCGCGCCGGGCCGGCTGGTCCCGATCGGCCAGCTGATCGACGGCATCTGGGGCGACGACCCGCCGGCCGGCGCCGCGAACGCGCTGCAGGCGCTGGTGTCGCGGCTGCGCCGAGCGCTGCCGGGGCTGGCGATCGAGTCGCACCCGGCCGGCTACCGGCTGGCGCTGGAGCCCGGCGTCGTCGACGCGGCCCGGTTCGAGCGCGAGATCACGGCGGCCCGCACCGCGGCGGACGACGCGGCGACGGAGCACGGCCTGCGGGCGGCGCTGGCACTGTGGCGCGGCCCGGCGCTGCTGGACGTCGCGGGATCGGAGCACTTCGAGGCCGCACGAACGCGGCTGGACGAGCTGCGGCTGACGGCGACGGAGGACCGCGCCGACGCGGCGCTGCGACTGGGCCGAGGGGCCGAACTGACCACCGAGCTGACGACGCTGGTCGCCGAGTACCCGCTGCGTGAACGGCTGGTGGGCCAGCTGCTGCGGGCGCTGGTCGCGGCCGGCCGCCCGGCGGCCGCGCTGGCGGCGTACGAGCGGACCCGTGAGGCGCTGGCCGACGAACTGGGCACCGACCCGTCCGCCGAGCTGGCCGCCCTGCACACCGCCATCCTGCGCGGCGAGCTCGAGCCGGCCCCGGCGGCGGCACCGGCGCCAGCGTCCGTCACGGCTCCGGCGGAGCGGCCCCCGCCCCCGCGGACCAACCTGCGCGCCGGGCTGACCAGCTTCGTCGGCCGCGACACCGACGTCACCCAGGTGCGCGGCCTGGTCGGCGAGTACCGGCTGACGACGCTGACCGGGCCGGGCGGGTCGGGCAAGACCCGGCTGGCGAACGAGGCGTCACGCGGTCTGGTCGACGCGATACCCGACGGCGTGTGGCTGGTCGAGCTGGCGGCGGTCGCGTCCGGCGCGGACCTGCCCGCCGCGGTGCTCGGCGCCCTCGACCTGCGCGACCAGATGTTCCTCGCCTCAGCCGACGACGCGACCGGCCGGCTGGTCACGGTGCTGCGGACGCGCGCGGCGCTGCTCGTCCTGGACAACTGCGAGCACGTCATCGACGCCGCCGCCGCGCTGGCCGAACGGCTGCTCGGCGAGTGCCCCGGACTGCGGATCCTCGCCACCAGCCGCGAGCAGCTGGGCATCACCGGCGAGGCGGTCTGGCCGGTGGAGCCGCTGGCGCTGCCGCCCGAGTCGGACGGCGACACCGGCGACCTGCTGCGCTTCGACGCCGTCCGGCTGCTGGCCGACCGCGCCCGCGCCGCGCGCCCGGGCTTCACCGTCTCGGCCGCCGACGCCCCCGCCGTCGCCCGCATCTGCCGCGCCCTCGACGGCATGCCGCTGGCCATCGAGCTCGCCGCGGCCCGGCTGCGCACGATGACGGCCGAGCAGCTGGCCGCCCGCCTCGACGACCGGTTCCGCCTGCTCACCGGCGGCAGCCGCACCGCACTCCCCCGCCACCAGACGCTGCGTGCCGTCGTCGACTGGAGCTGGGGGCTGCTCCCCGAGCCGGAACGCGTCGTGCTGCGCCGGCTCGCGGTCTTCGCCCACGGCGCCACGGCCGAGGCGGCGGCGCGGGTGTGCGGCGACGGCGCCGACGTGCTGGACCAGCTGGTCTCGCTGAGCGACAAGTCGTTGCTGATGGTCGACGACGCCGGCGACGTGCCGCGGTACCGCATGCTGGAGACGATCAAGGCGTACGGCCTGGAACGGCTCGACGACGCCGGCGAGCGCGACACCGTCCGCCGGGCACACCTCGGCTACGTCACCGGCCTGGTCGAGCGGGCCGAGCCGCACCTGCGCCAGGCCGAGCAACTGCAGTGGCTGCGCCGGCTCGGCGCGATCCACGACGACCTCAACGTCGCCCTGCGCGGCGCCGTCGCCGCCGGTGACGCCCAGGCGGCGGTCGCACTGGCCAGCAAGGCCATGTGGTACTGGTGGCTGTCCGGTCACCGGGCCGAGGGCGCCGAGCTGACCACCGAGGCGCTCGCCGTGCCGGGCGAAGTCGACCGCACCGTCCGGGCCACCGCCTACGCCGGCCTCGCCATCATCGCCACGGCCGGCCTCGGCGACGAGCAGGAGGTCAAGGACTGGGTCGAGGAGGCCGAACGGCTCTCCGGCGGCCACCGGAGCAACCCGCTGCTGCGGATGGTCGGCGGGCTGCGCGACTTCATCAGCTACGGCGACGCCATGTTCACCGACTCGATGGCGACGCTGCTCGATGACGACGACGCCTGGATCCGCGCCCTGGGCCGGCTCAACCACGTCCGGCTGCTGCCGTTCGCCGAACGGCGCGTGCCGTCGGAGCTGGCGCTGGCCGAGTTCCGCGGCACCGGCGAGCGCTGGGGCATCTCGTTCGCGCTGACCACACTGGCCGACCTGCTGGCCCGGCAGGGCGACCTGGCGACGGCGCTGCGCCACTACGAGGAAGCGATCGTCGCCGCAGCCGAGGTCGGCTCCGCCGAGGACGTCGTCTTCATGCGCGGCAAGGAGGCGCAGCTGCGCTGGCTGCTCGGCGACGCCGAGGGCAGCGCCGCCGCGCTGGACCGGGCCGACCGGGAGGCGGCCGGTCTGGCCTGGCCGGACTCCGTCGCCGGTCTCGCGCTGTATGCGAGCGACCTGGCCCGCTGGGCCGGCGACCTTGACGACGCGCACGCGTCGCTGGACCGCGCGGAAGCGCTGATGGCGACGATCTCCGTCCACCCGCTGTTCTGGGCGATGGTCCACGACTCGCGGGGCCACCTCGCCGCCCTCAGCGGCGATCTGACGGCGGCGGCCGCGGAACGGGCCGCGGCGGCGAAGCTGGCGCTGGACATCGGCGACGAGGAGGTGCTCGGCCGGGTGCTCGTCGGCCTCGCCGACCAGGCGATCCGGCGCGGCCGGGCCGACGACGCCGCCTGGTTGCTGGCCGTCGTGACGGTGCTGGCCGGCGGCCTGGACCGCTCGCGGGCCGAACCCGCGCTGGTCGAGGCGGCCGTACGCGCCGCGCTCGGCGACGAGACGGCCGCCGAGCGTTCGGCCGTGGCCGAACGCGAAGTCGCCGGCATCGACGCCGAGGCGGCCATCTCGCGAGTGCGCGAGATGGCCGCGTCGATCCTGGGCCGGCCGGTCAGCGGACCGGAGGCCGACGGAACAGCTTGAGCGCCCAGACGTAGCCGGCGAGGCCGATCACGGCGGTCCAGGCCAGCGCGATGACGGCGTTGTCGCCGATCGCGGTGCCCAGCAGCAGGCCGCGCACGGTCTCGATCACCGGGGTGAACGGCTGGTACTCGGCGAACCAGCGCAGTCCGGCCGGCATCGAGTCGGTCGGGACGAAACCGCTGCCCAGGAACGGCAGCAGCACGAGCAGCGTGGGCAGGTTGCTGGCGGTCTCGACGCTCTTCGCCTTCAGCCCCATCGCCACGGCCAGCCAGGTCAGCGCGATGGAGAACAGGCAGATCAGGCCGATCGCGGCGATCCACTCGGCCACGTTGCCGTTCGTCCGGAACCCGATCAGGAAGGCCACCGCGATGACGATGGCCAGGCCCACGACCGTCTGCAGGAAGCTGCCGATGACGTGCCCGGTGAGCACCGCGCCACGCGAGATCGCCATGGTGCGGAACCGGGCGATGATGCCCTCGTGCATGTCCATGGCGACCGAGATCGCCGTCCCCTGGACCGAGGCCGACACCGTCATCAGGATGATGCCGGGCACCAGGTACGCGATGTAGTCGGCCCGGTCGCCGGCCGGTCCGCCGAGCCCGGCGCCGAGCGTCTCGCCGAACACGTAGGCGAACATCAGCAGGAAGATCACCGGGATGCCGATCAGCTGCACGGTCATGGCCGGGTAGCGGGCCCACCGGCGCATGTTGCGGCGCAGCATGGTGCGCGAGTCGCGGGCGGCATAGGCGAGGGTGCTCATCGGACGGACTCCTTCTCGGCGTCGGCGGTCTCGGCGGGGCGACCCGTGAGCGCGAGGAACACGTCATCGAGGTCGGGGGTGTGGACGGTCAGCGACGCGACCTCGATGGAGGCGACGTCGAGGTGGTCGAGGACGGCGCGCAGCGAGTGGACGTCGCCGTCGCTGGGGATCTGCAGGGCGAGCGCGGCGTCGTCGCGCGTGGAGCCGGCGAACGTGCGCGCCGCCTGGTCGAGCTCGGCCGGGTCGGTGAACTGCAGCCGCAGGTGCCCGCCCGGGATGAGCCGCTTGAGCTCGTCGGACGTGCCCTCGGCGACGATGCGGCCGTGGTCGAGCAGCGCGATCCGGTCGGCCAGCTCGTCGGCCTCCTCGAGGTACTGCGTGGTGAGGAAGATGGTGACGCCGCCGGCGATCAGCTCGCGGATGGCCTCCCACATCGTGCGCCGGGTGCGCGGGTCCAGCCCGGTCGTCGGCTCGTCCAGGAAGATCACCCGCGGATCGCCGACCAGCGTCATCGCCAGGTCGAGCTTGCGGCGCATTCCCCCGGAGTACGTCGACGGGGCCTTCGTCGCGGCGTCCACCAGGTCGAACCGCTCCAGGAGGTCGGCGGTCCGGCGCCGGCCCTCGCGCCGGTCCAGATGATGCAGGTCGGCCATCAGGAGCAGGTTCTCCTCGCCGGTGAGGAGGTTGTCGACGGCGGAGAACTGGCCGGTGACGCCGATCGAGCCGCGGACGCCGTCGGCGTCGGTGGCGAGGTCGTGGCCGGCGACGCTGATGCTGCCGCCGTCGGCCCGGATCAGCGTCGAGAGGATCTGGACAGCGGTGGTCTTGCCGGCCCCGTTCGGGCCGAGCAGGGAGAAGATCGTGGCCTCGGGGACGGTGATGTCGATGCCGTCCAGGACGAGCTGCTCGCCGTACGACTTGCGCAGGCCGGTCGCGGCGATGGCCGTCGGTCGGTCGACTGTCATGGCTCCTCGTTTCGTGGTGTCGCGATGCTGAGGCGACCACACTCCGCCCGGCCCCTGATGCGGCCGTGAGACCGCGCTGACACGGCGCTGACACGGCCGCTGACAGCTGCGTGTACCGAGGTCAGTAGGCTGTCCCGGTGCCCATCGCCCCGGCCCTGGCCCTGACCGCGCTGCTGCTGGGGGCGTCGCCGGCCACCGCCGAGCCGGCCGCTGACACCGTCGACGCGCTGATCGAGCAACTACGCGACGACCCGATCCTGGTGGATCCGTCGATGGGCATGGGCGATTCCGCCCTCGCGCACGACGTGCTCACCGAGGCGGCCGCGGACGTCGGCCTGCCGGTCTACGTCGTACTGGCCGACAACCCCTCCGACCTCGCGGGCACCGACAGGGTGGCGGAACAGGCGGCCGCGCTGTTCCGCGATCAGCTCGGCGACGGGCTTTACCACGTCGAGTTCCGCGAAGGCATCTCCTACACCCAGTCGTGGGGCGGCGGCGAGCTGGACGACGCCTACCTGGCGCCGGTCACCCGCGCCCTGGAACGGGCGGAGTCGAACGGCCCTGGCGAGTACCCGCGGGCGTCCGCGCTGTTCGAGGCGGTGCTGACGGTGCGCTGGGCGGTCGCGCCGAGCGAGGAGATACCCGAGGCCGTCGTGGACGAGTACGCGGAGCAGCCGTGGGCGTTCGTGGCCGAGTCCGACTACGAGCGTGCCGACGCGACCGCCGGCCGCTGGGTCGCGCTGCTCGCGACGATCGTCGGCGTGCTCGTCGCCGGCACGATCGTCACGCTGGTCGTCGCCCGGGCGAAGCCGGCCGGACGGGGCGCCGCGGGACGGCGGCCGGCGTCCACGCGCGCGACGTCGTCGGACCCCGCCCGTAGGGTGGGCCCCACCCGGGCCGGGAGGGGTGCGGCTACCACCTCGGCCATTCCCGGCAACATCGGCGCGACGGCCGAGAAGGCGCTCGACGAGGCGCGGCGGCGGCTGGCTCGGCTGCCGGCCGACAAACTGACCTCACCGGCAGGGTCGGCAGCGGCCGACGCCGTCGAAGCGGGCGACCGGGTCCTGACGACCCGCGACTCCCTGGACGCCGTCGGCGCGACGGTGCTGGCCGCGATCGCCGTCCGCGAGATCGAACGGGCCGGGTCGCCGGACCGGCGGCCGTACCGCCCGTGCTTCGTCAACCCCTTGCACGGCGAGGCCCGCGACACCGTCCGCATCGACGGCTCGTCCATCGACGCGCCGGTGTGCCGCGCGTGCGCCCGCACGCAGGGCCGGTTCCTCGCCGTCAAGCGGCGGCTGCGCGGCTCGGTGCCCTACGCCGAGACGTCCACCGTCTGGGCCCGGACCGGATTCGGCGCGCTGGTCGGCGACCTCGCCGCGCAGGTCCTCGACGATCGGAGCGCGCGCCGATGAGCCGGCGGATCGTGGGACTGCTGATCACGCTGGTCCTCGCGGCGGGCGGCGGCGCCCTCGCATGGTGGCTGGCCACGTCCGGCATCACGCCGGACCTGCCGGTGACGGAGCGGGCCCGGGCCGCCGCGGCCGGACTCGGCGACGACGGGCACGTCTACGTCGACCCGAGCGCCACCGGAACGTTCACCGACGCCGACCTCGCCCGGCTCGACGCCGCGGCCGCCGCGTCGGACCCGCAGGCCTTCCTCGTCGTGTGGCCGGCCAGCCGCGAGGCCGGCTACGGCTCGCCGTCCGACGTACTGCACCAGATCGGCGACCTGACCGGCCGGCCCGGGCTGTACGTCCAGGTCGTCCCCGGCGCGGACCTGTTCGACACCGACGTCGGCATCGCGGGCGAGTACCTGTCCATCTACAGTGCCGTCGGCGACGAGGCGGAGACCGAGACACCCGCGTTGCTGCGGCTGATCGACGAGAACGACGGGCGGGAGTACGAGGTGGGCGAGGACACCAGCAGCAACTACTGGGGCGGCACCGGCGGGATGATCGCCGCCGGTCTGACCATCGGCGGCCTCGGCGGCGTCGGCGCCGGTCTGCTCGGGCTGGCCGGGTGGGCACTGGTGCGGCGGCGGAGGGCGGCGGCATGAGCGACGACGTGGTCTACCAGCCCGACCCGGCGGCCATCGCGGCCGACCTCGCCGACGACGGCGTGCACGTCGACTCCTCCCTCGCCGACGAGTTCACCGCGGAGCAGCTCTCCGAATTGGCCACGCTGGTCGGTGACGCCGAACAGCCGGTGTTCGTGCTGGCCGTACCGCTCGACTACACCTCCGAGGTGTCCGCCAACCAGCTGGTGGCGCAGGTGTACAGGGAGTCCCCCGCGGACGGCGTCTACTTCGTCTCGCACCGGTCCAGCGACGACTGGCGGGTGCAGTCGACCAGCTACAACATGGCGACGAGCAACGAGGACGCGCTGGCCACGTACGTCGCCGGCGACCGGTTCCCGAGCAACCTCGCGCTCCAGGTGGCAGAGACCGTGCGGGTCTTCAGCAGCGGCACCGTCGAGCAGCAGTACGCGGAGCTGCACCCCGACCAGGAGTCCGTCACCAGCACCGGCGACGGCGGCTCGGGGCAGGTGCTGGGGATGGATCCGCCGGTCGCGATCGGGGCCGGCGTCGCGCTGGCCGCCGTCGTCGCCGTCGTCGTCCTGCTGCGACGCCGCCCGCGCGGCGACGTCGCACTGAAGCGGCGGGCGCTGCGCCGCATCTCGTCGGCGCAGACCCGCGAGTGGCGGCGCCGGGCCGAGACCGAGACCGCCGCGCTGGGCGACCGGATCCGGGCGCTGGAGATCGAGCACGGCGACGACGGCGCGACGTGGTCGGCGGCACTCGACCACTACCAGGCGGCGACGGCGATCCTGGACCGCTCCGACGCGGCGGCCGACTCGATCGGCGTTCTCGTGCTGGCCCGCCGCGGCGACGACGCGCTGAGCCACGCCGCCGGCGGCGGGTCGTGGACACCCACGGCGGCCTGCTTCTTCAACCCGCTGCACGGGCCGGCGACGACGAAGGCGACGTGGAAGACGGCGGCGGGCAAGCGCGACGTGCCCTGTTGCGGGGCGTGCCGGCGCGACCTCGGCAAGCGCCGCGAGCCGGAGATCCTCGACCTGCCGACCGGCGACACCGTCGTGCACTACATGGACGCCGGCGTCGAGCCCTGGGCGTCGACCGGATTCGGCGCGCTCGCCCCGGACCTGCTGGACCGGCTCCAGGACCGCCGCTGACGTCTCGTCCCATCCACCTGAGTTGACGCTTCTGTCTCAAGCTGCTGATGGTTGGCAGGTCAGCGGTGCGTGTTGGTCTGGCGTCGGGTACTGGTCTGCTGTGACGCGAAACGGCCGATATCGGCGCGTGCGCGTGACGGGCGACCAGGACGTCACGTCAGACCAGGATGCGGGCCGGCGCCGGCGCTGCCGGACGCCCCTGTTGACGCCTCTCTGTCGAGTTGTTGCTTGCCGTGGTAGGTCACGGGTGGGAGTCGTCGTGACCGCCGGATACTCCCTGAACCGACGCTTGTGACCGCTGAATGGGCTCCGTCCGATGGTTTCGGGAGTATGCGTCGGTTTCGGGAGTATCAGCGAACGACGGCCGACAAGAGCCGGCGCCGGTCAAGCCGATCCTCGCCGGCACGAAGCGCCCCCTGGCCGGCTCGAGGCGCTCGGTCGCGGCAGCCCGGACTGGCCAGGTCAGGGTCAGGTCGTGGTGAGCGTCAGCTCGAAGGTGTACATCGACGCGCGGTAGAGGTGCGAGCCGTACTCGACGGCGCGGCCGGTCTCGTCGTAGGCGATGCGGGTCATGGTGAGCAGCGGCGCGCCGGGATGCTCGGCGAGCAGCCGCGCCTCGGCCGCCCGCGCGGCCCGTCCGCCGATGGTCTGGGTGGCGATCTTCAGGTTGACGCCGGCCGCGCGGATCACCGAATACAGGCCGGTGCGCTCCAGCGACTCCCGGTCCAGCCGGACGATGCCGGCCGGCACGTAGTTGCTCATGATCGACAGCGGCTCGTCGCCGGTGAAGCGCAGCCGCCGGATGGCGTAGACCTGGCCGCCGTCGTCGAGCCCGAGCGCCTCGGCCACCACCTCGCTCGGCTCCTGCAGCTCGAACGAGAGGATCTGCGTCCGCGGCTGTTTGCCGGCCGCGGTGAGGTCGTCGTACAGACTGGACAGCTCGACGGGGCGGCGCACCTTGGGCTGCACGACCTGGGTGCCGACGCCGCGCTTGCGCACCAGCAGGCCACGGTCGACGAGGTACTCGATGGCGCGGCGCATGGTCGGGCGGGACAGGCCGAGCTGGTCGGCGAGCTGGATCTCGTTGTCCAGGCGAGTGCCGGGCGGATAGGCGCCGGACTCGATCAAGTGCTCCAGATGCTGCGCCACCTGGAAGTACAGCGGCACCGGGCTGGTGCGATCGACCACGAGCTCCGGGATCCCCTCGGCCACGCTGAACCCCCTCACCTGCTGATGCGTACGTCAGTATGTTAGGACATTTGCGTCGCTGGTCGTGTGACCGGACGTCTGAGGTCGCAGTGAGGTCACAGCTCACAGAAGGTCTAGACCTCGTCAGAAAGTCATGACAATCTGACAGCCGGACATCGAGGTTGGGCTGCTCTGGAGGGATCGATGAGGATCAAGACCGGGCTCGGCGGCACGGCCGGCCTGCTCGCTGTGGCGCTCGTCCTGGCGGCGTGCGGCAACGACGACGACGGCGGCACCGCGGGCGGCGACCCCTCGCAGAACGCCGACGCCACCGAGGTCACGCTGACCATCACGGACAACGCGATCGCCGGCGGCAAGAACTCCGAGGGCGCGGCGTGGATCACCGACTACGTGATCCCCGAGTTCACCGCCATGCAGGAGGCCAAGGGCGTCGACGTCACGATCGAGTTCGAGGAGAACGGCGTCGACGACGAGGACTACAAGACCAAGATCGCTCTCGATCTGCAGTCCGGGTCCGGCGGCGACATCATCAGCATCGACGGCATCTGGACCGGTGAGTTCGCCGAGGCCGGCTACATCGCGCCGCTCAGCGACATCGCCGGCGACGCCGTCGACGACTGGGACGGCTGGGAGCAGATCCCCGACGCCGTCCAGCAGGCGATGTCGTTCGACGAGCAGGTCTACGGCATCCCGGTCGGCACCGACGGCCGGGTCATCTACTTCAACAAGGACCTGTTCGCGCAGGCCGGGCTGCCGGCCGACTGGCAGCCGACCAGCTGGGACGAGATCCTCGAGGCCGCGCGAGCACTCAAGCAGCTCGACGGCGTCACGCCGCTGCAGATCAACGCCGGCGTCCCGATGGGCGAGGCGACGACGATGCAGGGCTTCCTGCCGCTGCTGGCCGGCACCGGCGAGCAGATCTGGGCCGACGACGCCTGGACCGGCGCCAGCGAGGGTCTGACCCAGGTGCTCGACTTCTACGGCCAGGTCTACGGCGACGAGGCGCTCGGCGACCCGCTGCTGCAGCAGGAGGCGCAGGGCCGCGACACCTCGTTCCAGCTGTTCGCCAGCGGCCAGCTCGGCATCCTGATCGAGGGCGACTACCTGTGGCGCGGGGTGATCAACCCCGACGGCGGCATCGCCCCGATGGCGAACCGCGACGAGGTCGTCGGCTGGGCCAAGATCCCGGCGCGCGAGCCCGGCGCCGGCATCGACGGGCAGGACTTCGTCAGCATGTCCGGCGGCACCGGCCGGGTCGTCAACCCGAACACCGAGTTCCCGCAACAGGCGTGGGAGCTGATGATGTTCATGAACTCGCCCGAGGCCTTCGAGGCGCTGATCGCCGGCGGCGGTGCGCGCATCACCCCGCGCGACGACGTCAACGCCCAGGCGCTGGCCGGCGATCCGCTGATGAGCTTCATCGCCGAGGAGGTTCTGCCGATCACCGCCTACCGTCCGGCGCTCGCCGTCTACCCGCAGGTCTCGGTGGCGCTGCAGGAGGCCACCGGCGAGGTCGCGGCCGGAACGCCGGCCGACGACGCCGCGCAGACCTATCTGGGCGAACTGGAGGGCATCGTCGGTGACGACGGCTCCATCGCCGACTGAGGTCGAACCCGACCCGGCGGGCGCCCCCACGGGCGCCCGCCGGTCCCGGCCCGCCGACGACGGCGACGCCGCCGGGCTGGGGCGCTGGCGGGCGACCGGGTTCGTCGCGCCGGCTCTGCTGGTCATCGCGGTGTTCCTGGTCTTCCCGGCGATCTGGACGCTCTACCTGGGCCTGACCAACTGGCGGCTGACCGGCCTGGCCGCCGCCGAGCCGGAGTTCGTCGGCGCCGAGAACTACACCGACGCGCTCAGCGACCCGGCGTTTCGCAACTCGCTGGTGCTGACGCTGGCGTTCGTGTTCTTCTCCGCGATCATCGGGCAGTCGATGCTCGGGTTCGCGCTGGCGTGGACGGCGCGCCGGCTGCGGCCGGCGGTCCGGTCGGTGCTGGAGACGGTGGTCCTGCTGGCCTGGATCATCCCGGCGTCGGTGGTGGCGTTCCTGTGGCTGGCGCTGCTGGACCGGCGCGAGGGCACGCTGAACGCGCTGCTCGGGACCGACGGGACGGCGTGGCTGCTCGAGTACCCGATGCAGTCGATCATCGTGTTCAACATCTGGAACGGCACCGCGTTCTCGATGCTGCTGTTCAGCTCGGCGCTGGCCTCGGTGCCGCCGTCGCAGTTCGAGACCGCCAAGATGGCCGGCGCCGGCACGTTCGCCACCCTGCGCGACGTCGTGCTGCCGAACATCCGCGGCCACATCCTCACCAACACGCTGCTCATCACGTTGTGGACGTTCAACGTGTTCGCGCCGTACCTGATCACCGCCGGCGGGCCGCAGGGGCGCACCGAGATCCTCGGCGTCTACATCTACCGGGTGGCGCTGCGTGACGGCGCGCTCGGCCAGGGCGCGGCGCTGTCGCTGATCATGATCATCATCAACCTGGTCGTGGCGTCGGTGTACCTGCGACTGCTGAGGGAGCGCCGGTCATGACCGTCCGCGCTGCGCTGGGTGTGGTCGGCCGGTACGTCTTCGCCGGCTTCGTGTTCGTGTTCTTCGCGCTGCCGCTGCTGTGGCTGCTGTCGGCGCCGTTCGACGCCGCGCCGTCGGTGCAGGTGTCGCTGCCGGACTTCACGCTGGAGAACTTCCGCACGCTGTGGGACAACCCGTACGCGATGCGGTCGCTGGGCAACTCGGTGATCATCGCCGCCGGCACCATGGCGATCACGCTGGTGCTGGCCGCGCTGGCGTCGTACGCGCTGTCGCGGGTCCGCATCCCCGGCCGCGACACCCTGCTCTACCTGCTGCTCCTGCTGTCGTCGATCGTGACCGGGACGGCGGCCATGGTGCCGACGTTCCTGCTGATGACGGAGCTGGGGCTGATCGACCGCCAGCTCGGTGTCGTGCTGGTGCTGACCGGCGGGCTGCTGCCGACGGCGATCTTCATCCTCAAGGACTTCATGGACTCGACGCCGCGCTCCTACGAGGAGTCGGCGCGGGTGTTCGGGGCGTCGTCGCTGCAGATCCTGCGGCACGTCGTCGTCCCGATCGCCCGGCCCGGGCTGGCCACGATCGCCGTCTGGGCGGTGGTGCAGGTGTGGGGCAACTTCCTGGTGCCGTTCATCCTGCTCCGCTCCCCCGACCAGCAGCCGGCCGCCGTCGTCATGTTCACCTTCTACACCGAGGGCGGGCAACCCAATCTCGCCCTCATCTCCACGTTCTCCCTGCTCTTCTCGATACCGGTCGTGCTCATGTACCTGTTCGTGAACCGCCGGTACGGCTTCCGCTTCCACGGAGGGATCAAGCGCTGATGGCGGCGATCACCACCCACCAGCTGGTCAAGGAGTACCCGGGCGGCGTCCGCGCCGTCGACGGACTCGACCTCACCATCGAGGACGGCGAGTTCTTCGCCCTGCTCGGCCCGTCCGGCTGCGGCAAGACGACGCTGCTGCGCACGATCGCCGGCCTCGAGACCGCCACGGAGGGGCGGCTGTCGATCGGCGCGCGCGACGTGACGTCGCTGCCGCCCGGGGAGCGCCGTGTCGCGATGGTCTTCCAGGACTACGCCCTGTTCCCGCACATGACCGTCGCGGACAACATCGCGTACCCGCTGAAGATCCAGAAGGTCGATCGCTCGTCGCGGCTGGCGACCGCCGAGGAGGTGGCCGGCGGGCTGTCGCTGGGCGGGCTGACCGCGCGGCGTCCCGGGCAGCTGTCCGGCGGGCAGCAGCAGCGCGTGGCCCTCGCGCGCGCCGTCGCCAGCAGACCCGACGTGTTCCTGTTCGACGAGCCGCTGTCCAACCTCGACGCGCGGCTGCGGCTGGAGGCACGGACGTTCCTCAAGCGGCTGCAGGGCGACCTCGGCGTCACCACGGTGTTCGTCACGCACGACCAGGCGGAGGCGCTGGCGCTGGCGGACCGGATCGCGATCATGCGATCGGGTCGGATCCAGCAGGTCGGCTCCCCGCGGGAGGTGTTCCGCCGCCCGGCCAACACGTTCGTCGCCGGGTTCGTCGGGTCGACGCCGATGAACCTGCACCCCGGCGTGGTGTCCGGTTCGGCGGTGCGCGTGGCGGGCGCGGAGCTGCCGCTGCCGCCCGGTGTCTCGGTGGGTGACGGCGCGTCGGTGATCTGGGGCGCCCGGCCTGAGTACCTGCGCTGGTCGTCGTCGCCGGTGGGCGACGCCATCGGCGGCACCGTCACCGTCGTCGAGAACCTCGGCGCGTCGGTGCTCGTCACGCTCGAGGCCGGCGACGGCGTGCTGGTGCAGGTCGTCGTCGACGAGGACGAGGAGCCGGCGCCGGGCGCGAGCGGCTGGGTCGCCGTCCGGCCGGACCGCACCCTGCTGTTCGACGCGGAGTCCGAGGAGCTGCTGGACACGGTGGCGGCCGCTGCATGACGGTGCTGCTCTCGCGCCGCCTCACTCCCGACGACCGCGCGGCGTCGCCGTACCTGCCGGTGCCGTTCGAGGTGCCGGCGGGGACGTCGTCGGTGCACGTGTCGTTGTCCTACACGGGTGAGGGCGCGGTGCTCGACCTGGGCTGTGCCGGCGCGGCCGGCTGGCGCGGCTGGTCCGGCGGGGCGCGGCGGCGCTTCACGGTGACGCCGTCCGCCGCGACCCCGGGGTATCTCGCCGGCGAACTGGAGCCGGGCGAGTGGACGGTCGTGCTCGGGCTGTACCGGGTGCCGTCCGCCGGGGTGCCGGTCTCGGTGACCGTCGTGCTGGACGACGCGTCGGCGCCGCTGGACCCGGAGCCCGAAGGGCCGCCCGTGCCCGCCCGCCCGCCGCGCCGCTCACTGCCGGCCGACGACGGGCTGACCTGGCTGGCCTGCGACTTCCACGCCCACACGCTGCACTCCGACGGGTCGCTGCCGGTGGCCGGGCTGGCGGCGCTGGCGGTGGAGGCGGGCCTCGACGTGCTCGCCGTCACCGACCACAACACCGTGTCGCACCACGCCGCGCTGCCGTCGGTGGGGTCGCGGTACGGAGTCACCCTGCTGCCCGGGCAGGAGGTGACGACCGACCGCGGCCACGCGAACGCGTTCGGCCCCATCCCCTGGGTCGACTTCCGCGAGCCGCCGTCGACCTGGGTCTCGTCGGTCGCGGCCGCCGGCGGGTTGCTCTCGATCAACCACCCGCTCGCCGGCGACTGCTCGTGGCACCATCCGCTCGACGTGCGGCCGCCGCTCGCGGAGATCTTCCACCACTCGTGGATGGCGCGCGAGTGGACCGGGCCGCTGGCCTGGTGGACCGCCTGGGGGCTCTCGACGGTCCCGATCGGCGGGTCCGACTTCCACTCCCCGGCCGACGGCCGGCCGCTGGCACAGCCGCTGACCTGGGTCGCGGCGTCCTCGCCTGCCGTTCCCGACGTGCTGGACGCGCTGCGTGCCGGCCGGACCGCGCTGTCGTGGGGCGCGGACGAGCCGGTGCTCCTGCGGGTCGACGACGAACTCGTCGCGGTCGGTGCGGACGGCCTCCTCCTCGCCGACGTCTGGGGGCGGCGGCAGGTGGTGCGGGGCGAGCTGGCCCGCTTCCCCGCCGCCGACGGGCCGCATCGCCTGGAGACCGCCCGCTCCGCCGCCGTCGTCGCCGTGACGCCCTGAGCCCCCGCCCCGCCCCGCCCCCGCCCCGCCCCGCCCCGCCCCGTTGATCTTGGAGTTCTTCGCCCCACGAGCCCGAGATGTCCGATAGATGGCCGAACAACTCCAAGATCAACTTTGGAGAGGGGCCACGGCCTCGCGGTACGCCTCGGTCCAGCGGTCCCGCCCGGCCGCGGTGTGGAGGGTCGCGAGTCCGTTCTGCTCCAGTTCGACCGCCCAGGTCAGCAGGTGGCGGAGCAGCGGCCGGGCCTCAGGCGCGACGGTGTCGATGGAGGCCTCGAACACGCCCGGCCCGTCGGTCACCGTCGGCGCCGGCGACGGTGTGCTTGCGGCCGGCGGCGACTCGGCGATCGCGCGGTCCGGCTCGATCAGCTGCGGGACCAGTACCCGCCGCCCGCCGACGTCGTAGGCCGTGACGGTGACGAGGTCGAGGTCGAGCCGGTCGTTGCTGACGTCCTGAAGGTAGCCGACCAACTCGATCAGCTCCGGCGGCGCCTCGTCGATGACGACCACGCACCGCAGCCGCCCTTCGTCGAGCGCGGCCGCCAGCGCCGTCCGGAAGGCCGCGCTGTCGAACGCGGGGTTGTCCGCGATCCCCTCCGCGGCGTGCGTGATCGACTCCATCCGCCGCTTCGCCAGGTGCGGCGCCAGCAGCGCCTCGAACCCCGTCGCATCGAGGCGACGCAGGTGGGCGGCGTACCCGAGCACCTGCGTCAGGACGGCCTTCCGGTCCGTGTTCGACGCCAGCTTGATCTCGACGACCACCGGCACCCCGGTCGCCGTCTCGACCGCGACGAGGTCGGCGTACCCGGAGCCGCACCGGACCTCGCGGCCGAGGATCGCCAGTTGCGGCGCACCGGCCAGCGGCAGCATGCCGGGACTGCCCTCGATGAGGTCGTGCAGGTGCTGCTCGAGGGTGAACCCCACCGGCTCGAGCGCCCTCCACCGGCCGTCGCTCTCGGACCAGATGCCCGGCATGTCATCACCGTAGCGAGACGACCCGGCCCGTTCCATGACGGAACGCCGGCCGGTCAGCTCCGGGCCGTCAGGCCGTGGCGGAAGATGCGGACCACCGTCTCGGTGGCCTTGTGGCGGGGCAGGGTGCCCGCGGCCACCGACTCGGCCGTGACGTAGATGAGGGAGTACATGACACCCATGACGAAGGTGGGGGCGATGTCGGCGTCGAGGTCGCCGGAGGCCTGAGCGGCACGGATGAGGTCGGACATGCCGTCGTCATCGTCGGCGCGCCAGTGGGGGTTGCCCTCGAACCGGGCGGGGTCGCTGAACAGGAAGAGGATGCGGTCGGCGAGGTCGACGATGGCGCCCATGATGTTCTCGAGCGTCTCGATCGGGGTGCTCGAGGCCGCGACCGCCGTGCTCCAGGCCTCCTCCAGACTCTCTTGCGAGTCGAGCAGGAGGGCGTCGACGAGGGCCTGGCGCTCCGGGAAGTAGCGGTGCAGGGTGCTGCGGCTGACCTCGGCGCGGTCGGCGATGTCGCCGAGGGACGCGGAGAAGTCGCGGGCCCACAGCGCGGCGGCGGCCTCGAGAATGGCCCGCCGGGTCCGCTGCCGCACACCGGAATCGGTCGTCGTCACGTCCCCTTACTTTACACAGCTCCACCATAATAGAACATCTCCACTTGAGAATAGGACATGAGTGTGTCATTCTGCGACTATGAGCGTTCCCTACAGCCCGCCTGCCGAGGAACGACCCACCCCCGACCTGCCGACCGGGGCGAAGATCCGGCTGCTCTGGTCCTACGCGCGGCCGCACCGGCGCATCCTGATCGTCGGCCTCCTGCTGGGGCTGCTGGGCACCGCCGCCGAGCTGGTCACGCCCCTGGTCACCAAGTCCGTCCTCGACGGCCTGGAGGTGGACGCGTCGCTGCGCGGGCCGGTCACGCTGCTGGCCGTGCTGCTGGTGGCCGGCGCCGTCATCGGGCTGGTGCAGGCGATCCTGCTGGGCACGCTGGCCGAACGGATCATCCTGGCCGCCCGCACCGGCATGGTCCGGCACCTGCTGCGCACCAGGGTGACGGAACTGGGCACCCGCAGCGCCGGCGAGATGGTCACCCGGGTCACGTCCGACACGATGCTGATCCGCGAGGCGACGACGTCCAGCATCGTCAACGCGGTCAACGGGCTGGTCGGGCTGGTCGGCGCGCTCGTCCTCATGGCGTACCTCGACGTCGTGCTGCTCGGGACGACGCTCGGGGTCATCGTGCTGGTCGGCGTCCTGGCCGGCCTGCTGATGCCCAAGCTGGCGAAGGCGCAGCAGGATGCGCAGGAGGAGATCGGTGCGCTCGGCGGACGGCTCGAGGGCGTCCTCCGCGCGCTGCGCACCGTCAAGGCCGCGCGAGCCGAGGCCCGCGAGACCAGCAGGATCGCCGGGCACGCGGAGCGGTCGGCCGAGAAGAGCATCCGCGCGGTCCGGCTCGAGGCGTGGGCCTGGACCATCACCGGCGGCGGCATCAATCTCGCGATCATGCTGATCCTGGGCGTCGGCGCCTACCGCGTCGCGGCCGGCGACATGACCGTGACGACGCTGGTCGCGTTCCTGCTCTACGCGTTCCAGCTGATGATGCCGGTGATGCTGCTGACGATGAGCCTGACGGCGGTGCAGTCCGGACTCGCCGCGGCGGCGCGCATCGGCGAGATCGACGCGATGGCGACGGAGGCCGACGCGGCGACGGCGGTCCCGGCGACGGCGACGACCGCGGCGGACGCCGCGCTGGAGCTGCGCGACGTCGAGTACCGCTACTCCCCCGAGTCCACACCGGCGCTCGACGGTGTCAGCCTGACCATCCCGCGCCACGGGCACACGGCGATCATCGGGCCGTCCGGCGCCGGCAAGACCACGATCTTCTCGCTGCTGCTGAAGTTCCTGCAGCCGCAGCGCGGTGAGATCGTTCTCGACGGCCGCCCGTTCGCGGACTGGCGGCTGGCCGACCTGCGCAGCCGCATCGCCTACGTCGAGCAGGACACCCCGCTGGTCCCCGGCACGCTGCGCGAGAACCTCGCCTACGCCGCACCGGACGCCACCGAGGACGAGCTGTGGGCCGCGCTCGCGACTGTCCGGCTGGACCACCGGGCCCGCGATCTGGAGCACGGCCTCGACACCGTGCTGTCGCCGACGACGATGTCCGGCGGCGAGCGGCAGCGAGTCGCGCTGGCCCGGGCATTGGTGACCGACGCAGAGCTGCTGCTGCTCGATGAGGCGACGGCGCAGCTGGACGGGCTCAGCGAGGCCGCCGTCGCCGAGGGCATCCGCCGCCAGGCCGCCACGGGCGCGGTCGTGACGATCGCGCACCGGCTCTCGACGGTCGTCGACGCCGACCAGATCGTGCTGCTGGAGGCCGGCCGGGTCCGTTCCGTCGGCACGCACCAGGAGCTGCTCCGGTCCGACGAGCTCTACCGCGAGCTGGTCGCGGCGCTGCGCATCGCCACCGCGCCGGAGCCGGCGACGACCACCTGACCGTCGCCCGCTCGACGCCTCGCGGCCGGGACCGACCCCGGACGCGAAGCATGATCAGGTTCTGCCTATGCTCGGATTCCACGCTATTTCCGACATCTTCACCATCTGTCACGGGTCGTGGCACTCGTGGCGTCCGAGTAGAGAGCACCTTTCGTGAATCGACGACGTACGTTCGCCGTCGCCGTCGCCGCAGCGGCCCTGACCGGTCTGCTCGGCACGGCTCCCTCCACCGCCGCACCCACCACCGCGGCCGCACCGTCCGCCGACCCCGACCGGGCCGCCGCCGTCGACGCCTTCCAGCAGGCATTTCCGGGCGTCAGCGACGCCGAGGCGCTGCGCCGCATCGACGCCGAGGACGAGCGGGTCGCGCTGCTCGAGCAGCTGGCCGCGGACTCACCCGACACCTACGGCGGCGCCTGGTACGACGGCGCCACCGACACCCAGCACCTGCTGTCGACGACGACGGCAGCCGCGGCCGAGTTCACCGACGCGGCCGCCGGCCGCGGCATCGAGGTCGCCACCCACGACGCCGACTTCAGCCTGGCCACGCTGCTGGCCGAGCGCGACCGCGTCAACGACGGCACCCACCCCGACGTCCCGGCGGGCGCCAACGCCGGCGTCGACCTGAAGGGCAACCGGGTGGTGGTCGAACTGCCCCTGCGCACCCTGTCCAGCGTGCGCGCGGGCGACGTCACCCTGCCGGCCACCATGCGGGCGACGGCGCAGAAGCTGCGCACGACCGGCGCTGAGGCCTGCAACAGCCTGTACCGCTGCGGCCGCCCGCTGCGCGCCGGGGTGGAGTTGTGGCGCGGGCCGGAGAAGAACTATTTCTGCTCGGTCGGGTTCACCGCCGACTCCACCACCAACAGCCGCAAGTGGATGCTCACCGCCGGCCACTGCGGCGCCATCGACAGCCAGTGGGGCCACGGCACCCAGTCGATCGGCCCGATGCGGGCCCGCTACAACAGCGGCGACGTCGACGCGGCGGCTGTGCGCATCGACAACACGTACTGGCTGGAGAACGCCACGTGGGGCTGGCTGTACCACGAGAACGCCAGCAACCAGCGGCTCCCGGTGACCGGGCGCATCACGTCGGAGACGAGCATGCAGCCCGGCCAGACGGTGTGCATCGCGGCCCGCTCCAGCGTCTCGGGCATCCGCTGCGGCGTGCTGGGCGACGTCAACGATCCGGAGGGCCGCAACATGGCCCGCGTCGACGGCATCGACACCTGCCCTGGCGACAGCGGCGGCGCCTGGTACCGGTACACGACCACCGGGCGCACCGCCTACGGTATCCACTACGGCGGCAAGATCCAGCCGTCGACCTGCCATGCCGAGGACGTGTCGCTGTTCAGCACGCTGCCCGACATCACCGACCACATCGGCGTCATCGTGCACACGCGCTGAGCGGTCAGGAGACCCGGATCGTCGCGATCTCCCACGGTCCGAGCTCGACGTCGACGCGGTCACCGTCCACGGGGAGCGGCTCCAGCGCCCGGCCGAGCAGGTCGGTGCGCCAGGCCGTGACGAACGCCCCGGTGACGGTGGCCGTCGTCGGCGCGGCGGACATGGCGACCAGGCGCACCTCGGTCTCGTCGCCACGAGCCCGGATCGACGACGCGACGACGCCCGGCCCGCTCACGCCCAGTCCCGACGACGGCGACGGCAGGTCGCCACCCGCGGCGGCCAGCCCCTGCGTCACCAGAGCGTCGTGCCGGAACTCCTCCGCGAGCCGGGGCGCCGACGCCGGGCCCCAGCCGCCGGCCCGCGGCACGACCGCGAGTCGCGCCCGCACCGGCACGCCGGCGTATTGGGCGCCGGGCACCGGGAACTGCGACCCGGCCGGCTCGTCGCGCAGCGGGTGCAGGTTGACGCTCATCCAGCCGACGGCGCGCAGCAGCGTCAGCGCGAGCTCCGCGCCGTCGCCGGCCAGCTCGTACTCCGTGACGTGGTCGAGCAGCACGGTCGCCGGGCCGGCCGACACGAACGACGACGCCGGGAACGTCGGCAGCGGGTACTCGCCCCAGCCGCCCTCGGACGTGAGCCCGCGCACCGTCACCGCGAACTGACCGTCCGCCGCGGACTCGGCGACCGGCGCCGGCAGCGGCACGTGCAGCCGCACCCGGTGGTCGCGCGCCGGGTTGACGAAGGACACGTCCAGCCGGACGAACGGTTCGCCGGCCCGCACCTCGACCAGCGTCGTCACCTCGACCGGCACGGTCTCGGCGGACCGTACGTCCACGTCCGACGACAGCCCGACCGGCCAGTCGTACGTCCGCACCACCCGCAGCACTCCGCGCAGCGGGCCGCCCTCGTCGACCGTGACCGTGACCGACGCGGGCGCGTCGACCGGGACGTCGGCGGCCGGCGGGCCGTAGTTGTAGCTGTCGCCGCGGTCGCCGCCGGACACCAGCCGGCCGACGCCGGTCAGGACCGTGCCGTCGGCGCCGTGGACGCTCAGCGTGCCGTCGTCGGCGACGTCGGCACGCACGAGCGGCGACACCAGCGACCGCTCGGTCACCTCCACCGCCGCCGGCGGGTCCGCGGGCGCGCCGGACTGCGCCGTCCGCACCGCGACCTGCCCGGACGCGTCCAGCGGGACGGCGGCCAGCACCCGGCGGCGCTGCTGCGCGACCGTGCGGACCCGCCACTCCCCCGGCGCCTCGGCGGCGGCCGCGGCGAGTTCCGCGCGCAGCGCCGCGAGGTCGAACTCCGGCGCCGACGGCACCCGGGCCACCTCGAAGTCCAGCGTGCCCGGCGTGACCGCGTACGACTCGATCTGCTGGCCGAACAGCTCACGGCCGTGGATGCGCCGGATCACCTTCTCCAGGTCCTCGGCGGCCAGCTTCTCGTCGCCCAGCAGAGTCTCGGACCGGCTCAGCTCCTGCACCGCGAGCGGCGTGCCGTCCGGCAGCTGCGCGGTCACGGGCCGGTCGGCGGCCGGCGCGGCGACGTCCAGCTCGGCCAGCACGGTGCGCGGCCACGGGACGGTGTTGACGACGGCGTCGGCGTCGGCCGGCACCCGGGCCGCGATCGACCGCAGCGCCGCGGAGCGGACGGCCCGGCCGGCCTGCTCGGCCTCGGCCAGCCGGGCCGCGACCTGACCGGCGGTCTCGTCGACGCCGCAGCCGGTGACGGAGTCGTGCGCGGTGCACTCGACGATCTTCCGCCAGGCCAGCAGGAACGCCTCCCGGTAGTCGGCCGACGGCTGGAACTGCGCGGCCAGCGCCTCGGCCTGGCCGACGACGCGCTCGGCCCGGGCCATCGCCTGCTTGAGCCCGACCCGGACGGAGATGACACCGGGCAGGATGTTGCCGCGCGCGTGGCTGCGCAGCTCGCCCACCACGACCGGCAGGTGCGGGTCGTCGGATCGGAACCGGGTGACGTACTCCGCGAGGCCGGCGATGGTGAGGCCGGCGCCGCCCGGGCCGCGGACCAGGTCCATGAGGTCCGGCCGCGGCGCGGAGTGGTCGGTGCCGAGCATGCCGAGCACAGGGTCGTCGCCGTACCAGGACCGCGTCTCGTCGCGGTACGCCGCGACCGCCTCGCCCAGCCGGGCCGGGAGCGCGAACAGGTCCAGCGCGTTGCCGTAACCGTCGAACAGGTACTCCACCCGCACGGCGCTGCCGTCGGGCGCCTCCCATCGGAAGGCGTGCCGGTTCAGCGCGCCGGGCACACCGCGCCACAGGCTCGCGTGCTCGATGCCGGCGCGGGCCAGGATCTGCGGCATCTGCGCCGTGTGCCCGAACATGTCCGGCAGGTAGCCCACCGGCATCGCGCCGCCGAGCGCCTCGGCGCCCTGCCAGCCGAGCTCCAGGTTGCGCACGATCGTCTCGCCGGAGCACAGGAACTCGTCGAGCAGGATGTACCAGGGCCCCACGCCCAGCCGGCCCTGCCGGACCAGCTCGGCGACCCGGTGCCGGTTCTCCGGGCGCAGCTCCAGGTAGTCGTCGACGGCGGCGAACTGGCCGTCGAGGGTGAACCGGAAGTCCGGATCGGCCTCGGCCCGCGCGAGCACGTCGTCGAGCACGTCGGCCAGCTTCAGCCGGAACACCTGGAACGGCTCGTACCACTCGCGGTCCCAGTGCGTGTGCGGCACCAGGACGATCTCGGGTTCCGTCATGCCTTCGCCGCCTCCCCGCCGACCGGCTCGTCGCCGGCCAGCAACCGGATGATCCGCTGGCTGGTCAGGATGTCGGCGCGGCCCTCGGCGATGCCGGCCCGCGGCCGCTCGCCCGCCGTCACCATGCGGTGGAAGTCTGCCAGTTCGTTCTCGAACGACTCGCCGGTGGACGTGAACACCGAGCGCACCTCGCCGCCCGCCGCCGTGTCGGCCGGCGGCGCCTCGACGATCTCGAGGCGCGTCGGGTTGTTCAGCACGTACGGCGTCCCGAACGTGACGCGCAGCGAGCCGCGGCCGTGGTGCACCGTCAGCGTCTCGGTGTAGGCCGGGTAGTCAGGCAGGTAGTGCCAGCTCATGCGGGCCCGGACGGCGCCGGGCAGCTCGCCGGTGACCTCGACGGACCCCGGGCCGTGCCCCGGCTGCGCGCCGGCCGGCCACTGGCGCGCGCCGTCGACGGCCTCGAGCCCGCCGAACACCGCCCGCAACAACGACGTGTCGTGCACCATGCTGCCGAGCACCACGTTCGCGTACAGGTGCCGCAGCCGGTCGGACGTGCCGGCGCCGATCGCGGCGTCCAGCAGCCGTGCGGACTCCGCGGCCATGCGGCCGACGGCGCCGGGATCGACGTCGCCGAGCGGCGCCGGGCGCAGGTGGGCGAAGGCCAGCTGCGACTCGCCGGTGGGGTGCAGCACCTCGACCTCGACGGCGCGGACGTCGTCGATGCCGGCCAGCCGCTCGCTCAGCTGCCAGACCGCCTCGTCGTGCTCCTTCATGTACGCCAGCAGCAGCGCGGGCCGGTCGAGCTCCCGCTCGGCGGCGGCGAGCGCGTCGGCCTCGGCGACGGTGTACGTCAGCGGCTTCTCGCAGAAGACGGCGACGCCGGCGCGCAGCGCCCGCAACGCGACGTCGCCGTGCGAGCCGGAGGTCAGCAGGACCACGCCGTCGGCGCCGCTCTCCTCGACCATCCGGGCGGCGTCGGCATAGCGACGATCCTCCGGGACGCCGTACTGCTCGCCGATGGCGGCGCGCAGCGAGGGGGCCAGGTCGCAGACCGCGACCAGGTCGAACAGGTCCCAGCGGCGGGAGATCAGCGGCAGATGGACGGACTGTGCGACGGCGCCGAGGCCGGCGACGGCCAGCCGGACGCGATCGCTCACGGCAGCCACCGGCGCAGCGCCTCGCGGTTGGCGCGCTGGTCGTCGATGACGCGCTCCGGCGGGTCGGACGGCGACGGCACGACGTCCTGCTCGACGACCAGCCAGCCGCCGAAGTCGCTCTCGGACACAGCGTCCATGAAACCGTCGAGGTCGAGGTCGCCGCCACCCAGCTCGACGAACGCGCGCCGCTCCCACACGTCGCGCATGCCGCCCTTCTCCCGCAGGACCTGGTCGAGCACCGCCGTGCGGGCGTCCTTGAGGTGCAGGTGGTTGATCCGCGCGCGCCAGCGCCGCCAGCCCTCGACCGGGTCGCCGCCGCCGATGAGCAGGTGGCCGGTGTCGAAGGTCAGGCCGACGTCGGTGCGGGCCAGGAACTCGTCGATCTCGGCGGGCGTTTCGACGTACGTGCAGGCGTGGTGGTGGAACGTGGGCTCCAGGCCGGCGGCGCGCACACGGGCGGCGGCGGTCTCGACGTTGCGTGCGAGCCTGGTCCAGCCGGCGTCGTCGAGCGCGAGTCCCGGCGCGGCGCCGCCCGGGTTGGCGCGGCGCAGGTCACTGCCCATGTCGGCCAGAGTCGGCAGCGGCGGGCGCGACGGGTCCAGCTCGGCGGCGGCCACGAAGATCTCCAGCGCGTCGTCGAGCGACGGCAGCGCCGTGCGGAACGCGTCGTCGTCCGTGAACGGCAGGTCGACCCAGCCGCCGACCAGCACGAGTTCGTGCTCGCGCAGCCGGCCGCGCAGCTCCTCGCCACGGCCCAGCCAGCCGACCGGACCGAGGTCGACGCCCTCGTATCCCAGGTCATGCAGCGGTCCGAGGACCTCCTTCGGGTCGGGCAGCGGCTGGTCCGCCGTCAGCTCGAAGACGCCGAAGCTCACCGGCGCGCCGGCAATGCCCTTCATCGCCACCATTCCCCTATCGTCGGCGCTGACTTTGTCCTGACAACAGTACGTACAGTCAGCCTGCCATGTCCCGCGGGGTCCGTGATTCGGGCGCCACGGGCAACCCGACATGCTCGACGCCGCGTCATTATCATGAGATTTCTCTCCTGCCCAGAGGGTGCCGGAATCTTTGTGCGGGCTCGTGCGTTGTGAACGTATGTTCGTTGATCGTGCGGGTACGGTCCGGACGCCGACTCGACACCGAGGGGGACCCATGGCAGCTGCACCGAAGGCCACCAGCGCGACGTCGCGGCGCAGGCAGGCGCGTTCCGAGGGCGAGCCCGACCTGGTCGGCCGCTACCTCGCGCAGCTGGGCTCGACGCCGCTGCTCACGGCAGCCGAAGAGGTCGACCTGGCCAAGCGCATCGAGATCGGTGTGTACGTCGAGCAGCTGCTGACCGGTGCCCTGCCCACCAAGCGCAAGCTGACGCCGTCCTACAAGGCCGAGCTCGAGGCGCTGGTCCGCGACGGCCACGCCGCCCGCGACCACATGATCCGCGCCAACCTGCGGCTGGTCGTGTCGGTGGCGCGCAAGCTGTCCGGCCGCGGACTGCCGTTCCTCGACGTCATCCAAGAGGGCAACCTCGGCCTCATCCGCGCGGTCGAGAAGTTCGACTACGCCAAGGGCTTCAAGTTCTCCACCTACGCCACGTGGTGGATCCGCCAGGCCATCCAGCGCGGCCTGGCCGAGCAGACCCGCACCGTGCGGCTGCCGGTGCACGTGTCCGAGACGGTGGCCAAGCTGCACCGCATCGACCGCGACCTCCAGCGGCTGCTCGGCCGCGACCCCACCGTCGAGGAGGTCGCCGAGGAGGCCGGGCTGCCGGTCGAGAAGGTCGTCGAGCTGCGCCGCGTCTCCCGCGACCCGCTCAGCCTCGACACCCCCATCGGCGACGACGGCGAGTCCAGCATCGGCGAGCTGATCGAGGACGACGACGCCGTCCAGGCCTCCGACCTCGTCGAGCGGCGAGCGCTCAGCGAGCAGCTGCGCAACGTCCTCGACTCCCTGCCGACGCGCGAGGCGAAGATCATCGGCATGCGCTACGGCCTGGTCGACGGCCACGAGCACACTCTGCAGGACGTCGCCGACGAGGTCGGCGTGTCCCGCGAGCGGGTGCGCCAGCTGGAGAAGCACGCGCTCATGCTGCTGCGCGACCCGCGCCGCAACGAGTCGCTCATGGCCTGGGCCAGCTGAGCGCCCACTGAGCACGCCCCCCGGGCACCCTGATGCCCGGGGCGTGAGCATGCGCACGTCCTGGGAATGGCGCGGCCCGGAGTCCAGCGCGGCCCGGCGCGGCTGGGCGAGTGTCGGTGCCCGCCCCTAGGGTGGGCACCCACCCCACCGGGCGGGATGCGGACTCAGCTGACCGTCACTCGGGCGGCGTGAGCAGCGCGTCCACGTCGACGACCTCACCACCGCCGATGGAGCGCCAGATGGCCTCCCCGGTGGCGACCGCCCGGGCACCGTCGGCGGAGTCGGCAAGCAGGCCGAGGTCCAGCGACTCGCGGCCCGGGCCGACGAACAGGTCGTGCCGCAGCAGCGGGTCGGCGCCCTCGTGGCCGCCTGCGACGGCGGCCACCTCGATGGTGCGCGCCTCGCCGAACAGCGGACGGTAGCTGATCTCGTCCGACCCGGGCAGCGCCCCGCCGCCGGGCAGCCGGCTGTGTAGCGTCTCGATCTGCCCGTGTGTGCCGTTGATCGCGACCCGGTAGCCCTCCCAGGGCGAGGAGAAGTCGATCGTGTAGGACAGCGCGATGCCACCGCGATAGGCGACCAGCGCGCTGTAGGTGTCCTCGACGTCGATCTCGTCGTCGTAGAGGTACATGTCCTGGCCGGCCGGGTACTGGTGACCGTAGGAGAGGCCGAACAGACCCACGCGGTCGGCCTCGGCGCCGTCGGGGAAGGTGTTGCTGCCCAGCTGTGCGCGGTAGTACGGGTCCTGCTCGCGCTGCTCGACGCCGGTCAGCGGCCGCCCCTGCTCGTCGCGCGGGCGGTGCGGGCTGTCCGGGCCGTAGTAGTACCGGCCGCCGAGTGCGAAGACCCGCTCCGGCACGTCGTCGAGCCACCACGACACCAGGTCCAGGTGGTGCGTGCTCTTGTGCACCGTCAGCCCGCCGGACAGGTCGCGGCGACGGTTCCAGCGCAGGAAGAAGCTCGCGCCGTGCCGGATGTCGACGTGGTAGTCGAGGCTGACGTGCGTGGGCCGGCCGATGGCGCCGTCGAGGATGAGCCGCTTGATGGTGCGGTGGCGCAGCGTGTATCGCAGGTTGTGGGTGACCCGCACGGTCGCCTTCGACGCCTGCTCCGCTGCCAGGACGGCGGCGGCGTCGGCGGCCGTCGTGACCATCGGCTTCTCGACGATGACGTCGACGTCGCGACGCAGGGCGGCCAGCACGTAGGCGGCGTGCGTGTGGTCGGGCGAGGCCACCACCACGACATCCGGGCGGACCTCGTCGACCATGCGGTCGAAGTCCTCCGGCGCGTACCACGCCAGCGGCGCGTGGCCCGGAGGCAGCAGCGACTCGTTGAACGCCGTCACCCGCGCCTCGTCCGGATCGACCACCGCGACGACGTCGGCGTGCTCGGAGTAGTCCTCGGCGTTCTCGCCGTAGCCGAGCGCGGTGTCCGCGCCGCCCAGCGAGCCGAGGATGGGCCGCACGAAGCTGGCGACCCCGCGGTTGGACAGTCCGGCGATGGCATAGCGGGTCATGCCCCGACCCTTGCAAGAACCGCCTGCAAGTGTCAAGGCAATCTTGCAGTATGGGCAACGAAATCCCAGTTCACAGAGCGACAACCGATTGCGATAGTGTGCTGGCCGTGACTCCAACACCGCTCGGCTTCGCCCCGAATCTGGACGGCTACGTCGACGCCGCGCTCGACCTGCAGCGCCACGTCGAGCGTCGCACCCGGCGCCGGCTGGCCGAGTGGGCCGGCCACGCCGGGGGCGTCGCGTCGGCCACCGACGTGCGGCGCGAGGGCGAGCGGATCCGCGCGGCGGTGCTGCGCGGGCTCGGCGGTCTGCCGCCGCGGGACGCGACCGCGCCGCCGGTGCGGTGGTGCGGCCCGGCCGACGGTGTGCCGGGCGACGCGGGGTACCGAATCGAGCGCCTGGTCATCGAGACCGCGCCCGGCGTGCACGCGACCGCCAGCCTCTACCGTCCCACCGGCGAGACGACGTTGTCGGCGCCCGCCCGTAGGGTGGGCGTCCTCCCAACCGGGCGGGCCGGCTCTCCGGACACCGGGCGCGACGACCGGCCGGCCGCCGGCCACGTCGGGAGCCCGGCCGTCGTGTACGACGACCGCCCGGCCGTCGTGTTCGTGTGCGGGCACGCCGACGAGGCCAAGGCGTACCCGCCGTACCAGGCGGTGTGCGCGCGGCTGGCCCGGGCCGGCCTGGTGGTGCTCGCGCTGGACCCGTTCGGCCAGAGCGAGCGGCTCGGCTACCTCGGCGGCGACGGGCGGCCGGTCGTGGCGGGCGGCACCGCCGAACACACCTACGCCGGCCTGCAGGCGTGGTGGCTGGGACAGTCGCCGGCCCGCTGGTTCGTCCACGAGGTGCGCCGCGCCGTCGACCTGCTCGAGACCCTCCCCGGCGTCGACGCCACCAGGATCGGGCTGACCGGCAACAGCGGCGGCGGCTGGCTGACGACGCTGGCGACGGCGGTGGAGCCCAGGCTGGCCGCGGCGGCGCCGGCCACGTTCGTGACGTCGCGGGACCGCTACCTCGACGGCGGGCAGCACCAGGACGCCGAGCAGATCCTGCTGGGCGGCACCGCGCACGGCGTCGACCACGCCGACCTGCTGGCCGCCACCGCGCCGCGGCCCGTGACGGTGCTGGCGGCCGAGTACGACTTCTTCCCGATCGAGGGCACGGTCGAGTCGGTGCACCGGGCCCGGCGCAGCTACGAACTGCTCGGCGCGCCCGACGCACTCACACTCGTGACCGCCCCGACGACGCACGAGTACGCACCGGCGCTGGCGGCCGCCGCGACCCGGTTCTTCTGCACCGCGTTCGGGCTCCCGGCGCCCGAGGACGGCGACGAGCCGGCCACGCTGCCGCCGTCCGCTCTCGCCTGCACGGCCACCGGCCAACTGGGCCGCGACTCGGCCTTCCTGCACGACCTCATCGCGGCCGAGTACCGAGCGCCCCGGGAACGGATCGGCGACGACGACCTCACCGGCTGGCTGCGCGAGCGCGTGACGTCCGCCCGGGACGTGCCCGCGGCGCCGGGTGTCCGCTGGCTGCCCGGGCCGGCCGGCACCTGGCACGGCTTCTGGCGCGCCGAGACCGACCTGTGGGGCGCGGGCGTGCTGATCCCGGCCGCGACCGGCGTCCGGCCGGGGCTGCGGGTGGTGCTGCTGCACGACGGCACCGCCGAACTCACGACGAGCCACCCGGTGCTGGCGCGCGCCGCCCGCGACGACCGCGTCGGCGGGCCGCTGCTGGTGCTCGACGTGCGCGGGCAGGGCGCGCTGCTCCCCCGCGACCGGTCCGGCCGCACCCCGATCAGCCACGACAGCACGATGTACAAGCTGCTCAGCGACCTGCTCTGGCTGGACGACAGCCTGGCGGCGGCCCGCGCGTTCGACGTCACGCGGGCCATCGACGTCGTCCTGGGCGACGCGCGGGTGCGGGCCGAGCACCCGGGCCTCGATCACGGCCGGCCGGTACACGTCCATGCCGCCGGGCTCGGCGCGCACCATGCGATGCTGGCCGCGGCCGCCGATCCGCGGATCGTCGACGTCACGGTGTCCGGCCCGGTCGTCGACCTCGACGAGATGCTGACCACCCGGCTGCACGACGACGGCCACGGCGCCTGGCACGGCGTCCTGCCGGGGCTGGCCGCGCTGGCGCCCGGTCGGCGGCTGCACGACCTGCTGGGCATCCGACTCAGGGAGGTTCCATGACCACCGACCACCCAGCCCGCACGGCGCTGTCCGGCGGCACGCCGGTCGACTGGCTGTTCACCGGCGACAGCATCGTCGCCGCGGCCAGGTGGACCGGCGTGCACCGCGGCTACGTCGACCTGTTCGCCGAGCGGGTGCGCTACGGCCTCAGCCGCCGCGACGACACCGTCGTCAACACGGCGGTCAGCGGCTGGCGGGTGCCGGCGCTGCGCGACGCGCTGGAGCGGTCGGTGCTGCGGCACGCCGCGCACGTCGTGGTCATCGGGCTGGGCAGCAACGACGCGAACGAAGGGCCGGCCGGGCTGGCGGCGTTCCGGCGCGAGTACGCCGGCGTCGTCCGCCGCATCGCCGGCGCCGGCGCGGCCGTCGTGCTGCAGACGCCGCCCGTCGTGGCGCCCGAGAGGTCGCAGGCCGCCGCCCTCGACGCCTACGCCGAGGCGGTCCGCGAGGTGGCCACCGAGACCGGCAGCCACCTCGTCGACCACCACGCCGTCTGGCGGGCCGGCGGCGACCACGCGCTCGCCCTGCTGGTCGACGGCCTGCACCCGGGCCCCGAGGGGCACCAGAAGCTGGCCCGCGACCTGCTCCTCGCCCTCGGCGACCCCCACCCCACCTGGAGTTGATCTTGGAGTTGTTCGCCGAACGCGGGCGAAATGCCCGATTGATGGCCGAACAACTCCAAGATCAACTTGGTGGAAGGTCAGGCGGCGGAGTCCTCCGGCTCGTAGTCGACGCGTGAGCGGGTGCCGCGCTGGCGCGGATCGGCCACCGGCACCGCTGACAGCAGCGCCCGCGTGTACCCGTGCCGCGGGTCGGCGAACACCTGCTCCGCCGGCCCGTGCTCGACCATGACGCCGAAGTACATCACCGCGACCTGGTCGCAGATCCGCTCCACCACCGACAGGTCGTGCGAGATGAACAGGTAGGTCAGGCCGAGGTCGCCCTGCAGCTCGGCGAGCAGCTCGAGGATCTGGGTGCGCACCGACACGTCCAGCGCCGACACCGCCTCGTCCGCGACCACCAGCCGCGGCTCGGTGATCAGCGCCCGGGCGATGCCGATGCGCTGCCGCTCGCCGCCGGAGAACGCATGCGGGTACCGGCCGGCCATCGAGCGCTTCAGCCCGACCCGTTCCAGCATCTCCTCGACCCGGCCGTCCAGCTCCGACCCGGACGCCAGCCCGGCCACGCGCAGCGGCTCGCCGACGACCTGGCGGACCGTCATGCGCGGGTTGAGCGAGCCGTACGGGTCCTGGAAGACCATGCGGATCTGCCGGCGGAACGGCAGCAGCTCCTTCTCGCTCAGCCGGGCGAGATCGGTCTCGCGACCGTCCGCGCCCGTGTACAGCAGCCGGCCCGCCGTCGGCCGGTAGGCGCGCAGCACGCACCGGCCCAGGGTCGTCTTGCCGCAACCGGACTCGCCGACCAGGCCGACGGTGCTGCCCTCCGGGATGTCCAGCGTCACCTTGTCGACGGCGTTGACGCGCTCGGTGCGGCGGCGGCGGCCGAACATCGTGCCGGCCGCGGCCTCGAACGTCATCTCCAGGTCCTCGATCCGCAGCAGAGGCCGCGCCGGCTGCTCGGCCGCGGCCGCCTGCGCCGGTTCGTCGACGGCGAGGGTGGTGCGCTGCGGCAGCGCGGCCAGCAGCTCGCGGGTGTACTCGTGCCGCGGGTCGTGGAAGATCTGGTCGACCGGGCCGTGCTCGACGACCTTGCCGTGCCGCATGACGACGACGTCGTCGGCGATCTCGGCCACCACGCCGAGGTCGTGGGTGATGAACATCAGCGTCATCCCCAGCGACTCCTTGAGCTCGGCCAGCAGGTCGAGGATCTGCGCCTGGGTGGTGACGTCGAGCGCGGTCGTCGGCTCGTCGGCGATCAGCAGCGACGGGCGGCAGACCAGCGCCATCGCGATCATCGCCCGCTGCCGCATGCCGCCGGAGAGCTGGAAGGTGTACGCGCCGAAGCGCTCCTCCGGCCGTGGGATGCCGACCCGGCGCAGGTCGTCGATCACCCGCTCACGGGCCGCGGCCGGCGCCAGCCGCTCGTGCAGCTCGAGCAGCTCGCCGATCTGGTCGCCGATGGTGTGCACCGGGCTCAGCGACGACATCGGCTCCTGGAACACCAGGCCGATCTCGCGGCCGCGGATCGACCGGATGCCGGGTCCCGTGGCGTCCAGCGCGGCGAGGTCGACGACCGGGCGGTCGGCCGCCGGGCGGTCGGCCGCCGGGCGGTCGGCCGCCGGGCGGTACAGCACCCGGCCGGCGTCCACCCGTCCCGGGTGGTCGACCACCTGGATGATCGACCGGGCGGTGGCGGACTTGCCCGAGCCGGACTCGCCGACGATGCACGTCGTGGAGCCGCGGCGGATCCGCAGCGAGACGTCGTCGACGGCCTTGACCGCGCCCTCGTCGGTGTGGAACGTCGTGCACAGGTTCTGCAGCTCCAGGATCGAGCCCGGGTCCATCGGCCGGTCGTCGTCGACGGTGGCCGCGGCGATCTCGCGAGCGGCGTCCCGCTCCAGGTTGCGACGGCGCCAGCTCACGTCGTCCTCCTTCCGTACGGGTCGGCCGAGTCACGCAACCCGTCGCCGACGAAGTTGAACGCCACCACCGCCACGACCACCGCGAGGCCGGGCAGCAGCAGCCACGGCGCCGTCGCCACCACCTGCACGCTCTGCGCGTCCTGCAGCAGCACGCCCCACGAGACCGCCGGTGCCCGCAGCCCGAGGCCGAGGAACGACAGCGACGTCTCGGCGAGGATCATCGCCGGCACCGCGAGGCTGACCGTCGCGATGATGTGCGAGAGGAACGACGGCAGCATGTGCCGCGAGATGATCCGCCGCGTTCGTACGCCGTCGAGCTTCGCGGCCAGCACATAGTCCTCGGTGCGGGTCTGCAGCAACCGGCCGCGGATCACCCGCGCCAGGCTGGTCCAGCCGAGCAGCGACAGGATGATGGTGATCATGAAGTAGGTGCGCGTCGGGCCCCACTGCGGCGGGATCGCGGCCGCGAGTCCGAGCCACAGCGGCAGCGTCGGGATCGACATGATCAGCTCGATGATGCGCTGGATCACCGAGTCGATCCACCCGCCGAAGTAGCCGGAGATGCCGCCCAGCACCAGCCCGAGCACCAGCGAGATCGCCACCCCGGCCAGGCCGAGCGAGAGCGAGATCTGCGCACCGTAGATGATCTTCGACAGCAGATCGCCGCCGGTGCGGTCGGCGCCGAGCAGGTAGAACCGCTCCCCCGCCTCGGTCGGCCCGAACAGGTGGATGTTCGTGTCGATCACACCGAGCAGCGAGTACTCGTCGCCGCGGACGAAGAAGCCGAGGTTGATCACCCGGCTGGTGTCCTCCTCGAACACCCGGGCCAGCGTCTCCGGGTCGGTGGAGCCGGTGGTCGGATGGACGTAGAAGCCCTCGGAGAACGAGAAGCTGGGCAGCTGTGGCGGCTGGTAGGCGTGGTCGGCGCTGGTGGTGTCCTTCGAGAACGGCGCGAAGAACCCGGCGAAGACGGCCACGACGTACATCGCGATCATCACCCACAGGCCGGCCATGGCCAGCCGGTGCCGGCGGAACCGCCACCAGATGAGCTGGCGCTGCGAGGCGACGGTGACGTCGGCGGCGCTGCGGCCGGTCTCGGTGGCCAGCTCGTCCGGCGTGTCGACGGGGGTCTGGGTGGGTGTCTCGGTGCTCATCGCCTCACGCCTTCCCGAATCGCACGCGCGGATCGACGGCGGCCAGCAGCAGGTCCGAGATCAGCGTGCCGATGACGGTGAGCACCGCGATGATGAGGATGATGCCGCCGGCGAGGTACATGTCCTGCGACTTCAGCGCCTCCAGCAGCAGCGGGCCGATGGTGCCCAGCGCCAGCACCTGCGCGACGATGATCTCGCCGTCGAACAGCGACGGCAGGTGCCAGCCGGCGGTGGAGATGAACGGGTTCATCGCGATCCGCACCGGGTACTTCGTCACGAGCTTCCCCTCGGACAGTCCCTTCGCCCGCGCCGTGATGACGTACGGCTTGTTCAGCTCGTCGAGCATGTTCGCCCGGGTCACCCGGATGATCCCGGCGGTGCCGGCCAGGCCGATCACCACCACCGGGATCCACAGGTGGCCGAGCAGGTCGACGAACTTCCCGATGCCCCAGGGCGCGTTGACGTACTCCGGTGAGAACATCCCGCCCACGCTCTGGTCGAACAGCGCGAACCCCAGGTAGGCCAGCACCAGCGCCGCGAGGAACTGCGGCACCGCCAGCGCCACGAACCCGATGCCGGAGATCGTGTAGTCGCCCCAGGTGTGCTGCTTGATCGCCGAGTAGATGCCGGCCGGCAGGGCGATCGCCCAGGTGAACATCAGCGTCGCGATGCCCAGCGCCAGGGTGAGCGGCAGCCGGTCCGCGATCAGCGTCGACACCGGCTGCTGGAACTGGAACGACAACCCGAAGTCGCCGTGCAGCACGATGTTGCCGATCCACTTGGCGTACTGCACCCAGAACGGTTCGCCGATGCCGTAGCGCTCCCGCAACGCATCCATCTGCGCCTGGTCGACACTCTGCCCGGCGGCCTCGAGCCGGGCCACCTGAGTGCTCAGGAAGTCACCAGGGGGCAACTGGATGATGAAGAACGCGATCATCGAGATCGCGATCAGGGTCGGGATCACGTGCAGGACCCGCATCGCTATGAAGCGCCACATCAGGGCGAGTCGTCCTTCCTCTCCTGGGGCGGGACCGCCGCCCGGCCGGCCGGTCGCATCACTCGGCGAAGTAGAGCTGCTCCGGCTTGGAGATGCCCTCACGGCCGTAGTAGAAGGACAGCTTCGGCTCGTCGTCGCGGACGTTGCGCAGCGCGGTCTTCGCGATGACCGGCTGGAACGGCAGGCCGATCAGCCCGATCGCGTAGACGTTCTCGTCGTGCTGCTGCATGATCGCGCGGCCGGCCTCGATGCGCGCATCGTCGGAGTCGGCGGTGCGCATCGCGTCCCAGGTGTCCATCAACTGCTGGAACTCCGGGGTCGGCTGCGCTCCCTCGGCGCCCGACGTCGAGTACCACTTGCCGTAGGCCGGCGCCGTGTGGCTGTTGTCGGCGGTCGGGACGAACCAGACCGGCTCCAGGTCGAAGTCGTCGGACGGGTGCGCGACGCCGTCGAAGTCGAAGTCGTTGGCCATGCGGATCTCGGTGTACAGGGTCTGGTCGGCCGGCCGGGTGACCACCTTGATGCCGATCTCGGCCCAGTTCTTCCGCACCATCTCGAACACGTCGGTCGGCGCCAGCCCGGCGTCGAAGTCGAGGTAGGTGATGACGAACTCCAGCGCGGCGCCGTCGGCGCGCAGCCGCGTGCCGTCACCGTTGCGCTCGATGAGCCCGATCTCGTCGAGCAGCCGGTTGGCCTCCTCGACGTCGTACTCGATGAACCGCTCGCCGCTGCCCTCGACGTAGTAGTCGGAGGTCTCGGTGGCGATCGGGTGCCGGATGATGCCGAGCCCGCCGAGCAGGGTGTCGTTCATCTCCTCGCGGTTGACCGCGTGCGACAGCGCCGCCCGGAACCGGACGTCGGCGAACAGCTCACGCAGCACCGGGTCCTTGTGCGAGAGGTTGGGGCAGATCGCCATCAGGCCGGCCGATGGCTGCCAGCGCAGCACCTCGTACCCCTTCTGCTCGGCGTTCTGCAGGTACACCTGGGTGGAGTTGTAGCCGAGGTAGAAGCCCTGGAAGTCGAGGTCGCCGTTGGCCGCGCGCAGGTCGAGCGCGTCCTGGTCGAGCACCTGGATCTGCATGGTGTCGATGTAGGGCAGCTGCCGGCCGTCGGGGTCGGTCTTGTAGTAGTACGGGTTGCGCTCCAGCGCCGCGGTGCCGCTCTGCGCATTGGCCGGGCTGGTGACCTTGAACGCGCCCATGACCGGCCGCTCGACGTTGGTCCACCAGTTGTCGCGGTCGAAGAAGTACTGGTCCCAGGTGTCGAACCCGGCCGACTGCGTGGCCGCCGCCACGGTGGCGGGGTCGGCGAGGTCGGCGTGGAACTGCTCCAGGTAGTGCTTGGGCTTGATGAACTGGAAGCTCACGCCCGGGTGACACAGGAACTTCTCGAACAGCGCGAACGGCTGGGTGAAGTTGATGACCACGGTCAGCTCGTCCGGCGTCTCGATGGTCGGCCGGGTCTGCCCGGCGTCGGAGAACCAGAACGCCGGCGAGGGGAACAGCACGTCGTGGTTGAGCACGTGGTCGACGGTGAACTTGAGGTCGGCCGACGTGAACGGCGCACCGTCGGACCATTTGAGGCCCTCGCGCAGCACGAACGTGTAGGTGCGGTTGTCCGGCGTCTTCTCGAAGCTCTCGGCGAGGCTGGGCTGCGACCCGTCGGCGGCCTTGTTCCACTCGATCAGGCCGGAGCCGGCGAAGGCCTGCAGGGCGCCGTCGTGCGTCGGCGTGGTCTGCGCGCGGCGCAGGTTGCCGCCGAACCGGCCGACGCCGTCCCACGGCTCCACCACCATCGGGCTCGACGGCAGCCGCTCCGCCAGCGCGGGCAGCTCGCCGGCGTCGACCCGCTCCGTCAGCATCGGCGACTCCAGCACGTCCGGGTCGCCGCCCGCCGAGCCGAACGGGTTGGGCGACTCGTCGCCGCCCGAGCACGCCGCGGTGCCGAAGACCGCGAAGGCGGCCGCGAACCCGCCGCCGGCCTTCAACAGCATTCTGCGCGAGACCACGATCTGTTCTGCCGACATCGGCAACTCCTCACATGTCCGGTGCTCATTCAGCAAGTCCGTCCGCCCGCTTGGGCGTTGACGCCGTTCGCGGCGCCGCGGTGAGTCAAGGCGTTCACGCAGATCAGCAACACCGATCCCGGAAGCGTTGGGGAGAACCTACCGACCGCAAGCGGTTGCCGCAATAGCAACAGGTTGCTGTTTCATTGCAAAGGCAGGCCTCCCGGCGCCGCGCCGCCCTCTCCCGGTGCCCAGGCCGGATCGAGCGGCTCCTGGGAAGCGAAGCCGGACGCGACGTCGACGAACCGGCGCTGCGTCCCGGACTCCGAGACGGCCGCCGCGACGTCCAGCACATGCGCCGCGACCTCGGCGTTCGCCCGGTGCGGCCGGTCCGCTGCCATGGCCTCGGCCAGCTCCGCGACGCCCAGTCCACGGCCCAGCCGGGCCCCCTCGGTGGGCACCTCACGCCAGTCGTCGGTGCCGGCCGGGCAGAGCCGCAGCGGGCCGTCGAAGCGGTTGGGGTCGGGCAGCCGCAGCGTGGCCTCGGTGCCGCCGATCTCCAGGAAACCGTGCCGCTTGCGCGGCGAGTCGAAGCTGAAGACGGTCGTCGCCACCGCGCCCGAGGCGAGTTCCAGCACGGCGCTCGTGTGCGTCGGCACCTCGACCGCGAACCTGGTCCCGGCGCGCGGGCCGCTGACCACGACGCGCTGTGCCGGGCCCTCGCGCTCCATGGCCGCCACCCGCCGCACCGGCCCGAGCAGCACCGTCAGCGCCGTCAGGTAGTACGGCCCCATGTCCAGCAGCGCACCGGCGCCGGCCGCGAACAGGAACTCCGGCGCCGGGTGCCAGCGGTCCGGCCCGGGATCCTGGAAGCAGGCGATCGCCGACACCGGCCGGCCGATCGCGCCCGACCGGATCAGCCGCAGCGCCGTCTGCACACCGGCCCCGAGGAACGTGTCGGGGGCACTGCCGATCCGCCGCCCCGCCACCCGCGCCGTCTCGACCAGCAGGTCGGCCTCGGCACGCGAGCGCGCCAGCGGCTTCTCGCCGTAGACGTGGTGCCCGGCACGGAGGGCGGCGACGCCCACCTCGGCATGCGCGGCGGGCACCGTGAGGTTGACGACGATGTCGACGTCCGGGCGGCCGATGACGTCCTCCGGACCGCCCGCGTGCGGCACGCCGGCCGCGTCCGCCGCCGCCCTGGCCCGGCCCGCGTCGAGATCGCCGCAGGCCACCACCTCGAATCCGGGGATACGGGGCAGGTTCTCCAGGTACGTCCGGCTGATCGTGCCGCAGCCGACCACGCCGATCCCGACCCGCTCCGGCGCGCTCACGCCGCCACCTCGGCCACCGCGGCGTCCAGCCGGCCGAGCGCCGCCCGGTTGCGGGCCAGCAGATCCAGCACCGGCCCGGCACAGCGGTCGACCTCCAGGATGCGTGCGGCTCCCGGCGGGACGGCGGCCAGGACGGCGGCGACCGGCAGCGTGCCGTGGCCGAGCTCGACCTGGTCGCCGGCGACGTCGCCCGGGCCGTCCTTGACGTGCACCGAGCGGACCCGGTCGCCGAGCCGGCCGAGCAGCGCCGCGACGTCCGCGCCGCCGACGTGCGCCCAGTAGAGGTCCACCTGGAAACCCACCTCCGGCGGCGTGGCCGCGGCCAGCACGTCGAGGCCGTGGCGGCCGTCCGGCAGCCGGGCCAGCTCCCAGTAGTGGTTGTGGTAGGCCAGACCGAGACCGGCCCGGGCGGCCTGCTGCTGCCAGGCGGCCAGCCGGGCGCCGACGCGGCGGATGCCGTCGGCGTCGGCCCAGTCCTCCGGCTCCGACCGCGGGATCACCAGCGTGTGCGCGCCGAGCGCGGCCACCCGATCCAGGGTGGCGGGGTCCGGCTCGCGGGCGTGGACGCTCGGGATCGCGAGGCCGTGCCGGTCGGCATCGGCGCGCAGGCCCGGCACGTCGCCGAGGTCGTACGGCTCGACCGCGTCGATGCCGGCCGCGGCCAGCGCGGCGAACGCCCCGGCCCGGTCCCCGGCCTCGCGCAGCGAGTACAGCTGGGCGCCGGCCGGCGCCGTCGCGGCGCTCACGCCGGCTGCCCGGCGTCGAAGTAGGCGCGCACTCCGGCGTCCAGCGGCGGCACGTCGAGCGCGCCGCCGCCCGAGCGCAGCGACGTCGTGGCCGTCGCGGCCGCGGCGACGGCGGCTCGCGCGTCCACCGGCGAGGTCTGGGTGACGCCGCCCTGGCGGACGAAGCGGAGGAACTCGCGCAACAGCGCCGGGTCGGCGCCGTGGTGTCCGCCGGGCGCGTCGGGGATCGGGAACGTCTCGTCGCCGTCGGGCGCGAACTCGGTGCGCCGGTTCCACAGCCGCACGACCCCGCCAGGGCCGAGGCCGAAGTTCTCCAGCCGGCCCTCGGTGCCGATGACCGTGTAGTTGCGCCAGTAGTCCGGTGTGTAGTGGCACTCGGAGTAGGTGGCGTACACGCCGTTGTCCAGTGCCATCGTCATCATCGACAGGTCCTCGACGTCGATCACCGGGTTCAGCCCGGTCTGCGCCAGCGGCGGCCAGTTGCGCTCGCGGTCCAGCCACTCGGTGACGACCTGCCCGGTCCGGTCGGTCCGGTCGGCGACCTGCCCGTACACCGTCAGCCCACCCATCGCGCTGACCCGGTTCGCGTGCCCGCCGGCCAGCCAGTGGATGACGTCGATGTCGTGCGCGCCCTTCTGCAGCAGCAGCGAGTTCACCTTCGACCGCTCGGCGTGCCAGTCCTTGAAGAACCGGTCCCCGCCGTCGCCGACGAAGTAACGGCACCACACCGCCTTGACCTCGCCGATCCGGCCGGCCGCGACCAGCTCGCGCAGCAGCTTGACGACCGGCATGTGCCGCATGTTGTGGCCGACGTAGAGGCGGCTGCCCGTGCGCCGCGCGGTGGAGAGGATCTGGTCGGCCTGCTCGACGGTGATCGCCAGCGGCTTGTCGACGAACACCGCGACCCCGGCCTCGAGCAGCGCGCACGCGTGCTCGGCGTGGAGGTGGTCCGGCGAGGTCACGAAGGCCGCGTCGACGCCGGCATCGATCAGCTCGGCGACCGTCACGGTGGCGACGACCCCTGGGCCGAACCGCTCGGCCGCGCGGTCGCGGGCCCGCGGCAACGGGTCACAGGCGGCGACGACCCGCGCCGCGGGGTCCAGCTCGGCGGCGGTCTTCGCGATGATCCCGCGATTGCCGTTTCCGACGACGCCGAGCCGCAACGGGGCGTCCGGGCCAAGGTCGGGACGGTTCGAAGTGGTTGACGGAGCAGCCATGCCCAGGGACGCTACGTTACGCAAACGGTTGCCGCAAGGAACCATTTCCGATCATAGCGACATGCTGTGTGAACGTGTCACAACTGTGCCCATCTGCGCTACGCTCGGCGTGTTTGCAGCACGATGCACCCGCGAACCACCCAGGAGGGAACACCGATGAGCGTCACGCTCGCCGACATCGCGCGGGCCACCGGCCTGTCCGCCTCCACGGTCTCGCGCGCGCTGTCCGACCCCGACAAGGTCAACCCGCGCACGCGCGACCGCGTGCGCAAGATCGCCCAGGACATGGGCTACGTGCCGAACCAGGTGGCGCGCTCGCTCACGTCGGGCCGCAACGACCTCATCGGGCTGATCGTGCCCGACATCGCCAACCCGTTCTTCCCGCCCATCATCAAGGCGGTGCAGGCGCGGGCCAGCGCCAAGGGCAAGACCGTGCTGATCGCCGACGTCGACGAGCACCCGTCCGACGAGATCCAGCGCGCCAGGGTCATGCGCAAACGCGTCGACGGCCTGGTCGTCGTCTCGCCGCGCACTCCCGACGACCGCCTCGACCAACTCGCCGAGCTGCGCCCCATCGTGTTCGTCAACCGCGAGGTCAAGGGCGCGGCCAGCGTCATCATCGAGGACTCCGAGGGCATGCGCGAGGCGGTCGAGCACCTCACCGCGCTCGGCCACCGCCGCGTCGGCTACCTCAACGGCCCCCGCCGCTCGTGGTCGAACACCCAGCGGCAGAACGCCGTGCGCGAGGCGTGCGCCGCCCACGGCGTCGACCTCGTCGAGTTCGGCCCGTTCGAGCCGCAGATCCAGGCGGGCGTGCGGGCCGCCGACCTCGTCCACGCCTCCGACGTCACCGCCGTCATCGCCTACGACGACATGATCGCGCTGGGCCTGATGGCGCGGCTCAACGAACGCGGCGTGCGGGTCGGCCCGGACATCAGCGTCATCGGCATCGACGACAGCCCGATGTCCGGCATGGCCTACCCGACGCTCACCTCGATCCACGTGCCCGGCTCCGAGGCCGGCGCCCGCGCCGTCGACATCGTTCTCGACCTCGCCGACACCGCCGGCGACGCCGAGCCGGCCGTCGTCCAGCTCGAGACCCGGCTGATCGTGCGCAGCTCCACCAGCCCGGTCCGCCCCGACCGCTGACGCCCCAAACCACGTTGATCTTGGAGTTGTTCGGCTTTCCTGGGCGAAATGCCCGATAGATGGCCGAACTTCTCCAAGATCAACGTGGCGTGGGGTGGGGGTCAGGTGAGGGCGGCGGCCGTCGCGGCGGCGCCGTGGCGGGCCAGGTCGTCCAGGTACCCGGCGACGTCGGCGACCCAGTCCTCGTCGGCGGCCAACTCGGCCGGGACCGCGGCCGCGGCGCGCAGCAGCCGCGCGGCGTCCGCACCGCCCACCGCCCGCAGCGTGTCCCGGGCCGGGTCGTTCACCGTGAGCGGGCGGCCGTCGTCGGACCGGCCGGACCGGACGAAGCGCAGCCAGGCGGCCACCACCAGCGTCGCGGCGGCGGACGGACGACCGGCCGCGCGGGTGGCGAGGATCGTCGGCACGACCCGGACCGGCAGCTTCTGCGAGCCGTCGGCCGCGACCTGGTCGCAGCGGTGTCCCAGCGCGGGGTTGGCGAATCTGGCCAGGACGGACGCCGCATAGGCCCGCAGGTCCCAGCCGGGCGGCGCGTCGACGGTCGCGAGCACGTCGCGGTGCAGCGCCTCGACCGCGACGCGGACGGCCGGGTCGGCGACCGCCGCCGCGATGGTCTCGTGGCCGGCCAACGCGCCGAGGTAGGCGATCATCGAATGCGCGGCGTTGAGCACCCGCAGCTTGGCCGTCTCGTGCGGGGCGACGTCGGCGACGAGCTCGGCGCCGGCCCGCTCCCACGCGGGGCGCTCGCCGGCGAAGTCGTCCTCGATGACCCACTGGGTGAACGGCTCGGCCGCCACGACGGCGTCGTCGGCGGCGCCGACCAGGCGGCGGGCGTCGGCCCGGTCGGCCGGCGTGGTGGCGGGGACGATGCGGTCGACCATCGCGGACGGGAACCGGGCCGAGGCCGCGATCCACGCCGCCAGCTCGGTGCCGGACGGACCCGGCAGCCGCGCGACGAACTCCCCCACCAGCGCGCCCAGCCGGTGCCCGTTGCCGACGAGGTTGTCGCACGACAGCACCGTCACCGGGCCCGCATCGGCCATCAGCCGCCCGCGCAGTCCGGCGACCAGCAGGCCCAGCCCGGTGCGCGGCCGCTCCCCCGCCGCGACCGCCGCGACGTCGGCCCGCACGGTGTCGTCGTCGAGCAGCGCGCCGGTGACCGGGTCGCCGAGGTAGCCCTTCTCGGTGATGGTCAGCGTGACGACGCGGACGCGCGGGTCCGCGAACCGGCCGGCCACCTCGCCGAAGGACGACGGAGCGTGCCACGCCTCGCTGACCGCGCCGACCACACGCGCCGCCACCCGGTCGCCGGAGCGCTCCAGCACGGTGTACAGGCCGTCCTGCCGGCGCAGCGCGTCGACGACGTCCGTCGAGCGGGGCGCCACCTCGACGATGCCCCAGCCCGGGTCGCCCGCCGCGGCCATCGCGAGGTCGGTGTAGACGGCCTGGTGCGCCCGGTGGAACGCGCCGACGCCGAGGTGGACGATCCCGGGCCCCGGGAGCGTGCCGCCCAGCGCCGGACGCGCCTCCGCCGGCACCGTCGCCAGCGCCGCGCGCGACAGCGACCGGTCCGCCACGGTCACATCACCGCGCCGAGCTGCCACGGGGCGAACTCCTCGTCGCCGAAGCCGAGCTCCTCGCTGGCGGTCTGCCGGCCGGACGCGGTGGCGACGACGGCGTCGAAGATGCGCCGGCCCATCTCGTCCAGGCTCAGCTCGCCGTCGGCGACCACGCCGCAGTTGAGGTCCATGTCCTCGGTCATCCGCTGGTAGACGGCCGTGTTGGTGGCCAGCTTGAGGCTGGGCACCGGCTTGCAGCCGTACACCGAGCCCCGGCCGGTGGTGAAGCAGACGACGTTCGCGCCGCCGGCGACCATGCCGGTGACGGAGACCGGGTCGTAGCCGGGCGTGTCCATGAACACCAGGCCACGGGTGCCGACGCGTTCGGCGAACCGGCGCACCGCCCGCAGCGGCGTCGAGCCGGACTTCGCCACCGCGCCGAGCGACTTCTCCAGGATCGTGGTGATGCCGCCTTCCTTGTTGCCGGGCGACGGGTTGTTGTCGAGACTGCCGCCGTGCTTGGCGGTGTACTCGCGCCACCAGGCGATCCGGTCCAGCAGCGCGTCGGCCACCTCGCGGGACTCGGCACGGGCGGCGAGCAGGTGCTCGGCCCCGTAGATCTCCGGTGTCTCGCACAGCACCGCGGTGCCGCCGCGCGCGATCAGCAGGTCGGCGGCGACACCGAGCGCCGGGTTCGCGGTGATGCCGGAGTAGCCGTCGGAGCCCCCGCACTTCAGGCCCAGCACCAGCTCGGACACCGGCACCGGCTGACGCCGGACGTCGAGCTGGTCGAGCACCTCGGTGACGGCGGCGACGCCGGCCCGGACGGCGGCCGCGGTGCCACCGGCCTCCTGGATGGTCATGCCGACGACCGGCGTGTGCTCCGGCAGCTCCAGCTCGGCGATCTGGTTGACCTCGCAGCCCAGTCCCAGCACGATCAGCGCGCCGAAGTTCGGGTGGTCGGCATACCCGGACAGGGTGCGCTTGAGCAGGTCCAACCCCTCGCCGTCCGACGCCAGCCCGCAGCCGCTGCCGTGCGTGATCGCGACGATGCCGTCGACGCTCGGGTGCGCCGCCAGACGGCCGGACATGCGCACCTGGTCGGCGATCAGCTTGGCCACGGTGGCCGAGCAGTTCACCGACGTGATGATGCCGACGTAGTTGCGGGTGGCGACCCGGCCGTCGGCGCGGACGATGCCCTCGAACGTCTCGGCAGGCACCGGCTCGGGCACCACTCCGCCGCCGATCGCGACGTCCCGGTCGACGGTGTCGTGGTAGCCGAGGTTGTGCAGGTGCACATGATCGCCGGGCTCGATGGGCGCGGTCGCGTGCCCGATGACCTGGCCGTACTTGAGCACCGGGTCCCCGGCGCCGACGGCGGCCAGCGCCACCTTGTGGCCGGCGGGCACGGGCTGCCGGCTGACGAGTCCGGTGCCGGGCACCGGCGCGCCGGCCGCCAGCGGGTCGAGCGTCACCGCCACGGAGTCGTCGGCGCGCAGCCGCACCAGCCGGGTGGGTTCGGATGTCACAGGGGTCCTCCAGAAGGTGGTGCCGGCAGCCAGCGGCCGCGCAGCACGGTGGCCCAGGGCCGGAAGCCGGGATCGAAGATCGCCAGGTCCGCGTCCATGCCGGCGACGACCGCGCCGCGGCGGCCGGACACACCGGCGACGGAGGCCGGGCGACTGGTCGCCGCGGCGACGACCTCCGCGAGCGGCCAGCCGAGATCGTCGTGCAGGTGCGCCAGCATCCGCGGCAGCGTGCTGGTGCTGCCGCCGAACGCGTCGGCGCCGGCAACCATGCCGACGCCGTCGCCGACGACGCACTCGACGGTGGCCAGCCGGTAGCGGTACCCGGCCGGCATGCCGGTGCCGGCGGTGCCGTCGGAGACCACCACGAGCCGGTCGCCGACACAGCGCCGGGCGATCTCCAGCAGCTCGGGCGGGAGGTGCCGGCCGTCGGCGATCACCTCCGCGGTCAGGTCCGCCGCGGCCAGCGCGCCCTCGAGCAGGCCGGGGATCCGCCAGGGACCCTCACGGCGCGTGGTCGACTGCCCGCTCCACAGGTGGGTGACGTGCGACAGCCCGGCGTCGGCCGCCGCGGCCAGCTGACCCGCGGTCGCGTCGCTGTGCCCGGCCGCCACGACGACGCCCGCGCCGGCCAGCCGGCGGGTGGCCTCGACGGCGCCCGGCAGCTCCGGCGCGAGCGTGATCATCCGCAGCGTGTCCGCGTGCTCCAGCAGCACGTCCACATCGCGTGGGCTCGGCGGGAGCAGGACGGCCGGGTCGTGCGCGCCGCACTGGGCGGCCGCGAGGAACGGGCCCTCCAGGTGGACGCCGAGCACCCGGGCGGCGTCGGCGGGCGGTCCGTCGACGAGGCCGGACAGCTCGGCGACGCGTGCCGCCAGCACGTCGACCGGCGCGGACACCAGGCTCAGCTGCACGCTGGTGACGCCGGCCGCGGCGAGGTGCCGCAACACCGTCGTCACCGTGGCGCGGTCGGCGTCGTCGAAGCCGTAGCCGGCCGCGCCGTGCACGTGCAGGTCGATCAGCCCGGGCGTGACGATGCGGCCGCCGACGTCGACGATCCGGGCGCCGCGCACCACGTCACCGGAGGCCGCGGGAACGACGGCGGCGATCCGGTCGTCGTCGATCACGACGGTTCGGTCCGGTTCGACCCGGCCGCGGCTGACCACCGTCGCGTGCGTCAGTGCCAGCCGCTCCGGCCGGGTTGTCGGCATCGCCGCGCCACCTTTCAGCAACCGTTTGGATCGCGTTCAGCCCGCCGCCGAGCCCGCCGTGACGTCGAGCTGGCCGGCCGACCCCGGGTCGAGGAACAGTGTGGCGTGTCCGGCCTGCCGCAGGATGGTGGCCGGGCAGGCCGGGCTGATCTCGTCGTTGAGAGCGGCCGCGACCGCCGCCGCCTTGCGCTCGTCAGGCGTGCAGACCAGCACGTGGGCGGCCGACAGCAGCGCCGGCACCGTGAGCGAGATCGCGGTGGCCGGGACGGTGGCGTCGTCCGGGAAGTGCCCCTCCCCGACCTGCTGCGCCCGCGACTCCGGCGTCAGCGTGATGACGCGGGCCAGGCGCTGGTCGGCGAAGTCGGCCTCGTACGGCTCGTTGAACGCGATGTGGCCGTTCTCGCCGATGCCCATGCAGACGATGTCGAGCGGCTCGGCCCGCAGCAGCTCCTCGTACCGGCGGCACTCGGCCTCGGCGTCGGGCGCGTCACCGTCGATGTAGTGCACCTTCGCCGGCTGGAACGGCTCCTCGATGCGCTCGCGGATCCAGCGCCGGAAGCTGGCCGGGTGAGTGGCGTCGATGCCGACGTACTCGTCGAGGTGGAAGGCGGTCACGCGGTCCCACGGGACGTCCTGCGAGCGCAGCGCCTGCACGAACGCGAACTGCGAGTTGCCGGTGGCGAAGACCGCGCGGGCGCGGCCGGTCCGGGCGACGGCGTCGCGGATGACGGCGGCCGCGCGTACCGCTGCCGCCTGGCCCATCTCGGCGGTGCCGGGGTACACCTCGACCGCGAGCTCGCCGGCCTGGAACTGGGTGATCGGTTCGGACACAGAAACCCTCCTGTGGGCATCGCTGGACGACGTCGCTGCAACCCTACTGCAAGTATTGACACAAATGCACAACCGCTTGCAGTATCGTCCGCACCCACCCCGCTCCCAGGTCTTGGAGGATCGATGAGCTCCATCCCGGATGCCCGCCCCGACCGCACGGAGAACCACACGCTCACCCGCCGCGCCTTCACCGCGGCCGGAACACTCGCCGGCGTCGGCGCCTTCGTAGGCGCGAGCATCGGCGCCGGCTCCCCCGCTCTCGCCGCCGTCCGCCGCGGCACCGCCGACGCCCTCGTCCCCGCGTTCCCCGGCGCGCTGGGCTGCGGCATGTACACCACCGGCGGCCGCGGCGGCGACGTCTACGAGGTGACCAACCTGAACGACTCCGGCCCGGGGTCGCTGCGCGAGGGCGTGAAGGTCAGCAACCGCACCGTCGTCTTCCGCGTCTCCGGCACGATCTACCTGAACTCGCGGCTGGACATCAGCGGCTCCAACCTCACCGTCGCCGGCCAGACCGCGCCCGGCGACGGCATCTGCATCGCCGGCTACCCCACGCGCATCGCCGGCCAGAACGTCGTCGTGCGGTACCTGCGCTGCCGCATGGGCGACATCGCCGGGATCACCGAGGACGCGATGTGGTTCCGCCGCACCGCCGACGTCGTGCTCGACCACTGCTCGCTGACGTGGAGCACCGACGAGGCGCTGTCGCCGTACGAGAACACCCGGGTCTCGGTGCAGTGGTGCATCGTCGGCGAGAGCCTGACGATGTCTGTGAACCCGGAGGGGCGGCACGGCTACGGCGGCATCTGGGGTGGCGAGAACGTGTCGTTCCACCACAACCTGATCATCCACAACTCCAGCCGCAACCCGCGGTTCGCGCCGGTCAACGCGACCGGGCCGGACTACGCGCTGACCGTCGACTACCAGAGCAACGTCGTCTACAACTGGGGCTTCAACTCCGCCTACGGCGGTGAGGACTCCGCCGGCATCAACATGATCGGCAACTACTACCGGCCCGGACCCGACACCCTGGCCGAGGTCCGCGACCGCATCGTCGAGCCGACGGTCAGCACGCTCGGCGGGCCGGGCGCCTGGTACGTCGCGGACAACTACGTCGACGGCTCGCCCGAGGTCACCGCCGACAACACGCTCGGCATCGACGGCGACGTGCCGATCACACTGCGCACCGAGCCAGTCCCGTTCCCGCAGCCGCTGCCGGCCGAGGCCGCCACCGTCGCGTTCGAGCGGGTGCTGAACGAGGCCGGGGCGATCCTGCCGCGCCGCGACTCCGTCGACGCGCGGCTGGTCGAGGACGTGCGCCGGCGCACCGGGCGGCTGATCAACTCGCAGACGGAGGTGGGCGGCTGGCCGTCGCTGGCCTCGGCCCCGGCGCCGGTGGACAGCGACCACGACGGCCTCCCGGACGACTGGGAGCTGGCCAACGGGCTGGACCCGGCCGACCCGGCCGACCGCAACACCGTCGGCGCCGACGGCTACACCAACCTGGAGCGCTACCTGAACTCGATCGGCGGCCCGGCGTCGGCGAGCCCGTCCGTCACGCTGCTGCAGCCGGCCACGAACGCGCTGGTGGCGGCAGCGCGGGCGGACGCGCGAGTGGTGCTGAACGCGAGCGCCACCGGCCACGGCGCCCCGATCGACCGGGTCGAGTTCTACGCCGGCGACGAGCTGATCGGCACCGCCACCCGCGCGCCGTACCGGGTCGAGTGGACCGGCGTCGCGGACGGCAGCTACTACGTCACCGCCCGCGCCGTCGACACCGACGGCAACGCCACCTCGACCACGTCCACCCCGGTGCACGTCAACCGGATCACCCGCACCGCGCCCTGGGTCGGCGCCGACGTCGGCTCGGTGCCGGTGCGCGGCGCGACGTCGGTGTCGGGCGACGCGGTGACGGTGAAGGGCTCCGGCGCGATCGGCGGCACGGCGGACAGCTTCCGGTTCGCCTTCCAGCGCCGCGACGGCGACTTCGAGATCGTCGCCCGGGTCGACGCCATCAGCAAGGTGTACCCGGAGGTCGCCGCCGCGGTGATGATCCGTGGCGACCTCGCGCCGTCGGCCCCGTTCGCGACGATGGAGCTGACCTACCTGGGCAGCGGCAAGGTGTCCCGGTTCTCCGCCCGCCCGGCCCGCGGCGCCGAGTCGGCCGTGACGCAGTACCCGGAGGTCCCCGAGGAGGTGCCGATCGAGACGCCCTACTGGGTCCGGCTGACCCGCAGCGGCTCGACCGTCGCCGGCGCCGTCTCGCCCGACGGCGTGACGTGGCACGAGGTCGGCTCGCAGGAGGTCGCGCTGCCGCCGTCGGCGTTCGTCGGCCTGGCCGTCGACGGGCACCAGGAGCACACCGTCAACGCCCGCTACACCACGGCCACGTTCAGCGCGATCGCCGTGCGCTGACCGGCGCCCACCTCACTCACCCAGGCGAGTTCCCGCTTCCCCAGGCATGCATGCATGGGAAGCGGGAACACCCCTCCTTAACGTGATCATTCCGGGGCGGGGCGGCGTCAGGTGGTCGTCGGGAAGTGGTAGCTGGCGGCGATGGGGTGGTCGACGCGCGGCCAGCGCGCCGTCACCACCTTGGCGCGGGTGTAGAACGCGATGCCCTCCGGGCCGTGGACGTGCGACTGGCCGAACAGCGAGTCCTTCCAGCCGCCGAAGGAGTAGTAGGCCATCGGGACCGGGATCGGCACGTTGATGCCGATCATGCCGACGTGCACGCCGCGCTGGAACCGCCGCGCCGCCTCGCCGGAGCCGGTGAAGATGGCCGTGCCGTTGCCGTACGGGTTCTGGTTGATCAGCGCGATGGCCTGGTCGACGTCGTCGGCGCGGACCACCGACAGCACGGGCCCGAAGATCTCGTCGCGGTAGACGTCCATCTCGGTCGTGACGTGGTCGAGCACCGTCGGGCCGACGAAGAAGCCGTCCTCGTGCCCGGGCACCACCAGCCCGCGGCCGTCGACGGCGAGGGTGGCGCCCTGCCGCTCGCCGGCGTCGATGTAGCCGGTGATCCGGTCGCGGGCGGCGGCGGTCACGACCGGCCCCATCTCGCTGGCCTCGTCGCGCCCGGGGCCGACCCGGACCGCGGCCGCCTTCGCCGCGACGGTCTCGACCAGCTGGTCCGCGCCGGTCCCGACGGCGACCGCCGCCGAGACGGCCATGCACCGTTCGCCCGCCGAGCCCATCGCCGCCGCGACCAGGTGGTCGGAGGCGAAGTCGAGGTCGGCGTCGGGCAGCACGACGGCGTGGTTCTTCGCGCCGCCGAGCGCCTGGACCCGCTTGCCGTTCGCGCTGGCCCGCTGGTGGATGTACTTGGCGATCGGGGTGGAGCCGACGAACGACACCGCGGCGACGTCGGGGTGGTCCAGCAGCGCGTCGACGGCGGCCTTGTCGCCGTTGACGACCGTGAAGACGCCGTCCGGCAGCCCGGCCTCGGCCCACAGCGACGCCACCAGCTGCGACGCCGACGGGTCCCGCTCGCTCGGCTTGAGCACGAACGTGTTGCCGCAGGCGATGGCGACCGGGTGCATCCACATCGGCACCATGACCGGGAAGTTGAACGGGGTGATACCGGCGACGACGCCGAGCGGCTCGCGGAAGCCGTACACGTCGACCCCGGTCGAGACCTGGTCGGAGAAGTCGCCCTTGAGCAGGTGCGGGATGCCGCAGGCGAATTCGACCACCTCGAGGCCGCGCTGCACCTCGCCGAGAGCGTCGGAGACGACCTTGCCGTGCTCGTCGGCGATGATCTCGGCCAGCTGCCGGGCGTGCCGGGACACCAGCTCGCGGAACGCGAACAGCACCTTGGTGCGCTTGGTGAGCGACGTCTGCGACCAGCTCTCGAACGCCTTCGCGGCGGCGGAGACGGCAAGGTCGATGTCCGACGGCTCGGCCAGCAGCACCTCGGCCTGCTGCTGCCCGGTGGCCGGGTTCCACACCGGCGCGGTGCGGGTCGACCCGGCCCGCGTCGCGGCGCCGCCGATCCAGTGCTCGATGGTCCTCATGCGTCGTTCTCCTCCGTGTCCGGCCCGACGAGAGGCCGTTGTGCCTTCTTCTGCCGCTCGTACTCCGCGCGCGCCGCGCGGGTGGTGTCCAGCGCCGCCGTCTCGCTGACGGGGACGTCCCACCACGAGTCGCTGTCCGGCGCGCCGGCCAGCGGGTCGGTCTCGACGTGGATCAGGATCGGGCCGCCGTCGGCCGGCGCCGCCTTCGCGTCGCGCAGCGCCGCACGCAGCTCGTCCACCGTCGCCACCCGGACGACGGTGACGCCCAGGCTGGCCGCGTTGGCGGCGAGGTCGACCGGCAGCACGCCGCCGTCCAGCCGCCCGCTCTCGCCGGACCGGTAGCGGTAGGCGGTGCCGAACCGCTGCGACCCGAGCGACTCCGACAACGAGCCGATCGAGGCGAACCCGTGGTTCTGCACCAGCACCACGATCACCTTGATCCGCTCCTGGACGGCGGTTACCAGCTCCTGCGCCATCATCAGGTAGGAACCGTCGCCGACCAGCACGAACACGTCGCGGTCCGGTTCTTCGGCAAGCACGGCCATGCGGACGCCGACACCCGCGGCGATCTCGTAGCCCATGGTCGAGTAGCCGTACTCGACGTGGTAGCCCTTCGGGTCGCGGGTGCGCCACAGCTTGTGCAGCTCGCCGGGCATCGAGCCGGCCGCGTTGAGCACGACGTCGCGCGGCGCGCTCACCTCGTTGACGGCGCCGATCACCTCGGTCTGCGCGGGCAGCGGCCGGTGCTCGGCGGCGTAGGCGGCGGTGACGACGGCGTCCCACTCGGCGTTCGCCGCGGCCGCGGCCTCGCGGTACGCCGAGGGCGCCGACCAGCCGGCCAGCGCGGAGGCCAGCGCCTCGAGGGCGGCGCGGGCGTCGGCGACCACCGGCAGGCCGGCGTGCTTGGCGCCGTCGAACGCGGCGACGTTGACGTTGACGAACCGCACGCCGGGGTCCTGGAACGCCGTCCGCGAGGCCGTCGTGAAGTCGCTGTAGCGCGTGCCGATGCCGATGACGACGTCGGCCTCGCGGGCGAACCGGTTGGCGCCGGGCGTCCCCGTCGCTCCGACGGCGCCGAGCGCGAGCGGGTGGTCGAACGGCAGGCTGCCCTTGCCGGCCTGGGTCTCGGCGACGGGAATGCCGGTGGCCTCGGCGAACGCGCGCAACGCGTCGGTCGCTTCGCTGTAGATGACGCCGCCGCCGGCGACGATCAGCGGCCGCCGCGCGCCGCGGATGACGGCGGCGGCGCGGGCCAGGGCGGCCGGTTCCGGGACGGCCCGCGGCACGTGCCAGATCCGCTTCGCGAACAGCTCGGCCGGCCAGTCGAACGCCTCGGCCTGCACGTCCTGCGGCATCGCCAGCGTGACGGCGCCCGTCTCGGCCGGGTCGGTGAGCACCCGCATCGCGCCGAGCAGCGCGCCCGGCAGCTGTTCGGGCCGCCAGACCCGGTCGAAGAACCGCGACACCGGCCGGAACGTGTCGTTGACGGTGACGTCCGGCGCGTACGGCAGCTCCAGCTGCTGCAGGACGGGGTCGGCGACCCGGGTGGCGAACACGTCGCCGGGCAGCAGCAGCACCGGCAGCCGGTTGATCGTCGCCAGCGCGGCGCCGGTGACCATGTTCGTCGCGCCCGGCCCGATGGACGACGTGCAGGCCAGCGTCGACAGCCGGTTGCGCATGCGCGCGTAGCCGACCGCCGCGTGCACCATGCCCTGCTCGTTGCGGGCCTGGTGGTACGGAAGGACGGCGGGATCGGCCACCTCGGCCTCCAGCAGCGCCTGGCCGATGCCCGCCACGTTGCCGTGCCCGAAGATGCCGAAGCAGCCCTCGATCAGCCGGTGCTCGACGCCGTCGCGCTCGGTGAACTGCGCGGCCAGGAACCGGACCGTGGCCTGCGCGACCGTCAGCCTCATCGCTGCTCCTCCATGGCGGTCGGGGTGGTGCGTCCCATCGGGAGACGGGGGTCGGGGGCCTGCGTGGCCCACTGGTCGCGGACCCAGGCGTGCGCGGGGTCGTCGCTGATCAGCCACTCGCGGGTGGCGCCCGGGCCGGCCATGACGTTCAGGTAGTACAGGTGGTAGCCGGGCGCGGCCGCCGAGGGGCCGTGCCAGCCGTGCGGCACCAGCACGACGTCGCCGGTGCGCACCTCGGCGAGCACGTCGATCGGCCGGTCGTCGGTGCCGTAGACCCGGTGGTAGCCGAAGCCGGGACCGGACGGGCCGGCGCCGACCTCGAAGTAGTAGATCTCCTCCAGCTCGGACTCGGCGCCCGGCTCGTCCACGTCGTGCTTGTGCGGCGGGTACGACGACCAGTTGCCGGCGGGCGTGACCACCTCGACGGCGATCAGGCGGTCCGCGTCGAAGGTGTCGGCCGACCCGAAGTTGTGCACCTGACGGGTGGCGTTGCCGGCGCCGCGGATCTCGACGGCGACGTCGTCGACGGCGAGGTAGCGGGCGGCCAGCCGGTTGGTGCAGGGCGCGGCCGGCAGCGCGAACCGGGCGCCGTCGGCGTCGTGGCCGGCGGCCGTGACGGTGACCGAGGCGTCGCGCGGCACGTAGACGGTGTCGGACGGCCCGCTGAACACGTCGGGCCGGCCGGTCAGCTCGAACCGCTCGCCGTCGACGACCACCGTGCCGCCGCCGCTGAGCGGCAGCACGAACAGCTCCTCGGCGCCGGACTCGAACGTGTGCGACTCCCCCGGTCCCAGCTCGAGCACCCGCAGCGACGTCCACCGCCAGCCCTCGACGGCCGATGGCGTCAGCTCGACGGCGTACGGGCCGCGGCCTGCGGACCCGGCCGGGTGGTACCACCGGCTCATAGCAGGCTCACCGCCGTGTCGACCGCCCCCGCGACGTCGCCGTCCGGCGGGTACAGCAGCGTCCGCCCGACCACCAGGCCGAGCGCCGTCGGCAACCGCAGCACCTTCTCCCACTGCCGGAACGCCGCGTCCGGGTCGTCCGGCACCTCACCGCCGAGCAGCACCGCCGGCAGCGTCGACGCCGCCAGCACCCGCTCCATGCCGGCCGGGTCGTCGTCGACGACGGGCAGCTTCAGCCAGGTGTAGGCGGACGTGTTGCCCAGGCCCGCGGCCACCGTCACCGACCGGATCACCGCCTCGGTCGACAGGTCGTTGCGCAACCGCCCGTCGGCGTCGCGGTAGGAGATGAACGGCTCGACCAGCGCGATCCTGTCGCGCTCGGCGAGTTCGTCGACGGCGTGCGCGCAGGCCTGCAGCGTCGGCGCCGTCGCCGGGTCGTCGGGGTCGATGCGCAGCAGCATCTTGCCCATCTCGAACCCCATGGCGTCGATGCCGCCGGCGTCGTAGCCGGTGAACCGGTCGTCGACCTCGAAGACCGTGCCGGCCAGGCCACCGCGGTTCATCGAGCCGACCACGACCTTGTCGTCCAGCGCGCCGAGCAGCAGCAGGTCCTCGAGCAGGTCCGCGGTGCCGAGCACGCCGTTGACGCCGGGACGGCTCAGCGCGACCACCAGGCGGTCGAGCAGGTCGCCGCGGTCGGCCATCGCCAGCGCGTCGCGGCCGGCCCGCAGCGCACCGCGGGCCGGGTGGTCCGCCGCGATGACCATGAGCTTGCCGGTCGGCCCGAGCAGCGTGCCCGGCCGCTTGCGGGCGGCGGCGGCCGCGGCGATCGCCTCGGGCCGGTGGATGCGCGTCTCGACGATCGAGCGCAGCTGGTCAGCGGACATCATGACCCTCCATCGGCCCCTCCAGGAACGTCGCCACCTCGGCCGTCGTCGGCATGGCGTCCGAGCAGGCCAGCCGCGTCGCGACGATCGCGCCGGCGGCGTTGGCGAAGCGGACCGCCTCGCTCAGCGGGCGACCGGCCAGCAGCTGGTGGCACAGCGCGCCGCCGAACGCGTCGCCGGCGCCCAGCCCGTTGAGCACGTCGACCGGGATCGGCGCGACCTCGTGCTCGCCGGTGTCGTCGACGGCGAGCACGCCCTTCGGGCCCTGCTTGACGACGGCGACGGCGACGCCGTGCTCCTCGCGCAGGGCCTTCGAGGCGGCGTGCGGGTCGCGGGTGCCGACCGCCGTCTCGCACTCGTCGAGGTTGCCGACGGCGTGCGTGACGTGCCGCAGAGCCTGCTGGACGATCGGGCGGGCGGCCTCTCGCGACGCCCAGAACATCGGCCGGTAGTCGAGGTCGAGGACGGTGATGCCGTTCCTCCCGCGTGCCTCGAGCGCGGCGAGGGTGGCGGTGCGGCTCGGTTCCTGGCACAACCCGGTCACCGTCGCCCAGAAGATGCCGGCGCCGCGCACCGCGTCGAGGTCCAGCTCGTCGGTGCGGATCTGCAGGTCGGGCGCGGTGGGCGTGCGGCCGTAGAAGTAGATCGGGAAGTCGTCCGGCGGGAAGATCTCGCAGAGCGTGACGGGGGTGGCGAGGTCCGGCACCGGCGTCACGAACCGGTCGTCGACGCCGTAGCCCGTCAGCGCCCGGTGCACGAACCGGCCGAGCGGGTCGTCGCCGGTGCGGGTGATGACGGCGGAGCGGCGGCCGTGCCGGGCGGCGGCGACGGCCACGTTGGTGGCCGAGCCGCCGAGGTACTTCGTGAACGTGGTGACGTCCTCGAGCCCGACGCCGGCCTGGTTCGGATAGATGTCGACGCCGACCCGGCCGATGGTCAGTACGTCCAGCGTCACGCGCGGACCTCCTCGACGGCGACGACGCGCCCTTCTTGCCGCGACAGCGTGGCCGCCTCGGCCACGTAGAAGCTCTCCAGCGCGTCGGCGACGGTGCACGGGCTCTCGCGCTCGCCGCGCGCGACGTCGACGAACGCGGCGATCTCGGCCTCGTAGGCGGGCCGGAACCGGGACCAGAACTCGCGGAACGGCGTGCCCTCCGGGAACGTCACGCCGGGCTCGGCGGAGGTCAGCGCCGCGTGCTCGTCCAGCCCGACGACGTACGTGCCCGCCGTGCCCGCGACCTCCATGCGCACGTCGTAGCCGGCGCCGTTGTAACGCGAGCCCTGCAGCGTCGCCAGCGTGCCGTCGTCCAGCGTCAGGACGGCCGCCGACTCGTCGACGTCGCCGCTGGCGGCGAAGACCTCGGCGCCGCGGTTCGCGCCGGTCGCGTACACCGTCGCCACCTCGCGGCCGGTGACCCAGCGCAGGATGTCGAAGTCGTGGATGTGACAGTCGCGGTAGATGCCGCCGGAGGTCGGGACGTACGACGGGTGCGGCGGCTCGGCGTCGGCGGTGATCAGGTGCAGCCGGCGGACCTCGCCGAGGCGGCCCGCGCGGACCGCGGCGCGGGCGGCGGCGTAACCGGCGTCGAACCGGCGCTGGAAGCCGATCTGGGTGGCGACGCCCGCGGCCTCGACCGCGGCGAGGACGGCGCGCGTCCCCGCGACGTCGGAGGCGACCGGTTTCTCGCAGAACACCGGCAGCCCTGCCGCGGCGGCGGCGATCATCAACTCGGCGTGCGCCGACGTGGCGGCCGCGATGACGACGGCGTCGACGTCGCGGAACGCATCGCCCGGTGTGGCGACCGCCTCGACGCCCAGCTCGTCGGCGACCTTGCCGGCCCGGACCGGATCGGCGTCGGCCACCCGGACCGCCGACACCGCCGGATGGTCGCGCACCACCTGCGCATGCGCCGCCCCGATGCGGCCGACCCCGACGAATCCCACGCGCATGCCCGCTCCTTCCACTTTGTCTAGACAAACTAACATGCTGACGTAGCCGTCCTCGTGGCGTCTCAGGTCCGGACCGGGCTCCGAGGTCTATCGTGGAAGCGCATTCCTTCGATGACGGGAGAGTCATGGCCGAGCAACCGCGCGGTTCGGTCACGTTGATGGACGTCGCGGCCCGAGCCGGCGTCTCGCTGGCCACGGCGTCGCGCGCGCTCAACGGCAGCACCCGCAAGGTCGGCGACGACCTCCGCGAGCGGGTCCTCGCCGCCGCCCGCAGCCTCAACTACGCCGCCAACGCACAGGCCCAGGCCATGGCGCGCGGCCGCACCAACGTCGTCGGCCTGGTGGTGCACGACATCGCCGACCCGTACTTCTCCTCCATCGCCGCCGGCGTCATGGAGGCCGCCGAAGGGCATCATGTCCTCGTCACACTCGGCAGCACGCTGCGCCGACCCGAGCGTGAGGTCGACTACCTGGTCGCGCTCCGCGGGCAGCGCAGCCGCGCCGTCATCCTCGCCGGCAGCCGCATGGACGACAGCCCCGTCGCCGAAGCGCTGCGCCGCGAGATCGACATCTTCGAGAACGACGGCGGCAACGTCGTCGCGATCTCGCAGAAGCAGCTGCCGGTCGACACCGTCGTCATCGAGAACCGGCTCGGCGCCCGCGACCTCGCCACCGAGCTCGTCGGGCTCGGATACCGGCGCTTCGGCGTGCTGGCCGGCCCCGACGCCATGCTCACCGCGCGCGATCGCGTCCACGGGTTCCGCGAGGGCCTCGGCCGCTCCGGCATCGACCTCGACCCCGCGTTCGTCGCCCACGGCGCCTTCACCCGCGACGGCGGCTACCAGGCCATGAACACGCTGCTCGACCGCATCGGCGAGCTCGACTGCGTCTTCGCCGTCAACGACGTCATGGCGGTCGGCGCCATGGTGGCGGCCCGCGAGCACGGCCTCGAGGTACCGCGCGACCTCGGCCTCGCCGGCTTCGACGACATCAGCACCCTGCGCGACGTCAACCCGGCCCTGACGACCGTCCGGCTGCCACTGGAGAAGGTCGGCGCGTCGGCGTTCGAGCTCGTACTCAGCGCTGCCGAGCGAACCAAGCCGCGCACCCGGCGGATCAAGGGCGAGGTCGTCCTCCGGCAGAGCACCCGCACCATCTCGGGCTGACGGCCGGGGCCCGGCCGGCCCTCAGCTCCGCACGTCGCCGCGTCGTCCTCCGTCCGGGCGGCCCGGGCCGCTCCGCGACGACCCGGTCACATCGCCGATTCGCCGGGTAAGCGCCTTCCCTATTTGGCCAGGTGGAACGACTAATTCGCCCCGAACCGCCCGCCACCTGGTGACATCCCCGTCACACGAGAGCTTGCGCGCCCGCGCCGGGACACCGTACGGTGTGTGGGCAAGCGCTTTCCACAGGAGGTGGCATGGCAGTCAAGTCGCTCGGTGTCGTGATGAACGGCGTCACCGGCCGGATGGGTTACCGGCAGCATCTGGTCCGGTCGATCCTCGCGATCAACGAGCAGGGCGGGGTCGAACTGTCCGACGGTTCCCGCGTCACGCTCGACCCGGTCCTGGTGGGCCGCAACGAGGAGAAGCTGCGCGACCTCGCGACCCGGCACGGCCTGGAACGGTGGACCACCGACCTCGACGCCGCACTCGGCGACGCGGCGAACGTCATCTACTTCGACGCCCAGCTCACGTCGGTGCGAGAGGAGTCGATCGTCAAGGCGATCGACGCCGGCAAGCACGTCTACACCGAGAAGCCGGTGTCCGAGTCCGTCGAGGGCGCGCTGACGCTGGCCAAGCAGGCCAAGACCGCGGGCGTCAAGAACGGTGTCGTGCACGACAAGCTGTTCCTGCCCGGGCTGCTGAAGCTGCGCCGGCTGATCGACAGCGGCTTCTTCGGCCGCATCCTGTCGGTGCGCGGCGAGTTCGGCTACTGGGTGTTCGAGGGCGACTGGCAGGAGGCGCAGCGCCCGAGCTGGAACTACCGCAGCGAGGACGGCGGCGGCATCGTCGTCGACATGTTCTGCCACTGGGACTACGTGCTGACGAACCTGTTCGGCCGGGTCGAGGCGGTCACGGCGCGCGCCGTCACGCACATCCCCGAGCGGTGGGACGAGCGGGGCCGGCGCTACGACGTCACCGCCGACGACGCCGCGTACGCGATCTTCGAGCTGGCCGGCGGCGTGGTCGCGCAGTTCAACTCGTCGTGGGCGGTCCGCGTGCACCGCGACGAGCTGCTGGAGCTGCAGGTCGACGGCACGCTCGGCAGCGCCGTCGCCGGGCTGCACCACTGCACCATCCAGCCGCGCACCGCGACGCCGCGGCCGACGTGGAACCCCGACCTCGCCGACGAGCAGCGCTACCGCGACCAGTGGCAGGACGTGCCGGACAACACGCCGCCGCAGAACGGCTTCAAGGCGCAGTGGGAGCAGTTCGTGCGGCACGTCACCGAGGACGCCCCGCACCCGTACGACTTCCTGGCCGGCGCCCGCGGCGTGCGGCTCGCGCAGGCCGGGCTGCAGTCGTCCGACGACGGCTGCCGCGTCGAGCTGCCGGAGCTGACGCTGTGAGTGGCGCGGAACTGCGGCTGCCGGGGGCGGACGGCGCGCTGCGCACGTACACGATGAACTCGCCGCGCGCATGGGAGCGGCCCACGGCGCCGCTCACGTCGCGGGTCGCGTTCGCCGCCGCCCACGTCGTCGCCGACCCGCTGGGCGAGAACCGGCCGGGCGCGCCCGCCGTCGTCGACTGGGATCACACGCTGGCGTTCCGGCGCCACCTGTGGTCGTACGGGCTGGGCGTCGCCGAGGCGATGGACACCGCGCAGCGCGGCATGGGGCTGGACTGGGCGGCGACGCAGGAGCTGATCCGGCGCAGCGCCGCCGAGGCGCGGTCCGCCGGCGGGCGGATCGCGGCCGGCGCGGGCACCGACCAGCTGACCGGCGCGGTCTCCGGTCTCGACGAGGTCGCGGCCGCGTACGAGGAGCAGCTCGCAGTCGTCGAGGACGCCGGCGCGCAGGTCATCCTCATGGCCAGCCGCCAGCTGGCCGCCGTCGCGGCCGGCCCGGACGACTACCGGAAGGTCTACGACCGGCTGCTCGCGCAGGCGTCGGCGCCGGTCATCCTGCACTGGCTGGGCCCGATGTTCGACCCCGCGCTGGCCGGCTACTGGGGCGCCGGCGACGTGGGCGTCGCCGCCGATCACGTGGTGTCGCTGATCGCGGACAACGCGGCGAAGGTCGACGGCATCAAGGTGTCGCTGCTGGACGCGTCGTTCGAGGAGGCGCTGCGCCCCCGGCTCCCCGACGGGGTCCGGCTGTACACCGGCGACGACTACAACTATCCGGAGCTGATCCGCGGCTCGTCCGACGCGCTGCTCGGGATCTTCGCGGCCATCGCGCCAGCGGCCTCGGCGGCCCTGCAGGCGCTGGACCGCGGCGACCTGTCCGCGTACGACGACGCATTCGCGCCGACCGTGCCGCTGGCCCGCCAGGTGTTCGGCGAGCCCACCTATTACTACAAGGCCGGTATCGCGTTCCTCGCCTGGCTGTCCGGCCTGCAGCCGGGGTTCGTCATGGTCGGCGGGCTGCAGAGCGCGCGGTCGCTCCCCCACCTGGTGCGGACGTTCGAGCTGGCCGACACCGCCGGGCTGTTCCCGGACCCGCCGCTGGCGGCCGCGCGGTTCTCGTCCCTGCTGTCGGCCTACGGAGTGGTGTGATGGACCGGCTGTCGCTGAACCAGCGGACCACGGAGCGGTGGTCGGTCGCCGAGGCCGTCGACGGGTGCGTCCGGGCCGGCATCGGGTCGATCGGCCTGTGGCGTGAGCCGGTGCACGACTGCGGGGTCGCCGAGGCGGCCCGGCGGGTGGCCGACGCCGGGCTGCGGGTGTCGTCGCTGTGCCGGGGCGGGTTCATCACCGCGTTCCCCGGATCCGAGCGCGACGCCGCCCTGGACGACAACCGGCGGGCCATCGACGAGGCCGCCGCACTGGGTGCGGACTGCCTGGTCATGGTGGTCGGCGGGCTGCCGGACGGCTCGCGCGACCTCGCCGGCGCCCGCGCCCGAGTGGCCGACGGCATCGGCGCGCTGGTCCCCGACGCCGAGGCGGCGGGCGTCCAGCTGGCACTGGAGCCCATGCACCCGCTGTACTGCGCCGACCGCGGCGTCCTGTCGACGCTCGACCAGGCGCTGGAGCTGGCCGCCCCCTTCGCCCCCTCCTCCGTCGGCGTCGTCGTCGACACCTTCCACGTCTGGTGGGACCCCGGCGTCGAGGCGGCGATCGCGCGGTCGGCGGGCCGCATCGCCAGCTTCCAGGTGTGCGACTGGATCACCCCCTTCCCCGCCGACGCGCTGCTGTCCCGCGGCATGATGGGCGACGGCCACATCGACTTCCGGTACTTCCGCCGGCTGGTCGAAGCCGCCGGCTACGACGGCCCCATCGAGGTCGAGATCTTCAACGCCGACCTCTGGGCCGCCGACCCCGACGAGGTGGTCGCACTCATGCGCAAACGCTACGAAGAGCACGTCCTCGGCTGACCCCGAACCGATTGGGATCCGGGCCCCCTCGCCTGGTAAGGTTCAGCGTCGGCCGGAACGTTCGGTTTGCCGATCCCGCATAGCTCAATTGGCAGAGCATCTGACTGTTAATCAGAGGGTTCCTGGTTCGAGTCCAGGTGCGGGAGCCAACACCCAAGGTCACAGGCCAGAGGGCTATTCGGCTCCACACAGCGACCCATGGTTTGCCCATGGTTCTCGCCTTCCGCCGCATCGCGGAACTTCACGTCCAGCGCCTCAGCGGCGGCCGGGGGTGGCGACGCGCCGGCCCCGGTAGCTTGTCCTGCGTCAGCGACACGCCAGCTTGCCCGATCCGGTCGGCCACCTGCCGAGCGGAGAACCCGGCGTCATCCATGACGGTCGCTGTCGTCTTGCGGTAGCGGTGCGACGTCAGCCACTCCAAAGCGGCCGGTCCCATGGCCACACGAATGTCTCGACTGGTGTTCGACGGATCGCGGAACCCACCCAGGCTGTTCGCGAAGACCGGGCGGTCGAGCTGCATACCCGGCACGAACCGACGCCTGAGCATCGCGACGGCCACGAGCGGCAGCGGCAGCGCCCGATCGAAGCAGTTCTTGATCCACTTACGGATGAGGCCCTGGCCTGTGACACGGACGATGGTGTGTATGACGTCGACCGTTCCCCGCTGTCAGGTCCACCTGGTCCCACAGGACCGCCAGCGCCTCCCCGATGCGGCATCCCGTCGACAGATGAACAACGTCAGGTCGGGAAGATCCTTCCGCACCGCCTGCTTGTCGGCCCGGAGGGCGGCGAACCAGTCGACCAGCTCCTCACTGATCGAACGCGGCGGCTTCTTGGGCGACTCGATTGCCTCGACCTCGCGGACCGGGTTCACCATCAGGGCGCCACGACGTACGGCCAACGCCAGCACCCCGGAGATGACGGACCGGCAGGTCTTGGCAGTGGGTGCCCCGGCGTCAGAAGCAACCTTGCTGATGACCTTGTCCACGAGCGGCGTCGTTGCCTCGCCGAGCGCGGGTAGCACGTGCCGGCGGCTCTGGGTCTGCGATGTGACCTACGTCGCCACCTGGTCCGGGCTCGCCTACGTCGCGTTCGTCACCGACGTCTACTCTCGCCGCATCGTGGGCTGGAACGTCGCAGCCACGCTGCGGGTCGGAGATCCTGCCCATGCAGGCCTTGGACATGGCCGCGTGGGGTGCCGGCGGCCGGCTCGACGGGCTGATCCATCACGCCGATCACGGGTCGAACTACACCGCGATGATCTACACGGATCGGATCGTCCAGCTCGGTGCCGTCGCGTCGACGGGGACCGTCCGGGGACAGCTTCGACAACGCGATGGCCGAGGCGGTCAACAACCCCTACGACACCGAGCTGATCCGCCGGCGCGGACCCTGGCAGACGATCGAAAAGGTCGAGCTCGCGACCCTCGAGTGGGTGTGGTGGTGGAACAACTCCCGCCTCCACAGCAAGCTCGACATGCACACCCCGATCGAGGTCGAGGACGCGTACTACGCCGACCCCGGATCAGCCCAGCTGGCACCCGCCAGACAAGGCCCCCGATAGGAACAGAAGCCAGGCCGATTCACTTTGGGGCTGGTGTACATACCTGCGTCTTTGGCCCGGCGTTCGAAGTCGACGACGGACCGCCGACCCGGCCTGCCAGAGCACTTCCTTCGGGGTGAGCCGGGGCATCGGCCGGGCCATCGCGGTCGGGCTCACCGGCGGCGCACTGGACGACGTGCTGCCGGACGACGTCGACATCCTCGTCAACATCGCGAGTCTGCTCTCCTTCGAGGGCGGCCTCGGCGTCTCGGCGTACGCGGCGAGCAAGCACGCCGTCGCCGGCGTCACCCGCGCGCTGTCCAACGAGTGGGCGCCGCGCGGCGTGCAGGTCAACGCCATCGCGCCGGGCTACATCGGCACCGACAACACCGCCCGGCTGCGCACCGACCCGGCCCGCGCCGCGAGCATCGGCGAGCGCATCCCGGCCGGCCGGTGGGGCCGCCCGGCCGACCTCGTGGGCGCCGCGGTCTTCCTGTCCTCCCGTGCCTCGGCCTACGTGACGGGGCACGTCCTGCTCGTGGACGGAGGCTGGAGCGCCCGTTAGCGACCCGTCGTCACCGCACTCCGAAGGGAACTGATCCGTACGCCGAGCATCACCGTCCAGCTGCTGAGCGGGCGCACCGTCGAGCACAAGCGCGCCTTCGCCGTCGCCGTCACCGAGGCCGCCGTCACCGAGCTCGGGGCCCGGCCCGGCGACGTCCGCATCGCCTTCGAGCACATCGAGCCCGACGACGTCGCCAACGGCGGCGTGCTGGCGTCGGACGACTCCAGCCGGTCAGCCGTCCTGTCCGGCCTCGGCCACGTCGCGGGAGGCTCGCTCGGCTGACAGGTGCGGCAGCACCAGCGGGGTGCCCACCACGGGATCGATGATGACCTCGGCTCGCACGCCGAACACGTCGCGAACCGTCTGCGGCGTGACGACCTCCTCGGGAGCACCGTGGGTGACCACGCTCCCGTCCCGCATCGCCACCAGATGGTGGGCGTAGCGGCTGGCCAGGTTGAGGTCGTGCAGCACGAGCACGATGGTGCGGCCGAGCCGGCGGTTGAGTGAGACGAGGAGGTCGAGGACGTCGAGCTGGTGCGCGAGGTCGAGGTGGGTCGTCGGCTCGTCGAGCAGCATGATGCCGGGGTCCTGGGCCAGCGCCAGGGCGATCCACACCCGCTGTCGCTGACCGCCGGAGAGCTGGTCGATCGGGGTCTCCGCGAGTCGCCCGACCCCGGTCGCCGCCATCGCGCCGGCCACCGCCTCGTCGTCGTCGGCGCTCCACTGCCGGAACCATCGCTGGTGCGGGTGGCGGCCGCGGCCGATCAGGTCGGCGACCGTGATGCCGTCGGGAGCGACGGGTTGCTGCGGCAGCAGGCCGAGTCGCCGGGCGAGGACGCGGGTGGGCACCGTGGCGAGGTCGGCGCCGTCGAGGTGGACCCGGCCGTGCTGGGGGTCGAGCAGCCGGGCGAGCCCGCGCAGCAGCGTCGACTTGCCGCAGCCGTTGGGCCCGACGATCGCGGTGATCCGTCCCGGCGGGAGTGCGATGGTGACCCGGTCGACGATCACCGACGAGGCGTAGCCGAGGCTGAGCTCCTCGGCCGCGAGCGCGACCGGCTGAGGGGACGCGTCGGTCATCCGGCGGCTCCGATCCGTTGGGCGCGGGCGAGGAGGTAGAGCAGGACCGGCGCGCCGAGGACGGCGGTCAGCACGCCGACCGGCAGCTCGGACGGCGCGAAGAGCAGCCGGCCGGCGAGGTCGGCGCCGACGACCAGGAGGGCGCCGGCCGCGGCGGACGGGGCGAGGCCGGCCTGCCGCTCGGCGAGGGCACGGCGGACGATCTGCGGCGCCACGAGGGCGACGAAGCCGATCGGGCCGGCGGCCGCGGTCGCCAGCGCGGCGAGGACCACCGCCGCCAGCAGCAGCACCACCTTGCGACCCTGGCCGGCGCCGGTGAGCGTGCGGGTGAGGTCGTCGCCGAGCTCCAGCAGCCGCAGGTGCCGCGCCCCGACGATCAGCACCGGGGTGGTGGCGATCAGGGCGACGGCGACGATCGTCACGTGCAGGCCGCCGCGGTTGGCCAGACTGCCGGTCAGCCACGCGGCGGCGCTCATCGCCCGGTTGAGGTCCGAGCGGGTGAGCAGGTAGGAGATCGCCGACGAGAGCATCGCGGCGACACCGACCCCCACCAGGACCAGCCGGAACCCGTGCAGGCCGCGCTTGTAGGCGATGAGCAGGATCAGCACGGCCGTGAGGACGGCGCCGGCCAGTGCGCCGACGACGACCTGCACGCCGCTGCCGCCCAGGACGAGCAGCACGACCAGCGCGCCCATCGCGGCGCCGGAGTTGATCCCGAGGACGTCGGGGCTCACCAGCGGGTTGGCGGCGATCCGCTGCAGGACGGCGCCGGACAGCGCGAAGGCCGCGCCGGCGCCGAGCCCGGTGAGCGCCCGGGGCAGGCGGTCGTCGAGCACGACGTCGCGTTCGATGAGCGTTCCTCCGCCGCCGAGGATGCCGATGACGTCGCCGGCCCGGATCGGGAACACCCCGAGGGTGAGCGAGACGACGGCCACCGCGACGGCGGCCCCGCCCGCGAGCGTCGTGAACAGCACGGAGGAGCGGCTCACCCGGACCGACACCGGCCCCCGTCCCGGGGTCAGCACGACGGTGTCGCGGGTCGGCCCGCGCCGCACCAGCGCCGTCATACTCCGGTTACCTTCCGGTTGCGGACGAGGTAGAGGAAGAACGGCGCGCCGGCGAGGGCGGTGATGATCCCGACCTGGAGCTGTTCGGGCCGGACGACCACGCGCCCGGCCGTGTCGGCGATCAGCAGCAGCGTCGGCGCCAGCACCGACGTCCAGGCCAGCACCCAGCGGTAGTCCGGTCCGGCGATCATCCGGGCGATGTGCGGCACCACCAGGCCGATGAATCCCAGCGGACCGGCGATGGCCGTGGCGCCTCCGGCGAGCAGGACGACGGCGAGGGCCGCGGCGGCGCGGGCGGCCCACAGCCGGGTGCCCAGGCCGCGGGCTAGGTCGTCGCCCAGCGCGAGCGCGTTGAGCGTCCGGGTCAAGCTGGCGGCCAGGACGATTCCGGCGGCGACGAACGGCGCCACCGCGATCAGCGACGCGCCGTCGGACCGCGTGAGCGACCCGACGACCCAGAAGCGGAAGTCGTCCATGGTGGCGGCGTCCTGGAGGGTGATCATCGATGTGAGGGCCCCCAGCAGCGCGGTGAAGGCTGCGCCGGCCAGGGCCAGCTTCACGGGGGTGGCGCCGCCCAGGCCGAGCGAGCCGAGGGTGTAGACGACGACGGCGGCGATGGCGGCGCCGGCGAACGCGAACCACACGTAGCCGGCGGCGGTCGTGATGCCGAAGCCGGTCATCGCCAGTACTACCGCCAGGGCCGCGCCGGAGTTGACGCCCAGCAGACCCGGGCCGGCCAGGGGGTTGCGGGTGACCCCCTGCATCACCGCGCCGGCGATGCCAAGTGCCGCCCCGGCCAGCAGCCCGGTGACGACCCGCGGGATGCGCAGGTGCCGGACGACTCGCTCCACGTCATTCTCCGGCGGTCCGCTGACGGCGGCGGCCACGTCGGCGACGGTGACCGAGAACGTCCCGATCAGCACCGAGCCGAGCGCGACGAGCACCAGGACCACCGCGGCCAGGAGGAGGCCGAGCCCGCGACTGCGCCCGCAGCTGAGCAGCGCGGACCGGGCACGGAGCGGCGCCGCGACGGCCGTCGCCACGCTCTACTCCGTTCCGGATCCGACCTGACCGGGCTCGACGAGGTCGGGGTGCAGCAGCGAGGCGAGCAGCTCGATGGCGTGCGCGGCGCGGACGCCGGCGGCCCGGTCAGCGAAGAGGAAGGGGTAGACGGCGTCGTCGCGCACTGCGGCGACCCCCGCGAGGGCCGGGTTCTCGACGATGGAGCGCACCTCCTCGGCGCCGTCCTCGCGGGTGTAGGAGGCGTCGCAGCACGTGCTGGTGAGGATGACGTCCGGGTCGCGGCGCATCAGCTCCTCCAGGTCGATCTCGACGTGCCGCCGCTCGGTGAGATCCTCGAAGGCGTTCACGCCACCGGCGTGCTCGATGATCTGGGTGCCGAAGTCGACGCCGCCGGCGACCCGGATGCCGCCGCCCTCGTCGAGGAGGACGATGGCGACGCTGGGTCGCGGCGCCCCGGCGACGGCGGTGCCGACGGCCTCGATGCGAGTCCGCTGATCGGCGATGATCTCCTCGGCGCGCTCCTCGACGCCGAAGAGGGTGCCGAAGTCGCGCAGGTCGTCGAAGATGGTGTCGACGCGGACGGTGGCCGGGTCGATCGCCTCGTCCGAGAGTCCGTCGGCGCTCGGGCACAGCGGGCTGAGGATCCACGACTGGATGCCGACCTCGGCGAGGCCGGCCCGAGTGCCGAAGCTGGTGTCGCCCGCTCCGTCCTCGGTGAAGACGTTGTTGTAGCCGGAGAGCACGAAGTCCGGTCCCGTGGCCAGCAGCGCCTCGCGGCTGGGCAGTCGCTCGACGTAGGCCGCGTGGTCCTGCGCCTCGGCGTAATCCGGAAGCACCTGTGCGTCGAGAAACGCGGTCTCCACCAGGCGGTCGCTGATGCCGAGCGCATGGGCGATCTCGATGGCCGGCTGGTAGGCGGCGTAGACGCGCTCCGGCGGGCCGTCGACGGTGACGTCGATGCCGCAGTTGCTCACGGTGGTGCCGCCCGCGGCCACATCCTCGGAGCTGTCGCCGGCCGCACAGCCGGCCAGCACGAGGACCACGACGGCCACGATGGACGCGGAAGGGAAGGGAGAGAAGGAGTGCACGACTCGGCACAGCCTTTCTGGGGGTACGCCGCCCCGTGCTCGAAAGGTACGAGTGGGGCGAGTATCTGGCTCACGGACGCTTCACGAAGCGCCGCTCACAGTGGCGGTACCGCGCCGGAGTCGCACCGGCTTCCTCGGATCCCATCGCAACGGACGAAGCGAATGTAGCAGGACCGAACGGATGCCCAGTGCGTCAGCGCCACGCGACGCGCAGCGCGGTCGTCGCGGCGAACGGGTCGAGGCCGCGATGCGTGACGAGGATGCCCTCGCCCTCGGGCGTGGCGGTGCGCACGGGTTCGCCGCCCGCGCCGGGCGGCAACACGACCCACGCGCGGCGCCGGCCCGCCGCGAAGGCCGCGCCGAGGGCGTCGAGGGCGAGGCGCTGGTGCCGGCGGAACGGTCGCGGATAGCCGACGCCCGCCCACGGCACCTCGACGCGCATCGGCACATCATGCCCGACGCCGGCCGCCGCCCGCCGTCACCGCGCGTGGCGGACCGCCCTCAGAACTCCATCTTGCGTGTCGCTTGGAGGGCTTCCTCGCGGGTGTTGACGCTGAGCTTGCGGTAGAGGTTGCGCAGGTGGGTCTTGACGGTGTTCGGCGACAGGAACAGCTGCTGGGAAATGTCGCGCACCGACGTCTTGGTGCGCAGGGCGAGCAGGATCTCCAGCTCGCGGCGGGTGAGCTGGGGCGAGCGCTGGTACCGGTAGAGCGTGCGGGCGTCGGGCGGGTCGTCGACGAGGGCGGCGAGGCGCTCGCGCAGGCCCGCGGCGCACTCGGCGACGGCGAGGCGATCGCCGAGTTTCGTGATGCCGCCGGCCGCGGCGCCGAGCGCCTCGTCGGCTCGCTCGTCGTTCTGCAGCAGGTGGTAGGCGTTGGCGCGGATCAGGTGCCAGGACGCCCGGGTCGGGAGGAACGGCGTGCGCACGCCGTCGGTGCCGAGCAGGTCGAGGGCGGCGCGCGGGTTGCCGGTCAGGTTGTGCAGGCGTGCCCGCGACATCAGCGTCCAGGGTGCGTCGCCGGCGATGTCGGGCTGGTCGAGCAGGTTCATGGCGCGGTCGACCAGGCCGAGCGCCTGGTAGGTGTCGGCGAGGTCGCTGACCAGCAGCGTGCGTGCCATCGACCCGGCCGGCGCGAGCTGCCGGAAGGTGAGCAGCGAACGCTCGACCAGCGCGGCGGCCTCTTGCGGTTCGCCCCAGTGCAGCTGCCAGAGCGCCTGGGCGTGCACGCCGAGCCACCAGAACTCGTCGGTCTTCGCCGCCTCGTCGAGGTGGTCCAGCGCGGCCGCGGCCTGCTCGCGGTCGTGCGCGCCGAGGGCGATCAGGGCCGGTGCGAAGGCGCCTCCGCACTCGTAGAGGAAGGCGAGCGTGCCCGGTTCCGACTGGCGCACCGGCACCTGCGGATCGACGAGCTCGGCGGCCGCCCGGAAGTCGCCGGCCAGGGCCAGGGTGGTGGCGAGGTAGTTGCGGGCGTGGCGTTCGGCCGGGTGCGGCTGCCAGTGCTGGCTCCAGCGCAGCGCGGAGCTGAACGCGGCGATGCCCCCGGCGAGGTCGCCGGTCATCAGCCTGGTCGCCCCGACGGGGAAGAACATGCAGGCCACGAAGTCGTCGAAGTCGACGTAGTCGGTCGAGGTCTCGATCGCCTGCTCGATCTGGTCGGCTACCCGGAGGGCCTCGTCGAACTGCCCCATGAAGCGCCGGTACTGCAGCTGCGCGATCAGCAGGGTGACGGCGTCGCGGGTCAGCACCGGATCCTGTTCGCCCACCCAGGCGGTGAACACCTCGAGCGGCTCGGTCTCGAAGACCGAGAAGCGCTTGTTGATGGCCCGCAGTCCCGCGCGGGCGTAGTACTGCCGCGGATACCGCCGGATCCACTCCTCCGGTGCCGCCTCGAGAGCATCCTGCAGCTCCGCCGGGCAGATCAGGGACATCCGGAAGAAGCTGTTGTCGCACAGCGTCGCGAAATCGTCCCACCGACCGTCCGCGACGATCTCGGCGAGATCTCGAGCACTCACGTCGTACCTCACGATCGCATCGATGGGTTGAGCCGACTGTATCCGGATCCGCCGGGCCGGGCGGCCGGTCCGGCGCCGGAGCGGGGTGAGCACGGGGTGAGTGCGACACCCCGGCTCGACGCCGTGGTCAATGAGGTATCAGCTCCGGGCGTCCAAGGCGCCGAAGTCAGCCGAACGGATGAATGAACTCACCCATTTCTCACCCTCATTCACCCCGGTTCTCAACCCAGAAACACCCTGGTCCGACCGGTGTGATTACGCCGCATTCCTGCGCCACGGAGGAGCGGGCTGTAAAGCTGGGCGCCGTCGCTTCGGGCCGGTCGGAAATGCACGCCGGCGCGTTTCGATGTGTTGCCGGGGGGCAATTTGTTCGGCTTTTCGTAGTGGGTGGGGAGGCACCATGTCCGCAGGACCGATCAAGTCAGATACTCGTGGAAGAGGCGGTGCGCGGCGGCCACGCGTACGCCGTGGCCTCGCGGCCGCGCTGGTGATGGTGACGTCGTCGGCCGGGATGGCGATCGCGACCACCGGAGTGGCCGATGCCGCGCCGGTGTACGAGATCACCGGACGCTGGATCGACCCTCCGGACGTAGTCGCTTCGGGTACTCCGGTGGTCGCCGAATGGCGGGTGAATGTCAATGACGACCAGGAGGCGCCTGGCAATGAGGACGTCGACAACGTCAATTTCTCGGTCACTCTGGAGCACGGTTTCTTCGACGCCGTCCCCGAGGCCTGCCTGACGAACGACGTCGACCCGGTGTCAGAGATCTCGGCGGATCGTCGCACGTTGCTGTGCAATCTCGGCACCCATCGTGAGGGCACCGCGGTCGTCGTCCAGACGGGCATCGAGGCCGACGGCGAAACCGGCGACGAGGTGAGCGCGATCGGCACCATCGACGGGCTCACCGCCGAGGTGCCACCGATCCCGATCGACAACCCCTTCAGGATGGACATCGCCTGGAGCTCGTCCACCGCAGGTGTCGCCTACGACGACGAGGGCGACTTCGTCGACCTGGACCTGGAATGGACCTTGTTCCTCGGGGCGGGGAGCGACCCGGGCCCTGACTCCGTCACGTACACCCTCACGACCAGCACCGGCACGGGGGCGGCGTTGGCGGTCGGCCCGAACGCCTGCTCCGCCTTCGCCGGCGGCGCCGCCGGAAACCCGGCTGGAGCGATCGGGCACCCGTGGTCCGACGACACCCATGCCGCCGAGCAGACCGCGCCGTTCGTCGACAGCTGCACCTTGACGCAGACCGGGCCGAACACGTTCGCCCTGACGTTGGCCGGGATCGACTACTCGCGGGTCCAGGTGCCGACCCAGGACTCGACCGGCCGGCCGTTGCCGACCGACACCCAGGCCGTGGCCAGCGGCTCGGTCTGGTTCCGGGTCGCCGGCGTGCAGAACGACAGCATCACCCTGACGTCGGACGCCCCGGTCTACACGTCACCGGCCGGCGAGACGTCCGAGGACGACCCGGCGAACAACGTGTCGAGCAAGACCTGGACCCGGGGCGGCTGGAGCAACGCGTACCGGCCGGACTATTCAGGGATCGAGGTGCCGTCCTGGTGGAGCAACCAGTTCAAGGTCTCGCCCGGAACGGTGGTCGACGCCACGACGGTCCACGGCCTCGGCACGGGCGACCATGCGCCGACCGACGTCATCAGCCAGTGCGTCATCCTCGACTCGGCCCACGTGACCTTCACCGACTACGACCTGTGGACGAGTTGGGGCGGCCCGTCGGTGGTCGGGGCGACCGTCGAGTACTACGTGGGCACCGAGGCGTCGGTGACGCCTGGCAGCGGCGGCTACGACCCGAACGGCTTCACCTGCGCCACCGATCCCGGTGGCTGGACGACGACCGAGCCGGCCGACCTCTCCACCGTGAAGGCGGTGCGGGCGACCTACCCGTTCGCCGCGGTCGCCGGGGCGGCCAACGTCCCGCTCCAGGTGCACTTCGTCGTGAACGACGACACGCCGATCGGCCAGGACGTCTGGGAGTTCGGTGAGCTGGCGATCAACGGCGACTGGTCCCGGCCGAGCCGGACCCTCGACCCGACCGACGGCAGCGGCCCGCGCACGCCGGGGATGCGCTACCCCTACATCGGCTCCGGCCGCGACGTCCTCTACGTCATCGGCGCCACCCCGGCGGTGACGAAGACCGCGGAGCAGAGCGTCGTCACGCCCGGCGTGCCGGTCGACTTCACGCTGACCTACTCGGCCAACGGGACCGGCGCGATTCCGCCGACGGTCGACGGCTACCAACTCGTGGACACGCTGCCTCCCGGCATGACGTACGTCGAGGGATCGGCGGATCCCGAGCCCGTGGTGGCGCCTGACGGCTCCGGCCGGTACGTGCTGACCTGGAACCTCGACGGCGTGGCCACCAACGTGGCGAACGAGCTCACCTACCAGGCCGTCGCCGACTCCTCGGTCGAACCGGGAACGCGGCTCACCAACACGGTCGAGGCGACGTACGGGGACATCAGCGTCGACGACGACGCGCAGGTGGCCGTCTCGACCGACGGCTACACGACGATCCTCAAGACCTCGGACGTCGAGTACATCCCGAACGTCAACGGCTACGGCGTCGGCTCGGGGTCGTGGACGGTGACGATCGAGTCGGCCGATCCCTACCCGCAGGCGTTCACCGACACCATCGACATCCTCCCGTACAACGGCGACCAGCGCGGGACGTCGTTCTCCGGCGCCTACACGCTGGACGACGTCGTGCTGCCCGACGGCGGGACGCTGTACTACACCGACGCCGACCCGGCGACCCTGATCGACGATCCCGCCGACGCGTCCAACGGCGCCGCCGGCGACCCGTCGGGCAACACCGCCGGCTGGACCACGACCCGGCCGGCGGCTCCGACCGCGATCCGGGTGATCGGGCCGGAGCTGGCCTCGGGCGGGACGTTCTCGTTCCAGGTGCCGATCACCACCGACGGCGCGGAGGCCGGGGACGTGTACGTCAACCGGGCGCAGGCGCGGGCCGAGCACACCGAGCTGGTGATGCGCACGTCGGCCCCGCTGTACGTCTCGGACTACGCGGTCGCGAAGACGTCGGACCCGGCTCCGGGTTCGACGGTGCAGCCCGGTGACACGATCACCTACACCATCACCGTCGCGCAGGAGGGCCCGGTGCCCGCCTCGGCGGCCTGGACGGACTCGCTCGAGGACGTGCTCGACGACGCCGTCTACAACGACGATGCGGCCGCCGACATCGGCGCCGTCACCTACGCCGACGGGGTGCTCTCCTGGGAGGGCGTGGTCCCGGTGGGCGAGGTCGCGACCATCACCTACTCGGTGACGGTGAAGGACGTCGCGGGCCTCGAGGCCGACGGCGACACCGTCGTCGACAACAGCGTCTGGTCCCCCGGCTGCCCCGACGCGGCCGAGGGCGAAGAGAACCCGTGCGAGCCGCCGCCGATCCGCGTCGGCTGGTACGAGTACTCCAAGACGGCCGACCCGGCGCCAGGCTCGACGGTGCTGGTCGGCGAGATCGTCACCTACACCGTCCTGATCGAGCAGCACGGTGAGGGCGCCGTGGCGGGCGCGTTCGTGGAGGACGACCTGACGGCCGTGCTCGACGACGCCACCTGGAACGACGACGCCGCCGCCACCTCGGGGACGGTGTCCTACACCGAGCCGACGCTGCGCTGGGACGGCGACCTGGCCGTCGGCGACGTGGTCACGCTGACCTACTCGGTGACCACGACCGCGGTCGGCGAGGGCGACGACCAGCTGCACAACGTCGTCACGTCGGTCTGCGAGCCGGACGACCCGGACTGTCATCCGGGCGTGTGCGTGCCGGCGCCGGACGAGAACCCGAACTGCGAGACCGACCACGTCAAGGGCGACTACGTCGTCACGAAGACGTCGGACCCGGCGACCGGCTCGGAGGTCGAGGTGGGCGACGTCATCACCTACACCGTGACGGTGACGCAGAACGGGGCCGGCGCCGTGGCAGAGGCCGGGTTCACCGACGACATGACCCAGGTGCTCGACGACGCCACGTACAACGACGACGCGGCCGCCTCGTCCGGCCCGGAGCCGACGTACGACGAGCCCACGCTGGCCTGGTCGGGCCCGCTCGCGGTCGGTGAGGTCGTGACCGTCACGTACTCGGTGACCGTCACCGCCGAGGGCGACCGGTTCCTGAAGAACGTCGTCATGACGCCGGACCCCGAGCAGTGCGTGCCCCTGGAGGGGCAGGACGAGGCCTGCACCACCGAGCATGTCAACGGCGAGTTCACCTACTCGAAGACGTCGGACCCGGAACCGGGCGCGACGGTCGAGGAGGGCGACGTCGTCACCTACACGGTCGTCATCTCACAGGTCGGCGCGGCGCCGGTCGAGGGCGCCACGGTCGACGACGACCTGTCGGCGGTGCTCGATGACGCGACGTGGAACGACGACGCGACGGCCTCGGCGGGCGAGGTGTCGTTCGCCGACCCGACGCTCACCTGGACCGGCGACCTCGCCGTCGGCGACGTCGTCACGCTCACCTACTCGGTGACCGTCGGGCCGCTCGGCGAGGGCGACGACCAGCTGAAGAACGTCGTCACCTCACCGCACCCCGACGGGGTCTGCGTGCCGGCCGCGGACGAGAACCCGGACTGCACGACGACGCACGTCATGGGCGACTACGTGGTCGCCAAGACGTCGGACCCCGAGTCGGGCGCGACGGTCGAGGAGGGCGACGTCGTCACCTACACGGTGACGGTGACACACACCTTCGGCGCGCCGGTCGGGGCGAGCTTCGAGGACGACCTGGCCGACGTGCTCGACGACGCGACCTGGAACGACGACCTCGAGGCGTCGGGCGGTGAGGCCGCGTTCGACGGGACCACGCTGACGTGGGCCGGCGACCTCGCGGCCGGCGACGTCGTGACGGTGACCTACTCGGTGACCGTCACCTCCGACGGCGACCAGCACCTGAGGAACGTCGTCACCACGCCGGACCCGGAGCACTGCGTGCCCGCGGAGGGGCAGGACAAGGCCTGCACCACGGAGCACTTCAGCAGCGGGTACACGTACTCCAAGACCTCGGACCCGGCCCCCGGCTCCGACGTCGAGGAGGGCGACGTCATCACTTACACCGTGTTGGTCGAGCAGGACGGCCCGGTGCCCGTGATCGGCGCGACGGTGACCGACGACCTCTCCGGCGTGTCTCCGTACGCGGACTGGAACGACGACGCCGCGGCCACGTCGGGTGAGGTGTCGCTGGACGGGACCCAGCTCACCTGGACCGGTGACCTCGCCGTCGGGCAGATCGTCACCATCACCTACTCGGTGACGGTCGGCGACGCGGAGAACGCCACGATCCGCAACGTCGTCACCAGCCTGGACGACGACGCCACCTGCGTGCCGGCGCCGGACGGGAACCCGGACTGCCGGACCGAGCACTACACGCCGGGTGCGCAGCCGCCGGCTCCCGAGGAGCCCGGTGAGCCGGGCGAGCCCGACCTGCCGGACACCGGCGCCGACTCGATGTCCGTGGCTCTGACGGCGGGCGCCGTGCTCCTGCTCGCCGGCGCGGGCTTCGGGCTGGTCGCCCGGCGGCGTCGCGGATCGGCCACTGAGGGCGGCTCGACCGGCTGAGGCCGGCCGGGTCACGGGGGCCGGAGCGGGGCCTCGTCCATCGGGACGAGGCCCCGCTCCAGGCGTCTTGTGGACCCGCACCCGTTCTCCGAGCCAGCCGCGCCGCTCGGCCTCACGCCCCGCCTGGAAGCGGCTGGTGACCCCATCCCCCTTCATGCCTCGATGTCCGGCCTCCACGTCGCGAATCAAGGGCGCTTCGCGTCACGACGTGATCGGCTTCGTCGACCCTCGACACGGCTCGATCGGCCTGGGGCGGCAATTGAGGGAAGGGGAAGGAGCAGCGGGCTCTACTGGCCGGGCCCGGGGTAGATGGTGCGCAGATCACCAATCACTGACTGCATCTCCGTGAGCGAGTCGTGCGCGGCCGACATTGCTTCGACGACGCGGTCGACGCGTCCGCGGTGGGTCGCCGCCGTGAGCGCCTGGCCATCCTGCGGGTACAACCGGCCGGACGAAACGCAGCTCCAGACCGGCGTCACGTTCGGCGAGCCGGGTCAGCCGTTCGATGATCTCGGCGTCGGTAGCGCCGGGCAGGTAGTGCTCCCGCACGTCCGCCAGCAGCACGGGTGTCCACATTGCCTGTTGCGCAATGTCCACGAGCTGCAACAGCTCGGCGGCGGCCTGGCGAGCCTCGCGCAGGTTGAAGCCGACCTTCGCGTACTGCTGGCTCTCGGGCGGCTTGACTTCCAGATCGATCTGGGGCGTGCCGTGCCAGTGGTGCGCGACGAGTTCACCGACCATCTCGTCAACGAACGGCATGCGGGCGATGATGTCGCTTCTCGGGGTCCGGTGGGTTCACCACGGGTCTCTCCCTGCTTGATTCAGGTTGGGATCAAGTCCCCGGCCCGGTGTTGGTAGCACTGGCCGGGGCGACTGGGGATGAGATCGAACGCCGAGTGCCGGCGAACCCCGGACCGGTCCCAGAACCCATGGTTTGGCCCATGGAAATGAAGCGACGGCGGCGCGAACCGACGAGAACCTTCGAGGAAGCCGGATCGGCATCGCCGCTGGCCAGAGCTCCGAAAACAAGACGCTGAGGACCAATGAGAGAGCCCTGCCGCCAATCAGAGGGCTCCTGGTTCGAGTCCAGGTGCGGGAGCCAACACCCAAGGTCACAGGCCAGGGGGCTATTCGGCTCCACACAGCAGCCCATGGTTTCGCCTTCCGCCGCATTGCGGAACTTCACGTCCAGCGCCTCAGCGGCGGCCGGGGGTGGCGGCGCGCCGGCCCTGATAGCTGTCCTGCGTCATCGACACGCAAGCTTGCCCGATCTGGTCGGCCACCTGCCCGAGCGGCGAACCCGGCATTCATCCATGACGGTTGCCGTCGTCTTTGCGGTAGTTGTGCGAGGTCAGCCACGAATACCGGTGAGTCGAGCTGAGCGCCCGGCATGAACCGACACCTGAGCATCGCGACGGCCACGAGCGGCAGCGGCAGCGGCAGTGCCCGATCGAAGCAGTTCTTGATCCACTTGCGGATGAGGCCCTGGCCAGTGACGCGGACGATGGTGTGTTCCCGTCCGACCTGCTCGGCATCCACACCACGACCGCCGTCGCCCGACCCTCGCCTCCCGCGACTGTCCGGTTCGCACACGATCGCCTGCCCCGGCGCAGCACCCGCAGTCATGGCCCTGAAGGTGCTGCTCTGGCGATATAAACAGCGCCGTACCCATCACCACCGCCGACACCGCGGCGCGTGCTGGAGATCAATCGTCATCAACCGGTGGCGAGACCATGGTGTCGCCACCGGTTGATGATCACGGACGACGATGGTTGAGCAGAAGCCGGTCAGCGCATGGGACTCATGATCCCTGGGTCGTCCGTTCGAGTCCCACCCGCCCTACCAGCGAAGACGGCCACTCCGTCGCGTGGGATGGCTGACGTCGCGTGCCACCGGGTTGAGGCACGGTTCCCGCTACCCCGCCTGCGGGGCGGGCGGCCGGGTGGTGCCAGGCGGTACGGCGCAGACGGTGCCGTCGGCGGGGAGGGTCCGGTCGATGAGCGCCGCGTCGACCGCGTCGTCGACGCACGGGCCACTGGTGCGGTACGAGGTGTGGCCCACGCCTTCGCGGGTCAGCAGGACGGCGTCCTCCAGACGCGCGGTCATGGCCTCGGCCCAGTGGTGCGGCGAGACGTTGTCCAGGCGGCCGCCGACCACCAGGATCGGCGGGGCGCCGGCGCCGGTGAGCTCCTGCGTGAACCGGTCCTCGTTCTCGGCGGGCCACAGCGCACAGTTGAGGGCACTGTAGGCGGCCCGGCTGCCCAGCCGCTCGCCGCGTGCGTCGATCTTCTTCGCCGCGGCACGATGCTCGGGCAGTCTGCCCAGCTCCGGCCAGTCGGCGCACCGGACGCCGGTATGCGGCTCCTGGAGGGTCGCGAACGGACCGCCGAACGGCGTGACCGTGACGTTCGAGACCATGACATGCAGGAACGTGCCGTCGCCCTGCTGCGCGCCGAGCAGCCCCGCCGCGAGCACGGGCCAGAGCACCCGGTTGCCGGCGGCGGCTCGCACGCCCTCGAGCGCCATCGCGCCGTCGAGCGCGCCGCCGGGCGTGAGCCCCTCGACCGGCGGGACCTGCAGCGGCTCCGCCTCCAGGGCGGCGATCAGGTCGTCGAACGCGGCCTCAGGGTCAGCGTCGCCGAACGCGCACACCTCCGCGCCCTCGGCGCGGCAGGTCTCGAACCAGGCGTCGAGCGTCTCCTCGTTGGACACCGCGACCTCGTCGAGGAGCCGCAGCGGGTCGTGCTGCCAGAGTTCGGTGTCGACCGGGGCGTCGATGACCATCTGGCGGACGCGGTCAGGGAACAGCGTGGCGTACATGGGCCCCACCACCGTGCCGTAGGAGGCGCCGTAGAAGGTGATCTGTTCCTCACCGAGCGCGGCGCGCACCTGGTCCAGGTCTCGCGCCACGTTGTCGGTGGACAGGCTCGCCAGGAACGCGGGGCTCTGGTGGTCCAGGCAGCCCTTCGTGAAGGTGCGGGCGTCGAGAAGCAGCCGGCCGAACGGCTTCCCGCCGGGGATGGTCGGGTCGCGGTCCTCGGCCGCCTGCTCGGCCCGCTGCTCGTCGGTGAGGCAGCGCACGGCGCCGGACTCACCGACACCGCGCGGGTCCACGCCGACGACGTCGAACCGGGCGACGACGTCGGGCGAGTACGGGCCCGCGTCGTTGGCGGCGTCGATGGACGCCACCGTCTCGGTGGCGGGCACGCCCGGGCCGCCCGGGTTGATGAACAGGCTGCCGATGCGCCGGTCCGGATCGGTGGCGCGGTGCCGGGTCACGGCGAGCGGGATCTGCTCGCCGTCGGGGTCGGTGTACTCCAGCGGTACCTCGACGGTGGCGCAGTCCAGGCCGCTCCCGCATTCCTCCCAGTCGACCGGGTCGGGGACGGGCGCAGGCACGGACGGGCTGGAGGTGGCGGCCGGGTCGTCCGGCGACGCCGTGCTGGTCCCGCCGGCGAGGCCGGTCAGGGCCAGCGCGGCGACAGCCAGCACCGAGGCGATCCGTCGGGGTGCCTGGGACGCGCGGGCCGGTCGGGGTGGGAGTGGCATGGCATCGACGCTATGCGGGCCGTCCGGCGCCAGCATCCGCCGAAGGGTTCGGACCGGAAGACCAAAGTCGCAGTGCCGGCGCGGCCCGGCGGGTTGCGGTCCAGGCGCGGGACCCACCCTCCTCAGCGTCGGACCGGATAGCGCAGGTGCAGGGCCCGCCGGCCCTGCACGACCACCGGGTCCTCGAGCAGCTGGTGTCCGCCCTCGAGGGTCGAGAAGTACGCGATGCCCTCGCCGAACAGCACCGGAACGAGGCTCACGCAGACCTCGTCGAGCAGGCCGAGGGCGAGTGCCTGCTGGGTGATGTTCGCGCTCGCGATCGTGACGTCCTTGTCCCCGGCGATCCGCTTCGCCCGCTCGACCGCCGCCTCGACGCTGTCGACGAAGGTCGTGGTGGGCCACCTCTCGGCGGCGTCCGCGGGCGGGCGGTGCGTCACCACGACGACGGGTGAGCCGGCGGGGTGCTGGTCGTCCCAGCCGTCGGCGATGTCGAACAGGCGCCGGCCGGCGATCAGCGCGCCGACGTTCTCGGTCAGCTCCCGCAGCACCGTGGCGCTCGCCTCGTCGACGGCGAACCTGACGGTCTCGTTGGGATTCTCGACGGCGACGTCACCGGCTTCGTACCACTCGAACAGCTCGCCGATCCCGTCGTCGGGCTGGGCGATGTAGCCGTCCAGCGACATCGTCATGTGGCTCAGGACCTTGCCCATCGTGGACCTCCTTCGTCAGCCGTACCGACCTCCCGCGGCCGGTGAACTCATCGCGGCAGCGCCGACCACAGGTCGCAGCGGTGGCCGGCCGCGAACGGCGCCGGGCCGACGTGGTCCGCCGACAGGCCGAGCACGGTACCGGTCGCACCGAGCTCCGGCCAGGAGGTGCGGCCGGGACCGTTGGGGTCACCGGTGCGGGCGAACGCCGCCCAGTAGTCGATCATCGTCGCCGACAGGCGCTCCTGGTCCGGGCCCAGCGGCGGGTACGGGTCCCAGGCCAGGTCCAGGTCCCACAGGTACGGCAGCTCCAGGCCGTGGAACGCGCCCATCGGAAAGCCCTGCTCCACCACGCCGCTGTCCTCGGCGAACTCGTAGGCGTAGACCGGCTGGTGGACGGCGGCGGCCTCGGCCGTGCGCAGCACCGGGCAGGCGCCGATCCACGCGCCCCAGTCGCCCAGCACCGTCGCCAGCGCGACCGCCGGGTCGTCATCGCCCAGCGGGTATTCCGCCAGCACCGTCGCCGCGTCGGCGCCGAACGCGTCGGTGAGCAGCGTGGCGTAGTCGTCCGCCGTCACCGTCTCACCGACGACGAACGCCCGCATCTCGTCCCTGGTGGCGCCCGTCAGCAGCGGGACCCGAGCGGCCGAGCCGTCGCGCAGGGCGTCGGCCGGCTGACGGGGCAGCAGCGGCGTCCCCGCGACAGGGTTCCACGGCCGGTCCGCGACCCGGGCGGTCAGGTCGGTCCCGATTCCCGCGAGCGCGGCCACCAGCCGGTCCAGCGGAAGGTCGCGCAGGCACCCCGCCACGTCGGCGGCCTCGGCACACCCGAGCTCGGTCGTCGCCCGTTCGCCGAACGCCCGCGCCTCGGCCAGCGTCGGCACGGGGTTGTCGCAGGCGCCGCTCTGCACGATCGCCCGGTGGAACAGGCCGCGTGCCTCGGGCGAGGCGAGCTGGGCGCACACCGAGCGGGCGCCCGCGGACTGGCCGGCCAGCGTGACGTTGCCCGGGTCGCCGCCGAACCGCGCCGCGTTGCGACGGACCCAGCGCAGCGCCGCCGCCTGGTCCATCAGCCCGTAGTTGCCGCCCACGGCGTCGAGCGACGGTGCGGACAGGAAACCGAGCGCGCCGAGCCGGTAGTTCACGGTCACGACGACGACGTCGCCCGCGGTGGCGAGCCGGGCACCGTCGTACTCGCGCGCACCGCCGGTGGTGAAGCCGCCGCCGTGCAGCCAGACGAGCACCGGCAGCCGGTCGCCGCGCCCGGCGCCGGCCGGCACGGTGACGTCGAGGTACAGGCAGTCCTCCTGCCCGGCGACGACGTCCCGCCCCGCGCGATGCGGACAGAACGGGCTCGGCGTGGTGGCATCGCGGACGCCGCGCCACGGCCGGGTGCCGGCCGGCGGCTGCCACCGCCGCTCCCCCACCGGCGGCGCCGCGTAAGGGATGCCGGCGTAGGTGACGTGGTCGCCGGCCACGCTGCCGCGCAGCCAGCCCGAGTCGACCCGGACGACGCCCGGCTCCGGCGGACCCACGGCCGGTGCGGGCGCGGCGACGACGGCGGTGACGATGACGGTGGCGGCAACGGTGGACAGGACTCGGGCGAGGGCACGCATCGACATGCCGGTCAGTCTTCAGAGCCGGCCCCCGCGGCGCGTCCGCTCAGCAGACCGATCTCCCGTACGCCGAGCCGCGTACGCCCTACGTCGAGCCGCGTACGCCGGCTCAGGGCGGCGGCGCGAACGCGTCGGCGGCCGCCCGGACGCGGGCGAGGTAGGTACTCCACGTCGCGGCATCGCCCAACTCGTCGTGGTCGGCGCCGGCCTTGCCGTCGATGAGCTCGCGGACGATGTCGGCGTGGCCGGCGTGCCGGGCGGTCTCGGCCAGCATGCGGATGAGCAGCACCCCGAGCGTGGTGTCGGCGCGTTCGGCCGGCCAGTGCGGCACCCGGCCCGCAGTGTCGAGGCCGAGTTCCTCGATCGTCAGGTCGCCGTGCGCGCACGCCCGCCGGTACAGGCCGAGGATGTACTCGCTGGACTCCGACGGTGTCGCCCACATGTCGGCGCCCTCCCACACCGAGCCGTCCTCCTCCCACGCCAGGGTCTCGGGCGGTGTGCGGCCGAAGGACGTGCCGAGGTAGACGTACTCGCCCCCGGCCAGGTGCTTGGCCAGCCCGAGCAGGTTGGTGCCGGTGGGCGTCAGCGGCCGGCGCAGGTCGTACTCGCTCAGCCCGTCGAGCTTGGACATCAGCCCCTCGCGAGCCTCGTGCAGTTTGCGGTGCAGCTCAGCCTTCAGGTCCGCCATGGCCCCACCCAACCACCCGGCCCCGACAAGGTCGGCGAGAATCAGCGGGTGGGTGCATGGGACCAGGACGGCTACGGCGTGCGCGTCGACTGGGGCCCGGCCGGCGCGGGGCGGCTCGCCCCGCACGTCGCCTGCCTGGTCGTCGTCGACGTGCTGTCGTTCACGACGGCGGTGTCGGTGGCGGCCGACGCGGGCACAACGGTGTTTCCGTACGCCTGGCGCGACGAGTCGGCGGCGGCCTACGCGGACGCCGTCGGCGCCAGGCTCGCGGTCGGCCGGAAGGAGGCGAGCCCGCGGTCGCCGTGGTCGCTGTCGCCGGCGGCGCTGCGGGCCGCGCCGGTCACGCCGCGGCTGGTGCTGCCGTCGCCGAACGGGTCGGCCATCGCGGCCGCCGCGGGCGACGATCCCGCCGTCACCGTCGTCGCGGGTTGCCTGCGCAACGCGGCGGCCGTCGGGCGCTGGCTGACGGCCGCCGGCTACGGCACCGCTGACCGGCCGGTCGGCGTCATCCCGGCGGGCGAGCGCTGGCCGGACGGCACCCTGCGCCCGGCGCTGGAGGACCTGCTCGGAGCCGGCGCGATCGTCGCCGCGCTCGGCGCCGCGCACCTCTCTCCCGAGGCGATCGCCGCGCGCGCGGCCGCCGACGCCGCGCCCGACCTCGCCGCCACCCTGCGCGACTGCGCGTCCGGCCGCGAGCTGATCGCGTACGGCTATCCCGGCGACGTCGCCATCGCGGCCGAGCGCGACGCCGCCGACGTCGTCCCGGTGCTGACCGGCGGCGGGTTCAGCCCGGTGTGACCGCCCGGAACGCCGCCGCGAGCCGTTCCAGCCCGGCCGGCAGGTCCGCCGCCTCGATCGCGCCGTACCCGAGCACCAGGCCGGCCGGCCCGCCCGGCGCCGCCTGGTATCTGCCGAGCGTCTCGGCGCGCACACCGGCGGCCCGCGCCCGTGCGGCGACGGCCCGCACGACCGCGCCGTCGCCGGAGCGCAGCAGCGCGCACACGTGCAGACCGGCCGCCGACGGCACGACCTCCAGGTACGGCGCCAGCCCACCACCCTCGAGCCCGGCCAGCAACAGCGACCGCCGCTCGGCGTACACCTTCGCCGTCCGCCGGATGTGCCGCGCCAGCAGCCCCTCGTCCATGAACCGGGCCAGCGCGGCCTCCGTGGCCACCGGCCCGTGGCCGTCGGCCAGCCGGCGGGCGGTGCGCACCGCGTCACGCAGCGACGGCGGCACGACGGCGAAGCCGAGCCGCAGCCCGGGCAGCAGCGTCTTCGAGAACGTCCCGACGTAGACGACCCGTCCGCCACCGCCCAGGCCGTGCAACGGCTCCAGCGGCCGATCGGCGAACCGGTACTCGCTGTCGTAGTCGTCCTCGACGACGGCGGCGTCGTGAGCGCCGGCCCAGGCCAGCAGCTCGAGCCGGCGCGGCAGCGACATGGCGACGCCGAGCGGGAACTGGTGCGACGGCGTCACGTACACCAGCCGAGCCGAGCGCGGCAGCCGCGACACCACCAGCCCGTCGCCGTCGACCGGCACGCCGACCACCCGCGCGCCGTACGACTCGAAGGCCTCCCGCGCCGGCGGATACCCGGGCTCCTCGACGGCCACGACGTCGCCCGGCGCGAGCAGCACACGCGCGACGAGATCGAGGGCCTGCTGAGCACCGCTGGTCACGACGACGTCGTCGGCGCCGGCCCGCACCGATCGCGCGTAGCCGACGTACCGGGCGAGGGCGGCGCGCAGGTCCGGATGACCGGCCGGGCCGGCGTAGCCCACGGGCTCGCGGCCCTGCCGCCACTCGGCCGCGACCAGCCGCCGCCAGGTGTCGTACGGGAACAGCCGGGTGTCCGGGACGCCGACCTGGAAGTCGTATCGGGCGGCCGTATGCGGCCCGGGCGACCTCGGCGCGCCGTCCCAGCCCGGCCGCGGCCGTAGTCCGCCGGCCGGCATGGTTCGAGCGGCGACGCGGGACGCGCCGGCCGCCGCGCCCGGCGCGACGAAGGTCCCCGCCCCGACCCGGCCGACGAGGAAACCCTCGGCGCTCAGCCGCTCGTACGCCGTCGCCACCGTGCCGCGCGACACGTTCAGGGTCCGGGCCAGCTCGCGCGACGGCGGCAGCCGGTCGCCGGGGCGCAGCCGGCCGTCGCGGACGCCGTCGCGCAGGGATCGGTAGATCCGCGCGGCGAGGTCGCCCGCGCCGTCGAGGCTGACGTGGAACTCCAATGGACCAATCAATCAGACGGGAATTGTCACTGTGAAGAGACCAATGTAGCGCCGTACGGTGACGGCATGACGCGTATGGACATCGCCGCCCTCGCCCCCGCGGCGTACAGGGCACTCACCGCACTCGACAGCCGCGCCCACGAGGGCGATCTGCCGGCCGGCCTGCTCGACCTGGTGAAACTGCGGGTCAGCCAGGTCAACGGCTGCGCCTACTGCGTCGACTCGCACAGCCACGACGCCGTGAAGGGCGGCGAGGCCCCGGCCCGCGTCTACGCCGTCGCCGCCTGGGGCGAAGGCCCGTTCTTCGGCCCGGCCGAGCGGGCGGCGTTCGCGCTCGCGGAGTCGATGACCCGGCTCAGCGAGGGCGCGCCCCGGGTGCCGGACGACGTCTGGGAGCAGGCCCGCGCCCACTACGACGACCCGCAACTGGCCCAGCTGATCATGGTCATCACGACGATCAACGCCTGGAACCGGGTCTGCGTCACCGTCCGCATGGTCCCGGAGTCCTTCGCCTGATCGACGGCCGCACCGGACGGTAAATCACTCGCCCCGGGGCCGGTCCGGACGCGACCATGGCGTCATGGAGACGACCCGGCGACCCAACGTCGAGTACGGCGACCCCGACGTCGCGCTGCCCAACGAGATCCTGCGCTCGGTGGTCGGCTCGGGCGTGCACGGCATCGCCATCGCCGGCACCGACGACCACGACGAGATGGGCGTCTACATCGAGCCTCCCGAGTCGGTCGTCGGCCTGCTCCCCCGGCAGCCGCACTACGTCTGGCGCACCCAGCCCGAGGGCGTGCGGTCCGGCCACGGCGACACCGACCTCGTCCTCTACTCCCTGCGCAAGTACCTGAAGCTGGCGCTCAAGGGCAACCCGACGGTGCTGCTGCCGTTGTACGCGCCCGAGGCCGACCTCGTCGTCGTCAGCCCGCTCGGTACGGAGCTGCGGGCGCTCGCCGGCGCGTTCCTGTCGCGGCAGGCGGCCGAACGGTTCCTCGGCTACATGACGGCGCAGCACGAGCGGATGCTCGGCAGCGGCAGGCGCAACCGGGTGCCGAACCGGCCCGAACTGATCGAGCGCTACGGCTGGGACGTCAAGTACGGCAGCCACGCGCTGCGGCTGGCCTACCAGGGCCGAGAGATCGCGCTGGACGGACGACTCAGCCTGCCGCTGCGCCCGGACGAGCGCGAGCGGGTGCTCGCGGTCAAGCGCGGCGAGGTCGCCCGCGACGAGGTCTCGGTCGAGATCACGGCGGTCGAGGCGGAGGTACGGACGGCCCTCGACGGCGGCCGCTCGCCGCTGCCGCCCGAGGCCGACCGCCGCCGCATCTCCGCCTGGGCCGTCGACGCCCAGCGACGGCACTGGGGCTGGGCCGGCTGAGCCCGGCCCCGGCCGTCGGCTCAGGCGGGACTGCTCAGGGCACCGGTGTTCCCTTCGCGCCGGGTGACGTCAGAGGCACATGTCGGCGCTGACGTCACCCGGCGCGAAGACACTCCGCCACCAGGCGCGCTCATCGCGTGCATGAATCCACGCATCCGCGCGCGCTGACCCGCCCGCTCACTTCGCGAAAGCGGGTATTGACGGCCGTTTCCAGGTGAGCGATCCTGAGGGTTCTCCCATTCGTGTGAACGGCCCCCGATCCCTGCGGCTCCCTTTTTCCAGCCGCTTGAACCGCCGGCCGCTGGGCGGCCGGCAATTCGCGTCGGCGCCGCATAGGAATTCCCGGTCTGGGTCGAATGCGCCCGGCATCGACGTCGGTTCTCGCGCCGGCGAGGCGTGCCGGTCGCGGACTGGAGGGGTGCCGTGACTCCCAGCTTCACCGGACTGCGGTCGCTCGCCCGACTGCGCCGCTGGCTGCTCGGTCCGGAGCAGCCGAACCTCAGCCTGCGGCTGTCGGCCGGCCTGGTGGCCGTGCTGGCGCTGCTCGCGCTGGCCGGCACCCGCTGACGGTCGCCGAGCCGCGGGTCACCGCTGCGCCGGCCGACTGCGGTACGGCCGGCGACGCGACCCGCGTCCGACCCGGATCCGCACGCCCACCGGCGACGATGCAGCCGTCACACCCTCTGCGGACCGGCCCCTGCTGGGCCGGCGGTGAACGACTCGGCGGCGGGCGAGTGGCCGGAGCAGGGCCGGTCGATGTGACCCGGTAAGTGCCCCGGTGCATGGTGACCACCTCACCTCGGACGAACGACCTCGGCCCGGCGGCCATGCGGGGCCACCGGGTGCGCTCGTCCGCGGCGAGGTCACACAGGCTCCGGCCCTGCCCTGCGGTGACCCACACCACTGACGACTGGGACGGTACCTAGCGAGCGACCACCGACACAACCGTTACCTCCCGGTAACTTGCAAAAGTCCCCTGTCGCTCGACCTAAGTCGGCCAGGGACGGCCGCCCACCCACGCGCACGTGAGATTCCGGCCGGGACGAAGTTCACCAATGGCGATACCAGCGCCTTTTCGACCGAATCGGATCTGGAACGCAGTCGGCCCGAAGCGTTACCAAGGGAGCATTTGTCGACGAACGTGAAACTTTCTGTTGACGTGCATGCAAAAGCCCCTTTACTGTGCGGAGCCATGTACGGGTCGGTGCGAATCAGCGACCGTCGGGGGTCGTCCATGCCCTGCGGTGGTGGTGGTGCCGGCCCCACCCCCGGTCTCCGGTGCAGGCGCCCCGGGACTCACGGAATGGAGACCCCATGGCTGACAACCCCGTCCGACGCGGCTGGTTAGGGCACCTCTCCCGCCGGTCGGTGCTGGCCGGCGCGGTCGCGAGTGCGGCCTTCCCCGCCGTCGCCGCGAGCACGAGCGCGGCGCCGTCGAGCCCCAGCTCGGCCGCCGTACCCGGGCTGCGCACGGCCCGGGCCGCCGGCACGACCCAGCGGGTGACGATCTACGCCGAGGCGCTGTCCGGCGGCCGGTTCGGCTACGGGCTGGCACCCGGCGAGGCGACCATCCCCGGCCCGCTGCTGGAGATCGTCGAGGGCGACACCCTGGAGATCACGCTGGTCAACACGACGAGCCAGCGGCTCTCGATCCACCCGCACGGCGTCGACTACGACGTCTTCTCCGACGGGTCCCCGTTCAACGCCTCCTTCAACGAGCCCGGCGAGACGCGCACCTACGTGTGGCGCAGCAAGGAACGCACCTCGGCCGGCGGCCGGGGCTGGCTGCCGGGAACGGCCGGCTACTGGCACTACCACGACCACGCGCTGGGCGGCGACCACGGCACCCAGGGACTCCAGAAGGGCCTGTACGGCGGTCTCATCGTGCGCCGCAAGGGCGACCTGCTGCCGGACAAGACGTTCGTCGTCGTGTTCAACGACATGACGATCAACAACCTGATGGCGCCGATGACGCCGATGTTCGACGCCGTCCTGGGTGAGCGCGTGGAGTGGCTGTGCATCGGCCACGGAAGCATGGAACACACCTTCCACCTGCATGCTCACCGCTGGGCCGACAACCGGACCGGGTACCTCGACGGGCCGAACGACCTGACCCAGGCCGTCGACAACAAGGATCTCAACCCCGGCAGCTCGTTCGGGTTCCAGGTGATCGCCGGCGACGGCGTCGGCGCGGGCGCGTGGATGTACCACTGCCACGTGCAGTTCCACTCCGACGGCGGCATGGCCGGCGTCTTCCTGGTCCGCAACGAGGACGGCAGCATCCCCGACCACGCACAGGAGGCGATCGAGCGGTTCCACGGAGGACACGGGGGCCACCAGGGCCACGCGGGCTAGTCGCCGAGCGCCCGCACGACACCACCCACATCGATCAGGGCCGAGAACGCACAGGCACGAGCGCACATCGATTCGAAGGAGCAACGATGAGACGCACCAGCCTCGTCCGTCCGGAGGGAGGACCACCGGCGCGATCCGCACGGTGGCGCCGGACGTTCGTCCTGGCGAGTACGGCGGTCCTGGCGCTCAGCGTGAGCGCGCTGCCCGCGCAGGGGCAGCCCGAGCAGCCCGAACCGTCCGAGCCCTCGCCCAGCGCCTCGAGCGCGCCGGCCGCGAAGTCCCCCGACGCCGCGGACAACGCCAGCCCGGCCGCCCGCCAGGCCCTCAGCGCCGCCAAGGCGAACAACGCCGACGGCGCCGCCAAGGTGCTGGTCTTCCACGGCCCAGCCGACGAGCAGGACGATCCCGTCGCGACCGCAGTCGCGGCGGTCCAGGAGCTGGGCGCCGCGAGCGGCCTCGGCGTCGACGTGTCGACCGATCCGGCCAGCTTCTCCGCGGAGACGCTCGCCGCGTACCGGGGCGTCGTCTTCCTGTCCGCCATGGGCACCGAGCTGTCGCCGTCGCAGGAGGACGCGCTCGAGGCCTACATCGAGGACGGCGGCGGCTTCCTCGGCATCGGCGACGCGTCGCGCGCGCAGGAGCGGTCGGAGTGGTTCACCGGGCTGATCGGTACCCGGCCGGTCGGCGCGCTGCCGGACTCGCTCGACATCGCCGCGGTCAGCGCCACGGCGAACAACCCGCCCAACGAGGACGCGGCGAAGGTCGTCGACGGCAACGTCAACACCAAGTGGCTGGGGTTCGTGCGCACGGCGCAGATCACGGTCCGGCTGACCGAGCCGGCCGCGGTGAACCAGTACGCGCTGGCGTCGGCCAACGACTCCGCCGGCCGCGACCCGCAGGACTGGACGATCCAGGGCTCGAACGACGGGACGACGTGGGTCGACCTGGACCGCCGCACCAACGAGGACTTCCCGGAGCGGTTCCAGGTCAAGGCCTACGAGTTCGCCAACACCACGGAGTACCTGCACTACCGCCTCGACATCACCCGCAACTCCGGCGACACCATCACCCAGCTGGCCGAGTGGCAGCTGTTCGCCGGCGAGGTCGTCGAGCCGGAGCCGGTGCAGCCGCAGGAGGCCACCGTCAGCATCGTCGACCGGCAGCACCCGGCCAACGACGGCCTGCCGCTGACGCTGACCCGCACCGACCGGTGGACCAACTGGGCCCCGAACCCCGTCGGCACCGTGCATACCGTCGCACAGGTCCAGGAGCGCACCTACGAGCCCGGCGAGGGCGCCAACGGCGCGTTCCACCCGATCTCGTGGTGTCGTGACTACGACGGCGGCCGCTCCTTCTACACGGGCATGGGCGGCACGGCCGAGAGCTGGGACGAGGCGGAGTTCCGCAGCCACGTCACCGGCGCGCTGCAGTGGGCCACGGGCCTCGTCCGCGGCGACTGCCAGGCCACCATCGGCGCGAACTACGACGTCGAGCGGCTGTCCGCGGTGAACCAGACCGGGCAGCTGGACCAGAACGGCGAGCCGCACGGCCTCGACGTCGCCGCCGACGGCACCGTCTTCTACATCGGCAAGGCGGCCTGCGCCACCGGCCCCGTCGTCCCCTGGGAGAACGCGAACGTCGGCCGCGGCTGCGGCACCATCCACCAGTGGGACCCGGAGACGGGTGACGTGCAGCTGCTGACCACGCTGGACGTGTTCGGCAACCGCGGCAGCGGCGGCGAGCTGGTCAAGACCGAGGAGGGCCTGGTCGGCATCGCGCTGGACCCGGCGTTCGCCGAGAACGGCTGGATGTACGTCTACTGGATGCCGTACGAGTCGATCGACAAGGTCCGCCGCGTCGGCGACCGGACGGTGTCGCGGTTCACCTACGACCACCAGACCCAGCAGATCGACCTCGGCAGCCGCGAGGACCTGCTGTCGTGGGAGACGCAGATCCACAGCTGCTGCCACGCGGGCGGCGGCATGGACTTCGACTCCGAGGGCAACCTGTACATCGGCGTCGGCGACGCCAACTCGTCGGGCGGCTCGAGCGGGTACTCCGGCAACAACTGGACCCAGGAGTTCGCGGGCATCTCGTTCCAGGACGCCCGCCGCACGTCGGGCAACACGAACGACCTGAACGGCAAGATCCTGCGCATCCACCCGGAACCCGACGGCACCTACACCATCCCGGACGGGAACCTGTTCACCGGCCAGGAGGAGGGCGGCGGCAAGACCCGGGCCGAGATCTACGTCATGGGCGTGCGCAACATCTCGACCCTGTACGTGGACACGGTGACGGACTACCTGCACGCCGCCTGGGTCGGCCCCGACGCCGGCGGCCCGAACGCGGACCTCGGCCCGGCCAAGTACGAGACGGCGACGATCATCACGTCGGCGGGCAACCAGGGCTGGCCGTTCTGCATGGGCAACCGGCAGCCGTACCGCGACCGCAGCAACACCGACGCGACGGTGCTGACCGACTGGTACGACTGCAAGGGCAACCTGCTGAACACCTCGCCGCGCAACACCGGCCTGGTGGACATCCCCGACGCCCGCGACAACATGATCTGGTACTCCCCGCAGGGCGGCAACCCGGACTTCCCGGACCGCGGCGACGGCGTCCCGACGTACGACAACGACGACGCCACCTACGGGTTCCCGTACATGCGCAGCGGCGGCTGCCAGGCCGTCATGACCGGCCCGACGTTCCGCGAGTCGCTGGTCGACACCGGCAGCGGGGTCTCGTGGCCGTCGTACTGGGAGGGCAAGTGGATCCTCGGTGACAACTGCGGCTCGAGCAGCCGCATCGCCGTCACCGTGGACCCCGAAGGCATCGAGGAGCAGGCCCCGCCGCTGTTCGCGGAGAACCTGACCTCGATCATCCCGCACGGCGGCGCCAACGACCAGCTGCAGAGCTGGATGATGACGTCGCGGTTCGGCCCGGACGGCGCGCTCTACATGTCCGACTACAGCGGCGGGTTCTTCAGCCTCACCCCGAACCAGAAGCTGATCCGCGTGGTCTACAACGGCGGCCCGGCCACCCCGGTGGCGTCGGCGTCGGCGACGGCCGTGCAGAACAAGCCGCTGACCATCGCCTTCACCGGCGCCCGCTCCGGCGGCGTGTCCTACGCGTGGGACTTCGGCGACGGCGCCACGTCGGACGAGGCGAACCCGCGGCACACCTACGCCGCGGTGGGCTCGTACACCGCGACGCTCACCGTGACGTACGCGGACGGCGAGACCATGACCACCGAGGTCGAGGTCACCGTCGGCTGCGCCGTGCCGGACGACCGCGGCACCGTGTGGCTGCGCGACACCGACACCGGCGTGACCAACGACGTCGTCGGCGAGGGCTGCACCATCAACGACCTCATCGACGACGAGAGCAGCTGGCCGAACCACGGCCAGTTCGTCCGGCACGTCACGGACGTCGCGAACGGCCTGTCGGCCGACGGGATCATCACGGCCCGCGAGAAGGCCACGCTGACCCGGCTCGCGGCGCAGTCCGAGATCGGCAAGCCGGGTGACACCGGCTGGGACGCCATCTTCGACGGGACCGCCGAGTCCCTCGAGGGCTGGGCCCAGGCGCCGGGCGGCTTCTTCGAGCTGCAGGGCGACGGGACGATCATCAGCCGCGGCGGGCTGGGCATGCTCTGGTACGCCGAGCGGGAGTTCGCCGACTACTCGGTGCGGCTGCAGTTCCGCGACGTCTCGCCCGGCACCACCCGCGCCAACAGCGGTGTGTTCATCCGGTTCCCGAACCCGAACCAACCGCTGGCGGAGCGGCCGGAGTGCGGCCGCGTCGGTTCCGCGGCGAACTCGCCGGCCTGGGTCGCGATCTACTGCGGCCAGGAGATCCAGATCTACGACGGCGCCACCGGCGAGGTGCAGAAGACCGGGTCGGTCTACAACTTCGACCCGATCGCTCTGCCCGGTTCGGGCGCCACGCCGAAGGGCGAGTGGAACGACTACGAGATCCGGGTCGAGGGCCAGCACTACACGATCATCCGCAACGGCGCGGTGATCAACGAGTTCGACAACGTGCCTGGCATCGCGTCGTCGCGCGCGGGTGACCCGCCGACCGACCTGCGCCAGTTCCTCAGCGGATACATCGGGTTGCAGAACCACGGCAACAACGACCTGATCGAGTTCCGCAACATCCGGGTCCGGGAGCTCTAGCCCCCCGGCGGCCGGCCGGTGCGGGCGCGACCTACCCCCGGGTCGCGCCCGTCCCGGCGGGCCTCGGCCGCCGGGACGCTCGGCGTCTCGCGGATTCACGAAAGAGGTGCGGCACTTCATGCTTCAACGACTCTGGGCGGACCTCACCGGCCGCCATCCCTCGACGGGCCGGTCCGGCCGCCGGCGGGTGACGCCCCAGGGCGTCGTCGTCGCGGTGCTGACCATGGCCCTCATGGCCGTCGGCCTGGTACCGACGGCCGCCGCCCTGCGCGGCGCGCCGGCGGCCACGTCGACGTCGTCCGCCTCTGCCGGCGCGGCCGAGACCGCGGCGGCGCAGACACTCACCTGGACCGGCAACAACAGCGTGACGGCGTACGGGACGGCCCCGACGACGGCGGTGGCCGGGCCGACGACGATCGTCTTCGAGAACAGCGTGGCCACCGGCAACACCAGCGGCATGCCGCACACGCTGACGTTCGAGACCGGCGACCCGCAGTACAACCAGGACGTCGTCCTCGACATCACGGCGAACCCGTTCGACCCGAACGGCGGACGTCACGAGGTCGAGGTCGTCCTGACGCCGGGTGTCTACCGCTACTTCTGCGCGTTCCCCGGGCACGGCTCGATGACCGGTCTGCTGGTCGTCACCGACGGTCCCGAGGACACCACCCCGCCGGAGGTGTCCGCGCAGGTCACCGGCGACCAGAACGCCGACGGCGACTACGTCGGATCGGCCACCGTCACGGTGAGCGCGACGGACACCGGCTCGGGCGTCGACACCATCGAGTACGAGATCGACGACCTCGGATTCCAGCCCTACACCGCCCCGGTGGTGGTCGACGAGGTCGGCGACCACTCGGTGCAGTACCGCGCCACGGACAATGCCGGCAACACCTCCGAGGTCGAGTCGGTGCAGTTCACCGTCGCCGAGCCGGAGCCGGACGACACCACTCCGCCGGACGTCTCGGCAGCGGTCTCCGGCGAGCAGGACGACGACGGCAACTACGTCGGGTCGGCGACGGTCACCGTGACGGCGACCGACGCGGAGTCCGGCGTCGCGTCGGTCGAGTACGCGCTGGACGGCGGCGCCTTCCAGGCCTACACCGCGCCCGTCGTGGTCTCGGCCATCGGCGCGCACACGGTGCAGTACCGGGCGACCGACAACGCGGGCAACGTCGCGCCGGTCGAGTCGGCGGCGTTCACCGTCGTCGAACCGGAGCCGGACGACACCACCCCGCCGGACGTCTCGGCGGCCGTGTCCGGTGACCAGAACGCCGACGGCGACTACGTCGGGTCGGCGACCGTGACGATCACCGCGACGGACGCGCAGTCCGGCGTCGCGTCGGTCGAGTACAGCCTGAACGGCGCCGCGTTCGCCCCGTACACCGCGCCCGTCGTGGTCTCGTCGGTCGGCGACCACACGGTGCAGTACCGGGCGACCGACAACGCCGGCAACGTCGCGCCCGTCGAGGCCGTCCAGTTCACCGTCGTCGAACCGGAGCCGGACGACACCACCCCGCCGGACGTCTCGGCGACCGTGTCCGGCGAGCAGAACGACGAGGGCGACTACGTGGCGTCGGCGACCGTGACGGTCACGGCGACCGACGCCGAGTCGGGCGTCGCGTCGATCGCGTACGCGCTGGACGGCGGCTCGTTCCAGCCGTACACGACCCCGGTCGTCGTGACGGCGCTGGGCGAGCACACGGTGCAGTACCGCGCGACGGACAACGCCGGCAACACCTCGCCGGTCGAGTCCGTGACCTTCACCGTCGTCGAACCGGAGCCCGACGACACCACCCCGCCCGAGACGTCGGCCGCCGTCACCGGCGACCAGAACGCCGACGGCGACTACGTCGGGTCGGCCACGGTGACGATCACCGCGTCGGACGCGCAGTCGGGCGTCGCGTCGATCGAGTACAACCTCGACGGCGCCGGCTTCACCGCCTACACGACGCCACTGGTCGTCAGCGCGCTCGGCGACCACACCGTGCAGTACCGGGCGACCGACAACGCCGGCAACGTCGCGCCGGTCGGGTCGGTGGCCTTCACCGTCGTCGAGCCGGAGCCGGACGACACCAGGCCGCCGGACGTCTCGGCCGCTGTCGCGGGTGACCAGAACCCGGACGGCGAGTACGTCGGGTCGGCGACCGTGACGATCACCGCGACGGACGCGCAGTCCGGCGTCGCGTCGATCGCGTACGCGCTGGACGGCGGCTCGTTCCAGCCGTACACGACCCCGGTCACCGTCTCCGCCGTCGGCGACCACGTCGTCCAGTACCGGGCGACCGACAACGCCGGCAACACCTCGCCGGTCGAGTCCGTCGCGTTCACCGTCGTCGCGCCGGAACCGGACGACACCACCCCGCCCGAGACGTCGGCCGCCGTCACCGGCGACCGGAACGACGAGGGCGACTACATCGGGGCCGCGACGGTGACCGTCACCGCGACGGACGCGCAGTCCGGCGTCGCGTCGATCGAGTACAACCTCGACGGCGCCGGCTTCACCGCCTACACGGCGCCGGTCGTCGTCTCGTCGGTCGGCGACCACACCGTGCAGTACCGGGCGACCGACAACGCCGGCAACGTCGCGCCGGTCGAGTCCGTCGCGTTCACCGTCGTCGCGCCCGAGCCGGACGACACCACGCCGCCGACCGTGGCGGCGTCGGTGGCGGGCGAGCAGAACCCGGACGGCGCCTACGTCGACTCCGCGACCGTCACCGTCACCGCGACGGACGCCGAGTCCGGCGTCGCGTCGGTCGTCTACTCGCTCGACGACGGCGCGTTCGTGCCGTACACCGGGCCGGTCGTCGTCTCGTCGGTCGGCGAGCACACCGTCCGGTACCGGGCGACGGACCACGCGGGCAACGAGTCCGAGGCCGGGTCGGTGACGTTCACCGTCGTCGAGCGCGACGGGGACGCCTGCCCCGACTCGGACACCCGCCCGACGGTGGTCATCGGCGGCCTCGACTCGCTCGTGGCCAACGTCGACCGCGGCGACGGCTGCACCATCAACGACCTCATCGACGACGAGGGCGAGTGGGCCAACCACGGCCAGTTCGTCCGGCACGTCACCGAGGTCGCGAACCAGCTGGTCACCGCCGGCGTCATCACCGGCCGGGAGCGGGGCATGCTGACCCGCACCGCGGCCCAGTCCGAGGTCGGCAAGACGCCGCCGGCCGAGTCGGTACCGGCCGAGCCGGCCGCGGCGAAGGCCTCGGCCGCAGCCGCACCCGCCGAGCCGTCGATCGAGGAGGCGCTCGCGCACCACGCCGGACACCACTGATTCCCTTGTCCCTTGTGGGACTCATCGCCGCATCGGACCTCGCGGTCGGCCCTGACCCATGACGGATCGACCACGGACGCCCCGGGGACCGCAGCCCCGGGGCGTCCGCCTGTCATCCCCTGAGCCAGCGGCCCAGCTGACCGTCGTCCGTCACGACCACCCGGCCGATGACCGCCGTCACGAGAAAGCAGAGCGAGACCACGTACAGCCAGGCCAGATACGTGAACGCGACGCCGATGGAGCCGAACCGGTCCGCGCTGGAATCCAGCGCCCGCGGCAGCCAGACCGCCGACGCCGGGCGGACCGCGAGCATCGTGACCGCGAACAGCAGTGCGCCGGGCAGCAGCAGCCGCGGCCGGACGGCGCCGGCCAGCAGCACCCACGGCAGGAACAGCGTGACCGCCGTGTCCGCCGCGAACGCCGTCACCGACTGCCAGGCCCGCGGCTGCGGCAGTTCGCCGGCCAGCACCGCCAGCTGCCGCACGACGACGATCGACAACGCGAGTCCGACGACCGCGGCCAGCCAGCGCCAGGCCGAGCCGAGCCGGTTGCGCGGCCGCGGCAACGCCCACACCGCCGTGAACGCCCGCGTCACCGCGCGCGACAGGCTGGTCGCCGACACCAGCACGATCAGCACGCCGACCACCCCGAACGCCGTCCCCGCCGCGCCCTGCACCGCGTCGTCCATCACCGCCCGCGACTCGTCCGGGATCTGCAGCGCCTGCGCCGTCGCGTCCGTCGCGCTCGCACCGGACCACGTCGCGAACAGGATGAGGATCGGCAGCACCGAGCTGAACACCTGGGCCGCCACCGTCATCGCCCGATCGAACACGTCGATGCGCACACACGCGGCGGCGCCGCCGGCCGCGATCCGGCCAGGCCAGCGCCCGATGACCCACCTCAGCCTCCGCGGCACCCACTCCAGCTCGGCATCGGCGCCGTGTGCGTCGTCTGACACACGGCCCATCCCACCGTCCGGCCGACGGTCGAGCGCCACCCTCAGCGGGTGATGTCCGAGCGCGGACGGCGCTCGGCCGGTGTCATTGTGTCGAGCGGCAGCACCCGGCGACCCGGTCGGGCTCCCATCGGCGTCCGCGCCCGGTTGGAGGGCCGCTCCCCTGGCAATGATGTCCCCATGACGTTGTCGACGGCGTTCACGGACCTGTTCGGGTTGCGGCATCCGATCGCGCTCGCGCCGATGGGCGGGTCGGCCGGTGGCGCCCTGGCGTCGGCCGTGTCGCGCGCCGGCGGCTTCGGGATGCTGGGCGCCGCGTTGGGCGACCGGGCGTGGCTCGATCGCGAGGCGCCGATCGTCGCGTCCGACCCGGCGCTGCCGTGGGGCGTCGGGTTCCTCACCTGGGGCATCCAGGACGGCGCGGTCGAGCGTGCGCTGGAGTACGGTCCGCGGGCGGTCATGCTGTCCTTCGGCGACCCCGCTCCGTACGCCGCCCGGATCCGTCAGGCGGGTGCGGCGCTGATCCTGCAGGTCACCGACCTCGAGGAGGCCAGGCAGGCCGTCGACCTGGGCGCCGACGTCATCGTGGTCCAGGGGACCGAGGCCGGCGGGCACGGCGCCCGGAACGGCCGGTCGACGCTGCCGTTCGTGCCCGTCGTGGCCGACCTCGCGGCGCCCGTGCCGGTACTGGCGGCCGGCGGCATCGCCGACGGCCGCGGTGTGGCTGCCGCCCTGGCGCTGGGTGCGGCCGGGGCCCTGATCGGCACGCGGTTCCAGGCCACGACCGAGTCTCTGGCCGATCCCGCCATCGTCCGGGCGATCGTCGAAGGATCGGCCGCGGACACCGAGCGCAGCACCGTCCTCGACATCGCCCGCGGCTCCCCCTGGCCGTCGCGGTACCCGGCCCGCACCCTCGGCCATCCCTACCTCGACCGGTGGCGCGACCGCGAGACCGACCTCGCCGGCGACGCCCAGGCCCTGCGCGACTACCAGGACGACGTGGCGCGTGGCGCGATACCCCCGCTCCCCGTCTGGGCGGGCGAGGGGGTCGATCTCATCACCGACCTCCCCTCGGCCGGCGACCTCGTCGCCACCCTGATCGCCCAGGCCGAGGACGCCCTGGCCCGAGCGGGACGCCGCCCGCCGTCGTCGGGGTAAGGTTCTCGGGCGCGAGCGTTCACTCGCCGCTCCCGGGGCGGTAGCTCAGCCGGTTAGAGCAGGGGACTCATAATCCCTGGGTCGTGGGTTCGAGTCCCACCCGCCCTACCAGCAAGACAGCAACGACGCACCTTCACCACCGCGAGTCGATCCTCTCGAACACGCTCTCGGTCCGGAACGCGAGGACCGCCCGCGGACGCGGATCGCGCACCGATGAGGTTCTCGCGCCGCGCCCGGCGACGGCCCTCCCTCCGCGCCTTCCTCGCGTTCCGAGCGACCTGTCGGCCGACTCGCCGGAGATGAGGGCGACGGCGTCGTCGATCGTGACGATGTTCCTCGGGCAGGAAGAAGCCCCGCCGGCGACACCGGCGGTGCGGTGGTGTCCGGACCGGTGTGATCACAGCGTCGGGGGCAGGTCCAGCCATGGTTTGCCGGTGGCGTCGAATCCGGTCAGCTCGGCGATCTTCCCGTCGGCGATGTGCAGGACCGCGATGGCGAACAGCCGGTACTCCGGGTCGTCGGGGGTGCGCAGGTACAGCGCGGCGGCCGGCATGCGGTTGACCGTCGTGGTGATACCGCGCCAGTCGTCGTGGCCTCGCTGGAAGAGCCCACCGGAGACCCAGCCGTCCACCGCGTCCTTGGCCGTCGTGGTCGAGGTGCCCGCCTCGGGCAGCATCGCGAAGCGCAGGTCGTCGCGCAGCAGGGACATCAGCCCGTCGAGGTCGTTGCGCTCATGGGCGTCGATGTACGACTTCACCACGCCGCGCTCGTCATTCGACAACTCGGGGCTCCGCCAGCCGAGGCGGTCGGGCAGCTGCTCACGCATCGTCACGCGCGCCCGCTGCAGTGCGCTGGTCACCGATGCGACGGTCAGCTCGAGGGCGTCGGCCGCCTTCGACGCCGGCCAGCCGAGGACGTCGCGCAGGATGAACACCGCCCGCTGCCGCGGCGGCAGGTGCTGGACGGCGACGATGAACGCCAGCTCGATCGTCTCCCGCGCCACCACCGACTCCTGCGGGTCCTCGGGGAGCATCCGGTCGGGGTACGGCTGCAGGTACAGCACCTCGGAGCCGGGGTCCGGCAGCTCGGACGGTACGGGAGTGCGATCATTGCGCCTCCTCAGGAAGTCGAGGCAGACGTTCGTCGCGATCCGGTACAGCCAGGTCCGCAGCGAAGCGTGGCCCTGGAACGACTCGCGTTTGTTCCACGCCCGCAGGAACGTCTCCTGCGTCATGTCCTGGGCGTCCTCGTAGTTCGCGAGCATCCGGTAGCAGTGCACCTGCAGCTCACGCCGGTGACGTTCCGTGATGAGCGCGAACCGCGCCGTATCGCCTGAGCGAACCACCGCGATGAACGTGGCCTCGTCGGCGCCCATCGGTCTGGCGTCGGTCATGGTCAGCAATCCTTCCACCGGTGCGAGGGGTCTACCAGGACTGACGACGTGGCGGGGGATTTCTGATCGGTGGAAGCCGCTGACACCGAGCCGTCAGGACGAAACCAGTCCAGCCTCCTCATGCAGCTCGCGCACGATGGCATCGTGCGGTGTCTCCTCGCCGTCCGCTCCGCCTCCGAGCAGGCTTCCATGACCTGGCCATGCGATGTGGGCGAAGTCGTCAGGCAGGGTGCATGAGCACTTGCCCGTCGCTGTTGGTGATGATCGCCACAGCACCACCTGCTGTGGACATCGGCGCATTCCTCACGCTGTCGTGCAGTTCCGTGGACACGCTGGACCACCCGCTAGATGAGTGAGTCCGAAGGGGTTCTTCGGTGGTTCCGCGGTCTGATCGCGCCGGTGGCGTCGGCCGGTCCGGTGAGCGGTGTGGGATCGCCGCCCCTCAGCCCCCGGCCCACCCGGTTCGAGCATGATCACCTGCCCCCCGGGCACGGCAGTTCATGGCGCTGTCAATCGTCATCAACGACGAAGGGCCGGGTCACATCGTCACGCCGTGGCGCCGACGCGACAGCCACCCGTGCGGCGGACCCGTCCGTCCCGTCCTCGACTCCCGACCTGCCGTCCTCACCACCATTCGGACTCACTCATCTAGAGAGTGCGAGCGGCCGGATTCCAGGCGTCCGGCAGTACTGGGCTGGGCTCGACCGTCGAAAGGACACGCACGACGTTACCGGCGGCGATCGACTCCGCCGTGGCGTCCATGATGTCGAGGACGTGGAAGGCCAGCTCTGCTGGCGCCTGCTCGCGCACGCCCGCACGTATCGAGCGTGCGAGGTCGAGGATCCCGCAGCCGCGGCCGTACTCGAACCCGGACGGCGGCACGACTTCACCGTCCGGCGTGTCGGCGGTGAAGATCGTGCTCGGCCCGGTGAACGTGTTGGGATTGGGAGTCTGGATCGTACCCAGGGTCCCCATGACGTCGATGCCGCCTGCGCGCCGCAGATAGGAGTCGAAGCTCAGCACCGCGACCGCGGAGGCCCCTGATTCGAAGGTGATGAGGGCATGGACGTTCGTCGGCACGTCAACCGCGAACTCGGTCCCTTCGTTCGGGCCGGAACCGATGACGCGGACCGGCCGTGCTCGGGTTCCGGTCGCCATCACGCTCGCCACCGGGCCGAGGTTCTGCACGAGAGCCGTGAGGTAGTACGGCCCCATGTCGAACAACGGCCCACCACCCCGCGCGAACAAGAACTCGGGGCTCGGATGCCATAGGTCCGGGCCGGGCGTCTGGAAGAGCAACAGGGCGGACTGCGGATCCCCGATCCGCCCCGAGGCGATGAGTCGCCGCGCGGTCTGCAACCCGGCGCCGAGGAAGGTGTCCGGTGCGCAGGCAACGCGCAGTCCCGCCGCCTGAGCCGATTCCAGCACCTCCCGCCCGGAGGCCCGATCCAGGGCGAGCGGCTTCTCGCTCCAGATGTGTTTGCCACCGGCGATGATCTGCCGATCCACGTCCGCGTGCACGGCAGGGCTCGTCAGGTTCGCGACGATCTCGACCTGATCGTCCGCGAGTAGGTCCGCCACGGTCCCGGCGCGCGGTATGCCGAAGGAGTGCGCACGGTCCTGTGCGCGCGAGAGCTCGATGTCGGCGATGAAGCGGACGTCGAGATCAGGAAATGCCGTGAGGTTCTCGAGGTACCGCTGGCTGATGACCCCTGCGCCGATGATGCCGATGCCGACCGGCCCGGCGCCCCGACCCGCGGCCATCACCGGAGTCCCTGCGCACGGAGAAACGCGACCGACGCCGCGACGCCCTCGAGGCTGTCGCCCGCATACGCGTCGAACTCGACGACGCACAGTGCTGCGGGTGCTGCGGCAAGGATGTCGAGGACGGGCAGGCGTCCTTGCCCCGCGGGTACCTGCTTCCTGGTGTCTCGTGAGAGATCGCCGTCCTTGACGTGCAGGGCCACCACCCGGTTCCCCAGCCGTTCGATCAACTCGGCGGACCTCGCTCCGGCGGCCTCGGCCCAGTACGCGTCGATCTCGAGCACGATGCGATCGTCGAGGCGGGTGGCGAACGCCTCGAGTGCGGTGACCCCGTCCACTGTGGTCTCGATCTCCCACCAATGGTTGTGGTAGCCGACGCTGATCCCGTACCGGGCAGCTCTGGCAGCCGCGGCATTGAGGTCCGCGGACAGGCGGTCGAGTCCGCCGGTGTCGATCCAGCGTTCCTCGGGGCTGTTCGGAAGTATGAGGGTTCCGACACCCACCTCGGCTGCCGCGGCGAAGATCTCGTCCTGATCGCCGAGGTCGAGGAAGCCTGCGTGGGCAGTGGGTGCGGTGAGCCCGGCCTCGCCCAGCGCCCGGTCGTACGTCGGCGCCGAGTCGGACGTGAATCGGAAGAGCTCGACCTGCGACAGGCCGAGGTCGGCGAGCGCATGGAGGGTTCCCAGGAAGTCCTTCTCCAGCTGGTCTCGCACGGAGTACAGCTGAACGGACAGGGACGAAGGCGATGCAGACACAGAACTCCTCATCGAGGTGACCCGGGCGAACGGAGAGCTCGAGCGCGTCGTCAGGAGCCGGCCGCGAGCAGCGTGAACTCGAGGCTCGTCGAGCCTCCGCCGGCGTTGTGGACCACAAGGGTGTTCAGTCCGGCCACCGCCCCGAACCGACCGGGCTCGACGAAGTCGAGATCGGACCAGGTGTCGTTGATCAGATCCTTCGCGACACCGTTGAGAGACAAGCGGTCGATCCTCGCCCGGTCGTAGAGCTTGAAGCTGACTCGTTCATAGCCGCCTGGTGTGGCGACCGTGAAGCCGCTGCCGCTCTTGACCGTCACGGTTGGGCCGTTCGACAGGGCGAGGTCGAATGCGACCCAGTCGGTGGCGACGGCGGTGCCCAGCTGGTCCGAATCGGTGAGCGAGAGCGCCCCGGGTCGGCTGTCGTCGAGGTAGACGGCAGTACCGGTGGGTAGTCCGGTGGCATCCAGACCAGCGAGTTGGTGACGGCCGAGGATGCCGGTCCGCAGCACCCGGCCCTCTCGTCCCGGGGGAATCTGCTCCAGCGCGATTCCGTATGCGGCTCCGCTGTGCCGCACTCGCACTCCGCCGACGGCCTGCTCCACCACTGCCCAGCGCGGGATGCCGGCGCTTCCGGCGTTGGCTGAGACCTGCTCCTTGTCGCCGACGTTCGGGTAGGTCTCACCGGCGCCGACGTCGTACTCGTCGGCCGTTGCCAGCCCCGCCAATGCGGCGTCGATGATCGCGATGAGCTCGGCATTGGGTGCCGCGGTGTGATCCTGGTCGAAGGTGATCGTCACCTGCTCCTCGCCGACGGCGACCGTGAGTTCGGCCGGGCTGTGAGTACGGTCGCCCAGGCGGCGCCCGATGGTGTTGGCAACGGTGACGTCATTGCGGAGGCCCACGCCGATGCCGGAGATGTCCCAGGTGCCGTAGAGATAGCTCGGCACTCCCCCGCCACCGGCACGACGTACCGGTTCTCCGAAGAGCAGCGATGCGGCCGGCCCGGAGACACCGATCGGGAGATCGGTGTCGGCCCGCGAAGCCACGAGGCGCAGGGCGCGGCTACGAAGGTGGGGCAGGAACCCCAGTGGTGTGCTGCCCAGGAGCGAGATCTGGGTCTCGGCATGATCGCTGAGCTGGGTTGCGGCAGCTTCGGAGATCCAGGGGCGGTCGTCGTGACGAAGCACGACCCCGCCGTCGAAGGTGCAGCCGGTGAAGGTGACGGAATCGGCCCGGCCGGATCCGAGCGACTGGACGGTGACGGCCGGGGCCGTCTTGTCGCCGGTGTGGCGGAAGGTGCATCCCTGCAGCACGTTGATCGTCGGCGCCGAGAAGTCCTTGTTGGTGTGGATGTACCAGGCCTCCTTCACGCCGACGAGCTCGCAGTCGGTCATCTCCAGCCGCAGGCCGCTCGCGGATCCATATCCCCATGGCCGGTCCGAGGCCCACACCGTCTCGGGCGACATTCCAGCGGAGGGGTTCTCACGGCGCCACCGGCGCGCCCCCTCGTTGCCTGAGTGGACGATGGTGCAGTTGCGGATGGTGTGGACGGCGCCGACGTTGCTCCCGGACTTCTCGGAGTGCACGGCGTAGCGCATGTTGACGGCGCTGATCGTCAGGTTCTCCAGCGTGGCAGTGCCTTGGAGCCAGAGGGTGGACGTGACGCTGATCGCCGAGTCGGGGGCGTTGTCGGGTAGCGATCCCGCGAGGATGCAGGCGGCGCGGTCGTCACCTCGCAGCGTGACGTGGGGCGGGACGATCCACTCCGTCTCGGTGTAGGTGCCGGGCGCGATCGTGATCGTGTACTCCCGGTCAGGCCCGGAATCGGTGATCGCGCCGATCGCCTGGGCGGGTGAGAGGAAGTCGGCGCTGCCGTCGGGATTCACCCGCAGGTTCTGGCTCAGGGGTGCCACGTCGATCGAGAGGGTCTCGCTGGGCTCGTCCCAGGACCAGTCCAACTCCAGTGCCGTCGCGAGGTCGTCGATCGAGAGGCGGACGGTGCCGTCGGTGCCGGCATAGGGAGCCTTGGTCAGCGTGTGCTCGGTCCCGTTGCGCTGGGCGGCCGTCTGTCCGACCTGACACTCGAGCGTGATCCGTCCGACGACGACGGCGAACTCGTGTCCGTCCGCTGACCGTTCGGCTCGGCCGCCGAGCCCGCGTGCGACCGCTTCCAGCGGTACGTCGTAGCCGCCGGTTCCGTCGGCTGTGGCCGACGGAGTCCGTGACAAGACGCCCGCGATCATCAGCCTGGGTGCGGGGAGAGGCACCTTCATGAACCGTAGGTGGTCGATCTCGAAACTGCCCGGCACGTGATTGATCGGGTCGAAGCGCAGTTTGCGGATTTTGCCGGTCCAGGTGCCGCTGCGCCACAGCGGCAGTTCGACGGTCTGGAACTCGGTGGTGTCCGACTCCACGCGCACGGTGACGCAGCGGTTCGCGTGATAGTCGGCGTCGCCGTCGCGGATCCAGAACAACTGCGCTCCGACGGCCGGCTGCATCCGCAGCCGGACCTCAGCGTAGGGATACTCGGCGGCATGCAGGTCGAGCGTCGCCTCCTGCTCGATCACCGGGTCGCTGGTGGTGGAGCTGCCGATCAGAGCGCCGCCGCTGGCCTGGAGCCCGTCGATCTCCTTCAGGACGACCCACCCCTCGGTGTCGCCGTCGGTGTCGAACTCCCAGGCGGGCGTGTAGTCCGTGCTGCGCGCCGGCCCGGTGGTGGGGGCCTCGGCGAAGGTGCGGCCGGGAGGGTAGAGGTGTTGCAGGCGATCCAGTTGGGGCGCGTCGGGGGCGACGTTGGGTGAGCCCGTCTGTCCGAAGGTGTCGCGTACCGCGTTGAGGTACCCGAACCCGTGCAGCGTCGCAGGCATCAGGAAGTGGCCCTCGCCGTACTCGTTCCAGTTGTCGAGGATCAGCAACTTGCGGCCGAGGGCATCGTCGTCGAGGGTGTCCAGGTAGTCGTCGCGCAGCCACTCCAGCAGCTGCTGGTAATCGCTCGGGTCGACGAATGCCCCCGGGTTGCCTGTCCACGGCTCGCCGTCCAGGCCCATGCCGATGGTCGGCACCACGGGAACGGCGCCGCTGTCTCGCTGGCGCTCGAGGTCGAGCCGCTGTGTGGAGGGGTACACCGACGTGCTGTACCTGTGCTCCCCGGCCAAGCCCATCGCGGCCGCGTCCGCCGTCGCCATGGCGGTGATCACGTGCAGGCCGTCGAAGCCATGGTCACGGAGCACCTGGTCCAGGTAATCGATCTCGGCCCGCACGCCGGCCACCGTGCCGAAGGAACTGAGCAGCGCCGCCGCCCGGAAGACCGAGAGCACCGGCTTGTTGTCGATGACCAGGTACCGGGGATCGCTGAAGTAGTAGTCGAGCCAGAACGGCACGATGTTCGTGCGGAAGTCCGCACTGTTCGTGCGACCGCCGTTGACGTTCTCCCACATGATCGCGAACGACATCCGGTCGCTGTAGCGCGCGTTGAAGTAGCCGTCGTGCAATCCGTGGTGCAGCCGCGGCAGTTTGATGGCGGTGCCGGTGGCGTCGTGCGGGCGGAACCAGCAGGTCATACGGAAGGTGATGCCGTTCTCGACCATCCACTTGATCTCCCAGTCGGTCACCTCGACCGAGCCTTCGTCGTACCACCCGAGCAGGGGTCGGCGTTGACTGCGGAACGGGTTCAGGACGTCCCAGCCGAAGTGGTTCCCCTCTCGCCAACCGGCGAACTCGGTCACGCCGATGGCGAGCTGGGTCTCGTGGCTGACGGCCGGAGGTTCGGGGTAGTCCGCCGGCATCGACCCGGCCGACTTGATGATGACGTCGTCCACCAGGGCGCCCACGCCTCGAGGCACGGTGATGCTCACCCCCGTCGGCTCGGCAGTGCCGCCGGCCGTGCCCATCTCGAAGTCCTCGGCGGTCAGCTTGCCGTTGACGCGAAGGTCGGCGCGACCGGTGACGACGTCGACCTCGGCCCGGATATGCAACCAGACGTTGCGGGTGTACGGACGTAGGGCGGTGGCACTGCCGCCGGCGTCGAGAACGCGAACCGTGTCGGCGCTGACGTCCACCGTCAGGACGCGCTGGTCGTTCAGGCGGAACCGCACTGCCAGCCCGTCAGCGCTGCCGCCGACGAAGGTCCGGGCCTCACAGACAACGGTGCCGTCCACCGGAGGAGCGGGGACCTCCACCACCGCGGAGGTGGCAGACCCGGTGGTGTCGACCCGCAGCGAGTACGGATCGGCATAGCCCTGGCTGAGTCGGCGCACGAGGCCCGACGTCGCGCCGTCACCGGTCAGACTCCACCTGCCGGGCTGGACACCGGCCACACCCGCGACGAAGGTCTCGCGCAGGTGATAGCCCCGGTAGAGCCGGATCGGCCCCAGGTACATGTCGCTGGTCGGCGCACGTCCGGAGGTGATGTGCAGGGTGTCGACGGCGTCGACCTCCTGCACCGGCGCACGGTCGACGACGGCGGCACCGTCGATCTCGATCGAGACGCGCTGACCCGGGATGTCGTGGACGAGCCTGACGCCGACCTCGGTGCCGACCGAGCAGGTCGCGAGCTGAGCCGTGGTGCCGTCTGCCAGCAGCAATCGCAGCGCGTCGCCCTCGACCACCAGGGCGACAGCAGTGTCGTCCTCATGGCGCAACTCCCATCGCGTGCCGTCCATCGGCCCCAGCGGCGTGAACCTGAACTCGAGTGTCAGGTCCTGGCTGCTCTGGGGCGCGAATCGCCGAGTCATGCTCACCGGCAGGTGGACATTGCCGTCCGCGAAGCGGAACCACTTCCCGTAGGAGTAGCTGGTGGAGCCGCCGGCCTGGCGCACGTCCCAACCACTGGGGTTGATGCCGTTGCGGTCCAGGATGACGAAGAAGTTCTCGTCGATCAGGTCGCATGCCCGCGGCGGTAGGTCCGACCTCGGCGACGCGGGCGTGGCGTGCGCGGCGGACTCGGTCAGGCCGGCCGCCACCGCGGCGCAGAGCGCGCCGGCGACCTGCAGGAAGGTGCGACGTCGCATCACGTCGGGTCCATGACTCATCATCGAGCATCACCTTTCGGACGGAGGATTCGTGAGCGGTCGTGGCCGTCGTCGTCAGGAGGGGACGATGGCGCCGTTCCTGCGGAGAACGCGGCGCAGGTCCTCGAGGTCGACCTCGTCCACGCGAGCGGCGCGGGCTGCGGCGAGAGCCGCCATGGCCCCGGCGGCCTGCCCCGTGGCCATGGCGGTGGCCTGGACCCGGAAGGCCGAATGTGCGGCCTGGTCGCCGGCGATCGCCCGACCGGCCACGATCGCGTAGGCGTTGTCACGCGGGATCATGGCGCTGCGTGGGATCGTGGGGACTCTCCCCTGATCGAGGAACACCTTGTAGATGCCGTCGCCGTCGGGCCGGTGGATGTCGATCGGATAGAAGCTGTGGCACACGGCGTCGTCGAACCGCCTCGCGGCGAGGTAGTCCTCCGCCGTCACCTGGCGCTGCGCGACGATCGTCGTCGACTCGCGGATGCCGACCTCGGCACCGCAGTACGCCACCGTCACGCGTTCCAGCCCTGGTTGGCGGCGCAGGAAACGCAACACTCGCAACAGCGAGGCACGCCCGGCGGCCTCGGCGGCGGAACGCCCCCGGCCGGTGGCACCGTCGACGCCGGGCAGGTGCATGGCGGTGTCGCCGTACTTGCGAAGGAAGCCTCGCAGCGGCCGGTCGTGCGCGCCGAAGTCGCTGGGCACGAGGTCGCCCGCGGTGACGGCGGATTCATAGGCGCCGTCGAGGACGTCATAGTCCAGCGACCCGGGGTCGTACCCGCTCAGGCGGTAGACCAGAGTGCCGGGCTGGAGTTCGGGGTTGCGCACCCGCGCCAGCCCCGCCAGCCCGACGGCGTCCGCGTCTCCCGTGCAGTCGACCAGCCTGGCCGCACCGACCGATCGCAGACCCTCCTTGCTGCACACCAGCAGCTGCCAGGCGTTGCCGTCCCAGTGTGCGCCGGCGAGCATCGTGTGCAGAGCCGGGTGGACGCCCGCGGCAGCGACCGCCTCCATGAGCACGGCGCCGTACACATAGGGGTTGACCCGGACCTGCCGCAGGTAGTGCGGCCGCTCGTCGTCGGTGAAGTCCGGCAGCGTATCGCCGCCCAGCTCGACCGCCGCTGCGAGCAACTCCCACCCGATACCGGCGATGACCTGCTCACCCCAGGCGTGGAACAGGCCGGGCAGGTTCACCCCCACGGTCGTGGTGGTCCCGCCCAGTCCGCCGTTCTTCTCGATCAGCAGCACCCGGCTGCCCAGCCGCGCCGCCTGGATGGACGCGGGGACGCCGGCTGGCCCGCCGCCGACGACGACGACGTCATAGGTCTCCGGGACTCCCGGCCGGTCTGCGGGACTCACTGCGACTGCTCGTAGGCCTCGTTGTACTCGTCGAGGATGCTCTGCAGCCCTCCTGCGAGCACGGCCTCGATCTCGCTGGTCCACTCCGACACCGGCCGGCGGCCACCGATGATGTCGGCCTCCAACGCTTCGACGTCCTGGACGATCCCCGCGAAGCTGCGTGAGCCGGTCTCCGAGTACAGCCCGACCGTCGGGTCGGGAACCGCGTCGGGCAGCATCGAGCGCTGGTGGTCCTGCGGCTCGCGCGAGATCTCCGCCGAACCCGGGTAGTAGAACACCGTGGGGCTGGCCGCGAGATAGATGTGACCGAGTCCGTACTCGCCCTTGCGCTCGTCGAGCAGCACGGGGTTGCCGTCCTGGAGCTCGTGGTGGACACCCTCCTCTCCGTACTTGTTCAGCAGGTACTCCTGTGTGCCGAACGGCGCCGCCAGCCAGTCGGCGATCTTCAGGATGGTCTCGATCCGGTCCTCGCTGTCCGCGCTGATCGCGGACACCGCGATGTTCGGCGCGCCCAGCACCGGCTGTCCCTTGCCACCGTCGAACCCGGGTACCGGCAGCCCCTGGACACCGAACCCCTCGACGCCCGAGTAGACGTAGAAGCCGGTCCACGCGCTGTAGGTGTCCCATTTGAGCGCGGCCGTTCCAGCGTGGAACCACTCGTTGGTCTGCGACGGCGGCGCGGCGAGCACGTCGGGATTGAGATAGCCCGCCTCGTACAGTCCGCGAGCGGCCTCGAGCGCGTCCAGCTGCTCCTCACGCGTCCAGTTGGACACGATCGTTCCGCCCTCCAGAGTCCACGGACCGGCGATCGCCAGCATCGACCTGACGTAGTCCAGTGGCAGGTTCGCCAACGCCCACCGGTTGGACTGCGGTGCGCTGAGCTCGGCGCACAGACTCCGGAAATCGGCGAAGTCGGAGACCTGCGCATCCAGGCCTGCTGATTCGGCGATGTCGCGGCGCAGGTACATCAGCTTGGTCGTCTGCAGCCCGCGCTCGATGGGCAGGGCCCGGATCTTCCCCCCGAAGACGCATCCCTGCCAGCTCGCCGTCGGGATGTTGGCGAGCGAGGGATAGGCCGTGATCGCATCGCCGGCCAGGTAGGGCGTGAGGTCGACGGCCCTGGCCTGGAGCAGTTGCGGGATCGCGGGCAGCGTCGGCAGGATCGTGAACATGTCGGGCAGCGTGTTCCCCGCCGTGACCGTCGCGAACTTGCTGCCGTACTCCGCCGCCGGCACGACGGTGATCTGCAGGTCCGAGCCGATCGCGGTGTTCATCGCCTGCCAGTACAGGTTCCGGTCCAGATCGGGACGCAGCGACCCGTTGAAGTAGGACAGGCCGCTCAGCGGCTGCCCGTCGCCCGGTGCCGTGGCGTACGCCCGCACCGGCTCGCTCGGATACGTCGCGTACGCATCGGTCGAGAGTCCGGGCTGGCCCGGGAAGTCGGGCGTGATGCCGTCGTAAGGGAGATGGTCGGGGAGCATCGCCTTGTTGTTGGACGCGCCGTTGACGGCGTCGCCTGTCCCGGTGCCGGAGGAGGAACACCCCACCAGGGCGCCGAGCCCGAGCAGGGCGCTCCCGCCCAACGAGGCCTGGAGCAGTCCGCGGCGAGTGAAGGTCGATCCCATGGCGATGACTCCTTTGTCGAGTGATGGGACGAGCGTGGGGATACGGCGCGCAGTCCGAGCGCTCATCCCTTGACGGCGCCGGTGAGAACGCCCTTGGTGAAATGACGTTGGAGGAACGGATAGACCAGCAGGATCGGAACCATCGCCAGGATGAGGATGGCCATCTGAATCGACGGCTGGGCGGGCAGGTTCTCCGTCACTGCCAGGTCGGACTGGCCCAGTTGACCGTCGTTGACGACATACATGCGCAGCACCATCTGCAACGGCCACTTCGACGGGTCGTTGATGAAGAGCAGCGCGTTGAAGAAGGCGTTCCAGTAGGAGACGGCATAGAACAGCCCGATGACCGCCGTCACCGCTTTGGACAGCGGCAGCACGATGCGGGTGAAGATCTGCCACTCGCTCGCGCCGTCGATGCGTGCGGCGTCAGTGAGCTCGGACGGCAGGTTCATGAAGAATGCCCGCAGAACGATGACGTTGAAGCCGGAGACCATCGACGGCAGGATCAATGCCCAGATGGAGTCGAGCAGCCCGGCCTGTTTCACCACCAGGTACAGCGGAATCAGCCCAGGGGTGAAGAGCAGGCTGACCAGAACGAACACCACGAGGAACCGCTGTCCGATGAGGTTCGGCCGCGAGAGCCCGTAGGCCAGCAGCGTGCTGCTGATCAGGCTCAGCGCCGTGCCCACCACGGTGACGAGAACGCTGACTCGCAGCGCCGAGGCCACGACGCCGCCGGCAAGCACAGACCGATATGCCTCGAGCGTGAAGCTCTCCGGGATGAGCACGAAGCCACCCTCGGCCTGGACCTGGGCTCGCGGTGCGATGCTGGTCGAGACGATCCCCAGGAACGGCAGCACCACGAGTGCGCAGACCACGAGCAGGATCGCACCCTTCAGCAGCCTCATCGGCCACGCGGGCAGCGCCTGGCCGTTGTGCAGTCGCTGACGACTCATCGCCGGTACACCCCAGCCTCTCCGAACGCGTGTGCCAGCCGATTGGCGCCGAGCACCAGAGCGACGCCGACCACGCCCTTGACCAGCCCGACCGCCGCCGAGACACCCCAGTTCCCACCGACGACACCGTTGTTGTAGACGTAGGTGTCGAGCACCTCGGAGGCATGCCTGCCGACGGCGTTCTGCTGAAGCAGAATCTGCTCGAAGCCCACGGTGAGCGAGTCGCCGAGCTTGAGGATCAGCAGCAGGACGATGATCCCCCGCATGGCGGGCAGCGTGACGTGCCACAACTGCCGGGTCCGGGAGGCGCCATCCACACTCGAGGCCTCGTACAGCTCCGTGTCGATGGTCGACAGCACCGCCAGGAACAGGATCGTTGCCCAGCCGGTGTCCTTCCAGACCACCTGGGACGTGATGAGCGCGATGAAGGCGTCCGGGTTGGTGATCACGTCGAGCGTCTCGTGGCCGTGGGTGCGCAGCCAGTTGTTGATCATGCCGCTGCCACCCAGCACGTGCTGGAAGACGGCGACGACGACCACCCAGGACAGGAAATGCGGGAGGTACGTGATCGATTGCACGACCCGCTTGACCCGCTCCGACAGCAACGAGTTGAGCAGCAGCGCGAAAGCGATCGGAATCGGGAACACGAACACGGTCTGGACGGCCGTGATGATCAGTGTGTTGACGAGCGCGCGCACGAACGCCGGATCGCCGTTGACCAGGATCTCGAAGTTCTTCAGGCCTACCCATGGGCTATCCGCGATGCCCAGGAACGGCAGGTAGTCCTGGAAGGCGATGACATTCCCCAGCAATGGCAGGTACTGGAACACCAGCAGCGCCAGCACGCCCGGCAACACGAAGACCGTCAGAATGCCGTCGCGTCGGAGCCTGGCACGCCACCGCAACCGTCCGCGAGCGCCCCCTGGGCGCTTGCCGACCGGTTCAGCACGGCGAGTCTCACTTGCCGTCGTCTGCGCAGTCTTCGTGGTCGACTGGGTCACACCATCATCGGTCGTCGGCCGCCCCATCGCGTACCTCTCGTTCGTGATCTATCGGTTCACCAGTACTCCTGACCGGAGGTCCCGCTCGATGCAGCCGGTGCAGAGCGACCACCTTCTTGGACCGGTCCAAGTCTCATCTCGTGGTAATCTTGGACCGGTCCAAGAAGGATTGTCAACCATCGTGATTCGATTGGCCAGCACGTGTGCCACCGCCGATGCCGGCGCGAAAGGGAGAGAACGTGACCGCACCTACGATCCGCAGCGTGGCGGCCCGCGCCGGGGTGTCCCGCAGCACCGTGTCGAACGTCCTCAACAACCCGGACGTGGTGCGGCCCGCTCTGCGCGAACGCGTGCTGGTCGCCATCGATGAGCTCGGATTCGTGCCCGATCGCCGAGCCCGCGAGTTCAGTCTCGGCCGCAACCGTGTGATCGGCCTGATGTTCATCGACATCCACGAGCCGCTCTTCGTCAACGTCCTGGACGGTCTCAGCGCGGTCGCGGCCGATCACGACTACCTCATCACCATCGCGCCTCCCAGCGGTGACGTCACCGACCAGCAACGCTTCCTGGAGACGTTCGAGAGCTACCGCTACGCCGCGGTGGTGCTCTCCCCCGGCCGAAGCATCAGCCATCTGGCCGAGCACATCCGGCGCCTGCAACAGCGGGGCACGGCCGTGCTTCGGCTGGGCCACGAACCCGACTACCCGGGCATCAGCGCGGCACGCCTGGACGAGGCGGCGCTGGGCCACACTGCCGCCCGCCACCTCCTGGAAGCCGGGCATCGCGATCTCGCGATCATCTCCTCGAGCGCGATCAGAAGGAGCAACGAACGCAGCGAGGCCTTCCACGCGACGCTGGCGCAAGCGCCGGGCGTTCGCGTGGTCGAGGTCACGACCGACGATCTCACCCCGGCCGCCGGCGCGGCCGCCCTGACCAGCGTCCGCACGATGCAACCCGCCACCACGGCCGTCTTCTGCGTCCACGACCTCCTTGCCTACGGATGTCTCGACGCCGCGCGCCAGGCCGGGCTGGCCGTACCCGACGATCTGTCGGTGCTCGGCGCTGAGGATCTGCCCGCCTCACGTCTGATGAACCCGGAGCTGAGCTCGATCACGGCCATGGGCGCCGAGATCGGCAGAGCGGCCGCGTCGATGCTGATCGATCAGCTCGAGTCCGACGCCTCCGGCAGCACCCAGGACCTCCTGCTGCAAGGCGACCTCGTGGTGCGCGGCAGCACCTCGCAACCGCACCCCGGCCGACCTCGAGCCGGATCCGGGGCGACGTGAACGCGGTGCCGGTGACGGGTACGGAGACCGGATCGTCGTGACGTTGCGCATCGTCTCCGTGAACGGGCGTCGTCATCCGGTCGACGTCGATCCCGCACAGCCGCTGCTCGTGACCTTGGCCGGTGTGAGCGAGCCCGGCCCGGAGCTCACGCTGGCCGTCCACGTCCTGGGCGATGCCGAGCCCGTCTGGCAGGGAACGTTCCGGCCGGCCGGACACCACTGCGAGATCCCCGTCGGCCTGTCAGCCGAGCAGGCCTACGAGGTGCATGCATCGGTCGTGCCACCACACCAGCCGACGGCGACGCACGCCTTCAGAACCGCGCCGTCGGGGGCGTGGTCCGGGGCTACGCCGATCTGGGCGCCGGGAGGTCCGCAGCTGTGCCTGCTGCGCCGCGAGTTCGATCTGCCCAGCACACCGGTGGCGTGGGCGACGCTGTTCCTGACCGCGGCCTCGCCGGAGCCCTCCCGTCAGTACGTGCACGTCACATCGGTCAACGGGCAGGTCGTCGGATCCGGTCCGACACGCAGCATCGGCGGCGAGACCCGGTTCGACGGCTTCGACGTCACCGGACATCTCAGGTCCGGACCGAACGCGATCTCCGTCACCGCAGGCACGAGCGTGGGCCAGCAGTTCCTGGCCCGCCTCGTGATCGCCCTGGCCGACGGGCAGCGCATCGTGCACGGGACCGACCCCTCGTGGCGGTCGCTCCCGGTCGATCCCATGCTGCACACCGGCGGCGACCTGGGAACCGTCTGCTACCCGCTTCCCGCGGAGAATCTCGATCTGCGCCGCTATCCGTGGGGATTCGAGCATGCGGGCTTCGACGACGGCGCCTGGAGCGCTGCCGAACAGAGGCCGCCGTTACCCGATCTCGTGCCCACCCCCACCGCCAAGGTGCGGCATTCCGTCGTGATGCCGCAGGCGGTGCGCAGTACCGGCGACGGTCGCATCGTCGTCGACTACGGACGTTCGTGGCTGGGCGGAGTCCGGTTGCGCACCAAGGGCGCGCGGGGCGCCGTCACCGTCCGCTACGGCGAACGTCTCGACGACGACGGTGCGGTCCGGTACCGCACGCACAGCGGCAACACCTACTCCGAGACCCTGATCGGCGATGGCGAAGACCGCAGCGTCCAGCCGTGGGGGCTGCGCGTGTTCCGGTACGCCGAGATCTCCGGCCTGACCGCGCCGGTGGCTCCGTCCGACGTCGCCGCGGTCGCGCAGATCTACCCGATGCCGCCGACAGCGGCCTCGTTCGCGAGCTCGGACCCGGTTCTCGACCGTGTCTGGCACCTGTCGGCACACACGATTCGGGCCCTCAACGGCAACCTGTACGTCGACTCCTGGACGCGCGAGAGACTCGTCTACGAGGCCGACGTCTACCTGCAGCAGCGTGCGCACCTGTGCCTCGATCCGGACCCGTCGCTGGGGCGCTACAGCACCACCTATGCGGTACACAACCGCACCTGGCCCACCGAGTGGCCCTTCTACACCGTGCTCGCGGTGCACGACGCATGGATGCGCACCGGCGACAGCACCCACGCGCAGCAGGTGTTCGACTCGTTACTGGCGTTGCTCCCCGACCGCTATCTCGACCCGTCCACCGGGTTGATACGGAAGGCACCGGGCACCGACTCGACGCTCGACAGCGACCTGGTGGACTGGCCACCCGCCGAACGCCACGGCTACCGGTTCGGCCCCGTCAACACCGCCGTCAACGCGATCGCCGCGGCTGCCTACCAGGCTGCCGCGGAGATCGCCGCCGTGATCGGGCGCGACGTGGAGCAAGCGCGCCTCACGGGCATCGCGTCGCGGTTGCGGAACAGCATCAGCACGCTCCTCTTCGATGACGCACAGGGCGCGTTCGCGGACGGACTGGACGAGGACGGAGCGCTCCTCCCGCATGACAGCGTTCACGCCTCGGCGTTCTGCCTCTGGGCGGGCGTACCGACGCCCGAACAGGCCGACTCGGCGGCGCATCATGCCCATCGGCAGGGACTTCGGTGCAGCGTCTACGTGGCGGCCCTGCTCATCGATGGTCTCTTCGCCCAGGGTCACGGCGATCGCGCCGTCGCACTCCTCACCAGCAGGGGCACCCGGGGCTGGGCGGCCATGCTGGACCTCGGAGCGGGTTCGACCATGGAGGCATGGAACGAACGGATCAAGCCCAATCTCACCCACTCGCACCCGTGGGGAGCGGCTCCGGCATTTCTGGCACTCGAGGGTGTGCTGGGTATCCGCCCTCTTGACCCCGGATACCGCACCTTCGCCGTGCGGCCGCAGCTCGGGACTCTCGACCATGCGGCCGGCGCCCTTCCAACGGTCACCGGGACGATCGAGGTAGCGGCCCACCGCGTGGGACGTCACATCCAGCTGGACGTCACGGTCCCCACCGGGCTTCGAGCCGTGATTCTCCATGAGGACGGATCCGAGCACTGCCGCGTGCCAGCGGGCCGGCACCGCACACTCACCCGATCGGCCGAGCACCACCTCGATGTCCACGCCGGAGGACTCGGGTCGTTCCCGCGATAGCGACGACTCCCCTCCGGCGTCCGACTTCCGACGACGTCAGGGTCGTCCTGGATGGTGGAGGACATCCAGGAAGATCGGTGCGAGGAGGTCGGTCGACGTCCGTTGGCTGCCTCGCTGATCGTGACGAGGCACGAGCGCAGTTCGTACCCGTCGGTGTCGGTCCACGAGGCGTTCCGGCCACCGTCTCGCTCGTCCTCGGCGCCACCGAGGACGACCTGCAGCATGTCGTCCGGAAGGTCGGTCGAGGTGGTGTGGGCACTGATCCGCAAGGGCATCACTCCGCCGAACCAGGACGTCTCCCGGGTGGCCACCGGCTCCTCGATGGCCGGCAGCGCAGCCAGGTCAGGGTGGCGTTCGCCGAACCCCGGGCGATCCGAGACGGTCGTCATGGACGACATCGAATCAGACGGGACGGACGATGCGCCTGCGGATGAACCCCCTCGGAAGCCGAGGTGCGCTCAGGCGGGCCGGGCGAGGACGTTGACGGCGGCGCCGAAGACGCGCGGGAGGGCGCCGGCGAGTGGGACCAGTGCGCGGCGGCCGGGGGTCGTCGACGTGGCGCGGAGGAGGGTCCGGGTGAGCACCTCGTATCGCCAGGTGATCCGCCGCCACGCTGCCTCGTAGCGATCCGGCCGGCCGGCGGCGATCGCCGCGACGGCCGAGCGGGCCTGCGCCATGCCGAGTGCGACGCCTTCGCCGGTCAGTGCGTCGACGTAGCCGGCGGCGTCGCCGACCAGGAGGGTCCGCCCGGCCACCCGCCGGCGCGATCGCTGACGCAGCGGGCCGGCGCCGCGCACCGCGGTGGTCACGGCCCGGCCGGCGACCCGCTCGCGCAGCGCCGGGAACGCGGCCAGGTGCTCGTCGAAGGGCACGCGGGACGTGCTGAGGACGGCGATGCCGACCAGGTCCGGCCCGACCGGCGTCACGTAGGCCTCGGCCGACGGCGCCCAGTGCACCTCCACGTGGTCCGTCCAAGGAGCCACCATGACGTGGCGGCGCAGCCCGAACCGGCGGGCGCCGGTGACCGGGACGTCCAGGCCGAGCCGCCGCCGGGTCGGCGAGTGCAGCCCGTCGGCGGCGACGAGGTAGCGAGCGGCGACACCGTCGACCTCCACCCGGTCGGCGTACTGGACCAGCCCCTCGACCGCGGCCGGCACGACCGGCACGCCGGCCTCGGCGACCGCCTGGTGCAGCGCGGCGTGCAGAACGGTCCGCCGCACCCCGCGCCCCGGGCCGGCGCGGAAGTCCGCGACGGCCGACCGCTCGCCCGAGACGTAGCGGATCCCGCGCAGCGGGCATCCGCCGGGCCGCACGCCGAGGTCGTCGAGCGCCGCGACGGCGCCGGGCATGAGCCCTTCGCCGCACGCCTTGTCGATCGGCCCGGCACGCGGCTCGTAGACGACGACCTCCAGGCCGCTCCGCGCGGCGTGCAGCGCGGTCGTCAGGCCGGCCGGCCCGCCGCCGGCCACCAGGAGGTCGATCATGGCGCCGGGGCGCGGCCGAGCATCGCGATCGCGGCGTTCTCGGCGGCGATGCGCGTGGCGAGCAGGGCGCCGTTGAGCACGGAGAACACCACCGCGGTGATCCAGGCCGAGTGCACCAGCGGCAGCGCGAACCCCTCGATCACCACGGCGACGTAGTTGGGGTGGCGTAGCACCCGGTAGGGCCCGGTGCGGACGAGCTGGAGCCCGGGCACGACGATCACCCGCGTGTTCCACTGCCGTCCGAGCGTCGCGATGCACCACCAGCGCAGGCCCTGGCTCAGCACGACGAGCGCCAGCATCGTCCAGCCGAGAGCCGGAACGAAGGGCGGCCGCCGGATCCACACCTCGGCGAGCGCACCGGCCAGCAGCCCCGTGTGGAGCACGACCATGAACGGGTAGTGCGCGCGCCCGTACTCGACGCCGCCCCGGGCGAAGCTCCAGGCGGCGTTGCGTTTGGACACCACCAGCTCGGCCAGCCGCTCGAGGGCGACCAGCCCGACCAGCACGGTGAACAACACCTCGGACATCGGTCACGCTCGCAGCAGGACGAGTTCGAGGCAGAAGCCGGGCCCCATGGCCAGCATCATCCCGTACGACCCGGGCCGCGGCGGGCGCAGCTCGAGCGTGTCGGCGAGAACGTGCAGCACCGACGCCGACGACAGGTTGCCGATGCGCTCCAGCGAGTCCCAGGTCAGCGCCAGTGCGGCGCGACTCACCCCGAGCGCCTCCTGCATGGCCTCCAGCACCTTCGGCCCACCCGGGTGGCACACCCACCAGTCGATGTCGTCGCGGCGCAGCCCCTGGTCGGCCAGGAACCGGTCGACGTCACCGCCGACGTGGTCGCGCACCAGGGCCGGCACGTCGGCGCTCAGCACGATGCGCAGACCGGTCGCCCCGACGTCCCAGCCCATGGTCCGCTCGGTGCCCTCGTAGAGCCGGCTCCTGCTGGCGAGGACCGTGGGCGCTGTCGGCCCCGCGGACGGTTCGGGCGTGTGGACGCGGCCGGCGCCCGCGGCGACCACGGCGGCGGCGCCGTCGCCGAACAGCCCGCTGGCGACGAGGTTCGGGATCGACACGTCGCCGCGCTGCACGGTCAGCGAGCACAGCTCCACCGACAGCAGGACGGCGACGTCGGCGGGATGCCCGAGCAGATAGTCGTGCAGCCGGGCGATTCCCGCGGCGCCGGCCACGCAGCCGAGGCCGACGATCGGCACCCTCTTCACGTCCGGGCGCAGGCCGATGCGGCCGGCGAGCCGGGCGTCCAGGGACGGCACCGCGAGTCCGGTGATCGTCGTCGAGACGATCAGGTCGACGTCGGACGGCGCCAGCCCGGCGGCGTCGAGGGCGCCGGTCAGCGCCCGCGACCCCAGCTCGACCGCGGCGGCGATGAACGCGTCGTTGGCGTCACCGAAGTCGCGCAGCGTCGCGTAGCGCTCCTTCGGCAGGGCGAGGTGCCGCGTGCTCACGCCCGCGTTCGCATGAAAACGTTCCAGCAGCGCTCGGTCGAAACCACCGTCCGAGGCGATCATGCCGGCGAACTCGGCGGTCAGGTCGGCCTGCGCATACTTGTGATCCGGCAGTGCGCCGTGGACGGACAGGAGGCGCGTCATTGCCTACTTATACGCAGATCAGCGGATTTTAAACTCGGATGGTGGCGGTGGGTGAAGCGGCAACGGGACTGGCTCGGGCCTGCCACCCCGAGCCTGCCCTGGCGGTGACGGCGCTCGCCGGGCTCCTCGCGCTGCGATCGGGCCTCGACGCGAGCACGCTGGTCCTCGTGGTCGCGGCCGTTCTCACCGGCCAGCTGACCGTCGGCTGGTCGAACGACCTGATCGACGCCGGCCGCGACCGCGCGGTCGGCCGGGCGGACAAACCGCTGGCCACGGGCCGGGTCTCGGCGCGGACGGTCGGCGTCGCGGTGGCCGTCGCGGCGGTGGCCTGCGTAGCGCTCTCCCTGGCCCTCGGGCCGGCGGCCGGGTCGTTGCATCTGGCGCTGGTCGGCTGTGCGGTGGCCTACAACCTCGTGCTGAAACGGACGGCGCTGTCCTGGTTGCCCTACGCGGTCGCGTTCGGGCTGCTGCCCGCCGTCGTGAGCCTCGCCCACGATCCACCCACGTGGCCGCCCTGGTGGATCCTCACGGCCGGAGCCCTGCTCGGAGTCGGCGCACACCTGCTCAACGTGCTCCCGGACCTCGAGGACGATGCCGCGACCGGCGTGCGCGGGCTGCCGCACCGGCTGGGCCCGGCGCGGACGCGCCTGATCGCCGTGAGCCTGCTCGCGCTCGCGTCGGCGCTGGTCGTCCTCGGCCCGGGCCGGCCGCCGTCGTGGGCGTGGGCCACCCTGCTCGCCGTCGGGATCCTCGTCGTGACGGCCCTGCGCGGCAGCGGCCCGACGCCGTTCCGCGCCGTGATCGCCATCGCCCTGGCCGACGCGATACTGCTCGTGCTGCGCCGCTGAGCACGGCGCGTCTGGGTAGTGCACCCCGTATGGACGACCCGTGGGACCTCGTCGTCGTGGGCGGCGGACCGGCCGGCGCGGCCACGGCGCTCGGGGCGCTGTCGGCGGCGCCCCGGCTGCGGGTCCTGCTGCTCGACCGCGCCGGGTTCCCGCGCGACAAGGCGTGCGGCGACGGCGTCTCGCCGGAGGCGGCCGACGTGCTGGCCGCGCTGGGTGTCCCCGCCCTGCTGGACGACTGGGCGCCGGTGCGGCGGCTGGAGCTGGTCCACGGGAGCCGCCGGGTGTCCCGGCCGATGCAGCGCGCGGTCCGCGTGGTTCCGCGCGCCGTCCTGGACGACCGCCTGGTCACGGCGGCGGTCACCGCGGGAGCCCGGCTGGAGCGGCACCGGGTACGCGCCGTGCGGACGCTGCGCGACGTGGTGACCGTCGACGACGCGTTCACGGCCCGGGTGGTGGTCGGCGCCGACGGCGTCTACTCCGTCGTGCGCCGCGCCGCCGGAGTGCCCGACGTCCGCCGTCGCGCCATCGCGCTGCGCGGGTACGTCGCGACGCCGCAGCCATGGGCCGGGCGGCAGGTCATCGCGTTCGACCCCGGCCGCCGTCAGGCCTACGCCTGGTGTTTCGACCGCGGCGACGGCCTGGCCAACGTCGGCTACGGCGCCTTCGGCACCGACGGGCTGACGCGGGCGGTGCTGCTGCGGCGGCTGGGCGAGCTCCTCCCCGGCGCCGACGACGGCACCGGCTGGCGTGGCCACCACCTGCCGCTCTCGTCGTGGCGCTGGCCGCACCCGGACGGCAGGCTGCTGCTGGCCGGCGACGCCGCCGGGCTGGTCAACCCGATGACGGGTGAGGGCATCCACTACGCCGTCGCGACCGGGGCACTGGCCGGGCGGGCGGCAGCGGCGGCGGTGACGGCGCGGCGGCCGGAGGCTGCCGGCGAGCGCTACCGGACGGCCGTGCGCGCGCTGCTCGGCCCTCATCTGCGGCACAGCGCCCTGGCCGCACGGCTGTCGGCGGTGCCGGCGGTGCTGGCGGCCGGGATCGTGGCGTCGGAGGCGGACCAGCGGGTCTTCGACGATCTGGTGCGCCTCGGCCTGGGATCGGGACGGCTCACCCGGCGCGTGGTGGCCGGGCTGGCCCGCGCGCTCACCGTGCGCTGACGTCCGTGCCGCGCCCGTAGGTGCGCCACACGTACCTCCAGGGAATCACCACGAGGACGACGGCGACCAGGCAGCAGCTGACCGCGGTCCGCGCCGTGACCGCGTCGAGGCTCCCGTCGAGCGCCTTGGGGAGCGCGACCAGGCACAGCCAGCTGAGCTTCCAGACCGACTCGAACAGCAGCAGCGGAACGAGCCGGACCGGGTGGCGCAGCCCGAGGAAGGCCAGCAGCGACATCGCGGCGAGGAGGCACACCGTCACGCCCTCGTACAGCGGCAGGGTGTGCACCTCGGGCAGGAGCGGCCACTTCACGAGGGCGAGCCCGACCCCCATCAGGAGGTAGCCGGCGCGCAGCAGGCGCAGGCGCGTCCGGGACAGCTCGGCCGCGTGGGAGGTCGTGACGGAGATCAGGGTGGCGCCGAGATCGCGGACCCGGGTGAGCAGGCCGTGCAGCTCCGACTGGTCCGCCACGACGCCGCGAAGCGCTGTCGTGCCGTCGGCCTCGTGGGTGACGGCCATGCCGCCGAGCCAGCTCGACCAGTGCTGGTCGAGCCGGCCCTCGAGACGGAGCTCGTAACGCATGGAGGCGGTCATCGCACGCTCGCCGTGGCCGGCTGCGTCATGACGCCCCGGCGTGCGGTGCTCCACAGCGACCAGCCGAGTCCGATCATGGCGATGCCGTTCGGGAAGGCCAGCAGCCGGTAGAAGGCGTCCGGCAGCACGGACAGCGCGACGCTCACCACGCCACCGGCCGCCAGGAGCGCGGCCGGCCACCGCGCCAGGACCCGCGCCCGGAACAGGGCGATGCCGAAGACGAGGCCCCCGGCCAGGTAGCAGAGGCTCTGGAGCTGGAACACCGTGGCCATCGCACCGATGTCGCCCGTGACCGCGTCTCCGGTGAATACGGCGAGGACGTCGTCGACGTAGGACGGATCGGACGTCGCGACGGACGGCAGGACGTACCCGGCGACGAACGAGGTCGACAGGATCAGCAGGTAGCCGGTGCTGAGCAGCAGGTAGCCGACGAGTCCGAGGATCCCGTTGCGGCGGATCCGGCTCAGGTACATCCCGGTGATGCCGGCCAGTGCCAGCGCGGCCATCAGGACCTTCAGGGAACTCCGGACGACCACCTCGGTCGTGCCGACGGATGTGGCATCGAGATGGGGGTGACCGATCTGGACGCCGATGAAGATCAGGCCCGCGAGGAGCGCTGCGGAGCCGGCGGCGCGGGTGAGGGACGTAGCGGTGACGGTCATGGCGTTGCTCCTGGTCATGAGGCTGGGCGGGGTGCCCGGCGCTGGTCCATGACCGTAGGAAGCGACGTGGTGAGGCCACATCACCATGTGTGGTGATCGGGTGGGTGATTCGGGGTGCCGGGCTACAGGAGGCCGAGTTCGGTGCCGCGGCGCACGGCGGCGGCGCGGGTGCTCACGTCTAGCTTGGTGAAGATGTGCTTGGTGTGGGTCCGCAGTGTGTTGACGGACACGAAGAGCTGGCGCGCGATCTGGGGACCGGTCAGCTCCGTCGCGAGCAGCCGCAGCACCTGGAGTTCGCGGTGACTGAGCCCGTCGCCGGCCGGGTCACCGGTGACCGGCCGCTCGGCGGTGGCCCGGCGCAGGACCCGTACGTGGCCGGCCGCCACGCCGCGGCGCTCGGCCACGTCGAGCAGCGTCTCCATCCGCGCGCCCTCGTCGAGGAACAGCCGGGCGTAGCCGGCCGGCACCGCGGTCTCCAGCGCGTCGGCGAACGGGTTCATCGCGGCGTCGAGGTCACCAGCGGCCGCGTTGGCGAGGGCGCGGAGCATCAGGATCTCGGCCACGCTGCCCTGACGCCGGGCTCCGCGAGCTCCGTCGAGCAGCCGGGCCAGCAGCGGCAGGGCCTCGTCGAGCCGCTCCTCGGCCAGCAGGAGGCGGGCGAGCGTCAGGTGGTCGCACTCGGCGAGATACGACGGGTCGCCCGGCGCGGCCGCGTGCTCGCCGGCCCAGTCCCGGGCGAGGGCCAGGCGGCCACGGGCGATGTCGACCCTGGCCCGCAGCGCGGGGATCGGCCGCACGTCGGGGAAGAACCCGGGGAGGTAGCGCTCCTGTGCCTGCGCCAGGAGGCCGGCCGCGGCGTCGAGGTCGCCCTCTGCCCGGCGGAGTCCGGCCATGGCGAGGTACCAGCGGTGACGGTTCTCCGGCAGCGAGCCGGCATCGCCGATCTCCCGTGCGGTCCGCAGCTGCTCCGCGGCGGCGTCGAGGTCGCCGCGTTCACGCAGCGCGTCGGCGAGGCCGACGTGGAGGTCGCCGGTCACGGGAAGCGCGATGTCCGGGCGCTCACCCGCCGCGGTCAACGCGCGCTCGTAGAGGTGCCCGGCCTCGGCGGGCCGGCCACGGGCCCAGGACATCCCGGCCAGGACGACGGTGCTGCCGAGCTCGTCGGCCAGGTTCCCGGCGACATGCAGGCTGCGCACCGCCTGGGTGAAGGTCTCGACCGCGGCGTCGAGCTCTCCGCCGGCCCAGAGGGCCAGGCCGAGGAACCCGGCCCCGGCCCCGCGGGCGAGGTGGTCGTCCGGGCCGGCCAGGTCCAGCACCCGCCGCGCCTGCCGCGCCGTGCTCGCGGTGTCGCCGCGCGCCTGGGCCACCGCGGCACGGTACATCGCGATCGTCATCGGCAGCCGCCGGCGCTCGTCGTCGGGCGTGCGCTCACGAGGCGGCATCGCCGCCAGCAGGTCCTCCGCGTCGCGCAGCCAGGCGTCGGCGTCGTCCACGTCGCCGTCTCCGAGCCGGCTCCACGCGACGACGACGCCGAGGGCCGGGCGCTGTCGTAGGACGTCGTCGGGGAGGGCCCGCACCCAGCGCCGGATCGTGCGGTCCCGCCGCTGCCGGCTCGCCTCGGGCAGGGCCCGTTCGATGAGGTCTGCCGCGTACAGATCGTCGTGGGCGGCGATGGCGTGGGCGATCGCGTGGTCCGGGCGGCCGTGCTCGGCGGACCACCGGGCCGCCGCGCGATGCAGGGCCGGCTCCCGTCCGGGCTGCTCGGCGACCAGCCGAGCCCGCAGCGCGTCGGCGAACAAGTGGTGATAGCGGTACCACTGCCGGTGGTCGTCGAGGGGGACGAGGAACAGGTTGCCGCGCTCCAGCGCCTCGAGCAGGTCGTGGCCGTCCTGCCGTCCTGTGAGCGCGTCGCACAGCGGCCCGGTCAGCTCGTCGAGGACCGCGGTGTCGAGCAGGAAGTCGCGCACCTGCGGCGACTGAGCGTTCAAGACCTCGTCGACCAGGTAGTCGAGGACGAAGCGGTGGCTCCCGGCGAAGGCCGCGACGAAGTCCGCGACGTCGTCCCGATCGCGCAGCGACAGGCCGGCGAGCTGCAGGCCGGCGGCCCATCCCTCGGTGCGGCGCTCCAGGGCGTCGACGTGACCGGCGTCGAGGTCGAGGCCCATCACCTCGTTCAGGAGGGCCGCCGCCTCCGGTGGCCTGAACCGCAGGTCGGCGGCACGGACCTCGAACAGCTCGGCGCGAGTGCGCAACCGCGTCACCGGAAGCGGCGGGTCGGCGCGCGTGGTGATGGCGACGCCGACGTGCGCTGGGAGGTGATCGAGCAGAAACGTCAACGCGTCGTGGACGTCCTGGGACTCGATGGCCTGGTAGTCGTCGAGCGCGAGCACCAGCGGCGCGTCGAGGCCGTCGAGGTCGTTGGTCAGGCCCATCAGAAGGGCGGAGGTCCATGCGCCGCCGTCGTCGTGGAGGAGTGCGGCCGTGTCGGCGCCGACCTGCGGCGTGGTCGCCCGGATCGCGCCGAGCAGATCGGCCAGGAAGCGCCGCGGGTCGTTGTCATCGGCATCGAGGGAGATCCAGGCGACATGACGGGGCTGGGACGTCGGGTCCGCCCGCCACCGGGTGAGCCACTGGCTCAGGAGCGTGGTCTTGCCGAAGCCGGCCGGCGCGGAGACGAGGACCAGGCGAGGCAGCGGGTCGGCGCCCAGCGGCAGCCGGTCGACGAGCCGCGGGCGGGCGACGAGCCGGCGCCGCGGAGTCGGCATGCGCAGCTTGGTGCCCAGGAGCGCCACCTGGTCAGCGTAGGGCGCTCCACGCCGCGAACGCACGAGACGCGGGCGGCTACTTGAGCACGGCGCCGAGGAAGGTGGTGAGGTTGCGGCGGGCGCGGGCGACCTTCTCGTCGACCGTGATGGTCTCGTCGATCTCGATGCCGACGATGGACTTCTTGCGGCCGCGGACGTAGAGCGAGCAGGCGAGGTCGGAGCAGAGGTACTGACCGACGGTGTTGCCCTGGCGGCCGGCCTCGCCCGTGCGGCGGGCGGTCATGAGGGAGACGCCGCCGCTGGTGTGGGTGGTCAGGCAGAGCGAGCACATGCTGCGCGTGGTGAACCCGCGTGCCGCCTTCGAGGCCGCCCGGAGCGTGACGCCGACGAGGCCGTCGTCGCGTTCGGTGACGAGGTAGCCGCGGTCGGGCGCGCCGGGATCGCGCCAGCCGAGGAAGTCGAGGTCGTCCCAGGGCTGCTCGCCGAGGTCGCGCGGGACGGCCAGCCGCTGTGCCTCGCCCTTGGAGCAGTTGACGAAGGAGCGGCGGATGTCGTCCTCGGTGATCGGCCTCATGCTCACGACGCTAACCGCGGGCGACCGGCCCGGGCAAAGCAATTACCAGCGCGCCGCCGAAGCCGTTCCGAAGCGGGTGGCGGCGATCCTGGCAGGCCGCCCACGGGCGACCACGTCTTCGTCGACGACGTCGTCAGCGGCTGACCGGGAACGACCGGTCGCCGAACAGGATGCGGCGGGCGGCGGCCCGGCCCGGCGGCGTGCGCAGCACCGCGAACCCCGCCGCGGCCGCCGCGGGAGTCCGGACCCGGGCCAGCCCCTGCCGCAGCGCCAGCCGGCCCCGGAAGCGGGCTCGCAGCGCGGCGCCGTCGTAGTGCGCGAGCGGGTCGGGACGGCCCGCCCGCAGGGCGTCGTCCAGGACGGCGGCGGCGTGCTCGGACAACCGCAGGCACGGGTCGAGCCCGCCTGCCGTCAGCGGCGAGACCGCGCCCGCCGCGTCGCCGACGAGCAGGCCGTCGACGCAGCTGATGCGGCCCAGCACGCCGCCGACGGGGATCGGACCGCCGCGCCGTTCGACCTCGGCGCCGGCCGGACGCTGCACGCCGTCGAGCCCCGGCGCGGCCGCGCTGAACCGCGCCAGCGCCCGCCGCATGCCGTCCGGGAAACGGTCGGCGTACCCGGCCACGCCGACGTGGGCGTGCCGGCCGTCGTCGACCACCCAGGCGAGGTAGCCGGGCGCGAGTGCCGGGTCGAGCACGCAGTGGAACGTCGGCGGCCGGGCCGAGGCCTCGACCGCGAAGACCTCCTCGGCGCCGGTGAGCAGGTGCCGGTTGCGGTCCAGCGCGAGATCGCGGGCCACTCGCGAGCGCGCGCCGTCGGCCCCGACGACGAACCGCGCCCGCACCCGGATCGGCCCTTCCGGCCCGGCCAGCAGGAACCCCGAACGCCCCCGGCCTTCGTAGCGGGTGCCGAGCAGGACGCGCACGCCCGCCGCGGCCGCCGTCCGCGCGGCGTCGAGGTACAGCGCCCCCATGTCGCCGACGCGGTACTCGTCGCGCTCGCTGACCAGCGTCACCGGGCGGCGCCGGCTGGGCGGGTAGAGCACGACGCGGCGGATCGGCGGCCCCAGCGACCCGGGCGGCAGGGCGAAGTCGTCGAGTGTGCGGCGGACGAAGATCCCGGTCGTGCGGATGGCGCCGTCGAGCCGGGACCGCCGTTCGGCCAGCAGCACCTGGTGCCCCGCGCGAGCGAGCAGCGTCGCGGTGTGCAGCCCCGCCAGCCCGGCGCCCACCACGAGCACGTCGACGTTCACTCGTCGCCGTCCGGAACCCATTCGAGCAGGTCGCCGGGCTGGCAGTCGAGGACCCGGCACATCGCCTCGAGGGTGCTGAACCGGACCGCCTTCGCCCGGCCGTTCTTCAGCACGGCCACGTTGGCCGGCGTCAGCCCGACCTTCTCCGCGAACTCGCCGACACTGAGCTTCCGCTTCGCCAGCTCGACGTCGATGCGCACGACGATGGGCATCAGATCACCGCGTCCATGTCGGTGCGCAGCGTCGTGGCCTGGCGCAGCAGCACGCGCATGACGACCATCAGCAGCACCAGCGCTCCCCCGGCCAGCACCACGCCGAACAGCAGCACCGGTAGTCCCGGGCCGTCGACCACCGCGGTCACGGAGACGAACGCGGCCAACAGCAGCAGCCAGGCGGCGGACATCGTCGACACGATCGCGTCCACCCAGGCGAACGCGGCCTCGCTGAAGATGCGGCCGGCCTTGACCATGCCGAGCAAACGCCACGTGCAGACGATGACCACCTGGACGCACACCAGCTCGACGATGGAGAACACCAGCGCCGGCCACTGCAGGTAGGCGAGATCGGGCTCCTCGTCGGCGAGGTCCGCGAGCGTCACCGGCAGGATCGCCACCTGCGCGACCACCAGCCCGGCGAACAGCAGCACGAGCAGGATCCGGAGCGGGCCGACGGCCCGATGAGTGGACGGCATGCGCCGACTGTCGCTGGTTATCGATCGAAAGTCAATAGGTTTCGCTCGATATGCGCTCCGCCCCGGGTTGCTGTCGCGGGATGCTCCGCGCCGCGAACAGCGCGCCGAGCGCGATCAGGGCCAGCAGTGCGAGGGCGGAGCGCAGGCCGTCGATGCGGGCGGCGGCGTTGTCGTCGACGATGGCGTCGGCGGTGTCCGCGGGGACACCCGCGTCGTCGAGCGCCTGGGTCAGCTGGTCGTCGGAGACGAACGGCACGCCGCCGGAGAGCTCGGCCTCGGCCCGGGTGCTCAGCTCGGCGGGCACGGCGGGATCGTCGCGGACGTTGTCGAGGAACGACGTCGTCAGCGCCGCGATCAGCACGGCGCCCGCGAGCGCCGTCCCGATGGACGAGCCCAGGAACATGACGCTGTTCTGGATGCCGCCCACCTCGTCGCTTCGCTCGTCCGGTACCGACGACACCGTCACGCTGCCGAGCTGCGACGCGAGCGCACCGATGCCCAGTCCGATCAGCAGCATCGGCCAGGTCACGACCTCGGCGCCGACGCCGAGCTCGAGCGCCGCGGTCAGCCACACGAGACCCGCGCACATCGACAGGAAGCCGGCCCGCACCACCAGCCGCGGCGACACGTCGGGCAGCAGCTTCGGGATCCCGAGCGCCGTCGCGAGGAGGGCCAGCGAGAGCGGGAGGATGCGCACCCCGGTCTCGATGGCCGACAACCCGAGCGCGACCGACAGGAACAGCGGCACGGTGAAGAACGTCCCCGCCAGCACGACGTACTGGAAGAGGAACGCGATCAGCCCGCCGCGCAGGACGGCGTTGCGCAGCAGCGCCGGATCGAACAGGATCGACCGGCCGGTGTCGCGCCGCCACCGCTCCCACGCCGCGAACCCCAGCAGCACCAGGCCACCGGCGAGCACCAGCCAGATCACCGGCGACAGGCCGAGCCATTCCGGTGCGTCCGGCTTCGCGTTGACGAAGCCCCAGGTGCCGGACCGGATGATGCCGAACACGATGAGGCCGAGCCCCAGCGCCGACAGCGCGGTGCCCACGAGGTCCAGCCGCGTGGAGCGGTCCCCCGGGACGTCGGCCATGCGCCGCGTCAGCACCAGGATCACGCCGACGATCAGCACCTCTCCCGCGAACACCCACCGCCACGAGGCGTAGGTCGTCAGCGTCCCGCCGATCAACGGCCCCAGCGCGACGGCGATCGCCCCGGCGGCCGCCACCAGGCCGTAGGCCCGCGGACGCGCGCCGCGGTCGAAGTTCGACGCGATCAGCGCGACGATCGCCGGCATGATCAGCGCGGCGCCGACGCCCTCGAGCACCGACCAGCCGATCAGCAGCACCGTCAGGTTGGGCGACAGCGACGTCGTCAGGGATCCGGTCCCGTAGATGACGCAGCCGATGGCGAACGCCCGCTTGCGGCCCAGGATCTCCCCGATCTTCCCGCCGGTGATCATCAACGACGACATCACCAGCGTGTAGAACGTGATCGCGGACTGGATGCCGGTCACGGTCGTGCCCAGGTCGTCGGCGACGGTGGCGATGGACACGTTCATGACCGAACTGTCCAGCGCCATCAGGAACTGCCCCGACGCCAGCGTCAGCAGGATCAGGCCGGACGCGGCCGCAGCCGTCCGGTCTGGTGTGGCATCACCCGACTCCATGATCAGACACCCCCGTCCAGGACACCCAGCAGCGTGCACTGGACGGGGGCGCCCGTCATCACCCGTCGCGTGGGATGTCGGGCGGGCGCGACCTCAGCTCGCCGGACCGGTGCCGACGTTGAGGATGTTGCCGTCGGGATCCTTGAACCAGGCGCCCCGGAACGGCCCGAACTCGGCGATCCCGTGCTCGTCCGTCTTGAGCCCCGGCAGGTCGTACTGCTCGAACGTCACTCCCCTGCCGGCCAGTTCGGCCACCGTCGCGTCGACGTCGTCCACCATCCACGTCGCCACCGTCTGCGGTGGGCCGCCGGCGAACTCGCTCGCGTAGAGCAGGAACCGGCTGGCCCCCGACCGGTACAGGATGCCGGCGGTGGCGTCCTCCATCTCGGGACCGAAGCCCAGGGTCTGCTCGTAGAACGCCCGCGCACGCGCCAGGTCGCCCGTCGCGATGGTGGCGTAGACCGGATAGTCATTCAGCATGACCATCACCCCCATCTCGAACGTACGCGCCTCGTGAACCGATGGCCAGGGGGTACGCCGCGTCAGGACACGAGAGCGAAACCGCCGGTCCAGGTGATCTTCTCGGTGGCGGCCAGGCTGATCTGCAGGAAACCCAGCGCCTCCAGCTCGCGGGCCCGCTTCAGCGATCCGACGTCCACGGCCCGCAGGCCGCCGGCGCTCACCACGGCGGCGAGCGCCGACTTCGCGTCGCCGTCGTCACCGGCGATGAGCACGGTCGTGGTGACCGGGCCGACACTGCCGCCGGCGACGGCACCGGCGAACGTCGTGTTGAACGCCTTCAGCACGCGTGCGCCCGGCAGCCGGGCGGCGATTCGCGCCGCGGCCGACGAGTCCGGCGGCACCACCAGCCCGTCGAACGTCTCGACATCCACCGGGTTCGTGATGTCCACGACGATGCGTCCGTCCAGCTCGGCGCCCCGCCTGGTGAGGACGTCGTCGACGGAGGTATGCGGCACCGCCAGGACGACGATGTCGCCGGCCAGCGGCGTGCCGAGGGTCGTGGTGTCGAGCAGTTCGAACGTGTTGCCGCCCCTGCCCGCCAGGCCCGCGATCGCCTGGCCCATGTTTCCGGTGCCGATGATCGAGATGTGTGCCATGAGATCCACCTCCCAGGTGTTCCCTGCTTCGAGTACACACCCGCGGCCCACCCGAGTCAGCCGCGACCGTGGGTTCCGGCCCCTCACCCGCGAAACCGGGTGATACTCGCGAGACCGGCGAACCCGGCCCAGCCAAGACCCCCAACCGCCGGTTTCGCGAGTATCAACCTGCGTCCCGGGCATCAGCCGCGACGACGCGACCGGGGCGCCCTCGCACGAGCTTGTCTCGGCAGCGGCGACCCCCTTGGTGACGGGTGGCGTTGCCCCGTGAGCTTCGCCGGGCTGCCGTCTCTGGTTCCCTGGCGGGTCGTCGCCGACGAGCCGCCACTCGCCGTCAGCCGGCCGGGGCGTTCCCGAACGGCGGCTGCCCGGCCAGCAGGCCGCCGTCGACGGCGAGGGTGGCTCCGGTGACGAACGCGGACTGGTCGCCGCACAGCCAGAGCGCGGCGGCGGCCACCTCGTCCGGGGTGCCGAGCCGGTGGACGGGGACGGCCGCGGCGACCCGCTCGCGCGCCGCCTCGCCGGCGCGATCCAGCTGCTCGGTGTGCGTCGGCCCGGGCGCCAGCGCGTTGACGCGAACGCCGTCGGCGGCGTGGTCGAGCGCCGCGGTCTTGGTCAGCCCGATCAGCCCGTGCTTGGCGGCGACGTACGGGGCCAGCCCGGCCACCGCCTCCAGGCCGGTCGTCGACGCGACGTTGACGATCGCGCCGCCGCCGGCCGGCACCATCGCCGCGATCTCCGCGCGCAGCGACAGGAACGCGCCGCGCAGGCTGACCGCGATCGTCCGGTCCCACTCCTCGACGGCGAGCCGGGCCAGCGGGGTGGGCCGGCCACCGTGCGCCGCGGCGGCGTTGACGGCGGCGTCGAGCCGGGCGAACCGTCCGACCGCGGCGGCGACCATCTGCTCGGCCGCCGGCTCCTGAGCCAGGTCGGCGGCGACGACCAGTGCCGTCCCGCCGCCCGCCTCGATGTCGGCCCGCACCGCATCCAGAGCGTCGGCGTCGCGCGCCACCAGCACGACCGCCGCACCGGCCGCCGCGAACGCCCGCGCCGTCGCCGCCCCGATGCCGCGGCTCGCGCCCGTGACGAGCGCGACCTTCCCCTCGAAAGCATTCATTACAGTGACTGTAATCCAGCGTCTGGCCCATCGCACGGACGTCCGGCTGGCCCTGTCGCGGCTCGGGCGGCAGCGCGAGGATCGCCAGTATGCGGTTCCGCCACGCGCCCGGTATCTGGGCCGACCACCCCACCCTGGCCGCCGGGGCACTCGTCGTCGACGGGATCGACGACGAGGCCGCGCCCGATGACGCCGTCGGCCGGTACGTCGGCCGGGCCCGGGCGCTGCTCGAGGCCGGGCCGGCCAGCGCCCTGCCGCAGCTGCGGGCCTGGCGGCGCACGTTCGCCGCGATGGGCGTGAAGCCGACGCAGTACCGGTGCGCCGCCGAGTCGCTGCTGCGCCGGCTCGCCAAGGATGCCACGCTGCCGCGGATCCACCCGCTGGTCGACCTGTGCAACGCGGCGTCGGCAGCGGCCGCGATCCCGGTCGCCGCGCTGGACCGCGACCGCGTCAAGGGCGACCTCGAGGTCCGCCGCGCACGCGGCGACGAGACGTACGCGTCGTTCACCGGCGACGTGGAGCGGCCGGCGCCCGGCGAGGTGATCTTCGCCGACGAGGCCGGCGAGGCGCACGCGCGCCGCTGGACGTACAAGCAGAGCGGCACGTCGATCGTCCGGCCGGAGACCCGCGACGTGCTGATCGTCTCCGAGGCCCTGCACGCGGGCGCCGCCGCCGACGTCGAGGCGCTGCTGACGGCGCTCGCGGCCGATGTCACCCGGACCTGGCCGGGTGTGACGCCGCGGCTGACGATGCTGACGAGCGCTCAGCCGGCCGTGGAACTCACTGGCTGACGTCACCGCGGCTGTGATGGAGTGGCGCCGTGGACGCCGCAGCCATCGCCGACCGCTTCGACCTCGGCGCCCGCGCGACGCTGTCCGGCGGCCCGGTCGCTCGCGGCAAGCAGGGCGCGGTCTGGCGGCTCACCACCGCCGACGGACGGTGGGCGGTCAAGGTCCCGTTCCGCCACGAGGACGAGGAGGCGCTCGCCCCGGCCGCCGCGTTCCAGGAGGCCGCCGCGGCGTCGGGTGTCCCGGCCCCGCGGATCCGCCGTACCACCGACGGCGCCCTGTTCGCCGTCGTCGGCGGGATCCGGCTGCGGGTCTACGAGTGGGTCGACCTGGGCGAGCCCGATCCGATGCTCGATCCGGAGCTGGTCGGCGCCGCCGTCGCCGCGACGCACCGGGTGCCGGGCGCCGAGCACGCCGCGGCGTTCTCCGACCCCGACCGCTGGTACCTCGACCCGGTCGGCGCGACACGGTGGGACGCGCTGATCGCCGAGCTGGACGGAGCGGGCGCGCCGTTCACCGCCGACCTCGCCGCGCTGCGCGACGAACTGGTCGCGCTGGAGTCGTGGCTCGCTCCCCCGGCCGCGGCGCGGACCTGCCACCGCGACCTCGCCGCCGGCAACCTGGTCCCGGCGGTGGCCGGCGGCGTGTGCGTCATCGACTGGGAGAACAGCGGCCCGGCCGACCCGGCCCAGGAGTTGGGGGTCGTGTTGTTCGAGTACGCGCGCACCGATCCCGGCCGGGCCCGCGCGCTGGTCTCCGCGTACGAGGACGCCGGCGGCATCGCCCGGGTCACCGGCCACGGCGACTTCACCATGCTGATCGCGCAGCTCGGCCACATCACCGAGCTGGCGGCCGCCGACTGGCTCCGGCCGAACGACCGCTCGCCCGACCGGTCGCATGCGGAGGCGTGGATCCGCGAGGTGCTCGACGACCCGCACACCCGCGCACGGCTCGACACGCTGCTGGCCGGAATCACTCACCGCGGGTGAGGCCGGCGCCCCGCATCCGCTGCATGCTCGGAGGCCGGGACGAGAGGACGTGGTCGGCATGGGCCTGGGACGGCGGCGCGAACGCCGGGAAGAACGCCGCGAGGAGCGGCGCGGGGATGGCGGCGTCCACTACCGCATGCGGCAGCGGCTGGTCTCCATCGGGGACGACTTCTGGATCGAGACCGACGAGGGGCAGCGCGCGTACAAGGTGGACGGGAAGGCGCTGCGGCTGCGCAAGACGCTGATCCTCGAGGACGCGACGGGCCACGAGGTGGCGAAGATCCAGGAACGGGTCATGCGCGTGAAGGACTCGATGGAGGTCGAGGACGCCGACGGCAACCGGATCGCGATGGTCAAGAAGGCCCTGATCAGCCCTCTCCGCGACCGCTGGAGCGTCGAGATCGCCGATGGACCCGACCTCGACGTCCAGGGGAACGTCCTCGACCACGAGTACACGATCACCGACGGCCGGACCCCGGTCGCGACCATCTCGAAGAAGTGGTTCCGGGTGGCCGACACCTATGGCGTGGAGGTCGCGCCCGGCCAGGACCCGGTGCCGGTGCTCGCCGCCACCGTCGCCCTCGACCTCATGACCCACGACCACTGACCGACGCATCACCGCTGGTCCGGCCGCGCCCTGGCGGCGGTGTGCGTATCGGCCGCCGTCAGGCCAGCGGCTCGTAGTCGAGCTCGAGGAAGTCCTCCACCTCACCGGCCCACCGCTCGGCGACGAACGCCACGTGCACCGGGTGCTCGTTGTAGCCGTCGTAGGCCGTCTGGTCGGCGAACTCCATGGAGAAGCCGAAGGTGAACTCGTTCTTCGGGCTGGTCTGCCGCAGCTGCTCGAACCGCTGGACGCCGGGGATGTCCGCGAGCGCGAGCGCGGCGTGCAGGAAGTCGCGCTCCTGCTCCGAGCCGGCGGGGTGACGTAGGCGGAAGGCGACGGTGTGCCTGATCATGACCGGAGCGTATCGGTGCGCCGTTGCTGGCGAAACGTCCGGATGATGCCCGACGTCAACCGCAGTGGATGCGCGTGCGGGTGGCCGTCGTCCAGTCGACCACGCCCTTGATGTTGAGGCAGCGGTTCGACATGTTGACGCCGGCCGGCGTGTAGACCGGGCCGGCGTAGTAGCTGTACATGCCGCCGTCGCAGCCGACGCTCTTGGGGCACGAGGGCGGCGACGAGCCGTGCGGCCAGATGCTCGCCTCGGTGTACAGCTTGGTGCCGTAGGTGGCGGTGGCGTGGTTGACGACCATGCAGTTGCGCTTCGCCGTGCTGGACCAGTAGACGTCCATGTAGCCGAGCACCGGCGACGAGCCGATCGGGTAGTGCCCGATGTGGCGGTACGACGACCCGCACGGACCGGCAGCGGCGGCCATGCGCTCGTCGCCGCCGATGGTCGGATCTGATTCACCGCCGGCAGCCGCGGGGACGGCGAGACCGAGCAGTAGGAACAGGACGAAGGCAAGTGCTGAGACGGCACGTTTCATCCGGCGGATCCTCCTTGCCCTGCGACAACCGGATTGTCACGAATGACACTGTCGGACCGGCGGCCCGAGCGCAAGATCATTTCCACATCGATCTCACAACGGCGGCGAATTCGCCGCGTCCGGCGCCGGGCCGGACTGCCGCGGGATCGGCCGGTCCAGCGGGCCGATGACGACCCGCAGCCCGAGGTGCTCGGCGAGCAGGTGCTCGAGCTGCCCGCCGTCGATCAGCTGGATGCGCCCGTGCCGGGCCGCGAACTCGTGCGTCGCCCGGCCGAACCACGACGTCGTGACCAGGACGCCGCGCCCGGCCCGCTTGTCCTCCATCGCGCCGGCCAGGGCCCGGACGGCGTCCGGCGGGACGACCTTGCGGTAGCGCTTGGCCTGGACGACGCAGACGCCGCCCATGATCGGGTCGGTGTTGACGGCGACCGCGTCGACGCCGTCGTCGCCGGAGGCCCGCGTGGCCCAGGCGCGCATGCCCATCGCCTCGAACAGCTGGCGCACGAGGTGCTCGAACTCGACCGGCCGCAGCCGCAGCACCACGGGCCGGCCGTCCAGCACCGCGGCGGCGTCCTGCGGCTCGACCAGGCGGTACCGGGACAGGTCGGGGTCGAAGATCGGCGGGACGGCCTCCAGGTCCCACGGGTGCGGCGAGACGACGGCGTTGAGGTGGCGCAGGCACTCGCGCGGGTCGAGCCGGGTCAGCACCAGGTCGCCGAACTGCTCACGGGTGGCGGTCACGCTGACCAGGCACGGGCGCTCGGACCGGCCGGTCGCGCGATTGCGGGCCGACACGTGCGCGTTGACCGCGACCTCGTCGACCAGCCCGGGCGGCTGCGCCACGAACGCCGCCTGCAGCGTGCGCAGGACCAGCTGCGCGACCAGGCCGGAGTAGAGCCGGCGGATGTCCTTGGCACTGCGCAGCCGCGGCGCGACCTGGTCCAGTGAACGCACGTACTGGTACTCGCGGACCACGGGCACGATCTCGACCGTCGGCAGGTCGCGCACGACCAGCAACCGGCGCTCGTCCGGCCGGTACGCGACGTCGACGGCGACCGGCAGGCCGTCAGGCAGTGCAGCGGCCTCGATGAGCAGCTGGTAGTAGTCGCCGACGGCCCGGGCGTCGCCGGCCTCGACGCCCAGCTCGACCTGGTCGACCTGGGCGTTGTGGCGGTCGATCTGCTCGCGCCGGGAGGCCTCGGCGACGGCGTGCCGGCGCTCGGCCTCGGCGAGCGCGGCCCGCCGCAGCGCCTCGTGCTCGCGGTGTGCCCGGACGGCCCGGTCGTACCGCGCCCGGGCCTGCGCGACCGCCCGGCGGCGCCCGCCGGTCAGCAGCCGGGCGGCCCGGCCCATCGGCGGCGGCGCGTAGTCGTCCCAGGCCGGCGCCTCGGCGGCGGTGACCAGCGCGCGGTCGGGCACGAACGGCCACGGCCGGTAGCCGTGCCGGAGCTGGCCGAGGTGGACGGGGCCGCCAGCGGCGAGGCCGTCGACCAGGATCGACTCCAGCTCGGCGACCCGCGCCGCGATCGCGCTGGTCATGTCGGCGGCGTCGGCCTGGTGCCGGCGGACGTGCTCGGTCCGCTCGGCCGCGCGTTCGGCCCGTTCGGCTCGCTCGGCCGCGCGCGCGTCGTCGCCGTCGTGGCCGGCCGGCTGCCCGACGGCGGAACCGGGGAGCCGCCGGGTGATGCGGTGGGATGGTTCGTCGGTGGGATGGTTGCTCCGTCGCGTCATGATCCGCCCCAGACTCGACGCCCAACGGTAAGGACCATTATATGGCGGGAGAATGCCGCGAAAGATCGAGAAAGCCGCCACACGGGCGTTGTCGATGAAAACTCGGTGAACGCCCGGCGTCGCACGGAATACCGGCGATCAACGCCGCAACCTGCGGCGACTTGGCTGCTTTCTCGCGGATACAGGCGCTTGTGACGCCCGGGATCACACCGTCGGGTCGATTCCGTCCGGCAGCACGGCCACGCAGTCGATCTCGATCTGGATGAACGAGAAGTGGTTCCCGACGGTCGTGCGCGCCGGGTACGGCGGCTGGAAGGTCTGCGCGTACAACTCGTTGAACCGCGGCCGCGACTCCTCGTCCCGCAGGAACGCCCGCACCTGCACGACGTCGCGCAACGTGGCGCCCGCCGCGGCGAGGATCTGCTCGACGTTGCGGATCGTCCGGTGGAACTCGCCGTCGAACGTGTCGGCCACGATGCCGACGTCCGGCTCCGTCGACACCTGCCCGGACACGAACAGCAGCCGCCCGACCCGGACGGCCGACGACAGCGGCACGGGCGGCGGGTTCTGGGGGTCGGGCTCGATGTGCTCGATCACGCGTGTGCTCCTCGATGGGTGGGCGAACCTCGCTCACCCTCCGGTCGCCGCCGTTCCATGTCAAACTCGCCCGATTGCCGCGATAGCGGATAGGGTTCCGCCATGGAGGACGACCTGCCAGAGCGGCTGCGCACCCAGCTCAAGGCCCAGCGACACCGGCGCGAGCTGAGCCTCGAGGCACTGGCCGCGGCCAGCGGGGTGAGCCGGAGCATGATCTCCGACATCGAGCGCGGCGCGAAGATCCCCACGGTCCTCGTGCTGGCCAGGCTCGCGACGGCGCTGGGCGTCACCGTCGCGCGCCTGCTCGGCGAGGACCAGCCGGAGCGGGTGATCGTCCGGCGGGCGGCCGAGCAGCCGGCCATCACCGACGCCGGCGGGTGGCAGCGGCGCATCCTCTCCCCCACGCTGCCCGGCGTCGAGTTCGAGTTCATCCGCACGACCATCCCGGCCGGCGTCACGCTCGGCTCGTTCAGCGCGCACGCGGCCGGCTCGCGCGAGTACGTCGCCGTCGAGACCGGCGAGCTCACCGTCACGGTCGACGGCGTCCGGCACCGGCTGGCCGCCGGCGACGCGCTCTATTACGCGGGCGACGCCGTGCACGCGTTCGCCAATCCCGGCACCACCGAGTGCGTCTACTACACCGCCATGCACGTCGCGAAGGAGCCCGCATGACCCTCGAACGGCTCGACCCCGCCGCCCTGCCCGCGGCGACCGGCAACTACACCCACGGCACGCTGGTCACCGGCGCCCGCCGCACGGTGTACGTCAGCGGCCAGGTCCCCTGGGCCGGCGACGACGGCCGGGTGCCACCCGAGTTCGACGAGCAGTGCCGGCTCACCTGGCGCAACGTGCTCGCCGTCCTGGCCGAGGCCGGCATGGGCGTCGAGCACCTCGCCAAGGTCACCACCTACCTGTCCGACCGGCGCTATCGCGAGGCGAACAGCCGCATCCGCGAGGAGGTGCTGGGCGACCACACGCCGGCGCTCACGATCATCATCACCGGCATCTACTCCGAGGACTGGCTGCTCGAGATCGACGCCGTCGCGGTCGGCTGACCACCGTGAACAGCAGCTTGGAGACGTCGCGGCGGATAGAAGTGTCGCACGGATGCGATATTCGTGCGACACTCCTATCCATGGCTCGATCGGCGCGCGACCTGCCGAGTACCTTCACCACCCGCGATGCGCTCGCACGTGGGGTGCATCCGCGCGATCTGTACCGCTGGCGCGACGACGGCCGGGTCGTCGAGCTGTCCCGGGGGGTCTATCGCAGAGCCGACGCGCCGGCCGCCACCTACCCGGATCTCCTGGCGATCGCGTATCGGGCCCCGCGGGCCGTTGTCTGCTGCGTTTCGGCCGCCGCCGTGCACGACCTCACCGACGAGCTGCCCGGTGTGGTTCAGCTGGCGGTGCCGAACCGCGACCGCCCGCCCCGCATCGCCTACCCACCCACCGAGGCATTCCGGTTCGACACCACGACCTTCGAGCTCGGGTTGTCGACCGTCGAGGCGGCGCCCGGCGAACCGGTCCGGATCTACGACCCGACGCGCACCGTCGTCGACCTCATGCGCCTGCGCCATCGGCTGGGCGAGCCGCTCGCGCACGCCGCGCTCCACCGCTATCTGCGGCGCAGGGACGCCAGGCCCGCGGAGCTGCTGCGCACCGCCGCACGCTTGGACGTCCTCGGGCCGATGCGGACCGCCCTCGACGTGGCGAGCGCAGGGTGACCGCGCCTACGCGGGCCACCCCGGCCGGACGCGCCTACCTCGACCTTCAGAACCGCGCACGCAGGGAAGGCCGCGGCACGCAGGAGCTGCTGACGTTGTACGTGGTGGAGCGGTGGCTGGCGCGGCTGAGCACGTCGCCGTACGCCGGCAGCTTCGTCCTCAAGGGCGGCATGCTCCTGGCAGCGTTCGGAGCCCGCCGGCCGACGGTCGACGCGGACGCGCTCGCGCGGCACATCGCCAACGACGCCGACACCGTCACTCGAGTCGTCGCGGAGATCGCCGGGCAGCCCGGCGACGACGGCGTCGAGTTCCTCCCGCTGACGGCGCAGGCGCGAGTGATCCGCGACGACGCGCTCTACTCAGGGGTGCGCATCGCCATGCAAGCCAGGGTCGCCAGCGCGGCGGTGACGTTCCGACTCGACGTCAACTTCGGCGACCCGGTCACGCCGGCCCCGCGCGCCGTCGAGCTCCCGCCGATCCGCCCCGGCACCGAGCCGGTACGTGTGCTCGGCTACCCGATCGAGACCGTACTGGCCGAGAAGATCGCCACCGCAACGCTGCTGGGCGCCACCAACACCCGAGTCCGCGACTACGCCGACGTGTACACGCTGACCGGCCGTCACGACCTCGACCACGAGCCCATGCGAGCGGCATTGCTGGCGACCACTTCGTTCCGCGGCACGCCGGCCGGACCCCTCTCCGCGACCGTCGACGATCTGGTGGAGCAGCGCCGGACCACTTACACCGCGTACCGCACGTCCTTGCGAGCCGACGGCACGCACCTGCCGGGCGACTTCGGCGAGCTGGTCGGCGAGGTCATCGCCTTCGCAGACCCGCTCGTGGCCGAGAACCAGCAGCTCACCTGGTCGGCCGGTACGCGTCGATGGGACCACCACGCGCGCGGCTGAGCCACGGCGTTCATGGACGTTTCATCCGGCCGCCGGGACGTGTTCCCGCGGCGGATCCGGGCGGGCCGCAGGCTGCTGACCCACCGACCCCCACCCACCACCGGAGGGCCCCATGATCCGCCGCAGGAAGGCCGCCGCCGCGTTCGCCGTCGCGACGAGCGCCGCCGCGCTGGGAACGTTGCTGGTGTCGGCGCAGGCCGCACCGGCCGCACCCGACGCCGGCCAGGTCAAGACGGCCGCCGCGGGCGCCGACCAGGTGCTGCCGGGCACCGAGGTCGCCCGCTACGACGCGTTCGACGCGAACCAGGGCGTGGCCGTCGACGGGCGATACTTCTACGCCGTCGACAATCGGAGCATCACCAAGCACGACCGCCTCACCGGCGAGCCGCTGCTGCAGTTCGCCGGCGACGAGGACGGCCCGATCGAGCACCTCGACAGCGGCGTCGTCCACAACGGGCGGCTCTACGCGGCGCACTCGAACTACTCGGAGTACCCGATGGAGAGCTCCATCGAGATCTTCGACACCCGCACGATGCGCCACGTCGGCACGCACAGCTTCGGCATCTACCGCGGCTCGCTGACCTGGCTGGACCACCACGATGGCGCCTGGTGGGCGACGTTCGCGAACTACGACCGGCTGCGCAACGGGTCGGAACTCCCGTACGGCGAGACCTACAACACGCAGGTCGTGAAGCTCGACGACGACTTCCAGGTGGTCGAGTCGTGGACCATTCCGAAGGAGATCCTCGACCGCTTCGGCGACATGAGCAACAGCGGCGGCTCCTGGGGCCCGGACGGACGGCTCTGGCTGACCGGCCACGACCTGCCGGAGGCCTACGTCATGCGGCTGCCGCGGGCCGGCGGCGAGCTGGAGTGGGTCGCGACGATCACACTCCCGGGCATCCAGGGCCAGGGCATCGCGTGGGACGACGCGCGGCAGAACTCGACGCTGTGGGGCATCAGCCGCGGCAGCTCCGAGGTGCTCAGCTACCGCATCCCCGTGCACGACATCGTCGAGTCGGACGAGGACCCGTGGCGGGTGAACGGCCCGGGCGAGTTCGAGCAGTAGCCCGGGGAGGTTCAGGAGGGGCCGCTCGATACGCCCTTCCTGAACCGCCGCCGGCCGAGCAGGCTCCTCTGCGGGCTACGTCGCCGCTCACCGCGGCCGGCTGTAGCCTGCGGCGATGGAGCGATCCCGGATCGACGCCGCCATCGACGGCGCCCGCGAGCTGGCCGCCGAGGCGGGCATCGCGTTGCCCGGCTTCGCCGCGTGGGCGCGGTCGGACTGGCTCGCGGCGGCGCCGGCACCGGCCGCGCGACCGGCGCTGGAACGCGGCCTGGGCTGGGACGTCACCGACTTCGGCCGCGACGACTTCGACCGCGTCGGGCTGGTCCTGTGCACGCTGCGCAACGGCACCCTGGCCGAGCGCGACACCGGCGCCGGGCAGACGTACGCGGAGAAGTTCCTGGTCGCGCAGGACGGCCAGGAGACGCCGATGCACCTGCATCGACGCAAGACCGAGGACATCATCAACCGTGGCGGCGCTGCGCTGGTCGTCGAGTTGCGGCCGGAGACCGGCGACGGTGACGTCGTCACGCTGGTCGACGGGCTGGAGCGGGCGGTCCGTGCGGGGGCGCCGCTGCGGCTGGAACCGGGGCAGAGCGTGCAGGTGCCGGCCGGCGTGTTCCACCGGTTCTGGGCCGACGGCGGGGTGCTGCTGGCCGGCGAGGTGTCGGCCGTGAACGACGACGTCGACGACAACGTCTTCCACGACCCGTCGCCGCGCTACCCGTCCGTCTCCGAGGACGCGCCGGCGCGATACCTGCTGGTCAGCGAGTACGCGGAGGTCCTGGCCGGCTGAAAATGCGGTGCGCTCGCCGGGCCGGGCGGGCTAGCGTCCGATCATGAGCACCGACACCGCCGTCACCGTCGACGAGCTGGCGATCCCGGCTTCCATGGACGTGCCCGAGGCCGCCGACTTCGCCGAGATGGTCGACGTCCGCAACGCCATCGAAACCCAGCTCATGGGCACCGACGCGCTGAACTACTCCGCTCGCGAGCTGCTGCCGGTCTACCAGGTGCCTGAGGACGACCCGATGCGGCTGTTCGTCGCCCGGGTCGGCGGCCGCATCGTCGGGCGCGCCATCCTGTCGTGGCAACCCGAGGAGGACGCGATCGCGTCGTGGCTCGAGGTCGAGGTGCTGCCGGAGTTCCGCCGGCGCGGTGTCGGCACCGCCTTGTTCGACCGGCTGACGGAGCTCGCGCTGGCCTCCGGCCGGCCCACGCTGCAGGCCGAGACCATCCACACCCGGCCGTCCACGGGGCGGCGCATCGACTCGCCGACCGGCTACGGCTGGCTCTCCGACGACGACCCCGGCGTGCGGTTCCTGCTCGGCCACGGCTACCAGCTCGAGCAGGTGGCCCGCATCAGCGCACTGCCGCTGCCCGCCGACGCCGCCCGGCTCGCGGAGCAGCGCGCCGCCGCCCAGGCCGCCGCGGGCGACGACTACCGCGTCGTCGCCTGGGCCGGCCCGACACCGGCCGACCGGGTCGACGACCTCGTCACGCTGAAGACGCGCATGAGCACCGACGCGCCCAGCGCCGGCATGGACTTCACCGAGGAGAAGTGGGACGCCGGCCGTCTGGCCCGCTGGGACGGCCAGCTCGCCGGCAGCGGCCGCGAACGCCTCACCGTCGCCGCCGAGCACGTCCCGACCGGCCGGCTGGCCGGCTACAACGAGCTCTCCCTCCCGGCCGACCGCGGCCGGCCGGTGAGCCAGGAAGACACCCTGGTCCTCACCGAGCACCGCGGCCGCCGGCTCGGCATGCTGCTCAAGGTGGCCAACCTGCAGCGGCTGGCCGAGGTGAGCCCGTCCTCGCCGATGGTCACCACGTTCAACGCCGAAGAGAACCGGCACATGCTCGACGTCAACGAGGCGGTCGGCTTCGCCCCCATCGGCTACGAAGGCTGCTGGAAGCTCACGCGCTGAGGGCGGCGGCGATTCGCTCGGCGACGGCGCGGGGCTCGGCGCCCGCGGTGTCGACGACGGTGTCGGCCGCGGGCCGCAGCCACGGCAGCGCCTCCGCGTACGGCGCCAGGTGGTCCAGCCGCCACTGCCGGGCGCCGGCCTCGACGGTGTCTCCGTCGATGCGCCGCCGCAGGGTGTCGTCGTCGGCGTGCAGGAGAACGAGGTGCACCGGGAGCCCGGCCTTCTCCAGTCCCGTCCGCAGCTCCTGCCAGTACGCCTCGACCAGCACCGACTGCGGCACCACCAGCGTCCCGCCGACGTAGGCGTGCACCTGGGCGGCGGTCTCGACCACCAGCCCGCGCCACGGCGGCCAGTCCTGGAAGTCGTCGACCGGGACGGAGCCGAGGACGTGGCGGAGCATGAAACCGACGTACTCGGAGTCGAAGACACGGGCGTCGGGCAGCAGCGCGGACAGCTCCTTCGCCGTCGTCGTCTTCCCCGCCCCGAACGTCCCGTTCAGCCATACGATCATGGGTCCCGAAAATATCCGGTTCGCACCGGGTTCGGGCGGCTCGGACACGCCTAGACTCGTGCGAGTCTGGAACTCCGACGGGGGGTCGGCGCGTGCCGGCCGAGGAGTGATGGGTCATGGCCATGACCACACGCGACAGCGACGGCACACCGCCTGCGGCAAGCTCGCGACGCCGACTGGGCCCGCTCGTCTGCGGACGCCGCAGCAAGTGGATCGTCCTGGTGTTCTGGCTGGTGCTGCTCGTCGTGGCGTTCCCGCTGTCGGCGAAGCTGACCGGCGCGCAGGACAACGACACCGCGTCCTGGCTGCCCGGCTCGGCCGAGTCGACCAAGGTGTTCGAGGTCCAGCAGGACGCCTTCCAGACCGGCGAGGAGCTGCCGGCCATCATCGTCTACGAGCGGCCCGACGGCATCACGGCGGCGGACCAGCAGAAGGCGGCCGCCGACGCGCGGGCGTTCGCCGGCGTCGAGCACGTCAGCGGCGACGTCGTCGGGCCGGTCCCGTCGGAGGACGGCCAGGCGCTGGAGGTCATCGTGCCGGTCGATCCCGGCGACGGTGGCTGGTTCGCGCTGGGCGAGTCCGTCGACGAGATGAACGACATCATCGGGGGCGGACCCGACGGCCTGAACGCGTACGTCGCCGGGCCTGCGGGCGTGTCGGCCGACTTCGCCGACGCGTTCGAGGGCATCGACGGGACACTGCTGTACGCGGCGATGGGCGTCGTCATCGTCATCCTGCTGTTCTCGTACCGCAGCCCTGTGCTGTGGATCATCCCCGTCTTCTCGGCGTTCACCGCGCTCACCGCCGCCCAGGCCGTCGTCTACCTGCTGGCCGAGTACGCCGGCGTCACCGTCAACGGGCAGACCGCCGGCATCCTGCTGGTGCTGGTGTTCGGCGCGAGCACCGACTACGCGCTGCTGCTGATCGCGCGCTATCGCGAGGAACTGCGCCGCCACGAGGACCGGCACGAGGCCATGGCGTTCGCGCTGCACCGCGCCGGCCCCGCCATCGTGGCCAGCTCCGCCACCGTCGCCGTCGGCATGCTGTGCCTGATGGCCGCGGAGATGAACTCCACGCGCGGCATGGGCCCGGTCCTGGCGATCGGTGTGCTCATCGGCGTGACGGCGATGCTCTCGCTGCTGCCGGCGCTGCTCGTGGTGACCGGCCGCTGGGTGTTCTGGCCGCTCAAGCCGAAGTTCGGGTCGGTGGAGCCGACGGAGCGCGGCTTCTGGTCCCGGATCGGCCGGACCATCGCGCACCGTCCGCGCACGGTGTGGATCGGCACGTCGCTGGCGCTCGGCGCGATGGCTCTCGGGCTGCTCAGCCTGAACACCGGCGTCATCCAGAACAAGGACGCGTTCATCGACACGCCCGCCTCGATCACCGGCGAGGACGCGCTGGCCCGCCACTTCCCCGCCGGAACCGGCAGCCCGGTGATCGTCATCGCCAACGCGCCCGAGTCCGACGCGGTGCGGCAGGCGTTCGCCGACACCAACGGCATCTCCGACGTGACCGAGCCGACGCCCGTCGACAACGGCCTCGTCTACATGGAGGGCACCCTCCAGGCCGCGCCGGACAGCCCGGCTGCCCAGGACACCGTCGAGGCCGTCCGCGACAGCGTGCACGCCGTCCCGGACGCCGACGCGCAGGTCGGCGGCAACACGGCGATCAACCTCGACGCTCAGAACGCGGCCTCGCGGGACAGCGCCGTGATCATGCCGCTCGTCCTGGTCGCGGTGTTCATCATCCTGATGCTCCTGCTGCGGGCGTTCGTCGCGCCGCTCATCCTGATCGCGACGGTGGTGCTGTCCTTCGCCGCGGCGCTCGGGTTGAGCTCACTGATCTTCGAGCACGTGCTCGGCTTCGCCGGCGTCGACACCGGCTTCCCACTGTTCGTCTTCGTGTTCCTCGTCGCACTGGGGATCGACTACAACATCTTCCTCATGACGCGCGTCCACGAGGAGGCCAAGCAGCACGGCACCCGACGCGGCGCCCTGATCGGGCTGGCAGCGACAGGCGGCGTGATCACGTCCGCCGGGCTCGTGCTGGCGGGGACGTTCGCGGTGCTGGCGACGCTGCCGGTGGTGGCGTTCGCGGAGATCGGGATCGCGGTGGCGCTCGGGGTCCTGCTGGACACGCTGATCGTGCGGTCCGTCCTCGTGACGGCGCTCAACCTCGACATCGGGCGGTTCATCTGGTGGCCGAGCGCGCTCTCGCAACGGCACGAGCCGCCGGCCGCCGTGGTGGCGGAGGAGCCCGGTGAGGTGCCGGAGGTGCCACGGCCCGTCCGGTGAACCCGCTGGCGGTCCGGCGCGGCGGGCTGCCCTGGGTGACTGGTGCCTGACGCGGCCGAGGTCGCCCCGTCCGCCGGCCTACGAAGCGGCCCCGGCCCCGGCCCCGGCTCGCCGCCTGCCGCCGATCGCGGCGACGTCTGTCGCGGCGACTCTGTCTGGCGATGTCTGTCGCGGCACGTCGGTCTGGCTGCGTGACCCACGTGTCGGTTGATGGGTATCGGTACGAGTCCCGAGTTGCCGCGGGTCGGCTCGGGACTCGGTCAGCCCGGCTCGGCCAAACTTCGGCTCGGCCAAACTTCGGCTCGGTCGGCTCGGTTCGTGCCGCCCGCGTTGCGCTCAACACCGCTGGGCCAGCCCACGCGGCGGACTGGCCTGCTCGGTCGGCTCACCTCGTTGGCTCGGCCGGCCGCTCGGTTCGCTCAACTCGCTCGGTTCGCTCGGCCAGCTGTCAGCGCGGTGCGCTCGGTCGGCGCGGTCGGCTTGGTCTGCTGGTGGGCCGGCGTTTCGTGGGGCCGGGTGGACGTGTGTTGGGTTCGTGCCGTTCGCCGTCCCCCTTGCTGCCCATGTTCTCAGCCGCGCAACCGCGCCTCAAGCGGACTGACGGGCGCTTCGCGCCGGCGTGGACCGCTTGACCCGCGATTCCGCGGCCAAGAACCTGGCAGCTATCAGGGGGACGGGGCGAGTCTGGACACACCTCGGGCTCCGCTGGCGTGATCCAGGTCCACCCGCCGACCCCGACCCGTGGCCCCACACGACCGCCGTCCCGGCCCAACCCTCCCGGAAATGATCACGTTCAGCAGGTGTGCTCCCGCTCCACCAGGCATGCATGCCTCGCAGAGCGAACACAGTCCTAGGCATGGCCCCCGAATCGCCGGAAAATCTCACTCCGTGGACACCACACCTGCCACGACGGGCACCACGAGGCCCGGGAACCACAGCCAACCCAGCCGACACCCGAGCGACGGGCACCGTCGCGCCGACCTCCAGAACGAGATGCCCGCTCCACGCCCACCAACGACCGCCACACCCGACAACGGCTATCGAAGACCACCGACCGCGCAGCGAGCACCCGCCCACCGGACCACCGGCCCACCGTGCACCCGCCCACCGGACCACCCGCCGACTGACGCACCCGCCCACCGGCCCACCGATCACACGGCGCAGCGGCGCGCCGACCAAACGAGAAGCCCACGTCCCCAACGAGCCGGAGCCCCACCCTCGACCATGATCATCAACCGTCAGCGACGCCATGACGTCGCCAACGGTTGATGATCATCGAACGGCGGCCGCCCGGCTGACGGCCGCACCCCTCCGAGAGCAGCCGCAGCGCGAGCCCCGGCCCGCTACCGGGCCAACCACCACCCGACGTCATGCAAACTTCTTGCGCAATCCTGTCGTATGCTTTCGCACATGGCTGGACGACTGACTGAGGTAGCCGCGAAGGTCGGCGTGAGCGAGGCGACCGTGAGCCGGGTGCTCAACGGCCGCCCGGGGGTGTCGGAGGCGACCCGCGAGGCGGTGCTGACGGCGCTGGACGTGCTCGGGTACGAGCGGCCGACAAAGCTGCGGGGGGAACGGGCGCGGCTGGTCGGACTGGTCCTGCCTGAGCTGCAGAATCCCATTTTCCCCGCGTTCGCCGACGTCGTGGGCGGGTCGCTGGCACAGCAGGGCCTGACGCCGGTGCTGTGCACGCAGACCGTCGGCGGGGTGTCGGAGGCCGACTACATCGAGCTGCTGTTCCAGCAGCGGGTGTCGGGGGTGCTGTTCGCCGGCGGCCTGTACAGCGGACGCAACGGCGCGCACGGCCACTACGCCCGCCTGATCGAGCGCAAGCTGCCCACCGTCATGGTGAACGCGGGCATCGACGAGCTGCCTTTTCCTCGCGTGTCCTGCGACGATGCGGTGGCGACGGAGCAGGCCGTGGGGCATCTGCTGTCGCTCGGGCACACGAGGATCGGCCTGATCCTGGGCCCGCCCGACCACGTCCCGTCGCAGCGGAAGCTCGCCGCGGCGCACACCCGGCTGGCCACCGCGGGCGTCGAACTTCCGGACGACCACGTCGAGAACGCGATGCACTCCCTCGAGGGCGGCCAGGCCGCGGCCAGCCGCCTCCTCCGCCGCGGCGTCACCGCCGTCATCTGCGCCAGCGACCCCATGGCGCTCGGCGCCATCCGCGCCGCGAAGCGCGCCGGCCTGCGCGTTCCGCACGACCTCTCCGTCGTCGGCTACGACGACTCCGCCCTGATGAACTGCACCGAGCCGCCGCTGACGACGGTCCGCCAGCCGATCGAAGCCATGGGCAAGGCCTCGGTCGACCTCCTCGTCGGCCTGATCAACGGGCACCGGGTCGAGTCCGACGAGCTGCTCTTCGAGCCTGAGCTGGTGGTCCGCGGCTCGACGGCGCCACCACCGCGCGAGTGAGGCCATCCGTCGTGACCTAATCGTATTCCTTCAATTTCTTGTTCATCTCTTGCGTGCCGATGTCGCCGTCGTTAACGTGACCGCCATGGATCAGCGACGCGTCGACGACGACGACTGGTGGCGCAGCGCCGTCATCTACCAGGTCTACGTGCGCAGCTTCGCCGACGGGAACGGCGACGGCACCGGCGATCTGGCCGGCGTCCGGGCCAAGCTGCGCTACCTCGCCGACCTGGGCGTCGACGCGCTGTGGTTCAGCCCGTGGTACCCGTCGCCGATGGCGGACGGCGGCTACGACGTGGCCGACTACCGGGACATCGACCCGGCCTACGGCACGTTGCGGCAGGCCGAACAGCTCATCGCCGAGGCACGCGACCTGGGCCTGCGCACGATCGTCGACATCGTGCCGAACCACGTGTCCGACCAGCACGCGTGGTTCCAGGCCGCACTGGACTCCCCGCCCGGGTCGCCGGCCCGGCAGCGGTTCTGGTTCCGGCCCGGCCGCGGCGCGGACGGCGTGGAGCCGCCGAACGACTGGAGCTCGATCTTCGGCGGCTCCGCCTGGACCCGCACCAAGAACGCCGACGGCACGCCCGGCGAGTGGTACCTGCACCTGTTCGCGCCGGAACAGCCCGACCTCAACTGGACGCATCCGCTGGTGTGGCACGAGCACGAGCAGATCCTGCGGTTCTGGTTCGACCGCGGCGCCGCCGGCGTGCGCGTCGACTCCGCCGGGCTGCTGGCGAAGCACGCGGACCTGCCCGAGATCGACCCCGGCCACGCGCCGGGCCAGCACGTGCACACCGACCGCGACGAGGTGCACGACATCTACCGCAGCTGGCGGCGGCTGGCCGACGGCTACCCGGAACCGCGGGCGCTGATCGGCGAGATCTGGCTGCCCGACCTCGAGCGGCTGGCCCGCTACCTGCGTCCGGGCGAGCTGCACACCGTCTTCAACTTCGACTTCCTGGCCTGCCCGTGGGAGCCGGATCGGCTGCGCACCAGCATCGAGCAGAGCCTGCACTTCCACGAGCAGGTGAGCGCCCCGGCCACCTGGGTGCTGTCCAACCACGACGTCACCCGCCCGGTGACGCGGTACGGCCGCGCGGACACGTCGTTCGCGTTCGAGACGAAGCGGGCGGGCACCGCGTCGGACCTCGTCCTCGGCCTCCGCCGCGCACGGTCGGCCGCGCTGCTGATGTTCGCACTGCCCGGATCGGCCTACGTCTACCAGGGCGAGGAGCTGGGCCTGCCGGAGGTCGAGGACATCGAGCCGGACCGCATCCAGGACCCCATGTACTTCCGCTCCGGCGGCGTCGACCCCGGCCGCGACGGCTCCCGGGTGCCGGTCCCGTGGAGTGGCTCCGCGCCGCCGTACGGGTTCAGCCCGGCCGACGCGACCGGCGAGACCTGGCTGCCCCAGCCCACGACGTGGGCGGACCTCACCGTCGAGGCGCAGCAGCGTGACCCCGCCTCGACCCTGCGCCTCTATCGGGACGCGCTGCGGCTGCGCAAGGCCGAGCCCGCCCTCGGCGACGGCACGCTGACCTGGCTGGACGCCCCGGCCGACGTGCTCGCGTTCCGCCGCGGCGACGACGTCGCGTGCGTCGTCAACCTGTCGCCAAACCCCGTCGGCCTGCCCGCGCACGAGGAGGTCCTGCTCGCCAGCGCGGACCTCGAGGACGGCCGGCTCGGCTCCGACGCCGCCGTCTGGCTACGCCTGCCCACCACCGACACCCCCGAGCAGTGACCCCGACAACGCCGCAACGCAGCGGCACCAAGGGATGGAGCACGAGATGAGCAGCACACGCAGACACCTGGGCGTCGTCGCCGCGGCGGTGATGGCGCTGAGCCTGGTGGCCGCCTGCGGATCCGACGACGATCCCGCGGCCGACGGCGGCAACGGCCAGCAGGACGACGGTGACGGCGGCGGCGACGAGCAGGTCACCATCAGCGTGAGCAACCTGCCGCCTGCGACGGAGTCCGCCACCCGCGAGGCGTTCCTCGCCCGCGTCGAGGAGTTCGAGGCGGCCAACCCGAACATCACCATCGAACCCAGCGAGTACGAGTGGGACGTGACGACGTTCGCGGCCCAGCTCGCGGGCGGCACGCTGCCGACGACGTTCGAGTTCCCGTTCACGGACGGCCAGGCGATGATCGAACGCGGCCAGCTGGCCGACATCACCGCCGAGGTGCAGGAGCTCCCCTACGCCGATGCGTTCAACCCGAGCGTCCTGGAGGTCGCGCAGGACGACAGCGGCGCCGTCTTCGCCGTCCCGACCGCCGCGTACGGCATGGGGCTGCACTACAACCGGGCCATGTTCGAGCAGGCCGGACTCGACCCGGACGCGCCGCCGACCAGCTGGGCCGAGGTCCGCGAGTACGCCGACGCGATCGCCGAGGCGACCGGCCAGGCCGGCTTCTCGCAGATGAGCCAGAACAACACCGGCGGCTGGATCCTCACGACGCTCACCTACGCGCTGGGCGGCCGCATGGAGGAGGGCTCCGGCGACGACGTCACCGCCACGCTGGACAACGACGGCACCCGGCAGGCGCTGGAGCTGCTGCGCCAGATGCGCTGGGAGGACGACGCCATGGGCGACAACTTCCTGTTCGACTGGGGCACCATCAACCAGGCGTTCGCCGCGGGCCAGGTCGGCATGTACATCGGCGGCTCCGACGTCTACAACAGCCTCGTGACGGAGAACAGCATCGACCCGAACGCCTACGGACTCACGGTGCTCCCGCTGGAGGGCGACGATGCCGGCGTGCTGGGCGGCGGGACGATCGTCGGCGTGCGGCCGGACGCCAGCGAGGCCGAGCGCGACGCCGCGGTGAAGTGGATCGACTTCTTCTACATGAGCAAGCTGACCCAGCAGGACGCCGCGTTGGCCGACGCCGAGGCCCTGGTCGCGACGGACGCGCCGCTGGGCACGCCGGCACTGCCGATCTTCGGCGCCGAGCAGCTGGCGGAGTCCGACGCCTGGGTGGCCGACCTGGTCAACGTGCCGCTGGAGCAGATGATGCCGTTCAAGGAGAGCATCCTGGACCAGCCGCTGGTGCCGGAGCCGCCGGTGCGCGCCCAGGACCTCTACGCCGAGCTGGACGCCGTCGTGCAGGCCGTGTTGACCGACGAGAACGCCGACATCGACGCCCTGCTCGAGACCGCCAACGGCAACGTCAGCTCGCTGGTCGAGGCCGGCTGACGTCACACCATCCACAGCGCCGTCGATGGGAGAACCGAGGTGAACGCGACCATCCGCTGGGTCCGGGGTGGCGGGCTGAGCACGCTGCTGCTCCTGCTCCCGTTGCTGCTGGTGTTCAGCTACTTCGCCTGGTTCCCCATCGGCCGCGCCGTGGTGATGAGCTTCCAGGAAACCAACCTGGTCACCGACCCGGCGTGGGTCGGCCTGGACAACTTCCGGCGGGTCCTCGAGGATCCGCTGTTCTGGACGTCGGTGCGCAACACGCTGTACTTCACCGGGCTGGCGCTGCTGTTCGGCTACCCGGTGCCGCTGCTGCTCGCCGTCGTCATGAGCGAGCTGCGCCGCGGCAAGGGCCTGTACAGCGCGCTGGCCTACCTGCCCGTCGTCGTGCCGCCGGTGGTGGCGGTGCTGCTGTGGCGGTTCTTCTACGACGCCAGCCAGACCGGCGTCTTCAACACGATCTTCGGCTGGATCGGGCTGGGGCCGTTCGCCTGGATCCAGGACGCGTCGACGGCGATGCCGTCGCTCGTGCTGCAGGCGACGTGGGCGAACGCCGGCGCGACGGTGCTCATCTACCTCGCGGCGCTGACCGGTGTGCGCGGCGACCTGTACGACGCGGCCGAGGTGGACGGCGCGGGGCTGTGGCGCAAGATCTGGCACGTGACGCTGCCACAGCTGCGCGGCGTGCTGCTGATCACGTTGATCCTGCAGGTCATCGCCACGTTCCAGGTGTTCACCGAGCCGTACCTGATGACCAACGGCGGCCCGCAGAATGCCACCGTCACCGTCCTGCTGCAGATCTACAACTACGCGTTCCGGTTCGGCGACTTCGGCGCGGCGACGGCGCTGTCAGTGCTGCTGGCGCTGTTCCTGGCGGCCATGTCCGCCGTCTACTTCCGGCTCACCCGGTCCTGGAGCACGACATGAGCGACACCGTGAAGGACGACGTGCGGGTGACCGCGCCCGCGCCGGCCGCCCCGGCGCCGGCCGGTCCCGGACGGCCTCGACGACCCGCGGCCGACGCGGGCGCGGAGCGCGGCATCCTGTCCGGCTTCGACTGGGGCCGGGCCGGCACCCGCTGGGGCATGCGCGTCGCCCAGGGCCTGGTGCTGGTGTTGCTCGCCGTCGCCAGCCTCGGCCCGCTGCTCTGGCTGGCCCGGGCGTCGGTCAGCACCACGCAGGACACCCTGCGCACGCCGATGGCGTTCTGGCCCAGCGGCCTGGACTGGGCGAACCTGTCCACGGCCTGGAACCAGGCGCAGATCAGCCACTACTTCACCAACACCGTGTGGGTCGCGCTGGGCTCCTGGTGCGTCCAGCTGCTCATCGCGACGACCGGCGGCTACGTGCTCGCGGTGCTGCGGCCTCGGTATGCCCCGGTGGTGACGGCCGCCGTGCTGGCCACGCTGTTCATCCCCGGCGTGGTCGTCCTGGTGCCGCTGTTCCTGACGGTGCTCGACCTGCCGGTGGTGAACGCGTCGCTGCTGAACACGTACTGGGCGGTGTGGCTGCCGGCCGGCGCGAACGCGTTCAACGTCCTGCTGGTCAAGCGGTTCATGGACGGCCTGCCGCGCGACGTCTACGAGGCGGCTCGCATGGACGGCGCCGGCCCGTTCCGGATGCTGTGGTCGGTGGCGCTGCCGATGTCCAAGCCGATCCTCGGCGTCGTCTCGATCTTCGCGTTCCTCAACGCGTGGAAGGACTTCCTCTGGCCGCAGATCGTGCTGCCGGAACCGACGCTGCAGCCGCTGTCGGTGCGGCTGCCGCTGATCCGCGACACCGTCGAGCTGGACGTCTTCCTGGCCGCACTGCTCATCTCGATGGCGCTGCCGATCGTGATCTTCCTGGTGTTCCAGCGGCTGTTCCTGCGGGGTGCCGGGCTGGGTGGCGCCGTCAAGGGCTGACGGCGCCGCCCGGCCGCCCGGCTACGGGACGAGGCGCGCGGCCGACGCGTGCACGGCGCCGTCGCCGCCGAACGTCACCCGGGCGCCCAGCCAGTGGCCCACCGGCAGCGCGACGCAGCCGCCGCGGCCGGTCGTCACCTCCGCGGACTTCGTGCCGCGCTCGAACCGCACCGGCTTGCCCGGGAAGCCGAACCCGTTGTCGGCGTTGACCAGGCAGATCTCGTCGACGCGGCCGCGCTCACCGCGTTCGACCTCGATCGCCGAGTCGACGGCCTCGCCCGCCGCGGCCACGATGAGGGCCGGCTGGTTCGTCTGCACACCGTCGGCGCCGATCGCGCGGGCCTGCAGGAACTGCGCGACCTCCTGCTCCGGGCCGGCGTCGTAGGCGTGCGGCATGACGATCGCGCAGGCGTCGTGGGCGGCCGCGATCGACTCCGGCGTGTACTCGTCCAGGCGCGAGCCGAACACCTTGAAGATCCCGGCGATCTCGTAGACCAGGAAGTTGGGCTCCCAGCGGTCCCGGTTGTAGATCAGCCGCGCGGCCGGCTCGGCGACGAACACCCGCGGGTCAGCCGAGTTGAAGATCGACCCCTCGATCAGGCCGTACTCGCCGACCAGTTCGGCCAGCTCGCCCTCCTCGGTGACCGACCCCTTGATGTCCAGCTCGACGCCCTTGCCGGCCTGCTGTGCGAGCGCCAGCACCTCCTCCAGCGACGCGACCTGAGCGGGGTCGTAGGCGCTGCCCTTCCACGGCGCGTAGTCGGCGGCGTTGAGCGCTCGGACCTCGTCGAAGGTGAGCTCGGCGATGTTGCCGGTGCCGTCGGTGGTGCGGTCGACGGTGGAGTCGTGCAGCGCGACGAACCGGCCGTCCTGCGTCTGCTGGACGTCGACCTCGACCAGGTCGACGCCGTAGGCGAACGCGTACGCGTAGGAGTCGAGCGTGTTCTCCGGTGCCAGCGTCAGCGCGCCGCGATGCGCCGAGATGACGGCGTCGGCCGAGCCCCGGTCCGGCGTGCCGGCGTCGGCCCACCGGTCCGGCTCGGGCACCTGGTCGCAGGCGGGCGGGTCGGTCAGCGGCCGGAGCTGAGCGAGCGCCTGCCGGTACTGCTCGATCCGCGGGTCCTCCTCGCCCTCGGCGCCGGCCTGTGTCGCGGCCAGCCCGGTGAGCAGCGCGATCGTGCCGACGGCCGCCAACGTCCGGCGCAGCGTCCTCACGGCCATGTCTGATCCTCTCGACGAGCGTGCGGGGGGCTCGTCGAGTATTCGCGCCGCCGTCCGACCTGCCGGTGAACCGCGGACGACGTCGGCACGGCACCCGCACGACGTTTGGATGCCGCCGTCCGACCGACCACCGTTCCATGATCATCAACCGTTGGCGACGTCATGGCGTCGCTGACGGTTGATGATCATGGTCGAGGGTGGGGCTCCGGCTCGTTGGGGACGTGGGCTTCTCGTTTGGTCGGCGCGCCGCTGCGCCGTGTGATCGGTGGGCGGGCGCGACGGTGGGCGGGCGCGACGGTGGTCCGGTGGGCGGGTGCGTCAGTCGGCGGGTGCGTCAGTCGACGGGTGGGCCGGTGGGCGGGTGCACGGTGGGCGGGCGCGACGGTGGTCCGGTGGGCGGGTGCGTCAGTCGGCGGGTGCGTCAGTCGGCGGGTGGGCCGGTGGGCGGGCGCGCCGGTGGGCGGGTGCGTCAGTCGGCGGGTGCGTCAGTCGGCGGGTGGGCCGGTGGGCGGGTGCCCCAGTGCGCCGGCGCGACGGTGGGCCGGTGGGCCGGCGCGACGGTGGGCCGGTGGGCGGGTGCTCGCTGCGGTCGGTGGTCGTTGATCGCTGTTGTCGGGTGTGGCGGTCGTTGGTGGGCGTGGAGCGGACGTCTCGCTCTGGAGGTCGGCGCGCTGGCGTCCGTCGCTCGGGTGTCGGCTGGGTTGGCTGTGGTTCCCGGGCCTCGTGGTGCCCGGCGTGGCAGGTGTGGTGTCCACGGAGTGAGATTTTCCGGCGATTCGGGGGCCATGCCTAGGACTGTGTTCGCTCTGCGAGGCATGCATGCCTGGTGGAGCGTGAGCACACCTGCTGAACGTGATCATTTCCAGCTCGGTTGGCCAGGGGACGGCGGTTGTGTGGGGCCACGGGTCGGCGGGCGGGCCTGGATCACGCCAGCGGAGCCCGAGGTGTGTCCAGACTCGCCCCGTCCCCCTGATAGCTGCCAGGTTCTTGGCCGCGGAATCGCGGGTCAAGCGGTCATCGTCGGCGCGAAGCGCCCGTCAGTCCGCTGGAGGCGCGGTTGCGCGGCCAAGAACATGGGCAGCAGGGGGACGGCGAACGGCACGAACCCAACACACGTCCGCCTGGCCCACGAAACGCCGGCCCACCAGCAGGCCGAACCGACGGAGCGGATCGAGCCGACGGCCGATCGAGCGAGTTCAGCGAACCGAGGGGCCGACCGACCAGCCGACCCAGGTCGAGGCGCACCCCGACCACGCCGGCCGCGTTGACCGGGCGAACGCGCAGTCGGCAGGCAACGCGGCAGAGCCGGCACACGGATGCCCGGGAACCAGAAGCCGACCCAGGTCAGGGCGCACCCCGACCACTCCGATCGCGTTGACCAGACACACCCGACGCCGCCCGGCCAACACCAAGCCAGTCCGGCGAACGCGAAGCCGCCCGACGAACCCGACGCCGCCCCGGCAACACCGAGTCAGCCGAGCGGCCGCGCGCGCACCGACCGGCCGACCCCGGCCGGTGAGTACGCCCGCCAGGCCGAACGGGTCAGGGAGTGTCCGGGACCACGCCGGTCGGGGACTCTTCGGGCCCGATCTCGCGCGCCGTCCGCCGGTATTCCAGCGCCGACAGCGCACCGAGCACGACCAGCGCGAACGCCGACGTCGCCAGGCCGCTGGCGCCGGCCATGACGGGCACGCCGGCGAGCAGGACGACCACCGCGACGAGCCAGGGCCAGCCGATCCGGTGACCGACGCGGACGGCGCAGGCGATCAGCCCGACCAGGAACAGCGCGGGCCCGCCGAGCACGGCCAGCGCGCCGGTCACCTCCATCTCGTACCCCGGGTGCGCGACCACGAGCTCGTCGCCCACGGCCATGAGGACGATGCCGGCGACGATCGGGATGTGGAGGTAGGTGAAGATGTCGCGGCCGAGCGTGCCGACGTCGTCGCTGGTGCTGCGGCCGATGCGCCGGGTGATCACCGGTGAGGCGCCGGAGAAGTACAGCCACCACAGCGCGACCGAGCCGAGGAAGGCCAGGCCCAGCGCCACCCCGGTCCGGGCGTCCATCTCCGTGTCGGACGCCGTGACGCCGGTCAGCACGATGCTCTCGCCCAGCGCGATGATCACGAACAGCTGGAACCGCTCGGAGAAGTGGTGACCGTCGATCGCCCACTGACTCATCGGGGTACTGCCCACGACGGGCAGCCAGTACCGGGCCAGCGGCGCGGCGAAGTCGAGCGCCAGCGCGATCAGCCAGAGCGGCCAGCGCGCGTCCTCGACCAGGCCGCCGGCCACCCAGAACGGCGCGGACAGGACGGACCAGGCGAGGATCTGGCGGAAGTTCTGGTGGAACGCTCCCGGCGGTGTCGCGAGGACGACGAACAGGTTGCGGCCGATCTGCAGCACGGCGTAGCTGCACGCGAACAGCAGCGCCAGGTCGCCGAAGCCGCGCGGGACGGCCACCGCCATCAGCAGGCTGGCCAGCATGACGAAGGTCAGCACCAGCCGCACCGGCGCGGTCTCGGGGTCGAACCAGTTCGCCATCCAGGTCGTGTAGTTCCACGCCCAGTAGATCGCCAGGAGCATGAACGCCGTCTGGGCCGCGCCCTCCCAGCTCAGGTGGGTGGCCAGCAGGTGGTGCGAGAGCTGCGTGACGGCGAAGACGTACACCAGGTCGAAGAACAGCTCGAAGAAGGTGGCCCGCTGTTCCTGACCGGACCGCCGCATGATCCGCGACTGCGGGATGAGGGTGTCCCGGCCGTCGCGTGTCGCATCGGACATGTGCCGGAGCGTAGTACCGGCGGCGACCGGCCGCGACGGGAGTTCGCTCAGCGCGTCACCGCGCCGCGGTCGCGGATCGCCGCGATGGTCGCCGTGTCGGACCGTTGCCCGGCCACGTCCCCGGCCGCCGTGTCGATCGCCAGTTGCCGGGCGACGACGTCCAGCCGGGCGCCGTCGACCTCGGCCGGCGGGCGGTAGGCCAGGGTGAGGTCGAGGACCGCGGTCGCGGTGTCGACGGCCGCCTGCCTGACGGCTTCGGTGTCGCCGGCGCCGGCCGCGTCGGACAGCCCGCCGAGGGCGGCGTCCAGCTCGCCGGCCAGGGCGGGCGGCGCGGTGTCGTCGGGCCGGTCCCGCCAGGCGGCCGTCATCGCGTCGACCCGGCCACCGACGGCGGCACCGGTACCGGCGTCGGCGAAGACGCGTGCGGCGCCGTCGGCGAGCTCCGTCAGCACGGCCGGCACCGCACCGGGTGTCCCGTCGGTGGGCACGGCGATGGCGACCTGGACGCGCTCGTCGGAGGCCTCGGAGCGGAACTCCCCGTACCCGGGCGCGAAGACCTTGTGCTCGATGGAGTCGTCCTCCTGCCGTTCCTCGGTGCCGATCGCGCCGTGCACCGGGCCGCGCGGCCCGTCGGCCGTCACGTCGTCGTCCTGGACGGTGGTCTCCTCGAACACCAGGCCGGGGATGTTCTCGGACCGGTACACGTCGCCCGTTCGCGGATGGGCCGGCATGATCAGGCCACCCGGTCCGTCGCGGCCGGCCCGCCAGCTGCCCTCGTGGTCGGCGACGACGCCGTCCTGGTAGTTGTCGACGTCCTCGCCGAGGTACCAGACGCCGCCGCTGTCGTCCTGCGCGTAGTAGTCGTGGGTGACCTCCAGGATGCGCCCGTCCCGGTACGCGACGTACTGCGACACGACGGCCTCGATCCGGCGGCCGTCCCAGGTGATCGTCTGCGTCCGCGGCAAGGTGGTGACCTCGACGCGCAGCGGCTCGCCCTCCTCCTGGCCCAGCTGGAGCGCCTGGTCGCCCACCACGAGCGGGAACAGCGGGTTCGTGACGGCCGCCGGCCGGGAGAAGGACGGTGCCGCGGTGTCGACTCGCTGGGCGGCGGTGTCGCCGGTGTTCTGGCTCGCGTCGCAACCGGCGAGCACGAGGCCCACGGCCAGGACGGCGACACCCGGGCGCGCGTGCATGTCAGTCGCCGCCGGCTCCCTCGGACTCGCCGCCCGCGCCGTCGGACTCGTCGCTCAGCACGGCGAAGTCCTTGTCCAGGTGGACGTCGACCTGCGTGCCGTCGTCGAGCGTGACCTCGACCTCGTAGAAGCCCTCCTCGTCGCCGATCTCGGTGTCGGTGACGGTGCCGCCGCCGGTGTGCTCGAGAGCGGCCGCGCTGGCCCGCTGCAGTGCGTCGCCGGTGATGGGCTCCTCGCTGTCGTGGTTCGCGGCCGCGACGCCCATCGTGGCGACGGCCCCGGCCACCGCCACCGCGGCCGCACCGGCGCCGATCCACGCCTTCGTGTGCTTCATCGTCTCGTTCCTCTCCGGAATCCGTCGTGACGAGACGAGCCTGCACCCCGGTCGCTGAACCGGCGCTGAACGAGCGTCAGCCGGCCGGCAGGCGGACGACGACCCGGGCGCCGCCGCCCGCGGACTCCCCCACCTCCACCTCGCCGCCATGGGCCCGGACCAGCTCGTCGACGATGGCCAGTCCCAGGCCGGCGCCCCCGGCATCGCGGTCGCGGGCTTCGTCGAGACGGACGAAACGACGCAGGACGCGCTCACGGTCGGCCGGCGCGATGCCGGGGCCGTCGTCCTCGACGGCGAGGGTGACGGTGCCGTCGCGCGAGCCCACCGACAGGGCGACGGTGCCGCCGGCGTGACGGGCGGCGTTGTCGCCGAGGTTGCGCAGCACGCGCCGCAGCGCGGTCGCGTCGCCGGTCACCCGGGCCGCGGACACGCCGGTGGTGTCGACGGTGACGGCGCCGGCCGCGCGCAGCCGCGCCGCCTCCTCCAGCACGAGGTCGTCGAGGTCGACGGGGTGCTCGGCCGGCCGCAGCCGGTGCTCGTCGGCGCGGGCGAGCAGGAGCAGGTCCTCGACCAGGCGCTGCACCCGCAGGTCCTCGGCCAGCACGGTGCCGGCCAGGTCGGGCACGGTGATGCGGTCCGGGTGGGCGAGCGCGACCTCGGCGTGCTGACGGATCGACGCCACGGGCGAGCGCAGCTCGTGCGAGGCGTCGGAGACGAACTGGCGCTGCCGCGTCTGCGCCTCCTCCAGCCGGTCCAGCATGCGGTTCATGGTGCGCGCCAGCCGGGCGATCTCGTCCTGTCCGCGGGGGTCGGGAACCCGCCGGTGCAGCTCAGCGGCGGAGATCTCGTCGACCTCGGCCCGGACCGCCTCGACCGGCGCGAGCGCCCGGCCCGTCGTCCACCAGGTCGTCACCGCCACGATGCCGAGCAGCACCGGCAGGCCGAGGCCCAGCAGCCGGGTCACCACCCCGGTCGCGTCGGCGACGTCGTCGGTCGACTGGCCGGCCACGACCGTGCGATCGCCGGAGCGCACCGCGACGGCCAGCATGTCCTCGCCGGGGACGACGTCGACCCGCGTGGTGTCTCCGGGCCGCACGTCGACGGCGTCGGCGCCGGCCACGTTGGAGGTGGCCGCGACGACCCGCCCGCCGGCGTCGATCACCTGCACGAACCCGTCGTCGTCCTCGACCGGGTGCGGGTCGGCGGCATCGACCGACGCCGCCCGGGACCGGGCCGCGTCGGCCACCTGCTCGAGCAGCGCCGAGCGCATGACGACCACCAGGGCGACGCCACCGAGCAGCAGTGCCAGGCCGACGACGACCACCGCCCCGACCGTCGTGCGCAGCCGGACCGAACTCCGGCGGCCGGAGCGGGCCGGTCCGTGGTGACGTCCCGCCCGGATGGGGTGGGAGCCCACCCTACGGGCGGGCACCGACAGGCCCTCTCGACACGCCGCCGTCGGCGGCCATCCGGTAGCCGGCGCCCCGCACCGTCTCGATGCTCTGGCGACCGAACGGGCGGTCCAGCTTCGTGCGCAGGTGTCCGACGTAGACCTCGACGATGTTGGGGTCGCCGTCGAACGCCTCGTCCCACACGTGTCGCAGGATCTCCGTCTTCGACAGCACCTCGCCGCGCCGGCGCAGCAGGAGCTCCAGCACGGAGAACTCCCGAGCGGTCAGCTCCACCTCCTGGTCGCCGCGCCAGGCGCGCCGCGAGCCGGGGTCGGCCCGCAGGTCACCCGCCTCCAGGACGACCGGCCGTTCCCGCAGGTCGCGACGGAGCAGCGCATGCAGTCGCGCGACCAGCACGTGATGCGAGAACGGCTTGGTGAGGTAGTCGTCGGCGCCGGTGTCGAGGGCCTCGACCTCGTCCCATTCGCCGTCCTTGGCGGTGAGCACCAGGATCGGCGTCCAGACGCCGCGCTCCCGCAGCCGCGCGCAGACCTGGTAGCCGTTGAGACCGGGCAGCAGCAGGTCGAGCACGATCGCGTCGTACGGATGCTCGGCGGCGGACCAGAGCCCGTCGGTGCCGGAGTGGGCGACGTCGACGGCGAACCCCTCGGCCTCGAGGCCGGCCCGGATCCCGTCGGCCAGCCGCCGCTCGTCCTCGACCACCAGGACGCGCATCGCGTCACCTCCGGTCCCGACCCTGCGGCGACGCACCTGAACGCCCGCTGAACGCCGACGACGGCGACCCGCTCGCCGCCGCGGCGACCGCGGCCACCCGCACCGTCCGGCGCAGCCCCATACGCCCCATCTTGCGCTTCCCGCGACCCGGTCGCACCCCTGGAGCCGGGCAGTCGACGCCCTGTCGTAGCCGGTGCGAACCCTGGGCGAACAACGGGCGACGACCATTGCCGCCGGGAACTCCGGCGAATCAGGGTGATCCCGGCGGAATGCCGGATCCCCGGGACCGGAAGGTGCGCATGGCGACGAGTCGGGTGGTGCGCGCGGCCGTGGCCGGCGTCGTCGCGGTCCTCGCGCTGCTGCCGGCCGCCGCGCCCGCGCTCGCACACGTGCGCACCAGCGACGGCTGGTCGCAGATCCGCGCCGACGGCGACCGCGTCGGCTACCGGCTCGGCCTGGAGTACGAGATCCTCGCCCGCGCCATCGGCATGGGCGCCGACGCGATCGAGGCGCCCGACGACGGCGGCCGACGGGCCGAGCTGGACGAGCACCACGACCTGATCGAGACCTATCTGGCCGGCCGGGTCCTGGTCTTCGCCGACGAGGTCGAGTGCACGATGACGCTCGAGGAGTCCGGCGTCCAGCAGCAGCCGGCCACCGACGCCACCGCTGAGGACGTCCCCTACGCCGTGCTGTACCTGAGCTACGACTGCCACGGCACGGCGTCGGGGCGGTACGTCGTCGACTACTCCGTCTTCTCCGGGGCCGGCTCGGACGCCGTCGTCGACGACCACACGACGACGGTCGACTACGACCTCGGCGGCGAGCGCGGCCGGGTCGTGCTGGACGGCGCGCACCCCCGGTTCAGCGCCGGCGAACAGTCGTTCGGCGACTCCGCGCTGCGTTCCGTGGGCCTCGGCGCGGACCGGGTGCTCACCGGCCTGGATCATGCGCTGTTCGTGGCCGCGCTGGCGGTCGGCGCGACGAGCCTCGGCCGGCTGGCCCGCGGTGTCGCCGCGTACGCCGTCACCAGCAGCGCCGGCCTGCTGGCCGCCGTCGCCGGCTGGGTGAGCCCGCCGGAACAGGTGGTCGGCGCCCTGGTCGCGCTGTCCGTCGTCTACGTCGCCGCGACGAACGTCGTCGGCCCGGAGTCGCGCTGGCGACTGCCGGTGGTCGCCGCCGCCGGGCTGCTGCACGGGCTCGCGTTCGCCGGCGAGCTGCGCTTCGACGACGACCTCGGCTGGGACCTCGTGACGTCGTACGCGGGCTTCAACCTCGGCATCGAGCTCGGCACCGCCGCCTTGGCCGCCGGGCTGTTCGCGCTGGCCACCGCCGCCCGGCGGTACGCGTGGTTCTCGCTGGCCCACGTCGTCGCGGCCGCCGCGGCCGTCGTGACCGGGCTGGCGTGGTTCCTCCACCGGCTGCTGTGACCCCCTCAGTGAATGGAGACGAAGTGAGATCGCTCAGCGTCATTGCCCGCTGGCGCGCTCGGTCGCCCGATGCGCCCACGGCCGCTCGACTCTCCCCGGAGGCGCTCGGCCGCTACCGCCGGGCCGTCTACGCGTCGCTGGCCCTGCTGGCCGGGGTCGCCCTCATCGGCCCGGTCGCCACCGTGGTCGCGGAGACGATCGCCGCATCGGCCGCGCAGGTCAGCGGCGTGGTGTTCGACGACGCCAACGGCAACGGCCGGCAGGACGCCGGCGAGCCCGGCGTCGCGGGCGTGAGCGTGTCCGACGGCGCCGCCATGGTCGAGACCGACGAGCAGGGCCGCTACGAGTTGGAGGTGGACACCCAGCGGCGGCTCAGCGACATGGTGTTCATCACCCAGCCGTCGGGCTACGTGGTGGGCACCGACGAGTTCATGACGCCGCGGTTCTACCAGAACTTCGGCCAGGTCGCGGCGGGCGCGACCCGGACGGCGCACTTCGCGCTGCGGCGCGACCCGGGCAGTCGGGGCTCGACGTTCTCGTTCGCGAACATCGCCGACCCGCACGTCAACCCGCAGCTGCCGGAGCAGATCCACGAGATCAACTCCACCTCGAACGACATCCCGTTCATCGCCGTCAGCGGCGACCTCACGAACAACGCGACCGACGCGGAGTTCACCGCCTACAAGGCCGCGACCGCCGGCTCCGACGTCCCGGTGTGGCCCGCGGTGGGCAACCACGAGTACTTCTCCGGCGGCGGCACCGGCTACGCCGCCCGCATCGACAACTACCGGCGCCACGTCGGCCCCGAGTGGTACTCCTTCGACTACGGCAACCGGCACTTCCTGGTGCTCGAGAACAACGGCCAGGCGCCGTTCGACGAGCAGCTCAGCTGGATCCGCCGCGACCTCGAGGCCAACGTCGGCGACAAGGAGTTGATCGTCCTCGCGCACCAGCCGATGAACGTGCCGTTCGGCTCGCCGTCGCAGTACGACCGGTACGGCGACCTGTTCGACCAGTACGGGGCCGAGCTGATGCTGGTCGGCCACGAACACTCCAACGACGCCGAGCCGAACAGCGAGTTCGCGCCGTCGGCGAAGCACATCCAGACCGTCTCGATGTCGTACACGATCGACAACGCGCCGCGCGGCTTCCGGTTCATCCACCTGCGCGGCGAGACCTTCGAGAACCCGTTCCGGATGTTCGGTGTGGACCAGGCGCTGACGATCACCAGCCCGGCGCCGGGCAGCGAGGTCGGCGCCGACGGCAACCGCACCGGCTTCCCGGACATCCAGGTCAACGCGTACGACACCGCCGACGAGGTGGTCCGGGTCCGGTACCGCATCGACAACGGGTCGTGGCGCAGCCTGAAGCCGTCCGGCGAGCTGACCTGGCACACGGAGTTCGCCGGCCGTGCGCCGGCGCCGGGCGCGCACACCATCGAGGTGGAGGCCGTCAGCGAGGGCGGCGAGCGCTGGGCCGAGTCGGCCGACTTCACGATGACGACCGAGCCGCTGGTCACGCCGATCGCCGGCGCCGACTGGACGCAGCACCACGGCGACTCGGGCCACTCGGGCGTCGCGGCCGACGTCGTCGACGCCGGGCTGGAGCTGGCGTGGAGCTACCGGACGCCGGGAACGTTCCTCACCGGCTCCCCGGTCGTCGCGGACGGCGTCGTCTACGCCGGCACCCGCGACGAGAACGGCGACGGCAACGCCGCGCTGCACGCCGTCGACCTGGTCACCGGCGAGCAACTCTGGGAGTACCCGGTGCCGTCGTCGATCGTCGGCACCCCGGCGATCCTCGGCGACACGGTGTTCGTCGGCACGCTGCGAGCTCAGCTGTTCGCCGTCGACCGCTCGACCGGCGAGCTGGTCTGGCAGCGCGACACCGAGCCCGGCCAGGGCGAGTTCAACCAGCGCGCCTACGGCTACTACTCCCCCGCCGTCGCCGACGGCAAGGTCTACTGGGCCTACCAGACCCGCTACGGGGCGGCGAGCCAGGGCCTGCTCGTCGCGCTCGACCCGGCGGACGGCAGCCAGCTCTGGGCCTCGCCGATGGCCGGCGCGACGATGAGCGACGGCACCCCGGCGATCGCCGACGGACAGGTCTTCGTCGGCAGCCAGACCGCCGACCAGGTGCTCGCCTTCGACGCCGAGACCGGCGTGCGCCAGTGGCAGTCGTCGGCGGTGCTCGGCGGCTGGCAGGACGGCATCCCCGCGGCCGCCGACGGCCGGGTCTTCATCGGCTCGAACAACGGCATCATCGCCCGCGACGCCGCTACCGGCCGCGATCTGTGGAGCTACCGCAGCCCGCACGCGTCCCGGGTCTCCAGCGGCGCCACGCCGTCGGCTCCGGCCATCGACGGCGAGATCGTCTACATGGGCTTCCCGAGCGGTGCGGTGACGGCACTCGACGCCCGGACCGGCGCGGTGCTGTGGGACCGGCTGCTGCCGGGCGGCACCTACACCGGCGGAGTGCTGTCCTCGCCCGTGGTCAGCGGCGAGACCCTGTTCGTCGGCGCCAACAACGGCTTCTTCTACGCGCTGGACAGCGTGACGGGGCAGCCGCTGTGGCAGTACGAGATCGGCACCTGGGTCGGCTCCGGCCCGGCGGTCAGCGGCAACACCGTCGTCGCCGGCGCCTGGGACGGCAACCTCTACGCGTTCACGCCGGGCGGCGAGGCCGCGGCCCGCTGGGCCCGGGTGACCGGCACGGTGACGGACGACACGACCGGTGCGCCGATCGCCGACGCCCGGGTGGTCGCAACCAGCGGCGGCCAGTCGCTGTCCACGACCACCGACTCGGAGGGGCGCTACGTCCTCGGCCTCGCACCCGGCGACTACACGCTGTCGACGGCGAAGCGGGCGTTCCTGCCCACCGACGGCTCGAGCACCCCGGTCACCGTCGGCGCCACCGGCACGCAGACCGCGAACCTCGAGCTCGTCGAGGTGACCGGGCCGACGGCCGGCACGTCCACGGTCGTGCCGGACTACGGCTCGGGCAGCCCGCGCACCGACGCGGTCGCCGGCCAGCCGTACCACTTCACGATGAACGAGCGGATCCAGGCGACGATCTCGTCGCAAGCCTCCGCCAACAACCAGCCCGGCACGCTCGCCAAGGGCAGCCTCGGCGACCTCTTCCTGCTCGACGGCACCGCGCAGGAGACGCTGGACTGGAGCGAGATCATGCTGTCGCGGACGGCCGGCGGCCCCGGCACCCCGGACTGGAACCGTCCGAACGACTGGCTGAACATCACCGACATCGGCACCGACGGTGACGCCGTCGTCGCCTCCGGGTCGGCGAAGATCGACAGCAACCTCAGGACGACGCTGCGCTACCGCGCCCTCGGCGACGCGCCGGTCGTCAAGATCACGCTGGAGGTCGAGAACACCGGGTCGGCGGACTTCACCGGGTACTTCCAGTACCTGCTCGACCCCGACAGCGCGCAGGACGTCGCGTACGTGCCGGGCATCGGCCGCAACGACCCCGGCTACGTCACCTCCGGCTGGACCGGCAACTTCGCCTACGTCGGCTCCACCACCGTGCGGCAGGTCCCGGCGCACGGCCTGGCCTGGCTGGAGGACGAGCCGTACGCCATCAGCGGCTTCGGTTACGTCACCGGCACCTGGTTCGACGCGAGCGTCGGCGCCGGCGACACGAAGACGATCAGCTGGTACCACATCACCGACTACCCGGGAGCCGGGCACTTCTCCTCGAACATCGCCGCGTGGGCCGACCAGCTCGACCTGCTCGACGACGAGGTGGCCGACAGGTCCCGCGCGGGCGGCACGGTGACCCGGTCCGACACCGGCGCCCCGGCCGCGGGGGTGCTGGTCGAGGCGCTGAACGCCGGTGGCACCGTCGTCGGCTCGGCCCGGACGGCCGCCGACGGCAGCTACCTGATGGCGCTGGACCCGGGCGGCTACACGCTGCGGGTGGCGACGCTCGGCTACGCGACGGCGACGGTCGCCGCCGACGTCGTCGAGGGCGGGACGGCCACGGCGAACATCGCGCTGAGCCCGGTGAGCGTCCTGGCCCGTACCGGCCGGCAGATCTCCGGCGGAATCGTCGAGGGCGGCCCGCAGGACGTCGTCATGGAGAACGGCAAGCTCGCCATCACCATCGCCAAGGTGTTCGACGACGGCCAGCTGCCGGGTTCCACGGTCGGCAAGCCGGTCGACCTCGCCGTCAGCGGCCGGGCCGACCAGCTGGACTGGCTGAACCTGCCGTACATCGTCGACGACCAGCCCACCGGCACCGAGGCCTGGCAGCAGACCACGGTCCGCAACAGCGACGTCGAGATCGTCCAGGCGACCGGCGACTCGGCGATCGTCCGCACCACCGGGACGTCGTCGGCGCACCCCGGCGTGACCGTCGAGACGACGTACACGATCCGCCCCGGCGAGGAGTGGGTGCGGGCCTCGACCGTGTTCCGGAACACCGGGTCGTCGGACCTCGATGTGTGGGTCGGCGACGCGATGGACTGGGACGGCGCCGGGCAGCGGCACGGCGTGGCCGGGCACCCGGTCATCACGACGCCGTACGAGAGCCCCGCCGAGTACGTCCCGGCCGGGCGGTGGATCGGCGGGGCCGGCACCGACCCGCAGACGTACGGCCTGATCTACGCGGGCGACGACGAGTTCACCGCGTACGGCAACGGGAACTGGATCATGAGCCGGTTCCCGGTCGAGATCCCGGCCGGCGGGAGCTACACGCTGGACCGCCGGGTCGTCGCGGTCGCCAACGGCGGCGCGGCGAACCCGTTCGCGGTGCTCGACCAGCTGGCCGCGCGCTGACGGTCGCCCACTCGTCCCCGTCGTCCGGCTCCTCGCCGGGCGGCGGGGACGGCGTCGTTTCATGAGAGATCGCGGGCCGGCGATGAGGTCTTGATGAGAACGCTCTCAACAACGTCGTTCTGGCTGGAGTCCGGACGCTGACCAGGACAGATTGAGGTCGGGAAGTTCACCGACACGAAGGAGTCCAGCCATGCGTTCCAGCAGGATCAGCTTCGCCGCGGCGCTCGCCGCGGCCGCCGGACTGACCGGCGCCGGCGTCGCGCTCGCCACCCCGGCGACGGCGGCCGTCGACGCCGTGGCCGTCTCGGCCGACGACGACGCCGGAGACGACGACGGCGATGACGACGGGGGCGACGACGGCGATGACGACGGGGGCGACGACGGGGACGACGACGGCGGCCAGGCCCCGAGCGGCGGCGTGAACACCGGCGTCACCGCCGGTGACGACGACGGGGACGACGACGGCTCCGGCGACGACGGGGATGACGACGGCGGCCAGGCCCCGAGCGGTGGCGTCGACACGGGCGCGGGCGCCACGGCGGCCGGCGACACCGGCTGGCTGGCGCCGGGCGCGCTGGTCGGGCTGGCGACGGTCGGCGGCGCGGGTCTGCTGTGGCGCCGGTTCCGGACCGAGAGCTGACCGGCACCCCGGCCGATCGTGGTGGCCGCCGGCCCGGGCGGGCGGCGGCCACCGCGGCGCTGGCCGTCCTGCTGGCGGCCGCCTGCGGCGGTGACCGCGATCCGTCCGGTGCGGGTGCCGCCGACCCGCGCGGCGTCGTGTCCGGCACTCCGGCCGGCGACCCGGCCACCGACCCGGCCAGGACCCCGTCCGGGGACCCGCCCATCGACCCACCGCTGGGCGCGCCGGGCGGCACGTCCACCCCGTCCGTCACACCGCGACCCGCGCCGGCCGCGGCGCCGGAGCTGGCCGACCCGGTCGCGGTCGCGGTGCCGGCCGCCGGCATCGACACGAACGTCGTCGCGATCGCCGTCGACGGCGACAACGTCCTCGTCCCGCCCCCGTACGGCGACGCCGGCTGGTGGCAGGCGGGGCCGGAGCCGGGCGAGAACGGCGCGGCGGTGATCGCCGGCCATCTGGACAACCGCGACGGCCCGGACGTGTTCTTCCGGCTCCGCGAGGTCGCGCCGGGCGACGAGATCGTCGTCAGCCGCGCCGACGGCGGCACGTCCGTGTTCCGCGTGGTCGACGTCGGGCAGTACTCACAGGACGACTTCCCGACCGAGGCCGTCTACGGTGGCCCGGACGACCGGCAGCTGCTGCGGCTGATCACCTGCGGCGGCGAGTACGACCGCGAACTGGGCCGCTACCGCGACAACGTCGTGGTCTTCGCCGAGGCGGCGTGAGGCCGGGACCACTCGGCGGCCAGCACGGCGTAGAGCAGGGAGTCGCGCCAGGCGCCGTTGGTGAAGACGTTCTCGCGCATGCGGCCCTCGCGCACCAGCCCGAGCCGCTCGGCGACGGCGATCGAGGCGGCGTTGTCCGGCCCGATCGCCGCGCTGACGCGGTGCAGCCCGAGCGGTCCGAACGCGAGGTCCAGCAGCGCGGCGGCGGCCTCGGTGGCGTAGCCGTGGTTCCAGTGCTCGGCCGCGATCAGGTAGCCGAGCTTGCCCGCTCGCACGTCGGCCAGCCCCAGCCGCGCGAACCCGATCGGCACGTCGTCGCCGTCGCGCAGTGTGATGGCCAGGTAGTACTCGACCCGCGGCCGATCGGCGGCCTGCGCGACGACGGTGCGCAGCATGCCGGCCGCCCGAACGCGATCCAACGAGTCGAACGCCAGCGTCCGGGTCAGGCGATCGTCGCTGACCAACGCGTACAGCCCGTCGATGTCGTCGTCGCGGAAGTCACGCAGCCGCAGCCGCCGCGTGGTGAGCACCATCTCGTCGTCCGTCGTCACCGCCGGCCTCCTGGGGGTTTCGTCCCATTCTGACCGATCCGCGAACTTTCGGCGCACCGAACCTCACCCACCCCACCAACCCCACGAGAAGTTGATCTTGGAGTAATGGGGAATTGCTGCCCGATTTGCCCGATAGATACCCCCACAACTCCAAGATCAACTTCGCCGGGGCGGACGGGGCGGGGCGGGCACACGGGCCGGGGCGGGCACACGGGGCGGGGCGGGCGCACGGGCCGGGGCGGGCGAACGGCGGGGCGGGGTCAGCGGGGCGGCAGGGTCGCCGCGTACATGGCGACGAATCGCTCCATCGCGGCGTCGACACCGGCACGGTCGCCGGTGGCGAGGAGGTCCAGCAGCAGCCCGCGGGCGACCGCCACGCCGAGCCGGGCCTGCGGCCGGGCGACCTCCGGCGGAACGCCGGCCTGCTCCATGGACGCGCCCAGCGCCGTCACCCAGGTCTCGACGATGCCGTCGAGTAGCGGCAGCGCCGCCGGGTCGCCCTGCAGGGCGCGGCCGTACAGCTCGAAGAACAGCCGCTCGTGCGGCCACAGCTCCGGGTCGGCGAGCCGGGACCAGAACCGCCGCGCCGTGTCGATCGGGTCGTCCTCGGCGGCGGTCAGCTCGGCCAGCAGTTCCCGCTGCCGGTCCTCCATGCTCCGCACGACCTCGACGAACAGGCCTTCCTTGGAGCCGAAGTGGTAGATCAGCATGCGGTGGCTGGTGCCGAGCGCGGCGGCGATCTGCCGCAGGCTGCGCTCCCCCACCCCGTTCGCCGCGACGTACTCGACCGCCGCACGCAACAGCCGCTCGCGGCCGCCACCACCCGCCTCCGTCATGCCCCAGATCTTACCTGTACCATTTGGTACATGGGTGTTCAGCGCATCGACGTCACCACCACCACGACGGCGCCGGCCGGCGCCGTCTACGCCCTGCTGCGCGACGGCGCGAGCTGGCCGGTCTGGTCCCCGATCGGCTCGTTCGAGCTGGAGTCGCCCGGCGAGGACGGCGGCGAGAGCCTCGGCGCCGTCCGCGTGTTCCGCACCGGCCGCGTCGCCAGCCGCGAGCGCATCGTCGAACTGGTCCCCGACCGGCGGCTCGGCTACACGCTGCTGTCCGGCCTGGCCATCAAGGACTACCGCGCCGACATCGACCTCACCGAAGGGCCGGATGGCACGACCATCCGCTGGCACTCGTCGTTCCGGGCGAAGGTGCCCGGCATGGGCGGCGTCTACCGCCGCTCGCTGACGACGTTCATCCGGCGGTGCGTGGACGGCCTCGCGGCGCACGCCGCCCGGCAGGCCCAGCTGCCCTGACACCGGGCGACGCGAGCGGCTCGGCACGGGTCCGAGCCGGAGCGGCCGCGGTGGCGTGTTTCCGTCAGGTCCGGTTTGCGCCACCCGCGCACCGGTGACCGCGGCGCTGATGGACCGGACACTGGTCCGGACCCCTCCGGCACCGCGACACCCCCCGGGAGCCTGTGATGAGCCGCCGCCCGCCGCTTCCCGCCGTCCTCGCCGCCGTCGCACTGCTGCCCGGCCTCCTGGGACTGCTGCCCGCCGACGCCGCCGGAAGCGGGGCGGCGCACCGCGCACCCGGCGCCACGACCACCTCGGGCCCGGCGACCACGCGTTCCTCGAGCGCCGACGTCACCCTGCTCACCGGGCATGTGATCCGCGTCGGCCGGACGCCGGACGGCCGGCAGTCGGCGACCGTCCTGGAGGTTCCGGACGGCGCCGACGGCAACGTGCTCACGTTCACCGACGGCGGCGGCGACCTGCACGTGATCCCGCGCGCGGCCCTGCCGCTGCTGCACGCGGACCGGCTGGACGGACGGCTGTTCAACGTCACGGACCTCGTCGCCGACGGGTATGCCGACGCCGACCGGGACGGCATCCCGCTGCTGGTCGACGGCCACGCCGCGGCGAGGACCGCCGTCGGGGCCACCGACGTGCGCAGCTTCGGCAGTGCCGGCGTCACGGCCGTCACCGTCGGGAAGGACGACGCGGCCGGGTTCTGGGCCGCGACCAACGGCGGCCCGGACGCGTTGAGCGCCGGAGGCAAGATCTGGTTGGACGGCCCGGTGCAGGCGCGACTGGACCGCAGTGTCCCGCTGGTCGGCGCGCCGCAGGCGTGGGCGCAGGGGTATGACGGCGACGGCGTCACCGTCGCGGTGCTCGACACCGGGTACGACCCCGAGCATCCCGACCTCACCGGGCTGGTCACCGAGGCGCGCGACTTCGACGGCAGCGGGTCGGCCGTCGACGGGCACGGGCACGGCACCCATGTGGCGGCCACCGTCGCGGGCAGCGGCGCCGCGTCGGACGGCGCCCGCCGCGGCGTCGCACCGGGCGCGCGGCTGCTGGTCGGCAAGGTGCTCGACGACTCCGGCCAGGGGCAGGAGTCGTGGCTGCTGGCCGGCATGGAGTGGGCCGCGCACAGCGGCGCCGACATCGTCAACATGAGCCTCGGCGGGGGTCCGAGCGACGGCAGCGACCCACTCAGCCGGGCGGTCAACGAGCTCACCGAGCAGACCGGGACGCTGTTCGTCATCGCCGCCGGCAATTCCGGCCCGTCGGCGGGCACCGTCGACACGCCCGGTGCGGCCGACGCCGCGCTGACGGTCGGCAACACCGGCCTCGACGACGCCGTCAACGAGAGCTCCAGCCGCGGGCCCCGGCTGGGCGACCACGCGGTCAAGCCGGAGCTGGCCGCGCCGGGCACCGACATCGTCGCCGCGCGGGCGGCCGGCACGGCCATGGGCGTCCCGGTCGACGAGCACTACACGTCGGCCACCGGGACCTCGATGGCCACGCCCCACGTCGCGGGCGCGGCCGCCGTCCTGGCCCAGCGCCACCCGGACTGGACCGCCGCGCGGCTCAAGGCGGCGCTCGTCGGCCACGCCCACCCGCTCGCCGACGGCACCGTGTTCGACCGCGGGGCGGGGCGCCTGGACGTCGCCGACGCGCTCGCCGCCACCGTCGTCGCCGAGGAGAGCACGCTCGCGTTCGGGTTCCTGCCCTGGCCGAGCACGGGCGCGGAGCCGATCGGGCGCACCGTCACCTACCGCAACACGGGCACCGTGCCGGCGGCGCTCGACCTGAGCGTCGGCACCGACCCGGCGCTGCCCGGCGGCGCCGTCACCGTCGAGCCGGCCACCCTCACCGTGCCGCCGGGCGGCACGGCGGCAGCCGTCGTCACCGTCGTGCCGGAGCTGATCGACCCCGGTTCCACGAGCGGCATGGTGGTCGCCACCGCCGGCGACGGCGACGTCGTCCGCACGCCGTGGTCGTTCGGCGAGGAGACCGAGCACTACACCCTCACCCTCGACGCCACCGATCGCGACGGTGATCGTTCGGCCGGGTGGGCGATGGTGTGGAGCGCGGCGATGGGCTTCTACTACTACGGCGTCAGCCTCGACGGGACCGGGCCGGAGCAGGTCCGCCTCCCCCGCGACGACTACATGGTCATCGGCGCCTCGACGATCTACGCCGACGGCTACCGCGTCGTCGAGGAGACCGTCGGCGGCACGCCCGAGCTGGAGCTGACCGCCGACACCACCGTCACGTTCGATGCCCGCGACGGCGACGAACTGGTGTTCCGGACGCCGCGCCCGTCGACGCCGGCGCAGGTGCAGCTGGGCTGGACCCGCTGGTACGACGACGGCGCCGGGATGGACGGCTGGGCCCACTACGCCGACGGCTCGCCGAGGCTGGCCGTCGCCCCCAGCGAGCCGGTCCGCGAGGGCGAGTTCGAGTTCGTCGCCGGCGGCCGGCTGGTCGCGCCCGGCGTCCCGGCCGAGCGCACGCCGTACCTCTACGACCTGCTGCTGCCGACACCGCACCGATTGCCGGCCACCGGCACCCACGTCGTCGCCGACGACGACCTGGCGCGCATCGACACCACGGTCGTGGGCGCCGGCTCGGACGGCCGGACGTCGCTGGAGGTCCGGGAGGGCTTCTCGGCGCTGGCCACCAGCAGGGTCAAGGGCGTCGGCGCCGTCCACGTCGCCGGCCCGCGCACCGACTACGTGTCCGCCAACGGCACCGTCTGGCAGTCGATGGTGACGCTGCCGCACGACGGCGGGCTCGAGGTCCCGACGATGTGGGACAACTACCGCACCTACGCACCCGGCAGCCGGCAGAGCACCCGCTGGTGGGGCGCGCCGTACTCGGCCGGGACCGACTCGGACTACTCGATCACCGACGCCTACCGCAGTGGCGATGAGCTCAACGTGCTGCTGCGGGACTACCAGGACGGCGAACCGGACCACTGGGGCGACTCGTACCTCAACGAGGACGAGCTGGCCCGCGTGCGCAGCAGGCTCTACGTCGACGGCGAGCTCGTCGCCGACCAGCCGCGAGGCAGCTTCACGGTCGGCGGCCTCCCGCCGGAGGAGTCCACCTACCGGCTGGTGCACAGCGTGACCCGGACCGGCCCGACGTGGACCAGTTCGGCCCGCAGCGAGTCCGACTGGACGTTCCGGTCCGCCCACGAGCCGGGGACCGAGTGGCCGCCGGCCGGCATCGCGCTCCTGGACGTCAACTGGACGATCCCCACCGACGAGCTGAACCGGGCGCCGGGCGGGCAGCGGTTCACCGTCGACCTGACCGCCCGGCACGTGCGCGACCTGAGCGGCGGCCCGATCGACGACGTCCGTGTCTGGGTCTCCTACGACGACGGCGACCACTGGCGGCGGGTGCCCCTGCTCCCCCGCCGCGGCGAGCGCTACACCGCGGTTCTCGTCCACCCGCCGGCGTCGCGGACCAGCGGCTGGGTGTCCCTGCGGGCGGAGGTCGCCGACGCGAGCGGCGGCACCCTGCGCCAGACCACGATCCGGGCCTATGCCCTGGACTGACCCCCTGGGCGAAGTTCATCCAGGTCTGGCCGCCCTCGGGGGCATCGGTTAGGGTGCGCATCGGGCAGGCGAGCCCGCGACGGCTCGTCCGGTGTCGCGCTGGCGAAAGGTGAGTCCCGGTCGTGCCGCACCCGCCTCCAGGCGCCGATCCCGCCGACGTCTCCGCGCCGGCGTTCGTGGGCCGCGCACGCGAGTCCGCGATCCTCACCGGCGCCCTCGACCAGCCGCCGGCGATGGTGCTGCTCGAGGGCGAGGCCGGCATCGGCAAGAGCCGGCTCGTCCACGAGTTCGTCGCCGCCGGCCCGGGCGGCGCGCTCGTCGCGACCTGCCCGCCGTTCCAGGAGTCGCTCACGCTCGGGCCGATCGTCGACGCCGTGCGGCAGAGCCGGGCCGGCGAGGACCTGGCCGGCCTGGGGGTGAGCCCCCTGGTCGGGGTGCTGCGGCCGCTCTTCCCGGAGTGGGACGCCGTCCTGCCGGCCGTGCCGGAGCCGCTGGACGACCCGACGGCGGCCCGGCACCGCATCTTCAGCGCGCTGGCCGAGCTGATCGGCCGGCTGCGGGTGCGGGTGCTGGTCGTCGAGGACGTGCACTGGGCGGATCGCGCGACGCTGGAGTTCCTGCTCTTCCTGGTCGCCCGGCGCCGGCCACAGCTCGGCCTGCTGCTGAGCTACCGGCCCGAGGACGTCGCCGACGGCTCGCTGCTGCTGCGGCTGTCGTCCCGGCTGCCCGCCGGGTGGTCCCAGGTGCGGCTCACGCTGCCGCCGCTCGACGTGGCCGCGACGGCCGGGCTGGTCTCGTCGATGCTGGGCGGCGAGCGGGTCTCCGACGAGTTCGCGGCGTTCCTGCACGACCGCACCGACGGCGTCCCGCTCGCCATCGAGGAGTCGGTGCGGCTGCTGCGCCAGCGCGACGACGTGCTCCGCCACGACGGCGAGTGGATCAGGCGCAGCCTCGACGAGCTCGCCGTGCCGCCGACCGTCCGCGACTCGGTGCTGGAACGGGCGGGGCGGCTCGATCCGGCGGCCCGCCGCGTGCTCGACGCCGCCGCGGTGCTGGCCGGGCCGGCCGAGGAGGGGCTGATCGCCGAGGTCGCCGGGCTGGCCCCGGCCGAGTCGCGGGCCGCGCTGGCCGAGGCGGTGCGCAGCGGCCTGCTGGCCGACGACGACCGCGGCCGCCTGACGTTCCGCCACGTCCTGGTCGGCCGGGCCGTGTACGACGCGATGACCGGGGTCGACCAGCGCCGCCTGCACCGCCTCGCCGGCGAGGTCCTCGAGCGGCAGGAGCCGCGGCCGGTGGTACGGCTGAGCCGGCACTTCCAGGCCGCGCAGGAGACCGGGAAGTGGTGCACATACGCCGAGCAGGCGGCCGACCACGCCGGCGCCTCGGGCGACCACACGACCGCGGTGACGCTGCTCGTGCGGCTGCTGTCGGCCGCTCCGGTCCCCACCCCCGTCGCGGTCGAGCTGGCGGTGAAGCTCGCGACCGCGGCGACCGCCCGCCGCGAACCGGTCGACGACCTGCACCACGAGGTGATCCGGACGCTGCGCGACGTCCTCGGCCGCGACGACCTCGCACCGCGCGCGCAGGCCGAGATCCGCAACCCGCTCGGCCGGCTGCTGCTGCAGACCGGGGAGTTCGAACAGGCGCACACCGAGCTGTCCCGCGCGGTCCCCGACCTCACGCACGACCCGGTGGAGGCGGCCCGCGCGATGACCTACCTGGGCTACCCGCTGCAGGGTCCGTGGCCGGCCGCCGTCCATCTGCGCTGGCTGGAGCGAGCGGCCCGGGTGGCGCCCGGCATCGGCACGCCGGTCGACCGGCTGGCGCTGACCGCCGACCGTGCCGCGGCGCTGCTGGCCCTGGGCCAGGAGGCCGGCTGGACGGTGGCGGCCGAGCTGCCCGGCGCCGCCGCCGACGTCGACGAGAGCCGGCAGCTGGCCCGCGGCCTGGCCAACATCGCCTACGTCGCCACCGGCTGGGGCCGCTACTCCTACGCCGAGGCACGGCTGGCGACGGCGGCCGAGCTGGTCGGCCGGACCGGCTACGCCCGGCTGCGCGCGAGCGTGCTGGCGATCCAGGCGCAGTTGGACTGGCACACGGGACGGTGGGACGGCCTGGCCGGCCGCGTGGCCGCCCTGATCGCCGACAGCGGCCTGGAGGCGAGCGGCGGGCTCGAGCCGTTCCTGGTGGACGGGCTGCTCCAGGCGGCCAGCGGGTCGCGTCGCCGCGCCGAGCAGCGCTTCCGCACCCTGCTCGCCGAGACGCCGGCCGACAGCATCGCGGCGTTCCCGGTGACGCCGGCGGCCGCGCTCGCGGCCCTGCTGCTGGCGGCCGGCGATGTCGCCGGAGCCGCGGAGGTCACCGACGAGCCGATGCGGACGATCGGCACCAAGCAGATGTGGGTCTGGGCCAGCGACCTCGCGCGGATCCGCCTCGACGTGCTGCTCGCCGCCGGCCGTGCGGCCGAGGCGGCCGAGCTGGTGGCGGCCTTCGACGAGGGCCTCGGCGACGTCGACGCGCCGGCCTCGCGGGCGGCGCTGCTGACCTGCCGCGCCGCGCTGCTCGCCGCCGAGGGGGACGCGACGGGCGCCGCGGCCGGCTACGCGGCGGCGACCACGGCCTGGACGGCGCTGCCGCGCCCGTACGACGCCGCGCTGACCGTCGAACGGCAGGCTCGCTCTCTGTGCGACGCGGGCGACGCCGACGCCGGCACCGCGCTGCTGTCCGACGTCTTCCAGGTGCTCGCGGACCTGGGCGCCCGCACCGACGCCGCGCGGATCGGCACCGAACTGCGCGGGCTCGGCGTGGAGGCGCGCCGCACCTGGCGACGCGGCCGGCGTGGCTATGGCGACCAGCTGTCGCCGCGGGAGCTCGAGGTGGCCCGGCTGGTCGTCACCGGCCGGACCAACCGCGAGATCGCCGAGGCGCTGTCGCGGTCGCCGAAGACGGTGGCCTGGCAGCTCAACTCCGCGATGCGCAAGCTGGGCGTGACGTCTCGCACGGCGCTCGCGGTCAAGGCGATCGAGGCCGGCCTGCTGCCCGGCGATAAAGATTAGGTCGATAGCCCGGTTACAAATCGGGCGTACCCCCCGAGACTCTCCTGACGACTCCAGGTCGATCTACAGGAGAACACCCGGATGACCTCGCCCGACCCGCGCGAACGGGTGCCGGACGGCGCCCAGGACGACGCCCCGGGACCGGACCCTGCCACGACCTCGCCCACCCCCGAAGCGCCCGGCCGCCCGGATGGCTACGAGCCGCTCTGAGCCCCGGGCCGGAGCACCCCACCACGAGGAGTGACGATGCGACGACTACGACGCGCGACGGCGGCCCTGGCCTCGGTCATCGGCCTGACCGGTGCCGCCCTGGTCATGTCCGGCGCACCGACGGCGGGCGCCGAGAGGCCGGACCCGGCACCGTTCGACACCGGCGGACCGCCCGCCGCCGCGGGTCCGCCGTCGGCGCTGGCGGGTCTGGACCAGGCGTCCTACGACCTCACTCTCATCACCGGCGACCGAGTGCGGGTGGAGCGGGTGGCACCCGGCGACTACAGCGTCCAGGCCGAGGCCGCGACCCGCCCGGACGGATCGGTCCCCCGCATCGAGGTGACCAACCAGGGTGCGAGCGACGCCCTGTACGCCATCCCCGACGACGTCCGCGGGCCGCTCGAGTCGGGGCTGCTCGACGAGCAGCTCTTCGACGTCGCCTACCTGGCCGAGAACGGTTACGCCGACCGCGCCGACCTGCCGCTGATCGTCGAGTACGCCGGCGCGCAGGACGCCCGCACCCTGGCCGGCCGCGCCGCCACCCTCGCGGCGACCGGCGCCAGCGTGCCGCTGGACAGCATCGACGCCGCCGCGATCACGGTCGACCGGGCCGGCGCCGCCGACTTCTGGGCCTCGCTGTCCGCCGGCCGGAACCGGCTGGCGGCCGGGATCGAGCGGGTCTGGCTGGACCCGGCGGTCTCCGTGAGCCTGGACGAGAGCGTGCCGCAGATCGGCGCCGACGAGGCCTGGGCCGCGGGACTGGACGGCGCCGGCGTGACCGTCGCGGTCCTCGACACCGGGGTCGACCCGGCGCATCCCGACGTCGCCGGGCAGGTCGCGGCCAGCCAGAGCTTCATCCCTGGTGAGGAGGTCACCGACGGCCACGGGCACGGCACCCACGTGGCGTCGACCGTCGCCGGGACCGGCGCCGCCTCCGGGGGCCGCTTCGCCGGCGTCGCGCCGGGCGCGCGGCTGGTCGTCGGCAAGGTGCTGTCCGACGCCGGCAGCAGCGTCGGCTCGTCGGTCATCGCCGGGATGGAGTGGGCCACCGTCGAGCAGGACGCCGACGTCGTCAGCATGAGCCTGGGCGGCGGCCCGTCGGACGGGACCGACCCGCTGAGCCAGGCGGTCGACGCGCTGACCGAGCAGACCGGTGCGCTGTTCGTCATCGCCGCGGGCAACGCCGGCCGCGACTTCTCCGTCGGCACGCCCGGCACCGCGGACGCGGCGCTGACCGTCGGCGCCGTCGACAAGCAGGACGCCCTCGCCTCGTTCTCCAGCCGTGGCCCGCGCCGCGGCGATTACGCGATCAAGCCCGAGATCACCGCGCCCGGCGTGGCGATCGGCGCGGCCCGCGCGGCCGACACCAGCATGCCGGGCGCCGTGCACATCGACGACCGCTACACCCGGGTGAGCGGCACGTCGATGGCGACGCCGCATGTCGCCGGCGCCGCGGCGATCCTGGCGCAGCAGCACCCGGACTGGACGGGGCAGCAGCTGAAGGCGGCGCTGGTCGCCGGTGCCGAGGACGGCGGGTACACGGCGTACGAGCAGGGCGCCGGCCGCCTGGACGTCGCGCGCGCCATCGGCCAGCAGGTGCTCGTGAGCCCGGCGACGGCGGACTTCGGCTTCCTGCGGCTGCCGGTCGAGGGCGAGGCCGTCACCCGCACGCTGACCTACACCAACCCGGCGGACGTGCCGGTGACGCTCGAGCTGGCGCTGTCGATGCGGGGCGACGACGGCCCCGTGGTCCCGGCCGACGCCGCGCGGCTGGACCGCGACACGATCGAGCTGCCGGCCGGCGGCTCGGGCACCGTCGTCGTCACGTTCGACCAGAACGCTGTGGAACCCGGCGCCTACACCGGCAGCGTGGTCGCGACCGCGCCCGGGATCCGGCTCACCACACCGGCCGGGGTCACCATCGGGGCGCAACTGCACACGGTCACCGCCCGTCAGCTGCACTCCGGCGCACCGAGCGGGTGGAGTCCCGGCAGCGTGACGTTCGCGCCCATCGACGGCCCCGCCGCGGCGTCGACCCGGGACGGCTGGGTCAGCCGCGGCGGCGGCATCGACGTCCAGACCCCGCAGGAATGGGCGGACGGCGTGGAGTTCCAGCTGCCGACCGGCACCTACATCGCCTTCACCAGCTCCGTGCAGTGGTACGACGCCGCGACCGGCGGCGAGAACTGGGCCACTCTCGTCGACCCCGAGGTGGAGATCACCGGCGACGGCGAGATCGTGCTCGACGCCGCCGACGCGGAGCGGGTCACGTTCGACACCCCGCTGCCCGCCGAGGGCTTCCAGCGCCGGATGATGATGCAGCGCTGGGTGCCGGACCACGTCGCGGGCGGCGGCGGGTTCGTGACGCTCGCGGACAACCCCACCACCGCGAACGGCCGCGCCGACTACTGGGTGACGCCGACCGACGAGGTCGAGACCGGCGAGTTCCGGATGGTCATCGAGAACACGCTGGTCGCTCCCGACCTGTCCATGCGGGCCGAGGGGCACGACGACCTCCAGCTGCGACCCGAGTACCCGGAATGGGGCCAGCCGTTCGCGACCGCCGGACCGCCCCCGTTCAGCGTCGGCGAGCCGGCCGTCGACGGCGAACCCGCCGCGACCGCGCCCGGACCCGTCGTGCCGACCGGCGCCCCGGTCGAGGTGGCGGTCGTCGTCTCCAACCCGGCCGGCTCCCCCGTCCGCACCGGGCTGACGGCGAGGTCGCCGCTGGGCACCGGCACGTGTGCCACGGACACGCTCCTCTCCGGTCAGTCGACCACCTGCGCTCTGCTGACGACAGCCGTCGCCGGCCCGCAGATCGTGCCGCTGATCGTCACCGGCGCCAGCCTCGACAGGGACGGTGTGCCGATGCCCTCGGCGGACACCGCCGTCGCCTATTACACCGGCGCCGCCGGCGCGGACGACCCGCCACCGCCGGCCGGAACGGCCGTCGCGATCGTCACGGCCGCCGTGTCCGGGCAGGCCGCGAGCCTGGCGCCGGGCCCGCAACTGGAGACCGGGACCGACCTCACGATCGAGGTGACGGTCCGCAACACCGGGACCGCGGCCCTGAGCGAGGTGGTCGCCGAGACCGACCTGGGCCCGTTGACCTGCCCGCGGCCGGCGCTGGCGCCGGGCGAGGACACCACCTGCACCCTGGCCGCCGAGGTCGTGGCCGGCCGGTCCCCGATCGCCGTCACCGCCGTCGGCCGTGACGCCCAGGGCGCTCCGGGCGGTGCCGCCACCGTCGTCTACTACGAGGGCCGCACCAAGCCGGCGATGTTCTCCGGCCACCGGAGTCTGGACGTCGTCGACGCCGGCTTCGGCACGCCGGCCGAGCTGGCCGGGCTGGATCTGCAGGGCGCGCTGGTGCTGCTGCGGGCCGATCCGGCGAGCTTCGACGGGCAGCGGACCAACTGCTGGCCCACCCGCGACGCCGTCGACGCCGTGGTGGCCGCCGGCGCGGCCGGCGTCGCGCTGACCCCGAACGAGGAGCACCTGTTCTTCGACGGCCCGCCCGGCGGGTACCTGAACGGCAGCCTGTGGTGTGCGGTGGCGCCCCTGCAGAGCTCGTCGGAGGTGCAGCGCTACGCCGAGGCGATCACGCGGGTGCCGCTGGTGTACCTGCCGTTCGACCAGGGTGCCGCCCTGCGCGAGCTGGCCGCCGGCGATCTGAGCGTCGCCGTCGACGGCACGCCCGTGACGCCGTACTACTACCAGCTGCGCCCGGCGCTGGACGGCGCGATCCCGGACTCGCTGCACTTCACCGTCGACGAGGACGAGCTGGTCACGATCGACCACCAGATCCACGCCGCGGGCAGCAGGGGGATCGGGGTGTCGCTGGCCGGGTGGCGGCCCGCCGACGCGGCGGCCGGCCCGCGCACGACCGGCACCCGGGCTCTGCCGCCGTTCGCCACCACGGCGCCGTGGGAGGTGACCGAGTTCTCCTGGCCGCTGGACCCGGACACCGTCGTCCGTCACGAGGTGCAGGACTTCACCTCGCCCGCTGGGCGGCAGGTGCGCTACGACGTCTTCGACGAGCCCACCCGCACCACGATGGTGTGGAACGACTCGCCGCCGGTCCCGGCGCCGGTGCCGCCGCTGGCCGGCAGCGCGCCGACCGGTTACCTGACGCACGGCTACATGCCGACCGAGATGGCGCCGTGCACCGGCTGCCGGGAGGGCGACGTGTTCTTCCCGCACCTGCGCTACACCGCGTCGGCCGACCCCGGCCAGATCGGCTGGGACGTCATCGGCCAGTTCGGGCAGCTGGGCAACGACGGCAGCACCCACCTCTACCGTGACGGCGTCGAGGTCCAGGGCGGCCCTGATCCGGTCGGGCGGACGCTGCTCGCCTACCAGCTGCCGCCGGAACCGGCCGACTACCGGCTGACCCACCGGTTCGGCCCGACGGATACGGCGTGGGAGTTCCGCTCCGGCACGGCCGACGAGGACCTGCTGGCCGATCCGTACATCTGCGACTCCGAGTGGATGACCCGGATCCTGAAGCGGCCGCCGCTGGGCACGCCGTGCCGGCCGGAGCCGCTGATCTTCCTCCGCTACGACCTCGGGCTGGACCTGACGAACCGGGTGGACGCGCCGGGCCCGCAGCGGATCACCGTCACCACGGACCGCCAGCCGTCGGCGCGGCCGATGCCGGCGGTCGAGGGTCTGCGGCTGTGGGTCAGCTACGACGAGGGCTCCGAGTGGACCGAGGCCCGCGTCCGTCCCCGCGGCGACGGCGAGTTCGACGTGACGGCGCTGCACCGGCCGGCCAACCGCCGGGCGTCGGACGTGGTCAGCCTGCGGGTGGAGGCGTGGGACGAGGCGGGCAACCGGGTGGAGCAGACCATCCGCAACGCCTACCGGCTGGTCGACCGGAACGACGCCGCCGGTCCCCGGTGACGGAGCCGGCCGGGTCGCACCGCAGGCGGCCCGGCCGGCTCGCCAGCCGAACGGTCGGTGCATGGTGGGGGTCGTCGGTGGCGGTTGCTGCGGGGTGTGGTGTCCACTTGGTGAGATTTCTCGTCGCTTCGGGGGCCATGCCTAGGACTGTGTTCGCTCTGCGAGGCATGCATGCCTGGTGGAGCGGGAGAACGCCTAGTGGCGTACGTGATCGTTGATGATCATCGCTGTCCACAGGCTCGCGGCGTCGGTGATCCCGAGGCCACGGTCGCCGAGGGCCGGTTCACGTCGCCGGCCGGACCGCGACGACGGCCGCCGGTGTCGCGCAGCCGACCATGGCCGAAACTGCGCCACGGTCGCCGCCGAGAGGGTGGCGTCGCCTGCGGAGCTGGAGGTGGGCCAGACTCGTCCGTCCCCCTGATAGCTGCCACGTTCTTGGCTGCGCGGCTAAGAGAATGGGCAGCAGGGGACGGCGAACGGCACGAAGCCGGCATACGAGTGCACCGGCCACAGGAGTAGACCGAGCCGACGCACGTCGCGGAAGAGGCCGTTCTCACTCCACCTCGTTGCGGACCAGCGCGACGGCGGCGTCGACCCGGGCCTTGGTGTCGGGGTCGCGCAGGTCGATGCCGGAATCGACCGCGGCGGTCCAGACGATCTCGTCGGCCGGAGTGCGCCGGCCGGTGACGCGCACGCCGCGGCGGCCGTCGACGGCGACATGGCGGCTGATGACGACGCTCTGGGTGACCTGCTCGCGCACGACGTCGACCAGGCGGCGTGGCGACTCCAGCGCCACCCGGTGCCGCACGCGGCGGCCGCGGTCGTCAGGCACCTCGGTGACGACCAGCAGCTCGGCGTCGCCGTCCCACGCGGCGGTCTCGACCTGCGTCCACTCGACGGCCGCGCCGCGCAGCAGCAGCCGGTGCGTGGTGGCGGCGACCTCGCCGTCGGGTCCGCCGGCGGTGGCGAGCACCCGCTCGCCCGCCGCGAGCCCGTCGATGGCAGGGGGACGTGGCCGGCGCAGCTTCACGCCCCCCAGCCTAGTCAGCCGAGGTAGTCGCGCAGCTCGCTGGCCCACTCGTTGCGCCGCAGCTTGGTCAGCGTGCGGTGCTCGATCTGCCGGACCCGTTCGCGGGTGACGCCGAACTCGCGGCCGACCTCCTCGAGCGTGCGGGTGCGGCCGTCGTGCAGGCCGTAGCGGAGCCGGACGACCGCCCGTTCGCGCTCGCTGAGGCCGTCGAGCACCTGCTCGACCTGGTCGCGCAGCAGCAGCTGGGCGACCAGCTCCTCGGGGCTCAGCTCGTCGGTGTCCTCGACGAAGTCGCCGAAGCTGTTGTCGGACGACTCGCCGACCGGCAGCTGCAGGCTGACCGGCTCCTCGGCGTACGAGAGCAGCTCGACGACGCGGTCGGCGGTCAGCGACGTGGCGGCGGCGAGCTCCTCGACGGTGGGGTCGCGGGCCTCCTGCTGCGCCATCGTGCGCAGCACCCGCAGGACGCGGTTGAGCTCGTCGACCACGTGCACCGGCAGCCGGATGGTGCGGCCCTGCTCGGCCAGGGCGCGGCTGATGGCCTGGCGGATCCACCAGGTCGCGTAGGTGGAGAACTTGAACCCGCGCGCGTGGTCGAAGCGCTCGACGGCGCGAATGAGACCGACGTTGCCCTCCTGGACGAGGTCGAGCAGCGGCAGGCCGCGCCGGGTGTAGCGGCGGGCGATGGAGACGACGAGGCGCAGGTTGGCCTCGATGAGGCTGGCCTTGGCGCGCTGCCCGAGCCGCACCACCTCGAGCAACTCGTCGTGGTCGGGACCGGTGTCGCCGGCGGCCAGCCGTTCACCGGCCAGCAGCCCGGCCTCGATGGCGCGGGCCAGCTCGACCTCCTCGAGCCTGCTGAGCAGCGGGATGCGGCCGATCTCGCGCAGGTAGCGGCGCGTGAGGTCGGTGCCGTTGCCGGACCCTGGATCGGATGTCCGGGGCACCGGCGCGGCCGGCGGATCGTCGTCGTCGACGACCGCCGTGGACACAGCGTCGCCCTGCGTACTGCCTTCGGAAAGATCACCCTCCAGCCGCCCACGCTGGGACGGCAGCGCGCGACCCTCCGCCCTCGATCGGATCACCGGCACCACCTCGGTCCCCCAAGTGTGCCCCGTCGAGGTGCCCGGGAGCTACCCTTCCGGCCGAATCGAAGATCATCGTCATCTGGACGAAACAGGGCGGCGGCCCGCCTCAGCGTGCCGCCGCCCTGGTCGAACGTCCTGGTCTCAGCGCATGCGCAGCTCGGTAAGGTACCGGTAGCCGACCTCCGCCGTCTGCAGCGGGGTGACGTCCGGGCTGTCGTTCTCGACGATGTACTCCAGCACGCGGTGCGCGCGGAAGATCTTCGCGAAATCGATGTGCCCGGTGCCGAGGTCGGCCATGTCGCCGCCGTCGAGGTGCCGGTCCTTGACGTGGTACTGCAGCGTCCGCTGCGGCGCGGCGTCGATGACGTCGATGGCGAACTCCTCCGCCTTCGCGACCGGGACGCCGGTGTTGATGCCGCCGGTGACCGCCCAGTAGAGGTCGACCTCGAGGTGCACCAGCTTCGGGTCCAGCTCCGACGTCAGCACCTCCCACGGGGTCACGCCGCCGCCGAGGTCGGTGGTGAACTCGTGCGCGTGGTTGTGGTAGCCGTAGCGCAGCCCGTACCGGCGGGCCAGCCGGGCCTCCTCGTTCATCTGCTCGGCCCACAGCTGCCAGTCGGACAGGCTGTCCGAGGCGAGGTACGGGACGACGATGAAGCGCTGCCCCAGCGTGGCGGCGTTCTCCAGCTTCGCCTCCAGCGACGCGCGATCGGGGCTGATGCCGTCGTGGCTGGACGTGCAGGAGATGCCGATCTCGTCGTAGAAGTCACGCAGCTGCTCGGCCGTGCGGCCGAAGTACCCGAGTGCCTGCTCGACCTTCGTGTAGCCGTAGTCGGCGATCGAGCTCAGCGTCGCGTCGTAGAGGGCGCCCGGCGCGAGCGCGTCGCGCACCGTCCACAACTGGATGCTGATGGCGCCGCGCGGGACGATCTTGCGGCCGGTCGGCTTGGCCCCGGCCGACGCGGGCACCGCAGCGCCGACGCCGGCGAGCACGCCGCCGGCGGCCGCGGCCGCGCCCAGCAGGAAGGTGCGCCGGCCCAGCCCGCGGCGGGCCAGCGACTCGTCCAGGGCGCGATCGCCGTCGTATCCGTAACACATCGTCGTGCTCCTTTCGGGGTGGTGCTGCGGAGGTCTAGTCGGTGGAGCTGAACGCGGCGTCGAAGGCCGCGGCGGGCGCGTCGAACAGGTTCGACCGCACGAACTCCAGCGCTTCCGGGGCGCCGCGCAGCCGGTCCATGCCGGCGTCCTCCCACTCGACGGAGATGGGGCCCTCGTAGCCGATCGCGTTGAGCATGCGGAACGACTGCTCCCACGGCACGTCTCCGTGGCCGGTGGACACGAAGTCCCAGCCGCGCCGCGGGTCGGCCCATGGCAGGTGCGAGCTGAGCCGGCCGTTGCGGCCGTTGCCGAGCTGCTTCTTCGTGTCCTTGCAGTCGACGTGGTAGATGCGGTCGCGGAAGTCCCACAGGAACGCCACCGGGTCGAGGTCCTGCCACACCATGTGGCTGGGGTCCCAGTTGAGGCCGAAGGCCTCGCGGTGCCCGATCGCCTCCAGCGTCTGCACGGTCGTCCAGTAGTCGTAGGCGATCTCGGACGGGTGCACTTCGTGCGCGAACCGCACGCCGACCTCGTCGTACACGTCGAGGATCGGGTTCCAGCGGTCGGCGAAGTCGCGGTAGCCGGCCGCGATCATGTCGTCCGACGCCGGCGGGAACATCGCGACGTACTTCCAGATCGCCGAGCCGGTGAAGCCGACGACGGTGTCGACGCCCAGCCGGGCCGCCGCGCGCGCCGTCACCTTCATCTCCTCGGCGGCGCGCCGGCGGACGCCCTCGGGCTCGCCGTCGCCCCAGATGCGGTCCGGCAGGATCGCCCGGTGCCGCTGGTCGATCGGGTCGTCGCAGACCGCCTGCCCCTTGAGGTGGTTGGAGATCGTCCAGACCTTGAGGCCGTTCTTCTCCAGGATGTCCAGCCGCGACTTCACGTAGGCGTCGTCCTCGGCGGCGCGCCACACGTCCAGATGATCGCCCCAGCAGGCGATCTCGAGGCCGTCGTAGCCCCATTCGCCGGCCAGCCGGGCGACCTCCTCGAACGGCAGGTCGGCCCACTGCCCGGTGAAGAGGGTGATCGGTCGTGCCATGGTGTCTCCTTCGTGCCTCGGTGCGTTGCGCTCTGTCAGTTGCGTGCGGGCGTGCTGAGCCCGGCGAGTTCGAGCATCAGGTCGCGGACGTCGGTGGCGGCCAGCTGGTCGCGGGCCGTCGACGGGTCGCTGCACAGCAGCACCGGCCCGTCGGCGGGGTCGTCGGGCAGCCGGCCGTGCGTGCCGCGGACCCACTGCCCGTCCAGCGGCACGACGTTCATCGCGTAGCGCAGGCCCAGCTTCTTCTTCGCCAGGTTGGCGCCCGCGCGCAGCTTGACCCGGGGGTCGGCCGGGTCGAGGAACAGCTCGGCGGGGTCGTAGCCGGGCTTGCGGTGGATCTCGACGCCGCGGGCGAAGTCGGGCGCGCGGTCGTCGTGCAGCCAGTAGTAGTAGGTGAACCAGGCGCCGAGGTCGGCGACCAGCACCAGCTCGCCGGAGCGCTCGTGGTCCAGACCGAACTCGCGCTGCGCGGCCTTGTCGAGGACGAGGTCGACCCCGGGCAGCGCCTCGCACTGTGCGCGGACGGCGTCGAGGTCACCCGGATCGCGGACGTAGACGTGCGCCACCTGGTGATCGGCGACGGCGAACGCCCGCGAGGCCCACGGGTCGAGGTACTCCATGCCTGCCTGCGTGTACACGTCCAGCAGCCCGGCCTGCCGCAGCGCCCGGTTGACGTGGACGGGGCGGCTGGCCGGGCCGATCCCGTACTCGCTGAGTGCGACGACGGTGACGCCCTGGTCGCGGGCGTCGATGAGCAGCGGCGCCAGGACGCGGTCGACGTCGCGGGCCGCGGCGACGGCCTGCGGGCTGTGCGGCCCGAAGCGCTGCAGGTCGTAGTCGAGGTGCGGGACGTAGGCCAGTGTGAGATCGGCCTGCGGCATCAGCCGCCGCGCCGCCTGGACGATCCACTCACTGGACCTGATCGACGCCGTCGGGCCCCAGTACTGGAACAGCGGGAACTCCCCCAGCGACCGGGTCAGCTCGTCGTGCAGCGCCGGCGGCCGGGTGTAGCAGTCCGGCGACTTGCGGCCGTCGGCGTGGTAGATCGGCCGCGGCGTCACCGTCCAGTCGGTGTCGGCGCCCATCGCGTACCACCAGCACACGTTCGCGACGGTGTACCCGGGGCGCGCCTGCCGGGCGAGGTCCCAGACCTTCTCGCCCTGCACGAGCCGGTTGTGCTGGCGCCACAGGAAGATCTCGCCGAGGTCGCGGAAATACCAGCCGTTCCCGACGATGCCGTGGTCACGCGGCATCGCGCCGGTGAGGAACGTCGACTGGACCGAGCAGGTCACGGCCGGCAGCACCGTCCCCAGGGCGGCCTGCCAGCCGTCGCCGGCGAGCGCCCGCAGGTTCGGGGTGTGCTCCAGCAACCGCGGCGTCAGGCCGACGACATCGAGCACCAGCAGCTTGTTGGTCACGAAATCTCCTCCATACCGATCTCCGCCATCCGGTCCGCGACCCAGCGCAGCTCCGCCGCCAGCCCGGCCACCAGCCCGTCCGGGCCGTCCGGCCGGCGCCCCACGGGCAGCACCGACCAGGTGTACGTCTCGACCTCCACGTGGTCGGTCACCGCCCGTTCGCCGCCGAACAGCCCGCGCAGGGTCGCCGCCAGGTGGTCCTGGGTGGCGGCCAGCGGCGGCTCCGGCTGCTCGTGCACGGGCACGTGGAAGTGCACCCGCCACGGCCCGTCGTCCGGGAACGCCGCCGACGACAGCGCCGCCGGCAGGTCGTCGGCGCCGACGATCTGGCCGCGGACGCGGGCGCGGGTCTGATGCAGGAAGCGGTCCTCGGCGTAAGCGGCCAGCGCCTTGCGGGCGGCCGGGTCGGCCGGATCGGCGACCTCGAGCGCCGCCGACGCCTGCGTCTTGACGACGGGCAGCCCGGCGTCCGCGAGCGTCGCCAGCGCGTCGGCCGGCTCCTCGAACTGCGTCGCCAGGTGGCAGGCGTCCAGGCAGATCCCGATGCGCTCGGTGTCGACGGCGTCCAGCTGGGCCGCCGCGCCGTCGACGGTCTCGACCACGCAGCCCGGTTCCGGCTCCAGCGCGACCCGGACCGTCCGCCCGGTGTCGGCCTCGACCTTGGCCAGCCCGTCGGCCAGCTGCGCCAGCCGGTCCGCCGCGAGCCCGCGCCGGGCGTCGTCCCAGGGGGTGCGCCAGGCCAGCGGCAGGCTCGACACGCTGCCGCGGACCGCGTCGTCGGGCAGCAGCGCCGCCAGCACGCGGGCGCAGTCGAGCGTGTAGGCCAGCCGCTGCGAGGTCAGCCAGTCCGGGTGATAGACGGCCAGCTTGACCTGCGGGTCGTGGAAGCCCTGGTACGGGAACGCGTTGAGCGTCACCACCTCCAGGCCGCCGGCGGCCAGCGTCGTGCGCAGGCGGTCCAGGTCGGCGCGGCCGGCCTCGGAGGCCAGCCGCGCCACGACCGGGGCGGGCAGCCACAGGCCCAGCCCGAGCCGCGACGCCCCGAGCCGAGACCGCACGCCGGCGCCGTAGCGCGTCACCTGGTCCAGTAGCGCCTCGACGTCCTCGGTCGGGTGGACGTTCGTGCAGTACGCGAGGTGGACGACGGTGCCGTCGCGGTGCCGGAACCGCATGCTCAGGCCTCCGCGTCGGGTCGCTGCCCGCGCAGGATCGAGTTGCCCTCGAACGTGGCCGTGCGCCCGCCCGTCCCGGCGAGGTCGACCTCGTCCAGCAGCAGCCGCCCGCTCTGCCCGTAGAACGCGACCGGGTTCTGCCAGAGCACCCGGTCGACGTCCTCGGCGGTGAACTCCTCGGCGAGCATCGCCCGGCCGGTCTTCACCGTCTTGAGCGGGTCGCTGTGACCCCAGTCGGCGGCGGAGTTGACGATCATGCGGTCCAGCCCGCGGTCGGCGAGGATGCGCACCATCCGGTGCTCGTCCATCTTGGTGTCCGGATAGATCGAGAACCCCATCCAGCAGCCGGAGTCGGCGACCATGCCGACCGTGGTCTCGTTCAGGTGGTCGACCAGCACCCGCTCGGGCGGCAGCCCGCTGGCCGCGACCAGCTCCAGCGTGCGCCGGGTACCGGCCGCCTTGTCGCGGTGCGGCGTGTGCACGAGCACCGGCAGGTCGTGCTCGCCGGCCAGCTCCAGCTGCCGGACGAACACCTTCTCCTCATCGTCGGTCATCGAGTCGAAGCCCAGCTCGCCGACCGCGACGACGCCGTCCTTGGCGAGGTAGCGCGGCAGCACCTCGAGGACGCCGTGGCAGCGCGGGTCGTTGGCCTCCTTCGGGTTCAGCGCGATCGTGCAGTGATGCCGGATGCCGAACTGCGCGGCCCGGAACCGCTCCCAGCCGACCAGCGCGTCGAAGTAGTCGACGAACGAGCCGACGTTGGTGCGCGGCTGACCCAGCCAGAACGCCGGCTCGGTGATCGCCCGCACGCCGGCGGCGTACATGCGCTGGTAGTCGTCGGTGGTGCGCGAGGTCATGTGGATGTGGGGGTCGAAGATGCGCATCGTCAGTCCTCCTGGGCGGGGACGGGGAAGCGGCCGGCCACCGCTTCCGGGTGGCGGCCGAGGATGCGCCAGGCGTCGCTGGGCACCGACCGTCCCGCGGCCACCCGCTCGTTGCCGTAGTCGGCGACCATGCGGGCCAGCTCCTCGTCGCCGCGTGCGTCGAGGTCGGCGACGGCGTCCAGCGGCACGCCGACGAACAGGCACTTCAGCACGCCCTGCCGCCAGGCCGCGGCGTCCAGGTGCCGCGCGGCGTACGGCCCCAGCGCGGCGGCCACCAGCCGGACGTCGTTCGTGCGCAGCGCGTCGGCCACCAGCGGCAGCCCGGCGTCGCCGAGGTCCAGCGCCGGCAGCGCCCGCAGCACCGCCCGTTTCTCGTCGGCGTCGCCGTAGCGGTACAGCTGGCCGACCTCTTCCACCAGCGCGGCCCGCTCCAGCCGGGCGGCGGCGGCTACCAGCAGCGCCGCCCGGGCCTCGTCCTCCAGGCGCGGGCTGCGCAGGCCGTCCGGGTCGGCCGGGTTGGACGGCCCGCGGGCCACCCGCCGCCCGACCGCCGGGAACAGCACCGAGATCCGCCGAGGGTCGCTCTCGACCTCCGCCAGCAGTGCGGCCAGCCGGCCTCGGGCATCGTCGTCGAGGTGCGGGGCCGTAGGTTCGATCGTCGCGCTCATCACGTTGCCTCCTCTCCCCCGTGTCCCGAACGTGCGGCGAGAGCCTGCGCCTCGGCCGCCCGCAGTGCCTCCAGTGAGCGGCGCGCGACAGCGGGCGCGGCGTGCCCGTGCCGCGGCAGCTCGACGGCGGCCAGGCCGCCATAGCCGACGTCGAGCAGCGCGCCGAGCGCCGCCGGCAGGTCGACCTCGCCCTCGCCGAACTCCAGGTGCTCGTGCACGCCCTCGACCATGTCGTCGACCTGCACGTTCGCCAGCAGCTGCCCGGCCTGGTGGACGCAGTCGGCGACGGTGCCCGCCTCGTTCGCGACGACGTGGCCGATGTCCAGCGTCACCCGCAGTCCTTCCGGGTCACCGAGCCGTTTGCGCAGCTCCAGCACCCCGGCGACGGTGTCGACGAACATCCCCGGCTCCGGCTCGAACGCGCAGACCATGCCCCGCCGGTCGGCCTCCTCCAGCACCGCCGCGACGCCGGACGTCAGCCGCCGCCAGCCCTCGTCGGCGCTCACCCCGCCGGGCAGCGTGCCGGACCAGAACGACACCGCCTCGGCGCCCAGTTCGGCGCCGATGCGAACCGCCCGGCACAGCAGGTCGACCCGGCGCTCCCGCCCGGCGTCGGACACCAGGTTCGGCTCGTGCTTGCGCCACGGGTCCAGCACGTACCGCGCGCCGGTCTCGATGACGACGGCGAGGTCCAGCTCGGCCAGCCGCTGCCCGGCCGCGACCGTCCGCGCGGACAGGTTCGGCGCGAACGGATCCAGGTGCGGGTGGTCGACGGTCAGCGCGACGCCGTCGTAGCCGAGCCCGGCGATGACGGCGAGGGCGTCGTCGAGCCGGTGGCTGCCGAACCCGTTGGTTCCGTACCCGAACCGCAGGCTCATGTCGGCGACACCACCTTCGACAGCGCCCGCACCGCTGGGCCGATGCCGACCACAGCGCCGGCCAGCGCCACCGCGCCGGCCCGCGCCAGCAGCGCCGACTGCAGCGGGATCACGCCGCGCACCCCGGAGCCGGTCGCCGACCGCACGGTCGCCGCGTCGGGCTGCCGGACCGCACCGAGCTGCGCCTTGCCGACGGTGGCGGCGTACAGCCCTGCGAATCCGGCCGCGGCCAGCGCCCCGGCCGGCGAAACCGCAGCTCGGTGGCTGTTGTCGCGCCCCTGGAGCTCTGCCGTCGGAAGCGACGGCAGAGCTCTATCGCGCGATGGCGCTCTGCCGTCTGATGCGACCGCAGACCTCCAGCGGGCCGGCAGGTACGGTGCGGCGGCCACCGCCGCCGCGGCAGCGGTCGCGCCGAGGGCGACCCGGGCCGACGACGGGGAAGCGCCGTGCACCTCGCCGCGGCTGAGCACCGTCACACCGACGGTGTGCGTGGCGACCGCCAGCGCCGGCAGCGCGGCCGCACGTTCCCGTCCGCCGGCGCCGAGCAGCACGTCGAGGCCGCGCGCCGCGCCCATGGCGACCGGACCGGCCGGCGTGGCCTTGGCGACGAGGTCGTACGCCCACACCGTCGCGGCGAGCGGGACGGCGACCCGCAGCGCCCGCCGGCCACCGGCCACCGCGGCCAGCCCCAGACCTGCGGCGGTGAGCCCCGACGCCACGGCCAGCGCCTGCCCCGGCGTCACCCGGCCGGACGGGATCGGCCGCTCCGGCCGCTCGACGCGGTCGAGGTCACGGTCGGCGTAGTCGTTCAGCGCCATGCCCGCCCAGTACAGGCAGGCCGAGGCCAGCGGCGTGACCGCGGTCCGGGCTCCGTACGGGAACCCGGACGCGGCCGCACCGGCCAGCGAGTCGCCCGGCACGGTCAGCGCCGCGGGCGCCCGCACCAGCTCGGCGACGTCGCGCAGCCTCATTCCGCGCCCCGGCCGGCCCGGTCGCACCACGCCACCAGCGCGTCCCACTGGGTGCTGAGCGCATGGACGTCGCTGCCGACCGGGTCCTTGAAGAAGAACCCGAGCTGCGGCATCGGCCCGGCCTCGCCCAGCTCGTGAGCCCGCGCCACCAGCCGGACGAGGTCCAGCACCAGCGGCGCGGCCAGCGAGGAGTCGCAGCCGGACCAGGTGAACTGCATGGACATCCGGGTGCCGAGGAAGCCCTCGAACGACACCAGGTCCCAGGCCGTCTTCCAGTCGCCGAGGTCGGGCACGTAGTCGATGTGCAGCGGCCCGTCGACCGGGTGGCCGAGGATCGACTCCAGGCCGTTCGCCTTGGTGGCGATCTTGCTGGCCGCGTTGTCCGGGTCGGCGAGCGTCTGCCCGTCGCCGCCGCCCAGCAGGTTCACCGACGACCACGAGCGCACCTTCAGCGCGCGCATCGCGAACATCGGCCCGAGCACGGTCTTGACCAGCGTCTCGCCGGTCTTGGCGTCGGAGCCGGCCCACGGGACGCCGCGCTCCAGCGCCAACTCGGCCAGCGCCGGGACCCGCGGACCCGGGCTCGGCGTGAACGCGACGTACGAACAGCCGGCCCGGAACGCGGCGTACGCGTACAGCGAGCTGCCCGGCAGCGGCGCCTCGCCCGCGTCCAGCGCGGCCTCCAGCTGCGCGAGCGTCGCCAGTGCCGCGACGTCGCCGGCAGGCGGCTCGGTGCTGGACACGTCGACGACGACCACGCGGTCCAGGCCGTGCTCGTCGCGGAACGCGCGCAGCTCGGCCTCGACGCGGTCCGCCGCCGACCGCTGCGTCCCCTGCCCGGCGACGACGCCGGGCCGGATCCGCTCGTCGGCGGCGGCGAGGTCGCCGGCCAGGACGGTGGCCAGCGCGGGCGGGAACACCCCGCCCGCGCTCAGCTCCTCGGCCCGCTTGCCCAGCGTGCCCTCGGCGACCTCGTGGCCGCCGATGACGACGCCGTCCAGCGCCGGCAGCCCGGCCGCCGCGACCTCCGGCAGCTCGGACACCATGCCGGTGTGCCCGGCCAGCCGGGACCGGATGGCCAGCAGCCCGACGGTGGTCGTGGTGGCCACCGACCCGCGGGCGCCGACGAACCAGATGCCGACGCCGCTCATGCCCGGACCCCTTCCAGCGCCACGCGAATGGCGCCCCGGTGCCGGCGCGGAGCGCGTCGCTCCGGCACCGGGGCCGGGAACCGGCGGATGCCGGCTCCCCGTCGCCCACGAGAGCCCGGCCCGGCGATCCGGGGCAGGGCCGAGGTGCCCTGGTCGCGGGTTCCGTTCCGGCGCGGTGCGCCGGACGGCAGCAGAACTCTCATGGTGACGTCTCCTTGGGGGTGGGGGTGGGAACTCGTTACTCGATGGCGGGCAACTCCCTGCCCTCTGCACGGTCCGGGTCGCCGTCGAGACGGCCCGTCCCGGTGAGCGCTTCGCCACCGTTGGCCCGGACACCGGCCGACGCCTGCCGTGGCGTGCCGCCGAGCCGGAGGATCATCGCGTCGGCGTCCCGGACGAGGGTGCCCCGCACCCCGGCGTCGGTGACCTTCGCGGTGACCGTGCTCTTGAACGTCTCCAGCGCGATCACGGCCCGGTCCTCGCGGCCCATGCCCTCCTGCCGGCGGGCGGTGGACAGCGACTTCTGCAGGTCCTTGGCCACCTGCGACGTGATGCGCCCGGCCGTCTGGAACTGGGTGATCAGGCTCTCCATGTCCGCGAACGACGTGGTGGAGAAGAACACCAGCTCCTGGATGGTCTCGTTGCCGGCCGCGTCCTCCGCGGTGACGACCAGCTCGTGCAGGCCGAGCGGGATCGCGTGCAGGGCGATGACGGCACCGGACTGGATGGCCGCGCCGTCCAGCGTCCCGGTCACGGTGACCGGGCCGTTGTCGGTGGCCGTCCAGGTGACGGTCAGGTTCTGGCTGTCGCCGTAGAGCTGGCCGTGCGCGACGCCGCTGACCGACAGGACCGGCGCGGACCCGTCGACGGTCACGGTGACCGCCTTCGCGTCCTCGGCGTTCCCGGCCTCGTCCGTCGAGCGGTACAGCAGCTCGTGCTCGCCGTCGCCGCTGACCGTGACCGGCCCGCCGTACGCCGTCCAGTCACCGCCGTCGAGCGACCACTCGGTGGCCGCGACGCCGGAGGTGGCGTCGGTGGCCGCGAGGGTGACGTCGACGGCGCCGCCCGCGCCGCCGCCGTCGAGCGTGGCGGTCGTGACCGGCGGGGTGGCGTCCTTCGCGACCGCCACCGGCACCGGCGCGGACACGTTGCCGGCGGTGTCGGTGCCCCGGAACTCCAGGGCGTGCTCGCCGTCGGCGTCCACGACCACCGCACCGGTGTACGGCGTCCAGTCGCCGCCGCCGATCCGGTACTCCAGCGCGACCTCGCCGCCCTGGTCGTCGGTGCCCACCGCCGTGACCGACACCGGGCCGGTCCACCAGCCGTTCTGGCCGGTCGGCTCGGCCGGATCGAGGGCGACCTCGACCGTCGGCGCCGTCTCGTCGACGAGTTCCTGGATGCGGATGTTGCGGAAGTAGTTCTGGTCCGCCGCACCGTGGTTCTGGATACCGATGTAGCTGGGCTGGTTCATCCGGTTCGGGTCGGTGTCGGTGTAGTCGTTGATCAACTCACCGTTGAGGTACACCCGGATGCGGTCGCCCTGGACCACGATCTCGTACTCGTTCCACTCCCCCGGCGGGTTGAGGGCGGCGTCGCGAGCGGCCTGGTCGGCGCCCTGGAACGCGTAGATCGCACCGGTCGTGCGGTCGGGCGCGTCGGTGGCGTCGATCTGGATCTCGTGACCCTGGTTGACGGCGACCCACGGGTCGGTCCCCGGGTTCGGGAACCCGACGAAGACGCCGGAGTTGTCGTCGCCCGGCATCATCCAGTCCAGCTTGAGGCTGTAGTCCTCGTAGGAGTCCGCCGAGTACCAGTACAGGCCCATGCCGCCCTCGGACAGCAGCGTGCAGTCCTCGGTGAGCGCGAACCCGCCCGGACCGGCCATCTGCCAGCCGGCCAGGCTGGCCTCGGTGCCATCGAAGAGGCTGGTGTAGCCCTCCTCCGGCGTCGCCGGCTCGCAGGCCTGCTGGCCGCCGGTGACGCGGAAGTGGTCGTACGTCACCGTCTGCGGCTCGGACTGCGAGGTGCCGATGGCGAACAGGCCGACCCGCACGTCGCCGGACGCCAGCGCGGTGTTGGTGACCGACTCCGCCAGCTCGGTCCAGGTCTGGCCGTCGGCGCTGTAGGCGCCGCTGTAGGTGTCGCCGGACCGGGACAGCCGCAGGTGCCAGACGCCCTGGGTGAGCGCCGTGACCTGGGGCTGCGGGTCCTGGATGACGGCGCCGACCTCGCTGCGCAGCTCGATGCGGCGTGCCACCGGCTGGCCGGCCGGATTGTCCACGACGAAGTCGAACTTGACGTAGTTGTCGTCGTCGCCGTGGACGATCAGACCGCCCTGCTGGTACTGCTCGACCAGCGCGGACGCGTCGACCACCGTCTCGATGGTCCACTCGTCGCCCGCGGGCGCGGGCTGGAGCATGAAGTTCCCCGGCAGCGGGTCGGTGTTGCCGGTGTAGATGTCGCCGTTCGGGGTGTCGATCTCCAGCTTGCCGCCGGCGACCCGGTAGCCCGCGTCGTCCGGCCGCAGCACGGTCCAGCGGCAGCCGTCCAGCGTCGTGCCGTCGAACTCGTCGTCCGGCGTCGTGGGCGTGGCGGTGTCGTCGGGCGTGATGTGGAACGAGTCGAACGCGACGTCGGTGACCGGCTGGCCGGTGCCGGACAGCGCGACCAGGCCGATCTTCGGGTCCTCGATGCCGGCCAGGCTCTTCGTCTGCGGCATCTCGGTGAAGTTCACGCCGTCGGCGCTGTACGCGGCCCGCAGGTTGGCGCCGTCGCTGATGTAGCGCACCCAGACGGTGTCCGGGTAGGCCGCGCCCAGGTTGGCGGTGTTGCTCTCGCCGACCTCGTTGGGCGCGCCGTTCTCCTCGCGGATGAACTGGAAGATGCGCGCCGCCGGGTTCGACGTGCCGGTGTCGCGGCCCTCGAGCACCATCTTGGCGTAGTTGTCGTCGTCGCCGTAGATGATCAGGCCGGCCTGCTGGTAGGCCCGGTAGGCCTGCATGGTCAGCTTCGCGGTCGCGGTGAACGGCCCGTCCGGCAGGTCCTGCAGGACGATGTTCGGCGTGTCGGTGTTGTTCGTGCCGTAGATGTCGGTGGCCGTCGCCGGCAGCACCAGCGCACCGTCCTCGACCACGAGGTCCTGGTTCTCCCGGACGACGGTGGTCCAGCGGTCGCGGTCCAGCGTCGTGCCGTCGAACCCGTCGGACCGCCCGTTCAGGCAGACCGGCGGCTCTGATGTCACAGGGGCCACGTCAATCGAGACGTGCTCGGTCGCCGCGGCGCCGCGCGCGTCGGTCACCGTCACGGAGGCGTCGTAGCTGCCCGCCTCGGTGTAGGTGTGCGACGCCGCCGGCCCGCTGGCGGTACCGCCGTCGCCGAAGACCCACGCGTAGGTGAGCGGGTCGTCGCCCTCCGGGTCGGTGGCGCTGGCCTCGAACGCGACGTCCAAAGGCACGGTGCCACTGGTCGGCGTCGCGGTCAGCTCGACGTCGGGCCGCTGGTTGTCGGTGACGCCGCGGCCGGTGAAGTCGATCCAGTTGACGTTGAGCTGGCCGGAGACGTTGACGAAGTACAGCGGGCCGCTGTCGTCGGCCGTCTCGCCACTGACCTCGCCGGTGAAGTAGTCGTAGGTCTGCCAGGCGCCGGTCGGGTTCACCGTGATGGTGGCCACCGTCGGTCCCTCGGGTGAGCCGGTGCGGACCTCGACCGTCGACGCGCCGGTCGGCGTCGCCGCCCGCAGCGTGATGCTGTCGATGTTCGTGAGGTTCATCGGGTCCCAGGCCCACCAGTCACCGGGCTCGATGAAGCCGATGTTCTGGCTGCCGCCCAGGACGTCGCCGGTGGTCTCGCGTTGCACGCCCGGGTCGCCGCCGGACGTGGAGCCCTCCAGCCGACCGGTGAGGTCGAAGTGCTCGGCCTCGCGCCGCTTGGGCTGCAGGACCAGCACCTCCTGGCCGGTCAGTGCGCGGACGTTCGGCGCGCCGTTGTCGGTGTAGGTGACCGTGACGGTGCCGAAGATGTTCGCGCCGAGGTGACCCTCGTCGCCGGGCAGCGGGAACACGCCCTCGCAGCCGAAGTTCTCGGCGTACCCGTGCGAGTGTTCGTCGTGCCCGAGCGCCGGCTGCGTGACGATGCGCGCGCAGTCGGCCTGGCCGTCCTCGGCGTCGGTGGCGCTCACCTCGTAGCGGATGGTGTCGCCGAACTCGAAGAACCCGCCGTTCGGGGGCCAGGCGACCTGAACGTCGGGCGCGGTGTTGCCGGCCGCGATCTCGACGTTGGCGATGTCCTGCAGGCCGTCCTGGTCGGTGACGGTCAGCGCGACCGTGTAGTCGCCGGCCGTGGTGTACGTGTGCGTGGCCTCTTGATCAGTACTGTCGGTGGAGCCATTTCCGTCGAAGTCCCACGCGTAGGTGATCGGTCCGCCCTCGGGGTCGATCGACGCGGTGGCGTCGAAGGACACCTCCAGCGGCAGCGGGCCGGACGTCGCGCTGGCGCTGATGCGCGCCACCGGCGCCCGGGTGCCCTGCACGTAGTCGATGCGGTAGACGCCGGAGTCGGCGTTGTTGCCGCCGAAGCCGCTGCCCCACTCGATCAGGTACAGCGCGCCGTCGGGGCCGAACTCCAGCGCGTGCGGGCGGGCGAAGGGCCAGTCCGGGAAGACCGCGTTGATGTCCGTGACGGCCGCCCCGGTCTGGTCCAGCTGGAACGAGTACAGGTTGCCCTGGTTCCACTCGCCGAAGATCGCCTTGCCGTCCCAGTAAGCCGGCCACTTGCGCTCCGACACGAGGTCCGGGTCGTAGCGGTACACGCCGCCGGCCATCGGGGCTCCGCCGCCGCCGATCTCCGGGAACAGCGGGTTCGTGGAGTAGCCGTACCAGACCTCCGCCTCGATGGCGGCCGGCAGCTGGGTCAGGCCGGTGTTGTTCGGCGAGTTGTTCACCGGCGCGCCGCAGTTGAAGGCCGCGCCCGATGCGTTGGTGGCGAAGTCGAAGTCGATGTACGGCGTGTTGTTGCCCACGCAGTACGGCCAGCCGTAGAAGCCGGGCTCGTCGACGATGTTCCACTCCACCCGGCCGTCCGGACCGCGGCTGGGGTTCGCGCTGCCGGCGTCCGGTCCGTAGTCGGCGACCATGAGCGTGTTCGTCGCCGGGTCCAGGCCGATGCGGAACGGGTTGCGGAAGCCCATCGCGAAGATCTCCGGGCGGGTCTGCGCCGTGCCCGGCGGGAACAGGTTGCCCGCGGGGACCGCGTAGCCGCCCTCGTCCAGCGGGGTGATGCGCAGCACCTTGCCGCTCAGGCTGTTGCTGTTGGCCGACGTGCGCTGGGCGTCCCAGAGCTCCCGGCCGGGCCGCTCGTCGATCGGCGCGTAGCCGCTGGAGGCGAACGGGTTCGTGTTGTCGCCGGTGGTGAGGTACAGGTTGCCGTCGTTGTCGAACTCGAGCGCGCCGCCGGCGTGGCAGCACTCCACCCGGTTGGTCGGGTACTCGATGATGACGGTCTCGCTGGCGAGGTCGAGCGTCTCACCGGTCAGCGTGAACCTCGACACCCGGTCGATCGCCTCGCCGCCCGCCGGCGCGTAGGTGAGGTAGACCCAGCCGTTGGTGGTGAAGTCCGGATCCAGCGCGATGCCCATCAGGCCGAACTCCTGGCCGGTGTACACGCTCAGCGTCCCGGTGGTGGTGGCCGAACCGTCCGGCCGAATCAGCCGGACCGCGCCGTTGCGGTCGATGTACAGCACGCGGCCGTCGTCGGCGACCGCCAGCTCCATCGGGTTGCTGGTGGTGTCGTCGAGCGTCACCTTCTCGAAGCTGTCCGGCTTGCTGGCGGAGCAGTCGGCCGGCGTGACGCCCGCCGCGGTCTCGATGCCGCCGAGGACCAGCTGGAGGAAGTCGGGCTCGGAGTACGACTCGATGGTGTGGCCGAGGCCGGTGTACCAGGACCGGCCGCCGTCGTAGTCCTGGCACCAGGTGATCGGGTGGTCGGCGCCCATCGCGCCGCCACCCGGCGAGTACGACTTCTCGTCCAGCGACGTCAGCACGTGCACGTTGCCGCGCGGGTTGGACTGGTAGTTGTACCACTCGTCGAACCGGGACCAGAGCGGGTCGAGGTGCTGGGTCGACGGGTGTGCCGGGTCCTCCACCTTGACCGTCGCGGTCTGGTTCTGCGGGTGGCTGGCGAAGTAGGCGCCGACCAGCCCGCCGTACCACGGCCAGCTGTACTCGGTGTCGGACGCGGAGTGGATGCCCGCATACCCGCCGCCGTTCTGGATGTACCGCTCGAACGCCGCCTGCTGGTCGGCGTTGAGCACGTCACCGGTGGTCGACAGCCAGACGACCGCGTCGTACTGGGCGAGGTTCTCGTCGGTGAACGCCGCGGCGTCCTCCGTCGCGGTGACGTCGAACTCGTGCTGGGTGCCCAGCTGCTGGATCGCCGCGATGCCCGCGGGGATCGAGTCGTGCCGGAACCCCGCGGTCTTCGAGAACACCAGGATCGAGTAACCACCGTGGCCCGGGTGGGCCGCCGCCGGAGGCGCCATCGCGGCGACCGCCAGCGGCACCGCCGTCACGACGGCAGCGCCTGCCGCCAATAATCGCCGCGCCCATCGGCGGGCGCGTTGCGCGGGATGACTCACCACAGTCTCCTTCGACTGTCGGGAACGGATGATGCGCTCCGTGCCCGGGGTCGCCCCCGGTGGTACTACTCGGCCGAACCATGCTTCTCCGGTGAGGCCGATATGTCCGGCCCTGCGTGCTGCTCTCAGGCGGGTGCGGGAACCTCCGTCCACGCGCTGCCGGCGGCGGCGCTGTCCTCGACGGCGGCCAGGACGCGCTGCACGGCCAGGCCGTCGGCGAACGACGGCTCCGGGTCGCGGCCCTCGCCGATCGCCGTCAGCAGGTCGACGGCCTGGTGGGTGAAGGCGTGCTCGTAGCCGAGCCCGTGCCCCGCGGGCCACCAGGCGCTGACGTACGGGTGGCTGGGCTCGGTGACCAGCACCCGCCGGAAGCCGGCCAGCCGGTCGTCCTCGGTGTTGTCGAAGAGGTTGAGGACGTTCATGTCCTCGAAGTCGAACGCGAGGCTGCCCTTCGACCCGTTGATCTCGATGCGGATCGCGTTCTTGCGGCCGGTCGCGAACCGGGTCGCCTCGAACGAGGCCACCGCTCCCCCGGTGAACCGCGCCAGGAACAGCGCGGTGTCGTCGACGGTGACGGCGCCCAGCTCGGCCTCGGCCGTCGCCGATCCCGCCAGCCCGGTGAACGAGTCCGGGATCGGGCGCTCCTTGACGAACGTCTCGAGGATCGCGCTGACGCCGGTGATGCGCTCGCCGGTGATGAACTGCGTGAGGTCGACGATGTGCGCGCCGATGTCGCCGAGCGCGCCGGACCCGGCCCGTTCCTTCTGCAGCCGCCACGACAACGGCGCAGCCGGATCGGCGATCCAGTCCTGCAGGTACTGCGCGCGGACGTGGTGCAACTGCCCGAGCCGGCCCTCGGCCACCAGCTGCCGGGCCAGCGCGATGGCCGGCACCCGGCGGTAGGTGAAGCCGACCAGGCTGCGCACCCCGGACTCCGCCGCCTTCTCCGCCGCCTCGACCATGGCCTCGGCCTCGGCCACGCTGTTGGCGAGCGGCTTCTCGCAGAGCACGTGCTTGCCGGCCTCGAGGGCCGCGATCGCGATCTCGGCGTGCGTGTCGCCGGGGGTGCAGACGTCGACCAGGCCCACGTCGTCGCGGGCGACGAGCCGCCGCCAGTCCGTCTCGACGCTCTCCCACCCGAAGCGTCTGGCGACGTCGCCGGCCGCTTCACTGTTCCGGCCGCCCAGCGCCACCAGGCGCGGGACCACGGGAACGTCGAAGAAACTCGGCGCGTTGCGCCAGGCCTGGGAGTGGGCCGCCCCCATGAACGCGTAGCCCACCATCCCGATGCCCAGTGACGTGGCCGGAGTCGGCGTGTCGTCAACCGTCATGTGCTGTGCCTTCCGTTGTGTGCCCCCGTTGGTGACGGGCGAGGCCGTGGCGGGGCCGGCGCCGGCCCCGCCACCTCGCCCGTCCTGATCAGGACTCGAACGCCAGGGGGAGGTACTGCTCGACGTTGTCGGCGTTGACGACCGGAGCGTTCAGCACGATCCGGCGCGGTACCTCGACCTGGACCAGGTCCGACATCCCCTTGTTCTGCGCCAGCAGCCGGGCCAGCCGGATGCCGTCAGCAGCCTGCGTCGGCGGGTAGAGGATGGTCGCCTCCATCTCGCCGTCCTGGATCCACCGCATCGCGTTCGCCGAACCCGCACCGCCGATGAAGAAGAACTCGTCGCGGCCGGCGTTGTCGAACGCCTGCTTGACGCCGACGCCCTGGTCGTCGTCATGGTTCCAGATGATGTCGATCTGCGGCGCCGCCTGGAGCAGGTTCGACGCCTGCTCCTCGCCGGACTCGACGGTGAACTCGGCGGCGACGCGGTTGTCGACGGTCTGCCCGCAAGCCTCCAGCGCGTCGGCGAAGCCCTGCGAGCGGTCCTGGGTCAGCGGCAGCGAGTCGATGCCGGCGATCTCGGCGATCACCGGGTCGGCGATGCCGTTCTCCTCGATCAGCCCGCAGGCGTAGGTGCCGGCCGAGACACCCATGCCGTAGTTGTCGCCGAGGATCGTGGTGCGGGCGGCGAACGGGGTGGAGAACTCGCGGTCGACGTTGACGACCGGGATGCCGGCCTCCATCGCCCGAGTGGCCACCTCGGTGAGCTGGGCGCCGTCGGTCGGCAGCAGCACGATCGCGTCGACACCCTCGTTGATGAACGTCTCGATCTGGCTGATCTGCAGGTTGGCGTCGTTGGTGGCCTCGGCGGTGCGCAGCTCGACGTCGTCGTAGCTCTCCGCCTCGGCGATGGCCGAGTCGTTGACGGCGGCCAGCCAGCCGTGGTCGGCCTCGGGGCCGGAGAAGCCGATGACGACGGTCTCGCCGGGCTCGTCGTTGCCGCCGGAGGGCGCTTCGCCGCCGGTCTCCGCGGCCGGCTCGTTCTCCTCCTCCGGCTCGTTGCTGGTGCAGCTGGCCACGAGGGCCCCCGCCGCGAACACGGCGGCGGTGGCCGTCAGCAACCGGCGGCGCGGCCGGTTCGTACGTACGGACATGGGTCTCTCCTCGTCATTGATTCGGTCCCGGACTGCCCGTCCGGCGGGTGCGCTCTTGGGGGTGGCTCTGGGGACGTACGGCGGGGCCGGTCGGCCCGGCCGCTAGGTCGAGTCGCTGCTGCGGACCGCGACCCGCTGCTGGAGGAGCACGGCGACGACGATGATCGCGCCCTTGGCGACGGCCTGGGTCGAACTGTCGAGGTTGTTGAGGGTGAACACGTTGGTCAGCGTGGTGAAGATCAGCACGCCGATGATGGTGCCGACGATGGTGCCGCGGCCGCCGGTGAGCAGCGTCCCGCCGATGACCACGGCGGCGATGGCGTCCAGCTCGTACAGCTGGCCGTGGGTCGCGCTGCCGGTGCCGGTGCGGGCGGTCAGCATGATCGCGGCGATGCCGCAGGCCAGCCCCAGCACCACGTACAGCAGGACGGTGTGCCGCTTGACCGCGATGCCGGCCAGGCGCGCCGCCGTGGCGTTGCCGCCGACGGCGATGGTGCGCCGGCCGAACGTGGTGCGGTTGAGCAGCACCCAGCCGATGGCGCTCACGACCGCGAAGATCCACACCAGCACGGGGATGCCGATGAAGTCGCCGTTGATGAAGTCGACCAGCCCGCGGACGTCGACGATCTGGGTGCGCTTCTCGGAGATGATCTCGGCCAGGCCGCGGGCGGCGGCGAACATCGCCAGCGTCGCGATGAACGGCGCCATGCCTCCGTAGGCGATGAGTAGGCCGTTGACCAGCCCGCAGCCGATGCCCACCGCGCAGGCGACGAAGACCATCATCAGCCAGTGGGTGTCCTCGGCCATCGTCTGCGTGGCCAGGGTGGTGGCCCAGACCGACGAGAGCGCGACGATGGCGCCGACCGACAGGTCGATGCCGCCGCCGATGATCACGAACGTCATGCCGATGCTGACGACGCCGATGACCGAGGCCAGCCGGAGCACCGTCAGCATGTTGTCGGTGCTGGCGAACCGGTCGCCGGCGGTCGCCACGCCCACGATGCAGAGCACGACCAGCGCGATCACCAGGCCGAGGTTGCGGCCGAACGGACTGCTCATGAACCGGACGAAGCCGGATCGGGTCTCGCCCTCGGCCGCGGCGGCCGCCTCGATGCGGCGGTGCTCGTCGGCGGGCGGGGTGGCCGGCGGTGCGGCCGGAGTCTGGTCGCTCACGCTGCGCTCCCTTCCATGACCAGGTCGAGGACCCGGTGCTCGTCGATGTCGTCGGCCGGCCCGGTGTGCACGACGACCCCTTCCCGCAGGACCAGCACCCGGTCGGCCAGGCCGAGCACCTCGGGGACCTCACTGCTGACCAGGACGACGGCGACACCGTCGTCGGCGAGCCGGCGGACGAGCGCGTAGATCTCGCTGCGCGCCCCCACGTCGACCCCTCGCGTCGGCTCGTCCAGCAGCAGCACCCGGCACTCCCGGAGCAGCCACCTGGCGAGGACGATCTTCTGCTGGTTGCCGCCCGACAGCGTGCGGACGGCGCGGTCGACGTCGGGCGGACGGACGTCGAGCGCCTTCACGTGTTCGGTGGCGGCGCGCTTCTCGCCGCCGCGGTTGAGGAACCCGCCGCGGGCGAACCGCCCCATGGTGGCGAGGCTGACATTGCGGTAGACGGCCTCGTCGAGCAGCAGGCCCTGGCTCTTGCGCTCCTCGGGGCACAGGCCGACGCCGGCGCCCACGGCGGCCCGGACGTGCCCGTTGCGCAGCCTCTTCCCGTCGACGCTGACCGTTCCGGAGGACGCCTTGCGGGCACCGTAGATGGTCTCGAGGATCTCCGAGCGGCCGGAGCCGACCAGCCCGGCCAGCCCGACGATCTCGCCGGCCCGGACGTCGAAGTCGACCCCGCTGAACGCCTTGCCGGCCGAGAGGTCACGGACCGCGAGCACGACCGCGCCGTCGCCGTCACCGTCACGCGAGGTCGGCTGCGGGAACACGTACTCGATGTCGCGGCCGGTCATGCGCCGGGTGAGCTCGCGCGTCGGCGTGTCGCGGGCGGGCAGGCCGGTGGCGACGGTGCGGCCGTCCTTGAGGACGGTGACGCGGTCGCCGATCTCACGGATCTCCTCCAGCCGGTGCGAGATGTAGACCACGGCGACGCCCTCGGCCTGCAGGTCGCGGATGACCTTGAACAGCCGGGCGACCTCCTCCTGGTCGAGGACCGCCGACGGCTCGTCCATGATGATCAGCTTGACGTCGTGGGACAGCGCCCGCGCCATGCTGACGATCTGCTTGCCGGCCGCGGACAGGGTGCCGACCTCGCGGCGCGGCGAGATCTCCGGATGGCCGAGCCGGGCCAGCAGCGCCGCGGCCTGCTTCTGGGCGTCGCCGCGGCGGGAGAATCCGGCCGCCGCCAGCTCGTGGCCGAGGTAGATGTTCTCGGCGACGGACAGGCCGTCGACGAGGTCGAGCTCCTGGTAGATGGTCGCGATGCCGTTCTTCATCGCCGCCATCGGGGTGCCGAGCCGGATCTCCTCGCCCTGCCAGCGGATCTCGCCCTCGTCCGGCTGGTGCGCGCCGGCCAGCACCTTGATCAGCGTCGACTTGCCGGCTCCGTTCTGGCCGAGCAGGCAGTGCACCTCGCCGGAGCGGACCTCGAGGTCGACGCCGTCGAGGGCCCGGACGCCGGGGAAGACCTTGACGATGCCGGTCATCTGCAGCAGCGGGTCGCTCACGCCATACCTCCGGGGAGTGGGGTCGGAATCGAGGGGGCCGCCGCCGCACCCACCGTCGCGGGGTCGGTGAAGACGGCCTCCAACGCGACGTGCGCGCCACCGCGGCAGGCGGCGGTGAAGCCGAGCGCCGACAGCTCGATGCGGCAGCCGCCCCGCGCCGGCGCGACGACCCGTTCGTCCAGCTCGGTCTCCATGGCCGGCAGGAAGAACTCGCCGAGCGCCGCGAAGTAGCCGCCGAGGACGATCACCCGCGGGTTGAACAGGTTGACCAGGATGGCCGCGCCGAGCCCGAGCGCGGTGCCGACCGCCTCGATGCCGCGCAGCGTGCGCCCGTCGCCGAGCGAGGCGCGGCGGCGGATCTCGGCCAGCCGGACCTCGAGGTCGACCGAGGGGTCGGTGACCGGGTCGTCCTTGTCGGCCACCTCGCGCAGCAGTGCCGCGAGGCCGACCGACGCCTCCCAGCAGCCGAGCTTGCCGCAGCCGCAGCGGTGCGCGGGGTCGCCGATCGGCATGTGCCCGATCTCGCCGCCGTAGCCCTCGGTGCCACGCAGCAGGACGCCGTCGGAGATGACGCCGCCGCCGACGCCGGTCTCGCCGGTGACGTAGACGAGGTCGCCGGTGCCGGCCGAGGAGCCCATCGCGTATTCGGCCAGCGCGCTGAGGTTGGCGTCGTTGTCGACCCGGATGGTCGCGCCCGGACCGGCCAGGCGTGCGGCCAGCTCGTCGGCGATGCGCACTTCACGCCAGCCGATGTTCGGCGCGTGCCGCAGCACACCGGGCGCCGTCTCGACCATGCCCGGGATGCCGACGGTGATGCCGGCGACGTCGTGGCCCTTGGCCGCGGAGTCGTCGACCGCGGCCGCGATGGCGGCGGCCAGCTCGTCCAGCGTCTTCTCCACGCCCAGCCGCGGCACGTCGAGCGGGGTGCGGACGTAGCTGACCTGTTCGCCGCGCAGGTCGAGCACGAGGACGGCGACGTAGTCGACGTTGACCTCGGCGCCCAGCCCGCAGATGCGGCCGTCGATCTCGACCGTCTGCCCCGGCCGGCCCACGCCGCCGCCGCGCTCGACGTCGCCGTCGCGGACCAGACCCAGCTCCGCGAGCTCGGCGACCAGGCTGGAGACGGTGGCCTTGTTGAGGCCGGTGTCGGCGGCGATACGGGCCCGCGAGCGCGGTCCGTGGTCGCGCAGGTCGCGCAGCACCATCGCGAGGTTGTGCCGTCGCAGGAACACCTGGTCGGCGGGCGCGGACGTGTCTGTCATGCGTGCCCCCTCTCCCGGCGTGACCTGCATCACGGGTGTTCGTCGGTTGGGACAACAAACTAGGAAGAGCGGCCACTGAAGGTCAAGAGTTACGAACGAGTTTCTTCGGGTGACCAGCCGATGACGTTCGAACGACGGAGGGGCCGCCAGCGGCGCCGGGATCCACAGGAGGATCCGGTCCATACCAGGCGATATGCCGCCTGAGCTGGGAGTTGGTCGGCCAGAGTGAGGACCGGGCACGCGGCGGCCGGCAGCCGGAGCGACGAGGTCACGGTTCGGCAACATCCGGCGCCGGGCCGACAGAACGACAGCACTGAATCCAGGTTTCATGCATACGAACGGCGAACTTCTGACTTTCATTGGACAAAGTAGCGAACCGTTTCAATGCCACCTGCGACCGGCCGCGGGGTGCGGTGCGGGTGGCGGGCCGCTGGGGCGAGGCGACGTCGGCACGTAGCATCACGGCCCATGCATCGCAGCCGCCTCTCGACCCTGCTCATCGACGCGCCGGCCGACCAGGCCGGGCAGAGCGTGGCGTTCTGGACCGCCGCGCTCGGCACCACCAGCCAGTGCCCGCCCGGCGAGCCGCAGTTCCACTCGCTGGCCGAGGCCGTCCCCGGGCTCGTGACCGCCGTCCAGTCGGTGGAGGACGCGCCGCGCTACCACGTCGACATCGAGACCGACGACGTCGCCGCCGAGGTGGCCCGGCTCACCGCGCTCGGCGCCGCCGAGGTCGGCAACTGGCAGGGCTGCCACACCCTGCGGGTGCCGGGTGGGCACCTGCTGTGCGTGATTCCGGTGCACAGCGACCCGGCGGAGTTCGCCGCCGCGGCCCGGGTCTGGGAGTAGCGATAGCGCGAGCCGGCCGGGTTCGCGCCCCGTGGACGGGAACCCGGCCGGTGCGTGCGTCCGGACGTTCAGGGCGTCAGCCCGCCGGAACGAGCACCACCTCCGCGCTGTCGCTCAGCGCCGGCACACCCTCGCCGGGGTCGTCGGTGTAGGTGGCGTTGAAGACGCCGGTCAGGTTGTCGCCCGGGTCGTGGCCGCCCGGCAGCGTCGTCAGCAGCGTGCCGCTGCAGCCGAGCGCCGTCGTCTGCGGGTGACCGTGGGTGTCGTGGCCGAGGATGTAGGTGACCCGCACCCGCGAGCAGTCCACCGGCTGGTCGTCGGTGACCTGCACCTCGTAGGCCACCTGGTCGCCGAAGCTGAACGTGTCGCCCGACTGCGGCGTCACGAACTCGACCTGCGGCGTGAGGTTGCCGACGATGACGTCGACCTCGGCCGACGCCGACTTGTTGCGGTGCTTGCCGCCGACGTCGGTGACCTTGAGCGTCGCGTGGTAGAGGCCGTTCTCCTCGTACGTGAAGGACGGGTTCCGCAGCCGGGAGTCGACCTTGCCGTCGCCGTCGAAGTCCCACTCGTAGCGCAGCCGGTCGCCGTCCTCGTCAGTCGTGCCGGCGCTGGAGAACTGCACCGACAGCGGCGCGAGCCCCTCGGTGACGTCGGCCGTCACCTTCGGCGTGGGCGTGTGGTTGCCCCCGACGCCGATGTAGTCGATGCGCGACAGCTGTGCGTCGGGGTTCTCGGCGAAGTAGCCGTCGCCGTACTCGAGCACGTAGAGCGCGCCGTCAGGGCCCCACTCGAGGTCCATGGGGTTGTCGGTGACGACCGACGGCACGAACTGCTCGATGGCCTCGACCGAGCCGTCGTCGCCGACGTGCACGCCCTGGATCCAGTCGCGGGTCCATTCGTAGAGCAGCGGCACGCCGTCGTAGTAGGCGGGCCAGGCGATCGGAGCACGACCTCGGGTGGTGCGCGGGTCGAAGTCGTAGGCCGGGCCGCCCATCGGGCCGATGCCGCCGGTGCCCAGCTCAGGGAACTCCGCCGACTCGCCGTAGCCGTACCAGATGTCGGGCTGCGTCACCGGCGGCAGCTCGGTCAGTCCGGTGTTGTGGGGCGACTCGTTGACCGGCGCCGCGCAGTCGAACGCGTCGCCGGACGCCTCGGTGCCGAAGTCGTAATCGACGTAGGGCAGCTCCGCCGTGGCGCAGTACGGCCAGCCGTAGTTCGCCGGCTCGCGGATGACCGTCCACTTCCCCTGCCCGGCCGGGCCACGAGCGGGGTCGGCCGCTCCGGCGTCGGGCGAGTAGTCGCCGACGTAGACGTGACCGGTCTCGGGCTGCACGTCGAGCCGGAACGGGTTGCGCAGGCCCATCGCGTAGATCTCCGGCCTGGTGCCCTCGGTGCCCGGGGCGAACAGGTTCCCTTCCGGGATCGTGTACGAGCCATTCCGTTGCACCTTGATCCGCAGGACCTTGCCGCGCAGATCGTTGGTGTTGGCCGAGGTGCGCTGCGCGTCGAACGCCGGGTTGCGGGTGGTCCGCTCGTCGATGGGCGCGAACCCGTCGGACTCGAACGGGTTGGTGTCGTCGCCGGTGCCCAGGTACAGGTTGCCGGCGTCGTCGAAGGCGATGTCGCCGCCGACGTGGCAGCAGATGCCGCGGTCGACCGGGACGTCCATGATGTGCTGCTCGGTCGAGAGGTCGATCTGGTCGCCCTTCAGCTCGAACCGGGCCAGGGTGATGTGCCCCTCGAACGGCTCCCAGTCCGCAGGCGTGCCCTCGAACAGCGCATCGCCCTCGTTGACCGTCGGGGTGTCGGGGTCGTCGAGCGGGGTGTCCAGCGGCGGCGAGTAGTAGAGGTAGATCCACTTGTTCGTCTTGCCGAACCCGGGATCGACGGCGATGCTCTGCAGCCCCTCCTCGTCGTGCTCGTAGACGTCGAGCTCCGCGGCCAGCGTGTTGAGCCGCGTGTCGGGGTCGTGCAGCCACACCTCGCCGGCACGGGTGGTGTGCAGGACCCGGCCGTCCGGGAGGACCACGAGGTCCATCGGCTCGCCGGGTGTGTCGTTGAGGGTGACCTTCTGGAACGCCGAGTCCGGCGGCGCCGCCTCCGGTGCACCCGATGCCGCGAGGCTCGGTGCCGCGACGAGCGTGGACGCGACGAGCGCCCCCGCCGCCATCAGTACGGCTTTGCGCATGCTGCCCTCCGATCACGGTGCGGAAGGCCTCAGATAAACGTCATGTTTCCACTATGTCAAGACGTTTGAAACAGTTTCGTCGTATACCGTGCAATCTCGTCGATGAGTTGTTGAAAGTGGACGGAAGGGGCCTAGCGGGCGTCGGGACGAGGGGTCGCCGAGGGTCGTCACGAGCGGAGGGATGAGCGAGAGCTCGCGTCGAGCGCAGGCGTTGCGGACTCTCCCGCCAGCGTGCGGTCGCGGCGGGTGTCGACAGTGGAGGGGTCGCGATCCTGGTGAGCCGATGGACCGATCGACCCGCGCGCGGCGGCTCGAGCACGGTCAGCTGTCAGGGCGACGGTGGACGTGCGGGCGCGCCCCACTTGGCGCACCGTGCGCTGCGGCTTCGATGCACGTGTGCCGTTGGGCGCTGTGGACATCGGTGATCATCGACGATCGCATACATCACCAGGCGCTCTGGTGCTTCACCAGGCGTGCATGCCTCGTGGAGCGGGAGAACTCCTGGTGGAGTGGGGTGTGAACCGATGTTCACGGGCGGTTGGTGTCGCCGGGGCGTCAGTGAGCCGCCTCGTGATCACCGTTCTCACCATGGCGCGCGCCCGCCACCGAGGCCGGGGTGACGGCAGGCGCAGCCGGCACCACGCACGCGAAGCCCGAGGCGTGTCCAGACGCCCGGCCCACCGTCACGCCGCGCCGACCGAGCCGACGGCCGACCGAGTGAGCGAGCGAGGGCACCGAGGTGCGGGGCGACGCGAACACGCCGTACCGAACCAGCGCGAGGCCGCCCGACCGCCGGTACGCCGGGCCACCGGATCGACATACCGGACGCGCGTTGTCAGTGCCCGCCCAGTGGGTGGGCACCCCACCCGAACGGGAGGGGACCGCACCCGAGCACCAAGCGACCGCCCGATCTACCGGACATGGCGAGGCACCGGTGGGCCGGTCTGCGGCCCGGCCCACCGGCGTGCTTCGAGTCAGCCCGTCAGCCTCCCAGCTGGGCGGTCAGCACCTCCGCGTGGTGGACGAGCACCGTCCGCGCGGCGGCGTCGGTGACGAACGTGGCGCTCCGGGCGGCGGACAGGAACTGGGCCAGCGACCGTACGGCGCTGTCGTTCCGGCCGGCCTCGGCGTGCCGGACCGCGGCGTCGAGATGCAGGCGCAGCCGGCTCTCACCCGCCGTCGTCAGCACGCCCGCGCCGTTGTAGTGCTGGACGATCGCGGCCAGGTCGGCCAGCGACGTCGTGACCGTGAACGTCGCCGACGCGGTGCCCTGCCGGCCGGCGTTGTCGGTGGCCGTGGCGGCCAGCGCGTGCTGGCCGACGGTCAGCGTCCAGAGCTGCACGGTGGAGCCGGACGCCAGCGGCGCGCCGTCCAGCGTCCCCGTCACCGAGGCGATCCCGGAGACCGCGTCGGTGCCGGCGAACGACGGCGAGAGCGTGCCGCTTGCCGCGTAGCTGCCGCCGTTCTGCACCCCGCCGATCGACGCGACCGGCGCGGTCTTGTCGATCTTCACCGTGACCGAGCCGACGGACGACACGTTGCCGCCGTTGTCGGTGGCCCGGTAGTGCACCGTCGTGCTGCCCTCGGCGGTGATGGTCAGCGGGTTGTTCGCGTTGACCCAGGTGACGCCGCCGTCGGTGGACCGCTGCCGGCTGGCGACGGTGCCGTTGTCGGTGGCGTTCACGGTCAGCGTGACGTCGCCGGTGTACCAGCCGTTCTGGCCGTTCGGCGTCGCCGGGCTGAGCGTGTGGCTGACCGTCGGCGGGGTCACGTCGGCCACGCCGTCGCCGATGAAGCGGACCTCGTCCAGGTCGAACCCGCTGGTCGACGTCAGGTACAGCCGGCCGGAGCCCGCCGGTGCGTTCGTCAGCGCCTGCTCCACCTCGAACCAGCCGGTCCGGTTGCGGAACGAGAGCTGCGCGAACGGCGGCGCCTTCGGGTCGTTCCAGCGCAGGTGCAGCGTGCCCCGTCCCCAGGCCCTGGCCACGATGCTGTCGATGTTGGCCAGGTTGACCGGGTCGAAGGCGATCCAGTCGCCGGCGTCGAACGACGTCACCTTGCGCAGGCCGTTCGCGTCGGGGTCGTCGGTGATCTGCACGCCGTTGCCGGCGTCGAACCACTCCGCCTGCTGCGTCTTCGGGTTCAGCAGCAGCGACGCCTCCCCGCGGGCCGGCGGGACGCCCAGGTGGCCGTTGTCGGTGTAGCCGACCACCAGCGCGCCGTAGATGTTCTCCGTCTCGCCGTGCTCCGGCGCGTCGGCCGGCGTCGGGACGCCGAACGTGCAGCCGGCGCCCGAGCTGAGCGGATGGGCGTGCTCGTCGTGACCCAGACCGAACGCCCAGCTCACCCGCGAGCAGACCGGCGTGTTGCCGTCCTCGGGGTCGCTGACGGAGACCGTCACCGGCACCGCCTGGCCCCAGTCGAAGAAGCCGCCGGTCGGGGTGTCGAGCGTGACCGTCGGGGCCACGTTGCCGACGGTGATCTGACTGGACCGGACGCCGAACTTGCCGGACGGGTCGGTGACCCGCAGCGCCGCGTTGTACTGGCCCAGCTCGGTGTAGGTGTGCGTGACGGTCACCCCGGTGGCGTCGAACGTGCCGTCGCCGTCGAAGTCCCACTCGTAGGTGAGCGCGGCGCCCTCGGGGTCGGCCGACGCCGAGGCGTCGAACGTCACCGTCAGCGGGGCGTTGCTGCTGGAGATCGGGTCGGCGGTGTAGCGCGCCTGCGGCGACTTGTTGCCCTCGGCGTAGTCGACCCGGTACAGGCCGGCATCGGGGTTCTGCCGGAAGAAGCCGTCACCGTACTCGAGCACGTACAGGGAGCCGTCCGGGCCGAACTCCATGTCCATGACGTTGTCCCAGATCGGCTGAGCGACATGGCTCAGGTGCGCGTTCGGCAGGAAGTCGGTGATGGCCGTGACCGGGCCGTTGGTGGCGAGGTCCAGCGTGAACACCGCGACGTAGTCCTGGGAGAACTCGGCGAAGAACGGGTGGCCGTCCCAGAACTCGGGGAACTTCGCCGGCGACGGGTTGTCCGGGTCGAACCGGTACACCGGGCCGCCCATCGGGCCCTGGCCGCCGCCGCCGAGGTCGGTCAGCTCCGGCCATGGCTGGTGGCTGGCGTTGTCGCCGTAGTACAGGTGCGGCGCGGTGGCCGGCGGGACGACGTCGAGGCCGGTGTTCCAGCGCGAGTTGTTCTGCGCGCCGGCCTCGCAGTCGAACCACGCCCCCGGCGTCGCCGTCGCGTAGTTCCACTCGTTGTAGTTGGCGTTCGGGCCGTGGCAGTACGGCCAGCCGCCGTTGATCGGCTCCAGCGTCGACTGCCACTCGACGTAGCCCATCGGGCCGCGGTCCGCGTTCGGCGCGCCGGCGTCCGGGCCGTAGTCGCCCCAGACCAATGCGCCGGTCTCGACGTCGTAGTCGATGCGGAACGGGTTGCGCACGCCCATGACGTAGATCTCCGGCCTCGCCTGCGCGGTGCCGGGCGCGAACAGGTTGCCGTCGGGGATCGTGTACGACCCGTCGTCCTCGACATGGATGCGCAGGATCTTGCCGCGCAGGTCGTTGGTGTTGCCCGGGCCGCGGCGGGCGTCGAAGCCAGGGTTCATGCCCGGTGCGTCGTTGTTCGGCGCGAAGCCGTTGGCGCCCGGCGTGCTCGCCGGCGTGTTGTCGCCCGTCGACAGGTACAGGTTGCCGTCGGCGTCCCAGGCCATGTCTCCGGCGACGTGGCAGCACTGCCCGCGCTGCGTCTCGACCTTGATGATCTGCTGCTCGGTGGACAGGTCGAGCGAGTCGGTCCCCTCGTCCCACTTGAACCGGGACAGGACGTTGTAGCCCTTCCAGCGGTCCCAGTAGGACTCGGTCTCGCCGGCCGGCAGCGAGTTCGGCGCGCTGCCCGTCGGCGTCGTCTGCGGGTACGGCGCCTCCATCACGCGCGGCGCGTACAGCAGGTAGACCCACTGGTTGGTGGCGAAGTCCGGGTCGATCGCGATCGTCTGCAGGCCGTCCTCGGAGTTCGCGTAGACGTCGATCGTGTTGATGACCTCGGTGATGCCCGTGGCCGGGTCGGTCAGCCGGACGTCACCGTTGCGGGCGGTGTGCAGGACGCGGGAGTCGGGCAGGACGGCGAGGTCGATCGGCTCGCCCGTGTTCTTGCTGAGCAGGATCTTCTCGTAGTTGTTCCAGTCCAGGGCCGGGTCGTCGGCGGCGGGGTCGTGGCCCTCGTGGGCGATCGCCGGTGCCGTCGCCGTCAGGGCTGCGACGGGGAGCAGGGCGGCGAGGAGCGCGGTGAGGGTGCTGCGTGTGCGGCGCATGCGGAGGTCCTCTCGTCGCGGGGCTGGTCAGCCGCGCAGCTCGTAGATGGCGTCGTAGCTGCGCTCCGCCGCACCCAGCGCGCCACCGGCGTCGGGCGACGTGTTCGGCGCGTTGTCCTGCTCGTACAGCGAGTAGTGCCGGCCGCGGGAGCCGATGCTGCTGTAGAAGCGCTGGAAGTCGATGTCGCCGGCACCGAACTCGACGATGTCGTACCCGTTCGCCGACGTCGACCGGCGGCCGTCCTTGGCGTGGAACAACGGGTAGCGCAGCCGGTTCGCGACGACGTAGTCGATCGGGTCGAAGCCCGGCGCGATGTGCTGGCCCACGTAGGCCCAGTAGACGTCCATCTCGAGGAAGACCAGCTTCGGGTCGGTCAGCGACAGCAGCAGGTCATAGAGCCGGACGCTCGGGTCGTCGTTGGCGAAACGGAACTCGTTCTGGTGGTTGTGGTGGTACCAGCGCAGCCCGCGGGCCTGCGCCGCCGCGCCGAACGCGTTGAACTCGGCGGCTGCCGCCTGGTAGCCGGCCACCGTCCGGTTCGCCGACGTCACCGGCTCGTTCGCCGTCCCGATGAACGGCAGGCCGAGGATCTCGGCGCGGTCCAGCTCCAGCTCGATGTTGCTGCGGAACGCGCCCAGGCCGACATGGCTGCCGATGCCCGTCAGCCCGTTGTCGTCGAGCAGCTGCTTGATCTGCTGCACCGTGATGCCCGGCTCCGCCGGCGACGTGTAGCCGGCGAACTCGACGTTCTTGTAGCCCAGCCGGGCCAGCTCCTCGAACACGACCCTGAAGCCGAGCGAGGAGACCAGGTTGCGGATGGTGAACAGCTGGATGCCGATCTTGCCCGGCGGCACCAGCATGCCCTTCGCCGCGTTCGCGGCGGACGGAGCGGCCAGCCCGGCCGCGGTCACCGCCATCGTCGTGCCGGCGACGGCGCCTAAGAACTGCCGCCGGTTGATCTCGGGACGTGCCATCTCGTTCTCCTCATTGAGCCGATCGACCGCAGAGCGGGATCTGTGACGGGATGCCAGGCGCGCGCCGAGCGATGCCCCCCTCCCTTCGCCCACGTGCCCGTGCGAACGCGCGAAAAGAAACCGGCCCGAAACGGCCGTTGATCACGCAAACTAGACGTCAGAGGAAACCCAGGTCAACAGTTTGCGGCGTACTTTCGAAACTTGACGTGGTAAGTAACGCGATTCGCCGGGGATAGTGAGCGTTGGCGCAGGCGCCCGGCGCCGTGCTCGCCCGGATGTCGGTGCCCGCCCATAGGGTGGGGGCCCTCCCTAGAGGGGCGGGGCATGCCGCCCGAAAGTGCGGGCGAGCAGCCGGAGCGCCACCCCCAGAGGCGGCCGGCGGACGGCGACAAGCAGCGGAGCCGGCCCCCAACCCAGCGCACGCGGCTGCGGCCAGCGGACCGGCGTGAAGCCCGCCCGTCGGCCGGGACCGAGTTGATCATGGAGAAGTCGGGGTTCCGGTGCGCCGGGAACCCCGACTTCTCCATGATCAACTTGCCGGAGCGCCGGAGGTGAACCCGACGGCGGCCAGCGGACACGGACCAACAGTGGAGTCGGTCGCCGAAACGCCACCCACGGCCAGTGAGCGGCCGGCGGAGCCCAAGAAGAGCGGAGGCAGGAGCCGGGCCCATTTCCGGGGCGGCCCCCTGACGCTGCTTGAACCGGGGGCCGCGGGTGGCCGGGTCAAGCGGTCCCCGCCCGCGCGAAGCGCCAGAACTGGTCCGCTCGAGGCGGCGTCCCGCGCCCCCGACAATGGAGAGCAGCAGGGGGCCGACCAACGCGGCAAACCCAGCCAACGGAAGCCCGGCCCACCAAGAAACCGGCCAACAGGAAGACCCGGCCATGCCGCCCAGCGACATGCACAGCTTCGTGTGTGATGGAGTCAGAACCCACTCCACGAGACTGGCCCACCACTGGCCCAAGCGGCCCCGGCCAGCCCAAAGCGGCCCCAGCGCCCCGGCCAGACTCGAGCGGCCCGGCCCCGTCCGTCAGGGGGCGGCGAAGATCGCGTCGCTGATCAGGGCCGCAGCGCCCACCACGCCCGCGTCGTCGCCCATTTCGCTGAGCACGACCGGGAGGTTGCCGGTCGCCAGCGGGAGGGAACGCCGGTAGACCACGCCGCGGATCTCGGCCAGCAGCGGGTGCCCGAGCCGCGCTACCCGGCCGCCGATGACGATGAGGCCGGGGTTGAAGAACGACACCAGGCTGGCCAGCACCCAGCCGACCCGATGGCCGCCGTCGCGGATCATCTGGACGGTGAAGGGGTCGCCCATGGCCACCGCGGCGGCGACGTCGGCGCCGGTGAGCTCGCCCTTCTCGGCGAGCAGCGAGGCCAGCGCCGGCGAGCGTCCGCCGCGCGCGGCCGCCAGGGCGTCGCGGGCCAGGGCAGAGCCGCCGAAGAACGCCTCGAGGCAGCCGGTGTTGCCGCACGCGCAGGTCGGGCCGAACTCCTCGACCCGGATGTGGCCGATGTCGCCCGCGCAGCCGTCGACGCCACGGTAGAGCTGGCCGTCGACGACGATGCCGCAGCCGATGCCGGTGCCGATCTTCACGAACAGGAAGTCGCGGGCGTTCTTGGCGACGCCGGAGTGCTGCTCGCCCAGTGCCATGACGTTGACGTCGTTGTCGAGCAGCACGGGGCAGCCCAGCTCGCGGGCGAGCGCGTCGCGGACCGGGTAGCCGTCCCACCCGGGCATGATCGGCGGCGAGACCGGCATGCCACCGTGGAAGTCGACCGGGCCGGGGACGCCCACGCCGACGCCGGCCGGGCGGGTGACGCCGTGTTCGGCCAGGACCTTGTGGGTCAGCTCGAGGGCGCGCGCCAGCACCGGCTCCGGGCCGAGGCGGACGTCCATGTCGATGGAACGCTGCCCGAGCACCGTCAACCGGCCGTCGGTGAGCGCGACGGACACGGTGGTCGCACCGATCGCCACCCCGACGAACCGCACGTCGGAGGAGAGGTCGACCAGGGTCGAGCGACGCCCGCCGCGCGACGCGGCGGGGCCGGCGCCCTCGGCCAGCCCCAGCTCGGTCAGCCGGCTGACCTCGCTGGCCATGGTGGTCCGTGAGACTCCGAGCCGGTCGGCGAGCTCCACCCGCGAGAGCGGCCCCTCGTCGCGCAGCAGCTTGAGGACTTTCGCCTGGGTCGCCGTCTCCGGCCGACCGGCGAGCGTGTGCGCCATGAAGCCATCGTGCCACACTTTCGCCGGGTCACCGCGAAAGTGTCTCCCATCGTGAGAGCGGACGTCTCAGGCCTCGGTCCCCGCGATGGCCTCCAGCTCGTCCAGGATGAGGTTGGCTCCGAGGACGCCGATGCCGAGCATCCAGGTGTCGTCCTCGACCTCATGGACGTCGCCCGCGGCGATGGCGGGCAGGCCGGTCCAGAGCCGCTCGACGGCCGGGCGGGTGGTGGTCTGCGGGTCGCCGTAGCTGGTGTGGATGACGAGGTCGCCGTCGATCTGCTCGAACTCCTCGGGGCTCAGCTCGGCCATCGAGTACTCGTTCCAGGTGTGGTCGCCCAGGTCGAAGCCGACCTCGGTGAGAATGGAGCCGGAGAAGGTGTCGGGGCCGTACAGGCGGAAGTTCTCCGGCAGGAACCGCACCATCGACACCGTCCGGCCCGCGGCGCCGACGGAGTCGCCGATGGCGGCGGCGCGCTCGGCGAACTCGTCCAGCAGCGCGTCGGCGTCGTCCTGACGGTTCAGCGCGGCGCCGACGATCTGGACCTGCTCCTTCCAGTTCGTGCCGGAGTCGGCGGAGAACACCGTCGGCGCGATCCGGCTGAGGTCGGCGTACAGCGCCTCGTGCCGGACCCGGGCGCCGATGATGAGGTCGGGCTCCAACTGCGCCACGGCCTCGACGCTCGGCTCGACGGTCAGCCCGACGGTCTCGACGCCGTCCAGGTCGCCGAGGTAGGCGGGGTACCCGGCGCCGGCCTCCGCCTCGGTGGCGCCGACCGGCGTGACGCCGAGGGCGACGGCGGCGTCGAGGTGCGGCGAGTCCAGCACGACGACGCGCTCGGGCTCGGCCGGCAGCTCGGTCGTCCCCATGGCGTGCTCGACGGTGTACCCGGCGCCGCCGCTCGCCTCCGCCGCCGGCTCGTCGTCACCACCGGACCCGCAGGCGGCCAAGGCAAGAGCGGCGAGGACGGTGACGGCGGACGCGGCGCGGAGGCGGCGGGGCACAGGACGCATGCCCCGCAGCCTATCCGGCCAAGTTAGGCTAACCTCATCTACCCTCCGGTGTGGTTCGTGTGATCCTCCTCGGACGGTTCGAAGCCGACGCCGCCGTGCGGGTCGACCTCCTCTCCGGGTCGCGACGGCAGGGTGATGTGGACGTGACCGTTGCCGACGTCGATGTTGAGGACGTCGAGCTGCGTGGCGGCCACGGACCAGGCCGCCACCGCCTGGTCGCGCAGCCGCCCGGCCAGCTCCAGCAACCGGTCCTGCTCAGGCCCGGCCGGCGCCGCGACGGCGGACTCGTACGCCGTCGCCGCGGAGCCGAGCAGGTCGATGGCCAGCAGCAGGCCGTTGCGCGCGGTGTTGAACTCGGTCGAGCCGGACGGCGGGTCGCCGAAGGTGCCGATGGCGGCGCCGACGGCCGAGTGCCAGGCGGTGGGGTCGACGGCGGGTGAGACCACCGCCTGCCCGCCGGCCGGCACCACCGTGTGCAGACCGTCGATCACGTTGAGCAGCCCGGCGTGCGCGGCGGTCGTCTGCTCGGTCAGCTGGCCGACCAGTTCGACCTGACGCACCTCTTCCTGGGCCTCCAGTTCGGCGACGCGATCGGCCACCGGGTCGTCGTCGTCGCGGCCACCGCTGAGCACCAGCGTGGCCAGCACGATGTTGACGGCGGCGAGGACCACCGCGACCACGATCCAGAAACCCCGGCGCCGGGGCGGGGTCTGCTGCCCCGGCGCCGGGGACGAGGACCGGCCGGCACCGGTCCCCCGTCCTCCGCGCGCGCTCGGTCTCCGTGATTCGTCGCGTCGGTTCGCCACGTTCGCAGGACGTTGAGCTTGCACGGTGACGTCTCCCTTCTTCTGGGTGGTCAGAGGCGCGCCCGCAGGGCGTCGCCCATGCGGAGCAACTCGGCTCGAACCGCCTCATCCTGGACGGTGCCGGCGACGGCACCATAGCGATCCAGCGACCGCTCGGCCTGCGCGGTCTGACCGTCCTGGGCCAGCCGCGACGCCATGGACAGGTGCTGCACCAGCTGCCGTTCCTGCTGCCGGTTCAGCGCGCCGCGGTCGAAGTGGTCCGAGACGAGCGTGGTCGCCGACTCGAACGTGAACTCCTGGATCCGGACGTTCCGGAAGTACACGTCGTCGCCGTTGCCGTGGTTCTGGATCCCGATGAAGCTCGGCTGGTTCATCCGGTTCGGGTCGGTGTCGGTGTAGTCGTTGATCTTCGTGCCGTTGAGGAAGACCTGGATGCGGTCGCCCTGCACGACGATCTCGTAGGCGTTCCACTCCCCCGGCGGGTTGAGCGCCGCATCGCGAGCCGCGACATCAGCGCTCTGGAACGCGTAGACCGCACCGGTCGTCCGGTCCGGCGCATCGGTGGCGTCGATCTGGATCTCGTGACCCTGGTTGACGGCCAGCCACGGGTCGGTCCCCGGGTTCGGGAACCCGACGAAGACGCCGGAGTTGTCGTCGCCCGGCATCATCCAGTCAAGTTTGAGCGAGTAGTCGGTGAACGCCTGGTCGTACCAGTAGAGCCCCAGCCCGCCGTACGAGACCAGCTCGCAGTCGGCGTGCAGGAACCCGCCCGGACCAGCCATGCGCCACGGCGCCAGGCTGTCCGCCGTCCCGTCGAACAGGCTCTGGTAGCCCGCACCCGGGTCCGTCGGGTCGCACTGGACGACCGGCGCCTCGCCGAAGGTGAAGCGCTCGAACGTCGCCGGCTGGCCGACGCCGTTGAACGCGGCCAGGCCGATACGCGCGTTGGGCAGCCCGGACGTCGGGCGCGGCCGGCCGAACGCCGTCCACTCCTCACCGTCGGCGGACCAGTACGCGGTCAGCGTCGCGCCGTTGCTCACGATCTTCACGTGGGCGTTCTCGTTGATGCCTTCCGGCAGCGGCCCGGAGCGGTCCAGCGCGGCGTCGAACACCGCCTGCCCGCCCTGGTTGAGGCCGAACTCGAACCGCCAGCCCACGCCGGGGATGTTGATGAGCACGGCCTTGGCGAAGTTCTGGTCGCCCGAGTGGACGATCAGCCCGGCCTGCTCGTAGTCGCCGCCGGCCGGGAGGGCCAGCTGGGTGGTCGCCTCGAAGCCGGCCGCCGGGTCGGCGATCGGCTGCAGGACGACGTTGGCGGCGGTCGTGTTGCCGCCGAACATGTCGCCCTCGAGCGCGCCGATGCGCAGCTTCGCGCCGTCGACGCCGAGCGCCTCGGTGTTGGGCCGCAGGATCGTCGACCACCGGCAGCGGTCCAGCGCGGTGCCGTCGAACTCGTCGTTCGGGTCGACCTCGGCGCCGGGGTCCTCGCACGCCGCCGCGTCCGAGCTGAACGTGAACGCGTCGATGTCCATCAGGCCGCCGCCGCTGCCCTGGAACACCAGGTAGAGCGGGCCGGTCCCGGTGCCCGGGTCGGTGACGGGGACGGGTTCGAGGTCGACGTAGTTGTCCGGGCTGCCGGTGTGCGGCACCTCCGCCACCGCCGCGAGCGGACCGTCCGGCGCGCCGGTACGCAGCTCGACGGTGCCGCCGGGGCCGCCGGCCGACACCCGCAGCTGCACGGACTTCGCGCCGGCCAGGTCGTACGGCTCGAACGAGATCCAGTCGCCGGGATCGATGTAGCCGACCCGGGCGCCGCCCTCGGCCCCGCCGTGGCTGACCACCTGGACGCCGTTCTGCGCGGAGAAGTGCTCGGCCTGACGGTGCCGCGGCTGCAGCACCAGCTCGGCCGTTCCGGTGACGGGGACGGTGTCGGGCGACGGCGGCGTGTCGGTGTACTCGGCCAGCAGCAGCCCGAAGATGTTGTCGTCGGTGCCGTGCGCGCCGTCGGTGCCGGTGGAGATGGTGCCGGAGCACCCGGTGACCGACTCGCCGCCGTGCGTGTGCTGGTCGTGGCCGAGCGCGAACGTCACCTCGACGTCGGCGCAGTCGACCGGCTGCCCGTCCGGGTCGGTGACGCTGACCTCGAACGCGACGTCCTGTCCGAAGGTGAACAGGCCGCCGTCGGGCGGCGACTCGAACTCGACCACCGGCGCGGTGTTGCCGACGACGACGTGCGCGGTGGCCACGCCGGTCAGCCCGGACGAGTCGGTGACGGTGAGCGTCGCCGTGTACTCGCCGTTGGCGGTGTACGTGTACGACGCGTCCGGCGAGGACGAGTCGACCGTCCCGTCGGTGGTGAAGTCCCACGCGTAGGTGAGGACGTCGCCCGGGTCCGGGTCGGTGGACCCCTCGGACGAGAACTGCACGGTCAGCGGCGCCAGGCCGGACGTCGGCGTCGCGGTCGCGATGGCGGACGGCGAGCGCGTGCCGGCGACGTAGTCGATGCGGTAGAGCGCGGAGTTCGCGTCGCCGTTGAAGAACCCGGTGCCGTAGTCGAGCACGTACAGCGACCCCTCGGGCCCGAACTCCAGGTCCATCAGCTGCGTGTTCTGCATGAAGCTGGAGAACGCGCCGATGTGCAGTGGGCCGTCGGACCCGACCGACATGTTCTTGATCCAGCGACGGCCGAACTCGTAGGCGAAGAACTGCCCGTCGTAGTACTCGGGGAACTTCGTCTCCGACTCCAACTCCGGGTCGTACCGGTACACCGGGCCGGCCATCGGCGACTCGCTGCCGCTGCCCAGTTCCGGCACCGAGCCGCCGTCGTAGGGCAGCCACGCGGCGACCGCGGGTGGCACCGTCGCCAGCCCGGTGTTCAGCGCCGAGTCGTTCGCCGCCCCGCCGGCACAGTCGAACTTCGCGCCGACCGCGTCCTGCGTGCCGTCGTTCGGGTCCGGCTGACCGGTGTTCGGGTCGATGCCGTAGTAGGAGGTGAACTCGCGGTCGGCGTACGTCTCGGCCGCCGTGTTGCGGCCGGTGCAGTAGGGCCAGCCGAAGTTGCCCGGTTCGGTGACCCGGTTGAACTCGACCTGGCCGCCGGGGCCGTACTGGTTCGGGCCGCCGGAGTCGGGGCCGTAGTCGCCCACCCACACATCGCCGGTCTCCTGGTCGACGCTGATGCGGAACGGGTTGCGGAAGCCCATTGCGTAGATCTCCGGCCGGGTGAGCTCCGGGTCCGACGTCGCCGGCGGGAACAGGTTGCCCGCCGGGATCGTGTACGACCCGTCCTCCTCGACGGCGATCCGCAGGATCTTGCCGCGCAGGTCGTTGGTGTTGCCGGAGGTGCGGCGCGCGTCGAACTGCGGCGCGCGGGTCGCCCGGTCGTCGATCGGCGAGTACCCGTTGGACTCGAACGGGTCGGTGTCGTCGCCCGTGGACAGGTAGAGGTTGCCGTCGGCGTCGAAGTCGATCTCGCCGCCGTGGTGGCAGCAGTTGCCGCGGTCCTGCGGCACCTGCAGGATCACCTGCTCCGAGGCCGGGTCCAGCACCCCGCCCGTGAACTGGAACCGGGACAGGTTGTTGTGGCCCTCGTAGGCCTCCCAGATCGACGGATCCAGGCTGGAGTGCGCGACCTCGCCGGGCGGCGTGGCCAGCGGCGGCGAGTAGTAGAGGTACACCCAGCCGTTGGTGGCGAAGTCCGGGTCGACGGCGATGCCCTGCATGCCGTCCTCGCGGAAGTCGTACACCGGGATGTCCGCCGCCAGCGTCGTCTGGCCGGCCGCCGCGGTGTAGAAGACCCGGCCGTCGCGCGACGTATGCAGCGCGCTGCCGTCGGGCAGTACGGCGACGCCCATCGGCTCACCCATCTCCTGCGGGCCGCGGGCCAGCGTGACCTGGTCGAAGTTCTCCGTGACGGTGGCGCCGCAGTCGGCGTCGACGGCTCCCGCGGCGGTCTCGATGCCGCCCGCCAGGTGCTCGCGGAACTCCGCCTCGGCGTAGGACTCCTGCGTGTGCCCGCCCCCGGTGTACCAGGACCGGCCGCCCTCGTAGTCCTGACACCAGGCGATCGGGTGGTCCGCGCCCATGACGTCGCCCTCGTAGCTGTCCGCGTCCAGCGACGCCAGCACGTGGACGTCGCCGCGCGGGCTGGCGCGGTAGTCGTACCACTCGTCGGTGCGCTCCCACCGGTCCGGCAGGTGCTGCGTGGACGGGTGGACGCGGTCCTCGACGACGACGGTGGCCGGCTGGATCTGCGGGTGCGACTGGAAGTAGGCGCCGACCAGCCCGCCGTACCAGGCCCAGTCGTACTCGGTGTCGGCGGCCGCGTGCACGCCGGCGTAGCCGCCGCCGTCGGCGACGTAGCCCTCGAACGCGGCCTGCTGCTCGTCGTTCAGCACGTCACCGGTGGTGGAGAGCCACACGACGACGTCGTACTGCGCGAGGTTCTCCGGGGTGAAGGTGGCCGCGTCCTCGGTCGCGGTGACCTCCCAGCCGCGTTCGGCGCCGAGTTCCTGGATGGTGGCGATGCCGGTCGGGATGGAGTCGTGCCGGAAGCCGGCGGTCTTGCTGAAGACGAGGACGTGGACGCCCTCGTGCATGGTCTCGAACTCCTGGGCGGCGACGGGCTCGGCGGCGGCCGGCGCCGTGGTCGCGGCGAGCGGCAGGAGCAGCGCTCCGGCCGCGGCGATCGCCGCGGATCTGAGCAGGGGTCGTGGGCCTCTCGATTGGCGTGGCAACGTTGCCTCCTCGAATGCGGTGCGTGCGCCCCTGACCCCCGTCCACCCGCCTCGGCCGCGAGTGTGGTGCCGGGTGCCGGGCGGCGGTGACGATGACCACCGCCGCCCGGCACGTCTCAGCGAGACATCACAGCTGAGCTCGCAGCGCGTCGGCGTACGCCAGCAGCCAGCCGCGCGCGGTCTCGTCCGTCACCCCCTCGGCGGTCGCGACGAACCGGTTGAGCGACTGGGTGGCGCCGTCTGTGACGCCCTGCCCGGCCAGCCGCTCGGCGTTGGCCAGGTGGGTCGACAGCTGGACGCCCTGGTTGCGGTTGACAGTGCCGTCGTCGCGGTACCGCTGCACCAGCGCCTTCGCGCCGTCGTACGTGGCGACGACCTCGAACGCGACGGTCGTCTCCGCGGCGTTGCCCGCCTCGTCGACGGCCGTGGCGACCAACGTGTGCGCGCCCAGCTCAGGCGTGACGGTCGACGGGTTCTCCACCGCCGCGCCGTCGAGCGTGAGCGACACCGCCACCTCGCCGGACACGTCGTCCGTCGCCGTGGCACTCAGCTCCAGCCCGGTGGCCAGGTCGTAGCTGCCGCCGTCGGCGACACCCTCGACCGTGATCACCGGCGGGGTGGTGTCCGGCTGGTCCGTCGTGAGACGGAAGTAGTCGAACGCCACCGTGACCGGCTGGGTCTGCTGCGGACCGATCGCCATGAGGCCGAACGAGGTGAGCTCGGCGTCGTTGGTGACCGGGTCGCCCAGCGAGGTCCAGTTGACGCCGCCGTCGCTGATCTCCGCCGCGTAGGTGTCACCGCTCTTCGTCATCCGGAGGTAGAACCAGCCGCTCTCGCTGGTCTCCGGGATGTCGATGTTGCGGTTGCCGCCGTTGCCGAACTGGCCGCCCTTCTCCGAGACCAGCTCGGCCCGGAGGTTGGTCGGCGCCGTGGCGGCGTTGTTCGCGACGACGTCGAACTTCACGTAGTTGTCGTCATCGCCGTACACCATCAGGCCGGCCAGCTGCCACTGGTGCAGCATGGTCGGCGTCAGCCGCGTCTCGATCGTCCAGTCACCCTGGGCCACGTCCTCGGGGATGCGCTGCAGGATGAAGTTGCGCGGACCCTCGTTGGCTGACCCGTTGATGTCGCCCGGCTGGGTCTGGATCCGCAGCTGGCCGTCGGCCACCGAGACCTTCGACGAGTCGTACCGGACCACCGAGTTCCACCGGCAGCCGTCGATCGCGCTGCCGTCGAACTCGTCGGAGATTTCGACGTCGTCACCGGTGTCCTCGATGTCCGGCGTGATGGTGAAGTGGTCGAAGACCGCGTTCACCGAGTGCGCCGCCGTGTCGCCGGCCGCCACCAGGCCGATCGTCGAGCCCTCGATCACCTGGGCCGCGCCGGCCAGTGCCGTCCACGCCTCGCCGTCGGCCGAGTAGGCCGCCGTCACCTGCTCACCGTTGCTGACCAGCCGCAGGTGCGCCGTCGACGGGAAGTCCGCCGGCAGCGTGACGTTGGCGTGCCAGGTCCGGGTACCCGCGGCCTCGGTCTGGAACTCGAGGATGCGGCTGCCGGAGTTGGTGCGGGTGAAGGCCAGCTTGACGTAGTCGTCGTCGGTGCCGTGCATCAGCAGGCCGGCGTGCTGCCACTCGCGGGTGTGCTCCAGCGAGACCGCAGTCTCGACGGTCCACTCACCGCCGCGGGTCGGCTGGCCGACGTAGCTGATCGGGCCCTCGACGGCCTCGTTGATGTCGCCGTTGGTGACCGGCAGCACCAGACCGCCGTCGGCGACGCTCACCGGGAGGTCGTCGGCGCTGCGCACCGTCGTCCACCGGTTCTCGTCCAGCGTGTCGCCGTCGAACTGGTCGGTCCCCGTGACGAGGCAGACGGGCGGTTCCTCCTCACCGGGCTCCTCACCCGGCAGGCCGTCCTCGAGCACGAAGTCGGTGAACGTCGCCGTCGTGCGGGCGCTGCCGCTGTGCGCGGTGACGGCCAGGCCGATGTCCTGGACGTCGGTCGCCCCCGGCAGCGCGACCGGCTCGCCCACCTGCGTGAACGTCTCGCCGTCGCGGCTCCAGTACGACGTGTACAGGTCGCCGTCGCGGACGATCCGCACCCACGCCGGGAAGCCGTTCTGGCCGGCGCCGGTGCTGGCGTCGAGCTGGCCGTTGCCGTCGCTGTCGCGCAACCACTCGAAGCTCAGCCCCGCCCGCATCGTCATCGCCGCGTAGCCCGGCGAGACGCCCGGCTGTGTGACGTCGTTGCGGACGATCAGGCCGGCCTTGGCGGAGTTGTTCGAGTTGGTCTGGCTGACCACCTTCGCCGTCGCCGTCCACTGGTCGCCGGTGGCCCCGGCCGCACCGGGCAGGTACACGGCGCTGTACTCGTCCGTCCCCTGCCACATGTTGCCGCCGCCGGACTCGACCACCCAGGTGTTGTTGTCCGGACGGTCGAACGTGCCGTTCGCGGCCGCGTGCGAGAACGTCAGCCAGTCGCCGAACAGGTCGCCGATCTCCACCTGCACGATCCGCGACGTCGACGTGGCGCCGAGGTCGTTGGTGGCGACCGCGGTCAGCTGGTAGCGCTGTTCCGCGGACACCGTCCACGTGGCCTCGAACGGCGCCTCGGTGTCGACGCCGATGGACTCGTCGCCGACGAAGAACTCGACCTGGGTGATCGTGTTCTCCGCGTCGCTGGCCTCGGCCGTGACCTGGACCTCGCCCAGGTCCAGCTCGTCGGCCGGCGTCGGGGCGGTGATGGCGACCTTGGGCTTCGTCGTGGTCGCGGCGCCCTTGCCGTCGGCCTCGATGAAGTTCAGCCGCCGCTCGCCGGCGCCCGGGAACACCACGTAGAGCGTGAAGCTCTCGCCCGGGTCGTCGACCTCGACCCGCACGTCGGCGTAGGAGCCGGAGCCCGTCGCCGGGACCTGGCCGGTGCCGAGGAGCGGGCCGTCGGGCGCGTCGCGACGCAGTTCGACGGCGCCGGCCGTGACGGCCGATGCCCGCAGCACGAGCGCGTCGACGTTGTACAGGCTGACCGGGTCGTACGACGCCCAGGCGCCGTTCTGGCCGGCGATCGCGCTGCCGTGCCCCTCGACGTCACGCGACGGTCCGGTGGTGACGCCCTGCGCCGCGGCGTAGAACTCGCCCTCCCGCTGCCGCGGGAACAACCGGGTGAGGTCCGAGCCGGTCAGCGCGGGGATGTCGCCCTCACCGCCGCTGTCGGTGTACCGGCCGTCGAGGACGTAGAACACGTTCATGTCCTCGCCGTGGCCGCCGCCGAGCGCCGTCGTCACCGAGCCGGTGCGCCCGCTGAGCGGGTCGGCCGGGTGGGCGTGCTCGTCGTGGCCGAGGGCCGGCTGGATGATGACGTCGGCGTCGTCGATGGTCTCGTCCTCGGCGTCGCTGACGCTGAGGTCCCACGCGACGGTGTCGCCGAAGTCGAAGAACGAGCCGTCCGGCGGCACGTCGAAGTCGACCTCGGGACGGGTGTTGCCGACGGTGATCGGCACCGTGGTGGTGCCGGTCTTGCCCGCGGGGTCGGTCACCGTGAGGCGGGCGTTGTAGACGCCGTTCTCGGTGTAGGTGAACGACGCCTGCGCGTCGGTGGAGTCGACGGTGCCGTCACCGGTGAAGTCCCACTCGTAGGTGAGCGCCTCGTTCTCCGGGTCGGTGCTGCCGGAGCCGTCCAGCTGGACGGCCAGCGGCGCCTGGCCGGAGTCCGGTGTCGCCGTCGCGTGCGCCACCGGCGAGCGCGAGCCGGACACGTAGTCGACGCGGTACAGGCCCGAGTTCGGGTTGTCGCGGCCGAAGCCGCCGCCCCAGTCGAGCACGTACATCGAGCCCTCGGGACCGAACGAGGAATCGATCGGCGCCATCCACTGCTCACCGGGCAGGAACGGGTTGATCTTCTCGAGCGCACCCGACTCCTCGTTGAGGTCGATCGAGTACATCCTGTTCTTCGCCCACTCGTAGAAGAACGGCTTCCCGTCGTAGTACTCCGGGAACTTCGTGTCGGACTCGAGCTCCGGGTCGAAGTCGTAGAACGGGCCGCCCATCGGCGCCAGCCCGCCGCCGGCCGGGATGACCCCCGGGACCGACGAGGTCTGGTAGCCGTAGTACATCTCCGGCTCCTGCGCCGCCGGCAGCTCGGTGAGGCCGGTGTTGCGGACGGAGTCGTTGATCGGGTTGTCGCAGTCGAAGTAGTCGCCGACCGTCACCGGGTTGGTGCGGTAGTCGACGTCGCGGTACGGCTCGTTCGGGCCGATGCACAGCGGCCAGCCGTAGAAGCCGGGCTCCTTGATGAGGTTCCACTCGACCATGCCGGCCGGGCCCCGGTTCGCGTTGGCGCTGCCGTTGTCGGGACCGTAGTCGGCCACGCCCAGCCAGCCGGTCTGCGGGTCGATGGAGAACCGGAACGGGTTGCGGAAGCCCATCGCGAAGATCTCCGGGCGGGTGTCCTCGGTTCCCGGCGGGAACAGGTTGCCCTCGGGGATGGTGTAGCCGCCGTCCGCCTGCGGGGTGATCCGCAGCACCTTGCCGCGCAGGTCGTTGGTGTTGGCCGACGTCTCGCGGGCGTCGTGGAAGGTCCCGTCGCGCTCGGACAGCGGGGCGTAGCCGCCCGACGGCTCCGAGTGCGGGTTCACGTCGTCGCCGACACCGAGGTACAGGTTGCCCTGGGCGTCGAACTCCAGACCGCCGCCGGTGTGGCCGGGCTCGTCGGGGAGCCGGCGGGCCGGCACCTCGAGCACGACGACCTCGGACGCGGGATCGATCTGCGAGCCCTCGCCGACGGTGAAGCGCGACAGCGTGCTGATGAAGTTCGCCGGGTCGGACTCGTTGGCACTGGCCTTCGAGTGGTAGACGAACAGGTGCCCGTTGGTCTCGAAGTCCGGGTCCAGCGCGATGCCCAGCAGGCCGTCCTCACCACCGGAGTACACCGGGATCGTGATGGCCGTCGACGTGGTCTGGCTGACCGGGTCGTAGACGCGGATCTGCCCGCGGACCAGCTCGGTGAAGAAGACGCGGCCGTCGGGCGCGACGTCCATCGCGAACGGCGCGCTGGTGTTCTGGTCCAGCGGCACCCGCTCGAACTGCTCCCACACGGTGCCGCCGCAGTCGCCCTCGGCCACGCCCGCGGCCCACTGCACGCCGCCGACGATGTGCTGGACGAAGTCGGGCTCCTGTGTGTAGTGCGCACCGAAGTGGCCCATGGCCGTCACCCAGGCGCGACCGCCGTCATACGGCTTGCACCAGGAGATCGGGTGGTCGTAGCCCTGGGCGTTGCCGCCCGGGTCGTAGGTGGTCTCGTCCATCGTCGCCAGCACGTGTGCCGTGCCCCGGACGTTGGTCGAGAAGTTGTACCACTCGTCGGCGCGCTCCCAGCGCTGCGGCAGGTGCGTCGTCGACGGGTGCACGCCGTCCTCGATGCGGACGATGCCCGGCAGGCCCGGGCTGCTGCCCGTGGCCGCGTGGCCCGGCATCAGCGAGCCGATGAGGGTGTCCCACCAGGCGTAGTTGCCGCGCATGTCCGCGGCGTTGTGGATGGCGACGATGCCGCCACCGGCCTGCTGGTAGCGCTCCATGGCGGCCTTCTCCTCGGCCGTCCACGGGTCGCCGGACGCCTGGAACATCACCAGCGCGTCGAAGTGGGACAGGTCCTCGTCGTTGAAGATCGAGGAGTCCTCGGTGTGCTCCGAGGTGATGCCGGCGGACTCGAACGCCGCCTGCAGTACGGGCACACCCTGCGTGATCGCCTCGGTGTGCCGGAACTGGGTGGTCTTGGTGAAGATCAGGACGTGCGCTGCCTCGCCGTGCTCACCTTCGTGAGCCGTCGACGGAAGCGCCGTGAGCAGTGGTATCGCCAGGACGGCGGCGAGCGCGACGGCGAGGAGCCGGGCCCACCGTCGGCGGGTGGCCACGATCATGAGGGGTTCCTCCAGGGGAAGAGCGACGATGCTTCTCTGAAACCCCGCGGCGTGCCGGCGCCGCCGGTGATGCGGTGGTGCTGCTCAGGCGTGCTGCTGCGGTACCACTCCCCTCAGGAAGGACAGGCCGTCGACGGCGATCGCGTCCTGGCTCGCGGCCAGCGGCCGCCAGATGGACGCTGCGGTGGCGATCGTCGCGTTGTCGGCGGTGAAGGACTCGATGACCAGCGGGCCCGTGTAGCCCGCCGCATCCAGCGCGGCGACGATGCCGGGCCAGTCGAGGTGGTCCGCGCCCGGGGCGCCGCGGTCGTTGGCACACACCTGGACGTGCGCGATGCGGCCGGCCGCGCGCGCGATCGCGCCGGTGACGGACTGTTCCTCGATGTTCATGTGGTAGACGTCCAGCGCCAGGCCGATGCCGTCGGCCGGCAGGCCGTCGATCGCCTCGAGCGCCTGGTCGACGGTGTTGATCAGGCTGGTCTCGTAACGGTTCAGCGGCTCGACGGCGACGGTCACGCCGGCGGCGCGGGCGTGCTCGACGACCGGGCCCAGCCCGTCGCGCAGCTCGGCGTACCGGTCGGCCCGCTCGGCCGGAGTCATCCGCCAGGTCCGCCCGACCGACGCGTACGCCGGCCCGGCGATGGCCGGTGCCCCGACCGTCGCGGCGACGTCGACGACGTGGCGCAGGTAGTCACGGGTGCGGGCGACGGTGTCCGCGTCGGTCCCGACCAGCTCACGGCCGTCGCCCATGACCAGCGCGACCGCCGCGGACAGGCCGTGGTCGCCGAGGACCTTCGCCGCCCTGGCGGGGTCCCAGTCGCCCGGGTTCTCGACCGGCAGCTCGACGACGTCGAACCCCCAGCCGCTGATCCGGGGCGCCAGCTCGGCCAGCGCGGCGTCGGTGAGCGGCGATGTCCACACCCACGTGTTGACCCCGAACGCTCTGCTCACGTGCGGACTCCTCTCCCCCGAATCCCCGTTGATCTTGGAGCTTTGCGGGTATCTACCGGACATTCCGGACCGCAATGCCGAACAACTCCAAGATCAACGGGGAGTGGGGCTCAGGTCGTACGGGTCAGCGGTCCTGCCAGGCAGTCGGGAAGCCCGGCAGGTCCTCTCCGCCGAACTTGGCGTAGTGCAGGGCGGGCATGTCGGCGTTGCGGTCGAGGAACTCGTCGCGGTCGTCCTCGGTGAGCTCGTCCTGCGGGAGCACCCACTCCTGCGGGACCTGCTCGCCGGCCCAGATCATCGTCGCGGCGAGGATCGGGGTGCGCCACTGGAAGTTCGAGTAGACGGGGGCGACGGCGGTCATGCCGGTCTCCTGCCACTTGCGCAGGAAGCTCAGCTCGTCCTCGCCGACCATCACCGGGTAGTCGTTGCCGGTGTCCTCGAACGCCTCGACGGCCGCGACGGCGCCATCACCGGCGTCCATCCAGATGCCGTCGACCTCGCCGCGCTGCAGGTACTGCGTGACGATGTTCTTGATCTCCGCGCCGTCGCCGCCGGTGAACTCGTCGCCGAGGATCTCCAGCTCGCTGTCGGCGAAGATCTCCTGCGCCGCCGCCCAGCGGTTCTCCAGCACGTCGACACCCGGCAGGATGCGCAGCGCCAGCACCGTCGAGCCCGGCTCCAGGTTGTCGACCAGGAACTCCGCGCCGTCGGCGCCGTAGGCGTAGCCGCCGATCGGGTGGATGAACGTCACCATGCAGTCGCTGTTGACGCCGCGGTCGAACACGATGACCGGCACGCCGCTCGCGCAGGCCGCCTCGACCGCCGGGGTGAGCGTGGCCGTCGTCGACGGCGAGATGATGATCGCGTTGCAGTCCCCGGCGTCGATGAAGGCCTGGATGTCGGAGATCTGCTTGTTGTCGTCGTCGGCGGCGTCGGACACCCGGAATTCGCCGATCTCGCCGGCCGCTTGCAGCACCTCGACCTGCTGCTGCATGGTGATCCAGCCGGTGACCCGCCACGGGTTGCTCACCGAGGCGTTCGAGAAGCAGAGCGTGTTGCCGTCCTGCGCGTACTGCGCGGTGTCGACGTACTCCGGCTCGATCGCCTGCAGCCACGGGGTGGCCGGGTCGCCCTCGGGGGCGACGTCACGCTGGGCCAGCTGCCGGTCGAAGTCGGCGCGGACGAAGAACTCGCCGTCGGCCGTCTCCTGCTCCGGCTCCTCGCCCTCGGCGCCCGGGTCCTCACCGGCCGCCGCGGTCTCGTCGGGCGCCGCGGTGTCGGACGGCTCGTCGGTGGTGCAGGCCGCGAGCATCAGGGCCGCGGCAGCCGCTGCCGCCAGTAGAGCGCGCGTAGTGCGCATCGTTCCCCCTCCTTGGGTGACGATCGAATCAGGCTTCGTTCGATTGCGATTGGGACGGAACTTCCTGGTGGTGCCGGGGACGCGCCCTCTCACGGGCCGCGTAGGCGACGGCCGCGATGATGATCACGCCTTGGACCGCCGGCCGGATGGTCGACGGCATGCTCAACTGGTTGAACAGGACGAACAGGGCCTCGAGGGTGAGCGCGCCGGCCATCGCCGCCACGACCCAGCCGCGGCCGCCGCCGAGCGCGACGCCGCCGAGCACCACCGCGGTGATCGCGGTGAACTCCATGCCCTGCCCCACCTGCGCGGTGACACCGGCGTAGCCGCCGATGAGGATCGCGGCCAGCGTGGCCAGCACGCTGGAGATGACGAACGCCAGCGTGCGCACCCGCCAGACCCGGACGCCGGAGAACCCCGCGGCGCGCTCGTTGTCGCCGGTGGCGATCAACGTGCGGCCGTACGAGCTGCGCATGACCGCCACGGCGATGATGACGACCCCGATGAGGATCATCAGCGCCCACGGCAGTTGCCGTACGACCGCCAGGTCGATGCCGCCGCGCCCGGGCTGGCGGAACGCCTCGGACAGAGCGCCGGTCGGCGCGCCACCGGTCCACAACCGGATGGCGCCGTAGAGCACCAGCATCATGCCGAGCGTGGTGATGAACGACTGCACCTTGAGCAACGTCGTGATCAGCCCGTTGATCAGGCCGACGAGGATGCCGAAGCCGAGCATCAGCAGGATGACGGGGACCGTGCGGCCCTCCTCGCCGTCGATCAGGGCGGCGGCGATGACCACCTGCGCGCCCACCAGCGACCCGACCGACAGGTCGAACTCGCCGGACACGATGACGAAGTACTGGCCGATGGCCAGGATCATCAGCGGCGCGGCCTGCTTGAGGAACGCCATCAGCGACGGCGGCTCGGCGAAGCTCGGGTTCACGATGAAGATCGCCGCGAACACGACGATGAGCAGGGCGAACACGGTGCCGCTGCCGCCCCCGAAGACCCGCGCGAGCAGGTCACCGGCGCGGGAGCCGGCGCTGCGCTGCGGCGCGGGCCCCTGGGCCGGCTGCTGTGTCGTGACCGTCATCGGGCACCTCCCTGGCCGGCCGGGACGGGATCACCGGTGTCGCCGGGCGCGCTGTCCGGCGGTGAGCCGGGTGGCGCGGAGCCGCCGCTGCCGCCGTCGCCGCCGAACCTGATGCGGCTGGCCTTCCGGTCGATCTGCCGGCGGGCGTAGATCGCGACGGCGGCGACGATGATGGTGCCGCGCAGCACGTCCTTGAAGAACGGGTCGACCGCGAGGATGTTGAACACGGTATCCAGCACGGCCAGGATCAGCACGCCGGCGATCGTCCCGCCGATGCCGCCGCGGCCGCCCATGAGCAGCGTCCCGCCGAGCACCACGGCCGCGATGGACTCCAGGTCGTAGCCGGAGTTGTAGACCAGCGCGCTGCCGGTGCCGAACCGGGCGGCGATGAGCAGGCCGGCGAGGCCCGCGGCGATCGAGCAGAGCACGTGCGCCGTCACGAGGACCCGGCCGGTGCGGATGCCGGACAGCCGCGCGACGTCCGCGCTGCCTCCGACGGCGAACATGTGGTAGCCGGTGCGGGTCTTGCGCAGGAACAGGATGCCGGCGACCGCGACGAGCAGCATGACCAGCGTCGACAGCGGCACCGGGCCGATGCGGCTGAAGCCGAACTGCTGGAAGGAGCTGGGCACCTCGCCGGCCGGGCCCTGATACTGGGTGTCCAGGTAGCCCTTGATGATGAGGCCGACGCCGAGCGTCGCGATGAACGGGTTGACCTTCAGCACCGACACGATGAGGCCGTTGCACAGGCCGATCGCTCCGGCCACCACCAGCACGGCGACGATCGCCAGCGGCACCCGTGCGGGGTCGCCGTTCATCGTCGTCGCCGCGATCAGGCTGCTCAGCGCCATCACGTAACCGACGGACAGGTCCAGCGACCGGCACAGGATGACCAGCGTCTGGCCGATCGCGACGAACCCGAGCAGGCTCGAGCGGCTGAGGACGTCACGGGTGTTGGCGATGCTGAACAGGTTCTGGCCGTCCAGGGCCACCAGGATCGCGCCGATGATCGTCACGCCGACCAGCGCCAGCCACACCAGCTCGGTGGCGCCCAGCCGGCGGCGGTCGGCCTTCCCGGTGCCGGCGACCGCGACCGCGCGGCTCATCGTCGCGTCCCTTCCACGTCATGACCCGTGGCCAGTGCCATCACCGTCTCCTCGCCGAGATCCCCGGAGCCGCCCGTCAGTTCACCCGCGACGCGGCCGTCCCGGAGGACGACGATGCGGTCGGCCATCCCGAGCACCTCGGGCAGCTCGGACGAGATCATCAGGATCGCCACGCCCTGCGCCGACAGCTCGCGCATGAGCGTGTAGACCCGCTCCTTCGCTCCGACGTCGATGCCGCGGGTGGGCTCGTCGAGCACGATCACCTTGGGCTCGGTGGCCAGCCACTTGGCCAGCACGACCTTCTGCTGGTTGCCGCCGGACAGGAACCGCACCTCCTGGCTGCTGCCACGCGAGACCAGCTCCAGCGACGACAGGATGCCGGGGATGCGGCGCGCCCCCTGCGCGGCGCGTCGCGGCAGGACGGCGTCGAGCACCAGCCGGGCGTTAGCGGCAATCGACTGGTTGAGCACCAGACCCTCGCCCTTGCGGTCCTCGGTGACCAGCGCCAGCCCGGCCCGCACCGCCTGACGCGGCGTCCGCGCGGTGAACGGGCGGCCGTCCAGCCGCACCGAACCGCGGGTGAACCGGTCGACGCCGAACAACGCGTGCGCGATCTCGGTGCGGCCGCTGCCCTGGAGCCCGGCCAGCGCCACGATCTCGCCGCCGCGGACCTGCAGGTCGATGCCGTCGAGCTGCTCGTTGCCGCCGCCCTGGATCTCCAGGCGGACGTCACCGGCCTCGGTGCCGGGCAGCTTGTCCGGGAAGAAGCTGGCGATCGGCCGGCCGACCATCTTGCGGACCAGTTCGTCGGAGGTGATGTCGGCGGTGGCGACGGTGTCGACCAGCGAGCCGTCCTTGAGGATCGTCACCCGGTCGGACAGGTCGAAGATCTCCTTGAGCCGGTGCGAGACGTAGAGGATGGCGACGCCGCGCTCCTTCAGCTTCGCGATGAGGCGGTAGAGCAGTTCCACCTCCTCGTCGGCCAGCGCGGCGGTCGGCTCGTCCATCGAGATGATCCGCGCGTCGTAGGACAGCGCCTTGACGATCTCGACGATCTGCTGGCCGGCCACCGACAGCGAGCTGACCCGGGTTTCCGGCCGCAGCCAGGTGAGGCCGAGGTCCTTCAGCAGCGCGGCCGTGTCGGCGTTCATCCGCCCGGCGTCGACCAGCCGGTTGCGGCGCGGCTCGCGGCCGAGGAACACGTTCTCGGCGACGGTCCGCTCCGGCAGCAGGTTGAACTCCTGGAAGACGGTGGACACACCGGCCTGCTGGGCCAGCAGCGGATGCTCGAAGCCGACCTGCTGCCCGTCCAGCTCGACGGTGCCGCCGTCGGCCTGGTAGACCCCGGCGAGGATCTTCATCAGTGTCGACTTTCCGGCGCCGTTCTCGCCGATGAGGGCGTGCACCTCGCCCGCACGCAGGTCGAGGTCGACGCCGTGCAGGACCTGCACGCCGAGGAACGACTTCTCGATGCCGCTCATCCGCAGCAGCGTCGTGGCGGAACTCGCCAGGCCGGCGCCCGCGGGGCTCGGGTCCGCCGTCATTCCGGCACCTCCACCCACTCGCTCTCGCGGGCCGACGTCATGACGGCCTCGGCCAGACGGGCGGAGCGCAGGCCGTCGTCGAACGTGGGCAGGCCGTCGGGGACCTCGCCGCCGATGGCCGCCTGGGTGTCCGCGACGAACGCGTCGAAGCAGTCCTGGTAGCCCTGCGGGTGGCCGGCCGGGACCCGCGCGTACCGGGCGGCCGGCGAGCTGAGCGTCTCCGGGTCGCGCACCAGCTGGCTGCTGCGCTCACGGCCACCCCACCACAGCTGCTCCGGGTTCTCCTGGTCGAACGAGAGCGAGCCGCGGGAGCCGGAGACCTCGAGCAGCAGCCGGTTCTTGCGGCCGGCCGACACCTGGCTGACGACGACCGAGCCGATCGCGCCGCTCCTCGTGGCGAACTGGACGACGACGACGTCCTCGGTCGTGACGTCGCGCAGCGTCTCGACGCCGCGCACCTTGTTCACCGTCGACGACTGCGCCGAGAGGCGGGCGATCCGCTCCCCCGTCACGAACTCCAGCAGGTCGCACCAGTGCGAGCCGATGTCGCCGAACGCGCGGGTCGGGCCGCCGAGCTGCGGGTCCACCCGCCAGTTGTCGTCCGTCGGGCGCAGCAGCCAGTCCTGCAGGTAGCTGCCGTGGGCCAGGAAGATGCCGCCCACCTCGCCGGCACGGACCCGCTCGCGGGCCTCGCGGACCATCGGGTGGAAGCGGTAGACGAACGGGACGGCGGCGACCAGGCCGGCCTCGCGCGCCGCGGCCGTCATCGCCTCGGCCGCGTGCGACGAGGTCGCCAGCGGCTTCTCGCACACGACGTGCTTGCCGGCCTCGAGCGCCGCGAACACGACCGGTTCGTGCAGGTGGTTGGGGGTACACACGTGAACGACGTCGACGTCGGCGTGGTCCAGGAGCTCGTCGAGGGTCGCGTAGACCGCGTCGGCCTGCAGCTCGCTCTGCGCCGCTGCCGCGCGCTCCGGGCTGGAGCCCACGGCTCCGACCACCCGTCCGCCGGCCACCTGGACCGACCGCGCGTGCACACGGCCCATGAAGCCGGTCCCGACGATCGCCGCCCGGTAGCCCGCTTCGGGGAAGGAATTCTCACCGGCCGCGCGGTCTGTGATCGGAGTCACTGCCATGTCAGAGGAACTTAGAGGCACTTTTGCGTGCACGTCAAGCAAAAGTTGCACGGCTGTTACCGCATGTGCGGATGTTGCACAGAAGGAAGTCTGGTGTGTTTCACTAGTGGCATGCTCGAAGGCGTAGGCGTCACGACGTCACGGCCGGCAAACGTGCTGCCAGACGGCTCCTCGATGTACTCGGCGGGCTCGTTGTTCCAATTGCTGCGCGACGGCCGGCCGCGTACGCGCGCCGAACTGGCCGCCGAGACCGGGCTGGCCCGCTCCACCGTCACCCAGCGCGTCGACGCCCTGATGGCGAGCAACCTGATCGGCCCCGCCGACAAGGCCGCCTCCACCGGAGGCCGGCCACCCACGCGGTTCGCCTTCAACCCCAACGCCCGCTACGCGCTGGCCGCCGACATCGGCGCCACGCACGCACGCCTGGCGCTCACCGATCTGGCCGCCGACGTCCTCGCCCAGGCCGCCGACGACCTGCTGGTCGCCGCCGGCCCCGAGACCGTCCTCGACTGGATCGACCGGGTCGGCCACGAACTCATCCAGCAGGCCGGCCGCGACCCCGCCGATCTCCTCGGCGTCGGCATCGGCCTGCCCGGACCGGTCGAGCACTCGACCGGCCGCCCGGTCAGCCCGCCGATCATGCCCGGCTGGGACGGCTTCGACGTGCAGGGCTACCTGCAGGATCGGTTCGGCGCGGTCTCGCTGGTCGACAACGACGTGAACATCATGGCGCTCGGGGAGCACCACGTCGCCTGGAGCGACGCGCCGCACATGATGTTCGTCAAGGTCGCGACCGGTATCGGCAGCGGCCTGATCAGCGACGGCCGGCTGCACCGCGGCGCCCAGGGCGCCGCCGGCGACATGGGCCACCTCCAGCTGCCGCACGGCACCGACGTCGTCTGCCGCTGCGGCAACACCGGCTGCCTCGAGGCCGTCGCCAGCGGCGCGGCCATCGCTGCCAAGCTGGCGGCGCGCGGCATCGAGGCCTCCTCCAGCTTCGACGTCGTCGGGCTGGCCCGAGGCGGCAACATCGAGGCGCTGCAGTTGCTGCGGCAGGCCGGGCGCGACATCGGCGAGGTGCTGGCCGCCGCGGTGAGCCTGTTCAACCCGTCGGTCATCGTCATCGGCGGCTCGCTCTCCCAGGCCGGCGAGCACCTCATCGCCGGCGTCCGCGAGATCGTCTACCGGCGGTCGCTGCCGCTGGCCACCCAGGACCTGCGCATCGTCCAGTCCAGCACCGGCGACCGCGCCGGCATCATCGGCGCCGCCGTCATGGTCATCGACCACGCGCTGGCACCCGCCCAGGTCGACCTCCTCATGTCGGCCGCGCCCACCGCCGCCGGCTGACCCGTCCGTCCCACGCTCCGAGTTGATCTTGGAGTTGTTCGTCCATCAATCGGACATATCGGACGCCGGAGCCGAACAACTCCAAGATCGACTCGGAGGGGTGGCGGGCTGGGGTCAGTTCTCCGCGAGCAGTTGCTCGAACGGCGTCGGCACCGCGAACGGGTCGGCCGCCTGCCGGGGCTCGCGACCGGCCACCAGCTCCGCGAACTCGCGCGCACCCCGTTCGATGCGCCGCGTCAGCCCGGTCGGCACACCGTCGCCGTCGCCGTCGCCCTCCGCACCCCAGTCAGACGTCGCCGCGTACACCGCCGTCGGCACGACGATCGCGTGCAGGTACGTGAACAGCGGCCGCATCGCATGCTCCAGCGCCAGCGAGTGCCGCTCGGTCCCGCCGGTCGCGCCGAGCAGCACCGGCATCGCCTCGAGCGCGTCGTCGTCGACCACGTCGAAGAACGTCTTGAACAAGCCGCTGTACGAGGCGGTGAAGATCGGCGACACCGCGATCAGCCCGTCGGCCGTCGTCACCGCCTCGATCGCCTGCGCCAGCGACGCGCTCGGGAAGCCGCTGAGCAGATGGTTCGTGAGATCGTGCGCGTGCTCGCGCAGCTCGACGACCCGCAGGTCGACGTCGACGTCGCCGGCGGCGAACCGGCGGCCGGCCGCGTCGGCGAGCCGGTCGGCCAGCAGCCGCGTCGACGACGGCTGACGCAGCCCCGCCGACACGACCGCGATGCGGCGCGACGTCGTCACCGGCCCGCCTCCGCGTTCTCGGCCGTCCGGCCGGTGACGTCGTCGTCGGCGTGCACCGTCGCGTCGCGTGCACCGCCGGCCGCCGCGACCAGCGACGCGTGCGTCGGTGCGTCGGGGATGTGGGCGGGCCGGCCGGCGGCCATCTCGCGGCGCAGCACCGGCACGACCTCGGTGCCGAGGAGCTCGATCTGCTCCAGGACGATGTCCAGCGGCAGGCCCGCGTGGTCCATCAGGAACAGCTGGCGCTGGTAGTGGCCGACGTCGTCGCGCATGGCCGCGTACCGGTCGATGACCTGCTGCGGGCTGCCCACCGTCAGCGGCGTCTGGTCCATGAACTCCTCAAGCGAGGGGCCGTGTCCGTACACCGGCGCGACGTCGAAGTAGGGCCGGAACTCGCGGATCGCGTCCTGCGAGTTGGGCCGCATGAACACCTGCCCGCCGAGCCCGACGATCGCGGTGTCGGCCGGGCCGTGGCCGTAGTGCTCGAAGCGGCGGCGGTACAGGCCCACCATCTGCTTCGTGTGCGACATCGGCCAGAAGATGTTGTTGTGGAAGAAGCCGTCGCCGTAGTAAGCGGCCTGCTCCGCGATCTCCGGGCTGCGGATCGAGCCGTGCCAGACGAACGGCGGCACGCCGTCCAGCGGCCGCGGCGTCGAGGTGAAACCCTGCAGCGGGGTGCGGAACCGGCCCTGCCAGTCGACGACGTCCTCGCGCCACAGCCGGTGCAGCAGCGCGTAGTTCTCGACCGCCAGCGCGATGCCGTCGCGGATGTCCTTGCCGAACCACGGGTACACCGGGCCGGTGTTGCCGCGGCCCATCATGAGGTCGACCCGGCCGTCGGTGAGGTGCTGCAGCTTGGCGTAGTTCTCCGCGATCAGCACCGGGTCGGTCGTCGTGATCAGCGTCGTCGCCGTCGAGAGGATGATCCGCTCGGTCTGCGCGCCGATGTAGGCCAGCGTCGTCGTCGGCGCCGACGCGATGAACGGGGGGTTGTGGTGCTCGCCTGTGGCGAAGACGTCCAGGCCGACCTCCTCGGCCTTCTTCGCGATCGCGACCGTCGCCTTGATCCGCTCGTGCTCGGTCGGCGTCCGCCCCGTGGTGGGATCGGTGGTCACGTCCCCCACCGTGAAGATCCCGAACTGCATCTCGCGTCACTCCCTCTCGCCGACTGTTGACGTGTCAACCAAATCTAACCGCCACAACCGGCCGGTGCGTGCCCGTATTCCAGGGTGACACGCGCAGCGCCCCTCGCCCAGCCGCGGCGCCGGCCGCTGACCGACCGCTGACCGGCCGTGGAGCGGTGCGTGGGCACACCGTCAGCCGTGCAGGCGCTCGCGCGCCGCGGCGTAGGCTTCGCGTACCCGGGCGTTGGCGCCCGCCTCGACCGTCGTCTCCACCTCGAGCGGCCAGGCCGGCGGCGCCGCGGCGCCGGAGAGCGCCCATGCGGCCTGCCGGGCGGCGCCGAGCGCGACGTACTCCCCCGGCGCCGGCACGACGACCGGCGTGCCGAACACCTCGGCGGCGACGGCCCGGACCGCCTCCGACTTCGCCGCGCCACCGATCAGCAGCACCCGCCGCACCGTCACGCCCTGTGCGGCCAGCGCGTCGACGCCGTCGGCGAGGCCGCAGAGCATGCCCTCGACGGCGGCCCGGGCGAGGTTCCGCGGGGTCATCGCGGCGCGGGTGAGGTTGACCAGCGACCCGGTCGCGTCGGGCAGGTCGGGCGTGCGCTCGCCGTCGAGGTACGGCAGCAGCACCAGGCCGCTGGCGCCGGACTCCGCCTCCAGCGCCAGCCGGTCCAGCCCGGCGAGGTCGGTGCCCAGCAACGTCGCCGCCGCGGTCAGCACACGGGCGGCGTTGAGCGTCGCGACGAGCGGCAGGTGCCGCCCGGTGGCGTCGGCGAACCCGGCGACGGTGCCGGTGGGGTCGGCCACCGGCGCTTCCGAGACGGCGAACGCGGTGCCGCTCGTCCCGAGCGACACGACGACGTCGCCCGGCTCCAGCGTCAGGCCCAGCGCCGCGCCCATGTTGTCGCCGGTGCCGGGCGCGATGGCCGCGCCGGACGCCGTCGACCCCGTCACCTCGGCGGGCGCGGCCACCCGCGGCACGCCGATGGTCCGGCCGAAGCCCAGTTCCAGCAGGTCGGAGCGGTACTCGTTGGTCGCCGCGGACCAGTAGCCGGTGCCGGAGGCGTCGCCGCGATCGGTGACCGCCTCGTCCGGCCGGCCGGCCAGACGCCAGCTGAGGTAGTCGTGCGGGAGCATGACCCGCTCGACGCGACCCGCGTTCTCCGGCTCGTGCCGGGCCAGCCAGCGCAGCTTGGTGACGGTGAAGCTGGCGACGGGGACCAGCCCGACGGCCTCGGCCCACGCGGCGGGGCCGCCCAGCTCCGCCGTCAGGTCGCGGGCGGCGCCGGCCGAGCGGGTGTCGTTCCACAGCAGCGCCGGCCGCACCACCTCGCCGGCGTCGTCGAGCACGACCATGCCGTGCTGCTGCCCGCCGACGGCGACCGCCGCGGCCCGGTCGAGCAGGCCGCCGCCGGCCTGCCTCAGGGCGTCCCACCAGGCGCGGGGGTCGACCTCGGTGCCGTCGGGATGGTCGGCCCGCCCGGTCCCGACCACGGCGCCGGAGTCGGCGTCGACGAGCACGACCTTGCAGGACTGAGTGGACGAATCGATGCCGGCGACGAGGGTCATGCCCGCATCATGCCCGCCGCGGCGGGGCGTCCGCGACGCCGGGTTGGCGTTACGCGGTGGGCGCGGCCGCCCGGCTGTAGGCCTCGGCGAGGGCGCCGTCGAACACCTCGACCGGCTGCGCGCCGGCGACGCCGTGCGTGCGGCCCATCACGAAGAACGGGACGCCGCTGGCGCCGAACTGGCGGGCGAGGTCGATCTCCGCGCGGACGTCGTCGGCGTAGTCGTCGCCGTCGAGGACCCGGCGCGCCTCGTCGGCAGGCACACCCACCTCCGCGGCCAGCCGGACCACGTTCTCCGGCGTGCCCAGGTGCACGGACTCGATGAGGTGGGCGCGCATCAGACGCTCGTGCAGCTGCGGCCCGGCCCCGTGCTCGCGGGCCAGGTGCGCCACCCGGTGCGCGTCGAACGTGTTCGCGACCCGCGCGGTGTCGAGGTGGTACTCCAGCCCCTCGGCCGCCGCGAGCGTCGTGACCCGCTCGTTCATCTCGACGACCTGCTCGGCGCTGACGCCGTACTTCGTCCGCAGGCTCTCCGACACCGGGCCGTCGGCGCCAGGGGGCGTCGACGGGTCCAGCTGGAAGCTGCGCCACACGATCTCGACGTCGCCGGCGTGCGCGAACCGGCTCAGAGCGGTCTCGAGCCGCCGCTTGCCGATGTAGCACCACGGGCAGACGAAGTCCGACCACACCTCGACCAACACTGGTGTTCTCTCCTCGTTCGGGGGTTTCAGAGGGCGCAGAAGCCGTCGGCGCACTCGCCGGCGTCGGTGTCGCCGTCCGGGGCGCCGAGCACGATCAGTCCCTGCGGCAGCGCGTCGGCGTCGGTCGTGATGTCCCGGGGCTCACTCATGATGGTTGAAGCGTCAACGGGTCCCGCCGCATTCCCTCGCGACGGCCAAGTCGGCGCGGTGGGGGCCTGGCCGGCCCTCACCTGACCGTCAGCTGACCCGCCAGCGGATTGTGAGCGTTCTCAAAGTGTGATCCGGCGGTCTTGACATCGCGCTCCACTGCGGTAACTTCTGCGTCACGCCATCGTATTTAACGATAAAGCAATGCTGCTGGCGAGAGGAGCGGGCATGATCGTCACCGCGAGCCGCCTGCTCTCAGCGCGTCGTCTCGCGCAGCACGAGGCGGGCGTTCACCATGGTCGTCACCTGCGCGGCCCCGTCGGCGCCGGGCACGGCCATGCGGCGGTCCAGCAGGTCCAGGATGGTGTCGGCCATCGCCTCGTTGCCCGGTTCGACGGACGAGAGCCGCGGCACCAGGAAGTCCGTCTCCGTGCCGTTGTCGAACCCGACGACCTGCGCGTCGCCCGGCACGTCGACGCCCAGGTCGGCCAGCGCCCGCAGCACGCCCATGGCGGCCGCGTCGGTGAGCACGAACGCCGCGTCGAACGCGACACCGGACTCGTGCAGCCGGGTCGTCGCCTCGTAGCCCGATCGGGACGAGAACGACTCGACCTCGATCACCAGCCGCTCGTCGACCTCGACACCCGCCTCGGCGTGGGCCTGACGGTAGCCGCGGGTGCGCAGCGACGGCATGTCGTCGACGTGGTCGTCGTGCTTGCCGCCGATGACGGCGATGCGCCGGGCCCCGGTGGTCAGCAGGTGCTCCGTGGCGAGCCGGGCGCCGCCGACGTTGTCCATCATGACGTGGTCGAAGGTCTCCGGGACCGGGCGCTCGCCGATGAACACGACCGGCGTCTCGAACCGCACCTGCTCGAGGTCGGCGGAGTCGAGCCGCAGCAGGCTCATGATGACGCCGTCGTACATGCGCAGGCGGCCGAACGAGATGGCCTCGAGCTCGCGCTCGGCGCTGGCGCCGGTGCGTTCCAGCACCAGGTGGAGACCGCGGCGTTCCACCCCGCGGGCGAGCCGGGTGGCCAGCTGCGCGTAGTACGGCCCGTCGAGGTCGGGGACGATCAGGCCGACGGCGCCGGTGCGGCCGGCGCGCAGGTGCCGGGCGGCGAGGTTCACCTGGTAGCCGAGGTCGGCGATGGTGGCCAGCACCCGCAGCCGGGTGTCGGCGCTCACCCCCGGCCGCCCGTTGATGACGTTCGACACGGTCATCGCCGAGACGCCGGCCTCACGGGCCACATCGATCATCCGCACCACCGCTCCATCATCCCGCGACTGTCCAGTCACGCCAGCAACCGAAGGAGTGATCCCGATGACGCGACGCTCGAGAGTCCTGCCCGCCGTCCTGGCCACCGCCGTGCTGACCATCGCCGCCTGCGGCGGTGGCGGTGACAGCGCCGAGGGCGGCGACACCACGCTGACCCTGCTCTCCTGGGACAACGAGGAGATCATGACGCCGCTGATCGACGCGTTCGAGCAGGCCCATCCCGACATCGCCGTGGAGGTGTCCTACTCGCCGCCGGTCGCCGAGTACATCCAGACGCTGCAGACCCGGGTGCTCTCCGGGACGGCGCCCGACGTGTTCCTCATCGCCGCGGAGAACAAGACCAACCTCATCGAGGGCGGGCACGTGCTCGATCTGGCCGGTGAGGACTTCCTCGCCAACGTGCCGGAGTTCAACCAGCAGACCTACGGCGCCGACGGCGCGGTCTACGGGCTGTCGCTCGCCTCGTGGGGCGCGGGCATCGTCTACAACAAGGAGCTGCTGGCCCAGGCGGGTGCGGAGGCGCCGCCGCGGGACTGGGACGAGTTCCTCGACCTGTGCGCGGAGCTGAAGGCGGCCGGCGTCACGCCGTACCTCGAGGCGGTCGACGGCATCCCCTTCATCGTGGCCGCGTTCCTCGGCGCGCACGACGCATCGCTCGGCCACACGATGGACGACGAGATCTTCGCCGGCGACTCGACGTTCGAGGAGCACTGGACGCCGGTGCTGGAGCAGTACTACCGGCTCTACGACGAGGACCTCGTCACTCCCGACACCGTCGGACTCACCGGCGACCAGGTGCAGAGCGAGTTCGCCAACGGGAACGTCGCGATGATGGTCGCCGGCCCGTGGACCATCGGCCCGCTGCGCGAACAGGCGCCGGACCTCGAGTTCGAGATGGTGCCGATCCCCGGCGTGGAGGGCGGCGAGCCCTACTTCGCCGGCGCCGCCAGCCCGGGCTACGCGATCAATCCCGAGTCCGAGAACGTCGAGGCGGCCAGGACCCTGCTCGGCTTCCTCTCCTCCCCCGAGGGCGTCGAGACCTTCCAGACCGCGAGCAACGCGATCACCGTCACCGACGACTTCCAGCCGGAGATCGACGAGGCGCTCGCCCCGATCGTCGAGAACGTCCGCGCCGGCGACGTCTACCTGCCGCAGATCGCCTGGCAACGCGCCGAGGACATCCTGAACGTCGAGGCCACCGCCCAGATCCAGCTCATGGTGCAGGGACAGCTGACCCCGCGAGAGGTGGCGCAGGCGCTGGACCGGAAGCTGGCCTCGTCGTGACGGTCGTCACCGGCGCCTCGCGGCCCGGGACCGACGGCGCCCGCGGCGGCGCCGTCGCCCGGCGCCGCAGGCAGGGACCGTCGGGCGGCTGGCGCGAGGCCGGCGCCCACCAGCTGTTCCTCGTGCCGGTGGCCGCGGTGTTCATCGTGCTGTTCGTCATCCCGCTCGGGCAGACGTTCTACTGGAGCCTCACCGACTTCACCGGTTACTCCGACGACGTCGCGTTCGTCGGGCTGCAGAACTACCGCGTCATCGTCTCCGATCCGTCGATGCTGGCCGGCCTGGGTTTCACCCTGCTGTTCGCCGTCGGCACCACCGTGCTGATCACCGTCCTCGCCGTCCCGCTGGCGGTCGCGCTGAACCAGCGGCTGATCGGACGGAACCTCGCCCGGTCGCTGTTCTTCTTCCCC
>NZ_QVAI01000080.1 GCF_003427025.1 Jiangella endophytica
GTACCACTTCGACCCCGAGGTCACCGCTGACGGGAAGTTCCCCGAGTTCTTCGACGGCAAGCCGTTCGTCATGGAGTGGGAGCGCGACTTCATCGCCACGATGGACCTCGACGAGAACGGGAACTACGTCAACGGCTCGCTCACGGAGCAGTTCTTCGGCTTCCGGTTCGACGACAGCCTCCGGCTGCGCAAGCCGCACGACATGGAGTTCGGCCCCGACGGCACCATGTATCTGATCGAGTGGGGCGACGAGTTCAACTTCGGCGGCGGCGGGGTCAACCCGGACTCCGGGCTGTTCCGGATCAGT
>NZ_QVAI01000081.1 GCF_003427025.1 Jiangella endophytica
GCTGATCCGGAAGAGGCCGGAGTCGGGGTTGACGCCGCCGCCGCCGAAGTTGAACTCGTCGCCCCATTCGATCAGATACATGTTGCCGTCGGGACCGAACTCCATGTCGTGCGGCTTGCGCAGCCGGAGGCTCTCGTCGAACCGGAAGCCGAAGAACTGCTCGGTGAGCGAGCCGTTGACGTAGTTCCCGTTCTCGTCGAGGTCCATCGTGGCGATGAAGTCGCGCTCCCACTCCATGACGAACGGCTTGCCGTCGAAGAACTCGGGGAACTTGCCGTCAGCGGCGACCTCGGGGTCGAAGTGATAG
>NZ_QVAI01000082.1 GCF_003427025.1 Jiangella endophytica
GAGGCTGTCGACGAGTTCGGCGTCGACGAGCGTCCGGTAGAGCGGGATCAGGGTGGACTGGCCGGGCACGACGAACGCGAGCAGCAGGAGCACGCCGAAGATCCGGTTGAACCGGGTCGCGCGCATGATCATGCCGTACGCGGCGGTGGCGCCGACGAAGAGCTGGACCAGCACCGCCCCGGCGGTGACGTAGAGCGTGTTGCCGAAGCTCTGCGCGAGCGGAACGGTGTCGAAGACCTGCAGGTAGTTGTCGAGGTACAGCGACGTCGGCGGGGCCAGCGGCGAGCCCA
>NZ_QVAI01000083.1 GCF_003427025.1 Jiangella endophytica
CGGGCTCGCCGCTGGCCCCGCCGACGTCGCTGTACCTCGACAACTACCTGGAGGTGTTCGACCGCGTCCCACTGGCGCAGAGCTTCGGCAACACTCTCTACGTCACGGTCGGGGCGGTGGTGGTGCAGCTGCTCGTCGGCGCCACCGCGGCCTACGGGATGATCATGCGGGCGACGCTGTTCAACCGGGTCTTCGGCGTGCTCCTGCTGCTGGCGTTCGTCGTGCCGGCGCAGTCGACCCTGATCCCGCTCTACCGGACGCTGGTCGACGCCGAACTGGTCGACAGCCTG
>NZ_QVAI01000084.1 GCF_003427025.1 Jiangella endophytica
GGATCGTGCACGGCGATGATCATCAACGATCCGCTACCTCACCAGGCGTTCTCCCACACCACCAGGACTGCATGCCTGGTGAAGCGAACAGACTCCTCGCGACGGCCCGCCGACGACGCCGAAACTCACGCCGTGGACACCCACACCACCCCGCCGACCGCACCAACCGCCTGCCAACGCGCCCAACGCCCCGGCCGACGCCCACCTGTCGCCGCCCGGTCCCCACCGTCGCCAGACGCCGCCGTCGCCAGACTCCCAGTCGCGACCGTCACCAGACGCCGCC
>NZ_QVAI01000085.1 GCF_003427025.1 Jiangella endophytica
CGGCCGCCAGATCGACGCCGCCGTCGCGATCGTCGCGTTGTCGCCGGTGAACGACTCGATCACGAGCGGGCCCGAGTAGCCGGCCGCGTCCAGGGCGGCGACGATGCCGGGCCAGTTCAGGTGGTCGGCGCCCGGCGCGCCGCGGTCGTTCGCGCAGACCTGCACGTGCGCGATCCGGCCGGCGGCCCGGCGGATGGCCTCGGTGATACTGCGTTCCTCGATGTTCATGTGGAACA
>NZ_QVAI01000086.1 GCF_003427025.1 Jiangella endophytica
GTCACGGGCACCGACACCCGTCGCCGACTCCACCAAGAGCCTGCGCTGTCAGGTGGACGGGGCGTCAGGCGACGGTGGGCGACTGGGAGTCTGACGACGGTGGGGCGACGGCGACGGCGACGGCGGCGTCTGGCGATGGAGAGGGACGGGGCGTCTGGCGACGGTGAGGGACGGGGCGTCTGGCGACGGTGAGGGACGGGTGTCTGGTGACGGTGGGCGACTGGGAGTCT
>NZ_QVAI01000087.1 GCF_003427025.1 Jiangella endophytica
AGTGGGGTGGTGTGGGTGTCCACGGGGTGAGATTTCCCGGCGATCCGGGGGCCATGCCCAGGCGTGTGTTCGCTCTGCGAGGCGTGCATGCCTCGCAGAGCGGGATGACGCCTGGTGAGGTAGCGGATCGTTGATGATCATCGCCGCACGCGATCCGGCGAGGCGGGGCGTCTGGGGGCCCCGTCTCGCCGGGTCGGTGGCTGGTCGGCTCAGTAGTTCGTGATG
>NZ_QVAI01000088.1 GCF_003427025.1 Jiangella endophytica
GACGTCGCCCGCCGCCGCGGCGCTCACGGGCACACCGTCGGCCTCCGGCCTCGACGGCTGCCCGGTGCGCAACTCCCGCAGCAGCGCCGGGTCGATCTCACCGGCGAGGTCGCACGGCTCCAGCCGCACCCAGTCGACGGTGTCCGGATGCCACACCACCAGCCGCCCCGCCACCGGGTCGACACCCGGCGACGCGACAGCGTGGAGCGCTTCTTCGAACATG
>NZ_QVAI01000089.1 GCF_003427025.1 Jiangella endophytica
CCGGCTCGGGGTCGGACTGGCCGGGGCCGGTGTCGGTGGGCGGGGTGGAGCGGCGGAGGCGACGGGTGCCGGGTCGTGGCCGGCGGCGTGGAGGCTCGGGCCGGGTGGGGTCCGTTGGTTGCCACTGGTGCGATGGGGTGCGGGGCCGCCTGCGTTGACGGGGCTGGCGCCGGCCGGGTCGTGGGCGGGACCGGTCGCGGGGCCGGCTGCCGAGCTGT
>NZ_QVAI01000009.1 GCF_003427025.1 Jiangella endophytica
CTTCCGTCTGTGGTGCGCATGGTGACGACGTCCTTTCGTGGAGGGTGCCTGCGCGGCTTCCGATCGGCACCTGGCGTCGGACGCCGGCTGGCGAGCCTGAGTCCACGTTAGGAGGTGCGCGTGGTGATGCCACTAGCGCAGGGCGCCGACCTACTTGCGATTCGCGCCACCTTCGGTTCGTCGTGATCGGCAAGTCCGGTGGCGGCTGATGCAGGTGGGTCACGTAGGCGGACGACTACGATCGAGGCATGGCGGGCGAGCGTTTCGAGCTGGAACCGGCTGTCAAGGCCCTCCTCCACGACCTCGGCATATCGCCGGCTCGCGTCCTTCGCCGAGCCGCGTTGCCGGCCGACCTGTTCGCTCGCCGTCCCATCGAGTTGACCACCCCGGAGTACTACCGGTTCTGGGTGGCGCTGGACGCCGAAGGCGATGTGGCCGGGCCTCGTGATCTCGCGGTCGACATCGGTGCGGCGATCTCGGCCGAGCTGTTCTCGCCGCCGATCTTCGCGGCACTCTGCAGCCCTGACCTCACCACGGCCGCGGAACGGCTGGCTACCTACAAGCCGCTGATCGGCCCACTTCGACTCGACATCGATGCCACGGACGGGTTACGGATCACCTGCGTCTGGCCGTCCGGCTCGACGCCGCCCGCGCTCCTCGGCATCACCGAGCTGATCTTCTGGGTCGCGCTGGCCCGCATCGCCACACGGGAGCGGGTTCGGCCGGCTCGGGTCACCGTGCCCGGAGCGACGGTCTCCTCGACGTCGGTCGACACCTATTTCGGCACGCGGGTCCGCGCGGGCTCGGACTACTCGATCGCCTTCGCGTCCGCCGACGCCGGTCGGCCCTTCCTCACCGAGAACGCGCAGATGTGGCGCGTCTTCGCGCCGGACCTTCGCCGGCGGCTGGCTGATCTCCAGGTGTCGGCCACGGTCGCGGACCGCGTGCGCGCTGCCCTCGTCGAGACACTGCCGGCCGGCGATGCCTCCATCGGCGCGGTGACCGGCCAACTCGCCACCAGCGCACGTACGCTGCAGCGGCGGCTCACCCAGGAGGGCACATCCTTCCAGGCCGTCCTGGCCGGCACGCGCGAGAGCCTCGCCCGGCACTACCTCGGCGCCGGCAACCTGCGCACGGCGGAGATCGCCTTCCTGCTCGGCTACGACGACACCAACTCGTTCTACCGAGCCTTCAAAGGATGGACGGGCACCACTCCTGACGTCGTCCGCTCGGCTGCCGGGGGCAAGACGTGACGGCGCCGGCACGCGGCCAGGGGTGAGGCCCGGTGAGGGTGAGTTGGCCGATGCGTCGTGGTCGGTCGGTCCTGGTCCAGGGCCGGGTGGGAACCACCGCGTGCATGCCGCCGGCTCGGGGCGGTCGCGCGGGTTCGTGTCCCGCCGGGCTACGGAGAAGCACCCCTCGCCCGTGGGAACGCAAGGTGATCCGCTTCCGTCTGTTCGGCCGTCCATAGTGGTCGCGGTCTGAGGGCGCCGCGCAGGCGCTGCTCAGGCGCCGAGGTGGTCCTCGATCCGGGCGAGGCGGTCGGTGAGGTCGGCCAGCGTGCCGCGGAGCCAGGTCTCCTCGACGTCTCGTTCGAGCTGGATGCGGCCGAAGGAGACGCCGTAGTAGAAGGCCGAGAGGGCGGCGGGCGTGACCGTCTCGGTGACGCCGGCGAGGCGCATGGCTTCGCCGGCCGGGCCGTCGTCCTGGATGAGGCCCAGCAGGAGGTGGCTGGCGGTGGTGGCGTCGGAGCCGTGTTCGGCGGCCTGGGCGGCGCCGACGGCGAGTGCGGCCCGGGTGCCGGCGGCGAGCGCGGGGGCCTCGACGGCGTCCGCTCCGGGCGCCGTCCGGTGCGAGCCGATCGCCTGCTTCAGCGCGCCGCGGATGGACGCGCGCGGGAAGCCGAGCAACTCGACGGCGTTGAGTGCCAGGCTCTCGCCCTCGTCCAGGAGGGCCTGCAGGATGTCGCCGGTGTCGACCTCGGCGGCACCGCGAGCCCGGGCGGCATCGTAGGCCTGGCGCAGCATCTGTGCCACGTGGTGGTTGGGCGGCGGCGTGAGTCCGGCCCACCCTGGCAGGCCGGGGTCGACGGGGGAGAAGCCGGCGACGTCGCCCGTGCTCTCGAGGGCCTGGGTGAGGGCGACCTGGCAGATCCGCGACACAGGCAGCCGGGCCTCGCGGACGCGGTCGGCGAGGGCGTCGGGCAGATAGACGTTGACCTTGGGCACGGGCGCATCCTGTCGCGGCATCGGGGACGAAAAGGGACGGTCGGGATTGATATCACTCTAACCCCAGGGTTATAGTAGGAATATGCCCGCGCTTCTGACTCGCCGCCGCGCCGTCGACTACGGTCACGTGGCCAGCGCGCTCTGTCGCGGTCGCTGATCGACCTCATCGTTCTGATCTCTCCGGCCGCGATTCGGGCGGCGACCACGGGCACCCACCTCGAGCACGGGGACCGTCGTCGCGCGTCCCGAGGCCCTCATGACAAAGGCTGCGATGCGATGACCCGGCTTCACCCTGCCCTCGACGGAACCGTGCCGTTCGGCGCGGACGAGCTCGATGCCGCCCGGACCGACCTGACGACGGGGATCAACCGGCTGTTCGCCGCGTCGGTGATGTCGGCCAGCGGCCACGGGAACATCAGCGTTCGGCTGCCCGGGCACGACGACCTGCTCGCGGTCAACGCGGGCGAACTGCTCCGGCCATGGCCGGGCGGCGACCTGCGGGTCGGCGTCGCCGGGTTGCGCACCGTCAACGACGATGTGGTCGTGGTGCGCCTGGACGGCGAGGTGCTCTACGGGACACCGTCGCCGTCGGTGGCCTCGATCCTCAAGATGCACATCGGCGTCTACCAGACCAAGCCCGACGTCACCGCCGTGATCCACACCCACTCGCCGTACGCCACCGCGTACGCGCTGGCCGGGGTGACGCTGCCGGCACGGTACGAGGCCCTGCTCATCCACGGCCAGCCGGTCGACGTGCCGGTGGTGCCCTGGGCGCCACGCGGCACCGCCGAGGCGGTCCAGGCCATCGCCGGCACCTACCGGGCGCATCCCGAGACGTACGGCGTGCTGCTGGGCAATCACGGCCTGCTCGTCGCCGGCGACACCGCTGTGCACGCCGCCGGCCTGGTCACCGCGATCGAGGAGGCCGCCGTGTCCGGCCTCGCCGCCGCGCCGCTGGGCGGTCCGGTCGCCTTCCCGGACTACGTGCGCGACCTGAACCTCCGCCTGTTCTGACACCACGAGACCTCGAGGCCGAGGTCCGAGACCTCCGAAAGCGAGATCCGCCATGTCTATCTGGACCCGATCCCACCGCCGGTCGACAGCCGCGACGGCCGCCACCCTGCTGCTCGGTCTCGTGCTGGCCGCCTGCGGTGGCGGTGACGACGAGACGACGACGGAGTCCGCGGCCGGCGCCACCGGCGACGGCGGCGAGCCGACCACCGTCACGCTCGCCTCCGCGCCGCTCGGCCACCTGGCGCCCGTCTACCTCGCGCAGGAGAACGGCATCTTCGCCGAGCACGGCCTGGAGGTCGAGGTCGACACGGAGACGTCGGACCTCACCTCGGTGCCGTCCGTGCTCGCGGGCAAGGTCGACTTCGCCACCGGAGACCTGACGACGCTCATCGTCGCGCGGTCGAAGGGCCTCGATGTCAAGGCGGTCGTGCCGGCGTCGGCGTCCACCGGCGTCGCGGGCGAGGACTACGGCGCGCTGGTCGTCGCCGGCGACTCGGGCATCACGAGCCCGAAGCAGCTCGAGGGCAGGACCGTCGCCGTCAACATCCTCACCAACATCGCGGCCGCCGCGGCGCGCGAGGCGATCAGCGCGGACGGCGGCGACCCGGAGGCGATCGAGCTGGTGGAGCTGCCGTTCCCGCAGGTGCCGGCCGCCATCAGCTCCGGTCAGGTCGACGGCGCCTGGGTGGTCGAGCCGTTCCTGTCCGCGGCGAAGGCGGAGGGCGCGGTGCCCATCGGCTGGGGCTTCACCGACCTCGCGGAGGACCTGACGGTGTCGGCCTGGTACTCGTCCGGCGCCTTCGCGGCCGACAACGCGGAGACGGTCACGGCCTTCCGGGACGCGATCCGCGACGCGTACGCCTATGCCCGCGAGCACGAGGACGAGGTCCGTGCGATCATCCCGACCTTCACCGAGATCCCGCCCGAGGTGGCCGATCGCATCACGATCACCGGCTGGCGCGACGAGGTCAGCCGCCAGGCCGCGGAGAAGCTGGTCGACTACGCGATCCGCGACGAACTGATCACCGAGGCGCCCGACCTCGACGCACTGATCCTCCCGTGAGTCAGAGCAGCCCGGCGGCGACGGCGGCAGCCGCTGCCGCCGCCGCGGGCCTGGCGGGCGGCGCCCTGCCGATGGGTCACCCGGAGCCGCCGGCGCATCCGGGCCCGGAGCCGCAGCCGCAGCCGGCGCAGGGGTACGGCCGGGTCCTCGGGCTCCTCGGCCTGGTCGTCACCGCGGCCGGCTACGAGGTCGTGACCAGGGCCTTCTTCTCGCCTCGGCACGTGCCCCCACTGGGCGACATCGTGCCGGAGGCCGGCGGGCTGCTCACCGACCCGGAGTTCTGGACGGCGACCGGCCGGACCCTCGCGGTGTCGGCGATCGGCCTGGTCATCGCCGCCGTCGCGGGAATCGCGATCGGCTTCGGCATCGGCTCCGTGCCGTGGCTGCTGAAGGTGACGTCGTCGACGCTGGACTTCCTGCGGCCGGTGCCGTCGATCGTGCTGATCCCGGTGCTGGTGCTGGTCCTGGACGTCGCCGAGATCACGGTGCTGCTGGTCGCGGTGTCGTGCTTCTGGATCGTCCTCTTCCAGGTGCTGTACGGCCTGCGTGACGTCGACCCCGTCGCCGTCGAGACCGCCCGAAGCTTCCGCCTCGGCCGGGCGGCGCGCACGGTGCACGTCGTCTGGCCGACCGTCCTGCCGTACCTGGCGACCGCGTTCCGGCTGATGGTGTCGGTCGCGCTGGCACTGGCGCTGACCGGCGGGCTGGTGATGGGCGCGGCCGGTCTCGGAGAGCTGATCTGGGCCAGCCAGGAGGCCGGCGAGGTGGCGGCCATGTACGCGCTGGTGCTGCTGACCGGTGCCATCGGCATCGTGCTGGACACGCTGGCCCGGCTGGCCGAGCGGCGGCTGTTGCACTGGCACGTCGCGACCCGGCGGGAGCTGGTCCGATGACGGCGCGTCGCAGCCGCGCCCTCGCCGGGGCACGCGGCGTCGGGTACGCGCTCGGGCTGCCGGTGGTCCTGCTGGCCTTGTGGTGGGTGGCCGGCGACGGCAGTGCGAACATCTTCCTGCCCTCGCTGCGCGAGATCCTGGACGCGTTCGGCCGGGTCTGGTTCTCCGACGTGTTCGTCCACGACGTCGTGCCCAGCCTGTGGCGCCTGGCCGCCGGGTACGGCGCCGCGCTGCTGGCGGGCGTGGCCGCCGGGTACGTGATCGGGCGGTGGGCCGTCGTCCGCGCGCTGGCCAGCCCGGCGCTGGCGTACTTCCGGGTCCTCCCGGCGCCGGTGATCATCCCGGTCCTGCTGGTCGCCGTCGGCATCGGCGACACCACCAAGCTGATCGTGATCGCGTTCGGTGCGCTGTGGCCGATCCTGCTCAACACCGCCGACGGCGTCCGCGGTGTCGACGAGGTGACGCTGGAGACGGCGGCGGCGTACCGGCTCACCGGGTGGGCCCGGCACCGGCTGGTCCTGCGCGCGGCCAGCCCGCAGATCTTCGCCGGCGCCCGGCAGGCCCTCGGCGTCGCGATCATCCTCATGGTGGTCAGCGAGATGCTCATGAGCACCGACGGGCTCGGCTTCACCGTCATCCAGTTCCAGCGGACGTTCGCCTTCCCGGAGATGTGGAGCGGAGTCCTCCTCCTCGGCGTCCTCGGCTTCGTCCTCGCCAAGCTCTTCGAGCTGGTCGAACGGTACGCGCTGCGGTGGCACCGGGGACTCACCGGACGGCAGGAGGGATCATCGTGACGAGCGGATCGGGTGACGGCGGCAGCGTGCTGTTGCGCGTCGACGGCGTCGGCAAGACCTACGTGTCGCGGGAACGGACGGTGCAGGCGCTGGCCGGCATCGACCTGGCCGTGCGCGACGGCGAGTTCGTCTCCGTCGTCGGGCCGTCGGGCGGCGGCAAGACGACGCTGCTGAAGATCGTGGCGGGGCTGCTGCCGGCGACGGCGGGAGAGGTCGTGCTGGGCGGGCGGCGGGTCACCGAGCCGCCGGCCGAGCTCGGGATCGTCTTCCAGGAGTACGGCCGCAGCCTGTTCGCCTGGAAGACCGTCCGTGAGAACGTCGAGCTGCCGCTGCGGCAGCGGCGTACGCCCAAGGCCGAGCGGCGGGCGCTGGTCGACGAGGCGCTGGAGGCGGTGGGGCTCGACGGTGTCGGCACGGCCTACCCATGGCAGCTGTCCGGCGGCATGCAGCAGCGGGTCGCGATCGCGCGGGCGATCGCCTACCGGCCTCGGCTGCTGCTCATGGACGAGCCGTTCTCCGCCGTCGACGCCCAGACCCGCGGCGACCTGGAGGATCTGCTGGCCCGGCTGTGGCGGCGCTACGCGATCACCGTCCTGTTCATCACCCACGACATCGACGAGGCCGTCTACCTGAGCGAGCGCGTCGTCGTCCTCGGGTCCGCGCCGGCCGCCGTCCGGGCCGAGATCGCCGTCGACCTGCCGGCCGAGCGCGACCAGCTCAGCACCCGCTCCGACCCGCGCTTCGCCGAGCTGCGCGCGCAGGTCTACGCCCAGATCCGCCGCCCGCCCGCGGACGCCGGCCCCGTCGCCTCCGCATCCATCCGACAGGAGACCGTGACGACATGAGCAGCCCCGATCCCGCTCCCCGCTGGGTCGACACCGGCGGCGGGGAGGGTCCGCTGTGGTCCTTCCGCGTCGGCGACGTCGAGGTGTTCCCGATCCGGGAGGTCGACTACCTCCCGGCGCCCACGGACTTCTTCCCGCAGCTGGAGACGGAGTCCTGGACCGACGGCGCATTCTACACCCGCGAGCCGTTCACCCGCGACGGGCGCATCCTGCTCAACCAGGAGGCGCACCTGCTCAAGGTGGGGGACCGGCGCATCCTCGTCGACGCCGGCGGCGGCAACGGCAAGGCGCGGCGCGGCGGCAGTGTGTACGACCGCACCGACCGGCCGTTCCTCGAGCAGTTCCCGCGGGCCGGGGTGGCGCTGGAGGACATCGACACCGTCGTCTTCACCCACCTGCACGTCGACCACGTCGGCTTCGCCACCAGCGCCGACGGCGACGGCGGCTGGGTGCCGACGTTCCCGAACGCCCGCTACCTCGTGGTGCGGCCGGAGTTCGACTGGTGGACGAGCGCCGATGGCGCCCGTGCGCTGGAGCGGACCGGCGACTACATCGCCGACAGCATCCTGCCGCTGCGCGACGCGGGGGTGCTCGACCTGGTCGCCGCCGACCACCGGGTCGCGCCGGGCGTCCGGCTGGTGCCGGCGTTCGGGCACACCCCGGGCAACGTCTACGTCGAGGTCGAGTCGGCCGGGAAGCGCGCGCTCTTCGCCGGCGACATGCTGCACCACGGCGTCCAGTTGGAGCGCCCGGAGTGGAGCATCCGCTACTGCGTCCTGCCCGGTGACTCCGCCGACCAGCGTCGCAGGCTGCTGGAGCGGGTCGCCGACACCGGAGACCTGCTGATCCCGGCGCACTTCCCGTTCCCGGCCGCCGGGTACGTGAGCCGGGCCGAGCGCGGGTTCACCTACACCTTCATCGACGTGTGATGCCGCGCTACATCGCCGACTTCCACACCCATTACGCCAACCCCGAGTACCCGGCGCTGCTGCCGCGGAACTCCGCGGCCGTGCTGGAGACCCGATGGGCCGGGCTGGCGCGGCGGATCGCCGACCTCGACGACCTGCTCGGCGAGACCGGCCGCGACGACATCGACCTGCGGGTCCTCAGCGCGCCGCCGTCGCTGGTCACCCCGGCGGGCGAGCGGACCGCCCCCGACGACCAGCGCCGGATCAACGACCACCTCGCCGAGGCGGTGGCGTCCGTCCCGGAGCGGCTGGCCGGGCTCGCCACCGTCGACGCGTTCGGCGGCGAACCGGCCGCGGCCGAGGCGGTGCGGGCGGTCCGCGAGCTGGGGCTGTCCGGCATCGTGGTCGACTGCGCCACCGACGGCCGGCTGCTCAGCGACCCTTCGGCGCGGCCGGCGCTGACGGCGGCCGCCGAGCTGGGCGTGCCGGTGTTCGCCCACCCGATCAGCCCCGACGTGCTGACGACGGCGTTCGCCGGGCTCGGCCGGTACGGGACGTCGTTGGCCCGCGGCACCATCAACGCGGCCGCCCTGCTGTCGCTGCTGGCCGACGGCGTCCTGGCGGAGCTGCCGGAGCTGCACGTCGTGTTCCCGATGCTCGGCATCGCCGGATTGTCCCTCGCCGCCGCGGCCGACGACGGCGACGCGTTGCGGGCCCAGGTCTACGTCGACACGATGGGGTTCGTGCCGGCGGCGGTGCGGTTCGCGACGGAGCTGCTCGGCGCCGACCACGTGCTGGTCGGCAGCGACTGGCCGATCGGCGTCCGCGGGGCCAGCCGCGACCGCGTCGAGGCGGTGCTCGCGGCCGCCGGGCTCGCGCCGGACGAGGCCGACCTGGTCGCCGGCGGGACGGCGCTGCGACTCGTGAGGTCGTCGCCGCCCTGATCGCGACCGGCGGGGGCTCGGCCCGGCCGTGGTGTGCCTGACCGGCCGTGCCGGCAACGGCCCGATCGTGGTCCGGACCCCAGTGGTCAGAGCCAGCCGCGGCGCTCGGCTTCGCGCCCTGCCTGGAAGCGGCTGGTGGCGCCGAGGCCGTCCATGATGCCGGAGATGCGGCGCCGAGCGGTGCGGATGCTCACCCCCAGCTGGCGCGCCACCGCCGCGTCCTTCAGGCCCATGGCCAGCAGGGTGAGCAGGTCGGCGTCGTCAGGTGGGATGGGCGCGGCGTCGTGCGGCCGGTCGAGGACCGGAGCGGACGACCACAGCGTCTCGAAGAGGGCCAGGAGCGCGTCGAGCAGTCCGGACTCGTGCACCAGCGCGACCGACTCGGACACCTCCTCGCGGGTCAGTGGCACGACCGCGGTGTGCTGGTCGAAGATCGTCAGCTTGAGCGGGACCTTGGGCAGCACGCGGGCCTGCTCGCCGTGCGCGACGAGGGTGCGGACGTTGGCCAGCCGCAGCGGGTCCTGCAACGCCGTGGAGTCGTAGACGACCCGGATGTTCACGCCGCGTTCGAGGAACGGCAGTTCGCCCTCGACCTCGCCCGACAGGGCGTAGGCGTACGGCGGACGGTCGAAGATGAGGAACTCGCTCGCCGCCGCGGCGAGCGCGGCCGTTCTGTCGCGGATCTCGTCGCTGCCGACGATGACCTCCACGGCCTGGTGGTGGGCGTCGCCGAACGCGGCGAGCCGATGCTCGGCGGCCAGGGCCGGCAGGTGCGCGTTGACGTCCTCCAGTTGCTCGTGCCGGCGGCGCAGGAGCGCCGGGACGGCGATCTCGGGGTCGGCCGCGGTCGGCGGCCGGCCGGGAACGCCGGGCTGGATGAGGCCCTCCGCCCGCAGGTGCTGGATCGCCTTCTCGACACGGTGCCGGCTGATCTCGAGCGTGCGGGCGAGCTCGGCGAGCGAACCGGACCGGCGCCGCAGCACTGCGCGATAGACGCTCTCGTCGACGTCGGACAGGCCGAGACCCTGCAGCACGGTCGCAGGATAGCGGCGTCGCATGACGTCGTGGTGACGGTCCCGGTCCGCTACCTCACCGAACACTGCCCGCCGGCCCGGCCGGCCGCCTCGTTGGGGTCACCGAGGTCGATGGGAGCGGGTGCGTTGCCCGTGCACGTCAGCGGTCCGTGGACGTCATTGCCCGAGACGGCCGCGGGCAGGTGAGGAGCGTTGTCCTGGATCGTGAGTGGCCCGGTGCGGCTGCCCACGATCGACAGCGCCCGCGTGGTGCCGGTCGCCGTGACCGGTCCCGAGACGGACACGTCGTCGAGGCCGAGGACCGCGGCGCCGACGGCCCGGACCGATCCCGTGACCGATGCTCTCGTGGCCAGGAGCGCGGCGCCGGCCCCGACCGTGACCCCGCCGGTGACCCGGGCGCCGTCGTCGAGGCAGGTGGTCCCGGAGTCCACGCTCAGGGGACCGCGGTGCTGGCCGGTCAGCGTCCGGTCGCAGGCGACCGCCATGACGTGCGAGCTCGAGGTGCCGACCCGCAGTTCGTGCGTCCCCGCCGCGATCGGGCCCAGGTCCCAGACGACGGTGGTGCTCTCGCCGGGGCCGAGCGCGACGTCGGTCGTCATGGCGGCGACGCCGTCGAGCACCAGCGTGGCCGCGTGCGAGCCGGTGGCCAGGCCCACGTTCGTGACCTCGGCGACGGTGTGCAGGGGGTCGCCGGCCGGGACGACCGGCGGGACCGCACGGACGGCGTGGCTGACGAACACCGGCGTCCGGGCGTTGCCGGCCGCGTCGTAGGCGATGGTCGCGAAGTCCGACGGCGCGACGAGTGGGTCGTCGCCGACGCCCAGGTCGCTGCCTCCGGTGACGAACACGCGCGCGCCGTCCGGGCTGACCGTGACCGCGGCCGCGTCGTCGTCATCGCCGGCGGGTCCGTCGTAGCGCGCGGCCCAGCGTTGCGTGCCGCCGGCGGCCTCGTAGGCGACGGTGGCGAAGTCGTCACCGCTGTCCTCGCCGGCGCTCGTCCCGGTGACGACGACCTGCGAGCCGTCGCGGCTCACGGCGACGGCAGCGGCGGCGTCGACGCCCCCGGCAGGGCCCGAGTAGCTGGAGACCCAGGAGGTCGCGCCGGTGGCGGCGGCGTACCGGACGGTCGCGTAGTCGGCGGAGGCGCTGGTCGAGCCCGCGGAGCTCTGCCCGGTGACGTAGACGCCGCTGCCGTCCGGGCTCACGGCGACCGCGGCGGCCCGGTCGACGGAGCCGCCCGGTCCGTCGAAGGTCGCGGTCCAGACCCTGGTGCCGTCGTCCGTGCCGTAGGCGGCGGTCGCGTAGTCGGGCAGGCCCCGGTCCCCGCGCGTGGTGCCGGTGACGAAGAGCCGGTCACCGTCCGGGCTCACGGCGAGGGCGACGGCATCGTCGCTCCCACCGGCCGGCCCGTCGTAGCGCGCCGCCCAGACCTGCTCGCCCGTGGGGACGGAGTACGCGACCGTCGCGTGGTCCCAGCCCGAGGTGGCGCCGGGGCTGTGTCCCGTGACGAACACGACGTCGCCCCGCGGGCTCACGGCCAGGTCGTTCGCCGAGTCGAAACCGGTGGCCGGACCGTCATAGAGGGCGACCCAGCGCTGGAGGCCGGTCGCGGCGTCGTACGCGACCGTCCCGTAGTCGGTGTGCGACGTGGCGCCTGTGCGCAGTTGCACCTGGCCGGTGACGAGCACGGTGCCGCCGTCCGGGCTGACACCCACCGCCCGGGCGTTGTCGAAGTCGTCGCCGGGACCGTTGTAGCGGGCGAGCCACAGCTCGTCGCCCGTGGAAGCGTCGTACGCGAGCGTCGCGTAGTCGCCGCCGGAGGCGCCCACTCCGCGGCCCACGCTCAGGCCGGTGACGTACACGCGGGTACCGTCCGGGCTCAACGCGATGTCGTTGGCTCCGTCCTGGCCGTGCGCCGGGCCGTCGTAGCGGGCCCGCCACAGCGTGCGGCCGGTCGCGGTGTCGTAGGCGACGGTGAGGTAGTCGACCTGGCTGCCCTCGCCGGAACTGGTGCCCGCGACGTACAACCGGCGGCCGTCCGCGCTGACCACCGCGGCGCCGGCGAAGTCCTGCCCGGCGGCCACCGGGCCGTGCTCGCGAACGACCCACAGCCCGGAGCACTCGCCACCACAGGTGAGGGCGAAGTCCACCGTGTTCGCGCTCCCGGCCGTGGTGGTCACGGTGACCGGTGCGGGTTCGGCGAACAGGTCGGGTCTTGCGACGACCCGGTGCGTGCCGCGGGGAACGTCGCCGATCGTGTAGCGACCGGCGGAGTCCGTGACGGCCGAGCGCGGACCGTCGGCGAGTTCGACGGTGACGCCGGGGACACCGGTTCCGCTCGCGGCGTACGAGACCACGCCGGTGATCGTGTCGGTGGGCAGCGGGGACAGGGCGAGGTCGCGCCGGGTGACCTCGTCGCCGGTGACGACCGTGCCGGGGCTGGAGAGATCGGAGAAGCCGAACCTGCTGGCGGTGAGCGTGTAGGTGCCGGGGGAAAGGTACAGACGGTAGCTGCCGTCGTCCGCGGTGGTGGTCGTGACGCCGGGCGCGCCGGCGTCACCGGCGCCGGTTGCGGTGACGGCGGTGTTCGACGCGGGCCTGCCGTTCACGGCGTCCGTCACCTGTCCGGCCACGCCGCTCAGTGCGATGTCGGCCGACCGGACCGCGTCGGTCACCGTGAGGGCCCGCACGGTGGCGACGAGCCGGCCCTCCCAGGCCGCTTCGAGCGAGTACGTCCCAGAGGGAAGGCGGATATCGAAACGTCCGTCCGCCGACGTTCGCTGGGAGATCCCGAGACCTGTCACGCTGACGACGACGCCGGAGACCGGCGCCCGGGTGGCGGCGTCGACGACGGTGCCGGTCACGCCGGTGTGGAGGGCGACGTGGGCCACGGCCTGGCGGGCGTCGACGCGACCCTGGCCGTACCGGGTGTTGGGCCGCGCAAGGCCGTAGCGGTCGTCGAAGAACGACGTGGCGCGCAGTGTCTCGGCGATCTGCGCGACGGTCAGCGTCGGATCGGCCGACAGCATCAGAGCGGCCACGCCCGCGACATGCGGCGCGGCCATGGACGTGCCGCTGCTGCGCCCGTAGACGATGCCGCCGAAGCCGTTGGAGCTGGACGAGTGGATGTCGACGCCGGGCGCGGACACGTCGGGCACGACCCAGGAGTCCGGCCAGTCGGCGGGCGGCTGCTGGAACTCCGCCGTCGTCACGGTGGCGCCGCTGGAGAACGCGGCCACGTCGTCGGCGACGTCCGTGGCGCCGACGGTGAGCGCCTCCGGGATGTCACCGGGGCCGCCGTGGCACCCCTCGCCGCAGTTGCCCGCGGCGGCGACCGGCAGCACGCCGGCGGCGGCCATGTTCCTGAGGGGTTGGACCATGGCGTCGATGACGCCGCCGGTCGCAGGGCTGAACGACATGTTGACCACGTCCGCGGGCTCGCCGGCCGGGTTCCCGGCCTGATCGTAGGGATCCATCGCCCATTGCATGCCGGCGATGATCTGCGGCGTGGTGCCCGAGCCGCTGGGCAGCACACGGCCGCTCATGAGCACAGCACCCGGCGCGACGCCGATGTGGGTACCGCCCGCAGCGCCGCCCAGCACCGTGCCGGAGACATGGGTGCCGTGTCCGTTGGTGTCGGCGGGGAGCGTGTGCCGCGGGACGCCGTTCGCGTCCCACTCCATCCAGCCGCCGGGGTGATACGGGTCGCCGGGAACGTCGGTGGCCAGCCGGTCGGACAGCTCGGGGTGCCTGGCGTTGACGCCGGTGTCGAGGACCGCGACGCGCACGCCGGACCCGGTGACGCCGAACTCGTCCCAGACGTCGTCGGCGCCGATGCGATCGAGACCCCAGGTGACGTCGTCGGCGTCGGCGGGTACCAGGTCCCGCGCCGGCTCCGGGATGGTCATCTCCTGGACGGCCAGAGCGCGGGAGACCGCGGGCTCGTTGCTGAGCGCGGCGAGCACCTCGGCGGTGGACCGGACGAGGACGAGGTTGCCGATCCAGAAGGTGTTCAGGACCTCGGCGCCGCGGTCCTCGATCTCGTCGATGACCGCGGGCTGGCTCTCCTCGGCTGCCTTCCGGAGCGCGGCGACGACGGCGTCGTGGTCGTTCTCGATCGCGGCGAGGTCGGGGGCGGCGCGCAGCGAGAGCAGATAGTCGATCTCCTCACCCGGTGCGGTGCCGGCGACCTCGGCGCGCAGCTCCGGATCGACGACGGCCGTGCGAAGCGCGGCCGCCGGGCTGCTTGCGGTCGCCGGTGAGGTGACCACCGGCGCGAGCACCACGAGGACGCCGAGGGCACCGGCGGCCGCATGCGCGCGGGCGGATCGGCGGGTAAGGCGTGGACGACTACGCATGGCTGACCTCACTGGTGATGGGGACGGACCTGCCCGGGCGTCGTCGCCGGTGCTCAGTTCGGGAGCTTGATGCGGTGCACGCTGCCGCCGAACGTGCCGGCGTAGAGGTGGCGCCGGCCCTGGTCCAGCGCGAGGCTGGTCACGTTCGAGTTGCTCAGTCCGGCGCTCATCGACGTCCAGGAGGCGCCGCCGTCGCCGCTGACGAGCACGCCGCGGCCGGACTCGACGACACCGAACTCGTCGTAGAACGAGCCCGCCGACGCGAACACCCGCCGGCCGGGGCCCGGCTCGTACAGCAGGTCGGTGACCCACATGTCGAGGCCGGGGGTGTCCGCGGGCACGAGCGTCTCCCCGCCGTCGGCGCTGGTGTACAGCGTGCGGCCGCCGACGGTCAGGTGCCCGGGCTCGTCCGGGTCGGCCGCGATGGCCGTCACCGGCACGTCGGCCAGCCGCTCGAACGTCACTCCGCCGTCGTCGGATCGGTACAGGCCCTCGTGATCGCCGGCCCAGATGCGCTGCGGGTCGGCCGGGTCGCCGGCGAGCGCCCGGAACACCCGGCCCTGGTCCAGCTTGCGCCAGGTTCCGCCACCGTCCTCGCTGACCACCAGACCGGCACCGGTCAGGCTGGAGTAGCCCGCGTAGACGCGATCCGGGTCGGCGGGGTGCACCAGAAGCGAGTGGGGGAACTCCGACGGCTGCGAGACCCGCTCCCACGTCGCCCCGCCGTCCGAGCTGCGCTGGATGCTGAACGTCAGCACCGGGTCCTTGCTGACCTTGTAGACGACGGACGGATCCGTCGAAGACACCGCCACGTACTCCGCCGCGACGCCGAACAGGCCCTCGCCGCCGGACTCCCACTCCAGGTCGGCCGGACGGATCGAGTCGCCGCCGGTCAGCGGCGTGCGGAAGGTGTCGCGGTAGGTGCCGGCCACCAGGACCGGACCGGTCGCGTCCTGGGCGATCGCCAGGTCGTACACCCGTGCGGCCGGGATGCCGACCCGTTCGAACTCTCCCGGCGCGCCGGCTCGGTAGATGCCGGCGCCGGACGACGCCACGTACAGGTCGCCGCCGGTGCCGGGCCAGCCGCCGATGTCGAACTCGACCGACGGCGGCATGGGGTCGCCCCACTGCTCCCAGCGGGCGCCGCGGTCGCGGCCCACCCAGGTGCCGGTGCCGCTGATGCCGTAGAGCGTGTCGCCGACCAGGTCCAGCGCCTGGAAGCTGCTACCCGTGGACTGCAGCACCAGCTGGAACGTGGCACCGCCGTCGTGTGAGGCGTAGACCCAGGCGCTGGGGTAGGCGGTGACGAAGATGCTCTCGGTGTCGCCGGCGACCCGGCCGGCCCAGCCCAGCACGCCCGGCCGGTACACGACCTCCGACCTCGACGGCGCCGGTCCGAGAGCGTCGCGGATGACGACCAGGCCGCTGTTCGTGGCGGCGTACACGTCAGGGCCGATCCAGTGCAGGTCGCGGGGGTTCGCGCCGATGCTGGGCAGCTCCGCCCAGGTGGCGCCGTCGTCGTGGGTGATCCGCACCATGCCGCCGCCGCTGACGACCAGGGCCCGGCCGGTGGGGTCCAGTGCCAGTTCGTCGATGTGCCGGTCCCAGCCGGGCAGCACCCGCCACGACCCGCCGCCGTCAGCGGTGTGCACGATTCTGCCCTCGTAGCTCGGGTCGGCCGCGCCACCGTTCATCGCGACGTACATGGCACCGCTGCCGCGCGGGTCGACCTCGACGTCGGCGGCGCTGCCGCCCGACATCGGCATGGTGCGCAGCTCGCGCCAGGTGCGCATCCGATCCTCGGTGACGAAGACGCTCGGCGAGCCGAGCGGGACGACGGCGGTGCGACGGCGGTCACGGCCGGCGTCGAAGGCGAGCCAGCCGGCCTCGGCGCTCGGCCCGATCTGCTGCCAGGTGGAGACGCCGGTACGGCCGGTCACCGGTGCGGCGACCTCGAACGCCGCGGCGCCGGTGAGGCCTGCCGCTCCGTACTCGGAGGTCGCGGTGCCGGTGACGGTGGCGTCGCACCGTCCGGCATCGGCGACCGTCATCGTGGCGTGCCAGGAGCCCGTGCCGTGGGGCGCCAGCTCCGGCCGCCGCGGCTCCAGCCCGGGGCAGGTGACCTCCAGCACGGGCGGACTCGCGAGTGGAGCCGGGCTGCTCACGTACAGGGAGGTCTGGGCGCCCACCGGCACGGGATCAGGGGTGACATGGACGGTCAGGTGCCGCGCCGAGAGCAGGAACGGCACGCGGCCGTGACCCTCGATCTCCACCCAGCCGGAGACATCGGTGTCGGCGGTGGTCCGGTCGGCGGTCAGCCGGACGGTGACGGCGCCGGTGCCGCCGGGTGTGAGGGAGAGCTCCGCGGGCTCGACGGTGACTGTGCCGGCGCCGTCCGTGACGGTCGCCGTCAGGCCGAGGGGCGTGGTCTGCGTTCCGAGGTTCTCGAGGGTGAGCCGGGCGGTCCCGGTGAGCTGCCGCTGCGCGGCCGCATCCAGGTCGGCCAGGCCGAATGACAGCGTCGTGGGCGTCGCCAGGACCTCGGCGTCGACAGCACGCGAGACGTCCAGCCGGCCGGCGCCCTGCGCGAGCGGGCCGGCGTCATCGCGCAGCGGACGAGCCGTGCCGGCCAGGGCGGCGCCGACCTGCGCCGGCGTCCAGTCCGGGTGCCGTTGGCGCACGAGCGCGGCCGCGCCCGCCACATGGGGGGCGGCCATGCTGGTGCCGCTCGCCCGGCCGTGCCGCTGCCCGGGCAGCGTCGACAGGATCTCGACCCCCGGCGCGACGAGGTCCGGCTTGGCGGTGAAGCGCGCTGTCGGGCCGCGGGAGCTGAAGTCGGCCAGCAGATCGGTCCCCTCGCCGCCGGTGATCTCGATCTCGACCTTCTCGCTCAGGTGCGACTGCAGCGTGGCTGCGCTGGCGCCGGGGATCCGCAGCGCCACCAGCGATCCGACCCTGCCGTCGTCGGTCATCCCGGTGGTGAACTCGTCACTGGGCGCCGGATCGGTCGTCGGTGCGCCTGCCACGGGTTCCGCGGCGGCTGGTCGCGGGCGCCAGAAGTCGGGCGTGTAGATCAGCGCCGCGGCCGCGCCACGTGCCTCGGCCGCGGCGGCCAGCCCGAACGCGTCACCGTCGTCGATCACCAGGACCGCCTTGTCGGTGACGTCGACGCCCTCGTAGTCCGCGGGCCGGCCCTCGCCGACGTCGACCACGGCCACCCGCAGCGGGTCGGCGGGCGCGGCCGCCGAGACCTCCGCACGCACGGCCCGCAGGTCCTGCTCGCCCGGTGCGACCATCCGTGCTCGCGGGACCCACACGCCGCTGGTGCTGGCGCCGACGGCCAGGGCACCGTCGGCGGCGGCCGGTGACTGCACCGAGTGCGCGCCCGGCCCGGCGTTACCGGCGGAGACCGTCACGACGACTCCGGCCTCGACGGCGCTGCGGACGGCCGTCGAGAGCGGGTCCGTGCCGTCGCCGGGGCCGCTGAGGCTGAGGTTGACGACATCGGCGCGATGCGGGTTGTCCGGCGCGACGGCCGCGTCCAAGCCGGCGATGATGTCGGACAACTGGCCGTTGCCGCTGCTGTTCATCACCTTGTACGCGGTGAGCGTCGCACCCGGCGCCACCCCTCGGACGGCACCGTCGGCGGCCACGATGCCCGCGACGTGGGTGCCATGGCCGTTGTCGTCCATCGGGTCGGCATCGTCGTTCACCAGGTCGTAGCCGGCCACGACCTTGTGGTCCGGCCCGAAGCCGCCGCCGAGGTCCGGATGCGAGTAGTCGATGCCGCTGTCCAGGACCGCGACCGTGATGCCGGTCCCCGTGACAGCCCGGCCGTCGGGAGCGGTCGTGTCCCACGCCTCGGGTGCGCCGACCAGCGGCACGCTGTCCTCGAGCGCCAGCGCGTAGGACGCGTCCGGGTGCACGGCGCGGACGCCGTCGAGGCCGGCCAGCTCCTGGACCTGGTCCGCCGGCACGTCCACCACGAGGCCGCTGTATGCCGCGGTGAGCCGGTGGACGACGTCCACGTCCAGGCCGGTCTCGTCGGCCTGACCGAGCACGGCATCCTGGGCCCGCAGCACCGTGACGCCGTACTCGCGGGCGCGATCGCGGGACCCGTCGGCGCGGACCACGGCCAGAGCCGGCGGAGCGGTCAGCTCCACGATCACCCGGGCGTTGCCGGTCGTCTGCTCGGGCGTCGCGGTGATCGGAACCGCCAGCGCCGCGACCAGCACGACAGCCGCTGCGAGGCTCGTTCGGGTCCACCGATTCATGTCTGCTCCCGAGGTGGTGACCATCGATCGCCCACGACAGGCTGGGGGCGGCGGCCACGAGACTATGGCGCGCGACGGCCGGTGGCGTGGCCGGAGAATGCCAATGACACGAAGTGGTCATCGCGCCCGCCCGGGGCCGGTGCCTGGCTGTGCCGGGCCCAGGGCGGCGATTTGCACGGCGCCCAGACCTGACGTAGGTTCGGCGGCTACCGAAGCGAAACGCTTCGATAGTGTGCGCCGAACGTTCGACGACGGAGTCCGACATGGCATCGATCCACGACGTGGCCCAGGCGGCCGGCGTGTCGATCAGTACCGTGTCCTACGCGCTGAGCGGCAAGCGCCCGGTCGCCGAGGCGACCCGGTCGCGCATCGCGGCGATCGCCGACGAGCTCGGATACCAGCCGAACGCCGGCGCTCGGATGCTCGCCGGACGGCGGACCCAGCTGCTCGCCCTCACCGCGCCGCTGCACGCGGAGACCTCGACGCCGGCGCACATGGCGTTCGTCCTCGCCGTCGTCACGGCCGCGCGCCGCTACGACTACGACGTCGTCCTGCTCACCGAGGAGGAGGCCACCGGTGGCCTCAGGCGGGTCACGTCGACGAAGCTGGTCGACGGCATCATCGTGCTCGACGTCGCCGTCGACGACCGCCGGGTGGGGCTCGTGCGCGACCTCAGCATCCCGGCCGTCCTGGTCGGCGTTCCGGGTGACACCGACGGTCTCGTCTGTGTCGACCTCGACTTCGAGGCCGCGGCGCGGCTCGCCGTCGACAGCCTCGCCGACGAGGGCCACACGTCGATCGCGCTGATCGGCGATCCGCATGGCATCTACGAGCGTGGCTCCAACTTCCCGCGCCGCTTCCGCGACGCTTTCGCGGCGCGAGCCGCCGAACGCGGGATCACCTCGACCTTCGCGGAGTCGTCGCGCAACCTGGTCGAGCTGCGTGCTGTCGTCGACGCCGCCCTCGCCGCCGTGCCGCGCCCGACCGGCCTGGTCATGCAGTGCGCCGAGACCATCCAGCTGGCGGTCATGGAGCACCTGGCCGGGACCGGCCTGAGCATCCCTGCCGACCTCTCGGTCATCTCGGCCGCCTCGACCTTCGACACGTCGAAGTTCTCGCCCCCGCTCGACGTCATCCCGCTGGTGCCGGCCGAGTCCTGCGACCGTGCCGTCGACCTGATGATGCGCGCCCTGGACCACCCGCTCGATCCGGCCGTGGAACTCCTCGAGCCGGCCTACCACTCCCACGGCTCCGTCGGCCGGCCGCAGATCGCGGCCGCGCCCGCGGCACCGTAGAACCCTCGCCCGCCCACCCCCGCAGAGAGACGCAGCGCCATGATCGAAACGCTTCGACGTACCTCGGCCCCGGAGGTCCATGGTGCCCGATGAGCTGAGCGCGCGCCGGCTGGCCCGCTGGACCGGCCGCCTCGCCTACGGCGGCGACTACAACCCGGAACAGTGGCCGGAGGAGGTCTGGCACGAGGACGTGGCGCTGATGCGCACGGCCGGCGTCGACACCGCCACCATCGGCGTCTTCTCCTGGTCGATGCTCGAGCCGGAGGAGGGCGTCCACGAGTTCGGCTGGCTCGACCGGGTGATGGACCTGCTGCACGACAACGACATCAAGGCCGTCCTCGCCACCCCGACCGCCGCTCCGCCGCCGTGGTTCACGCTGGCGCACCCCGAGGCGCTGCCCATCACCCCGACCGGCGTCCGGCTCATCCACGGCAGCCGCGACACCTACAACCCCGCCGCGCCCGCCTACCGCGCAGCCGCCCGGCGCATCACCCGCGCGCTCGCCGAACGCTACGCCGACCACCCCGCGCTGGCCCTGTGGCACGTCCACAACGAGTACGGGACCGTCTCCTACGGGCCGGTGACCGACGAGGCGTTCCGGGCCTGGCTCACGCGGCGCTACGGCGACCTCGGCGCCTTGAACCGGACGTGGAACACGGCGTTCTGGTCGCAGCGCTACGGCCGGTGGGAGGAGATCTTCGCGCCGCAGGCCACGCAGTACCTGCCGAACCCGGCGCACGTGCTCGACTTCAAGCGGTTCAGCGCCGACCTGCTGACCGGCTGCCTCGACGACCAGCTCGCGATCCTGCGCGAGGTGACGCCGGGCGTTCCCGTCACCACCAACTTCATGCTGCCCACCTGGAACCACTACGACCAGTGGGCGTTCGCCCGGCGCGTCGACCAGGTCTCGATCGATCACTACCTCGACGACCGCGGGCCGGCGGGGGAGACCCACGTCGCGTTCGGCGCCGACCTCGCCCGCAGCTTCAACGCCGGCCGGCCGTGGTTGCTCATGGAGCAGGCCACCACCCTGGTCTACGACTACGCCGGCGGCCGCATGCATCCGAAGGAGCCGGGCCGCATGCGCCGCAACACCCTGCAGTACCTGGCCCGCGGCGCCACCGGCTCGCTGTTCTTCCAATGGCGTTCCCCGCAGGTCGGTGCGGAGTTCTTCCACTCCGCGATGGTGCCGCACGCCGGCCCCGACACCCGGATCTTCCGGGAGGTCACCGAGCTGGGCGCGGACCTGCTCCGGCTGGCCGAGCTGGCCGAGCCGCCGGACATCGGGCCCGTCAACGACCACCGGGTCGCCATCGTGTGGCAACCCGACGCCTGGTGGGCCGCCGACACCCGGGCGATGCCCTCGTCCGACATCGGCTTCCTCGACGCCGTCCGGCGCGCGCACACGGCGCTGTGGAACCTCGGCGTCAACACCGACGTCGTCGACCCCGACGGCGACCTCGCCCGCTACGACCTCGTGCTCGTGCCGAGCATGCTGGCGGTCAGCGACGATCAGGCCGGTGCGTTCGACGCGTACGTCCGCGCCGGCGGGCACCTCGTCGTCTGGCACTTCGCCGGCAGCACCGACGAGCACCTGCGGGTCCGCCCCGGCGGTTACTCCGGCGCCTTCGCGCCCACCCTGGGCGTGCGGGTCGAGGAGCACGTCCCGCTCGCGCCGGACGACACGGTCGCCCTCGACGACGGCAGCACCGCCGGAGCCTGGACCGAACTCGTCCATCTCGCCGGTGCGCAGAGCGTCGCCGGCTACGGCGCCGGCACGCATCTGGTGATCCCGCCGGGAGCGCCGGCGATCACCCGGCACCGCCGCGGCGCCGGCGTCGCGCACTACCTGTCGACCCGGCTGGCCCCGGACGCACTCGAACGCCACCTCGACCGGATCCGGTCCGAGGCCGGGGTGTCCCGCGCCCACGAGGCGGCCGGGCACGGCCTCGAGGTGGTCCGCCGCCGCGCCGCGGACCGCGACTACCTCTTCGTCCTCAACCACACGTCCGAGACGCGCACGCTCGTCCTCACCGGGACGGACCTGCTGACCGGACGCGAGTTCGACGGCCCGGTCGAGCTGGCGGCCGGTGCCGCCGTCGTCGTCCGCGAGACCGGCAGCACCCCCTGACCGAGCGGGCGACCGCCCCGCCGAGCGCCACCCCCCGGGTGGAGCACCAGAAAGGAGTGCCGACGATGGCACGGAAGTTGAAGAGCAGGCTCACGACCGCGCTCGCCTTGGCAACCGGCCCGGTGCTGTTCCTGGCCGCCTGTGGCGGCGGGGACGACGACTCCGGCGCGGCGGCGAACGAGGGTCCGGTCACCATCGAGTTCTGGGGCTGGGTCCCCGGCCTGGAGGAGGCCGTGGCCCAGTGGAACGAGGAGAACCCGGACGTCCAGGTCGAGTTCTTCCGGATGACCGGTGACGACGGCGACAAGATCCCGGCCGCGATCGACGCCGGCACCGCCCCCGACGTCGTGCAGATGTCGGTGCACTCCATCCCGGGTCACATCGTCAACAACCGGCTCACCGAGCTGACGGACATCGCCGGCGACTGGGAGGACCGCTTCACGCCGAGCTCCTGGGGCTCCGTGGTGTTCGACGGCGCGCTGTACGCGATCCCGCAGGACTCCGGGCCGACCGGGCTGATGTACCGCACGGACATCTTCGCCCAGCACGGCGTCGAGGTTCCCACGACCTGGACGGAGTTCGTCGAGGCCGGCCGGGCGCTCAAGGCCGCCGACCCCGCCCTCACGATCGCGCAGTTCTCACCCAACGAGACCGGCTTCTGGATCCAGAGCGTCTGGCAGAACGGCGGCAGCTGGAACGGCATCGACGGTGACGCGTGGACGGTGAACGTCGCCGACGAGCACAGCCTCGAGGTGGCCGAGGTGTGGCAGACCCTGCTCGACGAGGAACTGGTCACCACCGTCGAGATGTGGACGCCCGAGTACTGGGCGGCGATCAACGCCGGCACCATCGCCACGGTCAACTACGCCGCGTGGTTCCCGGTCCTGCTGGAGGAGAGCGCCGGCGCCACGGCCGGCAACTGGGCGGTCGCACCGAGCCCGACGTTCGACGGCGAGGAGTCGGCCGGCGACACCGGCGGCAGCGTCAACGTCATCCCGGCCGGCACCGAGCACGTCGAGCAGGCCGCGGCCTTCGTCGAGTGGCTCAACACCAGCGACGAAGGGCTGGAGCACCTGATCAACGGTGGCATCTTCCCGTCCGCGGTGGCCGGTCTGGAGCACGAGGCGCTGATGGTCGAGGAGCCGTTCTTCGGCGGCCAGGTCATCAACGAGGTCTTCGCCGACGCCGCCCTCCAGGTGCCGGCCACCTGGGTCGACGGCCCGACGTTCGAGCTCACCCAGAACGCCCTCAAGGACGAGTTCGCCCAGGTGGCGAACGGCCGCAAGACGTTCGCCCAGGCGCTGGCCGACCTGGAGAGCCGGACCGTGGCCGACCTCACCGGCATGGGCCTGAGCGTCAGCGAATGAGCACCGGCACCTCCGTTCGACCGGCCGGATCCCGCCGCGCCCTGCGCAGCGGCGGGATCCGCTGGGCGCCGTACGTCTTCCTCACGCCGTTCGTCCTGCTGTTCCTGGTCTTCCTCGTCGCGCCGATCGTGACCGCGCTGTACACCAGCTTCTTCGCGGTCGAGCGCAGCGGACTGGGGTTCGGCAACGCGAACGAGAGCGTCTTCGTCGGGTTCGACAACTACGTCCGGGCGCTGTCCGACAGCGGGTTCGTCTCCAGCTTCGGGCGGGTGCTGCTCTTCGGTGTCGTGCAGGTGCCGGTGATGCTGGCGCTGTCGATCGCGCTCGCGCTGGTCTTCGACTCCGCGGTCGTGCGGTGGAAGCGCTTCTTCCAGCTCAGCGTCTTCATCCCGTACGCCGTCCCGGCGGTCGTGGCCACGCTGCTCTGGGGGTTCCTGTACCAGCCGCGGGTGAGCCCGATCGTCGAACTGCTGGAGTCCCTCGGGGTGAGCGCGAACTTCCTCGCGCCGGGCACGGTGCTGTGGTCGATCGCCAACGTGACGATCTGGTCGGTCACCGGCGTCAACATGATCATCATCTTCGCCGCGCTGCAGACCGTTCCCCGCGACATGTACGAGGCGGCCCGGCTCGACGGCGCCGGTGAGCTGCGGATGGCGCTGCAGATCAAGCTGCCGATGGTACTCCCGGCGATCTTCCTGACGACGCTCTTCTCGATCATCGGGACGCTGCAGCTGTTCAACGAGCCGATGACGCTGCGCTCGATCACCTCCAACGTGACCGGCGACTACACGCCGAACATGTCGGTCTTCACGGCCACGACGCTGGGCGGCAACATCAACCTCGGCTCGGCGATGGCGATCATCCTCGGCCTGGTGACGTTCGGGTTGTCGATCCTCGTCTCGGTCGTGTCCAACCGCAGGAGAGGGGCGACCCGATGACCGGGCCGAGCCGCCGCGCCCGCCTGCTCGGCTGGCTGTTCATGATCGCCGTCGGGCTCTACTTCCTGGCGCCGGTGTACTGGCTGATCGTGGCTTCGACGAAGTCGACCAGCGACCTGTTCTCCACGCCGGGGTTCTGGTTCGCCGACTTCAACCTCTGGCAGAACCTCGTCGACCTGAGCCAGCGGGACGGCGGCATCTTCTGGCGGTGGATGCTCAACTCGGTGATCTACTCCGGCCTCGGCAGCGTGCTGATGACGTTCATCAGCGTGATCTCCGGCTACGCGCTCGCGATGTACGAGTTCCGTGGCCGCCGGATCGTGCTGGCCGCCGTCATCGGCAGCATGCTCGTGCCGCAGACGGTGCTGGCCCAGCCGACCTACACCCTGCTGGTCGAGATCGGCCTGAGCAACACCATGCTGGGGGTCCTGCTGCCCAGCCTGGTCTACCCGTTCGGGGTGATGCTGGGTTTCGTCTACGCCAGGTCCAGCGTGCCGCCGGAGCTGCTGGAGGCGGCTCGGATGGACGGCGCCAGCGAATGGCGGGCGTTCTTCTCCATCGCCCTCAAGCTGCTCAGCCCCGGCTCGGTGACGATCCTGCTGTTCGCGTTCATCGGCAGCTGGAACAACTTCATGCTGCCGCTGCTGGTGCTCAGCGATCCGCGGCTGCAGCCGGTGACCGTGGGGCTGTCCGGCTGGAGCCAGGCCGCCATCACCATCCCCGGCCTGCAGACCCTGGTGATCGTCGGCGCACTGGTCTCGATCGTGCCGATCGTCGTCGTCTTCGTGTCGCTGCAGCGCTACTGGCGCTCGGGACTGGCCGCCGGCGGATTGAAGCTCTGACCCGCATGCGCGCGCTCCACTACCGCCGGCCGTCGAGAGACTGGCTGGACGGCTTGCCGCTCGGCGACGGCCGGACCGGTGCCATGGTCCTGGCCGCCGCCGACGGCGTCCGCCTGCAGCTCAACGACGGCACCGCGTGGTCCGGTTCGCCGGCCAGCGAGCACCGGCGCGGACGGGTCGACGCGGCCACCGCCGCGGCGGCCCGCATCGAGGCCCGCCGGTCGCTGGCCGCCGGCCGGGCGGTCGCGGCGGAGCGGGCGCTGCAGGCGTTGCAGGCCCGCTACGCCCAGGCGTATCTGCCGTTCGCCGACGTCGAGGTGCGCCATGTGCCGGCCGGCGACGTCGAGCGGACGCTGGATCTCGCCGACGCGGTGCACGTCGCGTCGGCCGGCCGGATCCGGCACGAGACGTTCGTCAGCGCCGCCGACCGGGTTCTGGTGCACCAGCTCACCGCCGCGGAACCGGTCGACCTGACCATCGCCGTCACGACGCCGCTGCGCGAACTCGGCCGGGAGGTGGCCGCCGGCCGAGTCCGGCTGCGGCTGGCGCTGCCCGCCGACGTGGCACCGGGCCACGAACCGGGCGAGCCGCCGCTGCGGTGGCACCTCGAGGGCGTCGACCCGGTGCAGGGCGCGGCGGTCGTGGGGATCGTCCACGACGGCTCGCCCGGCGACGAAGGGCTCGGTGTCCGGGGCGTCCGGTCCCTGCGTCTCGTCGTGGCGACCGCGACGACGTTCACCGCCGCCGGCCGCCCGCCGGACGGCACCGCCGACGACGCGGCCCGTGCCGCCGAGGACCGGGTGGCCGCGGCGCTGTCGCACGACCTCGAGGAGCTGCGCTCGCGCCACGTGGTGGCGCACCGCGAGTTGTACGACCGGACCGCCCTGCATCTGGACGTGCCCGGCGACCCGGCCGGTGCCGTCGCCGGAGTCCTCACCGACCCGGACCGCCGGGTGGCCGAGCTGGGTCCTGACGCCACCGCCGATCCGGCGCTGCTGGAGGCGCTGTTCGACTACGGGCGGTACCTGCTGGTCAGCTCGTCGCGCCCGGGCGGGCTGCCGGCGACGCTGCAGGGCCTGTGGAACGAGCAGCTGCAGCCACCGTGGTCGTCGGCGTACACGCTGAACATCAACACCGAGATGAACTACTGGGCAGCCGGTCCGCTCGGCCTGCCCGAGACCGAGCAGCCGCTGCTGGACCTGGTCGAGGCGCTCGCCGAGCGAGGCGCGGAGACCGCGGCCCGGCTGTACGGTGCCGGCGGCTGGACGACCCACCACAACACCGATGCCTGGGCGTTCACCGCGCCCACCTCGGGAGACGCGTCGTGGTCGCAGTGGCCGACGGGCGGCGCGTGGATGGTGTGCCAACTGGACCGGCGGCGCCGGTTCGGCGCCGCCGACCGGGCCTGGCTGGAGCGGTTCTGGCCGCTCGCCGCCGGTGCCGCCGAATTCGTGCTCGACCTGCTCGAACCGGGCGACGACGGCCACCTCGCGACCTTCCCGTCCACGTCCCCGGAGAACCGCTACGCGACCCCCGACGGCCCGGCCGCCCTGACCACCGGCAGCGGCATGGACCGCGCGCTCGCCGCCGAACTGTTCTCGCTCGTCGGCGACGTCGCCGCCGAGCTCGGCCGCACCGACCACCCCGTCGTCGCCCGGGCCGCGGCCGCCGGGAGGCGGCTACGGCCGCCGGTGGTGAGCGCCGGCGGCACGGTCCAGGAGTGGCACCCGGGTGCGGCGGACGTGGAACCGCATCACCGCCACCTCTCCCACCTGGTGTTCGCCTATCCCGGCGGCACCGAACTCGACGACGAGCTCGCGGCCGCCGTCGCCCGCACCCTCGACGCGCGCGGAGACGACTCGACCGGCTGGTCGCTGGCCTGGAAGCTCGCGCTGCGCGCCCGGCTGCACGACGGCGAACGCTTCGGCGCCCTGCTGCGATACCTGGTGCGTCCGGCCACCGACGGCGCCGCGCACGCCGGCGGGCTCTACGCCAACCTGTTCGCCGCCCATCCTCCGTTCCAGATCGACGGCAACCTCGGGTACACCGCCGCCGTGTGCGAGGCCCTCGTGCAGGGTCACCGGGGCGTCATCGACCTGCTGCCCGGGTGGCCGGCGGCGCTCGGCGCCGGATCGGTGCGCGGGCTCGTCGCCGAGCCGGGCATCAGTGTCGACCTGGCGTGGCACGACGGCGTCCCGGTGACCGTCACCCTGCATGCCCTCGGCCCGCGACAGGCCGGGCCACGGCTGGTGCGCCACGGCGCCACCAGCCGGCTCGTCGACGTCGCCGCCGACCACCCGGTCACCGTCGACTGGGACCGTTCACCCGGCACCACCCCGACTCAGGAGCAGTAGTTGAAGTTCACCGACGGATTCTGGACCCTGCGCCCGGGAGTCGACGCGCTGTACGCCCAGGAGGCGTACGACATCGAACGCCGCGACGACAGCATCGTCGTCTCGGCGCCGACGAAGGTCATCACGCGACGCGGTGACACCCTGAACCGCCCCCTGCTCACCGTCACCCTGTCCAGCCCGTTGGAGGGCGTCGTCCGGGTGCGCGTCGAGCGGCACACCGGCGCGCCCGCCGACCCCGGCTTCGACCTGGTCGGCGCGGTCGAGGGCGCGGGCACCGCCACCGTCGACGAGACCGGCGGGGTGCTGCGCTCCGGCCCGTTGGAGGCCCGGATCGCCCCGGGCGCGCCGTGGGACCTCAGCTTCGCCGCCGACGGGCGGCCGCTGACGCACAGCGGCCCGAAGTCGCTCGGCTTCGTCCGGCTCGCGCCCGGCGCCGCCGTCCCCGCGGAGCCGACCGGCCTCACCGGAGTCACCGGCACCGGGCTGGCGGCGTCGCCGACCTACCTGCACGGCCAGCTCTCCCTCGGCGTCGGCGAACTCGTCTACGGCCTGGGCGAACGGTTCGGCCCTCTGGTCAAGAACGGCCAGACGGTGGACATCTGGAACTCCGACGGCGGCACGTCCAGCGACCAGTCGTACAAGAACGTCCCGTTCTACCTGACCAATCGCGGCTACGGCGTCCTGGTCAACCACCGCGACCACGTCTCGTTCGAGGTCGGGTCCGAGGCGGTCGAGCAGGTGCAGTTCTCCGTCGCCGGTGAGAGCCTGGAGTTCATGGTCGTGTACGGGCCGACGCCGGAGCGCGTCCTGGAGCGCTACACCGCGCTCACCGGCCGCCCCGCCGCCGTCCCGGCGTGGTCCTACGGGCTGTGGCTGTCGACCAGCTTCACCACCGACTACGACGAGGTGACGGTGACGTCGTTCGTCGACGGCATGCGCGAGCGCGACATCCCGCTGAGCGTCTTCCACTTCGACTGCTTCTGGATGCGCGAGTTCAACTGGACCGACTTCGAGTGGGACCCGCGGGTCTTCCCCGACCCCGAGGGCACGCTCAGCCGGCTGCACCAGCGCGGCCTTCGGGTGAGCGCGTGGATCAACCCCTACATCGCCCAGCGCTCGGCCCTGTTCGCCGAGGCCCGCGACCGCGGCTATCTGGTGCGCCGCGCCGACGGCTCGGTCTGGCAGTGGGACATGTGGCAGGCCGGCATGGGCCTGGTCGACTTCACCCACCCGGAGGCGACCCGGTGGTACCAGGAGAAGCTGCGCGGCCTGCTGCGCCAGGGCGTCGACGCGATCAAGACCGACTTCGGCGAGCGTGTCCCCACCGACGTCGTGTGGCACGACGGCTCGCGCCCCGGCGACATGCACAACTGGTACGCCCAGCTGTACAACCGGGCGGTCTTCGACGTCCTCGAGAAGGAACGTGGCGCCGGTGAGGCCGTGGTCTTCGCCCGGGCGGCCACCGCCGGCGGGCAGCGGATGCCGGTGCACTGGGGCGGCGACAACTCCTCGACCTACGAGTCGATGGCCGAGACGCTGCGCGCCGGGCTGTCCTTGGCGCTGAGCGGGTTCGCGCACTGGAGCCACGACGTCGGCGGCTTCGAGGGGATGCCGGACCCGGCGGTGTTCAAGCGGTGGACGGTGTTCGGCCTGCTCTCCAGCCACACGCGGCTGCACGCCTCGACCACCTACCGGGTGCCGTGGCTGTTCGACGAGGCCGAGGGCCGCGACGAGGCGGATCCGCAGAGCGCGGTGTCGGTGATGCGCCGCTTCACCCGGCTCAAGATCGCGCTGATGCCGTACCTGTTCCAGGCCGGCCTGGACGCGACCCGGACCGGGCTGCCGGTGCTGCGGCCGATGCAGCTGGCCTTCCCCGGCGACCCCGCGGTGGAGCATCTGGACCGGCAGTACCTGCTGGGTCCGGACCTGCTGGTCGCGCCGGTCTTCAGCACCGACGGCGCCGTCGACTTCTACCTGCCGCCGGGCCGGTGGACCCACCTGCTGACGGGTGAGTCCGTCGAGGGCGGCGGCTGGCAGCGCGAGGTGCACGCGTTCGACAGCCTTCCGCTCTACGTCCGGCCGGGAGCGGTGATCCCGTTCGGGCCGAGCGAGGAACGTCCCGACGTGGAGTACACCGACGGGCTGACGCTGCGGGTCTTCCCCGGCCCGGACGGCGACAGCGAGCTGCACGTCACCACGCCCACCGGCCGGGAGGCGCGCTTCCTCGTCGCCCGCCGCGGCGGGACCGTCCGGATCGCCTCGTCCGACCTGGCAGAGTTCACCGCACGGACCCCCGGCGGTACCACCGTGTCGACCAGCACCGGAGAACTGGAGATCGCCGCATGAGCACCGACGCCGCCGACTACCGCGACTCCGGGCTCGTCTTCCCGGACGGCTTCGTCTTCGGCTCCGCGACCGCGTCGTACCAGGTGGAGGGCGCGGCCGAGGAGGACGGCCGCGGACCGTCGATCTGGGACACGTTCAGCAGGATCCCCGGCAAGGTGTGGAACGGCGACACCGGCGACGTGGCCGTGGACCACTACCACCGTCTCGACGCCGACCTCGACCTCATGCGCGGCCTCGGGCTGCAGGCGTACCGGTTCTCCGTCGCCTGGCCGCGCATCCAGCCGGGTGGGTCCGGTCCGGTAAACCCGAAGGGCCTGGACTTCTACTCCCGGCTCGTCGACGGGCTGCTGGAGCGGGGAATCGCGCCCGTCGTCACGCTCTACCACTGGGATCTGCCGCAGCCACTGGAGGACGCCGGCGGCTGGCCGGCTCGTGACACCGCGTACCGCTTCGCCGAGTACGCCGCTCACGTCGGCGCCGCCCTCGGCGACCGCGTCGACACCTGGACGACCCTCAACGAGCCGTGGTGCTCGGCCTACCTCGGGTACGGCTCCGGAGCGCACGCACCGGGCCGCACCGACGGCGCCGACGCCCTGCGCGCGGTGCATCACCTCAACCTGGGCCACGGCCTGGCGCTGCGGGAGCTGCGCGAGGTCGTGACCAAGGACGACGCCCGGTTCTCCGTCACCCTCAACTTCCACGTGCTGCGTGGCGTCGACGGGACCGCGCACGAGGCGAAGCGCCGCATCGACGCGCTGGCCAATCGTGCCTTCACCGGCCCGATGCTGCGGGGGGCCTACCCGGCCGACCTCGTCACGGACACCGCGTCCGTCACCGACTGGTCGTTCGTCCAGGACGACGACCTGGCCGCGGTGCACCAGCCGATCGACCTGCTCGGGGTGAACTACTACTCCACCGCGACGGTGCGGGTCTGGGACGGCACCGGCCCACGGCAGACCAACGACGGACACAAGGACATGGGCGGCTCGCCCTGGCCTGGCGCCGACGACATCGAGTTCCTCGAACAGCCCGGGCCGTACACGGCGATGGGCTGGAACATCGCCCCCGAGGGTCTCGAGGAGCTGCTGGTCTCGCTGTCCGAGCAGTTCCCCGGCCTGCCGCTGATGGTCACCGAGAACGGCGCCGCGTTCGACGACGTCGTCGTGGACGGCCGGATCCACGACGTCGACCGCACCGACTACCTGCGCCGGCACTTCGCCGCCGCGCACCGGGCCCTGCACCGCGGCGTCGACCTGCGCGGTTACCAGGTGTGGTCGCTGTTCGACAACTTCGAGTGGGGCTACGGGTACTCGAAGCGGTTCGGCATCGTCCGGGTCGACTACGACACCCTGGAGCGGCTGCCCAAGGACAGCGCGTACTGGTACGCCGAACTGGTCCGCACCCGGACCATACCGCCGGTCCCGGGTCTGGCCATCTGACGCCGGGCCCTTTCCGCAGGTCGCGGCGAGGGATCACCACTCACGGATCTCCCTGCCGCCGCACAGCGGGGCGGGCAGGTGCGTCCGGTCGAGGCCGCGGCGGAGCCAGATCGGATGGCCACAGACGGTCGCGAACCTGATGTAGTCCGTGGCGAGGGCCTCTGCAACGTGGTGGCGGGCGTCCAGTCCCCATATCTGCAGGTCGTCCCACCCGACGACCCAGGTCGGGGCGCGCTTCGGATCGGTCAGTGTCGCGGCGAGCAGATCGAGCCGAGGATCGAGCGTCCGGATCGGGAGGCTCCATGCGTACGGATAGCCGGGGCGAAGTCCCGAGGCGTCGATGAGGTTCGCGTGGGTGTAGAGGACCACCAGGGAGTCTCCCGGCTCCGAGGACCGCGCCAGCCATTCGCCGGTGGCCCGCACGGCGTTCTCCTTGGTCACCTGAACGGCGGCGGCGGGAGAGACGCCCAGGGTCACGATGACGGGCGCGATGACGAACAGCCGCACCAGCCACCGGCCGCTGCCCGGCTGGACCGCGAGCACCCCGGCCGCCAGCGTCAGCATGGGGGCGAGGCCGATGAGGTAGTGAGGCGAGTAGTTGCCGCCGAGGATCACGCCCGCGATCTCGACGAGTCCGGCGGCCATGCACGCCAGGAACAGGGGCGAGCGCCGGCTGATGTATCGGCCCCCTGCGACGACAAGGGCGATCGCGAGGGTCGCGATGCCGCTCAGCAGCGCGATCCCCAGCAGCCCGCGCATGCGGCCGTCCGGCGCGAACTGTGACCAGCGGGCGATCACGCCCGAGGCGTCCACCCTGAATCCGTACATGGCGTAGACGAGGTCGCCGAGACCGGTGTGGGCGTACGCCCAACCGGCGGCGACCAGCGCCGGCAGCGCGAATCCGGCCGCCGCGCAGCCTCCGAGCGCCAGGAGCCGGCGGCGGCGCTCGCGAACGATCAGGCCCTCGGCGAGTCCGAGCACGAGGAGGAACACGGCCGCGTCCACGAAGTTCTGCTTCGTCAGCACGGCCATGGAGGCGGCTGCCCCGGCGAGCACACCGAGGCGCAGGGCGGCCGCGCGGGAGGGCCGGCGGCGAACCGCGTGGATCCACGCGGCCACGCTGATCATGGTCCAGGTCGCCGCCACCAGTTCGCCGTTCAGCGCGAAGGTCTGCGTCACCGGGGTGTTCATCAGGAAGAACGCCGTCCCGGCCGACCACGCCGCGGCACGCGTACCGCGGGCGGCCCACCCGGCCCAGCCCGCGGCCAGAACGAATCCCGTCGCCATGAGGCCCGCGACGATGCGAACTCCGTGGGGGCCCAGGAGGTTCGCGACCCAGAAGACGGCGATCAGGCCCGGCGGCCGGTCGACCCACTGCGGACCGTAGAGGTGATCGCCGCCGCTGCCCCACCAGCGCGCCACCATCGCGAAGCCGCCCTCGTCGGACAGCAGCGGGCCGTTCACGTAGAGGAGGTGCAGGGCGAGAGTGAGCAGCGCGAGCGCGATCGTCGGGCCGGCCGGGTGCCTGAGGCCGGCGACCCGCCCCGACAGGATCCGGCCGGCGGCCCTGAGTGCGACACCCGGTGTCGTCGTGGACGAGCCGGCGGCACGATCAGTGAACACGATCGGCACGAGTCGACGATAAGCAGGAACACGCCCGCTGAGACGGCTGGAGGACCTCCGATCTTCGTTGTTCTCTGTCAGGCCGTGCTGCCGCCCGTGGCGCTCTGGGCGATGGCGAGGAACCGGATCGGGGTCTCCAGCAGCTCCTGCGGGCCGTGGGGTCCTTCGCCGTCGATGAGCAGAGAGTCGCCGGGGGAGAGGGTGTACTCGTACGGCCCGTGGCTGTAGATCATGCGGCCTTCGAGCATGTACAGGAACTCGCTGCCGGGGTGCTGGAAGAGCGGGAACGTGTCGGACTTGCGGGTGAGCGTGACCAGGGTCGGCTCGAGCGCCCCCGGGACCCGGCGCAGGGCGCCGAGAAGCTGGTACTCGTGGCCGAGCCGGGTGCCGCTGCGGACGGTGGCGGCGCCCTGGCCGGCCCGGGTGAAGACCGCCTCGCGCTCGCTGTCGGCGCCGCGGAACAGCGACGTGACGGGGATGGCCAGGCCCTCCGCGAGCCGCTGCAGCGAGGTGAGGCTGGCCGACGTCTGCGCGGCCTCGATCTTGGAGATCATCGCCTTCGACAGGCCGGTCCGCGCCGCCAGTTCGCTGGTGGTCAGGCCGGCGGCCTGCCGGTAGTGGCGCAGCTGGACGGCGATGACGTCCTCGAGCCGGCGGGTGCCGGGCTCGGCCGCGCCGGACGGGGTGGTGGTCACGGCGGCGAGCCTAACCGGCGGAACCGGCGCGGGGTGTCGCGTCCGGCGGCGAGGTCGGCCGCGAGCTCGCCGACGAGCGGCGCGAACTTGGCCCCGTGACCCGAGCAGGCCGACACCATGACGACGTCGCCGACGCGGTCGAGGACGAAGTCCGCATCGGGCGTGGACGTGTAGAGGCAGGTGGTGGCGGCGTAGGGCTCGGGTGGGACCCCGGGGAGGAAGCGCCGGACGTAGTCGACGAGGCGCCGCCGCGCCGCAGGGTCGACGACGCCGTCGCGGGTGGTCGCGGTGACCGGTCGTCCGGCGTCGTGCTCGGCGATCTTGAAGCCGTGATGGCCGGCGTCGCGGCCACCGGGCAGCGCGTAGACGTCGAGCTCGTCCTTGTGCACCCACACCGGCCAGTCCGCGGGTGCGTCGCCGGGGAACGGGAAGTGGACGACGCTCTGTTGGGTGACGCGCAGGTCGGGCAGGGCGGCGCGCACCGGGGCCAGCTCGGCCGCACGGACCAGCTCCGGCAGCCACGGCCCGGCGCACAGGACCAGCAGCTCGCACTCGACCGGCTCGCCGCCGTCCCGCGGGGTGAGCCGCCAGCCAGCACCGCCGCCGCGTCGCTCGAGGCCCGCCAGCCGCCAGCCGGTGCGCACCTGGGCCCCGGCGGCGCCCGCGAGCGAGACCATCGCCGTGACCGCCGCCGCGGCGTCGACCACGCCGGCGCCGGGCTGGTAGAGGACGTCGGTGCCGAAGGCCAGCTGCGGCCAGCGCTCGCCGGCCGCGGCCGCGGGCAGCAGCTCGTACTCCAGGCCGGCGGTGTCCAGCGCCGCCGCGATCGCGGGCAGGTCGCGGCCGGCGCCGGTGTCGAGGCCCCCGGTGGTCCGCAACAGGCCGGCGCCCGCGGCCGCCGACAGCTCCCGCCAGCCGGCCAGCGCCCGCACCGTGAGCGCGACGTACTCGGGGTCGGGGTAGGCGTGCCGGAAGATGCGGGCACTGCCGTGCGAGCTGCCGCCGTCGTGCGCGGGCGTGCGGGCCTCCAGCAGGACGGTCTCGACCCCGCTCGCGGCCAGCCGCCAGGTGGCCGAGGCGCCGGCCAGACCGGCGCCGACCACCGCGCAGCGGGCGGAGATCACGGCGCTCCCGGGATCCAGCCGGTGCCGGCCAGCGGGACCCGTGCCATGGCCGCCGCCTCCATCGTCAGCGCCACCAGGTCCTCCGGCTCCAGGTGGTGCAGGTGCGACTTCCCGCAGGCCCGGGCGATCGTCTGCGCCTCCATCGTCAGCACCCGCAGGTAATTGGCGACCCGCCGGCCGCCCTCGACCGGGTCCAGCCGGGCGGTCAGCTCCGGATCCTGGGTGCTGATGCCGGCCGGGTCGCGGCCGTCCTGGAAGTCGTCGTAGTAGCCGGGCGCCGAGCCGAGCTGCTCGTAGTCGGCCGCGTACCGCGGGTGGTTGTCGCCCAGCGCGATGAGCGCGGCGGTTCCGACGGAGACCGCGTCGGCGCCCAGGGCGATGGCCTTCGCGACGTCGGCGCCGGTCCGGATGCCGCCCGACACGACGAGCTGGACCTCGCGGTGCACCCCCAGCTCGTCGAGGGCGTCGACGGCGGGCCGGATCGCGGCGAGCGTCGGGATGCCGACGTGCTCGATGAACACCTCCTGCGTCGCGGCGGTGCCGCCCTGCATGCCGTCGAGGACGACGGCGTCGGCGCCGGCCTTCACCGCCAGCGCGGTGTCGTAGTACGGGCGGGAGGCGCCGATCTTGACGAGGACCGGGATCCGCCGGTCGGTCACCTCGCGCAGCTCCTCGATCTTGATCGCGAGGTCGTCCGGGCCGGTCCAGTCCGGGTGCCGCGACGGCGAGCGCTGGTCGATGCCGGCCGGCAGCGTGCGCATCGTCGCGACCCGTTCGCTGATCTTCCGCCCGAGCAGCATCCCGCCGCCGCCCGGCTTCGCGCCCTGCCCGAGGACCACCTCGATGGCGTCGGCGCGGCGCAGGTCGTCCGGGTTCATGCCGTAGCGCGACGGCAGGTACTGGTAGATCAGCGAGTCCGAGTGCTCGCGCTCCTCCGGTGTCATGCCGCCGTCGCCGGTCGTGGTGCTGGTTCCGACGGCGCTGGCGCCCCGGCCGAGTGCCTCCTTCGCCGGCGCCGACAGCGCGCCGAAGCTCATGCCGGCGATGGTGACGGGGACGTCCAGCCGCAGCGGCGTCGCACCGTGCCGGCCGCCGAGCGTGACGTCGGTGCCGCACCGCTCGCGATAGCCCTCCAACGGGTAGCGGGACATGCTCGCGCCCAGGAACAGCAGGTCGTCGAAGTGCGGCAGGGGCCGCTTGGCGCCCCAGCCGCGGATCCGGTAGGCGCCGGTGTCGGCGGCGCGCTGGATCGCGGCGATCGCGTGCCGGTCGAACGTCGCGGACTCGCGCAGCTGCATGGTCACCCGTTTCTCAGTAGGCCGCGTGGTTCGCGGAGTCGAAGTGGTAGAGCCGCCGAGCCGAGCCGTACCGGCGGAACAGCGCGGGGTCGTCGTCGCGACCGGCTCGCGCGAGCAGACCGGCCAGCTCGGCCCGGTGCTCGTCGCGCATCGGCTTCTCGACGCAGTCGGTGCCCAGCGAGGCGACCGCGCCGCGGACGTAGAGGCGCGCCTCGTAGATCGAGTCGCCCAGCGAGTGGCCGGCGTCGCCGCACACGACGATGCGGCCGCTCTGCGCCATGAACGCGCTCATGTGCCCCACACTCCCGCCCACCACGACGTCGGCGCCGCGCAGCGCGATGCCGCAGCGGGCGCCGGTGTCGCCGTCGACCACCACCAGGCCGCCGCAGCCGGAGGCCGCGACGGACTGCGACGCCGACCCCGTGACGCGGACCGACCCGGACATGACGTTCTCCGCCAGCCCGGTGCCGGCGTTGCCGCGTACGAGCACGTCGGCCTGCTGGTTCATGCCGGCGCAGTAGTAGCCGACCGGCCCGTCGATCTGCACCGCCACGGGCGCGTCGATGCCGACGGCGACGTTGTGCGCACCGGCCGGGTGCGTCACCCGCCACCGTGGCGCCGGGGCCGGCGCGTGCAGTGCGGCGTTCAGCTCGCGGACGGGCGTGGCGGCCAGGTCGACGGTCACGGCGGTCATAGCGGTCGTGGTCAGGACGTCCACGTGTAGACCCTCCCGGGCTCGGGCTCGAAGATGCGCGCCGTCTCGACCGAGGGCAGCTCGGCGAGCGCGCGGTACTCCGACGCGACCGCCACCCAGGCGGGGGTCTCGGCGACGATGGCCGGTTTGCAGGCGATCGGGTCGCGCAGCACGGCCAGGGTGTCCGCGGTGGTCACGACCAGCGTGTAGAAACCGTCGAAGACGGCGACGACCCGATCCAGCGCCTCGGTGAGCGTGTCACCGGCCGTCATCCGGTGCCCGATGAACCGTGCGGCCACCTCGGAGTCGTTCTCGCTGTCGAAATCGACGCCCTGCCGGCGCAGCGTCCGGCGCACGCTGGCGTGGTTGGAGAACGAGCCGTTGTGCACCAGGCAGAGGTCGTCGTCGACGGAGAACGGGTGCGAGCCGGACGCCACCACCGCGGACTCCGTCGCCATGCGCGTGTGCGCGATGGCCTGCGTGCCGCCCATCGCGCCGATGCCGAACGCCTCGGTGAGCTCCTCGGCCAGGCCGACCCCCTTGAGGGTGACGGCGTGCGCGCCGCGGCCGATCCTGGTCAGCTCGGGCGCGGCGGACCGGACGGCGCCGGCGAGTGCCGCCGTCGTGGCGCGGGCCCGCAGCACCGCCGTCGGGCCGAACAGCCGGACGTCCACCTCGCTGCCCAGCGCCGCCGACACCGAGTCCCGCCAGCCGGCCTCGCCGGGATCCAGCACACTCACGGCGCTCCAGCCCGCGGGCAGCAGCTCCGGTGCGTCGTAGACGGCGATGCCGGCCGCATCCGGGCCACGGTCGACCAGCCGGCAGGTCATCTCCGCCATCAGCGCGCCCAGCCGGGGCCGCAGGGCCGGATCGCGCACCTGCAACGCGGCAATGCCACACATCGGCTCGCTCCTTCGTTCGTCAGTGGGCGGTGAGGTAGTGGTCGATCTCCCAGGGCGTGACGGTCTGGTGCCACTCCAGGAACTCGGTCTCCTTGACGTCGGCGTAGTAGGCCCCGACCTCGGCGCCGAACGCCGCGTACAGCAGCGGGTCCGATCGCAGCGCCTCGACCGCGTGCAGCAGGGTCGGCGGCAGCGCGACGGCGTCCTCGGGCACCGCGCCCGGCCCGCACGGGGCACCCGGGTCGGCGCCTCGCCGCACCCCGTCCAGCCCCGCCACGAGCGCCGCCGCGATGGCGAGGTACGGGTTGGCCGACCCGTCGCCGCCGCGCAGCTCGACCCGGTCGCCGTCGGGCACTCGGACGAAGTGGGTGCGGTCGTTGCCGCCGTAGCCGGCCACCCGCGGCGACCACGTGGCGCCTGACGCGCTCGACGTCGCGCCGCGGCGCTTGTAGGAGTTCACCGTCGGCGCCAGGAACGCCGTCAGCGCCGGAGCGTGCTCCAGCACCCCGCCGACGAACCCGTAGGCGACGGGGGAGAGGCCCAGACCGCGGTCGTCGGCGGCCGCGGGGAACAGCGGCTCGTCGCCGCGCCAGAGCGACAGGTGCAGGTGCAGCCCGTTGCCGGTGCGGTCGGCGAACGGCTTGGCCATGAACGTGGCCGTCATGTCCGCCCGCTCGGCCAGCATGTGCACCAGATAGCGCAGCGTGATGACGCGGTCGGCCGTGGTCAGCGGGTCGGCGTAGGTGAAGTTCTGCTCGAACTGCCCCGCGGCGTCCTCGTGGTCGTTGGCGTAGTTGCCCCACCCCAGCCGGTTCATCGCCCGCGACGTCGCGGTCAGGTGGTCGTACATCCGGGTGACGCCTCTGGCGTCGTAGCACGGCCGAGCCGCCGTGTCGCGGACGTCGGCCGTCCGCAGCGAGCCGTCCGCGGCGCGGTCGACCAGGAAGTACTCGACCTCCGCGCCGACCTTCGCGTCGTAGCCGGCGGCCGCGAGCCGCTCCAGCGCCCGCCGCAGGATCACCCGGGGCGCGTACGGCCACGGCTCACCGGCGACGTACGGGTCGCAGTGCACCATCGCCAGACCCGGCCGCAGGAACGTCAGTGGCGTGTACGACGCCGGGTCCGGCCGCACCAGCAGGTCCGGGTCGTGCGCCCGCTGCCCGATCGGCCCGGCCGCGAACCCGGCGAACCCCAGAGCGCCCGCCTCCAGTTCGCCGACCGCTTCGACCGGCACCAGCTTGGCGCACGGTTTGCCGTTCAGGTCCACGAACGTGGCCAGCAGGAACTCGACCCCGTCCGTCTCGGCCGACTCTGCCAACGACGGCGCCGCGGGCGCGATCACGTCCGTGTCGCGCTCGGCCACGTCAGTCATCAGGCCCTCCAATGTGGAACCACAGTAGACGACGTTTCATGGCAGTAGATTGCCGGGAGCGCGATGGCCATAGGTGACACCGAGGTAAATCTCTGTTGCCGGCCGGGAACGCCGGGTGGCTGGGTCCGAGGCCTTGATGTCCGCATACTTGTATGCAAGTATTCAACGCATGGATGGGCGAGTCGGCGAGCCTGGTGCCGCGGAGCATCGGGAGCGGGCCGCCGTGCTGTCGCTGATCGAGCGCTCGGGACGCGGCGGCCGTACGTCGGACAAGGTGTTCGAGCAGCTGCTGGAGGCGGTTCGAAGCCTGCGGCTGCTGCCGGGACAGCCGATCAGCGAGACCGAACTCGCCCGGGAGCTCGGAGTGAGCCGGACCCCGGTGCGGGAGGCGATCACGCGCCTCGCCGAGGCCGGCCTCGTCGACGTCGTGCCGCAGGTGGGCACGACCGTGTCGGTCATCAGCCTGGCCGAGGTGGAGGAGGCGCGGTTCGTCCGCGAGAGCCTCGAGGTCGCCGCCGTCAAGGAGCTGGTGCCGCTGGCGCCCGGCGACGCGGCCGATCTGCGGCAGGTGATCGCCGGGCAGCGGCAGGCTCTCGACGCCGGCGACCCCGAGGGCTTCTTCGAGCTGGACGAGACGCTGCACGCGCGGATCTTCGCGCTGAGCGGCTATCCGGGCGCCTGGACGACGGTGAAGCGGTCGAAGGTCCACCTCGATCGGATGCGACGGCTCGTACTCCCCGACCGCCCGTTCGTCGACGGTGTCCTGACCGAACACGTGGGCATCGTGGACGCGCTCGAGTCCGGCGACCTCGTGGCCGCCGAGGAGCGGGTCCGCGCCCACGCCCGTCGCGTCCCGCTCCTGAAGGCCGAGCTGAAGCGCGAGTTCCCGGGCTACTTCGCATGACCGGCCCGGCGACCGGCGCCGGCCAGGGCGCCGCACCGCTCCTGACACCCGGCACCGTCTTGGGCTTCCTGCGCGAACGGGGAGTGATCGACGGATCGGCCGGCACGGTGAGCGAGCTGAGCGGAGGGGTCTCGTGCGTCGTGCTGCGCGTCGACACGGCCGGACGCTCGGTCGTGGTCAAGCAGGCGCTGCCCCGGCTGCGAGTGCGGGCGGAGTGGACGGCCGAGCGGCGGCGGACGCTCAGCGAAGCGGCGGCGCTGGTGGCGTATCGCGACATCACGCCCGATCGGGTGCCCGAGGTCGTCGAGGTCGACGAGACCCTGATGGCGTTCGTGATGGAGGCCGCGCCGCCCGACGTCGCGAACTGGAAGTCCCTGCTGCTGGCCGACCCGCACGCATCGGCGGGCGACCTCCCCGAGATCCTCGGCCGGACGCTCGGCCGGTGGCACCGCCACACGCGCGGCCACGCGCGGTTGCTGAGCCGGTTCCAGGACGACGAGGCGTTCACCCAGCTGCGGCTGACGCCGTTCCACCACGAGGTGCGGCGGCTCCACCCCGCGGCGGGCGGCGCCCTCGACGCGTGCGTCGACGACCTGACCGGGACGCGCGAATGCCTCGTCCACGGTGACTTCTCACCCAAGAACGTCCTGGTCGGCGACGACCTCTGCTGGGTCGTCGACGCCGAGGTGGCCAAGGCGGGAGCGCCGGTGCTCGACGTGGCGTTCATGATCGCGCACCTGATGCTGAAGTCGGTTCACGCGTCCGCCGCGACCGAGCTCCGTGCGGCGACGCAGCGGTTCGGCGACGCCTATCGCGCGGCAGCCGGCGCGACGACACCGTTGCCGCGGCCGGGCTGGCATGTCGCCGCGCTGTTGCTGGCGCGGGTGGACGGCCGGTCGCCGGTCGACTATCTGTCCGCGGCCGGGCTCGACCAGGTCCGGAGGGCCGCGTTGCGGCTGCTGCAGGGCACGGACGTCTCGATCGCGGACGTCTGGGACGCACTCGTCAGGGAGGGGCGATGACCCGTATCGATCGAGTGGTGGCCTGGGAGGCGCTGGATTCGCGAGCCCGGCCGACCGTGGCCTGCCGGGTGTCGCTGTCGGACGGCTCGTCCGGCCGGGCGGTGGTCCCGTCGGGTGCGTCGACGGGGTCGTACGAGGCGTTCGAGTTGCGCGACGGTGGCGACCGCTATTTCGGTATGGGGGTGCGCCGCGCGGTGGAGCACGTGAACACCACCCTGGCCGACGCGGTGACCGGGGTCGACGCGGCCGAGCCGGACGCCGTCGACCTCGTCCTCGAGGAGCTCGACGGCGACAGCCGTTACGCCCGCCTCGGTGGCAACGCGGTGCTGGCGGTGTCGGTGGCCGCCGGCCGCGCAGCCGCGGCGGCCGCGGGCGTGTCGCTGGCGCGCCGGCTGCACGGCCCCGGGGCGCTGCCACTGCCGATGCCGATGATCAACATCATCTCCGGCGGGGCGCACGCGGGGCGGGCCATCGACATCCAGGACCTCCTCGTCGTCCCAGTCGGTGCGGACTCCTTCGCGCAAGCGCTGGAATGGTGCGCCCGGGTCCGGGAGGAGGCGCGACGCCTGGCCCTGGCCGACGGCCACGCCGCCGCGGTGCTGGTCGCCGACGAGGGCGGCCTCGGCGTGCCCGTCGGCGGCAACGCCGACGCACTGGAACTGCTCACCCGTGCCATCGAGGCCGCCGGTCTCACGCCGGGAGCGCAGCTGGCGGTGGCGATCGACGTCGCGGCCAACCAGCTGTGGACCGGTGACGGCTACGAGCTGGCCGCCGAGGGGCGCGCCCTGACCGCCGGCGAGTTGGTCGACGAGATCGCCGGCTGGGTCGCGCGCCACCCGGTCGTGTCGGTCGAGGACGTGCTGCGCGAGGACGACTGGGAGGGCTGGGCGATGGCGACCGAGCGGCTGGCGGGCGTCCAGGTGGTCGGTGACGACCTGTTCGCGACCGATCACTCCCGGCTGGCCGAGGGCACGCGACGGCAGGCGGCCAACGCCGTCCTGGTCAAGGTGAACCAGAACGGCACGCTGCGGGGCGCCCGCGGGGTGCTCGAGTCGGCGCGGCGCGCCGGGTGGGCGACCGTGGTCTCGGCCAGGTCCGGCGACACCGAGGACGACTGGCTGGCCGATCTCGCCGTCGGCTGGGGAGCCGGCCAGATCAAGGTGGGGTCCCTGCACCGGTCCGAGCGCTGTGCCAAGTGGAACCGGCTGCTGGAGCTGGAGGCCACCGCCGACACCGTGTTCCGCAATCCCTGGCGAGAGGTGACGTGATGAGCAGGTTCGCCGGCCGAACGGTCGTGGTCACCGGCGCGGCGTCCGGTATCGGGTTCGAGATGGCTCGCCTGTTCGTCGCGGAGGGCGCCGTGGTCTTCGCGGCGGACCGCACGAGCGACGCCCGGCCCGAGGGGACGCACCCGGTCCAGCTCGACGTGACGGACGAGGCCGCGGTGCGTGACCTCATGGACACGGTGGTCGCCGGCACCGGCCGTCTCGACGTGCTGTGTAACAACGCCGGCATCGGATCGACCGCCGACCCGGTCTCGTGCACGGCCGACGAGTGGCGCCGCGTGTTCGACGTCAACGCTCTCGGGGTGTTCCTGTGCACCAAGTACGCGTTGCCGCCGATGCTGGCCGCCGGCCGCGGGTCGATCGTCAACACCGCCTCGGCCGCGGCGTCGGCCGGGCTGAAGGACCGCGCCGCCTACTGCGCGAGCAAGGGCGCCGTCGTCTCGTTCACCCGTGCCGTCGCCGTGCAGTACGCCGGCACCGGGGTGCGCTGCAACTCCGTGTCGCCGGGGACGGTGGACTCGCCCTGGGTGGCGCGGCTGCTCGCACAGGCGCCCGACGCTGCCGCGGCGCACGCGCAGCTGACGGCGCGGCAGCCGATGGGCCGGCTCGGGCAGCCGGCCGAGGTCGCCAGGGCGGCGCTCTATCTGGCGTCGGACGACGCCGACTACGTCACCGGCACCGACCTCGTGATCGACGGCGGTCTGCTCGCCGGCTGACGCCGGCAGCGGTGATGACATGACCGAGCTGGTGTGTGTCGGGACGTTCACCCCGGCGGCGGGTGGCGAGGGCACGGGCGTGCACGTGTTCACGCGCGACGCCCGGACCGGGGGACTGACCGGCGTCGGACGTCCGGCGGCGGCGGACGCGCCGACCTTCCTCGCCGCCGGGCCGGGCGGGCGGGTGCTCTACGCGCTCGACGGCTGGGCGGACGGGGGTGTCCGGGCCTTCGCGGTCGCACGCTCGGGCGCGCTGCGTGATCTCGGTGTGCGGCCGGCCGGCGGCGCCGTCCCGTGCCACCTCACGGTCACTCCGGACGGACGGTACGTGCTCGTGGCCCACTACGGATCGGGCTCGGTCAGCGTCCACCGGCTGAGTCCTCAGGGTCAGGTGGGGGAGCGCACCGACCTGGTCTCCTTCGAGGGATCGGGTCCCGACGCCGATCGTCAGGACCGCGCGCACGTCCACCAGGTCTCGGCAGGGCCGGGCGGCACGGTACGGGTGACGGACCTCGGTGCCGACGCCATCCGGGTATTCAGGCTGCACCGGGGCCGGCTCCTGCCGGGGCCGGTGGCCGCGGCCCGGCCGGGCAGCGGACCGCGGCACCTCGCCGTCCACCGCGACGGGCGGCTGCTGGTCACCAACGAGCTGGACTCCACGGTCAGCGTCTTCGCCGAGGACGCGACCGGCGAGCTGCGCGAGCGGGCCACGCTGCCGTCGACGCTCTCGCCGCCCCGGGAACGCAACTATCCGAGCGAGATCACCATCGCGCCGGACGGCCGGTTCGCCTACGTCGCGAACCGCGGCGCGAACACCGTGACGACGTTCGGCATCGGCGCCACGACGGTCGAGCCGGTGGCGGAAACGCCGGTGGAGGGGGAGTGGCCACGCCACCTCACTCGCATCGGTGATCACCTCTACGTCGCCAACGAGCGCTCGCATGCGGTCACGATCTTCGCCGTCGACTCTCGAACCGGTGTTCCGCAGTTCACCGGCCGCGCGGCCGGCGTGGCGAGCCCGGCCTGCGTCGTCCCCGTCAGCCGGCGCCGAACACCGTCGAGGTGAACGACGGGTTCGCGATCAGCAGCCCGCCGTCGAGGACGATCGAGGAGCCCGTCATCCAGGCGGCCTCGCCGGAGACCAGGAACGCGACGACGCCGGCGATCTCCTCGGGCCGGCCCAGGCGACCCAGCGGGAAGGAGGCGCGAAGCTTCTCGAACACGTCGGGGTCGCGGTCGATGCGTTCCTGCCACGCGGGCGTCGCCACCGTCCCGAGCACCAGCGCGTTCGCCCGGATGCCGTCGCGGCCGTGCCGGGCGGCCACCGACCGGACGAGTGACTCCAGGCCCGCCTTGGCCGCGGAGTACGCGGGGTTCCCGAAGTCCGCGTGCGCGTTGACGGACGAGATCGCGACGATCGCTCCCGAGCCCCCGGTCCGCATCGCGGCGACGGCGGCGCCGAGGAGGCCAACGTTGGCGGTCAGGTTGACCTCGATGTCGTCGCTCCAGAGTTCCTCGTCACCCTGATCGAGGTCGCCGTCGGTCGCCTTGCCGGCGTTGGCCACGACGATGTCCAGTCGCCCGTATCGCTCTACGGCGGTCTCGACGAGCCGCCGCCCGGCGCCGCGTTCGCGCAGGTCGAGCGGCACCCGGGTGACGCGGGCGGCGTCGTCTTCCGCGGCCGGGAAGGCCCGGTCCGTCGCCACCACGGCGGCGCCCTCGTCGAGCAGACGGCGCACGATGGCCGATCCGATGTGGCCGGCCGCGCCGGTGACGACCGCGACGCTGCTCGTCAGCCGCGGGTCGGTTCGCGTCGTGCTCACGGTGGGACCTCTCCCGGTGCTCAGAGCACGCCGTACGTGTCGAGGGCCTCGACCACCGGCATGCCGTTCTCGATCGCCTTGCGGACGACGTTCTCCGTGCTCGCCTTCTCCAGCGCCCGCTCGATCACCTCGGCCTCGACGTCGGCGGGGACGACCACGACGCCGTCGATGTCGCCGACCACGATGTCGCCCGGCGCGATCGCCACGCCGCCGATCTCGACCGGCACGCGGTAGTCGATCGCCGCGAGGCGGACCGCGGAGTCCTGGGCGAACGCGCCGCGGCTGAATACGGGCCAGCGCTGGTCGAGGACCTTCGTGGTGTCGCGGTGGTAGCCGTCGACGACGGCGCCGGCCGCGCCCCGGGTGCGGGCGGCGGCCGTGAGCAGCTCGCCCCAGTAGGCGCACCTCATGGTGCCGCCGCAGGCCAGGTACACCTCGTCCGGCTCGAGCTGGTCCAGCGACTCGGCGAGCAGGCCGAACGGTGGCCGCTGCGGACCGTGGACGTCGGCGTTCAGCACGGGCATCGCCCGGCCGGCGAGCTTCGCGCCCGGCTCCAGCGGACGTATCCCCGGGGGCAGCACCTGGTGGACGCGTCCGAGCGCGTCCAGGACGTCGCCGACGACCGAGGTGTTGAGCCGTTCCCGGACCAGAGCCAGGACGTCGGCGTCCAATGCCGTGGAACCCATCGCGTTGCCTCTCGCCGTAGTCCCATTCATCCTATAAATGGGATCGTAGGGCGGATTCTGAGATATCGTCAAGGCACTCGCGTGCGCCGACCGTCGCGAGCCGCACAGCTGGAGGTGCCCGCCGTGGCCGAACGACTCAGCAAGTCCGTCGCGGACGACCTTCTCGCTCGGATCGCGCGTGCTGAGTACGTCGCGGGTGACACCCTGCCCTCCGAGCAGCAGCTGGGAGCGATGTACGGCGTCGGGCGCAACACGGTCCGGGAGGCCATGCAGACGCTGCGCGTCCTCGGCATCGTCGAGGTGCGTCCGCGCCTCGGCGCTCGCGTCATCGACTCGGCTGCGCCCAACGCCCTGGCGACGGCCGCGATCTCGCACCTGTTGCGCGGTGAGACCGTCGACCAGCTCTACGACGTCCGGCTGATCCTGGAGCCGGCGGCGGCGGCGAAGGCGGCGAAGCACCGCACGGACGACGACCTCCTGGCCATCAGGCGAGCGCTGGGCCACTTCAGGGTCGCGTTCGAGCTCGGCGAGAACATCTGGGAGCAGGACATCGCGTTCCACGACGCCGTCGCCCAGGCCAGCGGCAATCCGGTCCTGGCACGCCTGCTCGCACCGATGTCGGACCTCCTGGGCCACGCGAGGAAGGCCACCGGCACGTTGCGCGAGGCGGCCGAGCGGGCCCTGCACGAGCACGAGCAGATCGCCGTCGCCATCGAGGAGCGATCGGCTCGCCGCGCCCGCAGTGCCATGGAGCAGCACATCCGTTCCGCCATCTGGGCGCTCGAGACGGCCAGGAAGCGCGGTCAGTCCGCACCCGACGAACAGGAGATCCCATGACGAGCAGGATCCGTTTCAGCACCGACGAAGCGCCGGCGCCAGGAGGGTCCTACTCCCAGGCCATCGGCACCGACACCCTCGTCTGGACCGCGGGGATCGGCCCGCACGACCCGGTGACGGGCGAGATCGTCGGCGCCGACGTGGCGGAACAGACCGAGCAGGTGCTGCGCAACCTGGCAGCGGTCCTGGCCGCCGCGGGGAGCGGGCTGGCCGACGTCATGAAGACCACGACCCACCTCGCCCACCTCGAGCGCGACTTCCACGCCTACGACGCCGTGTACAAGCGGGCGTTCAGCGCCCCGTTCCCGGCGCGTACCACCGTGGGCTCTCAGCTGTTCGGGATCCTCGTCGAGATCGACGTCGTCGCGGTCCGGCACCCGTGACACTGCCGCCGCCGCACCTGCCGCGCCTCGTGCTCGACGACGCGGCGCTGCGGCACAACATCGCGACCGTGGCGGCGTTCGCGGAGCGCACCGGGACCCTGCTCGCGCCGCACATCAAGACGCACCTGTCCGGCGAGCTCACCCGACGGCAGCTGGACGCCGGCGCGTGGGGCGTGACGGTCGCCACCGCCGACCAAGCGCGCTGGGCCGTCGATTTCGGAGCGCCGCGGGTCCTGGTCGCCAACGAGGTCCTGGAGCCGTCCGGACTGGGCTACCTCGCCCAGCTCGACGAGCAGGGGGTCTGGGCCGCCTGCCTCGTCGACTCGGTCGACGGGGTCGAGCACCTGGACCAGGTGCTCGACCGGCCCCTTCGCGTGCTCGTGGAGCTCGGAGCGCCGGGGGCGCGCTGCGGCGCGCGAACCGTCACCGAGGCGATCGCCGTCGCCGCAGCCGTCAGGGCGTCCCGGCAGTTGCGGCTGGCAGGCGTCGAAGGATACGAGGGCGTGGTCGCCGGATCGGGGCCGGACCGGCTCGCCCGGGTCGACGACTTCCTCCGGCTGCTGGCCGGCCTCGCGACCGAGCTCGATCGGGCCGGCGCCTTCGCCGAGCGGCCGGTGCTCTCCGCGGGCGGGAGCGCCTACCTCGACCGGGTCGCGGCGATCCTGGGCGAGATCGAACTCTCGCAGGCGCCGCTCGTCGTGCTCCGTCCCGGGGCGTACGTCACGCACGACCACATCGCGTACCAGGAGCTGTCACCGTTCGGCGACCGCGTGCGCGACGTCGCGAGCCTCCGGCCGGCGGCCGAGCTCTGGGCGCGGGTGCTGTCGAGGCCCGAACCCGGGCTGGCCCTGCTCGGCGCCGGCAAACGCGAATGCCCGTACGACCTGCACCTGCCGATGGTGCTCCGGGCGGCCGGCCCCGGCGGGGAGCGACGGTCGATCGCCGGGGCCGTGGTCACGGACATGAACGATCACCACTCGTACCTCGCTGTCCCCGAGGACGCGGAGCTGCGGCCGGGTGATGCCGTCGCCCTCGGCATGTCGCATCCGTGCACGATCTTCGACAAGTGGGATCAGATCCCGGTCCTCGACGGTGCCGGCGAGACCGTCGAGGTGGTGCACCCGCTCGTCACCCGCGCCCATCGCGCCGGTCTGCTGGATCAGATCGCGTCGACCAGCCGGTAGGTCTGCCGTGGCCGGCCCGGCGTCACCACGTCGACCGGGGGCGGCACCGGCCAGGCGAGCCCCACCCGCGCGAGGTCCTGGAGGACCCGCCGTGCGGTCCGGGCGCTGACGCCGAGTACCTGCGCCGCGGACTCGGCGTCGACCGTGGCGGCGCCCGAGATGCCGCCGCGCAGCGTCTGGAACGTCTCCAGGTGTTTGGTCTCGACCAGCCTCGGGCTGGCGTCGGCGCCGTCGTCGGCGAGCGACAGGGTCGATCCGTCACCGAACTTGATCACCGTGCTGCCCTGGGACTCGGCCAGCGCCTGCTCCGCGTGGCGCTCGGCGGCCGCGGCGGTCTCGCCGACGCCGAAGCCGACCAGTGGGGTGACTCCGGTCCTCTTCTGCACCGCGCCGACGAAGGCGGCGCGGCTGAACTGGTCGGTGAGGTGCCCGAGGGACGCGACCGTGGCCATGAGGATGATGCTGCGGTCGTCGCGGGGCAGGACGCTGATGCTGGCGCGGTCGGCCTCCGGCCGAAGCGCGTTGACCGCCTCGAGGCGGAGCTGCTGCAGACGCCATGGCTGGCGCGCATCGCCGGGAGCGCCCTTGGGGAGGTCGGGGATCTCGACGACGCCCACGGCGACGCCGGCGGACTCGAGCAGGCTGCCCGCGCCGAGGAACGCCGCCGTGCGCAGCGACGTCCGCAGGGTGGAGCTGGTCGCCCGGATGCGGACGACCGGGACGCCGCGGGCCCGGAGATGGTCGGTCACCTCGCCGACCGTGGTGAGGGCGCCCGTGGTCTGACCGCTGGCGTAGAGGCGCTCGTGGAACTCGGCGAAGTGGGCGGCGCTGTCGACCGCCTCGTAGGCCATGGAACTGACCCGCCGCCGCGAGAGCTGGCACTCCTCGTAGGCCTCGGCCACGGCGTCGGCCGGCAGTGAGTCGATGCTGACGCGCTCGACGTCGATCACGCCCTCGCGCATCGCGCGGATCATGGCGCCGTAGAGCGAGGACCCGGTCAGCTCGACATGGGTGGCCGGGCGCGTGAGCACGCCCTCCGCGAGCGCGATGTCGTGGGGGAGCGGGCCGGCGAACAGGACGGCGTCGACGCGGTCCAGCATGCCGCGGACGCGTGCCGCGATCTGAGACTGCTTCGTGTAGCTGGCCGCGACCACGCTGATCGCCGGAACGTCGCGGCCCACCATCGCCTGTCCGACGTCGACGATGCGCTGCACGGAGTCGGAGGGGCCGACGACACCGACGCGGACGGCGCCCGGTCGCCGCGGCGGGGTCATTCCGGCCCTCCTGGAGTCGAAGAGGCGTGCGCGAAATGCGAATTATGCACGACCAAAACTACCATGGTGCGACTCTAGCGACCAGTGCCGAGAGCACGCAGCGCGTCGGCGGCGGCCGCCACCGTCTCGTGCACGTCCGCCTCCGTATGCGCCGTCGACAGGAACCACAGGCCGCGCGGAACGATGTTGACGCCGCGATCCATCAGCAACCCGTGCAGCCGTGCCGACGCCGCCAGATCGGTGGCGGCGAAATCGCGGTAGTCGCGCACGTCGTCGGACTCGGTCACGTAGGTCTGGATCATCGGCCCGGGGCCGGTCACGACGAGCGGCACGCCCGCCTGCCGGGCGGCCTCGCGCAGGCCGTCGGCCAGGAGGGCGCCCAGGCGGAACACCCGCGGGTAAAGGTCGTCGCGGTCGCGTTCGAGGACCTCGAGCGTGGCCCGGGCCGCGGCGACGGCCACCGGATGGGCGTTGAACGTGCCGGCATGCGCGACCTGGCCCGACGAGATGCGGTCCATGATCTCGGCCCGTCCGGTGAACGCCGAGAGCTGCATGCCGCCGGCGATCGCCTTCCCGAAGACCGCGAGGTCCGGTGTCACGCCGAGGTACTCCTGTGCGCCGCCGAGGGCCAGCCGGAAGCCGGTGATCACCTCGTCGAAGACCAGCAGCGCTCCCGTCCGGCGGCACAGGTCCCGGACTGCCCGGAGGTAGCCCTCGACCGGCATGATCACGCCGGTGTTGCACAGCACGGGCTCCATGATGACGGCGGCGACGTCGTCGCCGTGCCGCTCCATCAGCTCCGTGAGCGCCTCGATGTCGTTCCACGGCGCGAGGAGCACGTCGGCGGCCGAGCTGAGCTGCTGGCCGCCGGTGCCCGGGACCAGCTGGGGCCGGCGGGCCGGGCCGGCCGCGTCGACCGGCGGATGCACGCTGTAGAGCACGGGGTCGAGCCAGCCGTGATAGTGCCCTTCGAACTTGACGACCTTGCCGCGGCCCGTGTGCCCGCGGGCGAGCCGCAGCGCGCCATGGACCGCCTCGGAGCCCACCGAGTTGAACCGCACCTTCTCGGCGCTCGGCACCACTCGCGCCAGCGCTTCGGCGAGCTCGACCTCGTCGCGGTGCTGGGCGGAGTAGCTGATGCCCCGGCCGGCCTGCGCCGCCACGGCTTCGACCACGGGGCCGGCGGCGTGGCCGAGCAGCGCCGGTCCCTGACCGAGGACGTAGTCGATGTAGCGGTTGCCGTCGACGTCGTAGAGGTACGCGCCTCGGGCATGGTCGACGAAGAGCGTGCCGTTGGGCAGTCGCCTGGCGTCGCTGGACACGCCGCCGGCGAGCACGCGCTCGGCCCGCTTCCTCAGCAACTCGCTGGCACCCTGGGCCCGGTTCACGACTGCATCACCACGCGCGACCTCCGATGTCGTCTCGTCACCTTGCGGCACGGCCCACACCACCGCAGCCGTGCGGAGGGGGTCAACAGATCGCACAAGCCGACGTACGCGGCCGCAACAACTGGTCCTACCGGCGCGGCACGGGCGCGGCAAGACTTGTCCGGCAGACGCACCAACCATCGATTCGGAGGCAGAGCCTTGCGACTTGCGCGGATCCGGAGGGCACCCGAGGGGCCCGTCGAGCTGGCGGCGGCGCTCGACGACCAGACCCTGGTGTCGCTGCGGGAGGTCGACGCCGAGGGCGACCCACTGGCGGCACTGGACCGGCTCGGCCTGGACGGGCTGCGAGCCGCGGCCGCGCGCCTCGCCGTGGGCGGCGAGCGGCTGGCCGTGAGCGAGGTGATCTTCGAGACGCCGGTGGCCGCCTGCTCCAAGGTGTGCTGTCTGGCGCTGAACTACCGCGCGCACGCCGACGAGAGCAGCCTGGACGTGCCGCCCGTGCCGGTGCTCTTCTTCAAGCCGCCGAGCGCGCTGGTCGGGCACGGTGCGACGGTGCGGCCGCCGGAACGCACCGCTCACGTCGAGCACGAGGTCGAGCTGGCGGTCGTGATCGGCCGCCGGTGCCGCGACGTTGCGGAGCGCGACTGGGCCGAGGTGGTGGCCGGCTACACCATCGTCAACGACATGACGGCTCGCGACCTGCAGCTCGAGAGCATGCGGCGGCAGGAGCCGTGGGACCACTCGAAGGCGTTCGACACGTTCGCGCCGCTGGGGCCGTTCCTGGTGACGCCCGACGAGGTGCCCGACCCGCACGCGCTGACCATGACCCTGACCGTCGACGGGGAGGTGCGCCAGCACGCCCACACCGGCGACATGGTGCACCGGATCCCGAGACTGATCGCCGACCTCACCGACGGGATGACGCTGCTGCCGGGCGACGTGATCGCGACGGGCACCACGGCGGGGATCGCTCCCGTCCAGGACGGCGACGTCATGCACGCCAGCATCGACGGCCTGGGGACGCTGGTGAGCCCGGTGCAGTGGAAGTAATTAAGGCCTTCCGTAATACGGGTTTTATCGCGTACTATTAGCTGGGTGTCCCGCTGTGTCGTCGCGCTGTGCGTAGACCTCGACGACTACCTCGTGCAGGCGCAGCGCCGGGGGCCGGACTGGGCCGAGCAGGCCCGCGCGGAGGCCGAGCGCGTCGTCGCCGCTGCTTGCGCCGATCACGGAGCGAGCCGCGTCGGCACGGTACCGCCCGACTCCTGGATGGTCACGCTCACCGGAGCGGCGCCCGACGGCCTGCACGACGAGGCCCGGGAGCTCGCGAGTCGCATCCGGCGCCGGATCGCCGCGTCGACGTCGGCGACGGCGTCGGTTGCCCTCAGCGCGGTCGCCGACGGTCACGGAGCGGAGGCGCGGGCGGCTCGGCAGGCACGGGAGACGCTGGCGGGCAAGGTGCTCGGGGGCGGCGGCCAGATCCTCACGGCGTGGACGGGCGGCGAGCCCGTCGAGCCGCCCGACATCACCGGCCCCGTCCTGGCGATGTTGCGCCGCGGCGAGACCGCGCACGCGGTCGCGCACGTGGAGCTGTGGGTCGAGACGCTGCTGCGCCACGGCGCCTCCGCGCGTGACGTCTTCGTCCGCTGGCTGCCCGGCCTGGTCATGGACGTCGCGGCCGCCGTCGACCCACGTCGCGCCGCCGACGGCTCCGCACGCTGGCGCAGCACGCTCGGCCTGCTCCCGCTGGCCGACCTGGTCGCGCTCAGCGAGTTGCACGAGCGCAGTCAGGTCCACGAATGGCTGCTGGACCGGTTCGAGGCCCTGACGGGTCTCGTCGGCCCCGCCGGTCGCCCGGGTCTGGCGGGGCGCGCCCACGAGCTGCTGGGCCGGCGGTTCACCGACGATCGGCTCACCCTCTCCCGGGCCGCAGCCGAACTCGGTGTCAGCCCGTTCCACCTGGCCCACACGCTGCGACAGGACTCCGCCACGACGTTCCGGCGCCTCGTCACCGGGCTGCGCGTCCGGAAGGCGCTCGGGCTGCTCGGCGGCGGCGACCTGCCGGTCGCGGAGGTCGGCCGTCGCTGCGGGTTCGCGACGACGCGGCAGTTCCGGGCGACGATGCTGCGCGAGGTCGGCCTGAGCCCGAGCGAACTACGCTCCCGCGGGCGCGCCGGGCACCTCGGCCAGGGCGGGGACGAGCCGGGCGGCTGTGCCGCCGAGGACCATGGCCAGATCGGCGTCGCCCAGCCCTGCGAAGATCACGCGGCCCAGTGACGTGCGCATGTCGATGAACGGGAAGTCCGACCCGTAGATCACCCGGTCGGCGCCCACCTCGCCGACCATCCGGGCGAGCAGCGCACCGTGGCCGCGTGACCCGCAGATCTCCAGGAAGACATTGGGGTGATCCCGGGCCAGCGCGATGACCCGGTCGATGCCTTCCCGGCGCACGCCGGCGTGGCCCGCGACGATCCGGACCCCCGGGCGCCGCTCGGCGACGCGGGCGACATGGGCGAGGTCGTCGTACTCGCTGCCGAGCCAGGTGTGCGTCAGCACGGGCTGACCGGTCGCCTCGGCGTAGTCCCAGACCGGCGCGTAGCGGGGTCCGTCGAGGGCGTAGTGGTGCAGGTCGGGGTGCACCTTGATCCCGGCGATTCGGCTGTCGCCGTGCCAGCGCTCCAGCTCGGCGACGGGGTCGCGCCACGGGTTGACGACGGCGTAGCCGAGCAGCCGGCCCGGGTGCCGCCGGACCATGGCCGCGGTCGCGTCGTTCCCGCTGGCCGCGTCGAGCTGGATGGCGCGGTTGCTCGAGATCAGCGCGGTCGCCACGCCGCACCGGTCCATGACGGCGATCATGCCCTCCGGCGAGCTGCGGGGGATGAAGAACAGCGAGTACGGCCCCGCGTGAGCGTGCGCGTCGACGATGCGGACCGCGGTCTGTGGACGCCGCTCCCACAACGCTCGGGTGAGTTCCTCTCCTCGGCCGTTCATCGCGGCGCCTCGGGGAGCAGCGCCTCGAGGTTGCCGGCGGCCACCTGCGCGACGTCGTAGTCGTCGAGCTCGGACCACAGCAGCCTCGTCACCGCCTCCGCCGGGTCGCGCAGGGGCGCGCCCGTGCCGAACACGACCCGGTGCGACCCGAACGTCGCGCACACCCATTCGAATCCCTCGTGTGTGGAGAGGTCCGACAGGTCGAGCCGGACGTTGACGTGCCGGTCGAGCAGGCCCGCCGCCTGACGCATCCCTCGATAGCCGGTGCCGCACACGACGACCACGAGGTCGGGGTGCGCGAACAGCAGCCGGTCGACGGCCTCCCACGACGTGGACTCGACGTCGACGATGAGCGGCAGCCCCGCCTCGCCGAGGGCGTCGGCGTGCGCGGCGAAGTCGGGGCCGTCGAGGGCGAACCCGTGGTCGCCCGGATAGACCCGGACCGCCCCCACGCCCGCTTGGAGCGCCTGCTCGGCGAACTCCTTGGCCGGTGGCACCTCCGCGCACGTGCTGGGGACGCCGACCCAGCACGGCCGCAGCCGCGGGTGTCCGGCGAGCTCGCGCACCGCCAGGTCGTTGCCGGTCGCCGGGTCGTGCCGCCACGAGACGGTGTGGCTGACCAGGCTCCGTTCGATGCCGAACCGGTCCATGCGGCGCTCCAGGGCGTCGACGTCCAGGTCGCCCGGCAACCCCCACGGCGTCGGGCCGATCAGGCAGTTGGCGTCATACAGCCGCATCCGCGGGCCCGCCGCCGTCATGCGCGCCACCGCGCCGACCCGAGCAGCCGGCCCGACGACGTACGCCGCTCCCAGAGGCCGTCGGTGAGCCGGTCGGCGACGAGGCCGTTCTCGACGAGCCAGCCGCCCCCGGCGCGCCGTAGCGACCAGGCCGGTTCGCCGGCCTCCCGGCCCGGGGCGAGCAGCACGTCGAAACGGCCGGTCGCCGAGCGCAGTCGCAGCGCGGTCAGCTCCTGGTACGACGCCGCGCCCGCGCCGGGCACCTGCCCCGGTCCCGTCTCGGTGACCACCTGGCCGGGCGGGTCGGCAGGTACGACGGACAGGAACGGCGCGCCCTCGCTGCGGAAGCCTCCGGCGTGCGCCAGCCACGGCCGCGGCGCCAGGATCGACCACGTGGCCGGCGCCTCGCCGTCGACCCGATCCGAGAACAGCCAGTAGCCGGGCTCGGCCGACACGAAGAGGACGCGCCGGGTGACGCGCAGCGGATACCCGTCGTGCTGCGCCACCACCACCTGGACCGGGCCGTCGAGGTCGGCCACCACCACGGCGGCGTCGCGGTCCTCGGACATCTCGTGGCCGTCGAGGGTCACCGTGTTATGCGACCACGGCGACCGGTACCAGTCCTGGTAACGGGGGTCGTCGTAGGTCGCCGGCCCGCCCGCCTCCAGCGCGAGCGGAGCCCTCCAGGCCGACAGTACGACGTCGGTCGCGGCCAGGTGGCTGTGCGACTCCAGTTCGTGCGCGACGTACGGTCCGGCGTTGAGCGCGAGGAACGGCGACGACGGCCCGTCGCCGCGCAGCACCACGTACCCGCTGTCCGCCAGGTGGACGCTCCGCCTCGCGGGCTCGTCCACGCCGCTCCCGGGCAGGATGCCGGCGGCTCGCTCGAGCGCCTCCCCGGGCCAGACGGTCCCGCTGTCCTGCCAGGGCGGCACCCAGCCCGCCGGTGTGGCCATCTCGGCCAGCCAGCGGTGCGCGGCGCGGAACGTGGGGTGCACGGCGAGGTCGAATCCGTGGTCGCGGCGGGCGACCACGGCCGCCCGCTGGAGTGCCTCCAGGCACAACGCGTGGTACCCGGGGGAGCGCTCGAGGTGCCCGCCGTCGGCGTAGAAGTCGCGATCGAGGTGCTCGACCAGCCTGGCCCGCCCGACGTCGACCCAGTGCGGCGCCTCCGGCGCCTCGTGGAGCAGCCCGGCGACGTGCAGCAGTTCCCCGGCGCAGACCAGCTGCCAGTTGCCCGGGCGGAAGGCTTCGTGCTCCTCGGCCGCCCAGCGGGCTCCGCCGAGCAGCGTCGCCAACGCCGCCGCCATGGTGTCGTCGGGCATCGCGTCGGTCTCGGCGAACGCGGAGACGGCCGGCGCCACGACGGTGGCGCGTGCCCACACGCCCAGCGAATACCAGACGACGTCGAGGCCGGGCCACTCGCCGACGACGTCATCGCGGCTGGCGTACCAGTCGTCGAAGTGGCGAGCGAACCCGGCGGCGTACCGGTCGTCGCCGGTCGCCAGGTATGCCGTCACCAGCGGCCGCAGCCAGCCGAGGTAGTGCAGGCCGTAGAGGCCGGAGCGTCCCGCCTGCGGGGAGAGGAAGTCGGTGTGCCGCTCCAGCAGCTCGTCGGCGGCGGCGATCTCCTCGGCGAGGGCGTCGTCGTCGAGCTCGTCGGCCCGCCGCCGCGGATCCCACACCGGCGGGTGCGCGGCGACCCGCCGGGCGAGCCGGTGCCTTACCTCCGGGAGGTCGGCGTCCGCGGCCCCGATCCCGGCCAGCAGGTCCGTCCGGGAGATGTGCCGCATGCGGGCGGCGTCGACGTGGTCGGCCCGCTCGACCGGTGTGGCGCGCATCGTCACACCACCGCCGATGGGACCCGCACCGGCCCGCCGGTCCGCAGCGACTCGTGCGCGGCGGCCAGCACGGCGGTGACGTGGCGAGAGCTCTCGAGGGTGACGAGCGGCGGCGCCCCGGTCTGGACGCAGTCGAGGAAATGGCCGATCGCGTCGTGGTAGGCGCCGGAGGGGCGCCCGTGCAGCGAGCGGAGCAGGACGTTGCGCGGATGGCGGTACGCCGAGTGGTCGGCGACGGTGATGTTCTCGGCCAGCCGGTCGAGCTGGATGACCCCGCCCTCGTACACCACCTCGACGAAGCTGTCGGTCATGGTGGGGAAGGTGTCCGGGTAGACCCAGCACGACTCGAACGTCGCCACGGCGCCGCCGTCGAAGCGGCACTGGATCTGCACGGCGTCGGGGGTGTCGATGCCCCGGCCGCGCAGGACGCCGCTGCGCGCCGAGGCGACCACCTCGGCGACGTCGTCGTCGAACAGCCAGGTGACGAGGTCGATGTCGTGGCTGGAGAGGAACCACGCGCACGTGGTGTCCCCGGCCCAACTCAGCATCTCGGTGGGCACGTGCAGGGTGTCGTTCTTGCGTGCGTACGCCAGCACCGGGGCGCCGAGGCCGGCCGCGACCTCCTTGGCCTGTGCGTAGGCCGGCACCCACCGGTGGTTGAACAGGCACATGCCCAGCGTGCCGGCCCGCCGGACGGCGTCCAGCGCACGGTCGGCGTCATCGACCCGCGTGGTGAACGGCTTCTCGACCAGGACGTGCACACCGGCCTCGGCCGCGGCGACGACGGCGTCCGCGTGCTGGTCGTCCGGCGTGGCGACGATGAGGGCGTCGACCAGCCCCGCGGCGAGCAGGTCGTCCAGTCGCGTGAAGACCTCCGGCCGGTCGTGTCCGTCGTCGACCAGGGCGTCGGCCAGGCTGTCGGCGCTCGGCCGGGTGCGGTTGGCGAGGGCGGTGACGGTGGCGCCGGGGTGGGCGCCGGCCGCGATCGCGGCGGCCCGTCCCATCAGCCCCGTCCCGATGACGCCGAGCCGTGGGTGGTCGGTTGGCAGCATGCTCATCAGCCCTTCATCGATCCCTGCATGCCCTCGATGAAATGCCGCTGCATTACGAGGAAGAAGATGACGACGGGCGCCAGCGCGATCACCGCTCCGGCGGCCACGGTCCTGGCGTCCGCCCCCAGGGTGCTGTCCAGGTAGGCCAGGCCCAGCGCGATCGGGTACTTGTCCGAGTCCTTGAGGACGACCATCGGCCAGACGAAGTTGTTCCACACCGAGACGAAACCGAAGATCCCGAGCACCGCGAGGGTCGGCCGCACCTGCGGCAGCATGACGTTCCAGAAGATCCTGAACTCGTTCGCGCCGTCCACCCGTGCGCTGTCGGGCAGCTCCGCCGGGATGGCGGCGAACGCCTGGCGCAGCAGGAAGACGCCGCTCGCGGAGAGCCCGCTCGGCAGGATCACGCCCAGGAACGTGTCCGTGAGGCCGAGCTCGGAGACCACCAGGAAGCGCGGGATCAGCATGACCTCCGGCGACAGGAAGAGGATCGAGAGGATCAGGTAGAAGCACAGCTGCCGGCCGCGGAAGACGTAGCGGGCCAGCGGATAGGCCGTCAGTGCGGAGATCGTGATGTACAGCGGGATCGTCGCGGCGACGTAGATCAGCGAGTTGAGCAGGTAGCGGCCGAACGGGATGGCGTGCCACGCCTCGACCAGGTGGTCGATCGCCGGCGGCCAGGGCACGAGCGCGGGCGGGAAGCTGAACACCGCCTGGCCGGCCGGTTTGAAGGCGGTGGTGATCAGGATGAGGAACGGGCCGACGAACAGCAGCGCCACGATCGCCATCGCGGCGTAGCGCACGGGCATCGCCCAGGAGCGGGGATTCATTCCGCCTCACCTCGCGAGAGACGGTGGCTGACGGCGGCGAAGGTGAGCAGGAGCGCCCACAGGATCAGGCCGACCGCACTCGCGTAGCCGAAGTTGAACCGCTGGAACGCCTCGGTCCAGATGTAGAAGCCGAGCGTGCTGCTCGCGCCCTGCGGGCCGCCTCCGGTCAGGACGTAGATCGAGGCGAACGCCTGCATGGAGAAGACGCCGCCCAGGACGAGACACACGGCGAGGTACGGGCGGATCAGCGGCATCGTGATGCTGGTCAGCTGCCGCCACCAGCCGGCACCGTCGAGGGACGCCGCCGAGTACAGGTCCTGGGGGATCGCCTGCAGCCCGGCCAGGTAGATCACCATGAAGTACCCGAGCCCGTGCCAGGCCTCCACGGCGACCACCGCCGGGAGCGACCACGTGGGGTCGAGCAGGAACTGGATCGGCTCGTCGATCACGCCCAGCTCCAGCAGGGCCCAGTTCAACCCTCCGCGCGGATGGAACACGTAGCTCCAGGCGATGGCGATCGCCACCATCGGCGTCACGACCGGCAGGTAGTAGAGGAGCCGGAACGACGACACCGCGCGGATCTTCGAGTTGACGAGCACCGCGAGCAGCAGTGGCAGGAAGACCACCAGCGGCAGGTACATCACCAGGAAGAGGACGGAGTTGGTCAGCGCCTGCCAGAAGTCGGAGCTGGAGAAGGCGGTCGAGAAGTTGTCCAGCCCGACGTACACCGGTGGCGTGACGACGTCGTAGCGGTAGAAGGCCAGCTGGATCGCCGTCCAGGCCGGCCAGAGGAAGAAGACGCCCAGGAACGCGAGACCCGGGATCAGGAAGGCGTAGGGGATCCAGCGCGCCTGACCCACCGCGTTGCCCCGCCCCGCCCCCTTGCGGGGGGTGTCACCTCCGCCCGGAGGGCCCGTCGACGTCGCCTTGGGTGCGGCCGAGGCGATGGTCGTCATGAGGGCCTCCGTAGGGGGTTGACATTTGTCTTCGTGGCGCTAATCTTGCGCAAATCGCAGTTACGGACATCCGGATCGGGAGATTACGGTGGCCATAAACTGCTGTCAAGGATCTCGGCTCGTCGGTGGCCACTGGGGTCGCCCCTTCCATGGAGGTGTCGGATGCGCAGTCCCAAGACCCCTGCGGTGCTCGCCACGGCGCTGCTGTCGATCGGCGCCCTGAGCGGGTGCATCGCGGGGTCGGCCGACAACACGTCGGATGACCAGCAGACGTCGGGCACGGTGGAGTTCTGGACGATCAACCTGAAGGGAAACTACGGGGACTACATCCAAGGCCTCATCGACGACTACGAGTCCGCCAACGACGGCGTGGAGATCGAGTGGGTCGACGTCCCGGGCGGCGAGATCAACCAGAAGCTCCTCGCGGCGCTGGCCTCCGGCGACGTTCCCGACGTCGTGCAGCTGGTCGACTCCGACCTCGGCTCGTTCGGCAACGCGCTGTCCGACCTCACGCCCTTCTACTCCGACGACGACCTGAGCGCCTACATCCCCGCCCTGGTCGATGCCGTGCGGCTGCAGGACGAACTCGTGGCGGTCCCATGGATCCACGGGGGAGCGCCCGCGGGCTGGTACAACACCCAGCTGCTCGACCAGGCCGGCATCGCGCCCGCGGACCTGCCGACGACGTGGGACGAGGCCTTCGAGTTCGGCCGGCAGGTCAAGGCGGCCACCGGCGCATGCGGGTTCGCCGAGCTGCCCAGGGTCGCGGTGCTCCAGAGCGAGGGGATCACCGTGCTGAACGACGACCGGACACAGGCGACGCTCAACACGCCGGAGGCCGCCGCGGTGCTCGACAAATGGCGGGAGGCCTACCGTGCGGGCGCGGTCTGTCCCGGCGCGGTCTCCGAGGACATCCGCAACCTGCCCGAGACGCTCGACAACGGCCTCGCCGCGGGCGTCGTCGGCGGGGTGTACGGGCTCCCCGCCAACCTGATCAACACCGAGAACAACGCCCCGGACGTCTACCAGAACCTCGTGGTGACCCCGGGAGTGCAGGGGGCTGCGGGCAACTACGTGATCCCCGGCATCAACACGTTCGTCGTGCCGGAGCGAAGCGACATCAAGGAGGTGGCCGCGGACTTCATCCTGCACGTCACCGGTCCCGACGCGCAGCTCGAGTTCTGCGAGCTGGCGCCGCTCTTCCCGTCGACGTCGCAGACCCTGGAGGGCGGCGCGTTCACCGACCTCGACGAGAGCGATCCGCAGGACGCGGCGCGGATGCGTGTTCTCGACGAGCTGCCGCTGGTGATCACCCAGCAGATCTCCACCCAGCTCGAGGACGCCTACCTGAAGGAGATCCGCGCGTTCCTGACCGGTGACGGCGCGGCGACGGACGCGCTGGCGAAGGTCGAGGACGCCTGGAACACGCTGCTGGCCGAGCAGGCCGGCTGAGCCCGTGGTGTCGTTCGAGGACCTCGACGCGATCCGCCGGCTGCGCGACCGGTACCGCCAGGACCTGTTCGACGGGTTCCTCCCGTTCCTCGACGAGTTCGTCGTGGACCACCGGGAGGGGGGATTCATGTGCCACGTCGACCCGTCCGGCCTGCGCGTCGACGAGACGAAGCGGACCTGGTTCGACGGGCGCGGCGTCTGGGTCTACTCGTTCCTCTACAACAACCTGGCGAAGGACCAGGAGTACCTGGACGTCGCTCGGCGCACGGTCGGCTTCCTCCGGCGCACCCAGCCGGCCGGCGACGAGCCGTGGCCGTCGGAGGTGAGTCGCGACGGTGTCCCGCTGGCGGGCAGCGGCGGCGCCGTCTACGGCGACCTGTTCGTCGCCGAGGGACTGGCGGAGTTCTCCAAGGCCACCGACGACGCCCGGCTCTGGAACGAGGCCAAGGAGCTGGTGCTGCGGAGCCTGCGGCGATACGACGAGCCGGACTTCCAGCCCACGATCGGGCAGACGTATCTCGGGCCGGACGCGCGCCCCTACCCGGGCGCGCGGGTCCTGGGCATCTGGATGGTGCTGCTGCGCGCCTCGACGCAGCTGCTCGAGATGCGCGAGGACGCCGAGATGGAGGGCGTGGCCGCGCGGTGCGTCGAGGCGATCGTCGCGCACCACCACAACCCGCGGTTCGATCTGCTCAACGAGCTCGTCGACCACGACCTCGGCCGGCCGGACGACGAGTACGAACAGCTCGTCTACACCGGCCACGCCGTCGAGGCGCTGTGGATGGTGCTGGCCGAGGCCACGAGGCTGCGCGACGACGCACTCTTCGACACCGCCGCCACCCGGTTGCGGCGGCACGTCGAGGTCGCCTGGGACGACGTCTACGGCGGCGTGTTCCGCAACCTCCAGCACGTCGACCGCAACCTCTGGTCCACCGACAAGCAGCTCTGGGTGCAGGAGGAGGTGCTCATCGGGGCATTGCTCGTCATCGAGCGGACGGGCGCCCGCTGGGCGAAGGACCTGTTCGAGCGCACCTACGCGTACGTGCGGAACACGTTTCCGCTCCACGGGCACGGATCACCGACGTGGAGGCACGCCACCGATCGTCAGGGCAGTCACGAGTCGTTCGCGGCGATGCCGGCACGGATCGAGAACTACCACCACCCGCGGCACCTGATGCTGGCCATCACGTGCCTGAACAGAATGCTGGAGGCCCGATGAGACCCATCCGTCCCCGCAGAACGCTCGGCACGCTCGCCGTCTGGGCGGCGGTCACGGCGCTGCTCGGCACGAACGCGCTGAGCGCGCAGGCGATCGGCAACGACCCGATCTCCACGCCGCCGACACCCCAGTTCGTCATCAACGCCACGACCAACAGCAACCCCGTCGACCTGCCCGGCGGCGCCGGCGTCCTCACGATGAGCCTGACCCAAGGGGAGGGGGTCTGGCTCTACACCCGCGACCTGGAGGCCAGCACCAACCGGACGGAGCCGCGCCCCGACCCCGGCGTGGCCTTCATCGTGCAGTGCTACGGGCCCGGCATCGCCAGCGTGGGCACCGGGTGGTACGCCGCGCGGAACCTCGACCCGCCGAACAACATCTACACGTTCCGGCCGCAGATCCGCGCCATGTTCCGGGCACCGTCCACCGGCACGTACACCTGCAAGCTCCGGGTGGCCGCCTACCAGCCCAACAGCGGCACCATCCCGGTGACCTTCCATGCAGGCGCGACCCTGAACGCCACGCCGGTCAAGCCGACCAGCAGCGTCGGCGTGACGGCGGGATACGGCTGGACGGTCCCGGACACTGGCACCGGCCCGCAGCCCTACATCAACGCGGCGACCCCGTTCCGGCGGCACAACTACGGCAACTACACCTTCCAGAGCGCGGCCAGCCCGAAGGTCACCATCGCCATGGACCAGAACGTGACCTCGTGCGCCCCGGGCGACACGTTCGCCGGATGCGTCAATCCGGAATCCGACGGCACCACCGTGAAGGTCGACGTCGTCGTGCAGCCCCAGTACCTCGACGGAACGGCCTGCGGGGTGTCCAGTCCGATCACGGTCTTCTCCCACACCCTGCCGGTCTCGACCGCCTACCACCACTATCCGTTGAGCACCCAGGCGGTCCTCGACAAGGACGACGACCTGTTCGGCTGTCCCCGGGTGAACATCGCGATGGACCTCACCTGGGTCTCCGGTCAGCCCATGGTCATCCACACCCAGCGCCCGAACGATCAGCGGCCCGGCTGGGGCGGGATCTACGAGCACTCCTGACGGACGGCGTCGGCGCGGCGGGCGCGCAACGCTACGGCGCCCGCTCCGCGTCGGCCGTCGGCTCGAACTGCCGCATCTTCTCCGGGTTGACGACGAAGAAGACCCGCTCGACGCCGCGTTCGGTGACGTCCAGCGCGAGGACGGCCTGCGGTGTGCCGGCGTCGTCGGTGACCAGCAGGCCGCCCCCGCCGTTGACCTCGACGACGCTGAGCGTGAAGTCGTGCCAGTACTTGCGCAGGATGTTGTCGATGAACAGCACCACCCGCGCCACCCCGGCCAGCTCGACCCGCGACGCGCGCACCTTGCCGCCGCCGTCGGCCCGGGCGACGACGTCGTCGGTGAACAGCTTCTCGAGCGCCTCGAGATCGCCGTCGCGGGCCGCGGCGACGAACGTCTCGAGCAGCTGCCGGCGGACCGCGGGCGCGGCCGGCGCCGACCGGCCGGACTCCAGGGCGAGCCGGGCGCGGCGGGCCAGCTGCCTGGCATGCGGCTCGGAGATCTCCAGGATCTCGCCGATGCGCCGGTAGGGGTAGTCGAAGGCCTCGTGCAGGACGTACACGGCCCGCTCGGCCGGCCCGAGCTTCTCGAGGAGCAGCAGGACCGCGAGGTCGAGCGCCTCGGCCCGTTCCGCGCCGAGCGCGGGATCGTCGCTGGTGTCGACCGGCTCGGGCAGCCACGGGCCGGGATAGGTCTCGCGGCGCACGCGGGCCGACGTCGCCGCCGTCAGGGCCAGCCGGGTCGCGGTGGTCGTGAGGAAGGCGGCCGGGTTCTCGACCTCGCCGCGGTCGGTGCGCTGCCAGCGGATCCAGGCGTCCTGCACGATGTCCTCGGCCTCGGCGACGCTGCCCAGCATGCGGTAGGCGATGCCGAACAGCTGCGGCCGAACGTCGAGGAACTCGGCGACGCCGTCCGTGGTCACAGGATCACGATATCGGGGCGGCCCCGCCCCGGGCACGCCCGTGGCGGGGCCGGGTGCACCTACGCCTGGGAGGCCCGCCAGCCGGCCAGGGTGGTCGCGCCCTGCCGGGCCTCGGCTGCGGGGACCAGCGTGTCCTCGCCGAGGGCGGCGCCGAAGTAGCGCGCCCCGGGGTCGGTGCGGACCTCGCGCGGGTCCTGCCGCGCGGCGAGCGTCGTGCGGACCAGTTCGTCGAGCCGGAACCGCTCCGGCCCGGCGACCTCGACGATCCCGTTCAGAGGGCTGCCGACGGCCACTTCGGCGACGGCGGCGGACACGTCCTGGGCGGCCATCGGCTGGATGAACACCGGCGCCAGACTGACGACGCCCTCGTGGGTGGCGTCGTCGGTGATGCCCTTGAGGAACTCGAAGAACTGCGTCGCGTGGACGGTCGAGTAGGGCACCGGGGACGCGGCGATCAGCTTCTCCTGGGCGATCTTGGCCCGGAAGTAGCCGCTCTCGGCCAGCCGGTCGGTCCCGACGACCGAGAGCGCGACGTGGTGCCCGACGCCGGCCTCGTCCTCCGCGGCGAGCAGGTTGCCGGTGGACGTCTCGAAGAACTCGAGCGCGGCCGCGGCCTCGAACGACGGCGAGTTCGAGACGTCGACGACGACGTCCGCGCCGTCGAGCGCCTCCGCCAGCCCTTCACCGGTCAGCGTGTTGACGCCGGTGTTGGGGGCGGCGGCGACGGCCTCGTGGCCCTGGTCGTCGAGGAGCGCGACGACCTTCGAGCCGATCAGACCGGTACCGCCGATGACGACGATCTTCATGGTGCAGCCCTTCCGGAGGGACGGTGGCGGCCGGGCCGGCCGCCGTACACCAGGACGACCGATCAGCCCGCCGATCCGTGACACTCCTACTGTGGCAGCCGATCGCCCTGCCGTTCGACCAGCGCCTCGGGCGCCGTCAGCCGCCAGGCCTCGAACGTCAGCTCCACCAGCTCGTCGCGCTCGATGCCGTCGAGGTGGACGACCACCCAGCCGAACGCGCCCGCGGTGAACTGGATCTCGAAGACGTCCGGGCGCTCGGCCACCAGCGCCAGCTGCTCGGCGATGGTCTGCTTCAGCCCGACGGTCGATGTGGCCGGCCACAGATACCCGAACGTCCGGCCGTCGACCCGGAACGTCGTCCAGCGGTCGGAGTCGGTCCCGCCGGCTCCGGGCAGCCCGGCGACGATGGCGAGGAAGTCGGGGATCGGCACGGCCATGCCCCCATCGAAGCAGGTTCGTCCACCGTCCGCGCGGCCGGACTGGTCCGGTCATCGTCGACGGCGCGGGCGCTCATGGGGTATTCAGGCTCGCAGGGGCGGTGCGGCGGCCCGGCGCAACGGTGTGTCGGCGTGGTGCCGGGCAAGGGGGCACGACATGAGAGATTTCGTCGCGGAGTTCGACCAGGCACTCGGCGCGTTGGGGGTCACCGACCGGCGGGCGGCGCTGCGGGCGCTGATGCCGTCGGTGGTGCGCTGGTACCAGGACTCGCTGGACCTCGGCGTGCCCGCCCGGCCGGCCGACGTCGATCTGCTGCTCTGGGTGGAAGAGCTGTCGGCCGGGCTGATCGGGCCGCTGTGCGCCGCCGCCCAGGAGGTTCGCTTCGCCGCGACGCCCGTGCGGCAGCCACGGCGGGTGCCGGGCCAGCGGCATCCGCGGGCGGCCACCGGCTGGTCCGGACCCTGAAGCCGGCAGTCGTAACGCCGCGGAAAATCGGGCGGTTCCTCCCGGTAACGGATCATTGATTCTTTATGGGCGTCCCTGGTCCTGTGAGCCGGAGGTGCCCTCAGATGTCGTTCCACCGGAACGTCGCGGCGTTGCGTGGTCGCGTCCCGCTGGCGGTCGCGGCCGCCGTCGCCCTGTTGATCGTGTTCCTGCCCGGCGCGGACGGCGCGCCGGCGCAGCCGCCGCAGGCCGTGCCGAAGTCGGTCGTCCGCGCCGCCGACGAGGCTCTGCCCACCGTGACCGTCGTCGCCACGGGCGGCACCATGGCCGGCCTGTCGGACACTCCGACCAGCTTCCAGCGCTACCGCGCCGGCACGCTGCTGATGGAGGACATGCTCGCCGAGGTGCCCAACCTCGACGAGGTGGCCAACGTGAACAGCCTGCAGTTCGGCAACAAGGGCTCCGGCGGCTACACGATCGCCGAGCTGTACGACCTGTCGCTCGCGGTCGACAACGCGCTGCGGACGTCCGACGGCGTCGTGGTCACGACCGGCACCGACACGATGGAGGAGATCGGCTTCTTCCTCGACCTGACGGTGCGCAGCCCGAAGCCGGTCGTCATCACCGGCGCGATGCGCCCGTGGACGGTCATCGGGTCCGACGCGCAGGCCAACCTGTTCAACGCGATCGTGACGGCGGCCAGCGGTAAGACCGGGTGGTTCGGCACCGTCCTCATGCTCAACGACGAGATCCACGCCGTGCGCGACGTGACGAAGACGTCGTCGTACCGGATGGACACCTTCCAGACCCCGGAGTTCGGGCTCCTCGGCTACGTCGACGACCTCAAGGTGCGGATCATGCGGATGCCGCCCCGGGCGCTGCGGGTGTTCGAGACGCGGGGGAGCGTGGTGACGACGGCGAACGCGCTGCGTAACTGGCGCACGCCGTTCGACCTGACGACGATCGAGAAGGCGGACCTGCCGCGGGTCGAGATCTTCTACAACGCCCAGGAGGCCGGCGGCGAGGCGATCGACGCCTGGGCGGCGGCCGGCGTCGAGGGCATCGTCACCGCCGGGACGGGCGCCGGCGGCATCTCCGGCGCGGCCGGCCAGGCCCGCACCCGGGCGGTCCAGGTCGGCGTGATGTTCGCGTCGACCACCCGGACCGGATCGGGCAGCGTGTACGGCGGCAGCGGCGCGGTCTTCCCCGCCGACTCGCTCAACGCGCCCCACGCCCGGCTGCTGTTGATGATGGCGCTGGCCTTCAACGACGGCGTCGACGACGTGCGCGCCGACTTCGTCGAGTGGGCCGGCCTGCAGGCCGACATCACCTCGGCGCTGCCGTCGCTGCGGACGTCCTGACCTACGCACCTTCGACGGACTCCCTCCCTGATCATCAACCTTTCGTGCCGCCATGACGACACCAAAGGTTGATGATCATGGGAAGGCGGCAGCCCCGGCGGCCGTGGCCGGGTCAGCGGACGGCGCGGGCGGCGGCCTCCAGGAGCGCCTGCCCGACCGCCTCGGCCTCGTCGGGTTTCAGCGTCACCGTGGCCGGTGGAGACCATCGGGCGGTGGCGGTGAGTTCGACGTGGACGGGCTCGCCGTCGGCCTGGACGACGTTGATACCGATGAGCCAGGTCTGGTGCCAGGCGACCAGGGACGCGACGTACTGCCGGTGCGGGGCGTGGTCGCCGGCCTCGTTGCACCACTTGAGGACGCACTGGTCGTGGGATGTGGTGGCGGTCATCGGCCCAACTCGCTCTCGTGCGCGAAGAACCGGCGGACATGGTCGAGCTCGGCCTTGACGGCGGTGAGCTGGTCGACCGCCTGCTGGTAGCTGGACATGTGCCGCTCGGCGGTGTCGACGGCGGCGGTGGCGCGGTCGAGGAGGTCGTTGCCGGTCTCGGCGACGAGGATGCGCCCGGCCCGCCAGTCGACCTTGCCGCGGAAGCCCAGCACGAACCCGCCGAGCCGGTCGGTGAGGGTCTCGAGCCGCTCGATGATCTGCGCGTCGGACAGCCCCGGCAGGTAGCGTTCGCGCACGTCGGCCAGTAGCGCCGGGGTCCAGCCGGCCCGCTGCGCGGTGTCGGCGATCTCGGTCAGCTGCCGGGCCACGACGCGGGCCTCGGCCGGGGTGAGGGAGACGTCGACGCGCTGGCCGGCGTCGGTGGGTTCGAGATGGATGTCGATGGCGGGTCCCTCGGTGTCGTGCCAGGCGACGATCTCGCCGACATCGTCGCTGAGGAAGGCGGACCGGACGATGACGTCGCGACGGTCCGCGGCTGGTGTGGTGGCCACGGTCTCCTCCAATGGAGTCGCTCAGGAGCGGACTGGGGGCCGGGGGAGCCGTCGTGTGGTCATGCGGATGGGGACGGCGCCGCCCAGCAGCCGTACCCCTGGACAGGGGACGGCATGAAGATGCGCGTTGGTCGCCGTGCCGTCCCACCGTGAGCGGCCGGTACGAGACCGTCCGGCCGGATGCCGCGTCTCGTGGTCGATAGCTGTGCCAGCCCTCCGGGGAGGGGTGGGGCTATGGGGACATGGTAGGGGGTGGTGGGAGGGGGATGTCAAACGGGCGTTCGAGTCATGTGGACAACGGGCCCGGCCGGTCGAGCTGGTCGGCGAGCGCCGTCAGCGCCGCGGCCAGGTCGCGCGCCTGGCCGGCGGCGAACCGCGGCGGGCGCCGGTCGCCGGACCGGGCCAGCGCCACCACGACGACCGGCTCGCCGGCGCCCTCCAGCCAGGCGGTGCCGCCGCCGGGAAGCTCGTGGAGACCGCCGAGGCACGCGCCGCTGGGGTCGTGCTCGACGCACCAGGAGTGGCCGTCGGCGGGGTGTGGGGTGCTGATGGGACGAGCCTCCTCGTGCGTGCCGTTGCCCCCTTGGGATGAGCGTCACATCGGGGTCGTCGCGACGTCAACCGGAGAACGGGTCCGCTTCGACGGCACCCCCTTGCTGATCGATAGGGTCGGTCCGTGGTCCGTCTCGCCGCTGTCGTCGCCGCCCTCGAGCGGCTCTACCCGCCGGAACTGGCCGAGTCGTGGGACGCCGTCGGGCTGGTGTGCGGCGATCCCGACGCTCGGGTGCGGCGCGTCCTGTTCGCCGTCGATCCCGTCGCCGCCGTCGTCGACGAGGCACTGGCCTGGGAGGCCGACCTCGTCGTCACCCACCATCCGCTGTTCCTGCGCCCGGTGCACGGGGTGCCGGCCACGACGCCGAAGGGGCGGCTGGTGCACCGGCTGATCGCCGGCGGCGTCGCGCTGCACACGGCGCACACCAACGCCGACCGTGCCGCTCCGGGCGTCAACGACGCGCTCGCCTCGGCGCTCGGCCTGGAGGGCACCCGCCCGCTGGTGCCCGCCGGCGCCGACGACCCCGCGCTCGGCCTGGGCCGCATCGGCCGGCTCCCTGCGCCGGAGCCGCTGGCCGCGTTCGTCCGCCGGGTGGCCGCGGCGCTCCCGGTGACGGCGTCCGGGGTGCGCGCCATGGGCGACCCGGACGCCGTCGTCGCGACGGTGGCGGTGTGCGGCGGCGCGGGCGACTCCCTGCTCGGCACGGTGCGGGCCGCGGGCGTCGACGCGTACGTGACGGCCGACCTGCGCCACCACCCGTCGTCGGAGGCGGGCGAGGCCGGCGGGCCGGCGCTCGTCGACGTCGCGCACTGGGCCAGCGAGTGGCCGTGGCTGCCCGACGCCGCGGCCCTGCTGGCGGCCGAGTTGTCGGGCGCAGGCGATACGGTGGAGACTCGCGTCTCGACCACGCCGACCGATCCGTGGACACTGCATCGAATCGCCCGGGAATCCGGGGCCGACGAAGGAGCTCACGCTGAACGCTGACCCCGCCGTCCAGTTGCGGCTGCTCGACGTCCAGGCGGTCGACCAGCGGCTCGATCAGCTGGCCCACCGCCGCCGGACGCTGCCCGAGGCCGCCGAGCTCGAGACGCTCGCCGGCGAGCACAGCCGGCTGCGCGACGCCGAGGTCGTCGCCGGCACGGCGGTCACCGACCTCGAGCGCGAGCAGAAGCGCGCCGACGCCGAGGTCGAGCAGGTCCGGGGCCGCAAAGACCGCGACCAGAAGCGGCTCGACGCCGGGCAGGTGTCGTCGGCGAAGGAGCTCGAGAGCCTGCAGAGCGAGATCGCCTCGCTCAACCGCCGCCAGGGCGTGCTCGAGGACGCCGAGATCGAGATCATGGAGCGGCTCGAGGAGGCGCAGAACGAGGCCGCCGCGCTGGCCGCCGAGCGCGAGAGCGTCGGCAAGAAGGCGCAGGAGGTCCAGGCCGCCCGCGACGCCGCGTGGGCGCAGATCGACCAGGACGCCACCGGTTCGCGGGCCGAGCGCCAGGCGCTGGCCGCCGACATCCCGGCCGACCTGCTGGCGCTGTACGAGAAGATCCGCGCCGACCGCGGCGGCATCGGGGCGGCCGCGCTGCGGCAGCGCCGCTGCGAGGGCTGCATGCTGCAGCTCGACGCCGCCGAGCTGGGCCGCATCCGCGGGCTTGCGCCCGACGTCGTGTTCCGCCACGACGAGTGCCGGCGCATCCTGGTCCGTACCCCCGAGTCGGGGCTGTGACCACGCGAAAGCTGATCGTCGAGGCCGACGGCGGGTCGCGGGGCAACCCCGGCCCGGCCGCGTTCGGCGCGGTCGTCCGCGACGCCGCCTCCGGCGAGGTGCTGGCCGAGGCGGCCGAGACCATCGGCGTCACGACGAACAACGTCGCCGAGTACCGCGGCCTGCTGGCCGGCCTGCGCGCCGCCCGCGGCATCGACCCCGACGCCGTCGTCGAGGCCCGGCTCGACTCCAAGCTCGTCGTCGAGCAGCTGTCGGGCCGCTGGCAGATCAAGAACGCCGAGCTGCGGTCGCTGGCCGGCGAAGCCGGCCAGATCTTCCCGCGCGAGCGCGTCAGCTACACCTGGGTGCCGCGGGCGGAGAACGCGTATGCCGACCGCCTGGTCAACCAGGCCCTCGACGGCCGCCCGGTGCCGGCGCCCGCCGACGCCACCTCACCGGTCACCAAGCTGACCGCGTGGAGTCCGGAGCTCGGCCCGCCCACCACGCTGCAGGTGGTGCGGCACGGCCAGACGGCCATGACGGCGGCGCGCCGGTTCTCCGGTGGCGGCGTGCCCGGCCCGAGCCTCGACGAACTCGGCCGCGAGCAGGCCGCCCGTGCCGCCGAGCTGCTGAGCACCAGCGGTGCCGTCGCCGTCGTCTGCTCGCCCATGGTGCGCACCCGTGAGACCGCCGACATCATCGGCCGGCGGCTCGGCCTCACGACCACGGTCGACGAGGCGTGGCGCGAGTGCGACTTCGGCGACTGGGACGGCCTGACACTGGCCGAGATCGGCGAGCGCTACCCCGACGCGCTGGCCGGTTGGTTCGGCACCACGGCGCTGCGCCCACCCGGCGGCGAGTCGCTCGACGACGTCGTCCCGCGCGTCAGCGCCGCCCGCGACGCCCTGCTGGCCACCTACCCCGGCCAGCCGGTCGTCGTCGTGACCCACTCCATCCCGATGCGCACGCTGACCCGGCTGGCGCTCGGCGCCCCGGCGGAGTCGCTGTTCCGGCTGCTGCCATCGCCGGGCTCGGTCACCGAACTGCAGTACTACGCCGACGGCAGCACCGCGCTGCCGTCGTTCGGCCATCGCCCCTAGGCGAGTGAGTCCGAAGGGGTTCTTCCGTGGTTCCGCGGTTCTGATCGCGTCGGTGGCGTCGGCCGGTCCGGTGAGCGGTGTGGGACCGCCGCCCCTCAGCCCCCGGCCCACCCGGTTCGAGCATGATCACCTGCCCCCGGGCACGGCAGTTCATGGCGCTGTCAATCGTCATCAACGACGAAGGGCCGGGTCACATCGTCACGCCGTGGCGCCGACGCGACAGCTACCCGTGCGGCGGACCCGTCCGTCCCGTCCTCGACTCCCGACCTGCCGTCCCCACCACCATTCGGACTCACTCATCTAGGCGAGTGAGTCCGATTGATCGTCAGTGGTCGTAGGCGATCAGGGATCGTTTGGCGGAGGCGCCGGTGCGCGCCAGTTGCGCCAGATCGCGGTGGCGAGGGCGAGTACTCGTGCGGCGATGCGGGCGTGGACACCGGGCAGGGTGCGGGCGCCGCGGTGTTCGAGGGTGAGCTGGTCTTTCAGCGTGTCGAAGACGGCTTCGACCCACTGGCGGACCCGGGCCAGCCTGCCCAGTCTGGTCGGCTCATCCTTGCGGTCGGGGCGGATCAGGAGCGCGCCCAGGCCGGTGCTGACGAAGTGTTCGAAGTCGCGCCCGGCTCACCCTTTGTCGGCGAGGATTCCCCTGCCCGGCCCGCACGAGATGATGGTCGTGGTCGAGCAACGCGGTCACGACCTCGCGTTCACCGATCTTGGGGTTGGCCAGTCCCCAGATGATGGGCATGCCTCGGCGGTGCAGATCAGATACAAGCGGAATCCCCAGAAGAACCGCGAGTGGCTGGCGCCGTAGCCGCAGAGCCGGGCGTGCCCGGCCAGGTCCGAGCGGAGTCGTTTGCTGGTAGCCCAGGCGGCCGCCACGGTGCCGCCGGATGATCAGCCACCGGCCATGGAACGTCGCAGGAGCGTGACGGTGGGACACCGAGCCCTCCCGGGTCGTGCAGGCTTCGACATGCCACACCACCCCGGGGGCTCTCACCCCGTTCCACCCGACACACCCGCCACCCACCTCACGGCCGGATACGCCTAGCGCGGGTCGATCGTGAGGGACAGCCGAGGTCGCGTCTCGCTGCCGGCCGCGACGATCTCCTCGATCTGCTGCGCGGGCAGCCGGCTGGCTGTGGCGAGGTCGCCGATCGTGGTGCCGGCGCCGGCCAGCAGCTCGACCGCCGCTCCGAGCAGGTAGGGCGACTCAGGCGGGCCGAGTGGTCCGGGCTCCGGGTAGCCCAGCTCGGCGAGGTGCTGGTTCGCCCGCCGGTAGGCGTGCTCGCCCCACAGGCCGAGGTGACGGGCCCGGTAGACCAGCGCCGCCAGGCTGATGCCCCAGGTCGACTTGGCCCGGGCGAGCGCGTCCCAGTCGACCTTGCGTGGCAGGTCCGGTTCCAGCTCGTCCGTGGGGGCGAGGAACTCGGAGGCGAAGGTGTCGGCCTGGCGCTCGACGATCTTCGAGCCCGGGTCGACGTCCTGGTGCATGACGAGGTGGGCCAGCTCGTGCGCGGCGTCGAAGCGGCTGCGGGCGCGGTCGTCCTTGGCCGGCGACAGCAGGACGAGGGGGCGGTGGCCGGCCTCGGTCGAGAACGCGTCGACGCGATGGTCGATCTCGGGGGGCAGGCGCAGCACCACGACGCCGTGCGCCTCGAGCAGCCGGACCATGTGCGGAACCGGCCCCGCACCGACTCCGAGCCGCGCCCGGGTGGCGGCGGCGAGCCGGGCGATCGAGCCGGGCTCGGGCTCGGTCTCGACCGGCTCGGCCAGGACGGGCACGTCCGGCAGGTCGACGTACTGCTCGACCAGGTCGACCACGGCCAGCGAGATCTCGGCGAACGCGAGGGCCTGCTCGCGGGCGATGGCCGGGGTGGCGCGCAGCGAGCGGAAGTGTGCGGCGCTGGCCGGGACCGGCTCGATGGGGCGGCCCTGCCGGAAGAAGTCCAGCGGCATCCCCAACGCCAGCGCGAGCTCGGCCACGACGGCGTTGGTGGGACGTGCCGTGCCGCGCTCGAACTGGGTGATGGCGGCGGCGCTCACGCTGGTCAGGTCCGCCAGCGCGGTGCGCTGGAGTCGATGCCGCCGCCGGGCGAGCGCGAGCCGGCGGCCGTCGAAGTCGACGACGGTGCCGCTGGCCCGGCGCCGGCGGGCCCGCCGGGTCGGGTCCGACTCCGGCGTCACGGCGCGCCGGCCTCCTGTCGCCGTGGCTTGAGCGTGATGGTGGGAACCGGGGCGGGCTGGTCCTCGAAGCCGGGGGTGTCGCCGGCCGGCGTCTGGCTGGCGCCGTCGGTGCGCTGCGACGTCGCCGCCTCGTCCCACCACAACCTGGCCAGCGCGATCCAGCGGTCCGCCGTCGTCGTCGGCAGGCCCAGCCAGCCCGCCGTCAGCCCGGTCGTGAGGTCGGCACCCCAGACGAGGAACAGGTCGCGGCACGCCCGTACCGCGGTGGCCGCGTCCGGCAGTTCCACCTCGAAGAGGGCCGGCTCGGACGGGCGTCGCGCCGGCAGCCCGTACGCCGCGCGGTTGCGGGCCGCGGCCGCGTGCCTCATCTCGCCGGACTGCCAGTCGAAGTCGGCGACGAAGTCAGGCTTGCGGCCCGCGGTCGACGGAGCCTTGACCAGTCGCAGGTCCAGGCCGCCGGTGTGCAGGACGGTCGCGCCGAACTCCTGGCTGGCCTGCACGCCCGTCGCCCGCCAGCGCTCGTCACCGCGTGCGTACGCGTACAGCCGGTTCGCCAGGTTCCTGGTCGAGTTCACGCCCAGCGTGAAGGCGTCGTCGAAGAGCTCCTCCGGCTCGTACCGCGCACTGTTGGACCGCCAGACCTCGACGATCGCCTCGTGGGCCAGGCCGACCAGGCCGATGCGGTCCAGCTCGCGGCGGATCGACCGGAGATGCTGCAGCCCATGCGGGTCCCAGGTACGCATGCGGGCAGTGAAACAGGCGCGGCCGGAGTGCAGCCGCCGACACGCCGATGCAGTGGGATCGCGCCTCGGCTGCGCGGAAATCAAGTGGGAGCTACGGCCGCCAGGTTCCCTGCGCCACTTGCGGGACGAACGCGTCGAGGTCGGCGGGGAGACGCACCGTCTGGCCGGTCTCGGCGGACAGGTAGGCGGCCATCATCAGCTCGCTGACCTCGACGCCGCGGGCGAGGCTCTCCCGCGGCTGCCGCCCGGCGAGGAAGTCCGCGGCCACGGCCCGGTTCTCCGTCGTGTAGCCGTAGGTCAGCGACTCGTCGGAGACGATCGGCAGCAGGCCCTGCTCGGCGCCCTGCTTCTCGACGAGGTCCTCGCCCTCGGGTGAGCTCAGCTCGCGGCTGAGGAACAGCTGCGCCTCGGTGCTCAGCGTGCTGGCGGTCATCGAGTACTCCGGCCCGAGCAGCTCGAACGTCAGCCGCAGGCCGGGGCCGACGTAGCTCCATGAGGTGGTCGCCTCGACGACGACGTCGTCGCCGTCACCGTTGCGGAAGACGATGGTGGCGTGCGCGTAGTCCTCGGCCGGCCGCCGGGTGTAGTCGACGGCGCCGCCGAACCGCTCGGCGAGCTGGGCGGCGTGCTTCTTGCGTGACCACTTGAGCGAGGCGATCTGCGCGCTGACCGACACCGGCGTCAGCCAGTCCGAGACGTCGGCGCCGGGCGGCGTGAGCAGGTACCGGCCGGCCTCGATGGAGTGGCACATCATGTCGCTGAGCACGCCGCCGCCCTGCCTTGTGCCGTCCCAGAACCAGGCGGAGTGCGGGCCGCTGTGCTCCTCGGCGCAGCGGGCGAGGTACGGCGTCCCGGCGATTGCGGCGCCGCGGGCCCACAGCAGCTCGTGGCCGCGGGTGACGGCGGGCGCGTACACCTGGTTCTCCAGGTAGGCGTGCAACAGCCCGGCGCCCTCGACCAGGTCGTGGACGCGGCGCGCCTCGGCGAGGGTGCGGCCCAGCGGCTTCTCGACGGCGACGCCGACGAGCGACGCGCGGCCGGAGCGGACCTCGTCGGCGATCGTCTCGATGACCTCCAGCCTGGTGTGGTTCGGCGCCGTCACCCAGACGGCGTCGACGCGCGGGTCGCGGACCAGGTCGCGCACGTCGGTGTACGCGGTCGCGTCGCCGACGCCCAGCTCGCGGCAGCGTCCGGCCAGCTCGCGGGCGCTCTCACCACCGGGGCTCTGGACGGCGACGACGTCGGCGTCGCGGACGCCGGTCCACGAGGTGACGTGGAAGTTCGCCATGAAGCCGGCGCCGACGATGCCGACCCCCAGCCGTTGCCTGTTCTCCATCGTGGAAGGACCCCTAACTCCGAAGGCGTCGCTGCCGCCCGTAGAGCGACAGCAGGACGAGCAGGACGACACCGTTGACGACGGTGCGCCAGGCGCCGCCGATGTCCAGCGTGGTGAGCAGACCCTGCAGGACGGTGAGCACGATCGCGCCGACCGCGGTGCCCGCGTACCCGCCGATGCCGCCGGCCAGCAGCGTCCCGCCGATGACGACGGCCGCGACCGAGGGCAGCATGTACTGGTCGGCGAGGTCGAGGAAGACCGACTCGGTGTACCCGAGCAGCAGGATGCCGGCCAGCCCGGCGAACGTCGCCGACAGCACGTAGGCCAGGATCAGCGTCCGGTTCACCCGCACGCCGGTCAGCTCCGCGGCCGTGCGGTTGGCGCCGACGGCGAACAGGCTCCAGCCGAACGTGGTGCGGCGCAGCAGCCAGACGGCGAGCAGGCCGAGCAGCAGCCACAGGAACAGCAGACCGGGCAGGTCGAGGATCACCCGCCCGTTGACCAGCGACGTCAGCGCCGGCGCCGCGCGGCCCTCGGCCTGGCCGCCGGTGTAGGCGAGGATGAGCCCCTGCACGACGCCGATCATGCCCAGCGTCATGACGAACGGCGGGATCCGCAGCAGCGTGACGCCCAGCCCGTTGACCAGTCCGATCGCGGCCGCGACCAGCAGCGCCAGCGCCACGGCCGGGACGATGTTGGCGTCGTCGCCGGCCATGACCCGCGACCCGATGATCGCCGAGAACGTCGCCACCTTGCCGACGGACAGGTCGACGCCCCCGCCACCGGCGATGATGACGATGGTCTGGCCGATCGCGATGACGCCGAGGAACGCCGCCACCCGCATGAGGTTGACCAGCTGGCCGTACCCGGCGAAGCCGGGGGAGACGATCTCGCCGGCGATCACCAAAGCGACGGCGACGGTCCCGGCCAGTGCGACCGGTCCCGGCCGCCAGGCCGTGAGCCCGCGACGTGGCGTGTCCACCACCGGTGTGCTCATGCCGACGGCCTCCTCTTCTGCAGCGCGGGGATGCCGGCCAGGGCCAGCGCCAGGATGATCACGGCGCCGTTGACCAGCTGCCGGTAGTCGGTGGGCACGTCGGCGAAGAAGATGATGTTCGTCACGAGCGCCAGGACGATCGCGCCGAGCACCGACCCGCCCGCCCCACCGCGGCCGCCTGCCAGCGCCGTGCCGCCGATCACCACGGCGGCCACCGACGCCAGCGTCAGCTCGTTGCCGACGAACGGGTCTCCGGACCCGGTGTTGGCCAGGATCGCCAGTGCCGACAGAGCGGCGAACAGCCCGCCGAGCACATACGCCCAGACCCGGGTCCGCGCGACCGGCACCAGCGACGCGTACGCCGCGTCCGCGTCGCCGCCGACGGCGTAGACGTGCCGCAGCACGCGGTGCCGGCGCAGCACCAGCCAGACCAGCGCGAGCGCGACGATCAGCAGCAGCGCGACCGGCACACCGAGCACGGAGTCGCGGTACGCCGTCGTGATCTCGAACGGCACCGACCCGCCCGGAGTCGGCAGCACGACCAACGCCAGCCCGCTGAACACGAAGCTGGTCGCGAACGTCGCGACGATCGGCTGCAGTCGCAGCAGCGCCACGACCAGCCCGTTGAGCGCGCCACAGGCCAGCCCGACGCCGAGCGCGGCCGCGACGGCCAGCGGGAACCGGTCCAGCGACCCGTCGACGACCTGGACGGCGACGACGCTGGCCAGCGTGACCTGGGCCCCCAGCGAGAGATCCAGCCCGCCGCTCAGCACGACGATCGTCTGCCCGACGGCGATCGCCACCAACGGCACGAACGTCGCGAAGTTCGAGGTCAGCGCGTAGGAGTCCCAGAAGTTCGGCTGCAGCGCGGAGTTGACGGCGACCGCGACGACCAGCATCGCGACCGTCGCCAGGCCGGACAGCTGGACGCCGCGCACCCGGTCCACGAGCCCGGCGGCCGCGCCGGTCACAGTGTCTCTCCGGGCCCCAGCCGCAGTGCGCTGGAGATCAGCCGGCGCTCCGAGATCGCCTCGGCGTCCAGTTCCTCCACGACGGTGCCCTCGAACACCACGAGAACGCGGTCGCTGAGCTCGGTGAGCTCGCGGTTGTCGCTGGAGTTGAGGATGACGACGGCGCCGTCGTCGGCGAGGCCGCGCACGATCGCGTAGATCTCCTCCTTCGCGGCGACGTCGACGCCCTTGGTCGGGTCGTCGAGCAGGACGACGCGGGGCCGGTCGAGCAGCCACTTGCCGATGACGACCTTCTGCTGGTTGCCGCCGGACAGCGTCGACACCGGGTCGGCCAGCGAGCCGATCTTGATCCGCAGCCGCTCCACCATGGCCGTCGCGGCGCCGCGTTCGGCCGCGCCGCGCAGCGCGAGCCGTGCCGTCGCGCGGCGGTGCATGCTGGCCAGCGAGAGGTTCTCCTGGATCGGCCGCACGGCGAACATGCCCTGCCGGCCGCGGTCGCCGGGCACCAGCGCGACACCGGCCCGCGCCGCCTTCACCGGTGACGACAGCGGCAGCGGGCGGCCGTCCAGCACCGCCTCGCCGGCGCCGACGTGCGCGCCGCCGAACAGCGCGAGCAGCAGCTCGGACTGGCCCTGTCCCTGCAGCCCGCCCAGACCCAGCACCTCGCCGGAGCGGACGGTGAAGCTGACGTCGCGCAGCCGGTCGGTGGTGAGGCCGCGCACCTCCAGCGTGGCCGCTGGGCTGCTGACCGGGCCCTCCGCCGCCGATCCCGCGCCAGCGGCACCGGCCCGTGCCGCACGCGGTGCCTGGTGCGGCGCGTCGCCGACCATCAGCCGGACGAGCTCGTCCTCGTCGGTGGCGGCCAGTTCGACGGTGCCGGCGGTGCGGCCGTTGCGCAGGACGGTGGCGCGGTCGCAGAGCGCGAAGACCTCGTCCAGCCGGTGCGACGTGAACAGGACGAGGACGCCGTCGGCGCGCAGCTCGCGGACCACGTCGAACAGCACGTCGACCTGCTCCTTGTGCAGCGACGCGGTGGCCTCGTCGAGCACCAGGATCCGCGGCCGCCGGGCCAGCGCCTTGGCGACCTCGACGATCTGCCGCTCGCCGGGGCCGAGCGCGCTGGCCGGCCGGTCCAGCGGCAGTCGTCCCGCGAACGCGGCGGTGAACCGCTCCAGAGCGGCGCCGGCGCGGTCGCGGGCGGCCCGCTGGTCGAGGAACCCGAACCGGCGGGCCGGCTCCAGCCCGAGCACGACATTCTGTGTCACGGTGAGGTCGCCGACAATGCTGAGCTGCTGGTACACGGCGGCGACGCCGAGCGCGTGCGCGTCGCGCGGGCCGCCGATGCGCGCCTCGGCTCCGTCGATGCGGATCGTCCCGGCGTCCGGGACGACGGTGCCGGCCAGGGTCTTGTCCAGCGTGCTCTTGCCGGAGCCGTTCGGCCCGAGCAGGGCGTGCACCTCGCCGCGCACCGCGGTGAGCTCGGCCCCGTCGAGCGCCTGGACGCCGCCGTAGCGCTTGCGGACGCCGCTCATCTCCAGCAGCGGCGTGCTCACTCGAAGAAGTCCGCGGCCTCGTCGCGGGTCAGCGAACCGTCCAGGCTGTACGCGTCGCTCTCGCTGCCGGCCTCGCCCCAGTACTGGTCGAAGGTGGTCTCGTCGACGGTGTAGGGGATCGGCACGTGGACGGTGTTGCCGTCGATGGTGCCGGACGCGAACTCCCGCCCGTCGAGCACGTTGACGGCCATGTGCAGCGCGGAGACGGCGCCGCCGGGCGGGTTGACGACGCCGATGCTCTGGAACCCGGTGGCGCGGGCGTCGTTCCACAGCCGCATGAAGCCGACCCGGGCCTCGCCGCTGATGGTGATGCGGTCCAGCCGGCCGGCCGCGTCGACGGCGCGGAACACGCCCTCGGCCATGCCGTCCTGCGTCCAGACGCCGTCGACGTCGGGGTAGGTGGCCAGCAGGTTCGTCATGACCTGCTGCCCCGTCGCCTGGTCCCAGTTGCCGTCGGCGACGGTGAGCACGTTGACGCCGGCGTCGGTGAAGACCTGCTCGGCGGCGCCCCAGCGCATCTCGTTGGCGGGGTGCCCGGCGATGCCGTTGACGACGACCACGTTGCCGCCCTGCCCGACCTGCCCGGCCAGCCAGTCGGCGGAGATGCGGGCCCACTCGGCCTGGTCGATGACGACGTTCGTGACATCCTCGGACGTCACCGCCTGGTCGATGGCGAACACCTCGATGCCCTGCCCGGTCGCCTCGCGGAACACGGCATCCAGCGCGGTCTCGGAGTTCGGGTTGACGATGATCGCGTCGACGCCGCGGTTGATGAGGTTGCGGATCTGCTGGATCTGACCGTTGACGTCGGTGTCGGCGCTCTCGACCACCAGCTCGTCGACGACGCCCTCCGCCTCGTACTCGGCGAACGCCTCCTCCAGGCCGTCGACCATCTGGGTGCGCCACTCGCTGCCGACGAAGCCGTTGGAGAGGCCGATCGTGTAGGGCTGGTCACCGGAGCCGCCGTCGCCACCGTCGCCGTCGTCGGAGCTGCAGGCCGCCAGGAGCAGGGCGACGCTGCCGGCCACGGCCCCCGCGCGCCACCCTCGACTCGGTCTCGGCATCAGGACCACACCCTTTCTCAGGCGACTTTTCATCCATGACGAGTGATAAGTGCCGCCCATCGTGCCGTACGTCGCGCAGCGCCGTCTACCGTTCCGGGTCACGTTTCCGGCACGAAGCCACGCCGCCGACCCCAAGTTGATCTTGGAGTTGTTCGTCCATCTACCGGACATTCCGGGCGCGATGGCCGAAGAACTCCAAGATCAACTCGGGGTCGGGGGTCAGCGGGTGGCGGCGACGTAGGCGGAGTCGCTGACCAGGCGCGCCGCCAGCTCGGCGGCGCCAATGATGACAGCGTCGTCGCCCAGTTCGGACGCGGCCAGGCGGGGGACGTGGGGGACGCGGCCGACGAGGCGGTCGCGCAGGCCGGGCGTGATGAGGTCGGCCGCGCCGCCCATCTCGCCGCCGACGATCACCAGCTCCGGGTCGAGGACGGTGCACAGGTTGGCGACCGCCAGGGCGACGTAGTCGAGGGTCTCCTCCAGCAGTGCCCGCGCCTCGACGCTGCCACTCCTGACCAGGTCGAACACGTCGGCGGCGGTCAGCGGCCGACCGTCGGGCGCCGCGATGCCGCGTTCGCGGGCCTGCCGGGTCAGCCCGGCCGAGCCGACCCGGCTCTCCAGGTCGCCGAAGCCCGGGAACAGTCGGGCCAGCGATGAGCGGTCCAGCAGCATGTAGCCGATCTCGCCGGCCGCCGCTCGCGAGCCGCGGTGCAGCCGGCCGCCGGTGACGATACCGGTGCCGATGCCGGTCCCGAGCACGACGGCGACGAGGTCCTGCACGCCGCGGCCGGCGCCGCGGTGGTGCTCGCCGACGGCCAGGACGTTCGCATCGTTCTCGACGACGACCGGCAGACCGGTGCGCTCGCTCAGCAGCGAGCCGACCGGCACCTCGCGCCAGTCGAGCGCGGGCGCCCAGGTCACTCGTCCGTCGGCGCCGGCGACGCCCGGGACGGCGACCCCGATGGCCTGGCTGGGCTGGCCCCGTCCGCCGGCGGCGGCGCCCAGCTCGGTGACCACCGACAACGCCTCCTCGAGCCGGATGGTGGCGCGGTCGGCGGCATGCAGCACGTCGGGGACGACGGGGCGCTGGACGCGATGGACGATGCTGCCGTCGAAGTCGACCAGGGCGCCCTCGGTGCGCGTGGCACCCACGTGCAGCACCGACACCAGGTGTGCGCGGCCGCTGTAGCGCAGCAGGATCGACGGCCGCCCGCCGGTCGACGGCTGGTGGCCGTCGGTGACGATCAGGCCCTTGCGCAGCAGGTGCCCGGCCAGCCGGTTCACCGTCGCCGCGCTGAGACCGGTGCGCGCGCCGATCTCCTGCCGCGACAGCGGCCCGTGCTGACGGAGCGCGTCGAGGATCGCGGTCTGGTTCACCCGCGAGACGGTCTCGGCGTTGGCCGTCGAGGAGGTCCGACCGGACATGGCTGCTCCCCCTGGAGTTTTCTATCAGGCTGATACTGTACCCATCCCCAGCCCGCTCGAGACTGGAGACGTCGCCCGTGGTGATGCCCGGAACCGACCGTACCGGCCTGGCCGTCCCGCTGCGCCGTGCCCTCGCCGACGCCGGCTGGCTGCCGTCCGGGAGCGCCGCTATGGCCCCGTCCGGCAGGGGCGATCCGGGCGCCGGCGACGGGGGAGCAGTGCCGGTCGTGGGCGTCGATCTCGGCGGCACGAAGCTGCACGCGGTGCTCTACGACCCGGACCGGCACCGGCTGCTGGACCGGGTCGAGCGCACCGATCCGCGTGGTGGCACGGCGGTGACCAGCCAGATCGCCAGGCTCGTGGAGTCGTTGACCGCGGCCGCGGGGCTCACCGGCCGGCCGCCGCGGGTGGCGGTCGGCTGTCCGGGTGCGCCGGACCCGGCGACCGGCGCGGTCGGCCACGCGCCGAACATCCCCGGCTGGGACCGCATGGACGTGCCGGCCGACCTCGAGGCCCGTCTGGGCGCCCGGCCGCTGGTGCACAACGACGCGAACCTGGCCGCGTGGGGCGAGCACGCCTGGCTGCCCGGCCGTGGCGGCGACCTCGCGTTCGTCGCGGTCGGGACGGGGGTCGGGCTCGGCCTGGTCCTGGGCGGGCGCATCTACGCCGGCAGTCGCGGCCTGGCCGGCGAGGTGGCCGACCTTCCGTTCGGCTCGGATCCGTTCGATCCCGCCAACCTCGTGCACGGCCCGCTGGAACAGCAGGTCAGCGGCGGTGGAGTCGAACGGCGATACCTGGAGCTGGCCGGCCGGCGGCGGCCCGCGCCGGAGGTCTTCGCGGCCGCGGCGGACGGCGACGGGGCGGCCGCACAGGTGCTGGACGAGCTCGGACGGCTGCTCGCGCTGGCGCTGCGGGCCGTCCGGGCCATCGTCGATCCGGCGACGTTCGTGCTCGGCGGCGGCGTCGGCTCCAGGCCCGAGACGCTGGCCGCCACCCGACGCTGGCTCGCCCGCACCGAGGGCGAGTCGTTGCAGGTCAGAGCTAGCGCGTTCGGCGAGCGCGCCGCCGTCGCCGGTGCCCTGGCCGCGGCCGTCGCGGCCTAGTTTTACATCACCTAGATGAGAAAGTTGCCGCAAATCTCCGATTCGGGGTTCCCGTGACGATCTGTCACGGGTAGCTTCACAGAGATCAGCGGTCTGCTCACCGTTCTTCTCTGCCTGAGCGGATCCGTTCCTCCGTCGTGCCCCCGACCCCCGAAGGAGTGGCCATGACCAGGACCGCGACACGACGATGGGCAACGGCGGGAGTGCTGGCGGCGGTGGCCGCCGGGCTGCTGACCGGGCCCTCCGCCGCCGATCCCGCGCCGGCGCCGGAACGGGACCCGGTCGCGGCGGCCGACGACGCGTGTCCGGGCGGCTGGTCCACCGAGACCACCGTGTGGTTCGGCCCGCCGCGCATCGACACCGGCATCGCGAACCCCGGCCGCGACGACGGCTGCACGCTGCTCGACGTCGTCTGGGCGGAGGAGCCGTTCGGCACGCACGGCGAGTTCGTCGGCACCGTCGTGCGGGCGACCCGCGAGTTCCGCGACCTCGGCCTGCTCGACCAGCGGGAGTCCGCGGCGATCCGGTCGGCGGCCGCACGCAGTGCCGTCGGCGGCCCGCACGACGAGTCGATCCCGAACACCTGCACCGACCGCGTCGCACTGACCTTCGACGACGGCCCGTCCTTCTATCGCGACCAGACGCTGGCGATCCTGCGCGAGAAGCAGGTCACGGCGACCTTCTTCGACGCCGGCATGCGCATCGACGCGAACCCGCAGCTGCCGGCGTTCGAGCGGGCGGAAGGCCACCTGGTGCTCAACCACACCTACGAGCACCCGAACCTCAACCAGGTCACGATGCCGCGCCTGCGGCAGGAGCTGCGCGACGCCGAGGCGGCGCTGGACCGGGCCGGCGTCGAGCGCCCGTTCGTCGGCATGCGCCCGCCGTTCCTCGCGGCGAACGCGCAGGTCCGGGCGGAGCTGGCGCGACTGGGCTCCACCGTCATCAGCGGCGACATCGACGCGGCGGACTGGGAGCCGGACCGCCCGGCCGCCCAGCTGCGGGCCGACATCGCCGCGGGCATCGCCGACGGGCGGCGCAACATCTTCCTGCACGACGGCCCGATCGACACTGTCGCCGGCCGGGAGCTGATGGAGGCGCTGCCGCTGATCATCGACGACGTCCGGGCGGCCGGGCTGTGCTTCGGCACGTTCGACAGCACCGGCGCGATCGTCGCCGACCGGTACGTGTCCAGCGGCGAGCCGATCCCGTCGGTCGAGAACGCGGTCCCGTACCTGCCGCTGCTGTTCGGCGGCGGGTTGCCGCCGGAGCCGTACGAGATCATCACGCCGACGCCGGTCACCGCCGCGACGCCGGCTGCCGCCCAGACGGCCGACGCCGACGAGTGCCCGAACGGCTGGTCGCCGGAGGAGACGGTGTGGTTCGGCCCGCCCCGGGTCGAGACCGGCGTCGCGAACCCCGAGGGCGCGGACGGCTGCACGCTGCTGGACCGCGTCTGGGCGGGCGAGCCGTTCGGCACGCACGGCGAGTTCGTCGCCGCCGCCCGCGCGGCCGCCGACGCCTTCGTCGCGTCCGGTCAGCTGTCGCGCGCCGACCGCGCCCGGGTCGTCTCGGCGGCCGGCCGGACCCAGGTCGGCGGCCCGCGCGACACGTCCGTCCCGAACACGTGCGACGACCGGCTGGCCATCCAGTTCGACGACGGCCCGTCGCACTACCGGACGGAGACGCTGCGGATCCTGCGCGAGAAGCAGGTGACCGGGGTGTTCATGGACACCGGAACCCGGGTCGCGGCGAACCCGCAGTTCGCGCGGTTCCAGCTGGCCGAGGGACACGAGCTGCTCAATCACACGTACAGCCACGCCAACCTCAACCAGGTGCTCGCGGCCGGTGGGCCGGAGGCCGTCAGGCAGGAACTCCTGGATGCCGAGGCCGCGTTCGCCGCGGCCGGCGCGCCGATCTCGTTCAAGGGCGTCCGGCCGCCGTTCGGGGCGGCGAACGCGCAGGTCAGGCAGATCATCGCCGATCTCGGCTACACCGACTACATGACCCGCATCGGCACCGACGACTGGGTGCCGGAGCGCACGCCGCAGCAGATCAGCGGCGCGATCGTCGAGCAACTGCACCCCGGCGCGATCATCTCGCTGCACGACGGGCCGTACGACACGCCCGCCGGGCCCGGCACGAACGGCGGACTGGCGCTGCTGATCGACGCCGCCCGCGAGCTGGGCTACTGCTTCGGCACGGTCGACGCGAGCGGTGAGGTCGTGGCGGACCGGCTGATCCCGACCGGCGACCCGATCCCGGTGGTGGAGAACCCGGTGCCGTACGCGCCGCTGGTCTTCCCCGGCGAGCCACCGGAGCCGTACGTCATCCTCGGCTGAGTTTCACGCCGTCGGCACCTCGGTGACCACGACGTCGACGGTGGCCGGGCGGCCGGGCGCGGACGGCGGGGTCAGCTCCGCCGTCCAGCCCAGCCGGGTCAGCACCGTGACCAGACGTTTCGGGGTGGCGACGTTCGCGCCGTCCTGCAGCAGCCGCCGCACGATGCGGCCCTTCGTCGCCTTGTTGTGGTGGCTGACGACGCTCCGCCTGCCGTCGTGCTCGTGCAGGACGCGCACGACGACAGTGCGGGCGGCGAGGTCGGCCGGCGGCCGCCAGAATGCCGCGTACGTGCTGGAGCGCAGGTCGACGATCAGCTCGTCGCCGGCCGCGGCGGGCAGGCTCTTGCCCAGCGGGCGGCGCCAGAACGCGGCCAGCGGCCCGACGCCGGGCAGGCTCACGCCGCCGCCCAGGCGGTAGGCCGGGATGACGTCCGACGGCCGCAGCATGCCCCACAGCCCGCTGGTGATCAGGACCGACGCGTCGGCCCGCCGGGCCGTGCCGCCGCGCAGCGACCGCAGGCCGAGCGCGTCGTACAGCACGCCGGAGTACACGTCGCGGGCCGGCGCGGCCGGCGCGTGCGGGAGGACGGCGTTGCGCTCGACGTCGGCGGCCTGCGTCGGGCCGAGCCCCAGCGCCGCCGCCGCGGCCTCCGGCGACGTGCGGCACAGCCGGACCAGCGCGGCCAGTAGGTCGACGCGGTCGCCGGTCAGCTCCGGGAACGACAACGCGTCGAGATCGACGGCGGCCGCGCCGTCGTCCGGCGCGGTCTTGCCCTCGGACGGCGGCAGCAGGATCAGCACTCCGGCAGGGTAACCGCCGGTTCCGTCAGACGACGGACGGCCGGCGCACAACGTCCGTCATCTGCCCGGTGAGGTTTGGATCCAACCTGGCTAGCGTCCCTGCGGGGGGCCGATGCCGCAATCCGCAGCGCGGGCAGCCCTCCACGGACGAGGGGTGGGAGCGACGATGGTGAGGCGGAAGATCGCGGCCGCGGTGGGGGCGGCCGGGCTGTTGGGTGCGGTGCTGACGGGCGCGGTCCCGTCGGCGGCGGCGCCGGAGGAGGTCGGGTCGGCGACGGTGGTGCCGCTGCAGGTGACGGGTGACCCGGAGGACCGGCTGAACCTCATCGTCCTGGGCGACGGGTACACCGCCGAGGAGATGCAGCAGTTCCGCGACGACGTCGACAAGCATCTGAACGTGCAGTGGAGCATCGAGCCGTTCCGCAGCTACCGCGACTACTTCAACGTGTACATGATCGAGATCGTGTCGGGGGAGTCCGGCATCAGCTGCGACCCCGACGACGGCAACGTCCGCCGCGACACGCCGCTGAAGCTGCAGTACGCCGGCACCTGCCCGGCCGGCGCGAACGCCCGCGGCGTCACGTTCGGCGCCGGCGGCCAGGACGCGCTGGAGCGGTACGCGTCGATGATCCCGGGTGTCACGGCGCAGAACCGGCAGACCCTGACGATCGCCAACACCAGCACGTACGGTGGCATCGGCGGCCGCAACGCCACGACGACCGGGCAGGCGCCGCAGGGCCCGCTGGTCAGTCCGCACGAGCTGGGCCACTCGCTGGGGAACCTGCAGGACGAGTACCCGTACAGCACCCGCAACGTGCCCGGCGCGCCGTACACCGGTGGCGAGCCGTCGTCGATCCACCACACGATCCTCACCGAGCAGCAGATGCGCGACCAGCAGGTCAAGTGGTACCGCTGGCTGGGCGAGGAGAGCCTGTCCGGCGGCGTCATCGGCCGGTACGAGAGCGGTCAGACGCGTGCCTCGGGCATCTGGCGGCCGAGCGAGCACTCGATCATGCGCTGGATCGGTTACCACTTCGACCAGATCGGCCGCGAGCGGATGATCGAGAAGATCTCCGGCCGCCGCGACGACGTCGAGATGACGGTGCAGTCGACCCCGACGGACCAGCCGGTGTCGCCGGGCGACGTGCTCTGGGTCGAGACGATGCACCCGCTGTACCACGAGCTCACCGTCACTTGGGCGGTCAACGGCCAGGTCGTCGCAGGGACGAACAACAGCCGCAACTTCGACCTCGACGCGCACGGCGTCCAGATCGGCGACACCGTGACGGTCACCGTCTCCGACGACACCACGGACGTCCGTGACCCTGCCGTCGCCGACGGTGGCGCCCTCACCCAGACGCGCGAGTGGACCATCGTCGAGGAGCCGCCCGCGCCGGCCGACGTCGAGTTCACCTCGTCGACCTCCACCACGCACCCGGTCGGCGGCCGGGACGTCGTCTATGTCGAGACCACCCACCCGCGCGACCGGATCCTCGACGTCACATGGCGCCTGAACGGCAGCGTGCTGGCGAACCCGGACAACTCGCGCAACCTGGACCTCGGCGCGCTGAACCTGCGGGCCGGCACCTACCAGCTCACGGCGACGGTGTCCGACCCGGAGGTCGCGGGAGCGCCCACCGACACGCTCACCTGGACCGTCGACAACGTCGCGCCCGAGGTGAGCGTCGAGCTGTCCGACCCGGTCTCCGTCGTGCCCGGCACCCGGGTGCGCCCGCCGCACTACGTGTTCCGCGAGTGGTTCGAGATGGGTCTGGCGGCCACCGACGACCAGGACGGCTACGTCGTCATCGAGTTCCAGCTCGACGGCGACGGCTGGTTCAACTACCACGGCTGGCCGGACGCGCCCGAGGGGACGCCGTACCGGTTCACCCCGGCCGGGACCGTCATCAAGGAGATCGCGTACGGCAACCTCGGCAGCGGCGGGGTCACCAAGGCGCCGTTCGAGCAGTCCTACCCGGACTTCGAGCCCGGGTACGGCCGGCACGAGCTGCAGTACCGGGCCATCGACTCGGCCGGGAACATCAGCGAGCCGAAGACCTTCACGGTCACCGTCACCGACACCAACGGCGCGGTGGCGCTGCCTCCGGGAGCGATCGTGCCGGACTGAGCGCCGGGGCCGAGAGACCCGGGCGGGCGCCCCTGACGTGCGGGGCGCCCGCCCGTCACAACCGCGTCCAACGTGCGAACACGGCTGACAGCAGGCCCCCGGGGTTCTTACGGTGGCGGCATGGCGACGTACACGCACGGCCACCACGAGAGCGTCCTGCGCTCGCACACCTGGCGCACGGTCGCGAACTCGGCGGCGTACCTGCGCGACCGCCTGCGGCCGGGGGCGGACGTGCTCGACGTGGGCTGCGGGCCGGGCACCATCACGACGGAGTTCGCGTCGCTGGTGGCGCCCGGCCGGGTGGTCGGGCTCGACGCGTCGGACGAGGTCATCGCCCAGGCCGCGGCGCAGAACGGCGCCGACGCCGTCGAGTTCCGCACCGGCGACGCCGCCGCGCTGCCGTTCGACGCCGCGAGCTTCGACGTCGTCCACGCCCACCAGCTGCTGCAGCACGTCGCCGACCCGGTCGCCGTGCTGCGCGAGCTGGCCCGGGTCGCCCGGCCCGGCGGCGTCGTGGCGGCGCGCGACTCCGACTACGCCGGCATGTTCTGGTACCCGCGGCTGCCCGGCCTGTCCGAGTGGCTGGAGCTGTACCGGACGCTGGCGCTGGGCAACGGCGGCGAACCGGACGCCGGTCGGCGGCTGCTCTCGTGGGCGCACGAGGCCGGGCTGCCCGACGTCACCGCCACCGCGAGCGTCTGGTGCTTCAGCACGCCGGAGGACCGCGCGTGGTGGGGCGGCCTGTGGGCCGACCGCGTCACGTCGTCGGCGTTCGCTGACCAGGCGGTCGGCCGTGGCCTCGCGACCACATCGGACCTCGACCGCCTGGCCACCGCGTGGCGCGAGTGGGCCGGTCACGCCGACGGCTGGTTCGTCGTTCCGCACGGTGAAATCATCGCCCGGGTCACCGGGTTCGAGTTCGTGCCATCGGCCTCACACCACTAGGGTTTCCCCGTGCTCACGATGCAGGACGCGCTGCTGGCGCTGACGAAGTACTGGACCGACCGGGGCTGCCTCATGGTGCAGCCGTTCAACACCGAGGTCGGCGCCGGAACCATGAACCCGGCCACCATCCTCCGGGTGCTGGGTCCGGAGCCCTGGCACGTCGCCTACGTCGAGCCCAGCGTCCGGCCCGACGACGCCCGGTACGGCGAGAACCCGAACCGGCTGCAGACGCACACCCAGTTCCAGGTCATCCTCAAGCCCGACCCGGGCGACCCGCAGGAGATCTACCTCGCCAGTCTCGAGGCGCTGGGCATCGACATCCACGCCCACGACATCCGCTTCGTCGAGGACAACTGGGCCTCGCCCGCCCTCGGCGCATGGGGGCTGGGCTGGGAGGTCTGGCTCGACGGCCTCGAGATCACCCAGTTCACCTACTTCCAGCAGGCCGGCGGGCAGACCCTCGACCCCGTCTCGGTCGAGATCACCTACGGCATCGAGCGCATCATCATGGCGCTGCAGGGCGTCAGCCACTTCAAGGACATCGAGTACGCGCCCGGCATCTCCTACGGCGAGGCGTTCGGCCAGGCCGAGTACGAGATGTCGCGCTACTACCTCGACGACGCCGACATCGAGGCCAACCGCCGGCTGTTCGACACCTACGCGGCCGAGGCCGAGCGCATGATCGCCGAGCGGCTGCCCGTTCCGGCGCACGTCTACGTGCTGAAGTGCTCGCATACGTTCAACGTCCTCGACTCCCGCGGCGCCATCAGCACCACCGAACGGGCCAAGGCGTTCGCCCGCATGCGCGGCCTGGCCCGCGAGGTGTCGTCGCTGTGGACGGCGCGGCGCGAGGAGCTCGGCCACCCGCTGGGCCTCGTGTCCCGCCCGGGTCGCGACGACGACGACGCCGAGCCGCTGCTGCCCGGCGTCCCGCACGCCGACCTGCCCGGCCCGGCGCCGCTGCTGTTCGAGATCGGCACCGAGGAGATGCCCCCGCACGAGGTCACCAACACGGTGGCCGCGGTGCGCGAGGCGGTCGCCACGAAGCTGGGCGCCACCCGACTCGGTCACGGGTCGATCGACGTCGTGGGCACGCCGCGGCGCGTCGTCGTCCAGGTCGACGCCGTCGAGCCGCGCGAGCCCGACGCCGACCGCACCGTCCGTGGCCCGCGGGTCGAGGCCGCCTACGACGCCGACGGCAACCCGACGAAGGCGCTGCTCGGGTTCGCCCGCGGCCAGGGCGTCGACGTCGACGACCTCTCGACCGCCGACTTCGGCGGCAACCAGCACGTCGTCGTCCGCGTGGTCGACGCCGGCCGTGGCGCGGTCGAGGTGCTGTCGTCGCTGCTCTCCGAGGTCGTGTCGGAGCTGCGGTCGGAGAAGAACATGCGGTGGAGCGACCCCGCGCTGTCCTTCACCCGGCCCATCCGCTGGCTCACCGCGCTGCTCGGCGACACCGTCGTGCCGGTGCGGGTGTCCGCGCTGGTCAGCGGCCGCACGACCCGCGTGCACCGCACCGCGCCGGAGCCCATCGTCACCGTGCCGTCCGCCGCCGGGTACCTCGAGTTCCTGGCCGGGCACGACATCGTCGCCGACCCCGCGGTCCGCCGGGCCGCCGTCGTCGAGGCCGCGTCTTCGCTGGCCGCGACCGTCGGCGGCGTCGTCGACACCGAGGCCGAGGCCGGGCTGATCGACGAGATCACCAACCTGGTCGAGGAGCCCAACGCGCTGCTCGGCGGGTTCGACACCCGCTACCTCGAGCTGCCCGAGCAGATCCTCACCACCGTCATGCGCAAGCATCAGCGCTACCTGCCGGTCCGCTCCGCCGACGGCACGCTGCTGCCGCACTTCGTCGCGGTCGCCAACGGCACGGTCGAGGCCGACGTCGTCCGCGCCGGCAACGAGGCGGTGCTGCGGGCCCGGTACGAGGACGCCGCGTTCTTCTGGCGGGCCGATCTCGAGGTGCCGCTCGACCAGTTCAAGGCCGGCCTCAGCAAGCTGACCTTCGAGGAGAAGCTGGGCTCGGTGGCCGAGCGGGCCGCTCGCATCGAGACAATCGCCGCCGACCTCGCCAAGGGTGTCGAGCTGTCCTCCGGCGACGCCGAGGCGCTGCTGCGGGCCGCCGCGCTGGCCAAGTTCGACCTGTCGTCGCAGATGGTGGTCGAGCTGTCCAGCCTGGCCGGCGTCATGGCTCGCGAGTACGCCGTGCGCGCCGGCGAGACGCCCGCCGTCGGGCAGGCGCTGTTCGAGATGGAGCTGCCGCGGTCGACGGCCGACGCGCTGCCGTCGACCACGCCGGGCGCCATCCTGGCGCTGGCCGACCGGTTCGACCTGCTCATGGCCATGTTCGCGCTCGGCGCCAAGCCCACCGGCAGCTCCGACCCGTTCGGGCTGCGGCGTGCCGCCCTCGGCGTCGTGCGGATCCTGCGCGAGACGCCGGCGCTGTCCGCCGTCACGGTCGACGGCGGCCTGGCGGTCGCGGCTGACCGGCTGCGTGCCCAGGGCATCGAGGTCTCCGACGACGCCGTCGCGGCCGCCCGCGAGTTCGTCGTGGCCCGGTTCGCCCAGCAGCTGCGCGACGAGGACGTCCCGGCCGACTTCGTCTCCGCGGTCCTGCCCGGCGCCGACGCGCCCGGCCAGGCCGTCGCGACGCTGGCCGCGGTGCGCGAGCGGGCCGGCGACGAGTCGTTCCGGGCGCTGGTGGCGGCGCTGCAGCGGATCAACCGCATCGTCCCGGCCGGCACCGCCGCGTCCTACGACCCGGCCGTGCTGACCGAGCCGGCCGAGCAGCGACTGGTCGAGGCCGTGTCGGCGCTGGGCGACCACTCCGGCCGCCCGCTCGCCGAGTTCGCCGACGCCGCCGGCGCGCTGGCCGACCCGGTGAACGCCTTCTTCGACGACATCCTGGTCATGGCCGAGGACCCCGCGGTGCGCTCATCGCGGCTCGGCCTGCTGGCGACCATCGGCGCGCACAGCCCGCGCACCGTCGACTGGGCCGCGCTCGACACCGCTCTCGGCTGACGTTGCGTCTCTCGGGCGGGCCTGCGGTCGTGGCCTGTGGGTCGTGGCCTTTGGGGCTGCGGCTCGTGTGATCGGGCCTGTGGGTCGCGGTCTGTCGGCTCCGGCCCGTCGTTGGCGGTCGGTCGCCGGTCGGTCGGCAGCGGTCTGTTCGTCGTCGTCTGTCAGTGCCCGCCCGTAGGGTGGGCACCCTCCCTATCGGGGCGGGGCATCACGGCGGTCCGCTGCGCGTGATGGTCGCGGACCAACCAGCCCGTCGTCAGCCGCGGATCGTCGTCACCGCGGCCGGCGGCCAGCTCGTCGAGGTAGCGGCGGTCGGCGTCGAGCCGGCGGCGCAGCTCCGCGTGGTCGCCAACATGGCCGTGACCGGGCACGACGTGACGCACGTCGTGCGCCAGCGACTCGAACAGGTCCAGCGCGTGATGGTAGTCGCCGAGCGGATCGGCCGCGTCGAGGTCCAGCAGCGGCACCTCCACGTCCGAGCACATGTCGCCGGCGATCAGCACCCCGTCGGCCAGGAGCGCGGCGTGGCCGGGTGCGTGCGCCCGGTGCTCGACGACCTCGACGCGGCGGCCGCGCCACGGGAGGCCGGTGCCGCCGCCGGGGACCGGGGTGAGCCGGGCGAACAGCTGGCCGTCCGTTCCGGGCGCGTCGGTGCGTGCCTCGGCCAGGCCGTCGTCGCGCCCGGCGGCAGCGGCGGCCGCGGAGGCTGCCGTCGCGAACCGGGGCACATCGCCGCCGAGCGCCCGGCTCCACAGCACGTGGTCCCAGTGCGGGTGGGTGGCGAAGCCGGCGGCGACGCGCAGTCTCCGCCCGGACAGGTCGGCGGCGAGCTCGTCCAGCTCGGCCGGCGTGATGCCCGGGTCGACGACCAGGCAGCTTCGCCAGGGACCGTCGCCAGGTCTCGCGGCCGGCTGCGCCGCCCTCCCGGCGTTGCCGGTCACCACGGTCGTGGTGCTGGTGCAGAACGCGTGAGTGGCGACCAGGACGTTGCGGGTCACTTCGGCAAGGCCGGCCATAGGCCGACGGTACCGGCCGGGGGCCGCCCGCGATGTCCCGCTAAGGCCAGCCTATCCTTGCTCCCATGTCGCTTCGTGTCGCGGGCCGCCGGCTCGCCCTCGTCCTGACCGTCCCGCTCCTGCTCCTCGCCGCCTGCGGGGGTGACGACGGTGACGACGGCGCCGCCGCCACGAGCGAGCCGGACCCGTCCTCGTCCGACGCGGCGAGCGGAGAGTTCCCCGCCTCCGTCGAGCACCGCTACGGCACCACCGAGCTGACGGAGGCGCCGCAGCGCGTGATCACGCTCGGCTTCAGCGACCAGGACGCCGTGCTGGCCTTCGGCGTCGCGCCGATCGCCGTCACCGACTGGTACGGCGAGCAGCCGCACGCGATCTGGCCGTGGGCGCAGGACGAGCTGGGCGACGCCGAGCCGGTCGTGCTCAACGAGGGCGCGTTCACCGGCATGCAGGACTTCGACTACGAGACCATCGCCGAGCTGGAGCCCGACCTCATCATCGGGCTCTACACCGGCATGACGCAGGAGGAGTACGACACGCTCTCGGTCATCGCGCCGACCGTCGCGTCGTCGCCGGACTACCCCGAGTACGGCATGCCGTGGCAGGAGACCACCCGCATGGTCGGGCAGATCCTCGGCCAGGCCGAGCGGGCCGACGAGCTCGTCGCCGCCGTCGACCAGCAGTTCGCCGACGCCGCGGCGGCCCACCCGGAGTTCGCCGGCGTCGAGATGGTCGTCGCCGAGCAGTTCGAGCCCGGGTCGTCGTTCGCCCGCAGCGCCACCGACCCGCGCACCGTCTTCATGACCCAGCTCGGCTTCGTGCTGCCAGCCGACATCGCCGAACTGGCCGGCGACCTCGACGGCGCGCCGATCAGCGACGAGCTGATGACCCAGCTCGACCGCGACCTCCTCATCTGGAACGTCGGGCACGAGGCCACCCTGCGCGAGCAGATCGAGGCCAAGCCGCTCTACGACCAGCTCCAGGTCGTTCAGGACGGGCGGGTGTTGTTCATCGAGGACCCGCTGGTGTCCGGCGCTCTGACGTGGTCGTCGGTGCTCAGCCTCCCGTACGCGCTGGAGCAGCTGGTGCCGCAGCTCGCCACCGTCGTCGGCGGCGCCTAGATGAGTGAGTCCGTATGGGCTCGTCGGGCAGTGTGTGGCTGTGGCGCCGGGCGGCATGGCCGATGTGGGCAGGCGATGGCGCTCGTTGTGTCGCCGGAACAGCAACAACAGGGCCACCACCATCGTGCTACCCGTTCCACACCCGGGCGCGAGACACCTCACCCGCGTCAGGACCGGACCGAGTCCCGAACAACGCACTGAAAGTGGCCCGCGGCGGGTGAGGTGCATCCGCACCGACCGAGGAACGCTCCCAACACGCTTCAGCCCAGCCGCCCACACCCGGCATCACCGCACGACGACCCCGCTCACGACCTCCAACGATCAATCGGACTCACTCATCTAGGACGCGGGGGAGCGGGCCCAGAACAGTTCGTGCCCGCTCCCGCCCTCCGGGACGAACTCCTGCCGCTCGACGGTGAGGCCGGCGGCCTCGAGCCACTCCCGGTACGTCGCGGCGTCGGCGTGACTCCACCACATGGTCGCGCCGCCGCCGAGCCAGTCGTCCTCGCTGCCGGTCCAGGCGTCGTGACCGGTGGTGGCCACGAACAGCCCGCCCGGCCGCAGCCAGCCGGCGATCCGCTCCAGCAGCGGCGGCTGTTCGGCCAGCGGGATGTGGATCAGCGCGTACAGGCACACGACGGCGTCGAACGCGCCGGCCGGGAGCTCGACCGTCGTCGCGTCGGCGGCGAGGAACGTCGCGCCGGGCACCAGCGCGCGGGCGCGAGCGATCTGCACCTCGCTGAGATCCACGCCGGTGACGGCGAACCCGGCGGCGGCGAGGTCGCGGGCCACCGGGACGCCGTTGCCGCAGCCCAGGTCCAGGACGCTCGCGGCCCGCGGCAGCCGGCCGGTGAGCTCGTCGACCCACCGGCGGTGGCTCTCCGGGTCAGCGTCGTCGGCCCGATAGTGGTGCGAGACGGCGTCGTAGCCGCGGCGGACGATCTCTTTGGCGTCGATGTCACGCTGATCGGTCACGGCTGGTCACGCTACTCCGTCGATCTTCATGAGAATCGCGGCAAATCGGGCGAAAGTTCTTCCGAGGTGACGAAGATCGCGCTACCGTCCGGGGCTTTGGTGTGGGCCGTACCTACGGCCTATGTATCCGAAGTTCCGAAGGGGGGCGACCTTGCGAAAGGTCACCATAGCGATCATGGCCGGACTGGCCCTGCTGTTCGGCGGCGCATTGCCGTCGTGGGCAGAGGTGCCCGACCCGGCGACGTCCACCGAAGCACGTGACGAGGCCAAGGCACCTGACGCGACCAACTGCGACGACTACGCGCAACCGTTCGACGGTGAGTCGTGGTGCGATCCTGGTGTCGAGGACTACGACTGCGATGACATCCCGCAGGAGTACTGGCCGATCCAGCTCGTTCCGGGGTCCGACGACCCGTATGGCCTCGACGGCGACGGAGACGGGTGGGCCTGCGGTGACCCGCCGGGCGGTGGCGAAGAGGAGCCGCCGGCCGAGGAGCCGCCGGCGGACGAGCCGGGTCCGTGCGCCCACTACGCCGACTCCGCGGCGTGGTGCAGCGACACCCACGGCGACTACGACTGCCCGGACATCGACGACGCCTACAAGCCGATCGAGCTGTTCGACGCCGAGCTGGACCCGTTCCACCTGGACCGGGACTCCGACGCGGTCGGGTGCGAGACCGGTGAGGACGACGACGGCGGCACGGATGACGACGACGCAGGCGACGACGGTGCCGGGGCGGGCGCCGGGGGCGGCACGGCCGCGGGCGGCACGGCCGACGGTGACGGCGAAGCACTGCCGAACACCGGCGCAGGCGACCTCGCACCGCTCTGGCTCGGGGCCGTCGCGCTGCTGGCGGCCGGTGCGTTGCTGGTGATGCGCCGGACGGCGGCCCAGCGCTAGCTGAGTGAGTCCGATTGTGCCAGCCGGGCGAGCTGGTGCACCGGGTGAGTTCCTCGCCGTCTTGCGCGCGTCGGGAGGGGGTTGTGCCCGCTCTGGCGGGACAGACTCCCTCCCGACGGCTGGGCCGGGCGCGTTCCTGGCGTGCGTGAAGGGTGAGTGACTACTGCTGCGGCGGCAGTAACTCACCCTCGACGGTCACGACGGGTGGTCCGGCGCAGCCACAGCGGCGCCGGACCACCCGCCGTCAGGAACGGTCGAGGTTCTCGCGCAGCCAGTCGCCGCACTCGCGCGAGAAACCGACCCACGACGCTGGCGCCCCGGTCACCTCGATGACCAGCAGCTCGTCGTCGGGGTGCATGTGCAGCCACAGCGCGTCGCGGACCTGGGTGAGGCTCATTCGCGTCTCGACCAGCCAGGTCGAGTCGAGACAGTGCCAGTACGCCCCGAATCCCTCGAGCGCGTCGAGCAGGTGGTCGTAGCTGTGTCCAGGCGTGTTGGCGTCGTAGCTGACCAGCATCATCGCCATGTCCAGCGTTCCTCCACGTGATCGGCGGCGAAGCGGCGAACGCTATCCAGGGGGTCGGACACAACGTGACGGGTGCGCTAAGGGCGCGGCCTTTGACAGTGCCGCCGCCGCGGCCCTACGGTAGCTCATACGTAGTAGCACTGGGTGAAGAGGGAGCGCATGGCCAAGCGTCGCGAACGGGCCCCACGCCAAGCGGATGTCGCCAGGTTGGCCGGGGTGTCGCAGTCGGCCGTGTCGAAGGTCATCGCCGGCGGCGCCGAGGCGGCACGTATCCCCGAGGCCACGCGCCGGAAGGTGCTCGAGGCGGTCAGGGAGCTCGGCTACGTCGCGAATCCGTCGGCGCGCAGCCTGCGCAACAAGCGCAACATGCTCCTCGGCGTCCACACCTTCGAGCCGGTCTTCCCGCATGCGCGGGAGAGCTTCTTCTTCGAGTTCCTGCTCGGCATCGAGGAGCGCGCCGAAGAGCTGGGCTACGACCTCGTGCTGTTCACCTCGACCGGCGCGTCCGACGGCCGGCGACGGGTGTATCGCAACGGCGTCAACCGCCTGAACCTCGCCGACGGCAGCGTGCTGCTCGGCGCCGTGACGGACAAGGGCGATCTCGCGCGGCTGGCGGGCGAGGGATATCCGTTCGTGCACATCGGCCGCCGGGAGGTTCCCGGCGCCGAGTTCCCCTGCGTCGTGCCCGACTACCGTGGCGTCACCGGCGAGATCGTCGACATGCTGGCTGACCAGGGGCACCGCCACCTCGCCTATCTGCGCGCCACCTTCGGCCTGGAGCCGTACGAGGACCGCCGGCGCGGTTACGCCGAGGCGGTCGCCCGGCTGGGTCTCCAAGACCGCTCGCCGGGGGCGCGCGGTGAGTCCGGCCTGACCACGGAATGGATCGAAGAGCTGATCAGCGGCCCCGAGACCGCCGTCGTGGCCGAGAGCCTGCCGCTTGCCGACCTGCTGGCCGCCGAGCTGCGGATCCGAGGTCTGCGCATACCCCGCGATCTGTCCGTCGTCGTGCTCGAGGACCTGGCGCCGGAGGTCACGACGCCGTGGGTCGCCCTGCAGATCCCCAGAGTCCAGATCGGCCGCACGGCGATCGATGTGCTGGTCGACGTGCTGGAAGACCCCGACGGTGTCGCCGAGAGCACCGTCGTGCCGTGTTCGGTCGTGCCGGGGGCCACGGTCGCCCCGGCCCCGCGTTGACGACATCACCACGACTCCGGGCTCGCGTGCCCGGATGAGGAGGGACCATGCTCGATTCCGTCTCCGGCAGCGCCCTCGACGAGCAGTTGCTGGGCCTCGTCGAGAAGCTGTCGCTCCAGCAGCAGGTCCGCCTGCTGACCGGGGCCGACTTCTGGCACCTTCCGGCCGAGCCCGCGATCGGCCTGCGCTCGATCAGGCTGTCCGACGGGCCGTCCGGCATCCGCGGCATCAGCTGGGAGGGCGAGGAGACCGCGCTGAACCTGCCGTCCGCGACGGCGCTCGGCGCCGGCTGGGACCCCGCTCTCGCCTACCGCTACGGAACGATGCTGGCGGCAGAGGCGCGCCGGATGGGCGCCGACGTGGTGCTCGGGCCGACGATCAACCTGCACCGCAGCCCGCTGGGCGGCCGGCATTTCGAGGCGTACTCGGAGGACCCGCTGCTGACGTCGCGCCTGGCGGCCGCGTACGTGCGCGGCGTTCAGGATGGCGGGGTGGGCGCCTGCCCGAAGCACTACGTCGCCAACGACTTCGAGAACGACCGGCACACCGCCAACGTCGTCGTGAGCGACCGGGCGCTGCGCGAGCTGTACCTCGCGGCGTTCGAGGACACCGTCGTCGAAGAGCGGCCGTGGCTGGTCATGTCCGCCTACAACGGCGTCAACGGGGCCACCATGACGGAGAACCCGCTGCTGGCCGAGCCGTTGTGCGGCGAGTGGGGCTTCGACGGCGTGGTCGTCTCCGACTGGGGCGCGGTCACCAGCACGGAGCCGTCGGCGCTGGCCCGGCAGGACGTCGTCATGCCGGGTCCGGACGGTCACTGGGGAGACGTGCTGGTTGACGCGGTCCGCGGCGGCCGCGTGCCCGCGGAGGTGATCGCCGAGAAGGTGCTGCGCGTGCTGCGGCTGGCGGCCCGGGTCGGCGCGCTGGACGGGTTCGGGCCGGGCTCCGCCGCGGGCGCGGCGCAGGTCGCCGCCGGACCCGCGCTGGCGCGTGAGGTCGCCGCCGACGGCATGGTCCTGGTCCGCAACGAGGGCGAGCTGCCGTGGGACGCGGCGGCGTTGCGGTCGGTCGCGGTGGTCGGGCACAACGCGTTCATCGCTCGCAGTCAGGGCGGTGGCAGCGCGCACGTCCAACCCGACTACGTGGTCTCGCCGCTGGAGGGTCTGCGGCGCGCCCTGCCCGATGCCGACGTGCGCTGGGAGCTCGGCGCCCTCGTCCAGCCCGATCTGGCGCCGCTGCCGGCGGCGCGGCTCACCGACCCGGTCGACGGGACGCCGGGGGTGCGGGTCGTGTGCCGGGCCGCCGACGGAACGGTCGTGTTCACCGAGCACCGGCGCTCCGCCGACCTCGCCAGATTCGGCTCGACGCGGCTGGCGGACGTCGCCGTCGTCGAGCTGTCGACGAGCTACGTGCCGGAGGCCGGCGAGACGGTGCGGCTCGGTGTGGCCGCCGCGGGCCACGCCCGGCTGTCGATCGACGGAGTGACGCTGGTGGAGCGGCAGCTGGTGCACGACGGGCCCGACTTCGCCGGCGGACTGCTGTCGCCGCCGATCGCGAGCGCTCCCGTCGAGATGGTCGCCGGCCGTGCCGTCACCATCGAGGCGCGGGTCGAGCTGCCGGAGCGCGATCGCCCCGACGCGGCCGTCACGCTGATCGTCGGTGTCGACCTCGCGACGTCGTCGCCGGACGACGCGATCGTGGCCGCGGTCGAGGCCGCGCGCCGGGCTGACGTCGTGGTGGCCGTCGTCGGAACCAGCAGCGACATGGAGAGCGAGAGCTTCGACCGGACCACACTGGCGCTGCCGGGCCGGCAGGACGAGCTGGTCAGCGCCGTCGCGGCGGCGAATCCGCGCACGGTGGTCGTGGTGAACGCGGGCGCGCCGGTGTTGATGCCCTGGCGCGACGAGGTCGCGGCCGTCGTGCTGGCGTGGTTCGGCGGGCAGGAGGTCGGGCACGCGATCGCCGACGTGCTGCTCGGGGCGTCCGAGCCGGGCGGGCGGCTGCCGACCACCTGGCCGGCGACCGAGGCCGACGTCCCGGTGCTGGACACGACGGCCGTCGACGGTGACGTCGTCTATGACGAAGGTGTCCATGTCGGCTATCGCGCCTGGCTGCGCGACGGCGGCATCCCGGCCTACCCGTTCGGGGCCGGGCACGGGTACACGACGTGGGACCTGTCGGATCCGCGGGTCGAACCCCGGGCCGACGGCGGGGTCGACGTGCACGTCACCGTGCGCAACACCGGCTCGCGGGCGGGCAAGCACGTCGTGCAGGCGTATCTCTCCCGGCCCGGCAGCGCCGTCGGCCGCCCGGTCCGCTGGCTGGCCGGCTTCGCCGTGGTGCGCGCGGCGGCCGGCGCCGAGCAGGCGGTGACGATCCAGCTGCGGCGCCGCGTTTTCGAGTACTGGGAGGCCGGCTGGCACGTGGAGCCGGGGGAGCACCTGGTCCAGGTCGGACATCACGTCGATGACCTTCCGCTCGTCGAGATGGTCACGATCGGCCGTTGACATCCGGGCGATTCCACCCCTAGATTCTGCTCATACGTAATAGCGCGCTTCTACAGCGGTGATCTCGCTGCTACTACGTATTCCCAGCGAACGGTGCGAAGGAGTTCAGGCGTGGCTCGTGATCAGGAGATGAGCGCGGACGTCGTCGTCGTGGGCGGCGGCCTCGGGGGCGTGGCCGCAGCGCTGGCGGCGGCCCGGTCCGGATTCCGTGTCGTCATCACCGAGGAGACCGACTGGATCGGTGGGCAGCTGACCGCCCAGGGCGTGCCGTCCGACGAGCACCCGTGGATCGAGCGGTTCGGCTGCACCGCCAGCTATCGCGCGCTGCGCGAGGGCATCCGCGACTACTACCGTCACTGGTACCCGGTCACGGCGCGGGCCCGGGCGGCGCGGGCCTTCAATCCCGGCAACGGCCGCGTCAGCCAGCTCTGCGCGGAGCCGCGGGTCGGCCTGGCGGTTCTGGAGGGGATGCTGGCGCCGCACCGGGCCGACGGCCGCATCGAGGTCCGGACGCGGCATCGCCCGGTCAGCGCGACGACCGAGGGCGACACGGTCACCAGCGTCGTCGTCCACGACCTGGACAACGACGTCCGGCTCACGCTCGTCGCGCCGTACATCCTCGACGCCACCGAGACGGGGGAGTTGCTCCCGCTCACGGGCACCGAGTACGTGACCGGTTTCGAGTCCCGGGACAGTACCGGCGAGCCGTCGGCGCCGGCCGAGGCGCAGCCGGCCAACATGCAGGCGGTGTCCTGGTGCTTCGCCATCGAGCACCGCGCCGGTGAGAACCACACCATCGACAAGCCGGACGACTACGCGTTCTGGCGCACCTATCAGCCGTCCTACTGGCCCGGCCCCATGTTCGGCATGGTCGCGCCGTCCCCGTGGGACCTGAAGCCGGCCGAGCGAACGTTCATCCCGCACGGCGACACCGCGCACATCGGCGCCGACCGCGACCTCTGGCAGTTCCGGCGCGTCCTCGACCGCGCCAACTTCGCGCCCGGTGCGTTCGCGAGCGACCTGGTGATCGTGAACTGGCCGATGATCGACTACGTCGAGGGCCCGGTGATTCCGGTCGAGGACGGCACCGGGGCGGGCGTCGACGCCGAGGCCGCCGCCGGGCACGCCGCGGGCGCACTGCGGATGAGCCGCAGCTTCCTCTACTGGCTGCAGACCGAGCTGCCCACGGCCGACGGCGGCACGGGCCTGCCCGGCCTGCGGCTGCGCGGCGACGTCTTCGGCACCGACCACGGCATGGCCAAGGCGCCGTACATCCGGGAGTCGCGGCGGATCGCCGCCGAGTACACCGTCGTCGAACAGGACGTCGCGCTCGCGCAGCGCGGCGACCGGGGCGCGGCGCGGTACGCCGACTCGGTGGGCATCGGGTCCTACCGGATCGACCTGCACCCGTCGACCGGCGGCGACAACTACATCGACGTCGCGGCGACACCGTTCCAGATTCCCCTGGGCGCCCTGCTTCCGGTCCGGACGCGCAACCTCCTGCCGGCGGCGAAGAACATCGGCACCACCCACATCACCAACGGCAGCTACCGGCTGCACCCGGTCGAGTGGAACGTCGGCGAGTCCGCCGGCCTGTTGGCGGCGTACTGCCTGACCCACGGCACCACCCCCCACCAGGTGCGCGCGGACACCGAGCACCTCAGCGCGTTCCAGACGACCCTGACCGATCACGGCGTCGAGCTGGCCTGGCCCGACGTCCGCGGCTACTGACCGCCCCCACGGCGCCGCCGCCTGCGCGCGGCCGGCCGCCTCGAAGCGTGACTCCTGTGCACTCATGTCGAAGGAGACTGAGATGGACGCAAACCTCAGCCGCCGCCAGCTACTCCGGGCCGGTGGGGCATTGGCACTGGTCGCAGCGGTGCCGGCCTGTTCGTCGTCGGGATCCGGCGCTGGCGGCCCGACTCCCGCGAGCGCCACGAACGGCCCGGAGGCGCCCAGCCTCAAGGCGCTGGTCGACGCCGGCCAGCTGCCTCCGGTGGCCGATCGGCTGCCGGCCAACCCGCTGGTCGTCGAGCCCGTGGACCGCATCGGACCGTACGGCGGCACCTGGCGCAACGGCATGGTCGGCGCTCAGCCGTTCCGGCTGGACTACTCGGTCGCGTACGAGAACCTGGTCCGCTGGAACCGCGACTGGACCGAAATCATCCCCAACGTCGCGGAGTCGTTCGAGGCCAGCGCCGACGTCACGCAGTTCACCTTCGTGCTCCGCGAAGGCCTCAAATGGTCGGACGGACAGCCGTTCACGGCCGACGACATCGTCTTCGCCTACGACGACCTGGTCAACAACCCGGACGTGATGCCCGAGGGGCTGGGCATGTTCCGGTCCGGGGACGCGATGGCGACACTGGAGAAGGTCGACGACCGCACCGTGCGGTTCACCTTCGCCGCGCCGTACGCGCTGTTCCTCGACGCCATCGCCAACCAGCCGCACAACGTCCTGACCCGGCTGCCCAAGCACTACCTCCAGCAGTACCACCTCGCCCTCAACCCCGACGCGGACGCCGCCGCGCAGGCGAATGACTTCTCGGGGTGGGCCGAGGCGCTGCAGCACGCGATCGGCGGCGAAGCCCTCTGGGCCGACGTGAATCTGCCGCGACTGCACGCCTGGGTGCCCACGACGCCGATCTCCGAGGCCAGCCAGATGACGTTCGAGCGCAACCCGTTCTACTGGAAGGTCGACCCCGAGGGCAGCCAGCTCCCGTACCTCGACGGCATCGAGTTCGGGATCGTCCAGGACGAGCAGGTGCTGCTGCTCAACACCGTCCAGGGCGAGATCGACATGATCGAGCGTGTGGTCACGACCACCGCGAACAAGCCGGTGCTCGCGGCCGATCGCGAGACCGGCGGCTACGACTTCTTCGACCTCATCCCCGACAAGATCAACACCTGCACCATCCTGCTCAACCAGAACTGCAAGGACGAGGTCAAGCGGGCGGTCTTCCAGAACCGCGACTTCCGCATCGGCCTGTCACATGCGATCAACCGGCAGGAGATCATCGACGCGGTCTTCGCCCGGCAGGGCGAGCCGTGGCAGCCGGCGGCGTTGCCGGACAGTCCGGTGTACGACGAAGAATTCGGCCGGCAGTACACCGAGTACGACGTCGATCTCGCCCGTCAGCACCTCGACGCGGCCGGGCTGAGCGAGACCGACGGCGACGGCCGGCGGCTCGGCCCCGACGGGAGCCCGATCGGCATCCGGATCCTCGCGCCCAGCGACCAGAAGCCGGAGCTCACCGACGCGATGCAGCTGATCAAGACGCACTGGGCGGAGGTCGGCGTCGAGCTGTCCATCCAGAGCGAGGCGAGCGAGCACCGGTACGAGATCCTCGACGCCAACGACCAGGAGGCGCACGTCTGGGACGGCGACGGCGGCCTGAACCCCGTCACCACCCCGCAGTACTTCATGCCCTCCGGCGGCGCGGACAACGCGTTCGGTGTCCTGTGGGACCGCTGGTACGTGTCCGACGGCACGGACCCGGCCGGCCTGGAGCCGCCGGTCCACGTGGTCGAGCAGCGCGAGCTCTACGACCAGTTGCGCGTGGAGCCCGATGCCGACCGGCGGGTCGAGTTGATGCGTCAGGTGCTCGCGATCTCACGCGAGCAGTTCCACCTGATCGGCGTCAGCACACCCCTGACGGGATACGGCGTGGTCAAGAACACCTTCCACAACATGCTCGGCGAGACGTACTTCGCCGCCAACTTCCCGTACCCGGGTGTCGCCAATCCCGAGCAGTTCTTCATCCAGGGCTGACCGGGCGGCCACTGTGCTGACCTTCATCGCGCGCCGCTGCCTGGTCATGGTGCCGACGCTGTTCGCCATCTCCGTCGTGGCGTTCCTCATCATCCAGCTGCCGCCGGGCGACTACCTGACCACGATGGTCACCCGGCTGGAGGCCGAGGGCCAGCAGGTGGACGAGGCTATGCTGGCCGGCCTGCGGGACCGGTACGGCCTCGGCCGGCCCGTCCACGAGCAGTACCTGGCGTGGATGTCCGGGATCGTCCACGGTGACTTCGGGCAGTCGTTCGAGTACGGGACGAGCGTGTCGAGCCTGATCGCCGACCGGCTCCCGCTGTCGATCGTCCTCACCGTGTCGACGCTGCTCGCGACCTGGCTCATCGCGTTCCCGATCGGCCTCTACTCGGCCGTGCGGCAGTACTCGCCCGGCGACTATCTCGCGACGACGATCGGGTTCCTGGGCCTCGCGGTGCCGAACTTCCTCATCGCGCTGGGCCTGATGTACGTCATGCACACGGTGTTCGGGTACAGCGTCGGCGGGCTCTTCTCGCCGGAGTACAGGGACGCACCGTGGAGCCTGGCGAAGGTCGGCGACCTGGCCGCCCACCTGTGGATCCCGATCGTCGTGCTCGGTACCGCCGGAACGGCCGGGCTGATCCGGATCCTGCGGGCCAACGTGCTCGACGAGGTCCGCAAGCCGTACGTCGTCGCCGCCCGGGCCCGCGGTGTTCCGGAGCGGCGCCTGGTGTTCAAGTATCCGCTCCGGGTGGCACTGAACCCGTTCATCTCCACCGTCGGCTGGGTGCTGCCGGCGCTGCTGTCCGGTGAGGTGATCGTGGCGTCCGTGCTGAACCTGCCGACCACCGGGCCGCTCCTGCTCGGCGCTCTGCGCAGCCAGGACATGTACCTGGCCGGCTCGATCATCCTCATCGTCAGCGTGCTGACCGTGGTGGGCACGCTGCTGTCCGACGTCCTGCTCGCCCGGCTCGATCCCCGGGTCCGACTCGGGCACCGGTAGGGAGGCTCCCGATGACCGATCTGACGTCTCAGGCGCCGCCGCGCGAGCCGGATCCACCTCCGGAGTCGCCCGCGGCCGTGCCGGAGACCCCCGGGCGGCGATCCCGGGGCACGGCCTCGCAACGCAGACTCGTCTGGTGGCGGTTCAAGCAGCACCGGCTCGCCATGGCCGGGCTGATCGTCACCGCGGGCATCTACGTCGTGGCGGTCTTCGCCGGATTCCTCGCGCCCTTCAGCTCCAGCACGTTCGACCCCGAGTACACCTACGCCCCGCCGCAGCGGCTGCACGTCGTCGACCGGTCCGGCGGCGACTGGGACTGGGGCCTGTTCGTCCACGGATACCGCTCCACCGTCGACGACGAGACGCTGGAGCTCACCTTCGAGCCCGACGAGTCCCAGAAGATCGACGTCGGCCTGTTCGTGAAGGGCGAGGAGTACGAGATCCTCGGCCTCATCCCCTGGGACCGGCACCTCATCGGCCCGACGAACCCGGACGATCCGATGTACCTGCTCGGCGGGACCCGGACGGGGCACGACCTGCTGTCCCGGATGATCCACGGCACCACCGTGTCGATGAGTATCGGGCTGGTCGGGGTGGCGATGGCGTTCGTCCTGGGCGTGACCCTCGGCGGGATCTCCGGCTACGTCGGCGGCAGGACCGACCTGGCGATCCAGCGTCTCGTCGAGTTCTTCATGTCCGTGCCCAGCATCCCGTTGTGGCTGGGGCTGGCCGCCGCGCTGCCACCCGAGTGGGGGCCGATGCAGCGCTACTTCGCCATCACGACGATCCTGGCCGCGATCGCCTGGACCGACCTCGCCCGGGTCGTGCGGGGGCGGTTCCTGTCACTGCGCAACGAGGAGTTCGTGACGTCCGCGCGCCTGGACGGCAGCAGCCGCCAGCGGGTGATCTTCCGCCACATGATGCCGTCGTTCAGCAGCCATCTGATCGCCTCCGTGACGCTGTCGGTCCCCGGCATGATCCTGGCGGAGACCTCGCTCAGCTTCCTGGGTCTGGGCCTGCAGGCACCCGTGGTGTCGTGGGGCGTCCTGCTGCAGGACGCCCAGAACATCCGCGCCATGGCGACCGCGCCGTGGCTGCTCCTGCCAGGCCTGTGCGTGATCGTCTCGGTGCTGGCCCTGAACTTCGTCGGCGACGGCCTGCGCGACGCCGCCGACCCGTACAAGAGATGAGGTCGGTCGGGGATGAGTGCTGCCAGTGCGGTCGGCGACGGACCGCTGCTCGAGATCGATGGGCTGAAGACCCAGTTCTTCACCCGTGAGGGGACGGTTCGGGCCGTCGACGGCGTCAGCCTGTCCGTGCCGCGCGGTGCGACCGTGTGCGTCGTCGGCGAGTCCGGCTGCGGGAAGAGCGTGACGGCGCGGTCGGTGCTCGGGCTGGTCGACGAGCCCGGCCGGATCGTCGGCGGACGGATCCGGTGGCGGCCCGCGGGCGGCGATGAGGTCGATCTCGCGACGCTCGAGCCGACGAGCGAACGGATGCGCCGGATTCGCGGCGGTGAGATCTCGATGGTCTTCCAGGAGCCGATGGCGTCGCTGTCTCCGATGCATACCGTCGGGTCGCAGCTGGTCGAGGCGATCCGCCTGCATCTCCCGCTCGGCAGGGCGGAGGCGCGCGACCGGGCCGTCGAGTTGCTGCGCAGGGTGGGCATCCCGCGCCCGGAGGCACGGATGGAGGCGTACTCGTTCCAGCTCTCCGGCGGCATGTGCCAGCGCGTGATGATCGCGATCGCGCTGGCCTGCGACCCGGCGCTGCTGATCGCCGACGAGCCGACCACGGCGTTGGACGTCACCACCCAGGCGCGCATCATCGACCTGCTGCGCGACCTGCAGGCGCGGTCGGGCATGTCGGTGCTGTTCATCACCCACGACCTCGGCGTCGTCGCCGAGATCGCCGACGAGGTGGTCGTCATGTACCTGGGCACCGTCGTCGAACGCGGTGGCGTCGACGAGATCTTCCACGATCCCAAGCACCCGTACACGCGGGCGCTGATCGGTTCCGTCCCGCGGATGGGCCGGGGTTCCCGGCAGCGGCTGACGACCATCCGCGGAACGGTGCCTCATCCGTCCGACCGCCCCGCAGGCTGCGCGTTCCATCCGCGCTGCGATGTGGCCGTCGCCGGCGTCTGTGACCGCACCGACCCGCCCGACGCGGTCGTGGGCCCGGCCAGGACGGCGCGCTGCGTGCTGTACGACCCGGTCGCGGTGTCAGCGTCGCCGCCGGCCGACGGGTCGGGTGTGACGCCATGACCGCGCCGATCCTCGAGGTCCAGGACCTGCATGTACGTTTCCCCGTCAAGCGGGGGCTGTTCGGCCGCACCGTCGGTCACGTCCGCGCCGTCGACGGCGTCGACCTCGCGATCCAGCCCGGTGAGACGCTCGGCCTCGTGGGCGAGTCGGGCTGCGGCAAGACCACGCTGGGCCGCAGCATCGCCCGCATCATCAGCCCCACCGCGGGCCTGATCCGCTATCGCGACGCCGCGGGCGACGAGGTCGACCTCACCACCGCGCGGAACCGTGACCTGCGTGAACTGCAACGCCAGATCAGGGTCGTGTTCCAGGACCCGTTCTCGTCGCTGAACCCCCGCATGACGCTCCTGCAGGTGATCGGCGAACCACTGCGCAATCACAACGTGGCCACCGGATCCGAGCTCGAGGACCGCGTGGCCGGCATGCTGAGCAGGGTCGGGCTGTCGCCGAAGTACCTGCACCGGTATCCGCACGCGTTCTCCGGCGGGGAACGGCAGCGGGTCAACATCGCGAGGGCGCTGATCCTCGAGCCGCGGCTGGTGATCGCCGACGAGCCGGTGTCCGCCCTCGACGTCTCCGTCCGGGCGCAGATCCTCAACCTGCTGCGCGACCTGCAGGAGGAGCTCGGCCTGACGTACCTGTTCATCTCGCACGACCTGTCGGTGGTCGAGAGCGTCTGCGACCGGGTCGCGGTGATGTACCTCGGCCGGATGGTCGAGGTGGCCCCGACCGACGAGCTCTACACGCGGCCGCGCCACCCCTACACCGAAGCGCTCCTCTCCGCGGTGCCCCGGCCCGATCCGCGGCTGCGGGACGCCGGGCGCCGCATCCGCCTCGCGGACGACCTCCCAGACCCGGCGGACCCGCCGCCCGGGTGCACCTTCCACACCCGTTGCGCGTACGCGGTGCCCGGCAGCTGCGACGTGCCGGGCGGCGCGCCCGCGCTGGAGCGGACGGGGCCCGGCCACCGGGCGGCATGTCTGCGCACCGACGACCTCAGCCTCGCGGGCATCGAACCCGATCCCGTCTGACGACGACGACAGAAGGGCAGGTACTGATCCATGCGAATACGACGACGAGCGGCTCTCGTCACGGGCATGGCCACAGCCATCGTCACCGCCGGATTCGCCGTGACCGGCGTCCAGGCGGACGAGGCGCCCGTGGACGGCAGCGGACCACCTTCGTTCATCGAGCACTTCGACACGCCACTGGACAGCGACTTCTGGTACGTCTCCGACGGCTACCGCAACGGAACGTACATGAACTGCGCGTTCAATCAGGACAACGCGACTGTCGCCGGCGGACTGCTCACCATCGAGCTGGACGACACCCCGTACGCCGGTCAGAACTACTCGTGCGCCTCGATCCAGACGACCCAGAACTACGGCTACGGGACCTACGAGACGCGCATGCGGGTCGACCGGGCCAGCGGTACCAACCAGTCGCTGTTCACCTACACCGGGCCGTCACACGGCGACCCCTGGCACGAGATCGATTTCGAGGTGCTCGGCAAGGACACGACCGAGGTCGAGCCGAACGCCTGGGTCGACGGTGTCGCCGCGGGCGGCGGCCCGGTCGCGCTCGGCGTCGACAACGACTTGGAGTTCGTCGACTACGCGTTCGTCTGGGAGCCCGACCGGCTGCGCTTCTACGTCGACGGCCGGCTGGTCCGCACCTACACCGACCCCGCCCAGGTGCCGTCCCATACCCAGCGGATCATCGTCATGACCTGGGGCACGGAGACCCTCAACGACTGGATGGGACCGTTCGAGTACCCTGGGCAGCCGGTCGTCACCGAGTACGACTACGTCGCGTATACGAAGCTGGGCGACCCGTGCCCGTTCCCGGAGTCGATGGCGTGCGGCATCGAGGCGCCGACCACCTCGTTCGTCGACGAGTTCGACACCCTCGACACGGCCCGCTGGTTCGTGTCCGACGGGTGGGCGAGCGGCGCCGCGTACAACTGCGCCTGGGATGCCGACCAGGCCACGACCGCGGGCGGCGCCCTGGAGCTGACCTTCGTCGAACAGCCGACGGGCGACCGGGCCTACGCCTGCGCCGAGGTCCAGCACCGACGACCACTGGGCTATGGAACGTACGAGGTGCGCGCCCAGGCGGTCGAGAACTCCGGTGTGGTGTCGTCGCTGGCCACCTACGTGCCGGCCGGTGATGCCGGACCGGCGGAAGGCATCGACCTGGCGAGGCTGCTCGGCGTCGACACCAGCCGCGTGCGTCACGCGACGTCACGGTACAACCAGCCGATGGCGAACGGCTCCGCGGCGCTCGACCCGTCGTCCGACGCCGCCTACCACGACTACGGCATGGTGTGGAGCGCGCAGCGGCTCGACTACTACGTCGACGGTGAGCTGACCTGGTCGGTGACCGATCCCACGAAGATCCCGGTTCGCGACGCGAAGCTGTTCCTCAACATCTGGGGCAGCGAGACGACCTCGTCGATGGGTACCTTCGTGCCGCCCACCGGCCCTCTCACCATGCGCGTCGACCGCGTCGCCTACACCGCGCCGGGCGACGAGTGCCAGTTCACCGGCTCGATCGCCTGCGACGCCTAGGACGCCGCCGTCCATGATCATGTTCGCTCGCGGCAGCCGTGCTCGAGGTGGACGTGATGCAGTTGTGTCCCACTCCGGGACGGGGAGGCCGCGCTCGGCGGAGTCGTCGAGGGCTGTCCCCATCGAGGCAGCGTGCTCATGAGCTGTGGACGTGGCTGCTCGCCACCGCGGTGAGGACGTCTGATGGGCCGCCGCATCGAGTACTGGAACGATCCGGACGCGCCGGCACCGAACAGCCTCGTGCCCGCGGCGGGCGTGCTCGCCGTGAACGGCGCCGGCCACCCAGGAGCTGGGCGAGACCATCGCCCAGCTCCTGGGCGATCCGCGAGACGAAGGAGGAGACCGGTGTCACCGTGGAGATCACCGGGATCCTGGGACTCTTCTCCGACCCGGCGCACCTCGTCGAGCCGGCGGCCAACGACGAGGCACTCCGGGCGCTACCCGCACCTCGACCAGCGGTTCGGCACCGGTGAGCCGCCACCAGGCGTGCGCATGTGGCGTGGTCTGCACTCGCCTGGACCACACCTCACTCGCGACGATGACCGTGACGCCGCCTCGTGCGCGCGGCATGCGATTCTCGGACGGGTGAGGTGTCGCGGCGGCGGGTGAGGATGTCGCCGATGACGCGGACCGGCCGCGGTGGCGGGGGACGAGCCGGCCTGTAAGCCGGATTCTGTGGTTCCCGGCGGACCGGGACCGGCGACCATCCATCTACGACCACCGTTGCCGGTGGTCTCCAGCGGTCTACCCGAGAGCTCGGGCGGGCCGCCCTCGAACGCTCCCTGTCTGACCTTGCTCCGGGTGGGGTTTACCGAGCCGCCCCAGTCACCTGGGGCGCTGGTGGTCTCTTACACCACCGTTTCACCCTTACCGCCCGCGCGAACGCGGGAGGCGGTCTGTTCTCTGTGGCACTGTCCCGCGGGTCACCCCGGGTGGGCGTTACCCACCACCCTGCCCTGTGGAGTCCGGACTTTCCTCGGCGGGACCTGACGGCCCCGACGCGGCCGCCCGGCCGGCTCGTCCTCCGGTCTCAGGATACCGCCTGCGCTGCGCGTTCGGCGGCCAGGAGCGCCGCGCCGATGATGCCGCCGTCGTTGCGCAGCCCGGCCGGCACGATGGGGGTGTCGAGCTCCAGCAGCGGCAGGAACCTGTCCGCCTTCTTGCTGACGCCGCCGCCGACGACGAACAGGTCGGGGGAGAAGATGAACTCGAGGTGGGAGTAGAACACCTGGAGCCGCTCGGCCCAGTCCTCCCACGACAGTTCTTTCTCCTCACGCACCGACGCGGCCGCGTACTTCTCGGCCTCGTGGTGGTGGTGCAGGTAGAGGTGGCCGAACTCGGTGTTCGGCAGCAGCTTGCCGTCGTGGAGGACGGCGCTGCCGATGCCGGTGCCGAGCGTGGTGACGATGACCACGCCGTCGACGTCGGCGGCGGCGCCGAAGCGGTCCTCGGCGACCCCGGCGGAGTCGGCGTCGTTGACGATGGTGACGTGCTGCCCGGTGCGCTCGGCCAGCTCCTTCTCGAGGTTCACCCCGACCCAGGAGCTGTCGACGTTGGCGGCCGACGAGATGACGCCGCGCTTGACGATGCCGGGAAACGTACAGCCGAACGGCGCATCCCAGCCGAACTGCTGGAGCACCTCGAGGACCACCGCGATGACGTTGTCGGGGGTGGACTCCTCAGGGGTGTCGACGCGGACGCGCTCGGCGGCGAACTCGCCTTTGCCGAGGTCGACCGGTGCCCCCTTGATGCCGCTGCCGCCGATGTCGATGCCGAAGCCCTGCGTCGCGCTCGTGTCGTTCACAGGATCAGCTTCGTCGATGAACGCGCTCGGGGCCAGCCGACAGTTGTGACCGGCCGGACAACCTCCTGGTGATTCGATCCGTCCTGCAAGTGTGATGACAGAACGAGAACGGCCGAAGAACGGACGACGATCGGCGCGGGTCGCGCTCGGCGCCGCGCTGGCCATGGTGCTGACGGCGGGCGCGAGCACGGGCGCACCCGCACCACCCGAGGCGCCTGAGCCACCCGGGCACGCCGGGGCGGCCGGCGGCGGCGGCCGGCTGGTCACCCTGGTGACGGGTGATCGGGTGCTGGTCGGCGCCGGAGAGCCCGGACGCGAGACCGTCACCATGGTCCCCGGGCCGGACAGCCCTTCCGACGCGGTGCAGATCCGCCGCGCCGGCGACCGGACGTACGTGTTGCCGGCCGCGGCCCAGCCGTTCCTCGCGGCGGGCACCCTCGACCCCGGCCTGTTCGACGTCACCGGGCTCATCGCCCAGGGGTACGGCGACGAGGGCCGGTCGACGCTCCCGCTCATCGTGCAGTACGCCGATGCGGACGCCGGCGCGCGGGCGGCCGGGCGCGAGCTGCCGGGTGGGACCGTCACCGGCACGCTGAACAGCATCGACGCTGTCGCGGTGGACCAGGACAAGGACACCGCGTCGCAGTTCTGGGCGACGTTCTCGCAGGCGGCCGGGGCCGGCGCACGCGCAGGCGCGGACGCGATCTCACACGTCTGGCTCGACGGCACGGTCCGGGCGAGCCTCGACGAGAGCGTCCCCCAGATCGGCGCCCCGCAGGCGTGGGAGAACGGGTACGCCGGCGCCGGGGCCGTGATCGCGATCCTCGACACCGGCGTCGACGCCACCCATCCGGATCTGTCCGGCCAGGTCGTCGCGGAACAGAACTTCTCGATGTCCGACGACACCGTGGACCGGTTCGGGCACGGCACCCATGTCGCCTCGATCGCCGCGGGCACCGGCGCGGCGTCGGACGGCGGCTTCCGGGGCGTCGCGCCCGAGGCGAGGCTCATCTCGGGCAAGGTCCTCGACGACTACGGCAGCGGCCAGATGTCCGACGTCATCGCCGGCATGGAGTGGGCCGTGGAGCAGGGTGCGGACGTCGTCAACCTCAGCCTCTCGTCGGAGCCGACCGACGGCCAGGACCCCGCGGCCCTCGCCGTCGACCGGCTGACGGAGGAGTCGGGGGTCCTCTTCGTGACCTCGGCGGGGAACGCGGGGCCCGGCCGCGAGACCGTCGCGAGCCCCGCGACGGCCAATGCCGCCCTCGCGGTCGGCGCCGTGGACGGCGACGACGTCCTCGCGCCGTTCTCCAGCCGCGGCCCGCGGCTCACCGACGGCGCCGTCAAGCCGGAGATCACCGCCCCCGGCGTCGAGATCACGGCGGCGCGGTCGACCACCCTCGGCGACGGAGGCGTCGGGGAGCCCTCGGACGACCCGTACCTGGCGCTGGACGGGACGTCCATGGCGGCGCCGCACGTCGCGGGCGCCGCTGCGATCCTCGCGGGGCAGCACCCGGACTGGTCGGCGTCGCAGCTGCGAGCGGTCCTGATGTCGACCGCGGCCCCCACCCCGGAGATCAGCATCTACGAGCAGGGCGCCGGGCGGGTCGACGTCGCCGGCGCGACGACCGTCAGCGTCGTGCCGTCGGAGGGCGAGCTCGAGTTCGGCTACTACCGCTGGCCGCACGATGACATCGAGCCCGTCACCCGTGAGGTCACCTACACGAACGTCTCCGATGCGCCCGTCACGGTGGACGTCGCCGTCACGACGACGGGGGCCGAGCCGCCGCCCGAGGGTTCGATCACCGTCACACCGTCGGAGCTGGCGATCCCGGCCGGCGGCACCGCGACGGCCACCGTCACCGTCGACGCCACCGGCCTCGACCCCGGCAACTACGAGGCCGCCGTCGTCGCCACCGATTCGCAGACGCAGCGCTCCGTCCGCATCCCCGTGGGCTGGTTCGTCGAACCGGAGATGTACGACGTCACGGTGCGGCTGGTGGACCGGGCCGGCGCACCGGCGTCCGGTGAGGTCGAGGTCGTGGACGTCGAGCAGGGCAGCTGGACGGTCGAGCCGGTGCAGGACGGGTCGGCGACCCTGCGGCTGCCCCCGGGCACGTACTCGTTCGGCTCGTTCCTCTACCGCGCGGCCGCGGACGACCGGTCGAGGGAGTACACGCTGGTCACCGAGCCGGAGGTCGAGGTGACCGGCCCGGCGGACGTCACCCTGGACGCCCAGGGCGCCGCGCCGGTCCGCACGACGGTCCGAGGCGCGGAGTCGGCGACCCCACGGTGGAGTCAGGTCGGTTACGCCCGCGGCCGCTCCGAGGACGAGCTCGCATTGGTGTCGTCCCTGGAGACGATCGGGATGGACTACGCGCTGTTCGCCACGCCGACCGAGCCCGTGACGTCCGGCGAGTTCCTCTTCGACGCCGGTGCGCGGCTGGAGGAGCGGCCCGTCCGGGCCGAGGTGCCGGGCGCGTCCGTCGAGGTCGAGGCGGACTACTACGTCATGTCCGAACGGGTCGACGGCACGCTGCGACTCCCCGTCGTCGACGTGGGCGCGGCCGGCCCCGACGAGCTGCGACAGACGTCCGTCGAGGGCATGATCGCCCTGGCCCGTCGCGACCCCGAGCGGGACAACGGCGAGCAGGCCGCCGACCTCGAGCAGGCCGGCGCGAAGGCGGTGCTGTTCTACGACTCGCGGACCGCGGGCGTGCGGACCGAATGGATGTACCCCCTCGCCGACCTCCCGGTCATCGGGATCAGCCGGGCCTCCGCGGCGGAGCTGAGCGCACTGCTGGAGGCCGGTCCGGTGGAGCTCGAGCTCACCGGCTCGGCGGTCACCCCGTTCGTCTACGACATCCTCGTCCCGACCCGCGGGCAGATCCCCGAGAGGCCCGAGTGGCGGTTCCGCACGACCGACTTCGCGACCATCGACGTCCAGTTCGGCGCGCACGTGCCCATGTCGAACACGTCGGAGACGCGGCAGGGCCGGTCGCCGTCCGGCAACGGCATCGGCGGCTGGATGCTGCCGTTCGTGGCCGCGCCCTCGGAGCGCACTGATCACGTCCTCGCGAACGACGTGACCTGGTGGCAGGAGGTACTGCCGCACAACGCCGACGACGGCGGGCCGGCCTGGAGCGAGATCCCCCGGACCTACCGGCCGCGGCAGCGCGACGACGTGCGGTGGATGAGCCCGGTCGCCACGCAGACGCTGCCCGATCGGGAGTCGGCGGACGCCGTCGTCGAACGATTCGGGGACTCCATCTGGGCGTTGTTCAGCGCTTTCGTCCACGATCCCGGCCACGTGCAGATCTTCGGTTCCCCGCTGGAGGAGTACGCGATGCGGTTGTATCGCGACGACGAGCTCCTGGGAGAGGCGGCCGATCGCGGCGCGGCGATCGACGTCCCTGCCGGCCCCGGCACCTTCCGCCTGGAGCTGGACGGACGATTCGAGCAGCCCTGGTGGCTCTACTCCACCCAGGTGAGCTCGGCGTGGACGTTCCACTCGGCCGGCGACGACGGCGACGGCGAGCGGTTGCCGCTGCTGGTCGCCGACTACGACGTGCCCGGCGCGGACGCGCTCGGCGCGGTGCCGGCGGACGGCCCGATCCGGGTCGACGTCGGCCTGCGGCACCAGGTCGGGACGCCCGGCGTCGAGATCGACGAGGTCGAGCTGGAGGTCTCGTACGACGGCGGCGAGTCGTGGACCCCGGCGCCGCTGCGGGGCCGGGGCGACCGTTACACCGCGACCCTCGCGGCTCCGGACGGGGCCGGTGACGCGGTGAGCTTGCGGCTCAGCGCGGCCGACGTCGACGGCAACCGGCTGGAGCAGACCGTCGTGCGGGCGTTCGGCCTGCGGTGACGGCGAGACGGTGCCGGGACCTCACGGGAGGGTGAGGATCTCGGCGCCGTTCTCGGTGACCAGCAACGTGTGCTCGAACTGCGCCGACCGCCGCCCGTCGCGGGTGACGACCGTCCAGCCGTCGTCCCACATGGTCCACTCGTGCGTGCCGAGGTTCAGCATGGGCTCGACGGTGAACACCATGCCCGGCTCGATGATCGTCGTCGACCCGGGGTCGTCGTAGTGCGGGACGACCAGGCCGGAATGGAACGACTCGCCGACGCCGTGCCCGGTGAACTCGCGCACGACGCCGTAGCCGAACCGCTTCGCATACGACTCGATGACCCGCCCGATGACGTTGATGGCGCGGCCCGGCTTGACGGCCTTGATGGCGCGGTTCAGCGACTCCTGCGTCCGCTCGACCAGCAGCCGCGTCTCCTCGTCGACGTCTCCGGCGAGGAACGTGGCGTTGTTGTCGCCGTGCACGCCGTCGATGTAGGCGGTGATGTCGATGTTCACGATGTCGCCGTCGCGGACGAGCGTGGAGTCGGGGATGCCGTGGCAGATGACCTCGTTGACGCTGGTGCACAGCGACTTCGGGAACCCCCGGTAACCGAGCGTCGACGGGTACGCGCCGCGCTCGACGAGGAACTCGTGCCCGATGGCGTCCAGCTCGTCGGTGGTGATGCCCGGCGCGACGTGCTTGCCGACCTCGGCCAGCGCCTGCGCGGCCAACTGGGCCGCGACGCGGATGCGCTCGACGGTGCCGGCGTCCTTCACCTCCGAGCCGGTGAACGGCGCTGGACGGGCCTTGCCGACGTACTCCGGGCGTGCGATGGACGGCGGGACGGGGCGCTCGGGCGAGACGATGCCGGGTACGACGGGCGACATGGTGTGAAAGTCTAGGCTGAGGTGCGTTTCTCAGGCGAAGCCTGGTGTGTTCGGCTGAGGTGCGTTTCTCAGGCGAAGCCTGGTGTGTTCGGCTGAGGTGCGCCTCTCCGGCGAAGGGAGTCATCGTGGCCGACGGACCCTGGTACTGGTGCCTGGTGCATTCGCGGGTGGAGCCGGTCGACGGCTGCCCCAACGACCGGCGTCTCGGGCCGTACGAGACGCGCGCGGAGGCCGAGGACGCGCTGGCGCGGGCGCACGAACGCACGGCTCAGCAGGACGCCCTCGACCGCGACTGGAACGACGAATCCTGACGGCCGTCCCCGCCCGTTGATCCTGGGACAGCACGTTCCGGAGGCCGGGCGGCCTGCACTTCTCCGTGATCGACTCGCCGCTGGGGGCAGGTCGTCGGTCGCCGGGTGACGCTGGCAGGTCGGTGGGAGTCGGGCGGGGTGGCCGGTGAGCTGGGCGACGGTGGGCCGGGCGATGGTGGGTCGGGCGATGGTGGGTCGGGCGACGGTGGGTCGGGCGACGGTCGTTGAGCGACGGTGGCCGGTGGGCTGGGCGGCCGGTCGGCCACGACGGCCGACGGTGGGACCGGGGGCCACGCCTGCGAAGCCTGAGGTGTGCGGACTCGCCCCGTCCCCCTGGTAGCTGCCACGCTCTTGGGCCGCGTAGCCGTGGGTCAAGCGGTCGTCGTCGGTGCGAAGCGCCCAACAGGTCCGCTCGAGGCGCGGTTGCGCGGCTGGAGAATGGGCCGCAGGTGGACGGCGAACGGCACGAACCCGACGCACGGCAGATCGGGCCTACCAGCAGGCTGAGCCACCGTGTGGGCTGAGCCGACGAGTGGGCTGAGCCGACGAGTGGGCTGAGCCGACGAGGTCGCCCGTCCCGCGAACGGTGGCCCTTGCCGCCGATGACTTTCCTGGGGCCCTGGTCGTGGGCCGGGGCTGTCGTCGCACGTGTGACGTCCACTGGGTGAGACTTCTCGTCGATTCGGGGGCCATGCCTAGGACTGTGTTCGCTCTGCGAGGCATGCATGCCTGGTGGAGCGGGAAAACGCCTAGTGGCGTACGTGATCGTTGATGATCATCGCTGTCCACAGGCTCGCGGCGTCGGTGATCCCGAGGCGACGGTCGCCTAGGGCTGGTTCACGTCGCCGGTCGGACCACGGCGACGTCGGTCGGCGTTGCGCAGCCGGCGATGGCCGAAACTGCGCCCCGGTCGCCGAGGGCTGGTTCACGTCGCCGGTCGGACCACGGCGACGTCGGTCGGCGTTGCGCAGCCGGCGATGGCCGAAACTGCGCCCCGGTCGCCGAGGGCCGGTTCACGTCGCCGGTCGGACCACGGCGACGTCGGCCGGCGTTGCGCAGCCGGCGATGGCCGAAACTGCGCCCCGGTCGCCGAGGGCCGGTTCACGTCGCCGGTCGGACCACGGCGACGTCGGCCGGCGTTGCGCAGCCGGCGATGGCCGAAACTGCGCCCCGGTCGCCGACGTGAGGGTGGCGTCGCCTGCGGAGTTCGAGGTGTGTCCAGACTCGCCCCGTCCCCCTGATAGCTGCCAGTTCTTAGACCGTGCGGCCATGCGGCCATGCGGCCATGCGGCCATGCGACCGTGGGTCGAGCGGTCCTCGCCTGCGCGGAGCGCCCCCAACAAAGTCCGCTTGAGGCGCGGGTGCGCGGCGAAGAGAAAGGCCAGTAGGGGGACGGCGAAGGGCGCGAACCCGACGCACGGCATCCCGGCCAGCAAAGCCGACCGCACCACTGCCCTGACGGCCGCCTAGTCCGAGTCCTCGTCCGAGCTGAGCGGCGCGGTCTGGGCCCACTCGGCCCAGTCGGCGAGTGCCTGGTGCAGCCGGATACCCGCTTCGGCGGCGATCCTGATGGCCTGCGTCGGCGGGCTGTCGCCGTAGTCGCCGCGGTCTTTGGCGGCGGCGATCTGACGGTAGAAGTCGGCGGTCTGGCGGTAGTAGGTCTCCTCCGCCGCCAGGTGCCGCCGGAGGTCGTCGGGGGGCATGAGCCAGAAGAAGACCGAGCGCAGCAGTGCCTGCAGTCGCATCGTGTGGTCGACCTCGGTGGAGGTGAGCCAGCGGCGGACCTCGGCGAGACCGTCGGGGGTGATGCGGTAGGCCTTGCGGCCGCGGGCGCCGACGGAGTCGACCTCGATGAGGCCGTCGTCGGCGAGTTTGCCCAGCTCGGCGTAGATCTTCGGGTGCTGAGCCGGCCACACCATGCCGAGCACCTCCTGGAACCGGCCGGCGAGGTCGTAGCCGCTGGCCGGGCCCTCCGCGAGCAGGCCGAGCAGGCCGTGTCTCAGCGACATCGCCACCCTCTCTCCGGAACCGGTCGCCTCATCTTGACATGTCCCTCCGGCCACATGAATACTCGAACCTGTCCCTAAGGACATGTCCATGATGACATATTGAAGGAGTGAGCCATGGCTGACACCAAGGGCGCCGTCCTGGTGACGGGCGCCAACGGCGGCATCGGGGCGGTCGCCGTCCGGGCGCTGGCCGACCGGGGCATGACGGTGTTCGCGACGGTCCGCGGCGACGCGAGCGCCATCGCCGGCGTCAAGGGCGTGCGCGTCGTCGAGATGGACGTCACCGACCCGGCGGGCGTCGCGCTGGCGGCGAAGAAGGTCGCCCACGACACCGGCGGCGCCGGCCTGCGCGCCGTCGTCAACAACGCCGGCGTCATCGTCCAGGGACCGCTGGAACTGGTCCCGCCCGACGAGCTGCGCCGCCAGTTCGAGGTGAACACGTTCGGCCCGGCCTACGTCACCCAGGCCTTCCTGCCGCTGCTGCGCGCCGGCCGCGGGCGCGTCATCAACGTCAGCGCCCCGACGGCGTGGGTGCCGGTGCCGTTCCTCGGCCCGATCGGCGCCAGCAAGGCCGCGCTGGAGTCGCTGTCCGACGCGCTGCGCGGGGAGCTCGCGGTGTGGCGCATCCCGGTGGTCCTGATCGAACCCGGGACGACGAAGACGCTGATCTTCGCCAAGGCCGAGGCCGCCGCCCGCGCCGCGCTGAACGACGCCGACCCGGGCCGCGTCGCGCTCTACGGGCCGCACCTCGCGGCGGTCGAGAAGGCGTCGGCGAACCAGCGGAGCAGCCCGCCTGAGAAGGCCGCCGCGGCCATCGTCAAGGCGGTCGAGGCGCGCCGCCCGAGGCGCTGGTACCCGGCGTCGGGCGACGTGCGGATGCTGCGGCTGGTCTCGCACCTGCCCGCGCGGCTGCGCGAGGCGCTGATCGCGCGCACTTTCGGGCTGTCGACCATCGAGGCGCCGGCGTGACACGCACCATCGTCGTCGCCGGGGCGACCTCCGGGCTGGTCCGGCGATCGGCGGAGGACCTCGCGGCCGCCGGGCACCGGATGATCCTCATCGGCCGCAGCCCGGACCGCGCCGCCGACCTGAGCCGACGGCTGCCCGACGCGGTGGTCGTCGCGGCGGACCTGTCGACGGCGGACGGGGTCGCCCGGGCGGTCGCGGCGGTCCGGGCCGCCACCGATCGCGTCGACACGCTGGTCAACGGCGCCGGCGTCATGCTGCCGGACCGCCGGGTCACCGCCGAGGGCCTGGAGCTGAACTTCGCCGTGCACCACCTGGCGCCGTTCTCGCTGACCGGTGCGCTGCTCCCGCTCCTGCACGACGGCGACGGCCGCGTGGTGAACGTCAACTCCGAGGGCCACCGGGCGCCGTTGCGCGGCCGCGGGCCCGTCGCCATCGACTTCGCCGACTTGCAGAGCGAACGCCGCTACGACCCGTTCCTCGCCTACAGCCGTACCAAGTTGGCGAACCTGCTGTTCACGTACGAGCTGCACCGGCGGCACCCGGAGCTGAGCGTCGTGGCGCTGCACCCGGGCATGGTCCGCACCGACATCGGCCGGCACTTTCCCCGCGTCCTGGTGCTGATGGCGAGCCTGATGTCGCTGTCGGCGCGGCAGGGCGCGGACCCGGTGACCCGGCTGGCCGGCGCGGACGTCGTCGAGAACGGCTCCTACTACGACCGGTACCGGACGGTGGCGTCGTCGGCGGCCTCGTACGACCGCGACGACGCCACCCGGCTCTGGCGGCTCACCGAGGAACTGCGCGGCCCGTTCAGTGGTACGTGTGCTCCTCCGCCGGGAACGCACCGCTGACGACGTCGTCGGCGAACGCCTTGGTGGCGTCGGCGAGCGCGCCGCGGAGGTCGGCGTACTGCTTGACGAACCGGGGCAACCGGCCCTCGCGCAGCCCGGCCATGTCCTGCCAGACGAGAACCTGGGCGTCGACGTCGGGTCCGGCGCCGATGCCGATGGTCGGGATCGACAGCCGCTTCGTCACCTCGGCGGCGACCTCGGCCGTCACCATCTCGAGCACGACGGAGAACGCGCCGGCCTCCTCGAGTGCCAGCGCCGACTCGATCAGCCGGTCGGCCTCGGGCCCGCGGCCCTGCACGCGGTAGCCGCCCAGCGCGTTGACGCTCTGCGGCGTGAACCCGATGTGCGCCATGACCGGGACGCCGGCCTCGACGATGCGGCGCACCGACTCGACCACCGGCAGACCGCCCTCCAGCTTCACCGCCTGGGCGCCGGTCTCTTTCATGAGGCGGATCGACGTGGTCAGCGCCTGCTCCGAGCTCACCTGGTACGAGCCGAACGGCAGGTCGCAGACGACGAGCGCCCGGCTGGTGGACCGCACGACGGCGCGGGCCAGCGGGATCAGCTCGTCGACCGTGACGGGGACGGTGTCGGCGTGGGCGTAGACGTTGTTGCCGGCGGAATCGCCGACCAGCAGCACGGGGATGCCGGCGGCGTCGAAGATCTCGGCGGTGTACATGTCGTACGACGTGAGCATGGGCCAGCGTTCGCCGCGCTCCTTGGCGGTGCGCAGGTCGCGGATGGTGACCCGCCGGGAGAGCTGGCCGCCGTACAACGGGACGGTCTCGTGCGTCATCGCAGGACTCCTTGGGTGCGTCTCGAGGCCCGTGTCCGGGTCCCCTAACACCTCCGATTGTCCCACGAACGGGGCCGTCAGTGCGGAGGCGGCGGCGGAGGCAGCTCCCGCTCGGCCGGTTCGGGGTCGGCGGTGGGCTGTGGCTCGACAGGCGTGGGTGGCGATCCGGCGGCGGACGGACCCGGCTGGGCCTCGGCCGGAGCGGCCGGCTGGGCCTCGGCCGGAGCGGTCGGGCCGGCCTCGGCCGGAGCGGCCGGCTGGGTCTCCGCCGGTCCCTCCACCGGCGCCGTCGCCGGCGTCTCCGCCGGTCCCTCCACCGGTGACTCCGCCGGAGCGGCCGCGGCGGCCGGAGCGGGCGTCGTCCGCGGTGTCTCGCGCCAGGCGCTGGTGATCGGCACCCGGCGGTCGCGGCCGAAGTTGCGCATCGTGATCTTCGGGCCGGGCGGGTACTGCCGCCGCTTGTACTCGGCGGTGTCGACCATGCGCAGCACCTTGGCGACGAGGTCGGCGTCGAACCCGGCGGCCTGCAGCTCGCCCGCGTCGAGGTCCAGCTCGAGGTGCCGATACAGGATGTCGTCGAGCAGCGGGTAGTCGGGCAGTGAGTCGGAGTCGAGCTGGCCGGGGCGCAGTTCGGCGCTCGGCGGCTTGTCGATGGAGCCCTGCGGGATCGGCGGCGTCTCGTTGCGCTCGGCCGCGGCGGCGTTGCGCCAGCGGGCCAGTTCCCAGGTCAGCGTCTTCGGCACGTCCTTGATCGGCGCGTAGCCGCCGACCGCGTCGCCGTAGATGGTGGAGTAGCCGACCGCCAGCTCGGTCTTGTTGCCGGTGGCGAGGACCAGGTGGCCCTCCTGGTTCGACAGCCCCATGAGCGTCATGCCGCGCACCCGGGCCTGCAGGTTCTCCTCGGCCAGCCCGGTCAGCTCCAGGTTGTCGAGGAACGCGCGGACCATGGGCTCGATCGGGATCGTCCGGAACCGCAGCCCGGTCCGCTCAGCCATGTCCTGCGCGTCGGACTTCGAGTGCTCGGACGAGTACTTGCTGGGCATCGAGACGCCGTGGACGTTCTCGGCGCCCAAGGCGTCGACGGCGACGGCGGCGACCAGCGCGGAGTCGATGCCGCCCGACAACGCGATCACCACCGACGAGAAGCCGTTCTTGCGCACGTAGTCGCGCAGACCGGTGACGATGGCCGCGTACACCTCGGCGAGGTCGGACAGCCGCGGCGCCAGCGCGCCCGGGTCGGGCGTGTAGGCCGGCAGCGGCGCGGTGGTCAGCGTGGTGCGGTGGACGGCGAACCCGGCGACCCGCTCCTGCGTCATGCCCCACGGGCCGGGCGCGGCCGCGACCGCGTCGGGCAGCTGCAGGTCGACGACCATGCAGCCCTCCTCGAACTGCGGCGCGCGGGCGAGCAGCTCGCCGTCGGGGCGGACGACGAGGGAGTCGCCGTCGAAGACCAGTTCGTCCTGGCCGCCGACCATGTTCACGTACGCGAGCGTCGCCTGCGCGGCGGCGGCCCGGCGCCGGGCGAGGTCGAGGCGGGTGTCGTCCTTGTTGCGCTCGTACGGCGACCCGTTGACGACGAGCAGCAGCCCGGCCCGCGCCTCACGCGCGACCGAGACCGGCCCGCCGTCCTGCCAGATGTCCTCGCAGACCGCCAGCGCGACGTCGATGCCGTGCAGCCGGAACACGCCGAGGTGGTTGCCGGGCACGAAGTAGCGGGCCTCGTCGAACACGCCGTAGTTGGGCAGGTGGTACTTGGCCTGCCGGGCGACCACGCGCCCGCCGTACAGGACGGCGACGGCGTTCTGCGGCGACCCCTTCGGCCGGCCCAGCTGGTGCTGGCGCGCCGTGGCGTCGTCCCTGCCCAAGTAGCCGACGACGACGGCGGTGGCGCCGAGCCCCTCGGCGTCGAGCCGGACCGCCAGCTTCTCCAGCGCCGCGCGCGACTCGTCGACGAAGGACGCCCGCAGCGCGAGGTCCTCGACCGGATAGCCGGTGAGCATCATCTCGGGGAAGGCGACGAGGTGGGCGTGCTGCGCGGCGGCGTGCTTGGTCATGCGGACGACGAGGTCCGCGTTGGCCTCCAGCGCACCGACGGTCGGGTTCACCTGAGCGAGCGCGATTCTGATCTGCGGCACGATCCGAGCTTAGTCACGCGACGACACCGTCCAGCTACCCGGCGGACACGACAGTGGGGCACACTGGCCGCGTGGAGAAGCAGCAGCAGTTCGTCCTCAGGTCGCTGGAAGAGCGCGACATCCGGTTCGTCCGGCTCTGGTTCACCGACGTGCTCGGGTTCCTGAAGTCGGTCGCGGTCGCCCCTGCCGAACTGGAGAACGCGTTCTCCGAGGGCATCGGGTTCGACGGCTCGGCCATCGAGGGGTTCGCCCGTGTCTACGAGGCGGACATGCTGGCCAAGCCCGATCCGACGACGTTCCAGGTGCTGCCCTGGCGGGGCGGCTCCAACGGCACCGCGCGCATGTTCTGCGACATCCTGATGCCCGACGGCTCGCCGTCGTACGCCGACCCGCGCCACGTGCTCAAGCGCGCCCTCGGCAAGGCCGCTGAGCAGGGGTTCACGTTCTACACGCATCCCGAGGTCGAGTTCTTCGTCTTCAAGAACCAGCCCACCGGCGGCGAGGAGCCGATCCCCGTCGACGCCAGCGGCTTCTTCGACCACACCGCGCACGGCATCGCGCAGGACTTCCGCCGCGACACCATCACGATGCTCGAGGACATGGGCATCTCGGTGGAGTTCAGCCACCACGAGGGCGCGCCCGGCCAGCAGGAGATCGACCTGCGCTACGCCGACGCGCTGGCCACGGCCGACAACCTCATGACGTTCCGCGCCGTCGTCCGCGAGGTCGCGCTGTCCCAGGACCTCTACGCGTCGTTCATGCCCAAGCCGTTCACCGCCTGGCCGGGGTCGGGCATGCACACCCACGTGTCGTTGTTCGAGGGCGACCGCAACGTCTTCCACGAGGCGGGCGCCGAGTACCAGCTGTCCAAGACGGCCCGCTCGTTCATCGCCGGGCTGCTCAAGCACGCGCCTGAGATCACCGCCGTCACCAACCAGTGGGTCAACTCCTACAAGCGGCTGCGCGGCGGCGGCGAGGCGCCGGCCTACGTCTGCTGGGGGCACAACAACCGGTCCGCGCTGGTCCGCGTCCCGATGTACAAGCCCGACAAGGGGCAGTCGGCGCGCGTCGAGTTCCGCTCGCTGGACTCCGCCTGCAACCCGTACCTCGCTTACGCGGTCATCCTCGCGGCCGGGCTCAAGGGCATCGAGGAGGGCTACGAGCTGCCGCCGGGCGCCGAGGACGACGTGTGGGCGCTGACCGACCGCGAGCGCCGGGCCATGGGCATCGACCCGCTGCCGGCCTCGCTCGACGAGGCGATCGAGGCCATGGAGAACTCCGAGCTGGTCGCCGAGACGCTGGGCGAGCACGTCTTCGAGTTCTTCCTGCGCAACAAGCGCGCGGAGTGGAACGAGTACAGCCTGCAGGTCACTGCGTTCGAGCGGGCCAAGATGCTGCCGGTGATGTGACGCGTTGATCGACGTCGTCGAGCACGAGCCGGGCTGTCCGCTGGACCGCTTCGGCGGCTGGCTGGAGGACGCGGGCGCGGAGGTCCGGGTGCTGCGGCCCTACGCCGGCGACCCCCTCCCGGCGGTGCCCGGCGCGGGCCTGATCGTGCTGGGCGGGCAGATGAACGCCTATGACGACGGCGTCGCTCCCTGGCTGCCGGCGGTGCGGTCGCTGCTGCGCACGGCGGCCGAGGGCGCGACACCAGCCCTCGGGATCTGCCTCGGTGCGCAGCTGCTGGCCGTCGCGTGCGGCGGCCGGGTCGACGTCGGCGCCGCGCCGGGCCGCGAGTCCGGCGTCACGGACGTGCGCTGGCGCGCGGAGTCGGCCGGCGATCCGCTGGTCGGCGGGCTGGCCGACCCGTTCCCCGGCCCGAGCATGCACGCCGACGCCGTCGCGGAGCTGCCGCCGGGCGCCGTCTGGTTGGGATCGTCGGCGATGTACCCGCACCAGGCGTTCCGGGTCGGCACCGCGGCGTGGGGCGTGCAGTTCCACCCGGAGGTGTCCGAGCCGACGTTCGCCGGCTGGGCGGCCGAGCTGGACGACGTCGACGCGGCGCCGGTGGTGCGTGAGCTGGCCGACCGCGACGCGGACGTCGTCGCCGCCGGGAAAGAGCTGGCCACTCGGTTCGCCCGCATCGTCGAGGCGTCGGTGGCGGTGCGCCGGTAGGGAGACCGATGTCCAGGCTGCGCCGCCAGGTGCCCGTGCTCGCGGTCGTCGCCGCGGGCGGTGTGCTGGGTTCGCTGGCCCGCCACGGCGCGGCGTCGCTGCAACCCGCCGGCACCGGCTGGCCCTGGGCGATCCTGGTGGTCAACGTGTCCGGCTGCCTGCTGATCGGTGTCCTCATGGCCGTGCTGCTCGATCTCACCGCGCCGCACCGGCTGCTGCGGCCGTTTCTGGGCATCGGCGTGCTGGGCGGGTACACGACGTTCTCCACCTACGCGGTCGACACGCAGCGGCTGCTGGCCGACGGCCGGGTGGCCGCCGCCCTGACGTATTTCCTGGTGACGCCGGTGCTGGCGCTGCTGGCGGTCTGGCTCGGGACCGCGGCCACCCGGGCCCTGCGAGGAAGGAGACGCGCATGACGCTGGAGGGACCGGCCCGGCGGCTGACCATCGTCGTCGGTGAGAACGACACCTGGCACGGCCGGCCGCTGTACACCGAGATCGTGCATCGGGCGCACGCCGCCGGGCTGGCCGGCGCCAGCGTGTTCCGCGGCATCGAGGGGTTCGGCGCGTCCCACCACATCCACACCACGCGCATCCTCAGCCTGTCCGAGGACCTGCCGGTCGCCGTGGTGATCGTGGACCACGCCGAGCCGGTGCAGCGCTTCGTCGACGAGATCGCGCCGCTGGTGCGCGAGGGTCTCATCACGCTGGCCGACGTCGAGGTGGTCCGCTACGTGGGCCGGGGGAGCGACGAGCGGTGACGGTGCTGCTGGTGGCGGCCGGCGCCGCGGTCGGCGCGCCGCTGCGGTACGTGGTGGACCGCTGGGTGCAGACCCGGCTCGACGGCACGTTCCCGTGGGGCACGCTGGTGGTGAACGTCGTGGGCTCGTTCGTGCTCGGACTCGTGGTCGGGTCGCCGTCGCTGAGCTCCGAGCTGACCGTGCTGATCGGGACCGGATTCTGCGGCGCACTCACCACGTACAGCACGTTCAGCTACGAGACGCTGCGACTGGTCGAGGACGGCGCGTGGGCGCGCGGGGCCGCGAACGTGCTGGTCAGCATGACTGCCGGGCTGGGCGCCGCCGCGCTCGGCTGGGCCCTTGCCTCCTGACCCCCGGCCACGTTGATCTTGGAGTTGTTCGGCGATCCCGAGTGAAATGTCCGATGGATGGCCGAACAACTCCAAGATCAACGTGGTCGGTGGTGGGCGGTCGGCGGGGCGCGGAGTGCGGCGGTAGGTTTGTTTCATGTCTGTGAACCGGACCGAGGGCCGCGTCGCGTCGTTGGCCAAGGCCGGGTTCGCCGACACCGCCGCGGCGCAGCGCGAGCTCGACGGCCCGCTGTTCACCGACCTCGCCGGAACCGACCTCGTCGCCGCGCTGGGCGTCGTCGCCGACCCCGACCTCGGGCTGCGCGGGCTCGGCCGGCTGCTGGAGGCGCTCGAGACGGACGAGCGGCGGGCGGAGCTGTGCACGATGCTGGGCACCGACTCGCCGCACCGGCGCCGGCTGCTGGCCGTGCTCGGGTTCAGCTCGGCGCTGGCCGACCATCTGTGCCGGCATCCGAACCACTGGCTCGACCTCGGCTCGCTGGACCCCGCCAACCGGCCGGCCGCCGACGCCGTCCGGGCGCGGCTGCTCACGGCCGTCGGCGCCGACCCCGCCGCGGCCGTTCCCGTCGCCGCGGGGGAGCAGCCGGAGTTGCTCGACGCGCTGCGGGTGGCCTACCGGCGGCATGTCGCGGCGCTGGCGGCACTCGACCTCGCCGACCGGCTCGACGTCGCCGCCGTCGCGGCCGAGCTGGCCGACCTCGCCGGCGCCACGCTGGAGGCCGCGCTCGCCGTCGCCTGGGCCGCGCTGCCCGACGGAGCGCCCGACTGCCGGCTGGCCGTCATCGCGATGGGCAAGGCCGGCGGACGCGAGCTCAATTACGCCTCCGACGTCGACGTCGTGTTCGTCGCCGAGCCGCCGGCCGACGACCCCGACGGCGCGACCGGCTGGCTGTCCACCGCGACGACGCTGGCCACGGCCCTGATGAGGGCGTGCTCCGTCTACACCGGCGAGGGCACCATCTGGCCGGTCGACGCGGCGCTGCGGCCCGAGGGCAAGCGGGGGCCGCTGGTGCGCACCGTCGCCAGCCACGTCGCCTACTACCGCGACTGGGCGAAGACCTGGGAGTTCCAGGCGCTGCTCAAGGCCCGCCCGGTGGCCGGCGACCGCGCGCTGGGCCAGGAGTACGTCGACGCCGTCATGCCGATGGTGTGGACCGCTGCCGGCCGCGACGGCTTCGTCGACGACGTGCACGCGATGCGCCGGCGGGTCGAGGACCACATCCGGCCCGCCGAAGCGGACCGCCAGCTCAAGCTGGGTCCCGGCGGGTTGCGCGACGTCGAGTTCGCCGTCCAGTTGCTGCAGCTGGTGCACGGGCGGGCCGACGTCAGCCTGCACGACGGCAACACGCTGGGGGCGCTGGGGGCGCTGACCGCCGGCGGATACGTCGGGCGCGACGACGGCGCCGTGCTCGACGCCGCCTACCGGTTCCTGCGGACGTTCGAGCATCGCATCCAGCTGCGCGGGCTGCGGCGCACGCACGTCGTCCCCGACTCCGACGATCAGCTGCGCATGCTCGCGCGGTCGTTGGCGCTGAAGCAGCCGGCCGAGCTGGTCGACGTCTGGCACCAGCAGGCCCGCGAGGTGCGGCGGCTGCACGAGAAGCTGTTCTACCGGCCGCTGCTGTCGGCCGTCGCGCGGCTGCCGGGCGACGGCGTCCGGCTCAGCCCGGAGGCCGCGCTGGCGCGGCTGCGGGCGCTCGGGTACGCCGACCCCGCGGGCGCACTGCGGCACATCGAAGCGCTGACGACGGGGGTGTCGCGGCGGGCGTCGATCCAGCGGACGCTGCTGCCCGTGCTGCTCGGCTGGTTCGCCGACGCACCCGAGCCCGACACCGGGCTGGCCGGGTTCCGCAAGGTCAGCGAGGCGCTCGGGACCACACCCTGGTACCTGCGGCTGCTGCGCGACGACGGCGCCGCGGCCGAGCGCATGGCGCGCGTGCTGGCGTCCGGGCGGTACGCGACGGAGCTGCTGCTGCGCGCGCCCGAGGCGGTCTCCCTGCTCGGCGACGACGAAGCCCTGCGGCTGCGCGAGCGCGGGCCGCTGGAGAAGGAGGTCCTGGCCGGCGTCCAGCGCCACGACGACCCCGTCGCCGCCATCGGCGTCGTCCGGGCCATGCGCCGGCGCGAGCTGTTCCGCGTCACCGTCGCCGACCTCGCCGTCGGTGCGCCCGTCGAGGACGTCGGCGAGGCGCTGACCGTCATCGCGGAGGTGACGTTGTCCGGTGCGCTGGCGGCCGCCACCCGCGCCGTCGAGGCCGCTCATGGCGGGCCGCTGCCGACCCGGCTGGCCGTCGTCGCGATGGGCCGTCTCGGCGGCCGCGAGATGGGGTACGCGTCCGACGCCGACGTGTTGTTCGTCCACACGCCGTACCCCGACGAGGATGAGACCGAGGCGGCCACGGCCGCACAGGCCGTCGCGAACGAGATGACCCGGCTGCTCTCGCTGCCGTCGCCGGAGCCGTCGCTCACCGTCGACGCGGCGCTGCGGCCCGAGGGCAAGCAGGGCCCGCTGGTGCGGACGCTGGCCTCGTACGCCGCTTACTACGACCGGTGGGGCGAGGTGTGGGAGCGGCAGGCGCTGCTGCGGGCGGGGCCCTGCTGCGGCGACCCCGAGCTGCTGCGGCGGTTCGAGGCGCTGATCGACCCGCTGCGCTGGCCGACCGCCGGCCTGACGGACGTGCAGATCCGCGACGTGCGGCGCATCAAGGCCCGGGTCGAGTCCGAGCGGCTGCCCCGCGGCGCCGACCCGTCGATGCACCTCAAGCTCGGACCGGGTGGCCTCGCCGACGTCGAGTGGACGGCGCAGCTGCTGCAGCTGCGGCACGCCTCGTCCGTGCCCGCCCTGCGCACGACGTCGACGCCGGGGGCGCTGGCGGCGGCGGTGTCGGCCGGGCTGCTGGCGGCGGAGGACCGCTCGGTGCTGGTCGACTCCTGGCGCCTGGCGGCGCGCATCCGCAACGCGACCGTCCTCGTCACCGGCCGGCCGTCGGACATGCTGCCCAAGGACCCCAAGACACTGGCCGCGGTCTCGCAGGTGCTCGGCTATGGCGTCGGCGAGTCCACCCTCTTCGTCGACGACTACCACCGCTTCGCCCGCAAGGCCCGGGCGGTCGTCGAACGCCTCTTCTACGACGACGCCCGCTGAACCCGGTCCGGCCGCGATAATGGCGGCATGTGGGGAATCATTCTGATCCTGCTCGTGGCCTGGCTGGTCATCTCGGTCCTGGGGCTGGTCATCAAGGGCCTGCTCTGGCTGTTCTTCATCGGCGTGGTCCTGTTCCTGGCCACCTCGGCGTGGGGTTGGCTCAAACGGAACAGCTGACCATCGTCGAGAGGTTGCCCTGATGACGCTCGCTGGCGAGCATTCCGCGTTCCTGGAACGGTGTGTCGAGCTGGCCGAGGCCGCGCTCGCCGCCGGCGACGACCCGTTCGGGTCGGTGCTGGTGAGCGCTGACGGCGCCATATTGGCCGAGGATCACAACCACGAGACGACCGCCTCCGACCCGACCGCCCATCCGGAGCTGGCCCTGGCCCAGTGGGCCGCTCAGCACCTGCCGCCGGCCGAGCGGGCCGGCGCCACGGTCTACACCTCGGGGGAGCACTGCCCGATGTGTGCGGCCGCCCACGGGTGGGCCGGTCTGGGTCGCATCGTCTTCGCCGCGTCGAGCGCCCAGCTGGCCGGCTGGCGCGCCGCGTGGGGACTGCCGGCGGCACCCGTGCGGGCGTTGCCGATCACCGACGTGGTGACGGGCATCGAGGTCGTCGGCCCGGTGCCGCCGTTCGACGAGCGGATGCGCGCCGTCCACGAGCGGGCCGCGCGCCGCTGAGCCTCGCCCGGACCGGAACCGCCGGCGGCCGTCACCGCACCGTCACCAGGCCGTCACCACGCCGAAGGAGTCTCCAGGGCGCGGTCGGCACCCCTCGACCGGGGTGGCCCGCCCTACCATGGGGCATGGAGGGGGCCACGTCCTGGTTGGCGCGCCGCGATCCCGGCCTGCACGCTGTGCGCCAGGCAGCCAGGGTGGCCCTCGTCGCCTGCGTCGGCTTCTACGGCTGCCGGTACGGCCTGAACGACGACGTCATGGCGATCTATGCACTGTTCGGCTCCGTGTCCTTGGGAGCACTGTCGCAGGTGGCCGGATCGGCTGCCCAGCGGGCGCGCACCTTGCTGGCGGTGCTGCCGGTGGCGGCGCTGCTGATCCTGATCGGAACGGCGCTCGCGGTGAGCACCTGGGCGGCCGTCGCCGGCATGCTGGTGGTCGGGTTCAGCGTCGCCTTCGCCGGTGTCGGCGGACCACGCCTCGTCGGCCTGGCGGCGGGCCTGCAGCTGTTCTACATCTTGCCCTGCTTCCCGCCCTATGCACCCGACACCATCGGCTCCCGGCTGATCGGGGTCTGCGTCGGCATCGTGCTCCTCGCGCTGGCGGAGCTGCTGTTGTGGCCGGACCGCACGCCCGAGGGATACGACCCGCGGCTGGCGAGAGCCTGCTCACGGGTCGCGGGCTATGCGCAGGCACTCTTCACCGCGAGCAGCGCAGCGGCAGAGCAGTCCGCGCGGGGGGCCGTCGACGCGCTGCGCCCGTCCCGGCTGCCGCCGGAGCTGCGCCCGATCGCGCCGGGCCGCCGCGACCGCGCTCGCAGTCAGGCCGCCCAGACGCTGGGCTTCACGCTGGCCCGTCTGTCCGAACTGAACCGAACTCCGGCCGGTCCGGGCTCGCTCACCCCCGCTGCCTCCGCGCTGCTGACCCGGGCGATCGCCACCACGTGGTCCAGCGCCCGCAGCCTCACCGGTGGCGCGGCACCGGACACCGACGGCCTCGCCAGGGCGATCAGGGAGCTGCAGCAGGCCCGCTGGGAGAAAGGCGACGGCGACCCGCGCGCGCTACGCGCAGACGGGCTCGTCCTGACCGCGGCCGACGGGATGTGGGTGCTCGGCACAGCAGTACGCCTGACCCGGGGTGGCCGCCTGGTGGTGCCGGACGGCGTCGACCGCTTCTGGTTTGCCCGGGAGAGCAACCCCGCACTGTGGTTGCGACGGCTGCGGGCCCACCTGACCCCGCGCTCGGTCTTCTTCCAGGGCGCTGTTCGAGTGGCCCTGGCGCTGGCGGCGGCGCGCCTGGTCGCCGGCGCACTGGACCTCCAGCACGGATTCTGGGTGCTGCTCGCCACTCTCACCCTGATGCGCAGCCGAGCCGCCGACACCCGGACCGCCCTGCGACCGGTCGTCATCGGAACGCTTGTCGGCGGCGTGGCGGCGGCGGCGCTCCTCGTCGTCGTCGGACCCGACCTCGAGGTGTACGCGATCGCGCTGCCGCCCACGATGCTGGTGGCCTTCGCGGTCGGTGCCATCCTGGGGCCGGTCTGGGTTCAGGTTCTCTTCACGCTGGTGCTCGCGATGGCCTTCGTGCAGCTCGCTCCGGCCAGCTGGCAGCTGGCCGAGGTACGAGTGGTCGACGTGTTCGTCGGTGCGGCCGTCGGCATGCTCGCCGGCGTCATGGCCTGGCCCCGCGGCAGCGCGGGCGAGCTGCGAGGCGCGACCGCCGACTTCCTGGTCGCCGCAGGTGACACCGTCAGGGAGACGGTGTCGGTGCTGGCCGCACGCGTACCCGCGGATGGCGCGCTGGCTCGGGCCAGGTACGCCATGCTGCTCGCCGACGCGTCCTATGGCATGTATCAGACCGAGCGACCCGATCCGCGGTTGTCGGCGGTGGACTGGCATGCCGCGGTCGTCGCCGGCCTGCACGTCGTGCAGGGTGCCGAGACCTTGCTGGCGCGGTGTGCGCCGGGGACCGTGGCGCCATGGGCCGAGTCGGTGACCGCGGACGCAAGGCGGGTGGAGCGCGCTTGTGACGACCTGGCGGCGGCGTTGCGCAAGCCGATACCGACCATGCCGCCGCAGGGCGACACGCGATTCGCCGGCGTCCCCAACGCCTGGGTCGTCGACATCGAACTCTGGCTCGGCGGCGTCACCCACGACCTCGCCCGGGTGGTGCCGGCGCCGGCTGAGGACACCGGCCCCAATAATGATTGAGAGCCGCCGGCCGCGCCTCGAGGCAGGCGGCCGGCGGCTCCCGTCAGGGGATGTGCCCTGCGATCAGATGTCGAAGTAGAGCTCGAACTCGTGCGGGTGCGGACGCAGCCGGATCGGGTCGATCTCGTTGGTGCGCTTCCAGTCGATCCAGGTCTCGACCAGGTCGTCGGTGAAGACGCCACCCTCGAGCAGGTAGTCGTGGTCGGACTCCAGCGCGTCGAGGGCCTCGCCGAGCGACGACGGGACCGTCGCGATGTTGGCGTGCTCCTCGGGCGGCAGCTCGTACAGGTCCTTGTCGACCGGCTCCGGCGGCTCGATCTTGTTGCGGATGCCGTCGACGCCGGCCATGAGCATGGCGGAGAAGGCCAGGTACGGGTTGCTGGACGGGTCCGGAACGCGGAACTCGATGCGCTTGGCCTTCGGCGACGTGCCGGTGACGGGGATGCGGACCGCCGCCGACCGGTTGCGCTGGGAGTAGACCAGGTTGACCGGCGCCTCGAAGCCCGGCACCAGGCGGTGGTACGAGTTCACCGTCGGGTTGGTCCAGGCCAGCAGCGAGTCGGCGTGCTTGATGAGGCCGCCGATGTACCAGCGGGCGAGGTCGGACAGGCCGCCGTAGCCGAGCTCGTCGTAGAACAGCGGGTCGCCGTTCTTCCAGAGCGACTGGTGGCAGTGCATGCCCGAGCCGTTGTCGCCGAACAGCGGCTTCGGCATGAACGTGGCCGTCTTGCCGGCGTCCCAGGCGATGTTCTTGATGATGTACTTGAACAGCATCAGGCGGTCGCCGGCGTGCTTCAGGGTGTCGAACTTGTAGTTGATCTCGGCCTGGCCGGCGGTGCCGACCTCGTGGTGGGCCCGCTCGATCTCGATGCCGACACCGGTCAGCGCCTTCACCATGTCGTCGCGCAGGTCGGCGTAGTGGTCGACCGGCGGGACGGGGAAGTAGCCGCCCTTGTACCGCGTCTTGTAGCCGCGGTTGCCACCCTCCTCGACGCGGCCGGTGTTCCAGGCGCCTTCGATGGAGTCGATGTAGTAGTAGCCGGCGTTCTGCTTGGTCTCGAAGCGGACGTCGTCGAAGACGTAGAACTCCGCCTCGGGGCCGAAGTAGACGGTGTCGGCGATGCCGGAGCTGGCGAGGTAGGCCTCGGCCTTGGCCGCGATGTTGCGCGGGTCGCGGCTGTACGGCTCACCGGTGAAGGGGTCGACGATGGAGAAGTTCAGCGCGAGGGTCTTGGCCTTGCGGAACGGGTCGACGAATGCCGTCGCGGGGTCCGCGATCAGCTTCATGTCGGACTCGTGGATGGCCTGGAAGCCGCGGATCGAGGAGCCGTCGAACATCAGGCCCTCGGCGATCGCGTCGGCGTCGAAGGCCGAGGCCGGCACGTTGAAGTGCTGCATGACGCCTGGCAGGTCGCAGAAGCGGACATCGATGAACTCGACGCCCTCGTCCTTGACGAACTTCAACAGCTCGTCCGGGTTGGTGAACATCCGCATCTCCTTCGCGCCTCGGCGGCGCAGTCTCCGCATCCGTCGACGGTCGGCGTTGACCGTATTACCCTCGTTGCTCGGACGCTAGGTTCCTGGGATTTCCCGGCGGTGTCCCAAGTGTTTCACCAGTGTTACGTGCGATGTGAGGCGGGTCGCGGAGGCGGTCTCCGTCAGTCCCCGGGCACCCCCTAGGCTCACAGGGTGAGTTCCGACCGGTCGTCCTTCGACCTCCAGCTGCCCGACCACGGCCCCGGCTCGGCGGCCGGGTGGGGCCGGCGCTTCGCCGCGTTGCTGCTGGACTGGCTGGCCGGCAACCTCGTCGCGTTCATCCTCACCGGCGGCGACTCCGGGGTGTGGGACGCGCAGAGCGGGGTGTTCTGGCTGCCGCTGATCTGCTGGTACCTGCTGGTGGTGGCGTCGACCACGCTGGCGGGTGGCAGTCTCGGTCAGCTGATGCTCGGGCTGCGGGTCGCCCACCTGGGCGGACGGCGCATCAGCCCGCTGATCGCCGCGGTGCGGACGTTGATGATCGCGCTGATCATCCCGCCGCTGGTGTTCACCCGCGACGGCCGCGGCCTGCATGACCTCGCGTCCAACACGGTGGTCGTCAACGGCCGTTGAACGGCGTCGCGACGCTTGTCTCCGCGGGCTCATGCCAGCGGGTCGGTGACCCGCCCGACGAACAACGGCGTGGCGGTCTCGACGTCGTGCAGCACGAAGACGAAGGGGCGATCGACGGTCAGCTCGACGGGGCCGTCGACCGGTGCGGACCCCTGCCCCACCTCGACGGAGGTCGCGGCGGCCGCCTCGGTGCCCTCCTCGTCCACGGTGATGGTGGCCTCGTGCCGGACCTCGCCGACGGTCAGCGGAACGATGTCGGGATCCGTGCTCATGGGGGCGAAATCGGTGGTCAGCGGATCGAACGGCGCGGTCACGCCGAGGGTGGCCAGGGTGTCGGAGAGAGTCGTCGCGGTGCGCAGGCCGAACTTCGGCAGCTGGAGGTCGACCTGGGCGGTCTGCGTGTTGCCGAGCACGGCGCCGAGGAGCTCGCCGTCGAGTCGGCCCTCGACGGCCGCGAACGCGCCCGCGTCGGGCACCAGCAGCGTCATCGCCAGCTCGCGACCGGCGTACGGGATGGTGACCGCCTGCCATCCATCGCCGGCCTGGTAGGGGAACGTCGTCGCCAGGCTCATCGCCGGGGCCTGCCGCACGTCGCCGTCGATCGTGGTGAAGTCGTTCGCACCCGCATCGTGGAACGCGGTGTCCCACGGCGCCTTCGCGTAGAGCGCGTTGACGAGCACCAGCTTCGTGGCGTCGCTGAACGCGACGGGTGGGATCAGCTCGCCGATCTTGTCCTCGGTGTTGTCGGCCACCCAGCCGTTGATGGAGTCGCGCGCGGCCGCCGCGTCGGCGAAGTCGACCTGGCGCACGCCGGTGTCGTAGAAGCGGGCCAGGGTGTCCAGGAACGGCGTCTCCCACTGCGCGCCGTCCTGCGCCCAGAGCGAGTTGGCCGACGACAGCGCCACGTCGGCGCTCTCGCCGTCGGCGTTGTCGCGTTCGCCCGAGCGTGCGTCCAGGGCCTGCTCGAACGCGTTCAACGCCGGATGCAGCTGGTCCGGGCCGGTCGTGCCGAGAAGCGCGTCGAGCTGATCGGCCGACGCACCGGTCGCGCCCGCGCGCAGCATGCCCAGGGCTACCGCGATGCTCGCCGGCGAGTAGACGAGGTTGCCGTCGTCGCCGCTGGCCAGCGACGCGTACAGTTCCGCCGCCAGGGTACGCACGATGTCGCCGGCGACCTGGGCGTCGGCGACGGTCGCCTCCTCGCGCGACGCCTCTGAGCGGGCCATGTCAACGTCGCCGCCGCAACCCGAGGCCGCGACGACGACAGCGGCGACGAGCAGCACCCGCGCGGGCAGGCCGGTCCAAGATCGTCCACGCATGCTCATTGGACGCGTGGCGCGGTGATTCGGTTCGGCACCCGTGGCCGGGTCAGCGGCCCGGCATCTGGGTCCCGCGCGGGATGCGGGCGCCCTTCGGGAGCGGCCCCTTCGGGATGCCGATGGGCGTGCTGCCCAGCGCGCGCAGCCGCGCCCGCAGCTCCGTCACCTCGGCCGGGCGGATGTTCTTCGGCAGCTTGTTGAGGTGCCGGGTGAGGCGGGGGAGCGACACCTGGCCCTCCTCGCGCCCGACGATGACCTCGATGACCGGCATGTCCGGCGCGACGCGGTTGTGCCGCTTCTTCTCCTGCGCGAGCAGGTTGGCGACCCGGCCGGGGACGGCGCCCTCACCGATCAGCACGATGCCGGGCCGGCCGACGGCACGGTGGACGACGTCCTGGTGGCGGTTGGCGCCCACCATGGGGGTGGTGTCCCAGCCGCGGCGCAGGGTGCCGAGCGCGGCCGCGGCGGCGCCGGGCTGACCCTCGATCTGGGAGTACGCGGCCCGCTCGGCCCGCCGCCCGAACACGATGGCGGCGCCCAGCAGCGCGATGGGCAGGCCGAGGACGATCCACAGCCACAGCGGCCCGACGAAGATGCCGACGACGACCGCGAGCGCGATGACGCCGAGCAGGATGCCCAGGGTGATCCAGCCGACCCAGCGGTCGGACCGCCGAGCCATCTTGTAGGTCTGGCGGATCTGCGCGATGCGCCCGGTCTTCTCGGGCGTCCCCTCGTCGTCGTTGCGTGCCATGGGGAGAAGAGTACTTCCTGCCGCGCCCGCCTCCCGACCCGCCGGTGGGTGGGTGAACGCCGAGGTCGGCGAACGCGCGATCGGTAGAATCGGACACCGTGAGCAGCCGCGGCGGGACGACCCTCGACGCGGCCGCCAGGGTGTCGCGCGGTCAGCTACTGGCGCAGGCGTGGGCGCTGCTCGGACCAGGTGTCGCGCCGCTCGGCAACGCCTCCGGGCGCCCGCTGGTCCGCACGGTCCGGCTGATCCTCGATCCGCTCGTGCTGCGCCCGGTGCTCAACCCGCGGTTCGCGGGCACCACCATCGCGGCGGGCGACGCGGCGGACCTCACCGCGCGCATCTCCGCCGCCGGACCGGTTCTGACGGCCACGGCCGCCTGGTTCCTGCTGGTCAAGCAGGCCAGGCGACGGGCGGGCGTCACCGATGGCAATCCGCAGGACCGCCACTTCCAGCACTGCTACGAACTGGCCCATCAGCACGGGCACCCCGACGACGTCCCGCGTGCCGCCGAACTGGCCGACGCCGTCGTCGCCGAGGCCCGCGCCGCGACCGGGCGGGTGACGGCCGCCGCGGTGCGCGCGCACGTCGTCGATCCCGCGCACGCCGAGGAACTGGCCCGGCTGCTGGACGCGGCGTGGAGTGATCGTGAGCCTCTCGGCGCCGCGCCGGAACCGCCGAGACAGCTCGACGACCTGCTGGCGACGTGCGCCACCGCTCCGGACGAGCAGGCCTGGGCGGCGCTCGTCGACGGCCGGCACGGCAGCCGCGACGCCGCCCACCTGGAGCCGCCCGGTTCGGCCCGCGAGCATGGGCTGACCGACCGGACGAGTGTCGAGCGGCCGGGGCTCGGCGACGCCGCGTCGAAGCGGCGGCTGCCGAAGCCGTTCGACCGCTCGATCCTGGAGCGGCTGTTCGCCGGGGCCGCGACGGGTCATGCGATCGAGGGCGACGTCGCCGAGTCGGTCCGCGCCGAGATCGGCCGGTCCGCACGGCCGTGGCAGCTGGCCGGGGAGCCCGGACGCGTCGTCCTGGCGCTGGGCCGCGCCGCCGCCCCGGCGCTCGACGACTCCGACGTCCGCCGGGCGGCCGATGACGCGCGGTCCCGGCTCCGGTCGCGCTGGCGGCGCGAGGCGTACGTGCATCGGGTGCTGCGGCTGCCGCAGGCCGAGGCCGCCGTCGTCCCGGACGAGCTGCGCGCCGAGGTCCGTGGCGTCCGGGCCGTCTACCTGCGTCGCCTCTGGGTCCGGCTGCACGGCCGCGAACTGCGTGGCCAGGATGTCGATTCCGGGTTGTGCTGGGACCTGCTCGACGGTGTGCTGCGCTCGGTGATCCTCGACCAGCGCGACCGGCTGCGGTCGGCGCTGTCACGTGCGGCCACGGAGACGCGGTCGTGATCGTCACCCGGGCCGCAGACGGCGTGACGGTCGGGCCGGCACCGCGCCACCCGGAGCGGACGGCCTTGGCCGAGGCCGCCGGCGCCCTGCTGACCTGGGACGTCGTCGACCCCGCGGCACTGCCGTCCGCGACGATCCACGACGTCGGCCGTGCCGCCGGCTGGCTCTGGGAGCTCTACGGTGCCGACGTCGCCGCGGCGGTCCCGGCCGCGACGCAGGCCGGTGCCGACGTCGCGGCCGCGCCCGCCGACCAGCGGATCGTCGAGGCCGTCCGCACTCTCGCGCACCTCGCCTGGGCCGAGGCGTGGTGGCCCGCGTCGGCGCTCGCCGGGGTGCCGGCGCTGGATCAGGACCTGCTGCGGGCCGAGCGCGCGGTCGCGGCCGCGGCGGTCGAGCACCTGCTCGACGACGACGAAGCGGTCGAGCGGGCCCTCGCCGCCGCCGCGATGCCGCACCAGCACCCCGAGCTGGCGGCCGAGCTGGCCGCCGTCGCGGAGGACTACGGCGTCGCGCTGCCCGCCGCGGCCGGCACGCCGGGCCGGGCCGGGCTCGCACTCGCGGCCGGTGGCCGCGGCGACGGCGCCGGTGTGCTGGTGGCGCGAGGGTCGACGCAGGTCAGCTGGGCGGCGGTCCCGCCGGGTGTTGTCGACGCGGCTGCCGAGGCGGGTTGGACCATCCGCCGCACCGGCGACCACACCGTCGTGGACGTCTCGGTGCCGGCCGCGCCCGACCCGCGGGCGCGCACCGCAACGCTGCGGGCCCGGTTCGGCCCGGTCGAGGTGCCGCTCGAGCCGGTCCGCGACGACCGGTTCACCGGGACCGCTCCGATCCCGGCGGCCGCGTTGCTGCTGCCGGCCGCCGAGTGGGCCGCGGTCGTCTACGCACCCGCCGTGGCCGACGCACCCGATCAGGTCCACCCGGAGGACGCCGCCCGACGGACGGCGATCGTCGCCGCCGCCCGGGCCCGGCTGAGCGCGACGCACGCCACGCGCACCGAGCGCGCGGCCGGCCAGGCGGCACCGTGACCGGCCAGGACACCCGGGTCGGTCTCCGCCCGGCCGCGCCCTACGGCCCGCGGTGGCAGGCTCTCGGCCGCCGTCTCGACGACGCCGCGGCCGAGCTGGCCGCCGGCCGTGTCGCGGGGGCCGAGGCGATCCTCGCCGAGCTGCGCCACGCGACCGAGGGGTGCGACGACGGCGAGGGCCGCGACCTGCGCGCCCGGGCGCTGCACCTGCTGGCGATGGCCGCGGACGACCGCGGCGATCTCGCCGCCGCGCTGACCCTGGCCGACGAGAGCCTCGCCGTGGGCGGCGCCACCACCCGGGCCGCCACGCTGGTCAACCGGGCGCAGACACTGGAGCGCCTGGGCCGGAGCACGGACGCGTTGCGCGACCTCGACGCCGCCGCGGCCGCCGCCGACCCGACCGGCGAACCTCCGGCCGTGCTCGTCTTCGCGCTGCACAACAGCCGTGGCGTCTCGTTGCTGAGCCTGGGCCGGGCCCAGGAGGCCGAGGCGGCGCTGCACCATGCGCTCGCCGTCGCCCAGGAGCGCGAGCCGGGCCTCGCCGGGCACGCGCACGCCAACCTCGCGGCGCTGGCCACCCGCCTCGGCGATGACGACGCCGCCGCCCAGCAGCTCGGCCTGGCCGCCGAGCTGCACTCGCTGACCGGCGACGCCGCCGCCCATGCCCTCGCGCGGGAGAACCTGGCCCGGCAGGCGCTGCGCCGCGGCGACCTCGCCGCGGCCGAGGGCGGCTTCACCGCGGCGCAGGAGGCGTACCAGCGGCTCGGCCGCATCCTCGACGTCGCCGGCTGCCAGGTCGGGCGTGCGGCGGTCGCGCTGCGCCGCGGGCGGCCGGGCGCCGCACAGCGGTGGCTGTCCGCCGCCGTCACGGTGCTGTCCGACGCCGGCGACGCCGCGCAGCTGACCGAGTGCCTGCTGCTGCAGGGCGATCTCACGACCGTCGTCCAGGGCTTCGCCGCGGGCGAGGGGGTCTATCTGGCCGCCCGCGAGCGGTGCGAACGGCTGAGCCTGCGGCACGAGGTGGCCCGCGTCGACGTCCGCCGGGCGATGATCGTCGCCGCCTCCACTCGCATCACACCGCGCCGGAAGGAGCGCACCCGGCGCCGCGAGGCCGCGCTGGGGCTTGCGCTGCCCGCCGCGCTCGCCACCGACGCGATCCGGTACGGCTTCGCGGCCGGCCCGGTGCGCGAGCGATGGGCCGGCACCGTCGCCGCGCCCGCGCTGACGCTGGCGTTCGAGCTGGTCACCAAGCTGGGATGGACGCAGCTCGCGTTCGAACTGGTCGAACACGCGGCCGCGTCGGCCACTCTGACGCCATCCGCCGAGTCGCACCGGCTGCTCGACGCCGACGATGCGTTCGCCGAGCACGCGTGGGCCGCGCTCACCGACGCCGCGACCGAGGGCCCCGGCTTCGTCGCGCCGGACCCTGACCGGCTGGCACTGCCGCCTCGCCTGCGGATGCTGCCGTCCGGCGGCGGGGTGCTGGACGGGTTCATCGACGCCGCCGAGGAACGCTACGGGTTCCCGGTGCGCTCCGCCGAGGTGGTGCCGGCATGGTGAGGCTGCGCCGCCGTCCCGCCGTCGACCTGCGGGTCCTCGACGGTCTCGACAACGCCGCGCGGCCGGTGGTGCAGGTGAAGCTGGTCGATGCGGGCGACCTGTACGTGTCGTGGCGTTGGGAGCATGCGCCCGGCGAGCCGCGGGTCATGGCGCTCGATCGGGGGCGGCTCCGGCCCGGCCTCGACGATCTCGCGCGGGCGCTGCCGTCGCCGCTGCCCGGCGAGGATCCGGAGGGCGCACTCGGCCGCGCCCTGGGCGGCGCGCTGCTCGACCGCGAGCGCGAGCACGCGCTGACGACCCGGCTGGCGCAGACGCTGCTGCCGTTCCACCTGACGGCCGAGCTGAACGAGCTGGGTGCCCGCGGCGCGCGCCCGCACCTGCGGATCCAGCCGTCGCCGTCGACCGCCCAGGTGCCGTGGGAGGCGCTGCCCGGCGACGCGGGGGAGCGCTTCGCCGACCTCGTTGACGTGTCCGTGCTGACCCCGGCGACGGTGCGCAACGCGACCGGCCGGCGGGTCGCGCCGTGGGATCGCGCCGGCCCGGTAGCCGCGGCGCTGGACCCACGCGTCCCGGGTGTCCCGGACGGCTCCGCGCTCGGCTCGGTGCTCGGCCCGGTCGAGTCCGGCTCCGCGCTGGCCGCGATGGCCGCCGCGCTCGGCCCGCGGCTGCGCCCGTCCGCCGCGACGGTGTCGGACGCGTTCCGGCGCGGCGACCTCGACCGCGACCTGCTGGAGGCCGAGCTCGCCACCGCTGCCCGGTTCCTCTACGTCGGGCACGTGACGACGGCCGAGCACGGGCTCGGCGCCGCGCTGCACCTGTCCTGTCCGGCGTCGGCATCCGGCCGGGCGGCGCCGATCGGCGCGCACCGGCCGCTCACCGCCGCGGATCTCGCGTTCGGGCACCGGACGGACGCACCCCGGCCGTGGCGGCTGCCGAACCGGGTCGCGATGATCGCCTGCGAGAGCGGTGGCGACGCCCGGTTCGCCGAGCCGTCCGGGCTGGTGACGGCGATGGTGCAGACCGGGGCCGAGTACGTGACGGCCGCGCGCTGGGCGCTGCCGACCGACGCCGCCCTCCCCGGCGGCGGCCTGGCCGGCGCCGTCGTCGCGGTGAACGACGCGCACGAGGCGGCCGATCCGGTCGCGGCCCTGGCCGCCTGGCAACGCGACCGCGCCGCCCGCTGGTGGCGGAGCGGCGACCCGTCCTGTTCTCCGCTGTTCTGGGGCGCCTTCTCGACGGCGTACGCGCCCACGCCGACGCCCCGGCCGAACCCGTGATCGGTAGGCACGGCGCGCCTGACAACGTCGGGCTCATGGCCGACTCCGAATACTCCGACGTCGTGTTCTCCGTCCACGACACCGGCGACCACGTCGTGCGGGAACGGCCGCGCGGCGGCGCCGGAGCCTGGACGTTGCTCGTCCTCGCCGGCCTGGTCCTGCTGGCCACCGTCCCGGTCGCGCTCGTGGTGCTCTTCGTGCTGATCGCAAGGGGGCACGGGTTCGGCTACGTCGCCCTGCGCGCCGGGCCACCGATCGTGGTCGTGCTGGCCGCGGCGCTCGTCGTCAACGCGCTCGGTGAGCGGCTGACCGGCCGGCCGAGTGTCGGGACGCGGATGATGCTGGGCATCGGCCTGCTGGGGTTCGGCGCCACGCTCACGGCGCCGCTCGGGTACGCCTGGTCCGACCACGGCTCGAACCTCCCGGTGCTGATCGCCGCCGCCATCCCGGGTTCGGTCGCGCTCGCCGGGGTGATCCTGATCGGCCGCGCGATCGTGCTGACGCGGGGCGCGCTGCGCAGGCAGGAGCGCATGCGCGAGCTGCGGGCCCGCGGACGACGCGTCGACGGCGTCCTGGAGTCGGTGCGGTTCCTGAAGACCTGGGCGGGAGGGGCGCAGCCGGAGTTCGAGGTCGTCACCGGCTATGCGGGGGAGCGGCGGGTGACGGCCCGGCTGGTGACCGAGCCCGAGCGGGTGCCGTTGCCGGGAGCCCGGCTCTGGGTGCACACCGACCCCGTCGCTCCCGACGACACCGACGTGCTGGTCGAGCTGGACGCCACCGTGCCGGTCGAGTTCGACCCGCGAGTCGAGGAGTACCGCCGGCCCTCGGGCGACGGCGGGGGAGGGGGTGGTGGATGAGGCGCCGGTTGCTCGTCATCCTCGCGCTGGTCGTCGCCGCTGCGGGCGCCGGTGTCGCCGCCCTCGCCGCCGGCGGGGTGGACGGCCCCACCCGGCCGTCGCTGGACCTCGCGGTCACCACCGTCGACGGCCGGGACGTCGCCGTCGTCGCGTACGAGCACGAGGCGGGCGGGGCGATGGGCCGGATCCTGTGGGCCTTCTCGCGGGAGGTCACCATCCGGGTCGCGGCCATCGATCTCGGCACCGGCGAGCACCTCTGGGACCGTGAGATCTCCACCGCCTACCCGGGCATCGAGGCCGGCGTGCTGGCCGCCGGCGACGGGTACGCGTACGTCACCACCGACGACGGCCTGGTGATCGTCGACCTGGACGACGGCGGCGTCGTGGCCCGCGACGACGGCATCGACGGCCTCGGTGCGGCCTACCTGGCCTCGCTCACCGCGTACGACTACGACGCCGCCACGAACGCCGTCGTCACCCTGACGTCGGGCGGCGAGGTGCTCGCGGTACCGGTCGGGACGACGACGGCCGAGCCGGCCGGCGCCGACGCCGTCACCCGCTGGCGCGATGTTCTGAACACCGGCACCGTCCGCGACCTGTACGGCAACCAGCCAGGCACGACGTCGAAGAGCGCCCTCGCGGCGGACGGCAGCTCGATCGACCTCAACACCTGGGCCACCCGGACCGACTTCTACCTGCTCGACACCGGCGCCGACCGCTACGGCGTCGCGGCCGGGTCCGGGTTCCTCGTCCTGGAGGCGCTGGAGCACCCGCACTCGAGGTTGTCGATCGTCGACCCGGAGACGTACGAACCGGCGCACACCTATCGGCTGCCCGGGACGCTGCGGCAGGTGGTGAACGCGCCCGGCGACCGGGTGCTGATCCTCACCGAGAACGACGAGTACACCGGGCTGCTCGTGGTCGCGACCGCCGGCGGCTTCACCGAGTTCGTGGTCGGCGCGCCCGGGATGCGGTGGTTCTGATGCGCCGGCGCCTGGGTGCGGCCGCGATGGCCGTGATGATCGTCGTGCTCGTCCTCGGCGCGTACGTCGTGCCCGGCTTCGTGATCCGGACCACCGCGTCCATCGCCGGTCCGCCGTTCCTCACCACCATCGACGGGCGCGCCGTCGCGCTGGTCGGCTACGACGACGACGGCATGCCCGGCCTGCGCCCCGGCGGCCTGTCCTCGGGCGTCCTGGCCATCGACGTCGCGACCGGCGACACGGTGTGGGATGCGAAGCTGCCGGACGCGACCTGGGAGCCGGTCGTCGTCGCGGCCGGTGAGCGGTACGTGTACGTGCGGCACACGTTCGGTGTGGCGATCATCGAACTGGACGACGGCGACACCGTGGCGCGCGACGAGGACGTCGACGGGCTCGGCGACGAGGTGCCGCACGGCCGCTGGGACAACTACGTGTACGACCCGCGACGCGAGGCCGTGCTGTTCGCGACCGATGAGGGCGAGACCCGTCAGTTCCCACTCGACGAGGTCGCCGCGGTCGCCGCCGACGACGCCACCCAGGACACGTGGGGGTGCCAGCTCGGCCGCGAAGGAGGGGCCGCGCCCATCACCTACGACGTGACCCGTGCGGTGACCGAGACCCGTGACGTCGGGCTGGTGCCGCCGGACGGCACGCCGGCCGGTCTGGCGACCACGCGGCTGCACGTCGTCGAGGACGGGGTGCGGCGCGAGCTGTCGCCGGTCGACTTCCACGACGCCGGGCTGGTCCAGGAGGTCGTTCCGCGGCTGCCGCCGGAGCGGGCCTGCGCCGGTGTCGACTGGCCGTACGACATCGTCGAACCCGGCGAGGAGGCGGTCCTGACGACCGCGGGCCTCGCCGGCGGGCACGTCGTCGTCCAGAGCAGCGCCGGCCCCAACGACGAGGAGAGCCGGCGGCTCACCGTGGTCGACGTGCGGACCGGCGCCATCACCGCCACCCTCGACGTGCGCGGCGGCGTCGCTGTGGCCTCCACCGCCCCGTCCGGCGAGGTCGTGCTGGTCGTCGAGGCCGACTGGGAAGGACCGTTCGGCTCGCCTGGCGGCCCGTGGCCGACCGACCACGTGGTGATCGTCGGTACCGACGGCGCCGTCCGCGACATCGTCGTGGCGGAGAAGGGCTGGTTCGGGCTCTGAGAGGCTCGGCGGTCGTACTGGGAGTCGAACGTGTTCAGCGCCAGAGCCGGCTGGAATCTTGCCAGTGCTCACGGGCACCCAGATGTGTCAGCGGCACGGCCCGAACCGTAGGGAACGACGTCACCACGGCAGATAGAAGAGTGGTTCGACCGAGCCGAATTCGATGCCGTCGTCGGCGGTCTCGGGCAGCAGGACCAGACACTGGCTGATGGCCGTGGCACGGAGGAGGTAGCCGCCCTCCGCCTCGGGGCCGAACAGCTCGGTGGCCGGCAGCACTCGGCGGCTGCCGAAACGCTCGCGCACGGCCTTCGTCGCGTCGCCGTCGTGCCGCAGTCCGTCCAGCCAGTCGTGGAAGGCGGCGAACAGCCGTCCCGCCTGGGCGTCGCCGACCCGGGTCTCGACGGCGATCCTGGACGGGTCGGTGCCCTCGTGGGCCTCCAACCGCAGGGTGCTCAGGAACGTCTGGACCATGGTGCCGTCGCGGTTGATCCGGACGAACAGCTCCCTCAGGTAGCGCGGGTGGTCGCGCTTGCCGCGCACGTAACGCGATCAGCCCCAGCCAGCCCGGCACCGTGTCGTCGAACGGGTCGAGTGGCCGCTGATAGCGCATCAGGTGCAGGCCCACGGCGACGCAGAACACGCCGCCGATGCCGTACAGCACCGGCATCGCCAGGTACTCGCCACGCCGCGGCAGCAGCCGGGTGAAGGTCTCGAAATCGGACAGGTCGGGCGGGTGCGGGCGCCGTGCCGACGGGGCCGGGCCGTCGGTCGATGCTCGCCGCCAGGCCGCCGCCGGGTCGCCGGGCCAGGGTTGCTGCGTCATGCCGGCAGCGTCGCGCCCCCTGGCGGCGCCTACCGATCACGGGTCAGTGTGCGGCGCGGGCCTCCATGGCCTGCCGGTACAGCCGCCCGGCGCGGTACGACGAGCGCACCAGCGGCCCGGACATGACGCCGGCGAAGCCGAGCTCCTCGGCCTCGGCCTGCAGCTCGACGAACTCCTCGGGCTTCACCCAGCGCTCGATCGGGTGGTGGCGGACGGACGGGCGCAGGTACTGCGTGATGGTGATGAGGTCGCAGCCGGCGCCCTGGAGGTCGGCCAGCGCCTGGGAGATCTCCTCGCGGGTCTCGCCCATGCCGAGGATGAGGTTGGACTTGGTGATCATGCCGGCCGCGCGGGCGATGGAGATGACGTCGAGCGAGCGCTCGTACCGGAACGCCGGGCGGATGCGCTTGAAGATGCGCGGCACGGTCTCGACGTTGTGTGCGAACACCTGCGGCTCGGCGTCGAAGACCTGCTGCAGGAGGTCGGCCTTGCCGGAGAAGTCGGGCGTGAGGATCTCGACCCCGGTGTTCGGGTTGAACTTGTGGATCTCGCGGATGGTCTCGGCGTACAGCCAGGCGCCCTCGTCGGGGAGGTCGTCGCGGGTGACGCCGGTGACCGTGGCGTAGCGAAGCCCCATGGCCTGGACCGACTCGGCGACCCGGCGTGGCTCGTCGCGGTCGAGATCGTCGGGCTTGCCGGTGTCGATGAGGCAGAAGTCGCAGCGTCGGGTGCAGTGGTCGCCGCCGATGAGGAACGTCGCCTCGCGGTCTTCCCAGCACTCGAAGATGTTGGGACAGCCGGCCTCCTGGCAGACCGTGTGCAGGCCCTCGCGTTTCACCAGCGACTGCAGCTCGCGGTACTCCGGGCCCATGGTCGCCTTCGTCTTGATCCAGGAAGGCTTCTTCTCGATCGGCGTCTCGGCGTTGCGCACCTCGAGGCGCAGCAGCCGACGTCCCTCCGGCGCGACAGTCACCCCTTCACCCTACGTCTGCGGCTGCAGCGCGAGGAGCTCGTCGAGGTGACGTTCGACATACGGCAGCACCTCGGCGACGGTGACCTGGCGGCCCAGTTCGCGCGACAGCGTCGTGGCGCTCGCGTCGCGGATGCCACAGGCGATGATGCGGTCGTACCAGCCGAGGTCGTTGTCGCAGTTGAGCGAGAACCCGTGCATGGTCACGCCCTTCGCCACCCGCAGGCCGACGGCGCCGATCTTGCGGTCGGGCCGGCCGTCGCCGGGCTGGATCCACACGCCGCTGCGGCCGTCGTTCTCGACCCGGACGGCGTCGACGCCGAGGTCGTGGCAGACGTCGAGCATGAGCTGCTCGACCCGGCGGACGTAGCCGATGACGTCGTACGGCTCCGGCAGCGCGAGGATCGGGTAGCCGACGATCTGACCCGGCCCGTGCCAGGTGATCTTGCCGCCGCGGTCGACGTCGATGACCGGCGCGCCGGCATCCAGCAGCGGTCGTTCGTCGGGCGTGGTGCGCTTGCCCGCGGTGTAGACCGCCTCGTGTTCCAGCAGGACGATGGTGTCGCCGATCTCGCCGGCCACCCGTGCGGCGTGCAGGCGCCGCTGCTCGTCCCAAGCCTCCTGATACGGCACGAACCCGTCGTGCCGGATGATCCGTAGCTCGCCCACGGACGTCGAGCCTACGCCCGCCGGGAAGGCTCGCGGCAACCGCGCGGTTGGCACCTGTCGTGACCTCCCTTACGCCGAGCGGCAGCGCCACTGCCGAGGCCCGCTTCCGCGGAGTCCCCCTGTCCGTCCTCGACCTCGCGCCCGTCGTGAGCGGGTCGACGCCGTCCGCGGCGCTCGCGCAGACCCTGGAGCTGGCCCGGCACGTCGATGACCTCGGCTTCCGGCGCTACTGGCTGGCCGAGCACCACAACATGCCGGGCATCGCCAGCTCCGCCCCGCCGATCCTCATCGGGGCGGTGGCCGCCGCGACGACGTCGATCCGGGTCGGCTCCGGCGGGGTCATGCTGCCCAACCACATGCCGCTCGTGGTCGCCGAGCAGTTCGGCACGCTCGAGGCACTGCATCCCGGCCGCATCGACCTCGGCATCGGCCGGGCGCCGGGCACCGACGGGCTGACGGCGCACGCGCTGCGCGGCAACAGCGACCCGCGGCTGGTCGAGGAGTTCCCGCAGCACCTGGCCCACGTCCGGGCGTTCTTCTCGGGGGAGTGGCCGGACGGGCACCCGTACGCCGGCATCACCGCGACACCGGGGCACGGCGCGAACGTCCCGGTCTGGCTCCTGGGGTCCAGCGACTACAGCGCCCGGGCCGCGGCGGCGCTCGGGCTGCCGTTCTCGTTCGCCCACCACTTCAGCTCGACGAACACGGTCCCCGCGCTGACGCTGTACCGCGACGGGTTCCAGCCGTCGGCCGAGTTCGCAGCGCCGTACGCCATGGTCGCCGTCAGCGTCGTGCTGGCCGACGACGACGAGCGCGCGCAGTGGCTGGCCGGGCCGATGAAGCTGTCGATGGCGCGACTGCGGTCGGGGCGGCCCGGACCGTTGCCGACGCCGGAGGAGGCCGCGGCGTACGAGTTCGCCCCGGCCGAACTGGAGCTGCTGGCGCCGTTCCTCGGCGGCCAGATCGCGGGCGGTCCGGACACCGTCCGCCGCGAACTGGAAGCGCTCCTGGACCGCACCGCCGCCGACGAGTTGATGGTGGTCACGACGGTGTCCCCGCACGCCGACCGGCTGCGCTCGTACGACCTGCTGGCGGGTCTGCTGCCCTGACCGTCTCCTCGACGCGCCCACCCACAGTGACGAATCGGCGTGCCCCGAAAGGCCTCGGCCGTTACGTTGAAACGCGTCATTTCTGTGGGTGAAGAGAGGAGAAGTGCCCATTCGGGTACGCCATTCACGTGACTTCTGATCGAAAAACGACGACAACCGCCCGCGAGGCCGGTGTCCACGGCCCCGATCCCGACACACCCGCCGCCGCGGAGAGACGGCCGACCGACAAGGTGGTCTTCGGCGTCGCCGGCGGCATCGTGCTCGCCTTCGTGATCTGGGGACTCGCCAACACGGACTCGCTGGCCAGCGCCTCCTCGGAGGCGCTCGCGTGGGTCACGCACAACGCCGGCTGGGCGTTCGCGCTGACGGCCACCGGGTTCGTCGTCTTCATCCTCTGGGTGGCGTTCAGCCGGTACGGACGCATTCCGCTCGGCGCCGACGACGAACGGCCCGAATTCCGAACGTCGTCGTGGATCGCGATGATGTTCAGCGCCGGTATGGGCATCGGGCTGATGTTCTTCGGCGTGAACGAGCCACTGACGTTCTTCACCACCGACCCCGTACCGGGGACCGGTGAGCCGGAGAGCATCGAGGCGATGAACACGGCGATGGCCACGACGCTGTTCCACTGGACGCTGCACCCGTGGGCCATCTACGCCGTCGTCGGCCTGGCCATCGCCTATGGCACGTTCCGGCGCGGCCGCAGCCAGCTGATCAGCTCGGTGTTCACGCCGCTGCTGGGCCGGCGCCGGGTCGAGGGTGGGTTCGGGCGGGCGATCAACGTGTTCGCGATCTTCGCCACCGTGTTCGGGACGGCCGCCTCGCTGGGTCTGGGCGCGCTGCAGATCGGCAGCGGCCTGCAGGAGGTCGGCTGGCTGAACGACGTCAGCACCGGGCTGCTGGTGGCCATCATCGCCGTGCTGACGTTCGCGTTCGTCGCCTCGGCGGTGTCGGGCATCGAACGCGGCATCCAGTGGCTGTCCAACACGAACATGGTGCTGGCCACGGTTCTGGCCTTCTTCGTCTTCGTCGCGGGCCCGACGATCTTCGTCCTCAACCTCATCCCGACCGCGATCGGCGACTACTTCGCCGACCTCGCCGAGATGGCCGCCCGCACCGAGGCCAGCGGTGGCGAGGCGATGCAGGCGTGGGTGTCCGGCTGGACGATCTTCTACTGGGCGTGGTGGATGTCGTGGACCCCGTTCGTCGGGATGTTCATCGCCCGCATCAGCCGCGGCCGCACCATCCGGCAGTTCGTCGTCGGCGTCCTGCTGGTGCCGAGTGCCGTCAGCGTGGTCTGGTTCTGCATCTTCGGCGGCACCGCCATCGACCTGCAGCGCGACGGCGCGGACATCGCCGGGACGGCGGAGAATCCGTCCGGCCAGGAGGAACAGCTGTTCTCGGTGCTGCAGCACCTGCCACTCACGACGATCGCCAGCGTGCTGGTCATGCTGCTGGTGGCGATCTTCTTCGTGTCCGGCGCCGACGCCGCGTCCATCGTCACCGGCACGCTCTCACAGCGCGGGTCGATCGAGCCGTCGAGGCGCGTGGTGGTCTTCTGGGGCCTGCTCATGGGCGCCGTGGCCGCGATCATGCTGATGATCGGCGAGGGCGGTGCGACCGCCTTGGAAGGCCTGGAGAACATCACCATCCTGGCCGGAGCGCCGTTCATGCTGGTGATGGTCGGCGTCTGTGTGGCCTTGGCCAAGGACCTCCGCAGCGATCCGCTGATGCTGCGCGAGGACCGCGGCGTCGAAGCGGTCGAGCAGGCCGTCGACTACGGCCTCGATCACTACGACGGCGAGTTCCACCTGCGGGTGGGCGCCACGAACGGCGACGCTCCGGCGGAGGAGACCGGGCCGCCTGAGGATCCCGGCCGGCGGCGCTGAGCCGGCCTCGTCAGAGGCGTTCGGCGGGCAGGGCGGTCTCCTTGGCCGCGCCGCCGGACGCCTCGACCAGGTAGCCACCGGCGCCGTCGCGTTCGGTGTAGACGCCGGCCGGCTCCGTCCCGCGGTACAGCACGCCCGCGCCGTCGTCGGTGGCGAACGACGTGGGCACCTCGCCGCTCGCGACCATCCGGTGCAGCAGCGGGCGGCGCTGTTCCTCGGAGTCGTAGTGGACGCCGTTGCCGTACGGGAGCAGCGCCAGCCCGTCGGTGACGGCGCGCAACGTCGGCCCGAACGAGTCGGTCGGGCCGCCGACGTGCCAGCAGATCGACCCGGCCGACACCCCGGCCAGCACGACGCCGGCCTCCCAGGCCTCGCGCATGACGTCGTCGAGGCCGTGCAGCCGCCACATCGCCAGCAGCCCCGCGACCGAGCCGCCGCCGACCCACAGCACGTCCTGCGCCAGCACGTGCGCCCGGATGTCGTCGACGTTCGGCATCGGGAACAGGTTCAGGTGCGACACGTCGACCGACCAGCCCGCGAACGCCGCGTACGTCCGCTGCACGTAGAACACGCTGTCGCCGGACGCCGTCGGCACGAAGCAGAGCTTGGGCCGGTCGGCGCCGGTCAGCCGCAGCGCGAGCCGCGTCAGCCCGGCCGGTCGGAGGTTCTCGCGCGCGTCGTAGGCGAAGCCGCCGCTGGTGGCGAGGATCGTGGGCGGGCGGGTCATCGGGCCTCCTAGGGGACGAGCGCTCGGCGTGCCCGCCGCCGACGGTAGCCGATGATCGCCGCGGCGATCACCACGGCCGCGACCACCACCGCCGCGGCCGCCGGCGGCGCCGCCGAGGCCACCGTCGCCGCGCCCCAGACCACGCTCAGGCCGCCGACCGTCCAGATGACGGCCCACAGGGCCGACCCGACCAGCATCGCGGCCAGGTAGCGGCCGAACGGCATGCGGGTGGCGCCGGCGACCGCGTTGACCGCCGTCTGTACGCCGATGGTCAGGAACGACAGCGTGACGGCGACCGGGCCGTAGCGTCCGACGACCCGCTCGGCGCGATCCAGCCGGTCGCGGCCGAGGCGCTCGCCCCAGCGGGACCGCGCGATGCCCGTCCCCGCCGCCCGGCCCAGCCAGTACGTCGCCTGGGCCCGCGCGACGACGATGCCGAACATGACGGCGACTCCCAGCCAGAGCGGCAGTCCGAACGGGCTGTCCGGGGCTGCGAGCGGCGTGACCCCGTCCATGCCCGGCATCGTAGTCACCGCCCGGCCGAGTGCCCGCAGGACGCTCGGCACGCCGCGGACAGTGTCCCGAGCAAGCTGTGACACGGCCGGCGGTTTGGTGGCGCCGATCCGGTGGGGAGGGACGCCTGAGGGTGGTGTGACGGGATGTGTGACACGGCCGATGCGACATCCGGGCGTGGGGTTTGCCCGGGTTGGTGGCGCCGATCCTGTGAGAGGGGTGGCGCCGATCCTGTGAGAGGGGTGGCGCCGATCCGGTGCGGAGGGACGCCTGAGGGTGGTGTGACGGGATTTGTGACACGGCCGATGCGACATCCGGGCGTGAGGTTTGCCCGGGGTGGTGGCGCCGATCCGGTGCGGAGCGACGCCTGAGGGTGGTGTGACGGGATTTGTGACACGGCCGATGCGACATCCGGGCGTGAGGTTTGCAACGATGGGCCGATGCTGGGTCTCGAGACTCCCGCGGGTTACACGATCACCCGCCGCCTCGGTTCCGACGCGTCGGCCATGTACCTCGCTCGAGAGGACGCGACCGGTGCGTCCGTAACCCTGCGGTTCGTCGGTCAGGTGGGCCCCCAGGTGCGCGACCGGCTGCGGCTGGCCGCCCAGGCCCTGCGCGCCGTCGACCACCCGCACGTCATCCCGTTCCTCGACGTCGTCGATGGTCCGGGCGGCGTCGTCGTCGTGCTGGGCGCGGCCGAGGGCGGCAGCCTGGCCGGCATCATCGGTGCCCGGGGCGTGCTGCCGGCGGGCGAGGTCGTCACGGCCTGCGCTCCGGTCGCCGAAGGGCTGGCCGAGGTCCACCGCCGTGGCATCGTCCACGGCGACCTCACGCTCGACGATCTCGTGTTCAGCCTCGACGGCCGGCCCATGGTCGCCGGCGTCGGGCTGGTGCAGACCGGCGTGCCGCTGCGCGTCGGCCAGCGGGCCCGCCCGGTGCCGCCCGAGGTCCAGGCCGGCTCGCCACCCGGCCCTCCGGCCGACGTGTACGGGCTGGTCACGGCCGCGGTCGTCGCGCTGACGGGCTATCTGCCGTCGGCCCGGCTGTCGCTGCCCGCGGTCCCACCGGCCACGCAGGCGCTGCTGGCCAGCGCGCTCGACCCGGTCCCCAACCGGCGGCCGCCGGTCAGCAGCATCGGCAACGTCTTCTTCGCCGTGGCCGACCCCGCCCCCGTCGAGCTGGTCCTCGAGGAGAACCACGCGACCACCGGCACCATGCGGCCTGTGCTCGACGCCCCCGTCATGGGCGCCGACGACGACGTCGCGGCCTTCATGCGCCGCTCGACGGCCACCGGGCGCCGCGCGCGTCGCCGCTCCGAGTCGGCCGACGCGCCGGAGGTGCTCGCGTCCGGGGCTGTGGGCGGCATGGTGGCTCCCGCAGGCGCCGGTCCGACCACGGTGCCCGGCGGCGCCGGTGTGAGCCCCACGGCGCCGACCGGCCCCATCAGCACCCCGCGCCGCGGCCGGCGCGGGCGGAGCGAGGAACCGCCGCCGCCGTCCGGCCCGCGCGGCGGCATCGACGACGGCGTCAACGTCCCCGTCCCCGAAGGCGTCCTTCCCGACGACCGCCGCCCCGGCCGTCGTCCCGCCCCGGCGAAGTCCGCCGCCGCCCCGCCGGCGAAGGACTCCCGCCGCGGGGGTGGCCGCGGCGCACCGCCGCCCTCCTCGGACGATGTGGACACCGGCGGCCCGAAACGCAAGGACCGTCTGTGGATCGTCAGCACGCTGGTGGCGCTGCTGGTGGTCGCCGGCGTGGCCATCGTCGGCTGGAGCGTCTTCGGCGACGACACCCCGACTGACGGCCCCGGCAGCGGCTCCAGCCCCGGCGCCGAGGTGTCCACCGATCTCTGTGGCGGGCCGCAACCCGCGCCCAGCGTCCCGCCGCCCACGGTCACCGACTGGACCCAGGAGGTGCAGCGCCTGTACACGCTGCGGGCGCAGGCGTTCGAGGAGGGCGACCCCGAGTTGCTCTGCCAGGTGCACTCGCCGACCAACCCCACCCTCACCGACGACGCCGAGACGCTGGAGGAGTACGCCGACGCCGACGTCCACACCGACGGGCTCGTCTTCGAGGTGGTCAACGCCGAGCTGGTGTCCCAGGAGGGCGGCCGCGCGAGGGTCACCATCACGCAGCGCACCCCGCCCTACACCCTCGTCAACGAGGACGGCAACGTCGAGCAGGAGATGGAAGGCTTCGAGGAGCAGACCTGGGAGGCCGACCTCGTCGCGGTCGCCAACCCCGACGGCACCAGCTCCTGGCGCTTCGGCTAGCCGCTTTCGACCGCTGGCGCGCACCATTGATGATCATGGAGGCGCGCCGCCAGCGGACGGTGGGCTGAGCGGAGTCGGTCGCCAACCCCAGCGAAGTCGGCAGCGGCCAGCGGAGGGGTACCAACAGCGAGCAGGGGGCGGGCCAACGCGGCAGACCCAACCCCACGAGAGCCCGGCCAACCGAACGCGCCGGCCAGCTGAACACCCCGAAGACCCCTCAGAGAGCCGCCCTGATGATGGAACGCGCATCCGGCTGATCGAACTCGAAGCCCGCCTCGGTGAGCCGCGTCGGCACGATCCGCAGGCTGCCGAGCAGTTCCGACGACGCCTGGCCGAGGGCGATCTGCAGGGCGAATCCGGGCACCGGGAGCAGCCGCGGCCGGTGCAGTTCGGCGGCCAGCAGGCGGCTGAACTCACCGTTGGACACCGGCTCGGGCGCCGTGACGTTGTAGGGGCCGACGCACCCGTGCTGCTCGATCAGGAAGCGCAGCGCGCGGACGGCGTCGTGCAGGGAGACGGTGCTCCAGAACTGCTCGCCGCCGCCGAAGTGGCCGCCGAGGCCGAGTCGGAACAGCGGCAGCAGCGGCTTCAGCGCCCCGCCGCCCGGCCCGACCACGAGGCCGAAGCGCGGGTGGCAGACGGCGATGTCGGCGGCCCGGGCGGGGGCCGCGGCGTGCTCCCAGTCCTGGCACAGCCGGGCGAGGAAGCCGTCGCCCGGGCCGGACTCCTCGTCCAGGAGTTCGCGGCCGCGGTCGGGGCCGTAGAAGCCCATCGCCGACGCGCTGACGAAGACCCGCGGGCGTGTCGGCAGGCCGGTCAGCGCCGACGCGAGCACCGTCGTCGAGCGGATGCGGCTGTGGTGCAGTTGCTTCTTGAACCCGCGGGTCCAGCGGCGCGAGCCGACGTTGACGCCGCCCAGGTGTACGACGGCCTCGACGTCGGTGAGGCGGGGGAGTGGGACCACGCCCTGCTCGGGGTCCCACCGTGCCTCGTTGGCCGCGGCCGGAGCCCGCCGCACCAGCCGCACGACGTCGTGACCGGCGGACTCCAGCTCGGCGACCAGCGCCGATCCGACGAAACCGCTGGAGCCCGCAACAGCGACCCGCATGGGGGTCAGAGGCCCAGGTCGGCCTCGAACCGCCCGCCCTCGAGCCGCTTCTTCACCGTGGTCAGGAACCGCGCGGCGTCGGCGCCGTCGACCAGCCGGTGGTCGTAGCTGAGCGCGAAGTACACCATGTGCCGGACGGCGATGGTCTCGCCCAGGTTGGGGTCGTCGATGACCATCGGACGCTTGACGACGGCGCCGGTGCCGAGGATCGCGACCTGCGGCTGGAAGAAGATCGGCGTGTCGAACAGGGCGCCGCGGCTGCCGGTGTTGGTCAGCGTGAAGGTGCCGCCCGTGATCTCGTCGGGCGTCAGCTTGCCGGTGCGCGCCTTCTCGGCCACCTCGGCGATCTTGCGCGCCAGCCCGGCGATGTTGAGGTCGCCGGCGTCCTTCACGACCGGCACCAGCAGGCCCTGCTCGGTGTCGACGGCGATGACGAGGTTCTCGCGGTCGTGGTAGGTGACCTCGCCCTTCTCGACGTCGATCGACGCGTTGATCTTGGGGTGCTGCTTGAGCGCCTCGACCGCGGCCTTCGCGAAGAACGGCAGGAACGACAGCTTCACGCCCTCGCGCTGGGCGAAGTCGGCCTTCCTGCGGTCGCGCAGCCGGGCCAGCGTGGTGATATCGATCTCGACGACGCTGGTGAGCTGTGCGGTCTCCTGCAGCGACTCGTGCACGCGCTTGGCGATGACCTTGCGCATGCGGGTCAGCTTCTCGGTGGTGCCCCGCAGCGGCGACGGCTCGATCGACTCGGGCGCCTCGGCCGGTGCGGCGGCGGGTGTCGCGACGGACGGTGCCGGCTGCGCGGCGGCGGCCTTGGCTGCCTCGGCCGCGGCGAGGACGTCCTGCTTGCGGACCCGACCACCGATGCCGGTGCCCTGGACGGTGCTGAGGTCGACGCCGTGCTGGGTGGCCAGCTTGCGGACCAGCGGGGTGACGTAGGTGGTGCCGTTGCCGGACGGTTCGGCGGCGGGCGCAGCGGCCGGGGCGGGCGCCGGCGGAGCCTGCGTGGCCGTGGCCTGCGCGGCGGGCGCCGCGGGGGCGGACGGAGCGGGAGCGGCCGGAGCCGGAGCAGGGGCGGCCGGAGCCGCGGGCGGGGCCTCCTGGACCGGCGCAGGAGCCGGGGCGGCCGGCGCGGGGGCCGACGGGGCGGCCCCGCCTGCCGTGCCGACCAGCGCGAGCACCGCGCCGACCTCGACGGTCTCGTCCTCGGCGACCTTGATCTCGAGCAGGGTGCCGGCGACCGGCGACGGGATCTCGGTGTCGACCTTGTCGGTGGAGATCTCGAGCAGCGGCTCGTCGACGGCGACGGCGTCGCCCGGCTGCTTGAGCCAGCGGGTGACCGTGCCCTCGGTGACGCTCTCGCCCAGCGCCGGAAGCGTGACGGGCGTGCTCTCGCCGCCCGCGCCGTCGACCGACGCGGCAGCGGGAGCCGGCGCCTCCGCGGCGGCGGGAGCGGCCTCCTCGGCCGGAGCCTCCTCAGCGGCCTCAGCCGGAGCCGCCTCGGCCGGAGCGGCCTCGGCGGCCGCCTGGCCGCCGCCCGCGCCGTCGCCGCTGGACTCGCCCGCCTCGCCGATGACCGCCAGCTCGGCGCCCACCTCGACGGTCTCGTCCTCGGCGACCTTGATCTCGAGCAGGGTGCCGCCGACCGGCGACGGGATCTCGGTGTCGACCTTGTCGGTGGAGATCTCGAGCAGCGGCTCGTCGACGGCGACCGTGTCACCCGGCTGCTTGAGCCAGCGGGTCACTGTGCCCTCGGTGACGCTCTCGCCGAGTGCGGGCAAGGTGACGGAGGTTGCCATCGTCTGTCCTCTCGAGTCCTACGTACGGTCGTCGCTGGAAGGCCGAGGCAAGCTTATGCCCCGGCAGGTCAGCCGTGGACGTGCAACGGCTTGCCCGCCAGCGCGAGGTGCGCCTCGCCCAGCGCCTCGCTCTGGGTGGGGTGCGGGTGGATCAGCTGGGCGACCTCGTGCGGCAGCGCCTCCCAGTTGTAGATGAGCTGCGCCTCGGCGATCAGCTCGCCGACGCGGGCGCCGACCAGGTGCACGCCGATGACCGGGCCGTCCTTCTCGCGCACGAGCTTGGCGAAGCCCTGCGTCTTGAGGATCTGGCTCTTGCCGTTGCCGGCGAGGTTGTACTCGAACGTCTCGATCTTGTCGTCGCCCAGCCGCTCCTTGGCCTGCGCCTCGGTGAGGCCGACGGAGGCGACCTCGGGGTCGCAGTAGGTGACCTTGGGGATGCCGAGGTCGTCGACGGGGACGGGGGCGAGCCCGGCGATCTCCTCGGCGACGAAGATGCCGTGCGCGAAGCCGCGGTGGGCCAGCTGCAGGCCGGGGACGATGTCGCCGACGGCGTAGACGTTCGGCACGCCGGTGCGCAGCCGCTCGTCGGTGACGACGAAGCCGCGGTCGAGCGTGATGCCGTTCTCCTCGTAGCCCAGGCCCTCGGTGACGGGGCCACGCCCGACGGCGACCAGCAGCAGCTCGGCGTCGATGGTCTCGCCGTTCTCCAGCGACACGGTGACGCCGCCGTCGTGCTTCTCGACGCCGGCGAACCGCACGCCGGTCTTGAAGCCGATGCCGCGCTTGCGGAACGTCCGCTCGACCACCTTCGAGGCAGCCTCGTCCTCGGCCGGGACCAGCCGGGGCAGCGCCTCGACGATGGTGACGTCGGCGCCGAAGGAGCGCCACACGCTGGCGAACTCGACGCCGATGACGCCGCCGCCCAGCACGACCGCCGACGAGGGTACGCGGTCCAGCGTCAGCGCCTCGTAGCTGCTGATGACCTGGGTGCCGTCGATGTCCAGCCCGGGCAGCGACCGGGACCGCGAGCCGGTGGCCAGGATGATGTTGCGGCCCTCGTAGCGGGTGCCGCCGACCTCGACGGCGTTGGGCGCGACCAGCCGGCCCTCGCCCTCGATGACCGTGACCTTGTTGGCCTTGAACAGGCCCTGCAGCCCCTTGTACAGCCGCCCGACGACGCCGTCCTTGTAGGTGTTCACGCCGGGCATGTCGATGCCCTCGAACGAGGTCTTCACGCCGAACTGCTCGCTCTCGCGGGAGTTGTCGGCGACCTCGGCGGCGTGCAGCAGCGCCTTGGTGGGGATGCAGCCGTAGTGCAGGCAGGTGCCGCCGAGTTTGTCCTTCTCGACCAGCGCGACGTTCATGCCCAGCTCGCTGGCGCGGAACGCCGCGGCGTAGCCGCCGCTCCCGCCGCCCAGGATGATGACGTCGAAACCGGCAGTGTCGGCCACGGTGGTGCTCCTCGATGTCGTCGTTGTCCTCGCTACCGCGTCAACAGCATCCTTCCATCCGCTGTTCCGACACCATTCACCGGACCGGGACGTTGCACTGTGAGCAGGTAGTGTCGCGATACGGTCCTGGTTCCCACCAGGCGAACGGACTCGGAGGTCGAGACGATGGGGTTGTTCCGGCGACGGCGGAAGAGCGCCGAAGGCAGCTTGGACCGCGCTGCCGACTCCGCCGACGTCAAACACCTCGAGGAGTTCGCCCGGAGCCGCCGCGGCGTCGAGGCGTTCGTCGAGCCGCCGACGACCATGACGGCCACCACCGTCGTCTTCGTCGCCCACGACGGCGAGTGGACCCGCCGGCGGGTGCGCGACGCCGCCGCGGCGCACGGGCTGGCCCGCAAGCTCGGCATCCCGGCCTACGACGCGCAGGTGGTCGGCTACCCGCAGCGCATGCGCGACTGGAATCGCAAGAACGGCGGCCGCGGCGCCTGAGCACCGGCGACCGCCGTCCTGGCGGAACCGTCAGATGACGTCGTCGGCGACGTCCTCGACCAGCTGCACCAGCGTGCGGACGGCGGCGCCGGTGCCACCCTTCGGGGTGTAGCCGAACGCCTTGTCGCTGAACGCCGGCCCGGCGATGTCGAGGTGCGCCCAGCCGATGCCGTCGGCGACGAACTCCTGCAGGAAGAGCCCGGCCTGCAGCGCGCCGCCCCAGCGGTCGCCGATGTTGGCGATGTCGGCGATGGGGGAGTCGAGCTTCTCGCGCAGCTCGACCGGCAGCGGCAGCGGCCACATGGCCTCGCCGACGCGGCCGGCGACGTCGTGGATCTTCGCGCCGAGCTCCTCGTCGTTGGCCATGATGCCGGAGACCCGCTTACCCAGCGCGACGACGGCGGCGCCGGTCAGCGTGGCGACGTCGACGATGAGGTCGGGCTCGTCCTCGGCGGCGCGGACGATGCCGTCGGCCAGCACCAGGCGGCCCTCGGCGTCGGTGTTGAGCACCTCGACGGTCTTGCCGCCGTAGATCGTGATGACGTCGGACGGGCGCTGGGCGCTGCCGGACGGCATGTTCTCGGCCATGGCCGCGTAGGCGGTGACGGCGACCTTGGTGCCGAGCTGGGCGATGGCGTGGACGGCGGCGATGACGGCCGCGGCGCCGCTCATGTCGCTCTTCATCTCGACCATGCTGTCGGCCGGCTTGAGCGACAGGCCGCCGGAGTCGAACGTGATGCCCTTGCCGACGAACGCGACGTGCTTCTTCGCCCGCGACGGCCGGTAGGACACGCGGACCAGCCGCGGCGGGTTGGCCGAGCCCTGACCGACGCCGATGAGGCCGCCGTAGCCGCCCTTGGCCAGCGCCTTCTCGTCGAGCACCTCGACGTCGAGCTTGGCGCTCTTGGCGAGCTTGGTGGCGGCGTCGGCGAACGTGACGGGTGTGAGGTCGCGCGGCGGGACGTTGACCCAGTCGCGGGCGCGGTTGACGGCGGCGGAGATGGTCTCGGCGCGGGCGACGGCGTCCTTGACGCCCTTGGCCTTGACGCCGGGGCCGATCAGCGTGACCGACTCGACCGGCGTGGTCGGGTCGCCACTCTTGTACTGGTCGAAGGCGTAGCCGCCGAGAGCGAGGCCCTCGACGACGGCGGCGGCGTCGGCCTCGTCGAGGACGGGCAGCGCGACGGCCGCGGACTGCTGACCGGCCAGGGCGCGGGCGGCGACGCCCGCGGCGCGGCGCAGCGACTCGTGCCGGGCGGGCGTGCCTGCCTCGGCGAGCGGCCCGGTCCCGACGACGACCAGCAGGCCGGCCTTCGCGGCACCCATCGCCGGCAGCTTCGTGACCTCGTCGGCCTTCCCGGTGGCGCCGAGCTGACCCAGCAGCTTCGCCAGCGAGCCCTTCAGGGCCTTGTCGAGGGATTCGCTGCCCGGCAACAGGACGACGTCGTCGTCGCCCGGGGCCACACCCACGACGACGGCGTCTACTTTGAGGCCCGTCGGGGCGGCGGAGGACAGGGCAATGCTGGTCACGGTTCTCCTGACGTCGCTCGTTTCAGCCGATTCCGCCCGATGCTACCGCCGGGTCACTCAGGCATCGCCGGATGCCCGGCGCGTGGCGCGAACACCCTCAGCGCCTCGGCGTCGGAGTGGACGGTGCGCGCGTACTCGTCGGCCCAGGCCCGAGCTTCGGGGTAAGCGCTCGCCGCGACGACGGCGTCGCCCAGCTCGTCCGGGTCGATCGCGGTGCGCCGCAGGGTGACGACGCCGTCGCTCAGCAGTGCCCAGTGCGGCCCGGGCCGGCCGTACGGCATGCCGACGCTGCCCGGGTTCACGACCAGCCGGCGGTCGACGAGGCGCTGGAACGGCATGTGCGTGTGCCCGCAGACGACCGTGCGCACGTCGCCCGGCACGACGGACAGCACCTCGGCCCAGCGGGCGAGCGAGCTGTCGACGAGCACCACCTCGTCGTCGTCGCGGGGCGTGCCGTGACAGAACAGGACCGGCCCGAACCCGTCGACGTCCAGCGTCACCGGATGCGGCAGGCCGTCGAGCAGCTCGACGTGGTCCGGCCGCAGCTGCCGCCCGGCCCAGTCGGACACGTCGATGGCCGAGGTCGCTCCGCGCGCGACGGCGACCAGTTCGCGATCGGCGTTGCCGCGCACCCAGACCACCCGCTCGCCCCGCGACACCAGCAGGTCGAGCGTCTCGACGGGTAGCGGGCCGGCCGCGATGTCGCCGGTCAGCACGATACGTTCGGCCGCTCGGACATCCGGCTCGGCCAGCACCGCCTCCAGCGCCGGCAGCACCCCATGGACGTCGGACAACACCGCGACGGAGGCGACCATCCCCCGAGGGTAGACGCCGTAGGGTGTGCGCGTGAGCACCGACGACCTCGCCAGGACCTCCCTGTACGACCGCCACGTGGCGCTGGGCGCCAAGTTCGCCGAGTTCGGCGGCTGGTCGATGCCGCTGCAGTACACCGGCATCGTCGACGAGCACACCGCCGTGCGCGAGCGCGTCGGCCTGTTCGACGTCAGCCACCTGGGCAAGGCGTCGGTCACCGGGCCGGGCGCGCGGGCGTTCGTCGACTCGTGCCTCACGAACGCGCTGGAGAAGATCGGCCCGGGTCAGGCGCAGTACACGCTGTGCTGCGACGAGTCCGGGGGAGTGGTCGACGACCTCATCGTGTACCTGCGCGCCGACGACGACCTGCTGCTGGTGCCCAACGCCGCCAACAACGCCGAGGTGGTGCGCCGGCTCGCCGCGGCCGCGCCCGGTGGCGTCGAGGTGCGCGACCGTCACCGCGACTTCGCCGTCCTCGCCGTCCAGGGGCCGAACAGCGACGAGGTGCTGGCCGCGCTCGGGCTGCCCATCGGGCACCCGTACATGTCGTTCGCCGAGACCACGCACGACGGCGTCCCGCTCACCGTCTGCCGCACCGGCTACACCGGCGAGCGCGGCTACGAGCTGCTGGTGCCGTGGGAGGACGCCGGGACGGTGTGGGACGCGCTGCTGGCGGCCGGCCGCGACTACGGCATCGCGCCGGCCGGCCTGGGCGCCCGCGACACGCTGCGCACCGAGATGGGCTACCCGCTGCACGGGCAGGACCTCTCGCTGGACATCTCGCCGGTGCAGGCCCGGGCCGGCTGGGCGGTCGGCTGGTCCAAGCCGGCGTTCTGGGGCCGCGACGTACTGCTGGCGGAGAAGGCGGCCGGCCCGGCGCGGCGGCTGCGGGGCATCAAGGCGCGTGGCCGCGGCATCCCGCGCCCGGGCATGACGGTGACGATCGACGGCGCGCCGTCCGGCACGGTCACGTCGGGCACGTTCTCGCCGACCCTGAAGCAGGGCATCGGCCTGGCGTTGCTGCCGCCCGGCGTCGCCGACGGCGTGGAGGTGCAGGTCGACGTCCGCGGCCGGGCCGAGGCGTTCGAGGTCGTGCGGCCGCCGTTCGTGCAGCCGTCGACCAAGGAGAGCTGACCCGCCGCGCACTCGCAGCAGGAGTGGCGCGGCCACCTGGCCGGGCTACCGGTGCTCTGGGTCGGCGTGCGCTGCGACGCGGCGGTCGCGGCGGACCGCGAGCTGGCCCGCGGCGACCGCGTCCCCGGCATGGCGGCGGGGCAGGCCGAGCTCGTGCATCGCGGCGTCGGCGACGACCTCGAGGTCGACACCACGCGCGCCGAGGCCATGGCCTGCGCCCGCGTCATCGCCGCGCGCGCAGGCTGACGTCGGGTCGGACCTGGAGACGGATGGATCACTGCGCCCGCCCCTACACCTGAGCACCCAGCGGGCCCGTTGGGCGTGCGTCAGCCCTCGGCGACGTCCAGTCGCCGCGGCGCGGAGCGCAGTGGCGAGAGCCAGGCGATGACGGTGGCGATGACCAGCGACAGCTGGCACAGCAGCACGGTCTCGTCGGTGTCGAGCGCACTGGCCAGCGCGCCGGCGACGACCGCGCCCAGCGGGTAGCCGACGCCGAAGGTGGCCATGCGCCCGGCCGTCATGACCCGGCTCATCAACGGCTCCGGCGTCACCTGCTGGCGCAGCGTCACCGAGATGGTCGCGATCACCAGGTACATCAACGACCAGCCGGCGATCGCCAGCGCGCCGGGCAGCCAGTCCTCCGCCAGCGCGACGATGACGCCGGCGGCGGCCGCGAACGGCAGCACGATCAGCGCCGCTCGTGGCCCGCCGAAGCGGTCCATGAGCCGGGGCATCAGGATGCTGCCGACGACGGCGCCGAGGCCCCAGGCGCCGAACAGCACGCCGAGCCGCCAGTCGCCCTCCTGCACGCCGAGGGTGCGGTCGGCCCAGACGACGAGGATGGCCATGAGCGAGCCCGCGCTGAACGCCACCAGCACGCCGATGACGATCATCACCCGGATGATCTCGTGCCGCACGATGAACCGCGTGCCCTCGGCGACGGCGGACAGCCGCAGGGTGCTGTCGCGATCCCGCGTGCCGCTCAGCGGCCGGACGACGCCGCGGATGAGCATCGCCGACGCGACGAACGTCAGCACGTCGATGGCGATGATCGACGCGGGGGAGACGACGACGATGAGCGCACCGGCGATCATCGGCACCACCGTCTCGGCGACCGTGCTTCCGCCGGCCACCAGCGCGTTGGCCGCGGGCAGCCGTTCCCGGCCGACCAGACTGGGCAGCGCGCCCTGGTTGGCGGCGTCGAAGAACACGTAGATGGTGCGGACGACGAACGCGGCGATCAGCACGTGAGCGGCGGTCAGCGCGTCGAGCCAGAACGCGATCGGCACGGTGCACAGCGCCACCGCGGCCAGCAGGTCGGCGCCGACCATCATCCGGCGTCGGTCGGCGTGGTCGGCCAGTGCGCCGGCCAGCAGACCGAACACCAGGTACGGGACGGCCTCGGCGACGATCACCAGCGACGTCCACGTGGCCGAGCCGGTGATGCCGTAGATGAGCACCGGCATGGCGATGAACGTCACCGCCGAGCCGGTCAACGAGACGATGCGCGCCGCCACGTACCGGAAGACGTCCGGATCGCTGAGCAGACGCTCGCGCCTTGCGGGCGCTGAACTACCCACGTCGATGAACTCCCGCCCCCCGCGAAAACTAACTTTACGCGGAAGGCAACAGCATGACGCGTCTCTTGTCAAGGCGCCCCTGTGGCGGGTCATCGTGCTCGTCAGGCCTGCCTCGGGGAAAGTCCGAGGGCGCGTCGTTGCCGTCCCCTGCGCGGCAACGACGCGCCCTTGTACCCGTCAAGACAGACCAGGCGACGGGTCATGACGCTGGATTCGATGTGACGTGGGCCACATCGGCCCCCGGTCGCCGCTCCGGGGCCGGCGGACCGTACTGTCAGGCGCAGTGACGGGTCGATCGGGAGGCGAAGATGAGCTGGACGTGGCGGTTCCTGGCACCGGACGGCGCGCCGGCGTCGGGGGTGGACGACGGCACGGGGCGCCCGGAGGCCGGCTTCCCGACCCAGTCCGACGCAGAGAGCTGGCTGGGCGAGCACTGGCGCGGGCTGGTCGAGGCCGGCGTCGACTCGGTGGTGCTGGTCGAGGACGGCCGCGATGTCTACGGCCCGATGAGCCTCGCCCCGCCGGACTGACGGCGCCACGCCGGCGCCGCGTCCAGGACGGCAGACATGCCGCGGCGGGCCGGTCCGGTGTGGTCCGGCCCGCCGCGGAGGTTCGTCAGTACTTCGGCGACCGCTTGGCCGTCTCGGCCGGGTCGCGCGCGACGGCGTCGCCGAGGATGTCGTCGATGGCCTTGAGGAGGTCCGGCTCCAGCGTGACACCGCTGGCCGCGACGTTCTCGGTGACCTGCTCGGGCCGTGAGGCGCCGACGATGGCGGCCGCGACGTTGGGGTTCTGCAGCACCCACGCGACCGCCAGCTGGGCCAACGAGAGACCGGCCTGCTCGGCCAGCGGCTGCAGGCTCTGGACGCGGGTGAGCACGTCGTCGGTCAGCCAGCGACGGCCGATGTCCGAGCCGCCGGTGGTCATGGCGCCGCGCGAACCCTCCGGCGCGGACTGTCCGGGCCGGTACTTGCCGGTCAGCACACCCTGGGCGATGGGGGAGAAGACGATCTGCGAGACGCCGACGTCCTCGGAGGCCGGGACGACCTCGGACTCGATGACCCGCCAGAGCATCGAGTACTCCGGCTGGTTGGAGATGAACGGGACGCGAAGCTCGCGGGCGAGCGCGTGGCCCTGCCGGAGCTGGTCGGCGGTCCACTCCGAGACGCCGATGTAGAGCACCTTGCCGGCGCGGACGAGGTCGGCGAACGCCTCCATCGTCTCCTCGAGCGGCGTGCCGGCGTCCCACCGGTGCGCCTGGTAGAGGTCGACGTAGTCGACGCCGAGGCGGCGCAGCGAGTGGTCGATGGACTCGTGGATGTGCTTGCGCGAGAGGCCGCGGTCGTTGGGGCCGTCGTGCCCGGCGGGCCAGAAGACCTTGGTGAAGATCTCCAGCGACTCGCGCCGCAGGCCTGCCAATGCCCGACCGAGGACCTCCTCGGCGCGACCGGCGGCGTAGACGTCGGCGGTGTCGAACGTGGTGATGCCGGCGTCCAGCGCCGCGCGCACACAGGCGACGGCGGTGTCGTCCTGCACCTGGGAGCCGTGGGTGATCCAGTTGCCGTACGCGATCTCACTGATCTTGAGGCCGGACCGGCCGAGGGCGCGAAATTCCATGCGCGAGAATCTATCGGCTCAGGTTCCGGAGGTCTGGTCCAGGTCCTTGGTGAAGAAGCGACTGACCTCGGCCCCGCTGTAGTAGCCGTACGGGTCGGCCGGCGCGTACCCGCTGGACTGGTACAGCGACATCGCCTCGGGCTGCTTCAGGCCGGTCTCGAGGACGACGCGGCTGTAACCGGCCTGGACCGCCTGCGCCTCGAGCTCGGCCAGCAGCCGGCGGGCGTGGCCGCCGCCGCGGTGCTCGTGGGCGACGTACATGCGCTTGATCTCGGCGACGCCGTCGTCGTGCCTGCGGAAGCCGCCGGTCGCGACCGGCTCGTTGCCGACGAAGCCGACGAGGAACAGGCCCTCGGGCGGGGTGAACTCCTCGGGGGAGATCGGACCCTCGTCCGGGTCGCCGTAACGCTCGGCGTACTCCAGCTGCAGCTCGCTCTCGAGCGCCCGCACGACGGGGTCGGAGTAGCGCAGTGCACGGATGAACAGGCCGGTGTCGTCGCGGTCGGCCGTCGGCGCCGTGCTCACACGAGCGTCCCGGGCTTGACCTGGGGCTTGGGCAGCCGGAGCCGGCGGAGCTGGGTGGCGCGCGTGATGGCGTACAGCACGTGTCCCTTCCCGGGGTCGTCGGGGAAGCGCTTTCGCACCTCACGCTTCACCCGCATGCCGAGAATCGTCAAGTCGACGATGAGCAGCACCATGACCGCGAGCCAGATGATGGTCGACGCGAACTGGACGACCGGAATGCCGATCAGGCTGGTCAGCAGGATGACCAGGATGAGCGGCAGGAAGAACTCGGCCACCGTGCGGCGGGAGTCGACGTAGTTGCGGATGAACCGCCGCACGTCGCCCTGGTCGCGGGCCAGGTAGTGCTTCTCGTCGCCGGTGTTCATCGCCGCCCTGGTCTTGGCGCGGTCGGCGCGCATGCGCTCGCGGTCGCGGCGCATCGCTTCACGGCGGTTCAGCGCGGGCCGGACCCGCTGCTTGCGGGCCTGTTCGGCCTCGGAACGCTTCGGCGTGGGACGGCCCTTGCCACCGGCGCGGCCGGGGGCGTCCGCGGCTTCGGCGGCGGGGACGTCAGCGGTCTCAGGAGGAGTTCGGCGACGGAACACGTCTACCAGGGTAGGACAGTATTCGCACCGGCCCTGCCACGCCGACGCCCTACGCCGTAGGGTTGGATGGAAACACTGTGTGTGGCAGTGCTCACCAGCTCGAGAAAGGGATACCTGGTCTCATGGGGATCCTCCAGCGAATGTCCATGATCTTCCGGGCGAAGGCCGAGAAGGCGCTCGACCGCGCCGAGGACCCCCGGGAGACTCTCGATTACTCCTACAAGAAGCAGCTCGAGTTGCTTCAGAAGGTGCGCCGCGGCGTGGCCGACGTCGCCACCAGCCGCAAGCGCATCGAGGTTCAGATCACCCAGCTGCAGTCGCAGTCCGGCAAGCTGCAGGAGCAGGCGCAGAAGGCACTGTCGCTCGGCCGCGAGGACCTCGCCCGCGAGGCGCTGACCCGCCGGTCGGGCCTGGAGGGCCAGATCACCGACCTCCAGGCCCAGCACCAGTCGCTGCAGGGCGAGGAGGAGAAGCTCACCCTCGCCGCGCAGCGGCTGCAGGCCAAGGTCGAGTCCTTCCGCACGAAGAAGGAGACCATCAAGGCCAGCTACACCGCGGCCGAGGCGCAGACGCGCATCGGTGAGGCGTTCTCCGGCATCTCCGAGGAGATGAGCGACGTCGGTCTCGCGGTCCAGCGGGCCGAGGACAAGACCGCGAACATGCAGGCGCGGGCCGGCGCCATCGACGAGCTGCTGGCGTCGGGCGCGCTCGACGACCCCACCGGCACGTCGAAGGACGACATCTCCCTCGAGCTGGACCGGCTGGCCTCGACCAGCGACGTCGAGCTGGAGCTGTCGCGCATGAAGCAGGAGCTCACCGGTGGCGCCGAGCCGCCGCGGCAGCTCGAGGGCAACGGTGCGGCGCCGGCCGCCGAGGCGGCCGAGCCGCAGCGGCAGCGCGAGGAGGGCCAGCTGTGATCGTCCGCATCATGGGTGAGGGGCAGTTCGAGGTCGACGACACCCACCTCGACGAGCTCAACCGGCTCGACGACGCCCTGGGCGAGGCCATCGACGGCGGCGACGACGACGCGTTCCGCGCTGCGTTGAAGGCGCTGCTCGACGAAGTCCGCCGGGCGGGCACCGCGGTCGCCGATGACGTCCTGGTCGACAGCGACCTCGTGCTCCCGTACGACGAGGCGCACATCGACGAGGTGCGCGAGCTGCTCACCGACGAGGGCCTGGTCCCGTCCGAGCCGCCCGCCAAGTGACCCGGTGCCGCCGGGTGGGTCCTTGCCGGACCCGCCCCGGCGGCCACGGGAACGAACGGCTGCCAATACCGCGTTGTACTGAGTGAATGCGGTATCGCCGCCGCAGGTAGGAAAGGAAGCAAGCGTTGGCGCGCTCGAGGTTCTCGCCGGACCGCGGTCTGTCGGCCCGGATGGGCCTGACCATGGTCGTTCTGGCTCTGCTCTACGTAGTGCTGATCGCTGCCATCTCCTATGGCACCAGCAGCATCTGGCTCGGCGTCATCATCGGTCTCGGCGTGTTCTGGGGTCAGTGGTACTTCTCCGACAGGCTGGCGCTGGCCGGCATGGGCGCGCGTGAGGTCACGCCGCAGGAGGCGCCCGAGCTGCACGCCATGATCGACCGGCTGTGCGCGCTGGCCGACATGCCGAAGCCGCGGGTCGCCATCGCCGACACCGACATCCCCAACGCGTTCGCCGCCGGCCGCAGCCCCGACCGCGCCGTCGTCGCCGTCACCACCGGGCTGATGCACCGGCTCGACGAGCGCGAGGTCGAGGCCGTCCTCTCCCACGAGCTGTCGCACGTGGCGCACCGCGACGTGCTGGTCATGACCATCGCGTCGGTGGTGGGTGTGCTGGCCGGCTTCCTGACCCGCATGCTGCTGTGGTCCGGGATGAGCCGGAACAATAACAACAACAACGCGGCCGTCATGGTGCTGCTGGTCACCGTCGTCGCGGCCGTGGTCTACGGCGTCAGCTACCTCCTGACCCGGCTGCTCTCGCGCTACCGCGAGCTGGCCGCCGACCGCGCCGGCGCCATCCTCACCGGTCAGCCGTCGGCCCTGGCCAGCGCGCTGACCAAGATCTCCGGCGACATGGCCCGCATCCCGAAGAAGGACCTGCGCGCGGCCGAGCCGTACAACGCGTTCTTCCTGGTCCCGGCGCTGACCGGCAAGATCGGCATCGCGTCGCTCTTCGCCTCGCACCCGCCGCTGGAGAAGCGGCTCGAACAGCTCAGCCGCATCTCCGTCGAGCTGGGCCGGGAGTGACTACGTGGGCATCCTCGACGCCATCTTCGGACGTACCAAGCAGGTCCAACCCAACCTCGACGCCCTGTTCGCGCTGCCCACGGCGGCGCTGACGCTCGAGGCGTCGGCCCAGCAACACCCCACCGGGGTCGGCGCGGTGTGCTTCCGCCAGGTCGAGGGCGGCCCGTTCGCCCGGCTCAAGGCCGACGTCACCACGCTGCTCGGCGGCGCGGAGCCGGAGGAGGTGCACGACGACTACGGCTACACCTGGCTGGTCGTCCGGCGCGAGCCGTCGCAGATGTCCGAGCTGTGCACCGACCTCCACGCGGTGAACTCCACCCTCGAGGAGGCCGGTTTCGGCCCGTCGCTGCTGTGCACCACCATCGGCCTGCGCGACGACGACGGCCGCAGCGTCGCCCTGGTGTACCTCTACAAGCGCGGCACGTTCTACCCGTTCGCGCCTCTCGACGCGCGGCGGCAGGAGCGCGACAACGCGCTGGAGCTGCAGGTGCGCGCGCTGGTGGGCGGCGATCTCCCGATCGAGCCCGACGTCAGCCGCTGGTTCCCGGTCTGGGGCGCGCCCGGCGTCTGACGCTCACGGGGGAGTGAGCGGCCCGACGCGCCCGCCGGGCGTTCGTCAGTCCTTGACGGCGACGCCGCCGGGCAGCGCGAGCATGCGGTCCAGTGCGACCTGCGCCCCAGACGAACGGATGGGCGCTTCACGTGGCCGTGACCGTTTGACCCGCGGCTCCGCGGCCTCAGAACGGACAGCTGTCTGGATACTCGCCCACATCACCAGGCGATCTCCTGCTCTACCAGGCATGCATGCCTGGCAGAGCACCAGAACGCCTGGTGTAGTGACGTGCGACCCGGCGTTCGGTGTGCCGGGCCGGCCGGAACCGGCCGAGCCGGCGCGTTCGAGCGCCGGCCACGGATCGGGTCGGCGAGCCCGAACGCTCACGGGCGGCACGACATCTGGTGTCGCAACCCGGCTGCGATCGCGGCGACGGGAGAGCGCCCCTCGTCCCTGAGCCGGGACGAGGCGCGCCCGCCGGGTGTTCGTCAGTCCTTGACGGCGCCGCTGCCGGGCAGCGCGAGCATGCGGTCGAGCGCGACCCGAGCCCAGTGGGTGGTGTCGGGGTCGACCTCGATGCGGTTGACGACGCGGCCCTCGACCAGGTTCTCCAGCGCCCACACCAGGTGCGGGAGGTCGATGCGGTTCATGGTGGCGCAGAAGCAGACCGTCTTCTCGAGGAACACGACGGTCTTGTCGGGGTGCTCGGCGGCCAGCCGCTTGACCAGGTTGAGCTCGGTGCCGACGGCCCACGCCGAGCCGGCCGGCGCCGCCGCGATGGTCTTGATGATGTACTCCGTCGACCCGACGTAGTCGGCGCCGGTGACGACCTCGTGCTGGCACTCGGGGTGGACCAGCACGTTGACGTCGGGGATGCGGGCCCGGACGTCGGCCACCGACTCGGCGGTGAACCGGCCGTGCACCGAGCAGTGCCCCTTCCAGAGCAGCATCTTCGCCGCGCGCAACTGCTCGTCGGTGACACCGAAGCCCGGCTGGTGCGGGTCGACGACCACGCAGTCGTCCAGCGACAGGCCCAGCTGCAGGACGGCGGTGTTGCGGCCCAGGTGCTGGTCGGGAAGGAACAGCACCTTCTCGCCCTGCTCGAATGCCCACTCCAGGGCCTGCTTGGCGTTGCTGGACGTGCAGACGGCGCCGCCGTTGCGGCCGCAGAACGCCTTGATGTCGGCGGAGGAGTTCATGTACGTGATGGGGACGGTCGCGCCCGCGACGCCGGCCTCCTCGAGCCGCGCCCACGCGTCCTCGACCTGCAGGATGCGGGCCATGTCGGCCATGGAGCAGCCGGCCGCGAGGTCGGGCAGGACGACCTGCTGGTGGTCGCCGGTCAGGATGTCGGCCGACTCGGCCATGAAGTGCACGCCGCAGAAGACGATGTACTCGGCGTCGGGACGGCCGGCGGCGTCGCGGGCGAGCTTGAAGGAGTCGCCGGTGACGTCGGCGAACTGGATGACCTCGTCGCGCTGGTAGTGGTGCCCCAGCACGAACACCCGGTCGCCCAGCGCCGCGCGGGCCTTGCGGGCGCGCTCGACGAGATCGGGGTCGCTGGCGGCGGGCAGGTCGCCCGGACACTCCACGCCGCGTTCGCTCTGCGGGTCGGCACCGCGCCCCAGCAGGAGCAGTGGGACGGGTGTCGACGGGGTGTGGGTCACGGTCACGGCTCGTCAGCCCTTCCTCCGGCAGTCGGCGCCAACGACGTCGTGGGCGTCCGGCCGCGTCGCTTCGGCGCTGGTGACAACACGCGCCGTCTCCATCATCGTCCCACCTTGTTCGCGTCGCGCCGCCGCCAAGGGCGGCCCGGCTCAGCCGAACGCGGTGGACGGGACGTACGGCGCCGGCGGCCGCATGTGTCGTAGCGCCAGGTAGGCGTCCTGTTCGACGCGCAGACCAGCGGCGAGGCCGACGTCGACGGCCCACTCCTGGTCCGATGTGAGATTTCGCACGTCGGTGGGCGAGCCGGGCGCGGTGCGGGCCAGCGCCTCCCACAGCAGCCGTTGCGCCACCGCGCGGTTCGTCGCGGCCAGCTGCGTCACGCCCCAGTCGGCGACGTACGCGTAGCCGCTGCCGGTCAGCAGGTCGCAGACCAGCAGCGTGCTGTGCTCCTGGACGAACGCCTGGTCGGGACGGTGCGTGGCGCCGCGCACCCGCCGGTCCACGGAGTCCACGAGGTCGGCGTCCGCCGTGGTGCCGGCACGCACGCTGTCGACCGCGGGCAGCGCGGACCGGTCGACCACACCGGTGAGGCGCATGGTCGGGTACAGCGTGAACCCGGCCCGCCGGTAGCGCCGCAGTGCCTGCGGGTCGGGTCGGGCCGTCAGCATGCCGCGCAGGCAGCCGGCGCCGTAGCCGACGGCGGCGTCGAGGAGCGCGGTGCCGATGCCCTGGCCCTGGTGGCGGGGGTGGACGGCGTACGCGGACAGGATCCACAGCAGGTCGCGGCGCAGCGAGATCGCCACCCCGATGACCGGGCCGGCCTCCCCGGTGGGCCCGTAGCCGGCGTCGTCGGCCACCCAGCAGCCGCCGGGATCGGTCGTCAGCAGGTGCCGGACCCGATCGCACCAGCGGCGCCGCCAGTCGTCGCTGCGGTCGGTGTCGTAGGCGAGCGCCGTCAGCCGCTCCACCGCTTCGGCGTCCTCGGGGCGCATCGGCCGGATCCGCATGTCTCCACATCACCAGGTCCGGCGCCGATGCACCAGTGGCTCGGCGGCCGTACGTGGAGTCCAGCAGCCGCCGCGTGTGGTCGACGTGTGCGGTCATCAGAGCGGCGGCGCGGTCGGGGTCGGCCGTCGCCGGCGCCGCGTGCGGGGCCATGAGGCCAGGTGTTCTGGTGCTCCACTAGGCATGCATGCCTGGTGGAGCGGGAGAACGCCTGGTGGTGTACGCGATCGTTGATGATCATCGTTGTGCTCGGCCGGCAGTTCCTCTCGCAGGTGCTCGCCCGGTGCCAGGACGCCGTCGACGATCAGCTGCTCGAACTCCGGCCGGACCCGGTCGTGCAGTGGCCCGCCGCGGGCGAGCGGCCGCCAGTCGGGTGTCATCCTCGCCATCCGGCCCCTTCTCAGCCCGGCCCCATCTCCTCGCGGTCGAAGATGACCTCGCCACGGACGTAGGTCGTTCGAACGCACAGCTCGGGGTCCAGCACGACGATGTCGGCCATCCGTCCGGGCGTCAGCCGGCCGCGGTCGTCCAGGCCGAGCGACTCGGCCGGCACGGCGGAGGCCATCCGCAGGGCGTCGGAGAGCGAGACGCCGCCGTCGCGGACGAGGACGCGCAGCGCGTCGCCCAGCCGGGTGACGCTGCCGACGACAGCGCCGTCGAGCGTCCGCGGCTCGGACTCGGTGACGTCCACCACGGTGCCGTCCCAGCGCCGCTGCCGCCCGGGCGGCAGACCCGCCACGTCGCATCCGTCGCTGACCAGCATGAGCCGCTCCCATCCGGCGACGTCGAGAGCGAAGCGGAGCATCTCGGGCGCGACGTGGACGCCGTCGCCGATCAGTTCGCAGCGCACCCGCGGGTCGGTGAGCAGCGCCGGGACCGGGCCCGGCGCGCGGTGATCGATCGGCGGCAGCTCGTTGAACAGGTGCGCCGCGCGGTCCAGCCCGCGCCCGATGGCGGCCTTGGCCTGCTGGAACGACGCTCCGGAGTGGCCGAGCGAGGGGTGCACGCCGGCGTCGGCGAGCCGGGCGACGGTGTCCATGCCGTCGGGCAGCTCGGGCGCGAGCGTCACCACGCGGACGGCGCCGTCGCCGGCCTCCAGCAACGCGTCGACGGCCTCGGGGGACGGCAGCCGCAGGTGCTCCTCGCGGTGGGAGCCGCGGTGGGCCGCGGCGAGGAACGGTCCCTCGACGTGGACGCCCAGCATCTCGATGCCCAGGCCGCCGGCCAGCCGGCCGCGCAGCGCCGCCAGCCCGGCCAGCGTGCGGTGCAGCTGGTCGGCGTCGACGCTGGTCGTGGCCGCGAGGCAGGCCGTGACGCCGCCCGCGGCCAGCCAGCGTGAGACCCGGGTCCCGGTCGCGGCGTCCGCGCTCATGACGTTCGCGCCCAGCCCGCCGTGCACGTGGGTGTCGACGAAACCCGGCGCGACGATGTGGCCGGTGACGTCGTGGACGACGTCGACGCGGACGGCGTCGTCCGGCCCGGTGCCCGCGGGGACCTCGCCGGCGGCGATGGTCTGGATGACGCCGTTGCCGAACACGACCGTGCCGGGTGCCAGTCGTCCGTCGGACCACAGCAGCGTCCCGCCGGTGAGTGCCGTGCGCATGGGCTTGCCGGGTCGCGGGGGACGGTGCTCCCTGCCGGGATGGTCGCCGGGCGACGACCCGCCTCCGGCCGAAGCCGTCACGGCACACCTCCGAGCCGCACGCCGGTCAGGGCGGCGACCACAGCGTCTGACTCAGACCGCACCAGCGCGATCCCACTTTCGTAGCCGCTGGTCATGTCACTGCCCGGACGATACCCGGCATAGTCACCCGTCTAACCAGTGGGACGGGAGGGATCCGGAGCGGCGGGCCGAGGCACCGATACGGCACACTTCAGAGCCATGCGGATCCTGGTTGCACCGGACAAGTTCGCCGGCACGCTCACCGCCGTCGAGGCCGCCGACGCCATCGCCGAGGGCTGGCGCCGGTCCGTGCCCGACGACGAGGTCGTCACGGTCCCGATGGCCGACGGCGGGCCCGGCTTCGTCGACGTCCTGCACTCCAGCCTGGGCGGCGAGCTGCTCGCGTCGACCGTCGCCGGCCCGCTCGGCGAGCCGGTCCCGGCGACGTTCCTGCTGGCCGGCGACGTCGCGTACATCGAGTCTGCGCAGGCCTGCGGGCTGGCGCTGCTGCCGCTGGGCGACGACGGCCGCACGCCGGTCCCGGGCGTCGCGGCTCGGGCGTCGACGTACGGCGTCGGCGAGCTGATCGCGCACGCCGTCGACGCCGGAGCCCGGCGGGTGGTGGTCGGGCTGGGCGGGTCGGGGACCAACGACGGCGGCGCCGGACTGCTCGCTGCCCTCGGCGCGGGGGCGAAGCCCGACGGCGCGCTGGGCGGCGGACCGGAGGCGCTGGCCGGGCTGAGCGAGCTGGACGTCGCGCCCGCGAAGGCGCGGCTCACCGGCGTCGAACTGGTCGCCGCGTCCGACGTCGACAACCCTCTGCTCGGGCTGCGCGGCGCCACCAACGTCTTCGGCCCGCAGAAGGGCCTGGTCAGCGACGCCGACAGGCTGGCCGCCGACGCCGCGCTGACCACGTTCGCCGAGCTGGCCGACCGGCGGGTCGCCGATCACCGGGGCGCGGGTGCGGCGGGTGGGCTGGGGTACGCGCTGCTGCTGCTCGGCGGCGTCCGCGAGCCCGGCTTCGACACCGTCGCGCACGCCGTCGGCCTGCCCGACCTCGTCTCCGGCGTCGACCTCGTCATCACGGGCGAGGGGAAGCTGGACTGGCAGTCGATGAGCGGCAAGGTGGTCTCCGGGCTGGCCGCGCTGGCCGGCCCGGCGCTGCGCCCGTGCCTCGCGTTCGCCGGCGCCGTGCAGGTCGGCAACCGCGAGCTGCGCGCCAACGGCATCGAGGCCGCGTACGCCATGGTCGACATGGTCGGCGCCGAGGAGTCGTTCGGGCGGCCGCGGGAGAGCCTGGCGGCCGTCGCCGAGCGGGTGGCGAAGACCTGGAGCCGGTGACACGTCGATCAGGGTCGAGCCGGAAGGAATGTCATTCCGGCGGGTCGCGTTGTAGCGTGGAGACGTAGTCGACCTCGGAGCAGGAGAACGAGATGACGGTTCAGGAACAGGTCGCCGACGGTGTCGTGCTGACTGACGGCGCGGCTTCCAAGGTGAAGGCGCTGCTCGACCAGGAGGGCCGCGACGACCTGGCGCTGCGCATCGCCGTTCAGCCCGGCGGCTGCTCGGGTCTGCGCTACCAGCTGTTCTTCGACGAGCGGTCGCTCGACGGCGACGTCGTGAAGGACTTCAGCGGCGTCAACGTCGTGGTCGACCGCATGAGCGCCCCCTACCTCGGCGGCGCCACCATCGACTTCGTCGACAGCATCGAGAAGCAGGGGTTCACCATCGACAACCCCAACGCCGGCGGGTCGTGTGCCTGCGGCGACTCCTTCCACTGAGCTATCGGAGGGGCTGACGCCGGACCTCACGGCCGGCGCCACCCGCTTCCACCGAAAGCCCTCGGCGCCGCCGGGGGCTTCTCGCTGTCCGGCATCAGTGCAGGCGGCGGACGGTGTACGCGTCGTCGTCGGCGCCCAGGTACTCGTGTGAGCGCATGCGGCACCACGCCGGCACGTCCGACGCGGCCGCGGGGTCGTCGGCCAGCACCGTCACCGTGGCGCCGACCTCGACGTCGACGATGTGCCTGGCCAGCTCGATGATCGGCAGCGGGCAGCGCATGCCGCGGCAGTCGAGCACGAGTGTCGCGTCGGTCACAGTGCCTCCAGCCCGGCCCGCAGCCGGGTGACGACGTCCACCACCGCCGCGAGGAAGCGGTCGACGTCGGCGCGGGTGGCGTCGCGGGTCAGCGACACCCGCACGTTGCCGTGCGTCAGCGCGCCCATCGCCGCCAGCACGTGGCTGGGCCGCAGCGTGCTCGACGTGCAGGACGAGCCGCTGGAGATCGCGAACCCGGCCCGGTCCAGCTCGGTCACCAGCGCCTCACCGTCGAGGTAGAGGCACGAGAACGTCACCAGGTGCGGCAGCCGCCGCGTCGGGTGGCCGACGACGTCGACGTCGGCGAGCAGCTCCGGGACGCGGGTGCGGATGTGGTCGACCAGCTCGCGCTGCCGTCCGGCGACGGCCTCCGCTTCCTCCCAGCGGGCCCGCAACGCCGCAGCGGCCGCCAGCGCGCCGGGCACGTTCTCGAACCCCGGCGCCCGGCCGCCGCCGCGCTCGTCCTCGGGCAGGGGAGAGCGCCAGCGCACGTCGCGCCGGATCGCCAGCACGCCCACCCCGGCCGGGCCGCCCCACTTGTGCGCGCTGGCCGCCAGCACCGACCAGCGTCGGGGGAGCGCCACGCGGCCGGCCGCCTGCGCGGCGTCGACCAGCAGCGGCACGCCCCGCTCCGCGCACCGCTCGCCCACCTCGTCGACCGGCTGGACGGTGCCGACCTCGTGATTGGCCGCCTGCAGGCAGGCCAGCGCGGTGTCGTCGTCCACGGCATCGGCGAACCGCGCGGGGTCGACCAGGCCGTCGCGGTCGACACCCACCTCCGTCGTCGTCGTGCCGTCGTGCCTGGCCAGATGGGCGGCGGACTGCAGCACGGCCGAGTGCTCGACGGCGGAGACCGCGACCGCCCGGGGGCCGCCGCCCTGCCGCCGCCGGGCCGCGACCGTCCCCAGCATCCCCAGCTGGATCGCCTGTGTCCCGCTGGCAGTGAACGTCACCTCGTCCGGCCGGGCGCCCACCACCGCGGCGACCACCTCGCGGGCGTTGTCCAGCAGCAGCCGGGCCCGCCGGGCCGAGCCGTACAGGCGGGCGGGATCGGCCCAGCCCTCGTCCGCGGCGGCCAGCAGGACCTCGCGCGCGGCGGGGTGCAGCGGTTCCGTCGAGGCCGCGTCGAAGTACCCCGGCGGGGTGGCGCCGGACTGCTCCGACACGCCGCGCGTGCTCATCGAGTACCTCCCGGAATGACGGCGAAGGGCAACCGCTAGGGTTGGGCGCGACAGGTGAAGTTTGCTCTCGCCACGGTGCCGGTTGCCAATCCGCCCGGCTGGCGAGCGGGTCGAAAGAGAAGGGCGCCTCGTGAGTCAGTCTGGCAGGGTCCGACCGGCGCGTCGCCGGGCCGCGACCGCCGCCGTTCTCCTCCTCGGCACGATCCTCGTGCTGGGTGGTTGCTCGGCACAGCAGCGCGACGAATGGTCGCGGCTGGCACTCCCTGAGCCGGCAACGCAGGAGACGCCGCTGATCGGCAACCTGTGGATCGGTGCCTGGATCGCCGCGTTCGCGGTCGGTGCCCTGGTGTGGGGCCTCATCATCTGGGCGGTCATCGCCTACCGCCGCCGCGACGACGAACTGCCGAAGCAGACGCGGTTCAACATCCCGATCGAGTTCCTCTACACGGTCGCGCCGCTGTTCGTGCTGGTCCCGCTCTTCTACTTCACGGCCGACCACCAGGAGCAGCTCACCGACACGTCGGCCGAGCCCGACCTCGTCGTCAACGTCATCGGCCAGCAGTGGTCGTGGACGTTCAACTACATGGACGAGGACGTCCACGACGTCGGCACCATCAACGACCGGCCCACGCTGGTCCTGCCGATCAACCAGACCGTCCGCTTCGATCTCGAGTCGCCCGACGTCATCCACTCGTTCTGGATCCCGGCGTTCTACATGAAGATGGACGTCATCCCGGGCCACCCCAACGCGTTCCAGGTGACGCCCGACCGCGAGGGCTCCTACGCGGGCCGCTGCGCCGAGCTGTGCGGCGCCTACCACCAGTCCATGCTGTTCAACGTCGATGTCGTCTCCGAGCAGGAGTACCAGGACCACATCGAGCAGCTGCGCGAGTCCGGCCAGGAGGGCATCATCGAGCCGCCGATCCGCGGTGCCTACGACGACGAGGTGCTGGACGACACCAACACGGGGGGTGACCACGAGTGACGACGTATCTGGAGCGCACCGCCGCAGCCGGCGCCGTCGCCCGGCCGACGCGCAAGGGCAACGTGGTCGTCCGCTGGATCACGTCCACCGACCACAAGATCATCGGGTACATGTACCTGATCGCGTCGTTCGGGTTCTTCCTGTTCGGCGGCGTGCTGGCGTTGTTCATCCGGGCCGAGTTGTTCTCGCCCGGGCGCCAGGTGGTCAGCGACGAGATGTACAACCAGCTGTTCACCATGCACGGCACGATCATGCTGCTGTTGTTCGCGACACCGTTGTTCATCGGCTTCGGCAACATCATCGTGCCGTTGCAGATCGGCGCGCCCGACGTCGCGTTCCCGCGTCTGAACATGTTCAGCTTCTATCTGTTCGTGTTCGGCGGGCTGATCGTCTGCGCCGGGTTCATCACCCCGGGCGGTGCCGCCGACTTCGGCTGGTTCGCCTACGCGCCCTTGCACAACACCGTCTACAGTCCGAACGTCGGTGGCGATCTCTGGGTCGCCGGACTGGCGATGAGCGGTTTCGGCACCATCTTCGGCGCCGTCAACTTCATCACCACGATCGTCTGCATGCGGGCGCCCGGCATCACGATGTTCCGGATGCCGATCTTCACGTGGAACATCCTCATCACCAGCATCCTGGTGCTGATCGCGTTCCCGCTGCTGGCGGCCGCGCTGTTCGCGATGTTCGCCGACCGCAACCTCGGCACCCACATCTACGACCCCACAGCAGGTGGTGCGGTCCTCTGGCAACACCTGTTCTGGTTCTTCGGCCATCCCGAGGTCTACATCATCGCGTTGCCGTTCTTCGGCATCATCACCGAAGTCATACCGGTGTTCAGTCGAAAACCGTTGTTCGGCTACAAGGGACTGGTCTTCGCGACGCTGTCCATCGCGGGTCTGTCCGTCGCGGTGTGGGCGCACCACATGTTCGTCACCGGAGCGGTGAACCTCCCGTTCTTCGCGGCCATGACCATGCTCATCGCGATCCCGACGGGGCTGAAGTTCTTCGCCTGGATCGGCACCATGTGGCGCGGCTCCATCACGTTCGAGACACCGATGCTGTTCTCCATCGGTTTCCTCGTCACGTTCCTGTTCGGCGGCCTGACCGGCATCATCCTGGCGTCGCCGCCGCTGGACTTCCAGGTCTCCGACTCCTACTTCGTGGTGGCACACTTCCACTACGTCGTGTTCGGCACGGTCGTGTTCGCGATGTTCGCCGGGTTCTACTTCTGGTGGCCCAAGTTCACCGGCCGCATGCTGAACGAACGCCTCGGAAAGATCCATTTCTGGCTGCTGTTCATCGGCTTCCACGGCACGTTCATGGTGCAGCACTGGCTGGGCGTCGAGGGCTTCCCGCGTCGCTACTCCGACTACGCACCCGACGACGGGTTCACGTTCCTCAACCAGTTCTCCTCGGTGTTCGCGTTCGTCCTGGCCGCCTCCACGCTGCCGTTCCTGTGGAACGTGTGGCAGACCCGGCTGGCGCCCAAGGTCGAGGTCGACGACCCCTGGGGCTTCGGCAACTCACTCGAATGGGCCACCTCCTGCCCGCCGCCGCGGCACAACTTCACGTCGCTGCCGCGGGTGCGCAGCGAGCGGCCCGCGTTCGACCTCAAGTACCCCGAGGTCGCGGGCATCTCACAGAAGAAACCGGTCGGTGCCGGACCACTCACCCAGACACTCGGCCCGCCTGATGTCGAGGAGGACACCAAGTGAAGATCGAAGGCGTGATCTTCGCCATCGTGGCGGTCTTCTGCGCGGTGGTCACCCCCGTCTACTGGTTCATGTCCGAGGACCCGACCGGCACGACCGCGCTCGTGCTGACGTTCGGTCTCGGTGCCATGATCGCGTTCTACTTCCTGCTGCTGTCGCGGCGCATGCCTCCTCGTCCGGAGGACCGCGACGGCGAGGTCGAGGAGCTGGCCGGCGAGTACGGCTTCTACAGCCCGCACTCGTGGTGGCCGCTGGCCGCCGCGGGCGCCGTGTCGGTGGTGTTCATCGGCCTGGTGTTCGCGTGGTTCATCTTCATCATCGGCGTCGCGCTGGCCGCTATCGCTTCCATCGGCTGGGTGTTCGAGTACTACCGGGGCGAGTTCGCCCACTGAGGTCGTTCGTCGCGCCGCCCGCAGGTCTGCCTACCTGCGGGCGGCGTCTTGTTGTCGGCCGGCGTCTTCCGCTGCGGCCGCCGAGGTTTCGGCGTGGCCGTCACGGGTTAACTCTGTGATGTAGGCCCCGCCCGACATCCTTCGGAGGAGGTCGTGATGTTGACTCACCCTCTGACGGCGAAGCTCCGCCGCGTGGACGACTCCCTGCGCACCCTCGTCGAACGCCGCGACGACAGCGACGACCCTGCCGACGCCCTGGAGGCGGCCGAGTCCATCGACCACCTGCTCGACGAACGCCTCGCCCTCATGAGAACCCGCGACGGCGGCCCGGAGCTCGCCGCCGCCGACCGTCGCCGCTGACGTCGCCGGGCGGCGCAGGCCGGCCCGCGCAGGCCGGCCCGCCGATCATTGATCGCGCGGGCGTGGGCGGGTCACCGGGCGGCGGCCGGGTTCCTGCTTCGGTGGAACCTGCTCGTCCGGAGCGGTGGGTTCGGGTAGGTTCGCGGCTTCGTACTCCGCCAGTGCCCGGCCGGCGGTCGCGCCGGGCAGCGTCGGCGGGTCAGCGGGCCGTCCGCGGAACCGGAAGGCCGATGTGAGGTCACCGAAGGTCCGGCGTCGCCAATCGCTGATGTTCGGACTCCGGACGCCGGTCACCTGCTCGAGGAACCGCAGATTCGACGTGTGGTCGAAGGGCTCACTGCACACCCAGCCTCCGGCGGTCCAGGGCGAGACGATGATGCACCCCACGCGGAATCCTGCGCCCAGGGGAAGCCCTGCGCCATCGACGCCACCGGGCGAGGTCAGCCAGCTGAACTCCTCGGGGGTTCCCTCCGGCGGCGTGGGCGGGGGGACGTGGTCGAACATGCCGCCATGCTCGTCCCAGACCACGATGAATGCCGTCTTGGCCCAGACCACGGGGTTGGCGGCGATCGCGTCGATCTTTCCGGCGATGAACTCGGCGCCGGCGGCCGGCATGCCCTGATTCGGGTGCTCGTTCTGGCCTGGTCCCGGAAAGAGCCAGCTCACCGTCGGCAACTGATCATTCAGCGCGTCGTACTCGAACTGCCCGACCTGGGTGACTTGCGTGTTCTGACGCAATGGCGACGTCTCCGGAGCGTCCTGGTAGCCCTTGAACCAGCCGATCTGGCTCTGCATCCCGCCGTCGACCCAGTAGTGCTTCCAGCTGACGCCGGCTTCGGTCAGGGTCTCGGCGTAGGTCTGCCACCCGTTGACGTTCATGGCGTTGGTCAGGATCGGCCCGCCGGCCTTTCCATCGGGATCGACCGTGCCGCTCTCCCACATGACCCGGTTCGGCGTGGTCGAGCCCAGGATCGAGCAATGATAGTGGTCGCAGATGGTGAATGCGTCCGCGAGTGCCCGGTGGAACGGGATGTCCTGTTCTTCGAAGTACCCCATGAGTCGTGGAATGTGCTCTTTGTTGCCTTTGAAGTACCGGTAGCTCGACGGGAGCCACAGGTCCATCTTCCCGTTGTTCCACGCCATGTGCGACGGATCCCACGCGTAGTCCCCGGCTGTCGGCATGCCCTGTGCCGAGGTGGTGTGCGTGTCCAGATGGAAGGGGAGCTGATAACCGGCCGGATTCTTGTCCGTCGGTTGATAGAACACGCTCCGGCCGGTGGGCAACTGGATCGCGTCCGGATCGGAGAAGCCGGCGATCCCCGACATCGTGCCGAAGTAGTGGTCGAAGCTGCGATTTTACTGCATGAGCAGCACCACATGCTTGATGTCACGCAACGACGGCCGGTGTCCGGACGACTCCGTGGCCGCCAGCGCCCGGCCGACATTCGGAGCCAGCGACGTCAGGGCCGCCGCTCCAGTCGCCGCCGCACCGCTCAGGAGGCGGCGACGCGTCAGCGACATTCCCTGGGAAGTCCGTTCGCTTTCATTCATGGAAGCCTCGTGGCTCCTTTCGTTTCCGTATAGACCCGGAAACATGGACACTCTGGTCATCCACCCTGGCGGCACGCTATTCGGGCGATCCGAACACCACCGCCACGCCGTGGTGACGGCCGCGTGATATTCAGGTGTCCAGCGAGCGGGAGATCAGTGCCAGATGATCAGCTTGTTGCTGCACTCGTATCCCGCGGTCACCGGCCAGGTGCAGGCGATGGCCATGCCGCTGACCGGCACACCCGCGGGACACCAGCGCAGCCGTCAACCGTCGGCCGGGTGCGGGCACAGCCAGGGCCGCTGGCCGGAGCGCGACCTCCACCTGGCGGCGCAGGTGTTCGCCACCCGGGCGCGGCCGGAGGCGGCGCTCCGGAGCCCTTCTGTCGTCCTGTTGGCGTCGGCCGGGTCGGTTCAGGGCTCGGGGACCGGCCGCGCGATGTCGTCACACGTCACGTCCAGGGCCTCCCGCTGCTGCGCCCCTTCGCCCGCGACGCGCTCCGTCGCCGAGCCGGCCGGCGCCGGGGCCGGCTCCCGCTCCTTGTCCTTCGACGTCGCGAGGACGGAGCCGACGAGGATGAGGCCGAACCCGACCCCCGTGAACACCGTGATCCGCTCGTCCAGCACCGCCACACCGAGCAGCAGTGCCACCGCCGGGTTCACGTAGGTGATGACGGTCGCCCGGCTCGGTCCGACCTCCGCCACCAACGCGAAGAACACCAGGAACGCCGCCACCGTGCACACGACGCCGAGTCCGGTGACGCTGAGCCAGACCTCGCCCGACAGCGGCTCGCCGGGCCACTGGGCCAGTCCGAGGGGCAGGTACAGCACCGCCGACGCCGTCAACGACGCCGCCATGACCCCGAGACCGGGCAGTTGCGACAGCCACCGCGAGAGGATGATCGGCCCGACGGCGTAGCAGACCGCGGTCCCGGCCACCGCGAGCACCGGCGCCGGGCTGCTCGCCTCGACGTCGAAGCCGACCAGTGCGGCGACGCCGGCGAACCCGACCAGCAGGCCGGCCTGCCGGCGCCGGCCCGGCCGCTCGGTGCCCATCGTCCACACCAGCACGGCCCCGACCAACGGCACCGCGGCGACGAGCAGGCCGGTCAGCGAGCTGGACAGCTCCTGCTCGGCGTACCCCAGCAGGTACCACGGGATGCAGACCTCGATGAGCGTGAAGGCGAGCAACGGCCGCCAGTGCGGGATCAGCGGGCGCAGGTACCCCCGCCGCGCCGCCAGCGGTAGCAGCAGCGCCGCGCCGATCGCCGTCCGCGCCAGCACGATCGACGCCGGTGACAACTCGTCGACGGCCACCTTGATGAGCATGTAGGGGATTCCCCAGATGACCCCCAGCGCGACGAAGAGCATCCACCCTCGACGGGACACACCGGCCTCCTCGACCCTCGCGCGCCCCACCGGAACGCGTCATCCACAGCGAATCTTGGCGGCGGCAGTTGTCCACATTTCAGCGATCGGCGGTTGAGCCGGAAGAGCTGGCGGGGGAGTGTCGCCTCCATGAAGATACGCGAACACCTCAACGCCACGGCCACGGCGGGCGACCCGGGCGAGCTCCTGGCCGCCGTCCCGCACCTCATGGGCTTCCACCCGCAGTCGAGCATCGTCGTCGTCCACGTCGACCTGGAGCAGCGGCGCACCGGCGCGCTCATGCGGCTCGACCTGCCCGCCGCCGACGACTACGAGAGCTACGGGGCGCAGCTCGCGTCGCTCATCGAGCGCGGGCAACCCGACGGCATCATCCTGGTCTGCTACGGCGACAGCGGCGCGCCGCCGGGTGGGGGAGTACCACTCGGCGACCGGTCGGCCGCGCCGACGCATCGCGAGCTGCCTCACCGGGCGCTGATCGAGTACGTGCTCGGCGAGCTGGCCGGCGGCCCGGTCGCGGTCCTGGGGACGGCGTACGTCGACGGCGGGCTGTGGTGGACGTACGACTGCGACCATCCCGGCTGCCGTCCCGCCGGGGGCGTGCCGTTGCCCGATCCTTCCGTGGGCGCGGCGGCCGACGTGGCCGCGCGGGCGGCGCTGGCCGGCCGGCGGACGCTGGCGTCGCGGCGCGAGCTCGAGCGTGCCGTGCGTGGCCCGACCGGCGCCGCAGAGAAGGCGATGGTGGCGGTCATCGAGCGGGTCGACCGCGAGCTGGCGGCCGAGGCGCTGGCCGACGGGGTCGAGGCCGTCAGAGACCGGACGCTGGCGCTCGCACGGTCGCAGCTGACGCTGTTCGCCGAGGGCCGCTCCGACCCGTCCGACGACGAGGTCGCGCGGCTGAGCCTCGGCGCGGCCGACCTCCTGGTGCGCGACCAGTTCCTGGCGCTCCACGGCGCCGATCCAGCCGCCTGGCTGGGCCTGCTCACCACACTGGCCCGGCGCACGCCCGACGCACGGGCGGCGGCCATCTGCAGTGTCGTGGCCTGGGTCGCCTACCAGCAGGGCGACGGCGCCCTGGCCAACGTCGCGCTCGACCGCGTGCTGTCGATCGATCCCCGGCACACCATGGCGCAGCTGCTGTGCCACTGCATCGAGGGTCAGGTGAGCCCCAGCCACATCAAGGCGATGACCCGCGACGCCGTCGGTGCGGCGCAGCGGGCGCGAAAGGAGGTGAGTGGAGCTGGGGCAGCCTGACGTGTGTCTCCCACGTCCGTGGTCAACTGCGCGACGCCCAGGCGCCGCTCGCAACGGCGCCGAGACTTCGGAGACACACCTAGAGTCGAGATGTGGGCTCACGGCATTACGCGTTCGCTTCCCGGTGGTGGGTGGCCGCGCCACTCGATGAGACCTGGACGTTCCTGGCCTCTCCCGGGCAGCGCTGGGTCGACTGGTGGCCAAGCCTCGAGACCGCAGACGTCGGATGGACGGCCGATCTCGTCGGCAGCACCGCCACCTGCACCTGGCGCAGCCCGGTCGGGTATCGGCTGACGTTCGCGCTCACGGTGACCGGGGTCGAGCCGGGCCGCCTGGTCGTCCTCGCCGCCGACGGTGACCTGACCGGCACCAGCACGGTCGCGTTCGGCGCCGAGCCCGGTGGCACTCGGCTGGACATCGAGCTGCGCGTGGTCACGACCCGGACCTGGATGAACGCCGCCGGTCCACTGCTCGGCCCGCTCTTCCGGTACGGCCACCGCGTGGTGATGAGTCGTGGTGAGCGAGGACTCCGGCGGGTCCTCGCCGGCGCTGGCGGGTCCACCGAGCCTCCGTCCCCGGACGACCGTCCTTCAGGCGGCGGCCGCGCGGTGTAGATGGGCAGGCCCGGCGGCTCGCTGGTCCGGTGACCAGAAGTCGGGGCGCTGGTCGGTCGGGGCGCGGTTTGTCGCGACGCCGGGTTGGCCGGGGCGTTGTTCGTCGAGCCATCGGTCGGGAGGCCGGTTCGTCGGGGCGCGGTTCGCCGCCACGTCGGGTTGGCCGGAAGGCAGGTTCGTCAGGGCGCCGGTTGGCTGGGGCGTCGGTTCGTCGCGACGCGGTGATGTCGGGGCAGGCGCCGGGTAGCTCCGACTCCGTACACCCCCGCACCACGAAGCGGTCCTGGGGCCAGACGCAGAGCGCCCGGGCCGTCCGTGTGGACGACCCGGGCGCACCGGTGAAGCAGTGACTAGTGCTGACCGCTGGGCAGCTCGCGGTGCGTGTCGTCGTGGCCGTCGTGGTGGGCGGCCTCGAGTTCCTCCCGAGTCGGCTTCTGCACGACGTCGCCGAAGTAGAAGCGGGAGAGACGCGCCTGGGCCCGCTTACTGCGGTAGTTCGGGTTCGGGATGCCGTTGGCGTCCGTCGCCGGGCCGGGGTCGGACGGCAGCTGCCGCTCGTGCCACGTGAGCTGGTAGGCCGCAGCCTGCGACAGCGGCGCGTGCAGCTCCGAGAACTCGCCGTCGGGGCTGACCATGACGATGCCGGTCTCGCGGCCGTGCATGACCTTGTCGCGGTCGCGGCGCTGCAGACCCAGGCAGATCCGTTTCGTCATCCAGAACGCCAGTGGTGGCAGCACGAAGATGCCGATGCGGATGAACCAGGTGATCCAGTTGACGGGGATCTCCAGGATCGTCGCGAAGAAGTCGTTACCACCGGCGATCCACAACAGGATGTAGAACACGATGAACGCGACACCGATGCCCGTCCGCACCGGCACGTTGCGCGGCCGGTCCAGCAGGTGGTGCTCCCGGGTGTCGCCGGTCGCCTTCTGCTCGAGCCACGGGTACAGCGCCAGCGGCGTCAGGATGATGCCGGGCAGCAGGATCGCCGGAATCAGCACGCTCATCGTCACCGGGTGACCGAAGACGTAGAACTCCCATGGAGGCATCACCCGTAGTGCGCCGTCGAGGAAGCCGACGTACCAGTCGGGCTGGGTACCGGCCGACACCACTGATGGGTCGTATGGTCCCCACAACCAGACCGGGTTGATCTGGATCGTCGCGGCCAGCAGGACGATGACGCCCATGACGATGAACTGGAAACCGCCCGCCTTGGCGACGTAGATCGGGAAGAACGGCGCGCCGGCGACGTTGGTGTTCGTCTTGCCCGGGCCGCCCCAGTGGGTGTGCTTCTGGTACCAGAGGATCATCAGGTGCGCGGTGACCAGCGCCAGGATGAGCCCCGGGATCAGCAGGATGTGCATGGGGTAGAGCCGGGCGATGATGTCGTCGCCGGGATACTCGCCGCCGAACAGGAACGACGACATGTAGGTGCCGACGATCGGGATGGCGAGCATGCCGCCCTCGATGATCCGCAGGCCGGTGCCCGACAGCAGGTCGTCGGGGAGCGAGTAGCCGGTGAAGCCGGCCGCCACACCCAGGACCAGCAGGACCACGCCGATGAGCCAGTTGATCTCACGCGGCTTCCGGAACGCACCGGTGAAGAACACCCGCAGCATGTGCGCCGACATCGCGGCCAGGAAGATCAGCGCGCCCCAGTGGTGCACCTGACGCATCAGCAGACCGCCGCGCACCTCGAACGAGAGGTCGAGCGTCGTCGCGTACGCCTCGGACATGCCGACGCCGCGCATCGGGAGGTAGGCGCCCTCGTAGACGATGTGCGCCATGCTCGGCTTGAACCACAGTGTCAGGAACACGCCCGACAGCAGGATCAGGATGAAGCTGAACAGCGCGATCTCCCCGAGCAGGAACGACCAGTGGTCGGGGAAGACCTTGCGGATGTTGCGCTTCAGCCAGTTGGACGCGGTGATCCGCTGGTCGACGAAGTCGACGACCTTGCCGGCACCGTTGACGATGGCGCTCATCGCGTGCGCTCCCAGTAGCTCGGCCCGACGGGCTCGGTGAAGTCGCTCTGCGCGATCAGGTAGCCCTCCGAGTCGACGGCGATCGGCAGCTGCGGGAGGCTCCGCGTGGCCGGGCCGAAGATCACCTTGCCGTTGTCCGAGAGGTCGAACGTGGACTGGTGGCACGGGCAGAGCATGTGGTGCGTGGTCTGCTCATAAAGGCTGATCGGGCAGCCGACGTGCGTGCAGATCTTGGAGTACGCGAGGATGCCGTCGACGCCCCAGTTCTCGCGGCCGGGCTCGACGTGGATGTCCTGGGGCAGCATCCGCACCAGCATGACCGGCGACTTGGCCCGCTCGTTGATGCGCTCGGGCCCGTGGTCGGGCAGGTCCTCGAACGTCGCCGGCATGGCGTTGACCAGCTGGCCGATCTCGAGGTCGGCCGCCCGGATGGGCCTGAACGTGACGTCGGTGAGGACGCGCACGCCCTCGGCCCAGATGGTGTGCTCCTTGCGCTGGGCGGGCGTCGGGCCGGTGTTGGGGCCGAGGTCGCGCAGCAGGATCACGGCGGGCAGCGGCAGCAGCGCCAGCGCGCCGAGCAGCGAGTTGCGGATCAGCTTGCGCCGGCCGAAGCCGGTCTCCTCGGTGCCGGTGTCGAAGTCGGCGAGGGCGGCCGCGCGGGTCTCGTCGTCGCCGCGTAGCTCGTGCCGCTCGGCCACGACCTCGGGGGACGTCATCAGCGACCGTGCCCACTGCACGGCGCCGGCGCCGACGAGGAACAGCGCCAGACCCAGCGTGAGGCCGAGCGTCAGGTTCGACACCTGCACGTCGCCGATGTTCACGCCGTGTTCGGGGTCGTCGGGGTGGATGCCGACGACCACGTAGAAGACGATGAACGCGACGGTCAGCACCGAGGCCAGCGCGAACATGCCGGCGACCTGGCGCTCGGCGCGCCGTTCGGCCTTCTTGTCGACGTCGGTGAGCCGGAGCTCTTCGTGGTGGAGTCCGGGGTCGGCGATCGGGTCGGCCGGCACCACGGCGTGCTCGCCGTGGGGGACGACCGCGTGCTCGTCACCGCTGGGGTTCACGTTGTGCGCGCTCATGCCTTCGACGACCTCGTCACGATCCAGGTGGCCATGCCGATCAGCAGGCCGATACCCACCAGCCACGCCCATAGACCCTCCGCGACCGGACCGGCCCGGCCGATGGCGAGGCCACCGGGGTCGGGCTCGTTCTGCACGCTGTCGAGGAACGCGATGATGTCGCGCTTGTCCTCGGGGGTGACGGTCTGGTCGTTGAACACCGGCATCGCCTGCGGGCCGGTGAGCATGGCCTCGTAGATGTGCTTCGGCTCGACGCCGGTGAGGTTCGGCGCGAACTGGCCCATCGTCAGCGCACCGCCCTGTCCCGTGGTGTTGTGGCACTGGGAGCAGTTGGTGCGGAACAGCTCACCGCCGCGCGCGACGTTGCCCTGGGACGGGTCGAGGTACTGCTCGTCCGGCTCGGCCGGCCCGGGCGCCAGGTTGGCGACGAACGCCGCCATCGCGTCGATCTGGTCCTGCGTGTACGAGACGGGCTTCCGCTCGGCCTGCGCGGCCGGGGCGGCCAGCGGCATGCGGCCGGTGCCGACCTGGAAGTCGACCGAGGCGGCGCCGACGCCGATCAGCGAGGGGCCGAGGACGTCGCCGTTGTCGTTGATCTGGCCCTCGCCGTTCAGGCCATGGCACGACGAGCAGCCGATGGCGAACAGCTGGCGGCCCTCTTCGATCTGCGTGGAGGAGGCGGCCTGGACGTTCTGCGACGTGGTCGGCGCCAGCGCGGCGTACGCGCCGCCGGCGGTGAACAGGACGGCCACCAGCACGGCGATGGCGGCGAGCGGGTGCCGACGCCGGGTGGACAGCAGCCGCCCGATCCGCGAGCCGCGGGACCGGCCGGGCAACGATCTGGGCACGTCTCTCCTCGTCACTTGACGACGTAGATGGTGAGGAACAGGGCGATCCAGACGACGTCGACGAAGTGCCAGTAGTAGGACACGACGATCGTGCTGGTGGCCTGCTCGTGGGTGAATCGGCGCGTCATGTACGTACGGCCCAGGAGGAACAGGAACGCGATGAGGCCGAGCGTGACGTGGAGGCCGTGGAACCCGGTGGCCAGGTAGAAGATCGAGCCGTACGGGTCGCTGGACAGCGTCAGGCCCTCGTGCATCGCCAGCTCGGCGTACTCGAACACCTGGCCGCCGATGAAGAAGGCGCCCATGAGGAACGTCAGCACGAACCACTCGCGCATGCCCCACTTGCCCACCTGCAGCAGGCTGCCCAGGCGGCCCACCTGGCCGCGCTCGGCCCGCAGCACGCCCAACTGGCAGGTGACCGAAGACAGCACCAGAACGGTGGTGTTCACCAGCGAGAAGGGGACGTTGAGCAGCTCGGACTGCTGTTCCCAGAGGGCAGGGGCGTTGGACCGGAGCGTGAAGTAGATCGCGAACAGGGCCGCGAAGAACATCAGCTCACTGGACAGCCACACGATCACCCCGACGGCGACGAGATTCGGTCGCTCGGGTTGCCTCGTGTGGGCAGCGTCGACGGCAGTTGCGGAAGCCACGCCCGTCATTATGGCGGTCGCACTTCGCGAGCACGACAGGACCCCGGGGTAGAGAGTTCCCGGCGTGTCCCGGCGATCCCCGGCCGAGCCCCGTCGCGGGAGCCGCTCATGGCCTCGGTCCCATACTGCGCTGTCGCAGAAAGTAAAGCAAGGCTTACCTACGTGATCGGGCGGCGAGACGGTCCTCGCCGTGCCGCGGGCGCGCACCGGTACCATCGTCTCGACCAGCCAGCCAGCCGAGAGATCCCAGCGAGGACCCGCAGGATGAGCAGCACCGAGCCGACCATGACGATCCTCGTCTACAGCGACGACCGCACCACGCGCGAGCAGGTGCGGCTGGCCGTCGGCCGGCGTCCCGCGGCGGACCTGCCGAAGGTGGAGTTCGTCGAGGTCGCCACGCCAGCCGTCGCCATCCGGACGCTCGACGCCGGCGGCATCGACCTCGCCGTGCTCGACGGCGAGGCGGTCCCGGCCGGCGGGATGGGCCTGGCCCGCACCATCAAGGAAGAGATCTACAACGCTCCGCCGGTGCTGGTCCTGATCGGCCGGCCGCAGGACGCCTGGCTGGCCACGTGGTCGCGCGCCGAGGCGGTCGTGTCCCACCCGCTCGACCCCATCGCCGTCGCGGCGGCCGTGGCCGACCTCATGCGACGCCGCACCGCCGGCGTCCCCGCCACGTCATGAGCGAGACGCAGCAGACCTGGCCCGCCGTCCTGACGGCGCTCGTCAACGGCGAGGACCTCTCCACCGAGGCGGCCGCCTGGGCGATGGGCGAGATCATGCGCGGCGAGGCGACGCCGGTGCAGATCGCCGGGTTCGCGGTCGCGCTGCGTGCGAAGGGCGAGACGGTCACCGAACTCGAGGGCCTGGTCCAGGCCATGTACGACGTCGCGACGCCGTTCCCCGACCCCGGCCCCGCGCTGGACATCGTCGGCACCGGCGGCGACCGCGCGCAGACGGTGAACATCTCCACCATGGCGGCCATCACGGCGGCCGGCGCCGGTGCGCGCGTCGTCAAGCACGGCAACCGCGCGGCGTCGTCGCTGTGCGGCTCGGCCGACCTGCTCGAAGGGCTCGGCGTCCGGCTGGACCTGCCGGCGGCGCGGGTCGCGGAGATCGCTGTCGAGGCCGGCATCACCTTCTGCTTCGCCCCGGCGTTCCACCCGTCGCTGCGGCACGCGTCGACGGCCCGCAGCGAGCTGGGCATCCAGACGACGTTCAACATGCTCGGCCCGATGGCCAACCCGGCCCGGCCCAGCGCCCAGGCGGTCGGCGTGGCCGACGCGCGCGTGGCGGCGCTGATCGCCGGTGTGCTGGCCGCACGCGGGACGTCCGCGCTGGTCTTCCGCGGCGACGACGGCCTCGACGAACTCACCACCACGACGACGTCGCGGGTCTGGGTCGTGCGAGCCGGCGACGTCACGGAGGAGCGGTTCGACCCCGCGTCGCTGGGCATCGCGCCGGTGCCGGCCGAGGCGCTGCGCGGCGGCGACGTCGCCTACAACGTCGGCGTGGCCCGGCGGTTCGTCGGCGGCGAGAAGGGCCCGGTGCGCGACGCGGTGCTGCTCAACGCGGCGGCCGGCCTGGCGGCGTACGACGCGCTCGACGCCCCGCTGACCGACCAGCTGGCGGCCGGCCTGGAGAAGGCGACGGCCGCCCTCGATTCCGGTGCGGCCCAGCAGGTGCTGGACCGCTGGGTGGCGGCCGCCTCCGCCTGACGGCGGGTGCCCCCGGCGGCGGTGAGCCAGGTCCTGTTGGCGCCCGCCCGTACGGCGGCTTCGTTCTGAACGAGCGGCGCATACCCCGCCGGCATCGCGCTGGGTGACGGCCGGCCGCCATCGATGCCGCGGGCGGGTCGGGTGGATCGGGCGGGTCGAGCGTCAGTCGTCGGCGCCGAGGGCGAACGCGGCCTCGAGGTCGTGCTTGGAGTAGGTGCGGAACGCGATGTGCGTCTCGGTGTTGAGCACACCGTTGACCTTGTTGAGGCGGTCGGCGACGACCTCGGCGATGGCCTCGTGGGTGCGGACCCGGACCAGCGCGACGAGGTCGATCTCGCCGGTGACCGAGTAGACCTCGCTGACACCGTCGAGGGCGGCGATCTCGGTCGCGACCTCCGGGATGCGCGCGACGTCGGCCTGGATGAACACGATGGCGGTGATCACGTGATGTCTCCTCGAGGTGTACCGGTTCGGCGCCGACATTACCCGTCGGACACCCCTCAGCGCAGCGGGCGCAGGGGGCGGCGGTCGGCGAACGGACGGGCCGCGCGCTGGTCGTCGTCGCGGGCGTCGGCGACGGCGGTGTAGCCGGCCGCGCTGGGCCACGGGAGCGTCCAGACGCCGTCGACGCGGACCAGGCGCGTGCCGGGCGTCTCGAGCCAGCGCAGCACGCACTCGGTCTCTTCGGCGGTGGCCGCGGGTAGTGGCTCGGGCGCCGGGCGCACCGTCTCGGCCGTGGCGACGAGGGCCTCGACCGCCGGTCGTGGGTCGATGCCGGGCGGGGTGACCTCGGCGCCGGCGAGCCGGCCGTACCGGACGACGTGCAGCTCCCACCCGCCCACCTCGCGGCGTCGCGCCGCCACCAGTTGCGGCACCGACGCCAGCGACGCCATGCGCTGCGACCGCACGAGCGACCGCACCAGCGTGGCCAGACGGTCGCGCCGGACGGCGGCCTCCTCGTAGCGCTCATGGCCGGCCAGCGACGTGATGCGCTCGAGCAGCCGGCGCACCAGCGGCCCGGGGTCGCCGGTGAACGCGTGCCGCACCTGGTCGACGTGGACCGCGTACTCCGCCGCCGACTCGGCGCCGGTGCACGGCGCGCCGCAGCGGCCCATGTCGGCCAGGATGCACGCCGACGAGGACGGCGACGCGGACAGCCGCTGCGTGCACTGGCGGATGGGGACCGCCTCATGGATGGCCGTCATGGCGGCCTCGGCGATGCGCCGCGACCCGAACGGCCCGAGGTAGGCCGAGCCGTCGTCGCGGACCTGCCGGACCAGTGAGAGCCGGGGGAACGCCTCGATGGTCAGCTTCAGCCAGCTGCCGCGCTCGGGGAACCGCGACCGCCGGTTGTAACGGGGCTTGCGCTCGGCGATGAGCCGCAGCTCGCGGACCTCGGCCTCCAGCGGCGTGGCGCACTGGATGCCGGTGACGCCGGTGGCGATGGAGACCATCTCGGTCATGCGCGGGCGGGTCTCGGACGCCGTGAAATAGGTGCGCACCCGGGTGCGCATGTCCTTGCTCTTGCCGACGTAGAGCGTCTCGCCGTCGGGCGCGGTGAACATGTAGACGCCGGGGGCGTGCGGCAGCTGCTCGGACAGGTGGCGTTTCTGCCGCTGCGCCGCCGTGACCTTGCTCTGCCAGAGCGCGAGCTCCTCGACGGTGTGCACGCCGACGTTGCCGAGCCGCTCGAGCAGCCCGTGCAACACGTCGACCGTCGCCCGGGCGTCGGCCAGTGCCCGGTGGTTGGGCGTGGTGGACGCCCGGAACAGCCGGGCCAGCGTGGACAGCTTGCAGTCGCGGGCTTCGTCGCGCGACAGGACCCGGCGGGCCAGCCGCGCGGTGTCGAGCACCTGGAACGTCGGCCAGTGGGTGCTGGTGACCTGGCACGCGGCCTTCAGGAACCCGACGTCGAACGGCGCATTGTGGGCGACGATGACACTGCCGCGGGCGAACTCGAGGAACGCCGGCAGCACCGACTGGATGCGCGGCGAGCCCGCCACCATGACGTCGGTGATGCCCGTCAGCACGGCGATGAACGGCGGGATGGCCGACGCGGGGCGCACCAGTGTGTCGAACTCGCCGATGACCTCGCCCCCGCGGACCTTCACCGCCCCGATCTCGGTGATCTCGTTGCCATCGGGCGCGCCGCCGGTGGTCTCGAGGTCGACCACCACGAACGTGGTCGAGGCCAGCGGCATGCCGATCTCGTCGAACGTGCCCTGGATGGCCACGGCCGTCATGTCCCACCCCTCTCGGTCGCTCGGCCACCTGATCCGCACAGTAGGCACCGGCACTGACAATCTCTGGGCACGACCCGCCGTCGGACGGCCTACGCTGGGCGGGAAGACGTCCCACGAACCGACGCCGAGGAGCAGCCCATGCCCGTTCCCCAGCCGTCCGAGACCACTCGGTGGCGCTGCGCGCAGTGCGGCAACCTGACCCGGTTCGACGTCGTGCGGTCCAGCCGCGTGCGCGAGTTCGTCCACGTCGACCTCGCCGGTGAGCCGAAGGTCGAGGAGACGGACGTCCTGGCGGAGTCCGTCGAGCGGGTGGTCTGCCGCTGGTGCGGCGGTGAGGGAACGGTCGAGCTCGTCGCGCGCCCAGACTCCGCGTGAGCACGCTGCCCGACGCGGTACGGGCGCGGCTGGTCGCCCTGGCGTCGGACGTGCTGGGCGCGCTGCCCGCGGGCGACGTCCCGGGTGTGCTGCGGCCGATCGCGAAGTTCGCGGGCGCCAAGCGCGCCCGCCTCGGCGCCAGCGCCATCGCGTCGGCACTCGACACCGAGCCGGGGTTCCGGCGCCGCGTCCTGGACGCCGCGTCCGCCGGCGATCCCGCGCTCGCGAAGGCCCTGGAGTCGGGGACCCCACCGGTCGCGGCCGACCCCGTCGACGTCGCCGTCCTCGCCTACCTCCTGCGGCCGGACGGCTGGGAGGGCCTGGTCGAGACCGCCGCCGCCTCCGTGCGTCAGGGCGACGACACGGCCCGCCTTGCCCGCGAGGCGGCCGCCGCCGAGCGGCTGCGCGAGCAACTCGAGGCCGCCCGCGCGTCCACACGGGAGATGCGCACGACGATGCGCGCCGAGATCGACCGTCTCAAGGCCGAGAACACCATGCTGCGGCGGCGTGTCCAGGAGACCCGGGAGCGGCTGAGCGAGGCGCGGCAGCAGGAGCAGGACGAGCAGGAGGAGGCCGGGCGCGACCTGTCCGACACCCGCGCCGCCCTGCGCGCTGCCGAGACCGAGGCGCGCCGGCTGCGGACCCGGCTGGCGGACGCGGAGGCCGCGCTGGAGGCCGCACGCCGCAGCGGCCGGGCCGAACGCGGCCTCGGCACCGCGCGGCTGGCGTTGCTGCTCGACACGCTCGGCGAGGCCGCCGCCGGGCTCCGCCGCGAACTCGCCCTCCCCGCCTCGACCCTCTCGCCCGCCGACACCGTCGAGGCGGCCGTCCCCGGCGGCCCGCTCGACGGCGGCGCGGTCGGGCGGGCCCGGGCAGCTGACGAGCCCGGCTATCTGGACGAGCTGTTGTCGCTGCCCCGGGTCCACCTGATCGTCGACGGCTACAACGTCACCAAGACCGCCTGGCCGACCATGCCGCTGGACGCCCAGCGGTCGCGGCTCGCGCAGGGACTGGCCGCGGTGGCGGCCCGGACGGGCGCCGAGGTCACCCTCGTCTTCGACGGTGCCGACGTGACGGTGCCGCCGCCGGTCGCGGGCTCCGGGATCCGGGTCCGGTTCAGCCCGACGGGGCAGACGGCGGACGAGCTCATCCGGCGCATGGTGCGGGCCGAGCCCCAGGGCCGTCCGGTGGTCGTGGTCTCCTCGGACCGCGAGGTGGCCGACGGTGTCCGCCGGCCCGGTGTGCGCAGCGTCGAGGCGGTGGCGTTGGTCGGGCTGCTCCGACAGTGAGCCGGTTCGCCGTTCGCTGACCGTGGGCCGGGGGAGCGGCGCGGGCTTTCGGATGGCTCTTCCCCCGTCCGCTGGTCCTTCACCCGTCCTGGCGACGGGTTCGCTCGCCGCTGATGTGCGTGATGTGGCCGACCGCTCCGTCGGCGCGCCGTCCGTTGGCTGGGGCGGCGGGCGGCGGGCGGCGGGCGGCGGGCTCGGGTGCGGGCGGCGGGCTCGGGTGCGGCGTTCGGCCGCGCTACCCACGTGAGCGCGCCTGGTGAGGAGCGCTCGACGGCCGACTCTTCCATGATCATCCAGGATCTGACGCACTATAGGTGGCTGGATCCTGGATGATCATGGGACGGAGAGCGGGCGAGCGCTTTCCGTCGATGGCCGTCGACCAGTGAAGTCGGCTGCGGCCAGCGGGCTGGGACCACAGCGGAGCCGGTCGCCGAGCCCATCCGTGGCCGGTGAGCGGCCAGCGGGCCGGGACTACAGCGGAGCCGGTCGCCGAACCCATCCGTGGCCGGTGAGCGGCCAGCGGGCCGGGACCACAGCGGAGTCGGTGGCCCGAACACCACGCACGACCAGTGAGCGGCCAGCGGGTCGGTGCCAACAGCGAGCAGGGAAGCCGGGGCCCATGGTTGGGCCGGCCCCTGATGCTGCTGGAACGGGGGCGCGGGTGGTCGGGTCAAGCGGTCGTCGCCGCGCGAAGCGCCCAACGGAGTCCGCTTGAGGCGGCCTCCCGCGCTCCCGACCATGGAGAGCAGCAGGGGGCAGGCCAACGCTGCAGACCCAACCCAACGAGAGCCCGGCCCACCGAACACCCGAACACCCGAACACCCGAACACCCGAACACCCGAACACCCGAGAGCCCGGCCCACCGTCACACCAATCACTCCTGTCGCCAGGGTCAACTCCTGTCGCATCGAGACCTTGTCGGACCCTGCCCTTACCGTCTTGATCAGCGGGGAGGAGAGCTCGCCGCGGAAGGCGTGAGAGGGAGGGACGGTCATGCACATCGACTGCGATCGCTGCGAGATGCGGGGACTGGCGTGTTCTGACTGCGTGGTCTCGGTGCTCCTGGGGCCCATCGACACCGAGCTGGGTGGCGAGGAGCGCCAGGCGCTGGGAGTGCTCGCCGAGGCCGGTCTGGTGCCGCCGCTTCGGCTCGTCGTGACAGAGAGTGACGCCGGCGCGAGAAAAACGGCCGAAACCCCCGCGAGGGATTTGCGGGAGGCGCGTGAGGCTGGCTAGGCTCCCGGCCCAGGTGCCTGTATCCAGCCCCGAAGGAAGGACCAGAGTGCCTGAGCCAGGTGGTCACCCCCGCCGTCCGCGCCGTGCGCTTGTCGCGCTGTGCACCGCTGCTGTCAGCGTCACCGGAGGAATGACCCTCATCACCCAGAGCAGCGCCGATCCGAAGCTGACGATCCCCGAGGTCAGGGAACAGGTCGACGCCCTGTATCACCAGGCGGAGCAGGCGACGGAGCGGTACAACGCCGCCACCGACGAGCTCACCGAGGTACAGCGCCGCATCGAGCGGGCGCAGGCGTCGGTCGAGCGGCAGCAGAGCGCCGTCGACGCCGTCAGGGCGCAGATCGGCGCCTATGCCGCGGCCACGTACCGGTCCGGCGGCATCATCGACCCGACGTTGCAGACGCTGCTGGCCGAGAGCCCCGAGGACTTCCTCGCGCAGGCCTCGGTCATGAACGCGTTCGCCGGGCAGCAGGCCGACAGTCTGGCCAGCGCCGCCGACGTCAGTCGCAGCTACGAGGCGGCGCGGCTCATGGCCGACGAGGAGCTGACCCGCCAGCAGGCCATCGAGGCCACGCTCGAGTCGGAGAAGGCGAACGTCGAGAAGCTGCTCGACGACGCCCAGGACATCCTCGACCAGTTGGAGGCCGAGGAGCTCGAGCAGCTCGAAGAGGACCGCGAGGAGAACGCCGAGATCCCCGATCGCGGCGAGGACGACGAGGGCGAAGAGGAAGAGGAGACTCCCTCCGACCCGCCGCCGGTGTCCGGCCGGGCGGGTGTCGTGGTCGAGTTCGCGATGGCGCAGCGCGGCGACCCGTACGTCTGGGGCGGCAACGGGCCGGACGGCTGGGACTGCTCGGGTCTCACGTCCGCCGCCTGGGCCGAGGCCGGAGTCAGCCTGCCGCGCTCGTCCGGCTCCCAGATCGGCGTCGGCACCCGCGTCTCGAAGAGCCAGCTCGAGCCCGGCGACCTCGTCTTCTACTACAGCCCCATCAGCCACGTCGGCATCTACATCGGCGACGGCCAGATCGTGCACGCCACCCACCCGGGTGACGTCGTGAGCGTCGACGACGTCGACCTCATGCCGTTCGCCGGCGCCACCCGGCCGGGCTGACCCCACGCCAGACAGCACGAGAGCCGGACGCCTCAGGGCGTCCGGCTCATTTCTTTCCATCCGGTGACGAGACCGGACGAGCCGCCCGTGACGCCATTGTCACGGGCGCTCGCTCCACCGGTTGCTCTCGCGGTGCAACCGCTGATCGGTGCGACGTCAGCCGACGCTGATGGCGTGTGCCAACTGCCAGCTGATGAACCACGTGCCAGCCAGGATCACTGCGAACACGGCCAGCCGCATCAGAGCGCTCTCGATGCGCAGAGAACTCCGTTGCTGTAGTGCGTCACGCATGGTCGATCACCCCCGGACTTCTCAACCTCATACCGGCAGGTCGAACACCGGCCTACATCAAGGATGAGGTCAGATGACTTCGGGGTCGATGGAGCGAGCGTCTACTTACGTATCGACCGAACGGGGGATGTGCGTCACAGTCGGTGACGGCGCGTCACGCAGTGTCACAGGAACCGGCCCGATGTCACGGCGGCGCGTCCGCGTGTCACATTACCCCGGTTGCGCCTCTTCGCCATTGCTCAACAGCCCAGCTCGTACCGCGGCCATGATCGCCTGGGCCCGGTTGGACGCGTTCAGCTTGTCGTAGAGCTTCGAGACGTGGGTCTTCGTGGTCGATTCGCTGATGTACAGCTTGCGGGCGATGCTCGACACGCCGAGACCGTCGGCGAGCAGGTCGAGCACCTCGCGCTCGCGCCGAGTCAGCTGCGGCCCGGTGGGGTGCAGGCGGCGCTGCATGGCCTCGGCCAGGCCGTCGGCGACGAACGCGGACGGGGTGGCGGCGGCATGGCGGGCGGCGGCGACGACGTCGTCGCTGGGGGAGCTCTTCGGCACGAACGCCGACGCGCCGGCGTCGAGTGCGCCGAACAGGTGGTCGTCGCCGGCATACATGGTGAGGATGACCAGGCCGATGTCGCCGCGGGTCTCCCTGAGCTTCTGCGCCAGCTCCAGGCCGCTGCCATCGGGAAGCCGGATGTCGATGACCGCCACCGTGGGTTGGGTCGCCTCGGCCAGCTTGTGCGCCTCGGCGACGGTGGCGGCCTCGCCGACCACGGTGAATCCCGCGTCTCGCTCGAAGGCGCGGCGCAGACCTTGGCGGATGAGCTCGTGGTCGTCCACGAGCATGACCGACATGGGCACGGTGTTACCCCTCTCCATGAACAACGTTGCCGAGGGATACGTCGACGACCGTACCGCTCTCGGGCCTGTCTTCGATGACGAGTGTGGCGCCCACTCGCCGGGCACGCTCGGCCATGATCTCCAGACCGTAGCGGCCCCGTGGCTGCTCCCGCATGCCCATGCCGTCATCGACGACGCGAATCTGCGCATTGGGCGGGCTGACGGACACAGTGACCCACAGGTTCTTCGCCTTCGCGTGCTTGCGCACGTTGGTGATGGCCTCCTGGCCGATGCGCAGCAGCTCGGCCTCGACCTCGGGGCGCAGGCGGTCGTGCTCCTCCTGGTGCACGAGGTGGACCTTGAGCCCGGCCTGGGCGCCCACCTGGCGGGCGTAGGCCGACAACGACGTGCCGAGGCCGCCGTCGTGGTCGAGGTCGCTGCGCAGGTCGAAGATCGAGTGCCGCAGGTTGGACAGGATGCGCGTGAGTTCCTGCCGCAGGGTGGTCGACAACGACTTCGCGTCGGCGTCGGTGGTGCGTGCGATGAGGTCGTCGACGAGGTAGCCGAGCGAGGTCAGCTCCTGGGCGATGCCGTCGTGGATCTCCCGGGCCAGCCGGCGCCGCTCCTCGCGGGTGGCCAGCTCGCGTACCTCGTCGAAGAGCAGCGCGGTCTCCAGCCGCAGCGCGCCCTCGTCGGTGGAGCTGACGAGCACCTGCAGCTCGTCGGACGAGACCTGGTCGGGCACGTCGGCGACGATGACGCCCATCGTCCGCGACCCGACCCGCAGCGGCAGCACGACGCGGTAGCCGCGCCGCCCGTTCGGGGTCCAGGCCGGTGTCTCGCTGCTCCACGCCTCCAGGACGACGGGATCGCGCTCGGCGCCGAGCAGCCAGCCGTCGTCCTCGCCGCGGTGGGCGAGCGGGAACAGGTTGCCGCCCTCGCGCCGCACCAGCAGCGCGGCCCGGCGTACGGCGAGCGGCCCCGCGACGTTGTCGAGCAGGCCTTCGGCGAGCGTGCCGGGGTCGAGGCCGACGGAGAGCCGGCGCGACACCACCCGCAGTTCGGACAGCAGCCGGTACGCGGCGGCGTAACGGCCGCCGTCGGCGATCTGGATGCTGTCGAGCCGCAGCACCCACGCACCGATGGCGCCGGTGGCGAAGATGATGACGACCCAGACGGAGACGCTGCCGAACGTGGGCAGCTCGATCAGGTTGCCGCCCGCGAGGACGTTGCCGATGGCCAGGCCGATCGCGCCGGTGAGTGTGGTGATGGCGGTGCCCATGATGCTGCCGGCGAGGCCGGCGGCGAACGCGGGCACCAGCAGGTACGGGAGCGCGAGGTACGCCTCGGGCAGCCCGAGCCCGACGATGATCGACGCCAACGCCATCTCCGCGGCCACCCGTACGCGGGTGCGGGGGAGGATGCGCTCGGAGATGGCTGCCGCCAGCGCGACGAGGGCCAGCGCGCCCAGCCACCACCAGTCGGTGACGACGCTGCGGGCCGACCCGGTCAGGGCGATGACGAGCGCCAGCATGCCGGGCCGCGCGACTGCCACGCCATGCCAATGCCGCTGGACTGAATCGGGGGCCCACACACTCACAGGCGGCAGTTTGCCGTAAAACTTCGATCCGCGAGTTCCGAATCGCGGCATGTGCCCGTACTTCGAGACATCAACTGGATCATGGAAACGTGATCTGCCCCACAGCACGGTTCGTTACTGGCAGTGACGGCTCCGAAACTCACTGTGACGCTGTGACGCCGTTCTCGCTTCGAGTCGCGCGGTGACCGGAAGTAGGTTATAGGCCCGATTCGGGCGGTGCCATTGCGCCGTCGAAACGGACATCACCGGCTCAGCCGCGGGGGTCGGCGACGGTGCCGGGGAAGAGGATCGTACCCGTCCGCGTGTCGGAGATGGCGAACGCGAACGGCCGGTCCACACGGAACCCGAGACCCGCGGAGGTCGGCATCATGCCGCCGGTGACGGGGGCCGCCTCGGTGCCGGCCTCGTCGACTCGGAGGTAGGTCTTCTGCACGACCGGACCGAGGAACGGGTTCTCCGGCGACATCGGCGTGAAATCGCCGCCCGGGCCGAACGCGCTGCCCATGCCGAGGGCGGTGAGGGCGTCGTTCAGCTCCGCCTTCCACACCAGTTCGAACCGCGGCAGCGCCAGCTCGCCGATCTTCTGCGGCTGCAGTGCGGCGACGGCCGCGGCCCACTCGGTGGCGTCGAGCGATGCGAGCAGTTGCGGCAGCGGCACGTCGTCGTCGGGGAGCAGCACGTCCATGGCGTAGCGCTCGTCCTCGCCGTACGGGAGTCGCAGCAACTGGTAGCCGTCGCGCTGGACGAGCGGGAGTGAGACCTCGGTGCGGTGCATGAAGGGGACCACGGCGGACGGGCCGTCGGACAGCCGGAAGGCGCCGTCGCGGGTGTCGTCGGGGTCGAACGGCGTGGTCCAGGTGCCGAGGAAGTAGACCGCGTTCAGGAGCACCAGGACGGCGTCGCCGCTGGGCAGCCCGAGGTCCTCGGCGATGCCGGTGATGCGGTCCTCGGTCTGGTCGCGCACCCAGGCGTCGATCTCGTCGGCGGTCTCCTGCGACGCGAGGTCGGCGTCGTCGACGGTGGCGCCGGCCAGCTCGCGCAGCAGCGCGCCGACGCGGACGTCGCGGGCGTCGTCGAGGTGCAGTACCGCGGCCAGTTCGTCCGCCGTCTGCCCGCCGGCCCCGGCCAGCACGATGGCCAGCAGCGCGGCCACCGGCGACGTGACGGTGTTCTCGGTGCCGTCGCTCAGCCGGCCCAGCAGATCGAAGCCGAACTGGTTGACCGACGCCCCGACGGCACCGGCGTCGGCCGGCGCGAGGTCGGCCACCAGCTCCATCCGGGCCGCGGCCGCGGCGCCGTCGCCGGGACGAGGGCCGGGCGCCTGAGCCGTCCCGCAGGCCGCCAGCAGCCCACCGGCCAGCACGCCGGCGATCAACCGCGTCTACGCCATGTCGGGGCCCCGTAGGTGCGTGCGGCTCAGCCGCGCGGGTCGGTGACCGCTCCGAGGAAGACGATGGTGCCCGTCTGGCTGTCGGAGATGGTGAACGCGAACGGCCGGTCGACGCGGAAATTCTCGCCGGCCGAGCTGCGGGTGACCCCGCCGGTGACGGCCGCGGCCTCGGTGCCGGCCTCGTCGACCCGGATGTAGGTCTTGTGCACGACGGAGTCGAGCGTCTGCGGGTACGCCGACATCGGCCGGAAGTCGGCGTCCTGGAAGGCCGGGCCCATGCCGAGCGCCGTCAGCGCGTCGCCGAGGTCGGCGTCCCACTGCAGCTCGAACTTCGGCACCGCGACGGTCTGCAGCTCCTGCGGCGTCAGGGCGGCGACGGCGGCGGCCCATTCGGAGGCGTCGAGCGACGACAGCAGCCGCGGCAGCCCGGCCGCGTCGTCGGGGAGCAGGATCTCCATGCCGAACCGCCCGTCGGCGCCGTAGGGGAGGCGCAGCATGGAGTAGCCGTCGCGCTGGACGAACGGCAGCGTCTGTCCGCGCAGGAACATCAGCGGCACGTCGGCGCTGCCGCCGTCGGGCAGCGTGAACTCCTGCGCCTGGGTGTCGGCCGGATCGAACTGCGTGGTCCAGGTGCCGAGGAAGTACACCGCGTTGACCAGCACCATCGCCGCCGACGGGTCGGGCAGGCCGAGGTCGCCGGCGATGCCGTCGATGCGGTCTTCGGTGTGCTCGCGCACCCAGGCGTCGATCTCGTCGGCGGTCGACTGGGCGCCGAGGTCGGCCTCGTCGACGGTCGCGCCGAAGGAGTCGCGCACGAACGACAGGTAGTCGTCCTCGAACGGCACGCCCTGCTGCGCCCACAGCGCGTTGGCCGGTGCCAGCGTGACGTCGGAGGTGTCGGCCAGCTGTTGAAGCAGCTGACCGACCCGGACGTCGCGGGGGTCGTCGAGATGCAGCGTGGCGGCCATGGCCTCGGCCGTCTGCCCGCCGGCTCCGGCCAGCACCATGGCCAGCAGCGAGGCGACGGAGACGGGGGAGGTGACGGTGTTCTCGGTGCCGTCGTTCAGGCGGCCGAGCAGGTCGAAGCCGAACTGGTTGACCGACGCGCCGACGGTGCCGGCGTCGGCCGGCGCGAGATCGGCGACGACGTCGATGCGCGGCGCTGGTCCCGGGTCGGGCGTGGGCGTCTCGGTGACCGCGTCGGAGCCGACCACCAAGCTGTCACTGCCGCCGTCGTCCCGGGCCGAGGTGGAGCCGCAGCCGGCGACGAGCAACGCACCGGCGAGCACCGCGGTGACCACGCGGGGCAGGGACATGAGCGCACCTCCGGAGGACGAGTCAACCATGCTCCTTCACTTGGACGTCGCCGGAGACTGCTCGGTTGCCGGGGAGATCGGCGAAGTAGAAGCGTGCGGCGACCGCGCGGCGCCGGTCCGCGCGGTAGCGCGGGTTCGGGATGCCGCCCGGGTCGGCCGCCGGGTCGGCCGCCGCGCCGGCCCCGGCGGGCACCAGCGCCTCGCGCGGCGCCCGTCGCTGGGCCTCCCGCGCCGTCAGCGGCCGGTGCAGCTCGCTGAACCCGCCCTCGGCGCTGACGACGACGATCCCGGTCGCGTGCCCGTGCCGAAGCTCCTCCAGGTCGCGCAGCCGCAGGCCCAGGCAGATCCGCTTCGCCGCCCAGAACGCCAGCGGTGGCGCGACGACGACGGCGGCCTGCAGGAACCGGACCAGCGGGTCGAGCGGGATGTGCAGCAGCGTGGCGAGGACGTCGCTGGCGCCGGCGAGCCACAGCACCAGGTAGAACGCGACGAACGCCGCCACCAGCCCCGTGCGTACCGGCAGGTCGCGGGGCCGGTCGAGCACGTCGGGGTCGCGGCGGTCGCCGGTGGCCCACTGCTCGAACCACGGGTACAGCGCGAGCGTCCCCAGCAGCACGCCCGGCAGCACCATGACCGGGATGACGACGCTCAGCGTCAGCGTGTGGCCGAACACGCCGACCTCCCACGGCGGCATCAGCCGCACCGCTCCGTCGAGGAACCCGAGGTACCACGGCGGCCGGCTGCCGGCCGGCGCCTGCGCGGCGTCGAAGGGGCCCCACAGCCAGACCGGGTTGACCTGGACGGCCGCCGCCATCGCGACGATGCCGCCGGAGATCAGCAGGGCCAGCCCGCCCATCCGCACGGCGTACCTGCGCGGCGGGTCGCCGTCCACCCCGGACGAAGCGCGCCACCGCCGGTACACGAGCAGCGCCACGACCGCGCCCAGCCCGATGATGAGGGCCGGCAGCACCCAGACGTGGATCGTGTTCAACCGGCCGATGATCTGGTCGCCCGGGAACTCGTTGCCGAACACCAGCCACGACAGCCAGGTCCCGGCCACCGGCGTGGCCAGCAGGTACCCCTCCGTGACCCGCAGCCCGGTGCCGGACTGCAGGTCGTCGGGCAGCGAGTGGCCCAGGTAGGCCTCGGCGATGCTCAGCACCAGGAGCGCCAGCAGGATCAGCCAGATCATCCGCCGGTAGCCGCGGAACGCGCCGGCGAGGAACGTCCGCAGCAGGTATGCCGACAGCGCCGCGATGAACACCAGCGACGCCCAGTGGTGCACCTGGCGGACCAGCAGCCCGCCCGGCACCTCCAGCGAGATGCGCACCGTCGACGCGTACGCCTCGGACATCGGCACGCCACGCAGCGGCGCGTAGTCGCCGGTGTACACGACCGGCCGCATCGACGGCTCGAACCAGAACGCCAGCAGGACACCGGACACCAGCACCAGCAGGAAGCTGACGACGGCCAGCGGGACGAACAGGTCCGTCCATCGCCGTGGTCCTCGGATCCGGGCCGGCCGGCCGTGCCGGTCGGCCAGGCCGACCACCGCGGTGACCATCCGGTGTTTCGTCAGGTCGGGCATGCCGCACTCCTCGCGATCGCTCCTGTACCTAGGACTGGCGCGGGCCGCGGATTGTGACATGACGTCCATCACGTCCGTAGGCTGCGGAGATGGTCTCGGCGATCGATCTCATGGACGACACGTTCGTGGTGGCCGAGCGGGCCGAGCTGGCGGCGTACGTCCGCGAACCGGCGCTCTGGCGCGTGTGGTGGCCGCGGCTGACGCTCGCCGTCCACCAGGACCGCGGCCTCGAGGGCGTGCGCTGGACCATCACCGGCGAGCTGAACGGCAGCGCGGAGCTGTGGCTCGAGCGGTGGGGCGACGGCGTCCTCGTCCACTGGTTCCTGCGCGCCGACCCGGCGTCGCCGCGGGCCCGTCCGGACCTGCTGGCCCGCCGCTACGCCGTCGCGTTCAAGACCCGGATCCACGAGCTGAAGGACCGGCTCGAACACGGACGACCGGCCGGCGTGCCGAGGCTGCCTCCGGCTCGATAGTCTGCGATCTCCGCCGTCCGGCTGATGGGACACTTTCACACATGGCTTCGCAGACCACGTCGAGCATCGTCGTCGCCGCGACCCCGGCCGCGATCATGGCCGTGATCGCCGACCTCGAGGCGTACCCGGAATGGACCGCCTCGGTCCGCGAGGTCGAGGTGCTGACGGTTTACCCGGCCGAACCACTCACCTCCGGTGAGGCCGGAGATCGAACAGGCGCCGGGCGTCCGAAGGAAGCACGGTTCGTCCTCGACGCCGGCCCGATCAAGGACCGCTACACGCTCTCCTACGAGTGGGACGGCGACGACGAGGTCCGGTGGACGCTGGTCGAGGGCGGGCTGATCAGGGAGCTGGACGGCTCGTACGCGCTGGCGGCCGTCGACGACTCGAGCACCGAGGTGACGTACCAGCTGACGGTCGACGTCTCGATCCCGATGCTCGGGCTGATGAAGCGCAAGGCGGAGAAGGTCATCATCGACACGGCTCTGAAAGAGCTGAAGAAGCGCGTCGAGGACGGAGTGAACGAGTGAGCCTCACCATCGGGGTCGACGTCGGCGGCACCAAGATCGCGGCCGGCGTCGTGGACGAGAAGGGCGTCATCGAGGCACGGGCGCGGCGCGAGACGCCGTCGCACGACCCCGCGGCGATCGTCGAGACGATCATCGAGGTCACCAAGGAACTGGCCGCCCAGCACGACGTCGACGCCGTCGGCGTCGGGTCGGCCGGGTTCATCGACTCCGCCCGGTCGCGCGTGCTGTTCGCCCCGAACCTCGCCTGGCGCGACGTCCCGGTGCGCGACCAGGTCGCCCAGGCCACCGGCCTGCCCACCGTCGTCGAGAACGACGCCAACGCCGCCGCCTGGGGCGAGTTCCGGTTCGGCGCCGCCGAGGACGTCGACGACATGATCCTGCTGACCATCGGCACCGGCGTCGGCGGCGGCGTGGTGCTCGACGGCCAGATCTACCGCGGCGCGCACGGCGTCGCGGCCGAACTCGGTCACATGCGCGTGGTGCCCGACGGTCACCTGTGCGGCTGCGGGCTGCGCGGGTGTCTCGAGGCGTACGCCAGCGGCACCGCCCTCGTGCGCGAGGCGCGCGAGGCGGCCAGCCTGCCGTCGGCCGAGCGGCTGCTCGGCCTGGCCGGCGGCGACCCGCAGCGCATCACCGGCCCCATGGTCACCGAGCTGGCCAACGAGGGCGACGAGCTGGCCATCGTGCTCATCGCCGAGGTCGGGCGCTGGCTGGGCGAGGCGATGGGCTCGTTCACGGCGGTGTTCGACCCCGCGGCGTTCGTCATCGGCGGCGGCGTGTCCGCGGCCGGCGACCTGCTCATCCGCCCAGCCGAGGAGGCGCTGCGCAAGCACACCACCGGCGCCGGTCACCGGCCCGAGCCGGAGGTGCGGGTGGCGACGCTGGGCAACGACGCCGGTGTCATCGGCGCGGCCGACCTCGTCCGGGTGTGACGGCCTCGCAACCGGCCGTCACGATCCGGGTCGTCAGCTACAACGTCCGCGGACTGCGCGACGACGGCGCCGCCGTCGCCCGGGTGCTGCGCGACCTCGACCCGGACGTCGTGTTCGTCCAGGAGCTGCCGAAGATCGTGCTGTGGCGGGGCCGGGCGGCGTCGTTCGCCCGGCGGGCCGACCTGCTGTACGCCGCCGGCGGCGGCTCGACCGGCGGGACGGCGCTGTTCACGGCGATCCGGGTCGACCTGCGCGAGGTGCAGGAGCACCGGCTGCGGCGCACGCCCGGGCTGACCAGGCGCGGGCTGGTGCTGGCCCGTCTGGAGAAGGACGGCGTCGCGTTCGGCGCCGGCTCGCTGCACCTCGGCCTGGACGCCGGGGAACGGGCCCGGCATCTGACCGACCTCACCGGCCTGGTCAACCGCCTGGGAACGCCGGCGACGGTGCTGGGCGGCGACCTCAACGAGCCGCCGACCGCGCCGACGTGGACCCGGCTGGCGTCGCAGTACACCGACGCCGGCGCGTCCGACCCGATGCCGACGTACTCGGTGGCGGACCCGCGGCGGCGCGTCGACGGCATCTTCGTCCGCGGCGCCGACGTCACGTCCTACCGTGTCGTCGACACCCCCGACGTCCGCGCGGCCAGTGACCACTTCCCGGTGGTGGCGGAGCTGACGCTGCCGCGCCCGGCCTGACCGGCGATCGGCCCGGGACGGCGCTCAGATGACGGCGCCGTCGTCGGGGTCGTTGGGGTGGTGACCGCGCATGCGGGCGACCAGGGTGACGAAGCCGGCGATGAAGGCGACGACGGCGAAGAAGACGATCTCGTCGGACGGGCGCCAGGACATGATCGCCACGATGATCAGCGCGATCGGCGGGGCGATGACCGCGGCCCAGGCCAGCCGCTGGACGCGGTCGCCGCGGGGGATGGGGGCCGGAGGCGGCGGGACGAAGTGGTTGGCCGCCTCGTCGGCGGCTGCGTCGTCGATGCCAGGGCCGGGCGCCGCGGCGGCCGGGTCGGGGCCGCCGGGGCCTCGTTCGGCCAGCGGGCCGAGCGTCACCGAGGCGTCGCGGAAGTCGTCGGGCCGGGGCTCCTCGAGGCGGTCCTCCGGGCCGAGCTCCTCGGCCGCGGGCCAGGGCTGATCGCCGGTGGAGGGGGAGGCGTGGAACGAGTCGATCAGCTCGGCCCACGTCTGGTCGTCGTCTCGGCTCATCGCGGCAGGCCCCGGTTCCTCTTCGTGGTCACACGTTCGACGAACGCCGCGGCGCCGGAGAAGATTTCCGGTGCGTCGTAGTCGAGGGTCGCGACGTGGTAGCTGCGCCGCAGGACGACCTCGGCGACGTCGGTGGAGGAGACGCCGGAGAGGATGACCGGTGCGCTGGTGTCGTCGACGACGTGGTCGTCGGCGCTGCGGTAGAGCAGCAGCGGCTGGGTGATCATGGCGAGGTCGCGGCGGACCAGCTGCCACAGCTTCGTCTGCGACCACAGGGCCTGCAACGGCGTGCGGTCGTAGGCCCGCTCGTCCTGCCCGGGCATGGCGATGTCGCCGGACAGCCCGGCCACCGACGGGCGCAGCAGCCGCAGCATGGGCAGCGCCAGCAGGCGCTTGTCGGCGCTGGTGACGACCGGGTTGACCAGTACCAGGCCCTGCACCAGCGGGCCGTGCTCCTGGGCCAGCCGCAGCGCCAGGCAGCCACCCATGGACAGGCCGGCGACGACGACCTGGTGGCAGCGCTCGGCGAGGTCGAGCAGCGACCGCTCGACCCGGCGATACCAGTCGGGCCAGCCGGTGACGTTGAGGTCCTGCCACGTGGTGCCGTGCCCGGGAAGCCGCGGCAGCTCGACGCTGTAGCCGTGGCCGGCCAGCTGCTCGGCCCAGGGGCGCAGCGAAGCCGGCGATCCGGTGAAGCCGTGGCACAGCAGCACCCCGACCGGGCCGCCGTCGTGCCGGTACGGCTCGATCGAGTCGACCGCCTCGCCCTCAGAGAGCATCGCGTCCCCTCACTTTCCGCGCCGGCACTCGCACCAGCATCGTCGCATGCGCCCGATCCGTCCGCGCGGGCGAGGCCCGTCGTCCGCTGCGCCGGCGGCGCGCTTTGGCGGTAGTGTTCCGACGTGTTCTATTGGCTGATGAAGAGCGTCTTCCTCGGGCCGATCCTGCGGTTGATCTATCGGCCCTGGGCCGAGGGCGTCGAGCACGTCCCCGTCAAGGGCGGCGCGATCCTCGCGGGCAACCACCTCACCGTCATCGACTCCTTCTTCATGCCGCTCGTTCTCGACCGTAAGGTCAGTTTCCTCGCCAAGAGCGACTATTTCACCGAACGCGGTGTCAAAGGTTGGTTGAAACGCGTCTTCTTCGGCGGGACGGGAAATGTGCCGGTCGATCGCTCCGGCGGACGGGCGAGCGAGGCGGCACTGCGCACGGCCGTACAGATCCTCGAGAGCGGCGAACTGCTGGGCATCTACCCCGAGGGCACCCGCTCACCCGACGGCCGGCTGTACCGCGGCAAGACCGGCGTCGCCCGCATGGCGCTGGAGGCGCGCGTCCCCGTCGTCCCGGTGGCGATGATCGGGACGGCGGAGATGCAGCCGGCCGGGCGCATCATCCCCAAGCGCATGCGGCCCGGCATCAAGTTCGGCGCGCCGCTGGACTTCAGCCGCTACTACGGCATGGAGACCGACCGCCACGTGCTGCGCTCGGTCACCGACGAGATCATGTACGCGCTGATGGAGCTGTCCGGCCAGGAGTACGTCGACGTCTACGCGGCGACGGTGAAGGCGCGGGCCGCCGAGCCCAAGGAGAGCTGACGGCGCTCTAACCCGTCGTCTCCGGCGGGCCGTCGAGGCGCCGGTAGCGCAGCAGCGTCACCCCGCCGGGGAACGACGTCGGCGGCTCGGCCGGCTCGAACCGGGTGGGCGCCGTGCCGTCGGGGAAGAGCTTCTTGCCCTGTCCGAGCACGACGGGATACGTCCACAGGTTCACCTGGTCGACCAGGGCCTCCCGGAACAGGGTCTGCACCAGGTTCGCGCTGCCCCACGTGTGGATCTGCTCATGCCGTTCGCGCAGGTCGCGAACCTCGGCGCCCACGTCGGTGAGCTGGGTGCTCACCGCCCAGGACAGCTCCGGCGTGCCGCGGGACGCGACGTACTTCGGGACCCGGTCGAAGGCCCGCCCGATCTCGTCGGACCGGCCCGGCCAGTAGGCGCGGAAGATGTCGTACGTCGTGCGGCCCAGCAGCAGCGCGTCGGACTTCTGCACGTCCGCGACCACGCGGTCGCCGGACTCCGTGTCGCCGTACGGACGCTCCCAGCCGGCGTACTCGAAGCCCGCGTCCTGCTCGGTGGGGCCGCCGTTGGCCTGGATCACGCCGTCGAGCGTGACGTTCATGTTGACGTGCAACTCACCCATGGCGTGGTCTCCTAGTGCCGGCCGGGGTAGCGGTCGGGCTCCGGCTCGGCCGGCTGGACGCTGTGGCTGGGGAAGTCGGCCAGCGCGCCGGTCGGGCGGTCGTCCCACTCGCTGAACGTCAGCGGGCTGGTGAGGTAGGCCGTCAGCAGCTCGGCCGTGCGCCGGATGCCCTCGAGGTGGGTCCGCTCGTGCCCGTGGCTGGAGTCGACGCCGAAGCCGATCAGCGCCGTGCGGCACTCCAGCCCCGACTCGATGGCCGGAGCGGCGTCGGACCGGTAGAAGCGGTACACGTCGCGGCGGAACGGCAGATCGTTGCTCTCGCACAGCCCGATGAGCCGCCGGGTCAGGTGGTAGTCGAACGGGCCGGTGGAGTCGAGCATGCCGATGTTGACGGTGTCCTCGCGCGACTCCTGCCCCTCGCTGACGACCGCGTTGTCGACGGCGACCAGCTCGGCCACGTACTCGTCGAGACCGTGGGTGGCGCCCATGCCCACCTCTTCGCCGATGGTCACCAGCAGGTGAGCGGTGACCGGGCGGGTACGGCCGTCGTCGAGCAGCGCCTTGACGGCGGCCAGGCAGGCCGCGACGCCGGCTTTGTCGTCCAGGTGCCGCGCCTTCACGTACCCGTTCGGGGTGATCTGCGGCGCGGCGTCGAGCGCTACGAAGTCGCCGACCGAGATCCCGAGGTCGAGCAGGTCCTGGCGGGTCTCGACCGGCTCGTCCAGCCGCACCTCGACCTGGTGCCAGCCGACGCCCTGGGTGTCGACGGCGTCGCCGTAGTTGTGCCCGCTGGACAGCAGCGGCAGCACCGTGCCGGTGTGCAGGTTGCTGAGGTCGTCGGTGAAGACCGTCACGTGCGCGCCCTCAGCGAACCGGGCGCTGTGCGTGCCGACCGGGACCACCTCGATGCGGCCGTTCTCCTTGAGCCGCTTCACCATGCAGCCGATCGTGTCGGCATGCACGACGACCGCCCGGCTCGCGCCGCCGACCGCGCCCTCGCCGGGCAGCGTGGCCCGCAGCACGCCGCGCCGGGTCAGCCGGATGCGCACGCCCAGTTCGGTCAGCCGGTCGCCGACGACCTGCATGACGGCGTCGGTGCGGCCGGACGGGCTCGGCGTGCGCAGCAGCTCGAGCAGCACGTCGCGCAGGTACTCGTCGTCGACGGGCAGCGTCTTCATGGCTCTACCCTGACATGCCGGGCCGGTAGCCTGCCGGTGTGCCCGCGAACGACGTGACCCAGGTGGCCGACGACTACCTCCGCGACCTCGCCGAATTCGATCCGTACGCCGCGCAGGCGCTGGGCCGCACCCCGTCGTCCCTGCTCGAGCAGCTCTCGCCCGACGCGTTCGCCGGGCGGCACGCTGTGACGGCGGACGCGGCGGCCCGGCTGGCCGCGGCGGAGCCGTCCGGGTTCCGTGAGCGGGTGCTGCGCGAGGCGCTGGCCGAGCGGCTGGCCAGCGACATCGCCCTGTACGAGGTGGGCTTCACGACGGCGCTGCTGGCGCCGCTGTCGACGCCGGTGCACTGGGTGCGGCAGACGTTCGACGGCCTGCCCGCGCGGACCCCGGACGACTGGACGGCGATCGGCCGCGAGCTGGGCCGGGTCCCGGTGGCGCTGCGGGAGTACGCGGCGACGCTGACGGCGTCGGCGGACCGCGGGCACGTGGTCGCCCAGCGGCAGGTGCTGGCCGTCGCCGCGCAGTGCGACGGCTGGGTCGCGGACCGGTCCTATCCCACGCTGGTGGCGCCGGCGGGGTCGCCGTCGCTGGACCGGCTGGCCAGCGACGCGACCGCGGCGACGGCGGCGTTCGCGGCGTTCCTGCGCGACGAGCTGCTGCCGCGGGCCGGGACCCGCGACGGCGTCGGCCGCGAGCTGTACGAGGTGACGTCGGCGGCGTTCCTGGGCGCGCGCATCGACGTCGACGAGACCTACGCCTGGGGCTGGACCGAGCTGGCTGCGCTCACGGCGCGGGCACGCGCCGTCGCCGCCGAGGTCGTCCCGTCCGGTGATGTCGACGACGCGGTGCGGGCGCTGGACGCCGACCCGTCCGGCGTCATCGACGGCGTGCCCGCCCTGGAGGCGTGGCTGCAGCGGCGCGTCGACGAGGCCATGGACGCCGTCGTCGGGACCCACTTCGATGTCCCGGACCGCACCCGCCGCGTGGAGTGCCGCGTCACGCCGTCCGCGTCGGGCGTCATGTATTACGTGACGGCCGACCCGGGACTGACCCGGCCCGGGCGGGTGTGGTGGACGCTGCCCGACGGTGTCACACGCGCGCACGTCTGGCGCGAGGTGTCGACGCTGCACCACGAGGGCGTCCCCGGTCACCATCTGCAGCACGCGATCACGCTGGGGCTCGACGACCTGCACCCGTGGCAGCGGTCGCTGTGCCACGTGCACGGCTACGCCGAGGGCTGGGCCCACTACGGTGAGGAACTGGCCGACGAGCTGGGGCTGGTGCGGACGCCGGGGGAGCGGCTCGGGATGATCTTCGCGCAGCTCTGGCGCGCCGTCCGCGTCGTCGTCGATCTGGGGCTGCACCTGGACCTGCCGATCCCGCGTGGCAACGGGCTCGTCGATGCGGAACGGTGGACGCCGGAGCTGGGCGCCCGCCTGCTGGTTGACGTCGGGCGACTGCACCCGCAGAAGGCCGCGTTCGAGGTCGACCGATACCTCGGCTGGCCGGGGCAGGCGCTCGCGTTCCGCGTCGGTGCCCGGCTGTGGCGCGAGGCCCGGGCATCGTCGGCATCGGACCGACGCCGGTTCCACGCCGACGCGCTGCGGCTGGGGCCGGTCGGCCTCGGCCCGCTGCGGACCCTGCTCAGCGAGCTGTCACCAGGTCGGTGAGCGCGGCGATCAGCCGGTCGGCGTCGTAGCCGTCCAGGACACCGGGCAGGGTGAGATTCTCGATGATCAGCCAGCTCAGCGCGAGGTACATCAGCACCTGGTGTTCTCCCGGACCCTCGCCGCGGACGCCGCCCCCGGCGTCGAGGTCGTGGCGAGCGACCCCGTCGCGCGGGTGCGCGAACTGAAGCGGGAACCGGGGGAGCGCATCTGGCTCTGCGGCGGCGGCGAGATCGCCGGCGTATTGCGCGACGAGATCGACGAACTGGCGATCAAGATCTACCCGGTCGCCGTCGGCTCCGGCCGGCCGCTCTTCGGCGCCGCCGGCTTCGCGCCCTCACACCTCGAGGTCACGTCGAGCCGCACATTCGGCGACGGCGTCGTGTTCGTCCACTACTCCCGCGCCACCTGACCGACGTCTGCGGAAGATCATCCAGGATCCGTGGCCCTCTGACGCCACTGATCCTAGATGATCATGGAAGCGGGCCGCAGCCGGTCGGCCGTGCGCCGCGCGGCGGGACCTTGTCGGTGCCCGCCCGTAGGGTGGGCACCCTCCCTAACCGGGCGGGGCATGCACCACGTCCGCAACGAGCGTCGGTCGCCGTCACCGCTGCCCATGGCCGAGAGCGGCCAGCGAGCCGGGGATTGGCCGCGGAGTCGGTCGCCGACGGTGCCGTCTGGGAAGAGCGAGCGGCCAGCGGGCCAGGGGCACAGCGGAGTCGGTCGCCGAACCCATCCGTGGCCGGTGAGCGGCCAGCGGGCCGGGACCACAGCGGAGTCGGTCGCCGAACCCATCCGTGGCCGGTGAGCGGCCAGCGGGCCGGGACCACAGCGGAGTCGGTCGCCGAACCCATCCGTGGCCGGTGAGCGGCCAGTGGGCCGGGAGCACAGCGGAGTCGGTGGCCCGAACACCACGCACGACCAGTGAGCGGCCAGCGGGCCGGTGCCAACAGCGAGCAGGGAAGCCGGGGCCCATGGTTGGGCCGGCCCCTGGTGCTGCTTGAACGGGGGCGCGGGTGGTCGGGTCAAGCGGTCGTCGCCGCGCGAAGCGCCCAACGGAGTCCGCTTGAGGCGGCCTCCCGCGCTCCCGACCATGGAGAGCAGCAGGGGGCAGGCCAACGCTGCAGACTCAACCCAACGAGAGCCCGGCCCACCGAACCGACCCCACCACCCTCACTGCGGCACAGGCGGCGGCTGCCAGGCCCGCGGCGTGGTGCGGGTGGCGGGGAACAGCAGGTCGACGAAGCGTGCGGCGGTGGGCTGGGGCTCGTGGTTGGCCAGTCCGGGCCGTTCGTTCGCCTCGATCAGCACGTACTCGTCCTCCGCCGGGCTGGGCACGATCATGTCCAGCCCGGTCACCGGGATGTCGATGGCCTCGCTGGCCGCCACCGCGGCGGCCGCGAGCGCCGGGTGCAGCGAGGCCGTCACATCGTGGATCGTGCCACCGGTGTGCAGGTTGGCGGTGCGCCGGACCTTCAGCGGGTCGCCGTCGGGGAGGACGTCGTCCAGCTCGTAGCCGCCGGCCCGGACCGTCGACACGGTCGTGTCGTCCAGCGGGACCCGCGACTCGCCGCCGGTCGAGGCGGAGCGCCGCCGGCTGTGCGCGTCGATCAGCTCGGCGACGGTGTGCCGGCCCGTGCCGTACACGGTGGCGGGCCGGCGGACGGCGGCGGCGACGACCTCGTGGCCGATGACGACGATGCGCAGGTCGTCGCCGTGGACGCACTCCTCGATCAGGACGTCGGGGCAGAACGTGCGGGCCAGTGACACCGCGGCCGCCAGGCCCTCCGGGGACGTCACGCCGACGGTGATGCCGCGGCCCTGCTCGCCGCGGACCGGCTTGACGACGACCTCACCGACCTCGTCCAGGAACGCCGCGTCGGCCTCCGGCGTCGAGGCCGACACGCCGCGCGGCACCGACAGCCCGGCTCGCTGGAAGATCCGCCGGGTGAGCTGCTTGTCGTCGCAGCGGCTCATCGCGACCGCCGTGGTCAGCTCGGACAGCGACTCGCGGGTGACGATGCGCCGCCCGCCGTGCGACAGCCGCAGCTCGCCGCTCTCGGCGTCGGTGATCTCTACCAGGATGCCGCGCCGCCGCGCCTCGTCGGCGATGATCTTCGCGTACGGGTTCAGTTCGGTCGACTCCGTGGGTCCGGCGACGTAGAGCGGCTCGTTGATCGGGTTCTTCCGCTTCACCGCGAACACCGGGACCCGCTGGAACCCGAGCTTGGTGTACAGCCGGATCGCCGGGTCGTTGTCGTGCAGGACGGACAGGTCGAGGTGGTCGCGGCCGCGGCCGATGTACCGCTCGGCCAGCACCCGGACCAGCGCCTCGCCGACACCGGGAATGGTGCACTGCGGGTCGACGGCGAGGCTCCACAGGCTGGCGCCGTTGTCGGGGTCGTCGAACGCACGGACGTGGTCGACGCCGGTGACGGTGCCGACGATCGCGCCGGAGCGCTCGTCCTGCGCCACCAGGTAGGTGAACGTCGGCGTGCGCTGGTTGCCCCACATCAGCTCGGTGTCGCCGGTGACCATGCCGCGGGCCGCGTACAGCCGGTTGATCTCCTCGGCGTCGGCCAGTTCGCTCATCTTGCGGACGAACACGCCGGAGACGGGGTTGCGCCGTGGCCGGTACCGGTGCAGCTCCAGCCGGTACGTCAGCGAGGGGTCGATGAACAGCTCGCCGGGCGCGTGCGACACCAGGACGTGCGGGTCGGCGACGTACATCGCGATGTCGCGGCGGCCCTCCTCCTCGGCCCGAAGCAGGTCGATGACGTGGCGCGGGTCCTCGAACGTCTGCGCGAACACCAGCCGGCCCCACGCGAGGTCGACGACGACGTCGCGCTTCATGTCGCGGACGAGGTGTTCCGGCGCCTCCTTCCACGGCCTGCTCCACAGCGACTGGCCGCCGCCCCCTCGGCCGCGCCGGGCGTCGCTCACCTGCCCACGCCCTCTCCGGGGAGTTGCGTCTGCAGCCACAGCTCCAGCAGCCCCAGCTGCCACAGCCGGTTCCCGCGCAGGGGAGTGAGGTCGGCGTTGGGGTCCTGGCGCAGCCGGTCGACGTACTCGGTCCGGAACAGGCCGCGGTCGCGCGCGGCGGCGGAGTGCAGGGCGTCCTCGACGAGTTCGAGGTACGGCCCCTGCAGGTACTTCAGCGCCGGCACCGGGAAGTAGCCCTTCGGGCGATCGATCACCTCGTGCGGGATGACCCGGCGCGCGGCCTCCTTGAGCACGCCCTTGCCGTCCTGCGCCAGCTTCAGCTCCGGCGGGCACTGGGCGGCCAGCTCGACCAGCTCGTGGTCGAGGAACGGCACCCGGGCCTCCAGGCCCCACGCCATCGTCATGTTGTCGACCCGCTTCACCGGGTCGTCGGTGAGCATGATCTGGGTGTCCAGCCGCAGTGCGGCGTCGACCGCGGTCTCGGCGCCGTCCTTGGTGAAGTGCTCGCGGACGAAGTCGAGACTGACGGCGCCGTCGGTGAGGTAGGCGGGCGCGACGACCTCGGCCATCGCGGCGTGGTCGCGGTCGAGGAACGCCTTCGCATAGGTGGCGACGGCGTCGGCGCGGCCCACGCCGGCCAGCGGCGGGTACCAGTGGTAGCCGGCGAACACCTCGTCGGCGCCCTGCCCGGACTGCACGACCTTGACGTGCCTGCTGACCTCCTTGCTGAGCAGGTAGAAGGCCACGGCGTCGTGACTGACCATCGGCTCGCTCATCGCGGCGATGGCATCGCCCAGCGACGGCAGCAGGTCGGCGCCGACGCGGATGCGGTGGTGGTCGGTGGCGAACTCGCGGGCGATGACGTCGGAGTACTTGAACTCGTCGCCCTCCTCGCCGCCGACCGCGTCGAACCCGATGCTGAACGTGTTCAGCCCGGTCTGCCCCTCCTGGGCGAGCAGTCCGACGACGAGGCTGGAGTCGAGGCCGCCGGAGAGCAGCACGCCCACCGGGACGTCGGCGACCAGGCGACGACGGACAGCGACACGGAGGCTTTCCAGGACGGCCTCCTCCCAGTCGGTGTCCGACCAGGAGGCCTTCGCGGGGTCGCGGGTGAAGGACGGATCCCAGTAGACCCGCTCGCGGCCGGCGCCGTCAGGCTCGACGACGCGGACGGTGGCCGGCGGCAGCTTGCGCACCCCGGCGAGGATCGTGTGCGGAGCCGGGACGACGGCGTGCCAGCTGAGGTAGTGGTGCAGCGCGACCGGGTCGATCGAGGTGTCGACGCCGCCGGCCCGGACCAGCGCCGGCAGCGTGCTGGCGAAGCGCAGCCGCTCGGGCGTCTCGGCGAGGTACAGGGGCTTGATGCCGAGACGGTCGCGGGCCAGCACCAGCCGGCCGGTGTCGCGCTCGTGGATCGCCAGCGCGAACATGCCGATGAGGTGGTCGACGAAGTTCTCGCCCCACCGGTGGTACGCCTTGCCGATGACCTCGGTGTCGGACGTCGAGAAGAACCGGTAGCCGTACCCGCTGAGCTCGTCGCGCAGCTCGCGGTAGTTGTAGATGCAGCCGTTGAAGACGACGGCCAGCCCCAGCTCGGGGTCGATCATCGGCTGATGGCCGTGTGGGGACAGGTCGATGATGGACAGCCGTCGGTGGCCGAGCGCCAGCGAGCCGTGCGCGTAGGCGCCGGAGTCGTCGGGCCCCCGGGCCACCATCGCGTCGCACATGAGGCCGACCGAGGAGAGGTCGGCGGGGCGGTTGTCGAACCTGAATTCTCCGGTGAGACCGCACATGTGTTTCGAGCCTACCCACCCTTCCGGTGCCGGTCGCGGGGCGCCGGTGCCGCCGGCGGCCCTTCTGAGGGTGGGTACCCGCTGTTCACGCCCTGAAACGCAGTTCGGCGGCGGCGCTCTCCGTGAGATGCGCCACCGCCGAACCGGTGGAACCGTGCTACTTGGCTAGGCGATCAGCTCAGACGTTCGAGCCGGTCGCGCGGCGGCGCGACGCGAAGGCCGCACCGGCACCACCGGCGGCCAGCAGCAGAGCCAGGCCGATCATGGTGGTGGTGTTCGAACCGGTGTCGGGCAGCTCCTCGCCGTCCTCGTCACCCGGGTCCTCGGTGGGCGTCGCGGACGGGGTCTCGCTCGGCTCCTCGGACGGGGTGTCGGTGGGCGTCGGGGTCGGCGTCTCCGTGGGCTCCTCGGCCTCGGCGACCGTGACGGTCACGGTGGCGGGGACGCCGTCGGTGTTGCCGTCGTTGGCGAGGTACAGGAAGGTGTCCTCGCCGGTGAAGCCCTCGGCCGGGGTGTAGACCAGCGTGGTGAGGGTCTCGTCGTCGGTGGTCAGCGTGCCGAACTCGGCCTCGCTCACCTTGAACGTGACGTCGTCGCCGTCGGCGTCGTCGGCCGTCAGGGTGATTTCGACCGGCTCACCGGCGGTGGTCTCGATGGTGACGTCGGCGACCTCGGCCGCGGTGTTGCCGTCGAGGACCGCGGCGATGCTGTCGGTGACGGCGCTCAGCTGGGTGTAGACACCCGGGACGCCCGGGCGGGCGCAGCCCTCGCCCCAGCTGACGACACCGATCTGGGTCCAGTCGTCCTCTTCGCCGGCGAGCAGCGGGCCACCGGAGTCGCCCTGGCAGGAGTCGACGCCGCCGTTCGCCAGGTCACCGGCGCACAGCTCGACCTCGGGTGCGGTCTCGATGCCGATCTCGGCGTAGGCCGCGACGCAGTCGTCGTCGCTGACGCTCGGGACCTCGACCTCCTGGAGGAACTGGCTGCCCTCGCCGGCGCCCTCCTCCAGGTCGCCCCAGCCGATGACCGTGTAGGTCTCGGAGGCGTCCAGCGAGTCGTCGGTGGCGATCTCGACCGGCTCGATGCCCTCGACCGGCTCGGACAGCTGGACCAGCGCCCAGTCGTTCGGGATGCCGGAGATGTTGCCGGACGACACGTACTCCGAGGTGTACGTGACGAGGTCCGGGCTGCCGAGGTCGACCGAGCCGAACGAGGCGACGATGCCGTCGGTCGGGCCGGTGCCGTTGACGCAGTGAGCCGCGGTGAGGATGACGTCGGGCTCGATCAGCGAGCCGCCACAGGCGAACTGGTCGTCGATCACCAGGTAGGCGATGAAGGGGTACTTGCCCTCGGGGGCGTCTTCACCGCCGACGATCTTGGTGTCGAACTCGGCGGGCGAGCTCTGGACAATGAGGGACTCCTGCGGAATCTCCTCGGCAGCGGCTGCGGAGCCGGCGGCGCTGATCAGCGTGGCACCCGTTACCAGGGCCACCGCCAGCGCGCCCGCAGCGCGGACGCGCGCGCGGAAGGTCTTCACACTGTCTCCAATTCACAATGAATGTCAGTTCAGCATCGAGCCCCCCGTCGCCACGCGTGCCCGTGGACGACAGGAGGGCCCGAAATGCTGGGAATGCTACACGAGGCGTGGACCCGCGGGAACCAACGGGGCATGAATCACGTCTAACGCGTCTTCGACCCCCCGGAAGCCCCTGCCGATCAGTGCCACGCAGGGCCGGACCACACCCCCTGGCCGCTTGATCCGCGCAGGTCAGCGGCGTGCTCCGGGCCGGGTGGATCGGTGGACCGACACGACCGGCACGAGAAGGATGTCATGAATTGCCGCCATGCCGGGCGTGTCGCGCCGAACCCGCGCGGATAATCGCCGGATGGCACCCGTGTGCCGCCATTAGGCTCGGCGGGGTGACTGACATCTCCCGCATCGATCCCGTGATTCCCGACCGGCCCACCGTCGACGGGCTGGACGAGGTATGGGTGACACGCTGGGAGCGCGACGGCGTCTATCGGTTCGACCGCACCCGCCCGCGTGCCGAGGTGTACTCCATCGACACGCCGCCGCCCACGGTGAGCGGCTCGCTGCACGTCGGGCACGTCTTCTCCTATACGCACACCGATGTCGTCGCGCGCTACCAGCGCATGTGCGGCAAAGCGGTCTTCTACCCGATGGGGTGGGACGACAACGGCCTGCCCACCGAGCGGCGGGTGCAGAACCACTTCGGGGTGCGCTGCGACCCGTCGCTGCCGTACGACCCCGGCTTCGAGCCGCCACCGGGTAAGCGGGCGGCGAAGGACCAGCTGCCGGTGTCGCGGCGCAACTTCATCGAGCTGTGCGAGCGGCTGACGGCCGAGGACGAGCGCGTGTTCGAGGAGCTGTGGCGGCGGCTGGGGCTCTCGGTCGACTGGTCGCACGGCTACCAGACCATCGACGCGGCGGCCCGGCGGGCGTCGCAGCGCGCGTTCCTGCGCAACCTCGCTCGCGGCGAGGCCTATCTCGCCGAGGCGCCCACCCTGTGGGACGTCACGTTCCGGACGGCGGTCGCGCAGGCCGAGCTGGACGACCGCGAGCGGCCCGGCGCCTACCACGACCTCGTGTTCACCCGCGCCGACGGCGAGCCGCTGCTCATCGCGACGACTCGGCCCGAGCTGCTGCCGGCCTGTGTCGCCGTCGTCGTGCATCCCGACGACGCGCGCTACGCCGCTCTGGTCGGGACGACTGTGCGCACGCCGCTGTTCGGCGTCGACGTCCCCGTCGTCGCGCACCGCCTCGCCGACCCCGAGAAGGGCACCGGCGCGGCCATGATCTGCACCTTCGGCGACACCACCGACGTCACCTGGTGGCGTGAGCTGGCGCTGCCCACCCGTCCCGTGGTCGGCCGCGACGGCCGGCTGCTGCGCGACGTGCCGCCGTGGCTCGACGACTCCGTCGGCCGGGCGGCGTACGAGCAGCTCGCCGGCGCGACGGTGCACACCGCCCGCGAGCGGGTGGCCGAGCTGCTGCGCGAGGCCGGCGGTCTCGTCGGCGAGCCACGCCCGATCACCCACGCGGTGAAGTTCTACGAGAAGGGCGACCGCCCGCTCGAGATCGTCACCACCCGGCAGTGGTACATCCGCAACGGCGGGCGCGACGAGGCGCTGCGCGAGGCGCTGCTCGAGCGCGGGCGCGAGCTCCAGTGGCATCCGGAGCACATGCGGGTGCGGTACGAGAACTGGGTCGGCGGGCTCAACGGCGACTGGCTGATCAGCCGGCAGCGGTTCTTCGGTGTGCCGATCCCGCTCTGGTATCCGCTCGACGACGCCGGGTCGCCGGTCCACGACGCGCCGATCATCCCGGCCGAGGGCGACCTGCCGGTCGACCCATCCTCCGATGCGCCGCCCGGCTACGCCGAGGCGCAGCGCGGCGTGCCCGGTGGCTTCACCGGCGATCCCGATGTCATGGACACCTGGGCGACGTCGTCGCTGACGCCGCAGATCGCCGGAGGCTGGGAGGCCGACGACGACCTGTTCGCGCGCGTGTTCCCCATGGACCTGCGGCCGCAGGCGCACGAGATCATCCGCACCTGGCTGTTCGCCAGCGTCGTCCGCGCGCACCTCGAACACGGCGTGCTCCCTTGGCGGCATGCGGCCATCTCCGGCTGGATCCTCGACCCCGACCGCAAGAAGATGTCCAAGTCCGCCGGAAATGTCGTCACGCCGCTGGACCTGCTCGAGCAGTACGGCTCCGACGGCGTCCGCTACTGGGCGGCCAGCGGCCGGCCGGGCGCCGACACCGCGTTCGACCCCGGCCAGATGAAGATCGGCCGCCGGCTGGCGATGAAGATCCTCAATGTGAGCCGGTTCGTGCTCGGGCTCGGCCCGGTGGCCGACGGCGCCGAGGCCACCGCGCCGCTGGACCGCGCCATGCTGGCGGCGCTGGACCACACCGTCGCCGCCGCGACCCGCGCCCTCGACGACTACGACCACACCCGCGCGCTCGAGGTCGCCGAGCGGTTCTTCTGGGACTTCTGCGACGACTACGTCGAGCTGGTGAAGGCCCGTGCCTACGGCGACTCCGGCGACGACGCGGGTGCGGCGTCGGCCCGGGCGGCGCTGCGGCGGGCGCTGTCGGTGCAGCTGCGGCTGTTCGCTCCGTTCCTGCCGTTCGTCACCGAGGAGGTCTGGTCGTGGTGGCGCGACGGCTCGGTGCACCTGGCTCCGTGGCCGGCCGCCGAGGGCGTCGTGCGGGCCGAGGCGGAGCTGTTCTCCACGGCTTCGGCCCTGATCGGGGCGGTGCGCAAGGCCAAGACCGAGGCGCAGCTGTCGCTGCGGACCGACGTCGCGCGGGCGGTCGCGCGGGTCCGGCCGGCCGACGTCACCGCGGCCGGCGAGCTGCTCGACGACGTGCGGGCGGCCGGGCGGGTCGCCGTCCTCGACGTCGAGCCCGATGCCGACGCCGACGTGGTCACCGTCACGCTGACCTGATCGGAATACCCCTAGGGGGTATGCTGTTGCATGGTCCGAGCCGATGAGAGGTGAAGCGACCATGGAGCAGCACGAGCACGCCGTCGCGACGGAGCATCGCGGCGCCCACGACCACGCTGGTCACGGGGCCGGGCCGGCGGGTCACGCCGGCCACTCCGGGCACGACAAGCACGCCGGGCACGGCGACGGCAGCATGTTCCGGGACAAGTTCTGGGTGAGCCTGGTCCTGGCCGTCCCCGTGGTCGGCTTCAGCGCGATGTTCGCCGACCTGATCGGCTACGAGGTGCCCGGCTGGGGCACCTGGATTCCGCCGGTGCTCGGCACGTTCCTGTTCTTCTACGGCGGCTGGCCGTTCCTCACCGGCGCCAAGGCGGAACTGGCCGACCGGCTGCCCGGCATGATGACGCTGATCTCGCTGGCCATCACCGTCGCGTTCGTCGCGAGCGGGCTGACCACGCTGGAGATCGGCGGTCTGGACCTCGACTTCTGGTGGGAGCTGGCGCTCCTGATCGTGGTCATGCTGCTCGGCCACTGGCTGGAGATGCGGGCCCTCGGGCAGGCGTCGGGTGCGCTGCAGGCGCTGGCCGAACTGCTGCCCGACACCGCCGAGCGGGTCGGCGCGGACGGGACACTGACCGAGGTGCCGCTGGCCGAGCTGGCGGTCGGTGACGTCGTCCTGGTGCGTTCCGGCGGGCGGGTCCCGGCCGACGGCGTCGTCGCCGAGGGGACCGCCGAGGTCGACGAGTCCACCGTCACGGGCGAGTCGAAGACCGTCACCCGCGGGCCGGGCGACCGCGTCGTCGCCGGCACGGTCGCCACCGACACCGCCATCCGCATCGAGGTCAACGCCGTCGGCGACGACACCGCGCTGGCCGGCATCCAGCGGTTGGTCGCCGACGCACAGGCGTCCAGCTCGCGGGCGCAGGCGCTGGCCGACCGCGCCGCCGCGTGGCTGTTCTGGTTCGCGCTCGGCGTCGGCGCGCTGACGTTCGTCGTGTGGGCGCTGCTGGGCGAACCGTCGGACGCCGTCGAACGCACCGTGACGGTGCTGGTCATCGCCTGCCCCCACGCCCTCGGGCTGGCCATCCCGCTGGTGATCGCGATCTCGACGGCGATGTCCGCCCGGGCCGGCATCCTGGTCAAGGACCGGCTGGCGCTGGAGCGCATGCGCCAGGTCGACGCCGTCCTGTTCGACAAGACCGGCACGCTGACGATGGGCCGTCCGGCGGTCTCCGGGGTGGCCACGGCCGGCCCGGCGGGCGAGGGCGAGCTGCTGGCGCTGGCCGCGGCGGCCGAGCGCGACTCCGAGCACCCGCTGGCCACGGCGGTCGTCGCGGCCGCGTCGGCACGCGGGCCGATCCCGGCGGCGACGGAGTTCCGCTCGCTCACCGGCAAGGGCGTCCGCGCGGTCGTCGGCGGCGCGCAGCTCGCGGTCGGCGGGCCCGGCCTGCTGCGCGATCTGGACCTGCCGGTGCCGGAGCCCGTCGCCCCGTCCGTCGCCGAGTGGGCGGCGGCCGGCTCGACCGTCCTCTACGTCGTCCGCGACGGCGCCGTTCTCGGCGCGCTGGCGCTGGCCGACGAGATCCGGCCGGAGTCGCGCGAGGCGGTCGCGCTGCTGCGGGCCGAGAAGGTGCACACGGTGATGATCACCGGCGACGCCCGCAACGTCGCCGAGTCGGTGGCGGCGAAGGTCGGCATCGACGAGGTGTTCGCCGAGGTGCTGCCGGAGGACAAGGACGCCGCGGTGACGTCGCTGCAGGAGCGCGGTCTGTCGGTCGCGATGGTCGGCGACGGCGTCAACGACGCTCCCGCGCTGGCTCGCGCCGACGTCGGTGTCGCGATCGGCGCCGGCACCGACGTCGCGGTCGAGTCCGCCGGCGTGGTGCTCGCGTCCGACGACCCGCGCGGCGTCGTCTCGGCCCGGCGGCTGTCCACGGCCAGCTACCGGAAGATGGTGCAGAACCTGGTGTGGGCGACGGGGTACAACCTGGTGTCCGTGCCGCTCGCGGCCGGCGTGCTGGCGCCGATCGGGTTCGTGCTGCCGCCGGCGGCCGCCGCCGTCGCCATGACCGCGTCGACGGTCATCGTCGCGGCCAACGCCCAGCTGCTGCGGCGGCTGACCCTGCGGCCGGACCAGTTGTCCCGTCGCTAGAGCTCTGCCGTCGCATGCGACCGCAGAGCGCTATCGCGCGCGCGATGGAGGTCTGCCGTCACATCCGACCGCAGACCTCCAGCGGGCGGGCTCACCGGGCGCGGTGCCGCCGGACGGCCTGGCGGTTGGCGCAGCGCGGCGAGCAGTAGCGCTGCCGGCCGTTGCGGGTGACGTCGGCGAAGGCGACGGTGCAGTCGTCGGCGGCGCAGCGGGCCAGCCGGTGCAGCCCGCGCTGGGTGAGGAACCACGCCAGCCCGAACGCGGTGATCGCCGCGAACTGCCGCTCCGGCGGCACGTCGTCGGGGCGGAAGTGCACGTGCGGCGGGCCGTTGTGCAGGCTGATGCGCGGGTGCGACGTTCCGCGGGCGAGCAGCCGGTTCAGCGCCTCGATGCGCTCGCCGTCGCCCGGGGCGTCGACGACGCCGGCCAGCGCGGCCCGCCAGCGCCGCAGTCCGGCCGCGTCGTCCTCGGACGGAGGGCGTTCCAGCAGCAGGTCGTGCTCGGCCGCCAGCCGGGTGACGTCGGCGGCGGAGTCGATGCGGGCGTTCACCACAGCCGCGGCCAGGAGCGCACCCTCGTCGCTGTAATGGTTGAAATGCACAATGCCATTACAGCACGGTGGAGTCATGAGCGATCGACTCCTCGAAGTGGTCCGGGCCTGCGGCCGGTGCGGCGTCACCGTGCGGCCGGACCGCGTGACGTCCTGGCACCGGACGGGCGACGGCTTCGTCGGCTACGCCCGGTGCTCCTGTGGCGGCCTGGTCGTGGTCCGCCCGGGCTGACGATCCCTAGACCCGCAGCACGTCGACCGCGGCGCGGGCGGCGCGGCCGATCGCGCGGTCCGCCTCCGGCTGCGACCGGGCCGCGACGGTCGACGCGGTGAGGGCGGCGACGGCCACGCGGTCGCCGGTGGACGTGGCGACCATGCCGGCCTCGTGCCGCAGGTTGAGGAACGTGCCGGTCTTGCTGCTGACGGTGACGGAGTCGGCGGCCAGCTCCGACGTCATGCGGCCGCGGTTCACCTGGTGGCCCAGCAGTTCCCGCAGCTGCGCCGTCGCCGCCGGCACGCTGACGTCGTCGGTCCAGACGCGCGCGACCAGCGACACGAGCCCGGCGGCGGTCCCGCTGGTGGCCGCCGCGACGTCGAGGGTCGGCAGCACGTGCCCGCCGCCGTCGGTGGTCGCCCGGACGGCCAGCTCCAGCGCCAGCACCGGGTCGTCCGGCGCCACGGCGGCCGCGGCCTCGTACAGTCGCCGCATCGGGTGCCGCACGACGATGCCGTCGCACCCCCAGCCCTGCAGCGTCGCCGTCACCCGCTCGGGCGGCACCAGCGCGAAGACGGCGTCGGCGGCGGCGTTGTCGCTGACCGACAGCATGAGCAGCAGCAGATCCTCCAGCGCGATGCGGCTCGGGTGCCGGAACAGCGCGGCGCCGGTCGGGCCGGGCGTCATGCGCCCGGGGACGAGGTCGACCGGGCGCGCGGGATCGAGCTCGCCGGCCGCGATGAGGTCGAGCACGACGAGTGCCAGTGGCAGCTTGCTCACCGACGCCAGCGCGTACGGCACGTGGATGTCGAACCCGAGGTCCTCGCCGGTGTCGATGTTGCGGGCGTACAGCGCGCCGCGCAGCCCGGTGGCGGCCCAGTCGGCGCGGATGTCGTGCGCCGTCCGCACCGCCTCACCCGAGAAGCCGAACGCGTCGGACGTGGTCATCGCGGGTCCTCCGGGTCGGTGACGAGGCCGGCCGCGCGGGCCAGGGCCGGCAGGACGGCGCCGACGAGTTCGCGCGCCACTCGCGGCCGGCTGGCGACGGCGTAGGTGCGGCGGACGGCGACGTCGCCGAGCGGGCGCCAGCGCAGCCGGTGCGCCGCGGCCCAGGCCGGGGTACACAGGATCGCGTCGCCGTACTCGAGCGCGCCGGTCAGCGCCTCGGTGTCGGGTGTGCCCACGCACAGCTGGCCGTCCAGCAGACCGGCCAGCCGGGCGGCCCGGTGAACCGGGTCGCGCACCCAGGGCACGTCGTCCTCGGCGGACAGGTGCAGCACTCTCGGCCGGCCGTGGTCGCCACCGGAGCGGCGCAGCTGGTCCAGGTGCAGCCGCCGGCCGCGCAGGTCGCCGGTCGCGGTGGCCGCGCCGAGCTCCGCGCCGGTCTCCTCCGCGTCCGGCGGGCAGGGCAGCAGGGCGACGTCGAGCCGGCCGCGGCGCACCAGGGCCGCCCGCTCGTCGGCGGGCTGCTCGGTGAAGGTCAGCGTGACGCCGGCTGCCGCGGCCGCGCGACGGGCGGCGACCAAGGCCCGCGGGTCCGGGCCGGCCGGGATGCCGGCGCTGAGCCCGGCGGCGCGGGCCGCGGCGGCGAGCTCGCGGAAGTGCCCGGCCCGGGCGACGAGGTCGGCGGCGTGGGGGAGCAGCGTGCGGCCGGCGTCGGTCAGCTCGACCTGCCGCGACGTGCGGTGCAGCAGCGTGCTGCCGAGGTCGCGCTCGAGCGCCGCGACCCGCCGGCTGACCACCGGCTGCGGCATGCCGCAGAGGTCGGCGCCGCGGGTGAAACTGCGCGCCTCGGCCACCGCGACGAACGCCTCGAGCTGCCTCAGCAGGTCCACAGGCAGCAACGATACACATTCGGCATGGATCGGTGGCGGTTGCGTCTTGGACATCGGTGCGGCCGCCTTGCGACGGTGATCGGGCTCGACCCGCCGCTTTCGAGGAGGAACCCGATGGACCGTCCGCAGCCCAGCCGCCGCACCCTTCTGCGCCTCGGCCTCGCCGTCCCGCTGGCCGCGTCGGCCGGCGTGCTCGGCGGCGGAACGGCCGGCGCCACGGGCTCCGGCGAGGACCCGGCGGTCCGCGAGCTGGAGCGCACCCACGACGTCGTGCTCGGCGTCAGCGCGACGAACCTCGCGACCGGCGCTCAACTGGCGCACCGGGCCGGCGACCGGTTCCCGATCCTGTCGGTGTTCAAGTCCGTCGTCGCGGCCGCCGTGCTGCGCGACCTCGACGACGCGCGCCTGGATCATCGGGTCTGGTACCCGCCGGCCGACATCCTGCTGAACTCGGCGATCACCGCGGAGCACGTCGACACCGGCATGACCGTCGCCGAGCTGTGCGACGCCGCGATCCGCTACAGCGACAACGCCGCCGGGAACCTGCTGCTGCGCGAGGTCGGCGGGCCGCGCGGGCTGACCGCGTTCGCCCGTTCCCTCGGCGACCGCGCCACCCGGCTGGACCGCTGGGAGATCGAGCTCAACTCGGCCGAGCCGGGCGACGTCCGCGACACCTCCACGCCGGCGGCGCTGGCCCGGACGTTCGCCGGCCTGCTCGTCGGCGACCTGCTGCGACCGGCGGACCGGCGCCGGCTGCGGAACTGGATGCTGGCCAACACGACGTCCGGTCCGCGGTTCCGCGACGCGCTGCCGGACGGCTGGCTGCTGGCCGACAAGACGGGCGCCGGCGACTACGGCACCAACAACGACGCCGGGGTCGCGTGGAACCCGGCCGGTGAGCCGATCGTCATCGTTGCCATGAGCCGCCGCACGGAACGTGACGCCGAGCGCGTCGACGCCGCCCTGGCCGACGTGGCCCGGCTGGTCGTGCGGCGACTGGGCTGACCGGCGCTCTCATACATTGGCGCTAGGGTGTGGCCCCCTGGGGCCTCGGCCGCGGCGTCGCGGCAGGCCATCGACACGGGAGACATACCCTCGGGTGTGTTCGACGACGGGCAGGAACGGGGAGCGATGATCTGGAAGAAGGCGCCGCGGCGAATCCTCGCGGCGACGGCCGGAGGCGTGCTGGTGGCGACGGTGGCGGGGTGCAGCGGCGACGATCCGCCCGACGCCACCCCGGTGGCCGAGCAGCTGGCCCAGGCCGTGGCTTCCGGCGATCTCGCCGGTGTCCCGCTCGGCGACACCGCTGCCGAGGACGCCACGGCGGCCGTCGAGGCGATCGTCGCGGGCATGGGGGCGGCCACGCGCACCGTCACCGTCACCGACCTCGAGCAGACCGACGACGAGAACACCCGCCAGGTCACCCTCGACGTCGGCTGGGACCTCGACGGCTCCGGCGCGCCCGCCGCCGAGCCGGGCACCGAGAGCCCCACCGGCACGGCGGCCACCACCAGCACGCCGACACCTACGGCGAGCGGCACACCGGACGCTCCGGACTGGACCTACCAGACCACCGCGACCCTGCGCGTCGCCGAGGACACCGAGGCCGGCTGGACGGTCGACTGGTCGCCCGCGATCCTGCACCCGCAGCTCTCCGACGGCGCCACCCTCGACCTCTCGCGGACGCAGGCCACGCGCGCCGACATCCTGGGCGCCGGCGGCGAGGTCATCGTCACCGAGCGGCCGGTCTACCGCGTCGGCATCGACAAGACCCGCGTCGACGCCGCGCTGGCGCCTGAGTCGGCCACCGCGCTGGCCGAGGTCGTCGGCGTCGACCCGGCCGGCCTGGCCGAGCGGGTCCAGAACGCGGGAGAGCGGGCCTTCGTCGATGCCATCACGCTGCGCGAGGCCGATGCCGCGCCGCTGCTGGCGCAGATCGAGGCGATCGAGGGCGCGGTCGCCATCGAGGACACCCTCGCCCTGGCGCCGACGCGCGACTTCGCCCGGCCGATCCTCGGGACCGTCGGCGACGCCACCGCGGAGCTGGTCGAGGAGTCCGGCGGGCGCATCGTCGCGGGTGATGTCGTCGGACTGTCCGGGCTCCAGGCGCAGTACGACGCGCAGCTCGGCGGCACGTCCGGACTGACCGTCGAGCTGGTGCCGCCGGAGCCGTCCGGCGACCCCACCGCTACCGCCACGGCCTCGCCGGCCGCGGAGGAGCCCGCGCCGGCCGAGCCGGAGGTGCTGTTCGAACGCGAGGCGGCGCCCGGCACCCCGCTGGCCACGACGCTGAACGTCGAGCTGCAGTCCCGCGCCGAGGGCCTCCTGGCCGACGTCGCCCCGGCCAGCGCGATCGTCGCGATCCAGCCGTCCACCGGTGCCGTTCTGGCCGCCGCCAGCGGGCCGGGTGGCGAGGGCTACTCGACCGCGACGCTCGGCCAGTACGCGCCGGGCTCGACGTTCAAGGTCGTGACGTCGCTGGCGCTGCTGCGCGCCGGGTTGACCTCCGACTCCGCCGTCGAGTGCACGCCGACGGCGACCGTCGACGGGCGCGAGTTCTCCAACTACAGCGACTACCCGTCCGGGGCGATCGGCGACATCACGCTGCGCGAGGCGGTCGCGAACTCCTGCAACACCGCCTTCATCAACCAGAACGCGGTCGCCGACCAGGCGTCGCTGGCGCAGGCCGCGGCGTCGCTCGGGCTCGGCGCCGAGTACCAGGTCGGCGCGCCGGCGTTCCTCGGCACCGTCCCGGCCGAGGCCGATGGCACCGCGCACGCCGCGTCGATGATCGGGCAGGGCGAGGTGCTGGCGTCGCCGCTGGCCATGGCCACGGTGGCCGCGTCGGTCGCCGCCGGGCACACCGTCGCGCCGACGATGGTCGACCCCGCGGCCACGCCGCCGGAGGGCACGCTGACCGCCGACGAGGCCGCCGTCCTGCAGGACCTCATGCGCGCGGTGGTCGAGGAGGGGAGCGGTGCGTTCCTCGGCGACGTCCCGGGCGACCCGGTCGGCGCGAAGACCGGCACCGCCGAGTACGGCACCGAGACCCCGCCGCGCACGCACGCCTGGATGATCGCGACCCAGGGCGACCTCGCCGTCGCGGTGTTCGTCGAGGACGGCGAGTCCGGCTCGCGCACCGCCGGCCCGCTGCTGGAAGCCTTCCTAGGCGGCTGACCGGCGGGCAGCGGCGAGGTACGGCCGCAGCTCGGCGTCCAGGTGCGAGGCCAGGCTGCGGGCGTACGTCGCGGTGAGGTGGTGGTCGTCGCGCCAGACCACCACGTTGCCGATGACCGCGGGGCACTCGTCGGTCGGGCAGATGGCCCGGTTGAGGTCGACGACGTCGACGCCGCCCAGCTCGCGGGCGGCGACGTGCTGCTCGTCGCCGGCCTTCTCGACGGCGTCGGCGCGCGGCCGGGCGCACTCGGTCAGCTGGTCCGGGTGGGCGCTGACGCACTCGGCCGGGTCCTGGTCGAGCCACGGCGTGTTCTCCAGCACCACCAGCTCCACGCCGGCCGCCCGCACCGCCTGCCAGCTGTCGCGCAGCCCGTCGGCCAGGCGGTCGGCGCTGGCGTCGTCGCCCAGCTCGCGGCCGTCCTCCCACACCCGGTAGGAGTTGCTGCCGGACGTCACCACGAGGTCCGGCTTGTCCGGCCCGGTCAGCCGGTCCAGCAGCGCCTCGTTCCACTCGCGGCACGAGGTGTACGGCACCCCGGCCGCGGTGGTGACCTCGGCGGCGAAGAACCCGCACGACGATTTCGTGTAGGTCTCGATCCGCCAGCCGTACCTCTCGCCCAGCACGTCGAGCGCCGGCTGCCACTGGGCGGCGTGCGAGTCGCCGGCCAGCGCGATGACGCGGTCGGAGTCGAGGTCGCCGTAGGCGCAGCTGGCGAGGTCGGCGTCCTCGGCGTTCTGCTGGCAGCCGTCGGGGTAGATGTCCGGGTTGTCCTCGGGGACGTCGATCGGGTCCGGGGTCAGCGCCGGCACCTGGTCGACGGGCATGCCGTCGGGGTCGCCGGCCGGGTCCGGTGCGAGGACGGCGGCGCCGGGCGCCTCGTCGGCCGTCGCGTACTCCGGCACCGCCTTGACGGTGACGAGAGCGGCCAGCAGCGCCGTCGCCGTCGCCGCCACCCCGACGGCGACCGTCCGGCCGGGCCGGACGGCGAGCACGCGGGCGTGGTGGATCGGCGCCTCGACCAGCCGGTGCGTCAGCCAGGCGGGGACGAACGCCGCCGCGACCACCAGCGTGCCCTGTGCCGGCGACAGCGCGCCCCACACCGCGCTCGCCGCCATCAGCAGCGGCCAGTGCCACAGATACAGCGAGTACGACAGCCCGCCCACCCACCGCATCGGTGCGCTCCCGAGCAGCCGCCCCGGCGCCGTTCGCACCGTTGCCACGCCCGCCGCGATCACCGCGGCCGTCCCCAGCACCGGCACGAGCGCCGCGGTGCCGGGGAACGCCGTCGTCGCGTCATAGGTCAGCGCCGCCCAGCCGATCGCCGCGAGCCCGCCGCCGGCCAGCGCGCCGGCCACCCAGCGCGGCAGCCGCTCCAGCCGGCGCGCACCGATCGCCAGCGCCGCACCGGCCGCCAGCTCCCACACCCGCGTCGTCGTCGCGAAGTACGCCGCGCCGGGCGACGCGGTGGTCAGGTGCACCGACCACGCGAACGACGGGACGGCGACCACCGCGAGCCCGGCCAGCAACGTCCGCCGCAGGGACGGCGTGCCGCGGCGGCGCCGCCGCCACCACACCAGGGCGATGATCAGCACCGGCCAGAGCAGGTAGAACTGCTCCTCGACGGCGAGGGACCAGAAGTGCTGCACGGGGCTGGGGGCGTCGCCGGCGGCCAGGTAGTCCACCGAGTCCGCCGCGAGCCGCCAGTTGACCACGTACGTCGCCGCTGCCGTGATGTCGCCGGCCACGGACGGCCAGCGCAGCGGCGGCAGCAGCAGCATCGTCAGCGCGGCGGTCGCAGCGAGCACGACCGCCGTCGCCGGGAGCAGCCGGCGGATCCGGCGCGCGTAGAACCGGCCCAGCCGCAGCCGGCCGGTCGATTCGACCTCGCGCAGGATCAGCCCGGTGATGAGGAAACCGGAGATGACGAAGAAGACGTCGACGCCGACGAATCCGCCGCCGACCAGTGGCAGGCCGGCGTGGTAGGCGAGCACCAGCAGTACCGCGACAGCGCGCAGGCCCTCGACGTCGGGCCGGAACCGGGGACGGTCCGTCACGTCGGAGGCACTCCTCCCGGCGGCTGTCGAGTCACCGTGAGGGCGTACCCATCCGCGGCCGCGACGAACGGGTGCGTTCGCCGCGGCCGTGGGGTGGTGCTGGCCGAGCGAGGTCAGGCCGGCTGCCCGATCGCGCCGAGCAGGTCGGCGAACCACGGCGTGGACGGGTCGAACTCCTTGCCGCCCTTGATGCGGTCGAACTCGATGGCGCGCAGCCGGCCGCCGCGCTCCTCGTCGTGTCCGATGAGCCCGCCCTCGTGCCGCAGCGCGCACTCGACGGCGAGGTCGGTGCAGCTCTTGATCAGCCGCAGGTCGTCGGAGTTGGCGGCGGCGGACCGGCTGAAGTAGCCGCTCTTCTGCACCATGACCTTCTCGGCGCCGACGCGGGCGGCGAACTGGTCGGCGAACCAGGCGCCGGGGTTGATCTTGTCGATCTTGACGTGGCCGAACGGGTCGCGTGGGACCTCTTCGCCGGCCGCCTCGAGCTCGGCGACGATGGCCTCGACGCCGGCGCCCTCGGACAGGAAGATGTTGACGCAGCCGAGCGCGTCCATGAGCGAGCGCAGCCGGCCGGCCTCGGCGTCGAGGTCGAGCTTCTGCTCCGGCACGTAGACGGCGTGGACGTCCCAGCGACGCGGGTCGACGCCCAGCTCCGGCGCCCACTCCTGGGCGGCCAGCCACTTGCGGTAGGCGCGCGCCGTGGCCCCCGTCAGCCAGCCGCAGTGCCGGCCCATGACCTCGTGCACGATCAGCATGCGCGGGTTGGACGAGTGCTCGGCGATGATGTTGCGGGCGTAGATCGAGCCCTGCTCGGCGGCCGTCCAGGCGCCAAGGCTCTGCCGCACCGGCACGATGTCGTTGTCGACGGTCTTCGGCAGCCCGACCACGGTCAGCTCGTAGTCGTTGGTGCCGAGGAACGCGGCGAGGTCGGCCGCCGTCGTGTTGGTGTCGTCGCCGCCGATGGTGTGCAGTACGTCGACGCCGTCGCGGGTGAGCTGCTCGGCCGCCACGTGCAGCGGGTCCTGGCCCTCCTGGACCAGCCCGCGCTTGACGCAGTCGGCGACGTTGGTCAGCTTGACCCGGCTGTTGCCGATGGGTGAGCCGCCGAACCGGTGCAGCCGCGACGCCGTGGCCCGCATCTCGGGCGTGATGGTGATCGAGCGGCCGGTCAGCAGGCCCGCGTAGCCGTCGAGGTAGGCGATGATCTCGACCTCGGGCGCGATCTCGGTGTACCGCTCGATCAGGCCGCCGACGGCCGACGACAGGCACGGGGCCAGGCCGCCGGCCGTGAGCATGGCGACCTTGCGCACAGGTGTGCTCTCGGGCATATGAGGTGACCTTCTGTCGGAGTGGGACGGATCGCCTGACACCCTATCGCCGCTTCCTGAGACTCCTGGGGTGTGCCTCGTCTGCCTGTCCGGGGTGTGGGCTACCGGGGCGGGTTCGCGGGGGAGCGGCCTACCCTGTAAGGCGTGAACTCCCCGGAGGACCTTGCGCTGTACACGGAACTGACGGAGGCGGTCGGCGCGCTGCCGGCCGGTCAGCAGCCCGAATGGCCCGACCCCGCCGCCGTCCAGGACGCCGTCGCGCAGCTGCGCGCCATGCCGCCGCTGGTGTTCGCCGGCGAGTGCGACCTGCTGCGCGAGCGGCTGGCCGCCGTCTCCCGCGGCGAGGCGTTCGTCCTGCAGGGCGGCGACTGCGCCGAGACGTTCGCCGGCGTGAGCGCCGACAACGTCCGCAACAAGCTGAAGACGCTGCTGCAGATGGCCGTCGTGCTCACCTACGCCGCCAGCGTCCCGGTCGTGAAGATCGGGCGGCTCGCCGGGCAGTACGCCAAGCCACGGTCGAAGTCCACCGAGACCCGCGACGACGTCACTCTGCCGGCGTTCCGCGGCGACATCGTCAACGACTTCGAGTTCACGCCGTCGGCGCGGGTGCCGGACCCGCACCGCATGGTGCGCGCCTACCACGCGTCGTCGGCCACGCTGAACCTCACCCGCGCGTTCGTCGGCGGCGGGTTCGCCGACCTGCACCAGGTGCACGCCTGGAACACCGACTTCGTCCGCACCTCGCCGGCCGGCCAGCGCTACGAGCGGCTGGCAGGGCGGCTGGACCAGGCGCTGTCGTTCATGCGGGCCATCGAGATCGACACCGACCAGCTGCGCACGGTCGAGCTGTACTCCAGCCACGAGGCGCTGCTGCTCGACTACGAACTGGCGCTGACCCGGGTCGACTCCCGCACCGGCGCGCCGTACGACGTGTCCGGGCACTTCGTCTGGATCGGCGAGCGGACCCGGCAGCTCGACGGCGCGCACCTGGAGTTCGCGGCGCGCATCCGCAACCCCATCGGCGTCAAGGTCGGCCCCACGACGACGCCCGACGAACTGCTGGCGCTGGCGAACAAGCTCGACCCGGAGCGCGAGCCCGGCCGGCTCACGTTCGTCACGCGCATGGGCGCGGGGAAGATCCGCGACGCCCTGCCGGCGCTGATCCAGAAGGCGAGCGCCGACGGCCTCGTCGCGTCGTGGATCTGCGACCCGATGCACGGCAACACCTACGAGGCGCCCAGCGGCCACAAGACCCGCCGCTTCGACGACGTCGTCGACGAGGTCCGCGGCTTCTTCGAGGTGCACCGCGCGCTGGGGACCCACCCGGGCGGCATCCACGTCGAGCTCACCGGCGACGACGTCACCGAGTGCGTCGGCGGCGGCGACCCCATCGCCGAGGACGGCCTGGGCAGCCGCTACGAGACCGTCTGCGACCCGCGGCTGAACCGCACCCAGTCGCTGGAGCTGGCCTTCCTCGTCGCCGAGCTGCTCGAGTCGTCGAACTAGACGCTCTCCCAGACGAACCCGTCCGGGTCGGTGAAGGCGCCGTCCGCGCCGCCGATGACGACGCCGTGCGCTCCGGAACCGTCCGGGTCGACGCCGGCGACCTTGGCCAGGGCCTTGCGCCGGTTGAGGGTCAGCGTGACGGCGCCGGTGTCGAACTCGACGTACTTCCGGCCGAAGCTCTTCGCGACGGTGAGGCCGCGGCCGGCGTAGAACTGCCTGCTCGCGGCCACGTCGTCGACGCCCAGCTGGAGCACGAGGTCGTCGACCCGCCGGGTGGCCGGGGCGGTGTCCTTCTTCGACGAGGACGCGACCGTCAGGATGGTCCCGTCCGGAGCCGCGACGACGCCGCCGTAGCCCCACAGCGACTTCGAGGCGGGTTTCAGCACCGTGGCGCCCGCCTCGACCGCGGCGGCGACGAGCGCGTCGACGGTGCCGGGCTGGGACGCGACGAGCGACAGGGTGAACCCGCCGAAGCCGGTCGACGGCGCGTCGGCGGCCCGGGCCCGGACACGCTCGCCCAGGCCGAGGGAGGCGTAGAAGCCGGCCGCGGCCGCGGGGTCGGCGGTCTCGAGGGTGAGGTGCTCGATGGTGGTCATGAGGGAATCCTTCTGTTCGGTGCCGGTGGATGTCAGCGCTGGAGGAAGCCGAGGACGTTACCGCTGGGGTCCTCGACGACGGCGGCCAGCTGCCCGCCGCCGACGTCCTTGACCTCCTGGCGGGTGCGCCAGCCCGCCTCGATGGCCCGGCGCAGGGCCGCGGCGGCATCGCTCACGTGGCAGTAGCCGACCGGGCCGGTCATTCCGTGGCCGTGGCCGTTCGGGTCCAGCCCGATCTCCTGCTCCCCGACCCGGAACCCGACGTAGTAGGGCTCGTCGGCGTAGGGGAGCACGCCCAGGACGGCCCCGTAGAGCTCCCGGGCCCGGCCGAGGTCCCGGACCGGGACGATGATGGTCTTGATGCCGTGGCTCACGGCTGCCTCCTCGGTGGAGCGGACCTGACGGCGTCAGTCTCCCGCCGGACCGGCAGCGCCGACATCCGTGCCCAGCACGGGTCCGTCCACGGAGGCCGTACGGAATACTGGGCGGAGTGTCGAAGCGGGTAGCCACCACGTCCATCTCGGCTCGCGAGGCCGAGATCCTGGCGCTGGTCGGCGAGCACCGCAGCAACGCCGAGATCGCCGCGCAGCTGGTCATCTCGGTGCGCACGGTCGAGACCCACGTGTCGTCGCTGCTGCGCAAGCTCGACGCGCCCGATCGCCGGGCGCTCGCCGGGCTCGCGGCCGAGTCCGCCCGCCAAGAGCGGACCAGCCAGTCGCTGGCCGGGCTCCCGGCGCCCCTGAACCCGTTCATCGGCCGGGCCGGGGAACGCCGCGCGCTGGGCGAAGCGGTCCGCGCGCATCGTCAGGTCAGCGCCGTCGGCCCGGGCGGGGTCGGCAAGACCCGGCTGGCGCTGGCCGTCGCCGCCGACCTCGCCGGCGACTTCGCCGACGGCGTGTGGTTCGCCGACCTCGTGCCGGTCACCGACCCATCGATGGTCGGCACCGCCGTGGCGGCCGCCCTCGGCGTCGGCGAGCACCAGGGCCGCGGCATCGACGAGTCGGTGACGGCGGCCCTGGCCGACCGGCGTGCGCTGCTGGTGCTGGACAACTGCGAGCACCTGCCCGGCGGTGTCGCCCCGTTCGTCGAACGGCTGCTGGTGCGCTGTCCGTCGGTGCACGTGCTGACCACCAGCCGGGCCCGGCTCTCGGTGCCGTTCGAACGGGTCTATTCGGTGCCGCCGCTGTCGCTCGACGGCGCGTCCGACGCGGTCGCCCTGTTCGTCGACCGGGCCGAGGCGGTGGGCTGGACGGTCGAGTCCGCGCACCTGGACCAGGTCGCCGACGTGTGCCGCAAGCTCGACGGGGTGGCGCTGGCCATCGAGCTGGCCGCTGCCCGCCTGCCGGCCCTGGGGTTCGACGGCCTGGTCGCGGGGCTCTCCGACCACCTGCGGCTGCTGGTCGGCGGCTATCGGGCCGACGACCGCCACCGCTCGGTGCGGGCCGTGCTGGACTGGAGCCAGGCGTTGCTGCCCGAACCCGACCTGGCGCTGCTGCGGCGCGTCTCGGTGTTCGTCTCGCCGTTCACCGCTGCGGCCGCCGAGACGATCGCCGGGTTCGATCCGCTGGAGTCCGGCCAGGTCGTCGACGGGCTGGCCCGCCTCGCCGACCAGCACCTGCTGAGCGTCACGGCGTCGGCCGGAGGAACCCGGTACCGGGCGGCGGAGACCATCCGCCAGTACGGCGCCGAACGGCTCGCCGCGGCCGGCGAGGACGAGCCGACCCGGGCCCGGCAGCTGCGGTGGTGCTTGACCACGGCGACGGAGCTGGGCGACGATCCCGCGCCCGGCGCCGCCTGGCGGGTCGCGTTCGACGCGGTCGCCGACGACCTCCGCGCCGCGCTCGGCTGGGCGGCCGGCCGGCCCGCATACCGCGCCGAGGCCCACCGGCTGGCGCTGGCGCTGGCGGGGCCGGCGTTCACCCGCAACCTGGCCGGCGAGTCCCAGCAGCGCTACGAACAGGCGGCCGCCCTCGCCGACGACCCCGCGGCGGCGGGCTCCGCCCTGCGAGGCGCCGCCAACGTGGCCGCGTGCCGCATGCGCGGCGGCGACGCCTACCGCCTCTGGCAGGCGGCCGCGGAGCAGGCCCGGCAGGCCGGCGACGCCGCCGGCGCCGCCCGCGACCTCGCCACGGCCGTCACCACCCACGTCCGCAAGGCCGGGACCTTCGCCGAGCCGCCGCCGCGCGACGAGCCGGCCGCTTTGCTCGCCCGGGCGCGCGAGCTGGCCGGCGACGACCCGGCGGCCCAGGCGGCGGTGGCGCTCGCCGACTGCCTCGCCCTCGGCTACGCGTTCTTCGCCGGCCCGGGCGGTCCGGCCGGGTCCGCGACGTCGGCGGCGGAGCTGACCGCCCGCGCCGAGCAGGCCGTCGAACTGGCCCGCCGCCTCGACGACCCGCTGGCGGAGTGCGCCGCCCTCCAGGCACTGACCGCGGCGCACCGGCGGGCCGGCGACACCTTCGCCGCCGCTGCCACCGCGCGCCGCCGCGTCGACCTGCTCGACACCGTGCCACTCACCCCCGACAGCGCCGACGAGCTGATCGACGCCCTGCTCATCGCCACAGCGGCCGGCATCGGCGCAGGCGACCTGCAGGCCGCGCGCCAGTGGGGGCGGCGGCTGCGTGACCTGCCGCCGCTGGCCGAGGTCGGGCACCTCGCGACCTCGCAGCTGATCGTGGCCGACGCCCTCGCCGGCCACGCCGCCGAGGCCGTCGCCGCCAGCGGCCGCTTCCTCGACTCCTGGACCCGGGCGGGCCGCCCGGCGGCCCGCGGCTTCGGCCCGGTCGCCGCCGCCGTCGCGATGGTCCACGCCCTGCGCGGTGACGACGCCGCCCGGGCCGACTGGCTCGCGGTCCTCGACCAGCTGGGCGTCACCCACGACGACCGCGCGGGCTACAGCCCCACCCTCGACGCCGTTGCCCTGCTGCACCAGGGACAGGCCACCCGTGCGCTGGAGGGGCTCGACGCCGGAAGCGACGGGCCGGCGCCGTGGCGCACCGGGATTCTGTTGCACTGGCACGTCGCCCTCGCGGCCGAGTCCGCCGTGCTGGCCGGTCGTCCCGACGCGGCCGGACGGCTCGCGGCCGCCCGCCCCGTGGTCGACGGCAACCCCGTCGCCGGCGCCATCGTCGAGCGGGCGTTCGCGCTCCTCGACGACGACCGCGACCGCCTGCTCGCCACGGCCGCCGCGTTCGAGGCCGCCGGCTGCCCGTATCAGCAGGCCCGGACGCTGCTCCTGGCCGGCGGCGACGCCGCCTCGACCGGGGCCGGCACGCTCGCCGGCCTCGGCCTCGCCACCGTCAGGCCGCCTCGGCCGCGGCCAGCGCCCCGGCCGTCGCGGTGAGGACGGCGCCGTGGTCGGCGGCCCAGCGCTCGGCCAGCGGCAACAGGTCGGGCAGCTCGCGCTCCTCGACGACGAACGACGGCACCGGCAGGCTGGCGCCCAGCTCGGCGAGGACGGGGCGCAGCTGCAGGTCGGCGACGAAGCGGTGCGTGGGCGCCGCGGCCACCGTCACCGGCACCGCGACGGTCCCGCGCAGCGCGCCGCCGGGCAGCCGGTCGAGGAACGCCTTGAGCAGCCCCGTGTAGCTGGCCTTGTACGTCGGCGTGGCGACGACCAGCACCGACGCGTCCGCCGCCGCGGCCAGCGCCTCCTCGCCGTCCGGCGCCAGCGGTCCGAGCCACTGACCGCCGAATCCGGCGAGGTCGAGCACCCGCCCCTCGCCGGTGCCGGAGCGGGCGGCCACGGCCGTCGCCACGGCCGTCGCCACGCCCAGCGTGCGCGACCCCGCCCTCGGGTTGCCGACCACTGTCACGATGCTCATCTCGCGGGTACCTCCAGTCCGGACCGAACCGACGAACCTGACACGGGGACGACCGGCGCGCCGGGTACCACCCGCACGGACACCGTCGTCCCGGCGTCGACGCCCAGGCGGAGGAACTCCGTCCGGGTCATGGTGGCGAGCACGACCTGCTCGCCCGTGCTGACCTCGACCCGCACCTCGAAGCCGACCCGGACGACGCGCGCGACCCGGCCGGCGACGGCGTCGGGGTCGTCCGCGCCGGTCGTCAGCGTGACGTCGTGCGGGCGGACCAGCAGATCCCCCAGCTGCGTGACCGGGCCGAGGAAGCGCATGACGAAGTCGTTGGCGGGCTCGTCGTAGAGCTGGTCGGGGCTGCCGATCTGCTCGACCCGGCCCTCGTTGATCACGACGATCTCGTCCGCGACCTCCAGCGCCTCCTCCTGGTCGTGCGTGACGAAGACGGTGGTGACGTGCACCTCGTCGTGCAGGCGGCGCAGCCACTCGCGCAGCTCCTTGCGAACCTTGGCGTCCAGCGCACCGAACGGCTCGTCCAGCAACAGCACCTTCGGCTCGACGGCGAGCGCGCGCGCCAGCGCCATCCGCTGCCGCTGACCGCCGGAGAGCTGCGCCGGCAGCCGTTCGGCGAACTGCTCCAGGTGCACGAGCGCGAGCAGCTCGTCCACCCGGTGGCGGATCTCGTCCTTGGGCCGCTTGCGGATCTCCAGCCCGAACGCGATGTTCCGGCGCACGCTGAGGTGCTTGAACGCGGCGTAGTGCTGGAAGACGAAGCCGACGCCGCGCTTGCGGGCCGGCAGGTGGGTGGCGTCCAGGCCTTCGATGCCGACCGTGCCGGCGTCGGCGTACTCCAGCCCGGCGATGATCCGCAGCAGCGTCGACTTGCCGCCGCCCGACGGGCCGAGCAGCGCGGTGAGCTGCCCGGACGGGATGCTGACGGACACGTCCTCGAGCGCCACGAAGTCGCCGAAGCGCTTGGTCACGCCGGTGATCTCGATGCTCAACGGGGTTCTTCCTTCGGCCGGATGATGGAGACGACGACGATGCAGGCGACGGCGACCAGCGCGAGCAGGAACGCGGTCGCGTAGGCGCCGCCCTGGTCGAAGTTCAGGTACTTCTCCTCGACGACGAGCGTGGCGGTGCGGGTCTCGCCGAGGACGTTGCCGGAGACGACCTTGACGGCGCCGAACTCGCCGAGCGACCGGGCCAGGCTGAGCACGACGCCGTACGTGACGCCCCAGCGGATGGCCGGCAGCGTGATGCGCCGGAACGTCTGGGCGGCCGTCGCGCCGAGGCTCTGCGCCGCCTGCTCCTGCTCGGTGCCGATCTCCTCCAGGACGGGGACGACCTCGCGGATGACCAGCGGCAACGCCACGAACGTCGTCGCCAGGATGATCCCCGGCGTCGCGAAGATCACCTGCAGCCCGGCGTCCTCCAGCCCCGGCCCGAACCAGCCCGAGCGGCCGCCGTAGACCAGCACCAGCGCCAGCCCGACCACGATCGGCGACACCGACAGCGGCACGTCCAGGAGCGCGTTCAGCAGCCGCCGGCCCGGGAACCGGTAGCGCACGATGAGGATCGAGATGCCGACCCCGAACACCGTGTTGATGACGACGGCGACGACCGCGACGACGACGGTCAGCTGCAGCGCGTGCACGACGTCCGGGTCGTCGAGGATGCCGCGCAGGTTGTCGAAACCGTCGGCGAACGTGTTCTGCGCGACCAGCCAGAGTGGCCAGGCGACCAGCAGGAACAGGTAAGCCGTCACGATCGCGCGGGTGACGAACCGGCCCGGCCCGCGGGTCCGCAGCCGCTGCCGCTCAGCCACGGCGGCCCACCCGGCGCTGGATGACGTCGAGCGCGACGATCACCGCGAACGAGATGGCCAGCAGCACGGTCGCCACTGCCGCGGCGTTGTCGAGGTTGTCGTTCTCGATGCTGCTGAGGATGCGCACCGACGTCACCTCCGTCTGCATCGGCAGGTTGCCCGACAGCAGCACCAGCGAGCCGTACTCGCTGACGCCGCGGGCGAACGAGAGCGCCGCGCCGGCCGCGATCGCCGGGGCCAGCGCCGGCAGGATGATCCGGCGGAAGGTGGTGAACCGCGACGCGCCGAGCGACGCCGCCGCCTCCTCGACCTCGCGGTCCAGCTCGGCCAGCACCGGCTGCACCGTCCGGACGACGAACGGCAGCGTCACGAACAGGAACGCCAGGAACACCGCGGCCCGGCTGTTGGCGACGTCGAGGCCGAGCGGGCTGTCCGGCCCGTACAGCGACAGCAGCACCAGCCCGGCGACGATCGTCGGCAGCGCGAACGGCACGTCGATCAGCACCTCGAGCGCGCGCTGGCCGGCGAACCGGTCGCGGACCAGCACCCACGCGATCAGCGTCCCCATCACCACGTTGACGACCGTGACCAGCAACGCGGTCCCGACAGTGAGCTGGATCGCGGCCGCCGTCTGGTCGTTCGTGACCGCCCGCCAGAACCCGTCCCAGCCGCCGGCGACGGCCGTCGCGACGACCGCCGCCAGCGGGATCAGCACCAGCAGGCTGAACCAGAGCATCGCCACGCCCAGGCCCAGCCCGGAGACGCGGGTCAGCCGCCCGCCGGCCGTGGTGGCCGGCGGGCGCCGTCGCCGGACGGTGCCGGCCGCGGCTTCGCTCACTCCGCCTTCCCGGACTCGGCGATGATCCCGGTGATGATGCCGCTGTCCTCGTCGAAGAACCTGTCCGACAGCGCGCTCCAGCTCTCGAAGTCGTTCTCGACGGTCAGCAGGTGCTCCGGCGCCGGGAACGGGTCGTCCGGGTCGAGCGCGCCCTCGACGCCGCTGGTGTCGACGCCGTCGATGACCGGGCGGAAGCCCTTCAGCGCGAACTGCCGCTGGCCGTCCTCGCTGAGCACGTAGTCGAGCCACTCCTGGGCCTTCGGATCGGCGTCCTCCAGCACCGCGCCCGGGTTCTCGATGAGGATCGTGGTGTCCGGGAGCACCCAGTCCAGCTCCTCGCCGTTCTGGGTGGCCAGGATCGTCTCGTTCTCGTAGGCGAGCAGCACGTCGCCGGTGCCGCCGAGGAAGCTGGTGGTGGCGTCACGGCCGCTGTTGGGCAGCGAGACGACGTTGGCGAAGACCTGGCGGACGAACTCCTCGGCCTCGGCGTCGGTGCCGCCGTTCGCCGAGACGTGCCCCCACGCCGCCAGCGCGTTCCAGCGCGCCGCGCCGGACGACGCCGGGTTCGGCGTGACGATCTCGATGCCCGGCTTGACGATGTCGTCCCAGCCCTGGATGTTCTCCGGGTTGCCGGGCCGGACCGCGAGCACGACCACCGACGACGACACCACGCCCTTCGTCGGGCCGTCGTCCCAGGTGTCGGCCACGAGACCGGCGTCGACCAGCCGGGTGACGTCGCTGGTGACGGAGAAGTGGACGTAGTCGGCGTCGAGGCCGGACTCCACCGCTCGGCTCTGGTCGCCGGATGCGCCGTAGGAGCTGCGGAAGCGCACGCCGGCGCCCTCGTCGGTCTGGTTCCACTCCTCGGCGATCGCGACGTTGGCGGCCTCGGGGACCGCGAAGCCCACGATCGACAGCGTCGTCTCCTCGCCGCCGCCGGACGCGTCGTCGGCGTCGTCGCCCCCACAGGCCGCGAGCGCCAGGCCGCCGACGAGAACGAGCGCGGTCGCTGCTGCTCTGGAACGGGTGCTCATGGGTGCCTTGCCCCCCTCCGCCCGCAGGCGGGGTCGAGTGTCCGGATGATGGTGGAACGGCCAGTCATAGTAATCACGGTGGTTTAGTGGCCAATAGAGGCCGTCTCATATTTCGAGCAGTCAGTGCTCACATGCCGGGACGCTACTGATCAGCGGTGCTGATCAGTCCAGGCGGTAGCCGTGCCCGCGGAGCGTGTGGATCCGCCGCCCGTGCGGACCCAGCTTCACTCGCAGCCGCCGGATGTGGACGTCGACGGTGCGGCTGCCCGCCCGGGTGCCCAGCGGCCAGACGTGGTCGATCAGCTCGGGCCGGGTGACCGCGCGGCGGCGGTTCTCGATCAGGTAGGCGAGCAGCTCGAACTCGCGGTGCGTCAGCGTCACCGCCCTGCCGTCGACGACGGCGGTGCGGGCGGCGTGGTCGAGCTGGAAGCCCGACCCGGCCTGCGGCTCGCGCTCCGGTTCCGCGATGGCGGCCTTGACGGCGCGCAGCTGGGCGCCGGCGTGGCTGGGGGAGCGCAGCGCGATCGCGGCCGACGTCTCGGCGGTGGGCAGCAGTTCCTGGGCGAACTCGCGCAGCAGCTCGGCCAGCTCGACGACGGTGGTGCCGGACCGGCCGGCCAGCGCCTCGTCGACCTCGACGAAGACGACCAGGCCGAGCGGGGACGGTTCGGCCGTCCCGATGGGATGAAGAGGGGACACGGCGGTAAGAGACATGTGTGACTCCGGGGAGGGGTGGCCGGGGTGAGGCCGGGGCGGACGGGATCGCGGGATGGGCGACGGGGAGCGGGCGCGTTCGGCCGCGGGATGCCCGGGTCAGTGACAGAGCTGGCTGGCGACGCGCATCAGATCGACGGCGCGTCGCTGGGTGAGCAGCAGCCTGGGCACGTCATCCAATTTCCTAGGTAAACGATGGGAAATCAATCGGGCATCCGCATCGTGGAACTCGGTCGTGGGATGAGACGGCCATCCACATGTTGGGACGGTGCTTGCCGGGGCGGTGCCGCGGTGCGCAGGATCCCCGGCATGCCGATCTGCCCGCTGCTGACCCAGCGACGCGCCGTCGATCTGATGCGCGTCGCCAGCAGCCTCTGTCGTTGATCGCCGGTTCACCCCGCCTTCCTCCCTCTTCACCGGCCCGGGCGGCCGGCCGCTGCCGCCTGCCCGGAGCCGGTCCGCGACCACACGAAGGACTCCAGATGAGTGACGGCGACACCGCGACCCCGGGCGTCGAGCGCGCCCGCCGGATCGCGCTCAACGAGGACTGGGCGGCGACCATCGCCGGCCTGGCGCTGCTGATCCTGATCCTGGCCGGGGTCATCACCGCGGACGTGATCCCGTGACGGCGGCCGAGCCGGACGCCGCGGCCGCCCCCGCCGACATCCGGCCGCCGGTGTGGAGCCACGCCGGCATCGGCCTGGTCGTGGTGCTGCTGCTCGGCGTGCTGGCGTGGGCGCTGGCCGAGAACGTGCCCGGCTGGACGGAGGGCACCGCGCTGGAGGAGATCGGCGCGGCGGTCGAGTACCCGGTGTACGCGATCGCCGTGGGCCTGCTCGGCAACCTGCTGCTGAGCGTGCTCGGCGTCCGCGACCGGCTGTCCGGCGGCTTCCGGACCGAGTTCTTCATCAAGACCGGGCTGGTCCTGCTCGGCGCGTCGATCAACCTCTCGCTGATCGTCGACTCCGCGGGCCGGGCCGTCGCGCAGGCGTTGCTGCTGGTCAGCGCCGTGTTTCTGTTCACGTGGTGGCTGGCCGGGCGGCTCGGGCTGGACGACAAGCTGCGGGCGCTGCTGGCGTCGGCCGTGTCGATCTGCGGGGTGAGCGCAGCGATCACCGCCGCGGGTGCCGTCCAGGCGCGCAAGGAACAGCTGGCCTACACCGCCAGCCTGGTCATCCTGTTCGCGCTGCCGTCGATCTTCGTGCTGCCCGCCCTGGCCGACGCCTTCGGCCTGGACGCGGCGGTGGCCGGCGCCTGGATCGGCGGCAACATCGACACCACCGCCGCCGTGACCGCGGCCGGCGCGCTGGCCGGCGAGGAGGCGCTGCAGATCGCCAGCATCGTCAAGGTGACGCAGAACGCGCTGATGGGGATCGTGGCGGTGGCGCTGACGGCGTACTTCGCGTTCCGGGTGGAGCGGACGGCGGGCTCGCCGCGGCCGCAGGCGATCGAGCTGTGGCGGCGGTTCCCCAAGTTCGTGCTCGGTTTCGTCGCCGCGTCGGTCATCGCGACGATCTACCTGAACAACGCGTCGGCCTCGACCGGGCCGGAGACCATCGCCGTGGCGAACGACCTGCGGACGTGGTTCTTCGTCTTCGCCTTCGTGAGCATCGGGCTGGAGTTCCGGGTCGGCGCGCTGCGCCAGGCCGGCTGGCGTCCGGTCGGCGTCTTCGCGGCGGCGACGGTGTTCAACCTGGTCGTCGCGCTGGGCATTGCGTCGGTGCTGTTCGCCGGGTTCGAGTTCTGACGGCGGCCGCCCCTGTCCGGGCGTCTCGTGGCGCCCGGACTAGGGTCGGCCTCATGACCTCTGGCCCGATCGACCTGCGCAGCGACACCGTCACTCGGCCCACCGCCGCCATGCTGGCCGCGATGTCCGGCGCCGAGACCGGCGACGACGTCTACGACGAGGACCCCACGGTGCACGTGCTCGAGGAGCGGGTGGCCGGGTCGCTCGGGCACGAGGCCGGGCTGTTCACCGTCAGCGGGTCGCTGGCCAACGTGCTGGGCGTGCGGTCGCTGGTCGCGCCGGGGCAGGAACTGCTGTGCGAGGAGCGGGCGCACATCGTCCGTGCCGAGCTCGGGGCGCACGCCGTCTGGCACGGCGTCACCACGCGTACCTGGTCCGACCCCCGCGGCCACGTCGACCTCGACGCCGTCCGCCGCCTGATGACGCCCGACGCCGGCCCGTACCTGGTGTCGACGGCGGCGGTCGCGGTCGAGAACACGCACAACTTCGCCGGCGGCACGGTGCAGCCGCTGGCCGATCTGCAGGCCCTTCGGGCGCTGGTCGACCCCGTCGGGGTGCGCCTGCACCTCGACGGCGCCCGGCTCTGGAACGCGCACGTCGCGACCGGCGTCGCGCTGGCCGACTACGGCCGGCTGTTCGACACCGTCTCCGTCTGCCTGTCGAAGGGCCTGGGCGCGCCCGTCGGTTCGGTGCTCGTCGGCTCGGTGGCGGCGATCGCGGAGGCGCGGGTGTGGCGCAAGCGGCTCGGCGCTGGCTGGCGGCAGGCCGGGGTGCTGGCGGCGGCCGGCCTGTACGCCCTCGACCACCACGTCGAGCGCCTGGCCGACGACCACGCGCACGCCCGGCTGATCGCCGAGGCCGTCGCCGACGCCGACCCCTCCGCCGTCGACCTGACCGCCGTCGAGACCAACGTCGTCCTGCTCTCCGTGGGCGACCGCGCCGCCGACCTCGTGCGGCGAGCGGCGGCCGAGGGCGTGCTGACCGGCACGGTCGGCCCCGGCCTGGTGCGGCTCATCACGCATCTGGACGTCAGCCCGGAGGACGCCAAGCGAGCGGCCGGCGTCCTGGCCGGTCTGGTGCGCGGCTGACGCCGCGCCCGGCCGGCTCGTCGTTCGTCCGTTCCGTCCACAAACCCCGCCCCAAACCAAGTTGATCTTGGAGTTGTTCGGCGATCGTGGGATGGAATGTCCGATAGATCTCCGAAGAACTCCAAGATCAACTTGGCTGGGGTGGCGGAACTGGCCTCAGCGACGGTCGCCAGCGCCCCGGCGATCGCGGCCCGTCCGTAGAGCGAGACGTCCGCGTCCATCTGTTGACCACAATCCCGACCTAGGTGACTATTCCTATAGTTCTGACGGGTTAGGTGGTTGGGAGGCGGCCGGGTGCGTACCCTCGTCCTGCTGGGCCTGGTGGGTTTCGCCGCCCAGCTCGTCGACGGCAGTCTCGGCATGGCCTACGGCGTCACCTCCAGCACGCTGCTCCTCGCCGTGACGGCGAACCCGGCGGCAGCCTCGGCCACCGTCCACCTGGCCGAGATCGGCACGACGCTGGTGTCCGGGCTGTCGCACTGGCGGTTCGGCAACGTCGACTGGAAGGTCGTCGCGAAGATCGGGGTCCCGGGCGCCGTCGGCGCGTTCGCCGGGGCGACGTTCCTGTCCAGCCTGTCCACCGAGGCCGCCGCGCCGGTGATGTCCCTGATCCTGCTGTCGCTCGGCATCTACCTGCTGGTCCGGTTCACGCTGCGCGGGCTGCCTGTGCGCCGCGACCCGAAGCCGCTCGGCCGCCGGTTCCTCACGCCGCTCGGGCTGGTCGCCGGGTTCGTCGACTCGACCGGCGGCGGAGGCTGGGGTCCGGTCGGGACGCCGGCGATCCTGGCCAGCGGCCGCATGGAGCCGCGCAAGGTGATCGGCTCGATCGACACCAGCGAGTTCATCGTGGCCGTGGCCGCGAGCGTCGGCTTCCTCATCGGGCTGGGCACGGAGAACATCGACTTCGCGTGGGTGGGCGTGCTGCTGGCCGGCGGTGTGATCGCCGCGCCGATCGCCGCGTGGCTGGTGCGCATCGTCCCGCCGCGGGTGCTCGGCTCGGCGGTCGGCGGCATGATCGTGCTGACGAACGGCCGGACCATCCTGCGCAGCGACTGGGTCGACGCGCCCGGCGGGGTGCGCGCCGTGGCGTACGTGGTGGTCGCGCTCGTGTGGGCGGCCGCGCTGGCCTACTCGATCCGCGCGCACCTGCGGCAGCAGCGGGCGGCCGAGCTCGAACCGGAACTCGCGCGCGTCGGCTGACGCGCCGGGCTCAGAGCCCGACGGGGGAGGGGTCGCCGAGCCGGCGTCCCGCCGCCGGGATGAGCCGTCGCAGCGTCGACGCCAACTCGCGGACGTCGGCGCCGGCCAGCGCCTGCGGACCGTCGCACAACGCCGCCTCGGGGTCGGGGTGGACGTCGACGAGGATGCCGTCGGCGCCGACCGCGATGGCCGCCCGGGACAGCGGCAGGACGAGGTCGCGCCGCCCGGCCGAGTGGGATGGGTCGACGATGACCGGCAGGTGTGAGAGGCGCTGGACGATCGGCACGGCCGCGATGTCGAGCGTCGTCGCCGTGGCGGTCTCGAACGTGCGGATGCCGCGCTCGCACAGGACGATGTCGAGGTTGCCGCGCTGGGCGACGTACTCGGCGGCCATCAGCCACTCGTCGACCGTGGCCTGGATGCCGCGCTTGAGCAGCACCGGCTTGCCGGCCCGTCCGACGGCCTGCAGCAGCGCGGTGTTCTGCATGTTGCGGGCGCCCACCTGGAGCATGTCGGCGTACCCGCTGACGAGGTCGACGTCGCCCGGGTCGATGACCTCGGTGACGACCGGCAGGCCGGTGACCTCGCGGACCTCGGCCAGGATGTGCAGGCCGACCTTGCCCAGGCCCTGGAACTCGCGCGGCGCCGCCCGCGGCTTGAACGCGCCGCCGCGCAGCATGGTGGCGCCGGCCGCCTTGGCCATCTCGGCCGCCTCGAGCGTCTGCTCCAGCGACTCGACGGCGCACGGACCGGCGATGAGCGTGAAGGCGTCGGGGCCGATCATGACCGGGCGCGCACCGGTGCCCGTGCCGACGACGACGGTGCTGCGGGCCGGCTGGTGGTCGACGCTCACCAGCTTGTACGGCGTGGAGATGGCGATGACGTCGGCCACGCCGGGCAGGCTGCGCAGATTGAGAGCGCGGAAGTCGTCGACGTCGCCGACCAGGCCGATGATGGTGCGCTGCACCCCGCGGCTGACGAATGCCTCGCCGCCCGTGGTGCGCACTCGCACCACGACGGCGTCGATCTGTTCCGGCGTCGCATCGGGCGACATCACGACCACCATGACGCAACCTCCAGCCTCGTCCCCAGTCTCGAAAGTAGGGCACCGAAACGCTGGTTCGGCGGGGTTGTCCGGGGAGTAAGACAGTTGGTCACAATCAGGTCACTTGACCTCTGATGTTGCTATTTCCGGGAACTCGGCTGTAATTCCTTCAGCAACGAAAGATCTTCGGCATAAGCCGGTGGACCGCCCGGCGTCTCCAGCACGACGGGCAGTCCGGCGACCGATTTGTGGTGCAGCAGCTCGCCGAACGCGGCGGCGCCGATGTGCCCGTTGCCGATGCGCTGGTGGCGGTCGCGGAACGAGCCGCAGCCGTCCATCGAGTCGTTCGCGTGCACGGCCGCCAGCCGGTCGGCGCCGGCGACGTCGGCGAACCGGTCCAGCATCGCCGTCATGCCGCCCGGCGCCGCGAGGTCGTGGCCCGCGGCGTAGAGGTGGCAGGTGTCGAGGCAGACCCGGGCCCGCGGGTGGTGGTCCAGCGCATCGAGGTACGGCCCGAGGTCGTCGACCGTCGCGCACAGCGACTGGCCCTGGCCGGCGGTGGGCTCGAGCAGCAGCTCCGGCCCGCCGGGCGCGCCGTCCAGCTCGTCCAGCAGCGGCAGCAGCAGCTCGCGGACCTGCCGCAACGCGTCGTCGCGGCTGCCCGCCGTGACGCACGAGCCGGTGTGCACGACGACGCCCACGGCGCCGACGTCGCGGGCCCGGCGCAGGGAGTGGGCCAGCGACGCGGCCGAACGGCGCGCGGTCTCCGGGACCGGGCTGCCGAGGTTCACCAGGTAGGCGGCGTGCACGAGGACGGTGATGCCGCGCTCGTCCGCGGCGGTGCGGAAGGCGGCGTCGGTGTCCGGGTCGCCGGGCGTCATCGCCCAGCCGCGCGGGTTGCCGAGGAACACCTGCACCGACGACGCGCCCATGGCGGCGGCGCGTTCGGGCAGCGTGGCCAGCTTTCCGGCGACGGGGAGGTGGGTGCCCAGCAGGGCGAGCGCAGCGGTCACGAGCGTCCTCGGGTCGGCCGGAGCCGGGTCAGAAGTGGATGATCTTCACGACGGTGCCGGGCGGGCGCATCTCCCCGGCGCCGGGGTCCTGATTCTGGACCCGGTCGTTGCGGCCGTTGTTGCCGAACTCGGGGAACAGGTCCTCGACCTCGACCTCGAAGCCCGCCTCGCGGAGGATTTCCTCGGCCCTTTCCACTCTTTCGCCGCGCACATTCGGAACCTCGATCAATTCCGGTCCGGTCGAGACGACGATCGTGATCTCGTCGTTACGGAAACCGGTGCCCTCGGCTGGGTTCTGCGAGATGACGACGCCCGCTTCGACGTCCTCGGAGTTCTGCTCCTCGGTGTTGACCTGGAAACCGGCGTCGGTGAGCGCCGCCCGCGCCTCTTCGGCGGACCGGCCGGTGAAGTCCTGGATCTCCAGTGGCTGCGGGCCGCGGCTGACGGTGACGGCGATCTCGGTGTCGCGGCGGACCTGCTCGCCGGGCTCGACGCTCTGGGTCAGGACGCGGCCGGCCTCGACCTCGTCGTGGTAGACCTCCTCGTCGACGCGGACGGTCATGGCCAGCGGCTCGGCCAGCTCGTTCGCCTCGTCGACGGTGCGTCCGACCAGTTCCGGGACCTCGTAGCGCTCCGGCCCGAGCGACAGCACGTAGGTGATCTCGCTGCCGCCGAGAAGCCGCTCGCCGGGTGCGGGGTCGGTGCTCAGGACCTGGCCGGCCTCGACGGTCTCGGAGTACTCCTCGCCGCCGTTGACCGCGGTGAACCCGGACTCGTCGGCCCGCACCTCGGCCTGCTCGGAGCTGAGGCCGAGCAGCGACGGCGTCGACTCCCACCGGCCGGACCCGTACCACCACGCCGCGGTGGCGACGCCGATGGCCAGCAGCAGGACGAACAGGAACAGGTACAGGCCGCGGCGGCTGCGCGTCTGTTCGGTGCGGCGGTGGCTGGAGGCGCGGGCGCGGGCCTCGGCCTGCCGGGCGGCGCGCGAGCCGGGGGCCGGCGCGGCTTCGGTGTCGGTGTCGTCCTCGGCGAACCGGATCGACAGCGGCGCGTCGATGCGGCGCGTCGAGCTCGGCAGGCTGTCCTCGCGCTCCCGCCGGTCGTCGACGGGCGGCGTGTCGTCGCCGGTCTCGTCGTCGTCCGGCTCGGTCCGCTCGTCGGGCTCGACGCGGCCGACCTGCCCGGCCAGCACGGTGCCGGCCAGCGCCTCGTCGAGCGTGACGCCGGCGGAGTCGCGCGGCTCGGCGTGCACCTCGGTGAGCTCGGGGTCGTCCTCGGGCTCGGGCAGCGAGGTGCCGGCGATGGCCGTCCGGGTGGACCGGATCGCGGTGAGGAACACGCTGGCGTCGGCGTAGCGCAGCCGCGCCTCGCGCGCCGTCGCCGTCAGTACGAGCTTGTCGACGGCGCGCGGCAGCGGCACCGTCTCGGACGGCGGCGGGACGTCGTCGTCGATGTGGCTGCGCACCACCACGAAGTCGGTGGGCCCCTCGTGTGGGGTCTTCCCGGTGAGCAGCTCATAGAGCATGATGCCGGCGGAGTACACGTCCGAGCGTGGCGTGGCCCGCTCGCCGAGCGCCTGCTCGGGAGAGATGTAGCTGACGGTGCCCAGCAGGCCACGGGTGGTCTTCGACGAGCTGCTGTTGGCCCGGGCCAGCCCGAAGTCGGCGACCTTGACCCGTCCGTCGTTGCCGACCAGCACGTTCTCGGGCTTCACGTCGCGGTGGACGATGCCGGCGCGGTGCGCGGCGGCCAGCGCCGACAGCACCGACTCGGCGACCTCGAGCGCGAGGTCGGCGCCCAGCCGGCCCCGTTCGTGCAGGACGTCGCGCAGCGTGCGGCCGTGGATGTACTCCATGGCCAGATACACCGCGCCGTCGTCCTCGCCCTGGTCGAACACGTTGACGACGTTCGGGTCGGACAGCTGCGCGACGGCGCGGGCCTCGTTGATGAAACGGGCCACGAACTCGTCGTCGGCGGCCAGTTCCGCGTGCATGATCTTCAGTGCGACGGCGCGGTCCAGACGGGTGTCTGTGGCCTTGAAGACCGTGGCCATCCCGCCGCGCGCCAGGAGCGCCTCGATCCGGTAGCGTCCGTCGAGGAGACGGCCCACCGGTGCGTCGGAGACGGAGAGGTCCACGGGGGGAGTGTACGTTCACCGGAGGGCCTCGGCCGATCGACACGGTCCGCCGGTACGCCCCGCCCGTTACGTCGTCGCTCGTGGGCGTAGGTCCGAAATGTCGGCCTTGGGGTCATTGGCGGGGGCCAATACCCGCGCTCGGATGGCGCTTCGGCCACGAGCGGGCTATGGTCGCGGCCCGTGACCGCTGTGCCCCGACGCCGCGTGCCGTCCACGCCTTTCGGCGACGACGGCGGCTCGGCCGACCCCCGCATCGTGGCCGCGCTGGCCGCGTACGAGCGGGGTGAGGGTGGTTCCGCCGACGTGCTCGCCGCACTGGCCGCCGGCCGGCTGCTGATCCCCGTCGTCGCGGTCCCCGAGTCGGTCGACGCCACCGGCGCGGAGAAGGAGACCGCCATGGCGACGGTCCTCACCACCGGCCGCGACGGCCGTCGCGGACTGCTCGCGTTCACCTGCGTCGAGTCGATGCAACGCTGGAATCCGGCCGCCCGCCCGTCGCCGGTGCCCACCCGCAGCGCCGCCGAGGCCGCCCTCGCCGACGGTGCCGACGCCCTCGTCATCGACCTCGCCGGTCCCATCATGTTCGCCGTCGACGCCGCCGACCTGCGGTCCCTGGCCTCCGGCTGGCGTCCGCTCGGTCCCTGGCCCGGCGTCGAGGGAGCCGAGCCGGCGGTCAGGGCGGCGGCCCGTTCCGAGGCTGGTGGGGGAGCGGCTCGCATCCGCAGCACGGGCGGCCGCGTCTGGCGCCGCGTCCGGCGCCGGGTGCGCCGCGCCTTCATCGGCTGACGCCGCCGGGCTCCCATGATCATCAATGATCCAACCACCCAGAGTGGGTTGGATCATTGATGATCATGGGAGCGGGCTAGGAGTAGACGGGTCCGGTGTACTTCTCGCCGGGCCCCTCGCCGACGGCGTCGGGCATGGGCGACGCCTCGCGGAAGGCGAGCTGCAGCGTCTTGAGCCCGTCCTTCAAGGGCCCGGCGTGGTGCGTGCCCAGCGAGGGGGCGGCGGCGGTGATCAGGCCGGCCAGCGCCTCGATCAGTGACCGCGCCTCGTCGAGGTCGCGGTGGTCGGGCAGGTCTTCGGCCAGGCCGAGATGAACGGCGGCGGCGCTCATGAGGTGGACGGCGGCCGTGGAGATGACCTCGACGGCGGGGACGTCGGCGATGTCGCGACCGGCTTGGGCGGCGATGTGATCAGGCGTGCTCATTCATGGTAGGCTCTCACACCGACCGGACCGTCTGACTCGAACCCTCGGGTGAGGCGGCCAGCAAGCGGAGACCTCTCCCACCCGCAACGATCGCACCAGATCGTCGGGTTCCCTGGTCAGGGCGTCCACTGGGCGCCCTTGTAGTCGTGGTTCAGGAATGTACCGCGACGCCGATGGGTTGGCCTCTGCGTGCACGTTCGCGGAGGCCATTCGTGTTTCCGCGGCGTGGTCGAGGTACCACCCCGTCGAATTCAGGAGGAAGGCATCAGCGCAGAGCCCCGCATCAACGACCGGATCCGCGTTTCGGAGGTCCGGCTCGTCGGCCCCAACGGTGAGCAGGTGGGCATCGTCCGCATCGAGGACGCGCTCCGGCTTGCGGCGGAGGCCGACCTCGACCTGGTCGAGGTCGCGCCCGGCGCCCGGCCGCCGGTGGCCAAGCTCATGGACTACGGCAAGTTCAAGTACGAGTCCGCCATGAAGGAGCGCGCGGCTCGCCGGAACCAGTCGCACGTCCTGATCAAGGAGCAGAAGCTCCGACCCAAGATCGACAAGCACGACTACGAGACCAAGAAGCGCGCTGTCGAGCGCTTCCTGGCCGAGGGTGACAAGGTCAAGGTCACCATCATGTTCCGCGGCCGTGAGCAGTCGCGACCGGAACTGGGCTTCCGGCTGCTGCAGCGGCTGGCCGAGGACGTCACCGAGCTTGGCTTCGTCGAGTCGTCGCCGAAGCAGGACGGCCGCAACATGATCATGGTGTTGGGGCCGCACAAGAAGAAGGCCGACGCCAAGGCCGAGAAGGAAGCGGCGAAGGTCGAGCGGCAGCACCAGCGGGAAGTCGACGAAGAGGCCGAGCGCGCCGAGCGTGCTGCGGGCCGTGCGGCCGCCGAGGCCGAGAAGGCCCAGCGGCCGGAGATCGACCGGCCCACCCCTGACAACGAAGACTGACGAGGAGACAGACGGCGCCATGCCGAAGAACAAGACGCACAGCGGCACGAGCAAGCGGTTCCGGATCACCGGGAGCGGGAAGGTGCTGCGCCAGAAGGCGAACCGCCGCCACTACCTGGAGCACAAGCCGTCCACCCTGACGCGGAAGCTCGCCGGCACCACCGAGGTGGCCAAGCCGGACCAGGCTCGCATCAAGAAGCTGCTCGGCAAGTAAGCGGCGACCGTCCAGTTCATCCTTCGGCCCCATCGGCCGAATTCAGCAAGGAGTACCAGTGGCACGCGTGAAGCGGGCGGCCAACGCCCACAAGAAGCGCCGTGAGACCCTCGAGCGGGCCAGCGGCTACCGGGGTCAGCGCTCCCGGATGTACCGGAAGGCGAAGGAGCAGGTCACTCACTCGCTCGTCTACGCCTACCGCGACCGTAAGCAGCGCAAGGGCGACTTCCGGCAGCTGTGGATCACGCGCATCAACGCGGCCTCCCGTGCCGAGGGCCTGACGTACAACCGCTTCATCCAGGGCCTGCGGCTGGCCGAGGTCGATGTCGACCGCAAGATGCTGGCCGACATCGCGGTGAACGACCCGGGTGCGTTCAAGGCCCTGGTCGAGGTCGCGCGCGCCGCGCTGCCCGCGGACCGCAACGCGCCGGCGGCCTGAGCGTCGTCCGTTCGTCCGTCGAGACCGGGCCTGCGTCGGCAGGCCCGGTCTTCGTCTGTCCGGTGATGATGTGCTCTGGCGGTCGCAGGGTGACCGCCAGGGATCATGATCACCGGAAGATCCTGGAGACCCGATGCTGACCGAACGGTCCGGGCGGGTGCGTGAGGCGCACAAGCTGCTGCGCCGCCCCGCCCGCGAGAAGGCGGGGCTCTTCCTCGCCGAGGGGCCGCAGGCGGTGCGCGAGGCGGTCGCGGCCGGGCCGGGCCGGACGGTGGAGCTGTTCGCGACGGCGACGGCGGCGGCCCGGTGGGCGCCGATCGTCGCGGCCGCCGAGAAGGCCGGCGTCGCGGTGCACGCGGCCGACGACGCCGCGCTGGCCGCCCTGTCGGAGACGGTGACGCCGCAGGGGCTGGTCGCGGTGTGCCGGTCGCTGACGATGGACCTCGCGGGCGCGCTGGCCGGGGCGCCGCGGCTGGTCGCCGTCCTCGCCGAGGCCCGCGACCCCGGCAACGCCGGCACGGTCATCCGGTGCGCCGACGCGGCCGGTGCCGACGCCGTCGTGCTCACGCACGGCTCGGCCGACCCGCAGGGCGGCAAGGCCGTGCGGGCGTCGGCGGGCAGCGTCTTCCATCTGCCGGTGGTGTCCGGCGTGCCGGCGGCGGACGCGGTGGCGGCGCTGCGCGAGCGCGGGCTGACGGTGCTGGCGGCCGACGGCGCCGGCTCGCTCGACCTCGACGGCGCCGAGGACGACGGCCTGCTGGCCGGCCCGGTGGCGTGGCTGTTCGGCAATGAGGCGTGGGGCCTGCCGGACGACGTCGCCGCGCTCGCCGACCACGTCGTCCGGGTCCCGATCTATGGCCGCGCCGAGAGCCTCAACCTCGCCACCGCCGCCGCCGTCTGCCTGTACGGCTCCGCTCGCGCCCGCCGCCGCGCCGGTCGCTAGGTGTATCATTGGTGTATGACGCGCACCAACATCGAACTCGACGACGAACTCGTCGGCGAGGTGATGCGGCGATACGGAGTCGCGACCAAGCGTGAGGCGGTCGATCTCGCGCTGCGCCGCCTCGTCGGCGTGCCGTTGACGAAGGACTTCCTGCTGGGGCTGCGCGGCGTCGGTTGGGGCGCCGATCTGGACGAGCTGCGGTCGGCCGATTCCACTGCGACCGGATGATCCTCGTCGACACGTCGGCCTGGATCGACTACCTCCGGGCAGCTGATACGCCGGCGGCCAGGGAGCTCACGGCCCTGATCCAGCGAGGCGCCGAGGTGTGCACGACCGAGCCGGTGATCATGGAGCTGCTCGCAGGCGCCGACACGCCCGCGCGCGCGGACGCGCTGGAGAGGCTCACGAACGGACTGCCAGTACTGGGTGTCGACCCGAGGCTGGACTTCAGGCAGGCATCGGCGATCTACCTGGCGGTGCGCCGTCAGGGCCGGACCGTGCGCAGTCTCGTCGACTGCCTGATTGCGGCCATCGCGCTGCGGCACGACGTCGCGCTGCTGCACAAGGACGCCGACTACGACGCCATCGCCGCCTGCTTGCCGTTGCGCGCCCACCCGGTGTGACCCGTCACCCGAACGCGGCCGTGAACTCCTCCATCCGCTCGCCGAAGCCGTCATGGTCGCCGAACCAGACGGCGACGGAGTCGGCACCGGCCGCGGCGAGCCGGTGCACGGACTCCACGGCCGCGGCCAGCTCGTTCCGCCCGCCGGCCCACTCGATGCGGGTGCTCGCCCGCAGCGGCTGCCCGGCCAGCGGCCCGGCGGCGCGCAGCTCCCGCAGGGTAGCCAGCCGCGACGCGAACCCGCCCGCGTCGAGGGCGAACGCGTGCCACTCGTCGGCCACCGCCGCCGCCCGGCGCAGCGCGGCGTCGGTGGTGCCGCCCACCGCGATCGGCAACGGGGTCAGCGGCCGCGGCTCGAACACGCCGCGCTCGAACCCGAAGCGAGGGCCGTCGTACGAGGTCGCCCCGGAGAACAGCGCGCGCATCAACCGCACGGCGTCCTCGACGTAGCCGCCGCGTCCGGCGTAGTCGGCGCCGACGGCGTCGAACTCGGACCGCACCCACCCGGCCCCGACGGCGAGCGTCAGCCGCCCGCCGGACAGCCGGTGCACCGTCGCCGCCTGCTTGGCGACGAGGAACGGGTCGCGCAGCGGCAGCACCAGCACCGACATGCCGAGCTGGATCCGCTCGGTCGCGGCCGCGAGGAACGCCAGCGTGGTCAGCGGCTCGTAGACGCCGCCGAACTCCGCACCGTACGGAGCCGGCGGCAGCAGGTGGTCGGGCAGCAGGACGGCGCCGTAGCCGAGCCGTTCGGCCTGGGTCGCGAGGTCGGTCAGCCGGCCGGGTTCCATGGCCGGCGACTCGTCGGGCAGGACGACCCGCAGGTCGGTCTCGGTGAGGTCGGTGAGCATGCGTCGAGACTACGCATGCCGCTTAAGGTGGCCTCATGCCGAACATCGCCACGAACACCACCGTCGATCTCGCCGGGCTGCTCGAGTTCGTCCGGCCGCGCCACCACGGCATCGTCATCACCACCCGTGCCGACGGTGGCCCGCAGGCCTCGCCGGTCACCTGCGGCGTCGACGACTCCGGCCGCATCGTCGTCTCCACGTACCCGGATCGAGCGAAGGCGAGCAACGTCCGGCACCGCCCGCACGCCAGCATCGTCGTGCTGTCCGACGACTTCGGCGGCGCGTGGGTGCAGGTCGACGGGCCGGCCGAGATCATCGACCTGCCCGACTCCGTCGAGCCGCTGATCGAGTACTACCGCAACGTCGCCGGCGAGCACGAGGACTGGGACGGCTACCGCGAGGCCATGCACCGGCAGGGCAAGTCGCTGCTGCGCATCACGCCGCAGCGGTGGGGCCCCATCGCGACCGGCGGATTCCCGCCACACCTCGTCCCGGACGAGGAGCAGAACGGCCACGGCCACGGCCACGGTCACGACGACCACGAGCATTGATGGCGGAGGTCACGGCGGTCAGCTCCAGCGCCACGCACAGTTTCGGCAAGCCGAACCGGCCGGCGATCACGCTGCTGGCCGGGCTCGGCGTCGAGGGCGACGCGCACTCCGGGGCGACGGTGAAGCACCGCTCCCGGGTGCGACGCGACCCCAGCCGGCCGAACCTGCGCCAGGTGCATCTCGTCCACGCCGAACTGCACGCCGAGCTGGCCGCCGCCGGGTTCGACGTCGACGCCGGCCAGCTCGGCGAGAACGTCACCACCCGCGGCGTCGACCTGCTCGGCCTGCCGACGGGGACCCGGCTGCGGCTGGGCGCCGACGCCGTCGTCGAGGTCACCGGGCTGCGCAACCCGTGCTACCAGATCGACGACTTCCAGCCCGGCCTGCTGAAGCAGGTCGTCGGGCGCGACACCGGTGGCGAGATCGTCCGCAAGGCCGGCGTCATGGCGATCGTGCTGGTGGGCGGCGAGGTGCGGCCGGGCGACGCGATCGTCGTCGAGGCGCCGCCGCAACCGCACAGCCCGCTCGTCCCCGTCTGACCACCGCACGGAACCCGGGCGCACGCACGGTCTCGCGGGTCGTAGACTCGCGGGGTTGCGACCACGCGTGAGTAGACGAGGAAGATGTCCGCGCCCAACAGCGACTACGACCCAGTCCAGGTGACCCCGCTCGACGCCGACCAGGTGGCGGCGATGGTGTCCGATGCCCTCGCCGCCTTCGCCGAGGCCGGCGATCTCGACGCGCTGAAGGAGGCCCGGCTCGCGCACACCGGCGATCGGTCGCCGCTGGCGCTGGCCAATCGCGAGATCGGCGCGCTGCCGCCCCAGGCACGCAAGGAGGCCGGTCAGCGCGTCGGCACCGCCCGCCGCGACGTCGGCGCCGCGCTGGCCGAGCGCCAGGCCGTGCTCGAGGCCGAGCGCGACGAGCGGGTGCTGGTCGACGAGGCCGTCGACGTCACGCTGCCGTGGGACCGCGCGCCGCGGGGCGCCAGGCACCCGCTGACGACCATCCAGGAGCGGGTCGCCGACGTCTTCGTCGCCATGGGCTGGGAGGTCGCCGAGGGCCCCGAGGTCGAGGCCGAGTGGCTCAACTTCGACGCGCTCAACATCGGCCCGGACCACCCGGCGCGCACCATGCAGGACACCTTCTGGGTCGAGGCGGGGGGTTCCGAGGACTCCGGGCTGGTGCTGCGCACGCACACGTCGCCGGTGCAGGCGCGCACCATGTTGTCGCGCACACCGCCCATCTACGTCATCTGTCCCGGCCGCACGTTCCGTACCGACGAGCTCGACGCCACGCACACGCCGGTGTTCAGCCAGGTCGAGGGGCTGGCCGTCGACGAGGGCCTGACCATGGCACACCTCAAGGGCACGCTCGACCACTTCGCGTCGTCGATGTTCGGCGACGGCATCACCACCCGGCTGCGCCCGTCGTACTTCCCGTTCACCGAGCCCAGCGCCGAGATGGACCTGCAGTGCTTCGTCTGCCGCGGCGCGTCGGTGGGCGATCCCGACCACCCGTGCCGCACCTGCGGCTCCGAGGGCTGGATCGAGTGGGGCGGCTGCGGCATGGTCAACCCGCGGGTGCTGATCGCCTGCGGCATCGACCCCGAGCGGTACACCGGCTTCGCGTTCGGCATGGGCCTGGAGCGCACGCTGATGTTCCGGCACGGCGTCGAGGACATGCACGACATGGTCGAGGGCGACGTCCGGTTCGCCGCGGCCTTCGGGATGGAGATCTGATGCGCGTCCCCCTGAGCTGGCTGCGCGACTTCGCGGCGCTGCCCGCCGACGTCAGCCCGCGCGAGGTCGCGACCCGCCTGATCCGGGCCGGCCTCGAGGTCGAGACCGTCGACGAGGCGGGCGCCGACATCAGCGGCCCGCTGGTGGCCGGGCGGGTGCTCGAGTTCACCAGCGAGCCGCAGAAGAACGGCAAGACCATCCGCTGGTGCTCGGTCGACGTCGGTGAGGCCGAGCCGCGCGGCATCGTCTGCGGCGCGCACAACTTCGCCGCCGGCGACCTCGTCGTGGTGTCGCTGCCCGGCGCGGTGCTGCCCGGCGGCTTCGCCATCACCGCGCGCAAGACGTACGGGCACGTGTCCGACGGCATGATCTGCTCGGTCCGCGAGCTGGGCATCGGCGACGACCACGCCGGCATCCTGGTGCTGCAGCCCGGCGAGGCGGAGCCGGGCGACGACGCGATCGAGCTGCTGAGGCTGCGCGACGACGTCCTCGACATCGCCGTCACGCCCGACCGCGGTTACTGCCTGTCCGTCCGCGGCGTGGCCCGCGAGGCGGCTACCGCCTATGGAGTCGCATTCACCGACCCGGGCGTGCGCGACGACGTCGACACCACCGGCGACGACGGCTACCCGGTGCGGGTCGAGGACACCGAGCGGTGCCCGGTGTTCGCCGCCCGCACGGTCACCGGCTTCGACCCGTCCGCCCCGAGCCCGCGCTGGCTGCAGCGACGCGTCCAGCTGGCCGGCATGCGGCCCATCTCGCTGGCCGTCGACATCACCAACTACGTCATGCTCGAGCTGGGCCAGCCGATCCACGGCTACGACCGCGACGCGCTGCGCGGCGCCATCGTCGTCCGGCGGGCGGTGGCGGGGGAGAAGCTGACGACGCTCGACGGCACGGTCCGCGCGCTCGACCCCGACGACCTGCTGATCACCGACGACTCCGGGCCGATCGGCCTGGCCGGCGTCATGGGCGGCGGGTCGACCGAGCTCAGCGACGCGACCACGGCAGTCGTCGTCGAGGCGGCGCACTTCGAGCCCACCGGCATCGCCCGCACTGCGCGCCGGCACAAGCTGCCCAGCGAGGCGTCCAAGCGGTTCGAGCGAGGCGTCGACCCCGCCCTGCCCGCGGTGGCGGCGCAGCGGGTGGTCGACCTGCTGGTGTCGCTGGGCGGCGCCACGCAGGAGCCCGGGCTGACGGTGGCCGGGTCGGTGCCCGAGCCCGCGGTCATCGAGATCCCGGCCGGCCTGCCCGCCCGGGTCGTCGGCGTCGACTGCCCGGCCGACGAGGTGACGTCGCTGCTCACGGCCGTGGGCGCGCGCGTCTCCGACGCCGGCGGAGAACGGATCGCCGTCGCTCCACCCACCTGGAGGCCCGACCTCACCGACCCGTACGACCTGGTCGAGGAGGTGGCCCGGCTGCACGGCTACGACGCGGTGCCGTCGGTGCTGCCGGTCGCCCCGGCCGGACGCGGCATCACGGCGGCGCAGCGGCTGCGCCGCCGGGTCGAGCGTGCCGTCGCGGCGGCCGGCTACGTCGAGGCGCCGTCGTACCCGTTCGTCGGCGAGGCCGACTTCGACGCGCTCGGCTTCCCGGCCGACGACGCGCGGCGGGTCGCGCTGCGGCTGGCCAACCCGATCTCCGAGGAGCAGCCGCTGCTGCGCACCACGCTGCTGCCCGGCCTGCTGGCCACGCTGCGCCGCAACGTCGGCCGCGGCACTACCGACGTCGCCGTCTACGAGGCCGGGCTGGTCTACCGGCCGGAGCCCGGGCCGCTGCCCGTGCCGCCGCGGCTGCCGGTCGACCGCCGGCCCACCGACGACGAACTGGCCGCGCTGCTCGCCGCGGTGCCGTCGCAGCCGCGACGCATCGCCGTCGCCCTGGCCGGCGAGCGCGAGCCGGCCGGCTGGTGGGGCGCGGGCCGCCCGGCGGGCTGGGCCGACGCCGTCGAGGCCGCACGGGTCGTCGCCCGGGCCGCGGGAGTCACACTGCGGGCCGAGCGCGACGAGCACGCGCCCTGGCACCCGGGGCGCTGCGCCGCGTTGTACGTCGGCGAGACGCTGGTCGGGCACGCCGGCGAGCTGCACCCGCGGGTCGTCGCGACGCTCGGGCTGCCGGCCCGCACCAGCGCGATGGAGCTGGAACTCGACCGCGTCTTCCCCGGCGGAGTGACCGAGGAGCCCGTGCCGGCACCGTCGGTCTCGACGTTCCCGATCGCCACCCAGGACGTCGCGCTCGTCGTCGACCTCGCCGTCCCGGCCGCCGACGTCGAGGACGCGCTGCGGTCCGCCGCAGGCGAGCTGCTGGAGTCGGTGCGGCTGTTCGACGTGTTCACCGGCGCGCAGGTCGGTGAGGGGAAGAAGTCGCTGGCCTACGCGCTGCGGTTCCGCGCACCCGACCGCACGCTCACCGTCGAGGAGACCACGGCCGCCCGCGACGCCGCCGTGGCCGCGGCCGCCGAGCGCACCGGCGCGGTCCTGCGCGGTACCTGATGGCCGGCGGCACGCCTGCGGCACGGACGGCGCTGATCACCGGCGCCAGCCGCGGAATCGGCCGCGCCATCGCCGTCGGGCTGGCCGAACGCGGCGTCTCCGTCGGCCTGGTCGCCCGCCACCGCGACCGTCTGGACGAGGTCGTCGCGCAGTGCCGCTCGCACGGTGTGGCGGCGGTCGGCGTCACGGCCGACGTCACCGACCACGCCGACGTCGTCGAGATGGTGAAGGCGGTGGCGGGCAGCCTCGACCGCATCGATCTGCTGGTCAACAACGCGGGCGTCATCGAGACGGTCGAGCGGTCGTTCCTCGACACCGACGTCGAGGACAGCTGGCGCGTCGTCGAGGTCAACGTGCGCGGCCCACTGCTGGTCACGCATGCGGCGCTGCCGGTCATGCTCGCCGGCGGCGGCGGGCGCATCGTCAACATGAACAGCGGTCTGGGCTACCGGGCGGCGGAGATCTACACGGGGTACGCCGTCTCGAAGGGCGCGCTGGCCCGGTTCACCGGGCTGCTCGACCTGCAGTACCGGTCGCGAGGAGTGCGCGCGTTCGACCTCGCGCCCGGCCACGTCGAGACCGAGATGACGACGGCCATGCCGATGCACGAGGGCCGGACGGAGTGGACGGCGCCCGAGGCCGTGGTCGACCTGGTCGCCGCCATCGGCGACGGCGTTCTGGACGACCTCGGCGGACGGTTCTTCCGGGCCGGTTCCGACACCCCCGGCTCGCTGCTGACCTTGCGCGACGACATCCTGGCGCACGACGCCCGGACGCTCCGGCTGCCCACCGCCGGCCCCGACGACCCGCTGCGCTGACACCCGCCCGCCGACCCCCGTTGATCGTGGAGTTGTTCGGGGATCTACCGGACATTCCGGCCCACGAGTGCCGAACTTCTCCAAGATCAACGGGGAGGGTCGGGTCGGTCAGTCCCAGCCGGTGCGTCGGCGCACCCACGCGAGCGTGGTCGCGTGCTGCGCCCGCTGGAACGCCCGCACCGTCGGCAGCCCGGGCGGGGCCGGCCGCCGGCCGGTCGCGCCGAAGAAGCCCGCGAACCCGGTCAGCACCGCCGTGACGTGCCATGGGTCGACCTGCGCCAGCAGCGGGTGATCGGCCAAGTAGGGCTCGGGGTCGTGACCGTGGAACGCGGCGTTCTTCAGCAGCATGAGCGAGTCGATCCAGGCGGCGCCGCGGAACGCCCACGGCCAGTCCACGAACCACACACCCGACGCCGAGAGCAGCACGTTGTCCGCCCGCAGGTCGTAGTGGACCAGGGTGTCGCCATCGACGACGTCGAGCGCCGACGCGGCCAGGTCGGCCAGCCGGTCGAGGTGCCGGCGCTCCCACGGATCCAGATCGCCGGGCGCGTCGGCCGCCAGCGACCGATAGCCCAGCATCGGCTCGCTCATCTCGTCGCGCGCGAGCCGCGGCGACGGCACCGGGCACGGCGTCAGCGACCGCGACAGCTCCGTCACCGCGCCGACCACCAGCGCCAACTCGTCGGGCCGCCACGGCTCGTGCGGCATGCGTCCGTCGACCTCGTCGAAGACCAGCGCGACCCAGTCGCCGTCGTCGTAGCTGCCGCGCAGCCGCGGGACCCGCGCCGCGGCGGGCAGGGCTGCCGCCACGACCGCCTCGCGCCGGTGGATGTCCGGCGAGTCCGGATTGAGCGGCGTGCCGACCGCCTTGACGAACGCGCGGCTGCCGTCGGCGCAGCGCACCCGCGCGGCCAGGCCGGGGGAGAAGCCGCCCGGCTGGTTGACAGCCTCGACCACCGGCGAGCCGAGCATGTCGTCGACGCCGGCGCGGACGCCTGCGGGCAGCGACTCCCAGGTCGCGCGGACTCCGGACGCGGTGACGGGCGGCATCACGCCATGCTCGCCGACGCCCGCGACCCGGCGCACGTGAATTAGCGTGACGGCAACCACGTTGCATGAATTTGCGGAACTCTGCATACTCATTCGCATGGGAGCGACTGTGGCGATCGCGGGAGCGAGCGGCTATGCGGGCGGCGAGCTGCTGCGCCTGCTGCTCGCGCACCCCGAACTCGGCGTGGGGACGGTGACGGCGCACTCGAAGGCGGGCGACCGTCTCACCGCCCACCACCCGCAGCTGATCGAACTGGCCGACCGGATCCTGGAGCCGACGACGGCCGAGACGCTGGCCGGGCACGACGTGGTGATCCTGGCGCTGCCGCACGGCGCGTCGGCCGAGATCGCCGCGCAGCTGCCCGACGACGTGCTCGTGCTGGACTGCGGCGCCGACCACCGCCTCACCGACGCCGCGGCGTGGCAGACGTTCTACGGCACCGAGCACGCCGGCAGCTGGCCGTACGGTCTGCCGGAGCTGGTCCACGCCGACGGGCACAAACAGCGCGACGCGCTGCCGGGCGCCAGGCGGATCGCGGTCCCCGGCTGCAACGTCACCGCCGTGACGCTCGCGCTGGCGCCCGGCCTCGCCGCCGGCGTCGTGGCGCCCGACGACATCGTCGCGGTGCTGGCCTGCGGCCCGTCCGGCGCCGGCAAGTCGCTCAAGCCGCACCTGCTGGCCAGCGAGATCCTCGGCGCGGCCAGCCCGTACGCCGTCGGCGGGGTGCACCGGCACATCCCGGAGATCCAGCAGAACCTCCAGCTGGCCGGTGGCGCGCCGGTGACGCTCTCGTTCACGCCGACCCTGGTCCCGATGAGCCGTGGCATCCTCGCGACGGTGACGGCGAAGCTCACCGGCGACGCCGCCGGCGTGCGGGCCGCGTGGGAGCGCGCCTACGCCGACGAGCCGTTCGTCCACCTGCTGCCGGAGGGACAGTGGCCCACCACGGCCGCCGTCCTCGGCGCCAACACCGCGCACGTCCAGGTGACGATCGACGAGGCCGCGGGCCGGCTGGTCGCGGTCGCCGCCATCGACAACCTCACCAAGGGCACTGCGGGCGCGGCCGTCCAGTCGGCCAACCTCGCGCTCGGGCTGCCTGAGACACTCGGCCTGCCGACGACGGGGGTGGCGCCGTGAGCGTCACCGCAGCGGCCGGCTTCCGGGCCGCCGGCGTCGTCGCCGGTCTGAAGCCCAGCGGCAAGTCCGACGTCGCGCTCGTCGTCAACGATGGACCGCAGCACAGTGCCGCCGCCGTGTTCACGTCGAACCGGTGCAAGGCCAACCCGGTGCTGTGGAGCGAGCGGACCATCATTGATGGGACACTGCGGGCGGTCATTTTGAACTCCGGCGGCGCCAACTGCTACAACGGCCCCGAGGGGTTCCAGACCACGCACGCCAGCGCCGAACTGGTCGCGGAGCTGACCGGCGGCCAGGCCTTCGACGTCGCCGTCTGCTCCACCGGGCTGATCGGCCAGCCGCTGGACCGGCCGATCCTCGAGAAGGGTATCCGCGCCGCCCATGTCGCGCTGTCGCCCGACGGCGGCCCCGCCGCGGCCGAGGCGATCATGACCACCGACACCGTGGCGAAGCAGGCGGTCGCCACCGGCGCGGACGGCTGGGTCGTCGGCGGCATGGCCAAGGGCGCCGGCATGCTGGCGCCCGCGCTGGCCACCATGCTGGTCGTCATCACCACCGACGCCGTCGCCGATGCCGCGACGCTCGACGCCGCGCTGCGCGCCGCCACGAGGTCCACCTTCGACCGGCTCGACACCGACGGCTGCATGTCCACCAACGACACCGTCGCGCTGCTGGCCAGCGGCGCGTCCGGCGTCTCGCCGACGGCCGCGGAGCTCACCGAGGCGGTCACCGCCGTCTGCGCCGACCTCGCGAAGCAGCTCTGGCACGACGCCGAGGGCGCGCACCACGACATCGCCATCGAGGTCACCGGCGCGGCCGGCGAGGACGACGCCGTCGAGGTCGCCCGCGCCGTCGCCCGCAGCAACCTGTTCAAGGCCGCGGTCTTCGGCAACGACCCGAACTGGGGCCGGGTGCTGGCCGCCGTCGGCACCACGCAGGCGGCGTTCGAGCCGGAGAAGATCGACATCTCGATGAACGGGGTGAAGGTCTGCCGGGCCGGCGGGACGCAGTTCGGCGAGCCCTCGTCGTCGGTCGACCTGTCGGGACGCGACGTGCACGTACTCGTCGAGCTGAACGCGGGCTCGTCCGCCGCGACGATCCTGACCAGCGACCTCACGCACGACTACGTGCACGAGAACTCGGCGTACTCGACATGACGGCCATCGCGAACGGAGCGCTCGCCAAGGCCGGCGTGCTGGTCGAGGCGCTGCCGTGGCTGAAGCGGTTCCACGGCAGGATCGTCGTCGTGAAGTACGGCGGCAACGCGATGATCGACGACGACCTCAAGCGGGCGTTCGCCGACGACATCGTCTTCCTCCGGCTGGCCGGGCTGAAGCCGGTGGTCGTGCACGGCGGCGGGCCGCAGATCAGCGCCATGCTGGACCGCCTCGGCATCGAGAGCGAGTTCCGCGGCGGCCTGCGGGTCACCACGCCCGAGGCGATGGACGTCGTCCGCATGGTGCTGGTCGGCCAGGTCGGCCGCGAGATCGTCGGGCTGATGAACACGCACGGCCCGCTCGCGGTCGGGCTGTCGGGCGAGGACGCGGGCCTGTTCACGGCGCGGCGGCACTCGGCGGTCGTCGACGGCGAGCCGGTCGACATCGGGCTGGTGGGCGACGTCGCCGAGGTCAACGCCGACGCCGTCCGCGATCTCATCGACGCCGGGCGCATCCCCGTCGTGTCGTCGGTCGCGCCCGACGCCGACGGTGTCGTCCACAACGTCAACGCCGACACCGCCGCGGCCGCGCTGGCGGTCGAGCTGGGCGCCGAGAAGCTGGTCGTGCTGACCGACGTGGAAGGGCTGTACCGGAACTTTCCGGTCGACGACGACATCGTCCAGGAGATCACCGCCGGCGAGCTGACGACGCTGCTGCCGTCGTTGTCGTCCGGCATGATCCCGAAGATGCAGGCGTGCCTGCGCGCGGTGGAGGGCGGGGTGCCGGAGGCGACGATCATCGACGGCCGGGTCCCGAACTCGCTCTTGCTGGAAGTGTTCACCGATGAAGGCGTGGGAACGATGGTGATCCCCTCATGACGTACCAAGCCGAGGTCTCCGCGCTGGTCCCCGGGCTCAGCGAGGACGCGTTCGCGGCCAGCAACAACGCCGCCTGGACCGCGCGCTACGGCCAGTCGCTGATGAACACGTTCGGCAGCCCGCAGCGCGTCCTCGTCCGCGGCGAGGGCTGCTACGTGTGGGACGCCGACGGGCGCCGCTACCTCGACCTGCTCGGCGGGCTGGCGGTGAACTCGCTGGGTCACGCGCACCCGCTGCTGGTGTCCGCCGTCACCGCGCAGCTGGCCACGCTCGGGCACGTGTCGAACTTCTTCGCCACCGCGCCGCAGATCGCGCTGGCCGAGCGGCTGCTCGCGCTGCTCGACGTGCCGGCCGGGGGCGGCCGGGTGTTCTTCGCCAACTCCGGCGCCGAGGCGAACGAGGCCGCGTTCAAGATCGCCCGGCGGACCGGCCGGCCGAACGTCGTCGCGGCCGAGGGCGGGTTCCACGGCCGGACGATGGGCGCGCTGGCGCTGACCGGCAAGCCCGCCATCCGGCAGCCGTTCGAGCCGCTGCCCGCCGGGGTGACGTTCGTGCCCTACGGCGACGCCGAGGCGCTGGCCGCGGCCGTCGACGGCGACACCGCGGCGGTGTTCCTCGAGCCCGTGCAGGGGGAGGGCGGCGTCGTCCCGGCGCCGGCCGGCTACCTGGCGGCGGCCCGCGAGATCACCGAGCGGGCCGGGACACTGCTGGTCGTCGACGAGATCCAGACGGGCATCGGCCGCTGCGGCGACTGGTTCGCGCACACCGCCGAGGGCATCGTGCCCGACGTCGTCACCGTCGCGAAGGGCCTGGGCGGAGGCTTCCCGATCGGCGCCTGCATCGGCCTCGGCCGGGCCGCCGACCTGCTCGGACCCGGTGCGCACGGCACCACCTTCGGCGGCAACCCGGTCGCGTCCGCCGCCGGGCTGGCCGTGCTGCACGCCGTCGAGCGCGACGGCCTGCTGGACAACGCCCGAGCCGTCGGCGCACACCTGCGTGCCGAGGTGCTGGCGCTGGGTCACCCGCTGGTCCGCGGCGTGCGAGGTCGCGGGCTGCTGCTCGGCATCGAGCTGGCGGCGCCACCGTCCGAAGCACGCTTCTCAGCTGAGGGCGCGAATGTCACAGTAGCGGCTTCCGTAGCCTCCGCGGCGCTCGGCGCGGGCATCATCGTCAACGCCGTCACGCCCGATACGATCCGGCTCGCACCGCCGCTGATCCTCGACATCGCGCAGGCCGACGAGTTCCTGGCGGCGCTGCCGTCACTGCTCGACGCCGTCGGGACCGCCCCGAAGGAGAACCGATGACCCGGCACTTCCTCCGCGACGACGACCTGTCGCCCGCCGAGTACCTGCAGGTGCTCGACCTCGCCGACGAGTTCAAGGCGGACCGCTTCGCCCACCGGCCGCTGGACGGCCCGCGCGCGGTCGCCGTGATCTTCGACAAGCCGTCCACCCGCACGCGTGTCTCGTTCAGCGTCGGTGTCGCGGAGCTGGGTGGGTACCCGCTGGTCATCGACGCGCAGACGTCGCAGCTGGGCCGCGGCGAGCCGATCGCCGACACCGCGCGGGTGCTGGACCGCCAGTGCGCCGCGATCGTCTGGCGGACGTTCGCGCAGCAGCGCATCGACGACATGGCCGCGGCGTCCGCCGTCCCCGTCGTCAACGCGCTCACCGACGACTACCACCCGTGCCAGCTGCTGGCCGACCTGCAGACCGTCCGCCAGCGCAAGGGCGCGCTGGCCGGGCTGACGCTGACCTACGCCGGCGACGGCGCGAACAACATGGCGCACTCGTACCTGCTGGCGGGCGCACTCGTCGGCATGCACGTGCGGGTCGCGTCGCCGGCCGGCTACGCGCCGTCGGCCGCCGTGCTGGAGCGGGCGGCGGCCGTCGCGGCGCGCACCGGCGGATCGGTCGCGCACGTCACCGACCCCGCCGACGCGTTCGCCGGCGCCGACGTGCTTGCCACCGACACCTGGGTGTCGATGGGACAGGAATCGGAAGCGGGCGACCGCGAGGCGCCGTTCGTCCCGTTCGCGCTCACCCGCGACGCGGTGCGGGCGGCCGCGCCCGAGGCGATCGTCCTGCACTGCCTGCCCGCCTACCGGGGCAAGGAGATCGCCGCCGACGTCATCGACGGCCCGGCCAGCGCCGTGTGGGACGAGGCCGAGAACCGGCTGCACGCGCAGAAGGCGCTGCTGACCTGGTTGCTCGCGCAGGAGGCGACGACGTGACGCAGCCGGCCACCCGCGCGGCCCGGCACGGCCGCATCGCCGAGGTCCTGGCGCAGACCCCGATCAGGTCGCAGACGGAGCTGGCCGAGCGGCTGGCCGAGAACGGCATCGAGGTCACCCAGGGGACGCTCTCACGCGACCTCGACGAGCTCGGTGCGGTGAAGATCCGCAACGCCGACGGCTGGCTGGTGTACGCGCTGCCCGGCGAGGGCGGCGACTCCCGGCCGCTGGCCGCATCGAAGTCCGCCGTCGACGCCCGGCTGATCCGGGTGTGCGAGGAGATCCTGATCTCGGCGCGGTCGTCGGCCAACCTGGTGGTGCTGCGGACCCCGCCCGGCGCGGCCCAGTACCTGGCGTCGGCGGTCGACCACGCGGCGCGCGCGGACATCCTGGGCACCATCGCCGGCGACGACACCGTCCTCGTCATCTCGACCGATCCCGAGGGCGGGGCCGCGGTCGCCGCATGGTTCCTCGCTCTCGCCGAGGGCCACGTGCCCCCGCCGCCGCCATGACGCCGGCCGCGTCGTCCTGGCCGGACCAGGTCGCGGTCACCGTCACGTTCGACGCGGGCCGGCCGGTCGCGCTGGACGGCGAGACCGTCACCATGGCCGAAGCGCTGCTGCTGACCGGGCAGCTGGCCCGCGCGCACGGCCTCGTCGACACGGGCACGTCGCTCCTGGCCGCCGGTGCCGCCGTCCTGGCCACGGCCCATCGCGATCTGGCCGCTGGCGCCGTCGGCCCGGTGTCCGGCACCGTGCGGGTGCCGCTGCGACGCGGCGAGACCTGGCAACAACGACAAGTGGCATGACGGAGGATTCGTGAGTAGCAGTGCACTCTGGGGCGGCCGGTTCGAGGGAGGCCCATCGGAGGCCCTGGCCTTGCTCTCCAAGTCGACGCAGTTCGACTGGCGGCTGGCCCCGTACGACATCGCCGGATCGAAGGCCCACGCCGCGGTCCTGCAGCAGGCCGGGCTGCTGACGGCGGCTGAGCTGACGGCGATGGGCGAGGGACTGGACCGGCTGGCCGCCGACGTCGCGTCCGGCGAGTTCGTCCCGGCCGAGGCGGACGAGGACGTGCACACCGCGCTCGAGCGGGGCCTGATCGACCGCGTCGGGCCGGAGCTCGGCGGCAAGCTGCGCGCCGGACGCTCCCGCAACGACCAGGTCGCGACACTGTTCCGGATGTACCTGCGCGAGTCGGCGCGGACGGTGACCGGGCTGCTGCTCGACCTGGTGGACGCGCTGGCCGCACAGGCCGACGCCCAGTTCGGGGTGGCCATGCCGGGCCGCACCCACCTGCAGCACGCCCAGCCCGTCCTGCTGTCGCACCACCTGCTGGCGCACGCCTGGGCGCTGCTGCGCGACGTCGACCGGCTGCGCGACTGGGACCGGCGCACGGACGAGTCGCCGTACGGTTCGGGGGCCCTGGCGGGATCGTCGCTGGGCCTGGACCCGTCGTTCGTCGCGGCTCAGCTGGGATTCTCGTCGTCGGTCGAGAACTCGATCGACGGGACGGCTTCACGCGACTTCGTCGCCGAGGCCGCCTTCGTCTTCGCCATGATCGGCGTCGACGTGTCGCGGATCGCCGAAGAGGTCATCCTGTGGGCGACCAAGGAATTCTCCTTCGTCACCCTCGACGACGCCTGGTCCACGGGGTCGTCGATCATGCCGCAGAAGAAGAACCCGGACATCGCCGAACTGGCTCGCGGCAAGGCCGGCCGGCTGGTCGGCAACCTCGCCGGGCTGCTGACGACGCTGAAGGCGCTGCCGCTCGCGTACAACCGCGACCTGCAGGAGGACAAGGAGCCGGTGTTCGACTCCGTCGACACGCTGACCGTGCTGCTGCCCGCGTTCACCGGCATGGTCGCGACGCTGCGGTTCAACGCCTCGCGCCTCGAAGAGCTCGCCCCGCAGGGGTTCTCGCTGGCCACCGACATCGCGGAGTGGTTGGTGCGCGATGGCGTGCCGTTCCGGTCGGCGCACGAGATCGCGGGGGCGTGCGTGCGGGTGTGCGAGTCGCGGGGCATCGAGCTGTGGGACCTGTCCGACTCCGACCTGGAGTCGATCTCGCCGTCGTTGACGCCGTCGGTCCGGGCCGTGCTGTCGGTGCCGGGTTCGCTGGCGTCGCGGTCGGCGCGCGGCGGGACGGCGCCGGACCGGGTGCGTGAGCAGCTGGACGCCGTCCGGGCCGCCGTGGCGACGGGGCGCGCCTGGGGCTAGGTTCGGCGTCATGGCGCAGGTCGAGGTGGTCCGCGGCGACATCACCCGCGAGCAGGTCGACGCGATCGTCAATGCCGCGAACTCCTCACTGCGCGGCGGTGGCGGAGTCGACGGCGCCATCCACTGGGCCGCGGGACCGAGGCTGAAAGAGGCCGGAGCGGCTCTGGCGCCCTGCCATCCCGGCGACGCGGTCGCCACGCCGGCGTTCGACCTCGACCCGCCGGTGCGGCACGTCATCCACACGGTCGGACCGGTCTGGAAGGGCGGGACGCGCGACGAGGTGGCCGTGCTGGCGTCGTGCTATCGCCGGTCGCTGGAGGTGGCGGACTCGGTCGGGGCACGGTCGGTCGCGTTCCCGGCCATCTCGACCGGCATCTTCGGCTTCCCGCCCGACCAGGCCGCCCGCGTCGCCGTCGACACCGTCCGCGCCGCTGACACGCGGGTGGAGCTGATTCGGCTGGTCGCCTTCGACCGACCGACGTACGACCTGCTCACCGCCGCCCTGGCGACCTGACCGCGGCAGGGCAGCAGAGACCCCGGCGCGGAAACCCAGTGAGAGAAAGCGCGCCGGGGTCTGGCCGGGATCGTCGGTGTGACAGCACCTCCCCGCGGCCACTGACAGCGTATCGCTATTGACGACATCTTGACCAGGTGTCATCCTGACAGGCTAACTACATCGGGAATCCCCCCGGCGTGGTCCAGGAATGGACTACCGGGCGGGCTGTGACAGCGGTTCACCGGTGGTCCCTCGCAAGAGAGGAAACCCGGTGAACAGCGGTAACAGGGACGAACGGACCATGCTGGCCAGGCTTCGGCAGCTGCGCGAGCACACCGAGGTCGTCGGTCAGATCCTGAGGGATCTCTGGCCGGGTCTCGTGGGGACGTTCTCCGTTCTGGGTGTCGCCCTGTACCAGGTCGTCGCGCTGAGGTGGCCGGCGGGCCGCAGGGAGCGAGACGGGGCTGGCGAGAGCAGGCCCTGTTCGTGCGTGGTCTCACCGCGCGACCGCCAGCAGCGAGAACGCGTTCGGCAGCCGCCCGCGCCAAGCCGCCGCGTCTGCGTCGTCCGGACGCCAGAACGGGTCGGGGTACTCGGCGAGGTGACGCAGGTCCAGCCCGGCCGCGACGACCGCCGTCACGATCTCGCCGAGCGTCGCCTGCGACTCCACCGCGCCGCGGGCCGGGAAGCTGTCGTTGACGTGGCTGCGCTCGAAGTAGCCGCGGTCCGGCCGGACCCGCGGCTCGTCGGCGTCCCACGTCCACAGTGGCGCCGCCGGGTGCGCCTCGTAGACGAACAGCGACCCGCCCGGACGCAGCAGCCTGGCCACGTCGCGGGCCCAGACGCGCAGGTCGGGCAGCCAGATCAGCGCGCCCTTGCCGGTGTAGACGAGGTCGGCGCAGCCGTCGCGCAGCGGTGCGCCGGGCAGTTCGCCGACGACGTACCGGCACGGCAGCCCCAGGTCGACGGCCCGCTGCCGCGCCGCCGTGACGGCGACCGCGCTGAAGTCGACCCCGACGACCGACCGCGCGCCGGCTCGCACCAGCGCGGCGTCGTCGAGGCCGTGGCCGCTCTGCAGGTGCACGACCTCCGGCGCCGACGCCAAGGCCGGGCCCAGCAGTTCACGCTCGGCCGGCAGCAGCGTGGCCGTCCGCGCCTGTTCGAGGAGGTCGTCGTACTCGCGGACGTGCTTGAGCGACGCGTCGTCCCAGGCGGCGCGGTTACCGTCCACGGGCACGCAGCCAGGCGGTGACCCGGGCCTTCGAGGCGCGGGCCAGCCACGCGTCCTGGATCTGCTCGGCCAGCTCGGCGCGGGTCAGCTCGCCCAGCCGGCCGGCCCGCACCAGCACCGAGCGGTGCCCGTCGAAGTGCGGCGTCGTGAAGTACGGCGTGCGCGGGTCCTGCACCAGCGCCTCCTTCTCCGCCTCGGACTCCACCCACAGCACGATGACGTCGTCGTACCGCTCACCCGTCTCCGGGTCGACGGCGTCCGGCCGCGGGTTGCGGAAGAAGACGAACGACTTGCCTCCGACCTGGTAGACGGGCCTGTGTTCGGTGCCGGGGTAGACGGTGGCGTAGGGCATCCCCAGCGCCGCCTCGTGCACGTCGGCGACCGTCGCTGGCCGATCGTCGTCAGCCATGGAGCGCAGCCTAGCGCCGGGCCGGCTCCGGCGGGCCGGCTCGGCTCGACCGCGTCGTCGACGAGGCGCCGGCCACCGGGCAGGCAGCCGCCGTTGGCCGCGGCGCGCCTGAGCGCGGCGGCCGAGGTGGTGCGGCCCACGACCCTGGACTCGGCTGCACCGGGTGCGCGGCCACATCGAGATCGCCGACCAGGGCAAGCGCTACGACGACGTCGCCGCCCAGCCGCGGACGACGGACGTGCGGAGGCGGATGGCGCGCCTGAGTCGGCACAGGTGAGCCGGCGCGTCACCGGAGACGGGCGCCGGCCTGCCCGGCACAGCCGCGACGATTGTCGGCACAGACGTCGTCGCGCCCGACCGTGGCGCGTGACTGTGGCGCGTGACTGTGGCGCGTCACCGTGGCGCCCGAACCGTGGCACGTCACCGTGGCGCCCATCCGCCTCGTCCGCCGGGCCCCCGGGCGTCGCGTGATGACGCCGTTGTCGGTGCCCGCCCGTAGGGTGGGACTCCCTCCCAGCCGGGCGGGGACCGTACCCCGGCCGAACCTGCCATCTGCGCCCGGCCACGCTCACAGTGCCGGCACGAAGTCCGGGCCGTCCGGGGTGTCGACGAGCACCCAGCCGAAGCCCGGCAGCCTGACGTCGGTGCGGCCGCCGAACGTGCGCACGAGGGTCGCGACGTCGCCCGCGGGAAGGCGGCCGGCGACGTCGGCGAAGAGCCGCGGCGCGTCGAGGCCCAGCTCCCGTGCGACGTGCAGGTGCGGCGCGAGCCCCACCATGGTGTCGCGCGGGTCGGCCAGGCCCAGCTGCTCGCACACCGCGGCCGCCGTCAGTGCGTCGCGGAGCTGCCCCGCGGACCGGGTGCGCAGCGCGACGACGACCTGCCGCGCGCTGTAGCGGCCCAGCGCCAGCACGGCCGAGCGGCCGAGCCGCGCCAGCACCGCCTCGTCGATGACCGCCGGCAGGTCACGAAGGATCCGTGCGGCAAGGGCGTCATCCTCGCCAGGGACGCGTTCGAGGTTCGGCCGCATGCCTGCCGGCCTCGCACACGCTCAGCCGGCCGACACGACGGCGAAGTCGCCCGGCCGCAGCGTGATCGTCGTCCGCCCGGTCAGGTCGCGCGCCGCCCGCAACCGGCCGGTGTCGTCGTACACCCGCACCGTCCCGGGCCCGTCGACGGCGACCCGCCGGGGCGTCGCCGCCGCGGAATGGAGCAGTTCGGCCCGCGCCAGGCCGTCGCCGGTCAGGGCGAGCCGGGACACCTCGGGCCGGACCAGCAGCGCGTCGAGCTCGACCGCGCCGCGCGACGCCGTCACGGCGACCGACGACGCGCCCGCGGGCACCGGGCGGCGCAGCGACAGCGGCAGCAGCGCCCCCGGGACCGCGGTCAGCCCCTGCGCGCCGGCGCGGTGCTCCAGCGCGCCGACCGTCCGCCCGGACGCCGTCCACGACGACCGCGCCGTCCCGCCGAGCGGCAGCCACGACACCGGCTCCACCAGCCGCGGCGTGTCCGACGGCCCGAGATCGAACGTCGCGGTGTCGCCGGCGTCGAGCGCCAGCAGCGACCCGCTCCACAGTGACTCACCGGTCCACGCCTGCGACGGCGCCCGTACGGTCCCGGTCGTCGACGTCGCAGCCTCGGCCTCGACCAGCTTCAGGCCGTCCCGAGCCGCGACCTCGGTCAGCCCGGCGGCGCGGTCGCGCACCGCGGCGTGAGCGTCCAGCGCGAGCATCGACAGTTGCCCGTGGATGGTGCTCTCCGCGCCGCTGTTCCGGTTGATCGTCCCATCGGCCGCCACTCCGTCGTACGTCACGCCGGTGGCCGGGTCGTACATCGGTGACCCCGCCGGGTTCGCGCCGAAGTACCAGCTCGCCGTCAGTGCCGCCAGCTCGTCGAACGCCGGGCGGCCGGCCGCCGCGCCGACGGCCAGCAGCGACTGCAGCCGCGAGTCGACGCCGTAGGCGATCTGCACGCGCTCCGTCGGCGTCGGCATCCAGCCGTTGTCGGCGCCACCCGCGGTGAGCAGCGTCGGCACGAACCGGGCCGAGTCGACGACGGCGGGCGCCACCAGCTTCGGCGCCCCCAGTGCCGTCGACGCGGCGGCCAGCGACGCCGGCATCTGCGACCCCCACGCGTGCCACATCGATCGCGACTGCGCCCACGGCAGGATCGCGCCGTACGGCCACGCGTCCGGGTCGCCGCCCATCGCCGCGACGCCCTCGGCCAGCTTCCGCAGCGCGTCCCGTGCCGCGGCATCCGACGGCGCGGCCCCGACGTACGCCGCCAGTCCCAGCACCGCCTCGGCCGTCGCGTCGGCGCCGTCGACGATCAGCCACGACGGCACCCGCAGCCCGTCGGCGACGGTGTACTCGCCGTACCGGGTCAGCACCTGCCGCTCGACGGCGTCGACGGCCAGCCCGAGCCGGTCCTGCAGGAACGCCGCGAACTCCGGGTCCTCCGAGGCGAACGCCGCGTACCCCTCGCCGAACGCCCAGATCGTCCGCGCCAGCCAGTAGCTCGGCCCGGAGTCCGACGGGTCGGGCAGCTCGACCGGCTCCGCGCTCGGGTTGAGCACGCCGTCGGGCTGGATCCACAGCACGACGTTGCCCGCGTCGGGCCCGCTGGACGTCTGCAGGTAGGCCAGCGATCGCAGCAGTTCGTACGCCTTCTCCTGGCTGGCCTGCGACCCGGTCTGCTGCCAGTGCCGCAGGTAGACGACGGCCGCGCGGGACACGTCGTCGGCGTTGTAGGCGCCCTGGGACCAGTGCCCGGTCGCCGGGTCGAGCGACCCGCCGCCGATCCGCTCGAACGTCCCGCTCGCCCGCGCGTCGGCGTACGTCCACGGGAAGGTCAGCTCCGGCTCCTCGGCCAGGCGGTACGTCGTGTGCCCGCCGACCGGGGCGGGGGAGGCGTGGTCGAGCAGGAAGTCCAGGTGCGCGGTGTTGGCCAGCGACGCGGCCGCGTCGGTCTGCGGAGCGGCCGCGGCGGCGAGGCCGCCCGAGCCCAGTGCCAGTGCGGCCAGCGCCGCCGTCCACGAGGTCCGCTTCATCGCGGCTCTCCCTTCGGTCAGAGGTCGGTACGGTCCAGCCGGGCGACGCCGATCTTGCTGTCGGCCATGCCGTAGAAGACGAAGTGCGCGCCGCCGATCTCCTCGATCGCGGTCGGGAAGACGACGTTGGGCACGATGCCGCTGCGCTCGTCGTCGGTCTCCGGCGCCAGCAGCGGCTGCGCCGTCCGGGCCAGCACGACGGACGGGTCGTCGGCGTCGAGCAGCAGGGCGCCGGCGGCGTAGTTGACCCGTTGCTGCTGGTCGACGCCCGACGCGAGCACACCGGTGACGCCGTGGTGCAGCAGCAGCCAGCCCTCGGGGACGCGCAGCGGCGCCGGCCCGCCGCCGATCTTCAGCTCCTCGAACGGGTGCTCGGGCCCGGCGAGGAACCGGTGTTCACGCCAGTGCACGAGGGCGCCGACGTCCTCCAGCACGTCCGCCAGCGGGACGTAGGAGATCCAGATGCTGTGCCGGTCGTCGGTGACGCCGCGCGGCAGCACGACGCCCTGACCAGGACGGATCTCGCCGAGATCCCACATCGGCCGGTGCAGCACGGCCAGGCTCTCGACCCCGGACGGCGCCGTCACCGGCGTCGGGAAGAACACGGTGTCCTTGTTGTGGAACAGGTTGAGGTCGATGTCGAGGTCGTCGTCGTACGCGAACAGCGCCGGGCCGAGCCGCCGCCACGTCCGCAGGTCGTCCGACACCGCGAGCGCGGTTCGCGGTCCGAGTGGCCCGTACGCGACATACGTCATGACGTGCAGCCCGAGCGCCGGGACGAACGTCACCCGCGGGTCCTCGACACCGCCGTGCGCCACCCCGTGCTCCCAGGCCCGGTCCGGCTCGAGGACGACGCCCTCGCGCTCGACGCCGACCGGCACGCCGTCGTCGTCGGTCACCACGCGGGCGAGGCCGACCCGGGACACGTTGCCCGCCGCGACCAGCCGGGGGAGCAGGTACAGCACGCCGTCCGGGCCGCGGCCGGACGCCGGGTTGAGCACCCCCTCGGCCTCGAGCGGGTTGCCGTCCTCGGGCGCCATGACGACGCCCAGCCGGGTCAGCGTGTACGGAATCGCGGTGGAGACGGGCATGCCTAGCCTTTCACGCCGGAATCGATGTTCGTGCTGGTGAAGTAGCGCTGGAAGACGATGAACAGAACGACGGCGGGCGCCGCCAGCACGACGGCGCCGGCCAGCACGGCGCCGAACGGGTTGGCCGCCGAGGCCGCCACGTTGCTGATGTAGTTGGCCAGCGACACCGCCAGCGGCTGCATCGACTGGTCCTTGGTGATGAGGAACGGCCACAGGAACTCGTTCCACGGCCCGATGAACGTGATCAGCACGACGGTCAGCAGCACCGGCCGGACCAGCGGCAGCGCGACGCTCCACAGCGTGCGCAGGTCGCCGGCGCCGTCGACGGCGGCCGCGTCGAACAGCTCACGCGGCAGCTGCAGGAAGTAGGCCCGGAACACGATGACCGCCGTCGAGTTGATCGCGAACGGCAGGATCATCCCGAGGTAGCTGTCGGCCAGCCCGTAGTCGCGCGCGATCAGCACGTACAGCGGGATCATCAGCAGCTGGAACGGCACCACCTGCACCAGCAGCGCCAGCGCGAACGTCGCGCCCCGGCCGCGCCACTGCAGCACCGCCAGCGCGTACCCGGCCAGCACTCCGAAGACGACCGTCCCGAGGATCACCCCGCCGGTGAAGATGCCGGAGTTCACCAGCCCCTGCAGCAGGTCGATGCGCCCGTCGATGGCGGCGTAGTTGTCCAGCGTCAGGTTCGACGGGTCCGGGAACGCGCCGCCCGGCGTCGGGTCCGGTTCGGCCTGCAGCGAGCCGATCACCATGTAGTAGAAGGGGAACAGGAAGGCCAGCGCGCCGATGCCGAGCACGACGTAGCGCAGCGCCGACGACCGGCGGCTCACGACTCACCACCCCCGACGAAGCGCCGCTGCAGCCACGCGACCAGCAGCACCAGCAGCACCAGGACGACGCCGATGGCCGCGGCCACGCCGGGCGTGCCCTGCTCGATGCCGCGCTGGTACATGATCAGCACCGGCGACGCCGACGCCCCGTTCGGCCCGCCGCCGCCCGTCAGCAGGTACGGCTCGGTGAACAGGTTCGCGCCGATGATCGTCGACAGCAGCACCACCAGCACCGTCGCCGGCCGCACCGCCGGAACCGTCACCGACCGGAACGTCCGCAGCCGCCCGGCGCCGTCGGTCGCGGCCGCCTCGTACAGCTCGCGCGGCACGTTCTGCAACGCCGCCAGGTACAGCAGGATGTAGAAGCCCAGCTGTTTCCAGGTGACGAAGAACGCGATCGACGGCATCGCCCAGAACGAGTTGATCAGCCACGGCGGGTCCGGCGCGAGCGGCCCGAGCACCTCGTTGACCAGCCCGTCGCCGCTGAACAGGAACAGCCAGACGCCCACGACCGCGACGGACGCCGTCACGTACGGGACGTAGAAGCTGACCCGCAGGAACACCCGGCCGCGGACCACCTGGTTGAGCAGCGTCGCCAGCACCAGCGACAGCACCACCGTCAGCGGCACGTTGATGACCAGGAAGATGCCGATGTTGACGAACGAGCGCCGGACGTCCGGGTCGGTCAGGACGTCGGTGTAGTTGTCCAGCCCGACGAACGGCCGGTCGACGTCGGCGCCGGGCGCGGCGAAGAAGTAGTCGTGGAACGAGATCCACACCGCGAAGCCCAGCGGGACCGCGAAGACGACCAGCACGTACGCCAGGTACGGCGTGCTGAACAGCAGGCCGGACGGGTTCCGGCCCAGCAGGCGCCGCCGCCGGTCGCGGGGGCGCCCGCGGCGTCCGGCGGGCGGCGGTGCGGCGCCGCCCGCCCGGGCGCCGGTGTCGACGACCGTCATGTCCGGCCGCCGTCAGGACTGGCCGGCCAGGCCGTCGATCTCGTCGGCGGCGCCCTGCAGGGACTCCTGGAGGTCGCCCTCGCCGAAGATCACCGACTGCGACCACGCGTCGCGCAACGTCTGCCACACGGCGACGGCGTTCGGGATGTTCGGGACCTCGACGGTGCGGGCGGCCTGGTCGCCGAACGCCTCGTAGGCCGGGTTGGCGGCGAAGTAGTCCGGGTAGGTGCCGGGGAGGTCCTGGCGCATCGGCATCTGACCGGTCAGCTCCAGCAGCAGGCCGTCCTGCTCCTGGCCGGTGGCGAACTTCAGGACGTCCCACGCCGTCGCCTGGTTCTCGCAGGCGGTGTAGAGACCGATGTTCTTGGCGTCGCTGAACGTGTAGGTCTGGTCGGCGGCGGTGCCGGCGGACGTCGGGACCGGGGCGGCGCCCCAGGCGATGTTCTCGCCGTAGACGCTGATCGCCCACGGGCCGACGATGGCCATCGCGGCCTGGCCGTCGGCGAACGAGTCGCCCTGATAGGTCTCGCGGCTGGCCAGGCCCTCGTCGTACAGCGACTTCCAGAACTCCGCGACGCTCCGCCCGGCGTCGTCGGCGAACGTCGCCGAGCCGTCCTCGACCAAGGCAGCGCCGCCCGTCTCGGCCGCGTAGAGCGGGTAGAAGTCGAACCAGTTCTGGAAGAACTCGCTGGTCGGGGCCGGCCAGATGGCCTTCGGCGCGGCGCCGGACGACACCAGCGTGCGGGCGGTCTCGAGGAACTCGTCGTAGGTGCCCAGCGGCGGGTTCTCCGGGTCGAGGCCGGCCGCGGCGAACATCTCCTTGTTGTAGAAGATCATCACCGGGTTCGACTTCCACGGCAGCTGGAAGTACTCGCCGTTCGCCGACCGGTACTGCTCGGCGATGTCGCCGCTGCGCGCCGCGACGTAGTCGTCGCCGTCGTCGAAGCTCGACAGCGACACCAGACCGCCCTGGCGCTCGAAGTCCGGGACCGCGACCGGCGCGGTGTTGAAGATGAGGCAGGGCGCGTTGCCGGCCGTGATGGCGGCGCCGATGACCTCCTCGCTGCTGGCGCCGGCCGGGATCTCCTGCGCCTCGATCTGCTCGTCGGGGTGCTCGGCGTTCCAGGCCTGAACCATCTGCTCGCCCCACGCGACCTCGGCCTCGTTGTTCGAGTACCAGATGGTGATGTCGCCGCGGCCGCCGTCACCACCGTCGCCCCCGCCGGTGGAGGCGTCGTCGTCGCCACCGCACGCGGTGACGGCGAGCAGGCCGGCCGCGGTCAGCGCGGCGGCGGTGACTCGGGTGCGTCGTTGCACGGTCGTCTCCTTCTGTCGTCCGGGCCGGTCAGTGCGCGGCCCGGTGTGGGTTCGGTGCGGGCGGGTGCCGCGAGGGAGCGCCTCAGCCGTTCGCCGGAGGCGACGGAGGGGCGGGTGCGGTCGATTCGCGGGGCACGAACCGCGCGGGCGGCAGGTCGGTGTCGCCGGGCTCCTCTCCGGCGATCGACCGCAGCAGCACCCGTGCGGCGACGGCGCCCCAGCCGGCCGCCTCGGTGGCCACGGTGCTGAGGGCGGGGAAGAGGTGCTCACCGACGTCGCTGCCGTCGAAGCCGGTGATCGAGAGGTCGTCGGGGACACGCAGCCCGGTTCGCTGCGCGAAGCCGAGCCCGGCGATCGCCATCGGGTCGTTCGCGTAGACGATCGCGGTCGGGGCGTCGGGCGGGGCGAGCAGGTCGCGGGTCGCGCGGGCGCCGTCGGCGGCCCGGAAGTCCGTCTCGACGACGAGGTCGGCCGGCAGGCCGGCGCGCGCCATGGCGTCCTCGAATGCCCGCCGGCGGCGGCTGCCGTGCAGCATGCGGGCCGGTCCGGCGACGTGCGCGATGCGCCGGTGCCCGAGCCGGACCAGGTGGTCGACGGCGGCCTCGATGCCGGCGCGATCGTCCATGGACACCGCCGGGAACGGCGACGGCGTCTCGGGGTGGCCGAGCGTGACCGCGGGGACGTTCAGCTCGCGGGCCAGCTCGATGCGGGCGTCGTCGTGGCGCAGGTCGGTGATGAAGACGCCGTCCACCCGGCGGTCGGCGACCAGTTTCCGGTAGGCGGCCAGTTCGGCCTCCTCGTCCGGGACGACGCTCAGCACCAGCGCCTGCCCGGCCGGGGCGAGCTCGCGCTCCACCCCGGCGATGAACGACGGGTAGAACGGGTCGCCGGTGATGATCTCCGGGTCGCGGGTGATGACCAGCCCCAGCGCGAACGCCCGGTTCACCGACAGCGCCCGGGCCCGCAGGCTCGGCTGCCAGCCCAGCTCGCGGGCGACCTCGAGGATCCGGTCCCGCGTCTGCGGCGACACTCCTGGCCTGCCGTTCAGCGCGAACGACACCAGCCCCTTGCTGACGCCTGCTCTCTCCGCGACGTCGGCGATGGTGGGTCGGGGTCGTTCGGCGGGCATCGGCGGCGCCTCCATTGGCGGTTTAAACCGGTTTAGGATCGGAGGCTATACCGGTTTAGGTGAGTCCCGCAAGAGCGCACCGTTCGCGAGGCCGTCCGGTCGCTCGCCGGGCTGGCCCTCCTCGCTCTCGCCCGGTTGCCCGGCAGCGTGCCCGCCGCCGGCTCGTCGGCCGCCTGGTCGCCGGCCAGCCGGCCGGTCGCGTGCCGGCTGCCCAGCTGCCCGGTCGCGCGGTCGCCTGGCTGCCTGGTCGCCCGTGGCGGTCGTTCCGGCGCCTTCGGACCGGAATGATCACGCCGCCGCCCGATGCCGGTCCGCACCAGATCTGCGCGCCCTGGCGACGCGCAAGTGCTCCTCGTGATGCGACCGCGTGACCCGGCTCGGCGGACCGTCACCTGCATCGGCTGCCGGTCGGCAGGTGAGCCGCCCCGTGCGTCGGCGGCGTACGCCGGAACCCTCGTACGTAGAACGCGGCTCGGTCCCGGGACGCGCGTGCGCCGTCGGCGTCGGTACCGGCGGTCTCCGCCAGCGGCCGCAGAACACCGGCCATCCGGTCATCCGGCCGCCGCCCACCGGGCAGGTGAACCGCCGGCCACCCGACCACCCGGCCGGCGAACGCCGGCCGATGACGTCAGCGAGCGCCGGCCTGCCAGAGGCCGATCACGTTGCCCTCGCTGTCGCGGAAGTACGCCGCGAACCCCATCTGCATGACCTCGGCCTTCGGGACCACGACGGTGCCGCCGAGCCGCTCGACGGTCGCGAGCGCCTCGTCCATGTCGTCCACACCGATCGTCACGATCGGCCCGGGCCGGGAGGCGTCGCGGGTGAACATGCCACCGTTGATGGCGCCGGGCTCCTTCGGCGCGCCCCGCTCGTCGGTGGGAGTGGTGGAGACCATGGTGTAGTCGACCTCCGGCATCGGGGTGATGTCCCAGCCGAAGGCGGCGCGGTAGAACTCGCGGGCCCGATCGAGGTCGTCGGCGGGTATCTCGAAGTGCACGACTTGTCCGGTCATGACGACCGCCCCCTCAGAGTGCTCCTACGACGAGCCTAGACCCGTTCCCGGCAGCCCGGGCTGACGTAGATTCGAGGCAGCCGACGTGAGCCGATGAAGGAGCCGACCATGGCGCACAGTCCCAGGACCATCCAGCCGGGCGACGTCCAGGACGAGCGGGTGGCCCGGCTGCCGCTGACCGCTGCTTACACCTGGGCCTACCTGCCGTCCGTCCTCGACGACGAGGGCCGCGCGGTCGACAACGCCGCGGTGGTCAACGGGCGGCTGTGGCCGCTGCGGTTCGACGAACACCCCACCACCGCCATGTCCGACGACCTCGACGCGCTGGCTGTCGAGGGACTGATCTGCCGGTACGCGGTCGAAGGCCAGTCCTACCTGCACGATCCGGCGTGGCGACGCCGGCAGCGGCTGGTCCGCCCGGTGAAGTCGGCGCTGCCGCGCTGCCCGGTCCACGACTCCGGCATCCGCGAGTTCGTCGGCGACACCATCACGTCGGTCCAGGACCAGGTCGGTTCCCTCCTCGGCGGCGCCGCCACCAGCGCCGGCACGACGAAGGTCCGCGACACCGTCGCCCGCATCGTCGAGGACGTCACCTTCCCGGTCGACCCCTCCAAGGCAACGGCGTACGGCCAGCGCATCCGCGACTTCCTCGGCGGCGCGCCGGCCCGCCACGACGACCACCCCGCTGACGCCTCGCGGTTCCCGGTCGCGGGGACGGCCGACGCCACGGCCGAGCCCGCCGGCGAGGTCGAGTACGACGCCCACGGCGCCGCCGTCGCGAGGGCCGGCCGCCCCGCCGACGCGGACGCCGAGCCCGATGTCGCAGGCGGGGCCCGCCCGGCCGCCGAGGCGCACGACGAGCAGCGCGACGACCAGCGCGACGACGACGAGCAGCAGGCGCCGGGCGAGGTCTGGCGCGCCGCGACCGACGACCCCACCAGTGACGTCACCGGCGACCCCGAGGATCACCCGGCCGACGACCCCAGCGACCCCGCCGGCCGCTGAGCCGCGCCGCCCGGTCCGCCCGCCGTCCCGCACGTTGTCGGCGCGGCCGGACACAATGACGCTGTGTCCCGTTGGGTCCTGCACGTCGACCTCGACCAGTTCATCGCTGCTGTCGAGGTGCTGCGCCGTCCCGAGCTGGCCGGCCGGCCGGTGGTCGTGGGCGGCGACGGCGACCCGTCCAAGCGCGGCGTCGTGGCCACCGCGTCGTACGAGGCGCGCGTGTTCGGCGTCCACTCCGGCCTCCCGCTGCGCACCGCGCTGAAGCGCTGCCCTGACGCCGTCTTCCTCCCGGTCGACAAGCCGGCCTACGAGGCGGTGTCCGAGGAGGTCATGGCGACGCTGCGCGAGTTCGGCACGGTCGAGGTGCTGGGCTGGGACGAGGCGTTCATCGACGCGGGCGAGGCGGGCGACGCCGACCCCGAGGGCGTCGCCCGCCACATCCAGCGCCGCGTCCGCGAGGCCACGGAGCTCGACTGCACCGTCGGCATCGGCGAGAACAAGCTGCAGGCCAAGCTGGCCACCGGGTTCGGCAAGCCGGCCGGCGTCGCCACGCTCACCTACGACTCCTGGTTCGACGTCCTCGGCGACCGCCCGGCCGACGCACTGTGGGGCGTCGGCGCGAAGACGGCCAGGAAGCTGGCCGAGATGGACATCCGCACCGTCCGCGACCTCGCCACCACGCACCCCGACACCGTCGCCGCGCGGTTCGGCCCCACCATCGGCCCGTGGCTGGTGCGCGTCGCGCGCGGCGTCGCGTCAGCGCGGGTCACCGGCGAGCCGTGGCAGGCGCGATCCCGCGGCAAGGAGTTCACGTTCCAGCGCAACGTCGAGGACTGGAACGAGGTCGAGCGCGAGGTGGTGCGGCTGGCGCGCGAGGTCGCCGATGAGGTCGTCGCCGAGGGGCGGCCGGCCGTCCGGGTCGTCGTCAAGGTCCGCTACGCCCCGTTCTTCACCTCGACGCACGGCCACAAGCTGCCCGAGCCCACCAGCGACGGCGACGTGCTCGCCGCGGCGGCGCTGGTGGCGCTGGGCCGGTTCACCGATCGCCGGCCCGTCCGGCTCCTGGGTGTTCGTGCCGAGTTCGGTGGTTGACACATTCGACATCTCGAATGCTCTGGACTCTTGACCTAGGTGAGAGGACCATGTCCGCAGGGTGGGGTGGGCGCGCACTGCAGGCGCGAGGGAACGGGGTGGAACGATGGGGATCGTGTCTCCGGGGTTCCGGAGGAGACGGCGCGACGACGACGTCCAGCTGCCGCCGGGTCAGTACCTGACCGAGGACTTCCCGGTCCTGTCCGCCGGGCCGACGCCGAACATCCCGCTGGACCGGTGGGAGTTCGTCATCGCCAGCGAGACCGGCCAGGAGTACCGGTGGACGTGGGACGAGCTGCAGGAACTGCCGGCCGAGGAGCCGACGGTCGACATCCACTGCGTCACCAAGTGGTCCAAGCTGGGCACCTCGTGGCGCGGGGTGTCGCTCGACCTGCTCATGGAGGACGTCGAGACGACGGCCGACTACGCCCTCGCGCACAGCTACGGGGGCTACACGACGAACCTGCCGCTCGAGGACCTGCTCGACGGCAAGGCGTGGATCGTCTACGAGTACGAGGGCTCCGAGCTGGCGCCGCAGCACGGCGGGCCGGCGCGGCTGCTGGTGCCGCACCTGTACTTCTGGAAGTCGGCGAAGTGGGTGCGCGGCCTGCAGCTGCAGGAATTCGACGAGCTGGGGTTCTGGGAGAGCGTCGGCTACCACGACTACGGTGACCCGTGGCGCGAACAGCGCTACGCGGGCGATTGAGCCCCCGGCTCGAGTGGCGCGTCGCGACGCTCGCCGGTGTCCGTCAGGAGACCCCGACCGCGCTGACGTTGCTGCTCGACGTGCCCGGCTGGCCTGGTCACGTGCCGGGCCAGCACGTCGACGTCCGGCTGACCGACGAGGACGGCTACAGCACCCAGCGCAGCTACTCCCTGGCCGCCCCGGCCGACGGCGACCGCGTCGAGCTGACCGTCCAGCGGGTGAAGGGCGGGGAGGTGTCGGAGTACCTGACCGACACGTTCTCGGTCGGCGACCCGGTCGAGCTGCGCGGCCCGGTCGGCGGCTGGTTCGTCTGGCATCCGTCGCGGACGGCGCCGGTGCTGCTGGTGGCGGGCGGGTCGGGCATCGTGCCGCTGATGGCGATGATCCGGGCGCGACGGCAGGCCCGCAGCCGGGCGCCGTTCCGGCTGATCCACTCCGTCCGCTCGCCGTCCGACCAGTACTACGCGTCCGAGCTGCGCCGGGCCACCCGCGACGAGGGCGGCCTGGACATCGCGACCGTGTACACGCGGTCGGCGCCCACCGGCAGCGCCCGGCCGCCGCGCCGCATCGGGCCGGCCGATCTGGAGTTGTACGGCTGGCCGCCGCAGTTCGAGCCCACCTGCTACGTCTGCGGCCCGACCGGGTTCGTCGAGAAGGTGGCGAACACGCTGGTCGGCCTGGGCCACGACCCGCGCCGCATCCGCACCGAGCGGTTCGGCCCGACAGGAGACTGACCATGACGCAGGAGTACCAGGACGGCAATGCGCTGGCCGGTCCGCTCGCCGAGTTGTTCGCCGTCGACGTCACCGCCGCCACCGGCCGCTGCGTGAGCTGCGGCGACACCCGCAGGGTCGCGGATCTGCGGGTCTACGGCCACGCGCTCGGCTGGGTGGCCCGCTGCCCGAGCTGTGAGCACGTGATGCTCCGGCTGGTGCGAGCGCCGGACGCGGCCTGGATCGACCTGCAGGGTACGCTGAGCCTGCGCGTTCCGCTGCCGCCGGCCTGACGACGCCAGCGGGCGTGCCACGGCCGCCGCGCCGGCCGCGGTCGCAGCGCTTCCGGCCGGCGCCGCGGCGATGCGACGGCGAACGCGGCAGCCCGGCCGACCGGGCGCGGCCCACCGAAATGCCCGGCTCACGGCTCGATCAGTCGCACCCCCGTCGACTCACGCAACATCAGCCACGCAGGCACGGTGTGTACTCCGCCCTCGACCGGCTGGCCGGCGATCATGTCGAGCAACCGCGTCGCCGCGACCTGGCCCACTTCACGCAGATTGGGGTCGACCGTCGTCAACGGCGGCCGGCAGCCCGCTGCCATCGGTTCCCAGTTGTCGAACCCGATGACCGCGATGTCGCCCGGCACTCGCAGCCGCCGGTCTCGTAGCGTCTCGACGACGCCGCGGGCGATCTGGTCGGAGCCGCAGAAGACGGCGTCGGTGTCGGGCGCCGCATGCAGGAGCATCTCGGCCGCGCGCCGTCCCCAGTCCTCGCTCCACTCGCCGTAGAACACCTGCCCGCCCGCCAGGCTCAACCCCGCGTCGTCGAGCACCTGGCACAACCCGGCGGCCCGCTCCCGGGGGTCGGCGAAGCGTTCGGGGCCGGTGATGTGGCCGATGCGGGTGCGGCCGCTGGCCAGCAGGTGCCGCGCAGCCAGGATGCCGCCGCCGATGTCGTCCGTGGTGACGCAGAAGTCGGCCGGGTCGCTCGACTGCGCGATGACGTAGACCACCGGCACACCGGAGGCCACCGCGAGCGGCGCCCGGGTCTGTTTGCGGCGGCCGGCGACGATGATGCCGTCGACGCGGCGTTCGTCGAGGGTCTCCGCGTGGTGATGCTCGCGGATGGGGTCGTCGCGGGTGTCGCACAGGAAGACCGAGACGCGGTCGGCGCCGAGGGCGTCCTCGACACCGAGCATGAGCGGGTTGCCGAACCGGCCGAACCGGTCGGTGGTGATGACGGCGACGGTGTAGGTGCGGCCGGACTGCAGGCTCTGGGCCAGCGAGTTGGGCCGGAACCCGAGCTCGCGCGCGGCGGCGACGACCCGGGCCCGGGTCTCTTCGCGCAACTGGCCGCGGTTGTTCAGCGCCTTCGACACCGTCCCGACCGACACGCCGGCTCGTGCGGCGACGTCGCGGACCGTGGGCACCCGCTGCTGGGACACCGTTCGATCACCCCTCCAGGTCGATCCGCTCATTGTGGTCGTGCTTGACGAGTCTGGCGAAGGCGCACTAGCGTGCCGCCAGAAAACCTATTCCGGATACGCACACTACACCGCATACTACGTGCAGGAAAACAGTTTCCGAAGGTGGTGACCATGACACAGCTCAAGCCGGCCGGCCCGGTGGCGCCGTCCGCCGCGGCCGCCGTCCGGCTCCGGCCGCTCGGCCTCGGCGGCGTCCGGGTCACCGGCGGCCTGGCGGGGGAGTGGCAGCGACGCACCCGCGACGTCACCGTCCCGCGGGCGGTCGAACTCATCGTGTCGACGGGGACGCTGCGCAACCTGGAGATCGCGGCGGGCGAGGCCGAGGGCGTGTTCCGCGGCATGCACTTCGCCGACTCCGACGTCACCAAGGTGCTCGAGGCCGTGGCCTGGCAGTTGGCCGCCCACGGCCCGGACGCCGCGCTGGAAGAGACCGCCGTCCGATGGGCCGGCGTCCTCGAGCGCGCCCAGCGGCCCGACGGCTACCTGAACTCCTGGATCCAGGTCGCCGCGCCCGACCGCCGCTACGCGGACCTCGTCTCCAGCCACGAGCTGTACTGCTACGGCCACCTCATCCAGGCCGGAGTCGCCCTCGACCGCGCTACGGGGAACGACCGGCTGCTCGCGGTCGCCCGCCGCGCCGCCGACCACGTCGTCGCCGAGTTTCGCCGCGGCGGCCGCGCCGGCCTCGACGGACATCCCGAGATCGAGACCGCGCTGGTCGAGCTCTACCGGCACACGGGCGAGCGGTCCTACCTCGACCAGGCTGCCCAGTTCGTGGAACGGCGGGGCCACGGTTTCGCCGGCGAGTCCGACCGGGGCTCGGTCTACCTCGTCGACCACGAGCCGGCCCGCACCGCCACGACGCTGAACGGCCACGCCGTCCGCGCGCTCTACCTCGAGGCCGGCGTGGTCGATGTCGCGGCCGAGACCGGCGACACCGAGCTGCTGGCCGCGTCCATCCGCCGCTGGGACGACACCGTCGCCCACAAGACAGCGCTCACCGGCGGACACGGCTCGCGGCACCTGTTCGAGGCGTTCGGCGACCGCGACGAGCTGCCGCCCGACCAGTCCTACAACGAGACGTGCGCCGCCGTCGCGAGCATCCACTGGAGCTGGCGGCTGCTGCTGGCAACGGGCGAGTCGCGGTTCGCCGACCTCGTCGAGCGCACGCTCTACAACACCGTCGCGGCCAGCACGAACGTCCACGGCGACCGCTTCTTCTACGTCAACGCGCTGCAGCGCCGCCCCGACGCCACCCCGCCGCCCAAGGGCGGGCGCCGTCGCCCCTGGTTCCGGTGTGCGTGCTGCCCGCCCAACGTCGCCCGGCTCATCGGCTCGCTCGGCCACTACGCGGCCACGACCAGCGACGACGGCGTCCAGCTGCAGCTGTTCCTGCCGGCGGAGATCGAGACGAACGACGGCGTCCGGCTGACGGTGGCGACGGCGTACCCCGACGACGGCCGCATCCGCGTCACCGTCGATCAGACCCCCACGCGACCCTGGCGGCTCGAGCTGCGGCTGCCCGCCTGGAGCGCTCCGGACCACACCGCTCTCAGCGTCGCGGGCGCCCCGGCCGACGTCCGCCCGGACGAGCGCGGTTACCTCGTCGTCGACCGTTTGTGGCGGCCCGGCGACACCGTCGAGCTCGACCTCGACGTCGCTCCGCGGCTGACCTACCCGCACCACCGCCTCGACGCGCTGCGCGGCACCATCGCCGTCGAGCGCGGACCGCTCGTGTACTGCTTCGAACAGATCGACCAGCCCGCCGGCGTCACGCTCGACGATCTCGCGCCGACCGGCGACGACACCCCGACGACGCGTCGGGAGAGCAGCCCCGGGCTGCCCGGACCGGTCACCTTCGTCGACCTCGCGGCCGACGTCCTGGCCGCGCGGCCCCGCACCGGCCTGCCCTACGGCGCCGCCCCCGCGACCGACCCGGCCGTGCGCGCCCGGGTCGTCGCGCGGGCCGTGCCCTACCACCTCTGGGACAACCGCGACGGCGGCGCGATGCGCGTCTGGTTGCCCCGCTCACCCCGCCACGGCGCTGCCTCGGCGACCGTCATCGAACCCTAGGAGAACCGACGATGCCTCTCTCCCCGACCCGACGCCGGCCCGCCCGGCGCCGCCTCGTCCTGGCGCTGACCGCCGCCGCGGCCACGCTCGCGGTCACCGCGTGCGGGGGCGGTGGCGACGACACCGACGGCGGCAGCGGCGACTCCTCCGAGCCGCTGACGTTCTGGACGCTGGAGTCCGAGCCGAACCGCGTCGCCCGCACCGAGGCCAACCTCGAGCGGTTCACCGAGCAGACCGGCATCGAGGTCGACCTCGTCACCGTCGAGGAGACCAGCGTCCCGCAGCAGATGATCACCAACGCGGCGTCCGGCACGCTGCCCGACGTCGTCGACCACCCGATGGTCATGACGAGCCGCTGGCTGGCCGACGGGCTGCTCGACGCCGAGGCCGCGCAGGAGGTCGTCGACGAGCTCGACCCGTCGACGTTCCGCGAGGCCGGGCTCGGGTTCGCCACCGTCGACGGCACCGTCGCAGCCGTTCCCACCTCGGGCTGGGGCTTGATCATGCACTACCGCAAGGACTGGTTCGACGCGGCCGGGCTGGCGCCGCCGACGTCGTTCGAGAACATCCTCGCCGCCGCGCAGGCGCTGCACGACCCCGGCAACCAGCGCTATGGCATCGTGCTCGGCAACGACCCCGGCCACCAGGTGACACAGCAGATCTTCGAGCACTTCGCGCTGGGCAACGGCTGCCAGCTGATCGGCGAGGACGACGAGCTCGCTCTCGACGACGAGCGCTGCGTCGAGACGTTCGAGTTCTACGACGAGCTGCTGCGGAACTACGCGCCCGCCGGCACCTTCAACAGCGTCGACCAGCGCGCCGCCTACCTGGCCGGCCAGGCCGCCATGATGCCGCAGGGCCCGTTCACGCTGCACCGCCTCGCCGGCCTCGAGGACGCCGAGCTGGCCAACTGCGCCGAGTGCGCCGCCGACCCCGGCTACCTCGCCACCAACACCGGCATCGTGTCCGAGATCGAGGGCTACCACGGCGACACCGCGCAGTACGGCCGCATCAGCAACCTCGGCATCACCGTCGACGCCGACACCGAGAACGCCCAGGAGCTGGTGAAGTACCTGGTCGGCGACGGCTACACCGAGTGGCTCGCGCAGGTTCCCAACGGCATGATCCCCATGCGCACCGGCACCCCCGAGGAGCCGACGGCGTTCGTCGACGCCTGGCAGGAGCTCAACATGGGCGTCGACCGCGAGGGCACACTCGCCGAGTACTACGGCGACGACACCGTCACCGAGCTGGTCGACGGCGCGCAGAACTTCGACGCGTGGGGCATCCAGCAGGGCTTCGGCGAGCTCGTCGGCGTGCTGTACGAGCTCACGACCATCCCGGCCGCCGTCGGCGACGTCCAGAACGGCGTGCTGACGCCCGAGGAGGCCGCGGCCGACGTCCAGCAGCAGCTGACCGACGAGCTCGAGCTCATCGGGTCCGCCGGCTGACCCCGTCAGGACACCCGATGACCACCACCACGCAGGCGCCGCCGGGCTCCGACCGGCCCGGCGGCGCCCCGTCACGCGGCGGCCGGCGCGATCGCAAGCCGTCCCCGTCGCGGCGGCGCGAGGCGCGCTTCGCCTACCTGCTCCTGCTGCCGGCCATCCTCGCCACCGTCGTCCTGGTCGCGCTGCCGGTGCTCTGGAACGTCACGATCAGCCTGCAGAGCCTGCGGCTGATCGAGTTGCGCAACTTCACGCCGTTCGGGTTCCTCCAGGCCGAGCTCGGCTTCGACAACTTCCGGCTGGTGACGGGGCAGCGCGAGTTCTGGCCGACGGTCGGGCGCACCGTCGTCTACGCGCTGGCCGGGACGGTGCTGTCGCTGCTGCTCGGCGTGTGGGCGGCGCTGGCCATGCGGCGGCCGTTCCGCGGCCGGGGCGCGGTGAAGGCCCTGCTGCTGGTGCCGTACGTGCTGCCGGTGGTGGCCGCCGCGTTCGTCTGGCGGACCATGCTGTCGCCGCAGTACGGCGTCGTGAACGCCTGGGGACACGACTGGTTCGGCTGGTCGCGGGTCGACTTCTTCGGCCAGCAGTCCATCGACCTCCCGCTGGTGGGCACCGTCCCGCTGGCGTTCAGCACCGTCATCGCGTTCGAGGCGTGGCGCTACTTCCCATTCGCGTTCATCTTCGTCTACGCGCGGCTGCAGGCCATTCCGAAGCACCTGTACGAGGCGGCGACCATCGACGGCGCCACCATCACCCAGCAGTTCCGGCACGTGACGTTCCCGGCCCTGCGCGGTGTGCTGGCCGTGTTGTTCCTGCTGCGGTTCATCTGGAACTTCAACGACTTCACCAACATCTACCTGCTCACCGGCGGCGGCGCCGGCACGCGGGTCATCTCGATCGAGATCTACGAGTGGCTCATCGGGCGGAGCAACCCGGGTGCTGCGGCGGCGCTGTCGCTGATCCTCGCCGCGGTGATGCTCGTCGTCCTGACGGTGTACGTCCGGTGGCAGGCGAGGAAGGACCAGGCATGAGCCGGCACGCGTTCGAGGAACGGTTCTTCCGCATCGCCCGCCGGGTCAGCATCGCGTTCTTCGTCGGCATCACGGCGTTCCCGCTGCTGGTCATGCTCGGACTGTCGTTCCGGCCGGTGTCGTCGCTGCTCAACGAGCCCGGCCGGCTGCTGCCGCGGCTGTCCGAGATCGACCTCGGCGGCTACACCCGCATCCTGTCCAGCCGCGAGGACGGCGGCTTCGGGTTCGGCGGCTTCATCGGCAACAGCGCCTACATCGCCGGCGTCACCGTCGTCCTGTCGCTGTCGTTCGGCATCCTCGCCGCCTACGCCGCCACCCGGCTGCGCTACCGGGGCGCGTCGTTCGTCAACGCCTCGATCCTCATGGTGTACCTGTTCCCGCCGCTGGTGTTCGCGGTGCCGCTGTTCGTCATGTTCACACGCCTGGGCATGCGGCCGTCGTTCACCGCGGTCATCATCATCTACTTCGCCTACACACTGCCGCTGGCGCTGTACATGCTGCGCAACTACTTCAGCAGTGTCCCCGCCGACATCGAGGAGGCCGCCCGCATCGACGGCGCCTCCCGGCTCGGCGTCATCCGGCACGTCATCGTCCCGCTGTCGGCGCCGGCCATCGCCACCGTCGGCATCTACGTCTTCATGTCGGCGTGGGACGAGTTCCTGTTCGCCCTGCTCTTCCTGGTCGAGGACCGCGGCTCGTGGACCGTCGCCCTGGGCATCAACCAGCTGGAGGCGAACGTCGGCACACCGACGACGGTGCTCATGGCCGGTTGCGTGGTCATCACCATCCCCGTCGTCGTGGCGTTCTCGCTGGCCCAGCGTTTCCTCACCGAAGGACTCACGTCCGGCTCGGTGAAGGACTGACCCGTTCATTGGAGAAGACACCGTGATCGTGACCGATGTTCGTCCCCTCCTGCTCGACCGGTACCTGCTGGTCGAGGTTCGGACCGACACCGGCCTGACCGGGCTCGGAGAGTCCGGCGCGTGGGGGTTCCTCGAGGCGTCGGCGGGGGCGGTCGAGGCGTTCGGCCGCTACCTCGTCGGTCAGGACCCCCTGCTCATCGAGCACCACTGGCAGTACATGTACCGGTCCAGCCACTTCGGCGGCTCGGCCGTCATGGGTGCGCTGAGCGCCATCGACATCGCGCTGTGGGACATCAAGGGCCAGCACTACGAGACGCCGGTCTACGAGCTGCTCGGCGGGAAGGTGCGGTCGAAGGCGCGGGCCTACGGGCACGTCTTCGGCGCGACGCGCGAAGAACTGGTCGAAGGTGTGGTGGCCGCCAAACAGGCCGGGTTCACCGCCGTCGGGCATCTGACGCCGTTCCTGGACGTCCCGTTCTCGGAGCCGTACTTCGAGACGCACGCGCAGAAGGTGGCCGGCGCCGTCGACGCCGTCCGGCAGTACCGCGAGGCCGTCGGCGACGACGTCGACCTGTGCATCGAGATCCACCGCCGGCTCACCCCGGCCGAGGCCGTCCAGGTGGCGCTGGGCATCGAGCCGTACCACCCGATGTTCATCGAGGACCCCGTGCTGCCGGACAACGTCGACGAGATGGCCTACGTCGCCGGCAAGATCAACGTCCCGATCGCGACGGGGGAGCGGCTCACCAGCCTCTGGGAGTTCGACACGCTGCTGCGCCGCGACGCCGTCCAGTACGTCCGACCCGACGTCTGCCTGGTCGGTGGCATCACCGGCGCCAAGAAGGTCGCCGCGCTGGCCGAGGCCCGGCACGTCGGCGTCATCCCGCACAACCCGCTGAGCCCGGTGTCGACGGCGGCCTGTCTGCAGATCGCCGCCACCGTCCCGAACTTCGTCCTGCAGGAGTACCCGCTGGGCGAGGACGAGTTCCCGAAGAAGGACATCGTCGAGCGCGCCTATGGTTACGACGGCGCCGGCTTCCTCACCATCCCCGACGTGCCGGGCATCGGCGTCACCCTGCGCGACGGCGCCGTCGAGGCCGCGCCGCCGAAGCCGTGGGAGATCCAGACCCGGCTGCACATCGACGGCTCGGTCATCGACCAGTGACGCGACCACCGGCCGCGGCGAGCTGACCCCGTCGTCGATACTGGCGCGGTGGAGACGGCGACGATCGACCGCGCGTTCCTGGCCCGTCCCGGCCTCGACGTGGCCCCCGACCTGCTCGGCAGCGTGCTGCGGCACACGACGCCCGAGGGCACGGTCGCGGTGCGGCTGACCGAGGTCGAGGCGTACCAGGGCGCCGACGATCCCGGCTCGCACGCCTACCGCGGCCGCACCCCGCGCAACGAGGTCATGTTCGGGCCGGCCGGCCATCTCTACGTCTACTTCACCTACGGCATGCACTTCTGCGCGAACGTGGTGTGCGACGTCGACGGGACGGCGACGGCGGTGCTGCTGCGCGCCGGCGAGGTGATCGAGGGCGCGTCGCTGGCGGCGGCGCGGCGGCTGTCCGCGCGGGCACCGCGCGAGTACGCCCGCGGCCCGGCCCGTCTGACCTCCGCCCTGGGCCTCGGCCGCTCCGACAACGGCGTCGACCTCTGCTCCGTGGGGTCGCCGACGCAGCTGCTGCCGGGCCCGCCCGTCGATGCCACCCGGGTGCGGACCGGCCCGCGCGTCGGCGTCAGCGGACCGGGTGGCGACGGCGACGCGTACCCGTGGCGGTTCTGGCTGGACGGGGAGCCGACGGTGTCGCCGTACCGGCCCCACGTGCCCAAGCGCCGGAAGTGATTCGCATCGCTCGGCCGGCGTGCGAGACCATGGGTGCGTTCATGCTCACATCCCTTCACGAGGAGACCGAGGACCGACCGTGACCGACATCCTGGACGAGCTGCACTGGCGCGGGCTCATCGCGCTGTCCACTGACGAGCAGGCCTTGCGCACTGCTCTGGCAGCCGGCCCGGTCACCTATTACTGCGGGTTCGACCCCACGGCGCCGAGCCTGCACATCGGCAACCTGGTGCAGATCCTCACCATGCGACGCCTCCAGGTGGCCGGCAACGACCCGCTGGCGCTCGTCGGCGGGGCGACGGGGCTCATCGGCGACCCCAAGATGACCGGCGAACGGACGCTGAACGACCGCGACACCGTCGCCGGCTGGGTCGAGCGCATCCGCAAACAGATCGAACCGCTGCTCGACTTCGACGGGCCCCATCCGGCGCGCATGGTGAACAACCTCGACTGGACGGCGCCGCTGTCGGCCATCGACTTCCTGCGCGACGTCGGCAAGCACTTCCGGCTCAGCCGCATGCTGTCCAAGGAGTCGGTGAGCGCCCGGCTCAACAGCGAACAGGGCATCAGCTTCACCGAGTTCAGCTACCAGATCCTGCAGGGCATGGACTACCTCGAGCTGTACCGCCGGTACGGCTGCGTCCTGCAGACCGGTGGCAGCGACCAGTGGGGCAACCTCACCAGCGGCGCCGACCTCATCCACCGGGTCGAGCGGCAGTCGGTGCACGTGCTGGCCACGCCCCTCATCACCAAGGCCGACGGCACCAAGTTCGGCAAGACCGAGTCCGGCACCGTCTGGCTCGACGCCGAGATGACCAGCCCGTACTCCTTCTTCCAGTTCTGGGTCAATGCCGACGACCGCGATGTGGTCGGCTACCTCAAGGTGTTCAGCTTCCGTTCCCGCGAGGAGATCGCCGAGTTGGAGCGGGAAGCGGCCGAGAAACCGGCGGCACGCTCGGCCCAGCGCGCGCTGGCCGAGGACCTCACGTCGTTGCTGCACGGGCCTGACGAGACCGCGAAGGTCATCGCGGCGTCCCGGGCTCTGTTCGGCATGGGCGCGCTCGAGGAGCTCGACGCCGGGACGCTCAAGGCCGCCCTCGACGAAGCCGGCGCACGGCCGTTGAACGTGGGGGAGGAGCTTCCCTCGTACGTCGACCTGTTCGTCGGGTCCGGCCTCGTCGATTCCCGCTCCGCGGCCCGCCGCGCCATCTCCGACGGCGGGGCGTACGTCAACAACGTGCGCCTCGATCCCGGCCTCGCTCCGGACGACCGGCCCGGCCGCGACGATCTTCTGCACGGGCGTTACCTCGTGCTCCGCCGGGGCAAGCGCACCGTCGGTGGGGTCGAGCTGGCCTGACACGTCGCTGACCTGCACAAATGCGGGTGAGACGGCCGTCACAACGATTCACCGGGTCAGGATTTGACTCCCGCTCCCCGGGGCCGTAAGTTTCTCTTCGGCTCAAGGGGAGCGGGACGCGGGAAACGGCGGCCGACCTGCAGAGTCACCACCACTTCAGCTCACTGAGCAGACCCTTGTCTGGGTCCGGTCAGCGCCGGGTGGGGGGAACTGCGAAACGGTTTGTCTCGACGGGCCAGACGCAGTAAGGTTGAGGAACTGCTTCGGGCAGGGGTTCTGGTTCCAGAACCGTCCGCCAGGCTAAGCCTGGTGCTGACCGAAGAAGATCCTCACCGGATCAACAGCGTCTCACGCTGACTCCTTAGCGGGTGTCTTGTGAGTGCGTCCGATTTTTGAGAACTCAACAGTGTGCCTGATGATGTTTGGTTGATGCCAAGTTTGTTTGTGTCCTCA